>CBDIDG010000006.1:0-3481340 GCA_965277615.1 Streptosporangiaceae bacterium | reverse complement strand
GTCGGCAACACCGGCCCCGCCCGCGCCCGCCCGGACACCCGAGCCCCCCACAGCGATCACGTCCACCCGGCCCGACCTGCCCGCGCCCGACCCCGAGCCCGACGCGGCGATAACGACTACCCGGCCCGACCTGCCCGCGCCCGACCAGTCCGCCGGACCCGAGGCGGCCCAGGAGCTTTCCGACCCGGCCGAGCTGGCCACACAGATGGAGCCGCCCGCACCCTCCGACCTGGACGAGCAGCCCGGAGTGTCGGCCTACCCTGACCGGGCGCAGCCCGAGCCAGCCGAGCAGCCGCGCGCCGAAGCCCCCCACTCGCCCGCGCCCTCCGAGCCCGCCACCCCGGCCGCGGAGCGATCAGAGCAGAACATCCCGGTCGCGGCTGACGCACCGCCGACGCCGGCCGTGTCCCGCGAGGACGCCGGCCGTGTCCCGCGAGACGCCGGCCGTGTCCCGCGAGATGCCGACTGAGGCTGAGCTGCTCGCCCCGGCCGAGCCCGCGTCTTCGGCCGAGCCCGCTTCTCCTGACTTGGCGCCCGCGGCACCCTTTGAGCCCCAGGCACCCCACCAGACCGCCGAATCCCACGGACCCCAAGATGCCGACCGAGCCCACGACGCCGACCGGGCCCACGAGGCCGAGGCCGCTCGCGAGGCTGAGCTGGCTCGCGAGGCTGAGCTGGCTCGCGAGGCTGAGCTGGCTCGGGAGGCTGAGCTGGCTCGGGAGGCTGAGCTGGCTCGGGAGGCTGAGCTGGCTCGGGAGGCTGAGGCCGCTCGCGAAGGTCGTGCGATCCGCGAGGCCGAGGCAGCCCGCGCAGCAGAGGCCGAGTCCGCCCGAGCGGCCCAGGCCGCCCGCGAGGCCGAAGCGGCCCGCGAAGCTGAGCTAGCCCGTGCGGCTCAGGCCGCTCGTGCAGCTGAAAGAGCCCGCAGGGCTCAGGTCGCTCTTGACGCCGAGGCGGCCCGTGCTGCGGCGACCCGCGAGGCCCGTGACGCTCAGGCCGCTCGTGAGGCCCATGCGGCCCGTGAGGCCGAGTCCGTCCGTGCGGCCGCAGCCGCCCGCGAGGCTCAAGCCGCCCGTGACGCCGAAGCCGCCCGCGAGGCTCAAGCCGCCCGTGACGCCGAAGCCGCCCGCGAGGCTCAAGCCGCCCGTGACGCTCAAGCCGCCCGTGACGCCGAAGCCGCCCGCGAGGCCCAGGAAGCCCGTGACACCGAGGCCGCCCGTGCTGCAGCCGCCCGCGAACGTGACGCCCAAGCGGCCCGTGACGCCCAAGCGGCCGGCGACGCCCAGGCCGCCCGCCAGGCCGCGCCACCCACTGCCCCCACTTCACCAGCCCCACCGGCCCCAGCAGACCCACCAGTCGTGCCGGGGCACCGGCGGGTGCCGTCCATCGAACGGGCCCTCAGCGGCCCCGGCCGGATCGACAGCTGGCAGCGCCGGGTGCGCGTGGTGCCGGGCGGCCAGGGTCCGGGGCAGCCGGAACGAGAGAGCCTGGACCGGGACCGGGCCCGGCTGCCGCTCAGCAGCCCGCGCCGGATCGTGTTCCTCGGCTGCACCAGCGGCGCGGGGCAGACGATCACGGCCCTGATGACCGGGCAGGTGCTGGCCGCGCTGCGCGAAGCGCCGGTCGCAGCCATCGACCTCAACCCGGGGCACGCCAGCCTGGCCCATCACGCCCAGGGTGCGCCGGTGCTCGCGGTAGCCGGACTACTGGCCGGGGCCGAGCCCACCGACAGCGGACGGGCGGCTAAGGGTCGCCAGGCCCGGCTCGAGGTCATCGCGAGTGACGCCGACCCGGCCGCACCGCCGGTGCCGGACGAACGCGACTACGCCCGGCTGGCTGAGCGGGCCAGTCGGCTTTACCAGCTCACGCTCATCGACCCGGGGGCAGCCGAAGTGACCCGCATCCTCGGAGTGGCCGACCAGCTGGTGCTGGTCGCCCCGGCCAGTTCGGACGCGCCGCGGTCGCTGGGTATGACCCAGGAGTGGCTCAGCGGCCACGGCTACGGCGAGCTCTCCGGCCGGGCGGTGACCGTCATCAACGGGGTGAGCCGGGCCAGCTTGGGCGATGTCGAGCAGGCCGAGGCCGTGGCCCGCGGACGCTGCCGGGCCATCGTGCGGATTCCCTGGGATGACACGCTCTCGGCGGGTAGCGCCAACGTGTCATCGTTGCGGCCGCAGGCCCGGCACGCCTACACCGCGCTGGCCGGCGTGCTGGTGGCGGGCCTGGCCGCCGCCCCGGTTCCGCGGAGGGTTCTGCAGTGAGTTCTCGGGCCAAGAGCCACAGCCGGCTGGCGATCCGGTACTTCGATGACCGGGTGCTGCTGACCGACGCGCACGCCTGGGCCTACTTCCGGCTGCCGTCGCTGTCGTATGAGTTCACCACGGCGGAAGAGCGCGAGGCGCTGGCCACCAACATCACGGTCGCGCTGGCCGCGATCCGGATGCCGGACGCCGAGGTGCACCTGCGGGTGGCCCACCGTTCCTTCCCCGCGGCCGAGTGGGCCACCGGCTTGGACGCCACCGCGGACGGCGGCGCGGGCTGGCGGGAGTACCTGGACGAGTCCTACCAGCACGTCTGGACCAAGGACTTCTGGAGCAAGGAGATCTACCTCGGGGTCCGGCTCGGTCCGCGGGGCATGCGGGCACAGATCTCCGGTGGAGTGTTTTCCCAGTTCATCTCGCTGTACCAGAGCAGCGAGCGGAAGCTGGGGATCGAAGACGAGGCGGTCAGCGGCGGCGAAATCGCCAAGTGGACCGACCAGTCCGAGCGGATCGGCCGGGCGCTGTCAGCCAGCGCGCTGGCCGCGCGGCACGCCACCTCCGACGAGCTGGCCTGGCTGCTGCGGCACGTGATGATGGGCTCGCTGGGGGACCCCCCGGCCTCGGCCAGCAACCGGCGGACCTGGGGTGCGGGCGAGATCGAGGGCCTGTTCGAGGGCCAGGTGCACAACGGCCGGACGCTGCTCCAGCTCGAGCACACCGCGGGCGACTCCTACGCCGCGTTCCTGTCCTTCTCCCGGTTCCCGGATGTGATGTCGTTCCCGGACGGGGAGCCGTGGCTGCACTTCGCGGACTCGCTGCCGTTCCCGGTCGAGGTCAGCTCGCGCATGCGGCTGATCCCCCCGGCCAAGGCCAGCAAGGACGTCGGCCGCCGCCTGGCCCACGCCCGGGACATGGACGCGCACATCCGCGAGGCCGGGGTGGAGGCGCCGATCGCGCTGGCCGAGCAGATCGCCGCGGCCCGGATGCTCGAGCACGGCATCACCAAGGAGCGGCTGCCGTTCGTGTACGGGTGGCACCGGCTGATCGTGAGCGCGCCCACCAAGGACCTGTGCTTCCGGCGGGTCGAGGCGGTCGTCGAGCACTACCGGGACATCGGCATCGACATCGTCAACTCCACCGGCGATCAGTTCTCGCTGCTGTGCGAATCGCTGCCCGGTGACCACGTGCGGCTCAACTCCTATTTGCAGCGTCAGCCGCTGTACACGATCGCGGGTGGCATGCCGACCGCGACGGTGGACCTGGGGGACCGGGTGGCCGAGGGTGTGGGGTGGATAGGCCCGTACATCGGCGAGACGCTGGGCCGGGCCCGCGCCATCGTGCACTTCGACCCGCTGCTGGCCGCGGCGCGCAACCGGCCGACCGCGATCGCGATCACCGGTGAGCCGGGCGGCGGCAAGACCACGCTGGCGCTGCTGATGATCTACCAGCTGGCCCTGCGGGGGGCGACGGTCGCGGTCATCGACCCCAAGGGCGACGCGACCTCGCTGGTCCGGCTGCTGCAGGCCCGCGGCCGCCGGGCGCGGGTGCTGTCCCTCGGCTCGGCCGCGCCGGGCCTGCTGGACCCGTTCTCGTTCGGCGACGACCTGGCCACCAAGCGGACCATGGCCACCGAGACGCTGCGGCTGCTGCTGCCGCGGATGAGCGAGGAACGCGAGAGCGCCATGATCCAGGCCGTCGGCGCGGTGGCGGGCGAGCCGCAACCCAGCCTGGGCAAGGTCGTCCGGCATCTGGAGCAGTCCGACGATCCCGCCTCGAAGAACCTCGGCGCGGTCATGCACTCGATCTCGGAGATGCGGCTGGCCCGGCTGTGCTTCTCGCCGTCCGGTAACCAGCAGGTCGACGCCGAGGGCTGGACCACGGTGTTCACCCTGGGCGGCCTGACCCTGCCGGACACCGCGATCAGCCGCGACGACTACTCCTACGAGCAGCGGCTCTCGGTGGCCCTGCTCTACCTGGTCTCGCAGTTCGCGCGGCGGCTGCTCAACGGCATGGACCGGCGGCATCCCAAGGCGATCTTCCTGGACGAGGCGTGGGCCATCACCGCCACCCCGGAGGGAGCCAAGCTGGTGCCGGAGGTCTCCCGGATGGGCCGCTCCCGGAACACCTCGCTCATCCTGGTCTCGCAGAACGCCAGAGACCTACTGAACGAGCAGGTCACGAACTGTATCTCCAGCGTTTTCGCGTTCCGGTCGTCGGAGCGGACCGAGGTGGACAGCGTGATGTCGCTGCTCGGCGTGGAGGCCTCCGACGACCACCGGGCGGTGTTGCGCGGGCTCGGCAACGGGGAAGCGATCTTCCGGGACCTGGACGGCCGCGCCGGGCGGATCGGGGTCGACCTGGCCTCCGACGAGCTGCAGCGCTGGCTGGACACCAACCCGACCCGATCCCGGCCCGACGAGGGAGCCCGGCCTGAGCACCGGGCGGCGGGGGATGGGGCAGCGGGGGACGGGGAAGCGGAGCACGACGGGGGTATTCCGGCCACACAGACAGCGGGCGAGGCGAGCCAGTGACACCCCGACCAACAGCGCTCCGGACCGGCACGCCCGGGAAGGCGCGGTCCCGGCGGCCCTGGGCGGCCCGGTTGCTGGCCCTGCTGGGCCTGATGCTCATCGTCTCGGTCTACGCCGCGGGCTCCTTCGCCTCGGCCAGCGTCCTCGGCGCCACCAGCAACAGTGCCAGCAGCAAAACCAGTGCCAGCAGCAAAACCAGCGCCACCACCAGCACTAGCGTTACTGACGCCACGAGCGGTGCCGCGGCTCTCACCGCGGCTGAGGCTCCCGCCGTCACCACCGGCGTCTGCACGGTGCCGGGGATCGGCGACATCGGCGGCCTGCTCGGGCTGTGCTCGTCCGGGTCGAGCGGCCTGATCGGTGACCTGAACAACGTCTGCCAGCCTTCCCTGCCGCAACCGGAACCAGCCGTCGGCGGGATCGACTCGCTGATCGAGCCGCCCGCCAGTGCCGCCGCCGGGCACACGCTCTACGACAGCTACGGGGTGGCGGGCCAGTTCTGGGCCGCGCACGGTTTGCAGTGCTCCGACATGACTTCGCTGATCGGCAACAACGTGGCCGGCATGGTCTTCGACGCGGCCAAGTCGATCGACCGGGTCACGATCACGGTGTACCAGTCCGCGGCCGGCAACGGGATACTGAACTGGCTTCAGAGCACGGCGAACCGGCTGATCAGCGCGCTGGGGAACGCGATCTACTTCCCGTATCTGGCTCCGGTCATCATCCTCGGCGCGATCTGGATGGCCTGGAACGGCCTGGTCCGCAAGCGCGCCACCCGGGCCATCGAAGGCACGCTGTGGATGGTGGTGGCCTGCGCCGCCGCGATCTGGCTGATCGGCCGGCCCGCCGACTTCACTGGGGTCGGCACCACGGTGTCCAACGGTGTTACCCAGGTGCTCAACGTCGCGTTCGCCAAGCTGCCGAACCCCGGTGGCGCGAACTGCGTGCCGGTGCAGGGCAAGGACCCGCAGATCGCCACCGGCAACTTCAGCTTCACCTCCAGCAACGGCCTGGTCGACCAGAACGCCAACGAGTTGTGGTCGGTGCTGGTGTGCAAGCCATGGCTGGACGGCGAGCTGGGCACCACCCAGTACGCCACCACGGCCAAGGGCCCCCAGACCGTGGTCAACCAGTACGGCCGGCAGCTGCTGTGGTCGCAGGCCATCGCGACCAACGAGAAGCCGACGTCCAACCTGATCCAGGCCAAGCAGGCCACCTATAACGGCATCGCCAACGACCTGCAGAAGAACAATCCCGGCGTGTACCCGTTGTTCCAGGGCAACCAGTGGACGACCCGGCTGGAGATCGGCTTCGCCGCGATGTTCGCGGCGCTGGTCGCGGGGCTGCTCATCCTGCTGATCTCGCTGACGCTGATCATCTTGAAACTCGGCTTCTTGTTGTTGCTCATCGCCGGGCCGTTCTTCCTCATCATCGGCACCCATCCGGGATTCGGCCGGATCATCGCGATCCGCTGGTTCGAGATGCTGGTCGGCGTCCTGATGAAACAGGTGGCCGTCGCGCTGGCCTTGAGCGTGCTGCTGTACTGCTATTCGCTGATCATGGGGACCACCGACGCGGTACTGCCGTGGGCGCTCAAGATCTTGATGATCGCCCTGGTCACGGTGGCGGTGTTCATCTACCGCAAGCCGTTCCAGCACCTGTTCTCCGCCGTCGGCTACGGCGCCATCGGCTCCCAGGAGCGGGCCGACGTCAGCCTGCGCCAGGCCGGCACCACGTTCCGGCGGGCCACCCGGGACACCGCGACCGCGACTGTGCCCGGGGTCGCCGCCTACCGGGTCGGCCGCTGGGCCCGGCACAACCCCGGTGAGGCGGCCGCGCTGGCGGCTGGCATCGTGGGCGCGGCCGGTGCGGTGGGCGCCGGTTCCGCGGCCAGCAAGGCCATGGCCGGTAAAGCGGCGGCCTCCGCCACCGGTGCCGCTGGCGCCGGCGCCGGCGGAGCCGCCACGGACGAGGCCGCGGAGCGGCTGCGTGCGCACGCCGATGGCCAGCCCGCCGATGCGGCCGCGGCCGAGCAGGCGGCTCAGGGTGCGCGGCCCACGGCGGCCGAGCGTGCTCGCCGCTGGCCCGGCCCCGACGCGAGTCCGGGCCAGCGCACCGCGCCCCCGCTCAACCTGCCCCCGAGGACCGGAGAGCCCGCCTCGTCCGGCGCCTCGTCGGGCTGGTCGCGTGGCAGCGCCCGCAGTGGCGCGGCTGCCCGCAGCGGCGAGGCCCCGCCCCGCCCGGGCTCGACCCTGCGCGTCCCGGCCGCAGCCAGCACGGTGCGGCCACCTGCACCTGCGCCCGCGCCTGCTCCTGCTCCTGCTTCCGGCCGGTCTGGTCCCTTCGGCCGGGCTGCTTCCGCTGGCCGCCGAGCCGCGTCCGCCGGCCGGTCCGCCGCCGCCCCGGCGGGATCGGGCTCGGGCTCGGGATCGGGGTCGGCAGGCCGCTCGTCCACGGCTCGTTCCGGCGGGTCGTGGTGGCCGAGCGGGAGCGGCTCGTCCGGCGCCAGCCCCAGCCGCCCGGCCCCGCCGCCACCGGCCGCCGGGCCTGCCCCGCCGCCGCCGCCCGCCCCGTCCACCTTCGGTGGCCGCCCGTCGGCCACCCGGAGCCGGGGCAGCAGCGGCGGTGGCAGCAGCAACGGTGGCACCAGTAACGGCCGTGGCAACGGCTCCCGGCCGCGCCCGGCCGGCGGCTCCGGCGGCTCTGGTGGTTCCGGCGGTGGGTCGTGGTCCGCGGCGCCGTCCCGGCCGCGCTGGCAGCCGGGCCCGATCCGACCCTCCAGTGGCTGGATGGGCAACAGCGGCCCCGCCGGGTCCGGTGACGACGCGCCACGGTCCGCACCTGCGGCCGCCGCCGAGCGGGAAGGCGGTGGCGGGGCCGGCGCACCGGAGACGCCGCTGCCGTTCTGGCTCCGGCCCGTCCGGCGGAGGAAGTAGCGAGGCGCGATGGAGCTGTCGCCAGGCCAGCAGAAGGCAGTATTCGCGGTCGTGGTGGTGGTGCTAGCCGGACTCGGCATCTGGCTGCTCGCCTCCCCGCACGGCAGCACGCAGCCGTCCGCGTCCGGCTCGAAGTCGCCGTCGGCCGCGCCGTCCACGCCGGCGCAGGCCGCCGGGTCACCGTCCGCGGCCCCGGCTCCGGTGCCCACGGCGTCCGGGAACATCAACATCTACCAGTGGCTGCCGTTCAGCCAGCAGGCTCTGGCCCAGGCGGCCGCGGTCGCCACCGAGGTCACCCGGGACTACAACACCTTCAGCTACACCGAGACCGCCGCCGCTTACCTGGCCCCGATGAACGGCCTGGTCACCAGCCAGCTCAGCCAGACGCTGAAGAACGGCTACACCACGCTCGGCGTGGCCCAGCTCCGGACCAGCCAGAAGCAGATCTCCACCGGCACGGCCGCCATTGACTCGATCCGGACCTTCGGCAGCGGCAGCATCACGTTCGTGGTCACCGGCACTCAGAAGCTGACCAGCACCAAGGGCACCAGCACCAACAGCAACCAGTACGCGGTGACCGTCACGGGCCAGGGCAGTTCCTGGCAGGTCTACGACATCGAGCCTGCCTCGGCCGGTAACTTTTGACCGGCAACGGGCGTGACGCTGGCGTGAGCCAGATCCTCGTCATCGGTGTCATCGGGGCGGTCTGCCTGCTCCTGATCGGGGTGCTGACCGTCCCCATGCTGATCGGCGGGTCCAGCCTGCTGTTCTCGGCCGCCACCGGCGGGCTCGGCTGCTCCAGCAACACGCAGAAAGCCAAGGACGCGCTGCAGTCCAAGGTCAGCAACAACGCCAAGAACTCCATCCCGTCCAACTACCTGACCTGGTACCAGAAGGTGGGCGCGCAGTACGGGGTGCCCTGGGTCCTGCTGGCCGGTATCGGCACCGTGGAGAGCGACAACGGCCGGGACCCCGCGACCGGGGTGTCCAACGGGGACAACGGTTTTGGCGCGGCGGGCCCGATGCAGATTGGCATTGGCGGCGCGGCCGGCAACACCTGGGGCGGTGCCCCCAGCCACCCGGCGTCGGAGAAGGTCAGCGGGGTGGCTACCGACGAGGACGGTGACGGCGTGGCCAGCGTCTACGACCCGGCCGACGCCATCGCCGGGACGGCCAAAGACCTGCTCGGGCACGGGGTGCTGACCGACGCCTCGAGCGCCATCTTCGCCTACAACCACCTGCAGTCCTACGTCCAAGCGGTCGAGAGCTTCGCCAACCAGTACGCCAGCGGCGGCTACTCGGTCTCCGCGGCGGTCGGTAGCGCCGCCACCAGCACCGCCGCGTGCGTGCAGCTGTCCGGGACCGTGATCGGCGGCAACGGCACCACGACGACCGTGCCCAACCAGGCCGTGGCCACCGCTATCGCCTACGCCCAGCAGCAGATCGGCAAGCCGTACCTGTGGGGTGGCACCGGCCCGGATTCCTTCGACTGCTCCGGCCTGATGATGATGGCCTACCTCGCGGCGGGCGTCACCATCCCGCGCACGTCCGAGGATCAGTTCAGCTGGGGCCCGAGCGTCCCAGCCAGCCAGGTCGAACCGGGTGACCTGGTGTTCTTCGCCGGCTCCGACGGCACCACCACCAACCCGGGCCACGTCGGCCTGGTCATCGGCGGCGGCAAGATGATCGAGGCCTACGCCACGGGCTTCCCCATCCGTATCTCCACCTACGGCAGCTCCACTTCCGCCGCCGGTGACGGTCAGGTGGTCGGCTTCACCCGCCCCTGGGCCCACGCCGGCGTCACCCTCCCGGCCGGCTCCGCCCCCACCAAGGCCGCCGTGCCCACCCAGTCCGCCACTCCCTGACTCCCACCGCGTCAGCATTTGTTGACGAGAATGCCTCCGTCAGCTTATGCTGACGGGTATGGAAACGACCCTGGAAATAGCCGAGGGCGCCGCCAGCAACGACCCGGAAGTCGGGTTGCGTGCGGTGGCGGCCCTGCGGGCTCTCACCGAACGCCTGGAGGTCCTCCAGGTGGAAAACGCCCGCGAGCTCGGCTGGTCGTGGCAGGACATCGCCGTCCGGCTGGGCGTGACCAAGCAGACCGTGCACCGCAAGTACGGCCGCCGGATCGGGAGGCGATGATGTTCGAGCGCTTCACCGCACCGGCCCGCCAGATCGTGGTCCAGTCCCAGGAGTACGCCCGCAAGCTCGGCCACCCGTTCATCGGGCCCGAGCACCTGCTGCTAGGCGCCGTCACGGTCGACGATCCGGCCAGCGCCCTGCTGCGCGACCTCGGGCTGACGCCGGACAGGGTCCAGGCCGAATTTCTCCGGCTGATCCGGGCGGCCGACGAGGGCCCGGCCACCCGGATGCTCGGCGGCCTGGACCGGGACGCGCTGGCCTCGATCGGGATCGACCTGGACGAGGTGCGGACCCGGATCGAGGCCACGTTCGGCCCGGGCGCGCTGACCCGGGCCGCGCTGAACTGCCCACGGCGCCGCCGCCTGCTCGGCCGCCGGCGGCGGGCCCGCGGCCGGACCGGCCCCGCCACCCAGTCCGGCCCGGTGCGCGGCCACATCCCGTTCACCCGGCGGGCCAAGAAGGTCCTGGAACTGTCGCTCCGCGAGGCGGTCCGGCTGGGTGACAACTACATCGGCGTCGAGCACGTCACGCTGGCCCTGATCAGCATGCCGGACGGCGTGGTCCCCAAGCTCCTGGCCGGCCTGGGCGTCTCCCCGGACACCCTGCGCGCCGCCCTCCTCGACCAGCACCGCAAGGCGAGCTAGCCCCAGGCCAGCTAGCCCCAGGGCCAGCCTTCTAGCTGATCGTGGCCCGGCTCAGGCTGAACTGCTCGTGCCGGGCATGGTCCACCTGGCCCAGGAAGGCCTTGAACTCCCCGAGCCGGTAGGCCGGCCCGTCCCGCCCGGTCGTGGTCTCCACGTGGAAGTCCCGGCCCAGATCCGTCAGCCGTCGCAGCACGGCCGGCCCGCTGAGCCGGGGGCCGGGCCGGCCGTGCCCCGGCCCGGTCGCCTGTACCGCCGCCGTGATCTGCGCGGCGGTCAGGAACCCCGGCTGGCCCCGGAGTACCGCGAACACGGGATCGTGCACGTGGGCCGACTCATCCGCCAGCGGTACCGGATCGCCTTCATGAGCCAGCGCGCGGCGGATGGCGCGCCCGACCGCCTCGGCCACCGGCGGCGGGAAGGCGTTCCCCACCTGCCGGTACCGGGCCGTCTTACGGCCGGTGAACTCCCAGCCCCAGTCGTCCTGCCAGCCCTGCAACCGGGCCACCATCGCGCAGGTCAGCTTGGGCCGCAGTGCCGGGTCGTGATCGGGTCCCGGTGCCTCGTCGGCTAGCCCGAGCCCGTCCACACCAAGCTCGGCCCAGGCCTGCTTGGCCCGGGTCGGGCCGAGGTCCGCCCCGCCGTGCTTCTTCGACCCGCCGACGATGGTCGGGGCGATGCCGCTGGCCCGCCGGGCCCACCGGTCGGCGCCGGGCCAGCCGCGGGCGCCCATCAGGTCGCCCAGGGTCTCGCCGACGGTCGGCGGCGCCACCTCGGACGGCGCGGGCCACCGGAACCACGGTGCGTCTTCGGCCCGCACCGCGACCAGCACGAACCGGGGGCGGAGCTGGGGCACGCCGAAGTCGGACGCGTGCAGCAGCTGCCAGCCGGGTACGTAGCCCAGCTCGCGCAGCCGGTCCAGCACGTGCTGCCGGTAGGCGCCGAACCGGTTCAGGCTGAGCCCGCGCACGTTCTCCAGCAGCAGCGCGCGGGGCCGGATACGGCCGCACAGCTCGACCGCCCAGGCGAACAGGTCCCGCTCGTCGGTGGCGCCGAGCTGCCGCCCGGCCACCGTGAACGGGGGACAGGGCACGCCCCCCGCGATCAGGTCTACCCCCGCGTACGCCTCCGGCTCCCACACCTCCGGGTCGGCCACGTCGCCCTGGGCCACCTTCCAGCCGGGCCGGTTGGCTCGCAGCGTGGCGCAGGCCGAACCGTCCAGCTCGACGGCCAGCGCGTGCTCGAAGCCGGCTCGCTCCAGGCCCAGCGCCTGGCCGCCCGCTCCCGCGCAGATCTCGACCACCTCAAGATCCGTCACGTCGGCCCTCCTCCTGCTGCTGCGCCCTGCCCTATCTTGGCGCAAAGGCGTCCCGTCACCGGCCAACCGCGTGTGGCCGCGGCTGCGTGTCCTGCCGGGACGCTAGCGCCTGCCAGTGACAGTCGAGCCGGAAGTGACGAGCCAAGCCCGGCCAGCCGGGCCCAATCAGCCCGCCGGGCCGGACCCGGTCAGCTGACCGGGCGGGAGCGGCGCGCGGCCCGGATGTGCGCCCGGGGCTCCGGCTTGCGCTCGAGTTCCTCGGGCAGCCGCAGCAGCGAGTTCGAGGTGCTGTCGACGACCTCTTCGGCGATGTCGATGACCCGGCGGCCACGGGTCCGCGCCGCCGTACGCAGCAGATCGAACGCGTCCCGGGTGCGCAGGCGGTGCCGTTCGGCCAGGACCCCGATGGCCTGCTCGACCCGGACCCGGGCGGTCAGCGCGTGCTCCAGCTGCTGCACGGTCACCGCGAGCCGGGCCGCTTCGCTCTGCTCGGCCGCCGCACCCAGCGGCCGGGCGTGCCGCGGCGACGGCTTACGCGCCGCGGTGGATTCGCCGGGCCCCCCGAGCCCCCCCGGCTTCCCGGGCCCCCCGGGCTTCCCGGCCAGGTCGGCGGCGAGCAGATCGGCCAGCACCATGGCACTGGTCAGATCCGGCGCCTGCTCGTCCCCGACGATCCAGCCCCGTCCGGATCGGCGGACGACCGTTTCGTCCGGCGTGGTCCCGCTCATCTGCGGCTGCCTTTCTGACCCCTTCCCGAACAACTGGCCTGCGCCTTTCGCGCATGCCAATCTGGGGTGATTAACTGCGAAGCCCCGTGTGGCAGAAATCAATATAGCGGAACAAAAATAAATCCCCGGAGCCCAGCAGCGGGCTCGGGGATGATGCGGGGCCGGGCGGCCGACGGTACCCGGGCGGCCCGGAAAATACCAGGTCAAAACCGGTTCCTGACGGCCTAATCGCCGCAATACGCCCGGGCCCATCGGCCCGGGCGAAGTTGCGTCAGCTAGCGGGCAGGCCCGCCATACGCTTTTTCACCTGAATTGCGGAGGGATTCACCATGACGCTGCCGTCGGGGAAAACGACGGTGGGGACGGTCTGGTTGCCCCCGTTGACGCTCATCACGTAATCAGCGGCCGCCGGGTCGCGCTCGATGTCGACCTCGGTCATCTCGATTCCATCGCGCGCGAGCTGGGCCTTGAGCCGCTTGCAGAACGCGCACCACTGAGTCGTGTACATAGTCAGCGGAGCCGACACCTGCTGTCTCCTTCGTCCGAGTTGAACCCCCGTACGAGCAGTTGCAACACCAAACCACGTCCATGCCTTCCCGTGCCGCGGCCGGCCCTACCATGACCGGTGTGGCTCTTGATCTGACGCACCGGCTGGTCTCCGTACCCGGGGGCCGGATTCACCTCGTCGAGCAGGGCACCGGCCCGCTCGTGCTGCTGGTGCACGGGTTCCCCGAATCGTGGTACTCGTGGCGGCACCAGCTGCCGGCCCTGGCCGAGGCGGGCTACCGGGCCGTCGCCATCGACGTGCGCGGGTACGGGCGCTCGTCCAAGCCCGCCGACGTGGCGGCCTACCGGATGCTCGACCACGTGGCCGACAACGTGGGCGTGGTGCACGCGCTGGGGGAGCAGCAGGCCATCGTGATCGGCCACGACTGGGGCTCCCCGATCGCGGCCAACTCGGCCCTGCTGCGGCCCGACGTGTTCAGCGCCGTGGCCCTGCTGAGCGTGCCGTACTCGCCGCGCGGCACCCGGCGCCCGACCGACGCCCTGGCCGGCCTGGACGACGGCCACGGCGGCGAGTTCTACATCAGCTACTTCCAGGCCCCGGGCCGGGCCGAGGCCGAGATCGAGCCGGACATCCGGGCCTGGCTCACCGGCATCTACACCCTGCTGTCCGGCGGTGTGCTGGCCAAGGACGAGATCGTGTCCCGGATGTTCGTGCCCCGTGGCGGCCGGCTGGCCGACCAGTTCCCCGAGGGCGCGGGTCGGCCGGACTGGCTGTCCGAGGCCGATCTGGACTTCTTCGCGGGCGAGTTCGAGCGCACCGGGCTGACCGGCCCGCTGAACCGGTACCGCAACGTAGACCAGGACTGGGCCGACCTGGCCGCCTGGCACCGGGCCCCGCTCACCCAGCCGTCGCTGTTCATCGGGGGCGAGCTGGACGGGCCCACGCTGTGGCAGTCCCGCGCGATCAGCAACTTCGCCGCCACCGTGCCCGGCTTGGCCAGCTGGCACCTGCTGGACGGTTGCGGGCACTGGGTCCAGCAGGAGCGCCCGGCCGAGGTGAACCGCCTGCTGACCGGCTGGCTCAGCACCCTGCCCCGCGAGACGAGCGAGACCAGCGAGACCGCGCCCTCCGGCCCGGCCGGGCCCACACCGTCCCGCCCAGTGCACACCCCCCCGCGCACGGCGCGCTGAACATGCCCGACGCGGACGCGGTGCTGGCGGCCCTGGACCCCGAGCAGCGCGAGGTGGCCCTGGCCACCCGGGGGCCGGTGTGCGTCCTGGCCGGCGCGGGTACCGGGAAGACCCGGGCCATCACCCACCGGATCGCCTACGCCGCGCTGACCGGGGTGGCCGATCCAGCCCGGGTCCTCGCGCTTACGTTCACCGTCCGGGCCGCGGGCGAACTGCGGGCCCGGCTCCGGCTGCTCGGCGGGGTGGGGCTGGGCACCGAGGCGGTGCGCGCGACCACGTTCCACGCCGCCGCGCTGCGCCAGCTGACCTACTTCTGGCCCCGGGTCGTCGGCGGCCGGGCGCCCCGGCTGGTCGAGTCCAAGCTGCCGCTGCTGGGCGAGGCCGCCCGGGTGCTGCGGGTGCGCCCCGGCGACGGCGGCCTGGCCGACGTCGCGTCCGAGATCGAGTGGGCCAAGGTGACCCAGACCCGGCCGGACGGCTACGTGGCCGCCGCGGCCCAGGCCGGCCGCAGCCCCGGCGCGCTGGGGGCCGAGGTGGTGGCGGCGCTGTACGACACCTACGAACGGCTGCGCCGCGAGCAGCAGGTCATCGACTTCGAGTCCGTGCTGGAGCTGACCGCGGCGATCGTGTCCGAGAGCCGCATGGCCGGCGACCAGGTGCGCGGCATGTTCCGGCACTTCGTGGTGGACGAGTACCAGGACGTCAACCCGCTGCAGAAGCTGCTGCTCGACGCCTGGCTCGGGGGCCGGGACGACCTGTGCGTGGTCGGCGACCCGCACCAGACGATCTACTCGTTCACCGGCGCCACCCACCAGTACCTGACCCGGTTCGGGGCTGAATATCCCAACGCGACCGTGGTCCGCCTGGTCCGCGACTACCGGTCCACTCCGCAGGTCGTCACCCTGGCCAACCAGCTGGTGGGGCCCACGGCGAGCCAGCTGATGGCGCAGCGGCCGTCCGGCCCGGAGCCGGTGCTGACCGGCTACAGCGACGAGGTCGCCGAAGCCGAGGGCCTGGCCCGGACCGTGCGCTCGCTGATCGAGGGCGGCCACCCGGTCCACGAGATCGCGATCCTGGTCCGGATCAACGCGATGCTGGAGCGGTTCGAGACCGCGCTGACCGCGGCCGGCGTCCCCTACCAGGTCCGCGGCTCGGAGCGGTTCTACGACCGGCCCGAGGTGCGGCAGGCCATCATGCTGCTGCGGGGCGCGCTGCGCGGCACGGCCGAGACCGATGCCACCGGCCCGCTGGCGGCCGAGGTACGCACGGTGCTGTCCGGGCTCGGGCTCACCCCGGTCGAGCCGGCCGGCGGCGGCACCAGCCGGCAGCGCTGGGAGTCGCTGGTGGCCGTGGCCCAGCTGGCCGACGACCTGGCCGCCGAGCGTCCCGCCGCCACCCTGGCCGACTTCGTGGCCGACCTGCAAAAGCGCGCTGAGCTCGGCCACGCCCCGGTCCTGCACGGGGTGACCCTGGCCACCATGCACGCGGCCAAGGGCCTGGAGTGGGACACGGTGGTGCTGCCCGGCCTGGTCGAAGGGGTGATGCCGATCGTCTACGCGCGCACCCCGGCGGCCGTGGAGGAGGAACGCCGCCTGCTGTACGTGGCCGTCACCCGGGCCCGGATGCGGCTGTACCTGTCCTGGGCCAGCGCCCGGGGGCCCGGTGCCCGCGGCGGGGCCGAGCCGTCCCGGTTCCTGACCGCGCTGCGGACTGGCCCTGGATCTGCGACGAAGAAAAAAATGGTGAACCGGACATGAGCAAACCGCTGGACGCGCTGCTGGACCTGCTCGACCTGGAGCAGATCGAGCTGGACATCTTCCGCGGCCGCAGCCCGGACGAGCGGGTCCAGCGGGTGTTCGGCGGCCAGGTCGCCGGGCAGGCCCTGGTGGCCGCGGGCCGCACCGTCGACCCGGACCGGCCGGTGCACTCGCTGCACGCGTACTTCATCCGTCCCGGCGACCCGGCGGTGCCGCTGGTGTACATAGTGGAGCGGGTCCGGGACGGGCGCTCGTTCACCACCCGCCGGGTGTCGGCGATCCAGCACGGCAAGACGATCTTCACCCTGTCCGCATCCTTCCATCGGCCCGAACCCGGCCCGGAGCACGCGGACCAGATGCCTCAGGTGCCGCCGCCGGAGGAGATCCCGCTCACCATCGACCGGATGGACAAGCTGTTCGGCGCGATCCCCGACCCGTTCCGCAACAGCCCGATCGACGTGCGCTACATCGGCCCACTGACGTTCGAGGCGGAACGGGACCCGTCCCTGCGCCGCACCGACAACCTGGTCTGGCTGCGGGTCAACGGCGAGCTGCCCGACGACCCGCTGCTGCACGTCTGCCTGATGACCTACGCCTCGGACCTGACTTGCTCGACTCGGTGCTGCTCGGCCACGGGCTGTCCTGGGCCGACGGCCGGACCCGGGGCGCCAGCCTGGACCACGCCATGTGGTTCCACCGCCCGTTCCGGGCCGACCGGTGGCTGCTCTACGCCCAGGAGTCGCCGGTGGCGGCCAGCGCCCGGGGCCTGGCCCGGGGCGAGGTCTTCACCGCCGAGGGTGACCTGGTCTGCTCGGTCGTCCAGGAAGGCCTGATCCGCACCGGGCCGGAAGATTCAGGCCCCGGGCCGCAAGGCTCAGGCACCGGGACGAATGCCCGATCTGAATAACATTCTGCCGCGTCCGAAGACGGCGTAGGGGCGCCCTTTTACGCCCCTTGTTGGTGCTTGATTATTCACCTAAAAAACCAGGTCAAAAATAGGTTGCCCGCACGCGGGGGGCCCACCTAGGCTTCTGCCATGCGTCTGGGCCAGTAGTCGAAACCCCGAAGGGAGGTGCCCAGTGATGACGAACGAATTCACCGTTCAGACGGTCGTGCCGGCCGGTAGCGGCATTGCCATGCTGAGCGCCGCCCCGCTGGGCGTCGGCACCGGCCTGCCCACTTCCTGGTGCACGGGGGCCATCGGCTTCCTCCACCTGCGTGGCACTGCCCTGGTCTTCGACCAGGTCAATAGCGACGTGGACCGGATCAAGCCGGCCGCCGCCAAGAAGCCGGGGACGACCAAAATCCCCACCAACGACATCTACATGACCCGCGTTAGCGCCAATGGCGCTGGCGAGTCGGGTTCGCAACCCTTGAGGGAACATCCACCGGCCTGAGAGCCGGCAGAACTCCTCAAGGCCGCGGACCCACACAGGGTCCGCGGCCTCAGTGTTTTTCTGGGCCCCGGTCCCATCGGAAGGGCGAGAGATCGCATAACGAGGGATGCACGAGAGGGGTTGGCTCCGATGCAGTGGCCCAATGCCACCGCCAGCGCGGATGCAGCGGGATTGAAGACAGGTTCGGCTGAGTCCGGGGGGCTCCAGCTGACCAAGATGAACCTGCCCTGCACCGAAGATCCGGAGTTGTTCTTCGCCGAATCACCGCAGGACGTGGAGAGCGCCAAGGCGCTCTGCCTCGACTGCGCGGCGCGGCTGGTGTGCCTGGCCGGCGCACTGGAACGCCGCGAGCCGTGGGGTGTCTGGGGCGGAGAGCTTCTCCTGCAAGGGACGGTCGTGCCGCGCAAGCGGCCCCGGGGCCGCCCCCGCAAAACTGAAGTGGCGGCTTGACCGTACGCCGATGGCGCGTGCGACCAGCAGCCTGATGATGACGTCAAGGGTGGCGGAAAGCATGTATCTGACCGAGCAAATGGCAACCGACCGACATAGAAGTCTCCTCCAAGAGGCGTCCCGGACGCGCTACGCGCGTCAGGTCCGGGCCCTGCACCGGGTGGAGCGGCGCGCCCAGCGCGCTGAGCGCCGGGCGCACGCGGCCCGCCGGACCGAAGCGCGGCTGCGTTCCGCGCTGCAGGCCTGACCTGGACCGACCTGATCTGGACCAGTCCGACCTGGGCCGGACGTCACTGCAGGCGCCCGCCAGACCCCGCAGTCGGGGGGTCTGGCGGGCGTTTCGTTTCCGGGCTGAGGGCCGGTTACCCCACCGGCAGGGAGCGGCGGCCCTCGTCCGGCTCGTCCAGGTACCCCGGCATCCACCGCAGCACCTCGTCCCGGAACCGGCCCTCGCACTCCAGCTGGCAGAGCACGCCGATGCCGGCCGTGGACACCCGGTGGATGAGCACGTAACTGGGCGGCAAGTTGAACTTGCGCGAGATGTTCGACGCGTTCAGGTCGGTGACCCGGGCCGCCTCGCCCCGCAACCACTCCCGGGTGAACCGGAAGGTCTCGGCCTTGGCCGGCTCGGCCAGCGGGGCCAGGAACGCCTGCAGCGCATCCAGGTCCACGTCGATGCCGGGCCGCAGGAAGTTGTTCTCCCGCAGCTCGCGCTCGACCGCTTCGACGTCCGGCTGGTCCTCGCCCATCATGCGCAGCAGCCGGCCGAAGAACGGCGGCAGCCCGTCCGGCAGGTGGTCCACCGCGCCGAAGTCCAGCACGCCCAGCCGCCCGTCGTCCAGCAGCCGGAAGTTGCCCGGGTGCGGGTCGGCGTGCAGCAGCCCGGCCCGGGCCGGCCCGGAGAACAGGAACCGGGCCAACAGGATCCCGGCCCGGTTCCGCTGGTCCTGGGTGCCTTCGCTGATGATCTTGGCCAGCGGCGTACCGTCCATCCACCGGGCCACCAGAACGTGCTCGGTCGCGGTGACCACATCCGGCACGAAGATGTCCGGGTCGCCCCGGTAGGCGTCCGCGAAGGCCTGCTGGGACTTGGCTTCCATCCCGTAGTCGAGTTCTTCGGCCACCCGGGTGCGCAGCTCGTCCAGCAGCGGCTTCACGTCCAGCCCCGGCATCAGCACGCCGAACAGCCGTCCCACCCGGGCCAGCTGGTTGAAGTCGTTGACGATCGCGCGGCCGGCCCCCGGGTACTGGATCTTGACCGCGACCGGCTGCCCGTCCCGCCAGGTGGCCTTGTGCACCTGGCCGATGGAAGCGGCCGCCACCGGCTGGTCGTCGAACTCGGTGAAGTTGTCCCGCCAGTTCTCGCCCAGGTCCTGGACCAGCACCTGGTGCACGGTCCGGGCGGGCAGCGGCGGCGCGGACTCCTGCAGCTTGGTCAGCGTGGCCCGGTACGGCCCGGCGATCTCCGGGGGCAGCGCGGCTTCAAAGATGGACAGGGCCTGCCCCATCTTCATCGCCCCGCCCTTGAGCTCGCCCAGGACCCGGAAGACCTGTTCGGCCGTGCGCTGCTGGATCTCCTGGGCGACGATCTCGGCGCTGCGGCCACCGATCCGCTTGCCCAGCCCGAGGGCCGCCCGGCCCGCGTATCCGATGGGCAGGCCGGCCAGCTTGGCGGTACGCGTTACCGCGCGTCGAGGTACATCGTCATCGCTCACTCTCCCAATTCTCGGTCATCGCCACCGTGCTGAAGCCGCCGGCCGGCCGGTCCCTCGATTGGCCCGGTGGGCGCGGCGCCGCAGGGGCAGCGGGGGTGCGGCGGCCAGGACCGGCGCCGCCACTGCCAGTCGGGCACGGCCAGCTCCAGCGCCCCGTCGCTGACCGCCCGTCCCGGCCGCCCGGTGTCCAAAAAGGCCAGGACCTGTACGGTGGCCTGCGCCGCCACCGTCGCCGCCAGCACGGTGTCGCAGCCGCCGTCCCGCAGGCCGTCCCGTGCGCCGTCCCCGGACCCGGCCAGCTGGGCCAGGATCAGCGGCCAGGCCGGGTCCCGCTCGGACCGGGCCAGGTCCAGGCAGCGCAGGCAGGACGACCGGCCCGGCCGGACCAGCGGCCCGACCACGGCCACCCCCTCCACGCCGGCCACGGCCAGGTGCGCGATCCCGGCCCGGGTCAGCTCCGCGGCCTCGGCCGGCCGGCCCGGCTCCGTCAGCACGGCCAGGTCGGGACGTTCCCCCAGGTCAGCGGTCTGCACGTCGGGCGCGATCCGGGAGATGACCCGGACCACCCCGTCCGCCCGCGGCAGGTCCAGGTCGGCCAGGCCCAGTCCGGCCGGGCTCAGGTCCTGCGGCCCGGCCAGCCCGCCGTCCCGGCAGACGACCTGGCCCACGCCCGCCGCGGCCAGCAACCCGGCCACGGCCGCCCCGATCCGCCCGGCCCCATGCACCCGGACGAACGCCAGCCGCCGCCGCGCCAGCGTCCGCGCACCCCCGTCCGAGTCGCCGTAGTTCAACGACGCGGTAGCCAGCTCGGTCCCGATCCGGCCCCGGGCCACCGGCGTCAGCGCGTTCAGCGTGGCCAGCGGCAGGTCGCTCAGCGCGCCCGCGCTCGCCAGCAGCCCCAGCACCCGCTGCACGGTCTTGACCGAGATCCCGGCGTCCTTGGCCGCCGCGACCACGCCGGCCCAGTCCCGGCTCCCGTCCAGCAGCGAGATCACCCGGCCCGCGTCACTCATCCCGGACAGCGCCACCGCCCGCCGCGGGTCCACCCCGATCTGCAGCGTGTCCCGGTCCCGCCACACGGCCCGCAACCCGGCCTTCAGTACTGGTCTCATACCGGCATAGTCACCCCACCCACCGACAGTACAGCCCGGCTGTTCAGCTCCCGCGCCACCAGCTCTGGCCCCTCGACTCCCACCGAGCCACCCAGGCCACTCCAGCCGCCCGCCCCTCATCCCACTTGACTTATGCAGGTAATTACCTGCATATTGAACGAGTGGCAGACGGACCGGACGGCGACGCGGTGTTCCGGGCGCTGGCGGACCCGACCCGCCGGGCGCTGCTGGACCGGTTGCGCGAGCAGAACGGGCAGACGCTGACCGAGCTGTGCGGCCCGCTCAACATGGCCCGCCAGTCGGCCACCCAGCATCTCGGCGTGCTGGAGGCCGCGAACCTCATCACCACGGTCCGCCGGGGGCGGGCCAAGCTGCACTATCTGAACCCGGTCCCGCTCTGGGACATCGAACGCCGGTGGATCGGGAAGTTCGAGCGCCCGCGGCTGACCGCCCTGAGCGCGATCAAGGACCAAGCCGAGCACGAGGAGGACACCGTGACCGAAGAACGGCCGGACTACGTGTACGTCACCTACATCGAGAGCTCACCCGAGCGGGTGTGGCAGGCGCTGACCAGCGCCGATCTGACCGCGCAGTACTGGGGGCACAGCAACGTCTCCGACTGGCAGCCGGGCTCAACCTGGGAACACCGCCGCGTCGACGGCTCCGGCATCGCCGACGTGGTGGGCACGATCATCGAGTCGACCCCGCCGAAGCGCCTGGCCCTGACGTTCGACGCGCCGGGGCAGGAGTCCCCGGGCGGCCCGACCATCGTCACCTTCGACATCGAGCCGTACCACGAGATCGTCCGGCTCACGGTCACCCACGAGAACCTGGCCAGCCAGGACGCCCTGGACGCGATCTCGGTCGGCTGGCCCGCGGTCTTCGCCAACCTCAAGTCCCTGTTGGAGACCGGACACGTCCTGCCCCAGGCCCCCTGGGAGATGCACGCCAGCCTCCGTGCCGCCCAAATGGCCCGCAACGACAAATCCTGATTATTTTTAACAGACTCCCTGCTCCCAGAGCGCCCAGGTCGCGCCGGGTCACTGAGACTGCGGAGACCCGAGGCCGCGGCGACTCGAGTCGCACCCACCCAACGCCGGCGTCGCGTCACCGCCACCCCACCCTACGCCCCACGCATCCCCCGAGTGTCCACCAAGCACTCCACACCCACCAAGCCCACCAAGCACCTCTCACCCCACGCGCCACTCGAGTCCCAAGCGCCTCAGGGAGGTGCCTCCGGCGGGGGCGCTTCCGGCTCCGGGATGGATGGAAGACCCTTGGGCCTGGCCCTTCCCGCGCTCGCCGTCGTCCGGCCCCGTCAGCCGAGCAGACCTCCCGGGCCGCCTCAAGCGGCGGAAGAGCACGCCGCTTGACCCGCCCCGTCCGGCCCGCTTTTTCGGCCGCCGGGACGACGGCGACGGGATGGGTCAGGCTGCCACCCCCATGCGCGCGGCGCCCCACTCAGTGCGCCCCACTCAGTGCACTCCAACCAGTGCCCGACCCGGCCCTCGCGTCACATTCGCCGCGTAAGCCTCAGACGTCACTCGCAACCGCTCGGACTGGGTGCCCGTTGGCGCCGAAGGGCACAGCATGGTGTGCCCAATGGCGCCAACGGGCACCTGCCCCCAGGCCGGCACCTGGCGGACTGCGGCCCGCCGAGCGCCACGGACGCACCCCGCAGCCCGGGCGCCACAGCCGCCTCATGGGCCTCTCCACCTGCAGGGTCTGTGCCCTGCCGATGGCGCCATCGGTGGGGTTGCTCGAGGCGTCGCGCGACCGCAAACCGGGGAAGCGCGACCGCAAGCCGGGAAAGGCGAACCCGGATGCGCGGGCGGTCTGAACCGGGACCGCAAGATCGCCTCGTTAAAGCGCCCGTCCCCCTTCCCCTGAGGACCAGTGCTCCGTGCCGAGTGACCAGGTGCCCGCGCATCCGGGAACTGTTCGTGACCCTAGAAACCGCAGCCCGGGCGCGTCAACACAGCCTGTGGATAACTCTGTGGACAGCGTGGGGAGTGACCGGCGTGTTGCTGGGGAAATCCGTCGCGCGAGCCTGTGGATATCTACCCGCGCAATTGCTGACAGACGGTCTCAACTGCCCGAACGTCGTCCACCCCTTGTGGAGAAAAGATTTCTCCTGGTGGATCAGCCGGTCTCCGGCGTGTCGGACCCACCCGACCCGCTAAGCCCGCCGGCCCCCCTGACCCACTCGGCCCGGCCGCCTCTCAGGCACCACACCAGGCCCTCAGGTCCCGCTCCGCGGAACCCCTCAGGTCCCGCTCCGCGGAACCCCTCAGGTCCCGCTCCGCGGAACCCCTCAGGTCCCGCTCCGCGGAACCCCTCAGGTCCCGCTCGGCTCGCCGAACCCGCAGGCCCTGCTCGCTCCGCGAACCCCTCAGGTCCCGCTCGGCCCGCCGGACCCTTCAGGCCCCTCGGAGTTGCCAGTCTCATCGGAACCCTCAGCCCCACCGGCCTCAGCGGACCCGCCAGCCTCACCAGATTCCTTAGGCTCCTCAGCCTCAGTGGACCCCTCCGCACCAGGAGCCTCAGGAGCACCAGGAGCCTTGTCCGGGTCGGTCAGGGAGTCCACGTCCAGCTCGCTGAAGTCCAGGTCCGGGCCGCCGCGGACGAAGCCCTCCGGGTCGTCCAGGTCTTCCGCCGAGGGCAGCAGGTCCGGGTGGGCCCAGACCGCGTCCCGGCCGTCGACACCGCGGGCCTCGGTCAGGCCCTGCCAGATCGTGGCCGCTTCGCGCAGCCGCCGCGGCCGCAGCTCCAGGCCGACCAGGGTGGCCATGGTGCGCTCGGCCGGACCACCGGTGGCCCGGCGGCGGCGGATCGCTTCGGCCAGCGCACTGGCGTGCGGCAACCGGTCCGAGGCGGCGGCGTCGACCACGGTCGAGACCCAGCCTTCGACTAGGGCCAGCGCGGTCTCCAGCCGGGCCAGCGCCACCTTCTGCGCTTCCGTGTTCTCCGGGCGGAACAGCTCGCCGCCGGCCAGCGCGTCCCGCAGCGCCTCGGGGTTGCTCAGGTCGACCTGCGGCATGGCTTCCTCCAGCCGCGACAGGTCGACGGTCATGCCCCGGGCGTAGGCCTCGACGGCGCCGAACAGGTGCGCCGTCAGCCAGGGCACGTGAGCGAACAGCCGGTGGTGGGCCGCTTCGCGCAGGGCCAGGTACAGCCGGACCTCGCCCGCGTCCAGGCTGAGACCCGCGCCGAACGCGGCCACCCCGGACGGCAGCAGCGCCGCGGTCCCCTTGGGGCCCAGCGGCAACCCGATGTCGAACGACCCGGTGACCTCGCCGGCCAGCTCGGCCACGGCCGCGCCGACCTGGCCACCGATCATCGCCCCGCCGACCTGCTTCATCATCGCGCCGAGCCCGCCCAGGGCCCCGAGTCCGCCCATCCCGCCGCCGAATGCGCCGAAGGCCGACTTCAGCTCCTCGGGGATGCCTTCCATCTGCTCCGGGTCGACCTGCATCATGTTGCTCATGCCGTCCACCACGGTGGCGGCGATGGGCTCGCACAGCTTCGACCAGACCGGGAACGTCGCCTCGACCCACTCCGACCGGCTCCAGGCCGCGGTGGTCTTGATCCCCGACGGGAAGGTGGTGGCCTCTTCCAGCCACAGGTCGGCCAGGCGCAGGGCCTCGGTGACCTCCTGCCGCTGGGGGGCCAGCACGCTGGGGTCACCGGCGGCCGCTACCGCGTGCCGCGCTACGTTCTTAGCCAGGTCCCAGTTGACCGGACCGCCTTGCCAGGACATCAGATCGGCGAACTGGCGCAGCGCGTCCGCGAACTGCTGGGGGTCGCCAAACGGGTTCGCGGCTCCGAACGGGCCGCCGGACGCTGGCGGCTGGCCGCCGCCCCCACCGGCACCGCCACCAGAACCACCAGAACCTCCGGGCGGCTGCTGGCCACCACCGGATCCTCCGGGCTCACCCGGCCGCCGGTCAGGGTCGGGCAGGCCGAAGCCGAACGGACGATCAGCCATTTGTCCGTCCTCTCGGGCAGGATGGAAGGGTCATGACGATCAACGTTATCTCGGGAGCAGCCCAATTTGAGAAACGCACCAGGCCAGGTTCGCCAACGGCGCAGCGGTGGCACGGCGGCCGGGGCCACTGCCGGACCCGTTGACCGTGCCGCGCGCCCGGCCGGGGACGAGCCCACCGCTCCAGCTGGCCCACCCGTTCCGGCCGGCTTGTCCGAGCTGGACACCCTGGCTGACCAGGTACAGGACACCGCGATTGACCAAACCAGGGTGGCCCAGGTGATCGAGGGAAAGCACCCGGTGGTCGCGGTCACCGGCGCCGCCCGCGGGGTGGGCCGGGCCCTGATCGCCCGGCTGGCCGAGTCCGACCGGGTTAAGAAGGTGGTCGCGATCGACGACCACCGGGGCGACGTCCGCGGCGTGACCTGGCGGGTGGCCGACGTCCGCGACCCGGCGCTGGCGGGACGGCTGGCCGGCGTCGACGTGGTGGTGCACACCGACCTGGACCTGGCCCCCGATTCCGAGCACCGGGCCCGGCGCGCCTTCAACGTGCGCGGCGCGCAGACCGTGCTGACCGCGGCCGCGGCCGGCCGGGTCGGCCGGGTCGTGCTGGTCACCAGCACGATGGTCTACGGGGCCAAGCCCGACAACCCGGTGCCGCTGGCCGAGGACACCCCGCTGGCGGCCGACATCGACAGCAGCGTGGCCGGCGACCTACTGGAGATCGAGCAGCTCGCGGGGCGGTCGCCGCGCGCCCACCCGGGCCTGGAGCTGACCGTGGTCCGGCCGGCCGCGCTGGTCGGCGACGAGATCGACACCATCGTGACCCGGCACTTCGAGGCGCCCCGGCTGCTGACCGTGAAGGGGGCCGCGCCGCGCTGGCAGTTCTGCCACATCGACGACCTGGTGTCCGCGCTCGAGCTGGCCGTGGCGGGCGAGGTCACCGGAGAGTTCGCGGTCGGCTGCGACGGCTGGCTGGATCAGGAACAGGTCTACGAGCTGAGCGGCCTACGCGAGATCGAGCTGCCCGCCAGCCTGACGTTCGGGACCGCGCAGCGGCTGCACCGGGTCGGGGTCACCCCGGCGCCGGCCGCGGACCTGCGCTACGTGGTCTACCCGTGGGTGGTGGACTGCGAGACCCTGCGCCAGGCGGGCTGGCGGCCGGAGTACGGCAACCCCGAGGTCCTGGCGGCGCTGCTGGAGAGCCGGGAAGGACGGCACGCGGTGGCCGGCCGGCGCATCACCCGCAAGGAGGCCACGATCACCGCGGCCGGGGCCGCGGCTGGCGCCGGTGCGGTGATCGGCACCGCCGCCATCGTGCGCATCGCCCGCCGCCGCCGCAAGGCGGGCACCTGACCCGGCTCTCTCCCCGGTAGAATCGCCGGGTGAGTGCAGTCCAGCTGATCGCCATCCGCGACACCCCGTTGTCGGTGGATGAGGTGCACCGTGCCGTCATGGCCGACGAGGCGGGCGGGATCGCGTTGTTCGCCGGCGCCGTCCGGGATCACGACCACGGCGCATCGGTCAGTGGCCTGAGCTACCAGGCCCACCCCTCGGCCGAGGCCGAGCTGCGCCGGGTGGCCGAAGAGGTCGCGGAGAAGTTCCCCGCCATCGGGGTGGCCGCGGTGCACCGGGTCGGCGACCTGGCC
This sequence comes from Streptosporangiaceae bacterium, assembly GCA_965277615.1. GTDB lineage: Bacteria > Actinomycetota > Actinomycetes > Streptosporangiales > Streptosporangiaceae > Bog-532. The sequence continues at coordinate 3,455,020 of CBDIDG010000006.1, read as the reverse complement.
ATCGGCGACCTCGCCGTGGTCGTCGCCGTGTCCTGCGTCCACCGCGGGGACGCCTTCGAGGCCTGCCGGATGTTGATCGACGAGCTGAAGGCGACCGTGCCCATCTGGAAGCACCAGCGGTTCGGGGACGGTTCCAGCGAATGGGTCGGCTGCGCGTAGTCTTCCGGTCATGCACCGCCGCACCCTGACGCTGTACATCTCGGCCGTCGCGGTGATCATCGCCATCCTGGTCGCGGAACGGCTGCCCGTTCCCTACGTCATCCTGGGGCCCGGGCCTACGCTCAACACGCTGGGCAAGGACCAGTCCGGGAAGCCGCTGATCACCATCACCGGCCATCGCGTGTACCCGACCAGCGGCCACCTGAACATGGTCTCGATCACCTACGAGGGCGGCCCCGGGCACCAGTTCAACGTGTTCACCGCGCTGCGGGCCTGGCTGAATCCGCATGAGGCGGTCGTGCCGCAGAGCGAGATCTTCGCGCCGGGCCAGTCGCAGCAGCAGGTGACGCAGCAGGACCAGGTGCAGATGACCAGCTCGCAGCAAAGCGCCACCGCGGCCGCGCTGCACCAGCAGGGCATCGCCTACAAGACCGTGGCCCAGGTGGTCACCGTCAAACCGGGCCTGCCCGCCTACGGCAAGCTCAAGCCCGGAGACCTGATCACCGCGGTGGACGGCCAGCCCGTCACCGGGACCAGCCAGCTGACCGCGCTGATCAAGGCGCACGCAGGCAAGCCGATCACGCTCACCTTCATCCGGGGTGGCACGACCCAGCACACCCAGCTGACCGCCCAGCAGGTCGACGGCCGCCCCGTCCTCGGCGTTGAGGTGCAGGACCTGTACCAGTTCCCGTTCAAGGTCACGATCCAGATCGGCCAGATCGGCGGGCCCAGCGCGGGCACGATGTTCGCGCTCGGGATCATCGACAAGATCAGCCCGGAGAACCTCACCGGCGGCAAGTTCATCGCGGGCACGGGCGAGATCTCCGCCAACGGGGCGGTGTCTCCGATCGGTGGCATCCAGCAGAAGATGATCGCGGCGCGGGACGCGGGGGCCACCGTGTTCCTGGCCCCCGCGGCCAACTGCTCCGACACCAGGGGCGCGGTCCCGGCCGGGCTGCGGGTGGTCAAGATCAGCACGCTGTCCGGGGCCGTCTCCGCGCTGCAGAACATCAAGCAAGGCAAGCCAGTACCGTCCTGCTGACCGGACACGACGGAAAAGCCGGTTTAGGTAAATGACCCGGGCGGCCCTGGCCGACCGGGCTGCCGGCGCGTGATCTAGGCCCTAGTCTGGCCCCCATGAACGTTACGGACGCGGTCGCTTTCGCCGGCCACCAGGTACATGTATGCCGCTACCGAGAGGCCGGCGCCCTGCTGCGCTGGCTCGGTCCCGACCTGCACGGCCTGCGGGTCCTGGACGTGGCCGGGGGTGACGGTTACTGGGCCGGCCAGGCCCGCAAGCGCGGCGCGGACGCGGTGAACATCGACATCGCCGGCCAGAAGCTGCGGCGCGGCGCCCAGCTGGCCCACTCGCCCGCCCAGGTGCTGGGCGACGCGCTGCGGCTGCCGTTCCCGGACGGGTCGTTCGATCGGGTGCTGTCGATCTGCGCCATCGAGCACTTCGACGACGGGCCCCAGGCCCTCAGCGAGATCGCCCGGGTGCTGGCCCCCGGCGGCGAGCTGGTCATGTCGGCCGACACGCTGAGCCGCAAGGGCCAGTATCCGGACCTGTTCGCCGCGCACGCCAAGCGTTACCACGTGCAGCGCACCTACACCCACGGTGAGCTGACCGGGCTGCTGGCCGAGCGGGGCCTGGACGTGGCCGAGTACGCCTACCAGTTCCGTTCGGGCTGGTCAGAGCGGCTGTACCTGACCCTGTCGGCCAAGGGTGGCAAGGTCGGCTTCAATGCCGCCGCGCCGCTGGCCGCGCTGGTCGCCGCGTCCGACCGGATCAGCCAGCAGGACCAGGGTGCGATTGTCCTGATTCGGGCCCGTAAGCGCCCGGACAGCGCCCCGGAGACCGCCGCGCCCGAGCCCGCCACGCAGGCCGCCACGCCGTGAGCGTCCGCCCCACGGAGGGCGTAGGCTTCGGTGCTGACGGGACATCACAGCGTTGCTGGCCTCCCGAACTGTGAATACGGCACGGAGTGCCCGTTAGGGGTGGAGAGGAGCCGATACGGCCGTGGCGCCTCGTGTGCTTGTTGACGCGACAGAGGTACCGGCTGACCGCGGCGCGCTCGGCCGGTACGTTGACGGGCTGCTGACCGCGCTCGGCGCGGCCGGGACCGACCTGGCCATCGCCTGCCAGCGTGCGGACGAGGAGCGCTACCGCCGGCTTATCACCGACGCCCAGATCGCGACCGCCCCGCCGACCATCATGCACCGGGCCGCCCGCCTGGCCTGGGAGCAGTCCGGGCTGCCGGTGCTGGCCCAGCAGGTCAGCGCGGACGTCATCCACGCGCCGCACTACTCGATGCCGCTGCGGCCGGGCCGGCCCACCGTGGTCACCATCCACGACCTCACGTTCTTCACCGAGCCCGAGCTGCACAGCCCGGTGTCGTCGGTGTTCTACAAGTCGGCCATCCGGACCGCGGTCCGCCGCGCGGCCCGGCTCATCGTGCCGTCCAAGGCCACCCGGGACGAGCTGGTCCGGGTCCTGGGTGCCGACCCGACCCGGATCGACGTGGCCTACCACGGCGTGGACCACACGCTGTTCCACCGGCCCGACCCCGAGCAGGTCAGCCTGGTGTCCGACCGCCTCGGCCTGCACGGCAAGCCGTACATCGCGTTCCTGGGCGCGCTGGACCCGCGCAAGAACGTGGCCGCGCTGATCAAGGGCTGGGCCGGAGCGGTGGCGGATCTGGACGAGCCGCCCGCGCTGGTGCTGGCCGGCGGCGGGGGCTGGAGCGACGAGGTGGACGCGGCCGTGGCCGCCGTGCCGCCGCACCTGCGCCTGGTCCGCCCGGGTTACCTGCCGTTCTCGATGCTGCCCGGCTTCCTCGGCGGTTCGCTGGTGTACGCCTACCCCAGCCGGGGGGAGGGCTTCGGCCTGCCCGTGCTGGAGGCGATGGCCTGCGGCGCGCCCGTGCTGACTACGCACTGCACGTCGCTGCCCGAGGTGGGCGGGGACGCGGTGGCTTACACCGAGCCCGACGCGGCCAGCATCGAGACCGCGCTACGTGGCATGCTGGAGGACCCGGCCGGCCGCGAGGCGCTGGCGCTGGCCGGGCACGCCCGGGCGCAGGAGTTCACCTGGGCCGCCTCGGCCGAGGCGCACCTGGCTTGTTACCGCCGTGCCGTCGAGGCCAGCGCCGACCAGCAGAGCGCCGTGTAACGCCGGGCCCGCGGGCCCTATCACCGACGACCGTGAGGCGACCTACCCATGCCGCGTGAACCACTCGAAGCGATCCTCCTGGTCGGGGGCAAGGGCACCCGGCTCCGGCCGCTGACCCTGTCCGCGCCCAAGCCGCTGCTGCCCACGGCGGGCGTGCCTTTCCTCCGCCATCAGTTCGCCCGGGCCGCCGGGGCCGGCGTCACGCACGTGGTGCTGGCCACCTCGTACCGGGCCGAGATGTTCCGCGAGGCCTTCGGCGACGGGTCCGCGCTCGGCCTGTCGATCGACTACGTGTACGAGGAGGTCCCGCTGGGCACCGGCGGCGGCATCCGCAACGCGGCCAGCCTGCTGCACGGCGGCCCGGACGACCCGGTGGTCGTGCTCAACGGCGACGTCCTGTCCGGTCACGACCTGGGCGAACAGCTGGACGTGCACCGCAAGGCCGACGCCGCGGTCACGCTGCACCTGGTCGAGGTGCCGGACCCGGCCGCGTTCGGCTGCGTGCCGACCGACCCGTCCGGGCGGGTCACCGCGTTCCTGGAGAAGACGCCGAACCCGGTGACCAACCGGATCAACGCCGGCTGCTACGTGTTCACCCGCTCGGTCATCGACGCCATCCCGGCCGATCGTCCGGTGTCGGTGGAGCGAGAGACGTTCCCCGGCCTGATCGAGGGCGGCCGGACCGTAATGGGCTACATCGACACGGCCTACTGGCTCGACGTGGGCACCCCGGCCGCGTTCGTGCAGGGTTCCCGGGACCTCGTGCTGGGCACGCTGGCCTCCTCCGCGCTGCCCGGCCCGACCGGGCCGGCCCTGGTCCTGCCGGGCGCGTCCGTGGCGGACGGCGCCACCCTGAGCGGGGGCACCACCGTGGGGGCCGGGTCGCAGATCGCCGCGGGCGCAGAGGTGGACGGCAGCGTGCTGTTCGACGGCGTGCAGGTGGGCCCGGGCGCGGTGGTCCGGGACAGCATCCTCGGCGCCGGCGCCCAGATCGCCGAGGGCGCCGTCATCGACGGTGCCGTCATCGGCGACCGGGCCGTCATCGGCACCGGCAACGAGCTGGCTCGCGGCCTCCGGGTCTGGCCCGACGTGCGCCTGGCCCCGACGTCCGTCCGGTTCTCCTCCGACGCCTGACATGGTTGCTCCGGCGCTGCCTGCGGACCCGGCTCCCGGCCCGGTTCCGCAACTCATTTCTCACGAGCCCCAGCAGCCCCAGCAGCCCCACAAGCCCCAGCAGACTCACGAGCCCCAGCAAGCGCCTGAGCCCCAGCAGCCCCCCGAACCCCGCCGGTCTCCCGAAGTCTCGCCGCGCAGGCCGTACCAGGGCCAGGAGCCCCTGGTAAGGGACTGGCGTGCCCCGTTTCCTATCAGGGTGCGCTTGACCCTGTCGGTGCACGGGCGCGGCGGCGGTGACCCTACCTACCGGGTCGACCCGGTGGGGGCGGTCTGGCGCACCTCGCTGACCCCGGAGGGCCCGGCCACCCTGCGCGTGCTGCCCGAACGCGGCCAGGACATCGCGGCCGCGGCCTGGGGCCCGGGGGCGGCCTGGCTGCTGGACACGCTGCCGGAGATGCTCGGTGCCGCCGACCGGCGGGACGGCTTCGACCCCGGCCCGCACCCGCTGGTCCGCCAGCTGGCCGCCCGGCACGACGGCTTGCGCATCGGCCGCAGCCAGCGGGTGATGGAAGCCCTGGTCCCCGCGGTGCTGGAGCAGAAGGTGGTCAGCATCGAGGCCCACCGGGCCTGGCGCATCCTGCTGACCAAGTTCGGCAGCCTCGCACCGGGGCCGGCGCCGCGCGGCATGCGGGTGTTCCCCCCGCCCCGGGTCTGGGCCCGGATCCCGTCCTGGGAGTGGCACGCGGCCGGGGTGGAAATGGTCCGGGCCCGCACCATCGGCCGGGCCTGCGGGGTGGCCGGGCGCCTGGAGGAGGTCGTCGCCCTCGATGCCGCCGAGGCCAGCCGCCGCCTGCAGCTGCTGCCCGGCATCGGCGTGTGGACCGCGGCCGAGACCATGCAGCGCGCCTTCGGTGACCCAGATGCGGTCTCCGTCGGCGACTACAACCTGCCCAAGGCCGTCGGCTGGGCGCTGGCCGGCCAGCGGGTCGACGACGACGGCATGCTCGCGCTGCTCGCTCCCTTCGCCGGCCATCGCTACCGGGTCACCCGCCTGGTCGAGCTCAGCGGTCTACGGCCGCCCCGGCGTGGCCCCCGCATGTCCGTGCGGGATTACCGCCGTATCTGACCGCTTCCCGCCGTAATGCCTTTTTAAATATTTTAATAAGGCTGCTACGGGGCTGAGCTGTCCTGGTCGGGCTGGGGGAGCGGACCGGTCCCGCGTGGATAGTCGGGACCGTCGTACTCGCCCGAGGCCCGCTGGACGGTCCGGATCGCGGGGTCGGTGTCGTCGATCCTGGATTCCTCGTAGACGTCGGGCTCGAGATAAATCACGTGGGCGATGGGCAGGGCCTTACGAACCCGGCGCTCGGCCGCGTCGATGCCGCGCACGATGGCCTCGGCCGAGTCGCTGGCCCGGATCGCGATCTTGGCCGCGACCAGGAGCGAGTCCGGGCTCATGTGGATCGTGCGCATGTGGATGACCCGTTCCACCTCGGGGCCGTCCTGCAGCGCCTCCACGATCGTCTTCTCCGCCTCGTCACTGGCCGCCTCACCGATGAGCAGGCTCGAGGTCTCCCGGGCCACCACGACCGCGACGAAGGCCAGCAGCAGGCCGATGGCCACCGAGCCGGCGCCGTCCCAGGCCGAGTTGCCGGTGAGCACGGACAGGCCGACACCGATGAACGCGAACACCAGGCCGACCAGGGCCGCCGTGTCCTCCAGCAGGGTCACGATCAGGTCGGGCTCCTTGATCCGCCTGATGAAGGTGAGCCAGCTGCGTCCGTGCCGGAGCTGGTTCGACTCCTTGACCGAGACCCGCAGCGACGAGCCCTCCAGCACCGCCGAGATGGCCAGCACGGCGAACGCGATCCACGCCGTGGTCAGCGGCTCGGGTTTGATGATCTTGTGGATGCCGTCGTAGACGGAGTACGCGCCGCCGACCGCGAACAGCACCACCGACACCAGGAAGCCGTAGAGGTAGCGCTCGCGGCCGTAGCCGAACGGGTGCTCCTCGGTCTCGGCGCGGTCCGCCCGGCTCCGGCCCACCAGCAGCAGGATCTGGTCGCTGCAGTCGGCCAGCGAGTGCACGAACTCGGCCAGCAGTGAAGCCGAGCCGGTGAGCACGAACGCGATGAGCTTGATGATGGCAATGCCGATGTTGGCGCCCAGGGCAGCCAGGACCGCGAGCAGGCTGCCAGACCGCTTCTCTTTCTTGTCGGTCGGCTGCGCCCCCTGCTCACCGGACCGGTCGACGGCGGTGGCCGTGCGGGCGTCTTCGCGCGGCTGCTCGTGAGTCTTGATGCCCGCTTCCTTCCCAACTGGAGCCTAGGAAATCCGCTCTTTCAGCTCCTGGATGATTTCGATCGGCGTCGGGTCCACACCGGTGGCAATGCCCAGGTAGACGGTGGCGTAATCGATGAGAGGCACCACACTGGCGAACCGCTGCAGCGGATGCTCCCCGGTCATCGGCAGCTCGGTGACCCGGATCCCCCGCGCGGCGGCCAGCTCAGCCGACGCCTCGCGCCGCCGGGCCACTTGCGGGTGCTCGGCCGGGTCGGCCAGCAGCACCAGCCGCTGCGGGAAGCCGGAACTGGCCTCCAGCGTGGTCCCCGGCGCGAATGGCCCGTCGAACGCCACCACCTGATTGTGATTGGCCTCCGGCAGTTCCCCGGGGATGCCCGGGTACTTGGCGTTCTCGTTGAGCTGGGCCGCGAAGCGCTGGGCCGCCACCGCGGCCAGCGGTGAGCTGCCCCAGATCACCGGCAGCGTGCCCATCAGGTCCAGGGCCATCGACTTGCCCGGGTTGACGAACGACTCACTGGTCGGGCGGCACTGGAACGCGATCTCCTCCAGGCCCGCGGCGACGCTCTCGTACACCTCTTCGCCCACGTCGACCAGGCCGATCTGCTCGGCCACGGCGATCAGGGGGATGCACAGGCTCCACAGCGTCGACCGGGGCATCCCGGCCGAGACCACCGGGATGAAGGGCGCCCGGGCCTGGGTGGCCACGTCGGCCAGCGGTGACCCGGCCGCGCCCACGCCGACCAGGTGGCAGCCGCGGCGGACCGCCTCGGTCGCCGCGCCCAGCGTCTCCTCGGTCGACCCAGAGCAGGACACCGCGATGACCAGGTCGGTCGCGCCAACCCAGCCGGGCAGCTGGTACCCGTGCGAGGTGATGATCTGGGTGGCGTTACTGGTGCCGCAGACGGCGGCGAGCACGTCGCCGGCGATGCCGGAGCCACCCATCCCCGCCACCACGATGGCCCGGGGCCGGTCGCTCCCGGTGACGGGGGACAGGTCGACCTCGGCGCAGGTACGCACGGCCGACCGGACCTGAGCCGCGGACGACGCCACCTGGCGGAGCATGCCGCCGGGATCGGCCGCCTCGACCAGGTCGGCATCGTCGAGCCGGTCCGAGGCGAACTCGTCGGCCAGCCCGTCGTCATCCAGTCCGTCGTTATCCAGTCCGGTCAGGTCACCGCCGGAGGTCACGCCCCCACTCCGGGACGGCGGGCCTCGTCGACCAGGAGGACCGGGATGTCGTCGCGTACCGGGTAGGCCAGGCCGCACTCGCTGTTGGTGCACACCAGCTCGCTGGCCTCGTCGTCGGCCTGCAGAGTCGAGTGGCAGTTGGGGCAGGCCAGAATGTCCAGCAGCCAGTTGTCGAGTTTCATGCCGTCTCTCCTATCGTTCCCGGCCCGGGGTGCCGCGGACCAGCCCCAGCACCTCGTCCCGCAGTGATTCCATAGTGGCCTGGTCGGCCGCTTCGACGTTGAGCCGCAACAGCGGCTCGGTGTTGGACGGCCGGAGGTTGAACCACCAGTCGGGGGCCTGCACGGTCAGCCCGTCCAGGTCATCGCTGGTCACCCCCGGACGGGAGGCGTAGATCTCGCGGACCTGGGCGGTGACGCCCGCCTGGTCGCTCACTTCACTGTTGATCTCGCCGCTGGCGGCGTAGCGGGCGTACTGGGCCAGCAGCTCCGACAGCGGACCGTCCTGGTGTCCGAGCGCGGCCAGCACGTGCAGCGCGGCCAGCATGCCGCTGTCGGCGAACCAGAAGTCACGGAAGTAGAAGTGGCCGGAGTGCTCGCCGCCGAAGATCGCGCTGGTGCGGGCCATCTCGGCCTTGATGAACGAGTGCCCCACCCGGGTGCGTACCGGGGTACCGCCGGACTCGGCGATGATTTCCGGCACCGCGCGTGAGGTGATCAGGTTGTGGATGACCGTGGCGCCGGGCTCACCGGCCAGTTCGCGGCGGGCGATCAGCGCGGTCAGCACCGACGGGGACACGATCTCGCCCCGCTCGTCCACCACGAAGCAGCGGTCGGCGTCGCCGTCGAAGGCCAGCCCGATGTCCGCCCCGGTCTCGGTGACCTTGCGCTGCAGGTCGCGCAAGTTCTCCGGGTCGATCGGGTTGGCTTCGTGGTTCGGGAACGAGCCGTCCAGCTCGAAGTACATCGGTACCAGGTCGATGGGCAGGCCCTCGAACACGGTGGGCACGGTGTGCCCGGCCATGCCGTTGCCCGCGTCCACCACGACCTTCAGCGGCCGGATGCTGGACACGTCGACCAGCTTCTTCAGGTGCTCGGCGTACCCGGTGAGCAGGTCGCGGGCCACGATGCGGCCGACGGGCGCGGTACCGGCCGGCACACCCGCCACCACCATCTCCCGCAGCTCGGTCAGCCCCGTCTCCTGGCCCACCGGCTTGGCCCCGGACCGGCACAGCTTGATGCCGTTGTAGCGGGCCGGGTTGTGGCTGGCGGTGATCATGGCGCCGGGGATGCCGAGGACGCCGCTGGCGTAGTAGAGCATGTCGGTGGAGCCGAGACCAGCCGCTATGACCTCAGCGCCCTGCGCTGTCGCGCCCCGGCCGAAAGCCTTGGCCAGTGGCGCGGAGGACGTCCGCATGTCGTGGACCGTCACCAGCTGGCGCGCGCCGGTCAGCCGGGCGAATGCGGCACCCACCGCTTCGGCCACATGTTCGTCCAGGTCATCGGGTACGACACCGCGGATGTCGTACGCCTTGAAGATCTCCGCCAACTCACCCACCCACTGAGGACATGCGCCCCCAGCGGCGGCGCCCGGCCTCAGAGCCTACCGGTTGCCCCCGGGGCTAAGTGGTGGGCTGGCGCCCGGCGGTCTCGGTCGGTGGCTTCGGCTCGGCCGGGGCCGAACGGACCATCCTCAGGTGGCGACGCCGGCCCACCTCCACGCCCTGCCCGACCGGCTCGGTCCCCGGCGGCCGCTGGCGCTGCTGCTGGGAAACCTCCCGTACCGCGTTGGCCAGGGCCTCCAGGTCGTCCACGCTCTGCTGCACGGGGTCGCCGGGCAGCCGGACCACGTCCCAGCCGCGGGGCACGGTCAGCCGCTCAGCGTGCTTGGCGCACAGGTCGTAGCAGTGCGGCTCGACGTAAGCGGCCAGCGGCCCCAGCACCGCGGTGGAGTCGCGGTAGACGTACGTGAGCGTGTAGACGGGGGGCTGCCTGCATGCGGTGCGCGAGCAGCAACGCGAACTCACCGACCCACCTCACTCACGTGATCATCTCCACCGGCGGCCACCGGCCCCAGCAACGGGCCAGGCGCACGGCCCGGTACACCCGTTGACGGTAGCTGGCCGGGGTCGGTAACGCCACCACCCGGGGCACTCTTCACCATCGTGTCTTCGCGGTCGGCCCGCGCTGGGGATACGCTCGGTAACTGTGCAGGCCGATCAGAAGAATTCCGGCGCTGAACGGCGGCGCGTCCGGCGCCGGGACCGGCACGGGCGCGGCCTGCGAGGCCGGCTCGTACCGACCGACGTCCCGCTCTACCGCAGCCGGGCCCAGCAGTTCGATGACCTGGTCCTGGACGCGGTGGCCCGGCTGGAGCCGCGCTGGGAAACCGAGCTGTCCGGCATCGAGTTCGCGGTCCAGGAAGTGCCGGACGAAGAGATCCAGGGCGAGGACCTGGTGCCGGTGCCGCTGGCGCGGATCGACCCCGGTGAGGCCGATCCGCGCACGCAGGGCGGTGCCCATTCGCCCCGGATCGTGCTCTACCGGCGGCCGCTGCTGGCCCGGGCCGAAGACGAGGAAGAGCTGAGCGAGCTGATCTTCGACGTGGTGGTCGAAGAGATCGCCGAGCTACTGGGTCTGGACCCGGACGCGATCGATCCCGGCTACGCCGACGGGACCTGACTCACATCGCCTCGCGCTTCAGGCGGCGGCGCTCACGCTCGGACATGCCGCCCCAGATGCCGAACCGCTCGTCGTTCTCGAGCGCGTACTCCAGGCACTCGGCCCGGACGTCACAGCTGCGGCAGACTTTCTTGGCTTCCCGGGTCGAGCCGCCCTTCTCCGGGAAGAACGCCTCGGGATCGGTCTGGGCGCACAGCGCCTGGTCTTGCCAGCCAATCTCCTCGGCGTCATCGTCTGAGCACTCCACATCGTGCTCTAGCTCTATTAGTTGGACGATGACCTCGGACAACACGCACCTCCTACCCCGCGACGGGGGCCCCCGGGATCACGCCTCCCCCGGGGCGGCGTGAACTACAACAGTGAAATTACACGCGCGTGTCTTGCTTCGAGTCAAGCCCGGTAGGTGATATTGGCCGCACTAATCTTCCGTGGTGAGCGATAAGTTCCCGAAGACTGCTCCCTATCCGTTGCCGGGCCGTTAGCCGTTAGCAGTTGCACAATTACGAAGAGTAATATTCGGCCGGTTGGAGACCGCCTCCGGAAGCGGGTCACGGTCCCAGCCGGGGCGCCGGCCTGCCAGACTTGAGCCATGCGCATTACCGTGCTGGCCGGCGGCGTCGGCGCCGCGCGCTTCCTGCGCGGCCTGAAGGCCGCCGCCCCAGACGCCGACATCACCGTGGTCGGGAACACCGGCGACGACATCACCCTGTTCGGGCTACGGGTCTGCCCGGACCTGGACACGGTGATGTACACGCTTGGTGACGGGATCAACGAGCGCCAGGGCTGGGGCCGGACCGGGGAGACCTTCGAGATCCGGGATGAGCTGGCCGCGTACGGCGTCGGCCCGGACTGGTTCACGCTGGGGGACCGGGACTTCGCCACCCACATCGTGCGCACCCAGCTGCTGACCGAGGGCCGCCCGCTGTCCGCCGTGACCGAAGTGCTGTGCCAGCGCTGGCAGCCCGGGGTCCGGCTACTGCCCATGTCCGACGACCAGATCGAGACGCACGTGCTGATCGACGAGGGTGACGGGCCGCGCTACGTCCACTTCCAGGAGTGGTGGGTGCGGATGCACGCCGCGGTGCCCGCGAGCGCGATCGTGGCCGTCGGGGCGGCCGAGGCCGGGCCCGCGCCGGGTGTGCTGGAGGCGATCGCCGCGGCCGACGTGGTGCTGTTCCCGCCGTCCAACCCGGTGGTGAGCGTCGGCACGATCCTGTCGGTGCCCGGTATCCGGGAGGCGGTGGCGGCCAAGACCGCGGTGGCGGTCTCACCCATCATCGGCGGCGCCCCGGTGCGCGGCATGGCTGACGCCTGCCTGACCGCGATCGGCGTGCCCACCACCGCCGTAGCGGTCGGCGCGCACTACGGGGCCGGCCTGATCGACGGCTGGCTGGTCGACGACCAGGACAAGGAGGCCGCTGCCGACCCCGCGCTGGCCGGGATCGAGGTGCGGGTGCTGCCGTTGTACATGCGGGACCTGGCCAGCACGGCCGAGATCGCCCGGGCCGCGCTGGACCTGGCCGTGGAGCTGTCGTCGTGACCGCGCCGGAGAGCAGCGTCCCCGAGGGCAGCGTCCCCAAAAGCCCCGAGAGCAGCGTCCCCGAGAGCCCCGAGAGCAGCGTCCCCGAGAGCAGCGTCGCTGAGATCAGTGTGCGGGGCGTCACCGGGCTGCCCGAGGTCGCCGCGGGCGCGGACCTGGGCGCGCTGATCGCCGATGCCGTGGGCGACCTGCGCGACGGCGACATCGTGGTCGTCACGTCGAAGATCGTCAGCAAGGCCGAGGGCCGCACGGTCCGCCAGGACCGGGAGGCCGCGATCGACGCCGAGACGGTCCGGGTGGTGGCCCGGCGCGGTGACGCCCGGATCGTGGAGACCCGGCACGGGCTGGTGCTCGCCGCCGCCGGTGTGGACGCCTCTAACACCCCGGCGGGCACCGTGGTGCTGCTGCCCGAGGACCCGGACGAGTCCGCGCGGCGGCTGCGCAAGGCCCTGCGCGCCCGGCCCGGGGCCCGGGTCGGGGTCGTGGTCACCGACACGCTCGGCCGGGCCTGGCGGGTGGGCCAGACCGACACCGCCATCGGCGCGGCTGGGGTCCTCCCGGCGATCGATTACCGCGGCACACAGGACAGCTTCGGCAACTCGCTCGAGGTCACGCTGGCCGCGGTGGCCGACGAGGTCGCGGCGGCCGGGGATCTGGTCAAGCGCAAGGCCACCGGTGTCCCGGTCGCGGTCGTCCGCGGGCTGGCCGATCTGGTCACCGACGAGGACGGCCCGGGCGCAGCCGCACTGATCCGCAACTCGGCCGAGGACATGTTCCGGTACGGCGCGGCCGAGGTGCCGCTGGCCCGGCGCACGGTGCGCGACTTCACCGGCGCCCCGGTCAGCCCCGAGGCGGTCCGCCGCGCCATCGCTGCCGCGCTCACCGCGCCGGCGCCGCACCACAGCACCCCGTGGCGGTTCGTGGTCCTGGAGTCGGCCAGCGCCCGGGATGGCCTGTGTGACGCCATGCTGGAGGCCTGGATCGCCGACCTGCGCGGCGACGGGTTCACCGAGGAGCAGATCGCCCGCCGGGTCCGGCGCGGCGAGCCCCTCCGCCGGGCGCCATTGATCGTGGTGCCGTGCCTGGTGCTGGACGAGGCGCACACCTACCCGGACGAGAAGCGAAACCGCTCCGAGCGCTCCATGTTCGAGGTCGCCATGGGCGCAGCGGTCGAGAACCTCCTGATCTCCCTGGCCGCCGAGGGTCTGGGCTCCTGCTGGATCTCTAGCACCCTGTTCTGCCAGGACGTAGCGGCCGGCGCCATGGGCGTCCCGGACGGCTGGCTCCCCATGGGCGCCATCGGCATCGGCCACCCCGCGTCGGCGCCGGCGGCTCGTCCTCCACGCGACCCGGCCGACTTCACCCTGACCCTGTAGTCCCCGCCTCTGCCAGATGACCCTTTGGCGCCAAAGGGCACACCATGGTGTGCCCTTTGGCGCCATCGGGCACAAAGGTCGCGGACGGCCTCGAGTGATCTCCAGCCCCGCCAGAACCAGGTACCTCGCCGGTCGCGCTGGATCAGCCCCCCAGCACCGGCAGCGGCGAGCGGATCGAGGCGCACACCCCATCACTCGCGGCCGCCGCGGCCAGCCGCTCGGCCGAGACCTCGCCGTACGTGGTCGTCCGCTGCCGCATCGGCCGCCCCGTGGGCGCGACCATCTCGGCCAGCTGGGTGATGGTGCGGAATGAGCCGTTGTCGGCCCCGGCCATCCGGCTGATGGTCTCTTCCATCAGCGTGCCGCCGATGTCGTTGGCCCCGCCGGTCAGGACGTCGCGGCACAGGCCGTCGCCGAGCTTGACCCAGGAGCACTGGATCGAATCAATCGCCCCGTGCAGCATCAGCCGTGACACGGCGTGCACGGCCCGGTTCTCGCGGGCGGTGGGGCCCGGACGGGCCAGGCCGGCCAGGTAGATCGGCGCGTTCTCGTGGATGAACGGGAGCAGCACGAACTCGGTGAAGCCGCCGGTGCGCTCCTGGATGCCGCGGATCACCCGCAGGTGCCCGACCCAGTGCGCGGGCCTGTCCACGTGCCCGTACATCATCGTCGACGAGCTGCGCAGGCCGACCTCGTGCGCGGTGGTGATGACCTCGATCCAGTCCTTGGCCGGCAGCTTGCCCTTGGTCAGGATCCAGCGCACGTCGTCGTCCAGGATCTCGGCCGCGGTGCCCGGGACCGAGTTGAGCCCGGCCTCCTTGGCCTGGATCAGCCACTCCCGGATGGACAGCCCGGTGCGGGACGCCCCGTTGAGCACCTCCATCGGGGAGAACGCGTGCACGTGCATGTCCGGGCAGCGCCGCTTGACCTCGGCCGCGATTTCGAAGTAGGCCGTGCCGGGCAGGTCCGGGTGGATGCCGCCCTGCATGCACACCTCGGTCGCGCCGGACTCCCAGGCCTCCTGGGCCCGGTCCCCGACCTGGGCCAGGGACAGCGTGTAGGCGTCGGCGTCGGTCCGGCGCTGGGCGAACGCGCAGAACCGGCAGCCGGTGTAGCAGACGTTGGTGAAGTTGATGTTCCGGTTGACGACGTAGGTGATGTCGTCACCCATCACGTCCCGGCGGACGTCGTCGGCCAGCTTGGTCAGGGCCTCCAGAGCCGCCCCGTCCGCGCCCAGCAGGGCCAGCGCCTGGTCGTCGGACAGGCTGGCCGGGTCCTGCTCGGCCTGGCGGAGGGCGGCCTTGACGTCCTGGTCCAGAGCTGGGGCGGCCGGGCCGCCCAGCCGGGTCTTGACCTCGTCCCAGTCGCCGTAGACCTCGGCGAAGTCGTCCCGCCGGTCGGAGGTGCGGCCGGTGGTGTCGATCGTGGTGTACAGGTCGGTCCGGCCCGCTTCCTGCCAGCCGCCGTCAGGCTCCTGCCATGGCCGGCCGACCGGCATCGCGTCCTGGTTGGCCAGGCCGGTCGCCGGGTCCACCAGCGCCTGCACGTGCCCGGCCAGGCGCGGGTCGAGCCAGGGCTCGCGCAGGTACGGCGGGTAGAGCGTGAGCCGCTCGCGCAGGGTGAACCCGCCCGTGGCGGTGTGAGCGGCCAGTTCGTCGATCTGGGGCCACGGGCGTTCGGGGTTGACGTGGTCCGGGGTCAGCGGGGACACGCCGCCCCAGTCGTCGATGCCGGCCCGCAGGATGAGGGCGAACTCGTCGCCGATGAGGTTCGGCGGGGCCTGGACCCGGGCCTTGGGCCCGAGCACCAGCCGGGTGACCGCGATCGTGGCCGCCAGGTCCTGCAGTTCCGCGTCGGGCACGCCGCGCATCTTGGTGTCCGGCTTGGCCCGGAAGTTCTGCACGATGACTTCCTGAATGCCGCCGTACTCCCGGGATACCTGGCGGATGGCGAAGATCGACTCGGCCCGCTCGGCCAGCGTCTCGCCGATGCCGATCAAGATGCCGGTGGTGAACGGGACATTGACCCGCCCGGCGTCTTCCAGCACCCGCAGGCGGACCTTCGGGTCCTTGTCCGGGCTGCCGAAGTGCGGCTGGCCCTTCTCGGTGAACAGCCGGGCCGAAGTGGTCTCGAGCATCATGCCCATGGACGGCGCCACTGGCTTCAGCCGCTGGAAGTCGGCCCAGCTCAGCACGCCCGGGTTGAGGTGGGGCAGCAGCCCGGTCTCTTCCAGGACCCGGATGGCCATGGCCCGGACGTAGGACAGCGTGTCGTCGTAGCCGCGGGCGTCCAGCCATTCCCGGGCCGCGGTCCAGCGGTCCTCGGGCCGGTCGCCCAGCGTGAACAGGGCTTCCTTGCAGCCGAGTTTCGCGCCCTCCCGGGCGATGGCCAGCACCTCGTCCGGCTCCAGGTACGCGCTGTGCACCTTGTGCGGCACCGTGGCGAACGTGCAGTAGCCACACCGGTCGCGGCACAGCCGGGTGAGCGGGATGAAGACCTTGCGCGAGTAGGTGATGACCCCGGGTCGGCCGGCGGCCTCCAGGCCGGCGTCCCTGGTCCGGCTGGCGTAGCTGAGCAGCTGGTCCAGGTCGTCCCCGCGGGCCTGCAACAGGACCCCGGCCTCTGCGGCGTCCAGAGCCTTGCCGTCCCGAGCCCGGGCCAGCGCCCGTCGCATGCCCGGCTGAGTCTCAGCAGAAGATGCCACCCATCGTCCCTTCGTCCCGACCAAATCACCCAGGCCCGACACTACGCTCCGGCTTGCCCACGTCAGCGCCGGGACTTGTGCCCGCATTCCCCATTGCCCGGATGCGGGTTACGTCGAGTCGATCTATCCGGCTAGCGAGTCCCGGGCCTTGGGCCCGGGCGAGCGGCCGGTCCTACGGCCGCTACCGCCGCGGGAAAGTGGGGGGTCCAGGGGGGTCCACCCCCCGGACGGAACCTCGGCCCAGCAAACGCAGGGCGCGCTCCTGCTCGAAGTCCAGCGCCCGGCCGGGTTGTTCGGGCAGCCGGCCCAGCCGTCGGCTCAGGTCCGCGACCGCGGCCCGTACCCCGGGCTCGGACAGCACCCGCAGGCCGAACGCCAGCGCCGCCGGGCTGATCTGGTACCGGCGCTCGAGCTGGAGAGCGGCGTTCACCGCGCCCAGGTCGGCTTCGCTGAACTGGCGGTGACGCGGACCACGGCTAGGCCCGGGCCCGGTGCCGCGAACCGGGGGAAGCAGGCCCAGATCCTCCCGGTATCGCAGCATTCGAGGCGACATGCCGAGCCTTCGTGCGGCCTCCGAGATGCGCATGGACGCAAAGCTTACATTCTTTTGTTAAATAATGGGGCTCGACCGTGCGTTGCCCGCCCGGGTCACCTACCGTCGATACCGTGCCTTGGCGCCGGACGCCGGCGACCACCCACGCAGGACAACATGACGAGGAGAACGCATTGTCCACCGCACCGCTCCCGTACAAGGTCGCGGACCTTTCGCTGGCCGAGTTCGGCCGCAAGGAGATCACGCTGGCCGAGCACGAGATGCCCGGCCTGATGGCGACCCGCGCCGAGTTCGCGGAGACGCAGCCGCTGCGTGGCGCCAGGATCACCGGCTCGCTGCACATGACGATCCAGACCGCCGTGCTCATCGAGACCCTCACCGCCCTGGGCGCCGAGGTCCGCTGGGCCAGCTGCAACATCTTCTCCACCCAGGACCACGCCGCCGCCGCGATCGTGGTCGGCCCGGACGGCACTTCCGAGGACCCCAAGGGCGTCCCGGTCTTCGCCTGGAAGGGCGAGACCCTGGAGGAGTACTGGTGGTGCACGAACCAGGCGCTGACCTGGCCCGTGGAGGGGGCAGGGGAGGCGGGCGGGGGGTCCACCGGGCCGAACATGCTGCTGGACGACGGCGGCGACGCCACCCTGCTGGTCCACAAGGGGGCCGAGTACGAGCAGGCCGGCGGTGTGCCGTCCGCGGCCGAGGACGACCCGGACGAGTGGAAGGTCATCCTGGACCTGCTGCGCGAGTCCCTGGCCAGCAACCCGGGCCGGTGGACCAAGGTGGGCGAGGACCTCATCGGCGTCACCGAGGAGACCACCACCGGCGTGCACCGGCTGTACGAGATGTCCCGGGCCGGGACGCTGCTGTTCCCCGCGATCAACGTCAACGACTCGGTCACCAAGTCCAAGTTCGATAACAAGTACGGCTGCCGGCACTCGCTGATCGACGGCATCAACCGCGCCACCGACGTCCTGATCGGCGGCAAGGTCGCGGTGGTCTGCGGCTACGGCGACGTGGGCAAGGGCTGCGCCGAGTCGCTGCGCGGCCAGGGCGCCCGGGTCATCGTCACCGAGATCGATCCGATCTGCGCGCTCCAGGCGGCCATGGACGGCTACCAGGTGGCCACGCTCGAGGACGTGGTGGAGACCGCGGACATCTTCGTCAGCACCACCGGTAACCGCGACATCATCCGGGCCGAGCACATGGCCGCGATGAAGCACCAGGCCATCGTGGGCAACATCGGTCACTTCGACAACGAGATCGACATGGCCGGCCTGACCCGGACCCCCGGCATCAAGCGGATCAACATCAAGCCGCAGGTCGACGAGTGGGTCTACCCGGATGGCCACGCGGTGATCATCCTGTCCGAGGGGCGGCTGCTCAACCTGGGCAACGCCACCGGCCACCCGAGCTTCGTCATGTCCAACAGCTTCACCAACCAGGTCATGGCGCAGATCGAGCTGTTCACCCGCACCGACCAGTACCCGATCGGCGTCTACGTGCTGCCCAAGTACCTGGACGAGAAGGTGGCCCGGCTGCACCTGGACGCGCTCGGCGTCCGGCTGACCACGCTGTCCAAGGAGCAGGCCGACTACATCGGCGTCCCGGTCGACGGCCCGTACAAGAGCGACCAGTACCGGTACTGACCGGATGGCCAACGCTCACGCCGCCAGGCCGCGGACTCCGCGGCCTGGCGGGCCCGTCGTCCGGGCCCGTCCGGAACGCCCAGGCCGCCCGGAACGTCCGGCCCCCGGCCTGGACGGGCCGTATGAGGCGACCGGGCCCGGCGACATCGCCGACCCGCTGCTGGCCGACTCGGGCAGCGCGCGGATCGAGTGGGCCGAACGGTCCATGCCCGTGCTGGCCCTGCTGCGGGAGCGGTTCGCGGCCGAGCAGCCGTTCGCCGGCCTGGCCGTGGCCGCCTGCCTGAACGTGACGGCCGAGACCGCGATCCTGGTCCGGGCGCTGCAGGCCGGCGGGGCCAGCGTCTCGCTGGCCGCCTCCAACCCGCTGTCCACCCAGGACGACGTGGCCGCGGCGCTGGCCCTGCGGCACGGGATCGCGGTGTTCGCCCGGGCCGGCGTGGACCGGGAGACGTACTACCGGCATATCGAGCAGGCGCTGGACGGCGCGCCCGACCTGGTCGTGGACGACGGCTGCGACCTGGTCAACACGCTGCACACCCAGCGTCCCGACCTGCTGCCCGGGGTGCGCGGCGGGTGTGAGTCCACCACCACCGGCGTGATCCGGCTGCGCCGGATGGCGGCCGAGGGGGCGCTGAAGTTCCCGGTGGTGGCGGCCAACGACACCGCGACCCGGCGGCTGGTGGACAGCACGTTCGGCACCGGGCAGTCGGTCATCGACGGCATCCTGCGGGCCACCAACACGCTGCTGGCCGGCAAGACCGTGGTGGTGGCCGGGTTCGGCGCCTCCGGCCGCGGCGTGGCCGACCGGGCCCGGGGCCTGGGCGCCGAAGTCGTGGTGACCGAGATCGACCCGGTGCGGGCCCTGGAGGCGGTGCTGCGCGGTTTCCGGGTGCTGCCGATGGCGCAGGCGGCCCGGTCCGGCCACCTGTTCATCACGGTCACCGGCTCGACCGAGGTCATCGGGGCCGAGCATCTGGCCGTGATGCGGGACGGGGCCATCCTGGCCAACGCCGGCCACTTCGACGTCGAGATCGACGTGCGGGCGCTGACCGAGCTGGCCGTCGTGGTGCAGCGGGACCTGCGCCCGCACGTGGACTCGTTCGAGCTGCCGGACGGCCGCCGGCTGCTGCTGCTGGCCGAGGGCCGGGTGGTCAACCTGGTCGCGGCCGAGGGTCATCCGGCGCAGGCCATGGATCTGTCGTTCGGCGTGCAGGCCCTCGCCCTGGCCTGGCTGGCCGGCTGCGCGGACCAGCTGCCGCCCGATGTGCACGAGGTGCCCGAGCCTATCGACGCCGAGGCCGCCCGGCTGGAGCTGGCCGCCATTGGCACCCAGCTGGACTCGCTCACCCCGGCTCAGGCGGCCTACCGCGAGTCCTGGCGCCTCGGCTCCTGACGTTTCAGCACGGCAGCACGCGCGGTTCGGTCACGCCGTCCGGTGGCGGACCAGCCAGATGGCCAGCGCGCCGAAGATGAGAGCGAGCAGCAACTCAGCGCCGCCCTGGGCCGACTGGAACAGCCAGTACCGGCCCGCGGGCTGATAGGTGACCCAGAACGTGTCGTGCAGCCGGCTCATCAGGCCGGGGTTGTAGGCCAGCCGCGACACGATACCGCTACTGAGCCGGTGCCCGCCCGGGCCGAGGTAGCGGCCCTCGTCGAGCCAGCCGCCGGCCGGTCCGGGCACTGCGGGGCCCGCTATCCGGTGCAGGGTGACCAGGCCGTTGTCGACCTCGACGCCGTTGCTCGGACTGAGGCCGAGGGCCAGGTCCTGGCTGCGGTGCAGCCCCAGCCCGAACAGCCAGTAGTGCAACCGGCCGTAGGTCGCGGCCAGGAACACGATGAGGGCCACGGCGGTGGCGGCCATGGCCGGCACCACCCGCCGGGTCACCGCGCCGGCCAGCAGTCCGGTCGTGTACGACAGCAGTGCCAGGCTGGCTTCGGTGACCGGAGTCGCGTCGAACAGAGACGGATCCCAGCTGTCGAAATTCGCGGCCGGCCGGATGGCGACGGGCTGCACCGACCACTGGGTCAGCCAGCCGATCGCCACGCCCGCGGCCAGCACGGCCAGCTCGAGCACCACGACTTTGGTCAGGACCGGCCGCAGCCGCCCGGCGTCCTGGGTCCAGGCGAACGACGCCGTCCCGTCCGCGTACTCCCGGGCCAGCAGCGGGGCCCCGAGGAACATCCCGATGGTGATCGGCACCAGCGGCAGGATCCACTGGATCAGGCCCTGGTAGTTCTCGGCCCAGCCGGCCAGGGCGTGGTGGCCATGGATCCACAGGCCGGCCTGGAGCAGGCCCGCGGCCGTCGCCGCCAGCAGCAGGCCCAGGCCGATCAGGGTGGCGCGGTGCTGGCGCCAGCTGACCCAGGCCAGCCGGCTCAGCCACTGCGGGCGTTGCTGGCCGGGTCCGGCCACGGTGTTGTTCCAGATCATGGTGCACCTATGCATTCCTGCGCTGGACCAGCCAGACGGCCAGCGCGCCGAAGATGACAGCGAGCAGCAACTCGGCGCCGCCCTGGACGGACTGGAACAGCCAGTAGTGGTCACCGGGCTGGTAGGTGACCCAGAACGTATCGTGCAGCCGGGCCATCAGGCCGGAGCGGAACTGCAGGTACGCCGCGGCGCCCTGGCTGAGCTGGCGGCCGTCCGGGCCGGTGTACCAGCCCTGGTTGAGCCAGCTTCCGGCCGGCCCGGGCAGCCGGGGACGCGCCACCGCGTGGATGTTCACCACGCTGCCGGTGCCGGTCGAGATCCCGACGTTGGCCTGCACGCCCAGGGCCGCGTCCTGGCTTCGGCGCAGGCCGAAGTTCAGCAGCCAGTAATGCACCTTGTCGTAGCTGAGCACGGTGAAGGTCAGCAGCACTACCGCGGTCGCCGCCATCGCCGGGACCACGCGCCTGGTCAGCGCGCCGGCCAGGATGCCGGCCGCGAAGCCCAGCAGGGCCAGGCTGGCCTCGGTGACCGGGGTGGCGTTGAACAGCGCCGGGTCCCAGCTGTCGTAGTCCAGCGACCGTGCCGCGATCGGCTGGGCCGACCACTGGGTGAGCCAGCCGATGAGCGCCGCCGCGGCCAGGACGCCCAGCCCGAGCAGCACGATCTTGGTCACGATGGGCCGGAACCGCCCGGCCTCCTGAGTCCACGCGAAGCGCGAGGTGCCCGCCGCCCACTCCCGGGCCAGCAACGGCGCCCCAAGGAACATCCCGATCACCACCGGCACCAGCGGCAGCAGGAGCTGCAACTGCGCCTGATAGGTCGCGATCCAGCCGAAGCCGAACGGGCGCAGCGGTGCCCGGCACTTAGCCGTCATCACCGCGTCCGTGGGGCACCCCACCCGGAGCGCGTAGTCGTTGAGCTGGTGCACTTTCAGCCCGGCGATCAGCAGGCCCACGGCGGTGGCGCCCAGGAACAGCCCGAGCCCGATCAGGGTGGCGCGATGCTGGCGCCAGGTCACCCAGGCCAGCCGTCGCAGCCACGACGGCCGCCCGGCCCCGGCCGCGTCCGCCCCCCGGCCCGAGGCGAACGCGGTCACGGCATGGCCCCGGTAAAGGTGCCCGTGCCCAGGGGCTCCGGGCCCGGCAAAGCCGACGCGCCAGGCTCGCGCAGGTAGGCGAGCACCAGCTCCTCCAGCGTCACCGGCCGGGCCTGCCAGCTGTCGGGTGCAGGGGTCGGCGGCCGGAACCGGGCCAGCACGTGGGCCTGAGCTTGGGCGGACTGGCCGTGCACCACCTCGAAGGCTGGCCCCAGCTGGCCCGCCTCATGGGCCGGGCCGGTCAGCATCCGGTGCGTGGCCAGCAGGTCCCCGACGTCGCCGGACACCTGCACCCGGCCGCCGGCCAGCACGACCAGGTAGTCGGCCACCCGCTCCAGCTCGGTCAGGGCGTGCGAGGACAACAGCACCGAGATGCCGTCCTCGGCCACCGCCTCCATCACCGAGGCCAGGAACTGGTGCCGGGCCAGCGGGTCCAGCGGGGCCAGCGGCTCGTCCAGCACCAGGAACTCGGGCCGCCGGGCCAGCGCGATGGTCAGCGCCACCTGGGCCTGCTGGCCGCCGGACAGTTTGCCGATCTTCCGGTTCAGCGGGATGTCCAGCACGGCCAGCCGCCGGTCGGCCCGGGCCTGGTCCCAGCGCTGGTTCAGGTTCCGGGCCAGATGGACCATGTCCCGAACCGGCAGGTGCCGGTAGAGCGGCGCGTTCTGGGCCACGAACGCCACCTGCTCCAGCGCCTCGGGCGATCCGGCCGCCATCCCGCCGAGCACCCGCACGTCACCCTCGGTCGGGCTGGCCAGGCCGACGGCCAGGTGCAGCAGCGTGGACTTGCCGGCCCCGTTCGGCCCGACCAGCGCGGTCACCCGGCCTGCGGGGACGGCCAGTGAACAGTTACGCAGCGCCCAGGTCCAGCCGTAGCGGCGGCCGAGGCCGGCGGTCTCGATGACGTTCATGCCGTCTCCCGCCGTTCGCCCGCGGCCCGGCCCGGCAGAGCCGGGCCTGACGGGCCCTGTGACGCAGGGCCTGAGGTGCCGCGCGGCGCCCCTGTGGCCGCGCGACGCTCATGGAAATCCCGCAGGGCCGCGCTGAACAAGGCCGTCATGCCGTCCGTGTCCAGGCCGGCCGCGTCGGCCGTGCTCAGCCAGGTCAGCAGGCTCTTGCGCAGTCCGGTCAGCTCGGCTAGTGGCACCACGTCCGGCGCGGCCACCACGAACGTGCCCTGACCGGGTCGGCCCGTCGCGATGCCCCGGTGCTCCAGCTCGCGGTAGGCCTTGAGCACGGTGTTGGGGTTGATGGCCAGCGACCCCACCACGTCCTTGACCCGGGGCAGCTGGTCACCCCGGGCCAGGTAACCGAGTTGCAGCGCCTGCTCGACCTGCTGGACCAGCTGCAGGTAGGTGGGCACTCCTGAGCCGGGGTCGAGCCGGAACGTAATCCGCGATGGGGCGGCCGTCCCGTCGCTTACCCCTTTATCTATCACCATAGTTAAACGGTAATGGGGTAACCGCAAAACGGCAAGGGGGGACCCACCCACGTACTCAGGAAAATCAGCCCGCTGGCTGTACCGCTAGGGCAGGCGCCAGTCGATCGGGTCGCCGCCCTGCTTCTCCAGCAGCTCGTTGGCCCGGCTGAACGGGTGGGAGCCGAAGAAGCCGCGGTCGGCCGAATACGGGCTGGGGTGGGCCGACTCGATCTTCGGCACGTCCGGCATCAGCGGGGCCAGGTTCTGCGCGTCCCGGCCCCACAAGATGGCCACCAGCGGGCCGCCCCGGGCCGCCAGCGCCCGGATGGCCTGGTCGGTGACCTCTTCCCAGCCCTTGCCCCGGTGCGAGCCGGGCTTGCGCGGCTGCACGGTGAGCACTCGGTTGAGCAGCAGCACCCCGTGGTCCGTCCACGGGGTCAGGTCCCCGTTCGACGGCTCGGGGAAGCCGAGGTCATCCCGGTACTCGGTGAAGATATTGACCAGGCTCGGCGGCAGCCGCTTGACCTCAGGCGCCACCGAGAAGCTGAGCCCGATCGGGTTCCCCGGCGTCGGGTACGGGTCCTGCCCGACGATCAGCACGCGGACCCCGCCGAACGGCTGCTTGAACGCCCGCAGCACGTTCTGCCCGGCCGGCAGGTAGGTGCGCCCGGCCGCGACCTCGTCCCGCAGGAAGTCGCCCATCGCCTTGATCCGCCCGGCCACCGGCTCGAGCGCCTCCGCCCAGCCGTCCTCCATCACCTTCTGAAGGGGCCGTTCGGCTATCTGCTCTGCGGTCCGCTCTTCTGCCGCGCTGCTCTCGCCGTCCGCCATGGCTGCGTACTCTACCGCCCCGCCCGCCACCTAAACCGGGACGCGAACTTCGCCGGGAAATGCCCCGATTTCGGTGTCTGGGGCCGCCGTTTATGGCCCGGACGGCCCCCCGGATGCCCTGCGCCCGTAACGCTTCGGGCGGCAGAACGTCGCCCAGCCTTCGCGCTATGGCCTCCCCATGCCCGATCACGTGGAACTATAGGGCCATGAAAGGACGTGTGCTTGTCGTCGACGACGATGCGGCCCTGGCAGAAATGCTCGGGATTGTGCTTCGCGGCGAGGGCTTCGAGCCAACCTTTGTTTCGGACGGAGACCGGGCGCTTGACGCGTTCCGTGAGTCCCGGCCGGATCTGGTCCTGCTGGACCTGATGCTGCCTGGGACCGACGGGATCGACGTCTGCCGCCAGATCCGGACCGAGTCCGGAATCCCGATCGTCATGCTCACGGCCAAGACCGACACGGTGGACGTCGTGCTCGGCCTGGAGTCCGGCGCGGACGACTATCTGGTCAAGCCGTTCAAGTCCAAGGAACTGGTCGCCCGTATCCGGGCCCGGCTCCGCCGGACGGACGAGCCCGCGCCGGAGATGCTGCAGATCGGGGACATCAGCATCGACGTGGCTGGTCACTCGGTCAAGCGCGACGGCGAGGCGCTGAACCTCACTCCGCTGGAGTTCGATCTCTTGGTGGCCCTGGCCCGCAAGCCGCGGCAGGTGTTCACGCGCGAGGTCCTGCTCGAGCAGGTCTGGGGCTACCGGCACGCCGCCGACACCCGGCTGGTCAACGTGCACGTGCAGCGGCTGCGGGCCAAGATCGAGAAGGACCCGGAGCGGCCAGAAATCGTGGTCACCGTGCGCGGCGTGGGTTACAAGGCGGGTCCCGCCTGAGCGGTTCCGCCGCGAGAGGCCTGGAAGCCCCCCGGTGGACGGCTTATGCTGCTCCCGATGAGCGATCGTAGGGATGACTGCGCCTAGTACGGCGGCCGAGAAGCAGGGCCGTAGCGAGCCGGGTGCCGGTGGCGCGGCCCGTGGTTCGCGGCTGCCCGCACGTCAGGGCGGCAAGAAGACCAACAAGAAAAAGAAAAAGCGCCGCGGCTGGTACAAGATCGTTCGGCAGTCGCGCCTGGTTCGGATGGTCGGACGCCGGCTACCCCGGCAGGCCAAGCGGCCACTCAAGGCGGCCCGCAAGTTCCAGCGGGAGCGGGCCGACCAGCTGCGCCGCCGCTGGCGCCGGTCGCTCCAGCTGCGGGTGGTCACGACCACGCTGGCGCTGTCCACGCTGGTCATCGCGGTGCTCGGGTTCTTCCTGACCCAGCAGATCTCCGACGGCCTGCTGCTGAACAAGGAGAAGTCCGCGACGGCCCAGGTGTCCCAGGGCCTGACCGTGGCTGAGAGCAACGCCAACCTGACCCGGGCGCCGACCTCGGCCGCGATCGCCAACAACTTCCTGTACCCGACCGCGCAGGAGCTGCAGGACGCCAGCGGCAACAACAGCAGCTACATCGTGGTCATCGAGGTCAACCCGTCGCGGGTCAAATCCCCGTTCTACATCGGCGGCGTGGCCGGTGGGGCCGACCCCGGAGCCAGCATCCCGCCGGCCCTGTCCGCCAGCGTGCAGGCCGAACAGATGCGCTACGGGTCGGGCAAGGTCTACTACGCGCCGACGATCATCGTGTCCACGCTCGGCCGCGGCGACCAGCCCGGCTT
Source organism: Streptosporangiaceae bacterium (assembly GCA_965277615.1). GTDB lineage: Bacteria > Actinomycetota > Actinomycetes > Streptosporangiales > Streptosporangiaceae > Bog-532. Next base: position 3,429,100 of record CBDIDG010000006.1, on the reverse strand, counting down.
GGCCGTCGGCACCCCGCTGGGCAACTACTACCAGCTGTACTACCTGTTCCCGATGGTCCAGGAGCAGCAGACGCTGTCGCTGGTCCAGCGCACGCTGGTCGGTGCCGGGCTGGCCCTGATCGTGCTGCTGGCCCTGATCGCCTCGCTGGTCACCCGCTGGGTGGTGATCCCGGTCCGGCATGCCGCCCAAGCGGCCCAGCGGCTGTCGGCCGGCCGTCTCGGCGAGCGGATGCGGGTCCGCGGAGCGGACGACCTGGCCGCGCTGGCCACGTCGTTCAACGACATGGCGGCCAGCCTGCAGGACAAGCTGCGCGAGCTCGAGGAGCTGTCTCAGCTGCAACGGCAGTTCGTGTCCGACGTCTCGCACGAGCTCCGCACCCCGCTGACCACGATCAAGATGGCCGCCGATGTGCTGCTGGAGGCCAAGGACTCCTTCGACGCGGTCGGCGCCCGGTCGGCCGAGTTGCTCCAGGGGCAGCTGGACCGGTTCCAGTCCCTGCTGGAGGACCTGCTGGAGATCAGCCGGTACGACGCCAACGCGGCCACGCTGGATCCGGACTCGGTGGACATCAGTGACATCGCCCGCCGCGCCGCCGACGACGCCCAGCAGCTGGCCGAACGGCGCGGCTCGCGGATCGAGTTCCGGTTGCCCGCCGAGCCCTGCATGGCTGACGCGGACCACCGCCGGGTCGAGCGCATCCTGCGTAACCTGCTGGTCAACGCGGTCGAGCACGGCGAAGGCAACGACGTGATCGTGACCGTGGCCGCAGACCGGGATGCGATCGCGGTGGCCGTGCGAGACCATGGCGTCGGCCTCAAGCCGGGCCAGGAGCAGCTGGTGTTCGACCGGTTCTGGCGGGCCGACCCGGCCCGGGCCCGGACCACCGGCGGTACCGGGCTGGGTTTGGCCATCGCGCTGGAGGACGCCCAGCTGCACGGCGGCTGGCTGCAGGCCTGGGGTATGCCGGGCAAAGGCTCGGTCTTCCGGCTGACGATCCCGCGCGTGGCCGGGCAGAAGCTGGTCGGTTCGCCGTTGCCGCTGGTGCCCGACGACACCGACGCCATCACCGCGCTGGGCGAGATCATGCCGGGCGGCCTGCTCCTGCCGGGCCAGCTCAACCCGTCGCCCGCCAGCCCGGCCGTAGCCGAGGCCGCGACCGATGACGCCAGCGGCTCCAGCGGGACCGGGGTGGGTTCGCGTGGCTGAAGTGCCGCGCCGGCCACGCCCGGGGTGGCTCGCGGTGATGCTCGTAGCCTTCGCGGTGCTGGTGGCCGGCTGCGTCACCGTCCCCACCAGCGGTCACGTCCAGGCGGTGAACGTCACCCAGGGCAACGCCGGCGGCGGTCAGTACTACCTGCAGCCGATCCCGGTCGCGCCGGGGCACAACTGGAGGCCGGACCAGATCGTGTCCGGCTTCCTGGCCGCCAACGCCAGCTTCGCCAACGACCACGCGGTGGCCCGCGAGTACCTGGTGCCCGCGGCCAGCCGGGACTGGCATCCGGGGCTGGCGGTGACGGTGTTCAGCCAGATCTCCAGCCGGGCGAGCCCGCTGTCGGACACGGCCAGCGGCTCACGCCAGACCAAGAACACCGCCGTGGTTCAGGTCAGCGGGACGGTGCTGGGCAAGCTGTCCAACAGCGGGCAGTACTCGATCTCATCGCACAGCCAGGGCACGACCGAGGAGAAGTTCGTCCTGGTCCAGCGGAACAACCAGTGGCGTATCTCCAGCGCGCCCGGCCAGGTGCTGCTGACCCAGTCCGACTTCGTGCACGTCTACCAGCCGCGCAACATCTACTTCTTCGACCCGGCCGAGCAGACGCTGGTGCCGGACCCGATCTACGTGCCCGAGGAGGCCACCCCGGCCGACCTGGTCAAGCAGCTGGTGCGGGTGGTGATGGCCCCGCCATCGGGCTGGCTGCGCAACGCCGTGCAGACGGCGTTCCCGGCCGGCACCAAGCTGCTGACGGTGTCCCTGGACGGCGGCACCGCTGTGGTCAACCTCGGCGGCGCGGTCTACGGCGCCAGCGAGGACGCGCTGCACCAGATGTCGGCCCAGCTGCTGTGGACGCTGGCGGGCTCGAGTTCCGACGAGCCGACCATCCAGTCGGTCGAGCTGGAGATCAACGGCGCCCCGTGGAACGCCGGCCAGGACAGCCCGGTCCAGCAGATCAGCTCCTACGACAGCTACGTGCCGTCCGCAGCGGGCCACGCCAGCTTCTACTACATCGACAGCCACGGGGCGGTCCGATCGCTGTCCGGCTCGGCCCAGGCCAACGCGCCACAGGGCGCGCTGGTGGCCGGGCAGGCGGGCTCGGGGGACATCCCGCTGACCCAGGTCGCCGTGTCGCCGGACGGCCGCTACGTGGCCGGCCTCGGCACCGGCGGCAGCTTGTACACCGGCACGCTGACCAGCAAGAGCACGCTGACGCTCCGCGTGAACAGCCGGTTCACCTCGCTGAGCTGGGACATCCATGACGACCTGTGGGCCGTCCAGGACGGCCAGATCTGGATGATTCCTGGTCACGGCGGCTCGGCCCTGCAGATCACCGACATGCTGCCGGCCGGGGAGAAGGTGACCGCGCTGAAGGTCGCCCCCGACGGAGTGCGCTTCGCCCTGCTCGTCTCCGGCCCGAGCGGCACCCAGCTGCTGCTGGCCGCGATCGTCCGTTCCGGGAAGCAGGCTCACCTCGGTACGGCCGTGCCGATCAGCGCGGACAACCTCAACCTCACGTCGCTGGCCTGGTACGACTCGGACCACGTGCTCGCGCTGCAGGACGCGTCCGGCCATCCCGTGCTGGACGAGGTGACCATCAACGGCGGGAACATCATCCCGTACCCAGCCACCAAGGGCATCACCTCGATCACCGCTGACGGCTCGGCCAACCCGCTGGTGGCTGAGCTGCCCAACGGTCAGCTGACCACGCTGGCCACGCCCGGCGGCCTGTGGAGCGGGGTCGTCGGAGCTGGCCGCAGCCCGGCCTACCCCGGCTGACGGTCGGCCGGGGTAGGCCGGGCCCGGATCCGACCCGCACCGGGACCCGCCCGGCTCACCCCAGCCGGCGTGTCCTTATGGCGACCGTTATGAGAACTCAACCTGTCCGTTATGGCAAATCGGACCCCGGAACGCCACTTTAGGTGAGTGATCAGTTACTTTTTGAACACGTTTGGCTACTGACAATCGGGCCGGATGCGGATACCGTTCACGCATGGCACCCGTCCGGGTCCGTGGTTGCGCCAGGCCGGATCCCCTGAGCATGTCTCCGGGGATGGTCCCGTCCTGGCTAGCCGATGCCAGCCGCAGGCTAAACGGCCCACGTAAGGCGACTTCTCGTCGACCGATCACGGTGCGGCTTAGAAGTAAGTCCTGCCCCGCCAGCGGACACCGGGTCTGCTGGGCCGGGAGAAGAGCAGTAGTGGTCATAGAGATGCCGCGAAACTCTCAGCAGGCGGATGTGGGGACGAAGACCAGGTCGGCCGGGCGGGTGCCGCAACGAATCGCCTACCGAGGGGATCGCCATGGACATTGTTTTCAGGAGCCGGCGCACTAACGTCCCCGAGCGCTTCCGCCAGCACGCGGAAGGGAAGCTCGCCAAAATCGGAAAGCTGGATCACAAGGCGATCCGGATTGACGTGGAGATTACGCAGGAGCGCAACCCGCGGCAGTCCAAGGGCCGGGAACGGGTTGAGCTGACCATCCGCTCGCGTGGCCCGGTCGTCCGGGCCGAGGCGGCCGCGGACGACCGCTACACCGCGCTCGACATGGCCTTCGCCAAGCTCGAGAACCGGCTCCGCCGCTCCTGTGACCGCCGCAAGGACGCGCGCCACGGCGACCGCGAACCCGTGCGGGCCGGGGTCCCGGCCGCGGGCGCCGCGGTGGCCGACCCGGGGCCACCAGACATATTTGGCGATCCGCTGGACCCGCTGGGTGACCTCGCCCCGGTGGCGTCGCGGAACGGCCACAGTACTCCGGACGGGGAAGAATCGGCCGCCGCCCACCTCGTGCCGATCCAGATGGAGGGCGAGTGCCCGGTCGTCGTCCGGGAGAAGTTGCACCACGCCGAGCCGATGACGATCGACCAGGCCCTGCTGGAGATGGAACTGGTGGGGCACGATTTCTTCCTGTTCCACGATCGGGAGTGCGACCAGTTCAGCGTCGTGTACCGGCGACGGGGTTATGACTACGGTGTGATCCGATTGATGGAAGACTCCGCGTAAACGGCCGGATGCCGGCCGCGCCGGGGCCAGCGCCCCGCTGGCCCCGGCGCGCCTGATTTGCGCACCGTGGCATGGCTCAGCCAGAGTCGTGGCATGAGCGTTGTACCGGCTAGGACGGGGCGGGCTGAGCCAGCCCGTCCCGGCCAGCCGATCCGGCCCGTCCCCGGCGGCCCGGTCGTTGGTGGGAGGAGACAGCATGAGCGAGGGTTCCGGTGATCCCGGCGGCAGCGGGCCCGGCGGGAAGGCCCCCGACCCGATCCGCGTGCTGATCGCCGATGACCACGCGCTGTTCCGGCGCGGCCTGGAGATGGTCCTGGTCGAAGAGCCGGACATCGAACTGGTCGGCCAGGCCAGCGACGGCGCGGAGGCGGTGACCCGGGCCGGCGAGGCGCTGCCCGACGTGGTGCTGATGGACATCCGCATGCCCAAGACCAGCGGCATCGAAGCGGCGCGGGCCATGAAGGAGGCCGCTCCCAGCGCGCGGATCGTCATGCTGACCATCAGCGACGAGGAGGAGGACCTCTTCGAGGCGATCCGCTCGGGGGCCAGCGGCTACCTGCTCAAGGACATCCCGCTGGACGAGGTGGCCGACGCGGTGCGCTCCGTGTACGGCGGCCAGTCCCTGATCAACCCCTCAATGGCCGGCAAGCTACTGACCGAGTTCGCCACCCTGGGCCGCCGTGACCAGGAGGAAGAGCGCCCCCAGCAGGTACCCGCGCCCAAGCTCACCGACCGTGAGATGGAAGTCCTCAAGCTGGTCGCCCGGGGCATGAACAACCGCGATATCGCCAAGGAACTGTTCATCTCCGAGAACACGGTCAAGAACCACGTGCGCAACATCCTGGAGAAGCTCCAGATCCACTCCCGGATGGAAGCCGTCATGATCGCCGTCCGCGAGAAGCTCATCGAGCTGCGCTGAGACGCCGCCGGAGGCTGTCCCTTGGACCCCGCAGGGCCCCCGCCTGGCGGACCTCCGCGGGCCGCGACCCCGGACGCGCCCTGCCCAGCCCGGACGTCACAACCGCCTCATGGGCCTCTCACCCCGCAGGGTCTGTACCTGCCAATGGTGCCAATGGCGCCATCGACCCGGCTATGGCCCAATGCCGCTGACTTAGGGCGGGGTGGTGGGGTGAAAAGGAACGAAGCTCCTGGTAGGACGGTTTCTGCCGAGATCGCCGTCTGTTCCGGGAGCTTCGTTGCCTGCCTATGGTGCCACCGCGCTGCCTGCTGATGCCATGTTGCCGCTGGATCTGATCGAGCAGGCGGTGATCGCCACGGGATGCGCCGAGCGGCGCCGCCGGCTGCTGCCGGCGGTGGCGGTGGTGGTGTTCGTGCTGGGCTGCGCCCTGTTTCACGGCGACGGCTATGGCGAGGTGGCGGCCAAGCTGGCGGGCTGGCTGGGCCCGCTGGCCGGGCCGGGGGGCTGGCATGTGCCCGGGACCGGGGCGCTGGCCCGGGCCCGCCGCCGGGCCGGGCCGGCCCCGCTGCGGATGCTGTTCAGGGCCCTGGCAGGCCCGCTGGCCAGCGGCGATACCCCTGGCGCGTGGGCGTTCGGGCGGCTGCTGACCGCCCTGGATGGCACCACGGTGGACGTGCCGTACTCGGCAGCCAACCTGGCCGCGTTCGGCGCCCCGCCCGCCGGTGGCGGCGGCCCGGGTGCTTTCCCGCAGGTCCGGCTGGTCACGGTGATCGCCTGCGGCACCCGCGGGATCATCGACGCGGCCTTCCGTGGCCGCCGCGCCCCCCGGGCCAGCGAGCAGGACCTGGCCCGCACCCTGGCCGCCCGCGGCCAGCTCGGGCCGGGGATGCTGATACTGGCCGACCGGAACTTCGGCGGCTACCGGGTCTCGGCCACCCTCGCCGCCACCGGCGCGGACCTCCTGGTCCGGGTCAAAGCCAGCCAGTGGTTACCCGTCCTGGACGTGCTGCCCGACGGCTCAGCCCGGTCCGTGCTGGCCACCCCCAAGACGGGGCAGCGGCACGCCAACGCCCGCCGCCGCGGCCAGATCCTGGCAGAAACACCCGCCGGGCTGCCCGTCCGCCTCATCGACGCCACCCTGACCATCACCCCCGCCGGCCAGCCGCCCCGCACTGAGCACTGCCGGCTCATCACCACCCTGGCCGACCCGCATACCGCTCCTGCCGCCGAACTGGCCGCCTGCTACGCCCAGCGCCGGGAAACAGAAACCAGCTACCGCGACCTGAAAACCTTCACCCGCGGCCCCCGCCAGATCCTGCGCTCCCGCCACCCCGCCGGCATCGCCCAGGAAATCTGGGCCCTGCTCTGCGCCTGCCAGCTCACCCACACCGCCCGCACCCATGCCGCCGCCACCGGCGGCCACGACCCCGACCGGATCTCCTACACCATCACCTTGCGCGCCATCCGCCGCGCTCTGACCACGATGACCGCCGCCACCGGCATCACCACCGAAGCACTTGCCACCTTGCTGCCACCCCGCCGCCAGCGCAGCTACCCCCGCCTGCGCCTGACCAGCACCACCAAACGACGCGCCGCACGCGCCCACCTCACCGGCCACATCACCCGCACCATCACCATCACCACACCAGCCACCGGCCCACCCAGCCCTTAAATCAGCGGCATTGGGCTATGGCCGGCCCTTTGGCGCCATCGACCAGGTGGCGTGGCGCGGCCAGGCGGGGCGACCCCGGACTCCTCCGCTCCTCCCGTCCCGCAAACCACAGCATGCTCAGTACGGCCGCCCGCGAGTCGCTGCGTTACTTGAGGAGGGCTCGGAGGCGATCGGTGGCTGAGGTGGGCTCGACTTGTTCCAGCTCTACGTAGTCGCAGTTGACCCAGGTGGCGGCCTCCTTCAGCGCGCGGGCCATGGGCTCGGCGGCGGAGGGGCGGTCCAGGGTGAGCTTGCGGGCGACGAGGGTGCGGCCCTCGCGCGCCGGATCGACCCGGCCGACCAGGCGGCCGCCGGCCAGCAGGGGCATGACGAAGTACCCGTGCACGCGCCTGGCCTTGGGTACGTAGGCCTCCAGGCTGTGCTCGAAGCCGAACAGCCGACGGGTGCGCTTGCGGTCCCACACCAGCGAGTCGAACGGCGACAGCAGCGTGACCCGGTGCCGCTCCCGGCCCGCCTCCTCCTCGGCCGCCAGCGCGGCCGGGTCGGCCCAGCCTGGCACGGCCGAACGCGGTCCGGGGAAGGTGACCGGCACCAGCCCGGCCGCCTGCGCGGCGTCGTCCAGGTAGCCGTTCCGGCTCGGCTGGGCGCTGAGCACGCTCTGCAGCCGGTGGTAGTCGACCAGATCGTTGTGGGTGGCCGCGCCCAGGGCCCGGGTAGCCACTCCGACCAGGTGGCTGACGCAGGCCGCGTCGTCCGGGTCGGCGGCCAACAGCTCCGGCGGCAGCACCCGCTCGGGCAGGTCGTAGATCCGCCGCCAGCCGTCCCGGCGCACGCAGACCAGCTCACCGATGTCCAGCAGCCACTCGGCCGCCACCTTGACCTCGGACCAGTCCCACCACGGGCCGCCGCCCTTGGCCCCGCCCAGCTGGGTGGCGGTCAGCGGACCCTCGGCGGCCAGCTTGGCCCGCACTTCCTGGCAGGCTCGCTCCGACACCTGATGCCAGCGCATGCCCCGGTTGCGGTACCACCGCCGCCGGAACGCGTACCAGGGCCATTCCCCGATCGGCAGCAGGCAGGCGGCATGGGCCCAGTACTCGAACGTCTGCGGCTGGGCCGAGGGCCAGTAGGCCCGCTCGATTCGGGCGCGCGGTACCGCGCCGAGCCGGGCGTAGGCCACCAGCTCGTGCGAACGGGCCAGCACGCTGATCGTGTCCAGCTGGACGCCGCCCAGCCGGCGCAGCATCGCGGGCACGCCGCCCTTGCGCGCCGAGGCCCCGATGAACCCCTGCGCCCGCAGGGTCAGGCGGCGGGCATCATCCAGGCTGAGCGGCACCGCTGAAGTGCCGGAGATTGGGCTCGGTGCGGTCGGGCTGGTCGTGGCGTTCGGCACGTGATGATCGTAACCGGGGGGTACGACACAACCGTCTGGTCACGGTCACTGCGAGCTGGCCGTGACCCAGAGGCGGCCCCTGGCCGTGACCCAGAGGCGGCCCCTGGCCGTGACCCAGAGGCCGGGCGGCTCAGTACCAGTCTTCGGTCATCCGGGCGAAGCCGGCCACGATGAAGCCCACCAGCGCGATGCCGCCGCCAGTGTAGACCAGCCACCAGGTCGGCGGGGACGCGAACGCCAGTCCGCCGATGATGAAGCCGATGACGGTGATGGCGACCGCGACCCATGACGCCGGCCGCCCGTGGAACGAATCGTGCGCCAGCGCGGCGGCGTGGCCCAGGGGTGATTCCTCCGGGGCGGGCCCGATTGACTCGGGCGCGACCGCGCTGGTCGGGGTACCCGACAGCGTCCTCGATCCCGGCTGCTCGGTCATCTGAGATCCTCTCGTTGCGCCGCCTCGGAGACAGGCCCGGCACGGCCTGGGACACATATTATTGTGAGAAGAGCGTGTGGGGGCTGCGCTGGCCCCCAGGTATGACGATTAAGTCCCGGCCGCGACTTCCCGCACGGGCTCGGTTTCAGGCCGTGACTCGCCTACCATGACTGACGGGGCGTATGTTCCGGCTGTCCCCAAGGCTCGTCCCGGACCGTGAGGACAGGCCCCGGCCGCGTGCGACGGCGTCGGTACCCAGACAATCCGCGAGGAGCGCGACGAGAAGTGCCAGTCATCCTAGATAGCGTCCTGAAGGCGGGCGAAGGAAAGCTCCTTCGCAAGCTCAAGCGGATCGCCGATCAGGTCAACTCGATCGAGGACGACTTCCTCGCCATGAGCGACGAAGAGCTCCGCGGCATGACCGCCGAGCTCAAGCAGCGCTACGAGGACGGCGAGACCCTGGACGACCTGCTCCCGGAGGCGTTCGCCACCGTGCGCGAGGCCGCGCACCGGGTCCTCGGCCAGCGGCACTTTGACGTCCAGCTGATGGGTGGCGGCGCCATCCACCTGGGCAACATCGCCGAGATGCGCACCGGTGAGGGCAAGACCCTGACCTCGCTGCTGCCCGCGTACCTGAACGCGCTGACCAGCAAGGGCGTACACGTCGTCACGGTCAACGACTACCTGGCCCGGCGCGACGCCGAATGGATGGGCCGGGTGCACCAGTTCCTTGGCCTCGAGGTCGGCGTGATCCTGTCCGAGATGCAGCCCGAGGAGCGCCGCCGGCAGTACGCGGCCGACATCACCTACGGCACCAACAACGAGTTCGGCTTCGACTACCTGCGCGACAACATGGCCTGGAGCCTGGACGAGTGCGTCCAGCGCGGCCACAACTTCGCCATCGTCGACGAGGTGGACTCGATCCTGATCGACGAGGCCCGGACCCCGCTGATCATCAGCGGCCCGGCCGAGCAGAGCGGCCGCTGGTACGTGGAGTTCGCGAAGATCGTGCCGAAGCTGCGCGGTGTCGAGATCGTGGAGAGCAACCTCAGGACGCCTGCGGACAAAGAGCGGGCGGCCAAACTGCGGACCAGCCACGACTACGAGTACGACCCGAAGAAGAAAACGGTCGGCATTCTGGAGCGCGGCGTCGAGAAGGTCGAGGACATACTCGGCATCGACAACCTGTACGAGGCGACCAACACGCCGCTGGTCAGCTTCCTCAGCAACGCGGTCAAGGCCGAGGAGCTGTACAAGAAGGACAAGGACTACGTCGTCATGAACGGCGAGGTCCTGATCGTGGATGAGTTCACCGGCCGCATCCTGCACGGCCGGCGCTACAACGAGGGCATGCACCAGGCCATCGAGGCCAAGGAAGGCGTGGAGATCAAGGACGAGAACCAGACCCTCGCCACGATCACCCTGCAGAACTACTTCCGGCTCTACGACAAGCTCGGCGGCATGACCGGTACCGCCATCACCGAGGCCAACGAGTTCCAGCAGATCTACAAGCTCGGTGTGGTGCCGATCCCGACCAACCGCCCGATGATCCGTGAAGACGTGTCCGACGTGGTGTACCAGACGCAGGAGGCCAAGTTCGACGCCTGTGTCGAGGACATCGCCGAGCGCCACCGCAAGGGCCAGCCGGTGCTGGTCGGCACGGTGAGCGTGGAGAAGTCGGAGATCCTGTCGCAGCTGCTCAAGCGCCGGGGCGTGGCCCACGAGGTGCTGAACGCGAAGTACCACGAGCGTGAGGCGTCGATCGTCGCGGCGGCCGGCCGCAAGGCCGCGGTCACGGTGGCCACCAACATGGCCGGCCGCGGTACCGACATCATGCTCGGCGGCAACCCGGACTTCATCGCCGACCTGGAGCTGCACCAGCGCGGCCTGTCCCCGCTGGAGACCCCGGAGGACTACGAGGCCGCCTGGCCCGAGGCCGTGGCCAAGGCCAAGCGCGCGGTGGCCGAGGAGCACGAGGAGGTCGTCGAGCTGGGCGGCCTGTACGTGCTCGGCACCGAGCGGCACGAGTCCCGCCGCATCGACAACCAGCTGCGTGGCCGTTCCGGCCGCCAGGGTGACCCGGGCGAGAGCCGGTTCTACCTGTCCCTGGAAGACGAGCTGATGCGGATGTTCAACTCGGCCCGGGTCGCCGCGATCATGGACCGGCTGAACATCCCGCCCGACGTCCCGGTCGAGTCCAAGGTCGTCACCCGGGCCATCCGGTCCGCGCAGACCCAGATCGAGCAGCAGAACTTCGAGATCCGCAAGGACGTCCTGAAGTACGACGACGTCCTCAACCGCCAGCGCAAGGTCATCTACGGCGAGCGCCACAGCGTGCTCGAGGGCGCTGACCTGCAGGATCAGGTGCTGAAGATGACCGACGAGGTCATCGACTCCTACGTGGCCGGCGCCACCGCCGAGGGCTTCCCCGAGGACTGGGACCTGAACAAGCTGTGGCGCGCGTTCAAGCAGCTGTTCCCGATTTCGGTTACGGTCGAGGAGCTCGAGGACGACGCCGGCGGCAAGGCCAACCTGACCTCGGACACGATCGCCGATGTGGTGGTCGAGGACGCTCACGCCGCCTACGAGCGCCGTGAGCAAGAGCTCACCCCGGAGATCATGCGCGAGTTCGAGCGCCGGGTGGTGCTGTCGGTCCTGGACCGCAAGTGGCGTGAGCACCTCTACGAGATGGACTACCTGCGCGAGGGCATCGGCCTGCGCGCCATGGCCCAGCGCGACCCCCTCATTGAGTACCAGCGTGAGGGCTTCGACATGTTCAACGCCATGATGGACGGGATCAAGGAAGAGTCCGTCGGCGCCCTGTTCAACCTGCAGGTCGAAGTCCAGCAGAACCCGGTCACCGACGAGGCCGTGGACGCCGCCGAGGGGCAGTCCGTGATCGCGGGCGGTATCCAGATGTCGGCCGGCCCCGAGGTCACCTCGACGCCCCAGGCCGCGCTGAGCCAGCCCCTGGCCGACCCGGACGCCGAAGCGGTGCCCGCCCCCGCCACCCGGCGGGGCAACGGCACGAACGGCAGCCGGAATAACCGTTCCGGCAACGGGGCCCGTTCCGCCAGCACGGCGCGTTCCGGCAGCGGTCGCCACCGCTCGACCGGCAACACCGGCCCCCAGCCGGCCGTGCCCCAGGACGACGCCGGCCTGCCCGCGGGCCTGGCCCCGCGCCGGGCCAACGCTCTCCAGTACACGGCCCCGTCCGTGGACGGCGGCACGCACGTGGAGAGCCACGTCGAAGGCAACCCCGTCGCCGCCACCGGTAACTTCACCAATGTTGGCCGGAATGACCCCTGCCCCTGCGGCTCGGGCCGCAAGTTCAAGCGCTGCCACGGCGACCCGCGCAACCGCGAGACCGTCTAGGCGTCACCTCCCGCCGGGCCAGCCGCCGGTCAGGCCGATTCGATCGCGGTGCAGAGCCAGCGGGCGTCCCGGCCTGGCCGCCCGGGGCCCGGCGGCTGAGCCCCGGCTCGTTCCAGCCGCGCGGCCAGCGCCCGGGTCCGGGACCCGAACTCCGCCACGACCGCGACCTCCATCACGTCCCGGGCCGGCTGCGAGGCCCGGACCCGCTGTACCCGGGGCGGCCGGTCCACCGCGAGCAATGGCCCCAGCCGCCGGATGTGCGCCCGGGCCTGCTCGGTGGTCCAGGGCGTCAGCTGGCTGGCGGGCCGGGCACCGCCCAGCGTCTCCGCCAGCACCTGCGCGAACCGGCTCGGCCACTGGCCCAGCTCAGCTCCGCGCTCGCCACCCCGGTCTCCGCCGTCCCGATCGTCGCCATCGCCTCGATCGTCGGCCTCCGCTGGCTCGGCTGTCCCCGCCCCGGCGGCCAATTCGTCATCCCCGCTGGCCGCCACCGGCACGGGATCGTCGTCGGACACCAATGGGTGCACGAGGCCGACCAGAATCCGCCCACCGGGCAATTCGTCGTCGAAGGGGGGATTGCAATCGGGTACCGGCACCAGGCGGATAGCCATCGGATCGGGCAGTGCCACCGGATCGGCCAGTGCCACCGGATCGGGCAGTGCCACCGGATCGGGCAGTGCCATCGGATCGGGCAGTGCCATCGGATCGGGCAGTGCCATTGGATCGGGCAGTGGCCGTCCTGCTTCGTCCGGCCACCGGAACGGATACGGCGGAATCGCTCCTGGCTGGGAGCCCGCGTCAGCTGGCGAGTCATCCATGGTCCCTCCGGGAAACCACTAGAGCTGCCTCGCGCCCAGCGACATCGATCGCTGCACACCCGCCAGTGAGGCATTACCAAATCGTGCCGATCCGGCACACCATCGTTCTACTCGGCCCCACCGACATTTCCCCGCCTCGCGTCCATGCCAGCCCGCCCGGCGATGCCCGCGGGTGGCTGCCGGCGGTGACCGTCTCGCAGTGCCCGCACACCGCCGGCGCGCACACCACCGTGTCATCGGGGCTGGCCACCTGACGCAGCGTCGACGATTGCGCGCCCGGCTGCTTGCCCGCTGGCCGTCGCGGACGCCGCTGGTCGGGTCGCGGAAGATCGTGCTGGTCTTCTTGCCGTGGCCGGCAGGTCATCTGCACCGGCCGATAGCCGTCGCGACAACAGCTATTTGTGCCGTAGTGATGTGGCCCATAGCGTCGATGACGTGCGATTCGGAGCTACGCCGGCGGCTGTACCACCTGTCCGAACGCCCAATGTCCGTGCCGTGGGTCCAAGCTATCGGCCTCGCTGGCGTGGGCGCGGCGACCGCGGCCGTCATCTTCAGCCCAGCGAACCGGGCCATATGCGAATTGCGACTACCGCCGGCGGCAGAGGTGCTGACCACACCGCCCCCATTCACTGAACGACGGGAGTGCCACATCCATGACGCGAGCCCTGCCCGAAATGCTCTGGACGGATGCGCTGGACCCCGCCACGGGTGGGCACCCGGGCCTGCGCACAGGTGAGGTTGTCACGGAGGAGGGCGTGCGCATCGAGCGCGACGTTCCTGTCGTGCTCCGCGACGGTGTGAGCGTATACGTCGACATCTTCCGGTCGCCGTCCGCGTCGAACCTGCCGACGATCCTCACGCTGAACCCGTACGGCAAGCACGCCCCAAAGGGGTTTCACCTATTCCCGGGCGCTGACGTGCCTGCTGATGCGATCTCCGAACACACCGTTTGGGAAGGGCCAGACCCGATGTGGTGGGCCAAGCGCGGGTATGCCGTCGTCAATGCCGACTCGCGCGGCTCCTGGATGTCGGAGGGCGACCTGGTTGTCCTCAGTGAGCAGGAGGGCGAGGACGGCTACGACCTGGTCGAGTGGGCGGCGCAGCAGCCGTGGAGCAACGGCAAAGTGGGCATGACCGGAGTCTCCTACCTCGCGGTCGTCCAGTGGCGCGTCGCCGCTACCCGGCCACCTCACCTCGCGGCGATCAATCCGTGGGAGGGCTGGAGCGACTGCTATCGCGAGTACTTCTTCCATGGCGGAATACCGGAGACCAAGTTCGTTACCTTCACGCAATGGTCCTGCCGTTGCGGCCTTGGGCGCGTGGAGGACCTTCCGGCAATGCACGCGGCGCATCCGCTGCTCGACGACTACAACCGCAGCAAGTCAGTGCCCGACCTCTCGGTCATCGACGTGCCCGCTTACTGCGTCACGGACTGGGGCGATCACGGTCTGCATACTCGCGGCACGATTGAGGCGTGGCGCGAGATCGGCTCTAGCCAAAAGTGGCTCGAGGTCCATGGTCGCAAGAAGTGGCAGTACTACTACAGGCCCGAGAGCTTGCGACGCCAGAAGTCGTTCTTCGACCACTTCCTTCGGGACGCCGACGACGAGGTGGCAAGTTGGCCACCCGTCCAACTCGAAATCCGCGAGCGCTACTACGAAGGCGCTGAGCGGGCCGAGCACGAGTGGCCTCTGGCCCGGACCGAGTATCGCCGCTACGCACTCGACGCCGCCGGAGGCCGCCTGGTGGTCGAACCGCCGACCGGTCGTGCCTCGGTCGTCTACGACCCCGCCGCTGAGCACGGCCGGGCCGTGTTCGACATTCGTTTCGACGCTCGTACCGAGGTCACCGGCTACGCGAAGCTTCGGCTGTGGGTGGAAACCGACGAGAGCGAAGACATGGACCTGTTCGTCGCCTTGCAGAAGCTCGACCGCAGCGGTCGGGAGGTGCAGTTTCCGTACTGGTCGATGATGGAGGATGGGCAGGTCGCGCTGGGCTGGCTGCGCGCGAGCCACCGTGAACTTGACCAGCAGCGCTCGACGCCGTGGCAGCCGCGGCTTCGACACGAGCGGCAAGTGCCGCTAGTTCCCGGCCGACCCGAGCCAGTCGAGATTGAGATCTGGCCATCGTCGACGTTGTTCGAGGCGGGTGAATCGCTGCGACTGGTCGTTCAGGGCCGGGACCTGCACCGATACGAGATCGGACCGGCGCAGGCCCACGAGCAGTCCGTTAACCAGGGTCGCCACAGCATCCACACAGGCGGGGACTTCGACAGCTACCTTCTCTTGCCGGTGATTCCCACCTGAACACGGATTCCAGGTAAGTACGGCATGTCGCGACGCCGTCGACGAATTTGGCTGATCCGTACTGTGTCGATCCGCCCAGGTCATCGTGCTCGTAACCCCACAGAGCTCGCCACGCCTCGACGTACTCAGGGTTCGCCTGCCGCATCCGGAGGGGCAACCGATGGTCGTAGGGCGAGATCGGATCATCGGGGTCCGGCGGGACTTCCCACTCCAAAGGCACGGGATGTGCGTGGTCGTCGACGGCCGCTATCTACCGGACGACCCGGAAGATAGCGGGATCGATTCCATTGTCGTCGGAGCGGAATGGCAGGCTCACAGGAAGAACAACCCCCCGTCGACATTGAGCGTCTGCCCCGTGAGGAAGGCGGCGTCGTCCGAGGCGAGGAAGTAGATCGTTCCGATGAGATCCGCAGGCGTCTCGTCACGGTGGAAGGAGCGAAGGTCGCGCTGCATCGCCAGCAGTTGCTCGGGAAGAACGCCGGCGGTCATCGGTGTGATGGTCAGCCCGGGCGTGATCTGGTTGACGGTGATGTCGTACTGGCCCAGTTCGCGCGCCAGGACGCGGGACAGACCCATCACGCCACCTTTGGCTGCGACGTAGTGCGCCTGTCCGGGAGTGCCGTTGTGCACCGATCCGGACCCGATGTTCACGATGCGGCCGCGGCCGCTGCCCTTCATGAGCGGAACGAAGGCGCGAATCATGAGGAACGTACCGGTCAGATTGATGTCGAGGATCTGACGCCATTCAGAGGTGTCCATCTCCTCGAAGGCCGTGTGCGAGAAGTACCCCGCGTTGTTGATCAGGACATCGGCCACACCGAAACGCTGGCGGACCGTATCGGCGAGGGCCGCGACGCTCTGTTCGTCCGCGATGTCGGCCGCGATGGTGTGCAGGGCGGCGTTCCGGCTGTCGGGCGCTTCCGCGTCCCACCGGTTACGCCATGCCTCGAGAGACGAGTCGGTCAAGTCTGACGCGACGACGACGTCGCCCTCGGCCAGGAACCGGTCGACGATCTCCGAGCCGATGCCGCCGGCGGCGCCGGTGATTACGACTGTTCGTGCTGAGCCCATAATGGAACCTCCTCGGTTGATGTCAGCAACGTTATCAGCTGCCTGATATTACCGGCAAGGATACGTTGGCGTTATCGCGCGCACAGCACTAGCGGGACCGACAACAATGAGACAGGGGGCACGATGGCGGAGAATTTCGAGCAACGTCTGACGTACTTGATGCGCCGGGTGAGCACCACGCTCGCGCAGGCGGTCGACAAGGCGCTGCGGGACTTCTCGTTGACGCATGCCCAGTACGGCGCGCTCGCCCAGCTTGGCCTCGTCGACCCTACGGCGCTGTCCGCCGCCACGATGGCCGAGCGCAACGGCATCACCGCACAGTCGATGTCCACGGCGATTGCCGGACTTCTCGACCGCGGGCTAGTCCGTCGCGAGCCGCACCCCACGCACGGCCGCATCCTCCAGGTGCGCATCACTCCGGAGGGGACCGAACTGCTGGCCCGCGCTCACGCAGCCACCGGCGCGGCCGAAGATCGTGCGCTGGCCTGCTTCGACGACGAGCAGCGCCGCCAGCTCCGCAGCGCCCTGCGTAGGACGATGAGGTCTATGAATCTCTATCTCTACTCCGACGATGCCGCTGGCTGAGTTGGTCGCGATCGGCCCCGGTAGGGGCCACGGTGATCGCGGCGGTCATGGCTGATGCTCAGACGCCGATTCGTCGGGTCGGAACGGGTTGAACAGGCCGGTCTCCATCAACTCGCTGGCGGCTTGACCCTCCGGTGTGAGCCTGATGGTGCCGCGGTTCTCGATGAGCCAGGCCAGATACCCACCCTCGGGATCCTCCCGGGGGCCCCAGTGCGCTACGGCCTTGGGGATCCAGAAGCCGGTGCCGGGTTTGGAGATCCCGCCGTACGGGGCAGGTCCGCGGAAGTAGAAGACCAGCTCGTCGTAGTCGGCGTTGTGATGCTGAGGGGGTCTGCCTCCTGGCCTCGAACTCAGCGTGTAGAGCAGGAAGTTCTTGGTCGGGGTCTCAGCGAATTGTGACGGCGGGCCACCGCCCGGCCAGTAGGTAACCGGCTGGATGTCGGCAAGATTGACCTTCCAGACCGGAGGTTGTCCGGCGACGACCGCCGTGAGCGACAGCGGGTCGCAGGCCATCGTGAAGCGGGTGATGCCGTCGTCCGCCCTGATCAGCAGCGTTGTCTCACCTTCGGACCGGGACGGGCGTGCCGGATCCGGGCGGTGAACGTCGCGGGGGGCGTTGATCATGCCCGGCATCGCCTGAGGGTTGACGCTGACCGCTTCGGGTGTCTCGACGATAAGGCGGAGGGTCGGCGTCGCTGTCGGGAACACGCGGTACGACGCCGCACGGGGCAGGAAGACGAAGTCGCCCGGCTGCGCCGAAAGCGTTCCCCAGTCCGTCACGTATTCCAGCTCGCCCTCTTGGACGAAATGCACCTCGTCGTACTCGGCGTTGCGCCAGACGTACGGTGTCGGCTCGGCCAGCGCCGACACCGCGAGGGACAGTTTGTCGCGGGCGCGGGCGAACACGGTCGGCAGCTCAGCGGGATCCGTCGTGTCGAGCGCCTTGACCGCGGTAAGGTCGATGCGGTGGGGGGCGTGCCGTCCAGTGACGCTGGTGTACTCGTTGATGGGATGCGGGCGCAGCGTGACGCAGGCATCTCCGAGGAAGCCCTCCCTGGTCCAGCTGTGCGGGTAAACGGAGTCGCTCATGCGGTCCTCACTCTGTGTCGTGTAGTCGGAATGTCCCGGCTTGGTCTTCGTCGGTGCCCGGAGGCTTACTTTTGCGAGCCTTACTCGCTGCGGACGGCGGCCAGGACCCGCGTCGTGAGTCTGCGGCGCGCTCGTGCGGGAGCCCGGGACCGTTCATTCCCCGGGTGTCGCGCAATCCGTACGCTTGGTCCGGCTCGGCAGTTCGTAGACGACCTTGGCGAGATCGCTCATGGTGATTCACTCCTTGGTTAGCGCCAGGCGACGGGCCGGTCCTCTCGGTCGAGCAAACGTAGCTGCCCAGGAATCTGCGTCATAGCCGCGAGGTGTGGCGTCCTAAACGACGCGCGACATGGCGGTGCGGCGGACGGAGACCCTTCCAGTTCTAGCCCGGCGGTTCGGCGCACACAAACACGAATTAGGGCATCCGCCCATCGCCAGCCGGCGATGCGCACCTCTTCGCGCCCGTGTCCCGTTGGGCGGCAGAAAGCGCGATGCAGTACTGCCGGGGTCGTCGGGTGCGGCGGGATGAATACCATCGTTGCGGCTGCGTGCCGGGTGGCGAGTTGGAGGAGCGGTTGAGACAGCGTGACGACGTAGTTGACCATCTCTGGTCTCCCGGTCACCTGCTACGCCGAGCCCAGCAGGTCCACACCCATGCCTGGTCCCGGCAGGTTTCAGATGTCACCGGGCCGCAATACGCGGTGCTTGTGGCCGTTGCGGGCTGGCCGGGCCAAGACCAGAAGCACGTCGGCGAGTTCGCCTCGCTTGACAAGTCGACGGCGGCCGGGATCATCGACCGGCTGGCCGCCGCGGGATGGCTCGAACGGGTGCCCGACCCTACGGACCGTCGACGCCGCTTGCTTGAGCTCAGCCCGTCGGTGCGGTCGGCGCTCCCGGGGCTGACGGCAGCGGCGGCCGCGGTACAGCAGCAGTTGCTCGAACCACTGCCGCTGGCCCAGCGGGATCCGTTCGTCGACGCACTGGGGCAGGTGGCACGGCTGGCGGGCTCTGGGATCCTCGAGCAGGGTGTCGACCGGCGGGTCTTGGTCATGGCCCGCACCCCGGGTTACCTCATCCGGCGGGCTCAACAACTGCACGCAACGTATTGGCGCGAGCACGTTGCGGACATCACCGGACCGCAGTATGCGGTGCTGGCGGTGACGCTGTCCGCCGGCATCGCCACTTACGCCGAAATCGGGGAGCGGGCGTCGCTGGACTCCTCGAGCACGCGCGACATCGTCGGCCGTCTCATCGAGGGCGGGTGGCTCGAACCGGTCGAGCACGCACCTGACCGCCGAAGCCGGCCCGTACGGGTGACGACTCCGGCGAGAACTGCGGTCCGTCTGCTGCGAGACCCCGTCGAGCGGGTGCAGGCCGAAATCCTGGCGCCGCTCGATGCCACGAGCGCAGAGCGCTTCCTGAGGTGGATGCGAATGGTCGCCCGAGTCGCCGGTCCAGCAGCTCACGCTTCGAGATAGGCGCCGTCGGAGCTGGCGGCTGGGCATTAGTTTGTACACGTACTATAGTGGTCATGGATCGCCACGTTATCCCCTATCAACGTAAGGGCCTCCATGCGCTACCACGCCGATGAACCAGAGCTGCACGACTACTACGGCGACATCGACAAGGTGCATCTCCAGCCGCTGTGGGAGATGACCGGGCTCCTGACGTCAACCCCCGCCGTCAAGGCCGTTCCCTATCGTTGGCGGGCCGGCGACCTCCAGAAGTATGCAGCTCGTGCCGGTGAATTGGTACCGATCGAACGCGGCGGCGACCGCCGGGTGCTCGCCATGAGCAACCCCGGCCTGAACGGTGTGCCCTTCGTCTCCGGCACGTTGTGGGCCGCGGTGCAATACCTGCAGGCCGGCGAGGTCGCGCCAGCCCACCGCCACACGCCGGCCGCCCTTCGCTTCGTTCTTGACGGCGATGGTGTGTATACGTTGCTCGACGGCGATCCGGTGGCGATGGGTCGCGGTGATCTCGTCCTGACGCCGTCGTGGGTGTTCCACGAGCACCACAATCCCGGCACCGCTCCGATGATGTGGCTCGATGTCCTGGACCTGCCGATGGTCGCTGCCCTCGACGCGGTGTTCTTCGAACCCGGCGCTCCCGAGGGCGACGACTCGACCGCTCCGCGGTCCGCCGCGGAACGCCGGTTCGGGCGCGGGGCGGGACTGGTGCCCGCAGGCGTCAGCATGGTGCGACGCGACCAGCCGCACTCGCCGTTGACGGTCTTCCGGTGGGCCGAGACCGACGCCGCGCTCGAGGCCTTGCTCGAGGTCGGCGACGGGGCGGAGGCTCAGGTCGGCTATCGCGATCCCACTCGGGACCGCGACGTGATGCCGACGCTGCGATGCGAGATGCGACGGGTGGTCGGTGGCCACGCGACCGCTGTGGATCGGCAGACCGGTACCCGGGTGTGCGCCGTCCTGAACGGAACGGGCACGGCGCGCCTGGACGACGAGGACTTCACGCTGTCGCCCGGGGACGTGTTCGTCGTGCCCTCGTGGTGCGAGTACCAGCTCGAGGCGCGCACCACTCTGGATGTCTTCACCACCAGCGACGCTCCGGTCCTCGACGTACTCGGGCTGTTCCGCCGTGAGGTCCGGTCGTGAGCGCGGCGAGCAGCGCCCCGGTCGTGGACGTGCTCGTCGTGGGCGGCGGGATCGGGGGGCTCGCGACCGGCCTCGCGGTCGCCCGGGCGGGCCGGCGGGTGCGGATAGTGGAGCAGGCGGCGGAGTTCGGCGAGATCGGGGCCGGGTTGCAGCTCGGCCCGAACGCGACCCGCGCCTTCGACCGTCTCGGTGTCTACGAGGCCGTCGCCCGCTCGGCAGTCCTTCCCTCCCGCGCAGTGATCCGAGACGCGATCGATGGGTCAACGCTGACGGTCCTGGATCTCGGCGAGCGATTCGTCTCCCGCTACGGCTATCCCTACATGGTCGCTCACCGCCGTGACGTGCTGGACGCGTTGCTGGACGCCTGCCGTGTCGAGCCCGGGGTCGAGTTGGAGAACGGCCGCACCGTGACCGCCGTGTGGGAGACCGAGCAGTCGGCACACGTCCACTTCGCCGACGGCGAGACCTACCAGGCGAACGTCCTGGTCGGCGCCGACGGGATCCGCTCGCGCGTTCGGCACCTCCTCGACGACAGCGAGCCGACCTTTAGCGGCCACATCGCGTATCGCGGTGCTATCGCACAGGCGGACGTGCCCGGCGAGGTAGCCAGCGACGAGGTACTGTTGTGGATCGGTCCCGGCATGCACCTTATGCAGTACCCGGTGCGCAGCGGGACGATGTACAACCAGGTCGCGGTGTACGAACGCCCTCCCGGTCGGCTCGAGGCGGGCGGGGACCTCGGTGAGTTCCGAGCGGCGTTCGCCGGAGCGAGTCCGGCGGTACGTCAATCGATCGATCTCATCGACACCTCGCGGAGCTGGCCCGTCTTCGATCGCAGCGACCTGGCGGCCTGGAGCACCGACCGGTCGGTCCTGATCGGTGACGCGGCCCATGCCATGCTGCAGTACCTGGGGCAGGGTGCCTGCCAGGCCCTCGAGGACGCGCTCGAGTTGGGCGGCGCCTTGCAGCGCCACCCGGACGATCGGATTGCCGCCTTCCGAGCGTACGAGAAGGCGCGGATCCCGATCGCATCTCGTTGCCAGGCCGTCGCCCGCCCGTGGGGTGCGGTCTGGCACACCGCGGACCCTGTGCTCCTGGCCCTGCGCAACCGCGTCTTCCGGTTGCGCGACGACGACGACTACTCCGACCTTGACTGGCTCTACGCGCAACGAAGCGGCACCACGTTCCGGCCGGCCTCGTCGATCAGCCCCGGCACCCGTCAATCGATGGACGACCTCACGGTCGCCGGTGGGCCGCCGCCGGGGTGACCCGGCTACTTGCGCGCTCCCGAACCGTCCCGACGATCCGAAGGATTGCCATGAGATACCTCAGCTTCGCCGACCCTGACGGCCGCCAGTCGGTCGGGGCCCTGGTCGACGACGGGGTCGTCGACCTCGGTAGCAGCCTGCCGGGTGAGCACGCAGGCCTGAGCCCTATGCGTCGGCTCCTGCTCGCCAACCCGAGGATGGATATGACGGCGGGCGGTTTCGACGGCCTGCCTCAGTTCCTGCTCGGCGAGGTCCAGCGGTTGCCGCTCGTGCCGGACCCCACAAAGATCGTCGCTACCCCGGTCAACTACCTCGACCACCAGGCCGAGATGAACCAGGACGCGCACATCGATGCCCTCGGCGTCTTTCTCAAGGCGCCGAGCTCGGTTCTGGGCGACGGCGGCGTCGTGCACCTTCCATACACGGACCGACGCTTCGACCAGGAAGGGGAACTGGCGTTCGTGGTGGGGCGGCGCGCCCGGAACGTCGAGGCTGCAGACGCCGCCGGTCACATCGCCGGTTACACCTGCTTGCTCGACATGACGATGAGAGGTGGCGAGGATCGCTCGACCCGCAAGTCTTTCGACACCTTCACCCCCGTCGGGCCGTGGCTCGTCACGCCCGACGAGGTGCGCTCCGTCGACGAGCTCAGGCTGAAAACCTGGGTGAACGGCATCCTGCGCCAGGACGCAGACGTGTCCGACCTCATCTGGGACGTACCGAAGCTGCTGGCTTATGCATCCTCGGTCATGACTCTTGAGGTCGGTGACGTGGTGGCCACTGGAACGCCGGCGGGGGTCGGCGAGGTCCACGACGGGGACACAGTGAGCGTGGAGGTGAGCCGGCTAGGGCGGCTGAATGTCGAGGTGTCGGCCCGGCACGCCGCGCCGTGTCCGACGAAGGGCGCGAATCGGGGTCCGGTCCCGCCGTCGGCGCTGACCCCGGTCCGGCAGCGGTGAGCGCCACGGTCGGCGAGCACCGGTTTGCCGCTCCCCCTGTTCCGTTGCCGCACCGCTACGACAATCGGATCACCCTGCAGAAGCTCGAGGTGCTCTGCCTGGTGGTCGAGCTCGGCGGTGTTTCTCGCGCCGCGGATCAACTATGGGTCGCGCAGTCCGTTGTCTCCGGGCACCTGCGCTCGCTGCAGGACCGCCTTGGCGTGCAAGTGCTCTACCGCGAGGGCCAGCAGGTGAAGCTCACGAAGGCTGGGGAGCGGGTGCATGCGTGGGCGAAAGAGACCCTCGCGCGCACCCGCGAACTGATGCACAGCCTGGACGACGTCGGGAGCCACCCCCTTGCGGTGGCCGCGAGCTTGACCATGGGCACCTACGTCTTGCCGGCGCTGGTTTCCGAGCTGCGCCGCGAGTGGCCGAGGGCCGCCATCACCATGAGCGTCTCGAACCCCGATGTGACGTTCGATCTCGTGGAGAAGGGAGAGTGCGACCTCGGGATCGTGATCGCCGAGCCGGGCCACGAGCACTCACACGTGCACTCCGAGGTGATCGGCCACGAGCGGATCGCGCTCGTCACGGCGCCGGACAGCCTCACGGGAGTGGATGCGCTGCCGCTGGCCGCGCTCTCCAGCTTGAGCCTCATTGCACCGATCGCCGGCACCGTCGCGCGCGACGCTATCGACCGCTTGCTGGTGGAGCAGGGGGCGGCACCGCAATCGGCCGTGATGGAGTTCGGACATCCGGAAGCGACGAAGCGGGTGATCAGGAGTGGCGGCGAGGCTTGTCTGCTGTTCCGCAGCTGCATCCAGGACGAGCTGCGCCAGGGGACGCTGCGCGAGGTCACGCTGACCGATGCCGACCTGTCGCTACCGGTACTCAGCATCCAGCATGCCGACCGGCCCGCACCTGCGATCGCGACCGAGCTGGTCGAGAAGACACGTAGCCATCTGGCGGCGAGGTAGTCGCCGAATGGCCAGCAAACCGGACCGCGAAACACCGCACCCCCAGACCGGTACGCGCCGGGCCGAGCCGACCGCGCTGGGACCCGGCACCGTCCGTCCCCCGACCCTGCTGTCGCTCCCGTCGTACCTCGCGGCCAACGTCGCGCGGGTAGGGACCCGCTTGCTGATGCACGATCTGCACCGCGAAGGCCTACGCCTCAGTCATCACGCGGTCCTGGCTGCGCTGAACGATTTCGGGCCGCTGGCGCAGCATGAGATCACCGACCGCCTCGAAGTCGACCGCAGTCAGGTCGTCGGCTTCGTCGACCGCCTGGAGTCCCAGGGTCTGGTCACGCGTGCCCGTGACGCTCAGGACCGCCGTCGCGTACGAGTCTCTCTGACGCCTAAAGGCCGGCGCCTGGAGCGCCGGCTCACCACCAGCGCGCGCCGATCCCAGGACGCGTTGCTCGGCGCCTTGTCGCCGACCGAGCAGACGACGCTGGTGGGTCTGCTCCGGCGAGTGCTGGACAGCCACGATGGGGAGCAGCTCGAACTCGTCGACCCGTGAGTTGCTATCGCGGTGCGCACGGCGTGATCGTTAGTGCGTACACATAGGATGTGTCGGTGCTTCTGTCGTCGCGAGCGGGCGGCACGTCCACGACGCCCGCCACTCGGTCGTTCATCTGCAGCCTCACGGATCCGCTGTGGCGGACATTCGTCTCGTCGCTCGGAGTCATCGGTCAATACGTGTTGCCGGTGACACTGGCCGCTTGTAGTGTCCTCCGTATACGTACTAAAATTCTTTCGGAGGCTGACGTGACTCAGCTCGACCTTTCCGGCTCCGCCCGCGAGATACCGACCAGCGGAGAGATCATGAATGACCGACAGCCGCAATCAGGCCGATACACGATCGAAAACGTTAGGGTCTTCGACGGCGACGCCGTGCTCGACGTGTCCACGGTGAGCTGCGCTGACGGCATCATCACTTCGGTCGGGCAGCCGTCACCGGGGGACGCGCAGGTCGTGGACGGGACTGGTGCGACGCTGCTTCCGGGCCTGATCGATGCGCACGTCCACGCGACGGACCAGGGACTGCAGCAAGCCGTCACCTTCGGCGTCACCACCGTGCTCGACATGGGCGGGCCACCACGCCAACCGCAGGAGCGGGCGCGGATCGCCGCCGACGACCGGCTGGCCGATCTCCGTTCGGCCGGAGTGCCGCTCACCGCGGTGTGCGGTCATCCGAACGAGCTGTTGGTCAGCATGGACACGCTGTTCGCGCCGGACGGCAGCCCGCGTCCCGAAGGGCAACGCATTCCAGGGCTCGACGACCCTGCGGAACTGCCGGGCTTCATCGCGCAGCGCGTTCAGGAGGGCTCGGACTTCATCAAGCTCCTGGCCGAGGAGGGCACCGTCCTCGGCGTCCCTGGCCTGCCGCAGCTCGACGAGGACGTATTCTCCGCCGCAGTCGGCGAGGCGCACGCGCTGGGCAAGCTCGTGGTGGCGCATGCACTCACGTACGAGGCGACGCTCGAGATGCTGAGGGTCGGGGCCGACGGCCTCACCCACCTCTTCCTCGATCGGCCGCATACCGAGGAGATCGTGGACGCGATCGCACGGTCCGGTGCCTTCGTGATCCCGTGCCTGGTGCTGAACCGGTCGATCATCGGGGCTACGGGTCAAGACCTGGCGGCCGACCCACGCGTCGCGCGGCGGCTGGACGAGACGTGGTTGCGCGCGCTGGCCGGCACGTTCGGTACGTGGCCAGGCGGGGACTTCGACACCTCGGCGCAGGCCCTCGATGCCCTGCACAAGGCGGGCGTTCCCATCCTGGCCGGCACGGACACGGCCGGGCCGGACACCGAACATGGTGGCCTGGCCCACGGCG
Source organism: Streptosporangiaceae bacterium (assembly GCA_965277615.1). Classification (GTDB taxonomy): domain Bacteria; phylum Actinomycetota; class Actinomycetes; order Streptosporangiales; family Streptosporangiaceae; genus Bog-532. The sequence goes on along the minus strand of CBDIDG010000006.1, from coordinate 3,403,561 downwards.
CAAGCCTGCACCATGAGCTGCAGCTCCTCGTCGGGGCAGGGTTGTCACCGGTCGAGGCCCTGCGCGCGGCGACGTCCGTTCCCGCGAGGCTGTTCGGTCTGGAGGACCGCGGCGTCATCCGGGCGGGAGCGCGCGCGGACCTCGTGCTCGTTGACGGGGATCCGACGACTCGGATCTCCGACACTCTTTCGACTCGAGCCGTGTGGCGACGAGGAGTAATGACGACACCGTTGGCTGGCGGGCTGCCCACGGGAGGCGGCAGCGTTTCGCACCCCGTTCCCGGTCCCGACGATCAGGAAGAGGAACCCACGTGAAGATCATCGGACTCGAGGAGCACATCTCCACTCCGCCGCTAGTCGAGGCGTGGTCCGCACGGTCTCTGCGCTTCGGCGGTGGACCGCTCGCCGACAAGCTGGCCGATCTCGGCGAGAACCGCCTGGCCGACATGGACGACGCCGGCGTCGACATGCAGGTTCTCTCGTTGTCCGGGCCCGGGCTTGAGCAGTTGCCGGCGCGTGAGGCCGTGGCGCTGGCCCGCGACGCCAACGACCGGGTCGCCGAAGCAGTCAGGGCCCATCCGGACCGGTTCGAGGGCTTCGTCAGCCTCCCCACGCCCGACCCGGCGGCGGCTGTCGCGGAGCTACGGCGAGGCGTGCAGGACCTGGGCTTGCGCGCCGGCTTCATGTTTGGCCGGGTCGCCGGTCGCAACGTCGATCACCCCGATCTCGATGAGCTGTGGGCCGCTGCAGCAGCTCTCGGCGTCCCGATCTACATTCACCCAGCCGAACCTCCCCGCGCCGTCACAGACGCCTACTACTTCGGGCTGGGCGACGACAATGCCGACTTCCTCTTCTCGGCCGGTGCGATCGGCTGGCACTACGAGACCGGCATCCAGCTACTGAGGATGATCTACGGCCGTGTCCTTGACCGGCACCCAAACCTGCAGATCATCGTCGGGCACTGGGGAGAAGTGGTGCTCTTCTACGTCGAGCGCCTGCGGCTACTCGACGCGGCGATGCGTCCCGCTCTGGACCGGGCGGTCGACGAGTACTTGCGTGAGAACGTCTTCTACACCCCGAGCGGGATGTACTCCGCGCGCTATCTCTCGTGGGTGATCGACCTTGTCGGGGTGGACCGGATCATGTTCTCCACCGACTACCCCTATATCCCGACCGTGGGAGGCGGCGCGTCGCGCGCTTTCCTGGAGCAGTCGGCGATGCTCAGCGACGAGGACCGGCACAAGGTCGCCCACGGCAACTGGGAGCGCCTCACCGGACGGCCGTGACCGGGGCTTGATGTCCGCGCCAGGTCAGAGCAACTTGTCCACCGTGATGGGCAGCTCGCGGACGCGACGACCGGTTGCGGCGTAGACCGCGTTGGCAACGGCTGCGCCGACGCCGGTGATGCCGATCTCCCCCAGTCCGCGCGCTCCGACTGGCGCGCGGGGGTCTGGGACGTCGGTCCACAACACGTCGATCTTGGGCACGTCAAGATGGACCGGCACGTGATAGTCCGCGAGGCTCGCGTTCACGATCCGTGCGGTCCGTTCGTCGACCACCGTCTCCTCCATCAGCGCCAGGCCCAATCCCATGATGATGCCGCCGCGGAGCTGGCTGGCTGCGGTGTGCGGGTTGATGATCCGTCCGCAGTCATAGGACCCGACGACGCGATCGACGCGAACCTCTCCGGTCACCGCGCTCACCCGGACCTGGCAGAACACCGCCCCGAACGAATGCATCGAGAAGGCGCGCAGTTCGTCGGAGTCTGCGGCGTCCGCGAGGACGGAAACCTCGGGACGACCGGTACGCCGCACAAGATCGGCATAGCTCTCCCACCTCGACGGGTCCTCGAGGCCGCAGAGGCCCGCGTCGCGGGCGCTCACCTCGTCCACGCCCAGGGCCGCCAGCGGCGAGTCGTCGCCGACCTGGCCGAGCAGTTCGGAAACCAGCGCGTGCTGAGCCGCGATCACCGCTCCTGCGACGGACACCGTCTGGGACGATGCCCCGGCCTGGAAATTCCCCGGGAAAGACGAGTCGCCGTAGGTGATCGTCACGCGCTCGATGGGAAGCGCGAAGCGATCAGCCGTGATCATGGCCTGCGTCGTGGCGGTCCCCATCCCCATGTCGTTGGCCGCCAGTTCCACAGTCAGGTGCCCTTGCTCGTCAAGGATGACGCGAACACCAGCACCCGGGAATCGCTGGTGCGGGTACGTTGCGCTCGCGCAGCCTGTGCCGATCAGCCACTCGCCATCGCGATCGAGACCCGGCTCCCCGGTGTGACTCCAGCCGAACCGTGCTGCGCCGGCCTCCCACGCCGCCACATGGTGGCGGGAGGAGAAGGGCTTGCCCGAAGCCGGGTCGGCATCGGGCTCGTTGCGCAACCGAAGCTCGATCGGGTCCATGCCCAGCACGACGGCGAGCTCGTCGACCGCCGACTCCAGGGCGAACGTGCCGACCGACTCCCCCGGGGCACGCATGAACGAGTTGGCCACCATATTTACGTCCACGACGCGCTGGTCGGTCTTGAGATTCGGGGTTGCGTACATATGGCGCGCGGGAAAGGTGAAGGGCTCGGCGACGTGGTTGAAGGCCGTCATCGACGAGACGCCGGTATGGACGAGCGCGGTGAACCGTCCGGTTCGGTCGGCGCCGATGGCGACGCGCTGCTCGCTGTTGGTTCGGCCGCCTACGAGACGGTAGACGCCCTCGCGAGTCAGCATGACACGCACCGGACGTCCCGCCAGCCCGGACGCGGCCGCGGCCAGGACGCTGTGCGGCCATGCCATCTTGCCGCCGAAACCGCCGCCGACGTTGGTCGAGGTGAGCTGAATCCGTCGCTCATCGATGCCGAGGGCCTGCGCGATGGTCCACGCGTGCAGCTTCACGGCCTGGCTGGCGTCGTGGACCACCAGGTCGTCGCCGATCCACGCGACGGTGACGGCGTGTGGCTCGATCGCGTTGTGGTTCTGGTACGGCGTGCGGTACGTCGAGTCGACAGAGACGGGGGCATCGGCGAGTGCTGTCTCGGCGTCGCCGACGATGACCTCGACCGGTTGGAAGAAGAGGTGGTCGGGCGTTCGGGCCTGCGCCGCGGCCACCACGAACGTACGCGGCGTCGCCGGCTCGTAAGCCACCGCGATCAGCGCGGCTGCCTGGTCGGCCTGCTCCTGCGTCTCGGCCAGGACGACAGCGATGGGCTGCCCGTTCCAGTAAATATGGTCGTCCTGCATGACCGGCGCGCTGGTGCCGCCGAATGCCTTCGGCCCGGTGAACATTGCCGGGGTTGGCGCGAGCCGTGGCGCGTTGTGGTGAGTCATCACCAGGACGACTCCGTCGAGCGCTTCGGCGGCGCTCGTGTCCAGCGTGGTGATGCGACCGCGCGCGATGGTGCTGTATCGCAGCGCGGCATAGGCCATGTGCTCCATGCCGTGCTCGGCGGCGTAGCGCGCCTCGCCGCGTGCCTTTGAGGCCCCGTCCATCCGCGGCCGCCGGGTGCCAATCAGCCCCGTGTCGTTGATGAGTGGATCTGGCTCGCCGGTGGGCGTCCATCCCGGCGGAAGGACCGGCCTACGGGGCGTGGACGGCGTCACTCTTGGGCTCCGGTCAGCTGCTCCAGGACGGCCACGATCGTGCGGCGGGCGAGCTCCACCTTGAACGCGTTGTCGGCGAGGGGTCGGGCGAGAAGGAGCTCGGCATCGGCGGCGGCTCGGAAGTTGTCGGTGGTCGCTGGCATGCCGCGCAGCGTCTCCTCGGCGGTCCACGCTCGCCAGGGTTTGGGAGCGACGCCCCCCAACGCCAGGCGTGAACGCGACACGAGCCCATCGGCAAGCTCGACGGAGGCGGCGACCGAGACCAGCGCGAATGCGAAGCTGGATCGGTCGCGTACCTTGCGATATGTCGAGCGGGTCTCTGAGTTATTCGGCGGCAGCTCGACGGCGGTGATCAGGTCGGCCGGACCGAGTACCGTTTCCAGGTCGGGACGCTGTCCCGGCAGCCGGTGAAGGTCGACCACCGCGACCTCACGCTCGCCCGTGGGACCCATGATGTGCAGCCGGGCGTCCAGTGCACTCAGCGCGACGGCCATGTCCGAGGGATGCGTGGCGACACACGCATCTGAGGCACCGAGGATGGCGTGGTAGCGATTGCGGCCCTCCAACGCGTCACACCCTGCTCCGGGTGAGCGCTTGTTGCACCGTGCACCGTCGGAGTCGTAGAAGTAGGCGCAGCGCGTGCGCTGGAGCAGGTTGCCGCCAACGGTTGCCATGTTGCGGATTTGGCCTGACGCCCCGGCAACGAGCGCCCGCGCCAGCATCGGGTACCGCTCGCGGACCACGGGGTGTTCGGCCAAGGCGGTGTTGCGGGTGGCCGCCCCGATCAGTAGCCCGCCGTCGGGCAGTTGATCGACGTCCTGCGACAGGCCCGACACGTCGACGAGTGCGGCGGGCGCCTCCACATTCCGGCGCATCAGATCTACGAGGTTCGTGCCGCCGCCAAGAAATCGCGCTGTGCCCAAGCCAGCGAGACGGACCGCTTCGCGCGCGTCGTCCGCCCGCGAATAGCTGAACTCGATCACGTGTCCGACGTCCCATACACCTCGGTGATCGCGTCCACGATCCCGTTGTGGGCGCCACACCGGCAGAGATTGCCGCTCATCCGCTCGCGTAGCTCGTCATGCGTGAGCTCGATCTGACCGGCCATGAGGTTCTCCGTGATTTGGCTCGGTACACCGCGGTCGAGCTCTGCGGCCATACCGATCGCCGAGCAGATCTGGCCCGGGGTGCAGTAACCGCACTGCAGCCCATCGTGCTTCACGAAGGCCTGTTGCAGCGGATGGAGATCGTCCGCGCCGGCGAGGCCCTCGATCGTGGTCACCTCGCGGCCGATGTACTGCACCGCCAGGGCCAGGCACGACAGGACGCGCTCGCCGTCGACGAGCACCGTGCAGGCCCCGCACGCTCCCTGGTCGCAACCCTTCTTGGTGCCGTGCAGTCCGAGGTGCTCGCGCAGATAGTCGAGCAGCGAGACGCGCACGTCTGTGGGGACAGGCCGTGTCACCGCGTTGATGACGAGGGCCGGTGCGGCGACCGTCGCTGAGCGGGATCTGGAGGTGTTCACACCGGCAACGGTAGGTCGGGCGAATGGGGGCTCACAAGCGATTACCGGCGGAGTGGCCAGAGGTTGTCGAGGGCGTGGTCATAGGTGGGCAGCGATGTCATCGTCAGCTGGCGATGACCCGGGAGTCCGATTCCTATTGGCTTACGGTCCGCTGCGGGGTCTTGACTTTGCGAGAGCGACATTCATCGACAACGAGACCGGACCAACGCGAGGAGTACGGCATGGCAACAACCACAGCAGCTGGCACGACGGCATGGATCGCGCATTATTACGAGCTCTGCGGGGCGAAAGACATCGACGGCGCTATGGAGTTCTGGGCGCCGGAGGGCAAGCTGCGCTTCGCGAACGCGGAGCCGGTCATCGGCCGCGAAGCGATCCGCGCGACCTTCAAAGGGTTTGTCGACATGTGGGCAAAAGAAACGCACACCCTCAGGGAGCTGTGGGAGTTGCCCGGTGGCGTCGTGGTGTTCGAGCTTAACGTCGAGTTCCGCATGCACGACGGGAGCGAAGTCGCCGTCGTCGGAGCAGCAATCAACCGAGTCGAGGGTGAACGCTTTCTGGAGCAGCGCACCTACGTCGACATGGGGCCCGTGTGGGCCGCGGCCCAGGGAGCGACGCCGTGAGATGGTACGAGGAGCTCTACGAGCAGGTGGACCGCAAGGACATGGCTGCGGCTCCGTGTTTGGCGGGGTCGTAGGGGACGCCGTCGAGCCAGCAGCGCCATATGACGGGGATCCAGGCGCGGGCGAGGGTGCGGGTGGGGTGCGGGTGGTCTTTGCCGTGGGTGCGGGCGTCGTTGTAGATGTTCGCGGCCCAGGGGCTGGCGTGTTGGCTGTTGCCGGCGAAGGTGGTGATGGCGACGCGGAATCGCTTGTTGCGGCCCAGCGGAAGTGCGCCCCTACGGCATACTTGGGCAGGACGAAGCGAGCCGGATCGCCCAGAGGCCCAACCCCAGTAACCCCGGGGCGTCCCGGGCGGGAGAGGAGTCGAGCGCAGTTGGCCGAACTGCTCATCGCGGCCGAGAGCATCGTGACCGCGGCCCAGCCCAGCCCGGTCCTGAGCCCGGCCCCGGCGCCCGCTCCCGGCTCACCCGGCTTTGTCGTGATCGAGGACGGCTGGATCACCGCGGTGGGTGAGGGGGAACCGCCCCGGACGCCGGACGAGCACCTCGACCACGGCGTGCTGGTCCCCGGCTTCGTCGACCTGCAGGTCAACGGCTACTACGGAGTCGAGTTCGACGCCGTGGACGAGGACGGCTGGCGGATGGTGGCCGAGCGGCTGCCCGAAACAGGGACCACCGCGTTCGTGCCGACGTTCATCACCGCGCCATTGCCCCAGCTGGGCGACACCCTTAAGGCCGCCGCCCACCTGATCGAGCAGCTCAGCCCCGGCCCCATCAGCCCCTCCGGCCCCACCAGCCCCTCCGGCCCCACCAGCCACACCAGCCTCTCCGGCCCCACCAGCCCCGGCTCCACCACGAGCCACGCTCGTATCCTCGGTGTCCACGTCGAAGGCCCGTTCATCAACCCACTCCGCGGCGGCGTCCACAACAAAGAGTGGATGACCGATCCCACCCCGGAGGCGGTCGGCGCCCTGCTGGACGCGGCCCAGGGCCACCTGACGATCATGACCCTGGCGCCCGAGTGCCCCGGCGCCCTGGCCGCGATCCGCCAGCTGGCCGGCCACGGCGTGCTGGTCAGCGTGGGTCACAGCAACGCCCTGGCCGGGCAGGTGGCCGAAGCCGCCGACGCGGGCGCCCGCATGGTCACCCACCTGTTCAACGGTCAGCGGCCGCTGCACCACCGGGAACCCGGCGTGGCCGGCCAGGCGCTGGCCGATCATCGGCTGACCAGCGGCCTCATCGCCGACTTCCGCCACGTCGCCGCCCCGGTGACCGCGATCGCCTTTGCCGCCGCCCCGGGCCGGATCGCCCTGGTCACCGACGCCGCCGCGGCGGCCGGGATGCCGCCCGGGCCGTACCTGCTGGGGGGCCAGCCGATCGAGCTGCCCGCCGGCGACGGGGTGCCGCCCGTGCGTCCGGACGGGACGCTGGCTGGCTCGGCCCTGCGCATGGATGTGGCGGTGTCGAACATGGTGAGCGTGGGCGTCAGCCTGCCGGTGGCGGTGGCCGCCGCGACCCGCATCCCCGCGGACCTGATCAACCGGCCCGACCTGGGCCGGATCGCCCCCGGCGCCCGGGCCGACCTGACCTGGCTCGGCGCCGGGCTGCGTGCCGAAGCCACCTGGCTGGCCGGCCAGCGAGTCCACTAGGAAGGCAGACCCGTGACACCCTCCGAGGCCAAGCAGACCAAGACCGCCCGGACCCAGATGCGGGCCGAGATCGAACAGCAGCCGGACGCGCTGCGGGCCACCCTGGAGGCGCTGCTGCCCCGGGTGGGCGAGGCCGCCGTGCTGGCCCGGGACACCCGGCAGGTGCTGTTCATCGCCCGGGGCACGTCGGACAACGCGGCCGTCTACGGCAGCTACCTGACCCAGGTGCGGGCGGGCCGGCTGGCCACGCTGGCCTCACCGTCGGTGGCCACCACCTACCGGGTCCGGCTGGACCTGTCCGGGGTGCTGGCCGTCGCGCTGTCCCAGTCCGGCCGGACCGAGGAGATCGTGGACACGATGGCCTGGGCCGCCGACTGCGGGGCCCGCACGCTGGCCATCACCAACGGCGCCGATTCCCCCTTGGCCGACCAGGCCGATCTCGCGTTCGTCACCGCCGCCGGGGTCGAACAGGCGGTGCCCGCGACCAAGACGTTCACCACCCAGCTGGCCGCCCTGGCCGTGCTGGGCCTCGGCCTGACCGCCGATGCCGAAGGCGCCACCGGCGGCCAGACCCCCCTAAACGCCGAAGAACTCCTCACCGTCCCGGACGAGGTGGAACGGCTGCTGGCTAACCCCGGCAACCTGACCCCGCTGATCGAGGGGCTGGCCACGGTTGAGGGCGCGGTGGTGTCTGGGCGCGGGTACGCTTCGGCGGCCGCGCTGGAGCTGGCGCTCAAGCTCAAGGAGGCCTGCTACCTGCACGCGATGGGCCTCTCTTTTGCCGACCTGCTGCACGGCCCGATCGCGGTGGTAGATAAGCGGACCCCGGCCGTGATCATGGCGGCCAGCTCCGGGCCCACGATGGAGGCCGCGGTGGCGCTGGCCCAGCGGGTCATGGAGTCCGGTGCGCCGGCCTACGGCATCGGCGGCGGCCCCGAGCTGGCGGCCGAGTGCGCCTACGCGCTGCCCGGCCCGCGGCTGCCGGAGTGGCTGGCCCCGATCGGGCTGATCATCACCGGGCAGCTGCTGACCGAGGCCCTGGCTCGCCGGCTGGGCCTGGACCCCGACCACCCGCGGGGCCTCAGCAAGGTCACCCAGACGAACTAGGGGAAACCAGCCGCGACGAACTAGGCGGAAACCAGCCGCGTCCCCGCCGCCACGTCGTCCAGCACGCCGCGCCGCTTCAGCTCAGGCCGCACGCCCTCGCCGAACCAGTACGCCTCCTCCAGGTGCGGGTACCCGGACAAGATGAACTCCTCGATCCCCAGCGCGGCGTACTCCTGGATCCGGTCGGCGACCTCGGTGTGGCTGCCGACCAGCGCGGTGCCCGCGCCGCCGCGGACCAGACCCACCCCGGCCCACAGGTTGGGGTAGATCTCCAGGTCGGCAGCCCGCCCGCTGCCCCGGAAGTGCTCGTGCAGCTCCAGCATCCGCTGCTGGCCGACTGACTCGCTCTTGGCCAGCACCTTCTGCGCGTTGGCCACCTCGGCCGGGTCGAGGTAGCTGAGCAGCTTGTCCGCCTCGGCCCAGGCCTCCGCGGCCGAGTCCCGGGTGATGACGTGCAGCCGGATGCCGAACCGCACGGTCCGGCCCTGGGCCGCGGCCAGCCCCCGGATCCAGTCCAGCTTCTTCGCCACCTGCTCCGGCGGCTCGCCCCAGGTCAGATAGACGTCGACGTAACGAGCCGCGACCGGTCCCGCCGCCGGCGAGGAGCCACCGAAGTACACGTCCGGCGGTGGCTCCGGCGGCGCCATCACGGCCGCGCCCTCAACCCGGTAGTGGTCACCGGTGAAGTCGAACGGCTTCCCGCTCCACGCGCCCCGGATCACTTCCAAAAACTCCCCGGTCCTGGCGTACCGCTCGTCGTGCGGCACGAAATCCCCGAACCGGGCCTGCTCGTCGGCCTGGCCGCCGGTGACCACGTTGAGCATCAGCCGGCCGCGGGAGATCCGCTGGTAGGTCGCGGCCATCTGGGCCGCCAGCGTCGGCGACGTCAGCCCGGGCCGGAACGCGACCAGGAACTTCAGCCGCTGAGTCTCCCGGATCAGCGCCGCGGTGACCAGCCAGGCGTCCTCGCAGTGCGTCCCGGTCGGGGTGAGCACACCCTCGAACCCGTTGGCCTCGGCCGCCTGCGCCACCTGAGCCAGGTAGTCGATGTCCGGCGGCCGGATCGCGGTCGCTGCCGCCTGGGCCGGAGCGCCCGGTACGGGCAGGCCGTCCGGGCCGATCGGGACGCTGTGCCCACGTCCGACGATGGACCGGCCGTCGCCGGACGTGGGCAGGAACCAGTGGAACTTCAAGCTCACGAGGGACGAACCTCCTACGAGCCGGACGAGCTCGTGGTCGACGAGCTGGGCACGGCGTCGTTGAACTGGCCGGTCATGTAGTCGGTCATCTTCACGTCGGTGGGAATCTCGCCCGCCTTGTAGAACGCGTCGGTCAGTTTCTGCTCGGCGGTGATCACCGTGCTGTCAATCTTCGCCGGCGTGTTCACGTCGTCCTTGGCCGCCAGCGTCATGGTCGCGCTGGGCAGGCCGGTGGCGTCGCCCCAGATCTTGGCCCAGTTGCTCTGGTGGGTCGCGGACCAGAGGTAGGCCTGGTTGAGGATCTTCTCGTAGTCGTTGATCGCGGCGGCCTTGCCCTTGTCGCTCAGGGCGGCGTCGGAGGCGACCTGGAACGAGTACGGCGCGCCGTACTGCTTGCCGGAGGCCAGCACCTTGCCGCCGTGCTGGACCGTGGCCTCCTCGATGAACGGCGACCAGGTGTCCCAGGCGTCGACCTTGCCCGAGCTGAACGCGGCCAGCGCGTCGGCGGGCTGCAGGTTGTCCACCGTGACCTGCTTCTTGGTCAGGCCGGCCGCGGCCAGCACGGTGAGCAAGTGGTAGTCGGCCGTGGTGCCCTCGGGCGCGGCGATCGTCTTGCCCTTGAGCTGCTGGATCGTCGTGATGGAGGAGCCCTTCGGCACTACGACGGCGCCGGCCGCGGCCGGGGTGATGCGAGCCCCAACAATCTTGATCTTCGAGCCGCCGGCCGCAGCGAACACCGGCGGGGCGTCACCGACGCCGCCGATGTCGACCGCGTCCGAACCCATCGCCTGCACCATGGGCGGGCCGGAGGTGAAGTCGACCCACTTGGCCTTGAACGGCAGCTTGTTGATCAGCCCGGCCGCCTGCAGCAGCGCCTCGGCGCCGGTGCCCTTCTGGTCGCCGATGGTCAGCGTGACCGATGAGACGTTCACCGTCGATCCGGAAGCGCTGGACGACGACGGCGAACTGCCCGACGACGCCGAGCCGCCGGACGACGAGGAGCAGGCGGCGGCGGCGAGTACGGCCGCGGTCCCGGCCACGGCGAACACGGCGCGGCCACGTCTGATCCGGATGGAATTGGTCATGGTGAAGGGGATCCTCGTTTTCTCAGGGGGAAGCGCTCAGGAAACGTCTGAAGTCGCTACGCCAAGCTCGGTGAGCAGGCGGATACGCAAGGCCACCAGGTCCGGGTGATCCCGGTCCCGCGGCCGGTCCAGGGTGATCTCGGCGGACAGCGCGATCTGGCCCTCGGACAGCACCAGCACCCGGTCCGCCAGGGCCAGCGCCTCGTCCACGTCGTGGGTGACCAGCAGCACGGCCGGCTGGTGCCGCTCCCACAGCGACATCACCAGCTGGTGCATGCTGATCCGGGTCAGTGCGTCCAGCGCGCTGAACGGCTCGTCCAGCAGCAGCAGGCCCGGATCCCGGACCAGGGCCCGGGCCAGCGCGGCCCGCTGGGCCTCGCCGCCGGACAGCGTGAGCGGCCAGGCGTCGGCCCGGGCCGCCAGCCCGACCTCGTCCAGCGCGGTGCGGGCGATCGTGCGCGGGTCGTCGGCCCGCAGGCCCAGGGAAACGTTGTTCCAGACCTTCTTCCACGGCACCAGTCGCGGTTCCTGGAACACCACCGCGGTCGGCGCGTTCACGGTCAGTTCGCCGGACACGTCCCGGTCCAGCCCGGCCAGCGCGCGCAGCAGCGTCGACTTGCCGGTCCCGCTGCGGCCGATCATGGCCACGAACTCGCCGTTACCGATGTCCAGGTCAAGGTGGTCCAGCACCACGTGGTCGCCGAACGACCGGGACAGGTCCCGGGCCTTCGCGACCACGCCGGACGAGCCGCCTGCGGAGCTGTCAGCCGGGCCCGATGGTCCCGGGTCGGTGGCTAGGTTTCCAGAATCCCGCGTCGCCACGTCAGGGCCCTCCTCTCGATCAGCCGGACGATGTAGTCGGTCAGCAGACCGAGGATCAGGTACACGATCAGGGCGACGAAGATCACGTTCTGCTGGAGGAACTGTTCGCCCTGGTTGATGATGAAGCCCAGCCCGGCGTTGGCGTTGATCTGCTCGGCCACGACCAGGGCCAGCCAGGCCGTGCCCAGGCTCTGCCGCAGGCCGACCAGGATCGTCGGCAGCGCGCCGGGCAGGATGATGTTGCGGATCATCTCGCCCCGCTTGAGCCCGAGCACCTGGCCCAGCTCGAAGAACTTGCTGTCCACGCCGCGGATGCCGGCGAACGTGTTCAGGTACAGCGGGATGGCCGCGGCCAGCGCCACCAGCGTGATCTTGGGTGACTCGCCGATGCCGAACCAGACGATGAACACCGGGATCAGGCCGAACAGCGGCAGCGTCCGCAGCGCCTGCATGATCGGGTCGATCGCGTTCTCGCCGAACCGGCTCAGACCGGCGATGGTGGCCAGGATCACGGCCAGACCGCCGCCGATGACGAAGCCGATGGCCACCCGCTCCAGCGAGATCAGCATCGCGTGCTGCAGCGTCCCGTAGGTGGGGGAGTCGGTGGTGATCAGGTGCACCGCCGTGGTCCACAGCGTGGTCAGCGAGGGCAGCTTCTGCTGCGAGACAACCCCGGTGGTGCTGAGGGTCTGCCACATGACGAGCACGATGAGCGGGCTGACCAGGCGCAGCCAGCCGGAGCGCCGCCAGCCCTTGCCCCGGGGTCTCGCCGCGCCACCCGGGCCGGTGACGCCGCTCAGGGGGAGCGCGCTGCCGAGGACGGCTCCGCCGGCGGGACTGCCGTCCTGTGTCGCACCGGCCGTGGCCCCGGTATCAGTGGCGCGGCCACTGGTGGATATCGACACGGGGTGAACCTTCCATGGGTGAGTCGGGCCGGATTCACGCCCCACTTATGTTGGGCGATACTTCCTATTAAGTCAACTGGACATGTAGGGAATCAAGCAACGCCGGGGCGGCCATACCATCGCAGCTGTGGCTCAGCGCGAAGAAGATGTGGCTCACCACGAGGACCTGCGCGGTCTGGTCGTCGACTGGGGCGGCGTCCTGACCAACTCCATCCGCACCACGGTCAAGTCCTGGGTCGAGGCCGAGGACATCTCCTGGGACAGCTATGTCGCCTGCATGCGCCCCTGGCTGACGGAGGCGTACGGCGGCCCCGAGGCGGCCGGCAACCCGGTGCACGCCCTGGAACGCGGCGAATGCACGGTGCCTGAGTTCGAGCAGCTGTTCGCGGCCCAGCTCGTCCGGACCGACGGCGGCCCGGTCCCGGCCGACGGCCTGCTGGGCCGGATGTTCGCGGCCAGCGAGACCGTGCCCGCCATGTACGACCTGCTGCGGGCGGCCCGCGCGGCCGGCATCCGTACCTGCCTGCTGTCCAACTCCTGGGGCGCCGACTGGTACGACCGGACCGATTTCCCGGCGCTGTTCGATGGCGTGGTCATCTCCTGCGAGGTCGGCATGCGCAAGCCCGAGCCGGAGATCTTCCAGCACGCGGCCGAGCTGATCGGCCTGCCCCCGGCCGCCTGCGTGTTCGTGGACGACGTTGAGGCCAACATCGTCGCCGCGCAAGCCTGCGGCATGACCGGCGTCCACCACGAGGATCCGGTCGTCACCACCGAACGGGTCGCCACCCTGCTCGGTATTTCCGGTATTTAATAAACTCCCGGGTGGTGTCCCGGGCAGCCCCGTCCGGGCTGTTCTAGCCTTGGCTGCCATGGCAGAACACGCCGCGGCCCGCCCCCCGGCCGTGCGGGCCGCCCAGGAGCCGGCGTACCCGAAGGCGTCCAGCCCGGGCCGCTCGGCCAACATGCGGGCCATCCGGCGGACCGACACCAAGCCGGAACTGGCCCTGCGCCGGGCCCTGCACCGGCTGGGTTACCGCTTCCGCAAGGACTACCGGCTCGACCTCGCCACCGGCCGCCGGGTCCGTCCCGACATCGTGTTCACCCGCCGCCGGGTCGCGGTGTTCGTGGACGGGTGCTTCTGGCACGCCTGCCCCGAGCACGGCTCCAAGCCCGCGGTCAACCAGGGCTACTGGAATCCCAAGCTGCTCCGCAACACCGAACGCGACCGCGCGGCCGATGCGGCCCTGGAACTGGCCGGCTGGCAGGTGGTCCGGCTGTGGGAGCACGTACCGCTCGACGACGCGGTCACGGCCGTGGTCGCCATGCTCGGCCCCCTGCCCCGCGGCTCCGACGGCTCCGACGGCTCCGACGGCCCCGGCGACGACGACGGCCCCGGCGACGACGACGGCCCCGGCGACGACGACGGCCCCGGCGACCGGGACAGCGCCGGCGACCGGGACGGCCCCGGCGACGACGACGGCCCGGGCGACCGGGACAGCGCCGGCGACCGGGACGGCCCCGGCGACCACGACGGCCCCGGTGGTCCCGGCGGCCCTGGCCCCGGACCGAGCGGCCCGGATGGTCACGGTGCGGCCTAAATCACGCTCGGCCCCGGCGCGACCTGTCACACTCTGAGCAGCCTGATCAGAGGAAGCCCATGCGTGTATATCTGCCGTTGACCCTGCCGCGGCTGACCGAGGCCCTGGACACCGGGGAGGTCGGCCCGGCCCCGCTGCCGGGGTTCGCCGTCACCCCGGCTCTGCGCGAGTGGTACGCCAGCGGTGACCTGGAAGAACTCGAGTACACGGCGCTGCTGGAGGCGGCCCGCGGCTCGCTGCGGCTGCTGGCCGCCCAGCCGGACGCGCCACCGCGCCGGGTGGTGCTGGCGGCCGAGGTGGCCGAGGACGACCTGGGCAAGGCCAGCGGCCACCCGGCCGCGATCCAGGTGCTCAGCGCGATCCCGCTGTCCCACGTGGCCGCCGGGCACGTCGACTCGCTCGACGCCACCGACGACGTGCGCGCCGCCGTGGCCGCGCTGTCCGCCGCCGACGACGGCGATGACGACGCCCGCTTCACCGTCGACGGCGCCGAGGGCCACGAACTGCAGTGGTTCGCCACCCAGGAGCTGTTCTTCGTCGACTGAGCCGGCGTCCTACCGAGCCGCGTCCTACTGAGCCGGCGTGCTACTGAGCCGGCGTCCTTCCGGCCCGGCGTCCTTCCGGCCCGGCGCTCTACTGACCCGGCGCCCTACGGCCGCGCCCAGAAGTTGTACATCTTCAGGCCCTGGCCGCCACTCCAGATCTCGAAACCGGCCGTGATGGACTGGATGTACCAGTTCGAGCTGGCCCAGCCGCGGGCCTCGGCCGCCCGGAAGAAGTCGTTCAGGTGAATCCCGTTCAGGCTGTTGGTCTGGCTGACCTTGCGGAACTGCACGTAGTTCCAGGAGCCGTGGCTGTTGCGGGCCCGCCACTCGATCTCCCAGTACAGGGCCCCGTCGATGCGCACCTCGGGCTGACCGCGCAGGCTGCCCACGTTCGACGTCTCCCGCGGCCAGATCATGATCTCGGCGCCGTGCGGCTGACCGGTCAGGTATGGCCCCCACTCCAGCCAGATGTCGTAGGCGGCGTTGTACTCGCCCGCCGGGTGGCCCGACGTGCTGACCGAGGCGGCGGGGTCGCCGTCGTGTTTGACCTGGACCGGCAGCTTCCGGTGCGGTGAGCAGACCCCCCACGAGCAGCCGTACAGGAAGTCCGGGAAGGCCAGGACCTTGCCCTTGGCCGGCGTCTTGGTCGACACGGTGAAGTTGTTGCCGTAGCCGAGGTTCTCCACCGTCATCGACTCCCGGAAGCCGTCCGGGTTGATCAGGTACTGCCCGCCCACGCTGATGGTGTGCTTGTTCACCCAGACGATCTTGGGCTTGGGCTTCGTGGTCGGCTTGGGCGTGGGCTTGACCGTCGGCGTGGGCTTGACCGTGGGCGTAGCGGTCGCCGTCGGCGTGGCACTAGGGCTGGTGCTGGCACTGGGCGTAGCCGACGGCGACGAGGCGGTGGGAGACGGTGACGTCCCAGCCGGCGTACTCACGGCCGGCGTAGCCGTCGCCACCCCATTCACCCCGGTCGACCCATTCACCCCGGTCGCCCCATTCACCCCGGTCGCCCCATTCACCCCGGTCGCCCCACTCGACCCAAGCGACTCGCCCGCCCCACTGACCCCACCAGACCCACTAGCCCCAGAAACCTCAGCCGTCCCTGTCGTCGCTGCGCCGGGAGGTGAGCTCGTGGCGGTCGGGCTGGTGGCCGCGCTGGCGGGCAGCGCGCACGTCACCGCCGCCGCCGCCACCAACGCGAGAGAACCGGTCAGAGCTCGAGTCCGCTGCACTGCCGACGTGACGGGCCGCATCGCCATCCTTCGCTGCGAGGTATCGGGACGTGTGGTGCGTTACGCGCCGATCAAGCCTGTATGAGAAGGATGACGGAGAAGTAAACAAAAAGCGATACTTTGCCACTCGGTCCTGCGGGCGGGACGGACCGCCGGTGGCCCGATCCGGGGTAGCCTCCCAGCATCCGAACTGAGCAGGGAGGGCGACCGTAGTGGACGCCATCAGCAACGTGCCGTGGCCGGTCAACGAACCGGTACGGCAGTACCAGCCCGGTAGCCACGAGCGAGCCGCGCTGGAGACCAAGATCAAGCAGCTGGCCGGCGAGCAGGCCGAGCTGTCCATGACCATCGGCGGCCAGACCCGGATGGGTGGCGGCGACCTGGTGGACGTGGTCCAGCCGCACAACTACCGGCATGTCCTCGGCCAGCTGGGCAACGCCACCGACGCCGACGTGGCCGCGGCGATCGACGCGGCCCGGGCTGCGGCCCCGGCCTGGCGCGCGCTGTCGTTCGACGACCGGGCCGCCATCTTCCTCAAGGCCGCCGACCTGCTGGCCGGACCGTGGCGGGCCACCCTGAACGCCGCCACCGTGCTGGGCCAGAGCAAGTCGCCCTACCAGGCCGAGATCGACGCGGCCTGTGAGCTGATCGACTTCTTCCGGTTCAACGTGAGCTACGCCCGGCAGATCCTGGCCGAACAGCCACTGTCCGCCCCGGGGGTTTGGAACCGGATGGAGTATCGGCCGCTCGAAGGCTTCGTGGTCGCCATCACCCCGTTCAACTTCACCTCGATCGCCGGCAACCTGCCCGCCGCCCCCGCGCTGATGGGCAACGTCGTGGTGTGGAAGCCGTCACCCACCCAGCAGTTGTCCGCGCACTACACGATGCGCCTGCTGGAGGCGGCCGGCCTGCCGCCGGGCGTGATCAACATGGTCACCGGCGACGGCCAGGCCGTGTCCCGGGTCGCGCTGCCCCACCCGGAGCTGGCCGGCATCCACTTCACCGGCTCGACCGCGACGTTCCAGCACCTGTGGCGGACGGTGGGCGAGCACATCACCGGCTACCGCGGCTACCCGCGGCTGGTCGGCGAGACCGGCGGCAAGGACTTCGTGGTCGTGCACCCCTCGGTGGACGAGGCCATCCTGGCCACCACGCTGATCCGCGGCTCGTTCGAGTACCAGGGCCAGAAGTGCTCGGCTTCCTCGCGGGCCTACGTCCCGCGCTCGGTCTGGGAGCGCCATCGGGACGACTTCGTCGACCAGGTCGAGTCGCTGACCATGGGCGACGTCTCCTCGGACCTGTCGTTGTTCATGGGCGCGGTGATCGACGGCCGCGCGCTGGCCAAGCACGCCGCCGCGTTCGAACGGGCTCGCAGCCGCCCCGGGGTCCGGGTCCTGACCGGTGGCCGCACCGATGACCACGAGGGCTGGTTCACCGCGCCGACCGTGCTGGAGTGCTCCGACCCGGCTGACGAGGCGTTCAGCACCGAGTACTTCGGCCCGATCCTGGCCGTGCACCCCTACCCGGACGACGCCTACGAGGACATGCTGGCCCAGGCGGCCGACGTCGCCCCGTACGCCCTGACCGGCGCGATCCTGGCCCAGGACCGCGCGGCCATCGCGCACGCGGCCGAGGTGCTCCGGTACTCGGCGGGCAACTTCTACATCAACGACAAGCCCACCGGCGCGGTCGTCGGCCAGCAGCCCTTCGGCGGCGCCCGGGCCAGCGGCACCAACGACAAGGCAGGCTCGATCCTGAACCTGATCCGCTGGGTCAGTCCCCGGGCCATCAAGGAGCTGTTCGCCCCGCCCACCGACTACCACTACCCCCACATGGGCTGAGGCCCCTCGGGCGCCCGCGTCGAGAAGCCCGCTGCCTTCAGCTGTTGCTGGCCACCAGCCGGACCGATGGTGCCAACGTACCGGTGATGGCCCAATGCCGCTGATTTAGGGGCCGGGCAGGCTGGTGGTGGCCGGGGGGGGTGATGGTGATGATACGGGTGATGGCGCCGGTGAGGTGGGTGCGGGCGGTGCGCCGGTTGGTGGCGCTGGTCAGGGGCAGGCGGGGGTAGCTGCGCTGGCGCCGGGGTGGCAGCAGGCCGGCGAGCGCTTCGCTGGTGATGCTGCTGGTTGTGGTGGTGGTCAGGGCGCGGCGGATGGCCCGCAAGGTGATGGTGTAGGAGATGCGGGCGGGGTGGTGGCCGCTGGTGGTGGCGGCGTGGGTGCGGGCGGTGTGGGTGAGCTGGGCCGCGCAGAGCAGGGCCCAGATTTCCTGGGTGACCTCGGCGGGGTGCTGTGATCGCAGGAGGCGGCCGGGGCCGCGGGTGAAGACTTTCAGGTCGCGGTAGCTGGTTTCTATTTCCCAGCGGCGGGCGTAGCAGGCGGCCAGGTCAGCGGCGGGTGCCTGGGCGGGGTCGGCCAGGGTGGTGATCAGCCGGTAGTGCTCGGTGCGGGGTGCGGCGCCGGCTGGGGTGATGGTGATGTCGGCCTCGATGAGGCGGACTGGCAGCCCGGCGGGCGGGCCGGGCAGGATCCGGCCGCGGCGGCGGGCATCCGCGCGGCGCAGCCCAGCCGCCCGGGTGACCAGGACCGACCGGCAGGAGCCGTCGGGCAGGACCTCCAAGACGGGTAAGCACTGGCTGGATTTGATCCGGATCAGCAGGTCCGCGCCGGTGGCGGCGAGCGCGGCCGCGACCGGGTAGCCGGAAAAGTTCCGGTCGGCCAGGATCAGCATCCCGGGCCCCAGCCGCCCGCGGGCGGCCAGGGTGCGGGCCAGGTCCTGCTCGGAGGCCTGCCGCGCGCGGCGGCCGCGGAACGCCGCGTCGATGATCCCGCGGGTGCCGCAGGCGATCACCGTGACCAGCCGGACCTGCGGCCAGGGCCCGGTCCCGTGGCCGCCGGAGGGCGGGGCACCGAACGCGGCCAGGTTGCCCGCCGAGTACGGCACGTCCAGCGTGGTCCCGTCCAGGGCCGCCAGCAACCGCCCGAACGCGAACGCGCCCGGGGTGTCACTGCTGGCCAGCGGCCCGGCCAGCGCCGAGAACAAGATCCGCAGCGGGCCCGGCCCGATCCGGGCCCGGGCCCGGGCCAGCGCCCCGGTCCCGGGCAGATGCCAGCCACCCGGCCCGGCCAGCGGGGACAGCCAGCCCGCCAGCTTGGCCGCGACCTCGCCATAGCCCTCGCCATGGAACAGGGCACAGCCCAGCACGAACACCACCACCGCCACCGACGGCAGCAGCCGCCGGCGCTGTTCCCGGCACCCGGCAGCCGTCACCGCCTCCTCGATCAGATCCAGCGGCAGAGTGGCATCAGCAGCAACCGCGGTGGCACGATAGGCAGGCAACAAAGCTCCCGGAACAGACGGTGATCGTGGCGAAAACCGTCCTACCAGGAGCTTTGTTGCATATCACGCAACCACACCGCCCTAAGTCAGCGGCATTGGGTGATGGCCGGACCGATGGCGCCAACGCACCGGCTGCCCGGTACGGCCAGGCGGGCATCCAGCCCCCAGGAGTCACATCCGCCCCGAGGGTCTCTGCGCTTGCTAGGTCGCTACGCACCCGATGGCGCCAACGGGCACACCATGGTGTGCCCGTTGGCGCCATCGGTGTTGTTGTTCGTGGCCGGAGCGGCGCGCTAACCCCGTTGAACCAGTGACCCGCAAGCGGAGGTAAGTCCGTAGAATCCGGAGTGCGCCGAACTCGGCGCACGACCCGGGAGCGCTCGGTCCCCCGGAGACGGAGGCTTCCATTTACCGCCTGGTCCTTTGGAACATCGACCTGACGCTGGTCGATGTGACCCGGGTGACGCGGGAAGCTTACGCGGAGGCCTTCCGGACGGTGACGGGGCGGCGGCTGACCCAGCTGCCGCAGATGGCCGGCCGGTCCGAGTCGGAGATCTTCTTCGAGGCCCTCGCCCTGAACGGGGTCGACGTCAGCGATCTGGGGGACTCCGAACAGCTGCTTGCGCCGTTCGGCAGCGAGCTGGCCACGGCGATGGCGGCGCGCCGCGACGACCTGATGGTCAAGGGCCAGGCCATGCCGGGAGCGCACGAGGCCTTGGCCGCGGTGGCCAAGCTGGACGGGGTGGTGCAGACCGTGCTGACCGGCACCAGCAAGCCAAACGCCCTGCTCAAGCTGCGTACCTTCGGCCTGGAGCAGTACTTCGACTTCGGCGTGGGTGGCTACGGCTCCGAGTCCTACCCCAAGGGGGCGCTGGTCCGGGTGGCCCGGCAGCGGGCCGCCGAGAAGTACCAGGCCTCCGGGGCTGACGGCGACACCGTCTACATCGCCGACTCACCCCGCGATGTGGAAGCGGCCCGGATGGGCGGCGCGGCCTGCGTGGCCGTGGCCAGCGGGCGCTCCACCGCGGCTGAACTGCGCCAGGCCGGAGCGGCCGCGGTGCTCCCCGACCTGACCGACCCGGCGCTGGTGGTGGCCGAAGTCGAGCGCCTCACTGCGGACCGCTGAACCCGCCCACAGCGCAGAAACTCACTGCGCGGCTGGAAGGCTCTGCGTTACGGCTGATAATCGCCGGGTAGAGCCACCCAAGCGTTAGCGAAGGGTGGAACTCATGAGTCAGAGCGCAGGCGACACGAGCCCGGGCGGGACCGGGGAACGGTCCGCCGGGGAACTGGTCAAGGAAGTGAGCGAGCTGGTACCCCGGCTCGTGCGTGACGAAATCAAGCTGGCCCAGCTGGAAATGACCCAGAAAGGTAAGCAGCTAGGCATTGGCGCCGGCGCGTTCGCGGGCAGCGGGCTCATCGCGCTCTACGCTGTTGGCTGTCTGCTGGCCTGTGCGATCATCGCCCTGAGCGGTGTGGTGTCCGCCTGGCTGGCTGCGCTGATCATCGGCGTGGCCCTGCTAGCCGTAGCGGGCGTTGCCGCTCTGATCGGCAAGAGTCGGCTGAGCAAAGCCACGCCCCCGGTGCCCAAGGAGGCCATTGGCAGCGTGCAGGCTGACGTTGAGGAAGTTAAGGAGAAGGCGCACCGATGACTATTGATCAACCAGCGGACGAGGGCGCCAGCACCACGCCCAGCGTGCCCGACGACCCCGAACAGCTCAGACAGGACATCGAGCGGACCCGCGAGCAGCTCGGCGAGACCGTCGAGGCGCTGGTGGCCAAGACCGACGTCAAGGCGCAGGCCAAGGACAAGGTCGGCCAGCTTACCGACCGGGTCAAGGGCAGCACCGCCCAGGCCAAGGAGCAGGCCGCGGCCAAGGCCACGCAGGCCAAGGAGCAGGCCGCGGCCAAGGCCACGCAGGCCAAGGAGCAGGCCGCGGCCAAGGCCGCCCAGGCCAAGCAACAGCTGACCACCAAGACCCAGGACGTCAAGCAGGCTGCGACCACGAACGGCGCCCCGGCCAAGGAGCAGCTCCAGGCCCGCGCCACCGCCGTGGGCGGCAAGGTCCGTGACGTCACGCCCGAGCCCGTGCAGCGGGCCGCCCGGCACGCAGCGGCGCGCACGTCACCGCGCCAGGCCAGCATCGTCGCGGCCGCCGTGGGGGTGGTCATCCTGGGCATCATCGTGATCAGGAGGCGTCGCCGGTCATGATCAAGCTCATGTACAAGCCGTTCAGCATCGTCGCAGGCGTGCTGGGCGGAATTCTCGCTGGAGTCATCTTCAAGCAGGTCTGGAAGCTGGCCGCGCGCGAGGATGAGGCGCCCGACTCGACCGACGTGCAGAAGGGCTGGGGCGAAGTACTGATCGCGGCCACTTTGCAAGGCGCGATCTTCGCTGTGGTCAAGGCGGCAGTCGACCGCGGCGCGGCGGAGGCGACATTGCGGCTCACCGGCATCTGGCCGGGCGAGGACTCGGCCGCCGAGGCCGAGAAGAAGCGGGCCAAGCAAGAGAAGAAGGAAAAGAAGAAGGCTTAGGCGGCCTGACCCCGGGTCACAGCGACGCGTGCCACTGTACGCGGGCGTGAGCCCGGCCCATGGCGGGGTCACCGCTGCCGAGGCCACCGCGCATCCTGGTCGTCGACCTGGAATCCTTCGGCCTGCTCGGCCACCGCGGCGCGGTCCGGTACTGCCCGGTGGGCCATTGACGAAGTTCCGGCATCCTGCGCGCGGTGGGCGACCCGGCGGTTGCCTCAGGCGGCCGCGCCTACCCGCAGACCCGGATAGCCTAGGTGGCTGGCAGCGGGACGAGCCCGTTGCCTGCCGCCCGCGCGCCGGGCCCGACCTGGTCACTAAGAGAAACCAGATCGTAACGTAGTGACGTAGTTCAAGTTCACAGCGCTGCCGGAGCGTGGTTCAGCCCGGGTCGCCCCGCTTGGCGGCCGACCCTGGATACGGTACTTAAGTTACATATGCGGGTGTTTGCGGGGCTATGCCCGCAGGCGGCCAGCAACGCGCGGCCCAGCGCGAGCCGTGCGCGTGGATACATGTGGATACATGAGGACAGACAGCGATGTCGGACACGGTGGACGAGGCAAGGGACAGCGCCCTCGAAGCGGCGGCGCGGACCACGGCAGCGGAGTCGGGAGGTGCACGCGCCGCCGTCGGTGATCTGCCCCGCTTCCTGCGGGCCTACTACCGGTACGTGGCCACCGAGGACCTTGCGACGTTCGGCCGTGGGCGGATCGCCGCCGTAGCCGCCGCGCACGCGGCGCTGGCCGCAGGGCGTCCGCAGGGCCGGGCCCTGGTCCAGGTGACCGAGGCCGCGGCCGGCCCGGACGGCACGGCCATCGCCGCCTTCGGGCCGGTGCGCACGGTCATCGACATCGTCACCGATGACATGCCGTTCCTGGTCGACTCAGTGACGATGGAGCTGAACCGGCACCAGGCCGACATCAGCCTGTTCCTGCACCCCCGGCTGGTCGCCCGGCGCGACGTGGCCGGCGCGCTGCACGAGGTGACGGGCCCGGTCAACGGGACCAGCGGCACCGCCCACGACAGCGGCACCCCGGCCGGCCTGGTTACCGAGTCGTGGATGCACATCGAGCTGGCCGGCCTGGGCGACCGGGTACCGCTGGCCGACCTGGAGGCGGACCTGCGCCGGGTCCTGGACGACGTCCGGGTCACGATCGAGGACCAGCCGAAGATGACCGCGGCCGCCGCGTCGCTGGCGCTCAGCCTGGAGGGCGAGACCGGCGCGCCGCTGCCGGGCCGGACCGAGCCGCAGGCCGAGGCGGACGGGGCCGGGGTCAGCCAGCCGGGGGCCGACCACGAAGCCGGCGAGCTGCTCCGCTGGCTGGCCGACGGGCACTTCGTCTTCCTCGGCTACCGGGAGTACGACCTGGTGCCGGGGGACGACGGCAT
Organism: Streptosporangiaceae bacterium; assembly: GCA_965277615.1. Taxonomy (GTDB): domain Bacteria; phylum Actinomycetota; class Actinomycetes; order Streptosporangiales; family Streptosporangiaceae; genus Bog-532. Next base: position 3,380,417 of record CBDIDG010000006.1, on the reverse strand, counting down.
GGCCCTGCGGGCGGTGGCCGGCACCGGGCTCGGCTTCCTGCGGCACGACCGGCAGGGTTCGGACTCGTTCGCGTCGCTGCCCGCCGACATAAGGGCCAAGGCCGCCGAGCCGGACCGGCTCGTGCTGGCCAAGGGGAACTCGCGCTCCACCGTGTACCGCAGCAAGTACCTGGACTACGTCGCGGTCAAGAAGCTGAGCGCGGCCGGCCAGGTCATCGGCGAGTGGCGGTTCCTCGGCCTGTACACGCACTCGGCCTACACCGAATCGATCGCGCGCATCCCGGTGCTGCGGCACAAGCTGCACGACGTGCTGGCCGCGGCCGCCCTCACCCCGGACAGCCACGACGGCAACGACCTGATCGAGATCCTGGAGGGCTACCCGCGCGAGGAACTGTTCCAGATCAGCACGGACCTCCTGACCCACATCGCGACGGCCGTGCTCTGGCTGCGGGAGCGCAAGCAGGCCCGGCTGTTCCTGCGCCGCGACGTGTACGGGCGGTACATGTCCTGCCTGGTCTACCTGCCCCGGGACCGGTACACCACCGCGGTCCGGCTGCGCGTGCAGGAGATCCTGCGGGCCGCCCTGGACGGTGTCTCGGTGGACTACAGCGCGATGGTGGGGGAGTCGGCACTGGCCCGGCTGCACGTGGTGGTCCGGGGCCGTCGGGGCCAGCCGCTGCCCGAGGTCGACGCGGCCGCGCTGGAACGGCGGATCGCCGCGGCCGTGCGGTCCTGGGACGAGGACCTGGAAGAAGAGGCGCTGCGCGTGCTGGGCCCCGACCGGGCCCGGCAGCTGCTGGACCGGACGGCCACCGCCATCCCCGAGGTGTACAAGACCGACGTGGCCGCCGCGGAGGCGGTCGACGACCTGAGCCAGATGCTGCGGCTGCGGGAGTCCGGCAACAGCTTCGCGGTCCAGCTCCGGGACGACGGCAGCCCGGCCGCCGGTGGCTACTGGCGGCTGCGGGTGTACCGCTCCGGCACGCCGGTCATCCTGTCCGACGTGCTGCCTCAGCTGCAGCACCTGGGCCTGGAGGTGGTGGACGAGCACCCGTACGAGTTCGCCGGCTCCGAGCCCTTCTACATCTACAGCTTCAGCCTGCGGGCCCAGTCGCCGGCCGTCCGGGAGCGGCCACGGGGCGACGGCGGCCGCGAGCAGTTCGAGCAGGCGCTGTGCGCGCTGTGGCACGGCGACATCGAGGATGACGGCTTCAACGCCCTGGTGCTGGAGGGCGGCCTGTCCTGGCGCGAGGTCACGGTGCTGCGGGCTTACGCCCAGTACCTGCGGCAGGCGGGCACCCGGTTCAGCCAGAGCTACATCCAGCGGGTGCTGCGCTCCAACCCGACCGTGACCCGGCTGCTGACCCGGCTGTTCGAGTCCCGCTTCGACCCGGCCCACGCCGGGGGCGAGGCCGAGCGCAGCGAAGCCCTGATCGAGGAGATCCGGGGTGAGCTGGACGACGTGGTGTCCCTGGATGAGGACCGGATCCTGCGCTCCTACCTGGCCCTGATCCGGGCCACGCTGCGGACGAACTACTTCCGCTTCGCGCCGTACCTGGTGGTCAAGCTGGACCCGGGGCAGGTGCCGGGCCTGCCGGAGCCGAGGCCGAAGTTCGAGATCTTCGTGTACTCACCGCGGCTGGAGGCGGTGCACCTGCGGTTCGGCCGGGTCGCCCGGGGCGGGCTGCGCTGGTCGGACCGGCGGGAGGACTTCCGTACCGAGGTTCTCGGCCTGGTCAAGGCCCAGGAGGTCAAGAACGCGGTCATCGTCCCGTCCGGGGCCAAGGGCGGGTTCGTGTGCAAGCAGCTGCCCGACCCGGGCGACCGTGAGGCCTACCAGGGCGAGGTCCTGGCCTGCTATAAGACCTTCATCAGCGCCATGCTGGACGTGACCGACAACCTGGAGGGTGAGCGGGTCGTCCCGCCCCGGGACGTGGTCCGGCACGACGGCGACGACCCGTACCTGGTCGTCGCGGCGGACAAGGGCACCGCGACGTTCTCCGACGTGGCCAACGAGATCGCGGCCAGGTACGGATACTGGCTGGGCGATGCCTTCGCCTCCGGCGGCTCGGTCGGCTACGACCACAAGAAGATGGGCATCACCGCCCGCGGGGCCTGGGAGTCGGTCAAGAATCACTTCGCCACGCTCGGCCTGAACCCGGCCACCGACGAGTTCTCCGTGGCCGGCATCGGTGACATGTCCGGCGACGTGTTCGGCAACGGGATGCTGCTGTCGGACCGGCTCAAGCTGGTGGCGGCGTTCGACCACCGGCACATCTTCCTCGACCCGGACCCGGATCCCGCGGCCAGCTTCGCCGAACGGCAGCGGCTGTTCGCGCTGGCCCGCTCGTCGTGGATGGACTACGACCGGACGCTGATCTCGGCCGGGGGCGGGGTGTGGCCGCGCAGCGCCAAGTCGGTCCCGGTCTCCTCGCAGGCCCGTACCGCGCTCGGCCTGGACGAAGGGGTGCTGGCGCTGTCACCGGACGAGCTGATCTCGGCCATCCTGACCGCGCCGGTGGACCTGCTGTGGAACGGCGGCGTCGGCACCTACGTCAAGGCCACCGGCGAGACCCAGGCCGCCAGCGGCGACCGGTCCAATGACAACGTGCGGGTGAACGCCAGCCAGCTGCGGGCCCGGGTCGTGGCCGAGGGCGGCAACCTGGGCCTGACCCAGGCCGCCCGGACCGAGTTCGCGCTGGGCGGCGGGCTGGTCGACACCGACTTCATCGACAACTCGGCCGGGGTCGACACCTCCGACCACGAGGTCAACATCAAGATCCTGCTGGACCGGGCCGTCCGGGACGGTGAGATCACCCAGGATGACCGCAACGACCTCCTCCAGCAGATGACCGACGAGGTCGCGGCGCTGGTGCTGCGGCACAACTACGCCCAGAACATGGCGCTGGCCACGTCCCGGGCCCAGGGACCGCAGATGCTGCACGTGCACGCGCGGTACCTGCGCCAGCTGGAGCGGGACAACCGGGTCCGCCGCGGCCGGGACGCGGTGCCGGGGGACAAGGAGATCGCCGAGCGCCGGTCTGCGGGCAAGGGCCTGACCAACCCGGAGCTGGCCCTGCTGCTCGCGCACACCAAGATCGCCGCGGCTGAAGAGGTGCTGGCCTCCGGCCTGGCCGAGGACCCGTACCTGCACCGGGAGCTGACCGACTACTTCCCGGCCCCGCTGCGGGCCACCCAGCCCCAGCGGATGGGCACGCACCCGCTGCGCCACGAGATCATCACCACTTCGGTGGTGAACGAGATGGTGGACACGTCCGGCATCACGTTCGCGTTCCGGCTGAACGAGGAGACTGGCTCGTCCGTCCCCGACATCACCCGGACCTGGGTGGTGGCGCGCGAGGTGTTCGGTATGCGGGAGTTCTGGCACCAGGTCACCAAGCTGGACGGCACGGTGGACATCGCGACCCAGATCGCGCTGCTGCTGGAGGGACGCAAGCTGACCGAACGGGCCTGCCGGTGGCTGCTGTACAACCGGCGCCCCCCGGTCGACATCACCGCGGCGGTGGAGCACTTCAGCAGTGGCGTGCTGGCGGTCCGGTCCGGGTTGCCCAAGCTGCTGATCGGCCGGGACGCCGAGACGTTCGACCAGCGGCGGGACTCGTTCGCGGGCCGGGGCGTGCCGCCGGTGCTGGCCGAGACCGTGGCCGGGATGGTCCCGAGCTACGCCGCGTTCGACATCGTGGAGACGGCCGGGGTCACCTCCCGTGGCGTCGAGGAGACGGCCGAGGTCTACTTCGACCTGGCCGAGCGGCTGCAGATCGCCCGTCTCCGGGACCGCATCAATTCACTGCCGCGCGACGACCGGTGGAGCAGCATGGCCCGGGCCGCCCTGCGTGACGACCTGTACGGCGCGCACGCGGCCATGACCCGGGACGTGCTGTCGGTCGGCGGCCTCGGCACCCCCGAGGAGCGGCTGGCCGCCTGGATCGAGCGCAACGACGCCGCGGTCGGCCGGGCCACCCGCACCCTGGGCGAGATTTGGGAGAGCGAGCGGTTCACCTTCACCACGCTGTCGGTGGCGCTGCGCACGGTCCGGGCCCTGGTCGCGTCCAGCTCGCTGCCGCGCCAGTCCTGACGAGCCGTCCTGGCGGTGAACCAGTCCTGACCGCCAGATCCGACCGTCAGTCCTGACCGCCAGATCTGACCAACCGTCGGGTCAGGTGCCCTTGACGTAGCTAGGACCGCCGTAGCTGCCGATGACCTGGAGCTTCCCGCCGCCCTTATTGACCGGCGGCGGGTCGATGGCCAGGTACTGGAAGGTGGAGTCAGCGTCCAGCAGCTTGGTGATCGGGCCCTGGTCCCGGGGCAGCAGCGGCTTGAACCCGTCCGGCACCGGCAAGGTCCGCTTAGCGGACCACTTCACCGGCAGCGTCTGGGTGTTGAACCCCATCGTGTAGACCACGATCGCGCCGCCGTTGGTGGTCCTCAGCGCGAAGAACGGGTAGCTGCTGCCTTCCAGCTCCCAGGAGTAATAGTTGCCCTGGGCCCGCGCCTGCACGGCCTTGGCCTGGCTGGCCTGGTAGATCCCGGTGGTCAGCGGGCCGGCCGCGACCACCGAGCCGGCCGGGCTTTGCGGGCCTTCGTCCACGACCGAGGCCTGCATGGCGCCGACTTCGTCCGGGCGGAACCGGAGGTCGGTCTCGGTTGTGCGCAGCGCGGTCGCATAGCCGTCCTTGATCGCCACGTTCAGCGCCGGGGCGTCCTTGTCCAGCAGGACGGAGTTTTCCAGGACCCAGGTTGAGGCGGCGTCCAACCGGTCGAACACCATCAGCGCCGTCCCGGCCGGCTGCCCTTTACCGGACACGGGCGCGGTGGCCATGAACCACTGCGGGTAGGTGGTCAGCTTCGGCACGTACAGCGTCGGCTTGCCGTAGGTGGGACTGGTCACGGGCTGGCCGGTGACCGCGGCGACGGCGTAATCCACGCTGACCTGCGAGTACTGCGCGCTGCTGGTGATCTCCGTGGCCAGCGGCTGGTCCTGGTTGGCCGTGGCCACCCGCTCGGCCGTGACGTAGGCGTTGAACACTTCCAGCGCCTTGGCCGGTGTCGGGCCGGTCACCGTGGTGGTCGCGTCGGCCATGGTTCCGCAGCCCTGTACGGACAGTAGCAGCACAAGGGCAGCCAGCAGCCCGAGGGCCGCCGTCAGTGCCGTGGGAAAGCGGTTAAAAGTCGCTCGCATGTTCGTATCCGCTGGGTATCCGGGAACTCCCGACCCGAGCTTATCCTCCGCCATCGTGCTTCCGGGGACGGGCCACCGTGCGCAGGACCCGGACCGCAGGATACCGGTACCTGGACCGCCGCCGCGCCTGCATACGCCACGTGGGCACTGCCTCGCATAGGCTGTGCGCCATGGCAGCTACCGATCCCATTGATGAGATCTCGGAACTGTCGTCGAAGCTTGCCACCGTGGAGGCGGTGCTCGATCCCGACGCGATGCGGGAGGAAGCCGCTACTCTACGCGACCAGGCCGCTGATCCGGACCTGTGGGGCGACCAGCAGCACGCACAGGCTGTGACCCGCCGTCTTTCGTATGTGGAAGGCGAGCTGGCGCGGCTGGACAACCTACGGCAGCGGCTCGACGACACCCGGGTGATGTTTGAGCTGGCCGACAGTGAGGACGACGAGCCGACCCGCGCCGAGGCGCAGGGCGAGCTGGTCGATCTCCGCAAGGAGATCGACCAGCTCGAGGTGCGCACCCTCCTCTCCGGCGAGTACGACGTGCGTGAGGCGCTGATGACGATCAACGCCCAGGCGGGCGGCGCGGACGCCGCGGACTTCGCCCAGAACCTGATGCGCATGTACCTGCGCTGGTCGGAGCGGCACGGATACCCGACCGAGGTGTACGACATCTCCTACGCCGAAGAGGCGGGCATCAAGTCGACCACGTTCGCGGTCAAGGCGCCGTACGCCTACGGCACGCTGCGCGGCGAGCACGGCACGCACCGGATGGTCCGCATCTCCAAGTACGACAACCAGGGCCGGCGCCAGACCTCGTTCGCCGGCGTGGACGTGGTCCCGGTGGTCGAGCAGACCGACCACGTGGAGGTCAATGAGGACGAGATCCGGGTTGACGTCTACCGGTCCAGCGGCCCCGGTGGCCAGGGCGTCAACACCACCGACTCGGCGGTGCGGATCACCCATCTGCCCACCGGCATCGTGGTCTCCTGCCAGAACGAGCGCAGCCAGATCCAGAACCGCGCGTCGGCCATGGCCGTGCTCCAGTCCAAGCTGCTGGAGCGGCGGCGGCAGGAGGAAGCCGAGGAGATGGCCGCGCTGCGCGGCGAGATCACCGGCAGCTGGGGCACCCAGATCCGGAACTACGTGCTGTATCCGTACCAGAACGTCAAGGACGTGCGTACCGGCTTCGAGACCGGCAACACCACCGCCGTCCTAGACGGCGAGATCGATGACTTCATCGAGGCCGAGATCCGCTGGCTGCGCCGCGGCCAGAACGGCGAGAAGGATTAAGTCAGAAGCTGGCGTGTACCGCGAGGGCGGCCAGGACCAGGATCAGCAGCGCGGCGGCGATGAGGATGTGCGGGGTGTAGTTGGCGTGGGTGTGGTGAAGTTCCGCCCGCGACGCCCGGCAGGCCGGGCAACGACCCTCACTCACTGGTCCCCCGCAGCGTGCACAAGCAAGGTGTTCGCAGCTCATGGGCGTCCTTCCGGCCGTTCGTGCGGTGGACTTGGAGCGTTCGACGGCTCTGCTCGCGGGTTTCCGCCTAGACTGTGCCATTGACGATTCCAGGCTACCCGCTCGTGGTCTGGATAGCCGCTCCTCTGGTGGACCGCCGGTCCAGGCGCTGCGACACTCATCCATTTCCAACATCGCTGTGATGGTCCTGTGATCAATTTCGATAACGTCAGCAAGATCTACCCGAGCCAGAGCCGCCCGGCTCTGGAAAACGTGAGCATTGGCGTCGAGAAGGGCGAATTCGTCTTTCTTGTCGGCCCCTCCGGCTCGGGTAAGTCCACGTTCCTGCGGCTGGTGCTCAAGGAGGAGCGGCCGACCAACGGCCACATCCGGGTCGCCGGCCGGGACCTGGCGCGGTTGTCGAACTGGCGCGTGCCTATGCTCCGGCGCCGGATCGGCTGCGTGTTCCAGGACTTCCGGCTGCTGCCGAACAAGAACGTCTACCAGAACGTGGCCTTCGCTCTAGAGGTCATCGGCAAGCCCCGCCGCTTCATCCGCAAGGTTGTGCCTGAGGTCATCGACCTGGTCGGCCTAGAGGGCAAGCACGACCGGATGCCCGACGAGCTGTCCGGCGGCGAGCAGCAGCGGGTCGCGATGGCCCGTGCCTTCGTGAACCGGCCGATGATCCTGCTGGCCGACGAGCCCACCGGCAACATCGACCCAGCCACCTCGATCGGCATCATGAAGGTGCTCGACCGCATCAACCGGACCGGTACCACCGTGGTCATGGCCACGCACGACGCCGCGATCGTCGACTCCATGCGCAAGCGCGTCATCGAACTCGAATACGGCAAGGTCGTCCGGGACCAGTCTCGCGGAGTGTACGGCCAGGCGTACTGAGGTGCCGTAGCCTGTGCCGCGGGGCACCGTCGTCGGCAACAGCCGGAGCACCACACCACGAAGCAGGACTGCGAGGAATCAGCGAGTATGCGTGCACAGTTCGTTCTCCAGGAGATCTGGATCGGCCTGCGCCGGAACCTCACCATGACCGTCGCCCTCATCGTGGTCGTGGCGATCAGCTTGTCGCTGCTCGGCACCGGATTGCTGTTCATCAAGCAGGTCGACAGCACCCGGACCTACTGGCAGGGCAAGGTCGAGGTTTCGATCTACCTCTGCACCTCGCAGAGCGTCAGCGTCCAGTGCAAGCAGAACGGCGCATCGACCCCGGCCCAGCGGCAGCAGATCCAGCAGACGCTCAGCTCGATGTCCCAGGTCGCCGGCGTGACCTACGAGTCGCAGGCCCAGGCGTACAGCCGGTTCAAGCAGGAGTTCTCCAACAGCCCGTCGTTCGTGTCCACCGTCCAGCAGGGCGACATCCCGGACTCGTTCCAGGTCAAGCTGAAGAACCCGCAGGTCGACTACAACACCGTGGCGTCGGCCGTGACGAGCAAGGCCGGCGTGGACTCGGTGATCGACGACCGGTCCATCCTGGACAAGTTCTACAAGCTGCTCGACGGGGCCAGGAACGCCGTGGTGATCATCGCCCTGGTCCTGCTGGTGGCCGCGACCTTGCTGGTGGCCAACACGATCCGGCTGTCCGCGTTCAACCGCCGCCGGGAAACCGGCATCATGCGGCTGGTCGGCGCGTCGAACTTCTATATCCAGCTACCGTTCCTGCTGGAGGGAGTGATCGCCGGCCTCATCGGCTGGGCGGTCGCCGCCGGCCTGTTGATTGCGGTGAAGTCGCTGTGGCTGGATAACCTACAGCAGTACTTCACTTTCAACGTAGGCCTCAGCACGGGCGATCTGATCGAGGTCGTCGTCCTCGCGATGTGCGTCGGTGTGGTGCTGTGCGGCGCGACGTCGTTCCTCACGCTCCGCCGCTACCTACGTATATGACATGAGCGGACAGGAGCAAGGTGTCTCGGGAGCAGGGGCGAAAGGTGATCGCCCGGAATCGTCGCGCCCGGCACGACTACGCGATCGGGGACACGTTCGAAGCCGGTCTGGTGCTGACCGGGACCGAAGTGAAATCGCTGCGCGCGGGCCGGGCCTCCCTCGCGGACGGGTTTGCTCAGATCTCTGACGGGGAGGTTTGGTTGCACAACGTGCACATCCCCGAGTACACCCAGGGCACCTGGACCAACCACGAGGTCCGGCGGACCCGGAAGCTGCTGCTCCACCGCAAGGAGATCGAGAAGCTGGCCAGCGAGACGGCCGAGCAGGGCTTGACGCTGGTTCCGCTAGAGCTGTATTTCCAAGATGGGAAGGCCAAGGTCGAGCTGGGCCTGGGGCGCGGTAAGCGAACTTACGACAAGCGCCACGACCTGGCGGCCAGGGACGCGGCCCGGGAGGTGGACCGTGCTCTCCGGCGGCGACGGTAACGGGGAGGGGGCCGGTGTCCTTCCACACCCGTGATCGGGGTGGCCGCGGCAGCCACGCCCGGACCGGCCGCCCCGTCCGGCTTCCGCCTCGACCCGAGGGTGCTGCGCCAGCCAACGGTGCTGCCCCGGCCAATGGGGGTCCGCCCAACGGCGCTCCACCCAACGGGCCCGGCCCTTCCGGCTCCGGCCCGCGGCCTCCGCTGCCGCCCCGCCCGCCGTCGGCGCGGACCCAGCATAAGGCCCGGCGCCTGTCGATGCGCGCCCGCCGGATCCGGCTGATCGCGATCCTGGTCACGGTCGGCATCGTCGTCTCGGGTTTCACGATTGGCTTCGGCCAGGAGTCATCGGCCGAAGGTACCGTCCAGGCGTTCCTGCTGGCCTGGCAGCAGCACAACTACCAGTCGGCCGCCTCGTACACCACCGGCACCAAGACCTCCGTGGCCAGCGCCCTGTCCGGCGCCTTCACCCAGCTCGACGCCACCGCCATGTTCCTGTCCATGGGCGTCGTCCAGCAGCACGGGGACACCGCCGAGGCCCACTTCACCGCGTCGGTGAACCTGGGCGAGGGTGGTCACCAGTGGGAGTACCCAGGCCACTTCACGCTGCGGAAGGGTGGCTCCGGCTGGAAGGTGGTCTGGTCGCCCAGCGTCATCAACCCGCAGCTCGGCCCGACCGACCGGCTGGCCGTGGTAACCCAGGTCCCGCCGCGCGCCCCGCTGCTCAACGCGAGCGGCCAGCCACTGCAGGTGCCGTCGGCCGTCTACCAGGTCGGGGCCTGGCCGAAGATGCTGAAGAACGCGGCCACCACGGCCAGCGACCTGGCCAGCGTGACCCAGCTCAACTCGGCCCAGGTGCTGGGCCAGATCCAGGCCGCCCCGCCCGGCCGGTTCCTCGCGTTGCTCTCGCTCGACCCGGCCTCCTACGCCCAGCTGGCCCCGAAGCTGAGGCACGTCCCCGGGCTCGTCGTGCACCGGGTCAGCCAGCGGCTGTTCTCCTCCAGCGCCAGCGAGATCGTCGGCTCCGTCGGCACCGAGGCCTCCAGCCGCCTGCGCGACCAGGGCGCTTCCTACCAGCCCGGCACCACCATCGGCCTGACCGGCCTGCAGGCGGCCTTCCAGCGCCAGCTCGCGGGCTCACCGACCACCGAGATCGTGGCCGAGAACCGGGCCGGCCAGCAGACCGCCGTACTGACCCAGTGGAAGGGCTACAACGGCCACGCGGTCACGACCACGATCAGTCCCAACGTCCAGGCCGCCGCGACGTCCGCGCTGCACGACGCGCCCGACGCATCGGCCGAGATCATCGCGGTCCAGCCGTCCACCGGCAAGATCCTGGCCGTGGCGGGCCAGCAGGTGGCGGGCCAGGGACTGCCCGCCGGTGGCGCCCTGAACGCCCGCATCTCGCCCGGGACCGCGTTCACGATCGTGTCCACCGCGGCTCTGCTCGGCACCGGGTTCTCCACCAAGACCCAGGTGCCGTGCACCAGCACGGCCAACGTGGGTGGCCAGCTGTTCAGCGAGCAGCAGCTCTCCTCGTCCCTCGGGCCCAGCCCCACCTTCGCCACCGACTTCGCCCAGGGCTGCAGCACCGCGTTCGCGGGGCTGTCCCGGCGGCTGAACAACTCTGACCTGCGCCAGGTGGTCGGGGGCTTCGGCATCGGCGCCAAGTGGCAGCTGCCACTGCCGGCGTTCTCCGGCAACGTCCCGAACGCCACCACCGACGGCCAGCTGGCCGCGGAGACGATCGGGCAGCGCGTCCAGGTCAGCCCGCTGGGCATGGCCATGGTCGCGGCGGCCGTGGACAACGGCACCTACCGCGCGCCGGTGCTGATCACCAACCCGCCTGCCGTCCCGGCCGTTCCCACCCAGCCTGCGCTGTCGGCCAGCACGCTGGCTTCGCTCCGCGGCCTGATGCGCACCGCGGTGACCTCCGGCTCGGCCCGGAGCGCCAACGTGTCCGGCACCGCCGTCTACGGCCAGACCGCCCTGATCCAGTCGGGCACCGGTCAGCACAGCCAGTGGCAGAGCTGGTTCGTCGGCTACCGGGGCGATGTGGCGTTCACGATCCTGATCGCCAACAGTTCCCCCGACATATCGGCCTCGGTCCTGGCCAGCCAGTTCCTCAACGAACTCCAGAGCCACTGACTGCCCGCTCTCTCGCCCGGGATCTCTTTGTTATAAAAAACTGGTCACCTGTTGCAACCATATGACTACTCTCCGACGTCTTACCTGGTGACTGGGATCGCTCTGGGGGGTTGCGGCCCCAGTCAGCGTGAGAGAGCCGGGCCTCTTCTCGGGGGAGGCCCGGACATCCGGACCGGCTCCGACCCTGCCGGTCGACCCCCGCGGGCGAGATCGGCCACCGCCGCCGCCCGCGGGGGTCACTCTTCCGTCCGGGGGGATGACCCCCCTGGACCCCCCACTTTCCCGCTGTGGCACCTGCCGTAGGACCGGCCACTCGCCCGGGCCTTCGGCCCGGGACTCGCTGGGCCGGATAGGTCGACTCTCCTAGTCAAGGCTGGGAAACGTCCGGCCGTCTTGTTACGTTTGCCGTCTCGGGGCCGTATTACGCGCGGCCGCCAAGGTGAGGGGTCCCTGCGATGGCAGAGGAGCAAATGGCCGGGCTGGTGCAGGGCGCGCTCGCTGATGCTGGAATCAACGACGAGGTGCTCGCCGCCGGCCAGTTCAATCCGCGCGGCCTGAGCGGCGGTATGTTCGCCGGCGGCCTGGCGGGCAGCGAGGCCGGGGGAGTCCTCGGGGAGGCGGCAGGCGCCATCGGCCTGGGCGCAGGTTCGGTGGCGGGGACGCACGCCGCCGCTGCCCGTTCTGGACTGCCGGCCAAGATGCTGATCGGCGTCACCGCCACCATGGTGTACGGCTTCGCCGCACCAACCCGGCACAGCAAGCCCACGGGCCTGGTCTTCCAGGTTCCCCGGGCGGACCTGACCGTCAAAGTCCACCAGCGGGTCAACGTACGTGTTCTCGAGCTGATTGACCAGGTCAGCGACTCGCGAATCGAGCTCGAGAGCAGCCGATTGCCCGTGACCCACTCCAAAGACGTGATCGACGCCCTCCACAGCTAGGTGGCCGACACGCTGGTCCGGGCACCCTGAGCGCGGACACCTGGGCGTCGGCGCCCGGACACCTGCGGGTCACGGGAATCTGTGTTGGCGCTTTGGTGTTAGAGGTGTACGGTCGGGCAGAGCAGGGCATCGCGTGCGACGTCCGGCTGATAATTCCATAGGGGGTGAACGGTTTCGACTTCGATGGATGATCCAGGTGAAGCGGGCCGAGGGTTGCGGTTGTGACCTCGTAAATCACTGCGACCGCAAACGAATAAGTGCCAATAAAACGCGCACTAGTGTCGCCCTTGCCGCCTGAGGCAAGTTAGACACTTGTCAGCCCGGGGTTGCTCTCGACCCGGTGTCTGGCATCAGCTAGAGGGCTTACCTGCCAGCTCGGTCACGGGACTGGTGCGGGACATCTAACAGTGACTGGGCCCGTCAGCATCTTGCCTGCGTGAATGCTGGGGCCGAGAAAATCGAAGCAGTGCTGCGCCCGGAGAAGCCCTGGTGATGTGTTGAAGGACGCGGGTTCGATTCCCGCCACCTCCACCGATGACGAGTGCCCGTGCCGCCCAGCGGCCGGGCACTTTGTCATGTAGGCGACCCAAGGAGAGAGCCATGGCCGGCGACCCCGCCTCGCGTGACGTTTTCGTCCCGCACGGATTTCCCGAGCAGCAGGTCGACCTGGGTGAGGTCACCATGAACTACGCCGAGGCCGGGTCGCCCGACCTTCCGGCGCTGCTGCTGATCCCGGAGCAGACCGGGTCGTGGTGGGGTTACGAGGAGGCGATGCGCCTGCTGTCGGCCGACTTCCACGTGTTCGCGGTGGACCTGCGCGGCCAGGGACGCAGCAGCTGGACGCCCAAGCGGTACAGCCTCGACAACTTCGGCAACGACCTGGTCCGCTTCATCGCCCTGGTCGTGCAGCGCCCGGTCATCGTGGCCGGTAACTCATCCGGCGGCCTCCTGGCCGCCTGGCTGTCGGCGTTCGCCATGCCCGGGCAGATCCGGGCCGCGCTGTGCGAGGACGCCCCGTTCTTCGCCTCGGAGCTCATCCCGGCCTACGGGCATCCCATCCGCCAGGCGGCGGGCGTGATGTTCGAGCTGTACCGCAACTACCTCGGCGACCAGTGGAGCGTGGGGGACTGGGCCGGGCTGGTCGCGGCGGTGCGGGCGTCGTCGTCGAAGATGCTGCAGCTCTTCCCGCTCGGCGACGAGCCGGCGCAGAATCTCAAGGAGTACGACCCGGAGTGGGCCCGGGTGTTCTACGAGGGGACCGTCGCCCTCAATTGCCCGCACGACCGGATGCTCCCGCAGGTCAAGACACCCGTGCTGATGACCCAGCACGGGCGGATGGTCGACCCGGAGACCGGCGACCTCCTCGGCGCGCTGTCTGACTTCCAGGCCGAGCGGGCGCGGAGCCTGATGGAGTCGGCCGGAGTGAAGGTCGACTACGTATCGGCGCCGGACGCGCTGCACATGATGCACCAGTTCGACCCGCCCCGCTACGCCAAGATCCTCACCGAATGGGCCGCCACGCTCCCGGCCGCGGACTAGCGCAGGTCAGATCCGGCCATGCACTGAGCTAGACCGAGCTGGATCAGGTCCGGACGGCCAACCGGGTCCGGAGCGCGACCGCGTGCTCCGGTCGGTCGGTCACGACCACAGCCACCCGTGGGTCGCTCAGGAGCCGGGCCAGTCGCCGGTCGTCGTTGACGGTCCAGACCATGATCCGCAGGCCCGCAGCCACGCAGCGGTCCAGCACCTCCGGCCGGGCATAGCGGTAGCTCATGGCCACCCAGCTGGCCCCGCTGGCCTGCACCGCAGCCAGCGGGAACGACAGCGGCCACCGTAGCCCGCGCAGGTCCCGCGCGATCGAGGCCGGGCCGAACCCGACCGACAGCCCCACCGGCACCGCGGAAAACTCCGCTCCGATCGCCGCCACCGACGCCGGATCGGCCGTCGTGACCACGAAGCCGTCTGGGCCGAACGAGGACCGGGCCAGCTCGACCACCTCCCGCTCGAACCCGGTGCCCTTGAGGTCGACGTGGCCGCGCACGCCGCCGGCCGCCAGCACCTCCATGACCTCCCGGGCGGCCAGCGCCGGCTCTCGGCCCGAGCCGCCCGAGCCGGACGGGCCGTCCAAGCCGCCCGAGCCGCCCGAGCCGCCCGAGCCGTCCAAGCCGGACGGGCTGTCGCCCGAGTGCTGAGCCAGCAGCGATCCGTCGCCCGCCCGGCGGACGTCGAACTCGGCGTACTCGGCCCCGGACGACACCACGGCCTGGTAGGCGGCCAGCGACCCGGGCCGGGCCCGTTCCGCCCCGCCCGAGTGCGCCGAGATCATCACCGCAGGAGTCACCGTAGGAATCACCGTGGAATCACCGTAAGGCCGGGCTCACGCTGCTCTCACGCCGGGGATCGGCCGGGGGACAGGTCGTCCTCCGCCACCTGGTAGACGGCGTTCAAGGTGGGCTCGGCCGCCGGTTAGCCTCGGCCGACCGGCCCGATGTACAAAAGACAGCAAAATGGCGGAACGCTAGCATTGCTGCTGCTCCCCGGCCACGGGGAACGGCTGCCGGTCGTTACCGTCTCTTCGTACATTAGTGACAAAACGGTGACACCCGACTAATAAGGCGCAGAATTGTGACCGTCGATTTCGGGCCCGAATTTACGCCCTAAGACCCGTAAATGCCCAGGTCAGTGGCTCTTGACCCACAATGCCTGGCCAGCAGGCCGGAAAGATCATAAAGACATCTGCGCCGAGATGCCTGCAGGCGCGCCCGACTCGTGGTTACCATGACTCGTCAGTAAGCGACATTACACACAGCGTGTGCGTCATAACTTTTGGTTCGCCCGTCGCACCATGTGAGGAATGGCTGAGGATGAGTGAATTGATCGATCTTACGTCCCGTCTGCTCGACGACGGTTTTGTGATCTGCACCGAGAAGACCGGTGAGCAGTTCACCGTGCTGCTGCGCCGCACCCGCGCGGACGGACGCCGCGTGTTCTGCGGGACCGGGGACAACTTCCCGACGGCCCTGGCGGTCGCCGCCGAAGACGCCGCCGTCACCACCGCCGCCTGACGTTCGCTAGCCGCCGACCCCAGCCGCCGAGGCGGGCAATGACGCCCGCCTCAGCCAGCTCTCTCCGCGACCAGCCTGCTTAAGAAGCAGAGGCCGGCGCGGGACCCGGGGTCACGATGCCGTACTCGTGGATCTTCCGGTAAATCGTGGCTCGCGACATGCCGAGCGCCTCGGCCGCCTTCACCTTGTTACCGTCGCAGTCGAGCAGGCTCTGCACGATCGCGTCGCGTTCCATGGACTCCAGCGGGCTGAGCAGCCGGCGGCTCACCGTCCAGCATTCTGGCGGCAGGTCGCTGGGCTGGATCGAGCCTGCCCGGCGGCGCTGGACGACCTTGCGCAGCACCTGCCACAGCTGGCCGGCGTTACCGGGCCAGCTGGACCGCATGAGCAGCTGCATGGCCTCGGGGGAGCAGACCACCCGGCCGTGCTGGCTCAGCCGGGCCAGGAAGAACGGCACCAGCTCCTGCAGGTCCTCGATGTGATGCCGCAGCGGCGGCAGTTCCACCGTGGCCGGGAAGAACCGCAGCAGCTTGGTCAGATCGGCCCGTGCGTCCTTGCGGTTCAGCGTGACGACGACCCGCAGGATGCGGTGCCGGCGGGCGGCGCGGGCTTCCTGCAACGCGCTGGACAGCGCGTGCACCTGCTTGGTGTTCAGCGCGTCGACGTGCCGGATGACCAGCACGCCCTCACCGTCTAGCAGCTCGCTGCGCGCGGCGACCAGCCAGTCCGCGCTGGTCGCGGCGGTGGCGTCGATGACGTGGAACCGGCCCGCCGGGTTGCGCCGCTGGTGCACGGCCCGGGCCAGGGCCATCTTGCCTACCCCGGCCTCGCCCTCCAGGGTCAGCCACTCGGCCGATTCGTAGGCGGTCTCGACCTCCCGGCACGCCCGGGTCCACAGCACACCGGTCCCGACCAGGCCGGGCAGGAACATCGTGGCCTTGGCCCCCTGCTTGCCCGGGCTGCTGGCCGCGGGGCGGGGGATGCTCTCAAGCAGCTTCACGTGCACGATGCCGTCGCTGAACGGGGTGTCGGTATCCACCGGGCGGCAGTACATCCGGGCGCGCAGGCCGGTCGGCAGCTCGGCCGTCACCGCGCCGGAGTGCCGCCGGGCCAGGACTTCGGCCGCCTGCCCGATCAGGGCGGCCTGGTCGGCCGGGTCCAGGATGCGCCGGGCGTAGTCGTTCATCATGACCACGTCGTTGCCAATGGCCAGCACGATCCCGCCGGTGCGCCGGCACGCCCGCACGTACTCCTCGAGCAGGTTGAACTCCCGGCCGCTGGTGCCGTTCAGCAGCGACTGGGTGATCTGGTCGGCGGTGTTCTTGACCAGCGCGACCAGCAGCGGGTCGGCGTTCTTGCGCCAGCAGGTCAGGTCGATGACCCCGACCGTCTTGCCGGTGATGGGGTGGTGGATCGGCACCCCGGCGCAGGCCAGGCCCTCCAGGTGCTCGGCGTAGTGCTCGTGGCCGAACACGTGCGTGGGCCGGCCCGCCTCCAGGGCGGTGCCGATGCCGTTCGTGCCCACCAGGTCCTCGGAGTAGTTGAACCCGGGGGCCAGCATGACTCCGTCCAGATGACGTTCCAGGTCGTGGTCGGCCGTCAGCCGGGACAGCACGAGGCCGTTGGAGTCGGTCAAGATGATGCTGATCGGCTGCCCATCGAGCTGCTCGTGCAGCTGCCGGAGCACCGGCTCGGCGCTGCGAGCCAGCGCGGTCTCCGGGTCAGGGTCGCGGGTGTACCGCAGGTCGATACGATCCGCCGCCACGGCCCAGTCGCGAGACCGGCGCCAGGACGTCAGAATCGGCTCTCGTACTTCCTTCGGCCCGACCGGCTCGGCGTTCAGGAAACGTTCCCTGGCCTTCGCCAACCGAGCACTGCCGCTCATTGCCTGCAGCGGCACTGCTGCCTGCACCATTGTGCCTCCTGGACCGTGCGGACGAATGTCTCAGGCTGGAGGCTCAGCCTGCGGGGAGTGAGCATCCGTTCACGTGGCTGTTACCAAGCTAAACGAAACGTTAAACGTCCCTCCTCCGCCTGCTGTCTCATGTTGAGACCGCCGAGGTAGCGGGGTCGGCGTTGGGTCGGACCTGTTGCGCCCGTCGCGTTCGAGGCGGAGGATCTCCCCACCGCCACCTCGGTTCGCCGCATCAGATGTGTACCCCCATCGGGCCCTCCAACTCAGATCACGTCGCTACGTCGATCATGCGCCAGGAGGTGGCTGTGGAACCAGTGCAATCTCAGTCCGAGACCGCGAGCGGAGCGGCCGGCGGCAACGAAGCGGCCGACGAGACGTTCAACCCGTGGACCGTCGTCCATCTGATCTTCGATCATCTCGCGGAGCAGGGCCTGCACCCCACGCTGGGCGAGGGTGGAGACCCGGGTGCTCCCGCGGCCGAGCTCTTGCGATGCCTGGGGATCCGTCCCGCGCCAGAAGGCAACCGTCACGTCGCGGACAAGGTCCAGGACCGCCTAGCGGAATTGCGTAGTGCGGTCTTCCCGGAGAGCTGACTCGTTTGCCCAGGTCAAGGGCAGTGTCTCATTTCGAGAGCTCAACCGGTTGACGAAGGAGGTGTGATCCAGGGCACGACGACTTTTCGTAATGGGCGGGTGAAACACGTCCGTCCATGGGCTGCGCGGGAGGGCAGCCGGAGCAGCCAAAAGGAAAGGGGTGACGATGAGTCGCCAGAGTGTGGCTAAGGCCCATCAGAAGATCCAGGAACTGTCCTGGGAACCGCAGTACCACGAGCCTGTCTCGCAGTACGGCACCGACTACACGTTCCGCAAGGCGCAGAAGAAGGACCCGCTGAAGCAGGTCCTGCGGTCCTACTTCCCCATGCAGGAAGAGAAGGACCACCGCGTCTACGGTGCCCAGGATGGCGCCATCCGCGGCAACATGTTCCGTCAGGTCGAGGAGCGCTGGCTGGAATGGCAGAAGCTGTTCCTGTCGATCATTCCGCTACCGGAGATCTCGGCCGCCCGGGCCATGCCGCTGCTGTTCCGCACGGTGCCCAACCCCGAGCTCCACAATGGCCAGGCGATCCAGATGATCGACGAGGTTCGGCACTCGACGATCCAGCAGAACCTCAAGCGCCTGTACATGAACAACTACATCGACCCGGCCGGCTTCAACAACAGCCTCCGCAACTTCCAGAGTGACTACTGCGGGACGATCGGCCGGCAGTTCGCCGAGGGCTTCATCACTGGTGACGCCATCACCGCGGCGAGCATCTACCTGACCATCGTGGCCGAGACGGCGTTCACCAACACGCTGTTCGTGGCCATGCCCGCCGAGGCTGCAGCCAACGGCGACTACCTGCTGCCCACCGTGTTCCACTCGGTGCAGTCGGACGAGTCGCGGCACATCAGCAACGGCTACGCCACCCTGCTGATGGCGCTCTCGGACGAGAGCAACCACCAGCTGCTCGAGCGTGACCTGCGCTACGCCTGGTGGAACAACCACCGTGTGGTGGACGCGGCCATCGGTACGTTCATCGAGTACGGCACCAAGGACCGTCGTAAGGACCGCGAGTCCTACGCCGAGATGTGGCGCCGGTGGATCTACGACGACTACTACCGCAGCTACCTGGTGCCCCTCGAGAAGTACGGCCTGGTCATCCCGCACGACCTCATCGAGGAAGCCTGGAACCAGATCTGGAACAAGGGCTACGTGCACGAAGTCGCGCAGTTCTTCGCCACCGGCTGGCTCGCCAACTACTGGCGGATCGACCCGATGACGGACGAAGACTTCGAGTGGTTCGAGTACAAGTACCCAGGCTGGTACGACAAGTACGGCAAGTGGTGGGAGAACTACAACCGCCTGTCCACGCCGAACGGCCACCACCCGATCGTGGCCGAAGACGTCGACTACGTGTACCCGCACCGGTGCTGGACCTGCATGGTCCCGTGCCTGGTCCGGGAGGACATGGTCATGGACGAGGTGGACGGGCAGTGGCGGACCTACTGCTCGGAGCCGTGCCACTGGACCGACGCCACCGCGTTCCGGCCCACCTACCAGGGTCGCGAGACCCCGAACATGGGCCAGCTCATCGGCAAGCGCGAATGGGAGACCCTCTACCACGGCTGGAACTGGGCCGATGTGGTGAGCGACATGGGCTTCGTCCGCGACGACGGCAAGACCATGACCGCCCAGCCGCACCTGGACCTGGACCCGAAGAAGATGTGGACGCTGGACCACCTGCGCCGCATGCCTCCGGTTCTGAGCCCGAACGTGCTGCTCAACGAGTGGACGCCCGAGCAGCGTGACGCATTCCACGCCGACTACATCAAGCAGGGCCCGGCCGGCCGGCCGGCTCCGACGGACGCCTGACGCTTGCCGTCTGACGTTCGCCTGAGTTAAACCCTGAAGCCGTCCCAGCGGGAGGGCCGGAGGGACGCCTCTGTCCCTCCCGCTGGCACGCGGCGCAGCCTTAGTCGTGAGGTGGCCATGGCCGATAAACATTTGGTCCGATTCGAGCCCGTCGGGATCGAGATCGAGATCGACGAGGAGCAGAACGTTCTGCGCGGTGCAGCCGAGCAGGGCATCATGCTCATGCACGGGTGCAAGGAAGGCCAGTGCGCCGCCTGCAAGTCATTCGTCCTCGAAGGTGAGGACATCGAACACGACCGGTACTCGACGTTCGCGCTCCCGGACTACGAGAAGGATGAGGGTTACACCCTGCTCTGCCGGGCGCACGTGTACGAGGACGTCACGATCGAGCTGCTGAACTACGACGAGGAAATGATCCGGTCCGGCCTGCCGATCCAGCAGGGCGTGGCGGAGGTGGTGGCCAACGACCCGGTCACCCACGACATGCGGCACCTCGTCCTGAAGCTGGTCGAACCGGCCGAGATCAAGTTCTTCCCCGGCCAGTACATGGACCTCACGATCCCGGAGACGGAGACCGTGCGGTCGTTTTCCATGGCCAACACCACCAGCCGCGACGGCGGCCTGCTCGAGTTCGTCATCAAGGTCTATCCCGACGGCCAGTTCTCGCACTTTCTCGACAAGAAGGTGCAGATCGGCGACCGGCTGGACCTGTCCGGGCCGTTCGGCGTCTTCACGCTCCGCGAAGGCGACAACGACCTGGTGCTCGTGGGCGGTGGCGCCGGCATGGCGCCCATCCTGTCTCTGCTCCGGTCCATGGCCGAACGTGGCCTGGACCGCAAGGCCACGTACTTCTACGGGGCCCGGGGCAAGAAGGACCTCTGCTTCTCCGAAGAGCTCCGCGACCTGGAGCAGCGGCTGCCCAACTTCACGTACGTCCCTGCGCTGTCCGAGCCGTCCGATGACGACGACTGGGACGGCGAGACCGGCCTGATTACCGACGTCGTCAAGCGGCACGCCGAGAATCTGTCCGGTGCTCACGCCTATGTGTGCGGGCCGCCCCCGATGGTGGAGGCGGCGATACCGCTGCTCACGCAGCTGGGCGTGGAGGAAAAGCGCGTCTACTACGACAAGTTCACCACCACCGGCGAACCCGGGCAGTAATCCCCATCCTGGCCTGACCGCCAGGGAATGCCCGAGCAACGACGCAAGGTAACCCGGAGCCCGAGCTGCGTTCTGAGCCAGACAGAGCGCCTCTTCCGGTAGCGAAATGAGCTAGATCGACGAAAGAAGGTCTCATGACTACTCCGCAAGAGCGCAGCGTACCCAAGCCGCATTTCACCGACGCCGAGGCCGGGGCCAAGGTTTTCCCCGACTCCGACTCCCGGCAGTACAACTACTTCACACCGGCCAAGCGCAAGCAGTCCCACTACGAGGACGTGACGGTCGAGGTCCAGCCGGACCCACGGCACTACCTCTCCCAGGGCTGGCTGTACGGGTTCTCCGACGGCCGCGGCGGTTACCCGCTGGACTGGACCGCCCTCAAGGCCTGGGGCTCCGACCGCCCCGAACCCGAGCGTTTCCCCGGCTCCGGCGGCAAGGGCTACGACTGGCCGGCCACCGGCTGGCACGAGTTCCGCGACCCGAACGAGGAGTGGGAGCTCACCTTCTACCGCTACAACTCCAACGTGGTGCGGCAGGTCAACCAGAACATTGACAACGCCCGCCAGTCCAAGGCGTTCGAGCAGTGGAACCAGAACTGGGTGAAGTTCGTCGAGCGCAACGTGGGCGCCTGGATGCACGTCGACCACGGCCTGGGCCTGTACCTGTACGCCAACGCCAACCGGCGGGCGCCGACCAACATGCACAACAACGCGATCTCGGTCAACAGCATGCACCGGATCCGGTCGGCCCAGGACCTGGCGCTGTACAACCTGACCCTGACCGACGAGATCCCCAGCTTCGACGGCGTCGCCCACCTGGAGGCCTGGAACAACGACCCGCAGTGGCAGGGCGTCCGCGAGACGGCCGAGCAGCTGACCGCGACCGACGACTGGTGCGAGGCGATCTTCGCATCTAACGTGGTATTCGAGCCGCTCGTGGGTGAGCTGTTCCGCAGCCAGCTGGTGCAGCACGCCGCGCCGCGCAACGGTGACTTCGTCACGCCCACGATCGTTGGTGTGGCCGAGTACGACTTCGCCGAGCGCGACCTGCGTTACACGCGGGCCATGTTCGAGCTGCTCACCACCGACAAGGAATTCGCCGACCACAACAAGCAGCTCCTGAACCAGTGGGTGGGCGTCTGGACGGCGCGGTCCATCGCCGCCGCCCGGGCCCTGCAGCCGATCTGGTCGCAGCCCGACTCCAAGCCCCCGCGCTTCGAAGACGGCCTGGACGCGGTCAAGAACCGCTTCGCCGCACTCCTCTCCGAACTGCACCTCGATGTACCGAAGGAGCTTGGCCAGTGAGCACGTTCAAGACCAGCGAGAGCCCGTTCAAGTCTGACAACACCGCGTCCAACCAGTGTGGTGTCACGCTGATGAACAATCAGGTCGGCGCCGTGGTCGCCAAGGTCATGGGCGAGAAGGACAACGTGACGGTGCGGCACCTGCCGTCGATGATCCGCGTGGACGCGATCGGCCGGATGGACTTCGTCTACGACGAGATCTCCGAGGCGGCCGGTGAGGAAGAGGGCTGGTTCGACTCGGCCGAGTTCGAGGAGAACATGTCCACCCACTACGGCCGGATGATCCACGAGGACGACCGGACCATCATGTTCGCCAACCCCGAGGAAGCGGCCGAGTACATCGGCTTCGACCTCAAAGACCTCACTGTGCGTAGCTAGAGCCTGTTCACCCGCAAGGAGGCGCAATGGTTTACCAAAAGGACGGCGAGAAGTATTTCGTTGTCGACAGCCACATGCACTACTGGGACGCGTCGCCAGAGAACTGGGTGAAGGGCGCCGAGCAGTACGCCAAGGGCTGGATCGAGTGTTTCCACGCCTACCAGTCGCTCGGCCCGCCCGAGACACACTGGACGATCGAGCACTTCCAGAAGTACTCCGAGGACGACCTGATGAAGGACGTCTTCGAGGACGGGTACGTGGACAAGGCGATCTTCCAGCCCACGTACCTCAAGGAGTGGTACACGGAGGGCTTCAACACCACCGAGCGCAACGCGACGATGGGGGAGCGGCACCCGGGCAAGTTCATCTACAACACCCGGTTCGACCCCCGCGACGGTGACGAGGGCCTGAAGACCCTGCGCGCGAACGTCGAGCGCTACGGATCCATCGGCCTGAAGGCGTACACCGCGGAGTGGAACAACGGCTCGCGCGGCTACAAGCTCAGCGATGCGGCGTCCTACCGCTACCTGGAAGCCGCCCAGGAGCTCGGGATCAAGAACATCCACGTCCACAAGGGCCCGACGATCTGGCCGCTCGACAAGGACGCGTTCGACGTGTCCGACATCGACCACTGCGCGACCGACTTCCCGGACCTGAACTTCATCGTGGAGCACGTGGGCCTGCCGCGGATCGAGGACTTCTGCTTCATGGCGACGCAGGAGCCCAACGTCTACGCCGGCCTGTCCGTGGTCATCGGCGGCCTGATGCACGCCCGGCCCAAGTTCTTCGCCAAGGTCATGGGCGAACTGCTGTTCTGGGTCGGCGAGGACAAGATGACCTTCGGCAGCGACTACGGCATCTGGGAGCCCAAGTGGCAGATCGAGGGCTTCGTCGACTGGGACTACCCAGGCGAGGAGTTCTCGGACTACCCCCGGCTCACCACCGAAGGCAAGAAGAAGATTCTCGGCCTGAACGCCGCCAAGCTCTACGGCATCGACGTTCCGGCGGAGTACCAGCTGAAGGACAACACTGGCGGCCAGCCTGCCGAGCAGGATGACGCCAAGCTGGTCGAAGAGGGCAGCCCGGTCGCGGGGGCATGACCGCTTCGATCACCGACACCGGCGCCGGCCCGGGGGCACACGCCTCCGGGCCGGCGGCCCGTGCCGGACTCATGGATGCCCTGTCCACAGTCCGGGATCCGGAACTGGACGAGCCGATCACCTCCCTCGGCTTCGTCACCGCCGCCGTGATGTCCGCGGCTGGCGACGTGCAGGTCCGGCTGAGGCTGCCGACGTACTTCTGCGCGCCCAACTTTGCTTACCTGATGGTGGCCGACGCCTACGACGCGGTGGCCGGCCTGCCCGGGGTCCGGAACGCGGAAGTGGTGCTGGAAGACCACTTCGCCTCGGACGTGATCAACGGCGGGGTGGCCGCTCAGGCCGGCTTCGCCCAGTCCTTCGACGGCGAGGCCGTCGGCGAACTGCACGACCTGCGCGCGGACTTCCTGCGCAAGGCGGTCATGGCCGGCACCGACCAGGTGTGCCGTCCGCTGCTGGCCGCGGGCCTGCCCGCGACCGAGCTGCCCCGGCTCACGCTGGGCGACCTGTCGCCATCCCGGCCGCTGGACCGGCTCCGGCAGCGCCGCGCCGACCTGGGCCTGCCGGCCGGGGACGACGCGCTGCTGCTGATCGACCCGAAGACCGGCGACCCGATCGACGCGGCCGCCACCGACCTGCACCTGCGCAAGGCCCGGCTGACCCGGATCAGCATCGAGTCCAACGGCAGCATCTGCCGCGGCATGCTCCAGCACCGCTACGACAACACCCCAGGCCAGGGTGAGGGCCCAGTCGAGGGCACAGCTGAGGAGGACCAATGAAGGCCGTCCGCTTGCACGCGTTCAACCAGTCGCCGCAGATCGACGACGTCCCTGAGCCCAAGATCAGCCACCCGCTGGACGTGATCGTGAAGATCGGCGGGGCCGGGGTCTGCCGCACTGACCTGCACATCATCCTGGGCCAGTGGGACGCGGCCATGGGCACGCCGCTGCCGTACACCCTGGGCCACGAGAACGCGGGCTGGGTCTCCGAGGTCGGCTCCGCCGTCACCAACGTGGCCGTGGGCGACACCGTGATCCTGCACCCCACGCCCACCTGCGGGCTGTGCCACGCCTGCCGGGCCGGCGACGACATGCACTGCATCAACAGCACGTTCCCCGGCCTGTCCACCGACGGCGGTATGGCCGAGTACCTGCTGACCTCGGCCCGGGCCTGCATCAAGCTCGACCCGCAGACCAAGCCCGAGGACGTGGCCGCACTGGCCGACGCCGGCATCACCGCCTACCACGCGGTCCGCAAGGCGCTGCCGCTGCTGTACCCCGGCACGACCTGCGTGGTCATCGGGGCCGGCGGCCTGGGCCACATCGGCGTCCAGTCCCTGGCCGCGCTGACCGCGACCCGGATCGTGGTCGTGGACCGCAACCCGGACGCGCTCAAGCTGGCCGAGCAGCTCGGCGCGCACGAGACGATCGTGGCCGACGGCAACCAGGTCGACGCGGTCAAGGACCTGACCAACGGCAACGGCGCTGAAGTGGTGCTGGACTTCGTGGCCGAAGAGGGCGCCGAGATGGACGGCTGGAACATGACCGCCCCGGCCGGCTCCTACTTCGTCATCGGCTACGGCGGCACGCTGCACATCCCGACGCTGGACATCATCTCCACCGAGCGCAACATCATCGGCAACATCGTCGGCACCTACAACGAGCTGGCCGAGCTGATGGCCCTGGCCCAGGCGGGCAAGGTCACGCTGCACACCAAGACCTACCCGCTGGACGCCGCGGTCGACGCACTCAACGACCTCGATGCGGGGCGTGTCCGCGGCCGGGCCATTCTCGTCCCGTAATCCGCCCGACTTCGCTCCGTATTGCAACGCCGCATACTTAAGTAAGTCCCAGGAGGACCAATGGCCAAGGAACTGCGTTTCAGTGAGGAAGCACGGAGCCTGCTGCTAGCTGGCGTCGACCAGCTCGCCGAAGCCGTGAAGTCAACCCTCGGCCCCAAGGGCCGCAACGTCATCCTGGAAAAAATCACCGGGACCCCGGTGGTCACCAACGACGGTGTGACCATCGCCCGGGAGATCCACCTGAAGAACCAGTTCGAGAACATGGGCGCTCAGCTGGTCAAGGAAGCGGCGATCAAGACCAACGACATCGTCGGTGACGGCACCACCACGGCCACCGTGATCGCCCAGGCGATCGTGCACGAGGGCATGAAGGCCATCGCCGGCGGCGGCAACCCGGTGCTGGTCAAGCGGGGCATCGACCTGGCCGTGGGTCACCTGGTCGAGTACCTGCGCGGGGTCGCGCACCCGGTGGAGACCGAGGAGGACTACACCCGGGTGGCGGCGATCTCGGCCAACGACGACGACGTGGTCGGCCGGGTCATCGCCAAGGCGCTCTACACCGTGGGCGACAACGGCATCGTCACGGTCGAGGAATCGCCGGTGCCGGGGATGGGCGTCAGCTTCGTCGAGGGCTTCGAGTTCGACAACGGCTACCTCAGCCCGTACATGGTCACCAACCCGGCCGCCCTGGAAGCCATCGTTGACGACCCCTACATCCTGCTCAGCAGCGAGAAGATCACCAAGGTCCAGGAGCTGATGCCGCTGCTGGACAAGATCATGCGCGGCGACCGGCGACCGCTGATCATCATCGCCGAGAACGTCGAGGGCTCGGCCCTGTCGATGCTGGTGCATAACCACGTCAACGGTGCCTTCCAGTCCGTGGCCGTGCGGGCCCCCGGCTTCGGGGACCGGCGGCTGCGCAAGCTGGAGGACATCGCCGCGCTGACCGGCGGTGAGGTGCTCAGCCGGCACGCCGGGTTCACGCTGGAGACGATGACCGTGGAACAGCTGGGCCGGGCGGCCCAGGTCCGGGTGAACGCGGACAACACGGCGATCATCGGCGGGGCCGGTTCCCGGGAGGCGGTCGAGTTCCGGCTGACCCAGATGCGCTCGGAGATCGAGCGGGCCCAGTTCGGCATCGACGAGGACGTGCTCAACGAGCGCATCGGCGCACTGTCCGGCAAGGTCGCGGTGATCACCGTGGGTGCCCCGACCAACGCCGAGCTGAAGGAGCTGCAGCACCGGGTGGAGGACGCCCTGTCCGCGACCCGGGCCGCCATGGCCGAGGGCATCGTGGCTGGTGGCGGCGCGGCCCTGCTGCACGCCGAAGGCGCGCTGGACGACCTGGACGTCAAGGGTGACTACGCGATCGGCGTGGACATCGTGCGGCACTCGCTCACCGAGCCCGCGTACCTGATCGCGGCCAACGCCGGCTACAACGGCACCGAGGTCGTGGCCAAGGTCAAGGAGCTCGGGGTCGACGAGGGTTTTGACGCCCTGGACGGCCGCTATGGCAACATGGTTGACATGGGAATCATCGATCCGCTGCGCGTGGCCCGGTCGGCCCTGCAAAACGGCGCTTCGGTGGCTGGGCTGCTGCTCACGACCAACACCCTGGTCGCCGAGGAGCAGACCCCGTGGGGCGGCAGTGCCGCGCTGATGACCGAGTACGGGCCGCTGGACGAGGGGCTGAACCAGCCGTCGCCGGACTCCAGCACGCCGCAGTCGCTCGGTCTCGGCCCGTCGGTCGGTTAGACCGGACAGGCAGACTTGGTCCCGCTGACAAACGAATCCCCATCCCGGCCCACCGAGGCCGTGGCAACGTCGGCGGAGTACGCGGAGCGGAGCGGGCTTGTCCTGCTCCGCTCCCGCGGCCGGTTCCGGGGCGTGTTTGCCCTGCTCGGGCCCGCGTTCGTGGCCGCCGTGGCCTATGTCGACCCCGGCAACTTCGCCACCAACGTCTCGGCCGGGGCCCAGTTCGGCTACGCCCTGGCCTGGGTCGTGCTGGTGGCCAACCTGATGGCCATGCTGGTCCAGTACCTGTCGGCCAAGGTTGGCGTGGCCACCGGCCGTGACCTGCCCGAACTGTGCCGGGAGCTGTTCCCGCGCACGGTCACGCGGCTGCTCTGGGGTCAGGCTGAGCTGATCGCCATCGCCACCGACCTGGCCGAGTTCGTCGGCGCCGCGATCGGCCTGAACCTGCTGTTCCACGTGCCGCCGCTGGTGGCGGGGCTGATGACCGCCGTGGTCGCGTTCGGCATCCTCGGCCTGCAGCAGCGCGGCTACCGCCGGTTCGAGCTGGCCATCACCGCGCTGCTCGGCATCGTGTCGCTCGGCTTCGCCTACGACCTGGCCCAGGTGCACGCCGACCCGGTCAGCATGGCGGCCGGCCTGGTCCCCACCATGCACCCGAGCGCCCTGCTGCTGGTCTGCGGCATCATCGGGGCCACGGTCATGCCGCACGCCATCTACCTGCACTCGGCCCTGACCAAGGACCGGGTGACCGTCCGCGGCGACGACGAACGCCGGCAGCTGCTGAAATTCCAGCGGCTGGACGTGCTGGTCGCGCTGGGCGCGGCCGGCCTGATCAACCTGGCCATGCTGTACGTGGCGGCCGCGCTGTTCTCCCATACCGGGTTCTCACCAGGGAATTCGATCGTCTCGGCCCACACCGGGCTGGCGCACCTGGTCGGCGGCGGCGCCGCGCTGGCCTTCGCGGTGGCCCTGCTCGCTTCCGGGCTCTCCTCCTCCAGCGTGGGCACCTACGCCGGCCAGGTCGTCATGCAGGGCTTCATCCGCCGCCGGATCCCGGTGTTCGCCCGCCGGACGCTGACCATGCTGCCCGCCCTGGTCGTGCTGGGACTCAACCTGCCCGCCACCTCGGTCCTGGTCATCTCCCAGGTCGTGCTGTCGTTCGGCATCCCGTTCGCGCTGGTCCCGCTGGTGCTGCTGACCCGCCGGGCCGACGTCATGGGCGCGCTGGTCAACCGCCGCCTGACCACGGCCGCGAGCTTCGCCGTGGCCACCGTCATCGTGGGGCTCAACGTGTTCCTGATCGTGGTCACCTTCGCCGGCTGACCCCGGGCCAGCCTGGGGGTCAGCCGGTAACCGCGTCAGGACGGTATGAGACATTGTGGCCATGCCTGATCTCACCTCTCCCGGCGACGGCGGCATGCTCCATGGTTATCTGGCTGTACCCGGCGGGCCCGGCACGGTGCCGCCGCCCGAGCGCTGGCCCGGCGTGGTGGTCATCCACGAGGCCCTCGGACTGACCGAGAGCATCAGGCAGCAGACCGACCGGCTGGCCAGCCGGGGTTACCTGGCTTTTGCGCCCGACCTGTACGGCGGAAAGTCCTGGGTGCGCTGCCTGCGCGGGGCCATCCAGCAGCTGCGGGCGAAGTCTGGTCCGTCGTTCACCGCGATCGAGGGGGCCCGCGCCTGGCTGGCCTCCCGGCCCGACTGCTCGGGCGCGACCGGCGTGATCGGCTTCTGCATGGGGGGCGGCTTCGCCCTGCTGTGCGCCCCGCGCGACGGCTTCGCCGCGGTCAGCACCAACTACGGCGAGGTCCCGGCCGACGCCGAGGTGTCCCTGGAGGGCGCCTGCCCCATCGTCGGCAGCTTCGGCGCCCGCGACCCCATGGGCACCAAGCACCCCGAGCGACTGGAACAGGCTCTGACCAGCCTTGGTGTCCCGCATGACATCAAGGTCTACCCCAAGGCCGGCCACCGCTTCATGCACCAGTCACCGGCTCCGCTGGCCCCCCTGGCCAACGCGACCCACATGGGCTACCGCGAGAACGCGGCCGAGGACTCCTGGCGCCGGATCTTCGCCTTCTTCGACGAACACCTGCGCCCCTGAGCCCGTCGGCCACCCCAGGCCCCCGAGTCCCACCTGTCCCCGTCGGCCACACGAGCCCCACCAGTCACACGAGCTTGCCCAGAACCCTTAGTCCCAAAAACATTTTTATTTAACAAACTCACCCGTGGCTGGCGTGACCGCTCGCCCCGAGGTCAGTGGCCCACGTAGCGGGGCCGTTCCTTGCGCACGAACGCGGCCGTGGCCTCGCGGTGGTCCACGGTCTGGCCCAGGCCGGCCTGCAACACCGCCTCTTCCTCCAGCGACTCCTCCAGCCCGTGGCCGGCCGCGAACAGCACCTCCTGCTTGATCGCGCCGTAGGCCGCGGTCGGCCCGGCCGCGAGCCGCCGGACCAGATCGAGCGCGTTCTCGGCCAGCTCGTCGTCCGGGACGACCGAGGTCAGCAACCCGAGGTCGAGCGCCCGTCCGGCCGGTATCGGCTCGGCCAGGAGCAGCAGCTCGGTGGCCCGGCCCGGCCCCGCCAGCCGGGACAGCGTCCACGACACGCCGGTATCCGCACCCAATCCGACCGCAGAAAACGACATGACCAGGGACGCGCTTTCGGCCGCGAGACGGAAGTCACACGCGAGCGCTAGGCCCGCACCAGCCCCAGCGGCCACACCGTTCACCGCCGCCACCACGGGCTTGGGCATGCTGGTGATCTCCATAACGATCGGGTTGTAATGTTCGCGCACCGTGTTCAGCGCCGGCCGCCCCGACTCCAGCAGCTCCGAGTGCTCAACCAGGTCCTGACCTGCACAGAAACCCCGGCCGTTACCGGTGATGAGCACGGCCCGGACTGGCTCGCCGGACGCCCGGCGCAGCGCCGCCAGCAGGCCTTCCTTCATCTCGGTGGTCAGCGCGTTCAGCGCCTTGGGCCGGTTGAGCCGGATCACGGCCACGTCGCCGGCCGTCTCGTAGAGCACGGTGTCGGTCATTCTCGTCCTTCCGGATCTTCATGGCCGGCTGGGGCCGGACCGCGGCCAACCCGGTGCCGCGCAGCACCCCAGACGCCTCGCCCGAACACGATCATTACCATTCTGCGTCCGAACACGGGATAATAGGGCGACTGACAGAGACGGTTGAGACTGGCTGGTTCCGCCGCTGGCGCTGGGACCGCGGGGTGTGCAGGCAAGAAGAGTCCGGCGCGGATCCTAGGGAGAAGGAGTGCAGGATGGCGGCGATGAAGCCGCGGACGGGCGACGGTCCGCTTGAGGTCACCAAAGAGGGACGCGGCATAGTCATGCGCGTGCCCCTCGAGGGTGGTGGCCGGCTGGTGGTCGAACTGTCCGCTGACGAGGCGGCCAAACTGGGCGAGGCCCTGAAGACGGTCGTCGTCTGACGTTGCCGGTAGATATCGATGTCACCCCGTACCTGGCGGCGGTCGATGACGTCCTGACATCACCCGGTGCCGTCGGCGACGTGACCCTGATCGCGGTCCCGGTCCAGCGTGAGCAGCTCCGGGCGGCCACCGACGGGCCGGACGGGGACCCCAGCTGGGCCGACATCACCGGCACCGGCACGACCGCCCTGGCCGGGGCGCTCGGCCTGACCGTGGCCGAGGCGCTCACGGCCTACGGCCTGACCGGCAAGCCAGGCGAGGTCGTCCGGGCGGCGGCCCGCACCCCGGACGGCGTGGTCCGGCTGGTCCTGCTGGGGGTGGGCGAGGGCACCGCCGCCGACCTGCGCCGGGCCGGGGCCGCGCTGGCCCGGCAGGTCGAGGCGGGCGCCACCGCCCTGGCCGCGCTGCCGGACGGTGCCGACCCGGATCCGTTCGTGGAGGGCGTCCTGCTCGGGCGGGTACAAGTTTTCGCTCCGGGCCGAGGACGGCGCCGGGGACGACGCGGATCCCGAGGCGGAGCCGCGAGCCCGTTCGGTCCGGCTGCTGACGCAGGCCGAACCGGCCTCTGGCCGGCGCCCGGCCGCGATCGCGGCCGCCGTCGCCCTGGCCCGGGACCTGGTCAACATGCCGTCCGACATCAAGGCGCCCGCCTGGCTGGCCGAGCAGGCCGCCGCTGCGGCCGCGCGGTCGGGGCTGCAGCTACGGGTCCGGGACGAGACCGAGCTGGCCGCCGAGGGATTCGGCGGGATCCTGGCCGTCGGCGCCGGGTCGGTCCGGCCGCCCCGGATGATCGAGCTGAGCTATGACCCGGGCGGCGCGCGGGACCACGTGGTGCTGATCGGCAAGGGCATCACGTTCGACAGCGGCGGCCTGTCGCTGAAGCCGAACGAAGCCATGAAGACGATGAAGGGCGACATGGCCGGCGGGGCCGCGGTGATCGCCGCGCTGTCCGCGCTGGCCGAGCTGGAGGCCCCGGTCCGGGTCACCGGCCTGATCGGCGCGGCCGAGAACCTGCCGTCCGGCTCGGCCATGCGCCCCGGCGACGTCATCACCAGCTATGGCGGGCGCACCATCGAGGTGCAGAACACCGACGCCGAGGGCCGCCTGGTCCTGGCCGACCTGCTCGGCTACGCCGCCACCGTCGACCCGGCGACCATCGTGGACCTGGCCACCCTGACCGGCTCGGTCCGGGTCGCGCTCGGCGGCCAGATCGGCGCCCTGTACGCCAGCGACGACGAGCTGGCGGCGGACCTGCGTGCGGCCGGCGCCGCCACCGGCGAGCGGCTGTGGCGGATGCCGCTGCCCGAGGACTACACCACCGCGCTGACCTCGAACACCGCCGACCTGGCCCACGTGGCCAGCGCCATGAACGGCGCCCGCAACGCCCAGGCCGGCGGCATCGTGGCCGCGCTGTTCCTGCGCGAGTTCACCGGCGGCCGCCGCTGGGCCCACCTGGACATCGCCGGCCCGGCCCGGTCCGCCTCCGACGACGGCGAGCTCACCCGGGGCGGCACCGGCTTCGGCACCCGCCTCTTGCTGCACTGGCTGGCCCCCGGCGCCTGACCTCTGGTTGATCGTCAGGCTGGTTGATCGTCAGGCGGGCTGGCCGCGCCGACCCGTCAGGCGCGCTTGACCGCGGCCAGCAGGCCTTCCCCGACGGGCAGGAACAACGGGGTGAGCCGGTCGTCGGCCCGCAGGATCTCGGCCACCTCGCGGACCTGGGGCAGGTCCGCGGCGGCCCAGCCCGCGGGGGAGGAGATCTCGATGTCGGCCGCCTCGTCCTGATCCAGGCCGGCCAGCTCCGGGGGGACCACCACGTCGTCGAAGACCACGATGCCGCCGACCCGCAGCAGCCGGAGCGAGGCCTCCAGGTAGTCGGGGTACTCACGCGGGTCCGTGTCGCAGCAGACCAGATCGTAGGCCCCGTCCGAGAGGCGGGGGAGCACGTCCAGGGCCCGGCCCAGGATCAGCCGGTACCGGTTGGCCGCGAATCCGGCCTCGGCGAATGCCTTACGGGCCATCCGCTGGTACTCCGGCTCCACGTCCACGCTGGTCAGCACGCCATCGGCACGCATGCCCCGGAGCAGCCAGATGCCGGAGGAGCCGCACCCGGTGCCGATCTCCACCACCGTGCGGGCGCCGATCGCCGCGGCCAGGAACCGCAGCGCCGCTCCGCCAGCCGGCCTGATCGGGTCGCTGCCCCCCAGGTCCTCGGCGCTGGCCCGGGCGGCCAGCAGCGCGTCGTCCTCGGGTAGGTAGCCATCCGCGTAACCGAGGGCCGCGTGTACCGTCGCGATAATGTCCTCCCCGGGCAGAAAACGGACCGCTGACCGGAGCCTAGCGCCTTCCGGAGCCTAGCGTCCGCCGCCGCGCGGGAACCAATCCGGCCGGCTGGGCCGTTAGGCAATCGGCAGGTTAGCGACCCCTTCCGGGCTGGATGGGGATGCGGGCGCCCGGCCCCCGTGACCTTGGCCGGGTCAGTGGCACAACCGGAGAATCGCGGGCACGATGGTTCTGGCAGCAGTTCGGGACGAGGTGAGGGAGGACGCCGTGGATGAGACCCGGCCGGCTCCGCTTCCGGACCCGGAATGGACCGCGCCCAGCTGGGACGACGTCGTCCGGACCCATTCGGCCCGGGTCTACCGCCTGGCCTACCGGCTCACCGGTAACCAGCACGACGCCGAGGACCTCACCCAGGAGGTCTTCGTCCGGGTGTTCCGCTCGCTGGCCAGCTACACGCCGGGCACGTTCGAGGGCTGGCTGCACCGGATCACCACCAACCTGTTCCTGGACCTGGCCCGGCGCCGGCAGCGGATCCGGTTCGAGGGCCTCGGGCAGGACGTCGAGGGCCGCCTGCCCGGCGGTGACCCGACCCCGGCGCAGGCGTTCGACGACCGCCACCTCGACGGCGACGTCCAGGCCGCGCTGCGGGACCTCGCCCCCGAGTACTGCGCCGCCGTGGTGCTGTGCGACATCGAGGGCCTGTCGTATGAGGAGATCGCGGCCACCCTGGGAGTGAAGATCGGCACCGTGCGGAGCCGCATCCACCGGGGCCGGGCCCAGCTCCGGACCGCGCTGGAGCACCGCCGCCCGCACCGGGGCGCGCCCAGCCACCCCGCGGCCGAGCGGGAGACGCCATGAGCCATCTCGGGGACCGGATCTCCGCGCTGGTCGACGGCGAGCTGAGCGCGGCCGAACGGGACCGGGCCCACGCCCACCTGGCCGGCTGTGCGGCCTGCCGGGCCGAGGCCAACCAGCTGCGGGCGCTGAAGAAGCGCATGCGTGGCCTGGGCGAGGTGCCGCCGGACGACGCCCTGACCCAGCGGCTGATCGCCATCGCGGAGCCGGGGCCACCGGTACCGGCCCGGCGCCGGGCCCGGCAGATGAATGGCCCCGCGTCCCGGCGGCCCGGACGGGTCCTCCGGACCCGTCAACGGCGGCCCCGGCGCCGCTACCTGGCCGTGGGCGTGGTGTCGTGCGTGTTTGCCGGGCTGAGCGTGACCGCGTTCACCATGGGCGGCGACCAGCAGACGCCGGGCCCACGGATCACGCCGCAGGTCCAGCTGTACAGCGTTCAGCACGCGATCACCACCGGGCAGGTCCCGTCCGGCGGCTCGTCCGCCGTGCCCGTTCCCGAGTTCAGCAGCTCCGCTCCGCTCCCGTGAACCACCCTCCGCGCCGCCGTTCGCTGACCTGGCTGGCTCCGCTGGCCTCGGTGGCCGCGGTCGTGTTCGTGGCCGGACCGTGCCTGCTGGTGTCCGGCTGCACGGACCGGCCCGCGCGGGGCACCGCGGCCTCGGGCGGCCCGGCGGCCGAGCTGAAGCCGACCGCCCCGCAAGACGGCGGCCCCGGCTTCAAGCTGCTCCAAGAGGCCGCCTTGGCCGGGTCGAACGTCTCCTACCAGGGCGTGGAGATGGAGTCGTCGATGGGGGTGAACGGCAACAGCACGGTGGTGGCCAACGTCTGGCACCGCAGCGGGGGCGACACCCTGGTCCAGTCGGCCGCGGCCGGGACGATGGCCTCGGCCGCGCCGGCCGGCGTGTCCGACGACACCGACAGCCAGGCCCCCGAGGGCGTGCTCGGTCTGACCGGCCAGCTGGTGGCGTTGCTCGGCAGCAACTATGACCTGGCCTACACGGGCACGAGCTCGGCCGATAACCGGCCCGCACTGATGGTCGAGGCCGTCCGCGAGGACGGCAGCCTGGCCGCCCGGTTCTGGCTGGACTCGGCGACCAAGCTGCCGCTGCGCCGCGAGGTGTTCGACACAAGGGCGCACCTGGTCGGGGAGGACGTCTTCATCAACCTCGCCGTCGGCTCGGCTGTGACTGAGCCCGCCGCCACGTCCGCGGTCGCGCAGCAGCTCACCGCAGTCGACGTGACTCAGATGCGAGCCCGCGGCTGGCCGGTCCCGGGTCAGCTCCCGGGCCGCCTGACCCTGTTCGAGGCGGGGCAGACCAGCACCAGTTCCGGCGCCGTGCTCGACCTGGGTTACTCCGACGGCCTGTTCGCGGTGTCGATCTTCGTCCAGCGTGGCGACCTGGCCCCGAAGCTGGCCGGCTACCAGAAGATCACCCTGGACGGCCGGGACGTCTACGCCGACCAGCCCGACCACCACAGCGTCACCTGGGCCGGGCAGGGCTTCGTGTTCACGGTCATGGCCGATGCCCCGTCGGCCACCCTGGACCAGGCCGTCGACGCGCTGCCCTACGACGCGCCGCGCGGGTTCTGGGGCCGGCTGTCCAACGGGTTCACCCGGCTGGCCCGGCTGGCGAACCCGTTTGGTTGACGAACCTTCGGCCAACCCGCCCGTTACTGGCCAGTTTGCCTATGCCCGTCAGGACCCGAGACGGTTTAGAGTGGACCGCGGGACGAGAACGTCCCCGCTCATGAGCTGCCGATGGAGACGCCCCGGTGTTCGATCTGTCCCTGCCCAAGATCCTGGTGCTGGCGGTGATTGCGCTGGTGGTCTTCGGGCCCAACGAGCTGCCGAAGATGGCGGCCAAGGCCGGGAAGGCGCTGCGCGAGCTGCGGAACATCGCCGAGGGCGCCAAGAACGACCTGCGCGAGGGTCTCGGCCCGGAGTTCGCCGACTTCGAGATCGAAGACCTGAACCCGCGCCACTTCGTACAGAAACACCTGCTCAGCGAGATGGACGGGGACAGCACCGCTACGGCCGCCGCCAGCTCCGCCAGCAGCAACGGTGCCTCCAGGCTCCTCCCGGGCGAGGAGCCCCCCTTCGACATGGAAGCCACGTAATTAATACGGCGAGTCGGTCTAACCGGCCCAGCGAGCCCGGGCCGAAGGCGCCGGGCGAGTGGCCGGTACTACGGACTGCACCTCAGCGGGGCGCGAAGCGCGGCGGGGGTTCCGGGGGGTCGTCCCCCCGGGCTAGCGCGGCGAGATCGACAGGGAGCGCCCGGCCAGACCCCGGGCGCGAGTGCTGAGGCCGTCGGCGACCCTGCGCAGTTCCTGGGCCGCGGGGGCGTCCGGAGTACTCAGCACCAGCGGCATGCCCTCGTCGCCGCCCTGACGCAGCCGGGTGTCGATCGGGATCTCGCCCAGCAACGACACCGAGGTGCCGGTGATCCGGGTCAGCGCCGTCGCCACCGCGTCACCGCCGCCGGAGCCGAACACGTCGGTGTGCTCCCCGCAGTGCGGGCAGACCAGGTACGACATGTTCTCGATGACCCCGGCGATGCGCTGGTGGGTCTGGGTGGCCAGCGCGCCGGCCCGCTCGGCGACCTCGGCCGCGGCCAGCTGCGGCGTGGTGACGATCAGCAGCTCAGCGCTGGGCAGCAGCTGGGCCACCGAGATGGCCATGTCCCCGGTGCCGGGCGGCAGGTCGAGCAGCAGGATGTCCAGGTCACCCCAGAACACATCGGTCATGAACTGCTGTAGCGCCCGGTGCAGCATCGGGCCGCGCCAGACGACCGGCGAGTTGCCTTCCTTGAACATCCCGATCGAGATGACCTTTACCCCGTGCGCCGACGGCGGCATGATCATCTTCTCGACCTGGGTCGGCCGTCCGGTGACGCCCATCATCCGGGGCACCGAGTGCCCGTAGATGTCGACGTCGGCCAGGCCGACCGACAGGCCGGTGGCGGCCAGCGCCGCGGCCAGGTTCACCGTCACCGACGACTTGCCGACGCCGCCCTTGCCGCTGGCCACCGCGAACACCCGGGTCAGCGAGGTGGGCTGGGCGAACGGGATCTCCGGGGCGGCCTGCCCGCCACGCAGCTGGGTCTGCAGCGCCTTGCGCTGCTCCTCGCTCATCACGTCCAGCTCGACCTGGACCCGGGACACACCCTCCAGCGCGCTCACCGCGGCGGTGACGTCGCGGGTGATCGTCTCGCGCAGCGGGCAGCCGGCCACGGTGAGGTAGATGTCGACGCGGACGGTGCCGTCCGGCGAGATCTCTATGTTCTTGACCATGCCGAGGTCCGTGATCGGCCGGTGAATCTCCGGGTCGTTCACGCCGGCGAGCGCGTGGGACACCTGGTCGGCCGTGGGGGAGGACATGGTGGGGGACGTCATGCCCTCATGCTACGAAGCCCGGGCTAGCAGCGCGAAACGCGGGGTGTGACAGACGCACCCTAAATGACGCTGTACTCATTGTGATAGCCAAGGTGAGCTGGGTCAGGAAGCGCGGCCTTCGGCCCGGTGTACCCGCACCGTCCGACGGGCCCACCCGGCCGGACCTGCCCGTCGCATCCACCTGTGCCCTGCTGCCAGCGCAAACGTTGCCGCGGTGGCCGGAGCTCGCTGCCCCGGCCACCGCGGCCTCGTGGTTCTGGTCGGCGGCGCTAGTTCTTGCTGACGACCGCGCCGGTGGTGGGGTTGAGGATGAGCGGCTTGAAGTTCGGCCGGACCCTGAAGTCCAGCACACCGCCGCGTTCGGCCAGGTTGCCGGCGATCTTGTCGTATGAGCCGTTGCCGATCCGCTGCCCGTGCAGCCAGTTGTTCTCGATGAAGCTGGTCACCGAGGACTGATCGGTCACGTTGTGGCTGACGTAGTTCGACTTGGTGTACGGGGAGATGACCACCAGCGGCAGCCGGGGACCGTAGCCACAGCGGTCGTTGATCGAGCCCAGCCGGGTCGGCGTGTTCGTGCACACGACCTGGTCGGTGGTGGCGTCGTGCGAGCCGTTGGGCCGCGGCCCGTCCACGTGGTCGTACCAGCCGTCGGAGTCGTCATAGGTGATGACGATCGCGGTGGACTTCCAGTACTTCGACTGCTCGATCTCGTTGACCGTGTTGACGAGGAAGTTCTGCTCGTCCAGCGGGTCGGAGTAGCCCGGGTGGGCGTCCTGGTACTCGGCCGCCTTCAGGTAGCTGACGGCCGGCATGTTGCCGTCCTTCAGCGTGGTGGCGAAGTCCGACAGGTCGTACTGGTGGTTGGCCTGGTCGGTCTGGCCGATCATGGCCTCGGACGACGGCGGCAGGTGCTTGGGGTTGGACGTCGACTTGTAGTATTCGAACGGGTTGTGGTGCGGCGAGTAGTCGGCCGCGGCGATCCCGCCGATGTTGTCGTGCGTGGCGCCGCAGACCGCGTAGCCGGCCGCGTTCGTGCTGGTCGGCGCGAACCCGCCCTGGAACCAGCCCCAGGTCACGTGCTTGGCGTTCAGCAGGTCGCCGATGTTCTTGCCGGTCTCCACGCCCACCGGGCTGGTGGAGGTGTGGCTGCTGTCCGAGCAGTCGTCGTAGGCCGGGTCGAGGTCGCCGTAGATGGAACCGACCCCCTTGCTGTTCAGCGCGCTGACCGAGGTGGGGGCGGTGGTCTTGGCCCCGGTGGTCGGGTTGACCGCGTAGCCGCCGCCGGTGTTACCGGAGATCACGTTGAGCGCGCCCGGGGTGGACGGCCCGAACTGGGTGTCGTAGTTGTTGTCGCTCATCGCGTAGTTCTGGGCGTAGTTCCACAGCCCGGTGACGGTGTTGCCGTCGTAGTAGTCCATGACCAGGCCGGGCTCGCCGAACAGGATCGGCTGGCCGGTGCACATGTCCGTCTCGGTGTACTCGACGAACTTGTCCATCTTGCCGCCGTCGAACGCCTGCTGCTCCGGCGTGTAGGCGTGGTTCTGGTCGCACGTCAGCGCCTGGGAGTGGGTGAGGCGTTTGGGGTTGTACTGGTTCGCGTTGGCCGTCAGCAGCGGGCCGGTCGGGCCGCTCGAGGTGATCTTGTTGTACAGCCCGTTGACCTTGGGCGTACCCGGCTTGGCCTTGAACGTGGTCCCGTCCGTGTTCGCCGCGTACGGGTACGTGCCGAAGTAGTGGTCGAACGACTCGTTCTCGTCGAACAGCACCACCACGTGCTTGATCGGGCTCGACGTCGGCGCGACGACCTTGTACTCGGCCGTCGAGGCCTTGGCCGGAGCGGCCACCGCGTCGGGGTGGCCGGCGCTGGCGCTGGCCACGGTCGCGCCCACGACCGCCCCCG
This sequence comes from Streptosporangiaceae bacterium, assembly GCA_965277615.1. Taxonomy (GTDB): domain Bacteria; phylum Actinomycetota; class Actinomycetes; order Streptosporangiales; family Streptosporangiaceae; genus Bog-532. Next base: position 3,341,532 of record CBDIDG010000006.1, on the reverse strand, counting down.
CCCCCAGCACGGTCGCGGTGGCAACGGTCAGGATCGGGCGGAATCTCATCCGCCGCCGCCGGCCGGGGGCCGGCGGTGTCGCTGGGCTGTCGCCCATATGTCCCTCTTCTCCCTGAATGAGCAGACCTGACGTGCTGATGGCGCCACGGCGATCAGGCCACCGTCGTGCGCAACGGACAAAATCTCTCGGAACGGCATGAGTGGGTGGCCAAGCAAATGTGTCTAGAAAGCAAACGAACGGACAAAAATTGACTTTGGTGCAACCGCCGGGCCGCTTACGCCGAATTAGCGCCCAGCTCGCGGCCGGGCTCAGGCCAGCCGGGCTCAGGCCAGCAGCGCCCGGCCGAAATGGTCACTTTCGTCGGCCACCCCGGGCAGCGCGAAGAAGTAGCCACCGCCGAACGGGGTGATGTAGTCGACCATCGGCTCACCGATCAGCCGGGTCTGCACCGCCTCGAACTGGCGCTTGAGGTCCTGCTGGTAACAGGTGAACAGCAACCCCATGTCCAGGTTGCCGACGCTGTCGATGCCCCGGTCGTAGTTGTAGGCCCGGCGCAGGATCCGGCTGTCCGTGGTGGCCGACGTCCGGGGGTTGGCCAGCCGCAGGTGCGCGGTGAGCGGGATCGCCGCCCCGCTGGGGTCCAGGCTGAAGTTGGGCGTGGCGTGGATCGCGTTCGCGTCCAGCGGGTACCCGGACGGGCGGCGCCGCCCGATGATGTTCTCCTGCTCGGTGATCGCGACCCGGTCCCAGAACTCGGTCAGCATCCGGATCAGCCGGACCACGAAGTAGCTGCCGCCCGCGGTCCAGGCCGGCTCGCCGCTGGTGCTCGCGTCTACCCAGACCAGCTTCTTCATCGTGGCCGCATCGGTCACGTCCGGGTTGGAGATGCCGTCCATGAACCCGAAATGGTTGCGCGGAATGGTGCCGGACGGGCGGGCCGGGCTGGTCGACCCGTCCATCCGCCAGGAGATCTGCATGGCGCCCCGGGTGTGCCGGGTGATGTCCCGCAGCGCGTGCAGCACGGTGTCGCTGTGCCCGGCGCTGAGCTGGACCACCAGGTCGCCCCCGACCTGCGCCGGGTCCAGTTCGTCGTCGGGGAACGTGCGCATCGGGGTCAGCTTGCCCGGTTGGTCGGCGGCGAGGCCGTACCGGTCATCGAACAGGGTGGAACCCACGCCGACGGTGACCGTCAGCCCGTCGGGCACGACGTTCGGGCCCAGCGTGCCGGAGTCGGACGGCGGCGCCCCGATGCCGACCGGGGCCGGGGGCCCGCCCGCGGTCAGGAACCGGGCCCGGGACGTCAGCGCCCGCATCAGCTCGGTGAGCTCGCCTCGCCCCTCGGCGGTGGCGTTGAACGCGATGACCGAGGTCTGCTGCTGCGGCGCGGGCAAGATGCCGGCCTGGTACGGGCCGTGGAAGGCCACTGCGGGCAGCCGCCCGCTCTCGGCCTGGTCCGCCGCCTGCGCCCTGGACGTGGGCTGGGACGCGCGCAGGGCGTATCCGCCTGCCCCGCCGAGGGCCACGCCGGCCACCCCGGCACCGACCCCGGCGCCCAGCGCCCCGCGCAGAAACGACCGCCGCCCGGGCTTGGCCCCCGCATTCACCGTGTCCCCCGGAGTCCCAGCACTCCCCGTAACCCCCGCAGTCCCAGCACTCCCCGCAACCCCCGAAGTCCCAGCAGCACCAGGCGACTCAGGTTGCTCGTGATCCTCAGGCATCACTGTCTCCGCGGTTCGGTGATGACGGCGATCGGGGCCAGCTCGACCAGCGACTGGCTGGCCGCGGCGTCGATGTCCTGCCGGGTCGCGGTGGGCAGGGCGGCGACCGCCGTCCAGCCGTGGCTGGTGTGCGTGGCGTCGATCAGCTTCTGCAGCCGGTCCAGCCAGGTGGAGACCGTGGGCAGGCCGGTGTAGCGCTGGGCCAGCAGCGGATGCAGCTCGGTCAGCAGGACCTGGGTGCCGGTGATGTTGGCCTCGGTGGTGGCCAGCGTGGTTCCGCTGCCGTAGTCGTCGTGCCCGCTGATCTGGAACTGGAGCGCGTTCTCCAGGATCTCGTGGGTCCGGAGCCCGATGTCCAGCAGGTCGATCTCCGTGTTCGGCCAGGAGGCCTGCAGGGCGCGCACATCGTGCCCGAGCTGCGCGGAGACCTTGGCCAGCGAGGACGCGCTCTGCCCGTGCCACAGGCCGTACTCGAGCCGGTAGAAGCCGGTCCAGTTGGGTGAGCTGACCCCGCCGACCAGCCCGTCGGCCCGGCCGTCGATCTTGCCGTCGAAGTCACCGAACGAGTCATAGGCCGCGCCGAGCCGCTCGTAGGTCAGGTGAGCTGGCAGCCAGGCCGCCTTCGCCGCAGCCAGGTTCCCGCTCGCGATCGCCTTGTTCAGCGTCGCGACCTGGCTGACCAGCGTGACCAGGCCGGTGGTGACGTACTTGTGGTACTCGTTGGCCGGCGTGTACAGGTCGTTGTCGGTGACGGGCAGGATCGCGGTTGCCCCGGAAGTGTGCCCGGGGACCTTCTCGGTCGGTCCGGTGATCGCGTCGGTGTCCTCGATCATGCAGCGGAACGCGTACGACCCGGAGCCGACATCGAGCCGCATCGGGTCGGTCGTGCCCGCGCCGAGCGCCTCGACCGTTTCGTAGACGGCGCCGTTGGCCGGGTTGATCAGCTCCACCTCGGCCGCGTCCGCCGCCGAGTTGTGGATCTGGAAGGTGTGCCAGCCCGGGGCGGCCAGGTGCCAGGGGCCGCCGCAGCCGCCGGTGGAGATGCTGATCTCGCCGGCCGTGGCCGGGCTGGCGGAGGACGCTCCACTGGCGCAGCCGGCCAGCGGGATAGCAGCCAGCGCGCCGATCGTGAGCCAGACGGCGGACCGGGCGCGGCAGCGTGCGGCACGAGCTCGTGCGGGAAGGCAGCGCATAGGCAGTGGAAAGAATATGCAGGCATATGTTTCTAAAGGGGCCCCGAGAGCGGCCGCGGCGATAAGTTCACCTTCCGCTCGCCCGATGTTTGGACACCGCCCGACATCGGCGACCACGCCCGGCACCAGCCCGGCGCACCACGGGTACCAGCCCGGCCCACGCCCGGCACCAGCCCGGCGCCCCGGCCCCGGCCGGGTACGGCGGGCGCTCTAAGCTCCGGCTATGCCAGCTACGTACCGGCCGCGCCGCTCCTGCCTGTCCGTGCCGGCCAGCAGCGAGCGCTTCATTGCCAAGGCGCGTGACCTGCCGGCTGACGAGGTGTTCCTCGACCTCGAGGACGCGGTCGCCCCGTCGGCCAAGGACGCCGCCCGGGGCAACGCCGTCGCCGCGCTGACCTCCGGCGCCTGGCGGGCCGGGATCCGCGCCGTCCGGGTCAACGATGCCACCACCCCGTGGGCCTATCAGGACGTGGTCGCTCTGGTCGAGGGGGCCGGCGAGGCCCTCGATGTCATCGTGCTGCCGAAGGTCACCGACCCGGGCCACATCATCTGGCTCGACCTGCTGCTGACCCAGCTTGAGCGGGCCACCGGCCGCGCCGGCTCGATTGGTATCGACGTGCAGATCGAGGACCCCCGCGGTCTGGCTCAGGTCGAGGCCATCGCCGCCGCGTCGGACCGGCTCGAGGCCCTGGTGTTCGGGCCCGCCGACTTCATGGCCAGTATCGGCATGCCGTCGCTGACCGTCGGGCAGGCCGACGCGGGCTATGCCGGCGATGCCTTCTACTATCCGCTGATGCGAATCCTGGTCGCCGCCCGGGCCAATGGCCTGCAGGCCATAGATGGCCCCTACGTCAAAGTCCGCGACGTCGAGGGTTTCCGCCGCGCTGCGGCCAGCGTGGCCGCCCTCGGCTTCGACGGGAAGTGGGTCCTGCACCCGGACCAGATCACCGCGGCCAACGAGACGTTTACCCCGCGCCAGGCTGACTACGACCGAGCCGAGCTCATCCTGGACGCCTACGACCACGCCACCACGGTGGCCGGGCGGGGCGCGGTCATGCTGGACGACGAGATGGTCGACGAGGCCATGCGCAAGATGGCCATCCGCGTCGCGCTCAAGGGCCGCGCCGCGGGTCTCGACCGCCAGGAGTCCTACACCCCGCCTTCGTCCTAGCGCCATCCGCCCCGGCCAAGGCCCCCTCCCCGCACCCGGCCGTGCCCCTGCAGCACCTGGTGCCTCGTGCGTCACCCTGGTTCCAGCACGCCCCAGGACCGCAGGATGCCGGCCAGCCCGGTGGTCAGCGGGAACGAGGTGAGATCGCCCGGCGCCACCCACCGGGCATCGGCGGCATCGTCGCCCGCGGCCAGCGTCCCGCCGGTCACCGTGGCCGCGTAGTCCCTGATGTCCAGCACGGTGTCCCCGGTCCCGGGCCGTTCCACCGCGCCGACCAGCGGGCCGGGGGTCACGATCAGCCCGGTCTCCTCCAGCATCTCCCGGGCCAGGGCCTGCGCGTCGCTCTCACCCGGCTCGACCCGGCCGCCCGGCAGTGACCAGCGCCCGGCCTCGGGATCGTGGCCGCGCTGGATGATCAGCAGGCGGCCCTGGCCATCGTGGACGATGGCGCCGACGCAGGGAATCCGGCGGCCAGTCATGAGGCGAGTATGGCCCCTCCGCCTGACCTAATCTTCCGTAATCTCCGGTTAAAAATGTTCTCCCAACCGGTTCTCATCGTCATATCGTTCCGTCCGGTCCGGGGTTTCAACGCGGGCAGCGGACGGCGATGGGCCTGGATATACCGATTTCGGTTACTTAAGGTGACAAGCCCGAATAGGTCGATTCCGGCTTCCCGCTCCGACCTTTGCCGTCCGCTGAAACAGAGTTATTGCAGGAAATGGGCCTGAAGCTAGATCACGGTTCGGTTGCGGGACGTTAGGTTGAACTCCGCCCTGGATACATTCGGTAAGACATCGAACACAGAAAAGCTGAAGATTCGATCACGGAAAGCAACAAATATTCAGAGCGTGTCAACCCAGCTACGCTCTGCTGCGTCTTGTTAGTGAGGGACCTCGGAGCGGCCGTCCCATCCTCGGGTCGGCGTTCCAGTGACCGCTAGCAAGTGGCCCGGCCCGGTGACCGCAATTCGCCGGGCGCAGCACCAGATATCGACCGGCACGGGGAACGGGGACCGAATTCGCCAGTCCGCGGCGACCACTCACGAGCAGATGTCAGCACTCTCCGAGTTCGTTCGGATACAGGTTGCTGTCAGCTGCTGGGGGGTGGTCCCCCTGTCCATCCGTGCCTGGCACGGTCGTCGTTCCATGGGAGGAACCCGAATGTCAGTCAAGGCAAAGCTCACGGCCGGTGCGGCCACGTTCGTGATGGTCGGCGGCGGCCTTGGTATGGCCGGCACGCTCACCGCCAGTGCAGCCACCCCGTCCTGCGGGTCCCACTGCATCAGCCTCTACACGCAGAAGTTTGGCACGCACTACTTCGTCGACGTGTACCAGCAGCGGGCGGCGGCGGGACAGGAGAGCATCCTCTTCCAGGGCTCGAACAGCGACCCGGCATTGGACTTCACCTACGCCTATGAAGGCTCGGTGAGCAGCTTCTATCACCACTACGGGCTGGTGAGTGCGGCGTTCGCGCACAGCTACGGCAGTGACGAGGCCTATGAATTCCAGTACTCGCCGTACGGGCTGAACAGCAACTTCTGCCTGTCCACCTGGCCCGGTGTGGCGCCCCAGCCGGGCTACAAGGTGCGCCTGGAGTCGTGTGGCCGCTACTCCAACACGCTGTGGGCCGCGGATGAGGCCAACGAGACGTCCAACCACAAGTACGTGCCGCTGATCAACGGCGCGACCAACAGCTTCTCCAACCCGGAGGTGCTGAACTACCCGGCCGGCAACCCGACCGACATGCCGCGGCCGGTGCTGAACGTCCAGCCGGAGAAGCAGTACTCCAACGGCACGGTGTTCGACAACCAGATGTGGGCCGCCAAGATTGGCGTCATCAAGTAGTCCTCGCACCCCGCGGGGGTGACGGGGTAGCGTCACCGGCCACCTGACGGGCGGCAGGCGTGAGCGCCTGCCGCCCGTCAGTGTTTACCTGCGTAGCATGACCGGGTGCGCATCGACCTGCACACCCACAGCAGCGCCTCGGACGGCACCGACCCACCCACCGAGGTGATGGCCCGCGCCCGGGCCCGCGGCTTGGACGTGGTGGCGCTGACCGACCACGACACCGTGGCCGGGCTCGACGAGGCCCGGGCCGCGCTGCCGCCCGGGCTGACCCTGGTCCCTGGCATGGAGCTGTCCAGCACGCTGGACGGGCGCAGCCTGCACCTGCTGGCCTACCTGTTCGACCCTGCCTATCCGGCGCTGGCCGAAGCGGTGGCCAGCATCCGCGACGACCGGATCCGCCGGGCCCGGGTCATGGTGGCCAAGCTGGCCGCGCTCGGCACCGGGGTGACGTGGGAACAGGTCGCGGCGATCGCTGGTGACGGCGTGGTCGGCCGCCCGCACATCGCCCGCGCGCTGGCCGACACCGGCACGATCGGTTCGCCCGCCGACGCCTTCACCGCCGACTGGATCGGCGACGGCGGCCGGGCCTACGAGGACAAGTACGCCCTCGGTGCCACCGAGGCGATCGCCCTGGTTCGCCAGGCCGGCGGGGTCAGCGTGCTGGCCCACCCCCGCTCCGGCGGCTACGAGGTCTCCGACGATCAGATCCGCGCGCTGGCCGCCGCGGGCCTGACCGGCCTCGAGGTGTGGCACCCGGACCATTCACCCGCCGTCCGTGGCCGCCTCCGGGTGCTGGCGGCCGGGCTGGGCCTGGTACCCACCGGCGGCAGCGACGACCACGGCGCGCTCACCGGCCATCACCTCGGGGCTGAGACCACCCCGCCCGATGCCTTCGAGCGCCTCACCGCCCAGGCCGCCGGCCGCCTCCCGGCGTTATCCCCGCGGCTGACGGCTGGGGCTGGCGGCCGAGGAACGCGACGAGCCGGTCGCCGGAGCAGCTGCGCCGGGGCACCGGAACCGGGTCGGCGAACAGGCCCGGCCGGGTGTGCCGGGGCACCAGCAGCGCCGCGTACGGCAACAGCTCGGTCGCCAGCCTGGACGGTACCGGGCCGCCGGTACCGCAGGTCATGGAGATGTCCCAGCCGTGCACGGCCACCTCGATGGCGCCGGTGATCGCGACCACGCCGGTGGTGAGCCGCAGGTCGCCCGCGGCCACCGGCTCCTGACCGCCCCGGACCTCGGCGCACGCCCACAGCAGGGCCGCCGCTCGCCCGGCCAGCCCGGCGACCAGCGCCCCGCCATCCGGCGCGGAAGGCGCCCCCGCGGGGCCTTCCGCGCCGGAGCGTCCAGGGCCTGGGTCGAGGGTGCGAGCCCGCAGGCTCCCGGCCAGCGTGTCGAACGACTCGCCCAGGTGCAGCAGCAGCGTGCCAAGATCCCAGCCGGTGCACGGCGTGGGCTCGGTCAGCAACTGCGGGGTTGCGTGCCCGGCGGCGGACAGCGCGTACCGGATGGCCCGCTCCAGCAGCCGGTACTCGATCCGCACTCGTCCTCACTTCGGCCGGGCTCACAGGGGACGGCAGCCGCCGTCGCTGATACAGACCGCCGGGGTGGCCGGATCTCACCGCTGCCGGACCACCAATTTCAGGACAGGGCTACGGCCGCGAGGAACAACCCCAGATCCACGACCACGTGCATCACGATCGTGACGCCCACTGAGTGCGTGCGGTGCCGGACCCAGCCGGCCGCCAGGCCGTAGCCCAGCACCAGCGGCAGCAGCACCGGATAGTAACCGTGCTCCAGCGCGAACAGCGCCGTGGTGACGGCGATGACCGCCGGCACGGACCAGCGCCGACGCAGCCAGCTGTATAGCGCGCCCCGGAAGAACAGCTCTTCCGCGGTCCCGGTCAGCACCAGCAGCCGGACGACGATCAGCGCCCAGACCAGCGGGGTGGCCGTGGCCATCCGGGCCTCGTCGCTGCCGGACCGGACGATGGCCCGCAGGGTGGCCAGCACGCCGCCGCTGAGCGGGCTGAACGCCACCGAAACCACGAGAGCGGCCAGCACGGTCAGCGCCAGCACGGCCAGCGCCCAACCGATCTGACCCGCCCGGGGTCGGTGCAGAGCCAGCTGGTTGCGCAGGCCGGCCGGTCCGCCGACCGCGATGGTCAGCCCGGCGATCACGGTCAGATACACCTCGGCCACGATCAGGACGGTCAGCCCTTCGGTGTGGGCCCAGCCCGGAGCCGCGGCCCGTGCGATCAGCGCGGTGGCCCCGCAGAGCAGCCCGGCCAGCCCGGCCGAGAGGCCGATCCCGGCCGCGAGCTGCCGTCCGCTCACCCGTGGCACCGGACCGGCATCCGCCTGCCGCGAGGGCGGGACGGAACGGCCGATGGTGGTCATGACGCCACCACCCGGCCCGCATGCGCCGCCGCCGCATCGCGGCGTGAGTGCCGGGACTGCGGTAGCACCAGGCTCACCGCGACCAGGAAGATCAGGCTGCCGAACCGGCCGATCGGCAACGTGGGATCCAGCGCACTGGTCAGCAGGATGAACGCGGACAGCACGGAGACCGCGGCGACGCCCAGGCCGAACCACGTCCACGGCCGGGGGGTGAGGGCCAGGACGAGCGCCGGCACGCTGACCCCGGCCAGCAGCAGCCCGAGTGGCACCACGAACCCAGCCGAGCCGGCCGCGAAGCCCAGGTCGGCCAGGGCCCGGGCCAGCGCCGGGCTGGCCGTCGGGGCCGCCTGCGCGCTGGTCCAGCTGATCAGCCCGGACAACGCCAGCGACGCAGCGGCCAGCAGGCCGCCGGCCAGGGCGATGACCGCGCCGGGCGCGGTGACGCCCAGGATGCGCAGGCGCCGGTACGTGGTGGCGGACCAGATGGCCAGGGGCGCCGACGCGGCGAAGCCCAGGAACCCGGCCACCTGCAGTTCGGTGTGGTGGCTGCGCTCGTAAGCCAGCAGCGCGGAGGCACTGGCCGACGGCTGCGGGACCCGGGCGGACAGGATCACGCTGGCGATCATCAGGGCCCCGTAGGCCAGGGCCGGAGCCAGCAGCGGCGGCCCACCCTGAGGGCCCGTTCGGCCCGGGGTGGAAGGTGCGGTGGCGGTCATGGTTTCTCCAGGTCGTAACGCTCGTTAATTATTCTGAATAATAATAGTTATTCTATGTATATGATTGTCAAGAAAGTATGATGAAGGCATGGTGACCAAGGCGCGTGACGACCGGCCTGCCCCGGGCGCCCGGCCCTCGGCTGAGGAGCCCGGGGCTCGGACCCGGCCGCCCGGGCCGGGCAACGCGTTTTTGCTGGCTCAGCTGGGGGCGCACGCTGCGGAGCAGTTCGCGCGGCGGGTCACCGAACTGTCGCTGACCCCGGCCCAGGCCGGCCTGCTGCGGCTGGTGGCCCGGGGCCCGGGCCAGAGTCAGCAGGCCATTGCCCGGCAGCTCGGCACCCCGCCCAGCCGGCTGGTTCTGCTGGTCGACGGGCTGCAGGAGCGAGGGCTGCTCGAGCGCCGCCGGAATCCAGCGGACCGGCGGCACTACGCGCTGTACCTGACCGAGGGCGGTACCCGGTTCATGGCCGAGCTGGCCCGGATCGGCAGCGCGCACGAGGCGGACCTGATGACCGGGCTCAGTGAGCAGGAGCAGGGCGTGCTGCACGACCTGCTGACCCGGCTGGCGGCCAGCCAGGGCCTGGTCGCCGGGGTGCACCCCGGCTACCGCTCCGGGGGCGACCCCCGCGACCACGACGGCGACGAGGGTGCCCAGTGACGACGGCGATGCCGACCACGACCCTGGGCCCGGGCGGTCCGGTGGTGTCCCGGATCGGGCTCGGGCTGGCCGCGCTGGGCCGGCCCGCGTACATCACCGCCGGCCGCCCGGGTGATCTGCCCGACCGCAGCGTGGCTGGGCTGCGGGCCCAGTCCTTCACCATGCTGGACGCGGCTTACGCCGCCGGCGTCCGGTATGTCGACGTGGCCCGTTCCTACGGCCGGGCCGAGGAGTTCCTGGGCGGCTGGCTGACCGCGCGCAACCACCCCGACGTCGTCGTCGGCTCCAAGTGGGGCTACCGCTACGTCGGCGACTGGCGCATGGACGCCGACCAGCATGAGGTCAAAGAGCACTCGCTGGCCATGTTCACCGCCCAGCTGGCCGAAAGCCGGGCCCTGCTGGGGAGCCGGATGGCGCTGTACCAGGTGCACTCGGCCACGCTGGACTCCGGGCTGTTCGACGACCCGGCCCTGCTGGCCGCCCTGGCCGCGCTGCGCGCCAGCGGAGTGCTCGTCGGCCTGACCACCAGCGGGCCAGGCCAGGCCGACACCATCCGCCGCGCGCTGCCGCTCACCGTAGACGGGGTCCCGGTGTTCGGCGCGGCCCAGGTCACCTGGAACCTGCTGGAGCCGTCGGTCGGCCCGGCCGCGGCCGAGGCGTCCGCCGCAGGCTGGCCGATTCTGGTCAAGGAGGCTGTGGCCAACGGCCGTCTGGCTCCGGGCGGGCGGGCCCCGGCCGCGCTCACCCGGCTGGCCGCCGGCCGCGGGGTCACCGAGGACGCGGTCGCGTTGGCCGCGGCGCTGGCCCGTCCCTGGGCCACCGTGGTGCTGTCCGGCGCGGTGACCCCGGCCCAGCTCCAGTCGAACCTGACCGCGCTCACCGTCGGCTCCGTGCCGGAGCTCGGCCTGGCCGAGCCGCCGGAAGAATACTGGGCCGCCCGCTCGGCCCGGCCCTGGCGCTGACCCCTTAACCGGGCGGACCCCTGGCTGGGCTGACCGTCATGCCGGGCTGACCCCCGTGCGGGCTGACCCCTGGCCGGGCCGACCGCGGCCCGAGGGTCTGACCACCACTTGAGGGCTGACCACCCTTGACGCGCCGACCAGGCCGCCATAGGTTGCGATCAAAACCGCGTTCGACAATATCGAACGGGCTGTGGCGCTGGCCCGGTTCCGGACGGCACGGAAGATCCAATCCGAGGGCCCAATGGAGGGCACGGTATGAAGAAGCTCATCAACGCACCCGACGACGTGGTCACCGATGCGTTGGCCGGCCTGGTCGCGGCGCACCCGTCGCTGCGCCTGGACGCCGAAAATAAGGTCGTGATCCGTGGCGATTCCCCGCGGTCGGGCAAGGTCGGGCTGGTGTCCGGCGGGGGGTCGGGGCACGAGCCGCTGCACGGCGGCTTCGTCGGCTACGGCATGCTCGACGCGGCCTGCGCGGGCGAGGTGTTCACCTCGCCGGTGCCCGATCAGATGCTCGCCGCGACCCAGGCGGTGAACGGCGGCGCCGGCGTGCTGCACATCGTGAAGAACTACACCGGCGACATCCTCAACTTCCAGCTGGCCGCCGAGCTGGCCGACGACGAGGGCATCGAGGTCGTCTCGGTCGTGGTCAACGACGACGTGGCCGTCCAGGACTCGCTGTACACGGCCGGACGGCGCGGGGTCGGGGCCACCGTGTTCGTGGAGAAGATCGCGGGCGCGCTGGCCGAGGAAGGCGCACCGCTGGCCGACGTGGCCGCGATCGCCCGCGAGGTCAACGAGCGGTCCCGCTCGTTCGGCGTCGCGCTGACCTCGGCCACCCTGCCCGCCGTGGGCAAGCCCTCCTTCGAGCTGGCCGAATCCGAGATCGAGTTCGGCATCGGCATCCACGGCGAGCCCGGCCGGGAGCGGACCACGCTGACCAGCGCGAACGACCTGGCCGACAAAGTGCTGGACGCCATCGGCGACGACATGCCGCTGTCCGGCGACCTGCTGGTCATGGTCAACGGCATGGGCGGCACCCCGCTGATGGAGCTCTATATCCTGTTCGCCGAGGTCCAGCGCTACATCGAGGGACACGGCGCCCGGGTGGCCAGGAACCTGGTCGGCAACTACATCACCAGCCTGGACATGCAGGGTTTCTCGGTGACGGTCACGCAGCTCACCGACACGCTGACCCGGTTGTGGGATGCCCCGGTAGACACGCCCGGGCTGCGCTGGGGACGCTGAGGGTAGACCCACCGACCAGCGCCGCCCCGGAGGAGAAACATGGATGCTGACGTCTTCCGCGCCTGGATCACGGCCATCGCGGCCGTGGTCGAGGAGCAGCGTGACCACCTGACGCAGCTGGACGCGGCCATCGGGGACGCCGACCACGGCGCCAACCTGTCCCGCGGGTTCACGGCCGTGGTCGCGGCGCTGGCGGCCGACCCCCCGGCTACCCCGGGGGGTGTCCTCACGCTGACCGGCCGCACCCTGATCTCCAAGGTCGGCGGGGCCTCCGGCCCGCTGTACGGCACGGCCTTCCGCCGGGCCGGCAAGTCGCTGGGCGATACGCCGGACGTGGATCTGGCCGCCCTGGCCACCGCGCTGGAGGCGGCCCTGGCCGGGATACAGCAGCTCGGCGCGGCCAAGGAAGGCGATAAGACCATGGTGGACGTGCTGGCCCCGGCCACCAGCGCCTTCAGCAAGGCGGTGGCGGAGGGCCAGCCGGCGGCCGATGCGCTGGCCGCGCTGGTCGCGGCGGCTCAAGCCGGGGCCGAGGCCACCGTTTCCATGCAGGCCCTCAAGGGCCGGGCCAGCTACCTGGGCCCGCGCAGCGTCGGTCACGAAGATCCCGGCGCGGCGTCGTCCGCTCTGATCCTCGGCGCTCTGCGGGACGCCATCCTGGCGGCTTCGTGAGCCCGAGCGAAACGTTCCGGGGCCGTGTGGTCTCCGAAGGGATCGCCACCGGCCAGCTCTACCTGGGCCGATCCGGCCGGGCCGAGGCCCAGCCAGCCGGCCCGGCTCAGGAGGCCGCCGGACCAGCGCCGCAGGTGGCCGGGCGCCAGACGCAAGCGGCCCGGCCCGATGAGACGGCCGGCGGACCAGCCGCGGTGGCCGCGGTCCGGGCCGCGTTCGCGGCCGTGGCCGCGGAACGGTTCGCGCTGGCGGCCCAGCTCCGCTCCGACGAACGGTCCGAACAGGCCGCGATCGTGGAAATCGGCGGCCTGATGGCGGGCGACCCGGCTTTGGTCGATGCGGCGGCCACCGCGGTGGAGAACGGCACCGACGCAATCGCCGCGGTCATCGGCGCGGCCGACGAACAGGCCGCCATCCTGGCCGCGCTGCCGAGCGAGGACCTGGCCGCCCGGGCCGACGACGTGCGCCAGGTCGGTCAGGCGGTCGTCGCCCAGCTGACCGCGGGCTCGGCCGTCCCGCCGCCGGACGGGGACTTTATCCTGGTCGGCCGGGAGATCGACCCGGCCGACCTCATCCGGCTGGCCGACGCCGGGCTGACCGGCGCCATTTCTGTTTCCGGCGGCGCCAGCTCGCACTCCGCGATCATCGCCCGCGGCCTCGGCCTGCCCATGGTGGCGGGCGTGGATCCCGCGGTCCTCGAAGCCCCCGCGGGCCATCCCGCCCTGCTCGACGCCACCGCCCCGGCCAACGCCACCGCCCCCCGGATCGGCCGCCTGGTCCTCGACCCGGACCCCGCCGACCTTCCGTCCAGCACGGCGACCCCGCCAGCCACGACCCCGTCAACCACGACCACGTCAACCACGACCACCACCCTCGCCCCACCACCCTCAGAAACCTCCACAGCCTCACCCACCACAAAAACCTCCGCGACCCCTTCAGCCTCAGCAGACACTGCCGACGCTCCGGTCTACCGGACAGCGGACGGCCAGCCGGTCACGCTGCTGGTCAACGCGGCCTCGGCCCGCGAGGTCCGGATGGGCTTGGCCGCGGGCGCGGCCGGCGTCGGGCTGCTGCGCACCGAGATCCCGTTCCTGGGCGCCACCGCCTGGCCCACCCAGGCCGAGCACGAGGCGGCCCTGGCCCCGCCGCTCCGGCTGCTGGCCGGCCGCCCGGCGGTGGTCCGGCTGCTCGACTTCTCCGGCGACAAGGTCCCGCCGTTCCTGGCCGGGCCCGGGCAGGCCAACGGGCAGGCCAACGGGCTGACCTCGCTGCTGGACGCCCCGCACGCCCTGCGCGACCAGCTCTGCGCGATCCTGGCCGTCGGCCGGGCCACCGACCTGCGGATCATGGTGCCGATGGTGACCACCGTGACCGAGCTGGCCCAGGTCGAGGCGGCCCTCATCGAGGCCGCACAAGCCGAGGCCGCCCAGGCCGAATCGGCCGAGGCCGGAGCGGCGCGCCCGCCCGTCCTGGGCATGATGGTCGAGGTCGAGTCCACCGCGACCGGCGCCGCCGCGTTCGCCGGCACGGCCGGCTTCTTCTCGATCGGCACCAACGACCTGACCAGCCAGGTGCTCGGCATCGACCGGGCCGACCCGCGAATGCGGCCGGGGCTGGCCGCCGATCCGCGGGTGCTGGCCGTGCTGCGCGACGTGGTCACCGCGGCCGCCGGCCGCGCGGTCCCGGTGTCGGTGTGCGGCGACTCCGCCGCCGACCCCGAGGTGCTACCGCTGCTGCTGGGCCTGGGACTACGGACGTTCAGCGTCGGGGCTGCCCGGTTGCCGCAGGTCGCGGCCTGGATCGCCGGCATCGACACCGCTCGGGCCGCCGAGCAGGCCGCCGCGGTCCTCAGCGCCCGCCCGGTGAGGCCCGCGTGACGTCAGCTCAGCGCGGACAGCACGGGACCCGACGGGCCCATCGGGTCACCGCGACCCGCGCCCAGGTCACGGGAGATGGCCCGGGCCGCCTCCTGCACCGCCCGGGTCAGCTCCTGGCGGGCCGGCGCGGTGAGCAGCCGGTCCGCGGCGCCGACCACGCCGACCGACCCGGCCACGACCGCGTCCCGGCCGAAGATCGGCGCGGCGATCCCGCCGTCACCCACGGTGGCTTCCTGGTCTTCGACCGCGTAACCGTGCCGGCGCACCTGGGTCAGGGCCCGGCTGAGCGCGGCCCGGCTGGTCTTGGTCTGCCCGGTCAGCGGGACCAGGTCCGTGGCCAGCGCCTGACTCTGCTCGGCGGCCGGCAGGTGCGCCACGATCGCGTGCCCCAGCGCGCAGGCGTGCCACGGGATCGTCGCGCCCACTTCCAGGATCTGCACGGTGTCGTCCGGGCGGAACACGTGGTGCAGCACGATCACCCGGAAGCCGGACAGGGTGGCCACCCAGACTGCTTCCCCGGCCCGCTGGGCCAGCGCGTCTGTCCATCGCAGCGACCGGGCCCGCAGCTCCGAGCCGCCCAGGAAGCTGTTGCCGAGCGAGACCACGCCCGAGCCGAGGCTGTACTTGCCGGTGTCCGGGTCCTGAGCCACGAGATCGTGCTGTTCCAAAGTGCGGAGCAGCCCGTGCACGGTCGGCTTGGCCAGCCCGAGGCGCGCCGCGATCTCGGTCACGCCCAAGCGCGGCGGGCCGGCGCCGAGGACGGCCAGGATCCGCGCGGCCCGGTCCACCGACTGAATCATGTAAACCTTTCGGCAATGTCGAACACCATTCAGGATAGGCCATGAACCCCGACGCCACAGTAGGTATCGTCCTCGTCTCCCACAGTGCCGCGCTGGCCGACGGCGCCGCCGAACTGGCCACCCAGGTGGCCGGCGGCCCCGGTGGCACGGTCGCCGTCATCCCGGCCGGCGGCACCGACGACGGCGGCCTCGGCACCAGCGCGGCCAAGGTCGAAGAGGCGGTCAAGCGGGCCGATCGCGGGGCGGGCGTGCTGATCATCCCGGACCTGGGCAGTGCCGTACTGACCGTCCGGGCGCTGCTGGCCGACCCCGACGACCTGCCCGGGCCGGTGGAGCTGGCCGACGCGCCGTTCGTCGAGGGTGTGGTGGCGGCCACCGTGACCGCGGCGGCCGGCGCGGATATCGAGGCCGTGCGCGGCGCGGCGGAGGAGGCCTGGCATGCCCGAAAGCTGTGAGCAGGTCATCACGCTGAACGGGGACCTGCACGCCCGCCCGGCCGGCGCGCTGGCGGTGGCGGCGGCCAAGTTCGCCGCGGACGTGTCCCTGACCGTGGGGGACAAGACCGTCAACGCCAAGAGCGTGCTGGCCGTGATGGGCCTGGGCGCCACCAGCGGCCAGCAGGTCACCGCCGCCGCAACCGGCGCCGACGCCGAGCAGGCCGTGGCCGCGGTGGTCGCCGCCCTGTCCGACGCGACCAAGGTCGGCGGCTGATCCTGGCTGGCTACTCCTTCGGTCCTTCGAGGGCTAGCCGGTACCCGCTCGGAGTCTGGATCAGCAGGCGCCGGTAAGACCACCCGGGCGCCGGGTCGTTCTGCTCGAGCTCAAAACTGATCCCTGCCGAGCGGCAGCGCTCCATCGCCTGGTCGATGTCTGTGACCGCGATCTGCCAGGTCAGCACGCTGGGCGGATCATTGTCGGCGGGAGCGGCCTGGATGCCGAAGTGCACCGTGTCGGTCCCGAAAGCAATGAAGTCCGGATACTCGTCCCCCTAGTAGATGACCGGCAGCCCGAGCCTTTCGTAGAACGCCCGTTCGGCGCTGAGATCGCGCACGTTCAGGACCGGCGCCAGCCTGGTGAACAGCCCCGCTTCCTCCTGGCTCATAACGGGATGCTAGCCCGCCGCCAGTGCCTGGCCGTTAGCTAGCCGGGCTTCGCCTCGACGTAGACGCCGGGCTTCATCACGTCGGAGGGCAGACTCATCAGCGGCCCGACGACCGAGCCCTGGACCGCCTCCGGCGCCGTGAGCGCGGCTTCCACCAGATCGAGGGCATGCTCGCGTGAAGTGGCCCAGGCCATGATGTGCCGCCCGCCTGCCGCGGACTTGACCGTGCCGTAGTACAGGTGGAGTTTGCTCGTGGCCACGAGACGATTGTCCCCCGGGCGACGTACCAGCGCCCGCAGCATGGCAGCTAGGTCCCGGCTGCCGTGACCCCGGCCCGATATCGTGCGTGCCGTGAAGTTCTTCACCGAGGTCTTCGTCACCCTGCTGGTGATCATCGACCCGCCGGGGACGGTGCCGGTGTTCCTGGGGCTGACCCGCGGCCGGTCGGCGCGGGCCCGGCACCGGCTGGCCTGGCAGGCCGCGCTGGTGGCGTTCGGCGTGATCGTGGCGTTCGCGCTGTTCGGGCAGACGATCCTGCACTACCTGGGGGTCGGGCTGCCCGCGCTGGAGGGGGCCGGCGGCCTCCTGCTGCTGCTGGTTTCGCTGGAGCTGCTGACCGGGAAGGCCTCCGAACCCACGTCCGAGGAACGAGCCCGGACCAACGTGGCGTTCGTGCCGCTGGGCACGCCGCTGCTGGCCGGTCCGGGCGCGATCGTGGCCACCATGCTCTACGTGCGGCAGGTCCACAGCGTGGGCAACTTCGTGGCGCTGGCCCTGGCCATCACGGCCGTCTTCATCGTGATCTGGCTGGCCATGCGGTTCTCCACTGTGATCCAGCGCGTCCTGACCGACAACGGGGTCGAACTGCTCACCCGCATCGGGGGCCTGCTGCTGTCCGCCATCGCCGTCCAGCTGGTCGCGACGGCCGCGCTGGCCTTCGCGCACCAGTACTGACCTCGAGCTTCCCCGCGGTAGTCGCACCGTCACCCGAATTGTCGGTACCGGCTGATAGCTTGCCATCGGCGGAACATCAGGGGAGACACGGTGACCAGCCCAGCCAGTGCCAGCTCGACCAGTGCCAGCTCGACCAGTGCCAGCCCAGCCAGTGCCAGCTCGACCAGTGCCAGCCCAGCAACGACCTCAGAGCAGCTCAGCTTCGGCGGGATGCCGCAGCGGCTGTACTCCTGCACCCCGACCCGGCTGACCACCTGGCTGGACTGCCCGCGCCGTTACCGGATGTCGTATCTGGACCGGCCGGTGCTGTCCAAGGGCGCGCCGTGGGCGCACAACAGCGTGGGCGCCAGCGTGCACAACGCGCTGGCCGCCTGGTGGCGGCAGCCGCTGGCCCGCCGGAGCCCCTCGGTTGCCGGTGACCTGCTCGACCAGGGCTGGATCAATCAGGGTTTCGCGGACGAGGCCCAGTCGGCCCGGCAGCGCGTGCGGGCCCGGGCCATGGTGGAGGGCTACGCCGCCACCCTTGACCCGGCCGACGAGCCGGTCGGGGTGGAGCGCACGGTCGCGACCCGGACCGATCGGATCGCGCTCTCCGGCCGTATCGACCGCCTGGACGACCGCCCCTTCCCCGCGCCAGCGGAGGACGCAGCGGCCGAGGACGCAGCAGACGCACCGCCCGCCGATGGCACCGAGCTGGTGGTCGTGGACTACAAGACCGGCCGGCACTTGCTCACCACCGATGACGCCCGCAGCTCGCTCGCCCTCGCGGTCTACGCGGTGGCCGCCGCCCGGTCCCTGCGCCGGACCTGCCACCGGGTCGAGCTGCACCATCTGCCGACCGGCACTGTCCTGGCCTGGGAGCACACCGACGACACCCTGGCCCGGCACATCCGCCGGGCCGAGGACATCGCCAGCGAATGCGCCGAAGCCGACGACGCCTTCCGCGCCGGGCTCCCGGCCGAGCGCTACGACGAGGTGTTCCCGCCCCGCACCGGCCCCACCTGCGGCTGGTGTGACTTCCGCCAGCACTGCCCGCAGGGCCAGGCCGCTTCCTCCGCGCGCAAGCCCTGGGACGGCCTCGCCGACGAAGAGCCCTAACCTCGGTCCACTCGGCCCGGCGCGGCTAGATCACGGGCCTAACCCCGGTAGGCCTCGGTGCCGGCCCGCTGACGGGCCTGGTCCGCGCCGCCTTCGGCTGCGTGCCAGAAACGGTTGAGGGCGCTGGCCGTGGTTTCCGGCGCGTCAACCGCTGGGGAGTGCGCCGCACCGGGGATGCAGACCCGCTCGGCACCCACGCGGCCCGCCATCTCTTCCTGGGCCGCGGGCTCCCACTTGTCGTCGTCCTCGCCGTACAGCACGAGGACCGGGACGTGCAGCCCGCCGGTCAGCTCGCTGGTGCGGTCCGGGGCCTGCAGCAGGTACCTGGCCATGACCTGCAGGCCAACGGGGGAGTTGGCCAGCATCCGGTCCCGCAGGAAGGCCACGATGTCGGGCTTTACGCCCGCCGCCACCGCCTGCGGGGCCAGCACGGAGTCCCAGATCTTCTCGATGGTGTTCCGCATGAACTCGGGGCTCTCGCCATCCAGGTAGCCGAGCAGCGCGATCAGCTCATCCGCGGCCGGGCCGGTGAGCTGGGCCGGGCCGGAGCTCATGAACGTGACCGAGCCGACGTGGCGGGCGCCGCCCAGCAGGGCCTCGCGCACGACCAGCCCGCCGAACGAGTGCCCGACCACGTGCACCGCTCCCAGCTCGCCGTCAGCACCGCCGCCCGAGCCAGCCGCGCCAGGGTGGCCCGCCGAGCCGCCCACCCGGACGGCCATGGCGTCGACGATCGCGGCCACGTCGGCGCCGAGCTCGCGAATGGCATAAGCACCCGGGTCATCCGGGCCGGGGGTCTGATACTGCCCGCGCAGATCGATGGCGAGCACCCGGCGCCCGGCCGCACCGAGCTGGTGCAAGATAGCCAGGAAATCCTCTTTGCTCCCGGTAAAACCGGGGACGAGGACCGCAGGCTGCCGCTCGCAGACGCCGCTGCCGGGCATGGCCTCGAGCGCCGCGAAACTGCCGCGGCGGGTCTCGATGACCGATCGCCGGACACCGTCAGGCAGGCTGAGAGACGTGGGTGTGCTCACCGTGGGAACCCTTATCGAGCCGAGCTGTGTTTATGCCCATGCTTGAGACGACGTGCGGGGAAACGTCAGTGCGGCCATTCAATCACGCATTGATGTCGGCCGGATTACGGGCGTGCATCGGCTGACCAGCCGGAAGGATCCATTGCTGTGACGGGAGTGCCCTGCTGGTCAGCCTGCGATCAGTGAACGTGATAACTCAGGACGCGGTGGATCCGGGCGCGGTGGATCCGGGCGCGGTGGACTGCCCGCCACGCGAACGGCGGCGCCGGGTCCGGGTACGTCCCGTGCCCGTGCTGGTGCCCTCCGCGGGGTGGTCCGGCGTCGCGCCGGTCTCCGGCTGCGCAGGTGCCTCCGCCGGGCCGGCCGGCTGGGCCGGTGCACCGTCGGATCGGATGTCCCGGCCGCGCCGGGTGCGGCGTCGGGTCCGGTTGCTGCGCTCCCGGGGAGCCGCGTCCTCGCCGTCGCCGGTGGGCGCGGCGACCTGGTGGTCACCCCCGGCCGCCGGGGAGCCGCGCCGCGAACGGCTCCGGCTCCGGCCACCGCCATCACCGCGGCCGCGTGGGGTCCGGCCGCCGGTCTCGCCGATGTCCTCCACCGCCTCGGCATCCAGCCCGGCCCGGCTTCGCAGCGCCCTGGGCAGCGTGCCGGTCACCTCGCGCGGGATGTCCAGCTCGGTGTACAGGTGCTCCGACGTGGAGTACGTCTCGGCCGGCTCGGCCTTGTTCAGGTTCAGCGCGGTGTCGATCAGCTTCCAGCGCTGCATGTCGCGCCAGTCGACGAACGTGACCGCGACCCCGTCCTTGCCCGCGCGGCCGGTCCGGCCGATGCGGTGCAGGTAGGCCTTGTCGTCGTCGGGGCACTCGAAGTTGACCACGTGCGTGACGTCGTCGACATCGAGCCCGCGGGCGGCCACGTCGGTGGCCACCAGCACGTCGACCTTGCCGGTGCGGAACGCCCGTAGTGCCTGCTCGCGCTGGCCCTGGCCCAGGTCGCCGTGCACCGCGGCCACCGCGAACCCGCGAGTCTTCAGCGACCCAGCGACCTGGTCGGCGGCCCGCTTGGTCTGGGTGAACACCATGGTCAGGCCGCGGCCCTCGGCCTGCAGCAGCCGCGCCAGCACCTCGATCTTGTCCATCTGGTGGGTGCGAAACACGAACTGACGGGTCGTGGGTACCGCCGCGGACGCATCGATCGTCTCGGCTCGCACGTGGGTCGGCCGGCGCAGATGCCGCCGGGCCAGGGTGACGACCTCGCCCGGCATGGTGGCCGAGAACATCATGGTCTGCCGGTCGTCCGGGGTGAGCTGCAAGATGCGCTCGACGTCGGGCAGGAAGCCCAGGTCGAGCATCTTGTCCGCCTCGTCCAGCACCAGCATCTGCACGTGGCTCAGCTCCAGGTGCCGCTGACCCACCAGGTCCAGCAGCCGGCCCGGGGTGCTGACCACCACGTCGACGCCGGCCCGCAGGGCCTCGATCTGAGGCTCGTAGGCGCGGCCGCCGTACAGCGTGAGCACGCGGGTACCCAGGCCGGAGCCTGCCATCCGCAGGTCGTCGGCGATCTGGCTCGCCAGCTCCCGGGTCGGCGCCACGACGAGCGCGTGCGGGGACTTGGGGCTGGCGGGCTCGCCCGCGGCCAGCCGCTGCAGCAGCGGGATCCCGAAGCCCAGCGTCTTGCCGGTGCCGGTCCGGGCCTGGCCGATGATGTCGTAACCACCCAGGGCGATCGGCAGCGCCAGCGCCTGGATGGGGAAAGTCGTGTAGATCCCTGCGCCCTCGAGGGCCAGGCAGATCGTGTCGGAGACGCCGAGGTCGCGGAACGGGACCGCGTGCGTGTCATCCGTGCGTGAGTCAGTGGTGGTAATTGTCTGCTCGGCCACCGCGTCCAGGCCGCCGGCGTCGCCGGGACTGTCGCTCGGGGCGTCGGTGTCCTCCGGCGCCCGCTGCCCGGCCAATATTTCGCTTGTCAGGGGGTTCATCCTCCATCGATCCCCTCCTGTCTGCCGCCCCTCGGGCCGGCGGGCGAAAGGGTCCGTCGTCATGTCGCCGCGTGGTCAGGACCTTTGCGGCGCTGGTCCGTATCCGGGAGCGTTCTCTGGCTGTGCCGCAACCGCCAGCGAGAGAACCGCCGGCCAGGCCGCCGGCGCCAAGGTGGCCGCGCGCCTCTGTGCGCGCAGCTCACACCGTCTCGCTGATGCTGAAACAGCCGAAAACGCCCGCTGATCCAGCGACCGCTGCCTGCGCCTGGCTAGGCGCGCTGCGTTCGCCGCATCCGTACCACGGATAACGCAAAGTGTACCAGGGAGCTTCCCGGCCAGCTCACAACGCCACGACAAGTGTGGTAAGAGGCCTCAAACCGGCTTCCGCCAGCCGCGCAGTCAGCCGCGCTTCAGTCGCCCAGTCAGCCGCGCGGTCAGTTCCCGAACCCGATCGGCCGGGCCCCGGCCCCGATGAACTCCAGGTAAGCGATCTTGTCCGCCGGCACCAGGACCTTACCGCCCTTTTCCTCGGTCAGCGCGAACACGCCGTCGCCCTCCAGCGCGTCGGCCAGATCCTGCTCGATCTGGTCGGCCGAGGCGCTGGTCTCCACGACCAGCTCGCGCGGGGCGGACTGGACTCCGATCCTGACTTCCACAGTGCTCCTCGATGAGTTGGTCAGCTGCTGAGCAGTCGGTCAGCTGCTGAGCGGCCAGCCGCTGATACCGCGCCAGGTGAGCCGGGCCATCAGCTGCTCGGCTTCTTCCTTTGGTATCTGCTGGCCGGTGCGCAGCCAGTACCGCGCGCTGACCTGGGCCGTGCCCACCAGGCCGACGCCGAGCAGGTGTGCGGCTTCGACTGGGATGCCGGCGTCTTCCTTGATGACGTCGCTGATCATCTCCGCGCACTCCTGCACCGACCGGTCCAGCCGCTCCCGCACCGCGGGCTCGTTGCTGAGGTCGGACTCGAACACCAGCCGGTACGCACCACCCTGGTTGGCCACGAAGCCGAAGTACGCGCCGAACGTCGCCGCGACCCGCTGCTTGTTCTCCGTGGTGGAGCCGAGCGCCTGGCGCACCGTGTCGATCAGGGCGTCCACGCTCTCATCCAGCAGGGCCAGGTAGAGCTCCAGCTTGCTCGGGAAGTGCTGGTAGAGCACGGGCTTGCTGATCCCGGCCCGCTCCGCGATCTCGTCCATCGCGGCCGCGTGGTAGCCCTGGGAGACGAAGACTTCCTGCGCAGCTCCGAGCAGCTGACGGCGACGGGCCTGCCGGGGAAGCCGGGCGCCTCGCGGTCGTGCGTCGGGCGTTGCGGTCACCAGTATCTCCGAGGGTGTTGTGCGGGCTGGCGGACTGTCGTCCGCTTTTCGGCCATGGTAAGGCCACGCAGCCGGGCCAGCCACTTTCCCGGTCGGGGCAATCAGTTTCGGGGCAATCAGTTTCGCGGCGCTCAGCGGTAGTCGTCATCGTCGTGGCCGACGGTGATCTCCTGTTCCACCGCGTCGGCCTCGTTGGCGTCCAACGGCAGTTCCCCGCGCTGCGGCGGAGCCGGCTCGTCGGTTTCGACCAGCTCACGGTCCTGCTCAGCCGCGTCGTCGGTCGGCTTTTCGATGTCCATCTCGCTCAACTCGCGGCACTCCTCGCATCGTTGTTGGCCGCATTGCTCGGCTCGGAACCCCGCGGCTCGGAACCCCGCGGCTCGGAACCCCGCGGCTCGGAACCCCGAGGCTCGGGGCCTCGCGGCTCGGCCACTGCCGCGGGCCGCATCCCGGCGTCGCCGTTCTGCGTGCCACCAGCGGCCGGGCGGTCACCGTTGTCGAACCCGGCCGGGGCGGCCGCACCGTTCGGCCCTGTGCCACTGGGCACCGTACCGTTCGGCACCATACCTTCTGGCGCCGTGCCGGCCGGCTCCGAGCCTTCACGGCTGGTCCCGGTGTCTCCCGGCTGGGCCGTGAGTTTACCGGCCAGTTCCTGGATCGCCGGCTCCAGGGCCTCGCTGTAGGTGGGGAAGGCGTGCACGATGTCGGCCAGCACCGGCAACGGCACCCCGGCCCGGATGGCCACCGTGAGCTCGCCCATCCAGTCGGGCGCGTTCGGCCCCACCGCGGCCGCGCCCAGCAGCAGCTTCGAGTCGGGATGGGCGTACAGCTCGACCCGCCCCGTGTCCTCGCCCGCCACTAGGGCCCGGGCGGTGGTCTGCAGGTCAACCCCGGCCGTGACCAGGGTGATCCCGGCTTCGGCCGCGCCCTGCGGGGATGCTCCGACCGCGAACACCGACGGCATCGTGTAGACCGCGCGGGGGATGGCCCGGTAGTCGGCTACCCGGCGCCGGCCGAGGATGTTCGCGGCCACCACCCCAGCCTGATAACGGGCGGTGTGCGTGTGCGTGCCCAGCCCGGTCACGTCCCCGGCGGCCCACAGCCCAGTGGCCCGGCCGTTCGCCTCGGTCGCCCGTCCGTTGGCCTCGCCCGTCACCTCCGCGGCCGGTCCGTCCGTGGCCCGGTCCGTCGCCTGCTCGGTGGGGCTGGCGCCGCCCTTGGTCACCACCCGGCAGGTGGTGTCGACCGGGATCGCGGTACCCGGCTTGACCTCCACACCGAGGGCGTTTAGGCCGAGGCCGCCCACGCGCGGACGCCGGCCGGTGGCCAGCAGCACCCGGTCCGCCTCGATCCGGCTGCCGTCGGCCAGGATCAGCGCGATGCCCTCTTCGTCCAGTCGCTCGGCCTTGACCGCCGCGGACCCCAGCCGGACGTCCACCCCGGTCCGGCGCAGCGCCTCGGCCAGGATCTCCCCGGTGAAGGTGGCTTCCGCGGGCAGCAGTACCTGCTCCGCCTCGACCAGCGTCACCTGAGAGCCGAACGAGGCGTAGATCTGGGCCAGCTCACAGCCGGCCGAGCCGCCGCCGAGGACGACCAGCCGGCGCGGCAGGTCGGGGCCGCTCATCGCTTCCGCGCTGGTCCAGGCGCCGATGTCGGCCAGGCCTTCGATCGGCGGGGCCACCGGCTCGCTGCCGGTGGACAGCACCAGGTCGGTGTAACCGAGTTCGACGGTCGCACCCGGGCCCGACGCCCCGTCCGGGCCGCCGCCGTTTTCCGGGTACGTGGTGACGGCCACGGTCCCGGGCCGGGTGACCTGACCGGTGCCGCGCAACAGCGTGACCCCCGCCTCGGCCAGCCTGCCCGCCGCCGAACTGTCGTCCAGGTAGCTGGTCACCTCGTCCCGGCGGGCCACCGCGTTCTCCCACGCCTCGCCCCGGCCGGCCGCTTCCAGCAATGTCTTCGAGGGCAGGCAGGCAAGATACGGTGACTCGCCCCCGACCAGGCCTGCCTCCACCAGCGCGACCGATCGGCCGCCGGTCGCGACCTCGGCCGCGACGTGCACGCCCGCGGTCCCGCCGCCGAGCACGACAACATCGAACTCGGGCATATGGCTCACCATCCCATCCCCCGCCCGGAACAGCGCCCCAGGCTGCGCAGGTGCACTCATTGTCTCAGGCAGGGCCCCCGCTTGGCCGCGGAAGCCAGGGATCGGACATCGTGGCTGGTGAAAGCCCTGCTCTTGACCGGTTCAGGGCGCATTTGCGGCCGTTTTAGGCGGTTTGTCGTACTCGGCCGGCCTGCGTTTTTACCGGCTGGACCGGCGGGTACTACCCGGGCTATGCAAAGTATGTGGGCCGGGACGCTCGCGTTCGGCCCGGTGAATATCCCGGTCCGGCTGGGCCCGGCCACCCGCCCGCGGGAGCTCGCCTTCCGCCAGGTGCACGCGGCCGACGGCGGCCGGATCACGCTGCGCCGGTCCTGTACCGTCTGCGGCGCCGACGTGCCCTATGCCGACGTGGCCAAGGCGTACCAGCGCCCGGACGGCGACCTGGTGCCGGTCACCGACGAGGAGCTGGCCAGCCTGCCCCTCGAGGCCAGCCGCCGCATCGACGTCCTGGGTTTCACCTCGCCGGGCGCCATCGACCCGTTGCTGGTGTCCCGCAGCTACTTCCTGATCCCCGACTTGCTGACCCCCGACCCGGCTCACGACCCGGCTCACGATCCGGCCCACGGGACGCCGACCACGCCGACCACCCAGGCCACTCAGGGCACCCAGGCCACCCGGTCCTACGGCCTGTTCCACGCCGCGCTCGAGCTCACCGGCCAGATCGCGGTGGCCAGCATCACCCTGCGTCAGCGTGAGGCCCGGGCCACGGTCTGGCCCCGCGGGCCGGCCCTGGTCCTGCAGACCCTGCTGACCCCGGACGAGATCGCCGACCCCGGGCTCAGCCAGCCGAGCAACGGCACCAGCCCACCAGGCAGCGGCCCCGACCCAGCCCAGCAGCCCGGCCAGCAAGCCACCCAGCAACCCGACCTGGCCCAGCTCGCCCAGCAGATCGCCGCGATGACCCGCGACTTCGACCCGGCCGCCCACCACGACGGCTACCGCGACCAGCTGGAAGCCCTCATCCAGCGCGAATAACCCTCGGCCGGCAGCTGCGGCGAATGAAACAACCCGTTCGAGTGTTTTAGGTGAACGCGCGGTTGATTAACCTTGAACGCACGCAGTGGTCTGTTCACCTTGGCGGGGAGGCGGTCGATGGCACCGATTCCGGTGTGGCCTGGCGAGTTCGTCAGCCTCGGAGACACCCAGGTCTACGTCCGGACCGCACCGGCCACCGGGACCACCACGACCGGCATCAACCCCGCCGAGCAGGTTGTCTGCGTGCACGGCTTCGGCGGCTCGGCCAACAACTGGACCGACCTGATGGCCCTGCTCAGCGGAGCCACCCGCCGAGATAGCCAAGACGGCCCGGACGGCCGGGACAGTCAGCACGACCAGAACCACGCCAGCGCCCCGGCCCTCAACCCCGGCGACCCCGTCTTCAGCTGTGCCGCCCTAGACCTGCCCGGCTTCGGCTACTCCCCGCCCGCCGAGGCCAGCTGCACGGTCAGCGGCCAGGCCGCGCTGGTGATCCAGCTCATCGAGCACCGCGGCGGCGGCCCGGTTCACCTGGTCGGGAACTCGTTCGGCGGCGCCGTCTGCACCCGGGTCGCGGCCACCCGCCCCGACCTGATCAAGACGGTCACCCTGGTCGCGCCGGCCATGCCGGACCTGTGGGTCCGTCCGGTCACGGCCCGTTTTCCGGCCCTGTGCGTGCCGAAGTTCGGTTCCTGGGTGCTCAGCCGGGTGCAGAAGATGGATCCCCGGGCCCGGGTCGAGGCGTCGATCGCCACCATCTATTACGACGGGAGCTGCGTGCACCCGGACCGGATCGCCGCCGACGTGGCTGAGACCGAACGGCGGGACGCGCTCGGCTACGGCGACGCCGTGCTGATCCGCTGCGCCCGCTCGATCGTGGCCGAATACCTGCGGCTGGGCCGGAACTCGCTCTGGCGGGACGCGGCCCGGGTCAGCGCGACGACGCTGGTCATCTACGGCAGCCACGACAAGATCGTGGATCCGCGGATGGCGGGCCGCGCGGCCCGGTCGTTCCCGCGCAGCCGCGTGGTGGTGCTGCCCCGGACCGGGCACGTGGCCCAGATGGAGCGCCCGGAAGCGGTGGCGGCCGAGTTCCGCCGCATGGTCACGGGCCGGGACCAGAGCTACGATCTGCGCCTGCCCGCCGCGCCTGCGGCCGAGCCCGCCGCCGCGCCCGCGGCCGTGGGCGCCCGCAACCATCCGCTGGGGAATGAGCCGCAAGCCCTACCAGTTATGTAAGTCGGCGCCCTCACGGTGCCGCGATCGCAACCATCTGATGGAGAACACTGTTCTGATGGAGAGCCCCGTGTCGGCTAACACTGTGTCGTTGCCGCCCCTGGTCGAGCCGGCCGCTGACCTCAGCGTGGATGAGGTCAAGCGGTACTCGCGCCACCTCATCATCCCCGACGTCGGCATGACCGGGCAGAAGCGGCTGAAGAACGCCAAGGTGCTGGTGGTCGGGGCCGGCGGTCTCGGCTCGCCCGCGCTGCTCTACCTGGCCGCCGCCGGAGTCGGCACGCTCGGCATCGTCGATTTCGACGTTGTGGACGAGTCCAACCTACAGCGGCAGATCATCCACGGCGTGTCCGATATCGGCAAGCCCAAGGCGGAGTCGGCCCGGGACAGCATCCAGGAGATCAACCCGTACGTCGAGGTCATCCTGCACGAAGAGCGGCTGGATTCCGACAACGCGCTGGACATCTTCCGGCCCTACGACCTGATCGTGGACGGGACCGACAACTTCGCCACCCGTTACCTGGTCAACGACGCCTGTGTGCTGCTGAACAAGCCGTACGTGTGGGGGTCGATCTACCGGTTCGACGGTCAGGCCAGCGTGTTCTGGGCCGAGTACGGCCCCTGCTACCGCTGCCTGTACCCGGAGCCGCCGCCCCCCGGCATGGTGCCGTCCTGCGCCGAGGGCGGTGTCCTCGGCGTGCTGTGCGCCTCGATCGGCTCGATCCAGGTCACCGAGGCGATCAAGGTCATCACCGGCATCGGCGACCCGCTGGTCGGGCGGCTGATGATCTACGACGCCCTCGAGATGAGCTACCGCTCGGTCAAGGTGCGCAAGGACCCCGAGTGCCCGGTCTGCGGCAAGAACCCGACGATCACCGAGCTGATCGACTACGAGGCGTTCTGCGGCGCGGTCTCCGACGAGGCGCAGGAGGCGGTCCAGGGTTCGACGATCACCGCCAAGGACCTCAAGAACATGATGGACAACGGCGACAACATCTTCGTCGTCGACGTCCGTGAGCCCAACGAGTACGAGATCGTCTCCATCCCGGGCGCGACGCTGATCCCCAAGGGCGAGTTCCTGTCCGGCGCCGCGCTGGAGAAGCTGCCCCAAGACAAGCGCATCGTGCTGCACTGCAAGAGCGGGGCCCGCAGCGCCGAGGCGCTGGCCGTGGTCAAGGACGCCGGCTTCTCCGACGCCGTGCACGTCGGCGGGGGCGTGCTCGCCTGGGTCAACCAGGTCGACCCCAGCCTGCCGACCTACTGAGCCGTACCAGCTCGAAAATAGTTCGCTCCCCGTCAGCTTGTTCTTTAACCTGTCTGGTCGTTGACCTGGTTCTTTGTGTGTTTTGGGTCGCTTAGCCCGGCGTGTCGTGGTGCGTGAGTGCGGCCTTCGGATGATCATGTGTTCTCGCCAAAGGGCCATGATCACCAGCGAAGGCCGTGATGAACAGATTGCCAGAGGTTGCCGGTACCGGGCCAGCCGCCGTGCTGTCGCGATTCCGCCAGGATTTTCATGCCTGCCTGACCGCCCGGGGTGATGAGCTGTGCGAGCTGGCTGATGCGGTGCTGTGCGCGGGCGGGCCGGTGCGGAATCTGGCCGGCTTGTCGCTGGCGCCCGGGCACCGGCGTGGCCACGGCGCCTTGTATGACGCGGTGAACCAGGGCAGGATCAGCATCGGCCGGCTGCGGCGGGTGGTGGCGGGGCTGCCGTTACCGCGGGCCGCCGATGGCCGCCTGATGCTGGCCGTGGATGTGAGCAACTGGCTGCGGCCGGAGGCGGCGACCAGCCCGGACCGGCTGTTCTGCCATGTCTATGGGCGGGGCAGGGGCCAGGCGCAGATGATCCCGGGCTGGCCATACTCGGTGGTCGCCGCCCTGGAGCCGGGCCGCACGTCCTGGACCGCGGTGCTGGACGCGGTGCGGCTGAGCCCTGATGATGACGGCATCGCGGTGACCGCCGCCCAGGTCCGCGGCGTGATCACCCGGCTGATCGATGCTGGGCAATGGCACGAGGGCGACCCGGCCATCTGGATCATCTTTGACGCCGGATACGACCTGGCCCGGCTGGCTTATCTGCTGGCGGGCCTGCCCGCCCAGGTGCTGGGCCGGCTGCGCAGCGACCGGGTGATGCAGCTGCCGGCGCCGCCGCGCCAGCCCGGCACCATGGGACGGCCCCGCAAACATGGCGGCGAGCTGGCGCTGTCCGATCCCGGGACCTGGCCAGCCCCGGCCGTTACCACCAGCATGCTGACCACCCGTTACGGGACCGCGGTGGCGGCTGCCTGGGACCGGGTGCACGCCCGGCTGACCCACCGGGCCGCCTGGCTGGACGATGACGGCTCGCTGCCCGTGATCGACGGCACCTTGATCCGCCTGCAGGTGGACCACCTGCCCGGAGACCGCACGCCCAAGCCGCTGTGGCTGTGGTGGTCCGGCACCGGCGCGGAACCGGCCGAGGTGGACCGGTGCTGGCAGGCGTTCTTGCGCCGCTTCGACCTGGAGACGAGCAAGCCGCAGTGCTGTCATAGGCGCGGCTTGTCGGCATTGTCGTTGGCTCCTTCCCGTTCGGTGTTCATGCTGGCTGCCTGATCGTTCAGCCAGGGGCGGCGGTTGTGCTGGCCGCGGGGCACCTGGTGCAGAGTCCGCAGCCGTTCTATCTCGGCGGGGTCCGCGCGGACCACGAGCAGCCGGGCGTGGGGATGCAGGTAGCCGGCGGCCCAGCCGCGGCGGACCCAGGAGTCGAGGGTGACCTGGGACATGCCCAGGTTTTCGGCCAGGTCGCGTAGCCACCACTCATGCTGGTCCAGGACCGGGCGGTTGCGGCGGCCCGGGGTGCGGGAGCGCTGGATGCCCAGGGCCCGCAGCAGGTCAGTGACCGCGTTCGGGGTGAAGACCGGGCTGCGCTTGGGCGGGCGGAAGCCCTCGGCGTTGAGCCGCTGCGCGATCTGTGCGGTGGTGCATCCGCTGCCGGCAAGTTCGCGGGCCCGGGCGGCCAGCTGAGGGTAGTAGCTGAGCTGGGTCAGGCAGGCCACCGGGCGGGTGATCTGCGTGGCGGTGCGGTGCCCGCCTGCCCAGATGACTTCCACGTCCGCCTTTTCGCTGGTCCCGGCCACCGCGACGCGGACCTGCTCGACCAGGTGCCGGATCAGCTGCTTGCGGTCCGCGTCGGTGGTGGTGGCAGCGTCCCAGACCGCGGGCAGATCCGCGGCCAGGGCCCGGATCTGGCCGCGTTCGGCGGCGGTCAGCGTCCGGGGGCGGGCGGCGGTGAACCGGTCGTACTCCTCGCCGAGGCGCTGCCGCTCGGCCAGCGCGGCCTCCCAGTCCTTTTCCAGCTGCCGGACGACCAGGCGGTTCTCCGGCTCGGCGAGCTGGTACTGGCGGCGGGCCCGGCCGGCGGCGAGCTCGGCGCGTTCCAGCCGCCGCCGCCAGATCCGGTCCACCTGCTCGCGCTGGGCCCTGGCCTGCCCGGCCGCGGCCAGGGAGACCTCCAGCGCGGCGGGTGCCATCGCAGCCAGCAGCAGTCCGCTAACGTGCGTGTCCAGACACGGGCCGGCCAGCTGCTGGCACTGGCTCTCGGCGTAATCGGACTTGGCGCGGCCGCACACGTAGACCGGGTGCAGCTTGCCGCCCGGGCCGCGCTGGTAGCGCACCGTCATTTTCTTGCCGCACCGGCCGCAGGCCACCAGGCCGGCTAGCAGGGCCGGGCCGTCGCGCACCGCGCCCAGGCTGCCGGCGCGGGACCGGTTGGCGTCCATCCGCTGCATGTTCCGCTCGTACTGCTCGATGCTGATATAGGCCGGCAGCACCCCGGGCAGGTAGACCAGCCAGCCATCCCGCCCGACCCGGACCCGGCCGGTGCAGGGCCGCCCCGGCTGGCGCCGCCTGGGATCTAGTGTGCTGCGGCCATAGGCGTAGATGCCAGCGTAAGCCGGGTTGCGCAGCATGTTCGTCACCCCGGCGCGGCTGGGACGGCGCCAGGCAAGCTCCCCGCGCCCGGGTCCTTCCCGCAACCGGATTCCCAGCTGGATGCGGTTGTCTGCGAGGAACCCCAGCACGGCGCCCACCGTGCCGAGCCGCTCGAACAGGCCGAAGACCAGCCGGATCACGCTGCGGACCTGCTCATCGGGGTCTAGCACCACCTCACCGGAGCCGCGGCGGGCGAACCCGGCCGGCAGCGGCACCGCCAGCTCGCCGCGGCGGGCCTTAGCGACCCGCCCGGACCACATCCGCTGCCTGATCAAGTGCAGCTCCGCCTCGCTGATCGTGCCCTTGAGGCCCAGCAGCAGCCGGTCGTTGTGCTCGGCCGGGTCATAGACCCCGTCCAGATCGCCCAGCAGCGTCCCGGACAGCGCGCACAGCTCCAGCAGCTGATGCCATTCGCGGCCGGACCGGGCCAGCCGGGACATCTCGATGCCCAGTACGAGGCCCACATGATCTAGCCCCACCTCGGCGACCAGCCGCGCGAAGCCCGGCCGCGCGTCAGCCCCGGAGGCCGAATGCCCCAGGTCCTCATCGATCACCAGCACCCGCGACGGCGCCCAGCCCAGCGTGACCGCCCGCTCGGCCAGCCCGTACTGCAGCCGGGTGGACTCGGCGTGATCGGCCACCTGAGCCGGGGTGGACTGGCGGACATAGACCGCTGCCAGCCGGTCACGATGCCAGGGCTGGACCTTGCCCTCAGCCCGCTCCCAGGGCAGCCTCGCCGTCATGCTCACCGCGCTCACCCCCGTCCCCGCGGCCCGCTGCCTGCACCATCCGCTCGACCAGCAGACCCGCCAGACGGCTTGCGAGTCCCCGGTTCACCTCCGGGAACGTTTCCCATACCGGCACGGTCGCCCGCGCCTGCCGGCTCAAGGGGGCACGGCAGCGTCTCCAGGCACCGCTCACCTCCCGCGGTCGCCTCCGCCTGCAGCTCGCGCAGCCGCCAGACATCCGCGACCACCGCCAGCAGGCCGTCAATTCCTATAACAGGAGGATTCCCGCGGCCCGATCCGCCTATGTATGCAGTCTGGCTTGCTCCTTGAGCACACGTTCCGCCTGTTCAAGCAGGTCCTCGGCTGGACCACCCCCAAAATCCGCGACCCGGCCGCCGCGGACCGCTGGACCTGGCTGATCATCACCGCTCACACCCAGCTCCGCCTCGCCCGGCCCCTGGCCGCCGATCTGCGGCTGCCCTGGGAACGGCCCGCCCCGCCCGGCCGGCTGACCCCAGCCCGGGTCCGGCGCGATTTTAAGAACATCCGCCAGACCATGCCCTGCCTGGCCGGTGCACCAAAACCCGGCAAGCCCGGCCCCGGCCGGCCACCCGGCTCTAAGAACCGCCACCCCGCACCCCGCCACGACGTCGGTAAAACAACCAGACGGGAACGCAGCCTCAAAGCCAGGCACGAACGCGCAGGTTAAACGACAAGGTCAGGGCGTGTGCCTATAGTGGCCACGCCCTGACGTCGTCCCGAGGGAGATCCGTTGCGTCGGTAGAGGTTCCGCACCGCGCGCCGCATTCTTGCCGCGCGTCCGCCGACCTCCCCGGAGCGCAGCATGTCTTTTTCCATCGTGGGCACCGCCCTGTCTTTCGCCTGGCCCGACGGCACCGTGGTCTTCGACCGCCTGGATCTGGCCATCGGCCCGGGCACGACCGGCCTCATCGGGGCCAACGGCTCGGGTAAGTCCACCCTGCTCCGCCTGATCGCCGGTGAACTGCGCCCGCAGTCCGGCACCATCCGGGCCGACGGCGACGTCGGCTACCTGCCCCAGGACCTCACCCTGGGCGTGCAGGCCACGGTCTCGGACCTGCTCGGCGTGACCGCGGTCCGCCGCGCCCTGCACGCGATCGAAGCCGGCTCGGTCGACGAGGCGGACTTCACCGCGGTGGGCGACGACTGGGACGTCGAGGAGCGCGTCGCGGCCGAGCTGTCCCGGCTGGCCCTGGACCACCTGGACCTGGACGCACCGGTGGGCCAGCTGTCCGGCGGCGAAACCGTGCTGCTGCACCTGGCCGCGCTGTTCCTGCGCCGTCCCGCGGTGCTGTTGCTGGACGAGCCGACCAACAACCTCGACCGGGATGCACGTCACCGCCTGTACGCCGCGGTCGAGGCCTGGTCCGGGGTTACCCTGCTCGTCAGCCACGACCGTGAGCTGCTCGAGCGGGTCAACCAGATCGCCGACCTCTCCGGCGGCGGCACCGGGCCGGGCGGCGGGCTCCGCATGTTCGGCGGCAACTTCCCCGCCTACGAGGAAACCCTCGCGGCCGAACGGGAGGCCGCGGACCGCGCCGTCCGGTCCGCGGCCGCCGACGTCCGCCAGCAGCGCCGCGACCTGATCGACACCCAGTCCAAGCTGGCCCAGCGCGAGCGCTACGGGCGCCAGCAGCAAGCGGCCGGCGGCCAGCC
Source organism: Streptosporangiaceae bacterium (assembly GCA_965277615.1). GTDB lineage: Bacteria > Actinomycetota > Actinomycetes > Streptosporangiales > Streptosporangiaceae > Bog-532. Next base: position 3,308,023 of record CBDIDG010000006.1, on the reverse strand, counting down.
CCGCATCGTCATGAACGCCAAGAAGCGCAGCGCGCAGGTGTCCGCGGGCAAGCTCCGCAACACCCAGGAGGAGCGGCTTGCCGAGGCCCAGGACCGGCTGAACGAGGCCAAGGATTCGGCCCGGGCGGACGCCGAGATCCGCATCAAGCTGCCCGGCACCGCCGTACCGGCCGGCCGCGTCGTCCTATCCGCCCGCGGCCTGGCCGGCACCGCCTGGCGCCCCGGCTCCCGTCCCGCTCCAGACAGCTCGGCCCCCCTCACATCATCATCTTTTAACAAACTCCCACCGCCCGAGGCCCCACCCCCGCTGGACGAGCTCATCGTCCGCGGCCCAGAGCGGATCGCGCTCACCGGCCCCAACGGGGCCGGCAAGACCACCCTGCTGCAGGCGTTCGCCGGCCTGGCCGAGCTGCCCGGCGTCACCGTACGCACGGTGACCGGACCAGCGACTGGCTCAGGGACCGGCTCAGGGACCGAGGCCGGAGCGGAGACCGCGTCGACGGCCGCGGTCGGCTACCTGCCCCAGCGGCTTGACCTGCTGGACGACTCGCTCAGCGTGCTGGACAACGTGCGCCGTAGCGCCCCGGCCGCGTCAGTCAACGACATCCGGGCCGGCCTGGCCCGCTTCCAGTTCCGGGGCAACCGGGTCAACCAGCCCGCGGGCACCCTGTCCGGCGGGGAACGGTTCCGCGCCACCCTGGCCGCACTGCTGCCGGCCGACCCGCCCCCGCAGCTGCTGCTGCTGGACGAACCGACCAACAACCTCGATCTGGCTACGGTCCAGCAGTTCACCTCGGCGCTGGCCAGCTACCGCGGCGCGCTCATCGTGGCCAGCCATGACCTGCCGTTCCTGCACTCCCTGCAGATCACACGCTGGCTGCGGCTGGACCCGGACCACGGCCTGGCCGAGGCACGATCGGCCTGAAACAGGCGTCAGCCCGCCCAGACCAGGCCGTACCATTTCCCTTGTGCCAACCGGACCGGATGCGTGGCCTGACGGACCACGCTCGATGCGCCATGCTGGCACAGGTCGTCCCCCGCGCCGACGCGGTTTCGGGGCCACCGCCGCGCTGGTCGCGGCCATCTTCGGGGGGATCGGGCTGGTTGTCTCGCTCACCGGGCTGGCCTTTCAGATGCTGCCGCGGCACTTCAGCGCGACCCAGCAGCGGCAGATTCTGGCCTGGGAGGTCAGCAAGCGCTGGCGGACGCTGCCGGCCGGTGAGATCTTTCCCGCTACGGTCCGTTACCCGCTGTCCGCCTCCGTGCTGTACGACCTGACCAACGTGAATCTGCAGGCCGCCCGGGTCGGCATCGCGCCGCAAGCCACCTGTGCCGCGGGCACCGACGAGGCGGCGGCCCACGTGCTCGACGCGCAGGGCTGCCAGGCGCTGCTCCGGGCTAGTTACACCGACGAATCGGCTACCTACGTGGTCACGGTGGGCGTGGCCGTGCTCGGTACCGCGGCCCGGGCGAGCGCGGCCGCCGCGGCGCTGAACAAGGCCACGGCCGCACCCCAGCCCGGGGTGGATGCGGCGTCGTTCGCCGGCACCCCAGCGGGCTCGTTCGGCAACGGGGAGCGCCAGCTGACCAAGAGCGAGGCGGCCGGCCCCTACGTGATCATGTACGCGGCCGGCTACGCCGATGGCCGCCCGCGCGTCCCTCTCGGCAACGACACCTACGCCCAGGGCGAGATGGCCGCCGCCGCCCAGGGCGTGCAGCAGTCCGTGGCCCGCACGCTGGGCGCGCCACCCCCGGCCCCCCACTGCCCCGGGACATCCGGATGCTGAGGGGCGGCCCGTGCTGAGGCTCCGGCTGGCCGCCGCGCTCGGCCTGGCCGCCGCCTGCGCAGGCGTGACGGCCATGGCCACGGCCGGCGCCGCCGCCGCCGCCCCAGCCGCGCCCGCCGACTCCGTGCGCGACGGCCAGCTCTGGGCCCTGAACATGATGGACGTCCCGGCCGCCTGGGACGCGGGCAACGAGGGTCAGGGCGTCACCGTGGCCGTGCTCGACAGCGGGGTCGCGCCGGGCGTTTCCGACCTGGACGGCTCGGTGGTGAGCGGGCCCGACCTGACCGGTATCAGCACCCCGCCGGGCAGTCCCGACTGGGGCCAGCACGGCACCTGGATGGCGTCGGTCATCGCCGGCCATGGTCACGGCGTGGACGGCGACGACGGCATCTTGGGTGCCGCGCCCAAGGCCAAGATCCTTTCCGTGCGGGTTATCCCGGACCGCAACGATCCCGGCTACACCACCTACGAGCGGGAACAGGAAGGCAGGGTCCAGGACTCGCTGGCCAGGGGCATCCGCTACGCGGTCGACCACGGCGCCGACGTGATCAGCATGTCGATCGGCTACAGCTCGCCCAGCGCCAGCGTCCGCTCGGCCCTGCAGTACGCCTACGGGCACGGGGTGGCCGTGGTCGCGTCCTCGGGCAACTCCGGCGACACCAGTTCGGCCAGCAAGAACGGCTACGCCCCGCTGAAGTTCCCGGCAGACTACCCAGGCGTGATCGGCGTGGCCGCGGTGAGCAGCGCCGGAAGCGTGGCCGGCTTCTCCAGCGACAACCTGTCGGTCGAGGTCGCCGCCCCCGGCGTCAACATCTCCGCCCAGGGCCGCGACGGCCAGTACTGGCTGGTCACCGGGACCAGCCCCGCGTGCGCCCTGGTCGCCGGCGTCGCCGCCCTGATCAAGGCCAAGTACCCGGGCCTAGCCCCCGACCTGCTGGCCAAGGCGCTGACCTCGACCACGCACTACCGTCCAGAGGGCGGGTACGACCAGAAGGTCGGCTTCGGCACGGTCAACGCCTCCGCCGCCCTGACCGCCGCGGGCGCGCTGGCCCGCCAGCGCGCCGCCCAGACCGGCACCGCGGCCAGCACCAACTTCGGCGGTGGCCCATCCGCGGCCCCAACCAGCCCCGTCGGCCCGCGCGGCACCGGCCAGCTGATCCTGTTCGCTGTGCTGGCCCTCACCGCGCTGGTCCTGGTGGCCGCGTCCGTCAGCCGCATCGCCGTCCTGAAGCAACTCCGCCGCACCCTGACCGCGGCCTCAGTCCCAGTGGCCGGCTCCTCCTTCGGCCGCCCGCCCCTCACCTCGGCCCCGCCCCCCACTCCAGCCCGGCCCCACACCTCGGCCCCGCCCCCCACCTCGGCCCCGCCCCACACATCGGCCCGGCCCCACACTTTGGCCCCGCCCCCCACCTCTGGCCCGCCCTCTACCTCGGCCCGGCCCCCCACGCCGCCCCAGCCCGGCCGTCACCATGCCTCCCACCGCTCGACGGCGTCCCAACAGCCCCCGCTGCCCCAGCCACCCCCGCCCCAGGCACCACCGACGTCTTACGCGGCGCCGGCGTCCCAGGGACCATCCACGTCCTACTCACCACCTGCGCCCCACGCTCAGCCCACGTCTTACGCGCCCGCGCCCGAGGGGCCAGCTTCGTCATACGCGGCACGCGCGCCTCAGGAGCCCTACGCGCCCCAGGAGCCACCGGTGCCGTACGACTCCCACGGGCCACGCGAGCCCTACGAGTCCCAGGCGACCCGCCCGCTCGCGGTGCCCCAGGAGCAACGGCGGCCTCAGGGCTGGTGGCCACCGCCGGAAGCCGATGACTGACCAGGACAGCGCGGGCAGCCCGGCCCAGCTGGACGACTTCGCCAGCGACGTACTCGGCGTTGTGGACGCGATCCCGCCCGGCCAGGTCATGTCCTACGGCGACATCGCTGAGTTCCTGGGTCGCGGCGGTCCCCGCCAGGTAGGCCGGGTGATGTCCACCAGCGGCGGAGGGGTGCCGTGGTGGCGGGTCGTCCACGCCAACGGGTCGCTGCTGGCCCGGCACGAACGCACCGCCCTGCGCGAATACCGGAAGGAAGGCACGCCCCTGCGTGCCTCGGCCGACGGCAGCTCGTTCCGGGTGGACATGCGCCGGGCCCGCTGGCACGGTCCAGAAGCCCCCAGCCAGGAAACCCTCCCTCCAGCACCCAGCCGTGAATCGCCCTGCAGCCACCCAGCGCGCTGAATCGCACAGCCAGCGCGCTGAATCGCACTCGGCCACCCGGGCTGAATCGCACTCGGGCGCCTGCGCTGAGCCGCTGCCCGGGGTCGTCGCAAGCGTTCGCGGTAGACCTCGCCGGGGCGCCGATGAGGTCAAGGGCTCCGGCTGGCGGGCTGGCCCGGCAACGGGCTGTCGAGAGTGAGGCCGCCCCCCGGACGGGTGAACTGCAGGGTCCCGTCCGCCGCGCCGGACAGGGTCCAGCCGTCTTGGTGGATGAAGTAGTGGTGGTGGACGAAGGCAGAGCAGTACCAGGTTGGGCAGGCGGGTGCGGCCGCCGTGTTTCCAGGGGCGGATGTGGTGGGCGGTGCACCAGATGGCGGGGATCCCGCAGCCGGGGAACCGGCACCCCCGATCCCGGGCGGCCAGCGCGCGGCGCAGGGCCGGGGTCTCGGTCCGGTAGCGGCGTCCGACGTCGAGGGGTAGCCCGTCGCGCCAGCGTATGAGGGAGATTTCGGCCCGGCAGGCCAGCGTGAGGATCTGGCGGGCGGTGAGCACGGCCCCGTGGGCGGTGCGGGCCGGGCCCAGGCTCACGCCGGCTTTGTCGCCGGGCCAGCCGGGCCGAACGCCGCTGGGATGGGCGCCGGCTGACTTGCCGCTGGGGTGGCGGGCCTGCGCATCGCCGGGGCCGCCAGACTGCGTCTCGCTGGGATGGCGGCCGCCTTCTGCGTCGAGCAGGATGGTCAGATGGGGTAGGGCACCGTGCCGGCTCTTGGCCGTCCCGGAGTCGAGAGCGGACTGGCAGGCGGCAGTCAGCCCATCCATCCGGCGTTGCGCCGCGGTCCGCCGGTCCCCGCCGCCGCCGGGCGGGCTGAACGCCTCGGCTGCGGTTTTGATGATTTCCATAGACAGGGCGTCGCTGCAGGCGCCGCTGATCGTGCCGACGTTGTCCAGGGTTATCCCGAAGGACAGGTAACGCCGTTCGAATCGTTTGCGCTGGCGTTCCTCCACCGCGTCGGGATCGGCCCGGTAGCTCAGGTCCTCACCCAGGCGCCGCAGTTCCCGTGGGTCCAGGCCCGGTGCCACCCACTCGGGCCAGGGCGCACCGGCGACTTGATCGCCGTCTGTGCCGTCTGTGCCGCCCGTGTCCTTTGCATTGTCGGTGAGTGTGCGGGCGGCTTCGGCGGCGGACCGCGAGCCCGGCAGCCCGGTCGTGGCCGCGGCCAGCAGCTGCTGCTCGGCCGCCGCGGCCAGCGTGTCGTCTTCGATCTGGGCCGTGGCCCGGCTGATTACGTGGGTGGCGTCGAACGAGACCAGACCCTGGTCCAGCGCTTGATTAGTGGCCTGCAGCCGGGGCAGCGCCCGGCCGGTCGCGACCAGCTCCCTGGCCCGGCCGGCCGACCGGCCACAGCCGTGCCGCAGGAACGCGGCCGCCGAGGCGTAGCCGGCGGCCTCGAATGCGCCGGTGGAATCGACCAGGCCTGCCAGCCGGGCCAGCTGCCCGAGCACCTGGTCGGCGAACACCGCGACCTGGCGGACCTGGACCAGCAGGCCAAGGCCATCACCAGGCACGGGGCCGAGGGCGGCCAGCTCAGCCAGCACCTGGTCCCGCGCGGCGATACCGATCGAATCCATATTCGAAGGGTGACAGGAGGGTCTGACAAAATGCTGGCCGCCGTCCAACCCGGGAAACACCGACAGAATGTCGGTGCCTTCTGCTGAAATTCTTAGCAATGGAAAGCACCCAGCCGTACCGCCTGGTCCGGCGCCCCGTGGCGACCGGGGCCCGGCTGCAGCTCGACGATGCGCAGCAGCAGGTCGTTCAGCATTCCGGGGGCCCATTGCTCGTGCTGGCCGGCCCGGGCACCGGCAAGACCGCCACCATCGTGGAGACGGTGGCCCACCGCATCGAGGCGCGGCACGTGGACCCGGCCCGGGTGCTGGTGCTGACGTTCAGCCGCAAGGCGGCGGGCGAACTGCGGGAGCGCATCGCGGGCCGGCTGCGCCGCACCATCCGCGAGCCGCTGGCCTTTACCTTCCACAGCTACGCCTACGCGCTGGTGCGGCGGGAGTTCCTGCTCATGGGGGAGGAGCTGCCGCGGCTCCTGTCCGGCCCCGAACAGCTGCTAGAGGTGCGGCGGCTGCTGCGGGGCGAGATCGCCGACGGGGCTGCCCACTGGCCCGGCGCGCTCCGCCCGGCCCTGGCCACCCGCGGCTTCGCCGAGGAGCTGCGGGACTTCCTGCTTCGCGCGGCCGAGCGTGGGCTGGACGGGCGGCGGGTGTCCGTCCTCGGCCGGCAGTACCGGCGCGAGGACTGGGTGGCGGCGGGCCGGTTCCTGGACCGGTATGCGGCCCGGTTCGACCTGGCCCCAGTGGCCGCTTACGACTACGCCGAGATCGTCCGGATCGCGGCTTCGCTGCTGAGCCGGGCCAGCATCCGCCAGCGGGAGCGGGAAGCCTACGACATGGTCCTGGTGGACGAGTACCAGGACAGCGACCCGGCCCAGGAATCGCTGTTGCAGGCGCTGGCCGGGGACGGCCGGGAGCTGATTGCCGTGGGCGACCCGGACCAGTCCATCTACGCCTTCCGTGGGGCCGACGTCCGGGCCATCACCGAGTTCTCGGTCCGGTTCCGCGCGCCCGACGGCAGCCCGGCGCCGGTCGTCGCGCTCGGCACCAACCGGCGCAGCGGCCCCGTGCTCATCGCCGCCTCCCGCCGCATCGCCCAGCGGCTGCCCGCCGCGCCCACCGCGCACTCCGCGCACTCCGCGCCCACTGTGCACTCCGCACCCACCGGGCCCGCGGGCCAGGCCGGGGGCGGCATCCGTCTTGCGGCCAGCCACCGGCACCTCGCCCCGCGGCCCGGGGCGGATCCCGGCACGGTCCGCATCGTGGTCGCGGAGAGCGCCAGCCAGGAGGCAGCGCTGATCGCGGACACGCTGCGCCGGGCCCACCTGGCCGACGGGGTGGCCTGGTCGTCGATGGCGATCCTGGTCCGGTCGGCCACCCGCCAGGTGCCGTTGCTGCGCCGGGCGCTGACCGCTTCGGGCGTGCCGGTGTCGGTGGCGGGCGATGAGCTGCCACTGCCCGACGAGCCCGGTACCCGCCCGCTGCTGACCCTGCTGCGCTGCGCGCTGCAGCCGGGCACGCTGGACGAGCAGACCGCGGCCGAGCTGCTCACCGGGCCGCTCGGCGGGACCGACGCGCTCGGCCTGCGCCGCCTGCGCCGCTGGCTACGCACCAGCGCCAGCGCCGGCCCCAGTCCCCGCACCGAGACAAGTACCAGCGCCGAGACGAGTCCCAGTGACGCTCCCGCCCCCGACTCCGGGACCGGCACGCCACCCGTCGGCAGCCTGTTGCCTCCTCTTGACCTGCTGGCCGGGGCGATCCTCGACCCCCGGGCGCTGATCCTGGTGCCCACGCAGGTGGCCGAGCCCGCGGCGAAGCTGGGCCGCCTGCTCACTGTGGCCCGCGACGCGATCAAGGCGGGGCGCAACGCCGAAGAGGTCCTCTGGGCGGTGTGGGATGCCTCCGGCCTGGCCCCGATCTGGCAGGCGGCCAGCGCGACGGGGGGCGCGGCCGGGGCTGCCGCGGACCGTGATCTGGACGCGGTGCTGGCCCTGTTCGACACGGCGGCGCGGTTCACCGACACGCTGCCACCGGGCGCGCCCGGACTCTTCCTGGACAGCCTGACCGGGCAGGAGATCGCCGGCGACACGCTGGCCGAGCAGGCCACCCGGGACGAGGCCGTCCGGATCCTGACCGCGCACCGGTCCAAGGGCCTGGAGTGGGACCTGGTGGTGGTGGCCGGCGTTCAGGAGGAGACCTGGCCCGACCTGCGGCTGCGCGGCTCGCTGCTCGGCGTGGACGAGCTGGCCGAGGCCGCGTCCGGCGCGCCGAGCACGGCCGACGACGCGGCCGCGGCGGCGCTGGCGTCCAAGCTGCTGGCCGAGGAGCGCCGGCTGTTCTACGTGGCCGTGACCCGGGCCAAGCACTCGCTGCTGGTCACCGCGGTTGGCGGCGACGGGTCCGACACCCGGCCGTCCCGGTTCCTGGATGAGCTGGCCGGTGACGGCATCGAACCGGAGCAGGCCCTGTCGCCCGGTCATCGCTGGCTGTCGCTGGCCGCGCTCACCGCGGACCTGCGCCGCGCGGTGGCCGACCGCGAACGACCGCTACCGGTCCGGCGTGCGGCCGCGGCCCAGCTGGCCCGGCTGGCCCAGGCCGGGACCCGGGGCGCTCACCCATCGCACTGGTACGCGTTGACCGAGCTGTCCGACGCCGGGCCCATCGCCGGGCCAGGCGAGCAGGTGCGGCTGTCGCCGTCCCAGGTGGAGGCGTTCACCCGGTGTGGCCTGCGCTGGCTTCTGGAATCCGCCGCCGGGGCGGGCCGATCCGACGTGCTGCGGCACCTGGGCACGGTGATCCACGCCGCCGCGGTGCTGGCCGCGCAGGGGGCGACCGACGCCGAGATCAGCGGCCGCATCGACGACATCTGGCACCACCTGGACTTCGGCAGCGTCTGGTACAGCGCCAAGCAGCGCGAGCTGGCCGGGAAGATGGTGCGCCGCTTCCTGGACTGGCATGCCGCCAACCCGCGCGAGCTGGTCGCGGTCGAGCAGGCGCTGCAGGTGCAGATCGGGCCGGTGCAGATCACCGGGCGGGTGGACCGGCTGGAGCGGGACGACCAGGACCGGGCCGTGGTCGTCGACCTCAAGACCGGCGGCAGCGCCCCCCGCGAGGACGAGCTCGAGCGGCATCCGCAGCTCGGGGTGTACCAGCTCGCCGTGCTGCTGGGCGCGTTCGAGCGGTTCGGCCTGACCGATCCCGGCGGGGCCGAGCTGGTCCAGGTGGGCAAGGCCGGCTACACGGTGCGGGCCAAGATCCAGCCGCAGCGGGCCCTCGGTGAGGACGACGAGCCGGGCTGGGCCAAGGACCTGGTGGAGACGGTGGCGGCCGGGATGGCCGGGCCGGTGTTCCAGGCCCGGGTCAACCCGGGCTGCCGGACGTGCCCGGTCGCCGGTTCCTGCCCGGTCAGCGACAACGGCACGCAGGTCGAGCCGTGACCGCCCGGTACGGTCCGCAGGAAGTCGCGCGGCTGCTCGACTTGCCCGAGCCGACCGCCGAGCAGGCCGCGGTGATCTCAGCTCCCGCCCAGCCCATGGCCGTCATCGCGGGGGCCGGGTCGGGCAAGAGCGAGACCATGGCCGCCCGGCTGGTCTGGCTGGTGGCCAACGGGTTGGTCCGGCCGGATCGGGTGCTGGGCCTGACCTTCACCCGGAAGGCCTCCGCCGAGCTGGCCGAACGGGTCCGGTCCCGGCTGGACCGGCTACGCCGTTCCGGCCTCGACACCCCGGGCTCTGATGCTCCCGGCCCCGGCGCTCCCGGCGCCGAAACCCCCACCCCAGGCAGCGTCTTCCCGGGCAGCGCTATCCCGGGCAGCGCGGCCCCAAGCGATGCCGCGCCCATGCTTCAGGCCGACGCCACCCTCCCGTTCTCCGGCGACCCGGTGATCAGCACCTACCACGCCTACGCGGGGCGGCTGGTGGCCGACCATGCCTTGCGCGAGGGCCTGGAGCCGTCCATGCGGCTGATCACCCCGGCCGAATCGTGGCAGCTGGCCGCCCGCATCGTGGCCGCCTACAACGGCCCGATGAGCGATATCAGCTGGGGGCCGCCCACCGTCACCGCGGCCGTGCTGGCGTTGTCCGGTGAGCTCAGCGAGCACCTGCGGGATCCGGGCGACGTTCAGGCCATCGGTGAGTGGCTCGACGCACGCCAGGCGACCCTAGGCAAAGTACCGGCCTACATTAAAAAAATTATTCAGAGCCAGCGCGCCCGCGAACAGCTCTTGCCGCTGGCGGCCAGGTACGCGGCCGAGAAGAAGACCCGCGAGGTGCTCGATCACGGTGACCAGATGGCGCTGGCGGCCCGGATCGCGTCCCGCCACCCCGAGGTCGGCCTGATCGAGCGGGGCCGGTACCACGTGGTCCTGCTGGACGAGTACCAGGACACCAGCCAGGCGCAGCTGGTCCTGCTGCGGGCGCTGTTCGGCGGCGGCCACCCGGTCACCGCGGTCGGTGACCCGTGCCAGTCGATCTACGGGTGGCGCGGGGCCAGCGCCGGCAACCTGCGGCGGTTCTCGCAGGACTTCCCGGTGCTGCCGCGCCCGCCGCGGCCGGGCGTGGCCGGCTGGCCCGCACCGGTGAAGCTGCTGTCCACCAGCTTCCGCAACGCCGGCCGGGTGCTGGACACCGCGGCGGTGCTGCAGCAGCAGCTGCGGGCCGAGGCCCCCGACGTGCCCCGGCTGAAGCCCGCGCCGGACCGGGAGGGCCGCGGCTGGGTGGCGTGCGCGCTGCTCGACAACGTGGCGGCCGAGGCCGAGTGGGTGGCCGGCCGGGTCAAGCGGCTGCTGATGCTGCCGCCAGGGATCGCGCCCGACGGTCAGCCCTGGCCCGACGGCAGCCGGGAGGTGGTGCGGCCGTCCGACATCGCCATCTTGTGCCGCAAGCGGTCTCAGTTCCCGGCGTTGCGCCGGGCGCTGGAGGCGCGCGACATCCCGGTCGAGGTGGTCGGGCTGGGCGGCCTGCTGACCGTGCCCGAGGTGCAGGACGTGGTGGCCACGCTGCGGGTGCTGGACGACGCGGCCGGGTCCGACTCGCTGGTCCGGCTGCTGACCGGGCCGCGCTGGCGGATCGGCCCGCGGGACCTGGTGGCGCTCGGCCGCCGGGCCCGGGCGCTGGCCCGCGCCGACCAGGCCGAGGCCGAAGCCCGGACCGGAAAGACCTCGCCCAGCTCGCCGTCCGCCCCGCCCAGCTCGCCGTCCGCCCCGCCCAGCTCGCCGTCCACCCCGCCCGGCCCATCGTCTGCCACACCCGGCCTGTCGCCCGCGGACGATGGGGACGCGCTGGCCGAGGCGCTGACCGACCTCACCACCGACGCGGGCAGCCTGGTCGAGGCGCTGGACGACCTGGGCGAACCGGGCGCGTACTCCTCTCACGGGCTGACCCGGTTCCGGGTGCTGGCCGGAGAGCTGCGGATGCTCCGTGGCCAGCTCGGCCGCCCGCTGCCGGACCTGATCGGTGAGGTCGAACGCACGCTGGGCCTGGACATCGAGCTGGCCTCGCGTCCCGGCGCGGACCCGCTCACGGCCCGGGCCGACCTGGACGCGTTCACCGACGCGGCGGACTCGTTCGCCGGCTCACGGGAGGAGCCGACGCTGGGGGCGTTCCTGGCCTACCTGAGCGCGGCCGAGACCGAGGAGTTCGGCCTGGAGACGGGCCGGGTCGGTGAGACCGACTCGGTCAAGCTGGCCACGGTGCACACGTCCAAAGGCCTGCAGTGGGCCGCGGTGCTGGTGCCCGGCCTGGCCGCGGGGGAGCGGTCGCAGGTCTTCCCGGCCCGGCCCCGGCTGTCCACCCGGTGGACCGACAACCCGCGGCTGCTGCCGTTCGGTCTGCGCGGTGACTCGGCCGACCTGCCGTCCCTGCGTGACCTGGACCCGGCCTCGGTCGACGCGTTCACCCAGCGCTGCGCGGACCGGGATCTGGCCGAGGAGCGCCGCCTCATGTACGTGGCCGCGACCCGGGCCGCGTTCTGGCTGGGCTGTTCGGGCTACTGGTGGGGGGAAGGAGCCAGCCAGCTCGGACCGTCCCCGTTCCTGGACGAGGTCCGGCGGGCCTGCCAGGCCGGCACCGGCCGGATCGACGAATGGGCGCCGCCACCCGTAGAGGACGCCGTCAACCCGGCGCTGGCCGAGCCCGCCGCGGCCAGCTGGCCCGAGACCCCCGCCGGGCAGCGTTACGAAGCGGTCCGGGAGGGCGCCGACCTGGTCCTCGCGGCCGCGCAAGACGCCCGGGCGGCGGAGACCCAGGAGACCCAGGAGGCCCAGGAGACCCAGGAGGCCAGGGAGGCCAGGGACGCCAGGGAGACCGAAGAAACCCAGGAGACCAACGACACCGAGGACCCCGCCGCGCTGAGCGAGGAGGATCAGGCCCTGGTCGCGGCCTGGCAGCGGGACGCCGAGCTGCTGCTGGCCGAGCGGGAGCGCCGCCGCACCGACGGCGGCCTGCGGGTCGTCCTGCCCGGTCATCTGTCCGTGTCGTCGCTGGTCACGCTGGCTCGCGACCCAGCCGAGCTGGCCCGCCAGGTGCGTCGGCCGATGCCCCGCCCACCGGCCCCGTACGCCCGCCGCGGCACCGCGTTCCACCAGTGGCTGGAGGAACGCTTCGGGCAGCAACGGCTGATCGACACCGATGACCTGTTCGGCCGCGACGACCTGCTGGGTGAGCCGGGACCGGCGGCCCGGGTTGAAGCCGAGGCCGAGGCGGACCTGGCCGAGCTGCGGAAGCAGTTCGAAAGCAGCGAGTGGGCGGGCCGGTGGCCGCGCGAGGTCGAGGTGCCGTTCGAGACGCTGATCGGCGACCGGCTGGTCCGCGGCCGCATCGACGCGGTCTTTGACGATGCCCCGGACGGCCTGATCGACGTGGTCGACTGGAAGACCGGCAAACCACCTGGCTCGGAGCCGGAAAAGCACGCGGTCGCCGTTCAGCTCGCCGCCTACCGGCTGGCCTGGGCCACGCTGACCGGTGTCCCGGTGGACCGGGTGCGGGCCGCGTTCCACTACGTGCGCCGGGACCGCACCGTCCGCCCGGCCGACCTGCTGGACGAGGCCGGCCTGACTGCCCTGATCAACGCCGTCCCCGAGAGCGCACCATGAGCCCGGCATCCCGGAGCGGGGGCGCCCCATGAGCTCGCCATCCCCCGGGCGGGGAGACCCCACGAGCCTGCCCACCGATCGCTTGCTGCTGCGCCGATGGCGGCCGGAGGACCGGGCCCCGTTTGCGGCCCTGAATGCCGACCCCGAGGTGATGGAACACTTCCCGGCCCGGCTGACCCGCGCCGAGAGCGACGCGTTCGTGGACCGGATCGAAGCCGGGTTCGCCGAGCACGGCTTCGGCCTGTGGGCCGTCGAGGTCCAGGCCACCGGGGAGTTCATCGGCTTCACCGGGCTGGCCGTGCCGTCGTTCGAGGCGCCGTTCACTCCGGCGGTGGAGATCGGCTGGCGGCTGGCCCGCCCGGCCTGGGGGCACGGCTACGCCTCCGAAGCCGCCGGCCGCGCCCTGGACGCCGCGTTCACCACCTACGGCCTGGCCGAGGTGGTCTCGTTCACCAGCGTGACCAACGTCCGGTCTCAGGCGGTGATGCGCCGCATCGGCATGACCCACGACCCAGCCGACGACTTCGGCCACCCCCGGCTGCCGCCTGGCGACCGCCTCCAGCGCCACGTGCTCTACCGCGCGGCCCGGCCCGCAGAGCTGGGCTAGGCCCCCGCCCGCGGAGCTGGACTAAGCCCCCGCCCGGGGAGCTGGGCTAGCCCCCGCCCGCCGTATCGGGGAGCTGCCGACCCGGGAGCTCCTCGTCCGGAAGCTGCCGTGCCGCCGCCCCGGTCGAGAAGGGCGGGAAGGTGGTCAGCGTCGCCTGCAGGGACCCGATCGTCTCCAGCATGACCTCGAACAGGGTCCGCTCGTCGTCCCGGTCCAGCCATTCCTCGAGGGCGACCTGAATGACGGTCACGGCGGTCTCGGCCAACAGGACCGCGGTCGTGGCGTCGACGCCACGGGCGGTGAACCCGGCCCGGATCGCCTCACCCAGGTCGGCCCGCTTGCGCAGATCCCGCTCGCGCAGGCCCTCGTCCGACCGGATGATGGCCCGCCGGACGCGGATCTCCTCCCGCCGCCCTTCGAAGCGGGTCTCGGCCACCGTCTGCAAGCCACCGATAAGGAGCATCGCTGGTTCCAGGGACGCGGGCGCGTCCGTGATGAGCTGGGTGGCGAATTCGGGGATCTCGTCCCCGCCGTAGAGCACTTCCCGCTTGTCCGCAAAGTACCGGAAGAAGGTCCGGGTGGTCAGGCCGGCCCGGGCGGTGATCTGCGGCACCGTCGTCGCGGCGAACCCCTGGGTGGAGAACAGCTCGATCGCGGCCTGCTCCAGGCGCTGTCGCGCGTCCGGCCGCCATCTGCTCATGGCCACACTATAAGTGATGACATGCAATGTCATCACCCTGTACAGTGATGACACGCCATGTCGTCATGAAGACGGCCAGGCGATCAATCGACAGGAGCGATCATGGGGACTGAAGTCTGGATTCTGGGGGGCACGGGCCGCAGCGGCCGGGCGATCGCGACCGAACTGCTGAGCCGGGGGCTGTCCCCGGTCCTGGTCGGCCGCGACGCCGCCCGCCTGCAGGATGCCGCCCGCCTGCAGGACGCCGCGGCCCAGCCGGGGAGCCGGATACGAACTGTGGTCGCCGCCTCGATCGAGGACATGGCGGCCGAGATCCAGCGCCAGCAGCCGGCCGTGGTCATCAACACGGTCGGTCCGTTCACCACGACGGCCGGACCGATCGTGCGCGCCTGCCTAACCGGCAGTCACTACGTGGATCTGGCCAACGACCTGCCCGCCGTGGCCGCGTTGCTCGACTTGGACCAGCAGGCCGTGACGGCTGGGAAGACCCTGGTGACCGGGGCTGGGTTCGGCGTCACCGCCACCGAGAGCGTCGTCGTCCAACTGAGCCAGCAACTGGGCCAGCAACTGAGCCAGCAACTGGACCAGCAACACAACGACGCGCCCGTGAAAGTCCGGGTGGACATGGTCCCCTCCCTGGCGATGGAGGCCGGCGTCATCGGGGAAGCCCTGGCCGGGACCATCCTCGACGGCTTTCCCGACGCTCGCGGCCGCGGCCGGTACGAGGGCCGTCGCTACGAGAACGGCCGCCTGGTCCGGGCTCGGATCGCGGGCGACCCGGCCAGCCTCACCCTGCCGGACGGTACGAAGGTCGCCACCGCGAGTATGCCGCTCGGCGAGCTCATCGCGGCCCAGCGGGCCAGCCGGGCACCCAACGTGGTCTCGGCCTCCAGCGAGGCACCGTCATCGCCCGCCATCCGCGCGATCCTGCCTCTGGCCACCACGCTGCTGGCCATCCCGCCGGTTCGCGCCTTCGCCACGAAGCGGCTGGCCGGCGTGAAGCTCAAGTCCCGCGAACGCCCCCGCGAGTACTCGTACGGACACGCCCGCCTGGAGTAGCCGGACGGCACCGTCCGGGAAGGCTGGCTGCAACTGGGCGACGCGCAGGCCTTCACCGGCGCCGTGCCCGCGGAGATCACCCGCCGCCTGCTGGCCGGTGAGGGCCACCCCGGCGCCTACACCCCGGCCGCTCTGTTCGGCCCCTCCCTGGCCGAGGCCTGCGGCGCCACCTACCTCACGGCCGACAACGCCGCCGCGCCAGCCTGACCGGCCGCGCCGGCCACCCGGCCACCCGGCCACCCAGGCGCCCAGCCGCGCCCCCGCGCGACACACCAACCACGGAACGTCTATGACCGAACCGTTGTTGAACCATAAGTGAGACATGATGGAGCAGCGATGATGCTGACTGACGCGCTGCCCCCCGCACCCGATGCCAACGGCCCGGATCCCGACGCCGTCTATAACGCGTTCGCCGAGTGGGCCAAGCGGCAGGGCCTGAGCCTGTACCCGCACCAGGAGGAAGCGCTCATCGAGGTGGTGTCGGGGGCCAACGTCATTCTGAGTACCCCCACCGGCTCGGGTAAGAGCCTGGTCGCGGCGGGCGCGCACTTCACCGCCCTGGCCAGCGGCCAGCGCAGCTTTTACACCGCCCCGATCAAGGCGCTGGTGTCGGAGAAGTTCTTCGCCCTGATCGACACGTTCGGGGCCAAGAACGTCGGCATGATGACCGGCGACGCCAGCGTCAACCCGTCGGCCCCGATCATCTGCTGCACCGCCGAGGTGCTGGCCAATATCGCGCTGCGGGACGGGGCCGACGCCGATGTCGGCCAGGTCGTGATGGACGAGTTCCACTTCTACGCCGACCCGGACCGCGGCTGGGCCTGGCAGGTGCCGCTGATCGAGCTACCCCGGGCCCAGTTCGTGCTGATGTCGGCCACGCTGGGCGACGTCCGGTTCTTCGAGCAGGACCTGACCCGCCGCACCGGGCGGCCCACCGCGGTGGTGCAGTCCGACGAGCGGCCGGTCCCGCTGACCTTCGAGTACGTGCTGACGCCCCTGCACGAGACGCTGAAGGAACTGCTGGAGACCAAGCAGGCGCCGGTCTACGTGGTGCACTTCACCCAGGCCGCGGCGCTGGAGCAGGCCCAGGCGCTGATGAGCATCAACGTGTGCACCCGGGCCGAGAAGGACGCGATCGCCGAGACGATCGGGAACTTCCGCTTCACCTCCGGGTTCGGCAAGACGCTGTCCCGGCTGGTCCGGCACGGCATCGGGGTGCACCACGCCGGCATGCTGCCCAAGTACCGCCGGCTGGTCGAGACCCTGGCCCAGGCCGGCCAGCTCAAGGTCATCTGCGGCACCGACACCCTCGGCGTCGGCATCAACGTGCCCATCCGCACCGTGCTGTTCACCGCGCTGTCCAAGTACGACGGGACCAAGACCCGGCTGTTGCAGGCCCGCGAGTTCCACCAGATCGCCGGGCGGGCGGGCCGGGCCGGCTACGACACCGTGGGCACCGTGGTCGTGCAGGCCCCCGAGCACGTGGTGGAGAACGAGGCCGCCCTGGCCAAGGCGGGCGACGACCCGAAAAAGCGGCGCAAGGTGGTGCGGAAGAAGCCGCCGCAGGGCTTCGTGTCCTGGGGCGAGCCGACGTTCGAACGCCTCGTCGCGGCCGAGCCGGAGCCGCTGAAGTCCCGGTTCACGGTCAGCCACGCCATGCTGCTGAACGTGCTGAACCGGCCCGGTGACGCCTTCGCGGCCATGAAGCACCTGCTGACCGACAACCACGAGGACCGGGCGTCGCAGCGGGCGCTCATCCACCGCGCCATCCAGATCTACCGGGCCCTGCTGGCCGGCGGGGTGGTCGAGCAGCTGGCCGAGCCGGACGAGCTGGGCCGCCGGGCCCGGCTGACCGTGGACCTGCAGTTCGACTTCGCGCTGAACCAGCCGCTGTCCCCGTTCGCGCTGGCCGCGATCGACCTGCTCGACCTCGAGTCACCGTCGTACCCGCTGGACGTGCTGTCGGTCATCGAGGCCACCCTGGACAACCCGCGCCAGGTGCTGTCGGCCCAGCAGCACAAGGCCCGCGGCGAGGCCATCGGGCAGATGAAGGCGGACGGCGTCGAGTACGAGACGCGGATGGAGCTGCTGGAGTCGGTGACCTACCCGCGGCCGCTGGAGGAGCTGCTGGAGCACGCCTTCGGCATCTACCGCCAGGGTCACCCCTGGGTCGCCGACCACGAGCTGGCACCCAAGTCCGTGGTCCGGGACATGTACGAGCTGTCGATGACGTTCACCGAGTACATCGGGCACTACGGGCTGTCCCGATCCGAGGGCCTGGTGCTGCGCTACCTGGCCGACGCCTACAAGGCGCTGCGGCAGACCGTGCCCGAGGACGCCAAGACCGAGGAGCTCATCGACCTCATCGAGTGGCTGGGCGAGCTGGTCCGCCAGGTCGACTCCAGCCTGATCGACGAGTGGGAGCGGCTGCGCAACCCGGACGCCGACCTCGCAGTCGAGGCCGAACGCGACTCCGGCCCGCCCCCGGTCACTCGCAACGTCCGGGCCTTCCGGGTCCTGGTCAGGAACGCGCTGTTCCGGCGGGTCGAGCTGGCCGCGCTGGGCCACTACGAGGAGCTGGGCGAACTCGACGCGGACAACGGCTGGGACGCCGACGCCTGGGGCGACGCGATCGAGCCCTACTTCGATGAGCACGACGAGCTCGGCACCGGCCCGGACGCCCGCGGCCCGGCCCTGCTCATCCTGGACCAGAGCCCGGCCCGCGAGCACGGCGTCTGGAAGCTGCGCCAGATCTTCGACGACCCGGCCGGCGACCACGACTGGGGCATCAGCGCCGAGGTCGACCTGGACGCTTCCGACGAGGCCGGCACCGCCGTGCTCCGCATCACCAGCGTGGGCCAGCTATAAAACATTTTTGATTTAATAGACTCCCTCGGACCGGCCCTGACCAGGTCATTCCGGGCCCGACCTCCCGGGCCCGGAATGCCGCCGCGGCCGCAAGGGCCCAGGTACTCCGGGGCCCACGTCCTCAGGTGCTCAGGTGCTCAGGTAGCGCTCCACCGTCTCGACCTTCGAGGTCAGCCCGTCGGTCACCCCCGCGCGCAGGTCGGCCTTGAGCACCACGCTCACCCGTGGGGCCCGGGCGGCCACCGCCTCGACGGCCTGCTTGACCACGGCCATGGTCTCGTCCCAGTCACCCTCGACCGTGGTGAACATGGCGTCGGTCCGGTTGGGCAGCCCGCTGGCCCGGACCACCCGGACCGCTTCGGCCACGATCTCTCCGACGGCCTCACCTGCACCCAACGGGGTGATGGAAAACGCGACGAGCATAAGAAACTCCCTTCGGCCCCGGTCGCATTACAAGATCGATTGAAACTTCCGAGGCGGCGACGCAGTGGACGGACGGCCGTGTAACATGGTGGACATGTCGCGATGGTATTGGCGCTTTGCGCTGGCTCCAGGTGTAGCCAGCCGCGTCCGTCGGCGCTGACGAAACCCCTGGAGCCAGACAGACAGAGGCGATCTGCCTCTGTCTTTGTCATGTATGGGCAGGCTGGCTCCCGGGCAGTGGGTGTCACTCTGCCGGGAGGAGACCCGATGTCCCATCACACGAGTGATACTCGCATCACCGGCTACGAACCATTGCTCGCGCCAGCGGCGCTGCTGGCCGAGCTCCCCATGGGCGCGGCCCGTGAAGCCACCGTCGAACAGGGCCGGACCGAGGTCCGGCGCGTACTCGACCTGGCCGACGACCGGCTGCTGGTGGTCGTAGGCCCCTGTTCGGTGCACGACCAGGAAGCGGCCCTCGACTACGCCCGCCAGCTGGCCGAGGTCCGCCGTTCCCTGAGCGACGACCTGCTCATCGTGATGCGGGTCTACTTCGAGAAGCCGCGCACCGTCACCGGGTGGAAGGGCCTGATCAACGACCCGGACCTGAACGACAGTTACGACGTGCACAAGGGCCTGCGCGCCGCCCGGCGGCTGCTGCTGGACATCGTCGAGCTGGGCCTGCCGGTCGCGTGCGAGTGGCTCGACCCGGTCACCCCGCAGTACATCGCGGACGCCGTGGCCTGGGGCGCCATCGGCGCGCGGACCACCGAGAGCCAGATCCACCGCCAGCTCGCGTCCGGGCTGTCGATGCCGATGGGCTTCAAGAACGGCACCGACGGGGACGCCCAGGTCGCGATCGACGCCTGCCGGGCGGCCGCGGCCAAGCACACGTTCTTCGGGGTGACCCCGGCCGGTGCCGCCGCCGTCGTCACCACCGCGGGCAACAGCGACTGCCACATCATCCTGCGCGGCGGCCGCTCCGGCCCGAACTACGGCGCCGCTGACGTCGCCGACGCCCTCGAGCTGGTGGCCAAGGCCAAGCTGCCGCGCCGGCTGATGGTCGACGCCAGCCACGGCAACAGCGAGAAGGACTACCGGCGCCAGTCGATCGTGGCCGAGGCGCTGGCCGAGCAGATCGCCGCGGGCGAGCAGGGCCTGGCCGGCGTCATGCTGGAGAGCTTCCTCGAGGCCGGGCGCCAGGAGCCGGGCCCGCTGCCGGGCCTGGTCTACGGGCAGAGCGTCACCGACGGCTGCATGGACCTGGCCACCACGGTGGGCGTGCTCAACGGCTTGGCCGCCGCCGTCCGCACGCGCCGGACCATGATCCCCGAGCCCGGTCACGCGGCCGCGGGCCCGGAGTCCACCGGCCGCTCCCACGCCGGCGCCTCGACCTAACCGCCGCGGCTGACCTGCCCGGCCTGACCTGCCCGGCCTGACCTGCCCGGCCTGACCCGCCGGCTGGCTTGGTCGTTACACCTGTTTGATCCGCGGTCCGGCGCCCCGGCTTCCTCCCCCGGGGCGCCCGGCCCAGGTCGGCCATGATCATCCGGCCGGCCGGGCGGCAGCAGCCGTCAGCGCACCGTACACTGTGGGCATCGCCGTGCTGACCAGGCATATCTGGTCGACTGGGTCGTTACTGCCCGGGTACGGACACGACGCCGACGTCCGTGGAACGCTTCTGCCGTTCCTGACCGCATTGTGGCGGTCTCCGGTTGGCGAGACATCTTTAATAGCGCCGGAGATCAGTTCCGGCTGGCGTGGGTCAGCCGGTCTCGCCTTCGGCCGTACCCCCGGAGGTAGCCGAATGGGCCTTGGACGCAGCGAGCGGCGCCTGCTCAGCCAGATTGAGCGGGCGCTCCGCGGTTCGGACCCCAAGCTCGCCCACGCGCTGACCAGCTTCAGCCGGCGCATGTCGCACCTGCAGATGCCGCACTGGGAGCGGCTCCGCCCGTCGCGCGTGGTCCAGTACGCCCCGGTGGCGATGTGCGTGTTCGTGCTGTCCATGATCCTCATCTCGGCCACCGTGCTGAGCCGCCTCGGCCCGCCCCCCGGCCAGGCCGACGCCGCCGCCTGCGGCATCGCCTGGGTCCAGGGCTGCTCGACCACGGCGCCCGCGGCGACCACCCATACCGCTCACAGCCCCACGAAACATTAAGCCCGTCGGGTGAATCCTGCCCCGACCGCCCCACCAGCTCCGACCGCCCCACCAGCCACCCGCGCTGACTGTCTCCCCGACCGCCCCACCAGCCACCCGCGATGACCCTCTCCCCGCGACGCCACTCCTGCCCTACCCGCACCTTCAAGCGCAAGCGGCTCCTCCTCCGCGCCCCGGCCGCCACTCCTGCCCCACCCGCCCCTCAGGCCTGGCCAGCGCCGATTTTCTGAACTTTCTCCGAACCAAAACGGTAGAAACGCCGTATATGGGTTAGCTCCTTCTCGACGGGACCGACTGATAGCCACGGGGAGACCGGTATGACCCTGGCGGCGGGTGAACGGCGTGCGCTGGCCAAGATCGAAAAAAGCCTGCGGGGCTCGGATCCGAAGCTGGTAGCGAGGCTGCACACCTTCAACCGCCTCACCCAGGCCGAGGAGATGCCCCAGCGGGAGTCCTTGCCCGCTCCGAGCCGTCTGGGGCGCCTGTCGGCCGGGGCCAGATTCTGGCCCGGCCGCCGCTACGGTCCCGACTCCACCTCCGCCCCCGGCGGCCCCCCCGCCCCCGGCGGCCCCCCCGGTCCCGGCGGCACCCTCGGATCCGGCGCCCCCTCCCGACCCGGAGCCCCCGCCGACCCCACTAGCACCCCCAGCACCAGTCATCACTTCGGCATCAGTCGTCTCCCCAGCCAGGGCCGCTACCCCCACACCATGAGCATCAGCAGTTCCAGCCGGCGTCCCGGCAGGTCGCGGATCGCCGCCATCCTCTCGGTGGTCATGGCTGCGTGCGCGCTGGGTCTGATGGTGATCCTGTTCTCCGTGCTCAACCACGTCCGCCCGGCCGGGGCTACCCCCGCCCCGGCCACCACGTGCCACTACGTCACGATGACCGGCTGCCAGTCCGCTCAGATCACCGCGCACAATCGCTGACCAGGTCGGCCGGGCCGCCGACGCGCCCGGAAGTGACCTGCCCGTTCTGGTTAGAGTTGGCCCCATGGATGCCCGTACGTACATCGAGGAGAACGCCAGCGCTTTCTTCGCGGACCTGAAGGAATGGCTGGCCATTCCGTCGATCTCCGCGGACCCGGCTCGCCGCGACGACGTACGCAGGTCGGCCGAGTGGCTCGCCGCCCGGCTGTCCGCGACCGGCTTCCCGGTCACCGAGATCTGGGAAACCGGTGCCCCCGCATCCGATGGCCAACCAGCGGTGTTCGCCGAGTGGCCCGCCGCCGATCCGGCCGCGCCCACCGTGCTGATCTACGGTCATCACGACGTGCAGCCGATCGACCCGCTGGCCGAGTGGCACAACCCGCCGTTCGAACCGGTCGAACAGGACGGGCAGATCCTGGCCCGCGGCGCCTCCGACGACAAGGGCCAGGTGCTGTTTCACACGCTCGGGGTCAGCGCCACGCTGGCCGCGTCCGGCTCGGCGGCCCCGCCGGTCACGCTCAAGCTGCTGATCGAAGGGGAGGAGGAGTCGGGCTCCCCGCACTTCGCCGAGCTGCTGCACCGGGAACGGGACCGGCTCGGCTGCGACCTGATCGTCATCTCTGACACCACGATGTGGTCGCGGGACGTGCCGTCCATGTGCATCGGCATGCGCGGCCTGGTCGACGCCCAGCTTGACGTGACCGGCCCCGTCCGCGACTTGCACTCGGGCTCGTTCGGCGGGGCCGTGCCCAACCCCGCCCGCGCGCTGGCCCAGCTGCTGGACGGGTTGCACGACGACGCGGGCCGGGTGACGCTGCCGCGTTTCTACGACCGGGTGCTCCCGCTCAGCGACGAGGAACGGGAGATGTTCGTCCGGCTCCCGTTCGACGAGAAGGCCTGGCTGGCCGAGGCGGGTGACAGCCGCGCCGCCACCGGCGAGGCCGGCTTCAGCACGCTGGAGCGGATCTGGACCCGGCCGACCGCCGAGATCAACGGCCTGTGGGGCGGCCACATCGGTCCCGGCACCAAGACGATCATCCCGCGGGAAGCACACGCCAAGCTGTCCTTCCGGCTGGTCGCCGACCAGGACCCGGCCGACGTGATCGCGGCCCTGCAGGAGTACGTGGCCGACCACACGCCACCCGGGGTCGAGGCCAGGGTGACCTTCGCCGGTCCCGGCGTGCGCCCGTCCCATTCCCCGGTCGACTCCCCAGCCGTGCAGGCCGCCCGCCGGGCGCTGGGCCGGGCCTTCGGCCGCGACGTCCTGTTCACCGGTGAGGGTGGCAGCGGACCCGAGGCCGACCTGGCCGAGATCCTGGGCGCCCCGCTCGTGTTCGTCGCGGTCGGCCTGGACGCCGACCGCATCCACGCCCCGAACGAAAAGGTGGACATGGACCTCCTGCTGAAAGGGGCCGAAGCGGCCGCTTACCTGTGGCAGGAACTGGCGGAATCCGCCGTCGCGCCGGGCGCTAGCGCCGAGCCCCGTCCGTGACCGGCGACCGGCCGGTGGGCCCGCTGGGGAAACTGGTGCTGGCCCGGGAGACGGTCGACCGGGCCACCGAACGCCGCACCGACCAGGCTTGGCTGGACACGACCTGGGCCGACCCGGACACCCGGGTGCTGGTGGTGGACCACGGCCGGGCGCTGGTCCGGCTAACTGGCGACTCCGGCGAGCTGGTGTTCATCTCACCCGGGCAGGCCCCGCCCGGCGTCCGCTTCCTGCTCGGCGTGGAAGACGAGCGCACGGTTTACTGGGGCGTGTCCGCTCCCCTCGAAGGCATCGGCACCCCGTCCGGCGAGGCCAGCGGCTCCCCGGGTACTGGCGGCGTCCCGCCGGACTCGCCCGCCGCCCGCGGCACCGGCCCAGGCCGTGACCAGCCGGCCCCCTCCGACCCCGGCCCGGCCGGGGTGCCGCGGCCGCTGTCGCTGCGCGAGGCGGGCTCGCTGCTGGGCGACCGGGACGCCGGCCTGCTCACCCACGCGATCGCCCTGGCCAACTGGCACGACACCCACACCCACTGCCCGATCGACGGCACGCCGACCGTGGTCAATCCCGGCGGCCACTCGACCACCTGCCCGGCCGACGGCACCGAACACTTCCCCCGGACCGACCCGGCGGTGATCATGCTGGTCACCGACCCGGACGACCGGTGCCTGCTGGCCCGCAACGTGACCTGGCCGCAGCGCCGGGTGTCGATCCTGGCCGGCTTCGTCGACCCGGGGGAGTCGGCCGAGCACGCCGTGGCCCGGGAGGTCCACGAGGAGACCGGTATCACCGTGGACCAGGTGACCTACCTGGACAGCCAGCCCTGGCCGATGCCGCGCAGCCTGATGCTCGGCTTCTGGGCCCAGGCCGTCGGTGACCTGACCATCCGGGTCGACGCCGACGAGATTGCCGAGGCGCACTGGTACTCACGCGAGGACCTGCGCCGCGTCCTCGAGGCCCGGGAACTGGCCCTGCCGCCCGCGGTCTCCATCGCCCGCCGCATCATCGAAGCCTGGTACGGCGCCGAGCTTCCCGACGGCGCCCCGTTCGAGACCCGCTGACGACCACGCTCCCCGACGACGGCCCGTTCGATACCCGCTAAAACCGCTGGTCAGCGCACTGTGATACGCCAGTTCACGATTCAATCTTGATTAAACAGACCCAATAAGTAGGATATGAGCGTGACGACTGCTCTGCGCTTGGTGCGGCGCGGCCACGTGGACTTCGTCCGAGTGGCCAGTGCCCAGTGTCCGGCGTGCCGCTGACCGTCCCGCTGTGACGCGGGACCGGTCCTCGCGCAACTGGATTACAAGGGCCGCCGCTTTGCACGTGAAGGAGTCACGAAATGCCGTCCGACCTGCTCGCCGCCGCGCGAGTCTTCCAGATACCCGGCCCGGCCCGCCCCGAGCCTGCCCCGGTCAGCTTTCCCCCCGCCGACCTGGACCGCCTGACCGGGCCGGACGGGCCCAGTTCGCCGGGGACGCTGCTCGCGGTAGTCCCGATCCCGGGCACCGACAGCTCGCTGGCCATCGTCGGCTACACGGTGCCGGCCTCGGCCCCCCGTGACCTGGCCCAGGCCTCCCCGCGGACCGGCCGCGGTCTGGTCGTGGACCACGCTCGCCGCTGCGTGTGGCTGAGCGGCCAGGAGGTCCAGCTCACCTACCAGGAGTTCGAGCTACTGGCGTTCCTGAGCGCCAACCCGGCCCAGGTGTTCAGCCGGGCCGACCTGCTGGAGCGGGTCTGGGGCCAGCAGGACAACTCACATCACCACACCCGCACGGTGGACGTGCACGTGAGCCGACTGCGCCGTAAGCTCGGGCCGGCCTTCGGCCAGTGCCTGACCACCGAGCACCGGGTCGGCTACCGTTTCGACCCGGCCCTGGAGATCAGCGCCTGACGCCTGTCCTAGCTCGTCGCAGGCGGAACGGGCGGCGTGTCGGAAGGAGCCGGCGCGGGCGGGGTGTCGGAAGCAGCCGGCGGCGGGACGTCGTCGGCGTGCTTTTCCAGGTAGTCGAGGTAGAGCGGGCGGAGGGCCTCCGCCGTCTCGCCCTCGCCTGAGCCCAGCGCGTCCGAGATCAGCGCCGAGATCCGGTACATGTCCGCCCCGGTCCGGCCCGGGTTGCCCTCGGCGGCCTCGGCCGCCGGGATCTCGCGCAGCAGCTGCCACAGGAACCCGAAGTCCGCGTGGTGCAGCGCGCGGCGCATGGCTAGGTCGTGAAGCTCGGGTGAGGACATCGCCTCGAGATCGCTGCGGCTCGGCACAGGGGACACCTTACCCGCTCGCTAGCATGCTCCAATGAGCGACGAGCCTGGGAAGTGCGTGTTCTGCGCGATCATCAGTGGCGAAACCAAGGCCGACGTCATCGACGAGGGCGAGCACTACATCGCATTCCTCGATCATCGGCCGTTGTTCTACGGCCACACCCTGCTGGTGCCCAAGGTGCACATCCGGCTGCTCAGCGACCTGCCTGCGGACCGGGTCGGCGAGTTCTTTGCCGAGGCCCAGCGCCTGGAGCGTGCCGTCGAGGACGGCCTGGCCGCCGATGGCTCCATGATTCTCATTAACAACGTGGTCAGCCAGTCCGTGCCCCACCTGCACCTGCACGTCATTCCCCGCCGGCGCAAGGACGGCCTGCGCTTCTGGCTGGGCCCGCGGCACCCTTACGACGCCGAGCACCCGGCCGAGGAGTACGCGGCCAAGATCCGCGCCGCCCTGCCCGGCTGATTGAGAGGCACGGAAAAGGGCAGTCGGGCAGCCATGGAGTATCACGACCATGGGCCGACCGAGCAGGGTACGGCCCCGGGCCAGCACCAGCCCGGCGAAACGCCGATGGGGGATCACGAGAACCTGCACGGCCGCCCGACCTCCTGGGCGCTCGTCGCGATCCTGATCATGGCCTTCGTGGCTGGTGCGTTCGGCGTGGTCGATAAGGTGTGGCCGCTGTTCTGGGGGTGCCTGGGCATCGTGATCCTGTCCGTACCGGCCGGTAAGCTTGTCGGCATTATGAACGACACCGTGCTGGAGGGCGACCCGTCGGCGCAGGCCGGGCAGGAGGGCCGCGTCGCTGAGGATTACGGTTCGGCGGTCCACCCCGGTGTCGCGGTGGGGCCGACCAAGGCAGTGACCGGCGACCAGCCGGGCACTCGGTAGTAGCCCCCTTCACTGACAGACTTTTCCGGGCCGCCCTATGCTGCCCTCAGTGCCGGCCGCATGGGCGGCCTTACCGTCGAGGAGTTTCTTTATGCCGCCGTGGCCTGGCAATCCGTACCCCCTCGGAGCCACGTACGACGGCGCGGGTACCAACTTCGCGCTGTTCTCAGAGGTGGCCGAGAAGGTCGAGCTCTGCCTGTTCGACGACGACGGCGCAGAAACCCGGATCGGGCTCACCGAGATGGACGGGTTCGTCCATCACTGCTACATGCCCAACATCGTGCCCGGCCAGCAGTACGGTTACCGCGTCCACGGGCCGTACGACCCCGCCCAGGGCCTGCGCTGCAATCCGAACAAGCTGCTGCTCGACCCGTACGCCAAGGCCGTGACCGGCGAGGTGGACTGGGACGAATCGCTGTTCGGCTACAAGTTCGGCCAGCCGGATGAGCGCAACGACGACGACTCCGCCCCCCATATGTGCAAGGGCGTGGTCATCAACCCGTTCTTCGACTGGGTCAACGACCGGCCGCCGCGCATCCCCTACAACGAGACGGTCATCTACGAGGCGCACGTCAAGGGCCTGACCTACCAGCATCCGGCCGTGCCCGAGGAGCTGCGGGGGACCTACGGGGGCATCGCCCACCCGGCCGTGATCGAGCACCTGACCCGGCTGGGCGTGAACGCCATCGAGCTGATGCCGGTACACCAGTTCCTCACCGACAAGGTGCTGGAGGAGCGTGGCCTGCGCAACTACTGGGGCTACAACACGATCGGCTTCTTCGCCCCGCACGCCGCCTACTCCGCCACCGGCGGCGGCAACCAGGTGCAGGAGTTCAAGGCCATGGTGCGCGCGCTGCACGAGGCCAACATCGAGGTCATCCTGGACGTGGTGTACAACCACACCGCCGAGGGCAACCAGCTCGGGCCCACGCTGTCCTTCCGCGGCATCGACAACGCGGCCTACTACCGGCTGGTCGACGACGACCTGCGGTACTACATGGACTACACCGGCACCGGGAACTCACTGAACGTCCGGCACCCGCACTCGCTCCAGCTGATCATGGACTCGCTGCGCTACTGGGCCACCGAGATGCGGGTGGACGGGTTCCGCTTCGACCTGGCCGCCACCCTGGCCCGGGAGTTCTACGACGTGGACCGGCTGGCCGCGTTCTTTGACGTGGTGCAGCAGGACCCCGTGATCAGCCAGGCCAAGCTGATCGCCGAGCCGTGGGACGTCGGCCCCGGCGGTTACCAGGTCGGCCAGTTCCCGCCCTTGTGGACCGAGTGGAACGGCAAGTACCGGGACACGGTGCGGGACTTCTGGCGCGGCGAGCCGTCCACCCTGGGCGAGTTCGCGTCCCGCATCACCGGCTCATCCGACCTGTACCAGCACGACGGGCGGCGACCGGCCGCCTCGATCAACTTCATCACCGCGCACGACGGCTTCACCCTCAACGACCTGGTCTCCTACAACCACAAGCACAACGAGGCCAACGGCGAGGACAACCGGGACGGCGCGGACGACAATCGGTCCTGGAACTGCGGGGTCGAGGGCCCCACCGACGACCCGAAGGTCAACGAGCTGCGCGCCCGGCAGCGGCGCAACCTGATCAGCACGCTGCTGCTGTCCCAGGGCGTGCCGATGATGCTCGGCGGGGATGAGCTCGGGCGCACTCAGGGCGGCAACAACAACGCCTACTGCCAGGACAACGAGATCTCCTGGGTGGACTGGGAGCGGGCCGAGGAGTTCTCCGACCTGGCCGCGTTCACCGCCGCGGTGTCGGAGTTCCGCCGGGCCCACCCGGTGTTCCGCCGCCGCCGGTTCTTCTCCGGCCGCCCCAACCCCGAGGGCGACAGGCTCCGCGACATCGTGTGGTTCGGCGTCAACGGCACCGAAATGGCCGACGAGGACTGGTCCGGCACGGTCGGCCGCAGCGTGATGGTGTTCCTGAACGGCAACGGCATCCCCGATCTGGATGCTCGCGGTGAACCAGTCACCGACAGTTCATTCCTGCTCGCTTTCAACGCCGACCCGGAAGATGTCACGATGGCGCTGCCCGGCCGGGCGTACGGGGAGCGCTGGGCGGTCGTGCTCGACACCGCGGCCGGCGAGGTCCCGGCCGCCCTGGGTGCGCTCGGCGGCGTCACCTCCCTGGGTCCGCTGGGCAGCCTGACCCCGCCGCTGGGTGCGGTCACCGCGGGCAGCAGCTACGACCTGATGGAAGGAGCGCGGGTGGTGGAGGCCAAGGCCACGCTGAAGGTGGCCGGACGATCCCTGGTCGTCCTGCAGCGCAGCGAGCCGAACGAGTGACGCAGCCCGGCCGCTCCGACCCGGAGCCGCCCCGTTCGGTGCCCAGCTCCACCTACCGGGTCCAGCTCGGCCCGGATCTGGACTTCGCCGCCGCCGCCGACCTGATCGGCTACCTGGCCGACCTGGGGGTTGGCGCGCTGTACGCCTCCCCGGTCCTGGCTGCGGCGCCCGGCTCCACCCACGGCTACGACGTCGTCGACCCGACCCGGGCCAGCCCGGCCCTGGGCGGCGACGAGGGCTTCACCCGGCTGGCCGGGCGGCTAGGCCAGGCCGGGCTCGGACTGGTGCTGGACATCGTGCCCAACCACGAGGGCATCGCTGTGCCTCAGGCCAATCCGCCCTGGTGGGACGTGCTCGAAAACGGGCCCGAGTCGGAGTACGCCAAGTTCTTCGACATCGACTGGAGCCGGCCGCCGATCATGGTCCCGGTGCTGGCCGACGACGCCGCGACCGGTGACCTCAAGCTCGTCGACGGCCAGCTGGCCTACTACGATCAGCGGTTCCCGATCGCGCCCGGCACCGGTGCGGGTACGCCGCAGCAGGTGCACGAGCGCCAGCACTACCGGCTGACCAACTGGCGGCGGGCCAACACCGAGCTGAACTACCGGCGTTTTTTCGACATCACCACGCTGGCCGCGGTCCGGGTCGAGGACCCGGAGGTCTTCCGGGCCACCCACGCCACCGTGCTCGGCTGGGTGGCCGACGGGCTGGTCACCGGGCTGCGGGTGGACCACCCGGACGGCCTGGCCGACCCCGGCGGCTACCTGCGGCGGCTGGCCGGAGACGCGCCGTCGGCCTGGCTGGTGGTGGAGAAGATCCTCGGCCCAGACGAGGCCCTGCCGCCGCCCTCCCGCTGGCCGGTGGACGGCACCACCGGCTACGACGTGCTCCGCCTGGTCTGCGGGCTGTTCGTCGACTCCGGCGGGGAAGGCGCGCTGACCGCCCTGGCTGAGGCCGAGTGCGGGCCGCAGGATCTGACCCAGCTGGAGTACGAGGGCAAGCGGTGGATCGCCGAGCACATCCTGCGGGCCGAGGTCCGCCGCATCGTCGAAGTCGCCGCCCGCGACCGGCCGGGCGATCTTCCCGGCAGCCCGGCCGACACCGAGCGGGCGGTGATCGAGCTGCTCGCGTCGTTCGCCGTGTACCGGTCCTACCTGGCCGACGGCTTGGCCAGCCCGCTGTACGACGCCGCCGACTCGGCGGCCCAGCGCACGCCAGAACTGGCCGGTCTCGTTGGCGCGCTGGTGACCCAGATGACCGGTGATCCCGGCGGTGAGCTGGCCGAACGGGTTCAGCAGACCGCGGCCATGGTCATGGCCAAGGGCGTCGAGGACACCGTCTTCTACCGCTACAACCGGTTCGTCGCGCTGAACGAGGTGGGCGGGGACCCGGGCCGGTTCGGCGTGCCACCGGAGGAGTTCCACCGCCGGTCCACCACCTTGGCCCAGGGTCCGCACGCCGCCACCATGACCGCGCTGTCCACGCACGACACCAAGCGGTCGGAGGACGTCCGGGCCCGGCTGGCCGTGCTGTCCGAGCTGCCGGACGAGTTCGCCGACGCGGTCCGCCGATGGTCGGCCCGGGCCCGCCTCCCAGAACCGACGCTGAACCTGCTGGCCTGGCAATCGCTGCTCGGCGCCTGGCCGATCAGCCCGGAACGCCTGCGCGGCTACCTGGAGAAGGCGTCCCGCGAAGCCAAGCTGGCCACCAGCTGGACCGAGCCGAACGAGGAGTTCGACCAGGCGGTGGCGGCCTGGCCCGAGGCCGTGCTGGCCGACGCGGGCCTGATCGCCGACGTGGAAGGGTTCGTGCGGCTGATCCGCCCCGCGGGCTGGGTCAACGCGCTGGGCCAGAAGCTGGTCCAGCTCACCATGCCGGGCATGCCCGACCTGTACCAGGGCAGCGAGCTGTGGGACCTGTCGCTGGTCGACCCGGACAACCGCCGTCCGGTCGACTTCGCTCACCGGCGCGAGCTGCTGGCCCGGATCGACGCGGGCTGGCTGCCGCCGATCGACAACTCCGGCGCGGCCAAGCTGCTGGTGGTGGCCCGGGCGCTGCGGCTGCGCCGGGATCGGCCCGAGCTGTTCAGCGGGTACCGGCCGCTGGCCGCCGACGGACCGGCCGCCCGGCACGCCGTGGCCTTCCAGCGTGGCTCGGGCCGAATGGTGACCGTGGCCACCCGGCTGCCGCTGACGCTGGGCCGGTCCCGTGGCTGGCGTGACACCACCCTGAAGTTGCCCAGTATCGCGGGCGGCATCGGATGGATCGACGCCCTCACCGGGCGCGCCGTCCCGGCCGGTGCCGTCCCGCTGGCTGGCCTGCTGAGCCGCTACCCGGTGGCCCTTCTCGTGCGAGGTGACCAGTGACTCCGTTTCACCCGTCCGTCTGGGCCCCCGACCGCCAGCGCGTCCGGCTCCGGGCCGAGCATCGCGATGTCGAGCTGACCAAGGACGCGTCCGGCTGGTGGCATGCGCCGGACCCGCTCGACCCTGGTACCGACTACGCCTTTTTGGTGGACGACGACGACACGCCGCTGCCCGACCCCCGTTCGCGCTGGCAGCCGGAGGGGGTGCACGGGCCGTCGCGGGTCTACGACCACGCCGCCTACCGCTGGACCGACCAGGCCTGGACCGGCCGCGCGCTGCCGGGCTCGGTCATCTACGAGCTGCACATCGGCACGTTCACCCCGGGCCGCACGTTCGACTCGGCCATCGAGCAGCTTGACTACCTGGCCGAGCTCGGCGTCGACCTGGTCGAGGTGCTGCCGGTCAACGCCTTCGACGGCACCGCGGGCTGGGGCTACGACGGCGTCCTCTGGGGTGCGGTGCACGAGCCCTACGGCGGCCCGGACGGGTTCAAGCGCTTCGTGGACGCCTGCCACCAGCGCGGGCTCGGCGTCGTGCTCGACGTCGTCTACAACCACATCGGTCCCTCTGGTAACTACCTGGACCGGTTCGCGTCCTACTTCTCCGGCGAGAACCAGTGGGGCTCGGCCCTCAACGTGGACGGCCCCGGCTCCGATGAGGTCCGGCGCTACGTCATCGACAACGCGCTCGGCTGGCTGCGCGACTTTCACGTGGACGGGCTGCGGCTGGATGCGGTGCACGCCATCGTGGACCGCCGGGCCACCCACCTGCTGGAGGAGCTGGCCGCCGCGACGGATGCCCTGGCCGCCGGGGTGCGCCGCCCGCTGTCACTGATCGCCGAGTCCGACCTGAACGACCCGAAGCTGATCCTGCCGCGCGAGGCGGGCGGCTACGGGCTCGTCGCCCAGTGGTCCGATGACATCCACCACGCGCTGCACGTGGCCCTGACCGGCGAGACCCAGGGCTACTACGCCGACTTCGCGGCCAAGGGCGCGCTGGCCACCACGCTGCGGCAGGCCTACTTCCACGCCGGCACCTGGTCCTCGTTCCGCCACCGGACCCACGGCCGGGCCTTCGACCCGAGCCGCATCCCGGGCTCCCGGTTCGTGGCCTACCTGCAGGACCACGACCAGATCGGCAACCGGGCCGAGGGGGACCGGCTATCGGCCAAGGTCCCGCCCGGCCTGCTGGCCTGCGGCGCGGCCATTATTCTCACCTCGCCCTACACGCCGATGATCTTCATGGGGGAGGAGTGGGCGGCCAGCACCCCGTGGCAGTTCTTCGCCTCGTTCCCCGACCCGGACCTGGCCGCCGCCGTTCGCAACGGCCGGCGGGCTGAGTTCGCCGCCCACGGCTGGGGCGAAGAAGAGATCCCGGACCCGATGTCCCCGGCAACGGTCGAGCGCAGCACGCTGGACTGGGCCGAGCTGTCCGCCGGTGAGCACCGCACGCTGCTCCAGCTGTACCGCGACCTGATCGCGCTGCGGCACACCCACCCCGAGCTGGCCGACCCGCGGCTGGATCAGTACGCGGTCGAGACCGGGCCGGGGGAGCGCTGGCTGGTGCTGCACCGCGGCGCGATCCGGGTCGTCTGCAACCTGGCGGGCGAGGTCGACAACGTCCGGCTGGACCGCCCGGTCGACGTCGTCCTGCTGGCCTCGGCCAAGGTCAACCACGCCGGCCCGGTGCTGGAGCTGCCGCCCGAGTCCTTCGCCGTGGTCAGGACCATGCCCGAGTCCGAAGGCCGCCCCGTCTCCGTCGACGACCTGGCCCGCATCGAGTAACCGCCGCCGAGTTTCTTGATCCATCCTGGGGCAGCGGTTTCAGCGAATACGACTGAAACCGCTGCCGGGTAACGGATCCGCCGCAGCCCAGAGCCTCAGGCCGGGCGCAGCATCTCCGCGTCCAGGTACTGCGGCGGTATCGCGAACCCGTCCACCAGGGTCTGTGCGTGCGGCCGCAGCTGCTGGCACAGACTGTTGACCGCGCTGGTCACCGACTTGGCCCGGGTCGGGGTCAGCCGGCCGTGGGCCAGGAACCAGGCCAGATCGGCCTCGATCGTGGCCAGCACGTACAGGTCGCACAACCGGCTCAGCAAGGCCCGGGCCGCCGGGTCGGGGCAACGTTCCAGCCCAGCCACGAACGCCTCCAGCACGACCCGGTCCACGTGCACCCGGGCCGCCCGCAGCAGGTGGTCCTGGACGTCGTTGAACACCGCGAACGCGCCCCCCGCGCCCGCCGCGCCCCCCGCCCCGGAGGCCTCGGTCGCTTCGGCCGCGGCGCGCCGCAGCCGCCGGGCCAGCCCGTCGACCATGTGCTGCTCGCGGTCCTCGAACGCGCGCACCTGCCAGGCCCGGTCGAACAGCACGGTCTCGTCGTCCCGGCCCGGCGCCGCCGCGGTCAGCCGCTCGATGACCCCGCGCGCCGCGGTCCGCTCGATCAGCGCGCCGGCGAACTTCTCCGCCACGAACCGGGCCGTGGCCAGCGTGCCGAGATCGGCGAAGTCGCTCTGGTAGTTGGTCAGCAGGCCCTTGGCCACCAGCTGCAGCAGCACGGTGTTGTCGCCCTCGAACGTGGTGAACACGTCGGTGTCGGCCTTGAGCGTCGTGAGCAGGTTCTCGGCCAGGTACCCGGCCCCGCCGCACGCCTCCCGGCAAGTCTGGATGGTCGCGGTGGTGTGCCAGGTCGACACGGCCTTGAGCCCGGCCGCCCGGGATTCCAGCTCCCGCTGCCGCCGCTCGTCCGGCTCGGTGGCCCGGGTCACCTCCGCCAGCGCTCCGACCAGCTCGTGCTGGGCGAAGCTGAGGGCGTAGGTGGTGGCCAGGGCGGGCAGCAGCTTGCGCTGGTGGGCCCCGTAGTCCAGCAGCGTGACCTCGCCGGAGCCGTCCGGGAGCTCGAACTGCCGCCGGCGGTTGCCGTAGGCCACCGCGATGGCCAGGGCCCGCTTGGCCGCACTGCCCGCGGTCCCCGCGATCGAGATCCGCCCCCGGATCAGCGTGCCGATCATGGTGAAGAAGCGGCGCCCGTCGCTGGCGATCGGGCTGGTGTAGTGCCCGTCCGCGGTCACGTCACCGAACCGGTTGAGCAGCGCCTCCCGCGGCACCCGCACGTCGCGGAACGTCAGCCGCCCGTTGTCGACGCCGTTC
Source organism: Streptosporangiaceae bacterium (assembly GCA_965277615.1). Taxonomy (GTDB): domain Bacteria; phylum Actinomycetota; class Actinomycetes; order Streptosporangiales; family Streptosporangiaceae; genus Bog-532. The sequence continues at coordinate 3,274,121 of CBDIDG010000006.1, read as the reverse complement.
AGGCCGCCCTTGCGCCCGCAGTCCTCGATCAGCACACCGGGCATGGCCTGCCCGTCCTCGTCCCGGATCGGCACCAGCAGCGCGTGCACCCCGTGGCTGGCCCCTTGTGCCACGTCCACGACCAGCTGGGCGAACACCACCGCCATCCGGCCATCCCGGGCGGCGTTGCCGATGTAGTCCTTGCGCGCCCCCGGGTCCGGGGTGCTGATCACGAACTCGTCCGCCGCCGGATCGTAGGTCGCGGTGGTACGCAGGTGCTGGACGTCGGATCCGTGCCCGGTCTCGGTCATCGCGAAGCACCCGGGCAGCGACAGGTCGATGATGTCGCGCAGGTACCGCCGATGGTGCCGCTCGGTGCCGAGCAGCTGCACCGCGCCGCCGAACAGGCCCCACTGGACGCCGGCCTTGACCATCAGCGACAGGTCGCCGAACCCGAGCATCTCGTGTGCGACCACCGACCCGGCCGGGTCGTCCAGGCCGCCGTGCTCGCGCGCGAACGCCAGCCGCGAGTGCTCGGTCTTGGCCAGCAGGCGCAGGTCCTCCAGGACCTGCCGCCGGTACTCCTCGGTGCTCAGGTCCGACCGGTCCCGCACGTCGGCCGCGGCCAGCTGGGTCCGGACGTCGCCGCGCAGGCCGGCCCAGCGGCCGTCCAGCACCGCGGTCAGCACGCTCGGCTCGACGTTGTCCAGACTGGAGGGCATGCCCACGGTTCCTCCGCTCATCGGTCCGTCTTGTTACTGAAGAGTAACATGGCGGGCGATCGGAAGAGCGATCGGGAGAACCTGCATAAACGCGAGACTGTGCCAGGTTCCGTCGGGCACAGCCTCGCGTCAGCTCATAGGGTCGGCCGTCAGCTGGCCAGGGCCTCGTCCTCTTCGTCCGGGACGAAGTCCTCATCGCGCTCGCTCGACAGCTCCTTGATCGGCAGCGCGTCCTGCTCGCCCAGCTGCTCCCGGGCCAGGTCGGCCAGGCCGTACCGCTCGACGTGGTCAGGGTCGGCCAGGCTGATCGTCCGCAGCCCCTGGTTGACCAGCCGGTCGTTGATCTCCTCGAAGTGCTGCTGGACCAGCTGCCGCTCGGTGTCGGTGATCTTGCCCTTGTGCGGCTCGCCCGCGTGCTCCAGCGTGGAGTAGTTGACCTTGGCCGCCCCGGCGCTGCCGGCCCGGCTGCCGCGGGTGCTGGTGGCCGTGGCCGAACGGGCGGCCCGGCGCGCGGGGCGGGCCGTGATCAGCAGCTCGCTCATGGCCGTGTCGGTGGCCATCGCGTCGAACCCATCCAGGTCCACCGTGACCCGGCGCGGCTCCTCCTCGCCCGGCAGGTGGAGTTCGAGCACGGCCACCCGCAGCGCCGCCTTGTCGACGGCCAGGGCCTCGTCGGCCAGCGCCTCGAACTCGACCGGGCTGTCACCCAGCTCAGGGTGCTCGAGCACGACCACCCGTGCGAGCGTGTCTTCCTCGGTGATGAGCTGTCCGCTCAGATCGCTGAATCGGACGGTCTTCTGGCCCACGATCGGCTCCTCCCGGTCTGCGGCACTATCTGGCTGACCCTTCGATGAAGTGATCCCCACCATGCCCGAGTCGGCCAGTAGTGTCAAACATCTGTTCGACCATGGCGCGCCCGATATCATCGGCGGGAGAAAGAGATCTTACCGATCGTGACCTCCGGCAACAGTGAGTAGCAAGAGCTGGCCCGGCCGGCCATAAAACCTGTCGCGGCGCGAGCCTCTCGTCAGGCAGCATTACCAGGCTGCTTGCTCGGGATGGGAATCATGACGGCACCTGCACCCAGTCGCGGCTCACCGGTCCGGAAACGGGCCGTGGTTCTCGCGCTCCGCTACTACGGCACTCAACTCTTCCGCCTCCGGCGCTTCACCGTGCCCGGGATGTTGCTTCCGGCGCTGGGCAACACCTGCATCTTCTACATCGCGCCGCTGATCGTCGCCCAGCTGGTCGGCCGCCTGGTCGGTCACCATTCGTTCGGCATCGGCGCAGCCGTGACGTACCTGATCGCCTTCGCCGGGGTGCTGCTGTTCGCCGAACTCCTGTGGCGCATCGGTGCCCACAGCCTGAACCGCCTCGGTGGTCTCGGCATCGAGAACCTCTACGTGATCGGCATGGACGAACTCCTGGCCAAGGACGCGGCGTTCTTCCACGACAACTTCGCCGGCTCGCTGACCAAACGGGTGCTCAGCTTTGCCTCCCGGTTCGAGGACTTTCTCGACAACCTGGTTTTCAACGTGGTGGCCAGCCTGGTGCCGCTCGTCTTCGCTTCCGTGGTGCTGTGGCATTTCGACCCCTGGCTCGTGGCCGGTCTCATCGGCTTGATCGTCTTCACCAGCGTCGGCGTCGCGCCGCTGATCCGGCGTCGGCAGAAGCTGGTCGACCAGCGCGAGGAAGCGATCGCCCGCGTGTCCGGGCACGTCGCCGACAGCCTGATGAACATGGACACGATCCGCGCGTTTGCGGCCGAGGGCCGCGAGGCGGCTGAGCACCGGTCGCGCGTCGCCGACCAGCGGCGCAAGTCGGTGCGGTCGTGGGACTACGCCAACCTGCGCATCGACACGCTGGTCGCGCCGATGTCGGTGCTGACCAACGTGCTCGGCCTCGTGCTCGCCATCACCCTCGGCGGGGGCAAGCATGGCATCGAGGCCATCATCGTGGCCTTCACCTACTACTCCAACGCGACCCAGATCATGTTCGAGTTCAACCAGATCTACCGCTCGATGGAGAGCTCGCTGACCGAAGCCGCGCAGTTCACCGAGCTGCTGATGACCCCGCCGACCGTGGTCGACCCGGTCGCGCCCGAGCCGCTGCGGCCGGCCGCCAGCGACGTCCGCTTCGAGCGCGTGACGTTCGCCCACGCGGGCGCGCTGCCCTTATTCACCGGTCTCGACCTTACGGTTCCCAGCGGGACCCGGCTCGGCCTGGTCGGCCGGTCGGGCGGCGGCAAGAGCACGCTGCTCCGCCTGCTGCTGCGGATGACGGACATCGACGACGGCCGGATCCTGATCGGCGGCCAGGACATCAGCCAGCTGCGGCAGTCCGACCTGCGCAGCCTGATCTCCTACGTGCCCCAGGCTCCGGCGATGTTCCACCGGAGCCTGCGCGACAACATCGCGTTCGCCCGCCCGGACGCGACCGAGGCCGAGATCCGCCGCGCGGCCGAGGTCGCCTACGTGACCGAGTTCGCCGACGCGCTGCCGGACGGGTTCGACACGATGGTGGGGGAGCGCGGGGTGAAGCTGTCCGGCGGGCAGCAGCAGCGAGTCGCGCTGGCCCGGGCGATCCTGCGGGACGCGCCAATCCTGCTCCTCGACGAGGCCACCAGCGCGCTCGACTCCGAGAGCGAGATCCTCATCCAGCAGACCCTGTGGCGGCTGATGGAGGGCCGCACGGCGCTCGTGGTCGCGCACCGCCTGAGCACGGTCGCCCGCATGGACCAGCTGGTCGTCCTGGACCGCGGCCAGATTGTCGAGCAGGGCACGCACTCCGACCTGCTCAGCCTGGGCGGCACCTACGCCAAACTCTGGCACCACCAATCCGGCGGCTTCCTCGACGAAGAGACCCCAGCCGACCCACAGCTATCCAGTTAGGCGATGTGGCATTACCCGCCCAACAGCGCCGCAATGCCATATCGCCCACCAGGAGAGGAACCGCCGAGTGCAATGTGTAAGCGTTTGTAATACAGTTAAGGGGTGGATGGCGAGCGGCTAGACCTGGACTTACTAGATGAAGACGACCCGTTCGAAATCGATGATCAGGCCGCGCATCTTTTCAAGCACCCGCACCTCGGGATCGACGATATCGATGACGTCTGGGCCAGCGGCCCTCTCTTCTACCCGGCCAAACCGCCCGCGCACTGGCTCATGTGCGCGGAGGTTGGCGGCCGAGTGCTGATGGTTCCACTAGCCCCGGCCCGAGGCGGCGATCCGCGCCGGTGCCGCCCGATTGGCTGCTACGAGGCGTCTCGGGTCCTTGCCGTCCAGTATCGGAAGGACAGCAGATGATGACGCCGGAAGAGGAATACGCCTTCTACGCCGAGCCGGAAAACCAGCAGCCTCAGGGGCCAGCGCGGAAACGGCGGCCCACCCGGCTGAGTGCCCCGGTGCCAGTACGCTTCCCGCCCGAACTTCTGGACCAGATCCGGCGGGCTGCCGATGCCGACGACCGTTCGCTGTCGTCCTGGATCCGCCTGGCCGTCGAACACGAGCTGCGCCGCACCGCCTAGTCTGCGGCCGCCGCGTCCCGTCGCCGCGCGACCTGCAGGACCGCGCCCCAGTGCCGCTGCAGCGCCTCGCCCGGCCGTTCGGCCAGTTTCGCCCCGATGTTCGAGTACAGCCGCTCCCGCTGCCAGTCCGCCATCGCGATATGCCCGGAGAACGTGGTGATCAGGTCGATGTACTCCGCGGCGGTGTACACCGTCTCCCAGTCAAACTGCCGGACGTGCACCACCGAGAACAGCCCGCTGGCCTCGATGTCGCCTGCCACAGGTGGCAGTTCTCCCGGGCGCGGCCGGGGCGCCCCCGCGGGCTCGCCCGCACCGATCTCGTCGTAAACCTCCTGCAGTTCGTCGAAGATCGGGTCGCCGTCGTCGGGGAACACGTGTCCCGCCGACCAGAGGGCCAGGTGGCCGCCCGGCCGCAGCGCGGCCCAAGCCCGCTGGTACCGCACCGCCGGGTCGATCCAGTGCCAGGCCGTGGCCGCGAAGGCCAAGCCGAACCGGGCCCCTGCCGGCGGGCGCCACGACTCGAATGACCCTTCCACCACCGACACGTCGAAACCGGCCAGGTTGGCCCGCGCCGCCCGGGCCAGGTCCGGGCCCAGCTCGATGCAGGTGACCCCGAAGCCCCGCCGGGCCAGCGGGAGCGTGGCCTTCCCGGTGGCGCAGCCGATCTCCAGGATGCGGTCGCCGGGCGGCAGCGCGGTCACCGCCAGCAGGTCGTCGTACAGCGCCGCCGGATACTCGGGCCGCGCCCGCTGGTACCGGGCGGCCGCGCTCTCAAACGTCCGCCGCAGCCGCTCCCGCCCCGCCTCATCCGTCACTTGCCTCAGCCTGGCACCCACCCGCCGCGTCGCCAACCGGTTAACGTCCGCGTCCGGCGGAGCCGGAAACAGCCTGGCTGCTGGCCGTTCCCCCGGATTCATTTTTAACAAGCTCGGCACGTCCCCGGCTGATCCAGGGCGCCCCTAGCATCCGGTACAGCCCGGCCCGGTGGTAGTACACGTTGGTCACGACCTGCAGCACGATGAACGTCACCGGCCACAGGGCCCCGCCCAGGCCTGGTACCACCGCTACCGGCAGCGTGTAGGACATCAGCACCCGGACTATGGCGTCCACCAGCAGGCCGGCGCCCCACATGACCGTGCTGACCCGCCAGATCCGGCCGAACGCCGGTCCGGTGGCCCACAGTTCATCCCACGAGGCCTGCCCGAACGACCGGCGGCCCTCCATCAGCGGCCGGGCCAGCCGGAACGCGGCCGGGCGCGTGGCCCGCAGGGTGGCCAGGAACCACAGCCCCCACAGCGCGGTGATGAACCCTTCCCGGGCCAGCAGGAACCGCGGGTTGTCGGTCAGCAGCGAGAGGGCGATGGTGGCCAGCACGCTGACCACCACGACTCCGCCCACGCCGTCCAGCCGTCGCCGGGTGATGAGCTGGACGATCACGCCCACGGCGGGCACCAGCGCGCCGGCGCCCAGCGCCACCAGGGTGGATACGCCCGCGCCGATCAGCCCGTAGTAGACCCCGATCGGCGCGCCGATGTCGAGGACCAGCAGCGCCAGCGTCCGCCGCAACGATTCCGGCCGCGCGGCCGGCGTGCCCGGTGACGCCGGCCCCGTCGCCCCGGCCGGCGTGCCCGGTGACGCCGGCCCCGTCGCCCCGGCCGGCGTGCCCGGTGACGCCGGCCCCGTCGCCCCGGCCGGCGTGCCCGGTGACGCCGGCCCCGTCGCCCCGGCCGGCGCCGCCGCCGGCTGCGAGGCTGCCGCCGTCTCCGGCCCCGGCGTCGTCCCGCTCACGGCGCGGCCCTCGTGGCCAGCTCGAACGCCGTGATGACCTCAGCCGCGTAGGTCCGCGTGTTGAAGCCCGGGTCGTCCGTGAGCAGGAAGGGCAGCCCGTCCACGGCTCGCTGGATCATGGTGGCCATCACGGTCACGTCGAAATCGCGGAACTCTCCGCTGGCCTGACCCGCGCGCAGAATCTGTTCCACCGGCGACTTGGCTTCCCGGTCCTGGCCAGCGTCGTAGCTGAATCCGCCGCCCAGGAAGATCTCCAGCAGCGCCTTCATCTCGGCCGGATGGGTCTCGACGAAGGCCGCGTTGCCCTCGATGTAGCGCCGCAGCGCATCGGCGGCTCCGGTGGCGCCGGTCATCCGGTCGCCCATGAACTCGGTGATGGCCCCGATCACCCGCTCGACAACCTGCTCCATCAGCTCACCCCGATTGGCAAAGTGGTACGAGATCAGGCCGGTGCTGGACAGCCCGGCCCGCTCGGCGATCCGCGCGAACGACGCGCGGCCGTACCCGCTCTCCGCGATCACCGCGATGGCCGCGGTCACGATCTGCGCTCGCCGGGCCTGCTCGGTCACCGACCGCCCACCCCGCGAACGACGAGTCCCGGCCCCCGAGTCCCTCGTCGCCCCAACTCTTGCTTGCATAAGCTAAAAGTAGCTCGCCCAAGCAAACGGTCCAACCGATTTAACGCCGCCCCACGCGCCCCCAGGGCCCCGCGTCCGGCCACCGTGTGCAAAAACTGTCGCCATGACAGCAGAAATTGAACACGGTAATTAAGCCTGCCCAACCTCCGGGATCTCCCGCCCGAGCCCACCCCCCGGGCGTCACCCCTACGCCCGGCGTTCCTCTGCGCCCGGCGTTACCCCTACGCGGGCGTTTGCCCCTACGCCGGCGTCGCACCCCGCTCCACGCCCACACCTCACACCCCGCGTCTCAAACCCTGCACCTCACGCCACACCCCGCGCCCTGCACTCCGCGCCTCACGCCACGCCCCGCGCCGCACTCCACGCCCCACGCCCCACGCCCCACGCCCCACGCCCCACGCCGTCATTTTCCCCGGTCTGAGCGCCGCCCTCCCGGGGCGCACGTAGCCCGAAAACCCAACTCGCGATATAACTTGTATCGCGAAAGTCATCTCCGTATACTCGGCTACGAATATTAATTAACGAGCGTACGACGGAGGTGCAGGCGATGGCGCGCAAGCGCAAGCTGACCAACCCGCTGGCGCTCGCCGTGCTGGCCATGCTGCACAGCGGGCCGATGCACCCGTACCAGGTCGCCCGGCTGCTGAAGCACCGCGGCAAGGACGACGTGATCAAGATCCGCTACGGCTCGCTCTACACGGTCATGCAGGATCTGGCCGAGCGGGGGCTGGTCGAGGCGGAGGGTACCGAGCGCGCGGGCCACCGGCCGGAGCGGACCGTGTACCGGCTCACCGAGGACGGCCGGGAAGAGCTGGCCGAGCGGCTGCGCGAGCTGATCAGCGAGCCGGTCAAGGAGTACCCCGTGTTCGCGTCGGCCCTGTCGCTGCTGCCCTCGCTCCACCCGGACGAGGTGGCCGGTCTGCTGACCGAGCGGCTGCAGGCCCTGGAGCTGGAGATCGTGGCCACCAGCGCGGTCCTAGACCACGCGACCTCGCACCAGCTGCCGCGGCTGTTCCTGCTGGAGACCGAGTACGGCCTGACCATGAAGCGGGCCGAGGCCAACTGGGTGCGGGGCCTGCTGCGCGAGCTGGCCGACGGCACGTTCGTCAACCTCAAGCTGTGGCGCGAGGTGCACGAGACCGGGGCGCTCCCGGCGGAGGTGCGGGATTCGGACTGGGCACAGTCCGACCGGGCCGTCCTCGACCTCGGCGGCGACCACCGGGAGGGGCCCGTGACCCACTGAGCCCACCACCGCAGTAAACAGCCAACGCAGTAAACAGACTCCCCGGCCGGTGCCCTTTCACCGCCAAAGATCCGGAGCACCGGGCCGGGGCCGCGTCACCACCGAGCCATAAGGCCGACCGTGCGCACGTCCAGGTTACCTGGGCGGCTCCTTCCGGCCGGTTCGGCGCCCGACGCCAGACGCAGGGCGCACCATCACCGACCGGAGGAGTAGCACCGCCATGTCTTCGACGTCCACCATCAGGGCCGGGACGGCCCTCGGAACCGACACCGCGATCCGGGCCGAAGGCCTGGTCAAGACCTACCCGGTCCGCGGCCGCAACGGCGGCCCGATCCGGGCCCTGGACGGCCTCAGCATCACCGTCGCCCGTGGCACCATCTTCGGCCTGCTCGGGCCGAATGGGGCCGGCAAGTCCACCACGATCAAGATCCTGACCACGCTGGCCCGCCCGGACGCGGGTTCGGCCCAGCTCGAGGGCATCGACGTGCTCAAGCGCCCGGACCAGGTGCGCCGCATGATCGGTGTGGTCGCCCAGAAGTCTGGCAGCGACCCGATGGCCACCGGACGGGAGAACCTGATCCTGCAAGGCCGCCTGTTCGGCCTGGGTGGCGCCGAGGTGAAGGCCAGGGCCGATGAGCTGCTGGCCCGGTTCGACCTGACCGACGCGGCGAATCGCCTGGTCAAGACCTACTCGGGCGGCATGCAGCGGCGGCTCGACGTGGCCCTCGGCCTGGTCCACCGGCCCGAGATCCTGTTCCTGGACGAGCCGACCACCGGGCTCGACCCGGAGGCCCGCACCGCCATGTGGCAGGAGATCAACCGGCTGGCCACCGGGGATGGCATGACCGTCCTGCTCACCACCCACTACATGGAGGAGGCCGACCGCCTGGCCGACCGGATCGCGATCGCCGACGCCGGGACCGTGGTGGCGGAGGGCTCACCGGACGAGCTCAAGGGTGGCCTGCGCGGTGACGCCGTGCACCTGGACCTGCCGCCCGGCGCCGACGTCGCCCAGGCCACCGCGGTCCTGGCCCAGGTGCCCAACGTCCGGGACCTGCGGGTCACCGGCCGGGCGCTGAGCGCCCGCAGCGACGACGGCGCGGCCGCCGTGCCCGGCATCCTGGCCGCGCTGGAGCGGGCCGGCCTCCCGGTCGCCGCGGTCACCGTGGCCCGCCCGTCCCTGGACGACGTGTACCTGCGTCACACCGGCCGCCGCTACGCCACCGAGGAGACACAGTCATGACCGCCATCGACCTGACCCCGAACCAGCCGGGCGAGATCGGCACCACGCTCCGGCACACCTGGTACCTGACCGGGCGCAAGCTGCACGCCGTGCTCCGCCAGCCCGCGTTCATCGCGGTCGGGCTGGTTCAGCCGGTGGTCTGGCTGTTCCTGTTCGGCCAGCTGTTCCGCCGGGTGGTCGACATCCCCGGGTTCGAGTCCGGCGGCTCCTACCTGGCCTACCTGATCCCCGGCGTTGTGGCCATGAACGCGATGAACGGCAACATGTGGTCCGGGATGAACGCGATGGAGGAGATCGACCGGGGCACGCTGAACCGGTTCCTGGTCTCGCCCGCCCGCCGGGTCGCGCTGATGAACGCGAACGTGGCCGAGCAGGCCGTGACGACCACCATCCAGACCATCATCATCTTGGGCCTCGGCCTGGCCGGGGGAGCACGGTACCCCGGCGGCGTGCTGGGTGCGGTGATCGTGGCCCTGGCCTCGATCCTGATTGGCAACGTGTTCGGGGCGCTGTCCAACACGGTCGGCATGCTGGTCCGCCAGCGCGAGGCCATCATCGGTATCAACGTGTTCTTCATGCTGCCGCTGACGTTCCTGTCGTCCGCGTTCCTGCCCGCCACGCTGATGCCCGGCTGGATGCAGGGCATCGCCGCCTGCAATCCGCTGAACTGGGCGGTGCAGGCGGGCCGGGACGCGCTGGCCGCGCATACCGACTGGGCCGCGGTGGGGGTACGGCTGGGTGGCCTGCTCGCCCTGGCCGTAACCTGCGTGGCGATCTCGGTGGCCACGTTCCGCTCCTACCAGAAGAGCGTCTGACCGGCGATCAGCGCAGCGCTCCGGTCTCCCGCCGACGCGGGGGACCGGGGCGTTACGGTGAACTTCATGCGCTTCGCGATCTCCCTGCCCCAGGGCTGCCCGGACGGCACGTTCGACCCGGCCGCGTTTGCCGCCTACGTGCTCCGGGCCGAAGCGCTCGGCTTCGACAGCGCCTGGGCCATGGACCTGCAGTTCGGGCGGGCCCCGCGGCTCAACGCGATGGAGACGATGACGTTCGCGGCGGCCTGTCCCAGCCGGCTGCGGCTGGGCTGTTCGGTGTGGATCAGCCCGCTGCAGCAGCCGGTTCAGCTGGCCAAGAGCCTGTCCACCCTGGACCAGCTCAGCCGGGGACGGCTGGAGGTGGGGCTCGGCAGCGGTGGCCAGTACCGGATGTTCTCCGCGTTCGGCATGACCGGCGACCATCTGATCACCCGGTTCACCGAGGGGATCGAGATCATGAAGGCCCTGTGGACCCAGCCTGAGGTCACCTACGAGGGCCAGTTCTACCAGCTGCGCGAGGCCACCATGGAACCCAAGCCGATGCAGAAGCCGCGGCCGCCGGTCTGGCTGGGTGGGGGCGCCCCGCCCGCGGTCCGCCGCGCGGCCCGGCTCGGAGACGGATTCTTCGGGGCCGGGTCGAGCACCACGGTGGCCTTTGCCGAGCAGGTCAAGGTGCTGCGCGCGGCCCTGGCCGCCCAGGGGCGGGACCCGGTCAGCTTTCCGGTGGCCAAGCGGATCTACATCGCCGTCGACGACGACGCCGATCGGGCCCGGACCCGGATGGCGGACGCGCTGATCGGCGTGTACGGCCAGTCGTTCGGCTCGTCGCTGATGCCGGTCACGGTGACCGGCGGGCCCGCCGATTGCGCACGCGGGGTGCAGGAGGTGGCCGACGCGGGGGCCGAGCTCATCCTGCTCACCGCGCTGTTCGACGAGGCGGAGCAGCTGGAGCGGCTCGCGTCCGAGGTCATCCCGCACGTGCACTGAACCACTGCGACCAAGACAGGCCGGCCCGGGCGGAAGCTCCGCCCGGGCCGGCCTGTGTCCCAAGGGTCAGGACTTCGGCATCATCACGGTGTCGATGATGTACACGGTGGCGTTGGCCGTCTGCACGTTGCCGCACACGACGTGAGCGCCGTTGACGGTGAAGCTGGTCCCCGAGCCGGCCGGGGTGACGGTGCCACCCTCGAGCGTCTTGATCGGCTTACCCGTGGCCAGCATGGCCGGGGTGTACCGGCCGGAGGCCACGTGGTAGGTGAGGATCTTGGTCAGTTCGGCCTTGTTGGCCAGCACGGACTTCAGCGTGGCCGCCGGGATCTTGGCGAAGGCCGAGTTGGCCGGGGCGAACACGGTGATGTCCTTGGCCGAGTTCAGCGTGTCGACCAGGCCTGCCTGCTTGACCGCGGTCACCAGCGTGGACAGCACCGGGTTGGCCGAGGCAGCAGTGGCCACCGGCGCGGTGGACATGCCGCTGAAGCTGCCCGCACCGGACTTGGGCACCGACGCGCAGCCGGAGCCGAAGTTCATGGCGGTGGTCGAGGCGGAGCCGGACGGCATGGCCGAGGCCATCGACGACGACGACGAGGGCTTGGCCGAGGCGGCCGAGGATGACGAGGCCGAGGTGCCGGAGCTGCCTGAGCTACAGGCGGCGAGGCCCAGGGTGAGGCCAGCCGCGGACACGGTGACGGCCAGGATACGACGGTTCACGATCTCTCCTAAGGTTCGGTCTGTTCGGTCTGTTCGGTAGGTTCAGCCGGTTTTTCCGGCCGGTTTTCGGTACTTCTGGTGCGGGCGGTTACGCCTGCGAGCTGGGGCGCCCCCGTGGCGCTGGCCGCCGCCGTTAGGTCACGGTGACCACCGTGGAGTCCCAGCCACTGGCTCCGTTGGGGAAGGGCTGCGCGCGGGTGGACGGCTGGGTCGTTCCCGTGCCGTCCGTCGCGCGGACCTGCAGCGTGTGCAAGCCGGGACGGGCTTCCCAGTTCCACACCCACTGCCGCCAGGTATCGATGCCGTCGGCGGCGGCCAGCCGGGCCTGTTGCCAGGGGCCGCCGTCGACGTTGACTTCGACCGCGGTGATGCCGCGGTGCGGGGCCCAGGCCACCCCGGCCACGGGCACGTGGCCCGCCTTGACCTGGGACAGTGGCTTGGGCACGTCGATGCGTGATTCGGTCTTGATCGGGGCCTTCGCCGCGTACCCGCGCTTGGTCCAGTAGGCCGGCTGCTTGGCAAACGTGGTGAGTTCGAGCTTGGTCACCCACTTGGTCGCGGACGTGTAGCCGTACAGGCCCGGCACCACCATCCGGGCCGGGAACCCGTGCGCGATCGGCAGCGGCCCGCCGTTCATGCCCACCGCCACCAGGGCGTTGCGGCCGTCCATGATGGCCTCGACCGGCGTGGAGATGGTCATGCCCTCGGTCGAGGTGCTGAGGACCTGATCGGCGCCCCGCCGGATTCCAGCCCGGCGCAGCAGCGCGGGCAGGCTGACCCCGAGCCAGCGAGCGTTGCCCGCGTACGGGCCGCCCACCTCGTTGGACACGCACACCAGCGTGATGTCGGCTTCGGTCAGCGGCTGCCGGAGCAGCTCGGCGAAGCTGAACTCGATCTCGCGGTCGACCATCCCGCCGATCTGCAGCGACCAGTCCGTCGGCGACACCTGCGGCAAGACCAGGTCGGTGTCGACCCGGTAGAAGCTGGAGTTCGGCGTGTAGAACGAGCTCAGCCCGGGGATCTTCAGCTCTGCGCCGGCCGGTACCGGCCGGGCCGGCCGGGCCGCGGCCGGGAGCCGGACCTGGGCCCGGGAGGCGGTCACGCTGAACCGCCGCAGCAGCAGGTCGCCCCCTCCAGCGGTCGCCGCGGCGACCACGGCCGCCCCGGCGCTGGCGATCAGGAAACCGCGCCGCCCCGGGCTCGGCGTCCTCTCCCACCGCGCCGGGCCCAGCGTCCCGTCCCACTCATCCGGTCCCGGCGGCCCGCCCGCCCCTACCGGGCTCGGTGCCTTTTCCGGCGCCGTCAGCCCTGGTGCGGCCGACCCCAGCACATCGTCCGGCGCCGTGGAGCCCCTCTGCCAGCCCGCCCCATAGGTCCCAGCGACAACATCCGCTTCAGGCGCAATATCAACCCCGGGTGCCACAGCCGGTTCGGCCGCCGTATCACTTACACCAACCGGTGGCTGGCGGAGAGTGATCTTCCCATAGCGATCCGTACGAACCAGAATGATCAGTGTGATCATGGCTACCACGACCCCCACCAGGGTCGGCGCCACGTCGGCTGGGCTCGCCTCGGGCCTGGTCAGTGCGGCGCCGACGCCCAGCGCCCCGAACAACAGCAGACCGGCCATGCCCGCCGCCAGCCAGCGCCGGGCCACGATCCCGATCACGGCCGCGAACGCGGCCAGCAGGACCAGGATCCCGGTGATGAGCACGAGCTTGTCGTGCGACCCGAAGTGGACGATCGCGAAGTCCTTGACCGGGATCGGGGTCAGGTCGATGGCCGTGCCGCCGACCGCCACCACCGGGCTGCCCTGCGGGCCGGTGATCGCGGCGACCAGTTCGGCCACGCCCAGCGCCACCGCGGCCGCCAGCAACCCGATCAGGGCCCCGCGCAGAGCACCGGTCACGGCTCCGACCAGCCCGGCATGCCGGGCTGGTCGGAGCCGGCGCCGCTGCCCGCCGGGGCCGCCTGGCCGGCCCGGGTGTCCCGGTCCGTCCGCAGGTTGGCCGCTGGCTGCGCGGCTTGGCCGGCGCAGCGTAGCGAGCAGACTTCTTCTGGTCATCACGGGTAGCCATTCGGAGCCAGACGGCCCGCGGATTGGAGCAAAATTTGCACCCATCCGCCGACCCATCCGCTCCGAATACAGGTCATGGATGCACCCCGCATGCGGCAGCCCCAGCTAGGCCCTGGTCCCCACGAGGAGGGGAGGGACCAGAGCCTGGAGGGACTCCTGGCCCAGGTGGCGCGCGGCGATCATGCCGCGTTCGAGGCCGTCTACGACGAACTAAGTGCTCCGGTCTTTGGGCTAGTCAAGAAAGTGCTCCGAGACCCGGCACAGTCGGAGGAGGTCGCGCAGGAGGTGCTGCTAGAGGTGTGGCGCACGGCGTCGCGGTTCGACGCCGGCCGGGGTGGCGCGGTCTCCTGGGCTCTGACCATGGCCCATCGCCGTGCGGTTGACCGGGTCCGGTCGGAAACTTCTGCGACCCAGCGGGAGCAGAAATTCGCCCCGGACCCGGTCACCGGTCCTGATGATGTGGCCGAAGCGGTCGAAGCCAGCCTGGACAGCCAGCGGGTGCGCCGTTGTCTGGGAGGTCTGACCGAGATACAGCGTGAGGCCGTCCAGCTTGCTTACTACGGGGGATACACGTATCCGCAGGTCGCGAAGCTTCTCGGCGTCGCGCTCGGCACGGTCAAGACCAGAATTCGCGACGGGCTGATCCGGATGCGTGACTGCATGGAGGTGAGCTGGTGAGGCTCCAACACGACGACCTGCACACCCTGACGGGGAGCTACGCGGTGGACGCGCTGCCCCCCGATGAACTGGACGAGTTCGAGCGACACCTGACTCACTGCGGGTCCTGCGCGTCCGAGGTGCGCGGGCTGCGGGAAACCGCGGCCCGGCTGGCCCTGGCCGTTGCCGTACAGCCGCCGGCCCAGATGCGGGCCCAGGTGCTGGCCGCGGCCGAACGGACCCGCCAGCTGCCGCCGATCACCAGCCAGCGTCCGTCCCGGGGAGCACCCCGGTCGATCCGCTCGGCCCGGTCCGCCCGGGCGGCCCGGCGAGTCTGGATCCCGCGTATCTCGGTGGTCGCGGCCGCCGCCAGCGTGGCGCTGGCCGTGGTGTTCGGTGTCTCGCAGAGCAACACCTCCTCGCGCCTGTCCACCCTGGAAAACCAGCTCAGCGCGGCCCGGGTGCATAACCAGCAGGTCGACTCGGTGCTGGCCCAGGGCGACCTGCGCCTGGTCAGCAACAAGACCTCGGTCGGCGGCTCGGTGTCGGCGATCGTCTCGCCCAGCGCGGCCCGGCTGGTCGTGGTGACCTCGGGACTGCCCGCGCTGCCGGCGGGCAAGGTCTACGAACTCTGGCTGCTCGGCCCGTCCGTGGCCCAGCCGTCCGGCCTGCTCACCGCGGGCCAGCATGGGCGCACCATCCCGGTCGTGGCCACCGGTTACGTCCAGGGGTACAAGCTCGGCGTCACGGTCGAGCCCGCCGGCGGCACCCTGAAACCGACCACCACGCCGATCGTGGCCATGCCGCTGTCGACCTGATGAAGTCCGTAGGGGTCATCGGCGCGGGCGTGAGCGGCCTGACCGCCGCCTACCTGCTGACCAAGGCCAGCCATCACGTGACGCTGTACGAAGCCGACGACCGGCTGGGCGGGCATGCGGACACGCACGAGGTCACCGGGCCGGACGGCCGGACCCATGCCGTCGACACCGGCTTCATCGTCTACAACGAGCACACCTATCCGCTGCTGACCAGGCTGCTGGCCGAACTCGGCGTGCCCGGCCAGGACTCAGAGATGAGCATGTCGGTCCGCTGCGCAGGCTGCGGCCTGCAGTACGCGGGTCACCGGGGGCTGCGCGGGCTGCTGCCCGGCCTGCCCACCGGCCGGGGCCGGTACGCCAGGATGCTGACCGAGGTCCCGGCCTTCCACCGGCGCGCCCGGCAACTGCTGGACGCGGGCGGCCAGGACGACGACGTCACGCTGGGCCAGTTCCTGGCGGCCGGGGGCTTTTCCGATTATTTCCGCACCCACTTCGCGCTGCCGCTGGTGGCCGCGGTGTGGTCGTGCCCGCCGGACACCGCGCTGCAGTACCCGGCCCGCTACCTGTTCGAGTTCCTGCGCAACCACGGCATGCTGTCGGTCACCGGATCGCCCCCCTGGCGGACCGTCACCGGCGGCTCCCGCAGCTACGTGCGCCAGATCGCGCGGCGGATCCCGGCCGTGCAGACCTGCGCCCCAGCCCGGGCCGTGCACCGGTTCCCGGACGGGGCGTCGGTCCAGGACGGCAGCGGCCGCACCACGGCGTTCGACGCGGTCGTCATCGCCACTCACGCCGATCAGGCCCTGGCTCTGCTGGCCCACCCCACCCCGGTCGAGGAAAAGGTGCTCGGTGCGTTCCGGTACACCTCCAACCCGGCCCTGCTGCACACCGACCGCCGGCTGCTGCCGGCCCGGCCCGGCGTCCAGGCCTCGTGGAACTACGAGCTCAGCGCCTGCGACGGCCCGGAGCAGCGGACCCGGATCAGCTACTACATGAACCGGCTGCAGCGGCTGTCGGCCGAGCAGGACTACATCGTCACGCTGGGCGGCGACGGCGCGGTGGCGGAGCGGTCCATCGTCGACCGGATGGACTACTCCCACCCGGCCTACACCCCGGACTCGGTGGCCGCCCAGCGCCAGCTGCCCGAGCTGAACACCGCCTCCGCCGTGTTCGCGGGCGCCTACCACGGCTGGGGCTTTCACGAGGACGGCTGCCGGTCCGGCGTCGACGCCGCCCGCGCGCTGGGGGCGACCTGGTGAACGCCCCGTCTGCCGCAAAAACCCCAGCGGCCCCTGAAACCCCACTAGCCCCTGGAACCCCAGCAGCCCTCGAAACCTCACCAGCTCCGAAAACCTCATTCGCCCCAGCGGCCTCGCTTTACGAGTGCCGGATCAGCCACGTCCGCACCGCCCCGGTGCGCAATGAGTTCACGTACCGCAGCTACCAGTGGCTGGTCGACCTCGATCAGCTGCCCCGGCCCGGCCTTGTGCTGGGTCTGCTGGCCGGTTTCTCCGCCCGCGATCACCTCGGCGACCCGGGCCGGAGCATCCGGGCCAACCTGGACCACTTCCTGTCCGGGCACGGCATCGACCTGCACGGTGGCCAGGTGCTGATGCTGGCCCACGCCCGGGTGCTCGGCTATGTGTTCAACCCGCTGACCGTCTACTGGTGCCACGACCCGGACGGGACACTGCGCTGCGTGGTGGCCGAGGTGCACAACACCTACGGCCAGCGGCACGCCTACCTGCTGCATACCGACGACCGCGGCCGGGCCCAGACCCCCAAGGCGTTCTACGTCTCCCCGTTCTACCCGGTCGACGGCGGCTACCGGATGAGCCTGCCCGAGCCGGGCCCGCGGCTGCGCCTGTCCGTGGTCCTCGAACGTCCCGACGGAACCTCGTTCGTGGCCAGCGTGCAGGGGCGGCGCCAGCCCGCCGACCGGCGCGGCCTGCTGCGGGCGGCCGCCCGCCACCCCTGGTCCACCCTGGCCGTGTCCGCCCGCATCCGCATCCAGGGCGTCCGGCTCTACCTGCGCGGACTGCCGATCGTCCCGCGGCCCGACCATCCCGGCTGCCCGGTAGCCCGCGGCCCGAGTACCCCGAGTACCCCGAGCACCCCGAGCACCCCGGCTGCCCAGTAGCCCGTGGCCTGAGCCCCCTGCCTGCCCCGTCATCCCCCGGCCCGAGTATCCGGCCCAGGAAGGTCAAATGACCAGCACCATTAGCCGTCACACCGAACCGACCGTCGTCGACGAGAGCCGCTGGCCCGGCATCAACCACCCCGGTGGCTCGGCGGCCCGCGCCGCGATTGCGCAAACGCTGTTCCGCGCGGCCGTGGCCCAGCTGCCGCTGACCGTCCGGTGGCCCGACGGCCGCGCCTGGGGCGCGGGCGGGCCCGGCGCGCCCGAGATGACCCTGCACCGGCCGCAGGCCTTCTTCCGCCGGATGGGCTCCGGCGGCCTGATCGGGTTCGGTGAGGCCTACATGGCCGGCGAGTGGGACTGCCCGGACCTGACCGGCCTGCTCACTGTGTTCGCCGACCACGTCAGCGACCTCGTCCCGCCGCGGCTGCAGCAGCTCCGCCGGATCGCGGTCCGCCGGCAGCCGGCCTCCGACGAGCCCACCCCCGACGGCGCCCGGCAGAACGTCCACCGGCACTACGACCTGTCCAACGAGCTGTTCGCGCTGTTCCTGGACGACACCATGACCTACTCGGCCGCGCTGTTCGGCACCGGGCCGGACGGTGCTCCCATCGCTACCGACGGCCTGCTCACGCAGGCGCAGTACCGAAAGATCGACCAGTTGCTGGACCGGGCCGGTGTCGGCCCCGGCACCCGGCTGCTGGAGATCGGCACCGGCTGGGGCGAGCTGGCCATCCGGGCCGCGAGCCGGGGCGCGAACGTGGTCTCGGTGACGATCTCCCCCGAACAGCAGGTGCTGGCCACCCGGCGGATCGCCGCGGCTGGCTTCGCGGACCAGGTTCGGGTGGAGCTACGGGACTACCGGGAGATCGAGGGCCAGTTCGACGCGATCGTGTCGGCCGAGATGATCGAGGCCGTCGGCCTGCGATACTGGCCGTCCTACTTCGCGGCCCTGGACCGGCTGCTGGTCCCCGGCGGCCGGGTCGGCCTGCAGGCCATCACCATGGAACACGACCGGATGCTGGCCACCCGGCGTACCTACACCTGGATCCACAAGTACATCTTCCCCGGCGGCCTGATCCCGTCCGTGACCGCGATCGAGGACATCCTGCACGGCGGCCGGCTGCGGATCGTGGACCGCAACGACTTCGGCCCGCACTACGCGGAGACGCTGCGGCTCTGGCGCGACCGCTTCACCGCCCGTACCGACGAGGTGCGGGCCCTGGGTTTCGATGAGGTGTTCCTGGCCATGTGGAAGTTCTACCTGAGCTACTCCGAGGCGGGCTTCCGCTCCGGCTACCTGGACGTGTGCCAGCTGACCCTGGTGAAGGACCAATGACCCGCGCCGCGGCCGGTCACGCCGCCCCGCCCGCGCAGGCCAACGGCCCGGACGAGGGCGTGGCCGCCACCATCGCCGACCTGGCCACCCAGCTGGGCCTGGACGGCCTGCCGATCCGGGTCCGCGCCTGGGATGGCACCGAGGCGGGCCCGGCCACCGGTCCCACCCTGGTCCTCCGCTCCCCGCTGGCCCTGCGCCGCCTGCTCTGGCATCCCGGCGAGCTGGGCCTGGCCCAGGCCTACGTCACCGGCGCGCTCGACGTCGACGGTGACCTCGACGAGGGCCTCCGCCAGGTCTGGAACGCCACCCGTCCCGCGGCCGGCACCCCAGCCACACCTGCACCAAACGTCCCAGGCGTGCGGCCGGTGCGCCTCCCGGCCGCCGTCTGGGCCGCCCTCCGCGCCGCGGGCCGCCTGCACGCCCTCGGTGCCCCGCTGCCCGCGCCCGCCAGCCAGCTCAAGGTGTCGGGCCGCCGCCACAGCCGGGCCCGCGACCGTGCCGTCATCGCCGGGCACTACGACGTCCCGCCCGAGTTCTACCAGCTGATCTTGGACTCCCGGATGGCCTACTCGTCCGGCTGGTGGACCTCGGACGCCCCGGACTACACCCTGGCCGACGCCCAGCGCGACAAGCTGGAGCTGATCTGCAGCAAGCTCAGCCTGGCCCCCGGGGCCCGGCTGCTCGACATCGGCTGCGGCTGGGGTTCGCTCACCCTGTACGCCGCCCAGGAGTACCAAGCCCAGGTCACCGCGGTCACGCTGTCGGCCCAGCAGGGCGGCTTCGTGGCCGGCCGCGTGCGCGAACTGGGCCTGGAGTCGCTGGTCGACGTCCAGGTCCGCGACTACCGCGACATCACCGGCGATGGCTATGACGCGATCGCCTCGGTCGAGATGGGCGAGCACGTCGGGGCCGAGCAGTACCCCCGGTTCTGCGCCGCGCTGCACGACCACGTCCGCCCCGGCGGCAAGGTCCTCATCCAGCAGATGTCCCGGTCCGGCCGGGCACCCGGCGGCGGCCCGTTCATCGAGTCGTTCATCGCCGCCGACATGCACATGCGCCCGGTGGGGGAGACGATCGGCCTGCTCGAGCGGGCCGGGCTGGAGGTCCTCGGCGCCCAGGCCATGCGGGAACACTACGTCCGTACCATCCGGGCCTGGCAGCAGAACTTCGACAGCCGCGGCCCGGAGACCGCGCAGTGGCTGACCCCAGAACAGATCCGCGTCTGGCGCCTGTACCTGGTCGGCGGGGCGCTGGCGTTCGAACAGGGCCGCATGGGCGTCGACCAGATCCTCGCCGCCCGCCCCCGGCGCTAGCTGGCCAGCGGGACAGTAGGCCAGCGGGACAGTAGGCCAGCGGGACAGTAGGCCAGCGGGACAGTAGGCCAGCGGGACAGTAGGCCAGCGGGACAGTAGGCCAGCGGGACAGTAGGCCAGCCGGCCCCGCTCGCGATGGGCGGCGCTGTCGTCAGCCGCGGTAGCGCAGCCCGTCCATCAGCAGGTCCAGCATCCGGCTGGCCTGCTCACGCTGAGCCGGCTCGCCCGCGGTCAGCGACACCCCGCTCAGGCTGGCCAGCACGTCACCCGGCTGGACGTCGGCCCGCATCGTGCCGGCCGCCGCCCCGGCCCGGAGCAGGGTGGTGATCGCCCCCAGCAGCCGGCCCAGGCTCTCCGCGAACGGGTCGCCGCCGGACGCGACCACCGCCCGCAGTGCGTCGGCCATGCCGCGCTTGGTCGTCATGTACTCGATGAACCCGTCCATCCACTGCCGGGTGGCCTGGTCCGGGGGCAGCTCGCGGAGCAGGTCGTCGGCCGCGTCGCACAGCCGGGCCAGCTCGTTCCGGTAGGTGGCTTCGACCAGCGCCTCCCGGGTCGGGAAGTGCCGGTACAGCGTCCCGATGCCGACCCCCGCGTCCTTCGCGATCGAATCGAGCGTCACTTCCGGCCCGTCCTCGGAGAAGGCGCGGACCGCCACGGCCAGCAGGCGGTCACGGTTGCGCTGGGCGTCGGCCCGCAACGGCCGGGACTCGGTCGCCGCCACCGCGCCTCCTTCCGTCGTCACCTCAGCCGGGCCCGCGCGGCCGGCTGGCGCGCCGCGGCCAGCCCAGCCATCGGCCGCACCCGATGAGCGGAGAATCCTCCGATTTCTCATGCTAACGGGGACACCGAAATCGGCTGGCGACCCGACACGCCCCGATGCGATCCTGGCCTCGTGCTCAGCCCGGACGAGATCAGCCGCTTCGTCGCCGACGGCTACGTCGCCGTCCGCGACGCGATCCCGCCCGACGTGACCCGGGCCTGCCAGGACATCATCTGGGCCGAGCTGGCGCCGCACGGCCTGCTCCGCGACGACCCGGCCACCTGGACCCGACCGGTGCTCCGTATCAACACGCCTAGCGCCCCCGCGTTCACCGCAGCCGGCACCACCCGGCTGGTGGGCGAGGCCTGCGACCAGTTGCTCGGCCCCGGCCGCTGGATCCGCCACCCCGGAGTGGGCGGCACGATCCCGGCCCGGTTCCCCAGCCCCGACGACCCAGAGGACGCCGGCTGGCACATCGAAGCCAGTTACACCGCCGACGGCGGCCAGCGCGTCAGCCTCCGGTCCCGCGGCCGTGGCCTGCTGGCGCTCTACCTGTTCACCGACGTCGGCCCGGACGACGCACCCACCCGGCTTCGCCCCGGCTCCCACCTCGACGTCCCGCCGATCCTGGCCCCCGGCGGCGACGACGGCATGCCCTGGCTCCCCGCCGCCCAGCAGGCCGCGCGGGCCAGCGCGCACCGGCCCACCGCCTGGGCCACCGGCCGCGCCGGTGATGTCTTCCTCTGTCACCCCTTCCTGGTGCACGCCGCGTCCTGGCCGCACCGCGGTCGCTCCGCCAAAATGATGGCCCAGCCACCCGTCCTGCTCACCGACGGCCAGTTCCCGCGGCCCGCCGCCCGTACCCTCCCGCCGACCCCGGTCGAGCAGGCCATTTTTAACAACGTCCCCACCACCCCGAGCTAGGGCACCGCCACGTCCCTCGGCGCCCTCGCCCCCAGCCGCCAGCGCTAGGGTCAGCCACCCAGCTGCCGACACCCCGGGTCAGCGGGCCTAGCTGCCGGCGCTCCGGGTCAGCCGCCCAGCCGGGCCGCAGCCACCTTCTTGGGCACGCACATCTCCCAGGCGTCGATCACCAGCTCGCGCATCTCTTCTGGGCTGAGCGCCGCCAATCGCGCGTGCACCCAGTGGAACCGCTGGTCCGACAGCCGGGGCAACGCGAACTTGCCCGGCTCGGCCGCAATCAGGGCGTCCCGCTCCTCCTTGGGAAACCCGAAGCCCATCGTCGTCTCATCCGGTGACACCGACACGTACACGATCTTCCCGACCCGGAACTTCACGTGCTCGCGGATCAGGTGCTCCGAGGTCCGGGGCAGCGTCATCGCCACCGCCCGGATCTCCTCCAGCGTGACCACACCCCCAAGCTAACCGGCCCCTCCGACATTCCGCCGCCTCCAGCGAGCTAGCCCGCCAGCCTCACCCGCCCAACCGTGTGGGCAATGGCGCATTGCCCACACCGGGGTGTTAGCAATGGCGCATTCTCCACCAGGCAAGTCGCACCAGCAGCCTCGCTGACCCCGGCAGTCACGTAAGTCTCAGCAGCCCCGATGGGGCGCAGCGGGTACAAGGCAATGGCGCCTTTACCCTGGTTGGAACACGGGCAAAGGCGCCATTGCTCCTCTTGGGGCGTCCGTGCCAGGCGTCGAGGATTGGCCGCACGGAGGCCCGGGCCAGGTCAGTTGCGCCACCCGCCGCCCGTCTACGCCTGGGCGGCCAGGACTCCCTGGACGTACTCGAACTCGGTCGCGTACACGTGGGCCGACTTGACCACCATGATCAGCCGGCCTACCGGCCGGTCCAGCGAGGCCGCCACCCGGTGCTGCAGGGCGGCCAGCTCGACCAGGTTGCCGTAACCCTTGGCCCCGAAGTCGATGCTGTGGCAGTAGGCCACCAGTTCCACCGCCCCGCCCGGGAGCCAGAAGTCGAGCAGGCTGACGCACGGGATGTACGTGCTGTCGGTCAGGGGCTGGAACGTGGTGATCGACGCCGACCGGCTGGCCGGGTCGTGCCGGAGCCGGTCAACGACCCAGGCGATCTGGTCCCGGCCGGTGTGGTCGTAGTCGAACAGCCGAGTGGCGTAGCTGTCCGCGCCGCCCAGTGCCGCCACCCGGTGGTGGTCGGCGAAGTTGGCCCGCATCCAGGCTAGGCGCTCCGGCTCGGCGTAACGGGCGATGATCTCATCGTCGGGATCGGGCCCGCTGACGACCAGCGTGACCAGCGACAGCTCCCGGACCGGCCGGTCGTCGTAGCGGCTGCCGATGCCCTCGGCCAGGATCTTGCCCGCGATCGCCAGCCAGGCCGCGCCCAGGCTGGCCGCCGCCAGGACCTGCGGCTCGTCCCGGGCCAGCGGAGTCGTCACCACCGCATCGTACGAAACGCCGGGCCCACCTCAGGGGGCAGTCCCTAGCTGGCGATCTCCGCCGCCAGCAGCGCGCCCAGCTCCCAGCAGGCGTCCAGGTCGGCCTGGCCCACTGGCCCGGTCACCACGACCGGGGGCCGGACCGCGCGCCACTGCAGCCCGGTGGTGATCGACTCCACCGAACGGACGGCCCCGGTGGTGTCGAGCCCGCCGTGCACGTACAGGCCGAACGGCCGCCGGCGGGTGGCCTCCAGGCACGGGTAGTAAATGCCGTCAAAGAAGTGCTTGAGCGCCCCGGACATGTAGCCGATGTTGGCCGGGGTACCGAGGAGGTAGCCGTCGGCGCCCAGGACGTCGGCCGCCCCCGCGGTCAGAGCCGGGCGTACCACCACGTCAACCCCGTCGATCTCATCGGTCCGCGCTCCACTGGCCGCCGCCTCGAACATCTCCTGCAGCGCCGGCGACGGCGTGTGGTGCACGATCAACAGGGTCGGCATGCCTACCCGGCCTGGCTCTTTTCCGCCCGGGCCACCTCGCCCAGGGTCGCGGCCCGCTGCTCGGCGCTGGGCTGCACCGAGCCCACCGGCAACAGCGGGTAGCGGCTCAGCTCAGGATGGGGAACAGGCTGGTGCCGGGCCGGTGCCTCGCCGTTGGCCTGCAGCGCGGCCCCGAACTGGAGGATGAAGTCCTTCTGGTGGGGCACCGAGCAGTCAAAGTTCTCGGCCTCGGCCAGAGCATCGGCCACGGCCCAGCCCTGCGCGGCCATCCGGTAACAGGCCACCATGACTCCGGTCCGGCACTTGCCTGCCTCGCAGTGTAGGTAGGTGCGCGGCGCGCCCGGCGCGGTGAGCAGGTCCATCAGCTGGACGACCTGGGCCGCCACCGGATTGTGCATGTCCACGATGGGGACGTGCACGGTCTGCATTGGTCCCAGCTGGGCGGCCCGGATGAGCAGCGGGGTGTCGCCACCGGGCGTCTCGGCGCACAGGCTGACCGTGAGCCGGTAGCCCTGCGCGGCCAGGTCACGCAGCTTGGCCACGCTGGGCCGCTCACCCCGGGTCAGCACGGGGGAGACGGCGTAGCTGTACGGGGTGACCGGGTACCGGGACAGGAAGTGCAGCAGCGGGACGGTTTCCAGGTCGCCGTAGGAGTCCAGGCCCGCGTCCGCGACTTCGTCGAGCACGCGCGCCAGGAGCGACCGTGGCTTCGGGCCGCTACCAGCGCCGGCCAACTGCTCGCGGCCTTCCGGCGGCAGATCCTCCAGCGCCGGCGCGATGTGGTGATCGGTGACGAGCCCATGCAGCATGTCCACTCGCTGGCCCAGCTCGTCGCCGCTCACGGTTCCGGATGCTATCGCGGCCCGATGATCTTGACCTCGGCCCGGGCGCTAACGGGCCTAGTTAGTCCACGGTTCACTCTGGGTACAACCATGAGTGCGAAGGGGAGTAGCTCCATCGTCGGCCAAAACCCCGGCGGCCGGCCCGACCCGGACAGGGGGCTGCGCCCATGGGCTTAGCCGCCATCATCACCTCGTTCGTCATCATCTTGCCCGCCGAGCTACCCGACAAGACGGTCATCGCTTGCCTGGTCCTGGGCAGCCGCTACCGCCCGGCTTACGTCTTCGCGGGTGCGGCCGCCGCGTTCGCCATCCAGGTCGCGCTGGCCGTCACCGCCGGTGGGCTGCTGTCCCTGCTGCCCCATCAGGTCACCGAGATCATCGTGGCCGTGCTGTTCGTGGTCGGGGCGGTGATCCTGCTGCGCCAGAAGCAGGCCAGCAGCGACGAGTACGTGGAGCAGCGCCAGCTCCGCCGGTCGTTCCTGCCGGTCGCGCTGACCAGCTTCGGGGTCGTGTTCGTGGCTGAGTTCGGCGACCTCACGCAGATCGTCACGGCCAACCTGGCCGCCAAGTACCACGACCCGCTGGCCGTCGGCATCGGCGCCACCGCAGGCCTGTGGGTCGCGGCCGGGCTGGCCATCGTCGGCGGCCGCAGCCTGCTCAAGGTCCTGCCGGTCAAATGGCTCGGCCGCGGCGCCGCCGCGGTGCTGCTGGCCCTGGCCGGCCTGACCATCGCCTCCCTGGTCTGACCCGGCCGACCCAACTCTCGCCGGCCCGTCCCGCCGGCCTGGTCGCCGCTGGTGGCGCCCCGGCTGAACCGACTCTGACCGAGCCGACGCCGGCCGGGATGACCGCTCCCCACCACCTGATGCCTTATTAATTATTTTTAATGAAGCGCAACGGCCTGGCTGCGCTCGATCTGCTCGGCCGCCAGTGACACCGTGTCCCAGTGCGCCGCCACCGTGCGCAGCAGCCGTACCTCGCCGTCCAGGTCGGTGGCGGCCAGGAACTCGCGGTTGGCCGGCGGCAGCACATCGCCGCAGGCCAGGCCGCCGAGGTCGCCGAGGTCGCCGAGGTCGCCGAGGCCGCCGGGGCCACCAGAGTCGCCGCGCAGCTCGGCTCGGCGGGCCAGTTCCAGCTGGACGGCTGCGGCCAGCGTGCCCTGGTCCGCCGGGCCCAGCCGGTCCTGGCCCGCGGCCGCCCGGATCACGTCCTCGATGCCGGGCACGGCCACCGGGGTCAGGGCCAGGTAGCCGTCGCGGATCTCGATCACCCGGCGGTACAACCGCATCTGCAGGTCGCGCGGGTCGAGGCGGTCCGCCCAGACCGGGACCGGGTCCAGCGCGATGCCCGGTACCGCCTGGCACAGCCCGGCCCACAGCGGATACAGCCGCCGCAGCGACCTGTAGAGCCCCAGCCGCCGCAGCAACGGGCAGTACCCGGTCGCGGGCAGCAGGCTGCCCACCGCGACCAGCACGATCAGCGCCCCGAACAAGCCCTGGATGATCCCCGGGGCGGTGCCGATGAACGCGCCCTGCGCCCCGGCCGCGCGCGCCGCTACCACGGCAGTGCTGTAGCCCACGTAACCCAGCCCGGCCACCATGCCCGCGGCGATCAGCACCAGCCCGCAGCCCAGCGGCGTCCGGCCCGCCCGGCGGCCGTACCGCCAGGCCAGCTGGGCGATGAGCGTGAACGCGGTCCCCAGGTAGACGGCGAAGATCAGCCAGTAGGCGAACGCCGCGGGATGGGCCGCGTACTGCATCGGGAAGTCGGTGTACCGCGCGGTGTCGGTCGGGTGCGTGCGGGCCGGTGACAGGGCGAACAGCACCAGCATCGCGGCCACCGTCGCGGCCGGCAGCACGGCCTGGACCCAGCCGGAGAGCCGGGTCCGCCGCCGGCCGCCGATCACCTGCTCGGCGCAGTACCGGCCGAGGGTGGCGGCGGTGATGGCCAGCACGTGCTGGGCCACGTCGGCCGCGTTGGGCAGCCCGGTCGCGGTGTCCAGCCGCGCCCCGATGGCGGGCAGGTCCAGGGTGCCGATCGCGGCCAGCAGCGCGATCGTGTACCAGACCGCCCGCCGGAGCGGGGCGTTGCGGTGAGACGGGAACTGGGCCAGCACCGCTATCCACAGCACGGTGACCGCG
Source organism: Streptosporangiaceae bacterium (assembly GCA_965277615.1). Lineage (GTDB taxonomy): Bacteria > Actinomycetota > Actinomycetes > Streptosporangiales > Streptosporangiaceae > Bog-532. The sequence goes on along the minus strand of CBDIDG010000006.1, from coordinate 3,247,496 downwards.
AACACGCTGATGATCATGACCCCATGCCCAGGGCCAGGCCCGCCCGGCGCAGGATCTCCTTTTCGGCCGCCGACACGTCGGCCACCGGCATGAACTGCGCCGCCGCCGGCTGGGCCCGGGCCAGGATCAGCGAGGCCAGCAGCTCGGCCTCCCGTTCGTACTCGGACTGGTAGCTGCTCCGGCTGAGCACGGTCTTGACCATGGCCGGGGACAGGTCCGGGAACAGCCGCCGGAGCAGGTCGTTCTCGGGCAGTTCGGCCGCCGTGTGCCCGCACAGCATGTGGGCCAGTTCGTGCAGCACGATGTGCTGACGGTGCAGCGGGCTGGTCTGCTGGTCGACGAAGATCCAGTCGTCGTCCCCGGTGGCGATCCAGATGCCGCACGGTCGGCTCCGGCTGGCCGGGCCGGGGATGCCGCGAACGTGCAGCGGGCGGCCGCGGCTGATGCTCACCGACCGGCACAGCTCGGTCAGGTCGAACGGCTCCGGCAGGGCCAGCCGCCGGAGCCGGGCCCGGCACCGGCGCCGGACCCTATTCATCCGCGGGCCTCGCCTCGGGCTCCAGCCCTTCCAGCCGCCGGGCGTGATCGATCACGACCTGGACCGCGGCCAGGCTCTCCACCGACAGCCCGGCGGCCCGCAGCGCCACGCTGCGGACCGACGCGTCGCGCATCGCCGCCAGCAGGCTGAGCTGCGCGTCGACCACCTCGGCCGCGTCCTCGTCGAAGAAGTAGGCCGGGCTCACCCCGAAGAACCGGGCCAGCGCGGCCAGGTGGTTCCTGGTCGGGTTGTCGCGCAGCCCCTTGCGCAGTTGCCACAGGTAGGTGGCCGAGATCGTGGGGCCGCCCTCGCGGCGGATCGAGTCCGCCACCTCCTGGTAGCTGTACTCGCCGCGACCCCCCGGCCGCACGGCTTGGAACAGCCGGTCAAGCTTGGTCGACAGGGACGACGGGGGTCGCCGCACCTCTCCCGCCATTGAGTACTCTTCCCACCCGCACATGGCCCCCCAGGCAATTGCGTGCCTCGCCCACCGGGCAGCCTAATAGCTGTGACCGAAAATCGGCATCCTTCGGCCCCGCCCCGATGACAACGTTCTTCTGCGCGGCTTAGACTCAGAGACCACGTTCATGAGCTGAGATAAATACCGGCCATTGAGGGGGTGGCCGGTTCGTCCCGGTTCGTGCGACGGCCACCGTCGGCCCGTGGCGATGCTGTCCTTAACGGCGTCGCCACGGTACGGGGTGTCCCGTCCGTCAGCCCTTCTTGGGCCTATCTCACCTCGTGCGACTCCTGCGCTGGCCATCCTTACGCCTGGCGCGGACCGTGTATCTCACGCACGGCACAAACCCGTCCAGCGCCGGTCGTCATCACGATCCCATCCGCCCCGCGGGAATCGGCTGTCTCCTGGCGCCGGCTCTCTGGGCTTAGACCCGCCCCGGTTAAAGCCACCGCTGCGGAGGAATCTACTATCGGTTGCATCGCTTGTGCATCGTTTCGCATCACCCGGGTAGCTGCCCGGCATCGGTACGTTGCCCGCCGATCGGAGGCCACAGGCATGCAGGTCAGTCAGGTTCTGAATGGCCATCCCGTCAATGACCCCCCACGCCTTGCGACTGGCCCGCCCGACAGCTTTGATGCCGTCGATGACCTGGAACGATGGCTGGCTCAGCTGCACCGGAAGGTTTCCGTGGTCCTGACCGCATTTATCCGGGACCGATGCGCCGAATACGTGTACGGCGTGCCGGGAGCCGACTTCCTGACCGGCCTGCTGACCGAGTTCGTGCCCGGCGGCAAGTACGTCCGTTCCACCTTCACCTACCTGGGCTGGCTGAGCGGGTCCGGCGACCAGAACGTGAGCGAGCAGCTCGACGCCCCGCTGCGCGCCGCAGCCAGCACCGAGCTGCTGCATGCCTTCGCCCTGATGCAGGACGACGTGATGGACCAGTCGGTGCTACGCCGTGGCCGGCCGGCCCTGCACGTGCGGCTGGCCAGCTGGCACCGCTCGCTGGGCCTGGACGGGCCGGCCGAACGCTTCGGCGAGTCCGCGACCATCCTGCTGGCCGACCTGTGCCTGGTCTGGGCCGAACAGCTGTTCCGGGACTGCGGCCTGCCCGCGCCGGCGCTGGCCCGCGGCTGGCCCCGGTACGACACGCTGCGCGGCGAGCTGGCCGTCGGGCAATTCGCCGACCTGGTCAACGACGCGCGCGGTGAGCCCACGTTCGACGAGGTACTGGACGTGATCCGGCGCAAGTCCGGCAACTACACCGTGCGCCGCCCGCTGGAACTGGGGGCCACGCTGGCGGGCGCGGATGAACACACGCTGGCCGTCCTGGGCGACTACGGCGAGCTGGTGGGCGAGGCGTTCCAGCTGCGCGACGACGTGCTGGACGTGTACGGGCGGCCCGACGTGACCGGCAAACCGAGCGGCGGTGACCTGCGCGAGCACAAGGCCACCAGCGTGGTCGTGCTGGCCGCCGACATGGCCAGCCCGGTCCAGGACGCGGAACTGTCCCGGCTGTCTCGCCGGGATCACCTGGACGATGCCGACCTGGACCGGTGGCGCGAACTGATCATCGACACCGGGGCCACGGCCCGGATGGAGCAGCTGATCAGTGAGCGGGTGGCCGCCGCCTGCGACCGGCTGACGGCAGGCAGCCTCAGTCCCTTTGTCCGCCGTGCCCTGACCGAACTGGCCGTCCGCTACACCGATCGGACCCGGTAACCGTGCGGACGATCACGGGACGATCGGACCACGTGGTGGTGGTGGGTGCGGGGCTGGCCGGCCTGGCCGCCGCGCTGCACCTGGCCGGCCGCGGCCGCGAGGTCACGGTCATCGAACGCGGTGCCCACCCGGGTGGCCGGGCCGGGCGGCTGGACGCCGGCGGCTACCGGTTCGACACCGGCCCCACCGTGCTGACCATGCCCGACCTACTGGCCGAGCCGCTGGCCGCGGTGGGGGAGGAGCTGACCGACCGGCTCGACCTGATCCGGCTGGACCCGGCCTACCGGGCCGCCTTCGCCGACGGCAGCACACTGGACGTACACACCGACGCCCAGGCCATGACCGATGCGGTCGAGGCGTTCGCCGGGCCCGCTGAGGCGGCCGGGTACCAGCGGCTGCGGGCCTGGCTGACCGAGCTTTACCAGCGCGAGTTCAGCCAGTTCATCGCGGCCAACTTCGATTCGCCGCTGTCCCTGGTCACGCCGAACCTGGCCCGGCTGGCCGGGCTGGGGGCGTTCCGCCGCCTGGAGCCGGCCATCGGCCGGTTCATCCACGACGAGCGGCTGCGGCGGGTGTTCTCGTTCCAGTCGCTGTACGCGGGGGAGTCGCCCAGCCATGCGCTGGCCGTCTACGCGGTCATTGCCTACATGGACACCGTGGCCGGGGTGTACTTCCCGCGCGGCGGCATGCGCGCGGTGCCGGACGCGCTGGCCGCCGCGGCCACTTCCGCCGGGGTGAAGCTGCACTACGGCGCGGCCGTCACCGCGCTGGAACGATCCGGGGACCGGGTCACGGCCGTCCGCACCGCCGACGGAATGCGGGTCCCGTGCGACGCGGTGGTGCTGGCCACCGAGCTGGACACCGCCTACCAGCTGCTGGGCCGGCGTCCGTGGCGGCCGGTGCGGCTGCGCCCGGCGCCGTCCGCGGTGGTGCTGCACATGGGCACCGACCGGACCTGGCCCGAGACCGCTCATCACACGATCTCGTTCGGCCAGGCCTGGCAGCAGACGTTCACCGAGATCATTGACGACGGCAAGCTCATGCACGATCCGTCGCTGCTGGTCACCCGGCCTACGGCCACCGACCCGGGACTCGCGCCGGACGGTACCGACCTGCTGTACATCCTGGCCCCGGCCCCGAACCTGGACCGCGGCCGGATCGACTGGGACCGGACCGGGTCCGGCTACGCCGACGAGCTGGCCGCCACCGTTGCGGACCGGCTGCTGCCCGGGCTGGACACCGCGGTCAGCGTGCGCGACGTGGTGACTCCGGCCGACTGGGCCCGGCAGGGCATGGTGGCCGGGACGCCGTTCTCGTTCGCGCACTCCTTCGGCCAGAGCGGGCCGTTCCGGCCGGGCAACTTGCCGCGCGGGGTGGACAACGTGGTGCTGGCCGGCTGCGGCACGGTCCCCGGTGTCGGGGTGCCGACCGCGCTGGTCTCCGGCCGTCTGGCCGCCGACCGGATCACCGGGCCCCGCGAGCCCGGCGCCCCGCCCCAGTCCCGAGCCCGGAGGTCATCATGATCGGTGCCGAACTGGACGCGGCCGGTCTGGCCGACCCGCAACTGCGGGCGGCCTACCAGCGATGCCGGGAGCTGAACGCCCGGCACGGCAAGACCTACTACCTGGCCACCAAGCTGCTCACCCGGGCCCAGCGCCCGGCCGTGCACGCGCTGTACGGGTTCGCCCGTTGGGCCGACGACATCGTGGACGACGTCCCGCCGGGGACCAGCCTGGCCCAGGTCGCCCAGCGTCTGGACACCCTGCGCCGTGACCTGTTCGACGGCCTGCACCGGGGCCGCAGCGAGGACCCCATCCTGGCCGCGGTGGTCGACACGGCCGGCCGGTACCAGCTGGCCCCGGACCTGTTCACCGACTTCATGGACTCGATGCGGATGGACCTGGAGGTGACCAGCTACCCCGACCGCGCCGCCCTGGACCGCTACGTGCACGGGTCGGCCGAGGTCATCGGCCTGCAGGTGCTGCCCGTGCTGGGCACCGTCGGCCCACGGCACGAGGCCGCCCCGTACGCCGCCGCGCTGGGCAAGGCGTTCCAGCTCACGAACTTCCTCCGCGACGTGGCCGAGGACCTGGACCGGGGCCGGGTGTACCTGCCCGCCGACGAACTGGCCGCGTTCGGCGTCGACACGGAGCTGCTGCGCTGGTGCCGCGCGCACCAGCAGACCGACCCCCGGGTGCGCGCCGCCCTGGCCAGCCAGCACGCCACCACCCGGTCCATCTACCAGTACGCCCGGGCCGGGATCGAGCGGCTGCAGCCGGTGTCCCGGCCCTGCGTGACCACCGCACTGAACCTGTACGGCGGGATCCTGGACCGCATCGAGGAGCTCGACTTCGCGGTGTTCAGCCAGCGGGCCCGGGTCGGGAAGGCCCGGCGGCTTCAGGTCGCGGCGCCCGCACTGGCCCGGGCGCTGTGGGCCCGCCGCGGCCACCGCGCCACCATGGACGTCATGCGTACCATCAACGTTCCCGGCGCCGTGGACGCCACCAAGGCCGAGGGCACCAGCTGAATCCATGGACCACTACCAGTACCTGATCCTGATGGCGGCCTGCCTGCTGGCCACCCTGCCGCTGGAAGCCCTCGGCGCGCGCGTCTACCAGCAGCCGGTCCGGCTGGCCCGCGCGGTGCTGCCGGTGGCCCTGATCTTCCTGATCTGGGACGCGCTGGCCATCGCCGGGCACGTGTGGAGCTACAACCCGCGCTACGTCACCGGCGTGAACCTGCCGTTCCGCATCCCGGTCGAAGAGCTGGTGTTTTTCCTGGTCATCCCGGTCTGCGGCATCCTCACCTACGCCGGCGTGCAGGCCGTGTCCCGGCGCTGGACCGCCCCGCCCAAACCCCAGGCCAAGAGCAAGGCGGAGGCGCGCCGGTGACCGGCCTCGGCTACACCGTCCCGGCCGTGGCTTCCGTCGCCGTGGTCTGCGGGGCCGAGCTGGCCGTGTTCCGCACCGGCCTGTTCCGGCGTCCGGCCTACTGGGTGGCCATCGCGATCGTGCTGGCCTTCCAGATCCCGGTCGACGGCTGGCTGACCAAGCTGTCCGCACCGATTGTGCTGTACCACCGGGCCGCCACGACCGGCCTGCGGTTCCCCTGGGACATCCCGGTCGAAGACTTCCTCTACGGATTCGCACTGGTCACCGCGGCCCTGCTGCTGTGGGAGCGCCAGAAAGGAGAGGCACGGTGAGCACCATCGACGCTGGACCACTCAGCCGCGAGGCGGTGCCGGCCGCATTCGACGCCGGCGCGTCCGCCTACGACCGGCTGGTCGGAGCCAACCCCGGCTACCACGACCACCTGCGGCTGTCGGCCCGGCGGATGCGGCTGCCCGACGGCGGCCACGGCCTGCGCCTGCTCGATGCGGGCTGTGGCACCGGCGCTTCCACCGCGGCGCTGCTGGCCGCGGCGCCGCACGCGGAGATCGTGGCCTTCGACGCCTCGGCCGAGATGCTGGCCCAGGCCCGGGCCAAGCCCTGGCCGGCGTCCGTCCGCTTCGTGCACTCCCGGGCCGAAGACCTGGCCGACGCGGGTGTGGACGGGCCGTTCGACGGCATCCTGGCCGCCTACCTGATCCGGAACCTGCCCGACCCCGATGGCCAGCTCCGCGCGCTGCACGACCTGCTCCGGCCCGGCGGCACCCTGGCCGTACACGAATACTCGGTCCGGGACTCGCGCCGGGCCCGGGCCATGTGGCACCTGGTGGCCTGGAGCGTGATCATCCCTGCGGGCCGGGCCGCCACCGGCGACGCCTCCCTCTACCGCTACCTGCGGCGCAGCGTAGACAATTTCGACGGCGCTGACCGGTTCCGCCGCCGCCTGCGCGAAGCCGGTTTCACCGGTGTCCACAGCGAAACCATGACCGGCTGGCAGCGCGGCGTAGTCCACACCTTCCTAGCCACCCGCCCCACCGGCTCACCCGGCTCCTCAACCCCACCCGCCACTTCAGCCCCAAAGGTCACGTCGGTCCCGGGGGACACGCCGTGACCGGATCGGGCGGGCGGGACCGGCGCGCGGTCCGGCACGTCGCGCCGGCGGGTGCCCTCGACACGAGCGTCCTTCCGGTACGCCCGCACGTCGTGGTGACCGGCGGCGGCATCGCCGGGCTGGCCGCCGCCACCGGGCTGGCCGAACGCGGCGTCCAGGTCACGCTCGTGGAGCGCGAACCCTACCTGGGTGGCCGGGTCGGCGGCTGGACCGAGCCGTCGCCCGCCGGCGACCAGGGCGGCCTGGCCATGAGCCGGGGCTTCCACGCCTTCTTCCGCCAGTACTACAACCTGCGCGCCCTGCTGCGCCGGACCGACCCCGGGCTGGCCCGGCTCGTCCCGTTGACCGACTACCCACTGGTCGACGCGGAGGGCCGGCGGGACACCTTCCGCAGCCTGCCCCGCACCCCACCGTGGAACGCCCTGGCCTTCGCGCTGCGCAGCCCGACGTTCCGGCCCCGCGATCTGATGGCGCTGAACACGGCGGCCGCCGCGCCGCTGGCCGCGGTGTCCGTGCCCGGCGTCTACGACCAGCTGGACCAGGTGGACGCGGAGACGTTCCTGCGCGAGATCAACTTCCCGGCCGCGGCCCGGCACCTGGCCTTCGAGGTGTTCTCCCGCAGCTTCTTCGCGGCCCCGGACGAGATGTCGGCCGCCGAGCTGGCCGCCATGTTCCACATCTACTTCCTGGGTTCCAGCGAGGGCCTGGTGTTCGACGTGCCCGACGCCGGGTTCGACGTGGCCCTCTGGGACCCGCTGCAGCGATACCTGGCCGACCGCGACGTCGAGGTGCGCACCGGCACCGACGTCACCGGGATCGAGCCCGGCGGGCCCCGGCGCTACCGGGTACACACCCCCGGTGGCCCGTTCGATGCCGACGCGGTCGTGCTGGCCACTGACGTCGGCGGCCTGCGCGCCATCGTGGCCCGCTCGCCCGGTCTCGACGATCCGGCCTGGCGCGACCAGGTCGGCGGCCTGCGTACCGCCCCGCCGTTCCTGGTCCAGCGGCTCTGGCTGGACCGGCCGGTCGACCCGGACCGGACGGCGTTCCTGGCCACCGGGGGCCTGGACCCGCTGGACAACATCAGCGTGCTGGACCGCTACGACAGCCAGGCCCGCTCCTGGGCCGCGGCCCACGGCGGCTCGGTGGTCGAACTGCACGCCTACGCCGCCCCCGGCGACCCAGCCGCCCCGCCCGACCCCGCGCTGCTCCGGCGCACCGTGGCCCGGCTGCACGACCTGTACCCGGAGACGGCCGCGGCCCGCGTGCTGGCTGAGTCGGTGCAGTGGCGCGCCGACTGCCCGATGCTCGGCGTCGGTGACTTCAGCCGGCGTCCCCGGGTTCGTACCCCGTTCCCCGGGCTGGTCCTGGCGGGTGACGGCATCCGCATCGACCTGCCGGTGGCCCTGATGGAGCGGGCGGCCAGCACCGGATGGCACGCGGCCAACTGCCTGCTGGCCCGCTGGGGTCTGGCCGGCCACGAGCTCTACACGGTGCCCACGCGCGGCCGGATGGCCGGGCTGCGCTGGCTGGCCACCCACGCCCGGGCCCGCTCTGGCCCCCAGGCCCCGGCCCGCACCGACCCCCAGCCCCGCACCGACCCCCAGCCCCGCTCCGACCCCCAGCCCCGCCAGCTCGGCCGACCTCCCCAAAGCCCTGAACCCGGCCAGCCCCTCCAACCTCCCCAGCCCCACCGATCCAACCCGCCCCACGAGCCGCCAAGGCCACACGAGTCTCCAACCCCATTCGAGGGGATGCATCGATGAACTCACCAGCCCGTCCAGACCCCGCGGGCCGCCCCACCCACCGCTGGCCGGACCGCTGGCCGCTCCAGCCGATTCCCCGCGGCCGGTGGGCCCGCCAGCAGCCGACATACGCCGGGGCCAAACCGGCTCTGATCGACGCCGCGGTCAAGCGAGCCGAGGCGCGCCCGTCCGGCAACTGGTTCGTGCTGGCCGCCAGCCGTGAGATCCGCGATGACCGGCCGACCGGCCTGACCGTGGCCGGCGTCGAGGTCGTCGCCTGGCGCGGCACCGATGGCCAACTGGTGGCCGGGCCGGGCGCCTGCCCGCACCTGGGGGCGCCGATGGCCCTGGCCGCGGTCGACTGCGGCGCGCTGGTCTGCCGCTGGCACGGGCTGCGGGTCGGCCCGGATGCCGGGGCCGGCTGGAGCCCGCTGCCGGTCTACGACGACGGCGTGCTGGCCTGGGTCCGGCTGGACACGGTGGGCGGCGAGGAACCGCTCGACGCCCCGGTGGTCCCGGCCCGGCCGCCCCGCGCCACCAGCGTCGACTCGGTGGCCACGATGGTGGGGGTGTGCGAGCCGACCGACATCCTGGCTAACCGGCTCGACCCGTGGCACGGTTCCTGGTTCCACCCCTATTCATTCGCCCGGCTGTCGGTGCTGTCCGCGCCGGGTGAGGTGGACGTGGCCGAACCGGACGACCGGTTCCTGGTCACGGTCACGTTCCGGGTCGCCCCCGGCCTCGGCGTACCGGTCACGGCTGAGTTCAGCTGCCCGGAGCCGCGCACGGTCGTCATGCGCATCCTGGACGGCGAGGGCGCCAGCAGCGTGGTCGAGACGCATGCCACTCCGCTCGGCCGCGGCCCGGATGGCCGTCCGCGCACGGCGGTGATCGAGGCCGTGGTGGCTGACTCCGGCCGCCGCGGGTTCGCCGTCGCACGGGCGGCGGCGCCCGCGCTGCGTCCGCTCATGCGCCGGACGGCGGCCCGGCTGTGGCGAGATGACCTCGCCTACGCCGAACGCCGGTATCAGCTGCGGTCCATGTGAGCCGGAATGGACTCGTCAGCGGAGCCAGCCTGGACGGCGGGACAGGTCGCGCGGCACCTGGGCATCGCCGAATCGACGCTGCGCTCCTGGCACCGCCGGTACGGCCTCGGGCCGCACGGCCGCGAGCCCGGGCGTTACCGCCGCTACTCGGAAGCGGACGTCGCCCGGCTGCAGCGGATGCAGGACCTGATCAACCTGGGCATGCTCGCCTCCGAGGCCGCCCAGGCCGTGCAGGCCGGCGAAGGGGAGGCGGTGCCGGCCGAGCGGGACTTGGCCGATCTGGTCGCCGCGGCCCGGGCCGCGGACTCCGAACGGTGCCGCGTCGTGCTGGACAGCGTGCTGGCCCGCCGGGGCGTGGTCGACGCGTGGGAGTCGGTCTGCCGCCCGGCCCTGGTCCTGATTGACGCCGACCAGGAGGACGACCCCGACTGCATCGACATCGAGCACGCCTTGTCCTGGGCCATGCTCGGTGCCCTGCACCGGGCGCCGCGACCGCCCATTCTGCCCGGCACCCCCCTGGTCCTACTGGCCTGCGTCGAAGCCGAGCACCACACGCTCCCGCTGGCCGCGCTGGCCGCCGCGCTGGGCGCCAATCGCATTCCGATCCGGATGCTCGGGGCCGCCACCCCCACCCAGAGCCTGGTCCGTGCGGTCCGCGAAACGGCCCCGGCCGCGCTGGTGCTCTGGTCTCAGCGCCCCGGTCCGGCCGGTCCGCACATCCTCCAGGTCCTCAGCTCGTATCCGGCGCGCCTGTTCACCGCCGGCCCCGGCTGGACCCTCGACGGTCCGGCCAGCGTCGCGCACCTGGCCAGCCTGACCCAGGCGCTGGACGTGCTGACCGGCGCTGCCCCGCTACCGCCGGGACCCGGGGGTGCCGCCTTCGAGCCCGGTACCTCCGGTGCTCCGCAATCACCTCAGTAACATTCTGTGTTCACTCCTTTCCTGTGCGTTACGTCGCATACTGTTTCGTAGCCCGAGTCATTACGGAGTGAACGTGCCTGTTCGTCGCATTCTGGCCGTCGCGGCCACGTCGTTCGTGCTCGCCGCCACCGTGGCCACCACAGTGGTCGCCGGTGCCGCGAAACCCGCCCCGGCCCCCGCCCGGGCCGGGGACGCGCGGCTGCTCGCGGTCACCTCCCTGCCGGTCAGGGCGCAGCCGGCCAGCTCACTGGTGGTCCGCTACGTGGCCCTGGGTGACTCGTACTCGGCCGGCACCGGCGCGGGTCGCTACAGCGCGGCCGGTAAGAGCTGCGAACGAAGCGCCAGCGCCTTCCCGCAGCGGTGGGCGGCCCGGCACGACCCGGCGTCGTTCGTCTCGGTGGCCTGCGCCGGTGCCACCACCGCCACCGTCCGGACCAGCCAGCTGTCCGCCCTCAGCGCCCGGACCACGCTGGTCAGCATCACCATCGGCGGCAACGACGTGGGCTTCAGCCAGGTGATGGAGACGTGCGTGTTCCAGCTGAACAGGGCCTGCGTGAAGGCGGTCACCACGGCTGAGTCGTCGGTCCGCAAGGTCCTGCCGGGCCGGCTGGACCGCCTGCTGCGGGCCGTCCGTATCCGGGCCCCGCTGGCCCGGATCGTGGTCCTGGGCTACCCGGACCTGTACGACCTGTCCCAGTCCCGGGACTGCATTGGCATCGGCACGGCCAAGCGCGCCGCCCTCAACCGGGGCGCGGGGGTCCTGGACCGTGCCCTGTCCGCCGCCGCGGCCCGCAACCATGACCCGTTCGCCGACGTCCGCCCCGAGTTCGCCCGCCACGAGATCTGCGACGGCAGCACCAGCTACCTGAACGCCCTTACCTTCCCCTTGGACGGCTCCTACCACCCCAACGCCGCCGGTCAGCAGAGCGGCTACCTCGCGGCCTTCAACCGGGGACTGTCTCAATAACGATGGTCCCGGCCGACGGTGCAGGTCCTCGACCGAATTCTGCGCGCGAGCATCTCAGGCCGGCTCTGCGGTGATATCCATGGTCGCGAGCACGTCGGGGTCGGCGATCAGTTCGATCTCCTGGATGATCCCGTCCTCGACGTGGAACGCGAAGGCCGCCCGGACTCGCCCGCGGACCACCCACGCGCCACCCGGGTCGCCGTCGATGCTGGCCGCGGCGGCACCCTCGGCGCCGTCGAACCGGGCGGCGACGGCATTCGCCCCGTCGTAGACGGCGAGGGCGCCCATGCGCCGAGCCACCGGGTCAACGTGCATGACGGCATCCGGTGCCAGCGCGGCCAGCAGTTTCGCCATCTGCCCGTGGTGCGCGGCGTCCAGGAATGCCTCGACGACCGCGCGGTTGCGGGCGCGGCCTGCGGAGTCGATGGCCGGTTCCGGCGCGCCCTGAACCTTGCGCCGGGCCCGGCTGGCCAGCTGGCGTACGGCCGTGCCGGAGCGGCCAAGTACGGCACTGATTTCCTCGAACGGGTAGCCGAATACGTCATGCAGGACGAAGGCGGCGCGCTCGGCCGGAGCGAGCGTGTCGAGGATGACCTGCATAGCCGAGCCGACTTGCTCGGCGACCAGCACATCGGTCTCGGGATCGGCACTCGCCGCCTCCTGGTCGAGCTCGGACGCAGCCTCCGCCTCGAAAGCCCCTCGGGTCTGCCGTTTACGCAAGTGATCGAGGCACAGCCTTGTGGTGATGGTCGTCAGCCAGGCCGGCGGGTCGGCGACATCAGCGGTGTTGGACAGACGCAGCCAGGCCTCCTGCACCACGTCCTGGGCGTCGGCCGCCGAGCCGAGGATGCGCGTCGCGATAGCGAGCAACCTCGGTCGCTCGGCCTCGAACGCGGACACGTTAATGATCGTCACACCTTTCTGACGTGCGCCGGCCCCGTGATGTGACCGCACCGCCGGTCAGTCACATTCGAGGCGTCGTGTCCGTCATCGAAGCATGAACACTCCGATCGTTAGGACGCAACAATGCCACGACGCATGAAGAATCCGGCCGTCGTCATTCCCGGGGCAATGGAAGCAATTCAGCAGCTCAACCAAGCCGTTCACCAGTCCGCCGGCGTTCCCGCGACGACGCTCGCGCTGGTGCACCTACGCGCGAGCCAGGTCAACGGCTGCAGCGCCTGCGTACAGGCCGGTGCCGCCCAGGCCCGCAAGGCCGGGGAATCCGACGACCGGCTGGCGACGGTCGCCGCCTGGCGCGACACGCCCTACTTCACCGATGCCGAGCGGGCCGCGCTGGAGCTGGCCGAAGCTGTCACCCGGCTGGCCGATCGGTCCGACCCCGTCCCTGACGCCGTGTGGAACGGCGCGACCCAGCACTACGACGAGACGGCGATGGCGGAGCTCCTGCTCGAGATCGCGGTGACGAATCTGTTCAACCGGCTCAACCTTCCGACCCGGCAGGTCGCCGGGGTCTGGGCCTAGAAAGAGCGGGGAGTCAGTGCGCCCAGCGACCCCGGGGCACGCCCCGGGGTCGCTGGGCCGGTCACACCGCCTCGCGCGCACACCGCCTCGCGCGGCTTCTACTTCCCGCACGGCAACAGGCCGTAGGCCTGCTTGGTCGTCAGGACGTGCCGGGCGGCCGCGTCGATCTGGGCCCGGAACGCGGAGCTGGCGGCGGCCCGGGCCAGCAGGGCCGCGTCCATCTCGTCGGCCACGGGGAGGCTTTCGGTGGTGATGAGGTCGCCGCCGGCCGACACGAACGAGATGGCCCGCTGGCCGGGGGAGATGCCGGCCACCGCGGCGGCCACGCCCATGTCGTCGGACAGGATCGTGCCGGTGAAGTGCATCCGCTGGCGCAGCAGCCCGTCGATGACGGTGGGGGAGAACGCGGCCAGCTCGCGGGCGTCGATGCGGGTGTAGGTGGCCAGCGCGACCATGACCAGGGGCACGCCGGCGTTGATGGCGGCCTGGTAGGTCTGCAGGTAGGGGTCGGTCGCGGTGGTGACCGTGTCCACCACCGACGAGGTGAAGTCGGTGTTGCCGGTCACCCGGCCCAGCCCCGGGAAGTGCTTGGCCGAGGTGGCGATGCCGGCGCTGGCCATGCCGCGCAGGAACGCCACCCCGTGCGCGGACACGGTGGCCGGGTCGTGGCCGTACTCGCGGTCCAGCGCCCCGATGGGTGCGTTGCTGCGCTCGGTGCCGGCCGGCACCACGTCCAGTACCGGCGCCAGGTTCAGGTTGACCCCGGCCGACCGGAGCTGGTCGCCCCAGGCCGAGGCCATGGACGTCAGCGCGCGGGGCGCCACCGATCCCTGGTCCAGGGCCGACGGGATCTCCGAGATCCCCGGCCCGGTCAGCGCCTGGACCTCGCCGCCCTCCTGGTTGGCGGCCACGAAGAACCGCACGTCGTCCGTGGCCGGCTTCGAGGTCAGGGCCTGCACGGCCCCGGCCACCTGCCGGGCCCCGGTGATCCCGCCCTTGCTGTCCGCCCCGAAGATCACCGAACCGAAGTGATGGGCGGTGATCGTCTCGGCCACCGTCCCGGCCACCTCGTTGTCCGGCAACCCGACCAGGAACAGCTGCCCGACCCGTTGCGCCTCGGTCATCGAGGCCAGCATGGTGGCCGGGCAGGACGCCGACGGCGACGGTGACGGCGAGGGTGCCGCCGTGGCCGCCGTCCCGGCTCCCGCCGCCGTGTGTGACGCGGACGCGGACGTGGTCGCCGACGCCGAGTGCGCCGGATCACCCGGGCCGCCCCCGCACCCCGCGGCCAGCCCCACCACGACCGCACCCGCGGCCACCGCGACTACCTGGCGGCCCAGCCGCCCCACCCGACCCAGCCGGGCAGGCCCGCGGGCGAACGTGCGGTGGGCAGGCATCGCCATTGAAAGTCCATCCCCCGGCGTCGTAAGACTCAGGCCAGGGTAGTAGGTCTCAACCCGCGACGCGGGCCAGCGGCAGGACCAGCTGCCGGTTGAACGCGGCCAGCTCGGGCCAGGGAAACTCGGGCAGTGCGGTCCGCAGCGTCACCGCTCCGTGCAGGGCGACCCAGACCCCGGTCGCGTCGGCCAGCACGTCGGTGCTGGCCGAGACGCCGGCCTCGACACACTCCTGGATGGCCTGCAGCAGCAGCGAGAACGCCTCGGCCCCGAACGCCAGCACCGGGGCGCCGTCCGGTCCCATCGGCACCGGTTTGCAGTAGTCCTCCGGCGCTACCCCACGCCGTGCGAACAACAGCCCGTACCGGGCCGGGTGCCCCAGCCCGTACTCGAGGTAGGCCTGGCAGCCGGCCAGCAGTCGCTGCACCGGATCCGCGCTCACGGTGGCCTCAGCCTTCTCGATCGCCGCGGCCAGCTCGTCGAAGACCTGGACCACCGCGGCCATGATGATGGCCTCCCGGTCGGCGTAGTGCGCGTAGATGGAGGGCGCGGCGATGCCGACCTCGCGCGCTACCGCCCGCAGCGTGACGGCCTCGTCCGAACCGGTCCGCTCGACCAGCGCCAGCGCGCCCCGGACGATGTCGTCGGCCAGCCGGGTGCCCTGGCCGCGCGCGTTCCGCTGGTGCCGCTGCGCGCTCTGAGTAGCGCTTGTCATGAATTCACTTTACACCTGTTAGCTCATCTGCTTATACTCACACTCGTAAGTTAACGAATGTAAGCGAGCACCTGTTAGTCATAGAGTGAGGAGAGCCGGATGGCTTCCACCGACACCCGCCCGGACCCCGGGACCCAGGGCGGTCAGATCGACAACCGGTGGCCGGCCGGGCACCCGCGCCGCCGCCAGATCCTGCTCGTGCTCTGCCTGAGCCTGCTGATCGTGGTCATCGACAACACGATCCTGAACACCGCGCTGCCGACCCTGGCCCGGGTGCTGCACGCCGGCACCAGCTCACTGCAGTGGATCACCGACGCCTACACGTTGTGCTTCGCGGCCCTGCTGATCCCGGCGGGCGCCCTCGGTGACCGGTACGGGCGGCGCCGGTCGCTGCTCGGCGGCCTGGGCGTGTTCGCCGGCGGCAGCGCGCTGGCCGCGTTCGCGTCCGGCACCGGGGTGCTGATCACCGCGCGGGTCGTGATGGGCCTGGGCGCGGCGTTCGTCATGCCCGCCACGCTGTCCATCCTGAACGCGGTCTTCCCGCCCAAGGAGCGGCCGCAGGCCATCGCGGCCTGGTCGGCCGTGACCGGTGCGGGCGTGCTGATCGGCCCGACCCTGGGCGGCCTGCTGCTGGACCACTTCTGGTGGGGCAGCGTGTTCCTGATCAACGTCCCGCTGGCTGCTGTGGCCCTGATCGGCGTCCTGCTGATCGTGCCCGAGACCGCCGAGCCGAGCCGTCAGCGGTTCGACCTGCTGGGGGTCGCGCTGATCGCCGGGTCGCTGTTCGCCCTGGTCGACGCGATCATCGAGGCGCCGGACCGCGGCTGGACCACGCCGGTCACGCTGGCCGAAGGCCTCGGTGGGCTGGCCGCGCTGGCCCTGTTCGTCTGGTGGGAGCTGCGCGTCCGCAACCCGCTGATCGACCTGCGGGTGTTCCGCTCCCGCGCCTTCTCGGCCGCGGCCGGATCGGTCACCGTGATCTTCTTCGCCCTGTTCGGCGGGCTGTTCGTGCTCACCCAGTACCTGCAGCTGGTGCACGGGTACTCCCCGCTGTCGGCCGGGATCCGGGCCCTGCCGTTCGCTCTGGCGACCGCCGCGGCCGCTCCGGTCTCCCCGCTGCTGGCCAAGCGGTTCGGCACCCACCTGGTCATCCCGGCCGGCATGGTGCTGATGGGGATCGGCCTGCTGTACTTCTCCACCGCCGGCGTGCACACCAGCTACCCGGCCCTGGCCGCCGCGGTTGCGATCATGGGCGCGGGCATGGGCCTGGTCATGGCCCCGGCCAGCAACACCATCATGACCACGGTGCCTGCCCACCAGGCCGGCGCGGGCAGTGCGATCAACGACACCATCCGCGAGGTCGGCGGGGCGCTCGGGGTGGCCATTGTGGGCAGCCTGGCCGCCGCTGTGTACCGATCGCACCTGACCACCGTGCTGGACGCCGCGCACGTGCCCGCGGCCGTGACCCGCGTGGCCACCGGCTCGGTGGCCGCGGCCAACACGGTCGGGGCCCAGCTCGGCGGCGCGCCCGGCGCTCACCTGGTCAGCGCCGCGCACTCGGCCTACGTCACCGCGATGGCCGACGGCATGCGGGTCGCCGCGGCGGTGGCCATCGTCGCCGCTGTCGCCTCCTACATCGCCCTCCGCCGCCCCACCCCGGCGCCCGTCCTCGCCCCCGCCGCCGTGGACCCGTCGTCCGCCCCCGCCGCTCCGGCCGCCAGCCCTGCGCTCACCGCCGCCAGCGCCTCATCCACCCCAACCGCAACACTCACCACAACCGCAACACTCACCCCAACCACCGCACTGACCTCGACGGCCCCAGCCGCCTCGTCCGCCCCGGCGAAGCCTGCCGCGGTGGCCGCGAACGGTCCCGCGCCGGTCCCGGCCTGCGCTGACTGACCGGCTTACGATCAGAATCTGATTTAACAAACTCATCCGTGGCCGGACCACCAGGTCCGGCCACGGATCCTGCGCGTGGACATGACCGTGATCTCGATGGGTAGGGTCCCCAGCCGTTAGCCCTGGGAGGGGACCGCACAGGAGGGAGCCAGATGATGATTCCAGACGGCGTGGGTGAGGGCCCGATGCTGCAGGAGGCCTCGCGTGAGCTGGAGGCAGCTATTCACGACGCGCGGGTGGCGTTCGACTGCATCGGCCTGGGCGAGATCGACCGCGCGCACACCAGCGCGGTGACCGCCCGGACCGCGATCGACGCCGCGGTCACGGCCGTACAGGCCGCGCTGGCCCAGGCGGCCAGCAACTCCGCGGCCACCAGCGCGGCGACGGCTGCCGACCACGAGAGCTGAACCGGCGGGAGACGACACGGCATGGCCGAGAACCTGCAAGCCGGACCCGCTCAAAAAAGACGAGAAATAAGCCGGCCCATCCGCACCTGATCGGAAACGGAAAGCGATTAGTCATGCGCTACCTGGACGTGGACACCACGCCGACGATTTCCAAGATTGGGCTGGGCGCGTGGCAATTCGGCACCCGGGAATGGGGTTACGGCGACGCCTACGCCGAGCGGGAAGCAGATGCGATTGTGCAGCGTGCCATCGACCTCGGCGTGACGTTGTTCGACACGGCGGAGATCTATGGGCTGGGCCGGAGCGAGCGCATCCTGGGCCGCGCGCTCGGTGACCGCCGGGCGACCGTGTTCCTGGCCACCAAGCTGTTCCCGCTGCTGCCGGTAGCACCGGTGGTGGAGCAGCGCGCGGTGGCCAGCGCGAACCGGCTCGGTACCCGGCGGCTCGATCTGTACCAGGTGCACCAGGCCAATCCTGTGGTCCGCGACGGCACGACCATGCGCGGCATGCGCGCCCTGCAGACGGTCGGGCTGGTCGGCGAGGTCGGGGTCAGCAACTACAACCTGGCCCGATGGCGGGCCGCGGAGCAGGCTCTGGGCAGCCGGGTGCTCAGCAACCAGGTCCAGTACAGCCTGGTCTGCCGTGGGCCCGAGGATGACCTGCTGCCCTACGCCGAGGCCCAGCAGCGTGTGATCATCGCCTACAGCCCGTTGGCTCAGGGACTGCTGGGCGCCAAGTACGACCGGGATCACCCGCCCGCGGGGAAGGTGCGGGCCGGGAACCCGCTGTTCCTGCCGGAGAATCTGGATCAGGCCGCCGAGCTGTTCGGCGTGCTGCGCGAGGTGGCCCGGGCCCACGACGCCAGCCCGGCCCAGATCGCGCTGGCCTGGGTCATCCGGCACCCGGCGGTGACCGCGATTCCGGGCGCGTCCAGCGTGGCCCAGCTGGAGAGCAACGTGGCCGCGGCCGAGATCGAGCTGACGGCCGACGAGGACGCCGCGCTGCGCGCCGCCGCGGTGCGGTTCCAGCCAATTAGCGGGCGGGCGGCAATTCCAAAACTCATCCGCCCTCGCCGTCGGCGCTGACTGGACAGCTCTGGCATAATGGTTCGCATAATGAGTAACACAAGTGCTTCACGTTTTCCGGTGACTGTTACGCAGCTACCGGTCACTCGCTGCCAAATTTGCTCCAAGACCGTTGCGCACCGGCCTGGCCAGGCGAGCGTGGCCCTGACCGAGCATTACCGTCGCCTGCACCCGGAAGCGCTGGACGGCGAATCCGGCCAATAACTGGACGGATGCAGATTAAACAGGTCGGCTACGGCGACCCCGACGCGTCCAAGCTGATCTCCGAAGTTCAGCAGGAATATGTGGTCCGCTATGGCGGGCCCGACAGCACCCCGGTCGATCCGGCCGAATTCACCCCGCCGTCAGGCCTGTTCCTGGTCGGCTATCTGGACGGCTTGCCGGTCGCTTCCGGTGGCTGGCGCAGCCGCGGCGACGAGGCCGAGATCAAGCGCATGTACGTAACGCCCACCGCCCGCCACCGTGGCCTGGCCCGCCAGCTGCTGGCCGAGCTTGAGCGCACCGCGGCCGCGGCGGGCCATCACCGGGTGGTCCTGGAGAGCGGCTCGGCCCAGCCCGAGGCCATCGCCCTGTACCGCTCCTCGGGTTATACGCCTATCGCGCCGTTCGGCCACTACGCCGACGCCCCCGGCGCCATCCACCTCGGCAAGCCCCTCACGAAGCGCTGACTCGCCGCCCCGGTCACCCCCACACCTAAACAGGTGTGGTGATGCGGAGGTAGTAGCCGTCGGGGTCGGCCACACGGAAGTCCCGCAGGCCCCAGGGCCGGTCCTGCATCGGCGCGGCCAGCGGGTAGCCGCTCCGGCGCACCCGCTCGTACAGGGCGTCCATTTCCGGGGTCTCCAGCACGATCTCCACCCCCGCGCCGTGGTCGCGGGCCAGCCGCTCCTGGGTGAAGCCCGGTCCCTCGCCGGTCTCCGGAAGATCAGCCTGGCGGCCCAGGCCGAGGGTGACGTCCCCGCAGCTCACCACGGCATACGACGTATCCAGGCGCTGGACCTCGAACCCCAGGACGCTGGTGTAGAAGTCGACCGACTTGTCCCGGTCGGCGACGAACAGCTCGAACCGGATCGTCATCTGGCTGGCCATGAGCGCCTCCTGAAGCCAGACTATCGAGCCGCGGTTCCAGGGTCTCGACCCAGCGCAGGTGGCCATCCACCACGGCCACGGTCTGGGTGTGTCCGGCCGGATCACGCAGCAGCAGGGCGGCACCGGGCCGGGCTGGCCGTGGCCGGGGATCGGGGTCCGGTGAGTTCTCCATCGAGAGCCACCACAGCGGCCCGGTCTCACCCACGGACCGGATCGCGGCGTCGAACGCGGGCCGCCGTTCCCGCGGCACGTGCATCCGGGTCGCGGCGTGGAAGACCAGCCGCGGCTCCCCGGCGGGCAGCCCGGCGGCCAGCTCGGGCAGGACCTCGACGGCGTCGCCCGCCCGGATCGATGGCGGGTCCGCGGCGGCCAGGGCCAGCGCCCGGCCCAGCAGCTCCCGCTGGGCCGAGTTCTCCGGCCACACCAGGGCCTCCAGCCACTCCCGCGCGTCCGGGTCGGTCGCGTCGACCGGGTTCAGATCGACGCCCTGCACCCGGCCGATGACCGGCATCCGGTTCAGGTCGGGCAGCGAACCAGGGCCGTACACCTCGGCCGCGAGCTGCACCGGTCCGCCCGGATCGCCGTACTGCTGTCCGCCGAGGCGGTAGCCGTAGCTTCCGAACCGCAGGTTCAGCCCGGCGCTGGCCCCGACCTCGATGACGTGCAGCGGGCCGGTCAGAGGTTCCGGCGTGGCCGCCGCGATCGCGCTCAGGCCGATCCGCAGCCCGAGCGTGCGCTGCACCACGCTGGTCTGCACCAGCCGGGTGCGGATGGTCTCGGCCAGCTCCGCCGCGTAGGCCTGGCCGAACGACTCCAGCGCCGGTCCCGCGTCGGCCGCCGGGAGGGCGGCTGCGCCCACCACCGAGGGGTAGTAGCCGCCCAGCGGGTGATCGGCCCCGCGCAGCAGCAGCCGGTGTACCGCACCGAAGAACAGGAACGTCGGGTACTGCCCGGGCCGCCCCTGGCCGGCCAGGTCGAGCAGCTGATCGCTGGCCGCCACCGTCTGGCTCAGCGCGCGGTACAGCGGCGAGGTGGTGAATTCGGCGGGGCTGGCGAAGGCCTTCCGTACCCGCTCCCGGTCCAGCACCCGACGAGCCTAACCTGCCGCCCGGACGCGGCCGGTCGTTACTATCACCTCATGATCGTTTCTTCGCCGGGGAGGTGCCCGTGGCGCCGGCGGTGACGGTGATCGGCGCGGCCACCAGCGCCGGATCTCACCACGCCGGGCAGGAGCACGCGCCGGCTGCGCTGCGCGCGGCCGGGTTTGTGGCCCGGCTGGCCGACGCCGGTCTGGACGTGGCTGATCTGGGCGACGTGGTCACGTCGGCCTTCACCCCCGACGCGGTGGCCGCGACCGCCCGGAGCCTGCCCGAGGTGGTACGGGTCGCGGGGGTGGTCGCCGACGCGGTGGCCGCCGCCCTGGCCGCCGGTCGCCTCCCGGTCGTGCTCGGTGGCGACTGCACGATCAGCCTGGGCGTCGTGGCCGGCGTGCTGCGGCAGTATCCCGAGGCCGGCCTGCTGTACGTGGACGGGGACGCCGACCTGGCCACCCCCGAGGCCACCTCCAGCGGGGTGCTGGACTCGATGGGCGCGGCGCACCTGCTGGGGCTGACCGACAACGCCCTGGCCCGCCTCGGCCCGCGCTACCCGATGCTCAGCGACCAGCGCCTGGTCCAGTTCGGTTAGACGACACCAATCCGGACGACAACCAGGCCGACTGGGCCCGGGTGCGTCCCGGCCTGGTTCGTTTCTCCGGTCCCGAGGTCCGGGCCGACCCGGCGGGCTGCGCCCGCCGCGCCCTGGCCGCGCTCACCGCGGCCGCGGACGGGGTGGTGGTCCACTTCGACGTCGACACGATCGATTCGCGTGACCTGCCGCTGGCCAACTTTCCGCACTACAACCTGGGTATTCCGCTGGCCACCGCGGGTGCGGTGCTCCCGCTCTTCTACGCCGTGCCCGGTCTGCGGGCCGCGGTGTTCACCGAGGTCAACCCGTCTTATGACCCGTCCGGGGAATCTCTGTCGCGCTACGTCGGCACCGTGGCCGGAGCTCTGGGCAGCGCTCTTTCCGCGGCGGGCTGACCCGGGTGCCGGGGACGTATGCGCTCTGCCCGGCTGCGGTGATCGGGGTGGGCACGCCGATCAGGGCGCCGAAGGCGACGGCACTGACCGAGGCGCCGTCGATGGCCGCCGCGCCGATGGACGTCAGGATCGCGGTCGTCCGCCGCCCGGTCGTGCTGGGTGCCGGGGCCGCCGGGACCGCCGGGACCGGGACGGGCGCGGCCGCCGGTACGGGCAGCGACGCTGGCACCGGGTCGCGGTTGCGGCTGACTGAGATCCGGCTGACCGCCAGCCCCAGGACGGCCACGGCCACCCCCCCGGCCACGTCGAACACGAAGTGGTTGGCCGAGGCCAGCACGACGAACGTGGTCGCCGCGGGGTAGAGCCAGGCCAGGTAGCGCCACCGGGAGCGGGTGGCGGTGACCACGGCGACGGCGCACCAGGTGGCCCAGCACACGTGCAGGCTGGGCAGGGCGGCGTACAGGTTGGCCGCGCCGGTGACCCCGTGCGGGTCGGCCGAGTCAAGGACGTTGTGCGTGGTGAGGATGTCGACCAGGCCGGGGATGGCGAACCGGGGCGGGGCCACCGGCCAGGTCCAGAACACGATGTTGGCCCCGATCGTGGACAGCACCAGCGCGGACCGCAGCCGTGGGAAGGCGCGCGGCCGGTACCAGTACAGCCAGGCCAGCGTGAGCGGGGTCAGGATGAAGTGCAGCAGCCCGTAGTAGTAGCCGACGGCCACGGCGGCCAGGTCGTGCGGAGCGACCAGGTGGTTGAGCCAGGGTTCGACGTTCAGCCCGAGGGCGGTCTCGGCCCGGTACAGCTGCAGCGCGTGGCCGAAGGCCGCGCTCTTGGTCGTGGTCAGCACCACCCGGACCAGAGAGGGTGCCCCGTAGGCCGCGCCCAGCGTAATCAGCTCGAGCAGGATGGGCAGCCGACGCCAGGTCAGGCTCCGCCGCTGCTTGCTCCGCGTGCCTGCTGCCGTCTCGGCCCCGTGCACCCCGAGAACGTGCATGCCGTGCCCCCAAATCCCGGCCGGCCCCCCGGCGTTTGGCTGCCCGTCATCACGCCGAGTAGCCTTCCTAAGAAGAGGTTAGTGAGAAATTAACTTTCTCACAAGAAATTTACTGCGCATGAGGCACCCCCTTATAGTGGGGTTATGACCAGCTCGACGCAGCCGTCGGCAGCAGGCGATGCCGCTGATTTTTGCGCCCTGGACGGGCTGGCCGACACCTGGAAGACCGTGGTCCGCGGCTACACCCACGTCACCGAGATGCTCACCGAGCAGGTGGAACGGGAGACCGGGCTGCCCGGGGTCGAGTTCCTCGTGCTGGTCTGGCTGCTCCGGGGTGACAGCGGCGGCCGTGAGGCCAGCGACGTCGCGGTGCCGCTGAGCAAGCTGGCCCGCCAGGTCGCGTTTTCCAGTGGTGGCTTCACCAAGGTGGCGGACCGGCTGGAGCAGGCGGGCCTGATCAAGCGGCAGCCCTCATCCTCTGACCGTCGGGTGACCCACGCCGTGCTCACCGACCCCGGCCGGGCCCTGGCCGAGCGCGCGTTCACCGTCTACTGCGAAGGCCTGCACGAACTGGTCGTCGAACGGCTGGGCCAAGATGGCCTGCAGGTCCTGGCCGACCACATGAGCCGCCTCAGCGGCGACCCTTGCGCCCCAACGTCACCCCGCACCCCATGAGCACCCCGCATCCCATGAGCACCCAGCACCCCAGCCGTAACGCCCGCCACAACTATCCAGGCCCTTAACCCAGCAACCGTTCCGCTGGCTGGGGCTCCGTGGGCAGCATGACCCGTTCGGCCGGACCGGTCAGGTGGGCCAGGTACTCGGCGCGCGGCATCGGGGTGGCGCCCAGGGAACGCAGGAAGGGGCTGTCCCACTGGGCGTCGATCAGCTCGCCGCCGGTCGCGGCGAACCGGGCGGCCAGGTCCGCGACCGCGATCCGGCCCGCCTCCGGGCGCCGGCTGAAGATCGAGTCTCCGCTCAGCGCCGGGCCCACGGCCACGCCGAACGCCCCGCCGATCAGTTCGCCGCCCGCCCACACCTCGACGCTGTGGGCCCAGCCCTTCTCGTGCAGCGCGATCAGGCTCTCCAGCAGGGGGTCGGTCAGCCAGCGTGGCTCGCGGCCCACCCGGCATTGCTCGGCCACCTGCTTGAACGCGGTGTCGGCGGTGGTCCACTCGTGCCCCCGGCGCAGCCGCTTGCGGACGTTGCGGCCCAGGTGGACCCGGTCCACGGCGATCACGGGCCGCGGGTCGGGGGACCACCACGCCACCGCGTACGGGTCCTGGCCGCCACCCGGGCCGGCGCCGACCAGGCCGATCACGCCCCCGGCGACCCCTTCCTCGTAGCGGACCTCGTTCAGCGTGCGGTGGTACTCGTCCGGGGCCGGGAACGGGACGATGCCGTGCCGGTACGCGCCCAGCACGGCCTCGGGGCTCAGGTCGGCGCTGAAGGCGACCGGGCCGTCGGTGACCCCCGGGTCCGGCCGGAACGAGTCCCAGTCCGGGTACCAGTGGGCCGGCATAAAGCCCGGTCTCCGCCGCGTTCCCGGCCCGCGGGCGCGCGCAGGTACCCGTCCGCGATCAGCCGGTCCAGCTGCCGGTCCAGCAGGGCCGCGCCGACCGGCGGGAACGCGATGCCGCTGCCCGCCAGCGCCTCGGAGGTGTGCGTCCGCGTGTAAGCGGGGAAGATGTGCTCCTGGTACATCTCGGCCACGGTGAGCCCGGTGGTTCCGCACTTGTCCACGAACAGCGGCACGAACGGTGCCATCGGATGCGCCGGGTCCCGGACGGCCTGGCGCAGCAGTTCGTCCACCCAGGCCTGGTACGGGATCGTCTCGATCGCGAAACCGTGCCGGCGCAGCCGCTCCACCAGCGCGCTCAGCGGGGCCGGCTGCGGGCTGGCCAGGTGGTAGGTGCGCCCAGTGGCCGGCTGGGAAGTGGCGATGTGCCGGACGGCGGCGGCGCACAGATCCGCGGGCACGAAATCGAGTGACAGGTCGATGTCCGGGGCCAGGCCGGTGTCGGCCATGAACCGGATCAGCGCGCATATCTCGGTCGCGGTGTTCCACACTCCGGTGCGGTGGTCCCCGGCCACGTCCAGCGGCCGGTAGACGGTCACCGGCAGCCCGGCCCGGGCCGCGGCGCGCAGCATCTCCTCGGCCACGTACTTGGTCTCGACGTAGCCCATGCCCAGCTGATCGGCGTGGTCCAGCGGCGTGTCCTCGGTGACCGCACGCACGCCGGCCGCGCCGAACCCGGCCAGGACCGCGGTGCTGGAGATGTAGTGCAGCGGGATGCCCCGGGCCAGCCCGGCCAGCCGGATCAGTTCCCGCGTCCCGGCCACGTTGGCCGCGCGCAGCTCCTCGTACGGGTAGATGAAGTTCACCTGCGCGCCCGCGTGATGGATCACGTCCACGGTCCGGGCCAGCTCGGCGAACACCACCGGAGACAATCCCAGGCCGGGCTGGGCCAGGTCTCCAGCCAGCGGCACCACCCGGCCCAGGTCCAGCGGGCCGGCACCGTAGCGCCGTGCGGTCCCGATGACCCGCTCCCGGGCCTGGGCCGCGTTCGCGGCCCGGATCAGGCACTGCACCCGCACCCCGGGGTCGGCCAGCAGCTCACGCAGCAGGTGGATGCCGAGGAAACCGGTCGCCCCGGTGAGCAGGACGGTCCGTGGCTGTCGCCAGCGCGGGGCGGGGCCGTCGCCGGTCCGCACCGGGACCGCCAGCCGGGCCTCGGCGGCGAAGTAGGGCCGGCCGGTAGCGTTGCCGGGGTCAAGCCGCCCGGCCCGGGCGTCCTGCACCGCCCGGGAGAACCCGCGCAGGCTGGGATCCCGCAGCAGCCGCCGGGTCAGGCCGCGGACGTCGGCCGTGCCGACGCCGAAGACCGTTCTCACCTGCGCCAGCATCTCGGCCGCGGTGAGTGAATCACCGCCCAGAGCGAAGAAATCGTCCTCCAGCCCAGTTACCGGGATCCCCAGCATCCGGGACCACAGATGGGCCATCCCGGCCTGCGCTGGGTTCATCGGCCCGGGCCCGCTGGGCCCGGTGGGCGGCGGGCTGGGCAGCGCCCCCTCGTCGGGCGCGCCTCCGGGCAGCCGGGGGATCGCGGTCACCTCGACGAACGCCGCCGGGATCATGAAGCTGGGCAGCCGGTCAGCCAGGAAATCGCGCAGGCCGCCGGGCGTCCATGGCTCGGCCGCCGCTGGCTCGCGGCGGACCAGATAGGCGATCAGCTGCCGGTCACCCGGGCTGAGCTCCCGGGCCGTGACCGCGGCGTCGGCGATCCCGTGGTGCCCGGTCAGGGCGCGCTCGGCCTCGCCCGGGTCGACCCGGTAGCCGTTCACCTTGAGCTGCCGGTCGGTCCGGCCCAGCACCTCAAGGCGGTGCTGGGCGTCCCAGCGCCCGTAGTCGCCGGTGCGGTACATCCGCGCTCCGGGCTCGGAGCTGTACGGATTGGGCAGGAACCTCATCGCCGTGCGGTCTGGGCCGCCCAGGTAGCCGCGGGCCACTCCGGAGCCTCCGATGTAGACCTCGCCGGTCTGGCCGGGCGGGAGCGGGGCCAGGTCCGGTCCGAGGACCAGCAACTGGGCGTGCCGGAGCGCGGTGCCCACCGGCACGGGACCGCCCTGGTCCGCCCCGGCTGGAGCATCGCCCACGTCGTACAGGGACGACGTGATCGTGGTCTCGGTCAGCCCGTAGGCGTTGATTAGCCGGACGCCGGGCACGGCTCGCCGGGCGGCCCGGCAGTCGGCCGGGTCGGCCCGGTCGCCGCCGGTGATCATGAGCCGGAGGCGGTCCAGCCGCGGGTCGGCCGGTGTGGCCTGCGCGAGGACCTGGTGCCAGTACGCCGGGGTCAGGTCGGCCACCGTGACCTGCTCGTCGTGCAGCAGGCCCAGCAGGTCGGACGGCGCGACCGGGCCGGGCGGCGGCAGCACCAGGGTGGCCCCGCCCAGCAAGGTGACCAGGATCTGCTCGAGTGACGTGTCCGTGCTCAAGGGGGCCAGCTGCAGCACCCGGTCGCGCTCGGAAATGTGGTAGCGGGCCACCAGTTCGCCGATGACGGCGGCTAGCGAGCCGTGACTGACGGCGACCGCTTTGGGCGTGCCGGTGGTGCCGGACGTGGCGATGACGTACGCGATATTTTCCGGCTGCAAAGTAACGGCCGGCGGGGTGTCAGGGTAGCCGTCCAGTCGGAGTTCGTCCACAAAAACCAGCTGGGCGTTCGTTTCCGCGAACACCTTTTCCGCGGCCCGATTCAGCAGAATGACCCGGGGGCCGGCTTCGTCGCACATCTGCCCCAGCCGCCGCGCGGGAAGCGCCGGATCCATCGGCAGATATCCGCCGCCCGCGGTGAGGATCCCGGCCAGCGCGCGAATCGAATCCGCCCCTCGCTCCAGGCCCACTCCGGTCACCGTTTCCGGGCCAACGCCCATTTCCCGCAGTGCGTGCGCCAGCTGATTGGCCGACCGCAGCAGGCCGCCATATGTCAGCCGGGCCAGCCCGCGGACCGCCACCGCGCCCGGATTACCGGCGGCCCGGGCGGCGAACTGCGACGGCACCGGCGCGAATTCGGATGCCGGATGGATTGTGACATCGTTCCTGCCGGTCATGGCGCTGGCGGGCCGGACAGGAATCGGGCTGATATCCGGCCACAGCGTGATCACGGCCTCCCGGCAGGCGGCGAGCGGCAGCGCGGCCGAGCGCGGCTGCCAGCCCACCGGCAGCGGCTGGACGGCGGGCCAGATCGCGTACTGCCCGGCCGCGTTGGCCGTGACTATATAGTCGTCTCCAACCGGGTCGACCGACCCTGATTGGGTGCCAGTAAAGTGCGTTTCATCAGCATTAATCATGGTTAGCAGCTCAGTTTATGCGGACACGGTTGCCTGACGCGTCCATGCTGCCCGTGCGCGATCATCGACACGGGCATGATTGGTCTCGGTGGGTGATCTGCGGCCAGATGTTTTCTGCCCGGAGCGGGCCGGTCGCACACTTATTGATGGACCTGAATGCAATCGTTGGCGATCAGGCCCGGCTACGGGCCCCCAGTGTTGAGAGGGGAACATCACCGCGATGTAATGATCAAGGACCGAAATCCCGTCCCGGCGCCCCGGATCGGCGGGATCAATCGGGAGGTAAGCACTTGATTCACGGCACAGTGCGGATATGTGACTTAAGTGTTAAAGGATGCTTGTGGGGCGTCGGACGCATGCCGTGATCCCGCCGCGGGCAAAATGAAAGCTGGGGACACAGTGCACGCTTGGGGAAGCGTGCCGTTCCAGAAGGGTGAGCTGGGGGGACATGTGGTAATCGCGCGGCGGCCGCTGCTGGCGGGCTACGCCATCTGGTGGGCCGCGCTTATCGTGGCGTACTACGGGCTGCCCGGCCTGCGCACCGAGGCCTGGGGGTTGCTCGGGCTGAGCGGGGTGGCCGCCATCGTGGCCGGCGTGCTCATCCATCGGCCGGCCCGGATGGTCCCCTGGCTGCTGCTCGCCGCGGCCAACCTGTCCTTCGTCGCGGGTCAGGTCAGCTTCCTGGTGGCCAGCCTGATCCAGCATCAGCCGCTACCCTTCCCGTCCTACGCCGACCTGCTCTACCTGCTCACCTATCCGCTGATCGCGGCCGGGCTGGTGGCCTTCATCCGGGCCCGGAACCCGGAGCGGGACCAGCGCAGCGTGATCGACGCGCTGACGCTGACCGTGGGCCTGGCCCTGGTTTCGTGGATGTACCTGGTCCTGCCCTACGTTCACAATCCGCAGCTGTCCTGGCTGCAGAAGAGCGTGTCCATCGCCTATCCGCTGGGCGACGTGCTGGTCCTGGCCCTGCTGGCCCGGTTGCTGGCTCCGGGGACCGGACGCAGCCGGTCGTTCCAGCTGCTCACCCTGGGCATGGTCGGCCAGCTGGTGTCCGACACCTGGTTCGGCGGCCTGCAGCTGTACGGGTCGTTTCACAACGGGACCGTGGTCGACCTGGGCTGGGCTGTGATGTACGGGGCGTGGGGTGCGGCCGCGCTGCACCCGACCATGGCCCAGCTGACCGAGCCGGTTTCCCGGCAGCGGCCGCAGGCCTCACCCAGCCGGCTGGTCGTGCTCATGCTGGCCTCGCTGATCGCCCCGGCCGTGCTGTTCATCCAGTCGCTCCGGCACCGCAACTACGACGACGGCGTCATCGCGGTGTTCTCCGCGGTTCTGTTCCTGTTGGTCACCTCCAGGCTGTGGGACATGGCGGCGTCCCACCGGCGGGCGCTGAGCCGGGAGCGCACGGTCCGGGAGGCCGGCGCGTCGCTGGCCTCGGCCGCCACCGCGGCCGAGGTCGCGGCGGCGATGCAGTGCGCCTCTGCCGACCTGACCCGATCGCGCTCACCGCACGATGCGCTGCTCATGGTGCGCGACGATGGCCACTTCCGCACGGTGAGCGCGGCGGCGGCCGCCGCCGACGACCCGGGTGAGCTGGACCGGCTGACCGAGGCATGGCTGCCCGCGCTGACCGGCGACGAGCCGGTGTTCCTGCCCCAGGCCCGGCTCGGTAACGCCGCCAGCGCGCCGCTGAACGGGCGAGCCAGCGCGCTGCTGGCCGGGGCGGACGGCGTGCTGCTCTGCCCGCTCACGCTACGGGACCGGCCCGGTGGGGACCCGCTGATCGGCGTGCTGGTGGTGTTCGGCACCCGCCGGATCCTGACCGACCTGTCGGCCACGTTCGAGATCCTGGCCCACCAGGTCGCGCTGGCCGTCGAGCGCATCGCCCTCAACCAGGAGGTCATCCGCCAGCGCAGTGAGGCTTACTTCCGCACTCTGGTTCAGGACACCTCCGATGTGATCCTGATCGTCGCCGACGACGGCCTGGTCCGGTACGCCACGCCGTCGGCGGCCAGTATGTTCGGCGACATCGCTACCGAGGGCGCCTACGTGTGGGACCTGACCGCGGACGCCACGCGGGATAGCTCCCTGCAGGCGTTGGCCCGCTTGCGCAGCCATGCCGGGAACGCCTCCTACACCGAGGACTGGCAGATCACCCGGCGGGACCAGCGCGGCGTCCAGGTCCAGGTGCGCTGCAGCGACCTGCGGGGGGACCGTACCGTGGCCGGCCTGGTCCTCACGCTGCGAGACGTCACCGAGCAGCGCCAGCTCGAGGCGGAGCTCAAGCACCGGGCCTTCCACGACGCGCTCACCGGGCTGCCCAACCGGCTGCTGTTTCAGGACCGGGCGGCGCACGCGCTGGCCCGGGCCAAGCGCGAAGGCAGCACGACGGGCGTGCTGTTCGTGGACCTGGACGACTTCAAGGTGACCAACGACACCATGGGTCACAGCGTCGGTGACGAGCTGCTGGTGGCGGCGGGCCTCCGGCTGGCCGCGGTGGTGCGGGAGTCCGACACCGCGGCCCGGCTCGGCGGCGACGAGTTCGCCCTGCTGGTCGAGCACCTGCCCGGCCCGGCCGCGGTGGAGGCGTTCGCCGAGCGTGTGGTGCGGGCCTTCAGCGAGCCGTTCGACCTGGCCGACGGGTCGGTGATCACGACCGCCACCGTCGGCGTGGCCACCACCGAGGACAGCGCCGACGTGGACGAGCTGCTCCGGCACGCGGACCTGGCCCTGTATGCGGCCAAGGCGTCGGGCAAGCGACAGTGGCGCCGGTACGCCCCGGTGCTCAGCGCCGGGATGATCCGCCGCCGGGAGGTGCAGGCCGCCCTGGAGGAGGCGGTCAACACCTCGGCCTTCACCCTCGTCTACCAGCCGATCGTCGCCCTGACCAGCGGCGGGATCGCCGGGTTCGAGGCGCTGGTGCGCTGGCCGCACCCGCAATGGGGCATGATGCAGCCCGACCAGTTCATCGAGCTGGCCGAGGAGACGGGGCACATCGTCCCGCTCGGTTCCTGGGTCCTCGGGCAGGCCGCCAGCGAGATCGTGCAGTGGCACCACCGGCTGCCCGCCCGCACCCCGCTGTACGCCAGCGTCAACGTGTCCGCCCGTCAGTTCCGCGATCCTGGTTTCGTGGCTGGCGTGCGCCGGGTGCTGGCCCAGACTGGCCTCGCGCCCTCATCGCTGATGCTGGAGCTCACCGAGAGCGTGCTGCTCCGCGGGGACGACGAGCGTCTGCACGCCGACCTGGCCGAGCTGAAGTCGATCGGGGTGAAGCTGGCCATCGACGACTTCGGCACCGGGTACTCCTCCCTGAGTTATCTGCGCGAGCTGCCCATCGACGTCTTGAAGATCGACAAGTCGTTCGTGGACGGGATCGCGATCTCCCAGCAGCGACTAGCCCTGGTCGAAGGCATCATCCGCATCGCCCGGACCCTTAACCTCGACGTGATCGCCGAAGGCATCGAAACCGAGGTCCAGCGCGACCTGCTGCTCTCCATGGGCTGTCAATACGGCCAGGGCTACCTGCTGGCCATGCCCGTCGCCGCGGACCAGGCCGAGGCCCTGGTCCGCATCGGCCACCAGCCCATCCCCGAGCTGCCCCGCGTCAGCCCCTTACCGCTGCCGTGATCCGGCCGGGCCGGTTACAGGCGACCGCCGCTCCGAGGGACCTCACCGCCCGGGCCCAGCGGTACGTTGGCGCCACCGATCCGGTCCCGGGGCCTGAGAGCGGACAGGCCCGTGGGGTGGTCGGGAGTCGTGGGGCACGTGAGACGCAGGGTGCCGGAACACGCGGCCCGCCCGGCGCTTTGCCCCGCGCCGCCGCTCCCCACCGGGCCGACGTCCCCCCTGGGACACCTGTGACTCAAGTGCTGTCTTGGACGTGTGGGGTCGCGCTCCCGGGCCCCACGTCGCGTCAACCCACGCACCCAATGGCGCATTTGGGTGTGCTCTAGCAACCCCAATGGCGACTGTAAGTCTTTGGGTGGTGGTTCTGGCTGCGTGGGTGGCTGGGGCCGGCCAGGTTGGTGTCTAGCTGTGCCAGGTGGCTCTAATGGCGCCCGGCTGCTGCGGTGATGGCCGTGGTGTGTCTTGCCTTTGACGTGTCCCTGGTGCGGCTAGCACCGGCCTGGCCACCCTCGTTGGCCTGATCAGGAGCCTGCCCAGCCCCGGGACCGGGGCTGTGGCCCGTTACAGGATTGCCGCGGGAGTTTCTCCCCAGGCCGGTGCCGCCATGGTTTAAGGATCGCACCGAGGGAGGACTTTCGTGAGCGTTGCCGTGCCGGCCGGCCTGGTGGTGGGAGTGGATACCCATCTGGACACCCATACCGCGGTGATCTGCGATGGCGCTGGCCACCAGCTCGGCCAGGAGCAGGTCCCGGCGACCACGGCCGGGTATGGGCAGCTGCTGGCCTGGGCCCGCGCTCAGGCCGCCGGCGTGCCACTGGCCTGGGCGATTGAGGGCACCGGGCATTACGGGCTGGGCCTGGCCCGGCACCTGGCCGCCGCCGGGGAGCAGCAGGTCGCCGAGATCGGCCATACCCGGCACATCGGCAACCGCCGGGCCGGGAAAACCGACGCGATCGACGCGCTGCGCGCGGCCCGCGAGCTGCTGGCGTGTGAGCACCCCGCCAGCCCGCGCGCCGGCGGGGACCGCGAAGCGCTGCGGCTGCTGATCGCCGGCCGCGACCACGCCGTCCGTGCCTGCCGCAGCGCCCGGGCGCTGCTGGCCGGGCTGCTGGTCACCATGCCCGATGACCTGCGCCAGCCCCTGCTGGCCCTGCCACCGGCCCGCCGCGCCCGCGCCTGCGCCGCCCTGACCGCCCCGCCCGGCGCGGACCGGCTGTCCACAGTCCAGCACCAGACCCTGGCCCGCCTCGGCACCCGCATCGGGGCCCTGGCCGCCGAAGCCCGCCAGATCGAAACCCAGATCACGCCCATCGTCGAAGACCTCGCCCCCGGCCTGGTCGCCGCCGAGCCCGGCCTGGGTTACCTGTCCGCCGCCCAGATCCTGCTGACCTGGTCTCACCCCGGCCGGATCCGGTCCGAAGCCGCGTTCGCCATGATCGCCGGGACCGCGCCCCTGCCCGCCTCCTCCGGCCGCACCACCCGCCACCGGCTGAACCGGCTCGGCGACCGCCAGCTCAACAGCGCCCTGCACACCGTGATCATCACCCGGGCCCGCTGCCACCAGCCCACCAAGGACTACCTGACCCGCCGCCAAGCCGACGGCCAGACCAGACGCGAAGCCACCCGCTGCCTCAAGCGCTACCTCGGCCGCCACCTGTTCCGCGCACTCAACCGGCTTGACACAACATAGGAGCGTCATCGGGCGCGTCACCTCCGGCGGCCCGTCACCTCCATCGGGCGCGTCACCTCCATCGGGCGCGTCACCTCCGGCGGCCCGTCACCTCCATCGGGCGCGTCACCTCCATCGGGCGCGTCACCTCCGGCGGCCCGTCACCTCCGGCGGCCCGTCACCTCCGGCGGGCCGTCACCTCCGGCGGGCCGTCACCTCCGGCGGGCCGTCACCTCCGGCGGCGGCCCGGTCCCCTTCAGCCCCGCGCGTCCCGTGCGACTCAGGACTGCCCTACAGCCCCCTGATGGTGACCGGGGGGCGGATCTCGGGGGCGCCTAGGCGCGCGGCTTCTGCGGTGTCGTCGTCGGGCTTGGTCTGGGAGTCGCGCTCAGCCCGGACCCGCGCCAGGTAGTGGTCGACCTCGCGCTGCGCCTGGTCGGCGTCCCAGCCCAGCGGGCCGGCGATCAGCTCGGCCACGGCGGGGGCGGCGGCCACCCCCCGGTCCCAGGACTCGATCGAGATCCTGGTCCGGCGGGCCAGCACGTCGTCCAGATGCCGGGCCCCCTCGTGGGTTACCGCATAACGAGCTTCCACGGCCAGGTAGTCGTCAGCCCCCGGGAGCGGCTCGGCCAGGGCCGGCTCCTCCCGGATCATGGCCAGCAGATCGTGCACACAGGAGCCGTACCGGTTCAGCAGGTGCTCGACCCGGGCCGGGTGGATACCGGTCGAGGTGGCCAGCGACCGGCGCTGGTTCCACAGAGCCTGGTAGCCGTCCGCGCCCAGCAGCGGGACCTTGTCGGTGCAGGACTCCGGCACCCGGGCGTCCAGGCCGAACACGGCCTCGTCCACCGCGTCCTTGCCCATCACCCGGTAGGTGGTGTACTTACCGCCGGCCACCACGACCAGGCCGGGTACCGGGTGGCCCACCACGTGCTCGCGGGACAGCTTGGATGTGGACTCGGACTCCCCGCTCAGCAGCGGCCGCAGCCCGGCGTAGACGCCTTCGACGTCCTCCCGGGTCAGGGGGGAGTTCAGCACCGAGTTGACGTGCTCGAGCAGGTAGTCGATGTCGCGCGAGCTGGCCGCCGGGTGGGCCTTGTCCAGCGACCAGTCGGTGTCGGTGGTGCCGATGATCCAGTGCCGGCCCCACGGGATCACGAACAGCACACTCTTCTCGGTGCGCAGGATGATCCCGGTGTCGGACTGCAGCCGGTCCCGCGGCACGACCAGGTGAACGCCCTTGGACGCGCGGACGTGGAACTGACCGCGGGCGTCCGCCAGGGCCTGGGTGTCGTCGGTCCACACCCCGGTCGCGTTGATGACCTGCTTGGCCCGGACCGAGAACGCCCGGCCGCTTTCCAGGTCCACGACCTCGGCGCCGGTGACCCGCTCGCCCTGGCGCAGGAACCCGGTGATCTGGCACCGGTTGGCGGCCAGCGCGCCGAACTCCACCGCCGTGCGGACCACGGTCAGCGTGTGCCGGGCGTCGTCCACCTGCGCGTCCGAGTACTGAATGGCGCCGGTGAGCGAGTCCGGGCGCAGGGCCGGCGCGTGCCGCAGGGCCTGCTTACGGGTCATGTGCTTGCCCAGCTGCAGCCCGTGCGCGGTGCCCGAGGTGAGGGCCATCCCGTCGTACAGCGCGATTCCGGCCCCCACGTAGGGGCGCTCCCAGTGCTTGGTCAGCGGGTACAGGAACCGCACCGGATGGACCAGGTGCGGGGCGAGCCGGTCCAGCAGCAGGCCGCGCTCGTGCAGCGCCTCCCGGACTAGCGCGAAGTCCATCATCTCCAGGTAGCGCAGGCCACCGTGGATGAGCTTGCTGGACCGGCTGGAAGTGCCGCTGGCCCAGTCCCGGGCCTCGACGATCGCCGTGCTCAGCCCCCGGGTCACGGCATCGAGCGCGGAACCTGCCCCGACCACCCCTCCTCCGACGACGAGGATGTCGACCTCGGCCTCGCTCATCTTGTCGATCATGTTGTCACGGGTTGCCGGAGACAGTTCAGCTCCCACCGGATCAGCCGCCCTTCCGCGTCGTAGCGTGCGCGCGAGCCTTTCTGCCAGCCTAGATACCCCGATCGGAACTAGCCACCGGTGGTGGTGGCCCCTTCCTCCCGGACCTGGCCTTCCGCCCGGACCTGGCCTTCCTCGCGCACCTGGGTCCGCAGCCGCTTGCGGTCGAGCTTGCCCACGCTGGTCAGCGGGATCCCGGGCACGATCCGGACCTCGCGCGGGTACTTGGTCGCGGCCAGCCGGGCCTTGGCGTGGGCGACGAGCTCGTCCTCGGTGGCGGTCGCGCTGGGCCGCAGCGCGACGAACCCGACCACCTCCTCGCCCAGCCGGGGATCGGGCCGGCCGACCACCGCGGCCTGGGCCACGGCCGGATGGGTCAGCAGCACGTCCTCCACGTCGCGCGGGTAGACGTTGAAGCCGCCCCGGATGATCAGGTCCTTCTTCCGGTCCACCACGTACACGTAGCCGTCGGCGTCCAGGTGGCCGATGTCACCGGTGTACAGCCAGCCGTCCCGCACCGCGGTCGCGGTGGCGTCCGGCGCCTGCCAGTAGCCGGACAGCACGCCGGGGGACTGGACGCAGATCTCTCCGTCCTCGCCGGGGGCCAGCACCCGGCCGGCGTCGTCCCGGATCTGCACCGTGCACCCGGGCACGGGCAGGCCCACGCTGCCCACCCGGCGGGCGCCCACCGGGTTCGAGGCGATGATCGAGGCCGACTCGGTGCAGCCGTAGCCCTCGTAGACGAGCGCGCTGGGGACCCGCCGCTCGAACTCCTCGCGGGTCTCGGCGGCCAGCGGGGCGGCTCCGGACGACACTGCGACCAGCTCGGACAGGTCGGCCACGTCCAGCGGCTGGGCCAGCAGCATCTGGATCATCGACGGGACCAGGGTGGTCCGCTGGGCCCGGTGCTGCTGGGCCAGCTTGAGCCAGCCGGCCGGGTCGAACCAGCGCATCAGGATGGACTGGCCCGGCACCTCCGTGTGCATACCCACGCAGGTGACCAGCAGGCCGTAGGCGTGGGCCAGCGGCAGCGGCATCAGCGTGCGGGTCAGGTCGTCCGTCGACGACGTGTGCGAGGACGAGCCGCACCAGAACAGGTTGGCGTGGGTCAGCGGCACGCCCTTGGACCGGCCGGTCGTGCCGCCGGTGTACAGCAGCGCGGCCAGGTCGTCGTCGGCCCGGTCCACGATCACCCCCGGCGCGGCCGCCGCCACCTCGGCAAAGCTGACCACCCGCGCCCCGCTAGCCCCGCCAGCCCCATCAACCCCGCCAGCCACTGCAGCCCCATCGACCACACCAGCCCCAGCAGCCACACCGGCCCCAGCAGCCTCAACAGCCCCGCCGGCAACCACGATGAACCGGACGCTGTCCACACCCCGGGCCGCGCCCTGGACCTTGGGCAGGAACTCGGGGGTGGTCACCACCGCCACCGCGCCCGAGTCGGCCAGCGCGTGCCGCAGCTCGTCTTCGCTGACCAAGAAGATCAACGGTGTCACCACCGCCCCGGCCCGCCAGGCCGCGTTGTAGGTGACCAGCACCTCCGGGCAGTTGGCCATCAGCACCACCAGCCGGTCGCCGGGCCGGACCCCCAGCCCGGCCAGGCCGGTCGCGAACCGGGCGGCCTGGTCGGCCATCCCGCCCCGGGTGTACCAGCGGTCCTCGAAGAAGAGCGAGTCGCCGTCACCATGCCGTTCGAGCTGCCGTTCCATCTGCCGGGCCAGGTGCTTGGACCCCACACTCGCCTCTTCTCTGCGCAACGCTGCGCCAACGCGCGAACACTGTCAGGCGAACCCTACGATCCGGGGCGCCCTGCGCTCAAGACCCGGACAAAACGGAAACGCTGGGACTTAGAAAACGAGAATGCGGAATGGCTTCCCGAAGCCTGGGTGCGTGCTCACCCGCATATCCGCCGCCACCTCAATCCAGCTGTTACGTTAAGTAATTACAATAGGACTTAAAGTGATACCCAGGAAGCCAGCCCGATGCACCATAAGAAGCCGACCCGGTACCCCGTAAATTGTGACGAAATTTTTCCCAGTGTCCGTTTACCGAGGGTGCAGAAGTGATTATGGTGCGGTGAGCCACTCGCCGGTGAATAGCGCTGCCGGCCGTCTGCGGCACCGGCCGCGGGGGGATGGGGCTGGGCGGACCAGAGGAGATATTTGCATGGCTGATCCGGTGGTTGAGACCACTCCCGTGCCACGGCATGAGGCGTCGCTACAGCCTGATGCCCTTGGCGTGGCCCAAGACGTGGTCATCGGCATGGCGACGTCGGCGCCAGCCGTATCGGTGGGCCTGACGCTGGCCGCGCTGGCCCTGGCGACCGCTTACGGCAGCGTGGTGATCGTCGTCATCACCGCGATCCCGATGCTGATCATCGCCAACGCCTACCGCCGGCTGAACCTGTGGAGCGCGAACGTCGGGGCTTCGTTTGAGTGGGTCGGCCGGGCCATCAGCCCCGACCTGGGCTTCCTGACCGGCTGGTTGATGATCGCCGGCAACGTGGTCGCCACGGTCAGCGGCGTGATCGTGCTCGGGCCCTCGGTGATCGCGATCTTCGGCGGCAACGCCAACGCCGCCTGGCCGAACGTCATCCTCAGCACGGTCGTGGTCGTGATCCTGCTGGCCATCGCGGTGGCCGGCATCCGGCTGACCGCCCGCACCCAGGTCGGCATCGCCATCGGCGAGTACACCATCCTGCTCGGCTTCGCCATCTTCGGGCTGATCTCGGTGCTCAGCCACAAGCACGGCACCTTCCCCATCACCTCCGGCTGGTTCAGCCTGCACGGCATCGACGGCAAGGGCAGCCCGGTGGCCGGGTTCCTGCTGGCCGTGTTCGCCTTCACCGGCTGGGACGCGACCGTGTACGTGAACGAGGAAGTCAAGCACAAGCACCGCAACCCGGGCCGCGCCGCCGTGATCGCCGTGGCCTGCCTGGCCGTCATCTACACGATCTCGATCCTCGGCCTGCAGGGCGGCACCACCCCAGCCAAGCTCCAGGCCAACTCCTCCTCGGCCCTGGTCTTCGTGGCCCAGTCGCTGGCCGGTGGCAACTGGGCCAAGGTGATGGCGCTGGGCCTGGCTCTGTCGGTGATCGGCTCGACCGGCACCAGCATCGTGATCATCGCCCGCATCATCTACGGCATGGCCAGCCGCCGGACCCTGCCGGTGTTCCTGGCCAACGTCTCGCCCCGGTTCCGCACCCCCACCGCGGCCAGCATCGTGGTCGGGGTGCTGCTCATCGTCATCGGCTGGATTTACCTGCTCGCCACCACGGTGCAAAACGCCTTCACTTATCTGATCGACGACTCGGGCATCTTGTACATCGCGTTTTACGTGCTCACGGCGCTGGCGACGATCGTGTACTACCGGCGCCGCGTCATCGCCAATGTGTGGAACGCGATCGTCCTCGGCATCCTGCCCTTCGCCGCGGCCGCGTTCCTGACCTGGATTCTGGTCAAGACCATGCTTTCCTCGCCTGCTCCGCAGAACTGGGCTCTGGTCGGCACCCTGGCGGTCGGCGTCATCCTGCTGCTGTCGGCCCGCTTCATCCAGAAGTCGGACTTCTTCAGCATCCCGCGGGAATCGGCCGGGCAGTCTTCGCACCGGGCCAGCTCGCGCGCCCTGTAATACCAGCGCGGTAATACCTGCCCCACCCGTATAGAGCAGTCGGCCCCGGCCTGGCGTGACCAGGCCGGGGCCGACTGCTGTCCGGCCGAGAAACCGCTGAGAAAGCGGACTCGGCCTACTTGCCGGTCGCCGCGCGGAACCGGGCTACCACGCTGGTCGGCACCCGGCCCCGGTCCTTGAGCTCGATGCCCTGGTCCCGGGCCCACTGCCGGACGTCCTTGGTGTCGACGTCGGCCGAAGCGCTGCGGCGCCCGGGCCGGGCCGAGGGCCTGCCGGTGCCGCTGACCCGCCGGGCCGCGGCCACGTACCGGCCCAGGGCCGCCCGCAGTTCCTCGGCGTGCTCGGAGTTCAGGTCGATCTCGTAATCGGTGCCGTCCAGCCCGAACTGAACGCTGCCCTCCGCCTCGGTGCCATCGAGGTCATCGATGAAGAGGGTCTGTACTTTTTGCGCCATTGCGCGCTCCATTCTGGACATCGGTAACGGACGTAGCTGATCGGCGCCGGGAGCCACGGGCCGCTGCACCACGGAGGGCAACGGCCGCCCGGCTCGTTCGCTCAGCCCCAGCCGGTGTCGCGGCCGGATACCTCCGGGATTGATGCCAGCTTGCCCGTGGGGGAACACCGGAAGGTGCATGCGGAATTTCCCTGCGGATGGCGGTAAGCCCGTCGATATCGCTGCGCGCTCGATCTGGATGACGACTATTGATTCCATCCTAGAGACACCGCCGCTGCGTTGATCACCGGGTTTGGAATGACGGCACGGAATTCGCCAAATCGGCCGCATAGCGGAGCCAAAGCCGGGCCCGAGTCCGTTAGAACCGCGTTCGGCAAATGCTGCTGGGAAAGGTGGGTTAGGCTGCTGGCCGGGGGCGAACCCGGGCGGACCGGGCCGTATCGGCATGCAGGCGAGTCGGAGGATGGTCGTGGCGGCTGACGGGCACGATCTGGGTATCGACAGCACAACCCCGCATATCGCCCGGGTCTACGACTACTGGCTCGGCGGCAAGGACAACTTCGCCGTGGACCGGGAGACGGCCGAGAAGGTCATCGCCGCGTTCCCGGACGTGCTGGTCAGCGTGCGGGCTCAGCGCGAGTTCCTCGGCCGGGCCGTCCGCTACCTGGTCAACGAGGTCGGCATCCGGCAGTTCCTGGACATCGGCACCGGGCTGCCCGCGGCCGACAACACCCACGAGGTGGCTCAGCGGCTCGCGCCGGAGACGCGCGTGGTCTACGTGGACAACGACCCGATCGTGCTGTCCCACGCCCGGGCCCTGCTGACCAGCAGCCCAGAAGGCGAGACCGCCTACATCAGCGCGGACTTCCGCGAGCCCGCGAAGATCATCGCCGAGGCCAAAGCCACGCTCGACTTCGGCCAGCCGGTCGCGGTGATGATGCTGGGCCTGCTGCACTGCGTCCCGGACGCTGAAGATCCGGCCAGGCTGGTCCGGCAGGTGCTGGACGAGGTGGCGCCGGGCAGTTACCTGGTCATCTCCCACCCGGCCAAGGACATCTCCAGCAGCGAGATGGGCAACTCGATGCGGGCCTACAACGAGTCCGCCCCGCTGCAGCTCACGCCCCGGAGCCACGCCGAGGTGGCGCGGTTCTTCGACGGCCTGGAACTGGTCGAGCCGGGCCTGGTCCAGTTGCACCGCTGGCGCGCACCCGACCCCGAGGTCGGCGTCATCCGCGAGCTGGCCAACTACGGCGCCGTCGCCCGCAAGCCCTGATGGCCGGGTCCCGTACCGAGCTGATCGGTATCTACCTCAACGACCATCTGGCCGGTGCGACCGCCGGGACCGAGCTGGCCCACCGCATCGCCCACCGCCACGACGAGGTCGCGGACCGGGCCACCCTGCAGCGGCTGGCGGGCGAGATCAACGCCGACCGCCGGGCGCTGCTGGAGATCATGGCCCTGCTCGGTGTGCCGGTGCGGCACTACAAAACGACCGCGGCCTGGCTGGGGGAGCGGGCGGGCCGGCTGAAGTTCAACGGGCGGCTGCGGACCCGGTCGCCGCTGAGCAGCCTGGAGGAGCTGGAACTGCTCCGGCTCGGGGTGGAAGGCAAGGCCGCGGGCTGGCGCACGCTGCGTGAGCTGGCCGAGGCCGAGCCGCGGCTGAGCGAGGCCTGGCTGGACGAGTTGCTGACCCGGGCTCGCGCTCAGGGTGATCTGCTGGAAGACCTCCGGGTTCGTGCGGCCCGCCATCTCATCGAAGCTTAAGAACTTAAGACCTTTTTATAATTAATGACGTGCTCAGCTTACGGCCGGCCGGGGACGCCCCTGAGGATCCCCGGGCCGCTGTCCCTCGGGCAGGAACATCACCGAGTTGACGTAGCGCGGCCACGGCCACACCGCCCGGGCCAGCAGGCCCCGCTCGGAGACGTACCCGGTCCGGGCCTGGTCGGCGGTCAGCGGGAACCGGTCCACCGGGACCCAGCTGCGGCCGGGTAGCACCCAGCCCCGGTACCCGTAACCGCGCATCAGCTCGATCACGTCCCCGACCGGCTGGATGCGCTGCTCGACCTCGATGAGCAGCCGGGGCTGGTCCGCTTTGATCACCGCTTCCGCCCCGCGCAGCACCGGCACCTCATGGCCGTCCACGTCGATCTTGATGAACGTGACCTGGCTCAGGCCGAGGTCGTCCACCCGCACCAGCGGCACCTTGATCGACTCGCCGTGGATGTCCCGCCGGTGCAGGGAAGAGACGCCGCGCGCCCCCGCGTCCGCGTGGGGCACCCACAGCTCGGCCTCGCCGCAGCCGTCGGACGCCGCGGCCGCGATCACCTCCACCAGGGGCGGCAGCGTCCGCCGCAGCACCTGGTGCAGCGGCGTCGGCTCGATCACCACCACCCGGCCGGCCCGGTGCCGCAGCCGCCGGGTCCACGGCCCGTACCAGCCGCCGATGTCGATCATCGTCCCGCCGCGGCCACACACGTCATCCAGCCGCCGGATCTCCGGCTCGAACCGCCGGTAGGCCAGACTGATCAGTCGCACCAGCAGCCGTTCCGGCACCGAGGCCGCTAGCCGGGCGGCGAGCGTCATCGTCGCTCCTCTCGTGAGCTCACCAGGGATAGGCCGACGCGTCCACGTGGCCGTCGCCCGGATTGAAGTAGGAGATTTCCAGCTGGTTCCGGGTGCTCAGCTCGGGATGGCCGATCAGGGCCCGGCACAGCTCGCCCGCCCCGGGCCCGGGACCGGCCCGGCAGGGCACCCGGCCGGTGCGCACCCGCCGCCACGGCCCGGTGGGCGAGCTGGCCTGCCACACCTGGAAGTCGCCGGCCAGGCTGGTCTGCTCGACCAGGACCAGCTGGTGGCCATCGGCCGAGTAGTCCCCGGCCGAGATGCCCAGCGGCTGACCGGCCGGCAGCACCGAGGCCGCCGTGTTCGGGTCCAGCGACCAGCATGGCTTGGTCTGGTTCTGCCTGGACTGGCACTGTCCGGTCCAGTACTGGTAGCTGAGCGGGTTCTGCCAGGCGGCCGGGGTGGCCTGGACCCGGACCATGAACACCTTCCCGGTCGCGCAGCCGGTCGGCAGCGTGGCCGCGGAGCAGAACCCGAACAGGTACAGGTACCCGGCGCGGAACACCGGCGAGCCGAGCACCTGCTGGACCGGTAGGGCCACGCCTGCCTGGGCTAGCCCGAAGGTGCCCCCGAACACCTGCTCCAGCGGGCCGAGCCGGTTGCTGGCCGGGTCGTACTCGGCCAGGCCGGTGCCCTCCGGGGTCAGGCTGCCGGGTACGTCCGTGCCCAGCGAGCCGGCGTCGCCGGTCACGCAGTAGTCGTTGTAGCT
Source organism: Streptosporangiaceae bacterium (assembly GCA_965277615.1). Classification (GTDB taxonomy): domain Bacteria; phylum Actinomycetota; class Actinomycetes; order Streptosporangiales; family Streptosporangiaceae; genus Bog-532. The sequence continues at coordinate 3,205,368 of CBDIDG010000006.1, read as the reverse complement.
GATCAGCACCTGGCCGCGACCAGCCGACCCGGGTTCCGCCGCCACCCCGGTGATCCAGGCCGCGGGGTAGCGGCCGGACCCGGAGCAGGGCTGGGTGCTGCCCGGAAGGACCAGGTGCTGCGGGGCCGGCAGGAACGGCTCCGGTGCGCCGTCGCTGGGCCGCGCGGCCGGGACCGGCGGGGTGGGGATCTCGCTCAGCCGGTCCGGCACCTGGCCCGGCTGGTACGGCCCGGCCGCGGCCGTGTCGGTGCCCAGAATCAGCCGGTCGATCTTCGTGCCCCGGGCGCTGGTCACCGCGGTGTCGCAGAACAGCCACAGGCTCCAGCCCGGCTGGCCCGGCAGCGGCACGCTGTACCCGCAGTCGCGCGGGATGATGTCGCCGGTGGCCCGCTCGTAGTTTGACCGCACCAGGTCCGGGGCCGGGCCGGGCGTCGGCCGGGGTGGCGCGGAACAGGCCGCTACCGCCGCGGCGGCCAGCACGGCCGCACCGGCCAGCACGAGCCCGGGACGCCGGCGTAGCGACAGCGGCCGGCGTCGCGCCCCCGGACGGACGGGCACGGCAGCGCGCCAGTCCCGTCCGGTCAGCCCGAGCCGTAGTTGTACAGCTGCCGGGTCGGCGCCGGCGGGACGGTGGTGGCGTCGTGGGTCACGACCACCACGCCGGCGGCGGCCACGACGGCGCCGAGGAGGATGGCAACCACGGTCAGCACTTCATTGGTCCTTCCGTGCGGGTTCCGCCCCCAAAGTTACTTCCGAGTAGGATAGTCGCGCCCGGCCGCACCGTGTCAAGAGCCATTGTCAAGATCGCCGGGCCTGGACCAGCAGGATGCTGGCCGCCGACGGCCAGTGGCACAGCCACCGGTCCAGCGGCCGCAGCGGCCGCGGCACGTCGTGGTACGGCGCCCCGCAGATCCGCTCGCAGGCGAACCCGCGCGCGGTCAGGAACTCCTCCAGCGCCCGCCGGGTGAACAGCCGCAGGTGCCCCACCACCTCCTGTCCGGGCCGCCCGTAGATGCCCTTGAGGCTGACCTCGGAGAACACCGGCTGGACGCCCAAGCCGATCAGCGCGCGGTTGTACCAGGCGGCCAGGTTCGGGGTGGACAGCAGCAGCGTGCCGCCCGGCCGCAGCACGCGACGGGCCTCTTCGGCCGCCGCGTCGGTGTCGACCAGGTGCTCGATCAGCTCGCTCATGATCACCACGTCGACGCTGGCGTCCGGCAGCGGCAGGCTGTCGATCCCGCCCTGGACGGCCAGCACGCCCCGGGCCCGGGCCCGGGTCAGTGCCATCGCCGACCAGTCGATACCGATCACGACGTTGGCCGGGTCCAGCCGTTTGACCAGGTAGGTGGCCGAGCCCTCACCGCAGCCGACGTCCACGATCCGCTGCTGGCCCGGCCGCCGGGCCAGCACGGCGGCCAGCATCTGGGCTTGCCGCCGGGCCCGGTCGGGGCCGGAGCTGACCGTGGTCCCCGGCACCTCGTAGAAGTCGTGCAGCGTGGTGGTCACCGGAGCGCCTCGTCCAGGACGGCCGAGAAGTGCCGCACGGCCGTGGACCAGCGCAGCTGGGCGGCGTGATGCCGCGCGGCCGCACCCAGCTGCTCGCGCCGGGCCGGGTCCAGGGCCAGCGCGGCCCAGGCCGAGGCGTAGGCCGCCTCGGTCCGGGCCAGCACGCCGGTGTGGCCGTCGTCGACCGAGTCCCGCAGCCCGGGCACGTCGAAGCCCACCGTGGGCGTGCCCCGCAGGGCCGCCTCGGTGACCACGATGCCCCAGCCCTCGATCAGCGCCGGGTGCAGCAGCAACCAGGCCGACCCGAGCAGCTGGTGCTTGCGCCGCTCGCTGATCCGCCCGGTGAACAGCACGTCCGGGCCGGCCAGCGCCTCCAGGCGAGCGCGCTCCGGGCCGTCGCCCGCGATCACCAGCCGGCCACCCACCACCGGGCGGACCCGCTCCCACAGCCGCAGCAGCAGGTCGATCCGCTTGTACTCGGCCAGCCGGCCCAGGGCCAGGAACAGCGGGCGCCGGGATCGGGGGACCGGCGGGCCGGCCGGGGCCACCCCGTTGTTGAGCATCCGGATCCGTTCCCGGTCCACCCCGAGGGCCTGCAGGTCGGCCGCGGTCGAGTTGGACACCGTCACGACCAGGTTGCGGCGGTGCACCCGGGGCATGACCCGCTGCTCCAGGAACTGGCCCACGGTGGACACCGGCGGCCGGAACCGCAGCGGCCACAGGTCGGTGTGCACGTGGTTGACCATGCAGACCGTGGGCTTGCCCGCCCACAGCGGGGTCAGGAACGGCATGCCGTTACACACCTCGACCACGACGTCGCAGTCCCGCAGCCGCCGGTAGGCCAGCGGCGCCCGCAGGAACTGGGTGTACGGGCCGCCGCTGCGCACCACGTCGTAGGCATGCGGGCTGGCCGGGCCGCCGCACAGCAGGGTGACCGAATCACCCCGGGCCACCAGGCCCGCGGCCAGCTGGTCGACCAGCAGTTCCGAGCCGCCCGCCTGCGGGCTGGCCACGTCCCGCCAGGCCACGATCAGCACCCGGCGTCCCGGCCGCAGCGCGGGACGTAGCGGGCTCGACGGGCTCGACGGGCTCGACGGGCTCAGTGGCTTTCGGTCAGGTCGGTGCTGAGCTGGGGAAACAAGGGACCGTCTGGTCTCCATGCACTATCTCCTCGGGCCCGGAATGTCCCCCCCGGGTCATGAGCGGCGATTATGTGCGCCGCCGCGCAGAGGTGTCAACAGTTCCCACCGCCAAGGCGCTCGGGTACCCATCTAACTGGCGAGTAGCCGGACAGCAGCGGACATGCATGTTGTTATCCGGTTCTTATTGACGAACCTCTTGAAGGTGCCTTACCGTCCAGTAACGAAGTGACTTACTGCACAGTAACAAACGAACCGGCCGCCGTGGGGCGGGGCGCAGGCCGCGCCGGTTCGGAGGCGTCAGACCCTTTGCGCACCAGTCACCGCTGGCCGTTCCGCAGCCTGTCAAGGAGGACCGGCAGATGCCCCCCGACGCGCCCTCGTCCACCATTTCCGGCGGGTCACCCTCCGGTGCCGGTTCCGGCGGGTCACCATCCGAGCCAGGCCCCCTGCGCCCGGTCGGGGCGGTCCGGCTGCTGTCCGCCTTCACCGGCGAGCAGTCCGATCCGGCCCGGTTCTACACGCTGCTGGCCCAGGACTCGGTCGCGCTGGTCGAACGGCACACCCCCCTAGCCGGGGCCCGGGTGGCGGACATCGGCGGTGGCGCCGGTTACTTCACCGCCATGTTCCGGCAGCGCGGCGCGCAGTGCCTGCTGGTCGAGCCGGACGCGGACGAGCTGTTCAGCCAGGGCGAGCCCAGCCAGGGGGAGGCCAGCCAGGCCCATGTGAGCGGGCCCAGTGTGGCCGGGGCCAGCGTGATCGGAGACGGCTACTGGCTGCCGCTGGCCGACGCCAGCATGGACGTCTGCTTCTCCTCCAACGTGCTGGAGCACGTGCGGGACCCGGGCGGTTTCATCGACGAGATGATCCGGGTCACCCGGCCCGGCGGCCTGGTCTACCTGTCCTACACGGTCTGGCTGTCACCGTGGGGCGGCCATGAATCCGCCCCGTTCCACTATTTGGGCGGCCACTACGCCGCGCGCCGGTACGCGCGCAAGCACGGCCACGCGCCCAAGAACCTGTTCGGCCAGACCATGTTCCCGCTCGGCGTGGGCTCGGTGCTGGCCCTGCTGCGCCAGCGCAAGGACATCGCGGTGGTCGAGGCCCGGCCCCGCTACTACCCGCGCTGGTGCAAGTTCCTGATCTTCGCGCCCGGGCTGCGCGAGCTGGTGACCTGGAATCTCCTGGTGATACTGCGGCGGACGGCATGACGACCCTTCAGCTACCGGACCAGGACCTCACCGGGTACGAGCCCGGTTCCGCCGCGGGCGGCGGCCGCCGCCCGCGCTGGCTGTGGGGCGGCTGGGGGGACGCGGCCGAACGGGCTGGCCGCCGCTGGCTGCTGCTGGTCTGGGGCCTGGCCCTGATCGCCCTGCTGGCGACCCACCCGGGCCGGATGACGTTCGACACCAAGCTCGGGGTCGACATCGACCCGGTCGGGTTCTACCAGCGGCTGTGGCACCTGTGGAACCCGCTGGAGTGGCAGGGCAGCCTGCAGGACCAGTACATCGGCTACGCCTTCCCGATGGGCCTGTACTACCTGGTCGCGCACGCGGTGCACCTGCCGGTGTGGGTCGCCGAACGGCTGTGGATGTCGATCCTCATCGCGGTGGGGTTCTGGGGCCTGGTCCGACTGGCCGAGGCCCTCGGCATCGGGTCCCGGCCGACCCGGCTGCTGGCCGGCGCGGCCTTCGCCGTCTGGCCCACGTACACGATCCTGGTCGGCTCCACCTCGGCCGCGCTGCTGCCCGGGATCTTCGCCACCTGGGCCACGCTGCCGCTGGTCCGCTACTGGGCCGCCTCGTCCGGGGCCGGCTCCGCTGGCTCTATCGGACCCGCCAGCCCCGCCAGCCCCGCCAGCCCCACTGGTCCTGCCAGCTCCGCCAGCCCCACTGGTCCCGCCGGACCCACTGGTCCCACCGGCCCCGGACTCCCGGCGCCCGCTGTGTGGTCGGCCGCCGCCCGCTCGGGCCTGTTCGTGGCCTGCATGGGCGGGGTCAACGCGGCCTCGACGCTGGCCGCCCTGGTGCTGCCGGGGATGTACATCCTGACCAGGCCGTCCGTCCGCCGGTGGGCGCTGCTCGGCTGGGAGGTGCTGGCCGTGCTGCTGGCCACCGCCTGGTGGCTGGTTCCGCTGTTTTACCAGGGCAAATACGGCTTCAACTTCCTGCCGTACATCGAGCAGTCGGCCACCACCACCTCGACCATGTCGGTTGACGCCATGCTGCGCGGGACCGGCAACTGGGTCGCCTACCTGAACTTCGGCGTGCCCTGGCTGACCGCGGGGTCGGTGCTGGTGGCCTACGTGTGGCCGGTGGCGGCGGCCTCGGTCGCGTCCGGGGCGGGCCTGGCCGGCCTGGCCCGCCGCGACCTGCCCGAGGCGATCTGGCTGCGCTGGACCGTGCTGATCGCGGCGCTGTGGGGACTGACCGGGTACGCCGGGTCGCTCGGCGGCCCCCTGCACCAGCAGGTCCAGGACCTGCTGAACGGCCCGCTGTCCGCGCTGCGCAACGTGTACAAGATCGAGCCCGTGCTGGCCGCGGTGCTGTGCCTGGGTATCGCGCACGTGCTGGCCCGTGGTGTCTGGCGGCGGCCCGCGCACGGGGCCCGGCGCCGGCAGGTGGCCCGGGTCCTGGCCGCGGTGGCCGCGGCCGCGGCGCTGGTCGGCCTGTGCTTGCCGTTCCTGAACGGGCAGGTGCTGCAGCCCGGCTCGTTCGCGCAGGTGCCCAGCTACTGGAAGCAGGCGGCCGCGTTCATGGCCAGCCACGCTGCGAACCAGACCACGCTGGTCGTCCCGGCCGACTCGCACGGCATCTACACCTGGGGCCAGCCGATCGACGAGCCGCTGGAGCCGCTGGCCAGTTCCCCCTGGACCGAGGACAGCCTGGTGCCCTACAGCGGCGGCGGGGCCAGCAACTTCGTAGCCGGCGCCGAGCAGGCCATCGAGTCCGGCGCGGCCCAGCCGGGGCTGGCCGCCTACCTGGCCCGGGCCGGCGTCCGCTACGTGCTGGTCCGCAACGACCTCGATCCGGCTCAGCTCGGCTACGTCTCGCCCACCGTGGTCCACGCCGCGCTGAAGGCGTCCGGGTTCGCCCGGGTGGCCTCGTTCGGCACCGCCCTGCCCACCCCGCCGGCCGGTGAGGGCACCTCGCTCCAGGTGCAGGCGATCACCCCGGCCTACGCGCCGGTGGAGATCTTCCAGGCGGCCAAGCCGGCCCTGCGCCCCAGCGGCCCGGTGTCCGTGCTGCCCACCGCGGACACCGCCCTGGTCGACGGCGGCCCGGCCGCGCTGCAGCAACTCGAGGCCCAGGGCCTGCTCGGCTCCAGCCCGGCCGTTGTGGCCGGCCAGGCCACCTCCGGTACCGCCGCCGCAACCAGCCATGACGTCACCGACGGGCTGCGCCGGGCCGACACCGTGTTCGGCCTGCCGGGCAACAACACCTCCTACACCTACACCGCCACCGGGACCAACCCGCCCGACGACCCGCTCGGGGCGGCCGGCGGGGCGCCCCGGCAGCTGCTGCCGGCCGGCACGGCTGACCACCAGACCGTGGCCGTGCTGCGCGGGGCCAAGAGCGTCACCGCCTCCTCGGCCGGATCCTGGCTGTGGGAGTACCCGCAGGGTGACCCGGTCAACGCCTTCGACGGCAACCCGGACACGCCCTGGGTCGAGGGCGCGACCAAGGCTGCCGGGCAGTGGCTGCAGATCGACTTCAACCACCCGATGGACGTGGGCACGCCGGTGGACATCAAGCTGCTGGACGACATCCCGCGCCCGGTGGCCACCCGGCTGACCGTCACCACCGCCACCGGGCACGTCGACACCACCACCACGGTGACCGGGGCGACCCAGAAGCTGAACATCCCGTCCGGCACCACCAGCTGGCTGCGGGTCACGATCGACCGCACCCAGGGCGGCACCGCGGGCGGCCCCGGGGCCGGGATCAGCGGGATCGCGGTGCCCGGGGTGTGGGTGACCCGGTTCCTGCAGCCGTCCCAGACCGCGGCCGGCCCGACGCCGTCGTTCAGCTTCGAGCGGGCCACGAGCACCTCGATCGGACTGCCCGGCCAGCCACCCGAGGCCGGGCTGAACCGGACCTTCACCACCACCCAGCGCCAGCGCTTCCAGGTCGCCGGTACGGCCACCGCGGTGCCCGGGGCCCAGCTCAACGCGCTGCTGGCCTCGCTCAGCCCGGCCCAGCCGCAGCTGAGCATCACGGCCAGCTCGACGTTCGGCTCGCTGCCCGCGCTGAACCCGGAGAACCTGCTGGACGGGGGCGTGGCCGGCTGGGTCGCGGCCGGCCCGCACGCCAGCCTGCACCTGAAGTGGACCGGTCAGAAGACGATCAGCCAGCTCAACCTGACCGCGCCCACCGTGGGCATCGCCGCCCAGCCGACCGAGGTGCTGATCAGCGGCCCGGCCGGGACCCGTGACCTGCCCGTCCCGCAGGGCGGCGTCCTGCACTTCGCCCCGCTGAAGACCAACCAGCTGACGATCAGCTTTCCCAGCGTGATGGCCACCACCGCCTACAACCCGCTGGTCGGCCGGGCCACCCAGCTCCCGGTTGGCCTGGCCGGGCTGACCATCCCCACCCTGGCCAGCCTGAGCACCGCGGTCCCCAGCGCCAGCACCCCGTTCACGCTGAGCTGCGGCCAGGGCCCGTCGCTGACCGTCGACGGCAAGACCTACCCGACCTCGGTCTCCGGCACGGTCGCCGCCCTGACCGGCCTGACCCCGCTGCCGGTGCACCTGTGCACCAGCGGCACGGCGCTGACCCTGCCCGCGGGCCGGCAGTGGCTGACCTCGCCCGGCACCGGCCTGCCGCTGACCGTCAACGGCCTGAGCCTGAAGAACGCTCCCGCCAGCGGGTCGGCCAGCGCCCCGGCCGGTGCCACGGCCACGACGACCGCCGCCACCGCCCGGTCCTTCCACGTCACCTCATGGAGCACCGAGCACCGGACCGGCACCATCGCGGCCGGCGCCCAGTCCTACCTTGAGGTGCACCAGGCCGCCAGCCCCGGCTGGACCGCCACCTTGAACGGCCAGCGGCTCATCCCGGTCACCCTGGACGGCTGGCAGCAAGCGTTCATCGTCCCGGCCGGCGCCGGCGGCCGCGTGATCATGACCTACACCCCCGCCAGCGGCTACCACCTCTGGCTGATCATCGCCATCGTCGCCTTCGCCGTACTGCTGGTCCTGGCCCTCTGGCCCCGCCGCCGCAGGGGTCAGCCGCACCGCTTCTTCTGGCGCCATCCCGCCAGCGACCCCACCAACGCCGCTCCCGCAGCCGAGACCATCCCCCCCGCCGACTCCGACCTGCCCCCCCGAGACCCCGCAGCCCCCCGCGACCCCGCTAACCTCCACGACCCTGCGGCCCCCTACGACTCCCGCGACCCCGCTAACCTCCACGACTCCGCGGCCCCCTACGACTCCGCGGCCCCCCGCGACTCCCGCGACCCCGCCAACCTCGACCCTGCGAGTCCCTACGACCCCGCTAGCCCCTGGACCCCCGAGGACCTCCGCAACCCCACCAGCGCTCGCGACACCACGAGCCCCATCCCTTCGGCCAGCCCCGGCCGCACCACCAGCCCCAGCGCGCGCTGGGAGCCCAGTAGCCGCGCCTACTGGATCACGGTGATCGCGGCCACCGTCGTGCTGGCCCTGGTCAGCGGCTGGCTGGCCTTCGTCGTGCCCGCCGTGCTGCTGGTCGGCTGGGCCGTGCCGCGCTGGGTCCCGTGGCTGGCCTTTCTGGCCATGTGCGTGGCCGGCGGCTTCGCCATCGCCGAACTGAACCATGGCCCGCAGCCCGGGTTCGGCGCGTTCGGCCCGGCCGCCCAGTTCGCGGCCATAGTCGCCCTGGCCGCGGCGCTGATCTCGGCCCCGCGTCTGGGCCGGCCGACCCCCGAACCAGCCGCCGCCCCGTACGGCCCGCCGTTCACCGCCCGGGATCCCGTGCCGGGGGAGGGCCCGTGACCAGCCGCGTGAGCTCCGTGTCCGTGGCCACCCCGCCCGGTCCGTCCGCCACCGCGACGGCCGGGCGGCTGACCGCGATCGAGGAACTCGACTACCTACTGGAGCGGCCGGCCGAACCCAGCCTGGTCCTGTGGGAAGTCCACTGCCGCGGCCACCTGGACCGGGCGGCCCTGGCCGACGCGGTCACCGCCGCGTTCGAGGCGGACTCAGGCGCCGGCCGCCGGCTGGCCGCCGCGCCCCGCTGGGGCCGCCACCTGTACTGGCGGCCCGTCGCCCCCGACCCCGGCGGCCCGCTCACCGCGACCCGCTGGCGTACCCCCGCCGACCTGGACGCGCTGCGCGAGCGGCTGTTCGCCTGGCCCATCTCGCTGACCGAAGCGGTGGCGCGGGTGGTCCTGGCCATTGGTCCCGAGCACGACGTCGTGATCATCCAGGTGCACCACACCGCGTTCGACGGGGTGTCCAGCCTGCGCCTCGTGAACGCCATCACCCAGGCCTACCGCGCCCGCGCCACGGCCCTCACCCCGCACTCCGTCCCGGACTCACCCTCCGTCCCCGGTCCCCTCTCCGTCCCCGGTCCCCTCTCCGTCCCGGACCCACTCCTGCCTCCGAACTCACTCCCGGAGTCCCAACCCGCCCCGCACGCACCCCCACCCCTTTACACTTCAACCACATCAGCACCATCAGCCCCTCAGAAAACACCAGCAACGCCACGCCGTGTCCGGCACAAAGCCCGCCCCGGCCCGGTGACCCGGATTGCCCCGCAGGGCGGGCAGCCCGGCCGCCCGGGGTACGGGTTCGTGCTGATCTCGGACAGCGTGCCGCGGCCCGTCTCCGACGGCGACGGCCCGCGGCCGACCGTCAACGACCTGCTGGTGGCCGCGTTGTGCCTGGCCATCGATCGGTGGAACACGGCCCGGGGCCAGGCCAGCGGGCAGATCAGCGTGACGGTCCCGGTGAACGGCCGGGCCGCCGCCCAGCGCTGGCAGGGTGACGGCAACCTGTCCTGGCTGACCCGGGTGGTCACCGGCCCTTCGCACCGGGCCGACCCGGGCCTGCTGCTGCGCCACGTGGCCACGCAGACCCGGCTGGCCCGGGAACGGGGCCGCACCCACCGGACCGACACGATGAGCCGGCTGCTGGCCACCGGCTGGGCCCCGATGGTGGTCAAGCAGCGGGTCGCGCGCCTGATCCGCCGCCTGGCCGCGCCGGTGCTCACCGATACCTCCCTGATCAGCAACCTGGGCCTGCTGCCGGAGGCGCCGACGTTCGACGGCAGCGGTACCGAGCCGCTGTGGCTGGCCCCGCTGTGCCCGATGCCCAAGGGGCTGGCGCTCGGCGCGGTCAGCGTGGCCGGGCGGCTCTACCTGTCGGTCCGCTACCGGCTGGCTCTGCTGGACCGGGCCGCGGCCGACGACTTCACGGTCTGCTTCCGCGCTGCGCTCGGCGAGCTGACGTGCCCCGGATCGACGGGCCTGCCGGAGGCGCCGTTATGACGCACGCCGGAGTCGCGATCGCCCTGGTCGCCACCACCATCTACAACGTCGGCTTCGTGCTGGAGAAGCGGGCGCTGACCTACCTGCCGGTCATCGACGCGCACCGCATCTGGTCGCTGCTGCGCACGCTGTTCACCGCGCGCGGCTGGCTGGCCGGGTTCGCGCTGATCCTGATCGGGATGGTGCTCCAGCTGGTGGTGCTGTCGCTGGAGCCGCTGACCGTGGCCCAGCCGCTGCAGGCCTCGGGCGTGGTGGTGACGATCTTGCTGTCCCGGCTGGTGCTGCGAGAACGGCTCGGGCGCACCGAGCTGGTGTGCATCGCCGTGCTCGTCATCTCGGTGGTGCTGCTCAGCCTGTCCAGCGGGCACGGGTCGGCCGCGGGCACCCACGCCGACGGCCTCGCCGTCTTCCTGGCCGCGTTGCCTGGCCTCGTGGCCAGCGTGGTCATCTACTGGTCGGCCCAGCGCGCGGCCCGGGCCCGGCACCGGCACCGGGCCGCGGCGTCCGGGATCAGCTACGGACTGTGCGCCGGACTGATGTACGGGGTGGCCGGGTTGGCCCTCAAGGCGCTGTCGGCCTCGTTGTTCTCCGGTGGGCGTACGCACTCGCTGCTCATCGCGGCCGCCCTCTCTCCTTATCTCTATGTGGCGCTGGCCTGCATGGCCGCTGGGCTTTGCCTGTTCCAGAGCGCGCTGCAGCGCAGCCCGGCCTCGATCGTCGTCCCGGTCGGCGCCATCATCAGCACCGGCTACCTGATCGTCATCGGCTCGTGGCTGTTCCACGAGCGGCTGCCGGCCAGCCCGGTGCTGCTGTCCCTGCGGCTCATCGGCGGCATCGCCGCCGTGTTCGTCCCGGTCGTCCTCACCGTCACCGCCGAGCGGGCTGGCCCCCGCCAGCGGCCTGTCCTCGGAGCCGAGCCGGCCACCGGCCCGTTCCCCCTTACCGAAAGGCCTCCTGTCATGAGCCTGGATCCGCTGCTGCTGGAGCTGCTGGCCTGCCCGATCGACAAGCAGACCCTCCTGTACCTGGACGAACAGGGCCTCCTGTACAACCCGCGGCTGCGCCGCCTCTATCGCGTCCGCGACGACATCCCCGTGCTGCTGGCCGACCAGGGCGAGACGGTGACCGGCGAGCGGCATCAGGATCTGCTGCGCCGGGCCGCGGCCGACGGGGCCCAGGCCACCTTGCAGGTGCCGCTGCGCGACGCGCTGCTGCCCTACCTGGACGAACTGCGCGGTCACCCGGACCAGGCCGGTGCGAAGGACGATTCCGGCGAGGACGCGGCCTAGGTTCGGTGGTTCGGAGTGAGTGTGCGTAACGTCTTCACCCGCACCAGCGCGGGCCCCGAGGCTGACGACCCGGATGCGGACGACGCCGTGAACCGGCCGCCCACGCCTGCGGCCGAGCCCGGGACCGAACGTGCCGGCCGCGGCCGATTGCGCGTGGTGCTCGCTGGGGTCGGGGCGTTCCTGCTGGTGGCGGGCGTGCTGCTGCGCTTCTACGCCGCGCCGCAGCTGATCGCCGCACCCACCAGCGTCTACGAGCAGGACGTGCTGGTGTCGCCACAGGCCTCGTACTTCGACGAGGGCGCCCTAGTGACCCGGCACAACGTCCGGCTGACCTACACCCTGACCATCCGCGGCGACCAGCGCGCCAGCAACGACACCACCGGGCTGTGGGACACGTTCGCCTCGCTGGCCGATCCCCGCCGCCACAACGTCGTCAACACCGTCTCCCAGCGTTATGCGTTCAACCGCCGGACCGGCCAGCTCAGCAACTGCTGTGGCGCCTCGATCAACGACAGCACCCAGATCCGGCAGTCGGGCATCGGGTTGTTCTGGCCGATCGGCACCAAGAAGCAGACCTATCAGGTCTTCGACAACAACAGCATGAAGGCCTGGGCCGCCCATTACGTCGGGGAAGTCAAGGACACCGGCGTACAGACCTATGAGTTCACCCAGTCCGTCCCGGCGACCAAGGTGGACGTCATGACCGGCGTCCCGACCTCGCTGCTGGGCATCTCCGGCCCGTCCAAGAACGTGGTGGCCAACCGCTACTGGGAGGCGACCAACACGTTCTGGGTCGACCCGCGCACCGGCGTCGTGGTCGACGAGGAGGTCAAGGGCCAGTCCTACCTCCAGGACGTCGACGGTCAGGGCAAACTCAGCGCGGTCAGCCTGGACCTGCGCATGGACCAGGCCAGCCGCCAGTCCCTGGCCAAGCAGGCCAACAAGAACGCCGCCAACATCACCACGATCAGCGTGCTTGGCCCCGTCGCCTTGGTCGTCCTCGGACTGATCCTGCTGCTGACCGCCACCACCCCTTGGCGCTACCTCCGCCGCCCCGGCGCCGAAGACGATAACGAGGACCCCGGCTCCGACGACCCCCCGTCCAACTTCGACCTCCTCCCCGGCTCTGACCAGGACCGAGCGGAGTAAGCCCCCGGTCGGGGCGCCGTACAGATCGTTAGGGGGCGAGTATGGCTGCGATCAGGTTTTGTCTCATCCAGTCGTGGAATTCCTCGAGCTGGTAGCCGAGGCGGTGAACGAGAAGGTCGTAGCTTTCGGGGCTCGCGATCGTCCAGGCCGTGTCGACGGCACTCTTCATGGTGAGGCCCTCGGTCAGCGCACTGACGGGAATGTCGCCCAGCACTCGGGAGATGAGCCGATGCCGCAGCAGCTGGAGTTCATTCCAGTCGGCCGCGATCTCGGGGTCGACGGCTGACGCGTCCCGGTAGAGGCTCCATCCGGTTGCGGCGCGTTCTGCGACCTGGGTGACGAGGGTGGCCAGTTCGGCCAGCCGCTCGCGGGGTGACAAGCCAGCGAATCGCCGGGCGGCGTCCTCGGGCGAGCCGTCGCCGCCGGAAAGAGCGTTTTCCATGTAGCCGCGCAGCAGTGCACGCTTGCTGCCCCACGCCAGATACAGCGTTTGGACGGAGACCCCGGCTGCTGCCGCGAGCCGGGTGACAGTCGTGCCAGCGTAGCCGCGGACGGCGAATTCTTGTCCGGCGGCTTGCAGGAGACGGTCCCGGGTGTCCTGCCGCAGAATCTGGCCGACTCTCTTCTGGCGGCTCGGCCGGCTGGATTCAGCCGATTGAGAAGTGCCCATGGACAGGAGTCTATCCATGTTTTAGAGTGGCGATCAAGTTCGTTAGAACGCCACTCTAAACCATGAAGGATGCATCATGAGCACGATTACCCTCGACCGTCCCTGGCACCGCCCCGGGGCCTTGGCCTACGCCAGGACACGGGTTCCCGCGGCGCTGCGGCCGCCGGTCACCGTCTACCCCATGCCGGCCGACGTCACGAAGGAGGAAGATGTGCCGGTGCGGATGCGCGACGGGGTCACCTTGCGCCTGAACCTGTTCCGCCCGGCGGGCGGCGGGCCGTTCCCGGTGATCATGTCGGCGCACCCCTACGGCAAAGACCAGGTGCCCACGATGAAACGGGGCCGGTGGTCGCTGAACCCGCAGTTCCGGATCATGAACCAGCCCGAGCCGCTGCGGATCTCGGATCAGACCAGTTGGGAAGCCCCCGACCCTGTCTGGTGGGCCCAGCAGGGATATGCGGTGATCAACCTGGATACCCGTGGGGGCGGCCACTCCGGGGGACGCGGCGATCTGCTGTCCGACCAGGAGGCCGACGACATCGCCGAGGTCATCGCGTGGGCCGCTGAGCAGCCGTGGTCTACCGGCCGGGTCGGCATGCTCGGCGTGTCTTATCTCGCTCTGTCGCAGTACAAGGTGGCCGCGCTGGACCCGCCCGCGCTGAAGGCGATCTGCCCGTGGGAGGGGTTCACCGACGCCTACCGCGACTTCTTCACCCCCGGCGGTGTCGTGGAAAACGGCTTCGCCCGCGTCTGGCTGTTCCTGACCAGCCGCGTCGCCCGCCTGAAAACCAACTTCGCCGCTGAGCGCCGCAAGCACCCCCTCCGCGACGCGTGGTGGGAGGCCATCACGCCCGACGTGTCGAAGATCAGGGTCCCGATCCTGGAGTGCACCAGCTTCTCCGACGACAACCTCCACAGCGTCGGGTCGATGCGGGCCTTCCAGCACGCCGGTTCCGGAGACCGCCACGCCTACGCGCACCGCGGGCCGAAGTGGGCCACCTTCTACGGCGAGGAAGCACGCCAGACCCAGCTTGCGTTCTTCGACCGGCACCTGCGCGATCGGGACGCCGCCCCGTTGCCGCCCATGCGGCTGGAGATCCGGGACCGGCGCGACCACATCGTAGAAGTCCGGGACGAGCAGGAATGGCCGCTGGAACGCACCGACTGGCGTCAGCTCCACCTCGCTGCCGGCGGCACCTTGAGCGAGCACCAGGCCGGTGCGGGCCGCGTCACCTTCGACCTGCGGCGCACCGCCGCCGCCTTCGACTACCGCTTCGGCGAGGACACCGAACTCAGCGGCCCCATGACCCTCCGGCTCCACGTAGCCACCACTGGCGCGAAGGACCCGAGGCTCTTCGCCGGCGTCGAGAAATGGTCACACGGCGCCCCGGTCTCCTTCAACGGCTCCTACGGATACGGACGCGACCGCGTCGCCCAAGGTCGGCTCCGCCTCGCCCTGCGCGAGCTTGACCCCGAACTCAGCTCACCCCACCAGCCCGAACACACCTTCCGTACCCTCCAGCCGGTTCGCGACAACGAGGAGGTCGAGGTCCTGATCCCGCTCAGCTCCTCCGCCACGCTGTTCCGCGCCGGGGAAAGCCTCCGGCTCATGGTCGCCGGGCGCTACCTGCAGCCCCGCAACCCCTTCTTCGGCCACTTCCCCACCCACTACCAGCCCAGCAGCCGAGGAAAAGCCACCATCACGTGGGCCCCAAGCCGCCCGTCCAGCCTCGAAATCCCCGTCATTCCAAGAGGCGACCACTCCTGACCACCACCCCGCCCCGAACAACGCCACGAACGTGGGCTGCTGTCGGGGTGGTGTTGTCCCAGCCCAGCTACGTCAGTCACGGTGGCGCTGACGTCCAGACATCGCTATGGGACGGGCCGCCCCGAAGCTCCATCGCCCGCAACCGGAGTCTCAGCTTCCCCACCCACACCAATATCCATCCTGGGGTTGCGCTGTCTGCCGTATTCGCTGACAACGCTGCCCGTACTCGCAGGTAACACCGGCGTCCCTGGCGCGCTCGGGACCCGGCGTACCCCACCAGCATCACGCCACCCAGGAACCCCACTCGCCTCACGAGCTGGGGTTCTGGCTCTCACTGGAACGGGGACCGTGCCTCACCAACCCCACGCAACCCAGGAGTTGAGGTCGCGGTGGTGGCTGGGAGGGGTGGGCTGCACCGGCAGGGGTCTGGCAGACTGGCGAGCCGCAGCTAGCGCGACGCCCGGGGCCTAGATCGGAGCGAAGGATGAAGGCAGTCCGTTTCAGCCAGTTCGGGGGGCCGGAGGTTCTGGAAATCGTCGATCTGCCTGATCCGCATGCGGGGCCGGGGCAGGTCCGGATTGCGGTGCGCGCCGCTGGCGTCAACCCCAGCGACTGGAAGAAGCGCGAGGGGCTGATGGACGAGGAGCTTCCGCAGACTCTGGGCTACGAAGCGGCGGGCGTGGTCGACGAGGTCGGCCAGGGTGTGACCGGCGTGGCCGTAGGGGACCGGGTGTTCGGCTTGTCCGCCGACGGGGCAGCCCAGGCCGAGCTGGCGGTGCTGTCCTTCTACGCGCCCATCCCGGCGTCGCTCGACTTCGCCGGGGCGGCCGCGCTGCCGGCCGCCGTCGAGACGGCCACGCGCGCGCTGGATCAGCTTGGCGTCTCCAGCGGCCGCACGGTGCTCATCAACGGTGCCTCCGGGAGCGTCGGCGGCGCCGCGGTTCAGCTCGCCGTGGCCCGCGGCGCGCGGGTGATCGGCACCGCCAGCCCGGCCAATCATGACTACCTGCGCTCGCTCGGGGCCGAGCCCGTCGCCTACGGCGACGGCCTAGCCGACCGGGTGCGCGCGCTCGCGCCCAGCGGCGTCGACCTGGCCCTCGACGTCGCCGGGAGCGGCGTCCTGCCCGAGCTGATCGAGCTCGCGGGCGGCCCGGAAAACGTCGTGACCGTGGCCGACTTCGCCGGGGCCAAGGAGTACGGGGTGCGGTTCAGCAGCGGCGACGCCGGCCGCGCGGTCCACGTGCTGGGCGAGATCGGCGGGCTGATCGAGTCCGGGCACTTCACGCTCCCGGCCGTCCAGACGTTCCCGCTAACCGACGTGGCTCAGGCGCACCGCGTCAGTGAGACCGGTCACGTGCGCGGGAAGTTCGTGCTGCTGCCCGGCTGACTCGTACCGGCTGACTCGTACAGGTCGGCTCGCGCCGGCTGACTCGCGCCGGCTGACTCGCACCAGGCGACTCGCGCTAGCTGACTCGCCCCGGCCGACTCACACCAGGCGCGGCCAGTGCCGGTGGCCGGACCGCAACCGGCCATTCCGGCCGGTGCGGCGGTGGGCCAGCCGGGCCGCGATCAGCGTGATGGCCACCGCCGGGACCGCGCCGGCCAGCAGCATGCCGGCCCGGGGCCCGGCGTGCTCGTCGACGAAGCCCAGCAGCGGGCCGCCGGCTGCGGCGCCGCCGATAAAGACCAGCAGGTAGATGCCCATGACGCGGCCCCGGATCGTGTCGTGCGCGGTGGACTGGACCACGGAGTTGGTCGACGTGAGCAGCAGCAGTGTGCACGCGCCGATCGGGACCAGCGCGATGCCGAACCACAGCTGCCCGGGCGCGGCGGCCGACACCATGTCCAGGACGGCCAGCACCGCGCCGTACCCGAGCAGCACCCGCAGCCGGGGCCGCGGCAGCCGGGCGCAGATCAGCGCGCCGGCCACCGAGCCGACCGCCACGGTCGCACTGAGCAGGCCGTAACCGCCCGGGCCGGAGTGGAACACCGAGTGCGCGTAGGCCGCCAGCGTCACGGCCAGGTTGGCGGTGAACAGGCCGAACACCCCGGCCAGGATGGTCGGCCAGCGCACGCTGGGTTCGGCCAGGGCGTAGCGCAGCCCGTCCCGGAGCTGGCCGGCCCCGGCGCTGTCCCGGGTGACAGTGCGTAGCTCAGCCGGGCGCATGCGCAGCAGCGCGGCCAGCGGCGCGGTGAAGGAAACCGCGTTGATGAGGAATGAATAACCGGGCCCGACCGCACTGATAAGTGCGCCGCTAATGGCCGGGCCGATGAGGCCGCCGAGCTGAAATACCGACGAATTGATGCTGATCGCATTGGACAGCTGAGCCGGGCCGACCATTTCGTTGGCGAAGGCCTGCCGGGTCGGGTTGTCGACCGCAGTGACGAGTCCGAGAGCGAAGGCGACCACGTACACCTGCCAGGCCTGGACCAGGTGGGCCAGGGTCAGAAAGGCCAGCACGCCGGCCACCAGACCCAGCGCCGTCTGGGTCACCAGCAGCACGGCGCGCTTGGGGTAGCGATCCGCGATCAGCCCGCCGAACAGGCCGAACAGGAGCGTGGGCAGGAACTGCAGCGCGGTCGTGATGCCGACCGCGGTGGCGCTGCCGGTGAGGCTGAGGACCAGCCAGTCCTGGGCGATCCGCTGCACCCAGGTGCCGGTGTTCGAGAACAGTTGCCCGGTGGTGAACAGCCGGAAATTCCGGGTCCGCAACGAGCTGAAGAGGCCGTGGGGGTCTGAATCTGTGCTAGGGGAGCAGGGGCGGTCGGTACTTGCGGGGGCAGTCAAGGACATCCAAATCGTCGCTCGTCTGGTACGTCCCCATTCTCGTCATCCGGCTATTATTATGAAAGTTAATTAGTGCAATTACTGTTATTGCATATCGCAATGAAGGGTGTGACCGTGTACGACCCCGAGCTGCTCCGCACCTTCCTGGCCGTGGCTCAGTCGCTCAGCTTCACCCGGGCCGCGGCCAGCCTCGGTCTCGGGCAGCCGACCGTCAGCCAGCACGTCCGCAAGCTGGAGGACGCGGTGGGGCGGCCGTTGTTCGTGCGTGACACCCGCAGCGTCACCCTGACGGTGGACGGGGAGGCGATGGCTGGTTTCGCCCGCTCCATCTTGGCCGCGCATGAGCAGGCGGTCGGCTACTTCACCGGCTCCGGGATCAGTGGCCGGATCCGCTTCGGGGTCACCGACGACCTGGCCCTCACCCCGGTTCCCAGTATCCTGCGGGACTTCCGGCAGCTGTATCCGCGCATCGACCTGGAGCTGACCATCTCCCAGAGCAACGCGCTGCAGCGCCGGGTGGAGTCGGGTCATCTGGACGTGGCCTTCGTCAAGCAGGCGCCGGGGGAGGGGCACGGCCGGCTGGTCCGGCGTGACCGCCTGGTCTGGGCCGCGCCGCCCGGTACCCGGCTGACTCCCGGCCAGCGGGTGGCGCTGGTCGTCTACCAAGCCCCCAGCATCAGCCGGTCCAACGGCGTCCGGGCCCTGGAGCAGGCCGGGCTGCCCTACCGGGTCACCTGCACGGTCCGCGGCGTGCTGGGCGTCGTGGCCGCGGCCCGGGCCGGCCTCGGGCTGGCCATCTTCGCCCGCAGCCTGATCCCCGACGGCCTGGTGGAGCTGCCCGTCTCGGCCGGCCTGCCCGACCTGGGCGAGATCGACCTCATGCTGCTGACCAGCTCCCGCCCGGTCGGCGAACCGGCCGAGGCACTCACGGCCGCAATCCTGGCCAGCGGCCAGCCCACCGGCACCCGCACCCGCTGAGCCCGGGGCAAGGCAGGATTGAACGGGTAAGACAGCCCACAACGCCGACCGCAGGGAAGCAGGAGGGCGCGGTGGAATCGTTCACGGGCAAGATCGCCGTGGTGACCGGGGGCGGCTCAGGGATCGGCCGCGAACTGGTCCGGCAGCTCGCCGCCGCGGGCTGTTCGGTCGCGGCCTGCGACGTGCACCAGGACACCGTGGCCCAGACAGCCGACCTGGCCCGGGCCGATGCACCCGCCGGCACCACGGTCACCAGCCACACCTGCGACGTAGCCGATGAGCAGCAGGTGCTGGGCTTCCGCGACGAAGTGCTGGCCGCGCACGCCACCGGCCACGTCGACCTGGTCTTCAGCAACGCCGGCATCGGCGGCGGCGGGAGCTTCATCACCGACCCGCGCGAGCAGTGGGAACGGGTGTTCGCGGTCGACTTCTGGGGCGTCTACCACTGCGCCCGGGCGTTCCTGCCGCTGCTCATCCGCAGCCCCGAAGGCGTCCTGGTCAACACCAGCAGCGTCAACGGCTTCTGGGCTTCGCTCGGCCCCGGCGTGCCACACACCGCCTACTCCGCGGCCAAGTTCGCGGTCAAGGGATTCTCCGAGGCGCTCATCGAGGACCTGCGCGTGCACGCTCCGCACGTCCGGGTGGCCGTGGTGATGCCCGGCCACATCGCCACCAACATCGTCGCGAACTCGATGCTGGCCTTCGGGATGCCCGAGGCGGAGGCCTTCGCCGCTAACCAGGGCTTCCACGACAGCGCCCTGCTCAGCGCGGCCGGCGCCGCGACCGTCATCCTGGACGGCGTCCGGTCCGGCGCCTGGCGCATCCTGGTCGGCCAGGACGCCCACGGCCTGGACCAGTACGTCCGGGCCCACCCGGAGGACGCCTACGACTACGCCAAGCTGGCCGCGGCCGCGAGCCAGGTCGACGACCACGACCCGGCCCCGGCCGCCGACGGTAAGACGTGACGCTACGTCAGGCGCAGGCCCGATTGACCGCCCCGAGGACCTGTTCCGTGGTGATCGCGGCCAGCGCCGGGTCCAGGTCGACGCCGTGCGGATTGCCGTGATACCCGGGCTGGCCCGCCCATAGGACCTGGTGCCGTGGCCGCCGCGGCGGTCCCCACTCGGCCGGCGGCACCGGCCCGAACAGCGTCACCGAGGGCCGCGCGAACGCCGTGGCCAGGTGGGACATCCCGGTATCCCCGGCCACCACCAGCCGGGCCGACGCGACGAGGGCCGCCAGCTCAGCCAGCGACGTACGCCCGGCCAGCACACACCGCTCCGGCAGCCCGGCCAGCTCAACGACCCGCGACGCCAATCCCCGTTCGGCCTCCGAGCCGGTGACCCGCACCGCATGGCCCGCGGCCGCGAGCTGCCGGGCCACGGCCGCGAAGCGGTCCGGCGGCCAGCGCCGGCCCGGTGCCGCCGCCCCGGGATGGACCAGGGTGAACGACGGTGAGGCGCCGGCGGGTGCCCTCAGCACCAGATCAGCCGGGTCGGCCGGAATCCCCGACTCGGTGCACAGGCGGCACCAGCGGGCCACCTCGTGCTCGTCCGCCCGCCACACCGGGCCGGTGAAGCCGCCCGCGTGCTCGCCCCCGAACACGACCAGCCGGTGCGGCCGGAGCGCGGCCACCAGCCGGTGGCTGGCCGGTCCGCGCCCGTGCAGGTCCAGCCCGACGGCCGGAGCGGGGCCGGCCCAGCCGATGGGCTCCAGTTCTCCCGTCGGCAGCAGCTCGTCGACGGCGCCGGTCAGCGGCACCAGCGGAGCCAGCCCGGCCGGTGCGGCCAGGACCACGCGATGCCGGGGGAACGCCCGGCGCACGGCGCGGTAGGCGGGCACGCCGGTCAGGAAGTCCCCGAGACCGAGCGCCCGCAGCAGCAGGACACGACCGGCCCCGGCCCCACTCCCGGTATCAGAGACGGCCTCGCCCTTGTCTTCGCCCACTGCGCTAAGGCTGGCTGGCTGCACCCAGCGCAGCCAGCCGGGTGGTGGAACGCCCGCTCAGGTAGGGCACGGTGACCGCGACCCCGCCCCAGGTCTCCAGCCGCGCGGCCTCCGGCAGTTCCCGGCCGTCGTAGTCGCCGCCCTTGACCCAGACGTCCGGCCGCAACTGGTCCAGCACCTCGCACGGAGTGTCTTCCCCGAACACCGCGATGGCGTCGACGCAGCCCAGCGCGGCCAGCACCGCGGCCCGGTCGCCGGCGTGGTTGAGCGGCCGGCCGTCGCCCTTGAGCCGGCGGACGGAATCGTCGGAGTTCAGGCAGACGATCAGGCAGTCACCCAGCGACCGGGCCGTCTGCAGCAGGCTGACGTGCCCGGCGTGCAGCAGGTCGAAGCAGCCGCCGGTAGCCACCACGGTCCCGCCCGAAGCCCGCACCCGCCGGGCCAGCCCGGCCGCATCCTCGCCCGCGCGGCCCGGTGCCGGTGCCGCCGCCCGGTCCAGTGCTGGGTCCGGGCCGCCATCGGTGCGGCCGTACCGGCTCACTCCACCGGCCGCCAGGTAGGCCGAGGCCGAGGCCACGGCCAACGTCACCGCTTCCGAGGCCAGCGCCCCGCGCCGCAACGCGGTCGCGGCCGTGGCGGCGAACCGGTCACCCGCCCCGCACGGGTCGGTCGCGGCGACCGTTGGCGCCGGGACCACCAGCGGGCCGGTGCTGCCCTGGACCAGGACCGCGCCGCGTTCGCCCAGGGTCACGGCCACCGCGTCGGCCGACCAGCGTCGGCCCAGCTCTCGCGCGGCCGCGACCGCAGCGGGCAGGACGTCGGCCCCAGCGGAGGCCCCGGAGGCCCCGGAGGCCCCGGAGGCCCCAGAGGCCCCAGAGGCCAGGTCGGCCGCCGCCAGCGCCTCGGCCAGGTTGGGGGTGACCAGCCGGGTGCGCGGCACCGGGGGAGCGCCCTTCGGGTGCGGGTCCCAGACCAGCGGCACCCGTCCCGCCTGCCGCTCCAGCAGCGATCGCAGCTGCGGATCGGCCGTGACCCCCCGGCCGTAGTCGGAGACCAGGATCGCCCCGGCCGCGGCGATCGCGTCCGCGGCCGCCCCGGTGACCAGCCCCGCTAGGCCTGCCGGGCCGACGGTCGACCCGGGCCGGCCGTCGCCCCGGTCGGCCCGCAGCAGCGTCCGGCCTCCGGTCCGGAACCGGGTCTTCTCCGGCAGCGTCCCGGCCAGCGGCAGCCGGACCACCGTGACGTGCGGCTCCAGCAGGGCGACCACGGTCTGGCTGGCCTCGTCGTCGCCGAGCGGCGCCACCAGCACGACCGGGACGCCGTCCGCGGCGGCCAGCCGCGCGGCCAGCGCCGCGCCACCGGGCCGGCAGCTCGGCGTCAGGTCTTCCAGCACCGGAGCGGGCGCATCCGGGGACAGCCGGCGAACCTGACCGTCCACGTCCCGGTCGAGCAGCGCGTCACCCACCACGACCAGCGGCCCGCCGGTCCCCACCGGGCTCACGGCGCCATCACCACCGCGATCTCCGCGTCCAGGGCATCGCACAAGGTGTGGATAGCCACCAGGTGTACCTCCTGCACCACCGAGGTGTCCGCGCCGGCCACGCACAGGGCCTCGTCGGCCAGCCCGGCCAGCGGGTTCGGGGCCGGGCCGGTCATGGCCCACACGGTCAGGCCCTTGGAACGGGCTCGCTGCGCGGCGGCCAGCACGTTCTCGCTCCGGCCGCTGGTGGACAGCACCAGCAGCGTGTCGCCGTCCCGGCCGTGCGCCGCGACCTGCCGGGCGTAGGCCTCGCCCGCCCCGTAGTCGTTGCCGATCGCGGTCAGGCTGGACGTCTCCGCGTGCAGCGCGATGGCCGACAGCGGCGGGCGCTCGGCCACGTACCGGCCCACCAGTTCGGCGGTGAGGTGCTGAGCCTCGGCCGCGCTGCCGCCATTACCGGCCACCAGCAGCCGCTGGCCGCCCAGCAGCGGCACGGCCAGCAGCCGGCCCCAGCGCTGGGCGATGGCCAGACCGGTGGCCGGGCTGCGCAGCGCCTCGACCAGCAGCTCAATGTGCCGTTCCACCCCCGGCGCCGCCACCTCGGGCGCCGCCACCTCGGGCACCGTCAGCTCGGTCCGGGCGGTCACGACGCCCCCGCCGTCAAAGAGCCGTCCGCCGTCAGCGTCTCCGGCCCGGATCCCGAGCGCAGCCGGAGCCGCTGGTAGACCACCTCGGTCTGCGCCGCCACCCCGGGCCACGTGTACCACTGCTCGACCCGTTCCCGGCCCGCGGCGCCGATGGCCGCGCGCCGGGCCGAATCAGCCAGCAACGTCCGCAACGCGCTGGTCAGCACCACCGGATCACGCGCTGGCACCAGCCAGCCGGTGGCCCGGTCGACCACGGTGTCGGTGAGGCCGCCGACCGCACTGGCCACCACCGGGACCCCGCAGGCCATGGCCTCCAGCGGCACGATGCCGAACGGCTCGTACCACGGCACGCACACCACCGCGTCGGCCGACCGGATCAGGGCCGGGACGTCCACCCGGGCCACCCCGCCGGTGAACACCACCCGGTCCGCGACCCCGTGCCGGTCCGCTGCCGCCCGCAGGGCCCGGTACCCCGGGTCGAAGTCCAGCTCCGCCGGGTCCGGGCCGCCCGCCACCACCAGTTCCGCGTCCGGCAGCTCGGCCAGTGCGGCGATCACGGTGGCCACACCCTTGCGCTCGACCAGCCGACCGAGGGCCAGCAACCGGGGCCGGCCGTTCCGGTGCGCCACCGGCCCTTCCGGGCTGAACGCCTCAACATCCACCCCGCACGGAACCACCGAGATCTGCCACGATGGCACCCCCAGCGCCGCCAGCTCGCCGGCCTCGTCGCTGCAGGTGGCGATGACCTGGTCGCAGGCGGCCGCGATGCGCCGTTCGGCGCCGACGCGGCCCGGCGGGCTCGGGTCGGCCGCGCCCTGGTGGCGGGCCTTGACCGCCCCGAGTGCGTGGAAGGTCTGTACCACGGGGATGTCCAGGCCGGTGACCGCGCGCAGCGTGGCCAGGCCGGACATCCAGAAGTGCGCGTGGACCACGTCGGGCGGATCCGCCCGCCACTGCCGGGCCAGCCGCAGGCCCAGCTCGGGAATGTGCGGCAGCAGCTCGTCCTTGGCCAGCGGCGTGATCGGGCCGGCCTTGAGGCGGCGCACGGTGACCCCGGGCGCCAGCTCGACCGTCCGCGCTGCGGCCAGCTCGGTGAGCCGGGTGTAGACGGTGACGGAATGACCACGGTCGGCCAAGGCCGCGGCCAGCGCCCCCACGTGGACGTTCTGGCCACCCGCGTCGGCCCCGCCCAGCGCCACGGTCGGATCGGCGTGCTCGGACACCATGGCGATTCTCATGCGCTCACCTCCTGCAGAAGCTGATCCCAGTCGCGAAGGAACCGTTTGAGGCCGTACCGGGTGCAGGCCGCCTCCCGGGCGGCCAGCCCGGCGTCCCGCGCCGCCACCGGATCACGGACGAAACGGCGCACCGCCGCGTGCAGCTCGCCCACGTCAGTAGAGATCGCCCCGGCGCCCGGCGGCACCGCCCGCGGGGCCTCGGTGACGGCCAGCACGACCACCGGCATGGCCAGGAACATGGCCTCGATCAGGGACAGGCCCAGCGACGTCCACCGGAACGGGTGCACATACACCCGGCGCCGGGGCAGCTCGGTGTGCAGCTGGGCCTGGGGCAGGTCGTCGTACTCGCGGCACTGTCCGGGATCGAGCCGGTGCGCGCGGGCCAAGCCGGTGACCCGCATGCCGAACACGTCCAGCGGCGCCTGGGCCGCGAACCCGGGCAGCAGGTCGTTGCCGACGATCGGGCCCCGGGTCAGCGGGTCGTTGACCACCACCGCGGCCCGGTCCAGCTCGCCGGTCCAGTTCGCGCCCGGGTCGGGGATTCCGTGCTCGATCACGGTCACCGGGGAGGACCCGCAGTCCCAGAAGAGGGCGTTGAAGTGGGTGACGTGGACAATCGTGAGGCCTTCGACATCGGCCATCGGATGCCTGGTGCCGACGCTGGGCGGAGTGTCGTGTTCCAGGTAGATGGCGGGCACGTCCCGGCCCGGGGTCCGGCCCAGCCAGGCCGCGGCCAACGCCAGCTCGTCCGGGCGCTGCAGCACCACCAGGTCCACGTCCGCGTCCCGCAGCTCGGCCGGCGGCAGCTCCACCACGCTGGCGGGCCAGTCCCAGGTCCGGGCGCGGCCCAGGCCGAACGGCCCGCGGTCGGGGGTCAAGGGTACCAGGTACTCGTGCGGTCCCTGCACGAAGCTGGTCAGCCAGGATCCGTGCAGGTGCCAGATCAAGATCCTCATCGGCCCGTCCCCGCGGACGCCAGGCCGTCGGCAGGCCGGCCCGGCGGCTCAGCCGGCTCGGCCAACCCGGCCAGCTCAGCCACGGCCGCCACCACCTCGGCCGGATCGACCGAGTCCAGGCACGGGTGCCCGGGTACCGGGCAGACCCGGGCCCGGGTGCCGGCGCAGGCCGCGTCCTGCTGCCCGAGCAGCCGGTACGGGACCCCGTACGGCGCCCAGCGGACGGCCGGCACGACCGGCGCGAACAGGCTCACCACCGGGGTGCCCACCGCGGCGGCCAGGTGCGCCGCGCCGGTGTTCGGGGCCACCACCACGTCCGCTCCGGCCAGCACGGCGGCCAGCATCCGCAGGCTGGTCCGGCCGCCCAGATCCACCGCGCCCGGGACCTGCGCGCAGACGGCCGCGGTGACCGCGGCGTCGCCGTCCGATCCGGTGACCAGCACCCGGTGGCCGGCCCGGGCCAGCGCGCTGACCATGGCCGCGACCCGGTCCGCCGACGGCGCCCGGGCCGGTACCGAGGCCTGCGCTTGCACCACCACGTAGGGTCCGCGAACCCAGCGCGACGGATCCGGCAACTCGGCCGTCACCGCGAGCCCACCCGCGTCGCCGCTGGGCAGCGGGAAGCCAGCGGCCCGGGCCAGCAGGAGGTTCCGTTCCGCCTCGGGCAGGTCGTCGTCCACCCGGTACCGCAGGTCCAGCAGCGACCCCGGATAGTCCACGCTGATCGCGGCGATCCACGGCACCCCGGCCATCCGCAGCACCAGCGCGGTCGGCAGTGGTGACTGGTGGAACGACGTGAAGATCACCGCCGCCTCGGGACGCGCCTGCGCCACCTGCGCGGCCAGCGATCGCACCACGTCCGGGTCGAAGGGGCCCGGCTCCGGCGCGATCCACGGCGCCTCCCACTCCAGCACCGACGTCACGCCGGGCAGCAGCGAGGCTGCCCCGGCCCCGCCCGGACCGGCCAGGAACGTCACCTCAGCTCCGCGGGCCGCGATGGCCCGCACCGCCGGCCCGGTCAGCAGGACGTCACCCATCCCGTCGGGCCGCACCACCAGCACCCTCACGAGCGCGCTCCTGGGGCCGCCGTCCCAGCACCAGCCGCTCCTGGGGCCGCCGTCCCGGGCCGGCGGACCAGGAACGGCCCGATGGCCAGCACGTCCACCGGCGCCGAGCCGAAGCACTCCAGCGCGTCCCGCGGGTCGTCGACCATCGGCCGCCCGGCCGTGTTCAGGCTGGTGTTCACGACCACCGGCAGCCCGGTCCGGGCGGCGAACTCGGTCAGCATGCGGGCCAGTTCCGGCTGGGTGGCGCGGTCCACCGTCTGCGCCCGCGCCGTCCCGTCCACGTGCACCACGGCCGGGATGCGGTCCCGCCAGGCCGGGTCGACCTGGTGCACGAACAGCATGTACGGGCTGGGCAGCGGGCCGTGGAAGATCTCCGCCGCCGCCTCGGCCAGCACCATCGGGGCCACCGGCCGGAACTCCTCCCGGCCCTTGACCGCGTTGAGCCGGTCCAGGTTGGCCGCGCGGCCCGGGTGGGCCAGCAGCGAACGGCTGCCCAGGGCGCGGGGGCCGAACTCGCTGCGGCCCTGGAACCAGGCCACGATGCGGTCCGCGGCCAGCTCGGCCGCGACCGCGGTGCCGACGCTGGCGGGTCGTTCGTACGGCCAGCGCGCGGTGCGCAGCCAGGCCTCCAGTTCGTCGTCGGTCCAGCCCCGGCCCAGGTAGGCGTCGGGCATCGGGCCGGCCATCTCGCCCGCCTCCGCCGTCAGCTGCAGCGCGCCGCCCAGCGCGGTGCCGGCGTCACCGGCCGCGGGCTGGACCCAGATCCGGTCGAACGGACCTTCCCGGTGCAGCCGCGAGTTGGCCACGCAGTTCAGCGCGACCCCGCCCGCCATGGCCAGGTCACGGCCGCCGGTCTTGCCGTGCAGCCAGCGGGCCAGGTCGATCAGCACGTCCTCGGTCACCTGCTGCACGCTGGCCGCGAGATCAGCGTGCTCGGCGCTCAGCGGTTCGCCCGGCTGCCTGCGTTTGACCAGACTGTCCCAGCCGACCGGCTCGGTGCGGAAGCCGCCCTCGCCGTCGGCGTGCACCAGCGTCCGCAGTTCGGCGGCGAACCGGGGCGTCCCGTAGGAGGCCAGCGCCATCACCTTGTACTCGTCGCTGGAGTGCAGGAAACCCAGGTGCGCGGTGGCCTGCTCGTAGAACAGCCCCAGCGAGTGCGGCAGCGACTGGCTGGCCAGCACCTCCAGCCGGCCCCCCGCGTACCGCCCGGCCAGGTGCGAGGCGGCCTCGCCCCGCCCGTCGCAGACCAGCACGCTGGCGTCGCGGAACGGCGCGGCCAGGCCGGCTGAGGCGGCGTGCGCCTCGTGGTGCCGCACGTACCGCACCGCGGCCGGGTCCAGCCCGGGCAGCGCCTCGGCCAGGAACTGCGGCGCCTCCCGGGCGTACCGGATGCGCAGGCCGTCCCAGGGATCGTCGAGCCCGAGCTCGTCGGCGGGTCGGCACTCGGCCGGGTCGTAGGAGTAGGCGACCGCGTCCAGGTCTTCCGGCCGCAGCCCGGCCTGCTCCAGGCACCAGGCGGCCGACAGCTCTGGCAGCTCCCAGGCCGAGAACGGCACCGGCCGCTTGCCGTGCTTGCGCCGGCTGAACCGTTCCTCCTCCGCGGCGGCCACGATCCGCCCGTCCACGATCAGCGCGGCCGCGGGATCGTGGAAGATCGCGTTGATTCCGAGCACCCGCATCAGGCCGGCACCCCCGTCTCGTACATCGCCGGCCCGGGTGCCGCCGTTCCCGACGGCAGTCCGAGCTGGTCGGCGAACCAGGCCAGCGTGCCGCCGAGCCCGGCCTCCCAGCCGATCTGCGGCTCCCAGCCGAGCTGCTCGCGGGCCAGCGTGATGTCCGGGCAACGGCTCATCGGGTCGTCCTCCGGCAGCGGGATGTGCACGATCGGGGACTGCGACCCAGCCAGCGCGATGATCCGCTCGGCGATCTCCAGCACGGTGGCCTCGTCCGGGTGCCCGATGTTCACCGGCCCGGGCCGGTCGCTGGCCGCGACGGCCAGGATGCCGCGCACGGTGTCGTCCACGTGGCACAGCGACCGGGTCTGGTGGCCGTCCCCGGCCACGGTGAGCGGGTCGCCGCGCAGGGCCTGGCAGGCGAACGTGGGCACGATCCGGCCGTCACCGGGCCGCATCCCCGGCCCGTAGGAGTTGAAGATCCGTACGATCGCGGTGTCCACGGTGCCAGCCCGGTGGTACGCGGACGTCAGGGCCTCGGCGAACCGCTTGGCCTCGTCGTAGACGCTGCGCGGCCCGACCGGGTTGACGTTGCCCCAGTAGCCTTCGGCCTGCGGGCTCACCGCCGGGTCGCCGTACACCTCCGAAGTCGAGGCGAGCACGAACCGGGCCCCGGTCCGGGCGGCCAGCTCCAGCGCGTTCTGCGTCCCCGCACTGCCCGCCTCCAGCGTGGCCAGCGGGTACCGGTGGTAGTCGGCGGGCGAGGCGGGCGAGGCCAGGTGGACGACCAGGTCGACCTCCCCGCTGACCTCCAGCGCCGTGGCCACGTCGGCCTCGCGCAGGGTGAACCGCGGCTCGGCCCGCAGCGCGGCCAGGTTCCCCGGCGAACTGGTCAGGAAGTTGTCGGCGCACACCACCTCGGTGCCCGCCGCCAGCAGACGGCGGCACAGGTGGCGGCCGATGAAGCCGGCTCCTCCAGTGACGACCGCCCGCGCCCACACGGGCCTGTTCTCCGGCACTACGTGAGCCCCTCTCTGCGATCTTGCGGCGTCAGTCAATGGCAGAGCGCAGCGCTACCCGAGGCTCAGTCAGTCAAACGGAACTACCAAAAACCCACCCATGCTGGGGATATGCGGTGCTAACGCTCAGAACCGGTACTTGCTACCCCAATCGCAGTCAATTACAACCTGTAATTGAAATTAATGAACTCTCACCGCCGTGGCCCGCCGGGTCGGCCGGCGTCTCGGACCACCCAGCCGGGCCGGCGACTCCGCAGGTGCCGGCCAGCCCGGTACGCGGTCCCGAGGTACGCGGCGCTCTTACCGGGTCCAGCACCGTAGCCCCCGGCCGTCCAGCAGCGCGGCCACCGCCTCGGTCAGCCCGGCCGCGACCGGGACGCCCGCGGTCTCCTCCGGCCGGGTCACCGGGGTCGGCACCAGGATGGCCCGGGCGCCCGCCGCATACGCGGCCGCGACGTCCGTGCCGATGTCGCCCACCACCACGCAGTCGGCCGCGTCCACCCCGAGTTCGGCCGCCGCCTTGAGCACCAGGTACGGCCCGGGTTTGCGGCAGGTGCAGCCGTCGGCCGGATCGTGCGGGCAGACCGCCCACGCGCCGAACGGGCCCAGCCGCTGATCGACCCGCTGGTTGACCGCGTTCAGCTGGGCCGGCGTGATCAGGCCCCGGCCCACCGCGGACTGGTTGGTGACCACGCCCAGCCGGATGCCCGCCGCCCGCAGCCGGGCCGTCGCGGCGGCCGCGCCGGGCATCGGCTCGACCTGGTCCGGGTCGCCGTTGTAGGGCACGTCCCGGACCAGCGTCCCGTCCCGGTCGAACAGCACCGCCGCGGGTGGCGGTGGCCACGCCGTGACGTGCCGGTACCGCCACTGGCCGCGCAGGAAGTGCCCGACCGCCAGCGGTGGGATCAGCGCGCTGGTCACCACCATCGTGGTCGTCTCGGCCCGGGTCCGCGGGCCCGGGCGGACCCGGGCCGCGGTGAACTCGGCCCAGCTGGCCAGCCAGCCCGCTCCGGCCAGCGCGGCCGCCCGGCGGTACCTGATCCGCCGCGGGCCGGCCGGCAGGCCGCTGGCCACCCCGGCCAGCACGGCCGAGGCCAGCAGGGTCGTGGCGACCATATGCCCACGCCGGCGTCCCGGGTCGGCCTGCGCCCGCTGGTGCCAGCCGCGGCCGTGCAGCCGGTTCATGAGCACGTCGTCGGCGTTGCCGGCCTGGGCCCTGAGGCTGGCCCAGCGTGAGGCTGGGCGGACCGGGTGCGTGGTCCGCCGGCCGCCCTGCCGCAGCGCCCAGCCCAGGTCGAGCAGGCGCAGGGCCAGGTCGGCGTCTTCCCGGAAGGCGCGCGGGAACCGCTCGTCGAATCCGCCCGCGGCCAGCAGCGCACTGCGCCGGTAGGCCAGGTCGGCCGTGATCCAGCGGGCCGTGGCCAGGCCGGCCGTACCGCGCTCCCAGTCGGTCGGCCGGCGGTCCGGCGGCAGCGGCACGTCGATCACGCCCTGTACCCCGGCCACGTCGGCCGGCTGCCCGGCCAGGTCGGCCACCAGCTCGGCCCGCCAGCGGGGCCCGACCCGCACGTCATCGTCGAGGAACGCCACCCAGTCCGCCGCCTCGGCCGCCCGCCAGCCCGCGTTCCGGGCCGCCGCGGGCCCGCGGCCCTCCAGCGTCACCACCACGGTCCGGCCCGCCAGCGCCGCCGGGATCGTCACCGGCAACGGCTCCGGGGTGTCCCGGCGGTCGTCGGCCAGCACCACCTGGCGAGGCAGCGGCCCGTCCGCCGCCGCCAGTGTGTCCAAAGCGTGCTGCAGGCAGGGACGCCCCAGCGTCGGGATCACCACTACGTAACTGGTCACGAAGTCGCACCGCTACCCGGTGCTGGCCGGAGCAAACGGTGTTTGACCACGGCCACCCGGGTAGGCCTCCAGCCCATGCTGACCGGACAGGTGACAGTGGTCGTGGCCACCCGCAATCGGCGTCCTGGCCTGTGCCAGACGCTGAAGTACCTGACCGCGCTGCCGGAGCGGCCGCCGATCGTGGTCGTCGACAACGGCTCGGACGACGGCACCGCGGACGCCGTCCGGAACGAGTTCCCTCAGGTGGACCTGATCGGCCTGCGGCGTAACCAGGGGGCCTACGCCCGCAATCACGGCGTCCGCCGGGCCCGCACCCGGTATGTGGCGCTGAGCGACGACGACTCCTGGTGGGAACCGGGCGCACTGACCCGGGCCGTGGCCGTGCTGGAGGCGCACCCGCGCCTGGGCCTGGTCGCCGGGGCCACCCTGGTCGGCGAGCAGGACGCGCCCGACCCGCTCAACGCGGTGCTGGCCGATAGCCCGCTGCCGCAGGGGACGCTGCCCGGACCGCGCGTGCTCGGTTTCCTCGGCTGCGCCGCGGTCGCCCGCCGGGATGCCTACCTGGCCGCGGGTGGCTATTCGCGGCTGCTCCGCATCGGCGGCGAGGAGGAACTGCTGGCCTACGACCTGGCCGCGCTGGGCTGGCCGATCAGCTACCGGCCCGACGTCGTGGTGCACCACTGGCCCTCGGCCGCCCGGGACCCGCGTCGCCGCCGTATTCAGGAGCTGCGCAACCACGTCCTGATCGGCTGGCTGCGCCGCCCGCTGGCGCACGCCCTGGCCGAGACGGCCGGGCTGGCCGCGGCCGCGCGGCAGCACCGGGAACCGGCGGCTACCCGCGCCCTGGCCGAGACCCTGCTCAGTCTGCCCCGCGCGTTGCCGCAACGCCGGCTGCTGCCGGCCGGGGTCGAAGCCGACATCCAGGTCCTGGAGCGCGCCCGTGCCCGCTGACCCGGCCAGGCCCACCCCCCAGGCCCCCGCAACTTCGCTGACCCCTGCAACCCCGCTGACCCCTGCAACCACGCCAGCCCCCATAACCCTGCCGGTCCCTATAACCCCGCTGGCCACCACAACCCCGTCGGCCTCCACAACCTCATCCGTCGCTACAGACCCGAGAGTCACCGTGGTGATCATCACCCGCAACCGCCGCGCGGACCTCGCCCGCACCCTGGGCAAGCTGGCCAAACTCCCGGAACATCCGCCGGTCATCGTGGTCGACAACGGCTCGGACGACGGCACCGCCGCCCACGTCCGCTGGGACCACCCGGACGTCCAGCTCATCGCGGCCCGGAGCAACCTCGGTGCCGTCGGCCGCAACCTGGCCCTGCGCCGGGTCACCACCCCGTACGTGGCCTTCTGCGACGACGACACCTGGTGGGAGCCGGGCTCGCTCACGCTGGCCGCCGACGCCCTCGACGCCCACCCGGACGTGGCCTCGGTCACGGCCCGCATCGTGGTCGAGCCCGACGGCACCGAGGACCCGATCACCCCGGAACTGGCCGGCTCCCCGCTGCCCGGCCGCCCCGGCCTGCCCGGCCCCGCGCTGCTCAGCATCATGGCGGGTGCGTCGGTCCTGCGGGCCGGCCCGTTCCGCGCCGCGGGCGGCTTCTCGCCCCGGCTGTGGCTCGGCGGCGAGGAGGAGCTGCTCTGCGCCGACCTGGTGACCAAGGGTCACTGGCTCTGCTACCTGCCCGCGGCGACCGTGCACCACCAGGCGTCCACGCTCCGGGACCCGGCCCGGCGGCGCCAGCTCGGCATCCGCAACACGCTGTGGTTCACCTGGTTGCGCCGCCCGGCCGGCGCGGCGCTGCGCCGGACCGCGGAACTGGCCGTCACCGTGCCCCGCGACCGGACCTCGGCCGCCGCGTTCGGGACGGCGGTGCGCGGGCTGCCCTGGGTGCTGCGCGAGCGCCGCCCGGTCCCGCCCGCGGTCGAGGCCTGGATCCAGCTCCTCGACGCGCCCCGCCGCACCTCGGCCGCCCGCCGTTACGTGGGCTGAGCCGGTGACCCGGATCCTGCTGACCGGCTGGTTCAGCTTCCTGCACGGCGAGGCCACCGCGGGTGACGTGCTGGCTCTGGACTCCGTCCGGCGGTTGCTGGACCAGGCCGGCCTGGACTACGAGGTGGCCTGGAGCCCGGTATTCCGGCCCGGCGGCCTGCGGCTGGAAGACGCGACCGTCGCCGACTACACCGACCTGGTGTTCGTCTGCGGCCCGGTGCACGGCGACCAGGTCGCCGGCCTGCACCACCGGTTCTCCTCCCTGCGCCGGATCGCGGTCGGGGTCACGGTCATCGACCGGGCCGACCCGGCCTGGGCCGGCTTCGACCTGGTGCTGGCCCGTGACGGTGATCCGGGTACCCCGGTCCGCGACCTGTCGGCCGCCGTCCCCCGGGCGGCTTCGCCGCCGGTCCCGGTGACCGGGGTCGCGCTGGCCACCGGGCAGGGCGAGTACGCCGCGCGCCGGCGCCACGACACGGTCAACACGAGCCTGACCGGCTGGCTGGGTGGCAAGACCTGCGCCCCGGTCCCGCTGGAGACCCGGCTCGACACCGGCGACTGGCGGCTGTGCTCCACCGCCGCGGCGTTCGAGGCCCTGCTGAGCCGGATGGACGTGGTCGTCACCACCCGGCTGCACGGCCTGGCCCTGGCGCTGCGGGCCGGCGTTCCCGTCCTCGCCGTCGACCCGGTCCACGGTGGCGGCAAGGTCACCGCCCAGGCCTCCGCCTGGCAGTGGCCCGCGATCCTGCCGGCCGAGGAAGCCACCAGCGAGCATCACCTGGACCAGCTGTGGGACTGGTGCCTGTCGCCGTCCGGCCGCCAGGCCGCCGCCGCCGCGGCCCGGGTCCCCGGTGAGCAGGCCGCCGTCATGCTCATCGCCCTGCTGGCCGCCCTCACCCGCTGACGGAAAGTTCCCGGTCCGGGTCACCCGGGTCCAGGCCCATCCCGCCGTATGTCCAGTGTTATTTCGGTGCTAGGCGGGGCACCCCATCCCTAGTGGCTGCCGCCGCTTGGCGTGAAGGGGGAAGGTGTGACAACACGGATAATTTCTGAGGCGATGGAGGAACCCGAGGGCTTTGAGCTCGCGTCCTGGTCCGTGCTGGAACAGCTCGCGCGGGCGCTGCGGGTGCCGGAAGCCGACC
The DNA here is from genome assembly GCA_965277615.1 of Streptosporangiaceae bacterium. Taxonomy (GTDB): domain Bacteria; phylum Actinomycetota; class Actinomycetes; order Streptosporangiales; family Streptosporangiaceae; genus Bog-532. The sequence goes on along the minus strand of CBDIDG010000006.1, from coordinate 3,171,598 downwards.
TGCAAGGCACGCTGGACGCCATGGCCCGGACGGCGGTGGAGACCATCGGCCCGGCCAAGTACGCCGGGGTGAACCTGTACGACCACGGCGCGTTCGTGCCGCAGGCCGTGACCGGGGAACCGCCGCAGGTGCTGGACGTGCTGCAGCAGGAGACCGGGACCGGCCCCTGCATCGACTCGTCCCGCGACCAGGTGACGATCCGGGTCGACGACATGGCCACCGAGACGCGCTGGCCGGAGTACACCGGGCGGGCCCTGGCCCTCAGTGTGGCCAGCATGCTCTGCGTCCCGCTGTGCGTGAATGAACACCAGCTCGGCTCGGTCAGCCTGTACGCCACCGATCAGGCCGCGTTCACGCTGGCCGACGAGTACGTGGCTCGCCTGTTCGCCTCCCAGGCTGCGCTGGCGCTGGCCGAGGCGCACCGGGCCGACCAGATGCGGCAGGCCCTGTCCAGCCGGGACATCATCGGCCAGGCCAAGGGCATCTTGATGGAGCGGCACCGGATCACCGCCGACGAGGCCTTCCGCCTGCTGTCCAAGCATTCCCAGCGGGTCAACCGGAAGCTGGCCGACGTGGCCCGGGCCCTGGCCGAGACGGGGACCCTGGACTGAGGTCCAGATATCGGTTGGGTTACAGTAGTGCATAGGTGAAGAACATCGCCTCCAATCTTTCCGTGTGGAGTAGCGATGACCCAACTGCTTCCCCGCCCATCCTCGGTTGAGGCTGACGAGGCTTACCCGGCCATCCGTTCGGCTACTCCGGACCTGACGGCCCTGAGCGACGCAGAGCTGGCCCGGTTGCTGGATGACCCCCAGCTCGGTGACGATGCCCGGGCCACCCTGGTCTCCCGTTACCAGACCCTGGTCCGCAGCTCGGCGCACCAGTACCAGCTGCCTGCTCAGCACTACGAGGACTTGGTCCAGGTCGGCTACCTGGGTCTGATGAAGGCCATCAACAACTTCGATCCCACCGTCCGCGAGGAGCTCAAGCCGTACGCGCACTCCTGCGTCACCGGTGAGATCAAGCGGTTCTTCCGGGACAAGCGCTGGCTGATCCGGGTCAGCCGGACCGACCAGGAGCTGTTCCTCAACGCGAAGAAGGCGCACGCCGAACTGGCCGCCGAGCTCAGCGCCACCCCCACCGACGAACAGGTGGCCGACCGCCTGAAGGTCACCACCGAGGCGCTGCGGCACGCCTATCAGGCCCATGAGGCGTTCGCGCCCGGCTCACTCGACGCCCCGGTGTCCAGCTCCGACGACCGGGGTGCGGCCGACCTGCTTGGCGCCGACGACTCGGCCCTGGAGCGCGCGGTCGACATGGACGCGGTGCGGCTGCACTGGGACGAGCTGCCCGTTCCCCAGCAGAAGATCCTGCTCATGCGGTTCTACGGCAACATGACCCAGGCGCAGGTGGCCGACAAGCTGTCCTGCTCCCAGATGCACGTCTCCCGCCTCCAGTCCCGGGCGCTGGCCTTCCTCCGCAACCGGCTCACCGCCGACTAGCCCCCGGCCGGGAGCGGCGGCGGCATACTGGTTCCCCAGGTACCCGGACCCCTAGGCTGGTAGGACGGCTTAAAGGTCAGCCGTACGGGCTCGTCTGGGGGAGCGAAGTCATTGTGTCCGGGGTCCCAACCAGCAGCGACGACGGCTCATTGGAGCCGGCGCCTTTCACGGTGCGGACCGTGCCGTGGACCGGTGCGGGACCGGGCCAGGCCGTCGTTTCGGTGGCCGGGGACGTCGACATGCACTCAGAGAGCCAGCTGCGCGATGCGCTGGTCCGGCTGAGTGAGGCCCAGCCCCGCCAGGTCGTGCTGGACTTTTCCGGCGTGGGGTTCATGGCCTCCGCGGGCGTCCACGTGCTGCTGGAGATGTCGGCCCGGCTCGAGGCGGCGGGCGGTTCGCTCGCCCTGGCCTGCGCGCACCCGATGGTGGCCCGGGTCATGGCCCTGACCGGGGCCGACGAGCTGGTGCCGGTGCTGCCGACGGTGGCCGACGCGCTGGCCCGCCAGCGCTGAGTGTGTTCTGCGTCATACTCGCGCCGCCCGTGAATGATCACGGCCCGCTGGGAAAGAAGGTCCTCCTGTCGGCTGCTGGCCTGCTGCGCCACTGCGGCCAGCCGGGCCAGCCCAGGGAGGACGCGAGGTGGCGAACAGCCCAGCGACACCGGAGTTCCCGCTCCACGTGCTGTCTGAGTACGCCCTGCTGGCCGACGGGGAACGGGGCATCCTGGTCGGCCCGCGCGGTGACTTCGTCTGGATGTGCGCGCCGCGCTGGGACTCCGAGGCGCTGTTCTCCGCGCTGATCGGCGGGGGCGGGGTGTACGCCGTGACCCCGGTGGAGCACCCGTTCGTGTGGGGTGGCTACTACGAGCCGGGCAGCCTGATCTGGCGCAGCCGGTGGATCACCACCACCCAGGCCATCGAGTGCCGCGAAGCGCTGGCCATGCCGGGCGACCGGCGCACGGCCGTGGCCCTGCGCCGGGTCGAGGCCATCGACGGCGACACCCGGGTCCGGGTCGTCTTCGACCCCCGCGCCGGGTTCGGGCGCCACCAGCTGAGCCAGGTCACCCACACCGGTGGCGGGTGGACCGCCCGCAGTGGACCGCTCTACCTGCGCTGGTCGGGCATGAAGGGCGCGCGGCACCGGGCTGATGGCAGCCTGCGGGCGGAGGTCACGGTCCCGGCTGGTGACCATCTCGACCTGGTGCTGGAGGTCTCCGATCGCCCCCTGGCCGGGCCGCCACCCGATCCCGCCGCGGCCTGGAGTGCCACCCGCGCGGCCTGGGACGCCGAGGTGCCCGCCCTGTCGGGCACGATCGCCGACCGGGACGCCCGCCAGGCGTACGCCGTGCTGCGCGGGCTGACCAGCGCCGACGGCGGCATGGTCGCCGCGGCCACCACGAGCCTGCCCGAACGGGCCGAGGAGAACCGCAACTACGACTACCGCTACGCCTGGGTCCGTGACCAGTGCTACAGCGGCGAGGCGGTGGCCGCGGCCGGCCCCTACCCCCTGCTGGACACCGCGGTCGGCTTCGTCGCCGAGCGGCTGCTGGCCGACGGGCCCGAGCTGAAGCCGGCCTACACGGTCGACGGCGGCCGGGTGCCGGACGAGCGCCGCCTGCACCTGCCCGGCTACCCGGGCGGCTACGACAAGATCGGCAACTGGGTCAACCAGCAGTTCCAGCTGGACGCCTTCGGCGAGGCCCTGCTGCTGTTCGCGGCGGCCGCCCGGCACGACCGGCTGGACTCCGACCACTGGCGGGCGGCGGAGACCGCGATCGCGGCCATCCAGAAACGGGGCGGCGAGCCGGACGCCGGCATCTGGGAACTGGACAACCATCGGTGGGCCCACTCCCGGCTGACCTGCGCGGCCGGGCTGCGGGCCATGGCCGCGGTGGCGCCGGCCGCCCAGGGCGCGACCTGGAGCGGGCTGGCCGACGGGCTGCTGGCCGACGTCACCGCCGACTGCCTGCACCCGTCCGGCCGCTGGCAGCGGGCCCCGGACGACGAGCGGGTCGACGCCGCGCTGCTGTTGCCGCCCATCCGGGGCGCCGCCCCGGCCGGGGACCCGCGGGTCCTGGCCACACTGGAGGCGGTGGCCGCCGAACTCGGCCAGGACGGCTACCTGTACCGGTACCGGGTCGACGACCGCCCGCTGGGTCAGGCCGAAGGCGCGTTCCTGCTGTGCGGGTTCGCCATGGCCCTGGCCCTGCACCAACACGGCCGCGAGGTCGAGGCGGCCCGCTGGTTCGAGCGCAACCGGGCCGCCTGCGGCACGCCCGGACTGCTCACCGAGGAGTACGACGTCACCCAGCGACAAGTGCGGGGGAACGCCCCGCAGGCCTTCGTGCACGCGCTGCTGCTCGAATCCGCCCAGCGGCTGGCCGCCCCCTGGCCCGCTGTCTGACCGGCCGACCACTGACGACAACGGAAGGAACCGAGATGAGTACCGAACGCGAGGGTCAAGTGGTCGTGGTCACCGGGGCCAGCGGCGGCATCGGGCGGGCCACGGCGCTCGCCTTCGGCGCCCGCGGAGCCAAGGTGGCCCTGCTGGCCCGGGGCGAGGAAGGACTGGCCGGCGCGGTCCGGGACGTCGAGGCCCGGGGCGGCACCGCGCTGGCCATCCCGACCGACGTGTCCGACCCGGACCAGGTCGAGGCCGCGGCGGAAAAGGCCGAGCAGGAACTGGGACCCATCGACGTATGGGTCAATGTCGCCTTCACCTCGGTCTTCGCCGAGTTCAAGAACATCAAGCCCGCGGAGTACAAGCGGGTCACGGAGGTCAGCTACCTGGGCTACGTCTACGGCACGATGGCCGCGCTCAAGCGGATGCAGGCCCGCGACGCCGGCACCATCGTCCAGGTCGGCTCCACGCTGGCCTACCGCGGCATCCCCCTGCAGACCGCCTACTGCGGGGCCAAGCACGCCATCCAGGGTTTCCACGAGTCGCTGCGCTGCGAGCTGCTGCACGACAAGAGCAACGTGCACGTCACGATGGTGCAGATGCCGGCGGTCAACACCCCGCAGTTCGACTGGGTGCTGTCCCGGCTGCCCAAGCCCGCCCAGCCGGTGCCGCCGATCTACCAGCCCGAGGTCGCCGCCCACGGCGTGCTCTACGCCGCCGATCACCCCAAGCGCCGGGAGTACTGGGTCGGCGGGACCACGATGGGCACGCTGATCGCCAACGCGATCGCGCCTGGCCTGCTGGACCGCTACCTGGGCCAGACGGGCTTCAAGTCCCAGGAGGACGACCGGCCCGAGTCCCCGGACCGCCCGGTCAACCTGTGGGAGCCCGCCGACGGGCCGCGCGGCCACGATTACACCGCGCACGGCAGCTTCGACGACAAGGCCAAGTCCCGCAGCGCCCAGCTGTGGGCCTCCCAGCACCACGGCGTACTCGGCGGCGCGCTGCTCGGCCTGGCCGGCGCGGCCGCGGCCGCCACCGCGCTCGGGCGAAAGGCCCGCCGGTGACCCTGCGGGCCGAAACCGTGCTGGCCACGCTGCGGGCCGGCTACGGCGCGGTTCAGCTGGCCGTGCCCGGGTATTCGGCCGAGCAGCAACTGGGCGGCCCGCTCGACCCGGCCACCCTGCGGGTGGTCCGCGTCCTCGGTGCCCGCCAGATGGTCCAGGCCGGGCTGGCCCTGGCCTTCCCGGCCGAGCCAGGGCTCGGACTGGGGGTCGGGGTGGACGCGCTGCACGCGCTGAGCATGGTCCCGGTGGCCGCGGCCGCTCCCCGCTGGCGCCGGCCCGCCCTGGTCAGCGGGCTGATGGCCGCGACGTTCGCGGTCGCCGGCGTGCTGGCCGCCCGCCGGGTCCCCGGTAACCCAACCTTCAACTGAGTGGAGGAGAGTCATGCCGCGAAAGGCTGAGCCGCAAGCGGTGCACGGCATCGACCGGCTGGTCGGCAACGTCCGGGCCGGTCGCTTCGAACGCAGCCTGTCCGCCCTGACCGCGGCGGGCGCGCTGGTCACCGCGGCCGAGATCTACTTCGAGCACGACAGCGCCAGCTTCGGCAACAAGATGATGTGGATCCCGGTCGCCATGGGCCCGATCGGGGCCGCGGCCGGGGTGGCCGGATTTTTCAGCCGCCGGGCGGCCAAGACCGCGCTGCCCATCGCCTCGGCCGCGATCGTGGCCAACGGCCTGCAGGGCACCTACCTGCACGCCCGCGGCATCGCCCAGAAACCGGGCGGCTGGTCCAACGCCCGGTACAACATCGAGATGGGGCCGCCGGTGCTGGCCCCGCTGCTGGTCACCATGGTCGGCGGGATGGGACTGCTGGCCGCGATCCTGCGGCGCGAGCAGTGAGCGGCGAGCCCGGTCACTACGAGCGCGAGCAGTCGGACCGCAGCCCCCGGTTCCCCGGCTTCCACGTCATGGACCAGGCCAGCCACTGGGATGACGTCACCCGCGAGCTGGTCGCTTCGCGGCTGACGCCGCCGTCCGGGCCGCAATTCTTCGGCCCGGGTGAGACGGAGTGCGCGCGGGTGCTGGTGAACCTGATCACCGGACAGCAGGACGACCCGCGCGTCCCCGTGCTGGAGATGATCGACAGCAGGCTGGCGGCCGGTGAGACCGACGGCTGGCGCTACGGCGACATGCCCGAGGACGGCCAGGCCTGGCGCGACACGCTCGGCTATCTCGATGCGGACAGCCAGGCCCGCTGCGGGCTGCCGTTCGCCGAGGCCCCGGAGAAGGAGCAGCTGGCCGTCATCCAGGCCGTGCAGGACCTGAAGTCCGGTGACTGGCACGGGCTGAACGCGTCCCGCGTCTGGAGCCTGTGGACCCGCTACGCCTGCACCGCGCGGTACGCCCACCCGCTGGCCTGGGACGAGATCGGCTTCTCCGGCCCGGCCTATCCGCGCGGCTACAAGAACGCCGGCGTGGACAAGCTCGAGCCGTACGAGGTCCGCGACGCTCGCCCGTCCGGCGACCCGATCCGGGAAGGCGCCTGATGCCCGGCCTCACCCTGCCCGGCGCGAGTCCGGGCGTGCGGGAACGCAACGAGTCGGCCTGGCTGCTGCCCAACGACGGCTCCCGCACCAACCACCAGCTGCGGGCCGACATGCGCCGGTTCGCCGACGAGGATGAGATCGACCTGGTCATCGTGGGCTGCGGCGCGGGCGGCTCGGTGCTGCTGCAGCGGCTGGCCCGGGTCGGCTGGCGGGTAGCCGCGCTGGACGCGGGCCCGTTCTGGGACCCGGACCAGGACTGGGTCAGCGACGAAGCCGGGTCGCACCACCTGTACTGGACCGAGCCCCGGGTCATCATCGGCGCCGACCCGGTCCCGATGGGGTCGAACAACTCCGGCCGTGGCGTCGGTGGCTCGATGGTCCACTACGCCGGCTACACCCCCCGCTTCCACCCCAGCGACTTCATGACCCGGACCGCCGACGGGGTGGGGGCGGACTGGCCGATCTCTTACCCTGAGCTGCGGCCCTACTACGAGCAGCTCGAGCAGGAACTCCCGGTGGCCGGCGACCACTGGCCGTGGGGCGACCCGCACGGCTACCCGTACCGTCCGCACCCGGTGGGCGGCAACGGCGAGATCTTCCTGCGTGGTGCGCGTAAGGCCGGCATCGAGGCCCGGGTCGGGCCGGTCGCCATCACCAACGGGCGGTTCGGCAACCGGCCGCACTGCATCTACCGCGGCTTCTGCCTGCAGGGCTGCAAGGTCAACGCCAAGGCCTCCCCGCTGATCACGCATGTGCCGGACGCCCTGGCCCACGGGGCCGAGATCCGCCCCGACGCCATGGTGACCCGCGTCGCCATCGACGCCGAGACCGGCCGGGCCCTCGGCGTGCACTACATCAAGGACGGGAAGGAGCGGTTCCAGCGGGCCGCGATGGTGGCCGTGGCCGGGTACTCGATCGAGACCCCGCGGCTGCTGCTGAACTCGGCCTGCTCCCGCTTCCCCGACGGGGTGGGCAACGACTTCGACCAGCTCGGGCGCTACCTGATGGTGCAGGGCGCGCCGCAGACCGCGGGCCGGTTCGACGCCGAGGTGCGGATGTATAAGTCACCGCCGCCCGAGGTCAGCAGCGAGCAGTTCTACGAGACGGACCCGGCCCGGGACTACCAGCGCGGGTTCTCGATCCAGACCGTGTCGCCGCTGCCGATCACCTGGGCCGAGCACGTGGCCGCCCAGGGGCACTGGGGCGGGGCGCTGCGCGAGTACATGAGCGACTACGTGCACTGGGCCACGCTCGGCGCCCTGTGCGAGTTCCTGCCCCAGCCCGGCAACCGGGTCACGCTGGCGCAGGAGAAGGACCGGCACGGCCTGCCGGTGGCCAGCTTCGCCTACTCCCAGTGCGACAACGACCGGGCCCAGGCCCAGGCGGCCCAGGCCGTGATGGAGGACATCCTGCACGCCGCGGGGGCGGACGAGGTCATCACCGTCCAGCGCTACGCCCACCTGGTCGGCGGGGCCCGGATGGCCCGCGACGAACGGCACGGCGTGGTCGACCGGTTCTGCCGCAGCTTCGCCGTACCCAACCTGTACATCACCGATGGCAGCGTGCTCCCGACTCAGGGCGCGGCCAACCCGGCCCTGACCATCATGGCCGTGGCCGCCCGCGCCGCCGATCACCTGGCCGCCGGCGCCCGGGGCGGGGCCGCGTCATGACCGGCGATCCGGTGGTCGAGTCGGTCGAGACGGCCGCCTACCAGATCCCGACCGATGCGCCCGAGGGTGACGGCACGCTGGCCTGGGACGCGACCACGCTGGTACTGGCCCGGGTCAGAGCGGCCGGCACCGAGGGGATCGGCTGGACCTACGGCTCGGCCGCCTCGGCCGCGGTCATCACCCACGAGCTGACCCCGGTGCTGCAGGGCCGTCCCGCGCTGGACGTGCCCGGCAGCTCCGAGGCCATGATCCAGGCCGTCCGCAACGTGACCAGACCGGGAGTGGCGGGCTACGCCGTCTCCGCGCTCGACATCGCGCTGTGGGACCTCAAGGCCAAGCTGCTCGGGCTGCCGTTGTTCCGGCTGCTGGGCGCGGTCCGGGACGAGGTCCCGGTCTACGGCAGCGGCGGTTTTACCCCCTACGGCGGCGATCAGCTCCGGGCTCAGCTGACCGGCTGGGCCATCGAGCAGCGCATCCCCCGGGTCAAGATCAAGGTCGGCGAGTCCTGGGGCGGCGACGGGGCCCGGGACCTGGCCCGGATGCGGCAGGCCCGCGAGGTCGTCGGCGGCGACGTGGAACTGTACGTCGACGCCAACGGCGGCTACGGCCGCAAGCAGGCCATCCGGGTGATGAACGCCGCGGCCGCCGACGGCCTCGACGTCCGCTGGTTCGAGGAACCGGTCTCCTCCGACGATCTTGACGGCCTGCGCGAGGTCCGGGACGCGGTGGCGGCCGACGTGGCCGCCGGGGAGTACGGCTGGGACCTGTACTACTTCCGCCGGATGTGCGCGGCGGGCGCGGTCGACTGCCTGCAGGCCGACGCCTCACGCTGCGGCGGCATCACCGAATGGCTGCGGGCCGCGGCCGTCGCCGCCTCGTTCGGGCTCCAGGTCTCCGGGCACTGCGCGCCGCACCTGCACGCCCACGCCGCCGCCGCGGTCCCGAACTTCCGCCACCTGGAGTGGTTCCACGACCACGTCCGGATCGAATCGATGTTCTTCGACGGCACCCTCGAACCCCACGGGCGGGGCGATCCGCCCGGCCCCGGACCGGCCCGGGCTCGGCCTGGAGTTCCGGGCGGCCGACGCCGAGAAGTACCGCACAAGCTGACCACCGAAGGAGAAGTCATGGCACAACAGATCGCATCCGAGCTGCTGATCGAGCGGCTGGCCGACTGGGGGGTGGACACGGTCTTCGGCCTGCCCGGCGACGGCATCAACGGGATCATGGAGGGCCTGCGCCGGCATTCGGACCGGATCAAGTTCTTCCTGGTCCACCACGAGGAGGCGGCCGCGTTCATGGCCACCGCCTACGCCAAGGCCACCGGCAAGCTCGGGGTCTGCCTGTCCACCTCCGGCCCGGGCGCCATTCACCTGCTGAACGGCCTGTACGACGCCAAGCTGGACCACATGCCCGTGCTGGCCATCACCGGCATGCAGGAGACCTCGGTGCTGGGCACCGGCTACCAGCAGGAGGTCCACACCGACAAGCTGTTCATGGACGTGGCCGAGTACAACCTGGTCGTCGACAACCCGGCCCAGCTGCCCGGCGTGGTCGACATCGCTATCCGCACCGCCCTGGCCCGGCGCGGGGTGGCCCACCTGAGCTTTCCCAACGACGTCCAGGTCGCCCCGGCCGACCTGGACCCCTACCAGCACGTGGCCCCGGCCCGGCCGCCGGCCACGTCCCCGATTTACCTGCCCCCGCCCGGACGGGCCCGGGCCGAGGACCTGGCCGCCGCGGCCGCCGTCCTGAACGCGGGGGAGAAGGTCGCGATCCTGGCCGGCGCGGGCGCGCTGCACGCCCGCGACGAGGTGCTGGCGGTGGCCGACCGGCTCGCCGCCCCGGTCATCAAGACCCTGCCCGGTAAGGCCGTGATCCCGGACGACTCCGAGTACGCGGTGGGCGGGATCGGCCTGCTCGGCACCCGGCCCGGCGAGAACCTGGTCGAGGACTGCGACACCCTGTTCATGATCGGCACGAACTTCCCCTACACCCAGCACCTGCCCCAGCCGGGCCAGGTCAAGGTGGTGCAGATCGAGGCCGACCCGACCCGCGCCGGGCTGCGCATGCCGACCGAGGTACCCGTGGTGGGCGAGGCCAAGGAGAGCCTGCAGGCGCTGATCCCCCTGCTGACCCGCAAGTCAGACCGTAGCCACCTCGTTAAATACCAAAAAGACATGACCAAGTGGCGCTCGGACATGGCCGACCTGGAGAACGGCAAGCGCAGCCCGATTGCCCCGCAGTACCCGATGGGGGTCATCGACGACCTGGCCGCCGACGACGCCATCTTGACCTGTGACAGCGGCACCATCGCCACCTGGGCCGCGCGCCACTGGACGATCCGCGGCGACCGCCAGTTCTACCTGTCCGGCAACCTGGCCACCATGGCCCCCGGCCTGCCGTACGCCCTGGGCATCCAGCACGCCTTCCCCGGCCGCCAGGTCATCGCCTACGTCGGCGACGGCGGATTCGCCATGCTGATGGCCGAGTTCCTGACCGCGGCCCGGGCCGGCCTGCCGATCAAGGTGGTCATCAACAACAACGGCTCGCTGGGCCAGATCCTGTGGGAGCAGATGGTGCTGGGCTACCCCGAGTTCGGGGTCCGGTTCCCCCAGCCGGTGGCGAACTTCGCCGCTTGGGCCACCGCCTGCGGCGGCTACGGGGCCAAGGTCGACAACCCGAAGAAGGTCGAAGGCGCCCTCAAGGACGCGCTGGCCTTCGACGGCCCGGCCATCGTCGACATCGACGTGGACCCGAACGAGCCGCCGCTGCCCGGCAAGGTCGCCTACGACCAGGCCAAGAAGTTCGCCCAGTCCTTCCTCAAGGGCCAGCCGAACAAGGTCGCCATCGCCACCACCCTCTTCAAAGACAAAATCGAGCAGCTCAAGAAGTAACGAGAAGCCGGCGATTGACCGGTCAGGTGACCGGTCAATCGCCGAGCCACTGGAGGCGGACGACGAGCACCAGGTTATCGGGCGGGTAGACCAGGAACGTGACCAGGCCTTCTAGATGTGGGCCAAAATGCAGCATGCGCAGCGGCATCGGCACGTTCTTCCGCTCGTCGTCACGGCGCTGATAGTTAGCGGGATCGACAATGACCACCGCATCCATGAAGGCGGCCAGCTGCGTCTGCACGGCCGGCTTCAGCGCGGCGAATTCCCGCTGGGCCGGACCGTCTAACTCCCAGTGGTACATGGGTCAGACCCCGAACCGCGTCCGGATCGCTTCGCGCGTCAGCCGTTCTTCTTGCGGAGGTGGTCCTTCATTGCGATACGCGTCCACGCGAGCTAGGAACTGGCGCTGTGCCTCAGGGTCTCGCCAGGCGTCGGCCTCGAACCACCAGCGCCGAACCGTCTGCACCAGAGGCGTCAGATCACCCTTGTCTCGCGCCTGCTCGAACGCCGCGTCCAGCTCCCGGTCGTACCGCTGCAGTACGTCGGGATCGGCGTTGGCCGCCAGCACCGCGCGGATGGCCGCCGGGGTGCAGCCGGGCGGGTCAGGCAGCACCGGCGTTGGCCGGGCATGCGGCGCAGTCATCGGCGGACGCTCCTATGAATCGTCTTTTCGCCCAGCATAAGCACGACCACCGACAATCAGCGGGCCTAATCCGCAGGCCGCTGGCCTGGCTCACGTGCGGACGCGTCCGGGCCAGGACTACATGGTGCTCGTGATGCCCGCTTGGCCTGGTTCGGGCCCCGGTCGGCCTGGAGCGAGCCAGCCTGAAGTCCAGCCGGCCGGCGGCCCAGGCTGGGTAGCAGCCCGGGCCGGTCAGCAGCCTCAGCCCACCAGCGCCTTTTTGATGAAGTTGGCCACGGCCACCGGCTGGGCGATGAATGCGCAGTGGGACCCGTTGATCTCTTCGGTCGTCGCCTTCATCCGCTCGGCGAAGAACCGCTCGGCGTCCGGCGGGATCGCGTTGTCGTGCTCGGAGACCAGGAACCAGGACGGGCGCGTCCGCCAGCCCGCCGCGGTGCACTTCTCGGTGAACGCGGCCGCCGACAGCGGGCGCTGAGACACCGCCATAAACTCGGCCACGTCGACGGGGAGGTCGGCGCAGAACGTCTCGCGGAACGGTTCCTTCTTGATGTACAGGTCCGGGCCCTGCGGCGCGCCTGGCGCGTCGTACGAGGTCGGGTAGTTGTTGACCCCGAGCAGCGACGGCGGGAACGGCTCCTGGGAGCTGGCCGCGCTTTCGCCCTCGTCCAGGCCGAACGCGGCCAGGTAGACGAGCTTGGTCACGTTATCCAGCCCGGCCGAGGCCTGGGTGATCACGGCACCGCCGTAGGAGTGGCCGACCAGCACGACGGGGCCGTCGATGGCCGAGACCACGGCGCTGAGGGCCGCGGCGTCGGAGGCCAGGCTGCGCAGCGGGTTCGGCGGGGCCACCACGTCGTAACCGGAAGTGACGAGTTCGCGGAAGATGCCGGCGAAGCCGGACGCGTCGGCGAACGCGCCGTGGACCAGGACAACGGTGGGCTGCTGGGGATCGGTCATGACTGTTCCTCCTCGTGATTCGGCCTTCCGCTCACCGTCGCAGCCCGCTGGTCCCCCGGTCTCTCACCCATTCGAGTGATGGCCCGAGACCGGCTCGGAAGGTTGGCTGGTGCTTTGGCTTCCGAGCCGGTGCTGACCCTGGCCGTGCGTCGTTACGTCATCGCCGGCGACCGGCCGTTCCAGGACGTCATGGACGCGATCTACGCCTGCCGCGCTGAGACCACCCACCCGATGGCGCTCCTATGTTGTGTCAAGCCGGTTGAGTGCGCGGAACAGGTGGCGGCCGAGGTAGCGCTTGAGGCAGCGGGTGGCTTCGCGTCTGGTCTGGCCGTCGGCTTGGCGGCGGGTCAGGTAGTCCTTGGTGGGCTGGTGGCAGCGGGCCCGGGTGATGATCACGGTGTGCAGGGCGCTGTTGAGCTGGCGGTCGCCGAGCCGGTTCAGCCGGTGGCGGGTGGTGCGGCCGGAGGAGGCGGGCAGGGGCGCGGTCCCGGCGATCATGGCGAACGCGGCTTCGGACCGGATCCGGCCGGGGTGAGACCAGGTCAGCAGGATCTGGGCGGCGGACAGGTAACCCAGGCCGGGCTCGGCGGCGACCAGGCCGGGGGCGAGGTCTTCGACGATGGGCGTGATCTGGGTTTCGATCTGGCGGGCTTCGGCGGCCAGGGCCCCGATGCGGGTGCCGAGGCGGGCCAGGGTCTGGTGCTGGACTGTGGACAGCCGGTCCGCGCCGGGCGGGGCGGTCAGGGCGGCGCAGGCGCGGGCGCGGCGGGCCGGTGGCAGGGCCAGCAGGGGCTGGCGCAGGTCATCGGGCATGGTGACCAGCAGCCCGGCCAGCAGCGCCCGGGCGCTGCGGCAGGCACGGACGGCGTGGTCGCGGCCGGCGATCAGCAGCCGCAGCGCTTCGCGGTCCCCGCCGGCGCGCGGGCTGGCGGGGTGCTCACACGCCAGCAGCTCGCGGGCCGCGCGCAGCGCGTCGATCGCGTCGGTTTTCCCGGCCCGGCGGTTGCCGATGTGCCGGGTATGGCCGATCTCGGCGACCTGCTGCTCCCCGGCGGCGGCCAGGTGCCGGGCCAGGCCCAGCCCGTAATGCCCGGTGCCCTCAATCGCCCAGGCCAGTGGCACGCCGGCGGCCTGAGCGCGGGCCCAGGCCAGCAGCTGCCCATACCCGGCCGTGGTCGCCGGGACCTGCTCCTGGCCGAGCTGGTGGCCAGCGCCATCGCAGATCACCGCGGTATGGGTGTCCAGATGGGTATCCACTCCCACCACCAGGCCGGCCGGCACGGCAACGCTCACGAAAGTCCTCCCTCGGTGCGATCCTTAAACCATGGCGGCACCGGCCTGGGGAGAAACTCCCGCGGCAATCCTGTAACGGGCCACAGCCCCGGTCCCGGGGCTGGGCAGGCTCCTGATCAGGCCAACGAGGGTGGCCAGGCCGGTGCTAGCCGCACCAGGGACACGTCAAAGGCAAGACACACCACGGCCATCACCGCAGCAGCCGGGCGCCATTAGAGCCACCTGGCACAGCTAGACACCAACCTGGCCGGCCCCAGCCACCCACGCAGCCAGAACCACCACCCAAAGACTTACAGTCGCCATTGGGCGTGCTACAGCGCACCCGATGGCGCCATCGGGTGCGCTGTTACCCGTCAGGCCACGGCATCGGTCCGGTTACGGCGCCCGGTCGAGCGGAGCTGGGCGGCGGCCCCGGTCAGTCCGTGCGGCGGAAGCCGCCTTCGCTGTTGATGACCTGCCCGGTGATCCAGGCCGCTTCGTCGCTGGCGAGCCAGGCGATGAGCCGCGCCGGGTCGTCCGGGCTACCCCAGCGCCCGCCGGGGAACCGGCGCCGGACCGCCTCGTGCGTCTCGCCCGTGGCGTACCCGGTGTCGACCGGCCCCGGGTTGACCGTGTTGAGGGTGATGGCCTGGTCGGCCAGCTGATCGGCCAGGGTGCGGGTGATGGAGGCCAGTGCCCCCTTGCTGGCCGCGTAGGCGACCTCGCCCGTCATGGGGCCGAGGTCCTGGCCCGAGGTCATGAAGATGACGCGCCCACCGGGCCGCCCGTCGTGCTGGGCCGCGAAGGCCTGGGCCAGCAGGATCGATGAACGGGTGTTGACCGCCCAGTGATGGTCGAGCATGGCCGCGTCCAGGGTGCCGAGGGGACCGTCGTCGCCGCTGAGGGCGTGGTTGCAGACGAGGATGTCCAGGTGCCCGAGCGCACTGGCCGCCGCGCTGACCAGCTGTTCCGGTGCGCCGGCCCCGGTGAGGTCCAGCTCGGTGTCGGCGAGGGACGCACCGTCGTCGGCTCCGCCCGCGCCGACCCCGGCCCCGCCCGCGGTGGCGACCACCTCGGCCACACCGTCGATGACCGCCCGCACCCCGCCGGGCCCGGCGCCCCACGCCTGCTCCCGGTCGTGCGGGCTGTAGTGCTGCAGGAACAGGCTGGCCCCCAGCGCGGCCAGCCGCCGCGCGATGGCGTACCCGATGCCGTTTCGCCTGCTGACGCCGGTGACCAGGGCGGCCCGGCCGAGCAGGGGGAGTGGTTCCCGGCGCAGCTGGTCATCCGTTGGTGGGTCCAGGGACATGGCCGTTACTCCGGCACCGTGAAGGCCTGGGTGATGCCGCCGTCCAGCGGCAGCGCGGCCGCGGTGATGAAGCCGGCATCGTCGCTGGCCAGGAACGCGATCGTGCCGGCCGCCTCCTCCAGCGTGCCGAACCGGCCCATCGGCCAGTGCACCAGCCGCTTCTCCAGCGCCCCGGGATTGCGCTCGAACACCGCCCGCTGCGCCGGCGTCGCGATCGGGCCGAACAGCACCGCGTTGACCCGCACCCCGCTGCGAGCCAGGTGCACGCCCAGGTCCCGGGTCAGCTGCACCACCCCGGCCTTGGCCGCGGCGTAACCCATCGGCGCGGTGGCCGCGCCGATGTCGGCCAGGAACGACGCCGCGTTGACCACGGCGCCGCCGGCCGGCTCGGTGTCCAACAGCCGCCGGACGCCGTGCTTGCAGGCCAGGAAGATGCTGGTCAGGTTGGCGTCCTGGACCCGCCGCCAGGTGTCCAGGTCAATGTCCAGCGCCGAGTGGTCGGCCCGGTCCATCAGGCCCATGTTGTTGTAGATCACGTCCAGCCGCCCGTACCGGGCCACGACCTCCGCGTACATCGCCTCGACCTGGGCTTCGTCGGTCAGGTCGGCCTGCAGGGCCAGGTCGCCGGCGCCGTGCTCCGCCTGGTCCACGCCGACCACGGTGCCTCCTTCATCGGCGAACCGCCCGGCCACGGCCTGCCCGATCTCGCTCGCCACCCCGTTGACCAGGCACACCCTGTTCTGGAATCGAGTCACGCTCCTTGATATCAGGACGTCGCTCAGTCGCAGGCCAGACCCACTTCCGGTAGGCCCAGAACGGAACACAGTAGCCAGCATGATGCCGGTGAGCAGGCCCACGTTCCCGGCCAGCCGGCCGGACTCGCCCAGCACGTGCACGGTGAATCCGAGGCAGCCGAGCTGGATGAGCAGTCCCACCCCGGCCAGGGCGAAGAACAGCAGCGTCTCCCGGGGCACGTTGGTACGGGCTCGGTGCCGGAACGTCCAGTACCGGCTGCCGAGGTAGGTGACCTCGATCGCGACCAGGGTGGCGATGACGTTCGCGGTCAGCCAGCCCAGCCCGGCGCTCTCCCGCAGCAGGTTGGTGCCGCCGTCGGTGACCACCACCCCGGCCGCGCCCACGACACAGAACCGGGCCGCTTCCCGCACCAGGAGCCGGTACCGTCCCGCCGCTGTGCTCGCCATGCTTTCGACGTTAGGCCGCAGACCCGGTCCGGCGCGTCGCCCTGCAGGCCGGCTTTACGAATTCATACCTGAGGCCGGCCCCAGCGACGCCGGCCGCCCCAGCGACGCTGGCCAGCCCGTGACGCCGGCCAGCCCGTAACGCTGGCCAGCCCTCGCCGGCTGGCCCTACCCGCCTCAGTACGTGAGCTCAGTGAACGCGCGGGTCTGCTCGATCAGGGCCCGCTCCACCGGCAGCCGCTCCATGGACGAGGCCCCGTAGAAACCGTGCAGGCCCTCGGCCCGGGCCAGCACGTAGGCGGCGTCCTTGGGCTCCGCCACCGGGCCGCCGTGCACCAGGACCAGCACGTCCTCGCGGACCTCCCGCGCCGCCCGGGACCACTGGGTGGCCAGCTCCACGCAGTCGTCCAGCGTCTTGGCCGTCTCGGCCCCGATCGCGCCGCCGGTGGTCAGGCCCATGTGGCAGACCACCAGATCGGCGCCGGCCTCGGTCATGGCCACCGCATCCTCGGTCGAGAACACGTACGGGCTGGTCAGCAGGTCCAGGTCGTGCGCCCGCCGGATCATGTCGATCTCCAGGGCGTAGCTCATGCCGGTCTCTTCCAGGTTGGCCCGGAACGTCCCGTCGATGAGCCCCACGGTCGGGAAGTTCTGCACGCCGGAGAAACCCTGTTCGGCCAGCCCGCGCAGGAACACCCCCGGGTCGTAGAACGGGTCGGTGCCGTTGACCCCGGCCAGCACCGGCACCGACGTGACCGCGGTCAGCACCTCCTTGCCCATGTCGACCACGATCTCGTTGGCGTTCCCGTAGGCCAGCAGCCCAGCCAGCGACCCACGCCCGGCCATCCGGTACCGGCCCGAGTTGTAGATGACGATCAGGTCGATGCCGCCGGCCTCCTCGCCCTTGGCCGACAGCCCGGTGCCGGCCCCGCCACCGACGATCGGCTGCCGGCGGTCGGCCTTGGCCCGGAGCCGGGCGAGGATCTCGGCCCGGGGGACTCGTGCCATGCGCTACTCCTTGGTGATCAGCTGGTGCAGCCGGTCGGCCATGGCGTCGGCGAACCGGTCGTCGTTGATATCGGTGTCCATCTCCACCAGCTCGACCCGCTTGGTGTCGAGCCCGTCGTGGATGGCGCCGAACAGCGCGCGGTCCGCCGCCTCGTCCCGGAACGGTGCCCCATCCACGTCGATGGCCGAGACCCCGCGCAGCGGCAGGAACAAGCTGGTGGGCCCGGTGGCCGCGTTGAGCCGGCGGGCCAGCCGGGTACCCAGCTCGGTGTTTTCGGCCGAGGTGGTGCGCATCAGCGTGGTGATCGGGTTGTGCACGTACAGGTTCCGGTCCTTGAACTGGTCCGGCACCGTGTCCATCGGGCCGAAGTTCACCATGTCCAGCGCGCCCACCGACACCACCTGCGGGATGCCGGCCTTACCCGCGGCGCTGAGCCGGTCCGGGCCGGCCGAGAAGATGCCGCCCACCAGTTCGTCGGCCAGTTCGGTGGTGGTCGCGTCCAGCACGCCGGCCAGCAGCCCCTGGGCCGCCAGCGACTCCAGCGTGCGCCCCCCGGTGCCGGTCATGTGGAACACCAGCACCTCATAACCGAGGGTCTCCAGCCGGGCCCGGGCCCGCGTGATGCAGGGGGTGGTGACGCCGAACATGCTGGTCGCCACCATCGGCCGCCCGGCGGTGGCGGCCGGCAGCGGCGCGGCGGTGACCATCCCGGCCACGGCCGCGGCCGCGTTGGCCAGGATGCGGGTGGAGATGCGGTTGAGCCCGGCGATGTCGGTCACGCTGGGCATCAGCACCAGGTCGGTCTCGCGGATGTAGTCCGCGGTGTTGCCGGAGGCCGCGGTGGACACCACCACCTTGGGCACGCCCAGCGGCAGCGACCGGAACGCGCGGGTGGCGATGGAGGTGCCGCCGGTGCCGCCCAGGGCCAGCGCCCCGTCCAGCCGGCCGTCCTCGTACAGGCGGCGGACCACCACCTCGGCGCCCTCGGCCATCGCGGTGATGGCGGCGCCCCGGTCCCGCGCCGCCACCAGCGCGTCGAAGTCCGCCCCGGCCGCCGCGGCCACCTCCTGCCGGGTGATGTCTGGCGGGAAGCCCGGGGGTTCCAGCACCCCGGTGTCCACCACCAGCACGTCGACGCCGGCCGCGCGCAGCCGGTCGCGGACGAATTCGTTCTCCGCGCCCTTGGTGTCGAGCGTCCCGACGAGGACGACTGTGGCCATCGGTGGACTCCCTCCCACGTTGCCGTGCTATCCCAACCTGCACGATCATCGCTGCATGGCACCTGGGAAAGCGAGAGCCAATTCGCGACCGGTGGCCGCGGTCATCGGGCGTAGCCAGCTGGCCCGGCTGCTGGAGGGCTGGGTAGCGGGGGAGGGCGCGCTGCACACCCGGCTCACCGGACGACTGCGGGCCCTGGTCTGGGCTGGGGAGCTGCCGGCCGGCACCCGCCTGCCGTCCGAACGGATCCTGGCCGACACTTTGAACGTCAGCCGCAACACGGTCGGCGCGGCCTTCGACGAGTTGCGGGGCGAAGGCGTTTTCGCCAGCCGCCGGGGAGACGGTACCTACGTGTCGCGGGCCGGGCGGCACACGCTGATCCGCGGCGACGACCGGCTCCGGTCGTTCCTGCCGTTGCCCGACGTCGTACGGCCGGACCCACCGGGCCAGCTGGCCCGCATCGACCTGCGCAGTGCCGCGCTCGGCGGGCTGGATCTGGTCACGGCCGAGATTGACCGGCTCAGCGGGGCTGACCTGCGCGAACTGGTCAGCACGCACGGTTACCTGCCCGCCGGGCTGCCCGCCCTGCGGCAGGCCGTGGCCGGTTACTACACCGACCTGGGCCTGCCCACCACGCCGGACCAGATCGTCGTCACCTCGGGCGCGCAGCAGGCGCTGCGCCTGGTCGCCACCGCGCTGCTGGAGCCCGGCGCACCGGTGCTGATCGAGGAACCGTCGTTCCGCGGCGCGATCGAGGTGCTGCGTTCGGTGGGGGCCCGGCTGATCCCGGTGCCCAGCGGCCCGACCGGGATCGACCTGGCCGCGCTGCGGGCCGCGGTGCGGGCTCATCGGCCCGCGCTGGTCCTCATCCAGTCGACCGTGCACAACCCGACCGGCTCGGTGCTGGATGCCTCCGGTCGTCAGGCGCTGGCCGACCTGGGCGTGCCGGTGCTCGACGACGCCACCTTGTACGACACTCTGGTCGATCCACCTCCTGGCCCCGTGCTGAAGCCGACCGCGGCCTACGGCGGTCCCGTGATCATGATCGGCTCGGCCAGCAAGTCGTTCTGGGGTGGCCTGCGGGTCGGCTGGCTGCGGGCCGACTCCGCCACCGTGGCCACGCTGACCTCGGTCAAGGGCGGTGAGGACCTGGGCACGTCGGTGCTGGCCCAGCTGGTGACGGCCCGGTTGCTGCCGCACATCAAGCTAGCCCGCGACCGCCGCCGGGCCGCGCTCACCCTGGCCCGGGACACGGTGGCCGCCACCGTGGCCGAACTGCTGCCCGACTGGCGGTTCTCCCCGCCCGCGGGCGGGGCCTCGCTGTGGCTGCGGCTGCCCGCGCCGGGCGCGACCGCGTTCGCCCAGGCCGCCGACCGGGCCGGCGTGGCCCTGCTGCCGGGGCCCACGTTCAGCTGCGTCGACAGGCTGGACGATCACCTGCGCATCAGCTTCGCCCCACCGCTGCCGGACGTCCTGTCCGGGTTTCATCGCGTCGCCGCCGCCTGGCGGTCGTTCACCGGCTGAGCTGGATCCACCACTTCGGAATTGGCCCTGGCAAACGATTGCCTTTCCGGGCCACCATCAGATCATGACCGCTAACGTTGCACGACCAGCCGACTACAGCGTCGACGAGCAGGACTGGGGCCGGCTGATCTGGATGGTGTCCGGGAAGCAAGGCAACTCGGCCGTGCTGACCGTGGGGAAGTGCTTCATCAAGCCGGGCCAGGCAAACCCGCCGCACTACCACCCCAACTGCGACGAGGTGCTGCACGTCGTGCGCGGCCACATCGAGCACCGGGTCGACGACGAGTACGTCGAGATGAAGGCGGGCGACACGATCTCCATCCCCACCGGCGCCATCCACAACGCCCGCAACATCGGCCCGGACGAGGCCGAGTTCGTGATCACGTTCAACACCGCTGACCGGCGGGTCATAGGTGAGTGACCGCGGAGTGACGGTCTACAACATCGCCGTGGTCGGCTGCGGCAACGTCTCCGCCATGCACTTCGACGGCTTCCGCGCTCACCCCGAGCGGGTCCGGGTGGTGGCGGCCTGCGACCCGGTGCCCGAACGGCGGGCCTGGGCCGAGCGGGAGTACGGCGTGCCCAAGACCTTTGCCTCGGTCGAGGACCTGCTCGGCGACGCCAGCGCCAGCGACTGGGACATCGCGGTGGTGTGCACCCCGAGCGAGGTCCGGGAGCCCGCGGTGGCCGCGCTGGCCGGCGCGGGCAAGCACATCCTGGTCGAAAAGCCCCTGGCCGACACCTACGCCAACGCCGCCCGGCTGGTGGAGTTGTGCGAGCGGTCGGGTGTGCTGCTCGCGGTGGACCAGAACTTCCGCGACCACTACGCCTTCGGCATCGCCGCCCGGCTCATCGCGGACGGCGAGGTCGGCTCGGTCCTCGGCATCGTCCAGCGCGACCTGATGTTCCGGCAGGACCGGGGCTGGCGGCTCGAGCAGCCGCGGCACGCGTTGTCGGTGATGGGCGTGCACTGGTTCGACGGGTTCCGGCAGCTGGTGAGCTGGGACGCGACCCTGGTCACGGCCCGGACCTACTCCTCGCCGGCCATCGACTGCGCCGGCGAGACCGACGCCTTCGTGCAAATCGACTTCGGCCCGGTCCCGGTCAGCTACACCCAGAGCTTCTCCAGCCGGTTCGCCGTCACCGACACGGTGGTCATCGGAGAACGGGCCACGCTGGAGTTCGGCTACGGCACGCTGACCCGGCACAGCGCGGACGGCACCAAGGTGTGGACCAACCCCTACGCCGGCCCGGGCAAGCCCGAGTCGGCCTTCCGCAGCCTGGGCCGGCTCCTGGACGCCCTCGGCACCCCCCGGCCGCCCAGCAACAGCGGCCGCGACAACCTCAAGACCATCGCCCTGCTGGAAGCCGCGTACCAATCGGCTGAGCAGGGCCGCGCCGTCGAGCTGACCGGAGGACTGCCCGCGTGAAGATCGCCTTCTCCAAGCCGACCCGGGACGATGCCGAGCAGCGGGAGCTGTTCGGCGGGTTCCGGTCCGCCGGGTACGCCGGCCCGCAGCTCAAGGGCAACCAGTACGGCGAGTTCGTCGCCGAGCCGCCCGGTTTCGCCGGCCGCTGGGGCGGCGACCGGGCCCTGACCAGCGCGCTGATCACCATGGGCACCCTGGACGACGCCGGGGACAACGGGCTGGCCCGGCTGAACCAGATCATCGCGTTCGCCCAGGCCACTGGGGCCGAACGGGTGGTCTTCTGCCACGACCACCCGCACGACGGCGTGACGTCCGCGGATCTGCGCTCGTTTGCCCGCACCTTGTCAGCCGTGGGCCGCGAGGCCGCCGAGCAGGGCGTCGCCTTGTCGCTGCACCACCACTACCAGCAGCCGGTGATGGACTACGACGACTTCTGCGCCTTCTTCTCCGCCGCCGACCACGTCGGGCTCACCGTCGACACCGCGCACCTGGCCAAGTCCGGCGTCACCGACATCCCCGGCCTGATCCGCGACTTCGCCCCCGTCATCGACAACCTCCACCTCAAGGACTACGCCGACGGCCAGTGGCGCCTCCTCGGCCAGGGCACCCTGGACTTCAAGGCCATCACCGCCGCCCTGGGCGACGTCGGCTACTCCGGCTGGCTCTGCGTCGACGAAGAAAGCCCCGCTTCCCTGGCTGAAGGCTTCAAAGTAAGCCGCACCTACCTCCGCGACGTCCTCGGCTTCTCCTGAGCCGCGGCACTTCCGGGCTGGGGGCACTTTTGTGCAGCATAGGGATGGCAAACAAACACTGCCCAAATCAGGCGACTCGTCAACTGGTCATTGAATGGACTTCCGAGCTACAGCCTCAGCGCAAACGCCGGACAGCATGACCGGACGCGCGCTCATGGGGCAGCACCAGCGGTTACGCCACTGGCCAAGCCGGGGATGGGCATCGCCGCAATCGCCCCCGGCCGCGCCCACACCGATCCAGTCCGCACCCAGTACCGCCAAATAGCAGGCCAGTTTTAGCGGTGCCCTGCGGGTCCAACCTCAAACTGGAAATCTCGACCCGCCTGAGTACGCCGAATAGAGGCCGCCCGTGATGGGCGGGAGCACGTGGCGCCGAGAATGTTCTTCGACCAGACTGCCGGCTTGCCGCAATGGAGCCTGCCGTTGACCGGCAGGAACAGGCGGTAATAGGATCGACAAGCTGCTGTACGCCGGCATGCTGCAATGGAGCCCGCCATTGACCGGCGGGTGTAGGGCCCTGCAATATTCGGGCCATCTGAACTGTGCGGACAGTCCAGCGTGCGGGCGGCGAAATATCGCACTGAGACCCCAAGTCAAGAGCGTTGGCTCGGCACGATTCAATCCTGGACATTCGGGACCTAGCCGCAATGGTGCCCGCCGTATAAGGACGGGATGATTTGCGTGCACCGGCAGCTGACTACAACGGAGCTTATGCTCTGATGAGTGCAAGAGCACGTCGCTGCTTTTGCACCTCGTATATTGTTGTCACCCCCGCAATGGAGCCCGCCGGTGAAAGGCGGGAGCACCCGGCACGAACACAATGCTTCTGGACGTGATTATCCCGCCGCAATGTAGCCCGCCGGTGAAAGGCGGGAGCACGTAGTAGGTGGCCGCGGTGGCCGGGTCCTCGGCGTTGCCACAATGGAGCCCGCCGGTGAAAGGCGGGAGCACCGGATGGATGCTGGCACGCGGTCCGCTCGATCTCACCGCCGCAATGGAGGCCGCCGGTGAAAGGTAGGAGGACTAGGTCCAGCTGACGCAGGGCCTCGGCTACCCGATCCGGCCGCAATGGAGCCCGCCGTGGACCGGCGGGAGCAGGCGGAACCAGGAGAGCGGCTGGAACGCCAACGCCGTGCCGCAATGGAGCCCGCCGTGGACCGGCGGCAGCAGACCTACTATGGGTCCGACGCGGCCGACGGGAACGGGCCGCAATAGAGCCCGCCGTTGACCGGCGGGAGAAGGTCGGACACCATGATCGCCATGGCCCGCTCGTGCGTTCCGCAATAGAGCCCGCCGTGGACCGGCGGGAGCAGAGGGACGAGTGCCCGGTTGATTACCCGGCATGGAAGCCGCAATGGTGCCCGCCGTTGACCGGCGGGAGCAGGCTGAAATCGGTGTCCTCCAGAACTTCGTAGGAGCCGCCGCAATGGAGCCCGCCGCCGAAGGACGGGAGCGCGCCCCGGCTACGTCCGGTAGCAGGATCCTCAAGGGGCCGCAATGGAGCCCGCCGTTGACCGGCGGAAGAAGCAGCGCTTTGCGGGTGTGCGCCAGGTCGTGCACCGGGCCGCAATGGAGCCACCTTCGATGGGTGGCAGCATCGTGCCTCGCGCTCCAAAGTTTGCGAGGTTTAGGCATCACTGCAATGCAGGCCGCCTTCGATCGGCGGGAGCAGAGGTCCTCCAGCCACTGAAGGTCAAGCTGACCGAGGCACCGCAATGGAGCCGCCGTCAACCGGCGGGGAATCAAGAAAATCCTGCTCGACCTGATGCTCGCGAAAGCGCCGCAATGGAGCCCGCCGTGAACCGGCGGGAGCAGGCTCGCTGGTCCCAGGCTCGGACGGCGACGTCGACAAGCTGCAATAGAGCCCGCCTTCGATCGGCGGGAGCAGCTGGCCATGATCTCTAGCGCCCGGTTCGGCACCGCGCCGCCATGGAGCCTCCTGTGGACCGGCGGGAGCAGCCGCCGCTGTACGGCTATCCGATCGCCATGATCGAGCCGCAATGGAGCCCGTTTTGATCGGCGGGATGACCATTCGACAGGCCAGCGCGGCATTCTCGCGATCTGGTTGCCGCAATGGAGCCCGCCGTTGACCGGCGGGAGCAGGCGGCGATGTACGTCTGCGCCGTGGCGGTGTCGTAGCCGCAATGGGGCCGCCGTTGACTGGCGGGAGCAGGCCCACGTCTCCACTGCCGCCGAATACCTGGTGTTCGAGCCGCAATGGAGCCCGCCGTTGACCGGCGGGAGCAGCACAAACGCGCTGCCTGGCGCGTGGCGGTCGGGGATGCCGCAATGGAGCCGGCCGCTACGGGCGGTGGAAGCAACGCCTTCGAAATGGTCGCGGTCGACGACAACACACCGCAATGGAGCCGGCCGCTTCGGGCCGGTGGAAGTAGTTCGACGTTGAATGACTGTCCACGGAGGCGATGTAGCCGCAATAGAGCCCGCCGTTGACCAGCAGGAAAAGGCGGCGACGGGATCGACAAACTGCTGTACGCCGGGATGCCGCAATGGAGCCCGCTGTTGACCGGCGGGAGAAGGCGGGATGCGGGCCACGAACATCCCCCAACCCAAATGAGCCGCAATAGAGCCCACCGTTGCCCAGCGGGAGCAGGATCGTCACCGGCGTACCCGCCGTCGGGACTTGCTGTCCGCAATAGAGCCCGCTGTGACGGGCGGGAGCATGGCGTCCCCTATACGTGCACCGGGGCCTGCATCACCACGCCACAATAAAAGCCCGCCTTTGACCGGCGGGAGCAGGGCTCGCAAATTCGGGCCGTCTGGACTGCGCGAACGGTCCGGCATGCGAGCGAGCGCCGACAGAGGCCACGGGGACCACTGAATGGACTTGTCAAGGTTCAAGAAAAGGGTGCTGACCTACGTGTGAGCGCTGAGTGGTTCCGCAATCAGTGCTGGCAGCTAGGACGATGGTTGCGTTGCCGACTCCTCTGCATCTGTTCCGTCGTGGAAGAGACTATTTGCGAGCACTTCGGGGGCACCGAAACTGCCATACCCGCCCTGATCGGTTCGCCGGATCGGTGCCTCAAGTACTGACAAGATGCCACGCGCGGCTAGGTCCTGTGGCCGCAGATGGGCTTGGCGTGATCGCGCTACCAAGGTCGTGTCGGCGACGAGCGAGCCGACAACGTTGCGGCTGCAGGGCGCTGACCAGAGCGGCCACCGGAAGGCGCTGCGTTTCCATTCCGGATCGCATGCCGTTGTCCGCAGGGAGCCTTTGATGGTGCGGGTAACAGGATAGAAGATCAGCCCACGGAAAGCCAGCCAGTCTGATCCGGGAACGCCGAGTCGTTGCTCCCTGGATGGATTGATTGCTCGTACTGCGTATACCCGTTCGCCGCGAGCGTCCCAGGATAGCGACGGCAGGGAGCTGTCGTATCTCCACGGCCCGCAAATCGCTTCCCGGAACCGCTCGCGACCAACGTCAGCCACTAGCAACCGGACCATGGCAAGGAACTGCTGCCGTCCTGCGGTGAAATGCAGGTGAGTCGGTTTGGCCTTCGCGTTGCCATCGAATGCCCCTTCGGCAACAAGAGCGCACAGGAGGTCGGAGTCAGCACGGTGGTCATACGGTTCGGCCACGGCTTCGAACCACCCCCGCAGCAGTCCTGCGCCTGGCTTGGCATCGGGTAGGGGCGAGTCCTCCGGGAAATCGAGCAGGGCGCTATGACGCCATATCTCCCGGTCGCGGTCGATTACGTCAAGGAGCTTGTCAAGGTCGCTGACGCCGCCCACTACAGCATGGGGCACCAGTCCGTCGGTCCACCGGAGTGCCGCATCGGAATTCGCTGATGTCAGCGCGTCGAGGACGCCGAGCGCGGCGAGGAACCCCAACGGGTTGGTCCCCTCCAGCGCCGGAAGATCCACTTCGTTCATCGTGCGGCCTCCGTTGCAGCGGTCGTGGTGCCGGCTTGCTCTGCTGCGCTTGCTCTGTGGTCGGCGAGCCGGAGGATGCTTTCGAGCCACGCGAGCCCAAACCACCCGTAGCGGCGGACCAGGGACCAGAACCGGTCGGCGATCCCAGAATCGACCCGCGCCAGCCCCGTCGCCGTCGAGGCTTGCAGCCGCAGCCCGTCAAGGCCGACGGTGACTGTGAGCGGATGGCGGTCGCGGATAACTGGCGCGAAAGGCCGACAGCTGCCGTGATGGCTGGCAACCAGGTACAGAACGAGGTCCCAGTCGGTGGCCGAGTCCGCAAGCGCCGACGAGCCCTGTGCCAAGGCCACGCTGAGCAGTTCGTGACCGCCGCCACGCGGGTAGCCTGCTTCCCGCCGGGCTCGCTCGCGTTCCGCACGGTCGCTAGCCATGATGCCTGACTTGGCGAGCAACCCGTCCCCGGTGACCATTCCCCTCCGCAGGAGGGCCTGGAATCGAGGGTCAGCCTTACCGAGGTCGTGGAGGCGCCCGGCCAGCTTGAGGTCATCGGCCAAGGCAGCGGACAGACCGCAGGCGATCGCGAGGGACCGGGCCCATTGCCCGGTATCGTCCAAATGCTCAAACAGCCCGGTGGGTGACCCGGTGAAGGAGCTTGTTTCCGGCTCATACTCAACGGTGTCCTCGGCCGATTCCCGCGCCGCCGGAAATGGCATGCGCCGTTTGGAGGTGACTATGAAGATTGCCACGCCAGACATCGCATTGTCCGTCAGGGGCGCGCGCAGGATTATCGGCCGCGGGTCCTGATGCAGCCAGGCGATGATCTGGTCAGTGGCGGCATCACCGCTCGATACGGCCACCGCCGTGGCCAGCCACTGGTTGATGACGGTCTGGTCGTCGGCGTAGACATCAGCGTCGACGGCCCCCGGATCAGGAAGCCGGGGGAGATTTCCTGGCAGTTGCCCGAGCACGGACTGGTGAAGGCGGAGGGTGGCCTGGCGACGCTGCAGGGCCGCGGCACGATGGCCGAGGTCGGTTACCGGGATACGGCTTGCTGGAGCCCAGTTGAGCGCCATGATCCCGCCATAGCTGGATGGGACCACCAGGGTGTCGCCCGGGCCAAGGTCGCGCACCTGCTGTGCGACGTAAGTGTCATCGCCGCGCCACTTCAGGACCGGCCTGATGGAAGTATTGCCGCGCAGCACTGTGCTGGCGTCAGTGTCCGTTGCTGCGCCCTCAACATCAGCAACCGGGACGCCTTGCGTGTCGGGAGCGGTGCCCGCGAGCCATGCACGTACGGCGCGCACAGGCACTGCCATCGCCTCCCCCGAGGCCGGGCGGCACGAGCTCACCATGTTCGCTGCCAACAAGCCGTCATCCTCGGTTAGCAAGGTCTCCGTCAGGTCCGCCCGCCAGATGACGTTCACATCGGCCGAGCTGTCTGCCAGCCCGTGTAGCCATAGCGCCACGTCAGGGTCTGCGTCGGGATAGGGGGAGGTCTGTACCCAGCGGTCGAGATGACTTGGCAGCAGTACTGGCGCCAGGGGCGTTGGCGCCAGAAGATCAGACGCCAGGCCGGGGTCTGGCTGCAAACGCGCGAAGTCGAACTCTCCGCCCGGCAGCCAGGCCCACGTCTTAGCCAGGGCCGCCCCATACACCGGGTCCTGGAACCCGTCCTTCACATCGTCGGCAACCGCGAGGATCACCGAGCTGGACGGCGTGTTACGGGCGCTCAGCACGCCGTCCCGGTCTACCCGGCCAAACCGCTGTTTCAGCGCGTCGTAACTGGCGCATTCGGTGACGAGGGCATCGAAATCGAAGTCGGCACCGGCCTCGATCGACTGAGTGGCAACAATGATCACCGGCACGTCATCGGCGTGGCGTGCGCGTCCAGTGCGAATGCGTGGGGTGAGCTGAGCGAGCAGGTCATCGCGATCGAACGGCCGCATGCGCCCGGTGATCAGGTACCTGTCAACGGTGGGGTCGCCGCTCAATTCCTCATAAACCAGTCGTGCGGTGTCGACCCGATTGACGATCACGCCGACCACCCGGTGCTGGCCAGCGGAAATGATCGACCGGGCGGACTGCGCCGCTTCCCTCGCCAAAGCATGTCTCCGGCCCGGGCCATCCTTGCCGCGGATTTGTATTGCACGCTTGGTGGCAGGCTTGCGTGCTGAAAGTCGGCGCGCGAGCGGCGGCGCAACCGCCGGATCGTGGTCACGGTCGCTGAGCCCGTGCACCAGGCGGCGCGAGGTGGGTTCCCCCGGCGTGGCGGAAAGTTCCGCTACCTGCCAGCGGTCCGGCAACATAGTCTCGCCCGGTGGCCGGTAGCGGCTGCCGATGATGCCAAGCGTCCGCGCGAACGGCTGGGCCAAGTGCACCTCATCGAGCAGGAACAGCACGTCGTTGGCGAGCAGGCCGGCATGAACGGGACGCATTTTCTGGCTGATTCCGTACCCGCGAAACAGCAGCCGGGACCCGGCCTGGTCAACGGTTGAGATGAGGACCGCCGGGACATCGGGTCGCAGCGCCCACGATTCATCGCGGACGATGCCGCCTCGTAGTTCGGCCCACTGCAACGGCGGACTCGCAGGATCAACATCCTGCGCGGTAAGCCGCCTCAGCCGCCGCGCGACCGTCTCAATTACCGGATCGTCGCTATCTGCCAGCCGCTCCGCCAGGCGGCGGGCCCGCACGGCGGCCTGCTGAACCACCACCCGCCGATCGATCACGAACACGACCCGGCGGGGCGCATCGTCGCGCAGTGCCATGAGGAACACGGCGATGTCGATGACGGCGGTCTTGCCGGTTGCTGTCGGAAGGTCAAGCAGGTCAGGCCATCGACCCGTGGAAGCGACCCGTTCGAGCAGGTCCTGCTGCCACGGGAACGGATCCGGCGACCCGTCGGCTGCATTGACGGCGGCGAAGAAGGCGGGGAAGTGAGAGGTGTCCAGGGTGCTCATGATGGCCTGCTGTCCTCGCCGTGGCGGGGAAGGCACAGCCCATAGCCAAAGTAGCGGCCAGCGCCGATCAGGACCGGTCCCCGCACTGGCTCGGTGAACTCGATCTCGGCGTGCACGCACGCTCGCGGCGTACGGTTGCCGGTCTGGTAGCCGGGGAACTGCCGCGGCCCCGAGCTGCGCCGGCCTCCAGGGCTGGCGGGTACGCCGACTAGGGGTGGATCCAGCCGGATGTTTACGCGGACCTGACCTGGCGCATCCGCAAGCCCGGCGAACACGCAGGCCCGCGCGACCGAGGCAGCCGCCTCGGCCTCGGCACGCTCCCGTGCCAATGGCGTACGGCTGCGGAGATTGCCCGGAAACCGGTCGAGCGCGATCGGCGTGACGCTCAGCCAGCGGCGCCCGGGCCGACACCAGTAATCTCGCGTGGTTGTCTTGCGCCGGGCGGGCAGAGCCTCATCAACCCACCCTGGCAGACCGCTGGCCTGGTCAACGCCGAGGTCTTCCAGGGTCAACCTGACAGACGGTCCGCCGGGCCGGGCAGGAAGCAGCAGCTCGAACCCGGCCGTCGACCAGGACTGGATTGCTCGCTCGACTGCGTCCTTCTCCTGGTCGGGGCAATCAGCAGGGAGGATGAGCGCGATCCCGAACACGGCACCGTCGCTGTACCGGTTCCCGACGTTCGGCAGCGGCACCACAGCCAGGTGAGGCCGCTCCAGCGGCGGCGTCGGACTACTTCCATTAGAACGCTGGTGCCCGGACAAGATTTCGGGAGATGGCTGATCACCATGGGCGAGAAGCGAGTTTCGGGCGGCGCGCGCAATGGCAAGCGCTTGCACCGAGGACGGAAGACGGCGCCCGGCGATCCCTAGGACATACCAATTGCCGCCCAGAAGGGGAGTGCGCAGACGCGGCGCTAGGGGACGCGGCTGTTGGTAGTAGGCCATCCCGGCCGGCAACGTTCGAGGTTCTTCGCCGCCGTGTGATGCGAAAGCACGCTCGAGGTAATCGATGAGCCCGGCCCGTGGTACCCGTACGCGTGTCCCGCTTGGTGCCCGGACAGGCACCCACGTGGGTGACGGTGCCTCATCGGCGCAGCGGCACGCGACCAGGGTCGAGGAATGGCCGATCCGGGCAACCCGGCTGAGCAGCTCGTCAAGCGCGTCTCGCTGCTGCTTATTGGGTTCGGCGTCAGGCCAGGCAAACCAGACGGTGGATTCATCCGGGATGATGGTCGGGTAGGTGCGGCCCTGCTTGCCCCGGTTTTCTGGCAGCACCTCTAGGGCGCCTGTTATGACTTTCCTGCTTTCACGCCCACTCGATTTCCCTGCACCTGCTGCATCAGCGATTGCCTTAGCTCTGGCCTTCGCCACGGCCGTACGCGCGCGTCTGATGCTGCGCTCATCACCCGAGCGTTCTGCTTCCTGCAACCCGTCCGCAGCTCGGGTTATCACGTCATAGGTGCGGGAAATGTCACGGGTCAGAGCGGTGGGATCGTTGACCGGCACGAAATGCGTCACCACCTGGCGGCCGCGCCCCTTGCTGCAGCAAATAGCGGGCGGGTTTTGCTGTTCAAGCCACTGAAGAGCGCTTCGCTCGGCCGGGTCGGGCTCCTCGATGTCGGCCCAGGCAGCGACCATGGCGGAGAAAAGGCGAGCGGGGTGTGGCGGCCACTCGGGCCGGGTGCGGTCATTGAACTTCATGGCGGTGTAGCGTCCACACAGCAGTTCCATCGCGATGGCGAACATCACTGGTCCCCGGGCTCACCGCTAGCCGTCAGGACGTCGCTTCGACGGATCAACTCCACGAGCCGATCGGCCGGGCGGAGGGACACTTCACCGGCTCGCCATGGCATACCGGCGGCGGCGGCTCGATCAGCCGCTTCCGCGGCTAGCTTCAGCGCGTCGGTGCTGCTGAGGTCGAACGGTAGCACCGTCCCGTCGCGCGCCACCGCTTCGAAGGTGACCGGCCTGGCGGTGACCAGGACACAGCGGGATCGCAGGTCGAATCCCTGCTCGAAGGCCAGCACCGTGGCGGTCAACCCTAGAGCCGCAAGGGCTGTTCGTGCCGTCACCTCCGCCTCCCGCCGTCGATGATCGTCAAAGGGTGAACCGTCCAGGGCCGCCGGGAAGCGAAGCCGCCGCAGCTGGATAAGGGACAGGACGGTCGTCCCGGTGATCTCCTGGGCCGTAACTCCACCAGCCCTCGGATCAATGCTGGGGGTGACGTTGCCCAAGTTGGCCTGGGACGGGCGGCCCGCCTCGCGTGTGCCTTGTCGGCCGGCGTCCTTGGTGTCCTTAGCGCCGAGCAACTTCGGCTGGCCCGCATCTCGCTCCGCCTCGTCCGGATTCAGTGTCCAGGTCCCGTCCGGAGCCTGGAAGAGGGGGCCCGCCCGCAGCTCGATGCCTGCCGGGTCAATGCGGGAAGCGGTCTTTACACCCACTTCAATCCCCGAGGCCACAATTTCCGATGTGATGGCACGTTCATATCTGGCCCCGCGAGCGCCCCGCGGGCCTGTGGAATCCCATCCGCCGAACACGAGCGTGTGCGGGCTATGGTGATACAGGCCAGCAGCGTCCCGGGTCCGAGCCTCCGTAACCGTTCTTCCCACCGGGCCGTTTCGGAACAGATGCTCTCCGTCATAGCTGTCGCGAAGCAGGGCGTCGAAGATGCGGTGCGGGGCTTCGTAATCGCTAATCCGGTCCAATCCGGCCAGCTCCGGGATGGATCTGAAGTCGACGGACGTCACCGGAGCAGCCAGCTCGCCGCGTCGTATCGCCTCAAGTAGCGCCAGCTCGAACCGGTTGGCCTGCGACGCCACGGAATCAAGCACGACCGACCGCGAAACTGATCCGCCGCCCCCGTTCTCAGAGTGAATGTAGCGTTCCTCTGTCGCGTACTTGGTCTCCGCGTTGTCCGGCACGCCGTAGGTCGGCGGGAACACCTTGTCATCCCGGCCGCCGAGCGGCTGCAAGACAGTACGGCACCTGATGCCAACTGCGTCACCTGCTACACCGGCGCGAAATTCGTCATAGGTCAATGCCATGCGTGCGTCCTTCTCATCGAAGCTCTCAGTTCGGCCAGATGCAGCATGGCACCGGGTAGTGACAATTAGTCCCCGTCGGCTAGATCCGCTTTGGCGGATAGCAACGGGCGAAGTTCGCTCCGTGTGACGAACCGCGCAGATCACCTTGATCTCCGCACCCGATTCGGCCGACGTTGGGCACCTGCCGAAAGCGCAGGCCTGGATAACTCGGTATGACCGCTGCTGGGCAGATTCAGCTGGCTTCGTACCCAAGCGCCCCCAAACGCGGCCTACCTATGGCCCCCCAACTGCGTGTGGCCCCGGTGCGGGGCCACACGACGACGGCCGCGCCGCTGACCTGGCTGGCTGCCGTTCAACCCGCTCCGTCATCGCTTCCTGACCTCACCCCCACTTCGTGCGGCCGAGGTCAGGAAGCACTACACAGAACGGCAGCCAGCCAGGCAAAGAGCATTAAAGACTAAAGGGAAGAGCGTGGGGGAACCCTTAACCCCGCCCCCGGCCCCGGAAAATCACGGCCCCGAGGTTCAAGGTTCCCCCACACCCCCTCCTGGCTCCTGCCCAAGGTCAAGGTCAAACCGGCGACGCCCGCGGCTTGTTATTTAGCTGGGGTGACGAAGGTGCCAAGGCCGCGGACGACGTAGACCCGGCCTTCATCGATGAGCAGGGCCATGGCTTTGCGGACCGTGTCGCGGGCGAACCCGGATTCCTGGACCAAGGTGATCTCGCTGGGCAGCTTGGCCCGGGGCGGGTAGGTGCCGTCATCGATGCGCGCCCGCAGGTAGTCCGCGAGCTGGATGTGCTTGGGCACGTCGGGCCGATCGAGCTTCACAAGTGATCAAGCTAGCTGACCAGCGATGATGGCTGACAGTCACTGTCGTCGGTAGACGTCTATAGACAGGGGTAGGCATGAGGCTTAAGCTGCTGTTTGTCCGCCCCTGGTGGTGACCCGTGCCGGGCGCGGGCGGCCGGGTCCATTGCCGGGTCAGGGCATGAGGCGAGCCGATGACTGCTGTTTCCCACCCTCTTGCAGGCCTGGATGTGAGCCTGGCCGACGGGGCCGCCCTGCTGCTGGCCCGGCGGCTGGCTGCCGCCGGCCTGGGTGTGCAGGTCTGCCAGTACCGGGATACCTGCCAGTTCACCCTCCTGGGTGTCGCGGCCGGCAAATCGCTGGTGGCCCTGGATAGCGGCGGGCAGGCCCGCTGGTACTACGAACCAGCCGCCGGGCCCGCCGCGAGCCCGGCCACCCTGGCCGCGATCATCGCCCACCTGCTCGGAGCCCCGCTGGGCCCGGCCAGCCTGGCGGCCTACCGGGCCCTGCCGCTGAAGGGCCAGGTCGGCCGGTCCCTGCAAGACCGGGGACTGGCCGTCAGGTTGCGGGTGAGCGAGGACTGGGAGTCCTTCGAGGCCACCACCGACATCGAGGTCACCAGCCCCGCCCGCCCGCACCTTGGCACCGTCCGCCTGTCCGATGACGCCGCCCTGGACTGGCGCTGCGACTGGCACGCCGCCTTCCCCGGCAACCCCGCCGCCCTGATCGACGTGATCAGCCCGATCCTGCGCGCCAGCTATGCGCAGCGGCCACCGGGGTAAGACCGCCGCCATGAGTGCCGCGTCATGGAAACCAGGAACCTCCCGCTGGGCGTATCTGAACACCAGTGCCTACCTGATCCTCTTGGCCGTGGGCCTGCCGCTGGCCATCGCCGTGCACACCGAATCGGGCTGGGTCCTTTTCTCGATCGTCATGCTCGGCGGGGTGTGCAACACCACCGGGGCCTGGCTGGCCCGCCGGCACGACCGGCGCACCACCCCAGCCGCCCCGGCGCCAGTCCCGCACCACTAGACCGGCCGCAGACCCATGCATGGCCACCGCGGCGGAGGGAACAAGCCGCAGGTGGCCCCCTCCGGACGCACCACCACCCTGCAGTCACTCAACAGCTGGCTCGACCAGCGCCGCGCCTGGCACTACGCCCTCATCGCGGCCTTGGCCGTAGGTGCGGCAGCCACCGCAGCCGCCATCCTCGCCCAGTGGCTCCTGCACGGCCACCTCGACCTCAGCGCCGCCCTCGGCACCGCGGCCGGCACGATGACCGGAACCTTCACCGTCGCTCTCGGCGTCCGCCTGACCCGGCCACCCCACCACTGACAACAGCCCGGTCGGCACCCCGCCGGCATCCCAGCCGCTTTCCACTGTCACGACAGTTATTTCCCGTGACCGGCCAGCACCGGCCGTACTCCGGTTGCCCGCCCCGGTACCGGCCCGCTCATCCCCGCCCGTGCCAGCTGGCGTGCCTGCCGGAACCACCGGCATCACCGGGGCGCTGGCCTGGGCATTGCCGAAGCCCTTGCCGGAAAAAGCCCGTTCCGGCGGCTGGCCACTGGTCCGGTCCGCTACAACAACGGCCATGCCTGCCGCACGAACCACCCACCCGGCGCAGCGGCGTGCCGATGCCGGAAGAATCAAGCTCACCGACCGGGACATCACCGGCCTGACCCTTCTCGCCGACCAGTACGGCGCCCCGGCCGATCTGCTCGCCGCCGCCCTGGACGTCACGGAGGAGCGGCTGCGGGGCATCCTCGCCCGCTGGCGGCACGCCGGCTGGGCCCAGACCGAAGCGCTGGGGCGGGGGCCGGCGTGGTGCTGGCTGACCCCGGCCGGGATGCGCCTGCTCGGCCTGCCGTATGCCGCACGGGAACCCTCCGTGACCCGGCTGGCCCACATCCGCGCTGTCCTGGCGGTCCGGCTGTGGCTTCAATCCGGCCAGGCCTATCAGGAGGGGAAAGCGTGGTGGCGCAGCGAACGCCGGATCCGCGCCGCCGCCGGCGGCCGGGTCGGGATCGCCCACCTCCCCGACGCCGAGGTCCATTGGCCCAGCCTGGACCGGGCCCCGTATGCCGGGCAGATCTGGGCCATCGAGGCCGAGCTGACCCCCAAGCCGCTGGCCCGCACGACCGGGATCATGCGGGCGATGCTGACCCGCACCAGCGACTACGGCCCCGCCGGCGTCCCCAGCATCGAAGCCCGCTACGCCCGGATCATCTACCTGACCGCCCCGGCCGCCGTCTCGATCGTGTCACGGTCGATCGGGGCGCTCCCCGAGCCGCTGCAGGCCCGGATGGTGGCCCGGGACCTGCCCCCGGGTGCGGTGCGGTGAGTATCTGGGGCTGGCTGAAACTCACCATCGCCGTCTGGCTGTTCCGCCAGGCCCTCAAGGTGACCGGGTGGCTGATCGTGGCCGCCGTGGCCATCGCGGCCTGGCCGGTCACCGTGGTCGCGGCCGTGGGGTATGGGGCGGCGTGGCTGCGGGGCTGGCCCCCGGCCCGGCTGTGGCGGGTCGCCGCGTGGTCACTGCCGATGACCACTGTCTACGGCATCGGCCAGGGCCTGCGGCTCCACTCCTGGCCAGCGGTCGCGCTGGCCCCGGTGAACGACTGGGCTGATGCGTGGCGGCTGCTCGCCGCCCACTCGGAACTGCGGGCGAGCCTGCTGGTGGCGCCGGTTGCGGTACCGGCCGGCCTGGCGCTCGGCGGCCTGTGGTGGGCGTGGCGGATCTACGCGGTCACCACCGGACTGGCCGGGCAGACCGCCTCCGCGCCGGTCTGGTTCGACGAACGCCAGTGGCGCCACCAGGTTTGGTCCGCCCGCGGCCGGGCCGCCGCCCCCGGCTCGGTGCCGCTGCTGACTGGCCGGGGCCTGGTCGCGGTCGGCGCCACCATCCGGGCTGTCGGCCACCGATGGCGGCCCGTGCTGGCCGTCCCGGCCCGCTCCTTCTCCCGCCATTCGGTGATCATCGGCTCCTCCGGCAGCGGGAAGACGAACCTGATGATGCGGCTGTGGGCCGGCTGGTACGCCGCCACCCTGGCCACGTATGTGCGGCGGGAGGGGGACCGGCCGCTGCTGATCGTCCTGGACTGCAAAGGCGGCCCGGACGCCCGCGTCAAAGCCGAACGCACCCGCCGCCTCCTGCACGGAGTCGGCGCCCGCCGGGTCGCGATCTGGCCCGACGAGGCCCGCCTCTGCCTGTGGGACCTGCCACCCCGCGACCTGGGGGTCCTGCTGCTGCAGATGATCGAGACCGGGGACGGGGCGGCAGCCTACTACAGCGACATCATGCAAACCGTCCTTAACCTCGCCCTCGCCGCCCCCGGCGGGCCGCCAATCGATGCGGCCAGCTTCCTCGACCGGCTTGACATCGCCTGGCTCGAATCGGCTTACGGGGACGGGGCGCATGAAGCCGCCATGATCCGCATCCGCGCCGCCCGCGCGCACCTGGGCGACATCCAGCTCCGCTGCGCCACCCTGCTCGGCCGCCTCGGACCCGCTCTGGACGGACCCGGTTCTCTCGCCGGCGCGGATGTCTGGTACTGCATCTTGGAAGGCACCCGGGAGCAGTCCGTCGCCGAAACCCAGGCCATGGCCCTCACCGAGCTGGTCGCCCACGCGGCCACCGACCCGGGCACTGAGCGGCGGGCGATCTTGCTGGCCGCCGATGACTACTCGGCCGTGTCCCGGCGGGTGCCGATCAGCAACTTGTATGAGCGGGGCCGGTCCCTCGGCCTCGGCGTCCAGGTCTCGGCCCAGTCCTGGCAAGGACTCGGGGCTAATGACGATGAGCGGTACCGGATCGCGGCCACCGCCGACGGCGGGATCTGGCTCCTGCATACTCCCTATCCCGAGCCCGTCATCCAGCTGGCGGGGACTCGGCGGGTGCTGGAATCGGCGCACAACCTGATCGGGGCGACCTGGGGCGATGAGGGCACCACCCGGATCCAGCATGCCTGGACCGCCGACCCCGGCCTCATCCGCACCCTCGGCACCGGCCAAGCGTGCTACATCCACCACGGCGGCGCCACCTTCGTCCAGGTCGCCCGGCCGAAGCCATCACCATTGCCGCTGCCCGCGGCCCGGGCACCCTCGGTGGTCGTACCTCCACCTGCCCGGCCAGCCGACGGGGAGCACGCCACGCCACCACCATCGGGAAGCCTGGAGGACGTGTTCGGCCCGGGAGTGTTCCGGTGAACCCGTTCGAGGTGCTGGGGCTCCCGGTCCGTGCCGATCTGAGTGATGCGCAGGTCCGCACGGCGTGGAAAACCATCGCCGCCGCCACCCACCCCGACCGCCCCGGCGGCGGGGACATCACCGCCTACACCGCCGCCGCTACCGCCTACGCCCAGCTCCGCACGCCCTGGGGCCGGTCCGAGGCCTACGCCGACCTGGCCATCACCGATCCTCACGTCCCTGCCCCGGCCACTGCACCAGCCCGCTGGCCCGGCCAGAACCTGGGACCGGGGCTGCTGCTCTTCCCAGCCCGCATCCGGCACGGCCGGCCACTGCGGCTGCTGGCCCGCGCTCTGGCCGCCGCCTTGCTGTCCCTGCTGGCCCTCGCGTTGATCCCTGGCCAGCCATCCGGCCCTGCCATCGTTACCGGGCTGGTCATCTGGTTCGTCTTCTCGGCCCGCGCCGACCTGGCCCCGCCCCCCGGGCGATGACGATCAAACCATGCCTCCGGCGGGGCCTCAGGCTCCGGGAAGGAGGAAACCCCTGGTCCTGCCCCCTCCCGCTGCGCCGTCGTCCGCCGGTCAGCCGAGCAGACCGGCCGGTCCGCATCAAGCCGCCAAACCCGGGCGGCTTGACCCGTCCTCGCCCGGCCCGCTATCCGGCTGCCGGACGACGGCGACGGGATGGACCAGGACCGCCCCCGCCCTGCGCAGGCGCGCCCCCGAGCCCAGCCCGGAGACCCCTACCCGGCGCCCGGACGCCGCACCCCACCCTCAGCCGAAGGATGTGATCAGCCATGAGCGACACCAGTGACCCGGTGGACGGCACCCCCCACATCGTGGGGCCACCAGCGAGGAGCTGCCCGAAAACATGACAGATGTCTCCCATGTCATCGCCTATGACCTCGCGCCCGACGAGCAGCCCGGCGGCCCGGACGGGCTGAAGGTCCGGTACGTGGTGACCGTCGTCGCCGGCGAACGGGCCCGGGAACTGGACGCCCGGCAAGCCGAGGTGATCTGGGACCTGCTGAAGTGGGCCCGCAATCACCGAGCAGAATCTGAGAAAGGGCAGGAAAATGCACACGGATCCGCCGGGAAAGCCGACTGACAACACCACGTCATCCATTCCTGAGTCGGGCATTATTGCCTATAATATAAGAGAGGGGGAACGGCCGGACGGGATCAAGGTCCGCTGGAAATGGCGGATCGTCACTGGCCGGAAAGCCGAGGCACTGGAGGCCCGGCAAGCGGACGTCATACGGAGGATCCTGCAATGG
This sequence comes from Streptosporangiaceae bacterium, assembly GCA_965277615.1. Classification (GTDB taxonomy): domain Bacteria; phylum Actinomycetota; class Actinomycetes; order Streptosporangiales; family Streptosporangiaceae; genus Bog-532. The sequence goes on along the minus strand of CBDIDG010000006.1, from coordinate 3,133,099 downwards.
CAGTACGACCGAAAACACAGCAACCCGGGGACCTGAGGCCGGCCGAGCCGGTCCCGGTCGCGATGCTGGGCCGCACCTCCACCCTGGAGCTGCAAGACCCCTACGGGTCGATCACCCGGCAGATCACCTCAGTCAAGGAGTGGCTGCCCGAGGGGTTCTACATCGACGGCTATTACTGGGATATCGAGTCCGGGGGCCTGGACCTGGACCAGCGCGGCCACAGCGACAACTGGCAGCCGTTCGTGGCCCAGGGGCTGCCCCGCACCGGCGGCCTGGCCGACCTGCTGGCCGAGGCCCGCTCGCCCGCCCCGCGGTTCGCCGCGGTGGTGTGCGAGGACATCGAGCGGTCCGGCCGGGATACCTACAACGCGCTGCGGCTGGAACGGATCCTCGGTGACAATGACATTCTTTTGTTCGCCACCGATGAACCATTGGACCTGGAAGGGACCGAGCCGGCAACCATTCTATTGCGGCGCACCAAGCAGAACATCGCCGAATATTTCCGGCTGCAATTGAAACAGAAAATGTGGCGGGGCATGCGGACCCATGCCGCCGAAGGATACAACCTCGGCAAAGTCCTGGACGGGTACCTGCCCGGCAAAGTCCCGCATCCGGCGCCAGCCAAAGCCGCGCACGGCCGGACCAAAACCCGGCTGGTCCTCGATGACATGCGTGCCCCCATCATCGCCGCGATCTTCGACATGCGCGCCTACGGCAAGCTGGGCGTGCCGACCATCTGCGCCCGGCTGACCGCCGACCCATGCACCTACCCGCCCGCCGACCCCGAGACCGGCTGGACGCCCGGCGGGATCTACTCGATCCTGGGCAACCCCAAATACACCGGCTACCAGGTGTTCGGCCGCGTCCGCAAAGGCAAGCGCATGAGCCCGGACAAGTGGTACTGGTCCGAACAGCCCACCCACCCCGCCATCATCGACCGCGACACCTGGGAAAAGGCCCAGAAGATCGCCGAGGAACACCGCAGCTCCCGCGACGGGGCGAGCCGCAACCCGGCCACCTGGCGGACCTACCCGTTCCGGTCCCGGATCCATTGCAAACTCTGTAAGCACCGCATGTGCGGGCGGCCTCGCCGCCACCCCGAACGGCCCAACGACCGCGAATTCTTCTACTACACCTGCCACTTCAACGCGAACATCCCCGCCCACGTCGCGGCCGCCCCCGATCATCCCCGCACCGTCACCGTCCGTGAGGACTTCCTGGAAGGCGAGACCCTGCGCGGGCTGTCCGCTTACCTGCTGGCCCCTGGCCGGGAGGAACGGCTCCGGGAGCTCATCCCGGCCACCGCCACCGAGAAAAAAGAACACCAGGACCGCCAGGTCGCTGCCCTGGAGCAGCGGGCCAAACGGATCAAGACCAGCCAGGACAACCTCATGAAGGAACTGCGCGGCTCCTTCGACATGCCCGACCACGCCGGCGAAGAATACCGCCGCCGCATCCGCGCCGACTACGCCACCCTCGATGCCGAGGACCAGGACATCCAGACCCAGCTCGCCGCCCTGGCCGATGACCCCGTCCCGCTCGCCGACATCGACCTGGTCAGCCTGCTCCCCGAAACCACCCGCGACCTGTCCGAGCTACCCCCGGACCTGCAAGCCGACTTCTACAACGCCTTCGACATCCAGATCGTCTGGAACGCCCCCATGCGGCAAGCCACCTTCCAGGCCGCCATCACCGAAAACACCCCGCCAATCGTCCAAGCCCTCCTCGACCGCGCCGACAACGACCCAGCCACGGCCAGCACCGCTCCCACCAGCACCAACCCAGGGGACCGTTCCTCACGCATCCCTATCTGCACAAAAGTGCCCCCAGCCTCCCGACCCCAGACCTCACCCGCCACTGAGCTCACACGCGCCCCACTAGCGGCCTCGGCCCAGCCCACCCAGCCTCGGCCCCGCCCGGCCACCCGGCTAGCTCAGGGCGAAGTCCTGGGCTCCCGTCCCGTTACACGTGTAGATCTGCAACTGAGTCCCATCGCTCGTGTTCCCGCTTGGGTCGTCCAGGCACAGGCCGGACTGCGGATTGAGCAACGAGCCGTTGGCCTGCTGCTGCCACACCTGCCCGCCGACGCCGTTGCAGTCCCAGAGCTCGACCTTGGTCCCGGCCACGGTGCCGTCGCCGTCGATGTCCAGGCAGCGGCCCAGGGTCTCCAGCGAGCCGTTGGCGTTGTGGTGCCAGTGCTGGTCAACGGCGTAACTCTGGCAGCCCCACAACTGCACCACCGTGCCGTCACTCCCGACGTCATCACCGGCCACATCCACGCACTGACTCCCCGGTCCGGAGATCATGCCGCCGCCGTTGACCGAGAACACCTGCGGGGACTCGCCGTTACAGGTCCAGATCTGCAGCTGAGTCCCGTCACTGGTGTTCCCGCTCGGGTCGTCCAGGCACAGCCCGGACTGCGGGTTGAGCAACGAGCCGTTGGCCTGCTGGACCCACTTCTGCCCGCCGACGCCGTTGCAGTCCCAGAGCTCGACCTTGGTCCCGGCCGCGGTGCCGTCGCCGTCGATGTCCAGGCAGCGGCCGAGCGTGGACAGTGAATCGTCGGAGTTGTGGGTCCAGTGCTGGTCGACCGCGCTGGCCTGGCAGCCCCACAGGTCCACGGTGGCGCCGTCGGTCCCGGTGTCGTCGCCGATCACGTCCACACACTGGCCACCGGCGGCGGTGATCGTGCCCGCCGGCGCCGTCCCGCCCGCGGACGCCCCGGAGTATCCGGCCGCGGTGATGCTGGCCTGGACCGCGTTGTCGGTGGCGTCGCTCGGGTAGCCCGAGGTCATCACGCCCTCGAAGAACGAGCCCACCGACCCGTTGCTGTTGTCGCCCCCGGTGCCCAGTACGATCCCGCCTTCGGTATGCATCGGCGTGTAACCGCCGATGTTGGGCAGCGCGCCTTCCCACCAGGTGCTCAGGCCCCCAGTGGTGGCGTCGCCGCCCTTGAGCGCGTAGGTCGTCTGCCCGTTGTTCTTCAGCATCGCGGTAACGAAGTTGCTGCCGTTGCCCGCGTTGGCCGTGTTCGGCCCGTTGCCCCCGGAGAACAAGCCGTTCTCCATGTCGGCTTCGACCCACGGCCCGGTCCCGCTGCACGGCGCGAAGTAGCACTCGGTGCCCAGGTTGACCGCGTCCATGTGCCCGTTGCCGTTGTCGTCGCTGTTGACCTCGGCGTTGCCGAAGTCGAAGCAGCAGCCGGAGTTGACGTGGGTGCCGCTGGCCACCATGTACATGCCCTCGGCCGCGCCGTTGACCGCGACCCCATGCGTGCTGTTGTCCCGGTACCCGGTGTGCCCGGCGATGTAGAGGCCGTAGACCTTGTGCCCGCCCGCCGTCACCGGCAGCGCGGCGGCGTTGGCGCCGACGTCGGCCCCGGCCGCCCCGCCCGCTCCCTCGATGGTCAGGTTGTTGCCCTCGGAGGACTGGTCGAACAGCTCGGTGATCACGCAGGCGGTGTGGGCGCAGAACGTGTCCTGCTCGGAGGTGTTGGCGTAGCCGCCCGCGGCCAGCAGCCCGACGTTGGCCGTCGCGCCGTCCGAAACTCGTCTGACCTGGTACAGCGGCCCGTTGTAAGCCGCGTACAGCGCGCGCACCGTGCTGTACGCGGCTACGCAGGGCGTCCCGCCCGCGGCGTAGATGTCACACGGCCCCGAGCCCGCCGCCTGGGCCGCGCCGGCCGCGGTGAGCACCCCGGTCCCGGCCAGGGCCAGCGTCGCGACCACGATCAGCAACCGCCTGAGCCGGCGGAAACGCCCCAGGACACCCACTAGTCAACACTTCCGTTCTACGGAACTGCGCGCATTCCTTTATGTACGCGGTTACAAAGGAGCATCTCGCAGCACAGAACGACCGTCAATAATCATTTTTAATCAACTCCCAACACGCGGAGTTGATCCGCGCCCCGAACTGGCCTCGCCCGGAGCTGACGTCAGCACGGCGCCAGAAGCGGTTACCCGGGTGCGGGCGCCCGCCTCCCCGAGCCGAAGGGGCGGCCCACTCAGCGAGCGGTCCACCCCGTGCTGCGGCGCGCTCACAGCTGGCCGTGTATCCACAGCCAGGCCACGGCAAAGACGATCACCGCCCAGAAAAGCCAGTGCAGGCGCAGCGCTCTCATTCCCCCGGCGGCCGACTTGGCGCCGGCCTTGGCGCTGTTCATGAACCTGTACGCGGTCAACAGCCTGGAGCCGAGCGCACCGCCGATGAAGGCCAGCACTAAGCCGATCGCTATGAGCCCATCACCGTGATCGTTCATTTACAGAATGTTACCGAGATGGGATTGCCTAGCAAGTGGTTCTCGCCGGTCACGGCTGTTCGGATCGCAGGATGTTCTCCAGCAGCTCGGCCGGGGTCTGCCCGTAACGGGGGATCGGGGTGCCATCGTTCAGCTTGGGGACGCCGACGTAGCCGGCGGTGATGGCGCGGCAGTCCCACCGGTCCGCGAGCTGTTCCCGCACGTCCTCGAGGGTCACGCCCTCCGGCCGTCCGGGATCCTGTTCATCCTCCGAGATCACCCCGTCAGTGTGCGCAGAACTCCGGAGCCCGGGCTAGCCCCGATTCCGGGGATGGGGGCCGGCCGTCCCCAGATTCTGTGACCGGGCCAGCGAGAGCGTCACCGTCGCGCCGGCGCGACGGCCGTCGTCGTCCCGCCGGGGCGAGATCAGCAGGTCGAACCAGCGGGCCGTGTCCGGGCTGTGGCACGCCACCTCGATGGTCAGCGCGCCGGGCAGGTCTCCGGCCAGGGCCCGCCGGATGGCCGCCTGGACCTGCGCCGAACCCGGATCGTCCGGTGCGGCCGCACAGACGTCCAGGTAGGAGACGCCGGTGCCGGTCCGGTCCGGGTCGCCGCCGTTAGCCGCCGCGAACGCTTGCCAGGCGTGGTTGACCCAGACGATGACCCCGTGCCCGTCCAGCAGCGCGATCTCGACTCCGACGTCGCCACCGCCCGGTCCCAGGTCATGGACGGCGGCTCCCGCCCGCTGCGCCCGGCCGGCTGCGGCCGCGTCGGCCGGCGGCGGGGGAGTGTCGGCGGGACGGGTAGCGTCGATGGCCGCCGCCATCGAGCCGTAGACCGGCACAACCCGGTCCAGCCCGGTTATCCGCAGCAGACGCGGCACGGCGCCCGCGCCGACCACCAGCCTAAGGTCCGTGCCGGTGATCATGGCCCGCTGGTACGCCTGGGCCAGTGCCTCGCCGCAGGCGTGGTCACAGTCGGTGGTCCCGCTCAGATCCACGATCAGCACCAGCAGGTCGCGGGTTACCACCGACTGCAACTGCTTCCGCACCAGCTCCGCGTTGAACTGGTCGAATGTGGCCGGCAGCTGGATCACCGCATGCCGGTTCAGCCACCGCACCGGGCCTGGCTCCCAGATCGTCATCCCCAACCCCGCACCGCTCGCATCGAAGTGCGTGACGCAGTTTCAGGGTAACGCCGTCAGAACTGGTAATTATGCACAGTGCTCGTATGGGTCCGGTAAATTATGCACAACGCCCGTACGGGGCCGGCGCATTACAAAGTCCCATGGCGAACAACCCCACGGGCGCCGCGACCTTGATCATGGTCGCTGAGCTGGCTCGCAGACCGGGTGTGCGGGCGGTGCACCCTCGGGTATGTCCGGGAGTGCATTCCGCCGGGTGTGCCGGAGGCTGGTCACGGTGGTGACGGCCAGCACCGCCACGATGACGACCAGGCTCAGCCAGGTCGGGATCTCCGGTACGGCCGGGCTGACCGTGTGACCCCAGTGCAGGGCCAGCTTGACCCCGATGAAGGCCAAGATCAGGGCCAGTCCCGTGGACAGGTGCACCAGCCGGTCGAGCAGCCCCGCGACCAGGAAGTACAGCGAGCGCAGGCCGAGCAGCGCGAACGCGTTGACCGCGACCACCAGGTACGGCTCGTCGGTGATGCCGAACACCGCGGGGATCGAGTCGAAGGCAAACAGCAGGTCGGTCCCGCCGATCGCGGCCAGAACCACGAACATCGGCGTGACTGCCCAGTATTGGCCGAATTTGGGCCGGCCGGATCTGGGCCGGCCGGATCTGGGCTGGCCGGATTTGGGCCGGCTGGACCTGGGTCCCCGGGGCCCCGGGCCGTCGATCCGGGTCAGTAGCTGGCCGTCGTGGTAGTCCGGAGTCACCGGCAGGACCCGCCGGACCAGCCGGACCAGCAGGTTGTCGGTCACCTCGGGTTCGGAGTCCCGGTGCCGGTAGAGCTGGATCGCGGTCCAGACCAGGACCAGGCCGAAGACCAGGAACATGAACGAGAACGCGTCGAGCAGGGCCGCCCCGGCCGTGATGAACATGACCCGCATGGCCAGCGCGAGCACGATGCCCAGGGACAGCGCCTTCTGCTGGTGCTGGGCCGGCACCTTGAACGTGGTCATGATGATCAGGAACACGAAGAGGTTGTCGACCGACAGGCTCTTCTCGACCAGGTACCCGGCGAAGTACTGCGCGCTGTAGCTGGGGCCGGCCCAGAACGCGAGCACCACCCCGAACGCAAGCGCGACCGCGATGTAGAACGCGGACCACCGGGCGGCCTCGCCGAATCCGATCCGGTGCGGCCGGACCGCCCCCAGGACCAGATCGAGGGCGAGCAGGACGACGATGAGCCCGATCGTGAGGCCCCAGGCCAGCGGGGACACCTGCAGGTGGGTCATGAGTTCAGGAAACCGGACCGGCACGCAGACCCGATGCCGACCGTGTGGAAGCCTCATGAAGACGCGGCGCGCTGGCCCGTCGGCTGGCTCCTGGGCTGGCCCGCGCTGGCCCGCGCTGGCCCGCGCTGGCCCGCCTGCTGGTCCGTCGTCGCAACCACCGTAATGTGCCATTAGCCGCACTTCGGAGGAGAGCTGATCACCCGATGACCACGGACAAGCAAGCGCCGTCCCGGCCCGCGCCGCCCTACGACTCCGAACTGGCCGTAGCCCTCGCGACCTGGCCCGAGCCTCCGGTCAGCATCACCCCGGAGCTGATCCCCATGCGGCGGGCCCAGCCCCGGATCCCGCCCGAGGAGATCATCGGGGACCGCCCGGTGGTGTACACCGACCGGACCATCCCCGGGCCGGACGGCGCGCCCGACCTGGTGGCCACGATCCTCCAGCGCCCGGACCGCAAGCCCGGCGGTCCCGCGGTGTACTACATCCACGGCGGCGGCATGATCTTCCCGGACCGGTGGTCCGGCATCCCGAAGGCGCTGGACTGGATCACCGACTTGGACGCCGTGATGGTGAGCGTGGAGTACCGGGTGGCCCCCGAGCATCCGTACCCGGCCCCGCTCGACGACTGCTACGCCGGCCTGCTCTGGTTCGCAGCCCAGGCCTCCGAGCTCGGCTATGACCCGGCCCGGCTGGCGATCGCCGGGGCCAGCGCGGGCGGCGGCCTGACCGCCGGGGTGACGCTGCGGGCCCGCGACGAGAACGGCCCGGCCCTGGCCGCCCAGGTGCTCATCTACCCCATGCTCGACGACCGCAACGAGACCGCCTCCAGCTACCAGTTCGACGGTTTGGGGCCCTGGGACCGGATCAGCAACGACACCGGCTGGGACGCCTACCTGGGTGACCGCCGCCGCACGGCCAACGTGCCGGTCTACGCCGCCCCGGGCCGGGCCACCGACCTGTCCGGGCTGCCGCCCACGTTCATCGACGTGGGCAGCGCCGAGGTGTTCCGCGACGAGGACGTGGCCTACGCCAGCCAGATCTGGGCCGACGGCGGCGTCTGCGAGCTGCACGTCTGGCCGGGCGGCTTCCACGGGTTCGACCTGAGCGCTCCGGACACCGCGCTGGCGCGGGCGATGACCGAGACCCGGAACGCCTGGCTCCGCCGCACCCTGTCCGTTCCTCCGGCGTCCCTCAGCCCGCGATGACCAGCCCGCCCGACCCGCAGGTGACCGACTTCGCGGTGGCGTTCCGGCGGTTCCTGGACTGGGTGCAGTCGTCCGCCGGTGACGGCCCCGGCCACGAGGTCTCCCAGCTGGTCCGCGACCACCTGGGGACCGAAGGCGGCCACCGTTCGGTGGTGGCGCGGGAGCTGCCCCGGTTCGAGCACGTCAACCTGCAGGCCGCGGTCAACGCCTGGTCCGCGGCCGACGGCCGGGCGGTCGAGGTGCAGGGGATCGCGCTGCCGCCGCACTACGGCGGACTGTCACTGCAGCAGCTGGTCGCGGGGGAGGGGATGCCGCCGCTGCAGCTGACCGCGCCCGCGCTGGCCGACCTGCCCAACGGCCCCGGGTCCACGCTGGCCTGCCTGCGGCTGGCACTGTTGCTGGTCACCGACTCCCACGGCCGTTACGTGGTCATGATCCAGGGCCCGGGCGAGCATCAGCCCAACCTGTCGGTCGAGGTGGCGGGCCTGCCGGTCGGCCAGGCCCAGGACCTGCTGGCCGAGCTGGACCGGCTCCGGTCTGAGCTCAACGTCTACCGCGGCCACCTGCTCGAGGTGACGCTAGAGCAGATGGGCGGGGTCAGCCTGACCTTCGCCAGCCCGCAGCGGCTGAGCCGGGACGACGTGGTGCTGCCGGACGCCGTGCTGACCCGGATCGAACGGCACGCGCTCGGGGTCGCGGCCCACCGGGCGGCGCTGCTGGCCGCCGGGCAGCACCTCAAGCGCGGCCTGCTGCTGTACGGGCCGCCCGGCACCGGCAAGACCCACACCACCCGGTACCTGCTGGGCCAGATGACCGGCTACACCCGGCTGGTGCTGACCGGGCGGGCCCTGGTCGCGGTGGGGGCGATCACCGAGCTGGCCCGGGCCCTGCTGCCCGCGGTCGTCGTGCTGGAAGACGTCGATCTGGTGGCCGAGGAACGGTCCCGCGGGCCGGCCTCCAGCCCGGTGCTGTTCGACCTGCTCGACGCCATGGACGGCGCCGCCCCGGACGCGGACCTGCTGTTCCTGCTCACCACCAACCGGGCCGACCTGCTGGAGCCCGCGCTGGCGGCCCGCCCCGGCCGGGTCGACGTCGCGGTGGAGATCAGCCTGCCCGACGCCCCGGCCCGCGAACGCCTGCTCACCCTCTACGGCCGCGGCGTCCCGCTCACGCTGACCGCCGACGACGTGGCCACCGCGGTGGAGCGCACCGACGGCACCACCGCGTCCTTCCTCAAGGAACTGATCCGGCGCAGCGTCCTCGAAGCCCTGCACGAGGACCCCGAGCTGCACGCGGTGACCGGCGCGCACCTGAGCCGGGCCCTGGATGACCTGCTCGATGCGGCCCAGGGCGTGACCCGCACCCTGCTCGGCGTCGGGGTTGACCCGGTCGACTTGCCCGTGGGTGGTGCCCTGGGCGCCGGGGGCTTCCGCCCGGCCCGGGCGGTCAAGTTCGGCTACCGCCCCTTCCCCGGCTGAGCTCTGCCGCCCAGTCCTGAGTCAGGCGAGACGCCCGCTCCTACCCCTCAGTCAGGCGAAGACGATGGTGTGCTTGCCGTGGCGCAGGACACGGTCCTCGCTGTGCCAGCGGACGGCGCGGGCCAGCACGGTCCGCTCGACGTCGGCGCCGCGACGCTGCAGGTCGGACACGGAGTCGGCGTGGGTGGCCCGGACCACGTCCTGCTCGATGATCGGGCCATCGTCCAGATCCTCGGTGACGTAGTGGGCAGTGGCCCCGATCAGCTTCACCCCGCGTTCGCGCGCCCTGGTGTAGGGGCCGGCTCCGATGAACGCGGGCAGGAACGAGTGGTGGATGTTGATGATCGGGACGTTGATCCGGGTGATGAAGTCGCCCGACAGGATCTGCATGTAGCGGGCCAGCACGATGAAGTCCACGTTGCCCTGCAGCAGCCGCAGGTGCTCGGCTTCGGCGGCGGACTTGTCCGGGCCGGCCGACGGTACGTGAAAGAACGGCACCCCGAAGCTGCGGACCTCGCCGGCGGTGTCGGAGTGGTTGGAGATGACCATCGATACGCTGATCGGCAGCTCACCGCGGCGGTGCCGCCACAGCAGGTCGAGCAGGCAGTGATCGTCGCGGGAGGCGAAGATGGCCACCCGCTGTGGCACCGACAGGTCCCGCAGCCGGAACTCCAGCTCGAACCCGGCCGCCAGCGTCTCGGCCAGCTGCTTTTCCACCTCCGGCAACAGGGCCGACAGGTGCTCCAGCCCGAACACAGTGCGCTGGAAGAACGCCCCGCCCTGCGGGTCGTCGGAGTACTGGTCCAGGGAGACGATGTTTGCCCCGAACCCGGCCAGTACCGCCGTCACCGCGGCCACGATCCCCGGCCGGTCCTTGCCCTGCACGATCAGCGACGCGTAGTCCTGCGCCCCGGTCACATCAGCCTCCCCGGACCTGTAAAGGTGCAGCTTAACCTCGCCGCCGGTGCGGTCCGCGCCAACGTCCCCGCGGCGCGCTGATCGCCCGGAGCTACGATCGAACCGATGCGACACAACTCCTGCACGGTGATCGTGCTGGCCAGCCCGGTCCCGGCCGAGGTGCTCAGCACCGTGGGCCGGTCGATGAACGTCACGCTGGTCCGCCCGGCCGAGCCGGACGCGTCCGACGATGCTAGCGGGATAGGTGGTGCCAGCGGGGCCGGCGGCCCCCAGCGCCTGGCCGCCGCGGCCGACGCGCTCCGCCGGGCCGCCAGCGCCCCCTCGGCCTACGCGCTGGTCACGGCCGATCCGCTGGCCGCGGTGGCCGACGGCTGGCGGGCCATGTGGGACCTGGCCCAGCCGCAGGGCCCCGGCCGCTTCGAACAGGAGGCGTCGGCCGCCCTGACCGCCTGGCGGGCCGGCCGGTTCGAGCTGCCCGACTACTACCTGGTCACCGCGCGCGCCACCGCGGGCATCTCCGCGGCTGGCGTCCCGGGCGGCACCGTGGACCCGGCCCCAGCCGACCCGTCCAGTCAGCTGGAGCAGGACTTCTACCTGGGCCCGCTGCGGGCTACCCGCCCGCACCGGGTGGCCTTCGTGCCCGCCGCCGAGCCCGCGGAGCAGGCCGCCGGCGTGCTGCAGGCTCTCGGCGCGCTGCGCCACGGCCCGTGGTGGCCCGGACTGGACGAGCTCATCGACGCGGCCCGCACCTTCTACCCCGGCCGCTTGTCCGAGACCGCCGCCACCCTCGGCGCCGCCGGCTGACCCGGGCGCACCGGATCAGCCGCCACTCGGGCCACCCATCACTCTCGCCACTCGCGTCCCCCCGGGCCACTCGCCTCCCCCGCCACTCGCGTCCCTCGAGCTGCTCGCGTCACCTCCGCCACTCGTCACCCCGCGACCCGAACCCGCCCGGCCCCGAATCGTTTACCTTTCGTCCCCTGGGGCACCCCGGCGATGTCTCCGGGAGGAACCATGACCACTTCAGCCGCGCGCCGCGACACCCGCCGAGCTGGCCGCAAGGGCAAGGCCGCAGGCCGCCAGGCCGCGCACAGCCCGGCTCTGCGCTGGCTGGCCCGAGCCGGGCTGACCGCGCGAGGCGTGCTCTACCTGATCATCGGCTGGATCGCGATCCAGGTCGCCTTCGGTCAATCCAGTCACCAGGCCGACCAGACCGGTGCGCTGCGCCTGCTGGGCCGCAATCCGGCCGGCGAGGTAGCGCTGTGGCTGCTGGTGATCGGCTTCGCCGGGATGTGCCTGTGGCGCGTGACCGAAGCGATCTACGGCGTTGCGGGGTCCGGTGAGGACAAAGCAACGGAGCGGCTGGCCGCCCTGGGCCGGGCGCTGGTCTACGGCTTCATCACGTTCGGGGTCCTCAAGTACGCCGTCGGCCTGGGCGCGCCGAAGTCCAGCGACCAGCAGTCCGTCGACCTGACCGCGACCGTAATGCGCCACCCCGGTGGCCGGGTGGCGGTGATCATCGTGGGGGTGGCGCTGGCCGGGGGTGGGCTGGCCCTGGCCTACTCAGCCGCACGGTCACGGTTCCTGAAGAAGCTGAACACCGACGAGATGAGCCCGCGCACGCGGACGGTCGTGACCTGGCTGGGCCGACTGGGTGGAGTCGCCCGCGGCGCGACATTCGTCGTCGCCGGGATCTTCCTCATCCTCGCCGCTGCCAAGGCTCAGCCCCAGCAGGCCAAGGGACTCGACACCGCGCTGCGGGCCTTGACCCGCACCCCTCTCGGCCCGTGGCTGCTGCTGGTGGTGGCCATCGGCCTGATCATGTTCGGCGCCTTCTCCTGCTGCGAGGCCCGCTGGCGCCGCGTCCAGCCCCAGGATTCCTCGCCGGGCTCATCCGCTCCGGGCTCTGCCCCGTCGGCATCTTCCCCCTCGCACCCTTCCCCTACGCGCGAAGTTAGGTTAGCCTAACCATAGCTTCGCGGCCCGGGAGGGCCAGACTGGGAGAGGACTGGGCCACCGACGTGTTCGCCTGCATCTGCTGCGCCGTGACCGTAGACGAAGTGCACGCGGCGATCGATGAAGGAGCCCACACGGTGGACGCCGTCTCGGACGCCACCTACGCCGGCACCGGCTGCGGCACCTGCCATGATCGTCTCGAAGGACTGATCGAGGGACGGGTGGGCTGCCCGCTCGCTACCCTTCGCGTCGCCTGACCTGGGTCGCTGCCGTGCGTCATTGCCCACCACGGACTCGGTCCGTTCACTAGGCTGGGCGAATGCGCGGCGACAAGCGGGTCCTGGAATTCCTGAACGAGCAGCTCAGCGCCGAACTCACGGCCATCAATCAGTACTTCCTGCACGCCAAGATGCAGGAGAACTTCGGCTGGCTGAAGCTGGCCCGGCACACCCGGGCGGAATCGATCGATGAGATGCGGCATGCCGAGGTACTCACCGATCGCATCCTGTTCCTGGACGGGCTGCCCAACTATCAGCGGCTGTTCCCGCTGCGCATCGGCCAGACGATCACGCAGATGATCGAGTCAGACATGGCCGTGGAGGTCGAGGCGGTCGACCGCCTGCGCCGCGGCGCCGAGTACATGCGCAGCGTCTCCGACATCACCAGCGCCAAGCTTTTCGAGGCCATCCTGGCCGACGAAGAGGGGCACATCGACTACCTGGAGACCCAGCTCCGCCTGGTCGAGACCCTGGGCGAGCAGCTGTACCTGGCCCAGCTGGTCGAGCAGCCCAGCGACTGACCAGTCCAAACTGCTGACCGCGCCAGCCCCGGGCCAGGCCAGCTACCGGCCAGGCCAGCTACCGGCCGAGCCGTTCAGTCCCGGCGCTCGCCGATGGGATAACGGTCGGCCAAAAATGCAATGACCGCTACCTCGAACTGCGGGGAGCTGACCGCGGTGAAGTGGTCGCCGGGCAGCATCACGTACCGGCCCCGCTGCAGGGTGCTGGCCAGGGCCGCGGCCGTCTCGTTGTGGCCGTCGTCGGCGCCGGTCAGGACCAACGTCGGCACCGTGACCGCGGCCAGCGCCTCCTGCGGGGTGTCCACGAACGTGTCCAGCACCCGGACCAGCGCGGCCGGATCGCCGCCACTGGCCGTGATCCAGTCCTCCATGGCCTGTTCCGGCGAGCCCGGCGTGAACGTCCCGAAGTTGCTCAGGATGTGGCGCAGCCGGCCACCTCGGCCCTCGGTGTGCAGGATCGCTTCCAGCCCCTGCCCGGCCACGATCGCCCGGCGCGGGCTTGCGCCCCGGGCCAGCATCCGGGCGACCGTCCGCCCACCGAGCGAGTACCCAGCCAGGTCGTAATCGGTCACCCCGAGCTGCTCGATCAGCGCGAGACCGTCGTCGGCCAGCACGTCCGGCGGGTAGGAGGCGGCGTCGTGCGGCTTGGCGCTGTCTCCGTGCGCTCGCATATCCGGTAGCACGACTTGGTAGCCGAGCCCGGCGAGCCGCTCCGCCAATCCGGAATCCACCCAGGAAGCCTTGGCCGTCCCGGTGAAACCGTGCAGCAGGATCAGCGTCCGACCCGCTCCTACCTCCTGGTAGGCCAACTCCAGCCCGTCCCGGCCCTGGAAGCGCCGCACCACACTGTCCGCCACACGGGAACCTTACGCGGTCCGCCCGGCCGGGCGAACGCCCGCGCGGCGACGCGACCGGATTAACCTGACGCGCCCGTGGCGCCGCTCCGTTTCGCGGATGTGACCGTCCAGCGCCGCCGGGTCCTTGGCGCTGCAGTAGCTGTTGTCCGGGGCGTCCGGGTACACCGGGAACGCCACGAACTCCCGGCTGTAGGAGCCGTACATGACCATCCAGTCGGGGTTGTCATGCTCGAGCCGCTGGGCCACCTGAGCCGCCTGGCCCCGGTCCAGCACATTTCCTGTCACCACGTGCACCTCCTGACGAACCAGGTCAACCTGGCCTCTCCTATCTCTAGTGATCAGCGTCCAAACATTCCTCGACGTCACGCCCGGGTCAAACCGGCGCGCGCGGCGTACGATGAAAACCACGCAGAACACGGGCCCGGTCGCCGGAGGCTGCGATGCGAAAAAGCCGCGTGGTGTGGAGTTCGTCCACGGACCCAGCCCTATTCGGTCTGCCATCCCGCCGCCCCGGACGTCTGCGCCAGGCTGTCCGGACCGGTGTCCTCCTGGCCGTCCTCGGCCTGACGCGGCTGGTCGGCAACCCCCGCTGGCGATCGGCCGTGATCGGCGCCGGGCTCATCATCACCGCCCTCATCCTGCGCAACGTCCCCGGCCACGTCATGCTCCTCCCCGGCCTGCTGTTCCTCCTGTACTCGCCGTGGCTGCCCGGTGAGTCCCGCGAGAGCCGCCTCCGCCAGGCCCGGCTGCGCCGCGAGCTGGCCGCCTACTCCACCGCGTCCGATCGCCTGGACCTGGAGTTGATCCTTGATCGCTACCCCGACAGCGCCACCGGCGAGCTACGCGCCATCCTGGCCAGCCAGCCCGACGCTCACGCCCGCCCCACCATCCCCGGCATGCGCATGCCCTGACCACGTTCCCAGTCCGCAGACGGCCCTGACCAAGCCGTAAACCGTCTCGACTAAGCCATAAAACCGCCCTCATCCCGCCATACCTGGCTATTGTCGAACACCGTGCGGCTCAGAAAGACGGCCACGACGCTCACCCTTACCGTGGTCTCGGCATTCGCGGTGACCGCATGCGCCGCCTCCGGCCCATCGGCCCCAGCGGCCGCCGGGTCCGGGAAGACCGCCGTGGCCCGTCCGGCCCTGTCGAACGGCCACCCGTCCCAAGATGCAGCGGTCCTGGACCCGCAGAACGTGGGCACCGCGCACCTCGCCCACGTGCCGACGGTGACCGCCTCAGCGGCGGCGTCCAGCCCTACGTCGCCGTCGTCCGCCAGCTACGGGACCGGGATCGCCGCCGTCCCGGCCGCTGGCCAGCCGGTCAGCACGGCCCATCCCGATCACGTCATCGGTGACGGCAGCCCGGCTGGGTGCACGTCCTCGGCCGTGGTGGCCGCGGTCGCGGCCGGCGGGGTGATCACGTTCTCCTGCGGGCCCAGGCCGGTGACGATCGTCATGACGGCCACGGCCAAGGTCCGCAACACCAGTACCGAAGTGGTTCTCGACGGCGGAGGCAAGGTCACCCTGAGCGGAGGCGGTGCCCGCCGCATTCTGTACCAGGACACCTGCGACCCGGCCCAGACCTGGTCCACCTCCCACTGCCAGGACCAGGCCACCCCGCATCTGGTCGTGCAGAACCTGACCCTGGCCGACGGCAACTCCACCGGCCAGACCTACGACGGTGGCGGCGGCGGCGCGATCTTCGACCGCGGCGGCCAGCTCACGGTGATCAACTCCGAGTTCACCGGCAACCGCTGCGACTCCTCCGGTCCCGATCTCGGCGGGGCCGCGATCCGGGCCCTGAGCCAGTACCAGAACCAGCCGGTGTACGTGGTGAGCAGCACCTTCACCGGCGGGGTGTGCTCCAACGGCGGGGCGCTGAGCAGCATCGGCGTCTCCTGGACCGTGCTCAACGACATCATGACCGGCAACCAGGCCATCGGCGACGGGGCCAACCCAGCCAAGTCCGGCACCCCCGGCGGCGGCAGCGGCGGCGCGATCTACAACGACGGCGACACTTACACCCTCACCATCGACGGCTCCGTCATCTCCGGCAACAGCGCCCGTGAGGGCGGCGGCGCGGTGTTCTACGTCAGCAACGACCACACCGGCACGATGAGCATCGACAACTCCCGGCTCACCAGCAACCCGAACGCCGGCTTTCAGACCTCCGGCTTCCCCGGCATCTTCTTCCTCGGCCGCGGCCAGCCGTCCCTGACCTCTACCACCGACTCCTGACTAGCTCTACGCTTGGCTGTCCCGCCAGGCGATCCAGTCGCGGAGTCGGGACAGGTCGTAGTCGGGGCCACCGGACTCGGTTGTGAACAGCGAGACGCCGAGCGCGCGCAGCGCCGGGCCGACCTCGTCCGGATGCCGGTTCGTCCCCACCGAGATCTCGATCTCGGCCGGGTCCCGGCCGACGTCGGCGCAGTGCTGGCGCAGGATGCCGCTTTTGCGCTCGACCACCGCCGGGTCCCCGAAGGTGTGCCAAATGTCGGCGTGCTGGGCGACCAGCCGCAGCGTCTTCTTCTCGCCCCCGCCGCCGATGAGCACCGGGATCTTTCGCGTGGGCGGAGGGTTGAGCTTGCTCAGCCGGGCCTCGATCCGCGGCAGCGCCCCGGCCAGATCGTCCAGGCGGCCACCCGCGGTGCCGAACTCGTAGCCGTACTCGGTGTAGTCCTTTTCGAACCAGCCCGAACCGATGGCCAGGATCAGCCGGCCGTCGCTGATGTGGTCGACGGTTCGCGCCATGTCGGCCAGCAGCTCGGGGTTGCGGTAGCTGTTGCAGGAGACCAGGGCGCCGATTTCGGCCCGCGAGGTCGACTCGGCCCAGGCGCCGAGCATGGTCCAGCACTCGAAGTTCTTGCCGTCCGGATCGCCGGTCAGCGGGAAGAAGTGATCCCAGTTGAAGATGATGTCCGCCCCGAGGTCCTCCGCCTCCGCGGCGGCGGCACGGATCCGCTTGTAGTCCGCGTGCTGGGGCTGGAGCTGGACGCCGATGCGAATCGGCCTGCTATCGGAAGCTGTCACGCTCCCTGAGCCTAGGGCACGAGGCCACACGGCCCTGGCCAGGGCACTCAGGCAACCCACGGCTCAGGCGTCACTGCGCCGCCCCCGGTCGGCCGCGCCGCCTGGCCCGATTAGCGCGAATTGCCGCGATTCCCGGGTTGCGCAAGGGCCGCCGGGTAGCCGCATCCCCACATTGACTAGTTCTCACTATGAGCAGGGGAAGGTGTGGAATGTCTCAGTATCCGGGGTCCTACGCCCCGCAAACCGGAGAACCGGCGAGCGAGCCGTCCACGACCGACGTCGCCCGCGACGAGGCGGCGGGCGTCGGCCAGCATGCCCGCGAGGCGGGCGGCCAGGTCGCGCAGACCGCGACCGACCAGGCTCGGCAGGTCGTCGCCGAGACCAGCCAGCAGGCCCGTGACCTGCTCGGCGAGGCCCAGGGACAGGCCCGTGACCAGGCGTCCGTCCAGCAGCAGAAGGCCGCGCAGCAGCTTCATTCCGTCGCCGATGAGCTCGGTCAGATGGCGGCCAACAGCGGACAGTCCGGTCTGGCCACCGAGTTCGCCCGCCAAGCGGCCGACCGCGCGCACGGCGCGGCGTCCTGGCTCGAGCAGCGCGAGCCCGCCGATCTGCTGGACGAGGTGCGCAACTTTGCCCGCCGCCGGCCCGGCACGTTCCTGATCGGAGCGGCGGTGGCCGGGCTGGTCGCCGGGCGCCTGACCCGCGGCCTGAAGGACCAGGGCAATGGCCAGCCGGGCAACGGCCAGCCGAGCAACGGACTAACTGGCGGCCGCGGTACTGCCCCCGCCCTGCCCGCGGCGAACAACGTGGAGCCAGCCGGAGCACCCGGCTCGGCCTACCCGACGGAGACCTACCCCGCCCCGGGCCAGCAGGCCGAGACCTACCCCGCTGCCCCGGGCTACCAGGCCGAGACCTACTCCGCCGCCCCGGGCTACCCGGCCGGCACCGAGCCGATCGAGCCGAACGAGCCGTCAGCTCCGCCCTTTCCCGCCGACCCGATTTACCAGTCTGGCCCGGTGACCCCGCCCGAGGGGCTCTACCCGCCCCAGCCGGCCGACCCGTCTGAGCCGGTCTACCCGTCCGAGCCCGGCGCGGCGCCCCGCTATGAGGGGCCGAGGTAACCATGACCCAGCCGCGACCGGAATCGAATACCGTCCCCGGTGCGACCGCCGCCTACCCGGGCGAGCCCACGTACGCCGGCACGACCTCATACGCCAGCACCACCCCGGACGTCAGCGACGCCCCGGTCGGTGAGCTGGTTGGCCACGTGGCCCAGGACCTGTCGACGCTCATGCGACAGGAGATCGAGCTGGCCAAGGCCGAGGTCAAGCAGGAGATCACCAAGACCGGCAAGGCCGCGGGGATGTTCGGCGCGGCCGGCTTCGCCGGCTACATGGTGCTGCTGTTCGCCTCCATCGCCGCCTGGTGGGGTCTGGCCAACGTCATGGACCAGGGTTGGGCCGCGCTGATCGTCACCGCTATCTGGGCCATCATCGGCGCCGTGGCGTTCGTCGTCGGGCGGCGCCAGATCAAAGACGTGAACCCGAAGCCCGAGCAGACCATCGAGACGGTCAAGGAACTGCCCGACGCACTCAAGGGAGCGAGGAGCTGAGATGACCAGCGACCCAGATCAGATCCGCGGCAACATCGAACAGACCCAGCAAAACCTGAGCGCCAACGTGGACGCGCTGACCGAGAAGGTCAGCCCGCCAAAGATCATGCAACGGCGGGTCCAGCAGACCCGCTCCTCGATGACCAACGTCAAGGACAGGATCATGGGCGGTACCTCGGACTACACTTCCAACCTGGGCGGGACGGTGAGTTCCTCGGCCTCGTCGGCCAAGGACTCCGTGGCGTCCACGGCCTCGTCGGCGGCCGATGCGGTCGGCTCCGCTCCGGACCTGGCTCGCCAGCGCACCCGGGGCAACCCGCTCGCGGCCGGCCTGATCGCGTTCGGGGCGGGCTGGCTGGTGGCCTCGCTGCTGCCCGCCACCGAATCCGAGCAGCAGGTGGCGTCGCAGGTCAAGGACGTGGCCACGGAAAAGGGCCGCCCGGTCGCGCAGCAGCTGAGCCAAGCAGGCCAGGAGGCCGCGCAGGAGCTGCGGGACTCGGCCCAGCAGCGGGCCCAGTCGGTCAAGGAAACGGCGACCGACGCCGCATCGACGGTTCGTGACGAAGCTCAGTCCCAGGCCTCCGACGTGACCGACCACGCCCAGGACGCCCGCGGCCGGGTCACCGACCAGGCCGGATCGGGCGGTAACTGACCGTGTCGGCGGCCCGGCGGAGAAAGCCGGGCCGCCACCGTCACGTCAGTGGCCGGCCAGGAGCTCCACCACGGGCGCGAACTGCTCGATGAACGCGGCGTTCACGCTGAAGTAGGAGACGCCTAGGGTTTCGCGACGGCGCTGCAGCTCCTCGGCCATCTGCGCCGGGCTGCCCCGCAGGATCATCAGCGAATCGCGCGCGACCAGGGTGGCCATGTCGGTGCCGGTGAACCGCACCACCCACGGGGGTGCATCGTCCCCGACGACGAAGATCGGTGCCGCGAACTCTAGCCCCACCCCCCGGTCACCGGCCGCCGCGCGAATGCCGGCGACCAGTTCCCCGATCGTGTCGCGGTCGGCCAGCGGGCCCGCGGCCACAGTGACGATGTCCGCCTTGGCCGCGGCCAGCGCCCTGGCCTTCGGTCCCCCCGCCGCCACCAGAACTGGAGTGTGCTCGTCCCCGTCCAGGGCACGCAGCTCGTCAATGGTCTGCTCGACCCGGGCCAGCCGCTGCGCGCCGGTCAGTTCCGGCGGCCCGTAAATCTCGGCGGCATCAGTGACCACTTCGGGTCGGCCGGTCCCGATGCCGAGCTCGAAGCGGCCGCCGGTCAGCAGCGACAGCGTGTGCGCATCCCAGGCCGCCAGCCGCGGCGCCCGCAGCGGGGTGGCCAGCACCCAGGTCCCGACCCGCAGCGTCGTGGTCGCTCCTGCCGCCACCGCGAGCGAGGGCATCGGGGACGGCAGTTGCAGCCCGTCGGGCATCAGCAGCGACGAGTACCCCAGCTCTTCGGCCCGCCGGGCCAGCGCCAGCCACTGGCGGGCATCTTGCGGGCTCGCCTGAGCGGCGAACCGGAACGGTGTCGAAGTCACGCCGCCCACGCTATTCGGGTCAACCGTCGCCGCGAAAGCCGGTTTACTGCGTGGCGCCGACCCCGAGCTCGCGCGCGATCAGCATGCGCTGGACCTCGCTGGTGCCTTCGCCGATCTCCAGGATCTTGGCGTCCCGGTAGAAGCGGCCCACGGGGAACTCGTTCATGAAGCCGTAGCCGCCGAAGATCTGCGTCGCGTCGCGGGCGTTGTCCATGGCCGCGTTGGAGGACACGAGCTTGGCGATGGCCGCGTCCTTCTTGACCGGCTCGCCCCCGACCAGCTTGGCCGCGGCGTGGTAATAGGCCAGCCGGGCGGTGTGGGCCCGGGCCTCCATGTCGGCCAGCTTGAACTGGATGGCCTGGAACTCCCCGATCGGCCGGCCGAACGCCTGCCGCTCGCCCACGTACCGCAGGCACTCGTCGACGCAGCCCTGGGCCAGCCCGGTGGCCAGCGCGGCGATGGCGATCCGGCCCTCGTCCAGAGTCTGCAGGAACTGGGCGTAGCCGCGGCCGGGCTGGCCCAGCAGGTTGGCCTCGGGCACCCGGCAGTCGGTGAACGACAGCTCGTGGGTGTCGGAGGCGTTCCAGCCCACCTTGGAGTACTTCTTCGACACGCTGAACCCGGGGGTGCCGGCCGGCACGATGATGGCCGAGATCTCCTTCCGGCCGTCCGCCCGTTCCCCGGTCACGGCGGTCACGGTGACCAGGCCGGTGATGTCGGTGCCGGAGTTGGTGATGAACGCCTTGGTGCCGTTGATGACCCAGTCGCCACCGTCCAGCCGGGCGGTGGTCCGCAGGGCCCCGGCGTCTGAGCCGCTGCCCGGTTCGGTCAGCCCGAACGCGCCCAGGACCTCGCCCGCGCACAGGCCGGGCAGCCACTGCTGCTTCTGCGCCTCGGTGCCGAACCGGAAGATCGGCATCGCCCCCAGACCGACGCCGGCCTCCAGGGTGATGGCGACCGAGGAGTCGACCCGGGCCAGCTCCTCCAGGGTCAGGCTCAGCGCGAGGTAATCGCCGCCCATGCCGCCGTACTCCTCGGGGAAGGGCAGGCCGAACAGCCCCATGCGCCCCATGCTGGCCACCAGGTCGTAGGGGAACTCGCCCCGCTCGTAGTAGTCCCCGATGACCGGGGCGATCGTGTCCCGCGCGAACTGCTCCACGGTCTTACGCAGTTCCTCGTGCTCCGGGCTGAGACGGTGATCCACCATGGTCACTCCTGTTCCGGAGCCGCTGGGCCCGGTACGACAACGAAAATCTGCTGGCCGAGCGCGACGCGGTCGCCCGCCTTGACCCCGGCGTCGGTCACCGTGCCGTCGTAGGGTGCGACCAGCGACAACTCCATCTTCATCGCCTCCAGCACCCCGAGAACTTCCCCAGCGGTGACGTCTTGGCCCTCGCTCACCCGGACCGAGAGCACGGTGCCGGGCATGGGCGCGGTGACCAGGCCGTCGGACGCCGCGGCCAGGCCGGCCCCCGGACCTGAGGCACTGGGCCGGCTGAAGACGTAGGCCTGGCCCTGGTAACCGACGACGACCTCACGGGGGCCGACCTCCACCTGGAAGCGGTACACCACCCCGTCGATCTCCAGCCGGTACGGCCCGGGCGCCGAAGTGACCGGCCGTACCCGCCAGCTCCGCTCCGCCTCGGCGCCCTCCGACACTAGGCCCCCGGGGACATCCACCCGCATCGAGTGGGCCCCATCGGCGTCCCGCAGCCCGGCGAGCACGGGCGCAGCCGGCCCCGACACCCGCCACCCGTCCCCGGTACCGAACGGATCCCGCGCGCCACCCGCCCCCCGCGCGCCGCCCGCCCCGCCCCCCGGCGCAGACTGCCCAGCCGCCCGTGAACCAACCGCCACCAGCCAGGCCGCGGCCACCCGGGCCACCTCGCCGCCGTCGGCCGGGAACGACCCGGGGTGCCGGTCCAGCCAGGCCGTGTCGATCGCCGCGTCCCGGTACGCGGCCGAGCTGGCCAGCCGACGCAGGAACCCGACGTTCGTGGTCAGGCCCAGGATGGCCGTGTCGTCGAGCGCGTCGACCAGCGCACCCCTCGCCGCTTCGCGGGTCGGCCCGGCCACGATGATCTTGGCCAGCATGGGGTCGTACCAGGTCCCGACCTCGCTGCCCGGCTCCAGGGCCGCGTCGACCCGGGCCCGGGACGGCCAGCGGACCACCGAGGCCGTCCCGGCCTGGGGCAGGAAGCCCTGAGCGGGATCCTC
The DNA here is from genome assembly GCA_965277615.1 of Streptosporangiaceae bacterium. Lineage (GTDB taxonomy): Bacteria > Actinomycetota > Actinomycetes > Streptosporangiales > Streptosporangiaceae > Bog-532. The sequence continues at coordinate 3,110,841 of CBDIDG010000006.1, read as the reverse complement.
GGCGTAGACCCGGGCCTCGATCGCGTGCCCGGACCGCGTCAGGTCTTCCTGGCCGAACGGCAGCGCCTCACCCTGGGCGATCCGCAGCTGCAGCGCGACCAGGTCCTGGCCGGTGATCAGCTCGGTGACCGGGTGCTCCACCTGCAGCCGGGTGTTCATCTCCAGCAGGTAGACGTCCTCGCCCGCGACCAGGAACTCCACCGTGCCGGCGTTGACGTAGCCGACGGCCGCGGCCAGCCGCACGGCGGCCGAGGTCAGCCGGTCCCGCACCGCGGCCGAGATGGTCGGGGCGGGCGCCTCCTCCAGCACCTTCTGGTGCCGGCGCTGGACCGAGCAGTCGCGCTCGAACAGGTGCACCACGTGGCCGTGCTGGTCGGCCAGGATCTGCACCTCGACGTGCCGGCCACGCTCGACGTACCGCTCCACCAGCAGCGTGCCGTCGCCGAAGGCGGCGAGGGCTTCGCGCCGCGCCGCGGCCAGGGCATCGGGCAGCGCCCCGGCCTCGCGCACGATGCGCATGCCCTTGCCGCCACCCCCGGCCGCCGCCTTGACCAGCAGCGGGAAGCCCACCTCGGCCGTGGCCCGCCGGGCCAGCTCGGCATCGTCCGGGCCGGTCTCCTCGATCGCGGGCACGACCGGGACGCCGGCTTCCACCGCGATCCGCCGGGCCCGGTCCTTGCGCCCCATCACCTCGATCACGTCGGCCGGCGGTCCGATGAACACCAGCCCCGCCTCTTCGTAGGCGCGCGCGAACGCGGCCCGCTCGGACAAGAACCCGTATCCCGGATGGACCGCCTCCGCGCCGGTCCGCCGCGCGGCCTCGAGCAACGCGGGAATCGACAGGTAGGACTCGGCCGCCGGAGCCGGGCCGATGCGGACGGCGGTGTCGGCCGCCCGGACGTGCGGGGCGCCGAGGTCGGCGTCGGAGTAGACCGCGACCGTACGCAGGCCCGCGTCCCGGGCTGAGCGCAGCACCCGGACGGCGATCTCCCCCCGGTTGGCCACCAGGACTGATCCAAAGGTCATCGCGCGCTCACTTCCGCACCGGTCATCGCGCGCTCACATCCGGAAGACGCCGAAACCGGGCGCCGGGAGCGGGGCCCGCGCGGCCACCGACAGGGCCATCCCCAGCACCCGTCGGGTGTCCACCGGGTCGATGACGCCGTCGTCCCACAGTCGCGCGGTCGAGTAGTAGGGCGAACCCTGGTGTTCGTACTGCTCGCGAATGGGCCGTTTGAACTCGTCTTCGTCCTCGGCCGGCCAGTCGCCGCCCCGGGCCTCGATCGCGTCCCGGCGTACGGTGGCCAGGACCGCGGCCGCCTGCTCGCCGCCCATGACCGAGATGCGGGCGTTGGGCCACATCCACAGGAAGCGGGGGTCGTAGGCCCGCCCGCACATGCCGTAGTTGCCGGCTCCGTAGGATCCGCCGATCACCACGGTCAGCTTGGGCACCGACGCGCACGACACCGCGGTCACCAGCTTGGCTCCGTCCTTGGCGATACCGCCCTGCTCGTACTCGCGGCCGACCATGAACCCGGTGATGTTCTGCAGGAACAACAGCGGGATCCGCCGCTGGTCGCACAGCTCGATGAAGTGCGCGCCCTTGAGCGCGGACGGGGAGAACAGGATGCCGTTGTTGGCCACGATCCCCACCGGATAGCCCCAGAGGTGGGCGAAGCCGCACACCAGGGTCTCGCCGTACAGGGCCTTGAACTCGCTGAAGCGCGAGCCGTCCACGATGCGGCGGATGACCTCGCGCACGTCGTACGGCCGGCGCAGGTCGGCGGGCACGATGTCGTACAGCTCGTCCGGGGACTCGGCCGGCTCCTCCGGGGTGGCTTGCTCCAGCCACGGCTGCGACGGCGGCGGCAGGGTCGCGACGATCGAGCGCAGGATGGCCAGCGCGTGCTCGTCGTCGTCGGCCAGGTGGTCGACGACCCCGGACTTGCGGGCGTGCACGTCACCGCCGCCCAGTTCCTCGGCCGTGACCACCTCACCGGTGGCCGCCTTGACCAGCGGCGGGCCGCCCAGGAAGATCGTGCCCTCCTCGCGCACGATGACGTTCTCGTCGCTCATCGCGGGCACGTAGGCGCCGCCCGCGGTGCACGATCCCATCACCGCGGCCAGCTGGGGGAGGCCGGCCTTCGACATCGTGGCCTGGTTGAAGAAGATCCGGCCGAAGTGCTCCCGGTCGGGGAAGATCTCGTCCTGCCGGGGCAGGAACGCCCCGCCCGAGTCGACCAGGTAGACGCAGGGCAGGTGGTGCGCGGCCGCGACGGCCTGGGCCCGCAGGTGCTTCTTGACCGTGATCGGGTAGTAGCTGCCGCCCTTGACCGTGGCGTCGTTGGCCACCACCATGCAGTCCCGGCCCTCGATCCGGCCGATGCCGGCCACCAGTCCGCCGGACGGCACCGGGTCCTCGTAGAGCTCCCACCCGGCCAGCGGGGCCAGCTCCAGGAACGGCGACCCCGGATCGAGCAGCCGGTCGACCCGGTCGCGGACGAGCAGCTTGCCCCGGGCGACGTGGCGGACCCGGGCCTTCTCGTCCCCGCCCAGCCGCACCAGGGCCAGCCGTTCCCGCAGCTCATCGGCCAGCCCTCGCAGTCCCGGCCCCTTCAGCTGTGGCGCCGGTCCCGCGTCGTCGGTCACCGTCATGCTGCCCGCCTTCCCGGAAAACTTCCCTCACAGGTTAACGATCGTTAACACCACTGTCTAGTATGAGGGGATGACCGCCGTCTCCGAGCCCGCCCGCCGCCGGCCTGCTGCCCGGCCGGAGCGGCGCGCGCAGATCCTGGCCACCGCGGCCGAGCTGTTCGCCCATCGCGGCTTCCACGGAGTGTCGATCGACGAGCTCGGGGCCGCGGTCGGCGTCTCCGGGCCGGCCTTGTACCGGTACTTCCCGAGCAAGGACGCGATGCTGAGCGAGATGCTGGTCGGCATCAGCGAGCGGCTGCTGGCCGAGGGCACCCGCCGGATGGCCGGCACCGACGGCCCCGCCGCCGCGCTCCAGGCTCTGATCGGCTGGCACGTAGAGTTCGCGCTGACCGAGCCGGCCCTGATCACCGTGCAGGAGCGTAACCTGGCCCACCTGCCCGCGGCCGACCGCCACCGCGTCCGCCAGCTCCAGCGCCGCTACGTCGAGACCTGGGTCGACGTGCTGCTGCGGGTGCTGCCCGACACCGACGAGGCCACCGCCCGCGCCGCCGCCCACGCCGTGTTCGGCCTGATCAACTCCACCCCGCACAGCGCCCTGCTGGACACGGCCGCCATGGCCGCCCTGCTGGAGCGGATGGCCGCCGCCGCTCTCACCACCCCCGGCGCCCTTACCGCTCCCCGTAGTTAACGCTTATTAACGGACTCCCACCGGCCAGCGCCCTAACGCGCCCCTGGGTCCCGCCACCCCCAGCCGGCGTTCACCCCGCCCCAAGTCCCACCAGCCCCAGCCGGCGCGCTAGTCACCCAGCCCGGACCGCTTCGAGTGCGGGACGCGGCCCGCGATCAAGGATGTCGCGGTAGACCGCGGCGAACTGGCCCGCGAACTCGGTGTCCTGGCTCAGGTCACCGAACAGCTGGGTTACGGTCAGGAAGCCGATGGGGTCGTCGGCCTGCCGCCGCACCGCCTCGTCGACCAGTTCTCGCTGCCGGTCGACGAAGCTGATCGGAGCGCCGTCGGCGTCCACCCCGCGGGCGAAGGCGGCCCAGCTGGCCACGATGGCGGCCGACAGCGGTGACCCGAGCCCGTGCTGGCGCCGGTCCCGGACGACCGGCAGCAGGAACTGCGCGATCCGGTCCGAGCCGTCGGTGCCCAGCCGCAGCAGGGTGTCTGGCACGTAGCGGTTGGAGAACCGTGCCAGCAGGCTGCGCTGGTAGTCGCCCAGGTCGACGCCGGGCACGGGCTCCAGCGTCGGCTCGGCCTCATCGTGCATGTAGTGGCGGGCCAGCGCGGCAATGGCCGGGTCGGCCACGGCCTCGTGGGCGAACCGGTAGCCCAGCAGGTAGCCGAAGTAGGCGATGGCCTGGTGGCCCGCGTTGAGCAGCCGCAGCTTCATCTGCTCGTACGGCGCGACGTCGGGGACCAGCGTGACCCCGGCGTCCTCGTACGGCGGGCGGCCCAGGGTGAACTGGTCTTCCAGCACCCAGGCGGTGAAGTCCTCGCAGATGACTGGCCAGGCGTCGGTGACGTGGTACGTCTGCGCCACGAAGCGGCGGGTCTCGTCGGTGGTGACCGGGGTGATCCGGTCCACCATGCTGTTCGGGAACGCGACCTCGCGGCCGACCCACTCGCCCAGTTCGGGGTCGGCCAGCCGGGCGTACGAGGTGAAGCTCTGCCGGGCCACGTGGCCGTTACCCGGCAGGTTGTCGCAGGACATGACCGTGAACGGCGGGATACCCCGGTCCCGGCGCCGCCGCAGGCCCTCGACCACGACGCCGAACACCGTGGCCGGGGTGGCCCCGGGAGCCAGGTCGCGCCGGACCAGGGGGTCGTCCGCGTCGAACCGGCCCCCATCGGCCAGGTTGTAGCCGCCCTCGGTGATGGTCAGCGACACGATGCGGGTGTCGGGGTGGGCCAGCCGCTCGAAGACCGCTTCCGGGTCGTCCGGTGCGTACAGGAAGTCCACGATCGAGGCGATCGACCGGGCGGTGGCCGTGCCGTCCGGGCTGCGCTCCACCAGCGTGTACCGCAGGTCCTGGCCGCGGAGCGCGTCGCGCACCCTGGTGTCGCCCGGCAGCAGCCCGACCCCGCAGATGGCCCAGCCGGCCGCCTCACCCTGGTTCAGCAGCCGGTCGAGGTACATGGCCTGGTGCGCCCGGTGAAAGTTGCCGACGCCGATGTGGACGATGCCGACCCGCAGGTCCTCGCGGCGGTACGCCGGCTGGGCGACACCGCCCGCCAGCTCTCGTTTCACGCAGTGACTTTATCGCGGGGTCCTCAACGCGGGCCCATCAACATCGGTCAGCTGACCGATGTCTGGCGCTGCAACTTGCAGCACTATTTGTTGTGCAAGCGCAGTCTTTGCGCGAGCACAGCTCTTCCGCCCCAGGAAGGAGCCCCATGATTTCGAGGGCGCCCATACGTCCGGCCGAGCTACACTCTCGCCGCCACCGCCTGGCCACCGGGCCGGCCGCCGTGGCCGAGGCCCGTGAGCAGGTACGGGCGGCCATCACGGCCTGGGACGTTCCGGTCGACCCGGACGTTGCCATCCTGCTCACCAGCGAACTGGTCACCAACGCCGTCCGGCACGAGGCCGGCCAGATGGTGACGCTGTTCATCACCTGTACCTACGGCCACTTCCGCGTCGATGTCCACGACACGTCGCGCTTCTTCCCGGTGCTGCTCGACCCGTCGGCCGAAGACGAGAACGGGCGGGGCCTCATGCTGGTCGACACGCTGGCGGCCAAGTGGGGCTGTGACCTGACCCCGGAGGGCAAGGCCGTGTACTTCACCCTCGGGTTCCGGCCCGATCCGGGCGCCAGCTACCGGGCGCGGCCTGGCGACCGGTCCCGGACCGGAAGTACCGGAACGGCAAGCCACGGCCGTCCAGCGCCCGGCCGCGCCAACGGGACCCTGCTGCGGTTCCCGCGGCGGTCACCGCGCTGCGACGGTCCGGCGGGCTGACTCACGGGCGATGTCGGTCCGCGAGTGGACGTCGAGCTTCTTGAGAATGTGTGAGACGTGGGTCGCGACCGTCCGCCGGGACAGCATCAGCCGGCCGGCGATGTCCGGGTTGGACAGTCCGTCCTCGACGAAGGCGGCGATCTTAACCTCGGTCGGCGTGAGGCTGTCCCAGCCGTTGCGCGCCTGCCGGTGCTTGACCCGTGGCCCGCGGCGGATGCCATGGGCCCGGAACGTGGCCTGCAGCCGGGCGGCGTCGGCCACCGCCCCCAGGCCGGTGTAGACCTCGACGGCCTTGGTGAACGCGGCCCGCGCTTGGGTTCGGTCGCCGATGTCGACGAATTCTCCCGCCGCCGCCTCCAGCGCCTTGGCTCTCAGCAGGGGCCGTCCCGCGTCCTCGTAGCGCGCCCCGGCGGCCAGCAGCTGGGACGGATCATGGTCCAGCAGAGCGCGGCAGTAGAGGGCGTTCGCCTGCCGGTGCGGGATCTCCGATCCGGCCGCGAGCGCGGCCGCGTGACCCGCGAAGGTGTGTGCGGTGTCCAGGTTGCCCGTCTCGGTGGCGAGGCGGACCGCGTCGGCCAGCAGGTCTTCGATGTCGTGCAGCGCTTCGGTGTTGCCGCCGAATCTCCCGGTCAGCTCGTTCAGCGCCTCCGGTAGCGCCCCCTGGCGCTCACAGTCCAGGCTGCGCGCCAGGGCCAGCGGCCCGACGTGCGGGTGCCCGATCCGTTCGCTGAGCGGGACGGCCGCGGCCAGCCAGCGCCGGGCCAGGTCGATGTCGCCGCGATGGAAGCTGATCACGGCCGCGATGCCGAGCTCCCAGCAGGCCCCGGCGGGCTCCTTCAGATCTTCGGGCACGATGGCCAGCTCGGTCAGCGCGTCGTCCCACTGCCCGGTCTCGAACAGCAGCTGGCCGAGAGCACCGTGGGCCTGAGCCAGCCGGAAGGTCGTGCCGAGCTGGCCCGCGAGGTACCGTGCCTCCCCGGCCGCGGCGAAGGCGCGTTCGTACTGGTCCAGGCAGCCCAGCGCGACTGCCTGGTTGATCATCAGCAGCAGCCGCAGGTCGGTCAGGGCCGGGTCGGCCTCGGTCACGGTCAGCGCCCGATCATAGAGCGGCAGAGCTTCGGTCAGCTCTCCGCGCACGGAGGCCACGGAGGCCAGCACGTGCAGTGCCCACGCCATGGTCCCGCTGTCGTCCGCCTCCGTGGCCTCATCGAGCGCGCGGGTGGCGACTTGGTCCGCCTTGTCGAGCTCACCGAGGTACTTGTGGGTTCGCCCGGCCAGCACGAGCAGCCGAGCCCGGTGCCCGGCCGACAGGCCGGGGGACGAAAGCGCATGTTTCAGCGTGTCCAGGGATTTCGCGGACGAGCCGGCCAGCATGCGGCACTGCGCCAGCGTCCAGTGCAGGTCGACCAGGAGATCGGGCTCACAGTGGTGTTCCAGCGCCCGGTTCACCACCTGCTCGGCCGCGTCCCGGTCGCCGATGCGGTACAGGGCGTCGGCCAGCCTGCTGGTCAGCCAGCCCTGCTGGGCCGAATCCGCTGAGCGGTTGGCCACGGCCCGGGTCAGCAGTTCGGCCGCCACCCTGGGCGCCTGACTGATCAGCGGGTCCGCGGTGCTCGTCAGCCAGTCCAGCATCCAGTCGTCCACCGGTTCCGTGGTGTCCCCGGAATCGCCGACGGCCTGCAGCAGCTGGCGCGCGACCCGGTCCGGCGGCGCGCCTGCCGCGGCCAGGGCTCGGCCCACGTCCCGGTGCCAGGCTGCGCGGACCGGCGCGGGCATCTCGTCGTACAGCGCCGCCCGGATCAGTTGATGCCGGAATCCCAGACCGTGGCCGGACTCGGCCAGCACGCCGGCCGCGCAGGCCTCATTCACCGCCGGGATCAGGTCGACCACCCTCCGGCGCAGCACGATGGCCAGGTCATCCACGGCGAACTGCATACCCAGCAGGGCCGCGGCCCTCAGCACCTCCCGGGTCGCCCCGGTCACGAAGCCGACGCGGTCGGCGATGGCCGCGGACAAGGACCTGGGCGCCGAATCGCCCGCCAGCTCGACGGTACCCGCGTCTGTGATGGTCAGGCTGGAGCTCCGGGCCAGCGCGGCCATCAGCTCGGTGAGGTACAGCGGGTTGCCCGCCGCGCCGTCGGCCAGCCGCAGCAGATCGATGTCCGGTTTGCCGCCCGCCAGGGCCGCGATCAGGTCCACCGTGGCCGGGTCGGTGAGCGCGGTCAGCTGGAGCCGGTCCGCGTCCGCTACCCCCCGCCGCAGGGCCAGCAGGTCTTCGCGCAGGGGGACCGGGCGCATCATCCCGACCAGGAGCAGTGGCACCTGCCGCGCCGACCGCGCCAGCCGTCCCCACAAGGTGACGCTGGCCTGGTCGGCCCACTGCAGGTCGTCGACGACCAGGATGGTCGGCTGCGATGCGCACTGCTCGGTCACCAAGACCAGCAACTGCTCGGCCAGCGCGGCCGTGACGTCCGTACCGCGGTCGGTGGTGGCCTCACCCCGCAGCAGCCGGACGATCGCTGTCCGCCGGGGATTAGAGGTCGGCTCACGCACGTGTAGCGCGTCCAGGAATGGCACCAGTGGGAGGGCCTGACCCAGTTCGTCGCCGGCGCCCCACAAGATCTGGCAGCCGGCGTCCGGCGCTCCCGCGACCAGCGTTCGCACCAATGCGGACTTGCCAATGCCCGGCTCGCCCTCGATCAGCATGGAGCGGCCGCGTCCCACTGACAACTCTTTTACCAACTCAGTCAGCAGCGCTATCTCGCTGTCGCGGCCGACGAGGGTACCGGCTGGCGTCACCGGAGGCATAGGTCGAACCCTACTACCAGAACATTTATCGAACAAGCAGCTCTTTTTCGGACACTAATTCGGCAACCGTGACCGGGTAATGCCGAGCCGTCGGCATTACCTTCCCAGCCTTGCGGTGCAAATTGCATGAATCTTGCGTCGCATCGGCCTGCGACACTTTATCGGCACGAATTCGCGACGATTTCAAATCAACGGAAAGTGAAACAGGTAACGCAGTTTTTGGTTATAAAAAAGTTGGCATGGGGGCTTAACTTATCGCACGTAATAGTTTGATAATGGCCATAACCCCACAAGGGGCTGGATGTGTCGTACGGCCAGAAGGAATCCTCCGGCAGGCCGTTGACCTCATCAGATGCGTGGAGAGAGCATGAGTATAAAGCGTAGCACTATCATCCCCGCCATCCTTGCCCTCAGCACTGCCGGATCAATTCTGGCCGGTTCGGCCGCGACCGTACTCGCCACCACAGCGCCTGCCGCCGTTACCGCGACGGCTGCCGCCAGGCCCGCTCACTTCTATGATGGCTGACCTTACCCAGTTCTCTACCAACGGCCTGCTGCCGATTCAGCTAATCGCGGCAGGCCGTTCGTGTACTCGCCCGCAGCGGCGCAGCAATCCAATTGATTCAGTTCTGGAATTAATGCTGACGGCATTGTCGCGGCTGGGTTGAGCCAGTCACTCCAGGCAGGCTCTTCACTGCTGTCCCGGTAGTCCTGTAGGTTTACAGCAGTCACAGGGTTGTGAGCATTCTCTCCCAGCGGGCCTTTTTCAAGATCAATCGGATCCGCCGGGCCCTCGCGTTCCGGCGATGGCCGCACATCGAATCCGAAGACGCCGGCCGACCCGAGCCCAAGCAAGGACCGGCCCCAGAGGATTCCAGTTTGCGTAACTGCGTCGCCCGCAATTTCCGGCCGTAACCCAGCGGCTGACCGGCACCGCCCGAGTGACCGAACTCTGGTCCGGACCGGTGGCCGCCCACTGCGCCATGCCCGTGGCATCAGGCAGTATGGCCGACGCGAACACATTGAACCCCGAAATGCGCCGTTTCAGGCCAACGGACGGCGCGAAAGCTTTAGTTGCGACCTGTGTGGGTACGGTGTAATAAGGGTTTCGCTAATTATTTTCGTGAAATCTGCAGGACTGCCCCACTGGTCCGGCGCTAGTCGGCCCGCCCGGTACCGAGGAGCGTTGCCATTGGTCGCCCCAGGAAGTCCTACGGTGCGGCGCCGCCGTCTGGCCGCTGAGCTGCGATCGATCAGGGAGAGCCGAGGCAAGAGCGGAGACGCGGTCGCGGCCGCGCTCAAATGGTCGGCCTCCAAGATCAGCCGTTACGAACGGGCCCGGACCAGCCTGCGGCCCAAGGAAGTCGAGCGCCTGCTCGACTACTACGAGATCACCGGGCCCCGCCGCGCCCTCCTGCTCGGGCTGGCCGAAGACGCGGCCCAGAAGGGCTGGTGGGAGGAGTTCGGCGACAGCCTCACCGATGAATACCAGCAATTCATCGGCCTGGAGTACGAAGCAACATCCATGTCTATATGGCATGTGGACGTGGTCACCGGGCTTTTGCAGACGGAGGCTTATGCCCGGCACATCATCAGCAGCTACAGCCGGGTCGAGCCGGTGCCGCCGGGTATGGTCGGCCGAATGGTCAACGTCCGGATGCGACGCCAGCAGGCGCTGGATCGCGACGGGCTGCAACTCTCGGTGGTCTTGGACGAATCGGTCCTGCAACGCCGGGTCGGCAATGATTCGGTAATGTTTGAGCAGCTTCAGCGCCTCGCGCGCGAGGCGGAAAAGCCCAATGTAACCTTGCACATTCTCCCACTGAACGCCCAGCACACGGTCTTTGGTGAATCCTTTGTCATCTTCGGTTTCGTGGCCGACCCCGACGCGATGCTGCAAGAGGTCGTGAGCACGGAGCAGCTCAAGAGCGGTTTCATCCTGGAGGGGGAGCGGGAGACGTACCTGCACCGCATCGCCTTCCAGATGCTGGCCGACGCCGCCCTCGATCCGGCCGCGTCGCGGGACCTCATCCTGGCCACCGCCGAGTCGCTCTGGCGCGGCGCCGACCGCCGCGCCAACGCCTGAACGTTGCCCCCCCGGGCGCTTCCCCCGCGTCACCCCCGAGCGCCACCACTGACGCGCTAACCCCGGGCGCCACCACCGGCGCGCCACCCCCGAGCGCCACCACCGACGCAATAACCCGGGCGCCGACTCCGAGCGCGAACCCCGGGCGCCGACTCCGAGCGCGAACCCCGGGCGCCGACTCCGAGCGCGAACCCCGGGCGCCGACTCCGAGCGCGAACCCCGAGCGCTACTCCCGTGCGCCACCCCATGCGCGAACCCCCGAGCGCCAACCACCCTGACCCGCCGCCTGGTCATCGGCGTAGCGGTCATCACCGTCCCGTCCCGGCCGTCCGCTGGCTAGCCCCCGAGCCCGGCTGCCGGGGTGTGGGCAATGCGCCATTGCCCACAGCCCGCTGTGCACAATGCGCCATCCTGCCCACCGGTCCGGCCAAAAGGACATCAGGTACTTTATCTCCCAGTAGCTGAATAATTACTAAAAGTTGCTAAACTAACCATGGCTGAGGATGTTGGGTCTTGTGTGGCTCAGCGATGTATGGTGGACATTCACTTAAACTTAGTGTTATTGAGGTTTGAGAAGCCTTGTGTGCCGGTGAGATGCCTCTGCTAATCTCAGAGGATGAGCAGTCACTTTAAGTGATGTCTAGCGTACATAACGTACACCTTTGGAAAATTACGACAATCAGTGAGGTAGTTGTGGGTAGAGCTACGTTCGAAAGTTCGCCCGAGACGCCGGATTCGGGTCCTAGCTGGGTTAAGAGCTCGCTGAGTTTCTCCAACGGCAACTGCGTGGAGGTGGCGGACCTGCCCGGTCGCACGATCGGCCTCCGCGACAGCAAGGATCCCCACGGGCCGGTGCTGCGTTTCACGCCGGACGAGTGGCAGGCGTTCCTCGGCGGCGCACGACTCGGGGAGTTCGACCGCTTCGGCGCCGAGTAGCCCTCGGCGGCCGCGCATACGCTGCGCAAGCGCCAAAAGCTGAGCACCAAGAGCTGAACAGCAGGACCTGAGCGGAGGACCCTCGCGGGCCCTCCGCTTTTTTCTGACCGGCCGCGGCCGCCCCTAGCCAGCGCCCTTACCCGTCGCGCCCCCAGCCCGCGCACGGCCCGCCGCCCGGTGCTGCTGCCCGGTGCCGCCGGCGCGCCCGGCACCCCGCCCCGCCCGGCACCCCGCCCCGCCCGTCACGCAATTGCGTCTACCGGCCCCGCATCGCGCCCTTCGTACATACGTCACCTGACGGATGTCTTGCGATGCAAATTGCATGAGACTTGCCCTGCAAGCAGGATGAGATCACGAGAGGCGGCTCCGTTGGATGTTGCCCGGCTGCGGGAGAGCTTCGCTAATGTCGCGCTGCACGGTGACGAGCTTCCGCTGTTCTTCTACGCCGACCTGTTCCTGAGGCACCCAGAGGTGCGGGACATGTTTCCCGTGTCGATGGCGGCTCAGCGGGATCATCTGGTCAAGGCGCTGGTGAAGATCGTCTCCCAGGTGGACAACCTCGACGACCTGACCGTGTTCCTGCAGGGCCTGGGCCGTGACCACCGCAAGTTCGGCACTATCGCCGAGCACTACGACGCGGTGGGGGCCAGCCTGCTGGCTACCCTGGAGCATTTTTCCGGGCCGGCCTGGACCCCGGAGCTGGCCGCCGACTGGACGGCGGCCTATGAGCTCATCGGCTCGGTCATGACCGCGGCGGCCAGTGCGGACGAGCAGGTCCGGCCGCCCTGGTGGGCCGGCACGGTGGTGGCCCACGAGCCGAGATCGTTCGACGTGTCCGTGCTGCTGATCCAGCCGGAGCCGCGGATCGACTACATTCCGGGCCAGTCCGTGGCCATCGAGTGCGCCAGCCGCCCGCGGCTGTGGCGCTATTACTCCATGGCCAACGCGCCGCGGCAGGACGGGTTGCTGGAGTTTCACGTCCGGCTGATCGACGGCGGCTCGGTAAGCATGGCCCTGACCAGCCCGTCCGTCGTCGGCAGCAAGGTCAGGCTCGGCCCTCCGGTCGGGGTTCTGACCCTGCGCCAGCCCGCCTCGGGCCGCAACCTCCTGATGGTCGCGGGCAGCACGGGGCTGGCCCCGCTGAAGGCCATCCTCGAACAGGTGGCCGCCCTGCCGCAGAGCCCGGAAGTGCAGCTGTTCTTCGGCGCGCGGACTTCCGATGGCCTCTACGACCTGGAGAACCTGGAGAAGCTGGCCGCCGAGTACGCCTGGCTGACCGTCACGCCCGTGGTGTCGGCCGATCCCACCTTCCCTGGCGAGACCGGGAACCTGCCGGACGTCGTCGCCCGGCACGGCGACTGGTCAGGCTACGACGCCTACCTAGCTGGCCCAACCACGATGGTCGGCGACGCTGCCGCTCAGCTGGCAACCGCGGGCCTGGCCACCGATCACATACACATCGAGGATTTCGGGTGGAGCGAGCCTTGACCACAGCATGGTTCGACAACGAGCGGGGCCGGATGACCCCGGACGAGCTGCAGACCGTCATCTTCCCTACCTCCCGGCTGGGGCGGCGCGGCTACGAGGAAGGACCCGTACGGGACTTCCTCACGGCGGTCCAGGCCGAGTTCGTGCGCCTGGTCAACGAGCGGACGTCGCTGTGGCAGGAAGTTCAGCGACTCCGCCGCCGGATCATCGCCGGGGAGACCGACGGTGACGATCAGTCGGTGCTGTTCGGCGCGGAGGACGCGCACGTGCACGCGGTCCGCATTCTGTCGACCGCGCAGGTCACGGCGGAGAAGTACGTGGCCGACGCCCGGGACTACAGCAGCCGCCTGACCAAGGAGACCCGGCAGCGCCGCGACGAGATCATGTCGCAGGCCCGGCAGCACTCGGACCGGATGATGGAAGAGGCGCAGGCTAAGGCGTGGGACGCCGCAGTTTCTGCGCTGAACGGGGCCGCGACCCCGCCCTCGGATGAGGAATGGCAGGCGGCCCAGGCCGAATTGGCTTATCTGCGCACCTACAGCGGCGTCTATCGCTCGCACCTGCGCGCCTACACCGAAGGAATCTTGCGCGGGATCGAGGAGTGGGAGCGTAAGGAAACGGCCTCGCTCGAGGAAGCCGCTCAGACCGCGCCAAAAAATCCGGAGAATCGCAGGAGTCCCGTAAGCCCCACCGTTCCCACGGGTCCAGCCGGCGCGGCCCCCGCCGCCCCCGCGCCGCGGGCGGTCAACGGCCACCGAAATGGCAACGGCAACGGCAGCGCATACCTGCGGCATTAACGACGTCTGGCCGGCCGTGCCCTTCTCGGGTCCGGCCGGTCCGGCAATTACTCCGCATTAACTTTAATGCCGGCGGGCACGCCTAAAACGGCGCCACATCGGGTGGCGCCGTTTTGGTGTGCGCTTAAACGACCCAGGGATGGGCGACGGCGTGCGGGGGGCGGACGGATAGCGCGCTGGCGGCGACATAATTGCTGCTCGTAGCGGTTACGGCACTTTCCGTTCCGCCGCCCACCACTAGGGCCAGAACGAGCATCGCCCGGGCCGTCTGCGCTGGTGAATCGGCTCGTACCGACTCAACCAGCCGCGTGGCCGGACCAATCTTCGCGTGTCGGCCAGCAGGCAGAATCCAGTTGTGAGTCTTCATCGAGACGATCCCCTAACCGATGACTTGAGTACGATATCTGCGCAGATTGTCTCAATAGATAAACTACCGCATGGGCCTCTTCGCGGGGCAGGTTTCCGGCAAATCCGTAGGGCAATTTTCCGGGCTGAGATGTCATTGTCCCGAGCCAGGCGCGGGGCTCCGGGCGGGTCGGCCTAATTAATATTATTAATGATGTCGCTTCGCGGAAATGGACCTGGCCCGGCCGGTCTTTCCGGTGGCGCCGACGTGCTCAAGGAGTCCGGCGCAATGTGGAGTGAAAGTTGCATGCACGGCGGCCCGGCCTGCGGCTATGCCTCCGGCTATTGTCCAGGGCTGGTCATTCTGTATTTAATACGGATGAACAATGCCGACAGCGGGTATCAGTCACAAACGGGATGGCAGGACCCATCCTGATCCGGGTGTCAGCTACGACGTGCCGACGGGCGGTAGAAGATGCAGAGCGATCATGGAATTCCGGGTCCTCGGGCCGATTGAGCTCTGGTCGGCCGGGCGACGGCAGGATCTCGGCCGGGCCCGGGCGCGATCTATTCTGGCCATGCTCCTGCTGAATCCGCGGGCGCTGGTCCCGGTCGAGACCTTAATTGACCGGCTCTGGGATACGCAGCCCCCGGCCAAAGCCAGAGAGAGTCTTTCCGTCTACGTAGCCAGGCTCCGGGCCTCCCTCCGGCAGGCGGTCGGCGACGACCTGCGTCTGCTCGGGCGGGCCCAGGGCTACCTGCTCGAGGTCGATCCAGAAACGGTCGACGTCCACCAGTTCCGCCGGCTCCGCCGGCAGGCGGACACCCTGGCCGCCAGCGGCGACCACGAACCGGCCGCGGCGTTGCTGCGCGAAGCGGACGGGCTCTGGCGCGGTCAGGCCCTGGCTGGGATCGGCGGCGACTGGGCCGCCCGGATGCGGGAAGCGCTGGAAGAAGAGCGCCGGGCCGCCCTGCTCGACCGGGTCGGGTGCGAGCTGGAGCTCGGCCGCCACACCGACCTGGTCGGCGAGCTTTCCCAGCTGCTGGTCCAGTACCCCGCGGATGAGACGCTGGTCGGTCATCAGATGACGGCCCTGTGCCGGAGCGGCCGGCCGGCCGACGCCCTGAGCCTGTACCGGGAGACCCGGAGCCGCCTGATCGAGGAGCAGGGCGCGGAGCCGGGGGCGGCGCTGTCCGACCTGCACCAGCGCGTCCTGAGCCGGGACCCCGGGCTGGCCGTCCGGCCTCCGGGGCGGCGTCTGGCCCAGGCCGCGCCGGACACCCTGCCGCCCGAGACGGCGGAGTTCGTGGGCCGCGGCCCGGAGCTGGCCCTGCTCACCGAGCGGACCGGTGGTCATCCCGGCATCGCCATCATCGAGGGCATGCCCGGCGTGGGCAAGACGACGCTGGCCATCCGCGCGGCCCGTTCGGTCGCGGACCAGTACCCGGACGGGACGATCTACCTCAACCTGCACTCCTATGACCCGAGCCGCCCGCCGCTGGACCCGGCCGAGGCGCTGTACCGACTGCTGCAGATGCTGTCGGTCCCGGCCGCTCAGATCCCGGAGACCATCGGTGAGCGCACCGCCCTGTGGCGGGCCCAGCTGACCCGGCGGGCCGCCGTGGTGATCCTGGACGACGCGGCCGGGCATGACCAGCTCGGCCCGCTGCTGCCGGTCACGAGCCGGTGTCTGATCCTGATCACCACCCGGCGCCGGCTGCCCGATCTGGGCTGGGCCCGGTCGCTGACTCTGGACGTCCTGCCGGTCGGCGAGGCGATCGCGTTGTTCCGGCGCATCAGCGGGGCCAGCGAGGCCGCAGACGTCGGCCAGATCGAGGCGGCCGTCCAGCGCTGCGGCCGGCTGCCGCTGGCCATCCAGCTCGCGGCCGGCCAGCTCGGCCGGCACGGCCTGCCCGCCGCACCCACCGTGCCCGAGGCCGTTGGCCTGCCGGGCGGAGGACTGGGTGAGGCCGGCCTGGCCGCTCCCGAGGTGACCGCCGCCTTCGACCTCTCCTACGGGGCGCTGGAGCCCGACCACCAGCAGCTGTTCCGGCGGCTGGGTGTCAGCCCGTGCGCCACCTTTAGCCTGCCCGCCGTGGCCGCCCTGGGCGGCTGCACGCACGCCGAGGCGGAGAAGGCGCTCGGCGCCCTGCTCGACCATCACCTGCTGGCGCTGGCTCCCGGCGGATCGTTCCGGTTCCACGACCTCATCCACGGCTACGCGGTCACGCTGGCCGCGCGGGACGATCCGGCCGCCGAGCGGCGGCAGGCCGTGGGCCGGCTGCTCGACTACTACCTGCACGCGGCCGACCAGGCCGACCGCGTGCTGCGCCCGTTCCGGCGCCGGCCCGCCCGGCCCGGTACGGGGCTTCCCGCGGGCAGCCCGGCGCCCGGTACGCCGGAGGACGCCACCAGGTGGCTGGAGTCGGAGTGGCGCAACATCGTTCAGGTGGCGCGCTACGCCGACCGGCACGAATGGAAAGCCAAGGGCGCCGACCTCATCGACCTGCTGGCTGACTTCATGGAGAACAGCGCGTACTGGCAGGAGGCGGCGGCCGCCCACGCGCTGGCCCTGCAGGCCAGCCGGGAGATCGACGACCCGGCCCGGATCGCGCGGGCGGCCCGGGCGCTCAGCGCAGTGTGGCAGCAGACCGGGCAGCGTGAAGCGTCGATCCCGCTGGCCGAGGAGGCCGCGACGCTCTGCCGGTCGCTGGCCGACCGGAGCGGTGAGGCCCGGGCCCTCGACCAGCTCGGCCAGGCTTACCTGCACATGGCCCGCTGGCGTGAGTCGCTGGCCTACTTCGAGGAAGCGCGGATGCTCTACGGCGCGGCCGCGGACCAGGGGGGAGTGGCCGGCGCGCTGAGCCGCTCCGGCATCGTCTGCTGGAACCTGGGCCGCCATCCCGAGGCCGAGTCCCGGATGCGGGAGGCGCTCACGCTTTACCGCACGATCGGGGACCGGCGGGGGCAGGCGAAAGTGCAGACCAATCTGGGCCGGGTCCATTTCTTCAACGGTTATCACCGGGACGCGCTGGACGCCTATGAGAAAGCCCTGTTGAGCATCCGCGAGATCGGCGGGGCGCAGCACGAAGCGATCATTTACCAGAACATCGGCAGCGTCCACCGGTACAAGGGCAGCCACGACGAGGCCCTGGCGTCCTACCGCAAGGCGCTGACCATGTACCGCGACATCGGCGACCGGCCGAACGAGGCCGAGGCGCTGAACGACATCGGCGCCATCTACGAGAGCGCGGCCTGTCACGACGAGGCGCTGGCCCACCATCAGCGTGCGCGCGCGATCGCCGAGGAGGTCGGGAACCTGTCCCAACAGCTGATCGCGCTGCGCTTGATCGCCGATATCCACCGCGGCTCGGGCCGGTACGGCGAAGCCCTGGACAGTTACCAGGACGCGCTGCGAATGGCGCGCGAAGGCGGCGAGCCCTACGAGGAAGGCAAGATCCTTGAAGGGATGGCGGAGGCGTGGCTGAACTCGCACCGATTCGACGCCGGCCGCATTGCCCTGCGGCAGGCCCTGGACATCTACGAACGGCTGGACGTGCCCGAGGCGGAATCGGTCCGGATCCGCATGGAAACCATCGTGCCGGATTACGCCGCCCGCATTTCCTAGGCCGTCTCCTCCGATGCCGTCTCTGACTCTTCCTATGCCGTCTCCGAAGCCAGCATTTGCTCGGGCATTAAGTCCGCCATTGCTGCCGGCAAGGTAAGCGTCAAGGTGCGGGCAAGATGTTCGCCGAGGCTGAAAGCACATCAAGCTGCTACCCCGGAGGCCTTCATGGCTGGGTCGATTCTGCCGGATTACAGCCCATCCGTTCCCACGGACTACGACTGGCCCGTTCCAGATCGGCTGATCGACAGCGCGGAGCAATTCCTCACGCTGTTCCATCAGGAGAACAACCTGGGATCGCCCGATCACCGGATCCGGCAGGTCCGCCGCGAGATCGAGTTCTCCGGCAGCTACTGGCACACCCCGGCCGAGCTGGCCTTCGGCGCCCGGGTGGCCTGGCGGAACAGTTCGCGCTGCATCGGGCGGCTGTACTGGCACAGCCTGCGGGTCCGGGACCGCCGCGAGATCAGCTCGGCCGCGGACATCGCCGCCGAATCGGTGACCCACCTGCGCACGGCGACCAACGACGGCCGGATCCGGCCGCTGATCACCGTGTTCGCGCCGGACGCGCCGGGCCAGCCCGGGCCGCGGATCATCAGCTCGCAGCTGATCCGGTACGCGGGCTACGACCTGGTCGGCGGGGGTGTCGTCGGTGACCCGGCCAACGTCGACCTCACCCGGCTGGCCCGCGAGCTGGGCTGGACCGGAGGCCGCCCGCCCGGCCGGTTCGACATCTTGCCGCTGCTCGTGCAGGAGGCTGGTGCACCGGTCACCATGCACGAGATCCCCCGCGACGCGGTGCTCGAGGTCGGCATCGAGCACCCGGAGTACCGCTGGTTCGCCAACCTCGGGCTGCGCTGGTACGCCGTCCCGGTCATCAGCAGCATGTACCTGGACATCGGTGGCGTCCGCTACCCGGCCGCCCCGTTCAACGGCTGGTACATGGGCACCGAGATCGGGTCGCGCGACTTCGGCGACGCCGGGCGCTACGACGAACTGCGCGAGATCGCCACGCACCTGGGCCTGTCCACGGCCACCGACCGCAATCTGTGGAAGGACAAGGCGCTGACCGAGCTCAACCTCGCGGTCCTGCATTCCTTCGACGCGGCCGGCGTCTCGATCACCGACCATCACACCGAGTCGGCCCGCTTCCTCCAGCACCTGCAGCGGGAGGAGCGGCACGGCCGGGGCTGCCCAGTGGACTGGTCCTGGATCGTGCCTCCCGCCGCGTCCTCGGCCACGCCGGTCTTCCACCGCACCTACGCCGACTTCGACCAGACGCCGAACTTCTACCACCACCCGGCCCCGGCGTCGGCCCCGCTCCCGCCGACTCAGCCCCCACCGGCTCAGCTCGCGCCCCCGCGCCCGCCGACTCAGCTCACCCAGTCCCCGCTCGAGCCGTCCCCACTCGGGCCGACGACGCTCACCCCAGCCACGCTCTCCCCGGCCTCGCTCACCCCTTCTTCGCTCAGCCCTTCCTCGCCCACGTCGGCCTCGCCCAGCCTGCACGAGCTTCCGCAGCCCGCGGACGAGTCGGCCGCGCTGTGCCCCCATCAGTCCGGGGAACATGTCCCGCACCTCCGGATGATTGAGGAACAGGGTGGCGTGGAGAAGCAGCTGACGTGACTTGCCGTGCAAGTCTCATGCAAGTTGCACGACGAAACATCCGTCAGTTGACGTATCTCGGAAGCAGGGCCGGCTGACGCCGAGGCTCTGACCAGCAACAGGAGCTGATCTGGGCCGTCTGCACATGTCGCCCGACAGGTGGCGGGCGAAACATCCGTCAGTTGACGTATATCGGTCCAAGGCCCCCGAGCGGGCGGGCGACTTCTGCCACTATGGCGACCAGTAACCGGTTCGACCGTTTGCGTAACCTTCGCACGGCACCGGCGGGAAAGGGTCGCCGTGAGCAGTACCCGGGCCCGACAGGCCACCTTTCGTGACGTGTTCGCCGTCCGCGAGTTCCGGGCCCTCTGGGCCTCTCAGCTCCTGTCCGAGGTCGGAGACCGGCTTACGCTGGTCGCGCTGACCCTGCTGATCTACACGCGGACCGGGTCGCCGTTGCTGGCCGCCCTGACCTACGCGGCCGGCTCGCTGCCCTGGGTGATCGGCAGCCTGGCCTTCTCCGGCCTGGGCGACCGGCTGCCCCGCCGGGAGGTCATGGTCGCCTGCGACCTGATCCGGGCGGCGATGGTCGCGGTGATGCTGCTGCCAGGGATTCCGGTGGTCGCCCTGGTCGGCCTGCTCTACCTGACCACCATGGCCCAGGCGCCGTTCGAGGCGGCCCGGTCGGCCGTGCTGCCCGACGTCCTCCAGGGCGAGCGCTACGCGCTGGCCGCGACGGTCATGCAGACCAGCTTCCGGATAGCGATGGTGGCCGGGGCGGCGGTCGGGGGCGTCGCGATCGCCCTCCTCGGGGCCCGGTCCGCGCTGGCCCTGGACGCGGCCACGTTCGCCGCCTCGGCCGGGCTGATCCGCTGGGGGACGCGGGCCCGGTCGGCTCCGGCCCGGTCCGAGCGGCACGCGCTGAGGCAGCTGGGTGACGGCTTCCGCCTGCTGCTGGGGGATAAGACGATCCGCACGGTGATGATGCTGGGCTGGCTGATCGCGCTGTACTCGATCCCGGAGGGCATCGCCGCCCCGTACGTGGCCCGGCTGAGCGGGGGACCGGTGGCGGCCGGGCTGGTGGTCGCCTCCGGGCAGGCCGGTGCCGTCCTGGTCGCGCCGGCCTTCGCCCGCAAGGTCGGGCCGCGAGCCCGGCTGCGCTGGATGGGGCCGATGGCCGCGTGCACCTGTGGCGTCCTGCTGTTGACCGCCTTCCACCCGGGTCTGATCATCTCGATGGTGATCTTCGCGCTGTCGGGCACGTTCGCGATCTACCAGATCGCCGCGAACACCGCGTTCGTCGACTGCGTGCCGGACGAGCGCCGATCTCAGGCGTTCGGCCTGGCCAGCATGGGCACGGTGGCCAGCCAGGGGGGCGCCCTGCTGATGGCCGGGGCAGCGGCCGAGGTGATATCGCCCGCGCTGGTCATCGCCGTGGGTGGCGGCGTGGGTGCGCTGGCCGCCTGGGTTCTGGCCCTGCGCTGGCGTCACCTGTCGCCCGCCATCACCGGCCACTCGGCCCGCTCCGCCCCCGGCCCGGTCACGCTGGCCAGCCCCGGCCGCCGGGACGCCCGCCCGACCCGCCCGGCCCACTCCGTGCCGGCCAGCCGCTGCCGTCCTCAGGTCAGCCACCGTCCCCCGCACCAGCGGCAGCTGCCGGCCGCCCACACCGCCCATCACCGCGCCGCCGCACCGCTTTCGGCCCGCCACGACCATCCGCTCCGCCTCTCAGCGCCCTCCGGGTAGACGGTGTGCGGGCCCCGGCGGAATACTGCGATCAGCTTCCCGATGGCCTGATCAGGAGTGCGCGATGCCCATCATGGTTGTGACCCGGCTTCGGCTCAAAGACCCCGCCCTGCTCGACGAGTTCTTCACCGACGCCGTCGCCGCGATCGAGCAGGCTCAGAAGTCGGCGGGCAACCTCGGCGCGGACGCGCTGGCCGACGTCGGCAACGCCTGGTGGACCGTGAGCGCCTGGACCGAACGCGGCCCGATGCAGGCCTACGTGGACAGCGAGCCGCACCTGACCATCCGGACCCGCCTGGACCACTACTGCGACGAGGCCACGTTTGTCGACTGGGAGCAGGCCAGTGCGGCCCTGCCCGATTGGCCGACGAGCTGGCGTCACCTCACCGCCGACGGCAAGGCCGCGCAGCTCAGCCAGGCCTCGCCCGACAACCAGACCCGCAACTTCCCCCGCCCAGTCGAGCCACCAGCCAAGTAAGAGCCAGGTCACCGACTCCACTGTGACCACCGCCGGACCCCGGTTGGCCAGCACGACCCAGGACCGCAGCACCCCGGTTCCCCCAGCATCCGGTAGAACACCTGCGTCCGCACCCCGGTCACCTGATCGGCCAGGTCCACCCGCAGCTGACGCCACACGGTGTCGCTGGACTCTGGGGTTGCCGGGACCCGGACCGCCGGGCCCCGTGCTGTGCTCATGCCCGTCGTAACGCAGCCGGGGCGCGATCGCGTGATCTCGGGGTTAGGTGGAGCGGAATCGGCAAATAGCGCTGAGAATGCTCCACCTAAGGAATTATCCACAGGCGACTCGGGGGCCGTCACCGCCCGATATGGAGACGGTTGCGGTTGCGCATGATCCGCAGCGCGACCGCCGGGCCGGCCGCCCAGATCACGTAGGCCCGGGGCGACACGAAGGCCACCGGGATCGAGATCAGGAACGCGCCGATCGTGGCGTACCGGGCCAGGTTGTCCGGGTGCCGGGCCGACGCGGGCGCGTCGTCCCGCCGCAGGTGCCCCTGGGCCAGTTCATTGCTCATCCGGACCAGGCAGATTGCCGCGATCACCTGGACCAGCGCGTAGATGGAGAAGCGGACCGCGAAGCCGCCCGAGGCGGCCAAGGTCCGGGCTGCGAACGGGGTCAGCACCACCATCAGCAGCCAGATCATGTTGGTCCCGATGACCTTGTCGTTGATCCGGTTTACCGGAAGATGGCGCGGTGTGACCCCCAGGCCCCGCTGATCACCACGAAGCTGATGAAAAAGGCGAAGTAGGCGGCCCAGTGGTGCCGAGGGACCGCGGTACATCGAGGTTGCTCGCGTTCGCGCCGGCGTTCGGTGACGGCAGTTCCAGGGCCAGCAGCGTGATGGCGATCGCGACCACGGCGTCGGAGAAGACGACGACCCGGTCGGCGGCCCGGGCCTCGATTCCGGGGGAGTCAGTAGCGGCCATGGGTGAGATTGTGACGTGGTGGCGTTCGTGGCTCGCCATCAACTGGCCTTTCGCAGGATCGCCCGGCTCTCCCGCAGCAGTTCGGTCAGCGCCGCGCTGCGCTCCTCGCCCAGCAGCTCGCACACCCGCGCGTTGGTCTCCTGCTCCTTGGCCAGGGCGACCTGGGCCATCTCCTGACCGGCCTCGGTCACGTAGAGCCCGACCCCGCGCCCGGAGCCGAGCCGCCGCTCGATCAGGCCCAGCTTCTCCAGCCGGGCCATCACCGAGGAGATCGTCTGCTGAGTCTTGGGGATGCGCCGCGAGATCTCGGCCACGGTCATCCCCGGCTCCTCGACCACGATGATCAGCATGCTGCTCGCGGCCACCGTCAGCGGGCTGTCGGCCAGGGCGGCCTCACCCATCAGGTGGGTGTAGGCGGTCACCTGCCAGAGCAGGTCGTTGAGCGTGTCCTGGCCGACGAAGGGGGTGTCGCCGTCCGGGGCCGCGGGCGCGTCAGAACGAGGCATGACCAGAGCATATCGTCGATACCAGTAGCCTGTTCCGACAATATTCTGTTCTAACAGGTTTCTGTAATAACAGCTTTCTGTGTTAAGTTGACGGCATGTTCTCGCCGCCATCGCATCCCCGCCAGAAGCTCACCCTGCTCGCGGTCTGCCTGGGCACGTTCATGCTGATCATTGATGTGCAGATCGTCGTGGTGGCACTGCCGTCGATTCGCACCGCCCTGCACACGAGCTTCTCCGACGAGCAGTGGACGATCGACGCCTATTCGCTGTCGCTGGCCGCGCTGCTGCTGCCCGCCGGCTCACTGGCCGACATCCTCGGCCGCCGCCGGGTGTTCGCCGTCGGGCTGGCCGCGTTCACCGTCGGCTCGCTGCTGTGCGGGGTCGCCGGGTCGGGCCTGGAACTGGTCCTGTTCCGTGCGCTGCAGGGCATCGGCGGGGCGGTGGTGTTCTCGACCTCGCTGGCGCTGCTGGCCCAGACCTTCGAGGGCCGCCAGTTCGGCATGGCCCTCGGCCTCTGGAGCGCCGTCGTCACCCTGGGCCTGGGCTGCGGGCCGGTACTCGGCGGCCTGCTGACCGAGGTGTCGTGGCGCTTGATCTTCTTCGTCAACGTCCCGGTTGGCGTGGTCGCGATCGCCATGACGCTCATCGGCGTGCAGGAGTTCCGCCCGCCCGATTCGCGCCGCATCGACGTGCCGGGCGGCGCCGTCTTCGCCCTCGGGCTGGTGGCGCTCATCTACGGCCTGATCGAGTCCGGCAGCAGCGGCTGGGGCTCGGCCCGCGTGATCATCGCCCTCGCCGTCGCGGTGGCCGCGCTGACTGCCTTTCCGCTCATCGAGCGCGTGCGGCGTCAGCCGATGTTCGACCTGTCCCTGCTGCGCAAGCCAACCTTCGTCGGCGGTCTGGCCGCCGCGCTCGGGATGAACGGGTCGCTGTACGCGATCCTGCTCTACCTCGTCCTTTATTTGCAGAGCGGGCGGCACTACTCGGCCCTGGGCACCGGGCTGCGGCTGCTCGTCATCACCGTCGCCGCGATGTCGACCTCGATCCTGGCCGGGCGCCTGTCGCAGCGGGTGCCGGTCCGCTGGCTGATCGGTCCAGGTCTGGCCCTCATCGGCCTCGGCCTGCTGCTCATGCGCGGCCTGCACGCCGGCACCGGGTGGACCCACCTGATCCTCGGCATGGCGATCGCCGGCGCGGGCAGCGGCCTGGTCAACCCGCCGCTGGCCTCGACCGCCGTGGGCGTGGTGGCGCCCCAGGACGCGGGCATGGCGTCGGGGGTCAACTCGGCCTTCCGCCAGATCGGGATCGCGGTCTCGGTGGCGGTGCTCGGCTCGATCTTCGACGCCAAGGTGGCCGGAGCACCTGCGGCCGGAGCGACCGTGGCCGGAGCGACCGTGGCCAGCGCGACCGGCCGCTACGCCGCGGCGCTGAACGAGGTGCTCCTCATCGCCGCCTGCATCGCCTTCACCGCCGGCGCCTTGGCTCTCGCCCTGATCCGCCGCCAGGACTTCCACACCTCCGCCCCCGCCACCCCACAACCCGAGCCGGCGACCGCGAACCACCACTGACCCGGAGCCCCCGTGGAGGCATTAGGTAACTTTGGTACCCCTCTTAGGGGTGCAAAGTTACCTTTGGGTCCGACACCCTGCCCGCGACGCCCGACGTCACCCTGCCCTGCGATGGCGGTGTTCGCTCGCGACCAGAACCTCGTGCTCTACACCGCGCCGTCGGGGCCCCGTAGCGCCGAGGCCCTCGCCCTCCTGAACGTCCTCGGCCTTGAGACCGTCAACGCGAGCAGGCGGCTCTGAACTAGCGGCGGCTGGAGCTGGCGGGCCGTCGCCGGAGCCCGGTTATCGCCATGGCCAGGCCGATAACCGCGGCGACCGGGCCGATCACGGCCCACAGGGTCACGCCCGTCATCGGGCTGCCCCCGATATCACCGAAGCCCTGCAGGGCGAAAATGACTCCCGCGACCGTCAGCAGCGCTCCCAGCCCGATCAGCCATTCTCTGCTCATCGTGGGACCCCTCTCGTGCGCGGAGACGCAGGAAAGCGGCGCCGCTTCCTTCTGACTACGGCGGCCCGGGTCAATGGGATTGGAACGGCCGGGTCAAGGCCGGTCAGCTGGGCGCCCGGGATCCGGTACCGGCGCGGCCGACTCCGCGGCCGGAGCCTGATCCTCGCCCAGTAGCCGGCGGGGGCCCGGCGGATCAGGAGCCAGGGTGCCGTCGGGGGCGATGTGGGCGAAGATCTGGTCGATCAGGGTGAGAACGTGCGGATCATCGACGGCGTAGATGTGGCGGCGCCCGTCCCGGCGAGCGGTCACCAGCCCGGCCAGGCGGAGTTTGGCCAGGTGCTGGCTGACCAGGGCGACCGTAGCTCCGGTCCGCGCGGCTAGGGTACCGACGTCGTAGTCATTGCGGGCCAGCAGCCACATCAGGTGTAGCCGGGTCGGCGCGGACAACAGGTCGAAGGTGGCCGCGGCCGCCTGTAGCTGCGGGCGCGCCGGCTCCCCGTCTGGCGGCGAAGGCTCCCTGCTCATGACCTGTTCATCCTGACTGGCGCGGCGAGGACGCTACGACTCATTCTGCGACTTTCAAATGGTTACGCAACTATTTGACAGTGTCCGGTTGAGTTGGCAAGCTTGACGCCAGAAGGGGAGTAGCCCTCAAGTCGGCTGGTCGACATACTGGCGCGCTGCGCGTGCCCGGCCACCGGGTCCCTGTTGGGGCGGGCGAGACCTTCGGCCGTGGACATTGTCCGGCTGGGGTGCCCTTCGTACTGGACTCCCTGGTCGGCCAGACCAAGGGGACCCTTCTCGTGCTGAATCTCGCGGCAGTCGCGACCGTGTTCGGGCTGACGTTCCTGGCTGAGCTGCCCGACAAGAGCCTGTTTGCCTCGTTGCTGCTAGGCACCAGGTATCGCCCGCTTTACGTGTGGGCCGGGGTCGCGGCGGCGTTCCTGGTGCAGATGGCGGTGGCGGTCACCGTCGGCCAGGTTCTGGTGACCCTGCTGCCGCACCGGGCGGTGGAGGCGGTGGTAGCCGTCCTGTTCGCTGCGGGAGCCGTGTGGCTGCTGGCGTCCAGCTTCCGCAAGCCGGACCGGAACGGGGCCGACGCCGCCCGCCAGGGTGGGCCGACCCCGTCGTTCTGGCGGGTGGCGGGGGCCAGCTTCGCGGTGGTGTTCGCGGCCGAGTGGGGCGACATCACCCAGATCACGACGGCGAACCTGGCCGCGCACTACGGCAACCCGCTGTCGGTTGGGATTGGGGCGGTGCTGGCGCTGTGGCTGCTGGCGGCCCTGGCCATCGCGGTCGGAGCCAAGAGCCTGAACGTGATCCCGATGATGTGGGTGCAGCGGTTCACGGCCACGATCATGCTGGGCCTGGCCGTGTGGAGCGCGCTGAACGCGGCCTGACGGACTAAGCACGCAGGAGGCGACGCGGTGGATAGCCAGGACCCGGTGGCGTTGGCCACCGTTCGAGCGATCCGCATCGGTGACACCACGTCGCTGGCCCGCCTGGTGAGCCAGCATCCGGGCCTCGCCTCCGAGCAGGTCCACGGCACCCGGACGCCGCTGCATGTAGTCACGGACTGGCCCGGTTACTTCCCGGCCGGACCAGGCACAGTCCGGTTGCTCATCCAGGCCGGCGCCGATCCCGACGCGGTCGTCACGCAGGGGACGCAGGCCGAGACGCCGCTGCACTGGGCGGCCAGCAGCGACGACGCCGATGTGGCCGACGCGCTGATCAGCGGGGGCGCCGACCTCGAACGGCCCGGAGGATCGATCGGCACCCCCCTGGAGAACGCCGTCGGCTACGGCTGCTGGAATGTGGCCCACCTGCTGGTACAGTGCGGCGCCCGGGTCAGCAAGTTGTGGCTGGCCGCCGCCCTGGGCATCATGCCCCGGGTGGAGGAACTCCTGGCCGCGGCCCCGGCGCCGTCACCCGATGACCTCACCGAGGCCTTCTGGCAAGCCTGCCACGGCGGCCAGCGCCGTAGCGCCGAGCGCCTGCTGGCCAGCGGGGCCGACCCGAACGGGAAGCCCGGCTACAGCGACCAGACCCCGGCCCAGGTCGCTGCGGAACCCGGCACCCAGCGCGACAACCTCATCGGCTGGCTCCACGACCGCCAGCGGGACCCGGCGAACTAGCCGCCGCGGACATCGCTAGCCGCCGCTGGCCGCAAAGCTGGCCGTGGCCAGGACGGTGCCGTCCGTGGTAATCAGCCGGGCGCTGGTGATGGCGGACGGCTGGTCGGGTTCGGGGCTGCCCCAGTAGCCATCGCCACCGGTTACCCGGAAGGACCCGACCGTGATGACCTGGCCACCCCGGTCCGTCAGCTGGCAGATGACCGTCTTGTCGCCGGTGGTCAGGTCGACGGTGGTGAACATCCAGGCGTGGCTGCCGGAGTGCAGGTAGACCTTCCCGATCGCCTGGTGCGCGGGCGTGAACAGTGCCGCCGTACTCAGGACGGCCGACCCGGTGGGCCCGCCAGGCCCGGACGGCCCCGGCCCGGTCCGCAGTCCCCAGCCGGCCAGCCCGGCCGCTCCCACCAGAACCACGGCCGCCGCGGCCAGCGCCCTGGACCTGCGTGAGCGCCCGGGTGGCTTCCTGGCCTGGCGGAGCCGCTCGGTGACCTGGGCCGAAAAGCCAGCCGGTGGCTGTTGCCCGGGCACCAGGCGCAGCAGTTCGTCGCTGGTGAACGCCATCTGGTATACCCGGGCCCGGCACCGGCCGCACTGCTGCAAATGCTCGACCGCCTGAGCGCGTTCGCGCCCGGTCAACACGCCCAGCCCCAGTTCCGTGCCGTCGTCACCCAGATGATGACCGTCGTCAGGCCCAAGCCCGCTCACAGTACGGCCGGCGACGGCTGACCAACCAGCCGCCCCGCCGCGATTCGCCCACTCTTCACGTTCTATATACGGCTGGCGCAGACGCGGGGATTGCCCTGAGCAGGCGTTAGGTAAGAGTCGGGCGCCCGAGACAGGTCAGTGCGGCGTTCACGACGGTGCGGCTGTCATCGTCGATGACTTCGATCCAGACTTGCTCATCGGCTGTGATGCCGATGAATCATCCCCCGGTCTTCGGGGCCCGGGCCACGGAGATCACGTCTCGGGTTGCATTGTCGAAGTCCTGATCCGCAAGCAGGATGACTGCGGTCTCGGTCACGGCGAGCCTTTCATCTCTGGCCTCGAGCACGGCTGCCTCGGCCTCGCCCGGGTCCAAAATTCCACGGTCGGCCAGGATATAGATCGGCTGGCAGTTGGCGTGCAGCATCCCGAGAAAGAAGTGCTCAGGACCGGCGACAGGGCTGCCCATGGCCCGCGCGATTTCCTCGGCCCGGCCAATTACCCCGTAGAAACCTCCCGTCGGCTCGATGCCGGTCGAAGT
Organism: Streptosporangiaceae bacterium; assembly: GCA_965277615.1. GTDB lineage: Bacteria > Actinomycetota > Actinomycetes > Streptosporangiales > Streptosporangiaceae > Bog-532. The sequence continues at coordinate 3,082,444 of CBDIDG010000006.1, read as the reverse complement.
TATCCGTCCCGTAGCCGACAATGCTACTTCTCCCGGTCCATCGAGGCCGGCCGACGGACGTGCACCCCGGGTGTATCTGCGCGCTCTCGTGGCCAGGAAAAGACCGACGATCAGGAACCATCCGGAAGTGAGCAGGACGCGGGTTCGTTCCGTCGTTCCAATGCTGCTGCTCAGCAGGAGCAGAACGACGTCGGCCAGGCCGCAGCTGGCCATGGCGATCCCGAGAGCGATTTGCAGGCGGCCCCAGAGCGGCCAGCGGCCGGCGACCGCGACGCCCAGGACGGCCGCGCCGGCGGCACTGCCAACGAATCCCAGCAGGCCGGAATCCGTGTGCAGAGCGAGCAATTGAGCGATGAGACCGAGGGTTGTGTGCTCATTCTGCGCGCACTGGGCGCTGGTACTCGGGTCACACTGCATGCTGGTGACGGCGTCCAGTATTGAGCCGGCACCGGTGAGGGCGAACAAGGCGACTCCGGTGGCCGTCCAGCGGCGGCCCGCCATCAGACGCCACAGCACCCACGCCGCGACCAGGATGCCTATGCCGGCCAGTACGTCGGAGATGCGATACAGCCACGCGAAAGGCTGGCCAGGGTCCTCGAGCTCGCTGACGAAACCGCTCGAAGTCGATGACGCAGCGTCCGTCCATGGGCTGAGCAGGAACGAGCTGTAGCACAAAGCCGCGATGAACGCCCAGATGCTGCCGATCCACAGGGTGGCCCGGCTCGGGCCGGATCGGCGGCCGATGTCGTGCCGGGGGGAGGCCCCACGGCGCTTGACGGATCCAGACGTCACGAGCCTTCTTTTCCTTCGTCATCGGTTCAGCTCCAAGTGCAGAGGCCCCGCCGGGGCGAGGGTGATGCCAGCCCGGGGGCGGATATCTCCGGCGGTGAAGCGCAGATCGGTGCCGGCCAGGGCATCCAGAACGGTGCTCAGCACCAGCTGTGCGAACGACCGTCCCAGGCAGGTCCGTTCGCCTGCGGCGAACGGGATGAAGCTCCAGGCCGCCGCACCGTCGGCGAAACGCTCAGGCCGGAAGCTCAGGGGGTCGGTCCAGAGCTGCGGATCACGGTGGGTGAGATAGGGGCTGTACAGCACCAGGCTGCCGCGGCGGATCCGGTAGCCACCGAACTCGGTGTCCACCGTGCAGCGCCGGCTGCCCACCCAGCCCGCCGGGTACAGCCGCAGAACTTCGTTGATCACGGACGAACGGCGCTCCCCGGCCAGCAACTCCGGCTGCTGAGCAACGTGGCTGAGCAAAAAGGCCAGCGTGTGCGCGGTGGTGTCGTAGCCAGCGCTCACGGCGACCCGCAGTTCCTCCGGCCCGTTGGGCAGGTCACGGAAGGCCGCCGCCAGCGTCCCGGCCGGTGCCTGCGCGATGCAGTCCCGCATGACCTCGTTCATCCGGTGAAACAGCACGGGCCGACGCAGGAACGGGGACGGCAGCGCACGGTCAAGCGGGCGGAGGAAGTCAGCCAGTAGCCCCGGCCGGACCCGGCCGCCGAGGAACGTGACGGCGAGGATTTCGCGCATCAGGGCGGCCGACCACGCGACCGCGTCGAAGGGCCCCGAGGGCAGGCAGCGCGCGATCACCTCGCTGATCTGGTCAGTCATGGTCCGGACGGAGCTGTGGGCAAAGGCCGGGTTGAGCTTCTGGCGGCGCCGCCGGTGTTCCGGCGCGTCGAGCTGGACGACTCCGGCGTTCAGGTAGGGGGATAGGTCACTCATGCTGCCCTTGCTGCGGAACGTCTTGATGTCGCTCAGCACGAAGCGATTCCAGTCGGCCGAGTACCCGAGCACCGCCGGCCGCCACAGCCGCAGCCCGAACACCGGCCCCAGCCGGGCGCCTTCCTCGATGAGGCCCAGCGGGTCCTGGCCCCAGCGGCTGATATGGCCGACTCCGTACGCGGTCCGAGGTCGCGGCAGGGTCATGAGTAAACCCGTCCCTTCCAGCGCTGGTTGCGCCGCAACGCCCGCGCGACGATAGGGCCAGCAGCCAGCGGGGACAGTGGCATCAGCGCCGCCTGCCATACCGTCCGCCGTCCGGTCTTGATCTCGACCAGGGCCCGTTCTGCGACACCCAGTACCAGGGGAAGGCTCCACCCACGCTGACGGCGCGCCAGGCCCCAGGGAAGGGTGTAGGCGAGCAGATGCCAGCTGGCCCCGAGCACGAGGCGGCTACGTGAGCCCCCGGTCACCGGCAGCAGGCCGCGCGACATCCCGCCCAGCACCTCGCGGTAACCGCGGTACATGCGCGTCGCCACCAGCGGGCCGCCGAGCACCAGGCCCAGCTTCAGCCCGGCCTTCCGCGCCCGGCGCGCGATCGCTACGTCCTCGACGAGCTCGCTGTGGACGGCGGCGAAACCACCGCAATGGCGGTAAGCAGGCTGGGTGAACGACAGCAGCGAGCCGTTCGCGGTCGCGGCCTGGGGCACGTCGGCCGACAGCAGGGGGAACGGGAGGAAACACAGCAGCACGTCGTCGATCAGCGGAGTGATGAGATGCTCGCCCAGGGTGGCCGTGATCTGCCGGGGAAACACTGAGAAGACGTCAGCCCGCTGGGCCTGCATCTCGGTGATCACGGCGTCGATGGCGCCCTCGGCCAGAAGTACGTCAGCGTCACAGAAGACGAGCAGCGATCCGGACGCCTTAGCGGCCAATTGGTGGCAGGCCCAGTTTTTGCCGACCCACCCGGGGGGCGCCGGAACGCCGTCCTCTACCCGTGCCTGGGGATGCCCGGCCACCAGCGCTCGAGCCAGCGCTCCGGTACCGTCGGCCGATTCGTCGTCCAGCATGATGATCTCGTCTGCGCCCTGAGCCAGGATCGCGGGGATTGACGCCGCCAGCCGGGCCGCTTCGTTGCGCATCGGGACGAGCAGTGACACCTGCGGCTGTGGTCGGGCCGGCGGTGCCGCGACACGGGGGCTCACGTCCGGGCTGCGGCCCAAGACGGGAAACTGCCACAGGTTGAGGATCAGGACGCTCAGTTTCAGGAGCAGGAAAGCCGTTACCACGCGGCGCAGCCTGTTCATCGCTTGATCAGCCCGGCCCAGCGGGTGATCCTTTCATCCCAGCTCAGGCGGCCTTTCACCGCGCACCGGAAGCCTGGCACCGGGCGGCGCGGATCCCCGCTGAGCAGGGCCGCGTCGAGCTGGTCCAGCCGCGACGTCAATGCCGCTGGGAGGTCAGCGGGCCCTACTTCGGGGGCAATGTCCACGAACGCTTCGGGGTACTGATGCCCGCGGCTGGCGACCCGGACGGCGACCGGAACCACGGCCGCGGGAGCGTGGCGGCCAAGCCATCCGGCTCCGCGTGCCACCGTGCGCAACGGTCCCGGAGGGAAGAGTTCACCTTCCGGAAAGATCACCAGCACCCGGCCCTCGCGTAGCGCCTTGAGGGCCTGCCGCGGCCGCTGGGCCGAGATGACTCCGGCCGATCGCACAAACCGGAAGGTGTCAAGGTTGTCTCCATCCATGAGCAGCGCGGCCGGGCGCTGCTGCTCCCGCAGGACCGTGGCGGCAACGAATCCGTCCCACCAGCTGTGATGGTTAGCGGCCCATATCGCGGCCGAAGCGGGCAGCTCGCCCCGGACCCACACCCCCCGCAAGCCGCGCCGGACCAGCTGGGTGAGGCCTATATCCAGGAGCCGGCCCGGAACGGAGGGCACCGCAGTTTCGGCAGCGGTCACTCTTTCAACCAGCACTCTTTCAACCAGCCGAGGCCGAATATTCGTGATCACTGCGCAGCCCCGGCACGGGCACTTCTCTCGCCGGCTGCACCAGGCAAGAGGGCGCCTCGGCCACGCTCCCGTACACCGCGATCAGCTGATCAGTACGGCACAACCCCAGCATCCGTGCCACGACCGGCTGTGGCGCGACTAGTACCAGCGTGCCGCCGGCGTCCTCCGCTGCCCCGCACGCTCCCACCAGCACCCGCACACACGCGGCATCGATGAAACGCAGCCCCGACACGTCAACGACTAGATGCCGCATTCCCGCAAGTACCGCGGCCAGCAGCTCACGCACCTGGCCGCTTACCGTCATATCCGCCTCGCCGGCGACTTTCACCAGAACATAGGATTCTGTGACCGACATCGACACCGTCAGCAGTCCCATGCCGCCGCCGTTTCCTGGCGCCAGCTCCGGGATAGCACTACGCGCGATCATCACGCTCCGTTCCTTTGTCTACGCCCGATACGGAGACGATTAGCGTGCGTCGCGAGGTATCGCGAGTGGCAGGCCGAGATTGACGCCCGGATTGGCGGCCGAGCCGGTATCTTCAGCCACGCTGCCGCCCTGGCCGGCCTGCTTGGACGGATCGCCCGTGAGGACGGCATCACCCATGATGTCGATGGCCTTACCGACCGGGATCGCAAGAACAGTGACGCCCAGGCAGGCCCAGAACAACCACCATAGTCCGTACACGATAGCGAAGCCGCCAGCCATAAAGGCAGCGATGGCCACGCCCACGAGGACCCACGATACTGGCTTGCCGTAGGTATGGGAATGATCACCGATGGGCTCCTCGTCCGGCAGCTGATTACCCGGCGCAGTACCCTGCTCGGTTGGTTCCTCAGAATGAATGCGCATAAAGGCCGCCTGTCCTTTCCTGTACGGTGACACTCCGCATTTCTGGTGTGATGGCCCTGCGGTAGCTGATCCAATTCCGGAAAGGGCACGGATCTGGGCGGCCTGTGCCCCTGGGTTCGCTCACCCGGCCTGCAGCTGTTTACGCAGAAATGTCAGAGCACGGGTCTGCAGCCGGGACACGTGCATCTGGGAGCAGTGCAGCCGGTCCGCGACCTGAGCCTGAGTCATGTTGCCGTAAAAGCGCATGAGCAGGACTTCGCGCTGCGTGGCCGGCAGCTCTTTCCAGTGCTGTTGGACCGCATCCATGGTGTCGGATAGGGCCAGTTGCGGATCCTCCGCGCCGATGACCTCGCCGATGCCCCGGTCATCGTCACCCGAGACCGGGGCGTCGATGGAGCCTGGCGCGAAGGCCTGGTGCGCCTGGTAAGCGTGTCGCAGTTCGCCGGTGGTGACCTTGAGGCGGCCGGCAACGTCATCGTCGGTGGGGGTCCGGCCGATCTCGGCGGCCAGGTCGACCTGGGCTGTCCTGGCCGCCAGCAGCAGTTCCTGGTCCGAGCGGCTGACCCGGATCAGCCACCGCTTGTCCCGGAAGTACCGCTTGATCTCCCCGTCCACACACGCCCGCGCGTACGGCTTCAGATCAGGCCGGATCGCGGGGTCAAAGTTGTTGATCGCCTTCATCAAGCCCACATACCCGGCCTGAGTGAGGTCCTCATAATGCTGGGCTGGCAGCTGGTACTGGTGGGCCAGGGTCCGCACCAGGGCCTGATAGCGGTACACCAGCATTTCCAGCGCCGAGTCATGGTGCTCGGGATCGTGCAGGTACCGGGCCAATTCGCTGTCGCTGAGCTCAGTGTGGCCGGGCTGTGGGATCAAATAAGTCATGACCGTCTCCTGGTCGGAGACCGGTAGTGGCCTTGACCAGGGTGACGTTCCTGATTGAGCATGGCTCGCGGTGCCTCCGGCTTGGCGGTCCTCACAGGATCCGCTGCCGGGGTCCGGAGCAGCTGCTGCCGCTGGAATTAACCCCGGCGGTGCCGGAGTGCCAGCGTGGCTGGGACGAGCATATCTCATCACTTTGATGAGCAGTGATCACCATCATGACGAGCTCGGCATCGACGGTGATGAAGCCACAGTCATCGGCCCACTGATCTGCGCCGTCGTCCGCTTTTGGAAAACCTGCCCGGGAAGGCGTAGCTGATGTGCTCGTGGGGAGTGGGCGTCTGCGGGTCCAGACAAGGTGCTCGCGTGGTCGCTCACGGCGCTGCGCGAAGTATGGCGCGCCGCCGTGAGCGCCATCTACCTGCCCCACCAGAACATCGGGCTCAGGCCATCGAGGAGTTGCAAGCCGACGAGCCGGAGACGAGCGGCGGGTGGCGTCTCCACGATTCCGCTGCATTGTCCATAATTCAACGGTGGCGTAGCATTAAAGGGTCGTTCGGCCGCTCCGGTCCCCGGTGGTCCTTTCCACTATCGGGAGTTGCCATGGCCGAGCCTGATTTTGACTACCAGTTCACCGGTCCCAGTTCGCCGACGGCCGCAACTCCCGGCCTGCTCGGTCGGCCAGAACTTCGGATTGCCGCACCATCAGCCGCTCGAACTCGCTGGATGCTGCGCGGAGCCTGCCTCCGTGAGGATCCGGAGCTTTTCTTTCCGATCTCCGCGTCGGGTCCCGCGCAGGTGCAGATCAGTGCCGCGAAGACCGTTTGTGCCCGGTGCCCGGTGCGAGCGAACTGCCTGTCCTACGCCCTGATTACCCAGCCGGACGGTATCTGGGGGGGCACTACCAGGGAAGAACGCTGGCGTAATGCGGTCACTAGGACCGTAACCGAGCCGGGGGGATGCAGCCGGCGGGGACCCGGCTAACCACAACCAGACAACAAGGTCACGTAACCCTCCCACCCTACGCCCGGCCGCCGGGACTGTAAGAACAACAACGGTGTAACTCCTGTGACAGGACGGACGGATGTGCCGTTCAGGGAGGAAACACTGTGACGATGACAGCGAAGCAGGCCGATGGTGGCGATGGCGGGAAGCTGGCCGGGGCAGCGGATGAGGAGCTGGTCCGGCAGCTGGCCGCTCAGGCCCGGGCCGAAGGGGTGTCCCTGACCGGGCCGGGCGGGTTGCTGGGCCGGCTGGCCAAGGTGGTGCTGGAGTCGGCCCTGGAAGCCGAGATGGATGATCATCTCGGTTACCGCAAGCATGATCGGGCCGGGGATGGCAGCGGGAACTCCCGCAACGGGCACCGGGACAAGACGGTGCTGACTGAGACGGGCCCGGTGCAGGTCAGCGTGCCGCGGGACCGGGGCAGCTCGTTTGAGCCGAAGATCGTGGCCAAGCGGGCCCGGCGGCTGGGGGGATCGATGACATGGTCATCTCGCTGGTGGCCAAGGGCCTGACCACCGGGGAGGTGCAGGCCCACCTGGCCGAGATCTACGGCACCGAGGTCTCCCGGGACACCATCTCGGCGATCACCGACCGGGTCCTGGAGGGGCTGGCTGAGTGGCAGTCCCGGCCGCTGGACCCGGCTTGAGTTCCATCGGTGGTTGCGAACGTTCCGGGAAGGGATGTTCGGATGCCTCGCTGGGCTCACAACAAGATGCCGTCTGCGGTCAAGGAGCGATACTTCGAGTTGATCCGGGAGGGATACAAGGGCGCGGCAGCCGCCCGCGTTGTCGGCGTGCCGACGAGCTGCGGATCGTTGTGGTTCCTCGATGCTGGCGGGATGATCATTCCCGGCCCCGGACCGATATCCCCGCGGTTCCTGACCCAGGATGACCGGATCGCCATCGCCGATGGCCTGCAGGCAGGGCAGCCGGTCAAGCAGATCGCCGCGGGCATCGGCAGGAGTTTCCAGACCGTCTACCGGGAGATCAGCCGCAACAGCAAGCCGGACGGCCGCTACCAGCCCTGGTGGGCCCACAACCAGGCGCTTTTCCGCCGGGGCCGTCCCCGGAAGGAGAAGCTCGGCAGCAAGCCGCTGCGTGCCCTCGTGCACGGCAAGCTCACCGAGAAGTGGTCACCCCAGCAGATCTCCCGGTTCCTCACGCGCACCTATCCCGGCCGGCCGGGAATGCAGGTCTGCGCGGAAACCATCTACGGCGGGCTGTTCAAGGGGCTACTGGGCCGCAAATCCAGCAAGCTCCGCACGGGGCGTTCGCGCCGCAAGCCGCACCGGCGGGGCGTTGCCGTCCCGAACAAGATCAAGAACATGACGCTGCTGGCTCAGCGCCCAGCCGAGGTCACCGAACGGCGGGTCCCGGGGCACTGGGAAGGTGACCTCATCATCGGTCAGTACGGGTCCGCAGCAGGCCCCTCGGCCATCGGCACCCTGGTCGAGCGGGTCACCAAGTTCCTCGTCCTGGTGCACCTGCCGGACGGTTACAAAGCCCCGCAGCTGCGCGACGCGCTGATCACCCAGACCCAGATCATCCCCGGGACCTGGCGCAAGACGCTGACCTGGGACCAGGGCCGCGAGATGTCGATGCACGAGCAGACCGCCGCCGCGACCGGCTTCGACATCTACTTCTGCGACCCGCATTCCCCCTGGCAACGGGGCCTGAATGAGAACACCAACGGCCTGATCCGCCAGTACTTCCCCAAGCACAGCGACCTATCGGTCCACACCGTTCAAGACCTCCGGCGCGTCGCCGCGGAACTCAACCAGCGGCCGCGTCTCACCCTCGGCGACAAGACACCCGAGGAAGCCATGAAAGCATTGCTCATCAGCTAGTTCGCAACCACCACTGGAAATCGCCCGGTTTACGCGGTGCTGTTCCTGGACGCCATCTACGTCAAGATCCGCGACGGGCAGGTCGCCAACCGGCCCATCTACGTCGCCCTGGGCGTGACCGCCGACGGGGAACGCGACATCCTCGGCCTGTGGGCCGGGGAGCACGGCGACGGGGAGGGCGCCAAGTACTGGCTGCGGGTGCTGACCGAGATCAAGAACCGCGGGGTCGCCGATGTGCTGATGGTGGTCTGCGACGGGCTCAAAGGCTTCCCCGACGCGATCGCCGCGACCTGGCCAAAGGCGGTGACCCAGACCTGCATCGTGCACCTGCTGCGCAACAGCTTCCGCTATGCCAGCCGCCGGGACTGGGACAAGCTCGCCAAAGACCTCAAGCCCATCTGCACCGCCGCCACCGACGCCGAGGCCCTCGACCGGTTCGCTGACTTCTCCGCCACCTGGCAGGCCCGGTACCCGGCCATCACCAGGCTGTGGGAGGCCGCCTGGGCCGAGTTCACCCCGTTCCTGGCCTCGACCGCGAGATCCGCACCCTGATCACCACCACCAACGCCATCGAGAGCCTGAACGCCCGGTTCCGCCGCAGCGTCAAGGCCCGCGGCCATTTCCCCACCGAGCAGGCCGCCCTCAAGCACCTCTACCTGGTGATCTTGAGCCTGGATCCCACCGGCCGGGGCCGCACACGCTGGTCCAACCGGTGGAAAAGCGCCCTGAACGCCTTCGATATCACCTTCGACGGCCGCCTCAGCGCCGGCCGCAAGTAACCCATCAAGATCCAGTTACACCGTTAAGTTGACAGTCCCACAGTCCCCGGCCGCCACCCCGGAAGGTGGGCGCGGGAGCAGATGTATAACCAGCGAAAAATTGGCAAGAGGACGTGCGCAGTCCAAGTCGACCCGGGGTGGAGTAATGCCAGCAGCTGATCTTCTGCGATCTGTGCTGCCTGCCGCCTGGTCGCAGGGTCGATAGCGTGCCGGGTCAGACTCGGGGCACTGTGGTGCTGGCGCTGGCGGCCAACATTGGAGTCGCGGTCATCAAGTTGGCCGCCGGGCTGTTCACTGGCTCTCCGGCGATGTTGTCGGAGGCGGCGCACTCGGTCGCGGACACCATGAATGAAGTCTTCCTGCTGGTGTCATTGCGCAGGTCCGAGCGGCCCGCTGACCGTACGCATCCCTTTGGGTACGGCAAAGAGCGGTTCTTCTACGCGCTGATCGCCGCGATGGGGATCTTTCTCTCCGGGGCCGCGTTTTCCGCCTATCAAGGCGTGTCGGCGCTGCTGTCCAGCGGCACCGCGAAGCAGCCTTCACTGCTTGAGTTCGTGGTCATCTACGTCGTGCTCGGTGTTTCGCTGGTCTTGGAAGGCACGTCGCTGCGCAAGGCCGTGGCCCAGGTGCGGCAAGAGGCTCGCCACGCCAACCGCGGCTTCTTCATCTTCGTCTTGCGCAGCCCGGACCCCACGGTCAAAACCGTGGCCGGTGAGGACTCGGTGGCGGTGATCGGCGTGATGACGGCGGCGGCCGGCACGGTACTGCACCAGCTGACCGGGGTAGAGGCGTGGGAAGGTGTGGCCTCGCTGGTGATCGCGGTTCTGCTCGGCTACGTCGCCGTCATCCTTGGCCGGGATACCAAGGAACTGCTGATCGGTGAATCTGCCGATCCGGTGGTGCGGGCCACGGCATTCGCCACGATCACCAGCCATCCTGAGATAACCGGCGTCAAGGAAATCCTCACCATGCAGCTCGGGTCGGCCAGTGTGCTGGTCGCGGCCCGGGTGCAGTTCGAGGATGACCTGAGCGCCCACCGGGTACAGCTGGTGTGCACCGGCATCGAAATCGAGATGCGCGAGCGGATACCCGAGCTCACCCAGGTCTTCCTGGACCCCAGCGAGGTCACCACGGGCGACCTGGACCGCACCCAACAGCGCGTACGCCAGACACTCGACGACGTTGACCAGCTGAACGGCCCCGGCGGCGTCGCTGAGCTCCGGTTGCCGCGTAGCCGCTCAGCTCGGCGCATCACCTCAAGCAGACCATGACTGTGCCGAGCCGTCACCGTCGACGGGGTAGACGAGAGGCCATTTCGGCTGAGAAAGAAGGCGAGGTTGCCCGGCTCCGGCCGGGCCGCCTGGATGAACTGGCCGAGCAGGGCCAGGACCTCCTCCTCGTGCCCTTCCTTGATCGTGTGCCGGGCGATGATCTGCACCTGGGCCACGGGACGCCTCCTCCTGATGGCCATCTGGGCTACGACGCCGGCGCCGGACCCTGGTCAGGGCGGCCTACTGAGGCGGCGCCGGGCCGGGGGAGCCGCAGGGCCTGTGCGGCGGAATCGGGATCCGCGGCGAAGGTGCCGATGTAGGTCAGCGCCGCGTCCAGGGAGGCGCGCAGCGGGGCGGTGTCGCGCAGGGTCTGGGTCAGGAGCATGCCGCCCTGCATGGCCGCCAGCATCGCCGAGGCGAGCGAGTCCGGGTCGGCCGCCGGGAGGAGGTCGCCGCGGGCCCGCATGAGGGCGAAGCCGTGACGGAACAGCTCGAGCCATTCGGCGAAGCCGCCAGCCAGGTCGGTGCGGATCTGGGGATCGGACTCCACGAGCTGGCCGGCCAGCGAGCCGAAGCTGCACCCGCCCTGGCAGTCCCGTTCCACCTGCCGCTGGAGGTGGAGGTCGGCCCACAGCCGGAGTGCGGGGAAGGTGTCGAGCTCGCCCAGCTGCGGTGCCCGGTGCTCGGTCAGCACTGACTGGGCCTGCCAGGCGATCACGTCTTTGACCAGGTGCTGCTTGTCCCGGAAGTAGTGTGTCATCTGCGATCCGCTGACTCCGGCCGCGGCGCGCACGTCGTCGATGCCGGTGCCGGTCACGCCGTGCTGCAGGATCAGGGTGGCTGCACTCGCCAGGATCCGCTCGCGCGTGGCCCGGCCCTTCGGGGTCAGCCGGGGCGTGGTGTCTGCCTGCCCGCTGTTCATCTCATCATCCTACCGGAACTGGGTTATTCTTCCCATATTTTACCCTTTGGGCCAAGTGCGCCGGCCCCGCCGCGGGTGCGGTAGGGCCGGGGCACTCAGCTGGTAGTGCCGGTCAGCCGGCGGTCATGCCGCCGTCGAGGAAGATCGTCTGGCCGGTCAGGTAGTCGGCCTGGGGTGAGCTGATGTAGCGGATCGCCTCGGCGACCTCGGCCGGGTCGCCGGCCCGGCCGGTGGGGACGGTGGACAGGAACGCCGCCTTGGCCTCAGGGTGGCCGCCGGTGACCCGGTTGAACATGGCCGTTTCGATGGGGCCGGGGCCGATGGCGTTGACGCGGACACCGAAGGGCGCGGCTTCCAGGGCGGCGGATTTGGTGATGCCGATGATCGCGTGCTTGCTCGCGACGTACAGCGCCCCGCCGCCGAAGCCCTTCTGCCCGTAGATGGAGCTGATGTTGACGATGCGGCCGGACCTCTGCTCCTGCATGACGCGCAGTTCGTGCTTGATGCTCAGCAGCGTGCCGAGGACGTTGGTGTCGAAGGTCGCGGCGTAGCTCTCGGGGGTTATGGCGGTGATCGGCCCGAGCTGGTCGGCACCGGCGTTGTTGACGGCGATGTCCAGGCGGCCGAAGCGCTCGACGGTCCGGTCAACCAGGTTCCTGAGGTCGTCGTCGTGGCGGACGTCGGCCTGGATGAACTCGGCCTGCGCGCCGGCGCCCTGCAGTTCCCTGGCCAGGGACTGGCCGGTGTCGGGGTGGCGGCCGGACAGGACCACGCGGGCGCCGTCGGTGGCGAACAGTCGGGCGGTGGCAAGCCCGATCCCGGTCAGGGCGCCGGTAACGAGCACGACGGGCTGGTCAGACATGGATGGTGGTGCCTTCCTGGTAGTGGTGCTGGGTTGGGATTGACATGGCAGGTGGCTTGGTCACGGCACGGCCACGTGGCCGGCCTGTTCCTGGTCGGGGCGGCTGACGCCATGCCGCCGGGAGGGGCTGATGCCGAGCACCACGACGGCGCCGACAACGCTGGCGATCACGGCGACCCACCAGGTGGTGTAGTACCTCGCCGCGGTCCCGGTGGTGGCGGCTTGGCCGAGGATCACCACGGTGACGGCGGTGGCCAGGACGGCGCCGAGCTGGCGGGCGGTCGCGTTGATGGCGCTGCCGGTGCCGCTCTCCTCGGCGGGCAGGTCGACGGTGGCGGACTCGATGATGGTCGGCATGGCCAACCCGAGTCCGGTGCCGAGGATGAGCCAGCCGGGCAGCATCGAGCCGGCGTAGCTGTGCCACTGGTGCAGGCTGAGGGTGATGAGCGCTTGCCCGATGGCGACCAGGATGAACCCGGCGGAGGCGACCCGCCCGGCCGGGAACCGGGCGTTGAGCTTCTGGCCGGCCCCGGAGGCGAGGAAGACCATGGCCGGGCCGGGGGCGATGGCCAGGCCGGTCTCCACCGCCGACCAGTGCCAGGAGTTCTGCAGGAAGAAGCTCACCGACAGCAACTGCATGCCGGTCAGGCCGAACAGCAGCGCGGCCGACAGGTTGGCCATGCTGAAGACCCGGCTGCGGAACAGGCTGAAGTCGATCACCGGGACGGCCGAGCGACGGGTGCTGACCGCGAATCCCGCGGCGGCCACGACCGTGACGGCCCAGCACACGCTGGTCGCGGCGTCCCCCCATCCCCAGTCGGGGCCCTTGACCAGGCCCAGCGACGCGGCCCCGACGCTGATGACCAGCAGGAAGCTGCCGAGCAGGTCGGGGATGCGGGTGGAGCGGTCGTGCTCGTCGCGGGCAACCAGGGCCAGGGCGACAGCCGCCGCCGCCACCCCGAGCGGGATGTTGATGACGAAGATCCACCGCCAGCTGACCTCGGTGAGCAGACCGCCGACCACCGGGCCGGCGGCGCCGGCCAGGGCGGCGCTGACCGCCCACAGGCGCACGCCGTTGGCCACTCGCTCCGGCGGCAGTGCGGTCAGGACCAGGCCGAGGCTGGCCGGGGTGAGCACCGCGGCCCCCGCCGCCTGCAGGCAGCGGAACCCGACCAGCGTCCACAGGTCAGGGGCGAGCGCGCACGCCAGGCTGGCGAGAATGAAGATCGCCAGGCCGACCACGAACGCGTTGCGGCGCCCGTACTTGTCGGCCATCCGCCCGGCCGGGATCAGCAGAGCCCCGAAGATGATGGCGTAGGCGTTCAGAATCCAGGACAGGTTGGACAGGCCCTGCCCGGAGAAGTCGCGGCCGATGTCCTTGAGCGCGACGTTCACGACGAACAAGTCGAGGGTGGCCATGAAGCTCGCCAGGCACAAGGCGGCGAGCACGAGGCCCGGTCTTTTCCCCGGGCCAGCTTGCGGGACTGTCTGGGACTGCATCGAGATGTCTCCGATTCGAGGGTGAGGCGGAACGGGCCAGCCGAAGGCGGCCGAAGTCCCCGCCAGTCAGGCGCAGGCAGGTCCTAGCCGGGCATGACCGCCTTGAGGCCGCCGTGCACCTGCAGCACGGCACCGTTGACGTAGCTGGCCGCCGGGGAAGCCAGGAAGACGACCGCCTCGGCGATCTCGCGGGCGTCAGCGGTCCGGCCGAGCGCGAACGCGTTTCCGAGCGCCTCGGCCATCTCCCCGTACACTGCGGTCCCTGGGGTTCGCGTGGGGCCGGCGGCGACGGCGTTGACCCGCACCCCGCTCGGGCCGAACTCATCCGCCCACACCAGGGTCATCAGCTCCAGCGCCGCCTTGGAGGCGCCGTAGATGCCGCCGAGCTTGCCCGCCACCGACGCGCCGAAGGTGCTCACGTTGACGACAGCCCCGGAGCCGCGCGCGTTCATCATCGGCACGAGCTGCTTGACCAGGAGGAACGGCGCCCGCAGGTTGGTGTTGATGTGCAGGTCGAAGACGGCGTCGTCCACGTCGAAGGTCGACCCGAACTGGTAGACCCCGGCGTTGTTGACCAGGATGTCGACGTCACCCGCGTCCTGCGCGAGGCGCCGCACGTCGTCAGGGTGGCTGAGGTCCGCGGCCAGGAACCGCGCCTGGCCGCCGTCGGCCTGGATCCCCTTCACCACCGCGGCCCCGCGGTCGGCGTCGCGGCCGTGCACGATCACCGAAGCGCCCTGCTCGGCGAGCTTGACGGCGGTCGCCTCGCCGATGCCCGAGGTGGCGCCGGTGACCAGGGCAACCGACCCGTCCAGGTTGTTCGTCATGATGCGTCACTCCATTTTTTATGGGATATGTATCCCAAAATCTAGGTCACGTATTCTGGGAAGTCAAACCCAACCCTGGAAACCGGCCAGGTCCGGGTCCCGCGCGCCGACCGCACCCGCCAGCCCCGCAGTGATCACTGCTCTGCAAGTGGGTTTGACAACCCATTATCCGGATGGCTAGCGTCAGCGCAGGAGGTCATCATGGACAGGCAGGTCGGGGTGGTGGGCGCGGGCACGATCGGCGCCGGCGTCGGCCGGTTCTTCGCCAGGGCAGGCTGGCGTGTCGCGATCAGCGGCAGCCACGGGCCGGAGCGCGTGGCCGGCGTCGCCGCCCTTCTCGGGCCGGAGGCCGAGGCGGTCACCGCTGAGCAGGCGCTCACCGCCGAGGTGGTCCTGCTGGCAACACCGTGGGACGTCGTCGACGGGGTGCTGCGTGCTGCGCCGCCGTGGGGCAGGCGGGTCCTGGTCGATGCCACCAACGCGATCAAGGTGTACGCGCCGCCGCGGATCGAGGTACACGACTTCGGCGGCCGCGCCAGCAGTGAGGTGGTCTCTCAGCGGGCTCCCGGCGCGCGCGTGGTCAAAGCGTTCAACCACCTCCCGTTCGCCCAGATGGTCTCACCGGTCCACCCGGGAGAGCGCCGGGCTGCTTTCATGAGCGGCGACGAAGACGAGGCCAAAGCTGACGTCGCAGCAGTGCTCGCGGCCAACGGATTTGCCCCCATCGACCTGGGCGGTCTGCACGCCGGCGGGCTGTTGCAGCAGGCCGGTGGCCCGCTCGCCAGCGTTGACCTGCGGCTCGCAGGCTAGAATCCCCGGCGTCAGCCTGGGAACACCTTCTGGGCCCGCCTGCCTAGTGCCTCCCAGCCGCCGAAGTTCAGGTGCAATGACGGCCGCTTGTATGCGGTCAAGTTCACGGGCAACCCATACGGCAACGGTCGCGTCATCTACACCGAGCAGGTCGTCGCACTGCTCGGACAGCTGATCGGACTGCCCGTCCCCGGCCACAGCCAGCACCCCGGGGCGCGGGCCAGGAGGTTACGGGCGTGCGACATGGATTTTGTGCGGCGCGAGCTCCACGGCCTGGTTCTTCGTCAGCGCTGGGGCGATCACGGCCACCGGGTCATCCTCGATTTAACTTCTTAAGGCCGATTCGGCAGCGGGAATCCCGACTCAACGCCGCATCGAGTGACATCCGGCTGCATTCCGGGAACGAGGCGGCTGAGTAAAAGACCTGCTCAGCGGCCAAACGACCAGGTAGAAGAAGGCGCCCCCAGCAGGACTCGAACCTGCGCACACGGCTCCGGAGGCCGATGCTCTATCCGCTGAGCTATGGGGGCTCAGCCGCGGCGCGCACAGGCCCGCGGGCGAACGGAACGGAGCAACCTTACCAGCCCGCACCCCCGCCCAGGACCACGCCGACAGAGGCCCAGGCGCCCCCGGCCGCCACGTCGCCCGCAGGCCAAACCAGCCGCAACCGCGACAACCGCCAAGACACGCCGGGGAACTGTGCACACGAGCGGCCGAACAGCGGATAGCCTCGCGCCCGTGACGCAGGCACTGGGACGGGTTCTGGTTGTGGACGACGACGAGGTGATCAGGCAGCTCATTGCCGTGAACCTCACGCTTGAGGGGTTTGACGTGTCGACGGCCGTGGACGGCCAGGACTGCCTGGACAAGGTGGGATCGATCTCGCCGCAGGTGATCACGCTCGACGTGATGATGCCGCGGCTGGACGGCTGGGTGACCGCCGGTGAGCTGCGCAAGAACCCCGACACCTCGCACATCAAGGTGGTCCTGATCACGGCGCGGGCGCAGGAGGACGACAAGCAGCGCGGGCACCAGATCGGCGTGGACGCCTACCTGACCAAGCCGTTCGACCCGGGCGAGATGATCCGCGTGGTCCGCGAGCTGGCGGGCGCGCCGCCCACCGCGCTCGGCTGAACGTCGGCCACCCCATGCTGACGGCCGACCTGCGCCAGGCGCTGCTGTCGGCCGCCAACGACGCTGGTTACCCCGTGCCCGGCCACGACCCGGTGCTGCGCTCCGGCGGCGCTCCCGGCCGCTACACCGCAGGTCTCCCGCTCCGCATCACCGGCCAGCACGCCGCAGCTATCGCCGAAGCCATCGCCGCGCCGCTCCGTGCTACCCCCTGGATCGCAACCGTCACACCAGCCCCGCGCGGCTACCTGATCATCACCGTCACCGACGACGCGCTGCAACGGCTGGCCGTCCGCGTGACCGAAGCCGGCCCGTCCTGCGTCCGCAGCGACGCCCTCCGCGGCACCACCGTGCCCCCGTCCGAGGTGCCATCCCCGCTCCCGGAGCCTCTCCTGTCCCCGGCACCACCCGCCGGCCGCCCGGACCCCTGGGCCGGCGCCCACACTAAGGTCCTGCTCCAGGTGACCGCCGCACTCGGCCAGGCCGCGGGCGCATCAGTACCTTTTGATTTTTTTAATAGACTCCCACCCCACCCCGTCCCCACCCCCATGGCGCCGGATCCGGTGACCGCGGCCGAGGCGTTCGCCGGGGCCGAGGCGATCAGGTACACCCTGGCCAGGACCCCACCGGGCCGTCTGGTCCCACCCGACCCGGCCGCCGTCGCGCGGCACGTCGAGACCAATCCCGCCTATGCTGTTCGGTACGCGTACTCCTGCGCTGCGTCGACGCTGCGCTGGGCCGCTGCCCTCGGGCTGAGCCGGGGGGGAGCGGCCGGGTTCCGGCCGGACTCGCTCGCGCACCCCAGGGAGCGGGCCCTGCTCGACGCGTTGTCCTGGCTCCCCGAACAGGTGGCCCGGGCCGCGCGCCGGGGCCGGCCGCACGAGTTCACCGCTTTCCTGGAGGGACTCGCGGAAACGTACCAGGTGTGCCGCGTAGCCTGCCCGGCCTGGCCGGAGCGGGGGCACGTGGTGCGGGCCCGGCTCTGGCTGACCGGGGCCGCAGCCGCGGGGCTGGCCGCGGGGCTGGAACTGCTCGGCGTCAGCGCCCCTGCCCGCCTGTGATCCCGACGACCTGACCGCCAGGGCCTGAACCCGGAGGCCCAGAACGTGAGGGCCTAGAACATGAAGGCCCAGAAGATGAAGGACTGTGCATGAGCCGTGTCGCCCACCCGGCGGGACCGCGTTACGCCGACGTGCTGCCGGCCGACCATCCGCCAGCCCCGCCCGCCGACCTGAACGAGCTGTCCACTGCCATCTGGCCGCGCGGGGCGCGTCGTGACCACGGTGTGCTCCACGTGGGCGGGGTGGACGTGCGCGAGCTGGCGCAGACGTACGGGACGCCGCTGTTCGTGTGCGACGAGGCCGACCTGCGCAGCCGGTGCGCGGATTACCGTGACGCGTTCGGGCCGGACGCGGGCGTGTTCTACGCAGCCAAGGCGTTCTGCTCCAAGGCCGTGCTGCGCTGGGTCAGCGACGAGGGCCTGGGGGTGGACGTGTGCACCGGCGGCGAGCTGGAGGTGGCGCTGGCCGCCGGGGTCGCGCCCGAGCTGATCACCCTGCACGGCAACAACAAGTCCCTGGCCGAGCTGACCCGGGCCGTCCAGGCCGGGGTCGGGCACATCGTGCTGGATTCGTTCGAGGAGATCGCGCGGCTGATCCTGGTGGCCAATCCGGACGGGATGACGCCGCCCGCCCGCCGGCCGCGGGTGCTGGTCCGGGTGACCACCGGGGTGGAGGCCCACACCCACGAGTTCATGGCCACCGCGCACGACGACCAGAAGTTCGGCTTCTCGCTGTCGTCCGGCGCCGCCGACGAGGCGGTGCGCCGGGTGGTGGCCAGCCAGGATCTGGAGCTGGCCGGGCTGCACTCGCATATCGGGTCGCAGATCTTCGACACCGCCGGGTTCGAGGTGGCCGCGCACCGGGTGCTGGAGCTGGCGGTCCGGATCCGGGACGAGCACGGGGTGGAGATCGACGAGCTGGACCTGGGCGGCGGATTCGGCATCGCCTACACCGACGAGGACCAGGCGCCCGAGGTCAAGCTGCTGGCCCAGAGCATCCGCGACATCGTGGACCGGCAGTGCCGGGCCGCCGGGCTGGACCGCCCGCGGCTCACCGTCGAACCCGGCCGGGGCATCGCCGGGCCGGGCACGATTACGATTTACGAGGTCGGGACGATCAAGGACGTGGACGGCCTGCGTACGTACGTCAGCGTGGACGGGGGCATGAGCGACAACATCCGCACCGCGCTGTACGACGCGAGCTACACCTGCGCGCTGGCGTCCCGCGCCTCCGACGCCCCGCCCATGCTGTCCCGCGTGGTCGGCAAGCACTGTGAAAGCGGGGACATCGTGGTCCGGCACGCCTATCTTCCGTCCGACCTGGCCCCTGGTGACCTGATCGCCGTGGCCGCCACCGGTGCGTACTGCCGGTCGATCTCGAGCAACTACAACCACGTGCCCCGGCCCGCCACCGTCGCGGTCCGCGACGGTGACGCCAGGGTCATCGTCCGCCGGGAGACCCTGGACGACCTGCTGCGGCTGGACGTGGGATGACCGACGACGTAAAAACTCTCAAGATCGCGCTGCTGGGCTGCGGCTCGGTCGGCTCACAGGTGGCGCGGCTGCTCCGCGAGCACGCCGACGACCTGGCCATGCGCACCGGGGCCCGGCTGGAGCTGGCCGGCATCGCGGTCCGCCGGCCGCAGCACCCGCGGGACGCGGCCATCGACCGGTCCCTGCTCACCGCGGACGCCATGGAGCTGGCCACCCGGCCGGACATCGACGTCGTGGTCGAGGTGATCGGCGGCATCGAGCCGGCCCGGTCGCTGCTGATGTCGGCGATGAAGTCCGGCAAGTCCGTGGTCACCGCGAACAAGGCCCTGCTGGCCGAGGACGGGGCCGAGCTGCACGGCGCCGCTCGCGACCACGGCGTGGATCTGTACTACGAGGCGGCCGTGGCGGGCGCGATCCCGCTGCTGCGCCCGCTGCTCGAGTCGCTGTCCGGTGACACCATCCACCGGGTGCTCGGCATCGTCAACGGCACCACGAACTACATCCTGGACCGGATGGACACCTCCGGGGCGGGCTTCGCCGAGGCGCTGGAGGAGGCCCAGAACCTCGGGTACGCCGAGGCCGACCCGACCGCGGACGTGGAGGGGTTCGACGCCGCGGCCAAGGCCGCGATCCTGGCCGGGCTGGCCTTCCACACCGCGGTGACCGCGGCCGACGTGCACCGGGAGGGCATCACCGGCGTCACCACGGCCGACATGTCCAGTGCCCGGGCGCTGGACTGCGTGGTCAAGCTGCTGGCCATCTGCGAGCACTCCGCCGACGGCGTCTCGGTCCGGGTGCACCCGGCGATGATCCCGCGCTCGCACCCGCTGGCCTCGGTCGGCGGGGCCTACAACGCGGTGTTCGTGGAGGCGGAGTCGGCGGGACGGCTCATGTTCTACGGCGCAGGCGCCGGCGGCACCCCCACCGCCGCTGCGGTCCTCGGTGACCTGGTCGCGGTGGTGCGGAACCGGCTGGCCGGCACCCGCGGGCCGGACGCCACCACCTACGCGGGCCTGCCGGTGATGCCGATGGGCCAGACGCTGACCCGTTACCACGTATCGATCGACGTCGCCGACCGGCCCGGTGTGCTGGCCCGGGTCGCCGACGCCTTCGCCCGGCACGACGTGTCGATCCGCGCCGCCCGGCAAGAGGCGCGCGGGGACGACGCGCAGCTGATCATCGTGTCCCATCAGGCCCGGGACGCGGCGCTGGCCGCCACGGTCAGCGAACTGGAGTCGCTCGATGCGGTCCGCGCCGTGGCCAGTGTGATGCGGGTCGAAGGTGAGGAGGGTTCCCCATGACCGAATCCGGAGTCCAGGCACCGGACACCAACAACACGGGCACTAACAGCACGAGCACCACGAACAACACGAGCACCAGCACGACCGGCACCAGCAACACGAACACCACGAACACCAATAACCCCGCGGGTCACTCCAGTCACGCGGGAACCTTCAGCCTCGGCAGCCCCACGGGCCGCGCCTGGCGCGGGGTGATCGCCGAGTACCGTGACCGGCTGCCGGTGGACGAGAACACCCCGGTCGTCACCCTGTTCGAGGGGGGCACGCCGCTGCTGCCCGCGCCGGTGCTGTCCGCGCGGACCGGCTGCGACGTCTACCTCAAGGTCGAAGGGGTCAACCCGACCGGTTCGTTCAAGGACCGGGGCATGACCGTGGCCATCAGCGCCGCGGCGGCCCAGGGCGCCCAGGCGGTGATCTGCGCGTCCACCGGCAACACCAGCGCCAGCGCGGCCGCCTACGCCTCCCGCGCCGGTATGACCTGCGCCGTGCTCGTCCCGCAGGGCAAGATCGCCATCGGCAAGCTGGCCCAGGCCCTGGTGCACGGGGCCAAGCTGCTCCAGGTCAGCGGGAGCTTCGACGACTGCCTGGAGGTCGCGCGCAAGCTGTCGGCCGAGTACCCGGTCGCCTTGGTCAACTCGGTCAACCCGGACCGGATCCAGGGGCAGAAGACCGCCGCGTTCGAAATCGTCGACGCGCTCGGCGACGCACCCGACGTGCACTGCCTGCCGGTCGGTAACGCCGGGAACATCACCGCTTACTGGATGGGCTACCAGGAGTACCTGCGCGACGGGCGGGCCACGCAGGCCCCCCGGATGTTCGGCTTCCAGGCCAGTGGCGCGGCGCCGATCGTCAACGGCGAGCCGGTGCGGCAGCCGCAGACCATCGCCACCGCGATCCGCATCGGCAACCCGGCCTCGTGGCGGCAGGCCGAGCACGCCCGGGACGAGTCCGGCGGCGTGATCCACTCGGTGACCGACCGGGAGATCCTGGCCGCCTACCGGATCCTGGCCCGCGACGAAGCGGTGTTCGGCGAGCTGGCTTCGTCGGCCAGCGTGGCCGGCCTGCTGCAGTCGCGCGACGCCGGCCTGATCCCGGCCGGGTCCCGGGTGGTGTGCACGATCACCGGCAACGGCCTGAAGGACCCCGACTGGGCGCTGTCCGGCGCTCCGGCGCCCGCCACCATCTCGGCCGACTCCGGCGCGGCGGCGGCCGCCCTCGGCCTGGCCTGATGGGCGGTACCGGGGTCGGCGGTAACACCGGTCAGGCCGCCCGGGTCCGTGTCCGGGTCCCCGCGACCAGCGCCAACCTGGGCCCGGGGTTCGACAGCCTGGGCCTCGCGCTGAGCCTGTACGACGTGGTCGAGGCCTGGATCGACCCCGCGGGCCTGTCCATCGAGGTGACCGGCGAAGGCGCCGGGACGGCGGATGCGGGTGAGTCGCACCTGGTCATCCGGGCCATGCGCGAGACGTTCAAGATCCTGGACGGCCAGCCGCCCGGCCTGGCCCTGCGCTGCGTCAACCGCATCCCGCACGGCCGGGGCCTGGGTTCGTCGGCCGCCGCCATCGTCTCCGGGGTCCTGGCCGCCCGTGCGCTGACCGACGACGGTGCGGCCCGGTTGCCGGACGACGCCGTGCTCCGGCTGGCCGCCGGGTTCGAGGGTCACCCGGACAACGTGGCCGCCTGCCTGCTCGGCGGGCTGACCGTCGCCTGGACCGGCCCCGATGGGCCGCGCGCGGTCGGACTGTCACCGCGGCCCGCTATCGTGCCTGCCGTGTTCATCGCACCGAAGGCGCTGTCCACCGAGCACGCCCGGGGCGTGCTGCCGGAGACGGTGCCGCACGCGGACGCTGCGGCCAACGCCGGCCGCAGCGCGCTGCTGATCGCCGCACTGACTCATGAATTGGCCAGCGACACCGCCAGCGATCCTGGCGCCCCGCTGGAGACCCTGCTGGACGCGACACAGGACCGGCTGCACCAGCCCTACCGGGCCAAGGTGATGCCGGAGACCGCCCAGCTGGTGGCCAGGCTGCGGGCGGCCGGTGTGCCCGCCGTGGTCTCCGGGGCCGGGCCATCCGTACTTGCCTTCCTGGCCAGGCCGCTCGCCGCCGGTACCCCGGCCCCGGCCAGCCAGGACGTGCTGGATTCAACTGTCCGCGATATGGGTATTGGCTGGGACATAAGCGTCCTTGACGTTGACCGGCGAGGCGCTAGCATCCAATCCGTAACGCCGGACTTCGAAGGCGGCACAGTTTCAGCAGGCGGCACACTGTCGTGATCACGCCTGGGGACTTGCACCTCCGGTTACGGGGAGCACTGTCCATCTACGTGCGTGCTGGTGGTCTTTACTCCGCGACACACGGATACCGGTGAGGGAATGCGGTGGGCTCTCGTGGTGTTAGGCTGGGTGACGTACCAGGTGCCCCATTGTGGGACCGGTGCTCATCAGCCAATTGTGATCAGGCCTCCAGTTCTGACCGATCAGAGTTCTCTGGGCAGTCGGACAGTGTGGCCGTGGTCAGGCAGTGGCCCCCCGGCATTGCGTCAGCAGAGTTTTCCGCTCCCGGCCCGATCCAGGGCGGCAGCGGGTTGGCAGCTTGTTTCGTTCGGCTGCGGGCGCACGGCACATCTCATGGAGGAACATCCCAGCGCCAGGGCACGGCGCATCTCAGGGAAACGCGAATCTACGCCTGGATACCACCAGATCGCGGCACCCAGTCGATCGGCCACAGGACCGGCCGAGGATCGTCACGGAAGGACCATTAGTGAGCGACACCACCGAATTCCCTGCCGGCGCAGCGCCTGCGCCCGGGGAAACCCCCCTCGGTCGTCCGGCGTCCTCGGGGAACGCCGGATCTGAGGGCTCTCCCGCCGGGTCCACTGCTCCAGCCACCGCCGGGTCAGACGGTGCCGCGGCGGTCGCGGCCAAGGGCCGCCGCCGTCAGGGGACGGGTCTTTCCTCCCTGCTGCTGCCCGAACTGCAGCAGGTGGCCCAGCAGATGGGGATCGCCGGCACGGGGCGGATGCGCAAGAGCCAGCTGATCACGGCCATCCAGGAGAAGCAGGGCGGCGGGTCCGCCGCGCCGGCTCGCGCGGCCAAGGCCGCCGCCGGGACCGCGAGCGAAGTTTCCGCTCCCCGGGCCGCGGCTGCGGGAGCCGATGTGGCTCGCCCCGCCGAGCAGGAGCCGCGCACCGCGCCGGAGACCGGGACCCGCAGCACGCGGGCGTCCCGCACCGGCGCCCGCTCCAGCCGTAATGGCGGCACTCAGCAGCTCAGCTTTGACGCCTCGTCCACGGGTGACGGTGCCGCGCCGGGAGCTTCTTCCGCTCCGGCCCAGGCCCAGCCGATCCAGAATGGTCAGGCGGCCCAGAGTGGTCAGCCGGCCGCAGCGGCCGAGGCCAGCGGCGACGGATCCCGCGGTGACGGCCAGCAGAACGCCGACGCCCCCCGGGGCGAGCGTCGCCGCCGTAACAGCAACGGCCGCGACGGGCAGCAGACCCGCAGCCGCGACGGCAACGGTCGCGACAACAGCAGCCGTGACACCAACGGCCGTGACAGCAGCCGCGACACCCGCGACAGCAACGGCCGCGACAGCAGCAGCCGTGACACCAATGGTCGCGACAACAGCAGCCGTGACAACAACCGCAGCGGCGGCAGCCGCGACGGTGGCCGCGACCGCGATGGTGGCCGGGACCGTGACCGGCAGCCGGTCGCCGCGTCCGGTGGCGACCAGGGTTACGACGACGATGACGACGGCACCGGCCGGCGTCGCAGCCGGGACCGCTTCCGCAACCGCAACCGGCGCCGCGAGCGCGGCCAGGGCGGTGGCGGCGAGCCCGAGCCGACGATCAGCGAAGACGATGTGCTGATCCCGATCGCTGGCATCCTCGACGTGCTCGACAACTACGCCTTCGTTCGCACCACCGGCTACCTGCCCGGGTCGAACGACGTGTACGTGTCGCTGTCCCAGGTCCGCCGCTACGGGCTGCGCAAGGGTGACGTCATCGAGGGCGCCGTGCGCCAGCCGCGAGACGGCGAGCGCCGGGAGAAGTTCAACGCCCTGGTCCGCCTGGACAAGATCAACGGCCTCGACCCCGAGGCGTCCAAGAACCGGGTCGAGTTCAACAAGCTGGTCCCGCTCTACCCGCAGGACCGTCTGCGGCTCGAGACCGAGCCCAACATCATGACCACCCGGATCATGGACCTGATCTGCCCGATCGGGAAGGGCCAGCGCGGCCTCATCGTGTCGCCGCCCAAGGCCGGTAAGACGATGATCCTGCAGGCCATCGCCAACGCAATCACCAAGAACAACCCTGAGTGCCACCTCATGGTCGTCCTCGTCGACGAGCGCCCTGAGGAAGTCACCGACATGCAGCGCACGGTCAAGGGTGAAGTGATCCACTCCACCTTCGACCACCCGGCCGACGACCACACCACGGTCGCCGAGCTGGCCATCGAGCGGGCCAAGCGCCTGGTCGAGATGGGCCACGACGTGGTCGTGCTGCTCGACTCGATCACCCGGCTCGGCCGGGCCTACAACCAGGCCGCCCCGGCCAGCGGCCGCATCCTGTCCGGTGGTGTCGACTCGACGGCGCTGTACCCGCCCAAGCGGTTCTTCGGCGCGGCCCGCAACATCGAGAACGGTGGCTCGCTGACCATCCTGGCTACGGCGCTGATCGAGACCGGGTCCCGGATGGACGAGGTCATCTTCGAGGAGTTCAAGGGCACCGGCAACATGGAGCTACGGCTGCGCCGCGAGCTGGCCGACAAGCGGCTGTTCCCGGCGGTGGACGTGGACGCCTCCAGCACCCGCAAGGAAGAGATCCTGATGCCGCCGGATGAGCTGAAGATCATCTGGCAGCTTCGCCGCGTGCTGCACGCGCTCGACCCGCAGCAGGCTCTTGAGCTGTTGATGGAGCGGATGCGCGAGACCAAGAGCAACGCCGAGTTCCTGATGCAGGTGCAGAAGACCACGCTCAACTCCGATCGCTGACGGATTCGGCCCGGCACGCTAGGGCCAGCTCGCTGATGCCCGGCCCTCCATGGGCCGGGCATCAGCGCGTTTGTCCCCTTTTCGCCATCAAGTAAAGAATCCGTGCCCGGAATCGGGCAGGAAAGTTGCTCTGTGCCGGGTTGCACTGGCACATTGGGAGCCATGCCGGATCCTCTGCCGGTGGCGGAGCCCGACCTCGTCCGTCACGTGATCGCCACGACCGGGCTGGCTCCGGCCACCGCGACCCGGGTGATCGCTGACGTCGTCGCGTACTTCGACGAGACCGTCGATGAGTACGTCCGCCGCCGCCACCACGAGCTGAGGCTCCGGCAGCTCAAGAACGCTCAGATCTGGTCGGCCATCGCCGACGAGATCAGCATACGGAGGTTCGGTGCGCCGGTCATGACCGAGCGCCAGCTTCGCCGCATCGTGTACGGCTGACCGGAAACGGCCTGGAGGGAGACGCACCATGTGCGGAATCGTCGGATACATCGGCCGCCGGGAGGCCATGCCGGTGCTGCTGGAAGGTTTGCACCGGCTGGAGTACCGCGGCTACGACTCCGCTGGCGTCGCGGTGGTGTACCGGGGCAAGCTTCAGGTCACCAAGACCGCGGGCCGCGTCCAGGACCTGCGCGACCGGGTCAACGACAAGGTGAAGTCCCACATCGGCGTCGGCCACACCCGCTGGGCCACCCACGGCGAGCCCAACGAGATCAACGCGCACCCGCACCTGGACGCCGAGGGTCACATCGCGGTCGTGCACAACGGCATCATTGAGAACGCCGAGCAGCTCCGGGCCCAGCTGACCGCGGCCGGCGTCACGCTGGTGTCCGACACCGACACCGAGGCGCTGGCCCACCTGGTCGCGGGCGAGCTGCACACCGGCGGCGGGTCGCTGGAGGACGCGGTGTGCCGGGCCCTGAGCCGGGTCGAGGGCACCTACGGTCTGCTGGTCCTCGATGTCCGCCGCCCCGAGGAGCTGGTGGTGGCGCGTAACGGCAGCCCCATCGTGCTCGGCCTGGGGGAGAGCGAGATGTTCGTCGCCTCCGACGTCGCCGCGCTGGTCCGGCACACCCAGCAGGTCGTCTACCTGGACGACGGCGAAGTGGCCACGGTGCGCGCCAACGGCTACCAGACCCGCACCCTGGACAACCAGCAGACCAGCAAGCAGCCGATGACGGTCGAGGCCGAGGACGGCGACTACGAGCTGGGCGCATACGAGGACTACATGCGCAAGGAGATCCACGAGCAGCCGGAAGCGCTGCGCCGGGTCGTGCGCGGCCGGCTGGACGAGCGGTTCGCCACCGCGCGCCTGGGCGGCATCAACCTGGAGGCACGCGACCTCCGCTCGGTCCGGCGGGTCAAGTTCCTGGGCTGCGGTTCGGCCTACTACGCGGGCCAGATGGGAGCGGTCCTGGTCGAGGAGCTGGCCCGGGTGCCCGCCGACGCCGAACCCGCGTCCGAGTTCCGCTACCGCAATCCCGTCGTCGATCCCGACACCTTGTACATCGCGATCAGCCAGTCCGGCGAGACGCTGGACACGCTGATGGCCGTGCAGGAGCTGAAGCGTAAGGGTGGCCAGGTTCTCGGCGCGGTCAACGTGGTGGGCAGCGCCATCGCCCGCGAGTGCGGCCGCGGCGTATTCCTGCACGCCGGCCCGGAGATCGCGGTGGCCTCGACCAAGGCGCTGACCAACATGGCCGCCTCGTTCGCGCTGCTCGGCCTGCTGCTGGGCCGGGTCCGGGACATGTCCGCCGCCGAAGGGGCCCGGCTCGTGTCCGGCCTGCGCGCGCTGCCGGACCAGATCGAGCAGATCCTGGCCCAGGAAGACAACATCGCCACGATCGCCAGCCGGTTCGCCGGGGCCGACCACATGTTCTACATCGGCCGCGTGCGCGCCTGGCCCGTCGCCCGCGAGGGGGCCCAGAAGCTCAAGGAGATCTCGTACGTGCACGCCGAGGCCTATCAGGCCTCCGAGCTCAAGCACGGCCCGCTGGCGCTGATCGACTCGACCATGCCCAGCGTGGTCCTCGTCCCGGACGACGAGCTGTTCTCCAAGAACATCTCGACCATCGAGCAGATCAAGGCCCGCGGCGGCCCCGTCATCGCCGTCACCAGCGGTGATCTCCCCACCGACCTGGCCGACGCCGTGATCCGCGTCCCGCACAGCACCCCCGAGCTGGACCCCATCCTGCTCACGATCCCGCTCCAGATGTTCGCGTACCACACCGCCGCCAAGCTGGGCCGCGACATCGACAAGCCCCGCAACCTAGCCAAAAGCGTCACCGTCGAGTAGCCGCCACCCCCGGCGGGCGCCCCACCCGGGGGTGTCGCCGGCGCCCCCGCGCACCGACTCCCAACCCCGCTGACCCGCACACCCCACCAGCCCCCCGGCTCGCAGCGCCTCGCCCGCCCAGGGCGCCCCACCAGCCCCGAGTCCCGGTGAGCCCCCGCAGCGCAGGGTTCTTGGGTGGCCGATGGCGCCAAAGGGCACACCATGGTGTGCCCTTTGGCGCCATCGGGTGCGTGGCCAGGGCCACGAGAGACGACCCGCTAGTGCAGGGGCAGGACGTGGGGCTCGCCTTCGGAGCCGGGGAGGGGCTGCTCGCACCAGACGACCTTGCCGGTGCTGGTGCGGCGGGCACCCCAGCGGGAGGCGAACTGGCTGACGACCTGCAGGCCGCGGCCGTTCTCGTCGTCGCGGCTGGCCTGGCGCAGGCGGGGGAGGGCGGCCGAGTTGTCGCCGACCTCGCAGACCAGGGCGCCCTCGCGGACGAGGCGCAGCGTCACCGCGCCGGGGGAGTACCGCAGCGCGTTGGTCACCAGCTCGGAGACGAGCAGCTCGGTCACGGGGATCATGTCGTCCAGCCCCCAGCGCTCCATCGGCTCCCGGATCAGTGACCGGGCCTGGCCGACCGAGGTGAGCTCGCGGCCCAGGGTCCAGGTCGCGTGATGGTCGGCCGGGATGCGGGACAGCCGGGCCAGCAGGACCGCGATGTCGTCACGCTGGTAGTCGGCGTACACGCCGTCCAGCATCGCCTTGCACAGGTCTTCCAGGGACCGGTCCGGTGCACTCTCGCTGAAGATCTTCTGCAGCCGGCCCAAGCCATCGTCGATGTCCCGGGTGCGGTTCTCCACCAGGCCGTCGGTGTACAGCAGGAACATGCTGCCGTCCTCGACGGCGAACTGGCGGCTCTCGATCGGGCCCTCACCCACCCCCAGCGGCGGCGCGGGCGCGACGTCGAGGTACTCGTTGCTGCCGTCCGGCCGGACCAGCAGCGGCGGCAGGTGCCCGGCCACCGCCACCTCGATGTTGCCGCTGACCGCGTCGAAGATCGCGTAGGCGCAGGTCGCGAAGTGCGGTTCGCGTTCGCCCAGCGTGTGCATCAGCTCGTCCAGCTGCTGGAGCGACTCGGCGGGCGGCAGCTCGAGCCGGGCCAAGGTGTGGATGGCGGTCCGCAGCCGGCCCATGGTCACCGCGGCCCGGACACCGTGCCCGGCCACGTCCCCGACCACCAGCGCGACCCGGGCGCCGGGCAGCGCGATCGACTCGTACCAGTCCCCGCCGACCTCGATCAGCTTGCTGCCGGGCAGGTAGCGGTGCCGCACGTCGACCGAGGACGGTGCCGACAGCCCGGTCGGCAGCAGGCTGCGCTGCAAGGTCAGCGCGGTGGCGTGCTCGCGGTTGTACCGGCGCGCGTTGTCGATGAACATCGCCGCCCGGGACGCGAACTCCATCCCGATTTCCTGGTCGTAGGCGTCGAACGACCGGTAGCCCGGCTTGCGCACGCAGACCAGGAAACCCAGCGTGCTGCCCTGCGCGATCAGCGGCAGCAGCAGCATCGAGGCGTCAGCCAGCAGCTCGGCCACCGGCGGGCGCTGCCATAGGTCGGCCAGCTTGGCCGCGTCGGCCCCCGGGATCCGGTTCTCCATCACCGGCTTGCCCGAGTCCATGCACCGCACGTAGGACGAGCCCCGGGGGTAGCGCAGGATCTCACCGATCGGGAACGTGGCTTCCCAGGCCGGATCCTCGGCGTCGTTGGCCACCGCCAGCCGCCGCAGCGGCTGCGTGCCGTCCGGCCCGTGGGAGGGGAACTCGTCGTCTCCGATCAGGCTCTCCAGCACGGCCACGCCGCCGGAGTTGCAGAAGTGCGGCACCAGCGAGCTCATCAGCTCGCGGGCCACGTGGTCGAAGTCGAGGCTGTCGCCGATCCGCTTGAACGTGCCGTCCAGCAGGGTCTGCCGCATCAGCGCCGGGTCCACGAACCGCGCCGCCACCGGGGACGGGATGCGCAGCAGGGCCAGCGCGGCCACGTTCGCGTCGCCGGCCCGCATCGGGTGCACGGTGACGATCGCGTCCAGGTTGTCGCCGCTCTCGGTGTGGATGGAGAGCATGCCGGTGCCCTCACGGTCCGCCTTCAGCGCCTCGAGCAGGGACTGCACCACGTTGTCGCCCGCGTTGGCCGGCGCCGGCACGACCCCGTTCGATTCGCCGTCCGCGGCCGGGGTGGGGTCGCTGACCAGGTCGCTCAGGCTCGCGCCCAGCAGCTTCTCGGCCGGACGGCCCAGTACGGCCGGAGCCTGCCGGTCATGCTGCACGATGCGGCCGGAATGGTCGATGCCCAGAATGATGGTCCGTACCGACGCGTTCTGCGGCGGCGCGCTGCTGTCGACCGTCATGCCGGTTGTCACGTGGTGCTCTCCTGTCGGCGTCTCACCCGTCGGCTTGGCCGGCTGCGTTGCCGCCCGCACCATGGATGCCCTGGGATTAGAGCGTGGTGGCCGTGCATTGCTCCTGCCCTGATACCCAATAGCCGGGCCTTCTTAGCCCAATTATGAGCCAACGATGGCTCGCAGGCAGCAGATACGCGTACGCGTCTTAAGCCTGCTTAATACCTTTTCCGCCCCCCTATTTCCTCCCGGCGCCGGTACCGCACCACCGCAAGCCAAAAAATGCGGCTCGGCACCCATGCCGGAATTGCGAGATTACACGTAGTGACGTGACGTGGCCAGAGGCGGCCCAGCCCAGATTCCCGGCAGCCTTCTGGTCTGGTCTTTTATCCAGCCGGTGAGCCAGAAGCCCGCTGGTTTCACGGAATCAGCGCAGCCGGGCGATGGCCATCGCCGCCGCGAGCAGGATCAGTCCCCAGGACATCGCCCGCAGCGCCCCTTCCAGCGGGGCCAGGATCAGGTCCGGGCCGATGGGCGCGGTGCTGCCATCGGCCAGCGTGATCGTGCCCCTGACCTCGACCGCGCGGCGTCGGATGGACCGGGCCGGCGTGCTCAGCCGGCGCTGGGCGGCCGACAGCGCGAGCGCCGCGGCCGCGCCGCCTAGCGCGGCCAGTCCCAGCGTCCCGTCCTGGGCCGCGTAACCGGTGAGGGCCGGGAACGCCCCCCAGGCGGCGGCGAAGCCGAGGTCGTTGTGGATGATCCCGCCGAACAGTTCGGCGTTGTACGCCACCACCAGCACCGGGCCCGCCACCATGAACGGCAGCAGGATCCAGCCGCTCTGGGTGATCCCGTACACCCCGATGCCGACCGCGCCGACCAGGCTGACCACGGCCGCGGCGATCAGCGCCCAGCTCGGGATCGACGTCCGCAGCGGCCGCCCGTTGAGTTCGTCCAGGGCGTGCGCGGCCACCCCGACGGCCAAGAAGAACGCCGCCACCGTGTACAGCAGGTGGCTGACCGAGACTCGCGGCGCCAGCGCCGCCCCGATCACCACGTACGACAGGTGCCACGCCGTGTAGGGCGGGTGCAGCAGCGTCCACCAGTCCCGCCATCCGCCCGGCCGGGCCGCGTAGTAGGCCGGCCGCCCCGCCGGCGCGCCCCCGGCCAGATCAGGCACCGGATCGCTGTCCCCACATGACCAGGCCGCCGCCCAGGCTCATCAGGCGCGTCCCCACGGCGGTGAACCCGGCCCGCTGCCAGGCCTCGACCGTCCAGGGCACGGGATAGCGGCGGTAGTGCCCGGTGATGTTAGGGCCGAGGAACCGGCCCACCCGCAGCCACGGCTCACCGCCCAGCAGCATCCCCCCGGCGGGCAGGATCGCCCGGGTGTACACCTCCCAGGCCGCTCGCCACAGCGGCCCCGGCGGCACGCAGAACTCCAGGCTCGCCGCCGTCCCGCCCGGTTTGACCACCCGGGCCAGCTCGGCCAGCGTGGCCTGCGGGTCCTCGACGTAGCGCAGCAGATAGGTGAACGTCAGCGCGTCGAAGCTGGCGTCGGGGAACGGCAGTTGCTCGGCCCGCCCGGTGACCAGGGAGATCCGCGGCTCCATCCCGGCCGCGGCCACCCGGGCCTGGCCCTCCCGCAGCATGGGTTCGGTCAGGTCCACCCCGACTACCCGGGCCCCGGTTCGCGCGGCCAGCTGCAGCGCCACCCCGGCCGTACCGGAGGCCACGTCCAGCACCACGGCCTGGTCCGGGCCCGAGGCCCACGGACCCGCGATCCGGTCCACCATCGCCCGGCGCCAGCGCCCGTTCTGCCCCATCGACAGCACTTCGGCCAGCCGGTCGTATCGCCCGGGCAGCGGCGTGAACAGCCCCTGCGCGAACCGGTTCCGGCCATCAGCGGTACTAGGCATGGTTTCTCCTCAGCGCCGGGAGTTTCACCCTACTTACGCCGGTACCGCACTCAAAGATCGCCCGGGCTACCCGCCGAACGAGGTGTGCGAGCCGGAGATCGAGATCAGCAGGCCCTGGCCGGTGACGCTGACGCTCTGCACGGTCATGCCCGCAGGCAGGCTGGGTAGGTTGACCGTGAAGTCGGCCAGGTTGCCGAGGACCGACAGCGGGATCGGACCCGCGTTGGTCACCTTGACCTCGATCTGGTGCGATCCGTGCCGGGTCACCTGGGCGATCGCGTCACCGCTGACGAAACCCAGGTTGATCGTGGCCTTGATCTTGTTGTCGCCGGCGTTCGACAGGGTGATCCCGTCGCCGAGCCCGGCGGCACTGGTCAGCCCGGCGAACGTCACCAGGGCGGTGCCGTTGATCTGGTCGACCGTGGCCCCGTTGAAGCTTGAGGTGAGATGCACGCCTTGCCCGGTGGCGTTGATGCGGGCGATGTCGACCGGGCCTTCCTTGACGTTGCTGGCCGAGATGTTCACCTTGCGGAAGTCGCGCGCGGCCAGCTGGGTCAGGAACGGGAAACCTGAGATCGTTACCTTCGGCTTGACCGGGAAGCCCGCCGACTTGATCTGGTTCGCGGCCTCGTTCTCGGCGATCCCGGCCGCTACCCGGTCGGCCACCACCAGCAGTATGAGCAGCACGACGACCACGACCGCGGTGATGGTCAGCCCGCGGTGCCGCCGCCTGGGCCGGGGCGCGCGGCCCGTGGGCCGGGGCGCGCGGCCCACGTTCGGGCCACCGCCCTGGCCACTCCAGTCGCCCTGCTCACGCTGAGTCGGCGGACCGCCCTGACCCCCGTAGCCGCCCTGACCTCCGTAGCCCCGCGGATCACCCTGACCGCCGTAGCCGCCCTGACCGCCGTAACCCCGCGGGTCACCGGGACTACCCCAGCCCCCCTGGTCACGCTGCGAACCCCAGCCCCCCTGATCACCCGGAGCACCTCCGCCACTGCGGCCACTCTGGCCCCAGCCGTCCCGGTAGCCATCCTGATCCCCATAGCCACCCGGCCTTCCGCGCGGATCCGGCGGCCTCGGCCGGCCTGACGGCAGCGGCCGAGTCGGGTCTTCGCTCATGGAGGTGCCTCCGCTCGGGCTCCACTATCAGGGGTGAACCGAAGTTTAATGTAATGACAAGCCGTTAAAGAAAAATATTCAACTTATTCCCCTTTATGCACGTCACCCCTACAATCATCAACATGTCGTCGCTGCGTTCCGGACCGGCGGGGGCTGGCCCGGTACTGGTCGTTCGGACCCGGCAATCTGACCATCGATTGCAGGCGGGTATGGACTACCAACTGGGCCGGGATCCGGCGTCCGACATCGTGCTTACTGATTCCCGTGTCTCATGGCGTCATGCTGTGCTGCGCCATGAACAGGACACCTGGATACTCGAGGATGCCGGCAGTACAAACGGGACGTTTGTCGGAACTCGTCGCATGGACCGCATCACTATTAGTGCCGAATGTGTAATTCGGCTCGGCGATGCGGACGACGGCCCGATCCTGCGGTGTGAGCCGGCCGTCCGGCCCACGCACACGCCGACCCAGGTTTCGGGTCCTTCGGTGGGACAGGTCACCATCCAGGTCGAGCCTCCGGTCACGCCCAGTTCGCTGGCCGGGTCCGCACCCGCGGCCGCGCCCGCGCCCCAGGCCTTCCCCGAGGTCACGCCCGTACCCCCGGCAACGCCCGAGGTCACGCCGGGGAACGGCCACCGCGGACCCGGGGTGGATCACGACCGGCCTGCCGCCCGCTGGACCCCGCGCGCTGACCCTCCGGTTTTGCGCCCCGTAACCCCCGCGCCTCGTGCCGACGCGCCCCCACCGCGCGCCGGCACCCCCGCGCCGCCCGCGGCCCCGCCCGGCGGTCCTCGCGCGCCGGGCAATGGCCGTCCCGGGCGCCCCGAAGATCCCGGCGGTCCCGAAAGCCCCGCCCGCACCCCGGGCCCGGCCAAGGACTATCGCCTCAGCGTCGACCGCCGGCCCACCGCCGTGCTGCCGCTGCCCACCCACCGGATGCGCATCGGCCGGGCGGCCGACAATGATCTGGTCCTTTCCGACCTGACCACCTCCGGCCACCACGCAGAATTGCGCAAAACCAGTGATGGAAAGTATCAGATTGTCGATCTGGGCAGTCACAACGGCACATTTGTCAATGGGCAGCCGGTTACCTCGGCCACGCTGACCGAGAAAGACATTGTCAGCATCGGCCCGGCCACTTTCCGGCTCGTCGACGGGACGCTGCGCGAATACATCGACAGCGGCGATGTGTCGCTGGTCGCGCAGGATCTCGTGGTGGAGGTGTCCGGCGGCAAGATCCTGCTGAACCACGTCAGCTTCCCGCTGGGCGAACGGTCCCTGGTCGGCGTCATCGGCCCCAGTGGTGCCGGTAAGTCCACCCTGCTCGGCGCGCTGACCGGGATGCGGCCGGCCGATCGCGGCGTGGTGCTGTACGACAACCGCGACCTGTACCAGAACTACGCCGAGCTGCGGACCCGGATCGGGCTGGTGCCGCAGGACAGCATCATGCACACCCAGCTGACCACCCGGCGGGCGCTGCAGTACGGCGCCGAGCTGCGCTTCCCGCCCGACATCCAGGCCAGCGAGCGCGACGCCCGGGTGGATGAGGTGATGGGCGAGCTGGGGCTGACCAAGCACGCCGACACCCGGGCCGACAAGCTCTCCGGTGGCCAGCTCAAACGGGTCAACGTTGCCCTGGAGCTGCTGACCAAACCGTCAGTGCTGTTCCTGGACGAACCCACCTCCGGTTTGGATCCGGGCCTGGACAAATCGGTCATGGAGCAGATGCGCGACCTGGCTCACGACGGTCGCACGGTCATCGTGGTCACCCACTCGGTGGCCAACCTGAGCGCTTGCGACCGGCTGCTGGTCCTGGTCCCCGGGGGCAAGGTCGCGTTCTTCGGGCCGCCCGAGGAAGGCCTGCAGTACTTCGGTGAGCCGGGCTGGGCCGAGGTGTTCCAGACCTTCGACCGGGAGCCGGACCGGGACTGGGCCGCCCAGTTCCAGGCCTCCCGCGCCCACCAGGAGTACGTCACCCGGCCGCAGGCGGTCCCGGCCATCTCCGCCGGGCCGAAGGCGGCCGGTACCCCGGCGCCGGTCCGGGGCGGGGCGTTCCATCAGCTCGGGACGCTGTGCCGCCGGTACACCCGGGTGCTCGCCTCCGACCGGGCCTACGTGCTGTCCGCAGTGCTGATGCCGTTCATCCTCGGTGGCCTGATCTACGCGGTCGCCGGTAGCCAGGGCCTGCGGGGTCCCAACGCCGAGATGACGCTGATCATGCTCATCGTCGGCGTCAGCCTTTCCGCCACCATCGGCTCGATCTTCGAGCTGCTCAGGGAACGAAATATCTACGTCCGGGAACGGGCCGCCGGGCTGTCGTCGGGCGCGTACCTCGGGTCCAAGCTGGTCGTGCTCGGCGTCCTGGTGGTCATCCAGGCGCTGATCGTGGCCGTCATCGGGCTGGCGTTCCGGCCGCTGCCCACTCACGGATCGCTGCTGACCAGCGCGCCGTTCGCCGAGTTGCTGATCGGCGTCGCGGTGTTCGCGGTGGCATCGATGAGCCTCGGCCTGGCCGCGTCGGCACTGGTCAAGACCATCAACCAGGCCACCCCATTTTTGGTGCTGATCATCTTTATCCAGATCATGCTGAGCGGCGGCGTGTTCGCGGTCAGCGGGGCCGGCATCAATCAGGTGTCGTGGCTGATCCCCGGGCGCTGGGGCTACGCCGCAGTGGCGTCGACCGCGGACCTCAACCACCTGCTGCCCGCCGGGTCGCCGACGGCCAACTCGCTCTGGCAGCACTCGGGCACCACCTGGCTGACCGACATCGGCGCGATGATCGTGCTGTCGGTCGTGTTCGTGCTGATCGCCTGGTGGCGGCTGAACCGGCTCAGCCCCGGCCGGCGCAAGTAGCCGCCGCTCAGCCCCGGGCGGCGCACCGAGCTCAGTTGAACCGTGCTCAGTTGAACTGTGCTCAGTTGAACCGTGCTCAGCTGAGCAGCGCCGCCCGGAGCGCATGCAGCGACTGTGCGTCCATCCCGAGACCGTCATTGAGATATTTAACGAAGGTCCCGTAGCGCTGGCCCACCGCGCCGAACGCGGCTTCCAGGTAGCCGGCGTTCAGTTCCAGGATGGGGCGCAGCAGGCCGGGCTGGCGCATCATCCCGGTCTGGGCCAGGTCGTTCCCGAGCTTGAAGTACCGGGCCTGGTAGACGTGGTTGGACAGCAGGTAGTCCTCGAGCACGGCCGGGTACGGGACGCCCAGCGCGGTCGCCGCGATCGCGGTCATCCAGCCGGTGCGGTCCTTGCCGCTGCTGCAGTGGTAGAGCAGCGGCAGGCCCCGGGCGGTGTCGGTCATCATCCGCAGCGCGGTCCCGAACCCGTCCCGCTGCCTCTGGTCCCCCACGAAGCCGCGGTGCCGGGCCAGCATGAACTCGGTGGCCCGGCCCTCCCCGAGCTCCGCCTCCTGCCTGGCGTGGTCACCGCTGGCGATCAGGTCGTAGAACGTGCCGACGTCGGCGCCGGGTATCGGCAGGCTGACCAGGGTGGCGCCGCCGGGCCGCCGGTCCTCGCCGTTGACCAGCACCTCGCCCGGCAACCGGAAGTCCACGACCGTACGCAGCCCGATACTACTGAGGGTAGTCAGGTCGGCCGGGGTCAGCCGGCTGAGCGCGTCCCCCCGGAACACCCGGCCCGGCTTCACCTGCCGCCCGTCCGCCGTGCGCATGCCGCCGAGGTCGCGCACGTTGACCGCGCCCTCAAGCTGCATGAACCTCACAAGTACCTGAGCGTACTCAAGAACGGAGTGCTTGGCGGCGGACTCGTGCCGCAGCCGCCGGCGTAGCACCTGGCCGATCAGGTGGTCCGGGAGATCATCACGCACCGTGACCTCGGCCGCCTCCGCCCGGCATAATGGCCAGCCGGTCGGTCCGGCTGTGGCTAGGGTGAAGCGATGACCGACCGCACGACCGCCCGCGAGCTCTTGAACCGCCATCCGCTGGTCGATGGGCACAACGACCTGCCGTGGGCCATCCGGGACGAGTTCGGCGGTGACCCGGTCCGGGCCCGCCTGGCCGAGCCGGTGCCGCAGACCCAGACCGACCTGCCCCGGCTGGCCGCCGGGGGAGTAGGAGCCCAGTTCTGGTCGGTGTACGTGCCCGCCACGCTGGCCGGGGCCAATAATGGGCACAGCGCGGTGACCGCAGTGCTGGAGCAGATCGACACCGCGCACCGGATGATCGAGGCCTACCCGGACCGGCTGGAGCTGGCGCTCACCGCCGCCGACGTGGAACGCATCTTCGCCGCGGGCAAGGTGGCCTCGCTGCTGGGGGCCGAGGGCGGGCACTCGATCAACTCGTCGCTGGGGGTGCTGCGGTCCCTGTACGCGCTGGGCGTCCGCTATATGACCCTGACCCACAACAACAACGTCGGCTGGGCCGACGCGGCCACCGACCAGCCCGAGGCCGGCGGGCTGACCGACTTCGGCCGCGAGGTGGTCGCGGAGATGCAGCGGCTCGGCATGCTGGTCGACCTGTCGCATGTGGCCAGCTCGACCATGCGCGACGCCTTGGACGTGGCCCGGGGCCCGGTCATCTTCTCCCACTCCTCAGCTCGGGCCCTGTGCGACCACCCGCGCAACGTCCCCGACGACGTGCTGGCCCGGCTGGCCGGCAACGGCGGCGTGTGCATGGTCACCTTCGTCCCGTTCTTCGTCTCGCCCGACTGCGCCCAGTGGCAGATCGGACTGTTCGCCGAGCTGGAACGGCGCGGGCTCGACCGGCGGGACATCTCGGCCTGGGAGGCGGTGGTCCCCGAATACGAGCGGGCCCATCCGATGCCGGAGGCCACGCTGACCCAGGTGGCCGACCACGTCGAGCACGTCAGGAGCGTGGCGGGCCTGGCCCACGTCGGGCTGGGCGGCGACTACGACGGGTCGGCTGGGATGCCTACCGGCCTGGCCGACGTCTCTTGCTACCCGGCGCTGCTGGCCGAGTTGCTGGACCGCGGCTGGACCGAGGACGAGTGTGCCGCCCTGGCCGGCGGCAACATTCTCCGCGTCCTGCGGGACGCAGAGAACCTGGCCGCGGCGGTGCCCGGCGCCCGCTAGGATCGGCCGCGATGATCGTGCCCTCGACCGCTTCTTCCGTATTCCGCCAGGTACGCGGGCTGGACGTGCTCACCTGGCCGGTCTTTGACGCCTTCGCCCTCGACGCCTTCGTCACCACCCGCGCGGGTGGCGTTTCCGCCGGTGGCTACGGTGCGCTCAACCTCAGCCTGAAGGTCGGCGACGACCCGGCCCACGTGCTGGAGAACCGCCGCCGGGCCGCCGCCGCGCTGGACGCTGACCCGGCCGATTTCGTGTTCGCGGCCCAGGTGCACGGCAACGTGGCCCAGGTCGT
The DNA here is from genome assembly GCA_965277615.1 of Streptosporangiaceae bacterium. Classification (GTDB taxonomy): domain Bacteria; phylum Actinomycetota; class Actinomycetes; order Streptosporangiales; family Streptosporangiaceae; genus Bog-532. Next base: position 3,044,130 of record CBDIDG010000006.1, on the reverse strand, counting down.
CGGGGCGGCCGACCGCGGCCGGGGCACGGCCGCCGCGGCCGACGCCATCCCCGGCGCCGACGTACTGGTCACCGCGGACCCCGGCACGGTGCTGGCCGTGCTGGCCGCCGACTGCGTGCCGATCGTGCTCTACGACCCGGCGGCCCACGTGCTGGCCTGCGCGCACGCGGGCTGGCGGGGCACGGTGGCCCGCGCCGCCGCATCCGCCGTGGCCGCCATGGAGTCGCTGGGCGCGCACCCCGCTGACATCGTGGCCGGCATCGGCCCCGCCGCCTTCCCGTACCAGGTGAGCGCCGAAGTAGCCGACGCGGCCACCGCCGCCTTCGGTGCCGAAGCGGCCGGCCTGCTGGAGCCGGTCAGTCCCGGCCAGTGGAATTTCGGCCTGTGGGCCGCCAACCGGATGGTTCTGCGCCACGCTGGTGTTCCGGACGTGAACATCCACGTCACCGACGTCCCCACCGGCCCTTCACCCGCCACCGGCCCCTCACCCGCCACCGGCCCCTCACCCGCCACCGGCCCAAACCCTACGGCTCCCGCGAGCCCCTCGCATCCCACCGGTCCCTCGCGCCCCACCTTTTTCAGCCACCGCGCCGAACAGCCGTCCGGCCGGTTCGCGGCCATCGCCCGGTTGCAGCAGAAGGAATCTTGATGAGCATTCAGGCCGTCCCCACGGCGTCCGTTCCCCAGGCCCCGCGGGGCCAGGAATTCCGTTACGAGTCCTACCGGGCGGACCCGGCCACCGGCGAGCTGACCTGTCACTACAGCGTGGACGGGCGCCGTTTCACCGAGCAGATCACGTTCCGCCCCGGCGCCGACTGGGACCGCCCGGCCACCGCCGCGGCCGCCCGGCTGGTGTTCCTCCTGGCCGGCGTCTCGTACTACAAGACCGCCGCTCCGCCGATCATCCACACCGGGGACCTGGCACTGACCCGCCGCGAGCGGTCGTTCCTGCGCCAGTTCTACCTCGAAGGGCTGGGCGAGTTCGCCTACCGCAACCAGCTCGACCTGTCCGGCCTGCGCATCGAAGGCCCGGAGGCCCCGGCCCCCAGCGCGCCCACCGCCCCCGCAACCGAAGACATCCCATCGGGCCCACCCGCCCCACGGCGCGCGCTGGTCCCGTTCGGCGGCGGAATCGACTCGATCGTCACCGTCGAACTGGTCCGCCCCAGCGCCGACATCGCGCTGTTCGTGGTGAGCCGGCCGGGGGCCCGGTTCGACGCGATCGAGCGCCCCGCCGCCGTCACCGGCCTGCCGGTGGTCCGGGCCGGCCGGGAGATCGACCCGCAGCTGCTGCGCTCCGGCGAACTCGGGTTCCTGAACGGCCACGTCCCCGTGACCGGGATCATCTCCGCCATCGCCGTGCTGGCCGCGACGCTGGAGGACCGCGACGCGGTGGTCATGTCCAACGAATGGTCGGCCTCGGTGCCCACGGTCCAGGCCGGCGACCAGGCCGTCAACCACCAGTACTCCAAGAGCGCGGCGTTCGAGGCCGCCTTCCGGGGCGTACTGGCGCAGACTCCGGGCATGCCGGAGTACTTCTCCGCGCTGCGGGCCCGGACCGAGCTGTGGATCGCGGACCGGTTCGCCGCCCTGACCCAGTACCACTCGACCTTCCGCAGCTGTAACCGGGCGTTCCACATCGACCCGGCCCGGCGGCTGGACCACTGGTGCGGGCAGTGCGACAAGTGCTGTTTCATCGACCTGATCCTGGCCCCGTTCCTGCCCGCCGCCGAGCTGTCCCGGATCTTCGACTCCCGCGAGCCGCTCACCGACCCGGCCCTGGCCGGCCGGTTCCGCGCGCTGCTCGGCGACGCCGACCTCAGCAAGCCGTTCGAGTGCGTCGGCGAGGTCAACGAGTGCCGGGCCGCGGTGCTGCTGGCCGCCGAGCGGCCCGACCGGGAGGGCTCAGCCCTGCTCGGCCAGCTGGCCGATGAGGTCCGGGGCCTGCCGGGCCAGCCGTCCACTGAGGGCCTGCTGCACCCGGTCGGGGACACCTTCATCCCGGCCGCCTACGCGACAAAGGAACTGCTCGTATGACCTCGGTCATCTCCCGGCCCAAGCTGGCCTGGTCGGACCTGCGCGGCGCCCGCGTCGGGGTGTGGGGCCTCGGCCGCGAAGGCCTGGCCAGCCTGCGCAAGCTGGCCAGCATGGACCTGGAGCCGGTGCTGGTCGATGACCGCCCCCAGGCGGTGGCCATCGGCGGCCTGCCCGTGCTCACCACCGGGTACGGGGGCCTGGCCGCGCTGGAGAAGTGCGACGTCGTGATCAAGTCGCCCGGCATCAGCCGGTACCGGCCCGAGGTGGCCCGGCTGGAAGAGCGCGGCGTCCCGGTGGCCGGCGGTCTCGGCCTGTGGCTGCAGGAAGCCGACCCCCGCCGGGTGCTGCTCATCACCGGCACCAAGGGCAAGAGCACCACCGCCTCGATCGCCGGGCACCTGCTGAACGGGCTGGGCGGCCGGACCCTGGTCGGCGGCAACATCGGGCAGCCTCCCTACGACCCCGAGGCCGCCCCGGCGGCCGGCCAGGACCCCTGGCAGTACTGGGTCATCGAGGTGTCCAGCTACCAGGCCACCGACCTGCCCTGCTCCACCCCGGTGGTCGCGGTGACCTCGCTGCACCCTGATCACCTGGACTGGCACGGCGACGTCGAGGGTTACTACCGCGACAAACTGTCCATCTGCTCGCTGCCCGGGGCCGACCTCACCGTGGCCAACGGCGACAGCGACCTCATCCGGGACCGCGCCGCGCTGCTCGGTCCCCGGGTGGACTGGGTGCACGAGACCGACGACCCGGACGCGACCTGGATGGCGCCGCTCGGCCTGCTCGGCGGGCACAGCCGCCGCAACGCCCTGATCGCCCGGCGCGCCCTGGGCGCCATGGGCATCCGCGGCGCCGCCGACGACCAGGCCCTGCGCGGCGCGGCCGAGGGCTTCGTCCCGCTGGACCACCGGCTCCAGGTCACCGGCACCGTCGACGGCGTCACGTTTGTGGACGACAGCCTGTCCACCAACGTGCTGCCCACCCTGGCCGCCCTGGACGCGTTCCCTGGCCGCCGGGTGGCCCTCATCGTCGGCGGCCACGACCGCGGCATCGACTACGCCCCCCTGGCCGCCGGCCTGCGTGATCGCCCGGCGCCCACCCTGGTCCTGACCCTGCCGGACAGCGGCCCCCGCATCCACGCCGAGCTAGCGGCGGCCGCCACCCCGTCCGGAGCCACCCCCTCGGGAGCCACCCCCTCCGCGGTCGCGGGCATCGTCGATTGCGCTGACCTGGACGCGGCGGTGACTCGCGCCTTCGACTGGGCCCGCCCCGACGGGGTCGTGCTGCTGTCCCCGGCCGCCCCCAGCTTCGGCCACTTCCGCGACTACCGCGAGCGTGGCGAAGCCTTCACCCGCGCCGTCGCCACCTGCCACTCCCGCTGACCGGTGGCCCAACCCGGCGGTTACGGACGCGCGTCTACTTCTCGCGCTATGTCACAACCTCGGCCCCGCTACCTGGCTAAACGTGCACATCACTTGACTGTTCGTCAAGAAATGTTACGAACTGTTCCGCCGCGCGATTTCTTTCCGAATCGTCCTGGCGGCACGGTCGCCCGCAACATAACCTGGCACCGCAGGCGGGCATGCAGTGGAGGGGGACCGATGTCCTGGGGAGTATCGGCGGCTGTGCACGCGGCGCTGGAGACGGCGCTGCCGGCCGAGACCGAGGCGGTGACGTACCCGCCGTCGGTCATCGACGAAATGCCATCGGCATCGTCGGCGCCTCTCGTCCCGCCTGAGGCCATGGACGTGTTCCTGCCGCGCCGCCGCCCGGCCGTGCCGGCACAAGCCGCGCCTCGCGACGACGACCCCGGCCCGGTCGATCCCGCTTCGCACCAGCCCACCCAGCCGGCCCAGCCAGCCCCAGCGCCGCATCGGCCTCCGGACCTGGCCGTGCTGGACCAGGTGCTCCGCGGCCTGCAGCGCATGGCCTGACCCGCACGACCCTCGGCGCCGCCCGCGCCCGGCCCGGAAACCCCGCACGTCTGGGACAATGAGGCCGAAGGTGGTGAAGGGTGTGCGCGTCGGGATCCTGGGCCCGCTGGAAGTACGGGACGTGACGGGACAGCCTGCCCCGCTGGCTGGACCGCGGCTCCGGGCGTTGCTGATCCGGCTGGCCCTGGCCGGCGGTCACACGGTCACGGTGGACCGGCTGGCCAGTGACCTGTGGCCCGACGAACGCCCGGACGAGCGCCCCTCCGACACGGCCAACGCGCTGCAGGCCCTGGTGTCCCGGCTCCGGCAGGCGGCCGGCCGGGACCTGGTCGAGTACGGCAGCGGCAGCTACCGGCTGGCCATCGACGCCGACGCCATCGACGCGGTCGCCTTCGAGCACCTGGCCGCCCAGGGTCGCACCGCGTTCAGCACCGGCGCCCCGTCGCTCGCGGCCGGCCTGCTGGCCGACGCCCTGGACCTGTGGCGCGGGCCCGCGCTGGCCGATGTGGCCGATGCGCCGTTCGCGGCCGGTCCGGTGGCCCGCCTGGAGGAGCTGCGGCTGACCGCGGCCGAGGACCTGACCGAAGCCCGGCTGACCCTGGGCCAGGGCTCCCAGCTCGTCGCCGGCGTGGAGGAGCTCGCCGCCGCGCACCCGCTCCGGGAACGGCTGCGCGGCCAGCTCATGCGGGCCCTGTACGCCGCCGGTCGCCAGGCCGAGGCCTTGGCCGTCTACGACCAGACCCGCCGCCTGTTGGCCGACCGGCTGGGCGTCGACCCGTCACCCGAGCTGTCCGCCATCCACCTGGCCATCCTCCGCGCCGACCCCGATCTGACCACCCCCGCCACTCTCGCCCCTCAAAACACCGAGGTCACTCCCACCACTTCAGCCCAGCCAGAAACCCTCGCCACTCCAGCCACTCTAGCCACCAGCAACGGCCGCCGCGTCGGCCACCTGCCCGCCCAGCTGACCAGCTTCGTCGGCCGGGAAGACGAGCTGGAACGGGTCGGCAAACAGCTCGGCGACACCCGGCTGGTCACGCTGACCGGGCCCGGGGGAGCGGGCAAGACCCGGCTGGCTCTGGAAGCGGCCACGCTGAAGGCCCCGGAGCTGCCCGACGGGGCCTGGTTCGTACCGCTGGCCCCGGTCCGCGACGCGGGCGAGATCCCGGCGGCCGTGCTGGCCGCGCTCGGCATCCCCGAGGTGGTGTGGGTGGCCGACGCCCGCCGCACCTTGGCCCCGCCGCCGCTGGACCGGCTGGCCGACGCCCTGGCCAGTCAGCGGCTGCTGCTGGTCCTGGACAACTGCGAACACGTGATCGACGCGGTGGCCCGGCTGGCCGCCCGGGTGCTGGCCGACGCGCCCGGCGTCCGCATCCTGGCCACCAGCCGGGAGCCGCTCGGCGTGACCGGCGAGACCCTGTGCCCGGTGCCGTCGCTGCCGCTGCCGCCGGCCGGCGCGGACGCCACCGAGGCCACCCGGTACGCGGCCATCCGGTTGTTCCGGGACCGGGCCGCGGCCGTACGCCCCGGATTCACGGTGGGCGAAGACACGGTGGCGCCGGTCATCGCCATCTGCACGGCGCTGGACGGCATCCCGCTGGCCATCGAGCTGGCCGCCGCGCGGCTGCGGTCGCTCACCTTGACCCAGGTGGAGAGCCGGCTCAACGACCGGTTCCGGCTGCTCGGCACCGGCCCGCGGGCCACCCCCGACCGGCACCAGACCCTGCGCGCCATCGTCGACTGGAGCTGGGACCTGCTGGGCGAGGCCGAACGGGCCGTGCTCCGCCGCTTGTCGGTGTTCCGCGGCGGCGCCACCCCGGACGCGGCCGGCCAGATCTGCGGCCCCCTCGGGACCGGCCCCGCCTCCGACATTGGCGACGTGATCGACGTGATCGCCTCGCTGGTCGACAAGTCGCTGGTCGCCGCGACCGGCAACACCGACGTGCGGTACCGGCTGCTGGAGACGGTCCGGGTCTACGCCGACGAACGGCTCACGGAAGCGGGCGAGAAGCAGCAGGTTCAGGCCGCCCACGCCGCCTACTTCCTGGCCATGGCCGAGGACGCCGAGCCCCGGCTGCGCACCGCCGAGCAACTGCTTTGGCTGGACCGGCTCAACGCCGACCACGACAACTTCTCGGCCGCGCTCCGGTACGCCCTGGACCGCCGGGACGGCGAGCTGGGGCTCCGGCTGGTCGCCAGCCTGATGTGGTACTGGGTCATGCTCGACTTCGACACCGAGGGCGGCAACTGGGCCCGGGAGATCAGGGAGCTCGTCGGCTCGGTCCCGCCGCCCGGTCTGTCTGACCAGTTCGCGATCAGCGAGTTCGCCGCGGCCGTCGGGGGAGCCACCGACCCCGATTCCGGGCTCCGCGGCCCGGACGGGGTCGAGCTGCTGCGCCAGGCCCTGGAGCGATCCGCCGCCCATATAACTGCGGACTCGTCCCACCCAGTCCTGTCGCTGGGCCCGGCCCTGTCCGCCATGTTCAGCGGGGACCAGGCCGGGGCGCGCTGCGCCATGGAGGAACTGACCCGGCACCGCGACCCCTGGGTTCGCGCGGCCGGGCTGGCCATGGGTGGCCACCTGGCCATGAATGACGGCGATGTGGACGGGGCCGTCCGCTTCTTCGAGCAGGGGTACGACGCGTTCCAGACCATCGGCGACCGGTGGGGCCTGATCGTCGTGCTCAACGGCCAGGCCGAGGTGGCGATGGCCCGCGACGACCCGGCCGCGGCCGTGCACGCGCTGGAAGAGGGCCACCGGTACGCGATGGCCGGCCAGGCCACGCACTGGGGTGAAATGCACCTGATCCCGCTGGGCCGGGCCCGGGCCGCGGCCGGTGACCTGGCCGGCGCCCGCGCGGACCTGGAGCGGGGCGTGCGGGCCGCCTGGCAGTTCGGTGAGAACGACGATGAGATCACCGGCTACGTCGAGCTGGCCGAGCTGGCCCGCCGCGACGGTGACCTCCCCGTGGCCCGGCGGCTGCTGGAGCAGGCCCGGGAGATTTCCGAGCCCCGGACGGGCAGGCTCGACATCCGCCTGGCCGCGACCCGGGCGTTCAGCAAGCTGGGCTGCCTGGCCGAGCAGGAGGGCCAGCTGGAGGAGTCGGCGCGCTGGCACCGCCGGGCGCTCGGGCTGCTGTCCGACGAGCGCTACGGCCTCCTGCCCATCCCGGTCAACCCGGCCCTGGCCGGCGTGCTGGAGGGCTGCGCGGCCCTGGCCGTGGCCCAGGGTGAGCCCGCCCGCGCCGCCGAGCTGCTGGGCCTGGCCCACACCCTGCACGGGTTCTCGGACCAGCAGAGCTTCGAGGTGAGCCGGGTCACGGCCGCGGTCACCGCAGCGATCGGCCCGGACGAGTTCACCGCCGCCTACCAGCGCGGCCGCGCCCTCACCCAGGCCGATGCCCTGTCCGTGAATATTTAATTTTAATAGGCCCGCTCCAGCCCAGAGTTGAACGCCAGGCCGGGTCACACCCGGCGGCTGTACATCCGCATCGCGATCGGGAACGAGACCAGGACGATCCCGGCCGCCCACGCCAGCGTGTACAGCACGTTGGTGCTGACCGGGCCGCCGACGGTCAGTCCGCGCACCGCGTCGGCCAGGTGGGTGATCGGGTTGACCTTGACCCAGGCCTGCAGCCAGCCGGGGAAGGTGCCGGTGTTCGGGACCAGGATGCTGCTGCCGAACACCAGCGGCATGATGAAGATGAACGCGATGCCCTGCACCGTCTCCGGGCTCGGCGCGATCAGCCCGATCAGGACCGAGATCCAGCACACGGCCAGGTAGAACAGGTAGGCCAGGCCGTAGGCGGCCAGCACCGCCAGGACCGAGGTGTGGAACCGGAAGCCCAGCGCCGACCCGAACCCGGTCAGCACGACCATCACGGTCAGGAACCGGGCCGTGTCGCCCAGCACCGCCCCGATCAGCGGCGACGACCGGCCGATGGGCAGGCTGCGGAACCGGTCGAACACACCCTTGTGGATGTCCTCGTTCAGCGCGGTGCCCAGGCCCATGGTGGCGAACATCGTCATCTGGGCGATCAGCCCGGGTAGCAGGACTTCCAGGTAGGCGTGCGTGCTGCCGGCCACCGCGCCGCCGAACACGTACAGGAACAGCAGCAGGAACACTATCGGCATCAGCGTGACGTCGAGCAGCTTTTCCGGCGAGTGCCGTAGCTGGGCCAGGTTGCGCCAGGCCAGCGTGAGCGCGTTGGTCACCGCCTGCCGGCCGCCGATCCGGCGCCGCAGCGTCGGGAACGGGGCCGCCGGGATGGTGGGGTCCAGGGTGGTCATGCCGTCCTCCCCGCGTCGGCCAGCTCGTCGCTGGGGTCGTGGTCGTCGTTCTCGTCGTGGTCGTCGTCCTGGTCTTCGGCGTGGTGCCCGGTCAGGGTCAGGAACACCTCGTCCAGGCTGGGCAGCCGGAGCGCCAGCTCGGCCGCCACGATGCCCCGCTGGCTGAGCTGCTGCACCAGCTCCGAGAGCACGGCCGGGTCGACGGCGGTCGCGGTGACCAGCCCGGTCTCGGTGCGGACCTCGGGCGGCGTTCCGGTCAGCCGGGCCACCACCTCGGCCACCTCGCCGGCCCGGAACCGGTCGAGCGGCCGGACCTCAATGGTCTGCGTCCCGGTGGTGGCCTTCAGCTCGGCGGCCGTGCCCGACGCCACCACCTGGCCCCGGTCGATGACCGCGATCTGGTCGGCCAGCTCGTCCGCCTCTTCCAGGTACTGCGTGGTCAGCAGCACGGTCACGCCGCCCGCGGTCAGCCCGCGGATGGTTTCCCACACCTGGTTGCGGGCCCTCGGGTCGAGCCCGGTGGTGGGCTCGTCCAGAAAGATCACCTGCGGCGATCCGACCAGGCTCGCGGCCAGGTCGAGCCGGCGCCGCATGCCGCCGGAGTACGTCTTGGCCGCCCGCCGTCCGGCCTCGGTCAGCTCGAACTGGTCCAGCAGCTCCTTGGCCCGCCGGCGCGCGTCAGGGCGGCCGAGCCCCAGCAACCGGCCGATCATGATCAGGTTCTCGCTGCCGGTCAGCTCGTCGTCCACCGAGGCGTACTGCCCGGTGAGCGCGATCAGCTGGCGCACCTGGACCGCGTCGTTCATCACGTCGAACCCGCAGATCCTGGCCGCCGCGGCGTCCGGCTTGATCAGCGTGGACAGCACCCGGACCGCGGTCGTCTTGCCCGCCCCGTTCGGCCCGAGCAGCGCCAGCACGGTCCCTCGCTCGGCGCTGAAACTCGTCCCCGCCAGCGCCTGCGTGGTCCCGAAGCGCTTCTCCAGCCCCTCGGCCTCAATCACCGCGCTCATCTGAACCTCCCTCAATTCCCCCGTTAGACCTCGTTACGGTTCCACTCTGCCTCCCGCCACTGATACGCCGCTGACACCCGCCACCCGCACCGCTGACACGCCCCCGCCCCCCACTGACACGCCCCGCCCCACTGACACGCAGCGAGCGCACCCGATGGCGCCATCGGGCGGGTAGCCGGAGGAAGCCCCTGGCCTGGCTTCAGTCGGAGCCTCACCGCAGGTCCTCCCGGTCCTGAGAAAAGTTGCCGCCTGACCAGACCCTCAGGAGTCCTTGATGTCGATACCGATCTGCTGGGCTAGCACGGGGGCGATGGAGATGAGCTGCGCGGTGGTCATGATGGCGCCGCGCAGGGACTCATAGCCCGCGGTGATGTCGAGCTCGGCCCCGCGCAGATCGGCCTTCTGCAACGTGACGCGGGAGAAATCGGCCCGGGTCAGGGTGCAGCCGCCGAACGTGACCCGCTTCAGCTTCGCGCCGTTGAAGTCGGTGTCGCGCAGCAGGCAGTGGTCGAACGTCACGTCGGTCAGCGTGGCGCCGCGGAAGTTCCACGAATCGAGCTTGCAGTCGGCGAAGGTGACCCGCTGGAAGCTGGCGTCGAAGGCCTGGATCCCGGCGCCCGAACAGCCGACGAACGTCGAGTCCAGCCAGGTCGAACCGGCCAGGTCCGCGGACAGCAGCCGCACGTCCCGCAGCCACACGTCGCTGAGCCGGCTCTTGCGCAGCGTTACCTCGTCCAGGGTCACGTCGGCGAACGCGCACTCCATGAACCGTGCGTGGTCCGCGTTCGAGCCCGCCAGCGACAGCCCGGAGAACAGGACCCCGTCATAGTGACCCTCGTCTTCTAGCGCGCCGTCATGGGCGGTGAGCGAATCACCAAACGGCAGGTCACCGAGTTCGCGTGGCACCTTCATCAGGGCCTAACCTACCGACTGTGACCCAACCCAATGATTGGAACGCCCGCGTCATCGAAGAGTTCCGCACCAACCGCGGCCACGTCGAGGCGTTTCCCGCCAATAACCTCATCCTGCTGCACCACACCGGGGCCAAGTCCGGCCAGGAGCGCGTCACTCCGCTGGCCTACCAGGCCGTAGACGGCGGGTACGCGATCTTCGCCTCCAAGGCCGGCGCCCCGCAAAACCCGGCCTGGTTCTACAACCTGCAGGCCAACCCCAAGGCCACCATCGAGATCGGCACCGACACCGTCCCGGTCACCGCGCGGGTGGCCAGCCCGGAGGAGCGCGAGCCGATCTGGACCCAGCAGAAGAAGGACCAGCCGGGGTTCGCCGAGTACGAGCAGAAGACCAGCCGCCAGATCCCGGTCGTCATCCTCGAACCCGCCCGCAGCTAGCGGGGCGCGCGCCGTGACCGGCCCGGGCACCGCTCCGGCTCCGCGGATCCGCACCACCGCCGGCACCGTCCAGGGGCGGCACGAGGACGGGCTGGCGGTGTTCCGCGGCATCCCGTTCGCCCGGCCCCCGGTGGGTGCGCTGCGCTTTCAGGCCCCGCAGCCGGCCGAGCCCTGGGCCGGCACCCGCGACGCCTCCGAGTTCGGCGCGCCGCCGCCGCAGCCGCAGGGCCGGATGGTGTCCGCGCCGCCCGGCGCCGGCGACCCGGACGACTGGCTGACGGTCAACGTCTGGTCGCCCAGCCCGGGCGCGGCCCGGCTCCCCGTGCTGGTCTGGATCTACGGCGGCGCCTACGTCGCCGGGGCGTCCAGCGCCCCCGGGTACGACGGCTCGGCGCTGGCTCAGCGCGGCGTCGTGGTGGTCAGCTTCAACTACCGGCTCGGCATGGAAGGCTGGGCCCAGCTCACCGGGGCCCCGGCTAACCGCGGCCTGCTCGACCAGGTGGCTGCGCTGCGCTGGGTGCAGGACAACATCGCCGCCTTCGGCGGTGACCCGGGCCAGGTCACCGTGTTCGGCGAGTCGGCCGGGGGCGGGTCAGTGGCCTCGCTGCTGGCCATGGACATGGCCGCCGGGTTGTTCCAGCGGGCCATCCTGCAGAGCGTGCCCGGCACGTTCTTCTCCGCCGAGCTGGCCGCCGACCTGGTCGCCGTGGCCGCCCGTGACCTGGACTTGGACCCAGCCGCTGCCGCGCTACGGGACGTGGATCCGGCCCGGCTGGTCGCGGCGGGCGACGCCATCCTCGCCTCGTTCGGCCAGCACGCGGACCGCTGGGGTGCGGTCGCCCACACGCTGACGCCGTTCTCGCCGGTGGTCGACGGCGAGGTGCTGACCGCCGCGCCCTGGCAGGCCCTGGCCGCGGGCCGGGCCCGCGACATCGAGCTGATCGTCGGGCACAACCGGGACGAATGCCGCCTGTTCACGGTCAGGTCGGAGCTGGCCGCGGCCGAGATCGAAGCCGCGCTGGCTGCGTTCTCGCCCCAGCCGGGCGGGGTGGAGGCCTACCGGTCCGCCTACCCCGAGGCCGATACCGTGCGCCTGTACGAGCTGGTCTACTCCGACTGGTTGTTCCGGATGCCGGCCCTGCACCTGGCGGCCGCGCAGGTAGCGGCGGGCGGTGCCGCGCGCCTGTACGAGCTGGCCTATCCCGCCCCCGGAGCAGGCGGAATGTTCGGCGCGTGTCACGGCCTCGACGTCCCGCTGGTGTTCGGCACGCCGCAGTCCGACTTCGGCCCGCTGCTGCTCGGTGACCCGGCGCCCGGACCGGCGCTGGCTCTGGGCGAGCAGATGCGCGCGGACTGGACCGCGTTCGCGGCCGGGCAGCTCACCGGCTGGCCGCTCTACGAGCCCGCGGGCCGGCCGACCCGCGTCTATGACGACCCGGTGAGCACCGGGCCTTACCCGGAAGAGACGTCCCGCCGGCTGTGGGACGGCCACTCGTTCGGCCTGCTGGATCTGGCCTAGCGCGAACGCTGCTCCGTCTTATCGCTCGATAGTGCGTTTTAGGCCGTGAGTGGGGGAACGACAGAAGCGGGGCGGAGGCATTAAAACAGACAGCGATGCGAGAGTGGTGTTGCGGACGTGCGGTTCGAGGACTGGCGACTTGATTCGATCTGGCCCGTTGACCTCCTGGCTCGCTGCCTTTCCGGGCATCGCCGGGCCGGGCACCGCATCGTCTTGACCAACGGTTCCTTCGATGTCCTGCACCGCGGCCACGTGGAGTGCCTGCAGCAGGCGGCGTCCCTCGGGGACGTGCTGGTCGTCGGCGTCCATTCCGACGAGAGTGTCCGCAAGCTCAAGGGGACCGGCCGGCCCATGATCCCGGCCGGGGACCGGGCCGCGATCGTGGCCGCGATCGGCTGCGTCGAGTACGTGACGGTCTTCGACGGCGACAGCGTCACGGATCTGGTGGAAGCCGTCCGCCCCGACCTTTACGTCAAGGGTGGTGACCACGACGCCGACACCCTGTCCGAGCGTCTTGCGGTGGAGATCTACGGCGGCCGGGTGACCACCGTGGGGTACCTGCCGGGCCGGTCAACCGCGGGTCTGGTCGAGCGGATCCGGGACTCGGCCGATTCGGTCCTCGCCGCCGACCAGGGCCACCACCTTTAGCACCAGCTAGCTAGCTGGCCGCCCGGTCACGGGGTGTCCCGGCGCGGAGCGCTGGTCAGATAGGTCGCGGCCATGTCCTGGTCACCGTGCTCGCGAGCTCCCTCAGCCAGCCGGTCCCGGAGCAGCCGGGTCAGCGGCACATCTATGTGGTGCCGCTCGGCTGCTTCCGCGACCAGCGCCGCGTCCTTGGCCGCCAGTGCGAGCCGGAAGGCTGGGGTGAAATCCTGGCTGATGATGGCCTTGCTCTTGATCTGCAGGTAGGGCAGGTCGAGCGTGCCGCCGCTGACCGCGTCGAGGAACAGCTGCGGGTCCAGGCCGAGACCCTCGGCCAGCGCGATGGTCTCCGCGGTTCCCTCGGTCACGGTCAGCACCCAGTTGTTGGCCACCAGCTTGAGCCGGGTGCCCGCACCGGCTTCGCCCACCCAGATCGTCTTCTGCCCTACGGCGTCGAAGACCGGCTGTACCCGGTTCTTGACCAGGGCCGGTCCGGACGCCAGGATCACCAGCTTTCCTTCATCGGCAGGCTGCTTGGTGCCCAGTACCGGCGCATCGACCAGCATCACGTCCCGGCGTCCGGCCAGATCTGCGCAGCGTTCGGTGCCTGCCTCCCCAATCGTGCTCATCTGCAGCCATACGGTCCCGTCCACGTCCGACGGGCCCGATGCGGTGGCCAGGGGCGCCGATGCGAACGCCCCGTCCGGTCCGTCCACGGCGCCCAGCACGGCGTCGGTGTCGGCCAGCATGGTCAGAATCACACTGGCCCCGTCTGCGGCCTGCGCCGGGGTGTCGCACACCTGCACGCCGTCCTTGGCCAGCGGCTCGGCTTTGTCCCGGGACCGGTTCCAGACCCGTACAGGAAACCCGGCCCGGGCCAGGTTTCGTGCCATCGGGAATCCCATCGTGCCCGCACCGAGCACCGCAACGGTCTCCTGGCTCATCACTGCACCAACTTCCTGGTCGCGCGCGAACTGGCTGGCTGGAGCCGGCAGGATGGCTACCCGGCCGGTTGCGCCCTACACCCGGTCGGCATGGGCGGCCCGATCCCGGGTAGCGCACCCGGCATGCCTGAGCTGACCACCTTGAAGGACCGTGTGACCAGCGGCTGGCGCCGCCAAGAGCAGCAGTACGCCCACGGGGAGGACTTCCCCCTCAAAGGCTACGCCGGCGCCATGTCGGTGTACGGCGGGCTGGTCGGGGCCATCGCCGTCGCGGCGACACTGAGCGGGCGCTCGCTGCCCGAGCGGATCAGTCCCTGGGACGCGGCCGTGACCACGCTGGCCACGCACAAGCTGAGCCGCCTGCTGGCCAAGGACCCGGTGACCAGCCCCCTGCGCGCCCCGTTCACCAGGTTCGAGGGCACCACCGGCCCGGCCGAACTGGCCGAGGACGTCCGCGTCAGCGGGAACAAGAAGACCATCGGCGAGCTCGTCACCTGCCCGTTCTGCCTCGGGATGTGGGTGTCCACCGGCTTCACCGCCGGGTACGTGTTCGCCCCCCGGGCCACCCGCCTGGCCGCCTCCACCCTGGCTGTGCTGGCCGGCTCGGACTTTCTCCAGTTCGGCTACGCCTACGCCGAACAAAAGGCCGGCTGACCCAATCCCCTCCGCGCGCTGCGCCGTCACATCGGCCCCACCCGTTCCAAGATCCACTACCGGGCAGCGCTCTCAGGGTGGTTTCAGGGGGTGGTTGCAACGGCTTGATTGTGGAGGGGTCGTTGTGGTGCTGAAGGCGGGTTCGCGGGGTGTGCCGCGGGTGGTGCGGGTGGAGTTCTGGGAGCTGGTGCGGGCGGGGGTGGGCTGGCGGCAGGCGGGGCCGCGGTGCGGGGTGCCGCGGCAGACGGCTGAGGTGTGGTTCCGGCAGGCTGGCGGGGTGATAAGTAACGGGGCGCAGCGGGTGGGCGGCCGGTATCTGGGGGTGGCTGAGCGGGAGGAGATCGCGGTGGGCCTGGCGGCGGGCCGGTCGCTGCGGGCGATCGCGGCGGGGCTGGGCCGGCCTGTGAGGTGCCCCGAGGCTTCCGGACAGTCCATCAATTAAGATGGACTATCTGGAAAGGTGAGGTTTTTGCCCCGACCGAAGAAGAGCTTCTCTCCGGAATTCAAAGAAGAAGCCGTGAAGATGGTGATCGAGACGTCGCGTCCGATTGCCCGCGTGGCGAAGGAGCTCGGTATTAATGAGGGCACCCTGGGTAACTGGGTGAACGTCTACCGCCGCGAGCACGCCGGCGAGGAACCGCCGCTATCAGCGGGTGAGCGCGCACGGCTGCGTGAACTTGAGCGGGAAACCCGGGAACTGAAGATGGAAAACGAGTTCCTGAAAAAAGCCGCCGCGTACTTTGCCAAAGATCATCGGTGACCGAGAAATTCGAGTTTATCGACGCGGAGTACGCGATCTACCGGGAATTGGGCGTGCAGTACTTGCCATCGATCGTGAAGATGTGCATCTGGATGGAGGTATCGCGTTCGGGGTTTTATGACTGGCGGGCCAGGCCGGAATCGGCCACGGCTAAAAGGCGCGGGATACTCGCGCTGTACGTGCAGAAGTCATTCGGGGATTCCGATGACACCTACGGGTACCGGCGTGTCCACGCGGACTTGGCGGCCTGGGGCGTGCCGGCCGGGCCGGAGCTGGTGCGATCACTGATGCGTGAGCTGGGCCTGGAGGCCTGCCAGCCGCGGCCCTGGCGGGCCAGCCTCACCGAGGGCGACGGCCAGGAGCACGACATCCCCGACCTGGTGGCCCGGGACTTCACCGCCGCGGCGCCCGGACAGAAAATGGTCGGCGATATCACCTATATTCCGACCTGGGAGGGCTGGCTTTACCTGGCCACCGTCATTGATTGCCATACGAAAGCCGTGATCGGCTGGGCGGCGGACGATAACTACAAGACCCCGCTCATCGAGCAGGCCATCGAGATGGCCGCCCGCAATTACTCGCTCGCCCAGAAGGCCATCTTCCATTCCGACCGCGGCAGCAATTACACGTCCTGCCAGTTCGCGGCCACACTGAAGAGGCATAACCTCCGCCAGTCCGCCGGCCGCACCGGGATCTGCTACGACAATGCGATGGCAGAGTCATTCTTCGCCGCACTGAAAAACGAGCGGGTTCACCGCACCCAGTATCCGACCCGGAATCATGCACGCCGCGACATTGTGAGGTACATCGAATTCCGGTACAATACCAGACGCAGGCACTCCGGGCTTCAGTACCGGACCCCGCAGCAAGTCCACGATGAGTACCTGGAACGGCAGTCCGCAGCGTGAATTAACCACAAATCCGCTGTCCGGAAAGCTCGGGGCAGATCACTGCGAGCACGGTGTGCCGGGAGGTGGCCCGGAACCGGACCAGCCGGGGCCGGTACCGGGCGCTGGGTGCCCAGGTCACGGCGGAGGGGCGGGCCCGGCGGCCGAAGGTCGCCAAGCTGGCGGGCGATCCGGTGCTGCGGGCGCAGGTGGAACACTGGCTGGAACGCGAGCAGTGGTCACCGCGGCAGATCAGCCACGCCCTGGCCGCGAGGTTCCCGGACCAGAGCGAGATGCGGGTGTCCCACGAGACCATCTACCAGTCCCTGTATGTCCAGGGCCGTGGTGCCCTGCGCCGTGAGCTGGCCTCGGCCCTGCGGACCGGGCGGGCGGTGCGCCGGCCCCGCCGGGCCCGGCATTCCGGCGCCGGGAAGCTCAAGGACATGGTGATGATCAGCGAACGGCCCGCCGAGGCGGCGGACCGGGCGGTGCCGGGGCATTGGGAAGGGGACCTGATCGTGGGCAAGGACGGCGGCTCGGCGATCGGCACCCTGGTCGAGCGGTCCACCCGGTACTGCCTGCTGCTGCATCTGCCCGGCCGCCGCGACGCCGTCACCGTCGCCGCCGCGATGACCGCGGCCATGGGCGGCCTGCCGGCGCATCTGTGGCGGTCACTGACCTGGGACCAGGGCAGCGAAATGGGCCGCCACGCCGACATCACCCTGGCCACCGGCCTGGACATCTACTTCTGCGACCCCCACAGCCCCTGGCAGCGGGGCAGCAACGAGAACACCAACGGGCTGCTGCGCCAGTACTTCCCCAAAGGGACCGTCCTGTCCAGCCACAGCAAAGCCCACCTGGACGGCATCGCCGCCAAACTCAACCGGCGCCCCCGGCAAACCCTCGGCTGGCGGACCCCCGCCGAAGCCCTCAACGACCTACTGTTGAACCCACCAGATACCAGCAGCGTTGCAACCACCCCCTGACCCCAAGCAGTCGTATTCGCTGATAACGCAACCCGGGAATGGATCACTCGGGGCCGCGCCGATCGACAGCGCTGGCCCGGTTGGCCACGATGGCGGCCAGCGGCGGGATGACCAGCGCCACCGCCGACATGATCACCGCGGCCACCACCGAGTAGCGGTCCACCACCGCCCAGGCCAGCACGAACAGCCCGATGCACACCCCCATCAGCACGAAGTACCGCCGCTTGTCCCCGCGCGGCGGCTCGGGCCCCGCCTCGCCCGAGTTCACTCCTGGCTGGCCCAGTCGAACTCCTGGCTGGCCCAGTCGATCTCCTCCCGCGGCAGATCACCGGACCGGCTCAGGTCCAGGTCGTCGAACGACGGACCCGCCGTGAGGAACTCCTTGAAATCCACTCGTCCAGCGTTACACACACTCCAGGCTGGTAAGTAATTCTTCCATTTCCGGTAGGCCCCTAGGAGCAGCGCAATCGTGTGTGATTAGCTGTGGTCCTCTGGGCTCGGCCAGGGCGGAGGAGGGGCGTACGCGTGAAGACCTGGATCGAGGGCTGGCCGGTTTACCGGCAGCTGACCGGCCAGGACAAGCTCGGCTTGGGCGCCGCCACCAAGAGCGGCCAGACCAGCCGGCGTCAGGCCCGGACGGAGACCGCCGAGAAGGTGGTCAAGTCGGTCTGCCCGTACTGCGCCGTCGGCTGCGGCCAGAAGGTCTACGTGCAGGGCGGCCAGGTCACCCAGATCGAAGGTGACCCCGACTCGCCCGTCAGCCGCGGCCGGCTCTGCCCCAAGGGTTCGGCCAGCCTGCAGCTGACCACGGGTGACGCTCGCCAGTACCAGGTCCTGTACCGCAAGCCCTACGGCACCGACTGGGAGCCCCTCGGCCTCGACCAGGCCATGGACATGATCGCCGACCGGGTCATCGCCGCGCGCAAGAAGGGCTGGCAGGAAGAGGTCGACGGCCAGCGCACCCGGCGGACGCTCGGCTTCGCCAGCCTGGGCGGGGCGACCCTGGACAACGAAGAGAACTACCTGATCAAGAAGCTGTTCACCGCGCTGGGTGCCGTACAGATCGAGAACCAGGCCCGTATTTGACACTCCGCCACCGTCCCCGGTCTGGGGACTAGTTTCGGGCGCGGCGGCGCGACCACGTTCCAGCAGGACCTGGTCAACGCCGACTGCATCCTCATTGAGGGCTCGAACATGGCCGAAGCTCACCCGGTCGGCTTCCAGTGGGTGATGGAAGCCAAGGCCCGCGGAGCCAAGGTCATCCACGTCGACCCCCGGTTCAGCCGGACCAGCGCTCTGGCCGACCAGTACGTGCCGATCCGCGCGGGCAGCGATATCGCGTTCCTGGGCGCGATCATCAACTACGTGCTGACGCAGGAGAAGTACTTCCACGAGTACGTGCTGGCCTACACCAACGCGTCGACGATCCTCACCGAGGACTTCGCCGACACCGAGGACCTCGGCGGCGTGTTCTCCGGGCTGGACCCGGAGCACCGGACCTACGACTTCGACGCCTGGCGCTACCAGGGCGGCGACGTCGGCTCGGCCGCGGGCAGCCGCGACCGGCCCGGCCCCCACAAGGACGAGGACGAGGACCACAGCAACGGCAACGGCAACGGCCGGCGGCAGGCGGTCAGTGAGGCCGCCCGCGGTGAGGCCCACGGCTCCGGCGGCGCCGAGGCACACCCGGATCCGGACCGGGACGAGACGCTGCAGCACCCGCGCTGCGTGTTCCAGGTGCTCAAGCGGCACTTCTCCCGCTACACCCCGGAGATGGTGGAGCAGATCTGCGGCATCTCACCGGACGCCTTCCGCCAGGTGTGCGAGGCCCTGACCAGCAACTCCGGCCGGGACCGGACCACCGCGTTCGTGTACAGCGTGGGCTGGACGCACCACACGGTCGGCGTGCAGTACATCCGGGCCGGCGCGATTCTGCAGACGCTGCTGGGCAACATGGGCCGGCCGGGCGGCGGGATCCTGGCCCTGCGCGGGCACGCTTCGATCCAGGGCTCGACCGACATCCCGACCCTGTTCGACCTGCTGCCCGGCTACCTGCCCATGCCGCACGTGCACGGCAACGAGGACCTGGACGCCTACGTCGAGAACGAGGGCATGGACCACGGCTTCTGGGCCAACATGCGGAGCTACACGGTCAGCCTGCTCAAGGCCTGGTGGGGTGAGGCCGCCACCGCCGACAACGACTACTGCTTCGACTACCTGCCCCGGCTGACCGGTAGCCACGGCACGTACGAGACCGTGCAGGCCATGCTGGCCGGCGACGTCTCCGGCTACTTCCTGCTCGGCGAGAACCCGGCCGTCGGCTCGGCCAACGCGCGCCAGCAGCGGCTGGCCATGGCCGAGCTGGACTGGCTGGTGGTGCGGGACTTCTCGCTGATCGAGTCGGCCACCTGGTGGAAGGACAGCCAGGAGATCGAGACCGGGGAGCTGCGGACCGAGGACATCGGCACCGAGGTGTTCTTCATGCCGGCCGCCGCGCACACCGAGAAGGACGGCAGCTTCACCAACACCCAGCGGATGCTGCAGTGGCATCACCAGGCCGTGGAACCGGCCGGGGCCGCGCGCAGCGACCTGTGGTTCACCTACCACCTGGGCCGCCTGATCCGGGAGAAGCTGGCCGCGAGCGACCAGGCCGACGCCGAGATGAACCGGCCCGTCATGGATCTGACCTGGAACTACCCGCTCCACGGCCCGCGCCAGGAGCCGCTGGCCGACGCGGTGCTGGCCGAGGTCAACGGCTGGGATGCGAACGGCAAGCCGATCTCCTCCTACACCCAGCTGAAGGACGACGGCAGCACGGTCAGCGGCTGCTGGATCTACTGCGGCGTCTACGCCGACGGAGTGAACCAGGCCGCCCGGCGCAAGCCCGGCCGGGAGCAGAACTGGGTCGCGGCCGAGTGGGGCTGGGCCTGGCCGGCCAACCGGCGCATCCTGTACAACCGGGCCTCGGCCGACCCGGACGGCAAGCCCTGGAGCGAGCGTAAGGCCCTGGTCTGGTGGGACGCCGACGCGGGCAAGTGGACCGGCCACGACATCGCCGACTTCGTGGCCGACCGGCCGCCGTCCTACCGGCCCGAGGAAGGCGCCACCGGGGTGGCCGCGATCTCCGGCGACGACGCCTTCATCATGCAGGCCGACGGCAAGGCCTGGCTGTTCGCCCCGGCCGGGCTGCTGGACGGGCCGCTGCCCACGCACTACGAGCCCCAGGAGTCCCCGGTGCAGAACCTGCTCTACCCGAAGCAGGAGCGTAACCCGGTGCGGCAGGTCCTCAGGGGTCGCGGCACCCCGTACCAGCCCAGCGGGGACGAGCCTGGCTCGGACGTGTTCCCCTACGTGGCCACCACCTACCGGCTGACCGAGCACCACACCGCGGGCGGGATGAGCCGCTGGCTGCCGTACCTGTCCGAGCTGCAGCCGGAGTTCTTCTGCGAGGTCTCGCCCGAACTGGCCGCCGAACGCGGTCTCGAGCATATGGGCTGGGCCACCATCATCACCGCGCGCAGCGCGATCGAGGCCCGGGTCATGGTCACCCAGCGGATGCCCGTGCTGACCATCCAGGGCCGCCAGCTGCACCAGATCGGGCTGCCCTACCACTGGGGCCGCAACGGCATCTCCACCGGTGACGGCGCCAACGAGCTGCTGCACTTCAGCCTCGACCCGAACGTGCACATCCAGGAGTCCAAGGTGCTGGCCTGCGACATCCAGCCCGGCCGCCGGCCGCGCGGCCCGGCCCTGCGGGAACTGGTGCAGTCTTATGTGGAGCGGGCCGGTATCACCGACGAGACCGGGACGGAGGTGTGAGATGAGCGTCACCGACAATCCCGGCCTGACCGGCGGGGCCGACCCGGCCGACCGGGCCGGGTGGGATGAGCACCCGCCGCGGATGGGCTTCTTCACTGATACCTCGATCTGCATCGGCTGCAAGGCCTGCGAGGTCGCGTGCAAAGAGTGGAACACGGTGCCCGAGGACGGGTTGAACCTGTCCGGCATGTCGTTCGACAACACGGTCGGCCTCAGCGGCACGACCTGGCGTCACGTGGCCTTCATCGAGCAGATCTCGCCGGGCCCTCCCACCAGCCCGCCGGTGCCGTCCGAGCCCGGCCCGCAGCAGGCGCAGAGCCCGCGGCAGGCCAGCAGCACGCCCAGCGGGCCCGAGGACGGGCCCATGCGCTGGCTGATGTCCAGCGACGTGTGCAAGCACTGCTCCGAAGCGGGCTGCCTGGACGTCTGCCCGACCGGCGCGCTGATGCGGACCGAGTTCGGCACGGTGGTGGTCCAGGACGATATCTGCAACGGCTGCGGCTACTGCGTGCCCGCCTGCCCGTTCGGGGTGATCGGCCGCAGTGAGATCGACAACGGGGCCCACAAGTGCACGCTCTGCTACGACCGCCTGGACGCGGGAATGGAGCCGGCCTGCGCCAAGGCCTGCCCGACCAAGTCGATCCAGTTCGGCCCGCTGGACGAGCTCCGCGAGCAGGCCCAGGCCCGGGTGGGTGACCTGCACGCAGCGGGCCGCCCCGAGGCCCGGCTGTACCTGGAGGGCACCGACAACGGCATCGGCGGCGCCGGGGCGTTCTTCCTGCTGCTGGATGAGCCCGAGGTATACGGCCTGCCGCCCGACCCGGTGGTCAGCACCCGGGCGCTGCCGGACATGTGGAAGCACGCTGGGCTGGCCGCGGCCGGCCTGGGCGTGGCCGCCCTGGCCGCGTTCGCCGGGCGGCGGCGGTGACCGCCGGCGACGGCCAGCGGCGCGGACGGCGCGATCGCAACCGCGGCGGCGAGCGGTTCATGGTGCCGAAGGCCGAGTTCCGGTCCTACTACGGCCGCTCGATCATCAAGGAGCCGGTCTGGGAGGTGCCGGACGTGCCCGGCTACCTGTTCTTCGGCGGTTTGGCCGGTGTGTCCTCGGTGCTGGCCGCGGGCGCGCAGCTGACCGGCCGCCCGGGCCTGACCCGAGTGGCCAAGCTGGCGGCGCTCGGCGGGATCAGCCTCTCCACCGTGTTCCTGATTCACGACCTGGGCCGTCCGGCCCGGTTCCACCACATGCTCCGGGTGTTCAAGCTGTCATCACCGATGAGCGTGGGCGCCTGGATCCTGTCCGCCTACGGCCCGATGGCCGGCGCCGCCGCGGTGACCAACCTGGCCGGACTGCTGCCGTCCGGCGGGAAGTCCACCAGGTCAGCCGTCTCCGCGGCTAAGACCGCCGCCGGCGTGCTCGGCCCTCCGGCCACCGCCGCGGCCGCCGTGCTCGGGCCCGCGGTCGCCACCTACACCGCGGTCCTGCTGTGCGACACGGCCGTACCGGCTTGGCACGAGGCACACCGGGAGCTGCCCTACGTGTTCGCGGGCTCGGCCGCCAGCGCGGCCGGCGGCTTCGGGCTGCTGGCCGCCCCGCTCGGCGAGCAGGGGCCCGCCCGCCGGCTGGCCATTATCGGTTCCGCCGCCGAACTTGCCGCCAAACAGCTGCTCGAACGGCGGCTGGGGGACCTGGCCGAGCCGTACCTGACCGGTCGGGCCAACACGGTGCTGCGCGTCGGCGAAGTACTGACCGTGAGCGGTCTCGCGGGCGCGGCCTTGTCACGGCGCAGCCGGCTCGGCTCGGCGTTGTCGGGGGTGGCCCTGCTGGCAGCGTCGGCGCTCACCCGCTACGGCATCTTCGAAGCCGGTATGGCCTCCGCCCGTGACCCGAAGTACACGATCGTACCGCAGCGTAAGCGGCAGCAGGCCCGCCAGGAGCAGCAGCAGGCCCGCCAGGAGCAAGAGCAGGCGCGCGCCACTGGGTGATCAGCTCGCACACGTTTACCCTAATGGTAGGGACATCAGGGCCAGGGAGGTTGTTCCGTTGCCGATCTACGCGCTGGGCGATATCGAGCCTCAGATCCACCCCGATGCCTACGTCCATCCGGACGCGGTGATCATCGGGGATGTCCGCCTGAGTGAGCAGGCGTCGGTCTGGCCTTGTGCCGTGCTCCGCGGTGACCACGGCTTTATCGAGGTCGGCGGGCGTACGTCGGTCCAGGACGGGACGGTGGTGCACACCACCGAGGAGTGGCCGACGATCATCGGCTCGGAGTGCGTGGTCGGGCACAACGCCCACCTGGAGGGCTGCAACGTCGGCGACCGCTGCCTGATTGGCTCGGAGTCCACCACCCTGAACCGGGCCGTCGTCGGGGACGGCGCGCTGGTCGGAGCGGGCGCCCTGGTCCCCGAGGGCTTCAAGGTGCCGCCCGGGGCGATGGCCCTCGGCGTGCCCTGCAAGATCCGCGAGCTCAAGCAGCCGGACGGGTGGATCGACGCCAGCGTGCAGCACTACCTGCACTCGGCGCGCCGGTTCCGGGCCGAGCTCCGCCGCATCGGCTAGCCGTGACCGCCCACGGGCTAGCCGTGACCGCCCACGGGCTAGCCGTGACCGCCCACGCCGGCGAATCGGCCGTCCTCCGTACACGTTTTTTCGTACTGCGCGGGTAGGTTGGCGCCGTGAAGGCCGTGGACTACGCCCTGACTCTGGTGGCCGCGTTGCTGCTCGGGGTGGGCTTCGTGCTCCAGCAGCACGCGGCTGAGCAGGCGCCGCAGTCCCATTTCCTCAGCTTCAAGCTGATTGGTGACCTGTTCCGGAAGCGGCTGTGGCTGGCTGGCATCGGGGCCATGATCGCCGGCCAGATCCTGGCTGCGTGGTCCATCGGGAACCTCGAGCTGTCGATCGTCGAACCGCTGCTGACCACCAACCTGCTGTTCGCGCTGATCCTGGCCGTCCCGCTGTCGCACCAGGCGGTGCGCGTCACCGAGGTGGCCGGGGCGCTGCTGCTCATCGCCGGTGAGGGGTTGCTGGAGCTGGCCCGGTCGGCCCAGCCCATCGGGCAGTCGTTCGGCTCGTTCTCGCACTGGCCGCTGGCCGCGATCATCGCCGTCATCGCGGGCGTGATGGTCCTGGCCGGGCGGCACCGGTCCGGCCGGTACCGGGCTTCGCTCACAGGTCTCGGCGCGGGCCTGGTCTTCGGCATCCAGGACGCGCTGACCCGGCAGACCCTACAGATCCTGAAGTTTCACGGGCTGAGTGGTGTGATGCAAAGCTGGTCGATCTACTGCCTGGTGGCCACCGGCGCGGTCGGCGTGCTGCTGATGCAGAACGCGTTCAACGCCGGCCCGCTGCACTCCTCGCTGCCCACCATCACCGCGGGCGAGCCCGTGGCCGGCATCCTGCTCGGCATCGCGGTGTTCGGCGACCGGGTCTCGCTCACGCCCAGCAGCCTGGCCATCCAGGCGGGCGGCCTGTTCGCCCTGGTGGTCGGCGTCATCCTGGTCGCCCGGGCTCCGGCCCTGTCCAACCTGCGCAAGGTGGTCACCGAACCGGTGCACCTGCCGCACGCGATACCGCTGCCGCACCCGCACCGCCGCGACCCGGGTTCCCACCACGGCCGAGCGGACGCCGTGGCCGGTGGTGGCCGGCCCGAACAGCAAGCGCCCCGGCTGCCGGATCCCGCCCCAGCCCCCGTCGGCCCTGTCGGCCCTGTCAGCCCCGTCGGCCCCATCAGCCCGGCCAGCCCCATCAGCCCGGCCAGCCCCATCAGCTCCACGAACGGCAACATAAGCTCCACGAACGGAACCAACACCAACGGCCTCATGGCTCCCGCCGAACCTCCCCGGGCCGTCCCGCCCGACGAGGTACTCGAGCCTCTCGAAACCCGTGGGATTGCAGAATTTTAGGCAAGCACGCATATTGCCACGTGGTACGGGCAGGACGGTTGGCCTCCAGGCATGTTGACCAGCCGCTACAGGAGGTTCTGCCCAGTGCCAGGAATGCAGGGGACCAAGAGCAAGGCCGTCCACGACGCAGAGTGGCTCGACGCGGGTGCCTGCCGCAGCGAGGACCCGGAGCTTTTCTTTCCCATCACCTCCAGCGGCCCGTCCGCGCAGCATATCGCCGCGGCCAAAGAGGTCTGCGCCCGCTGCGGGGTCCAGCGCCAGTGCCTGCACTACGCGCTGGAAAGCCACCAGAGCCACGGTGTCTGGGGCGGCACCAGCGAAGAGGAACGCCAGCACATGGCCTCGCCGCGTGGCGGGAATCGCGGGGCCTGCACACCGTCTCCGGGCCCGCGACGGCCCTCCCGCCGGAGCACGTCCGGAAGAGAGGGCCGTAACGCGGGTTACCGCGCCTGAGCGCGAGCCCGAAGCCGGAAGGACCTAACCTCTAGGTCCGCCCCGGGTACCGTTGCCGCTACTGAGCCAGGTGTTGCTGAAGCTGCCGCCACTCAGCGACGAGGTGCTGTCCTCCTGCACGCCGCTGGCCGAGACCATCGTGATCTCGGTCGGGCTGAAGCTGCTGAGCGTGCTGCCGTTGACCGTCGACCCGGTGTAGCTCACCTTGCCGAAGTCGGCCAGCGGGAGGATGCCGCCGCTGTTGGTACAGCACGGCGCTTCGGTGATGACCTCCGCCGACGAGCGGGCCGCCCCGGACTCCGTCTTGGTCGTGGTGTAGGTCCAGCCCCGGGTGGAGTCGGAGATCTTCAGCGTGAACTTGCTGCTGCCGGCGTACGTCACCGACGCACTGATCTTGTCGCCGGGCCGGACGGTTTGATTGATCTCGACCGAAGCCGCTGGGTAGATCTCGTACCAGGCGTAATACTGCGGGGTCCGGCCGGCGCAATCGACGTCGGTGCCGGTCTGCTCGACGGTGCCGCTGTTGTAGCCGTCCAGGCCGACCCAGAAACTCGAATACTGGCTACCTGACTTGCAGGTGCCGGTGGGTTCGGTCCAGCTCGAGGCGACGCTGGTGTACGTGCTGCCGGTCGCCGCGTACCCCGACCAGTTCGTGCTGGTCGTGGAGGCGTTCTTGGCCCCGCTCAGCGACGTCTCCGGGTGCACGGCGTGCCGCATGGCCCCACCGGGTTGGAGTGTGGCCCCGCTGGCGGTGTGCGGGGCGCCGGCGACTGCGGTCGTGGCGGACGGGCCCGACGTGGCGGCGTAGGCGGGAGCCACCAGCGCAAAGCCCGCGATAACGGTGCTTCCCGCGATGACCAGCGCGCGCCTCCGGGCGCTATGACGCATATGTCCTCCGATGATCATGCGTTCCTCTTTGTGGAGGTAAACGCGGTTCGGGTCCGATAGTGATACTTTTCGGTGGTTTCCGATACCAAGAGGACGTAAAAAACAGTCAAGACATAATAAAGATATTTAATAAAGGTCATCTCTTGCCAAGCCTTGATGAAACGGCTATGCAGCCCCACCAAATAGGGGCAAAAGGTCATCAATGCCATTGCATCGCGCGGTAGCCAAATTGTGCGCAATTGCTGGACTACCCACCCCTTTATTTCCCGCCGGTAAGCCCCGCATTTCCCCCACGTTGTCCACCTGCACCCTCCCCACCCCTGCCTCTCTCAATTCCCCACGCCTATCACGCTCCCCACAGACCCCCGCTCCACACGCCAAGCACGCGCCCCCCATTCCCCATGCGCTCGGGGCCCCTCATGGGGAGGCCGCCCGGGCGGCCCTCACGGGGCCCGCATGGGCGGGATCAGCGGCGGTGGTGGCTCACGGGGCGCTCAGACAGCCGCTGGGCCAGCCGCGCGTCGGCCGCGATGTCCGCCTCCGAGGGGGCCAGCATGATCACGATGGTGGCCATGAACGTGAATACCGCGATGCCGAGGACCAGCGGCAGCAGGAAGCTGCTCGCGGTGGCTCCGCTATCCCCGCCGCTGGTCGCGGCGTACACGCCGGCCGAAGACGCCGTCACTTGCATCGCGGCCATGCCGGTGTAGTGCATTCCACTGACGGCCACGCCCATGAGCAGCGACGCGCCCAGCGTGGCCCCCACCCCGCGCACCTTCAGGCCGGCGTACAGCGCGGCCGTGCCCGCGGCGATGGCGATGAGCACGGACAGCAGCACCAGCGGGATGTTGTAGCTCATCATGTCGGGGATTTCCATGGCTTGCATGCCCAGGTAGTGCATGCTGGCCACGCCCAGGCCGACGATGACGCCGCCGGTCAGCAGCGGGCCCAGGCCCTGGCTGCGGCTGAAGCCCACGATGAACAGGCCGATCGCCACCACCGCGACCGCCACCAGCATGCTGACGATGGTGAGGGTCACGTTGTAGCGGATGGTCTCGCCCGGGATGGTGAAGCCCAGCATCGCAATGAAGTGCATGGCCCAGACCCCGGTGGCGCCGATCGCGATGGCCGCCAGCGACAGCCACAGCGCCCGGATGCGACCGGTGTAGGCCCGGGCCCGGGTCAGGCAGCGCAGGCCGATGAAGGCGCCCAGGCAGGACATGAGGAAACCCAGCACCGGGTTGACCAAGCCATACGAAAAGTTTTGAACATGCACCAGTGGCACGTGGGACCCCCCAGTTGTGACGAAACCATCGGCAAGATAACACGGGTTTTCCCGGTATGAGCTTGAAACTTGAAACGACCCAGGGCCAGGTGTCGGGACATCGTCACCGGGGAAAGCGCAGGTGGCCGGGGCAGAGGCGTCCAGGGGCCAAGGCCACTGTCCGACACAGTCCGGTCGCGCGGCGTCGCGCTTGACGCTGACCCGCTGGCGCTCTAACGTCACCCGCGAAGGTTCACGGATCGACAATTACCGTCACGGTCGCGCATTGAGGTGTCGGCTGGGGCCGACCTCTCAGGAAGCTGAGGACATGCTGAAGGGCATTCGTCATGGCGTCAGCACTGAATATGATGGTGGCTTGGCGGCCGGGCCTGAGGCGCCATCCGGCGGACTATCTGCCGTGACGTCAGCGACGCCACCCGGCGATTACCGCAGCCGGACGATCACAGCGAGAGGCTAGGTTACGGCAGGCGATGGGTAAGGCAAGCAAAGCTAAGCGGGACGGCAGCTCCCGCCAGCAGAGGATCGCAGCGCAGCGCGCCGCGGCGCGCCGGGCCGAGATCCGCAACCGGATCCTGATCGCTGCGGGCAGTGTGGTGGTGGTCATCGCCATCGTGCTGGCCTTCGTCCTGGTCAAGGTGAACTCGCACGGCTCGAGTGGCTCCTCCGCGTCGGGTAACGGCCCCACCGGCACCGCGCTGGCGACCGTGGTCAAGAACACCACCGCCGTCCCGGCCAGCACGCTGAACTCGGTCGGCGCCGGCAGCGTGAGCACTGTTCCGGCCAAGATCAGTGGCGGCTCAGCGCTGACTTCGGGCGGTAAGCCCGAGATGCTGTACATCGGGGCCGAGTATTGCCCCTACTGCGCCGCCGAGCGCTGGGGCATGGTGGTGGCGCTCAGCCGGTTCGGCACGTTCAAGAACCTCAGCACCACGCACTCCGCCAGCGGCGACACGTTCCCCAACACTGCAACTTGGACGTTCTACAAGTCGAGCTACACCAGCAAGTACCTGACCTTCACGCCGGTGGAAGAGACCACCAACAAGCTGGCGTCGAATGGGCAGAGCTACACGCCGCTGCAGACTCCGACGTCGGCCCAGCAGGCCCTGCTGAAGAAGTATGACGCGCCGCCGTACGTGTCCTCGCAGGATGCGGGGGCGATCCCGTTTGTGGACTTCGGGAACAAGTACCTGATCAGCGGGGCCAGCTACAGCCCGCAGCTGCTGCAGGGCAAGACGTGGAGCCAGATCGCCACCGCGCTCAAGGACCCGACCAGCCCTATCGCCAAGGCCATCGACGGCACCGCCAACTACATCACGGCAGCCATCTGCCAGCTGACCGGCAACCAGCCGGCCTCGGCCTGCACCCCGGCGGTCCAGGCACTGGAGAAGAAGCTCTGATGGCGGCGGCCAAGCCTCGCGTCGGCTTGCGCGCCGCCGCCACGGCCCGCGACGCCAAGACAGGCGCCAAGACGACGGCCAAGGGCAGCGCCAAGAACGACACCAATAAGAACGACACGGCCAAGAACGGCACGGCCAAGAACGGTTCCGCTAAGAACGACACGGCCAGGAACGGGGCCGCCAGCCCGGCGGCCGCCGCACCAGCCAAGACCACCCGGACCGCCGCCCCGGCCCGGGCCAAGAGCGGCGCGGACGCGGCCCGCCCAGTCGGGCCTCAGACGTCCGGTGCGGTCCGCAAGGCCACTCCCGCCCGGGCGGGCGGGAACAAGGCAGCTAACGCGGCCGCGATGTCCCGGCCGGGACAGTCCCGCCGCGACCTTGAGCCGGAGCCCGCCGAGGCCGAGTACGCCTGGCCGGCCGCGTGGCTGCGCTGGACGACGTTCGCGCTGGCCCTGATCGGCCTGGGCGTCTCGATCTACCTGACCTACGCCCACTACACCGAGTCCGCCCTGGCGGGCTGCACCGAGACCACCGGCGTGGTCAACTGCGGCAAGGTGACCACCAGCGAGCAGTCGGTGGTGTTCGGCATCCCGGTCGCCGTGCTGGGGCTGGCCTTCTACGTGTTCATGGTGGCGATCATGAGCCCGTGGGCCTGGAAGGCCCGTCGCCGCGAAGTCGGCCTGGTCCGGCTCGCGTCCCTGGTCGTCGGCATCGGTTTCGTGCTGTACCTGATCTACGCCGAGCTGTTCGACATCGGCAGCATCTGCCTGTACTGCACGAGCGTGCACGTCATCACGTTCTTCCTGTTCGTGTTGACCGGGCTGGCCGCTGCCATCTGGGGTTTTGCTCCGCAGGCTCAGCTGCCTGAGCGCCAGCCGACCCGGTAACGCCCGACTACTGCCTCGGTCCGGCGGCCGAGCCACCGGGAGGGCTCCGATGCGACTGCAGCCCGTCAGGCTGATCTCCATCGCCGCGTCCGCCCTGCTGCCGGCCGTGAGCATCGCGGCCTGCAGCAGTGGCGGCAGTCCGCCACCCAGCGCCACCCCCGGTGCCAGCCACGGTGCCAGTTCCAGTGCCAGCGTCGGTACCACCGCCAGTTCCGGTGCCTCGGGGGCGGCCCCGCCTGCGTCGCCTACGTCGGCCGCTGCCCCCGATTCCTCCGGCGGCACCGGCTCGGCCGCGACGGCCCAGATCAAGGCCGACTGGCAGGAGTTCTTCAGCGCCAAGACTCCGGTGGCCACGCGGATCAGCCTGCTGCAGAACGGCTCGGCCTTCGTCTCGATCCTCAGGTCCCAGGCCTCCTCGCCGCTGGCCGCTTCGGCGGCGTCCAGCGTGAGCGCGGTGAAGGTCGAGTCGCCGGCCCAGGCCTCGGTGACCTACTCGATCCTGCTCCACGGGACCCCGGCCCTGAAGAACGAGCCGGGCGTGGCCGTCCACCAGGACGGCACCTGGAAAGTCGGCGACCAGAGCTTCTGCGCGCTGCTCATCCTGGAAAGCAGCGGCAAGGCGCCGGCCGCCTGTGCCAGCGCCGCCGGTTAGGCGCGGCGGCGTACACTGCCTTCCACGACGGCCTGCGCGCCGGACCAGCCGAACCAACGGATCAGCCGAACCAACGGACAACCGGGGCGATGGGTAAAGCGAGCAGAACCAAGCAGACCACCAGCCGGCGCGAGCGGATCGCCGCCCAGCGGGCCGCGGAGCGACGGCGTCAGATCCGTAACCGCATCCTCATCGCCAGCGGTGCCGTGGTGGTGATCATCGTCGTCGTGGTCGTCTTCGTCGTGGTCGCGGTGACCCACAACAACTCCGGCTCAACCGCTAAGCCCAGCGCCAACGGGCCCACCGGAGCCGCGCTGGCCAAGGTGGTAGCCGACACCACCAGCGTCCCGGCCAGCACGCTGGCCGCGGTGGGCGCGGGCACCGTGGCCACCCCGCCCACCTCGATCAACGGCACGCCGCTGACCTCAGGCGGCAAGCCCGAGATGCTCTACATCGGGGCCGAGTACTGCCCATACTGCGCGTTCGAGCGGTGGGGGATGATCGTCGCGCTCAGCCGGTTCGGCACCTTCAAGGGCCTGACCACCACGCACTCCTCCAGCACCGACGTCTACCCGAACACCCCGACGTGGACGTTCTACAAGTCGAGCTACACCAGTAAGTACCTGGCCTTCACGTCGGTGGAGGAGACCACTAACCAGCCGGCCTCCAACGGCCAGGGCTACGTCCCGCTGCAGAGCCCGACCGCAGCCCAGGAAGCGCTGATCGCCAAGTACGACGCGCCCCCGTATGTGGCCTCGGCCAGCAAGGGCGCCATCCCGTTCGTGTACCTCGGCGGCCACTACCTGATCACCGGGGCCAGCGCGCTGCCCTCGGTGCTGACCGGAAAGTCCTGGGCCACGATCGCCACGTCGCTCCATGACCCCGGCAGCTCTGTGGCCAAGGCCGTGAACGGCACGGCCAACTTCATCACCGCGGCCATCTGCAAGATGACCAGCAACCAGCCGTCGAACGTCTGCACCGCCAGCGTCACCGCGCTGCAGTCCAAGATGCCGGCTGCGGGATAACACGGCTGCGGGATAACCCGGCCGCGGGCCATCCCCGGGCAGCAAGCCCGCGCAGCAACATCCCCGAGCAGCAAGCCCGCGCAGCAAAAGGTCTGCGCAGTAAGAGGCCTGCGCAGACAGAAGAAAACGGAGGAGGGCCGGCAAGCGCTGGACGGATGGCGGAGTGCCGGCCCCACCTCTTTCCGGGGCTGCCCTGGGCCCCGCCACTCCGGAGAATTCTCCGGGGGGCATTAAATCTCCGGGGGAGAGTGAACGCTGGGGGGGATGGCGTTCACTCCCCCCGGAGAGCGGTGGACATAAACCTGAGAGCGCCGACTCGGCGACCGCATTCGCTCTGGGGGGGAGGAGCGAATACGGTTCCTAGCAGGGTGTGCCCTCAGGAACATCCACCCGTCTGTGGTCAGGCAAACGGTGCACAATCGTCACTGTTTGTCCCGCAGTAGGTTTAGTTGTCTGGTGCTGACGAGAACCGTTACCGTTTCCCTGACCGCCGGTTGGGGAGCCTGCCGTCAGTCACGTCTCTCGCCTCCTCTAGTGAAAGCTTCGCGTCCCTACGTGTTATGGATTTTTTCTGGATGTGTCCCACTTATGCTGGTCTCACGGTCCAAAAGGGACGTGTGGTGGAGAGACTGCGATGGCCAACGATGACACGGGCGCAGGCGGCCAGCTGCGCGTCGGCGTGCTCGGGCCCGTCCGGGCCTGGCTAGCCGACCGGGAGCTGCCGCCCGGACCACCCCGGCAGCAAGCGCTGCTTGGCATGCTCGCCATGCGGGCCAACCGGGTCGTCTCCCGCGACGAGCTCGTCGATGCCCTGTGGGGACAGCGGGCGCCGGCCAGCGCCGAGGGCGGGGTGCACACCTACGTGGCCGGCCTGCGCCGGGTCCTCGAGCCGGGCCGTTCCCGCCGGGGTCCGAGCCAGGTGCTGGCCTCCGCGCCAGGCGGTTACGTGCTGCGCCTGGACGCGGACCGGGTCGACGCGATCGTGTTCGAACGCGGCCTGGTTGCGGGCCGCCGGCTACGTGGTTCCGGCGACCTGAACGGGGCCATCGCTTCGCTCGATGCGGCGCTGGGCGAGTGGCACGGGTCCGCGTTCGCGGGCGTGCCGGGGCCCTTCGCCACCGCCGAGCGGGTCCGGCTGGCCGAGCTGCGGTCGGCCGCGGCCGAGGAACGGGCCGACGTCCTGCTCGAACTGGGCCGCCACGAGCAGGCCGTGCCCGAGCTGGCCTCGCTGGTGGCCGAACACCCGCTCCGGGAGCGGATGCGCGGGCTGCTGATGGTCGCGCTGTACCGATGCGGGCGCCAGGCCGAGGCGCTGCAGGCCTTCCACGACGCCCGGCAGGTGCTGGCCGACGAGCTGGGCATCGACCCGGGCCCCGAGCTGAGCCGGATCCACCAGCAGATTCTGGCCCTGGACCCGAGGCTTGAGGCGCCCGGCCGCGGCGCCCCGGCCGGCCCGGTGACCGCGACTGCGCTACCCCTGCCGCCACCCGCGGCTGGCTCGGCGGTGACCGACCCGGTGCCCGCGCAGCTCCCGCTGGAGGCACCAGGCTTTTCCGGGCGGCACACCGAGCTGGAGCGCATGCTGCGCGTGATCGGGGCCGACCCCGCCCCGGCCCTCGGCGTCCCGGACGGCCCGCCGGTCAACGACACCGTGCAGATCATCGCCATCACCGGGACGGCCGGCGTCGGCAAGACCGCGCTGGCCAACCGGTTCGCCCGGCAGGTGGCCAAGCGGTTCCCCGACGGCCAGCTCTACGTGAACCTGCGCGGCTTCGACCCGTCCGGCTCGGCTATGAGCCCGGAGAGCGCGCTGCGGTTCTTCCTCGACGCCCTGGCCGTCCAGCCGCAGCGGATGCCGGTCGATGTCGAGGGGCGGGCCGCGCTGTTCCGCAGCATGCTGGACGGCAAGCGGGTGCTGGTCGTGCTGGACAACGCGCGCGACCCGGACCAGGTCCGCCCGCTGCTGCCCGGCTCGCCGGGGTCCCTGGTCGTGGTGACCAGCCGGTCCCAGCTCACCGGGCTGGTCGTGGCCGAGGGAGCTACCCCGCTGACCCTGGACGTGCTAACCGAGGAGGAGGCCCACGAGTTGCTGGGCCGCCGGCTGGGCCCGGACGTGGTCGCGGCCGAGCCCGCCGCCGCGGCCGAGCTGATCTCGCTCTGCGCCCGGCTGCCGCTGGCCCTGGGGGTGGCCGCGGGCCGGGCCGCCACCCGGCCCGGGTTCTCGCTGGCCGCCCTGGCCGCCGAGCTGCGGGACACCAGGAACCGGCTGGAGGTGCTGGACGCCGGCGACGCCGCCACTGACGTGCGGGCCGTGCTGTCCTGGTCGTATGAGCAGCTCAGCCCGTCCGCGGCCCGGATGTTCCGGCTGCTGGGCCTGCACCCCGGGCCGGACGTGTCGCTGCCGGCCGCGGCCAGCCTGGCCGGGGTCAGCCGGTCCGAGGCCGCCTCGGCGCTGCGCGAGCTGACCCGGGTACACGCGCTGGCCGAGCACGTGCCGGGCCGGTTCGCGTTCCACGACCTGCTCCGCGCCTACGCCGTCGAT
This sequence comes from Streptosporangiaceae bacterium, assembly GCA_965277615.1. Taxonomy (GTDB): domain Bacteria; phylum Actinomycetota; class Actinomycetes; order Streptosporangiales; family Streptosporangiaceae; genus Bog-532. The sequence continues at coordinate 3,010,264 of CBDIDG010000006.1, read as the reverse complement.
CAGGCCGAGACGATCGACAGCGAGGCCGACCGCACCGCCGCCGAACGCCGCTGCTCGGACCATTACCTGCACACCGCGCACGCCGGGGCACTGCAGTCCAACAGCCTGCGCAAGGCGCTCGACCTGGATCCGCTGGCGCCGGGCGCCGTGCCCGAGGAGTTCTCCGGCCGGGGCCAGGCGCTGGCCTGGTTCGAAGCCGAGAACCCGGTCATGCTCGGGCTGCTGATCAAGGCCATCGCCGACGGAGACGACCAGTACGCCTGGCAGATCACCTGGACGCTGGCCCCGTTCTTCTACCGGCGTGGCCGCTGGCACGAGTGCATCACCATCCAGCGCCAGGCTCTGCAGGCCGCCCAGCGCCTCCGCGACCCGGTGGGCCTGGGCCACGCGCACTACGAGCTCGGCCGCGGCCTGGTCCTGACCGGCGACTTCGCCGAGGCCGAGCCGCACCTGTCCACCGCCCTGGACATCTTCGGGCGGCTGGGGGACCGGGCCAACGAGGCCACCGTGCACCAGGGGTTCGGGGCCCTGTTCGAGCACCAGGGCCGGTACGCCCAGGCCCTGGTGCACGCGCGCGAGGCGATGCGGGTGGTGGAGGAGATCGGCCCCGCGTCCACCCTGGCCGGGCTGGAAAACAGCGTGGGCTGGCTGTACGCGCACCTGGGCCAGTACGAGAAGGCGCTGGTGTACTGCCAGCGGTCGCTGGAGTTCCAGCGCGAGATCGGCTACCGCGGCGGCGAGGCCGACACGCTCGACAGCCTGGGCTACACGCACAGCCGGATGAACGCCCACCAGCAGGCCGCGGATTGCTACGCCCAAGCCGTGGACATCTACCGCGAGATCGGCGACCGGTACCACGAAGCCGGCTCTCACCTGGGCCTGGGCGACGCGCAACTGCAGGCGGTGGGGCCCGCCGCGGCCGCGGAAAGCTGGCGGCAGGCCCTGGACATCCTGGAGTCCATCCCGCACGAAGACGCGGGCATGGCCCGTCGCCGCCTGGCCAGCTTGCCCGCGGACAGTCTGAGGCCGGTACCCGGGACCGTCTAAAATAAAGCGTTGGCGTCGGCCCGGTGCCTGCATGAGGATGCCGGGTGGGACGCGAGGGTACCGAAGGGGTTGCTGACGCTGGACACGATCAACGCACCGAAGCGTGCGCTGCTGCTGGAGAACATTCACCCGGATGCGGTCGCGCGGCTGACCAAGGCCGGTTACCAGGTCGAGACGCGGGCGGGCGCGCTCAGCGAAGACGAGCTGATCGCCGCGCTGCCCGGGGTCAGCCTGCTCGGCATCCGGTCCCGGACCAACGTCACCGAAGAGGTGTTCGCCGCCCCGCAGGCCGCGGACCTGGTGGCGGTGGGCGCGTTCTGCATCGGCGTCAACCAGATCGACCTGACCGCCGCCTCTCGCAGCGGCGCGGCTGTGTTCAACGCCCCGTTTTCCAACACCCGCAGCGTGGTCGAGCTGGTGCTGGCCGAGATCATCTCACTGGCGCGCCGGCTCCCGGAGAAGAACCTCAAGATGCACCTGGGGGAGTGGGACAAGTCCGCTTCCGGCAGCCACGAGGTGCGCGGCCGCAAGCTCGGCATCGTTGGCTACGGCAACATCGGCGCCCAGCTGTCCGTGCTGGCCGAGAACCTCGGCATGTCGGTGTACTTCTACGACATCGCCGACAAGCTCGCGATGGGCAACGCCCGCCGCTGCACCACGCTGGGCGAGCTGCTGGAGACGGTGGAGACCGTCACCCTGCACGTCGACGGGCGCCCGGGCAACAGCGGGCTGTTCGGCGAGGCCGAGTTCGCCCGTATGCAGCCGCGCAGCCTGTTCCTCAACCTGTCCCGCGGCTTCGTCGTCGACCACGACGCGCTGCGGGCCAACATCGAGACTGGCCACATCGCCGGCGCGGCCATCGACGTGTTCCCCGCGGAGCCCAAGGCCAAGGGCGACGAGTTCGTCTCCGTCCTGCGTGGCCTGCCCAACGTGATCCTTACCCCGCACGTCGGCGGGTCCACCGAGGAAGCCCAGCTGGACATCGGTGAGTTCGTCGCGGGCAAGCTGCTGGACTATGACGCGGCCGGCGCTACCTCGCTCAGCAACAACCTGCCCGCGATTGCCCTGCCGACCACGGTCGGAGCCAACCGCCTGGTGCACATCCACCAGAACGTCCCCGGCGTGCTGGCCGCGATCAACCGGGTCCTGGCCGACCACCATGTCAACGTGGAAGGCCAGATGCTCGGCACCCGGGACGAGATCGGCTACGTCATCACCGACATCGGCACCGAGTACCCGCCCGAGGTCCTCTCCCAGCTCGAAGCGATGGACGTCACCATCCGCCTCCGCACCATCCGCTGCGCCTAGCCCGGGCCGCAGCGGGCGGCGTCACCGCTTGACCAGGATGCCGATCGCCAAGACCACGATCAGCGGGATAAGGCCGAACAGGACCGGGCTCAAGCCTTGCCGGGCCAGCGTGAAGACCACGAGGGCCAGCACGATCACGCCCCCGGCCACCAGGTAACCCTGGAGGCCCACCTGGCGCCATCCCACACCGGACCCCTTCGGCGCCAGCCAGCGCCGAGGCGCTGACGGCCCGTCCCGCCGGGGCACTCCGGGGTCCGCAGGGTCGCTCATGACCCCATCCTTCGCTCGCGTCCCCCCAACCGCAAGGCGGGATCAGTTCCGGGGGGCGTCCGCTCCGCCGCGGGCCGGAACAGGATGCACGGTCTGGTGGTCGTGCAGCATCGCGACGAACTTGGCAATGCGGGCCGCCCGGGTCTCCGGCTTCTTGGCCTCCTGGACCCGGTACAAGATGGCATACCGGTTCCCGCGGTCGAGCGTGGCGAAGAAGGCAGCGGCGTCCGCATCGGCGTCCAGCGCCTGGCGCAGATCGTCGGGGACCGTCGCGGTGCTTTGCCCGTCGTAGGCGGCGTCCCAGCGACCGTCGGCCTTGGCCGCCTCCACCTCACGCAGGCCGGCCGGCCGCATCCGGCCGGCCGCGATCAGAGCTTCCGCCTTGCCCCGGTTGATCTTCGACCACTTGCCCTTCGGCTTTCGCGGCGTGAATCGCTGCAGCCAGTAGTCGTCGTCCAGCGGCCGCTTCTGGGCGTCGATCCAGCCGAAGCACAGGGCAATGTCGAGGGCCTCGACGTAACTGACGGTGGTGTGGGGGCAGCCTTTCTTCGCCAGTTTCAGCCACAGTCCGGAAGCGCCGGCATGCTCGGCCGCCAGCCATTTCTCCCACGCGGCCGAATCGGGGAAGGCCAGCATCGGCTGGCCCTGGTACTGATCCGCATCCGCAGGCTCCACGGCAAGCTCCTTCCGACCGCGCGCGGCGGCTCAGATCCGGCGGGCGACCCCGGGATAGTCGGCCACCAGCCCGTCGTCGTCCATCGTGATGATCGCCGAGAAGCCCCCGTCCAGCGCGTCGTAACGCACCCGGTTCTGGCCGGCGCTCGTGTAACGCTGTCCGTCGGGTTCCACCGCCAGGCCGGGCGCCGAGACCCACGCCATGGTCAGCTCCACCTGGCCCTCGGTGGAGAGCAGGTTGTGTCGCATGATGGGCATGAGGTTGGTGACCGGAGACAGCCCAAGGTCACAATCCAGCGCCCCGGCCAACGCGGTCGCATCTCCACCCGCCGCGGGCAGCTCGGGGTTCCCCTCCGTCTCGGCGTCCATGGTCCACGCTCCCGCGTCGTCGCGCCGCAGCACCAGCCGCCGGCTCCACCCCGCGCCCCGGCTGGACACGTCCAGCAGAGTCGTCACGAACCCCGGCCCCGTCTCCAGCACGTAGTCCAGCCGGTAAGCCACCGGGTCGCCGCCGATGGCCACGCCCCGGGCGCTCAGCCGATCGGACTCCAGCGTGACCTCCGCGAACTCGTACCCGCCTCGCTTCTCCTTGGCCCAGACCGCAACCCGTGTCGGCATAATCCCACCGTACGCATTCGCCCCCGGCGGGGCCCGTAGCTTTAGCCGGATGCTGCAACGGCGCTTAGCATCGCGGTATGCATCCGGTGGCGGGTCTGCGCGGTACGGCCATGGTGACCTCAGGCGGATCGGCCGCGGCGGAGGTGGCCGGTGGCCTGGCCGACATCGAGGCCGGCGTGCCGTGTGTTCCGGCGACGCGATTCCAGCTCTGCTCGGTCAGTAAGCAGTTCACCGCGGCCGCGGTCATGCTCCTGGCCGAGTCCGGGCCGCTGGACCTGCGGGAGCCGGTCACCCGCTGGCTACCCGGAAGCCCGCCGCAGTGGCGGCAGGTCACCCTCCACCACCTGCTGTCCCACACCGCCGGCGTCCCGCACTGGCTCGAGGGGCCAGGCCTGGACCCGGCCGAGCCGATGCCGATCAGCGACCGGCTCACCATGATCCAGGCGGCGCCGCTGCGCACCGGGCAAGGCGGGCAAGGCGGGCAAGGCGGGCAAGGCGGGCAAGGCGGGCAAGGCGGGCAATGGCACTACAGCAGCCCGGGCTTCCTGCTGGCCGCCTTGATCGTGGAGCGGGCCAGCGGCCAGCCCTACCGCGAGTTTGTCACCGAGCGCATCCTGTCCCCGCTGAAGCTGACCCAGACCACCGCCGGTGGTGCCCCGGACTCGGCGGCCCGCGGCTACCGGGACGGTCAGCCGGTGCCGCCCTGGGACCTGGCCGCCATGCCCGGCACCGGTGACATCTGGTCCACCGCGGGCGACCTGAGCAGGTTCACCGCCGCGCTGCACTCCGGCGAACTGGTTACCGCCAGTTCCCTGCACCTGATGTGCACCGCGCACGCCGCCCTGGACGACGATGACGACAGTGAGCCCCGGCTCATCACCACTGGTTACGGCTACGGCATGTTCACCGGCACCTTCGCCGGCCACACGGCCTTCTACCACCCTGGCGACAATCCCGGCTACCAGTCCTTCGCCTGCTGGATCCCGGACCGGGCCGCCAGCATCGTCATCCTGCTCAACGACGAAGCCGCGAACCTGACCGGCCTGCTCAAGCAGCTGCTACCCGCAGCCGGCGGTTAGCAGTCGGGGGCGTCGGCCGGGGTGGAGTAGGAGCCGGGGACAAACATGATCTGGGTGATCGCATCGGGGTGGTACACGGGGGCGCCGGAGGGAAGCAGGGTGTTCATCATGGCCAGGACCCCGCCGGAAGGGTCACCGATGGCCGGTCCATCGAGGGCGCGGCCGACCGTGGCGCTGGTCAATTCGACCTGGTAGCAATTCCCTTTCTGGGTGGCCCACAGTTGGCGGGCATCGGTCGGCAGTTCGTCCTTGGCTCGCTTTATCGCCGCCGTGAGAGAACTGGTGCCCGTGGTAACCGTGTATTCGACCACCCGGCCGTCCTGCAGGGTCACGTTGGAGTACGCGGTGGCCGCTGCCCGGTGGTCCGCGTTCCAGGCCGTCATGGTGGCTCCGAAGCCGGTCAGCCCGTCATCGGCGACGGCGGCGGCCCGGGCCGAGGGCGACGCTACCCCAGCTGACGACGCCACCCCCGCGTGCGTTGCCACCCCAGCCGACGAAGCCACTCCAGCTGGCCGGCTAGCCCCCGCCGACCCGCAGGCTGAAATCACTGAGATCACCGCAACCGGCACCAACGGAAGCGCGATCGCTAGCCAGCTCCGACGTGAATGCGACCGGAAGCGCAATTCGTCCCCCACCTCAGTCCCGGACAAGACCGCAGGGACATTACTGGAGGAGGCCGCCGATGGCTAATTGATCAGCGGTTAGAGCGGCGTCACATAAGCCCCGGAAATGCCGCCATCGACCAGGAACGACGCGGCGGTGATAAAAGAACTGTCGTCGCTGGCCAGGAACGCTACCGCGGCGGCGATCTCGTCGGCCTGGCCGAACCGGCCCATCGGGATGTGCACCATCCGCCGCGCCGCCCGCTCCGGATCGGCGGCGAACAGCTCCTGCAACAGCGGCGTGTCCACCGGGCCCGGGCAGAGCGCGTTGACCCGGATGCCCTCCCGCGCGAACTGGACCCCTAGCTCGCGGCTCATGGCCAGTACGCCGCCCTTGGACGCGGTGTAGGAGATCTGCGAGGTGGCCGCGCCCAGCACGGCCACAAACGAGGCCGTGTTGATGATCGAGCCCTTGCCCTGGCGCTGCATGTACGGGATGACTTCCTTGCAGCACAGGTAGACCGAGGTCAGGTTGACCTCCTGCACCCGGCGCCAGGCCTCCAGCCCGGTGGTCAGGATCGAGTCGTCCTCCGGCGGCGAGATCCCCGCGTTGTTGAAGGCGACATCGATGGACCCAAAGGCCTCGAATGCGGTGGCGAACATGGCCGCCACGTCCTGCGCCACGGTCACGTCGGCCCGGACGAAAAGGCCACCCGCCTCGGCCGCGGCCTTCTCCCCGGCCTGCTCATCGACGTCCACCGCCACCACGTGCGCGCCTTCAGTCGCGAACCGGCGCACCGTGGCCAGCCCGATGCCGCTGCCGGCCCCGGTGACCACCGCCGTCCGTCCCTCAAGTCGACCCTGCACTACTCCACCCTGCACTCAGCTACTCCCCGGTCGCGATGAAGACGTTCTTTTCCTCGGTGAAGGCCAGCGGTGCGTCCGGGCCCAGCTCGCGGCCCAGGCCCGACTGCTTGAACCCTCCGAACGGCGTCGAATAACGCACCGAGGAGTGCGAGTTCACCGACAGGTTGCCGGCCGCCACCGCCCGGGCCATCCGGATGGCCCGGCTCGTGTCCCGGGTCCAGATCGACCCGGACAGCCCGTACGGCGTGGCGTTGGCCAGCCGGATCGCCTCGGCCTCGTCCTCGAACGGGACCACGCAGGCCACCGGGCCGAACACCTCATCCCGCCACGCGGGCAGCCCGGTCACCGCCGCCGGATCACCAGCCAGCACCGTCGGCGCGTACCAGAATCCAGCCCCCGACGACGCGTACCCCCGGAACGCCACCGGCGCGTCCGGCGGCACGAAGCCGCGGACCCGCTCCCTCTGTGCGGCCGAGATCAGCGGCCCCATCTCGGTCTTCTCGTCGGCCGGGTCACCGACCACCACGCCACCCACGGCGGCCTCGAACCGCTCCATGAACTCGTCGAACACCGGCCGCTGGACCAGCATCCGGGACCGCGCGCAGCAGTCTTGCCCGGCGTTGTCGAACACCGCGTAGGGCGCGGTCGCCGCGGCCCGCTCCAGGTCGGCGTCGGCGAACACGATGTTCGGGCTCTTGCCGCCCAGCTCCAGCGTGACCCGCTTGGTCTGGCTCGCGCAGGCGGTCATGATCGACTGGCCCACCGGCACCGAGCCGGTGAAGCAGATCTTGCGCACCGCCGGATGCTCGACCAGGAACCGGCCCACCACCGGCCCGCGTCCGCACACGGCCTGGAGCACTCCCTCCGGTAGCCCGGCCTCCAGCGCCAGCTCGGCCAGCTTGATCGCGGTCAGCGGGGTCAGCTCGGCCGGCTTGAGCAGGACCGCGTTCCCGGCCGCCAGCGCGGGGGCGAAGCCCCAGGTGGCGATGGGCATGGGGAAGTTCCAGGGCACGATCACCCCGACCACGCCCAAGGGCTCGTGGAACGTCACGTCCAGCCCGCCGGCCACCGGGATCTGCCGCCCGGACAGCCGTTCCGGCGCCCCGGCGTAGTACAGCAGCACGTCCCGCACGGCCGCCGCCTCGCCCCGGGCGCTGGCGATCGGGTGCCCGGCCTCGGCCACCTCCAGCTGGGCCAGGGCCTCGGCGTCCCGGTCAACCAGGGCGGCAAACGCGCGCAGCAGCCGGGCCCGGTCAGCCGGGGACAGGCCGCCCCACACCACCGCGGCCTGCTCGGCTCGCCGCACGGCCGATTCGGCCTCCGCGGCCGACGCCTCCGGCACCTGCGCGACCACCTCCTCGGTGGCCGGATTCAGTACCTCGTGGATCACGCCTGGGCTCACAGCCGCTCGAAGCAACGGCGCAGCTCCCAGTCGGTCACCGCGGCGTTGTAGGAGTCCAGCTCGACCCGGGCCATGTTGGCGTAGTGCGCCACCACCTCGGGCCCGAAACTGTCTGCGGCCAGCGCCGACGACGACCACAGCTCGGCCGCCTCACCCAGCGTCCGCGGCACCTGCACCGAGTCCGCCAGCCCGTAGGCGTTCCCGGTCACCGGGGCCGGCAGCGGAAGCTCCTGCTCAACCCCGCGCAGCGCCGCCGCCATCAGCCCGGACACGGCCAGGTACGGGTTGACGTCCCCCCCGGGCACCCGGCACTCGACCCGCAGCGACGGGCCGTGCCCGACCAGCCGCAGCGCGCAGGTCCGGTTGTCCACCCCCCAGGCCACCGTGGTCGGCGCGAAACTGCCGTCCTGGTACCGCTTGTAGGAGTTGACGTTCGGCGCGAACAGCAGGGTCATCTCGCGCAGGCCCTCCAGCAGCCCAGCGATGATCTGGCCCCCGGCCGGGGACAGGCCGTACTCGCCGTCCCCGGACATGACCGGCTGCCCGTCGGCGTCCCGGAACGACAGGTGGATGTGGCAGGAGTTGCCTTCCTTGTCGTTCGCCTTGGCCATGAACGTCAGGCTGCAGCCGTGGGTCGCGGCGATCTCCTTGGCCCCGGTCTTGTACACCACGTGCTGGTCGCAGGTGGTCAGCGCGTCCTTGTACAGGAACGCGATCTCGTGCTGGCCCGGGTTGCACTCGCCCTTGGCCGACTCGACCGTCATCCCGGCCTTGGCCATGCTGAGCCGGATATCACGCAGCAGCGGCTCGATCCGGGACGTGCCCAGCACCGAGTAGTCGACGTTGTACCGGTTGGCGGGGGTCAGCCCGCGGTAGCCCTTGTCCCAGGCCTGTTCGTAGGAGTCCTCGAACACGATGAACTCCAGCTCGGTACCGGCGTACGCGGTCCAGCCCCGTTCGGCCGCCCGGGCCAGCTGAGCCTTGAGCAGCTGCCGGGGTGAGGGGGCCACCGGCGTGCCGTCCAGCTTCTGCACGTCGGCCAGCACCAGCGCGGTGCCCTCCTGCCAGGGCAGCATCCGCGTCGTGGCCGGGTCCGGGACCAGCACGAAGTCCCCGTACCCGCTCTCCCAGGAGGTCAGCTGGTAGCCGTCGACCGTGTTCATGTCGATGTCCACGGCCAGCAGGTAGGCGCAGGCCTCGGTGCCGTGCTTGACCACCTCTTCGACGAAGTACGGCGCGTGCAGCCGCTTGCCCTGCAGCCTCCCCTGCATGTCGGTCAGGGCCACGATCACCGTGTCGACGGTGCCGGCCGTGACCGCCGCGCTGATCTGCTCGAAGTTGGCCGCCCGCTGATGCGAGAGGCTGGACGTCGACGCGTCTCCCATGTCGCCCACTAAGCCAGTGACTCCAGTTCGTTCTCGATCGCGGCCAGTTCTTCGGCGCTGCCCTGGACCTTCGGGCCCTTGAACCAGTTCTTGGCCGACACGAACCAGTAGATCGTGGCGAAGCCCAGCACGACCAGCACCGCGACCACGGTGTAGTTGAACGTCTTGCCGGTGATCGGCGACGCGGTCGGCAGCATGAACAGGATCGAGATGAACGCGACCCAGACCACCGCGATGATCCCGATCGGCCGGGACCAGCGGCCCAGGTGCCACGGCCCGGGCACGAAGTCCGCGCCGCGCAGCAGCCGGAGCAGCGTGGGCAGCACGTAGGCCACGTAAAGGCCGATGACCGCGATCGAGGTCACGGCGGCGTAGGCGGTGGTGTTCCACAGGTAGGGCAGGCCGAGGATCAGCGCGCCCGCGGCCGCCAGCCAGATCGCGTTGGTTGGTGTCCGGGTCCGCGGGTTGATCTTGTGCCACAGCTGGGAGCCGGGCAGCGCGCCGTCCCGGGAGAAGGCGTAGATCATCCGGGAGTTGGCCGTGACCGACGCCATCCCGCAGAACAGCTGGGCCACGACCACCACGACCAGCAGCAGCTTGCCGCCGGTGTTGCCGACCGCGTCCACGAAGATCTGGGCCGGCGGCACGGTCGCGGTCGACTCGGTGGCGTAGTGCTGGATGGCGAACGTGACCCCGATCAGCAGCACCCAGCCTGCGCCCAGCGAGACCAGGATCGAGGTGACGATGCCGCGGGGCCCGGCCGTGGCCGCGTCCCGGGTCTCCTCGGTCATGTGCGCGGATGCGTCGTATCCGGTGAACGTGTACTGGGCCAGCAGCAGGCCGAGCAGCGCGACGTAGAACGTCGAGCCCCAGCCGGTGTTGTTGACGAAGTGCCCGAACACGAACGAGGCCGACTGGTGGTGGCTGGGCACGAACACCAGCGCGGCCACGATGAGCAGCACGCCGAGGATGTGCCACCAGACGCTGACGTCGTTCAGCTTGGCCACCACGCCCACGCCGAACTGGTTCAGCAGCGCGTGCACGACCAGGATCGCGGCGAACAGCAGGATCGTGTGCCAGGGCCGGGTGTCGAAGCCCCACTGCAGGTCGAGCAGGGCGTTGAGGAAGAACGCCGCGCCGAAGTCGATGCCGGCCGTGACCGCGACCTGGCCCAGGAAGTTGAACCAGCCGGTGAACCAGGACCAGGCCGGCGCGTTCTTCTTGGCCAGCTTGGCCGACCAGTAGTACAGGCCGCCCGCGGTCGGGTAGCTGGAGCACACCTCGGCCATGGCCAGCCCGACGATCAGCGTCATCACCCCGACGATCGGCCAGCCCCAGGTGAGCATGACGGGCCCGCCGGTGTTCATCCCGGTGCCGTACAGGGTCAGGCAGCCGGACAGGATCGAGATGATCGTGAACGAGACCGCGAAGTTCGAGAAGCCGGACATGTGCCGGCGGAGCTCCTGGGCGTAGCCCATGTCGTGCAGGCGTTGCTCGTCACCGCTCAGGGCGGTGCCGCCGCCCGTAGCCGGGGGAGGGGACGGCGGAGTGGGGGCGGGAACAGCGGTTTCGTCGGCTGACACGGAGCCTCCCTGCTGGGACCGGGCGGGTTGACGCTAACGACGGCGGTCGACGCTGATCAGCCGGATCATCGGCTCATATGACTGACTCTGATCCATTGATTAACAGGTATTGACCCATTACGGGCGCAGGCTGTCAAGATCAGATTTGTCCGGCTCGCCGTCATCGGCTTTTTCCGGCTCGCCGTCGTCGGTGTCGCCCGCGTCGCCCGCCCCGCCGAGGAACCCGCGCAGCAGCGCGGCCGTCCCCTCCACGTGTTCTTCCATGGCCTGCCGGGCCTGGTCCGGGTGGCCGGCCAGGATGGCGCCCACGATCGCCGTGTGCTGGAGGTTGGAGTGCACCAGGTTGCGCTCCAGCATGGGAATCGCGTTGAGCAGGTCGACCAGGTGCACCCGGACCTCGACCACCGACGTGGTCAGCAGCGGCGAGCCGGCCGCCTCGGCCACGGCCAGGTGCAGCCGGGTGTCGGCCTGCCGGTATCCGGCCAGATCCGCACCCTCCACCGCGGCCAGGCTGGCGGTCAGCTCTTCCCGCTGGCGCTGGGACAGCGTGGCCCGGGCCGCGGTCTCGGCTGCGCCCGCCTCGACCACCCGCCGGAACGTCAGCGCGTCGGTCAGCAGGCCGCCCATGCCGCGGGCGGCGCGGGTCAGCTCATTGTGCGGGATGGGATCCGGCTGGTAGGTGACGAACGTGCCGCCGAACCGCCCGCGCCGGGTCTGCACGTAGCCCGCGGCGGCCAGCTCGCGCAGCGCGTCCCGGATCGTGACCCGGCTGACCCCGAGCCGCGCGGCCAGCTCCCGTTCCGGTGGCAGCCGGTCGCCGTCGCCGTGCACGCCGAGCCGGATGCCGTCCAGCAGCCGCTCGACCGTCTCCTCGAAGACGTTGCCGGTCCGCACCGGGCGGAACACCGCGTCGGTGATGGCGGACGAACCTTCCGGCACAGCGGCGCTGCCTCCCGGCTGGATGCAGCGGCGGTTGCGGCTGCTTAATGGGCCAAGAATAGACCGACGATAACGAAACAACCACGCCCAGCTCGGCTGACCCGTCCCGCGCCGACCCGTCCCGCGCTGACCCGTCCGTCACTTCAGCCCCACCAGCCTCGCCGGCCACACCAGCCGCTGCCGCCACCAGCGCGTCGAACAGCCGCGGGTCGTCGCCCTCCTCCGGATGCCATTGCACGCCGACCGTGAAGACCGGGCGGCCGGCCACCTCGAGCCCCTCGACCGTCCCGTCCGCCGCCCACGCCGTGGCCATCAACCCGTCCCCGATCCGGTCCACGGCCTGGTGGTGGTGCGTCGGCGCGTCCAGCCAGGTCGGGCCGGTGCTGGCCCGACTGTCCGCCCCGGACAGCACCCGCCCCAGCGACCCCGCCGTCCCGACCCGGACCAGGTGCCGGCCGAACCCGCAGTCCGGCCCGGAGTGCTCCTCGTTCCCGACCACCTGGGGCAGGTGCTGGTGCAGCGTCCCGCCCCGGAGCACGTTGAGCAGCTGGATACCCCGGCAGATGGCCAGCAACGGCCGCCCGGCCGCCAGCGCCGCGTCGATCAGCGCCAGCTCCCAGCCGTCCCGCTCGGAGTTCGGCGCGCCGGTCTCCGGGTGCGCGCGAGCGCCGTACCGGGCCGGATCCACGTCCCCGCCGCCGGACACGATCAGTCCGTCCAGGTCGGCCACGGTGGCGGCGGCTTCCGCGGAGTCTCCACCGACCGGCAGCAGCACCGGCCGGCCACCGCTGCGCCGCACCGCGTCCACATACGTCTGCGGGATCAGCGCAGCGGGGGAGTTCCAGTCCCGCCACTGGGCCAGATCGTTGTAGGTCGAGATACCGATCAACGGGCGCATAACCACCTCGGGCATTTTTTACCGCTTTTAATGACGTGTCCCGCGCACTGCGGATCCGCTCCGGCCGGCGTTGACCCGGGGCTATCCCTTAGACGGTACAAGCGTGGCGATCTGCTCGGCCAACGGCCCGGGTGCTTCCTCCGCCATGTGGTGCCCGGACTCGATCGGTGCCCCGGTCAGGTCGTCGGCCCACGGCCGCCAGACTGCGAGCACATCGCCGTAGAGCTCCTCCATGTCGTCCCGGGTCGCCCACACCACCCGGACCGGGCAGCTGATCCGCCGCCCGGTGGCACGATCGGCGTCGTCGGCCGCGCGGTCCGGGCCCAGCCCGGCCCGGTAGTCCTCGCACATGGCCAGCACGGTGGCCGGGTCGTGGATGGCGGCCTGGTAGTCGGCCCAGTTCTCCTCGCCCATCTGGGCCCGCTTGTCGGCGCTGTGGTACCAGGCGTCCGGGTCGGCGCTGATCATCCGGTGCGCCTGCGCCGCCGGGTTGCCCAGGAAGAACCAGTGGTACCAGGCCGTGGCGAAGCCCGCGTTGCAGCGGGCCAGCGCCTCACCGATCGGCACCGCGTCCATGATGAGCAGGTGGCTGACCACCTCCGGATGGTCCATGGCCAGCCGGAACGCCACGTAGGCGCCCCGGTCGTGCCCGACCACGGCGAACCGGTCGTAGCCCAGTTCCCGCATCAGCCGCAGGCAGTCCGCGGCCATGGCCCGCTTGCTGTAGGTGGCGTGGTCCTCGGCCGGGGTGGGCTTGGAGGATTGCCCGTAGCCACGCAGGTCCGGGCAGACCACGCTGTAGTTCCCGGCCAGCAGCGGCGCCACCCGGTGCCAGGTGGTGTGGGTGCGAGGATGCCCGTGCAGCAGCAGCACCGGATAACCCGCGCCGCCGTGCCGGACCCGCAGCGTCGCCGCACCGACGTCGATGTACTCCAGGACGAACTTTTCAAACACCACCGGCACCTCCCCGAAGACCCAGCAGCGGTCCTGGGCCGTCGTTCAGGGTAGCCAGGTCGTGGCCGAAGCCCGCAGGCGCCCGGTACTTGACCCGGGACGAGGTGGCCACCGGCGCGGCCGCGCTGCGCAGCACCCGGTACCCGCGCGCCTGCAGGGCCGCGACCAGGGCCCGGTCCTCGCCGGTGCGCAGGGCCGGGAACCCGCCCACGGCCGCATACGCCCGGGCGGTGAACCCCAGGTTGGCCCCGTGCACGTGCGGATGCCAGTCCTGCCAGCTGCCGTACCGGCGGGTGAACTCGCGGACGGTGTGGTCGGCGTGGCCGGTCCAGTCGGCCACGGCCACCGTGCCCACCACCGCCTCCCACCCCGCCTCGGCCAGCCGGAGCTGGTCGGCGAGCCAGCGCGCGGGCACCACCGAATCCGCGTCGGTGGTGGCCAGCCACAGCCGCTCCGGGGCCGGCCGCCACCCGCCCCATGCCGTCGCTCCCGGCCGGAGCAGCTCGTTCAGGCCTGCGGCCCGGGCCGTGCCGACGTTTTTAAAATCCAATGGAACCACCAACGCGCCCGCGCGCCGCGCTACGGCGGCGGTGTCATCGGTGCAGGCGTCGGCGGCGACCACGATCCGTACCCGCAGGCCGGGCCGTTCCGCCGTGACCGTGGCCTCGGCCTGACCCAGCGCGGCCAGGCACGCAGGCAGCAGTTCCTCCTCGTCGTGGGCGGGCACCACGACGCCAACCGCTTCGATCATTCAGCACGGTTCCGGGGACGAGGGGTCACGTCAGGCCCTCGGCCGCCGCCACCGACAGCTCCGCGGGGTCGGCGCCAGCCGGGGCCCGCAGGTACACCTGGGCCAGGAAGTCGGGCTCGCGGTGGTCGGCCAGCAGGGTCAGCTCGGGCCGGCGGGCCAGGGCCGCATGGGCCCCATCGCCGGTCTGCGGGTGGAACGGCACCAGCCGCCGCCAGTGCACGGCCAGCAGCGTGCCCCCCTCCGCCAGCGCGTCTACGGCCAGCCCGACGGTCCGGGCCAGGTCCTCGTCGCTCAGGTAGTAGAGCAACTCCGACAACACGATCAGGTCGAACTGCGCCCCATCGATCGGCCAGTCGGCGGGCACCAGTCGCTGCTCCACTGTGACCTGCGGGAACTGTGCCGTCCGCTCCCGGGCCGTAGCGACCGCGACCGCCGACCCGTCGCAGCTCAGCAGGCTGTCGCAGCGGGCCGCCAGCTGTGCGGTGAGCACGCCGATCGAGCAGCCCGGCTCGAACGCGCGGCGGTAACGGGGCCACGGCAGCATGGCCAGGCTCAGCGCGTACTTGCGGGTTTCGTACCAGCGGGAGGTGAAGCCGTACGGGTCGGGCGACTGGTCGTACAGCCCGTCGAAGTGCCCCCGGTCCAGGGTCTCCCCGCTCAACTGATCAGCACTTCCTGGTCGCGGATGAAGTGCGCGACCACCTCCGGTGGCAGGACTGCCGGCCGCTGCGAGCTCCGCGGCCGCAACTGGCTGGCGAAGCAGTCGATCGCGACCTGCTTGCGCCGGCGGGCATCGGCCGACAACGGCACCCGGACCGCACGGCCCCACGGCACCCGGGAGTCCCGCGGGTGAGCCCAGTGCCAGGTCCAGATGGGGTACGACAGCAGGTCCACTCCGGCCGCCGCGCAGGCGCCGGCCGCGGCCCGGCCGGCCGCCTCGTGATCGGCGTGCAGGTCGCCATCCCAGGGGGCCAGGCAGACCCCGAACCCGGCCACCAGTTCGGTCAGCCGGTCCCGCAATTCTGCTTCCCGCCGGGCCACGCGGGTGTCCGGCATCCGCAGCCGGACGATCTCCACCGGCGCGCCCAGTTCGGCCAGCGCGGTCACGGTTTCCGCGGCCCGGCACTCGGCCAGCTCGTCGGCGGCGGTCTGATCCAGGCCCGGGTGCGACGCCTCGCCGTCGGTCACCGCCACCAGCCGGATCGGCGCCCCGGCGGCGGCGGTCATAGCCAGCAGGCCGCCGACCCCCAGCACTTCGTCGTCGGGGTGCGCGGCCACGACGGCCACGCTTGGCCAGCCGCCCACCTCGAGCACCGGAAGCTCGTGCAGCCGCCGCCATGACCGCCACTCGGACTCCGCCGTGCCCGGCGCGTCGATCGGATGCGGTTCGATCAGCGTCACCAGCCACCACCTCCCCGCGCCACCAGGCGTCCCAGCTGTTCCAGATCTCGTTCGGCGTGGTGCTGCCGCAGGTACACGGTGAGGTCGGCCACCTGCCGGGCGTGGTCGCCGTCGTGCCCCAGCGGCCCGGCTCCGAGCGCTCGTCCCACCCGCTCCAGCACCTCGGTCGCCACCGCTTCGATCAGCGTCCGGACCCGCAGCGCGCGCCGGGCCCCGGCGTCCTTGCGGTCCAGCGGGTCGCTGTCGATCTCGTCGGCGGCCTGGTCCAGCGCGGCCGATCCGCTGCGCAGGGCGATGTCGACCGCGCCCAGGTGGGCGAATCCGTGTGGCCCGATGTCTCGCTGCCGGGCGGCGGCCAGCAGCGGGCGGGCCACCCCGCGGGCCCCGCCGTACCAGCAGGCGGCCACCCCGGCGCCGCCGTGGGTGAAACCGGGCCGGTTCACGTAGCCGCCCGGTGGCCCGACCGGCTCGGCCGGCACCCGGCTGAACCGGACGTCCAGGGTGTCGCTGCCCGCCATGCCGACCGCGGGCCAGGTCCCCGGCACCGGCCGCACGCCGTCGGCTGCGGTATCCGCCGCGAACAGCCGGACCCCGGCCGGGGTCTGGGCCGTGACCAGCACGTTGGTGCAGACCCGGGCGCCGGAGCAGTACTGCTTGGTGCCGTCCAGCCACCAGCGGCCGTCGTCCTGGGTCGCGGACAGGCTGGGCCCGGGCGGCATCGCCGCCCACACGCCCCACCGGCTACCCGCAGGCCGGGCCGGGCCGCCCGGGCCGGCCAGCTCGTCCAGGATGGCCAGCGCGTCAGCGTGGCCTTCGGCCAGCCGGGCCAGCGACAGATCGGACTCGGCGATCCCGGCCAGCGCGGCCCACCGCACCCGGGTCCGCCCGTGGCCGGGCAGCGGCAGGTCCAGCTGGCCCGACTCCACCGCGGCGGTGAACGCGCGCGCCGTCTCTTCCCAGCCTTGGGGCACGTCAGGGGCGATTATCACGCCCGCCAGCTACCCCGCCGGACGCGTTCCTATCACCTGAGTATCAACCGGCACCCGGCAGGCATACCTGGACGATTCCCGCCTCGATCCGGGTCTCGAACGCAGGCTGGTCGGCCGTGGCCGGCCCGTGCACGACCGCGCCGTCGCGCAGCCGGAACACGCTGCCGTGCCACGGGCAGGTGACACACCGGTCCTGGCCGTCCCCGGTCAGCTCCCCATCCGAGAGGGGCGCGGACATGTGCGAGCACTTTTTGGCCAGCACGGACACCTCGTCGCCGGACCGGAGCACGAACACCGGTACGTCGCCCAGCATGGCCTTGGCCGGCTCGCCCGGGACCAGTTCCGCCAGCGGCATCAGGTCGTGCCAGCCCGGGGGGACCAGGTGCGGAACCTCCTCGGCGTGGTTGACCCCGCCCGCCTGCCGGTACGAGATGTCGCCGCCCAGCATCGCGGCCAGTGTCACCGCGGCCAGCCCCGCGTACCCGAGCGCCTTGCCCAGCCCGGTCCGCTGCCGCGCCCGGGCCACCAGCGACCCCGTGTACAGCGTGACCGCCGCGCCGTTGGCCGCCGCGTGCACCACCCCGGTCCGCAGCTGCTGCTCGTGCTGCTCGGCCCAGTCGGTCCACCCCGCGACCGCGGCCGGCACCGAGGCCAGCAGGCCCAGCCCGATCAGGTGCCGGGCGCCGTCCCCGTCCTTGCCCAGCGCGTCCAGGAACGCGGCCGACATCCACGCCCCCACCGGCACCTGGACCAGCACCGGGTGCACCGGGTGCCCGAGCCACACCCCGTGCAGCGCGTCCCGTACCCGCCCGGGCGGTAGCTTCTGCACGACTTTCTGGACCGGCTCTGCCACCCGGTCGAGCCCCTCGGCGTACTCCAGCCGGTCACTCAGCCGCACCCGTATGCCCATTCGCCCCGCCTCTCACGTACCGCCGACGTTCTAAGTTCTCCCTCACTACCCCGCGTCACTCCCTCACACCGCCGGAGCGGAGGTACGATCCGGTCGTGTCCGGGCCCCCGAACAGGACGCCGCCGAGCAGGAGGACGTTCCTGACCGCGGCGGTGGCCGGCCTGGGAGCAGCCGCGGTCGGGACGGCCGCCCACGGGGACGCGCTGCAGGTACCCCCGTCGGCCCGCGTGCCCCGCATGACCGGCTACGCGCCGGACGGTACCGCCGGGCTGACCAGGGCGTTCCCGCTCAGTCAGGTTAAGCTCCTGACCGGTGCCTTCGAGCAGAACCGGCGGCGCAACACCAGTTACCTGCTGTTCCTCGACGCCGACCGGCTCCTCAGGTCCTTCCGGCTCAACTACGGGCTGAAGGCGGCGGCGGAGCCGTGCGGCGGCTGGGAAGCGCCCGATTCGGAAGTCCGCGGGCACAACACCGGGCATCTGCTGTCCGCCCTGGCGCTGACCTGGGCCAGCACCGGGAACCCCGAGGCCCGGGACAAGGGCCGCTACATCGTCCGGGAGCTGGCGGCCCTGCAGGGCCGGGCCGCTGCGGCCGGGTTCAGCCCGGGCTACCTGTCGGCTTTTCCCGAGGACTACTTCGACCGGCTGGAGGCCGGCCGGTCCGTCTGGTCGCCGTACTACATGATCCACAAGTACCTGGCTGGATTCATCGACCAGTACCAGCTGGCCGGGGATGAGACCGCGCTCGAGGCGGCCATCCGCCTGGCCGACTGGGTGGGCTGGCGCACCGGCCGCCTCAGCTACGACCACATGCAGCGGGTCCTGGAGGTGGAGTACGGCGGGCTGCCCGAAGCCCTGGCCAACCTGTACACGATCACCGGCAACGATCAGTACCTGATCACCGCCCAGCGGTTCTACCACGCACGGGTGCTGGACCCGATGGTGCGCGGGCAGGACCGGCTGGCCGGGCTGCAGGCCAACGTGACCGCCCCGAAGGTCACCTCGTTCCTGCGGCTGTGGGAAGAGACCGGGAACGACCGCTACCACGCCCTGGCCACGAACTTCTGGGAGACGGTGGTCCGGCACCACAGCTACGTCATCGGCGGAGTCAGCGAGCACGAGCACTTCGGTCCCCCGGACGTCATCGCGGCCGCGCTGTCCAACTACACCTGCGAGAACTGCGTCACCTACAACCTGCTGAAGCTGACCCGGCTGCTGCACTTCCACCAGCCCGGCCGGACTGACCTGCTCGACTACTACGAGAAGGCGCTGTTCAACCAGATGCTGGGCGAGCAGGACCCGGACTCACCCCACGGCTTCAACATCTACTACACCGGCCTGTCCCCGGGCGCGTTCAAGCAGCAGCCGCTGAACTACTTCCCGCACGGCGACCCGGACGCCTACGCCACCAACTACGACACGTTCACCTGCGACACCGCCACCGGGATGGAGACCCAGGCCAAGTTCACCGACACCATCTACTCGCGAGACGACCGCGGCATCTCCGTCAACCTGTTCGTGCCGTCCGAGGTGACCTGCACCGACCGGTCGATCGCCCTGCGCCAGACCACGAACTTCCCGGACCAGCCGCAGACCCGGATCGAGGTGATCAGCGGCCTGGCCCAGCTGACACTGCGGGTGCGGATCCCGGCCTGGGTCGCCGGGCCGCCGCGGGCCCGGCTGAACGGGCGGCCACTGCACGTCACCGCCCGGCCGGGCGGCTGGCTGGCCCTGGACCGGATCTGGCAGCGGGGCGACGTCCTGGACGTCACGCTGCCGATGCGGCTGGAACTCGAGCCCACCCCGGACCAGCCCGCGGTGCAGGCGGCCACGTACGGCCCGATCGCGCTGGCCGGCGCCTACGGTGCTGACGTCGGCACCGCCATGCCGCACCTCGCCCCGGGCTCCCTCCGCCAAGAGGCGGGCCCGGAGGTCGCCTTCACCGCCCGGGCCGGCGGCCAGGAGGTCGCGCTGCGCCCGATCGCCCGCACCCAGCACGAGCACTACACCGTCTACTGGCGGACGGACTTACCGCCACCAGGGGCTGGCCTTATCGCCACCACGGGGTTCGCCGCAGCTCGGCCATCTGGAGCGCGGGCCCGCTGATCGCCCGCGCCCGCGCGCTGAGGTGATGCACGTGCTCGTGCACGATCCGGACGTGCCTGGTGGCGACGGGCGCGGGCTCAGGCACAGAAAAATTCTACGGAACCGCCGCCCCGATACCTAGCCGTCAGCCCCACCCGCCACGTCAGTCGAGCGGGCTCTCGGCCGCGACGTAGGCCGTGACTCCGGTCGCCCGCGCGGCCACCGCCGCCCGGACCCGCTGGGCCATGTACGACGGCAGGTAGGTATCGAACTCGGCCGGCGCCACGAACCGCCAGTCGTCCAGCTCCTCTTTCTGCAGCCGGATCGTCCCCGGGTCGGCCAGCACGCCGCCGTCGAAGATGAAGCTCACGATGGGACGCGGACGCACACCCTCCGGTCCCGTCCACGCCAGCGCCAGCAGCGGGCCGAGCTCGCGGGCCAGGCCCAGCTCTTCCTCGACCTCGCGGAAGCAGCCCACGTGCGGCGGCTCACCGTCCTCCAAGATGCCGCCCGGCAGCGACCACAGCTCCCGGTAGTTCGGCTTGACCAGCAGGAACCGGGCCGACGGGCCATCGGTGTCGGTGATCAGCGCGGCGGCCGAGCCGTACATCGTGGCCAGCGAGGCGTACCATTCCCGTTCGTCCATCAGGGCCATGAAAACCCAGTCTAGAGAGCGTCACCCGGGCGGGCCTCGCCCGCCGCGCCACCTCACCGCCCCCACCAGCGCCCATTGGCCTCAGCCGCCGCACCAGCCTCAGAACAGCGTGGCGTCCAGGTTCGCCATGGCCGGCGCCTTCTCCAGCCGCAGCAGGGTCTCCTTGCGCTCCAGGCCCCCGCCGTAGCCGGTCAGGCTGCCGTCGGCGCCGATGACCCGGTGACAGGGCACGATGAGCGAGATCGGGTTCTGGCCGTTGGCCGCGCCGACCGCCCGGGACGCCGACAGCGGCTTGCCCAGCCGCCGGGCCAGCGTGCCGTAGCTGATCGTGGTGCCGTACGGGATGCGGGTCAGCTCGGCCCACACGTCCAGCTGGAACGCCGACCCGGTGGGGGAGAGTGGCACGTCGAACTCGGTCTGGTCGCCGTCGAAGTAGGCCGCCAGCTGGGCCGCCACCGCCGCGAACACGGCCTGCACGCGGCGGGCCCCCGTTGGCACCGGGGCTCCGGCGCCGTGCGGGCCGTTCAGCATGTACAGCCCGGTCAGGGCGTCCTCCCGGCCGGTCAGCAGCAGCGGTCCGATCGGCGAGCCGACCTGGTCGTAGTAGTGCTGCGCCCCGGGTTCCGGGGGCACGAACGGGCCCAACGCGGCGGTCATGAGGCCTTCCTCTCCGATATCGCCAGGTCCTCCAGGTGGGCCCACAGGTGCTGCAGAGCGTAGGACCGCCACGGCCGCCAGCTCCCGGCCAGCCGCGCGGCCGCCTCGGCCTGCCGGGCGGCCGGCTCACCCGGGGCCAGCGCGCCGAGCGCGGCCAGGCCGTGCCGCACCCCGATGTCCGTGGGCAGGAACGCATCGGGGTCGGACAGCGCCCGCATCCGGATATAACCGGCCGTCCACGGCCCGATCCCCGGTAGCGCCAGCAACTGGCGTTCCGCCTCGTCCCGGTCCGCGCCCGGGTCCAGGCGGAGCGCACCCGACGCGAGCGCCGCGGCCAGCCCGACCAGGGCCCGGGCCCGGCTGCGCGGCATCGGCAGCGTGTCCGGGTCGGCGCCCGCGATCGTGTCCGCGGCCGGGAAGCAGTGCGTCAGCGACTCCGCGGTGCTACCCGGCCCCGCGGTGCTACCCGGCTCCGCCGGGCCGCCCGGCAGGTGGCCCAGCGGCTTGCCGTAGACCTCGGTCAGCCGGGTGCCGAGCCGCCGCGCGGCCGCCACCGACACCTGCTGGCCGAGCACCGCCCGCAGGGCCAGTTCCGCCCCGTCCACGTGCCCGGGCACCCGGCGCCCGGGGCTGGCCTCGACCAGCGGCCGGAGCAGCTCGCTGCGGCGCAGCGAGCCGGACACCGTGGCCGGGTCGGCGTCCAGGTCGAGCAGCCGCCGGCACCGCTGCACCGCCGGGGCCAGGTCCTTCAGGTCCTGCAGCTGCAGCTCGCAGTCGATGAACGGCGCCCCGCCATCCCCCGGCCTCCCACCCCCCGGGGCCCCGCCAGTCTCCCGAGCCCCACCAATTGACCGAGCCTCACCAGCCCCCAGCGTCCCAGCAGCACCAGGCCGCAGGGCCACTAGCCCGATCCCGTGGGGCAGGGTCAGCGTGCGGCGGTAGCAGCCGTCGGTGACGTCCTCTACTCCGGCGATGGCCCGGGTGGCCAGGAACCGGAACAGCCGTTCCAGGTCGATCGGCGGCCGGTAGGCCAGCCGGAGCCGGATCGTCCCCGGCGCCGGCACGTCTCCGTCCCGGCGCCGGGCCGCCCGGTCCCGCAGCTCGGTCGGGGTGAGCGCGAACACCTCGCGGATCGTCGCGTTGAACTGCCGGATGCTGGCGAACCCGGCCGCGAACGCGATGTCCGACAGCGGCAAGTGGGTGGTCTCGGTCAGCACCCGGGCCGTCTGGGCCCGCTGGGCCCGGGCCAGCGCCAGCGGCCCCGCGCCGAGCTCTGTGGTCACCGCCCGGTTGACCTGCCGCTCGCTGTAGCCGAGCCGCCGGGCCAGCCCGGTGACCCCGCCCCGGTCCACCGCCCCGTCCGCGATCAGCCGCATGGCCCGGGCGGCCACGTCGGCCCGGATGTTCCACTCCGGTGAGCCGGGGGAGGCGTCCGGGCGG
The DNA here is from genome assembly GCA_965277615.1 of Streptosporangiaceae bacterium. Taxonomy (GTDB): domain Bacteria; phylum Actinomycetota; class Actinomycetes; order Streptosporangiales; family Streptosporangiaceae; genus Bog-532. The sequence goes on along the minus strand of CBDIDG010000006.1, from coordinate 2,987,750 downwards.
CATCGTTTGCAGGCCCGGAACCCGTCTTCCTGGGCCGCCGCCGCACTTGGGTAGAACCTCATGTTGGCGCGCTTGGGCGTGATCGCCGGGCAGCTCGGCCGGCAGTAGATCCCGGTGGACGTCACCCCGATGAAGAACTGGCCGTCGAACCGCGCGTCCTTGCTGGCCGCCGCCCGGTACCGCCGCTCGTCGTCGTCCACGTTCCCCACCCTGCCAGCGTTGCCGTCGTCAGGCTAGCGGAAATCAGACATGGTCAAGCCTGGCCGCAGCTCCAGTCGGCTCCGGCCCTGACTCCGCCCTCACCCGTTCCCAGCTGAAGGCTGGCTGCAGTTTTGCTCCAGGGTCGGCGGCCTCCCTGGCCTGCCCCCGGTGGCGGTAGTAGTTTGCACACGCGAGGGCGGATTCGCGGGCACCCGCACGAAGGAGCAGCCATGCAGGCGGATATCAAAGGCACCACGATGCCGGTGCTGGAAGTCACGGTTCAGCCCGGGGAACAGCTCATCTCCACCCACGGCGAGCTGTCCTGGATGACGGCCAACATGCAGATGTCCCAGAGCGCCGGGAACGGTGGCCTGATGCAGGGCTTCAGGCGCGTGATGGGCGGCGGCGGGATCTTCCTCACCCGCTACGAAGCCATGGGCGGCCCCGGCATGATCGCGTTCGCGGCCAAGGTCCCCGGTCACATCGTGCCCGTCGACATCACCCCGGGTCACTCCTACCTGGTACACCGCCACGGCTGGGTCTGCGGCACGGCCGGCATCACCCCGAGCATCGCCCTGCAGCAGACCTTCCGCGGTGGCCTCTGGGGCGGCGACGGCTTCATGCTTCAGCGCCTGGACGGCGAAGGCCGCGCCTGGATCGAGCTGTCCGGCGAACTCGTGCACTACACGCTCAACCCGGGCCAGACCCTGATGGTCCACCCCGGCCACGTCGGCATGTTCGAGGGCAGCGTGCAGTTCCAGATCACCCGCGTCCCCGGCATCACCAACCTGCTGTTCGGCCAGGATGGTTACCACCTGGTCGCGCTGACCGGCCCCGGCCAGATCTGGCTCCAGTCCATGCCGCTGGCCAACCTGGCCCACGCCCTGGCCCCCTACGCGGCCCAGCAGGCCGCCGACTCCGCCGGCACCAGCGCCGCCGCAGGCACCGTGGGCGGCATTCTCGGCAACATCATGCGCAGCTGACCCCGGCTGCCGCGCACCTCCCGTCACGTTGGCCCCACCGGTTCCAAGATCTATCCCCGGGCAGCAGAGTCAGTCGTATTCGCTGAGAGTGCAACCGGGAAACGGAGAGCCCCAGACAGCAGGCCGCCCCAGGCGTCCCGGCCAGCTCAGGAGCCTCAGTTCTGCAGGGGCATCATTTTGGTGACGAAGTGATCCAGAAAGTCGTCCAGTCCTGACGCGGAGGTAACCCCGTCGGCCGGGCGGACCACGAACTTGCTCAGCCCGGCGTCCACGTACTGCTCGATTTTGTCCCGCGCATCCGGCCACCCCAAGGCGAACAACGTCGCCGGATCAACACCCGGCCGCCGCCGCTGGGCCGACTCGATCAGTGAGGCCGGCATCTCGCCGCTGGGCCCGGTGGCTACGGCCAGGCTGAGGCCGAAGTGGTCGTCCTCGATCTCCCGGCCCGCTTCCGCGGCGGCGGCCTGGATGGTCTCCCGGGCCACGCGAGCTTCTGCGGGCGACAGGAAGCTCCCCAGCCACCCGTCGGCCAGCCGGCCGGTCCGTCGCAACGCACCGGGGGCACTGCCACCGGTCCAGATGTCGATGGGTTTGGCGGGCAACGGCCCGATGCTGGCCCCTTCGATGGTGAAGTACTGGCCGGTGAACGAGACATTTTCCTCGCGCAGCAGCAGCCGCAGCAGTTCCAGCGATTCGTCGAACACGGCCGCGCGCCGGCCGGGCGGGACCGGGAAGATGGCCCGTTCCTCGGGGCGGGCGGGCTGCAGGCCGAACGCGGGCAGCACCCGGCCGGGGGCGAGCGCGGCCAGGCTGGCCAGCTGCTTGGCCACCAGCACCGGGTGACGCCCGGGCAGGATCGTGACCCCGGTACCGACCTTGAGCCGGGACGTCCGGGCCAGCGCGTGCGCCATCCCGATGAACGGCTCGACCAGCGACCCGAACACCAGCTCCGGCAGCCACAGAGAGTCGACGCCGACCTCCTCGAGCCGGTCGACCGACGCCGAGTACCGGGTCGCGTCCCCGTAACCGCCGAGGGAAATGCCAATCCGTACCTTCAGGCTCATATCCGATCCCAACACCGAAAACCGGCGTCATCGTCCCCGGTCACGCTCACCGGCGCCAGAAGTCGAACCGGTCCCGGCCCGGCCGGAACCCGGCCGCCTCGGCCACGTCCACCGCCACGTCGAACCGGTCCCCGATCCGCCAGTCCTGATGCGAGTCGCTGCCGAACGACACGGCCCGGCCACCCTCGTCCCGCCACCAGCCCAGCAACGCGACCGAGGCCAGCGGGCTCTTGGTGTTGACCTCCAGTACCCGGCCCGATTCGGCCAGCGCCCGCAGCACGGCCCGGTACTCCTCCTCGAACGCCTTCTCCTCGTACGGGCCGGCGCTCTGCGGCCAGTAGCGGCGCGGGAAGTCCAGGTGGGCCAGCACCTGGAACAGGTCGCTGCCCCGCACCAGCCGCACCAGCTCGCCGAAGTACCGCCGCATCACCTCGTCCGGGCCGAACATCCCGAACATCGCGGGCAGCCCGGCCAGCCGGCCGCGCACCGGCACGGCGTGCAGCGAGCCGAGGATGCGGTCAAACTGTGCGCGGCCGGCCACCGCACCGGCGCTGGCCGCGAACAGATGCGGTTCGCCGGTCTCCAGGCCAGACAGAATGCGCAGGTCAGGGAAACGCTGACGGCAGTCTTCGATCGCGGCCAGGTAGCCGGTGACGTCCAGCGGAGCGATCCGGCTGCGGTGCCGCGGCTCCAGCCCGGCGGCCTGCCCGGGATCACCCGCGCCCCACCGGGTGAAGTCGAGGTGCTCGGTGAACGCGATCGCCGGCACCCCCACGTCGAGGGCGCGCTCGCACGCTCCGGTCATCGACGCCTGGTCAGTGGTGTCGTAGGACCACTCAGAATGGACATGGTTGTCCGCGGGCACCACCACGGCCCCATTGTCCCACGCCAGCGAGCCCGCCCCGGCGGCGGACCGGCGTCCCTCGTACGAAACGGCAGTAATTGCGGGCCATGCGGCAGAAAATCACCTGCTCCCGCTGACGGCCGCATGCCAGACTCGTCGCCATGGAGCGCCCATTCAGCCAGGTTGATGTGTTCACCGAGGAGCCCTACCTGGGCAACCCTGTCGCCGTCGTCGTGGACGCCAAGGGGCTCAGTACCGAGGAGATGCAGCGCTTCGCGCGGTGGACGAACTTGTCCGAGACCACGTTCGTCCTGCCGCCGCAGGCGGCCGGGGCCGATTACCGGGTGCGGATCTTCACCCCGAGCCGGGAGCTACCGTTCGCCGGGCATCCGACGCTGGGCAGCTGCCACGCCTGGCTGTCCCACGGCGGCAACCCGCACCGCGGCCACGTCGTCGTGCAGGAATGTGAGGCCGGCCTGATCGAGCTGCGGCGCGACGCCGGCCCGGGCGGCGACCTGCTGGCGTTCGCGGCCCCGCCGCTGCTGCGCTCCGGCCCGGTCGACGAGAAGACCCTGCTCCACCTGGTCGACGTGCTCAACCTGCATCCGTCCCACGTGGTCGACGCCCAGTGGGTCGACAACGGCCCCGGCTGGGTGGCCGTACTGCTGGCCAGCGCCGACGCGGTGCTCGCCGTCCACCCTGACGTTTCTGACCTGGACATTGGCGTGGTCGGCCCCTACCCAGCGGGATCGCCGGAAGCGTTCGAGGTCCGGGCGTTCACCCCGGCCCTGGGCGGCTTCGGCGAGGACCCGGTGACCGGCAGCCTGAACGCGTCCCTGGGGGGCTGGCTCCTGGACTCCGGCCGGGCCAGCGCGCCCTACGTAGCGAGCCAGGGCACCGCGATGGGCCGGCGCGGCCGGGTGCACATTTCCCGCGACGACGACGGCACGATCTGGGTCGGCGGCGGCACGGTGACCTGCCTGCAAGGCACGGCCAACCTGTAACGCACCGCCGGCGCCTCCCGGGCCGGCGTACCCGCGCCGCCTTCCTAGTCCACCGCGTAGGGCGGCCGCTGGAACGCGGTCTGCGTCTCGACATCGCCGAACCCGACCGAGCGGTAAATCCGGATCGCCGCCGCGGCCGGGTCGGCCACGATGACCAGGGTGCGCGCGTCCAGGTGGCCCAGGGCCCACTGGCCTGCCTGCCATACCAGCGTGCCGGCCAGCCCGTTCCGCCGCCAGTCCGGGTCGGTCTCCACGTTCTGGTAGCGGGCTATCCCGCTGCCGTCGGAGAAGATCCCCAGCTGCGCGGTCAGCCGCCCGCTCGCGAACGCGCCGAACCAGGCCCCGTGCCCGTTCTCGGCTATCCGCCGGGCGTCGGCGGTGCGCTGTTCGTAGAACGCCTGCGTGGCCGCCCCGTCGCTGTCGTCGGCCGCGAGCCGTAGCTCCAGTGACTGCTGCCAGTCCGCGTCTCCGGCCAACGGCCGGTACTGCACGGCCACGTTGACGTGCGGTGGCTCGTGGAGGGCGGTGGCGACGAGCACGGTGCTCCGTTCCAGGCGCAGCCCGGCCTCCGGCAGCCCCGACCGCTCGGCCGCCTCGGGCTCGGCGGTGTCCACGCCCAGCGCGACGTGGCTGGCTTCGGGGAACACCTCCGCGAACCGGGCCAGCCAGCCCGCGGCCTCCCGCGGCCGCGGCGGCGCTGGGAGCAGGATAAAGTTGCCCCACCAGAACCCGGGGTGCCCCGGGCTGCGTACGACCACATGGTTGCCGTGGTCCGCGACCTCGCTGCCTTCCATCCGCCGGACCATCAGGTCAGTCCGGTAGCCGAGCGAGGTCACCTCCACGGGCTGGTCCTCAGGGCCATGGCATCAGCGCTGCGGGCGCCGCGGTGCCGCTGACGTGATCACGTACACCTGCTCCGACGATCCAGGGGCCTGCTCATTCACCGGCCCGGCGCCTCCGGCCGGCCCCCCGGACGGCGCCGACGGCGGCGACGCCACCTGCGACGGCCAAGGCTCGGCCCGCCCCGCCCGCTCACCCGGCCCAGCCGGCCCACCCCGCGAGTCCGGCCGGTCCGGGCCGCCCTGCGGGTCGTGCGCCCCCGGCCCGCGCCGCGGCTCACGCGGGTCCCGGCGGTCCGGCCCACGCCGCGAGTCCCGGCCGCTCTGGTCGTCCTGCGCATCCCAGGAGGGCCGCGCGCCGCCGCTTTGCGAATCGTTAGCGTCGCTGGCGTCGCTGGCGTCCCGGGCGTCGCGCTCGTCTCCGGCGTCGTCGGCGGCCTGCTTCATAGCGTCGGCCAGCCGGTGCCAGCGGTCCTCCCACTCGGGCACCGTGCCGTCGCAGGCCCGCACGTAAGCCATGATCACCGGCAGGGTCGGCAGGTTCAGGCCACCGGCCGCCGAAGCCAGCGTCTTCATCGTGTAGTGCGACAGCTCAGCCATCTCGGGGTAGCCGAGCCCGGCCCGGGTCCGCAGTTCCCGCAGGTCCTTGGCGAATCCTTCCAGTTGCTCCTGCGCGGTCAGGGGACGCGGCTCGGCGGCGGGTTCCTTCAGCAAGGCCAGCGCCGCTCCCGGCTTGATCGGCTGGTCGAGCCCGGGCCCGCGCGTGGCTGGAGGCGGTGGCGTCGCGACCGGCTCGGACGCAGCGGCGGCTGCATTCTTCCTTCCGCCCGAGCGGGCTGGCGCCTCCGCAGGCATCGCCTGGCCTTGGAGCACTGGCCGCGGCGCGGGTCCCGGCCGGTGCTCGGGTCCCGGCGGGCGATAGCCCTCCGGCCCGAGCGGTCCCGGTACGGGATACCCCTCCGGCCCGAGCGGTCCTGGCGCGGCGTAGCCTTCCGGCCCGAGCGGTCCCGGCCGGGGGTAATCCTCCGGCCCGTACGATCCAGCTTCCGGATATCCCTCCGGCCCATGGGGCCCGGGAGCCGGGTAGCCCTGCGGCCCATAGGGTCCCGGCGGGGGGTAGCCCTCCGGCCCGTACGGTCCAGGTCCTGGGTAGCCCGCTGGCCCGCCTGGTCCGGACGCTGAGGCGGCGCTCGGTCCGTGCGATCCGGGTGCTGCGTAGCCTCCGGGCCGGTACGGTCCTGGCGGCGGACCGGTCGGCCAGCCCGGGCCGTCGGGGACGGCCTGCGGCTGTCCTCCGGGGACCGGTCCCGGCCCACCCGCGTACGGGCCCGCGTCCGGATAGCTCCGTTCCGGGTAACTCCCGGCTGGGGCGGCCCGGTCGGCATAGTGGCCTGGGCCGGCACCGCCGGGGCCGCCCGGGTACGCGTCGCCGCCACGAGCCCGGCCCGGATACGCGGCATAGCCGTCTGGCGGGGCCGCGTCGCCGTAGCCGTCCGGGTATCCCTGCTCTCGGTAGCCGTCCGCTACGTACTGGCTCTCGGGGTAGCCGCGGTCCGGATAACGGCCCTCCGGATAGCTCTGGTCCGGGTAGTGATCCGCGGGGTAGCGGTCCTCCGGGTACCGGCCGTCCGCGTAGCCAGGCTCCGGGTAGCCGTCGTAGCCCGGCTGGGCGTAGCCGTCGTCACCGTAACCGGCCGGGTACTCCCCAGCGGGGTACTGCTCCGCCGGGTACTGATCACTCGGGTAGCGGTCGTCCCGGTACTGATCCGCCGGGTACGGCCCGGGCGGGAACTGACCCTGGGGGTACTGGTCCGGCCGGTAGGGACCGGCCGCGCGGCCATCGCCCGGATAGGGGCCGTCCGGCCTTCTGCCCGGTCGCGCTGGACCACGGCCCGGGTACGAGCCGTTCGGGCCGCCACCCGGGTACGAGCCGTTTGCTCCGCCACCCGGGTACGGGCCGGGCCCGCCGTCCGGGTACGCGCCGTTCGGGCCGCCATCCCGGTAGGGTCCGCGAGGCCGGCCACCTGGTTGCGGGCCGGCCGGGCGCCCACTCTGGTACGGACCGGGGCCACCGCCGGGCTGCGGGCCGGCGGAGCGTCCATCCGGGTACGGTCCGCCAGGTCCAGCGGGTTGCCCGCCCGGGGGCGGGCTGGCCGGACGCTGCGGCGCCGGATAGCGGGCGCCCGGGTAGGGGCCGCCCTCGGGGTACGGCCCACCGGGCCCGCGCCGTCGCCGGGGTGGCCCTCCAGGCCCACCGGGACCAGCGAACCCATCAACGCCGTTGGGCCCACCCCGGCCGCCGGGGGCAGCTTGGCCGCCGGGGGCACCTTGGCCGCCGGGGGCAGCTTGACCGCCAGGCGCACCGGGGCCGCTCGGCATGCCCGGGGAACCGGGCACAGCGGCTCCGTTGGCCCGGCGCCGGCCGCCAACGCGGTTGGGCGCGCCCACCCCGCCGGGGACTGCGGGGCCAGGAACGCCCGCGCCACGCGAAGCACGAGGACCGGGAGCGCCGGCACCACGGGGGACGCTGGGGCCGGGCCGACCCTGGTCCGGGCCAGGAACGCCGGCACCACGAGGGGCACCTGCGCCACGAGGGGCACCCGCACCACGAGGGACACCCGCACCACGAGGACCGCCGGTCTCCGCAGCCCTACGCGGATCGCCAGGACCGGGCCCCCGGTTCATCGTGGGCGGGATCCGTCGTCCGGCCTGATAACGGGCACCCGGGTGGGCTCCAGATCCGGGCGGCGCGCCGTCGTACGGCTCCGAGTAGCCCTCGGGGGGCACCGGGCGGGACTCCGGGCCGGGCCGGGGGCCGATCCACTCGGCTTCGGCCCATTCGGTGTCTGACCAACCAGGATCGGGCCATTCGGCCCGCAGGGGCACGCCGTCGGGTGCGGGACGGCCGTTGACCCCAGACCTGTGACGGTCGGGGGCGGCGTCACCACGTTCCACCCGGGCACCTCCTGAAAAATCCGAGTCAGATGCGCCCGCCCCTCAGCGGCATTACATCGAAAAGTCTAGGGCGAGTGGAATGTCCATCCGGAGCGGAAAGCATATTGCACTATTTGCCCGAGTTCAGGCGGTGCGTGTCGGAGTTCGGTTCGGGCAACCGGCAGTGTGCGCAGCGTAACAAGTGCGCCCAGCCGCCGGGGGAGTTACCCTCCAATTGAGGCACGAACGTCACGTTCGGGCTCAGGCGGTGGCGCCTGATCGGTGCTGCTGCCCGCCGGTTGCGCAACCACGCGGAGCGGCCATGGTGGCTCTCATCATCTGGCTGGTCTTGGCGGTCGTGCTCGGGGCCACCGAGCTGATGACCGTGACGCTGACGCTCGGCCTGATCGCGGTGGCGGCGGTCGCCGCGGCCGTGACCGGGGCGACCGGGCTGCCGGTACCGGTGCAGATTCTCACGTTCGTGCTCGTCTCGGTGGCCGGCCTCGGCCTGGTCCGGCCCATCGCCAAACGCCACCTCAGGCAGCCACCGCCGCTGCGCACCGGGGCCGCCGCGCTGGTCGGCCGGACCGCTCTGGTGCTGCGTGAGACCGACGGGTACGGCGGCCGCGTCCGCATCGGCGGCGAGGAGTGGTCGTCGCGCTCCTACGACGAGACCCTGGTGATCCCGGCGGGGGCCACCGTCGACGTCATCCAGATCGAGGGTGTGACCGCCCTCGTCTACCCCCGGGAGTGATCATGGCCCTCGCGGAACTACTGATCGGCATCGTCGTCGCCGTCCTGCTCGTCCTGGTCGTGGTCCGCTCGGTGCGGGTCGTGCCCCAGGCCCGCGCCCGCAACGTGGAACGGTTCGGCCGCTACCGCAAGACGCTGGAGCCAGGGATGAACTTCATCATCCCGTTCGTGGACCGGGTGAAGGCATCGATCGACTTGCGCGAGCAGGTGGTTTCGTTCAAGGGCGCGCCGGTGATCACCGAGGACAACCTGGTCGTGCTCATCGATACGGTGCTGTTCTTTCAGGTCACGGACCCGCGTGCGGCGGACTACGAGATCGTCAACTACATCCAGGCCATCGAGCAGCTCACCGCGACCATGCTGCGCAGCGTCGTCGGTTCTATGGACCTGGAGGAGTCGCTGACCTCGCGTGACAAGATCAACAACATGCTGCGGGGCGTGCTGGATGAGGCCTCAGGCAAGTGGGGCATCCGCGTCGCCCGGGTCGAGATCAAGGCCATCGACCCGCCCAAGAGCGTGGTCGACGCGATGGAGAAGCAGATGCGGGCCGAGCGGGAGAAGCGCGCGGCCGTTCTTACCGCCGAGGGCCTCAAGCAGTCCAAGATCCTCACCGCCGAGGGAGAGAAGCAGAGCAGCATCCTGCGGGCCGAGGGGGAGAAGCGGAGCGCGATCCTCAAGGCGGAGGGCCAGGCCGAGGCCATCGGCGCAGTGTTCCAGGCCGTGCACCGCAACGACCCGGACCCCAAGCTGCTCGCTTATCAGTACCTGCAGATGCTGCCCCAGCTGGCGCAGGGCCAGGCCAGCACGATGTGGGTCATCCCCAGCGAGATGACGTCCGCCCTGAAGTCGATCACCTCGGCCTTCGGCCACGACGGAGGCGACCAAGCCGCGGCGTCACCCCCCGCGGCGCCATCCCCCGCGGCGCCGCCGTCCCCAGCCGCAGTACCACCATCCCGGGCCGAAGCCCTTGATCACGGCACCCCGCTACCGGCCCCGGACGCCGACCCAGCGGCGCTGGAAGCCAGCGCCGCCCTGGACGACAGCCAGGTCGTCTCGCTGAATGGCCAGGCTGACGCCTTGGCCGCCGCCGGGCTAGCGCCCGAGTACCAGCCAGAGCACGGCCGCGATGATCAGCACCGCGATGACCGCGGCGATGACCTGGGTGGCGATCCGCCCTCGCGGTGAGGCCGGGGCGGCGTGCGCCTTGGGTGGGCCCGCGGTGACCGAGGTCCCCGAAGGGCCTGAGGTGCCCGAGGAGGCGGCCGGCGCCGCCATAGCAGCCGGCGGCGCCGCGGCCGGGGGCGTGGACGAGCCCAGGCCAGGTACGGTCGCGCTGGGCCCGGGGGCCGCGGGCGCGCTGGGTGGCTCGGGGACCGGCGTGCGGAACTCCTCCGGCGGCTGGTACGTCGTCTCCGACGCATAGGTCCCCGGGAAGGGGGCCTCCGGCGACCCGTAGCTGGATTCCGGCGACCCGTAGCCGGACAGCGCCGGGTACTGCACCGTCGGCGCTCCCGGGCTCACCTCGGGGGCCGGCGGGGCCGGCGCCGGAGGCGGGGGCGATGACGACGGTGATCTTGGCGCCGGGTCGAACATCGACGGGGACGCCGACGGCCGCGGGGCCGGGTCGAACCAGCCCGCACCGTCCGATCCGTCCGGCGAGGCCGGCTCCGGGTCGATCGGGGCCAGACCCCGCACCACCCGGGCCAGGCCGAAGCCGATCGCTTCCTGCTCGGTCGCGCTCCGGTCACCGGTCGACTCGGGGAACGGCATCAGCCGCGAGGGCGGCCGGGCCGCGGCCGGCGCCCTGGTCGGCAGCGCGCTGCTGCCGTCGGAGGCGGTGTCCTGGTTCAGGCGTCGCCAGCGGTCTTCCCACTCCGCCGCAGCGGCGCCACACCCGCGCACGTAGGCCTGCAGCACCGGCAGGCTGGGCAGCCCCGGGCCGGCCTCGGCCGTGGTGAGCGTGTCCTCCGGGAAGTGGGCCCGCGCCGCGAGGTCGCGGGCACCCAGGCCTGCATGGTCACGCAGCGCACGCAAGTCACGCAGGAAGGCAGCCTTCTCCGCGTCGGCCCCGGCCCCGCTGGCGCCAGCAGGCGGCGCGTTGCGGGGATGTGTCATGAGACCTCCCGATTTCGCCATACCCGCGGATATCTACGTTCGTTGATCACCGTTACCCTGCAGCGTAAACCCGATCATTCCGCCATGTTGCCGCATTCATCACGAGGTGCAGCAACGCCGGCACGCGCAGGAAGTCCAGCGATCCCTTTTGCGGCTGTTTGGGCCTTAGAAAGTGATTCGAGGCCCGCGCCGTTTAGGTGACATTTATCTTTCCAGGTGGCGAAGTCGATCGCCAAACTGAGTCCCGGCGTGGCGTCAGTAGTTACTCTGAGTGATTAAAAGCGGACGGCCAGGCCAATGGTGAACGCCGCGCCGAACACCAGCTGCAGGCGCCCGGTCTGGCCCAGCGCGGTGATCAGAGGCCGGCCGGACGCACCCGAACGGACCGCCTTGATCGGGCCGAACGCCAGCGGCAGCGCGACCACGGTCAGCGCGGTCAGCGGCCGGACCGGGGTCATGGCCAGCGCCACCGCGAACGGGACCAGCAGGCTGGCCACGTAGACCGTGCGGCTGCGGGCGTCGCCCAGCATCACCGCCAGCGTGCGCTTGCCCACCTCGGCGTCGGAGTCGATATCGCGCAGGTTGTTGATCATCAGCAGGGCACAGGACAGCAGTCCGGCCGGGATAGCCGCGACCAGCTCCAGCCAGGTGAACCGGACCAGCTGCACGTAGGCGGTACCCGCCACGGCCGCCACCCCGAAGAACGCGAACACGGCGATTTCACCGAAGCCGCGGTACCCGTACGGGTGTGACCCGCCGGTGTAGAACCAGCCCGCCGCGACCGCGGCCGCGCCGACCAAGATCAGCCACCAGGACGTGAAGATGGCCAGCACCAGGCCGGCCACGCAGGCCACGCCAAAGCAGGCGAACGCCGCGGCCAGCACCTGCTTGGGCCGGGCCAGTCCCGCCGCGACCAGCCGGGTCGGCCCGACCCGGCGTTCGTCAGAACCGCGGATGCCGTCGCTGTAGTCGTTGGCGTAGTTGACCCCGATCTGCAGGGCCAGCGCCACCACCAGGGCCAGCACGGCCCGCCAGGGGGAGAACTTGCCGTAGCCGAAGGCCACCCCGGTGCCGATGAACACCGGTACGACCGCGGCCGGCAGCGTCCGCGGCCGGGTACCCGCCAGCCAGTCCCGCGGCCGCGCGACCCGGGGTTCCTCGGCGGGGACGGTACTGGTATCTGAACTCATTCCGGCGGGACCTCCAGGGCCGTGTGCAGCCGCACGATCGGGACGCGGACGCCCATGTCCAGCTGGCTGCGCGCGCCGTCGGCGGCCCAGCCCGCGCTCTCCAGGAACTGCCGCAGAGCCGTGTCGGCCTCCAGCACCCAGACCGAGACCCGGCTGAACCGGCCCTCGGCCAGCGTGTCGGCCACCGCGTTCAGCAGCCGCCCGCCGTGGCCCTGGCCCGTCCGGCCCGGGGCGACGTGCAGCTCGTACAGCTCCCCGTCGGTGGCCGGCCACCGGTCTTCGTCGCTGGCCGGCCCGACCGACGCGAACCCGGCGATCACCCGTTCCGGGCGCCCGCCGGCCGCCGCCGACTCAGTGGCGGTAGCGACCAGCACCTGGTGCCGGCTGGTGGGCGGCTTGGCGATGGCCTCGGCCCACCGTTCCTGCCAGCGCTCCGTCGCTTCCCCGCTGGTCAGCTCGGCCAGCACGTCGTCCGGGATGACTCCGGCGTAGTCGTCACGCCAGCACTCGACCTGGATCCTGGCCACGCCGGCGGCGTCGGACCCGCGGGCGGGGCGGACGAAATCTTGACTGCTCAACGGCCCTGTGTGTCCTCAGCGCGTGACACCAGCTGGCTGACGTCACGCGACGCGCCCTGCGCCGCCGAGGTGGTCATGGCCGCGTAGGCCTGCAGCGCCGCGCTGACCGGGCGATCGCGGTGTACCGGGCGGTAGCCGCCCACGGTGGCCAGCACCTGATCCCGGCGGGCGGCCAGCTCGGTGTCGGACACCTCCAGCGTCAGGTCCCGGCGCGGGATGTCGATGGTGATCTGGTCACCGTCGTGGACCAGCGCGATCGACCCGCCCAGCGCCGCCTCCGGCGCCACGTGGCAGATCGACAGCCCGGAGGTGCCGCCGGAGAAGCGGCCGTCGGTGATCAGCGCGCAGGCCCGGCCCAGGCCCTTGCCCTTGAGAAAGCTGGTCGGGTACAGCATCTCCTGCATGCCGGGACCGCCGCGCGGTCCCTCGTAGCGGATGATCACCACGTCACCGGCCTGCACGGCCCCGCCGAGGATGCCGTCCACGGCGTCCTCCTGGCTCTCGAAGACCCGCGCGGGACCCTGGAACCGGTGCAGCTCCTCGGGCACGCCGGCCGTCTTGACGATCGCGCCCTGCGGGGCCAGGTTGCCGTACAGCACGGCCAGGCCGCCGTCGGTGCTGTAAGCGTGGGCCACGTCCCGGATGCAGCCACCCTCCCGGTCCAGGTCCAGTTCCTCCCAGCGGGCCGACTGCGAGTACGGCTTGGTCGTCCGGACCCCGCCCGGGGCCGCGTGGTACAGCTCGACCGCCTCGTTCAGGACCGAGTCCGAGCGCAGGTCCCAGGCGTCCAGGAAGTCCCTCAAGGTGCCGCCGTGCACGGTCTGCACGCTGGTGTTGAGCAGCCCGGCCCGGTCCAGCTCGCCCAGGATGGCCGGGATACCGCCCGCCCGGTGCACGTCTTCCACGTGGTAGTTGCTGCTGGGCGCGACCTTGCACAGGCACGGGACGCGCCGGGACAGCTCGTCGATCTCCTTGAGGCCGAAGTTCACCTCCGCCTCGTGCGCCGCGGCCAGCAGGTGCAAGATCGTGTTGGTCGACCCGCCCATGGCCACGTCCAGCGCCATCGCGTTCTCGAACGCGTCCCGGTTGGCCACCGCGCGGGGCAGCACCGACTCGTCGTCCTCTTCGTAGTAGCGCCGGGCCACCTCGACGACCGCCGCGCCGGCCTTCTCATAGAGCGCGCGCCGGGCGGTGTGCGTGGCCAGCGTGGTGCCGTTGCCGGGCAGCGCCAGGCCGATCGCCTCGGTCAGGCAGTTCATCGAGTTGGCGGTGAACATGCCCGAGCACGAGCCGCAGGTCGGGCAGGCCGACTCCTCCATCTCGAGCAGCTCGGCGTCGGACACCGAGGGGTCGGCCGAGGCGACCATGGGGTCGATGAGGTCGAGCTTGCGGCCGCCCGCGCCGGTCACGGCCGCGCCCAGCGGCTTGCCCGCCTCCATCGGCCCGCCGGAGACGAACACGGTCGGGATGTTCAGCCGCATGGCCGCGATCAGCATGCCGGGCGTGATCTTGTCGCAGTTGGAGATGCAGATCAGGGCGTCCGCGCAGTGCGCGTTGACCATGTACTCGACCGAGTCGGCGATCAGCTCCCGGCTGGGCAGCGAGTACAGCATGCCGCCGTGGCCCATGGCGATGCCGTCGTCCACCGCGATCGTGTTGAACTCGCGCGGCACCGCGCCCGCGGCTTTGATCGCGGCCGACACGACCTGGCCCACCTCACGCAGGTGGACGTGGCCGGGGACGAACTCGGTGAAGCTGTTGGCTACCGCGACGATCGGCCGCCCGATGTCCTCCCGGGCGACGCCCGCCGCCCGGAGCAGGGCGCGGGCGCCCGCCATGTTTCTGCCGTGGGTGACAGTGCGAGACCGAAGCGGTGGCATGACCCGTCATCTCTCCGAAGTTCAGCTGAAGGCCCAGGGAAGGCCCGCGGAAGTCCCTGCTCGCAGGTTTTCTTCAGCCTACCGGAGCGTGTTGCGCGGCATTGTTGAGCGGCAGCACGCGGGCGGCCGCCGCGTAGATCTGCTCGACCTCGTCCTTGCTGAGCTTGGGCCGGTCCCGCAGCAGCGCGTTGCGGCGCAGGTACTTGCGCAGCCGGTCGCCGTTGAACACGTCGACCTCGCGGATGGTGGCCACGTTCCAGGGCACTCCCGGTCCGTAGACGGCCAGCACCGGCCGGACGTAGACGGGATGCCCGAGTTCGGTGGTCAGCCGCTCGCTGGCCTGCGAGGCCTCCCAGCGCGCGTGCTCCAGCCGGTCCTTCTTGCTGAACGGGCCGTGGTACAGCTGCCGCCCGTTCCGGGTCCGGATCGGCAGATTCTTGTCCCAGGCTTCGGAGTCGATGGCGTAGGCGCCGGTCGGCCCGACCACGAAGTGGTCGATCTGCTCCCGGCTGCCCGGGATGGGCCGTGAGTGCAAGGCCCGGTAGCCGGACCGTTCCATCCGGCCCAGCTGGCGCTGGGTGCGCTTCTGCGCACCGCTCAGCCGGACCGCACCTCCCGAGGGCATGGACGCGGTGGTCCGCGACCGGTAGATGACGTCGGCGATGGCCGCGAGCACCGCCGCGGTCAGCCCGGCCCGCCAGGTGAAGATGAACGTGAAGACCAGCCCGGCCACGATCGCGATCAGCAGCCGCCGCCGCCAGATCCGCATCCGGGCGTCGGCCATCACGTCGCCGACCTTGACCCGATCGGCCTTGCGGTCGGTGCCGTCCCAGCGGTTACTGGCCGCGTAGGCGGGACCAGCCGAGGGACGATGCCGCCGGGCCCGGTTGGACTCCCGCGCATCGCGGCGCTTGCGGGGCCCCGGTTCGGGAGCCGGGCCGCCGGGGCCCTGGCTCGGCGGCCCGGAGTCGTCCGGTGACACCGGACCGCTCGGCAGCGCGAGTCGCCGGACGGGGATGTCCTGGTGCGGCGGCCGGCCTCCCGAGCTCTGCGGCTCGGTCCGCCGCGGCTCAGCCTGCCGCGGCTCAGCCTGCGGTGGTTCGGTGCGGGGTGACTCAGCGCGCGGTGACTCAGCGTTCTGCGGCTTACTCTGCTGCGACGTGCCCTCGGGTGATTGGGCCGGTCGCGGTGGCCGGCGCAGGCGCGGCACCTGGTGCAGCCGCCGGGGCTCCCAGATCTGCCGGTTGGCCTGAGCGCCCGCGCCGAGCGGGCCGAAGCTGGACAGCCCGGGCGACCCAGGCGGCCCGGGCGGGCGATCAGGGGCGGCCGCCGGGTCCGGGCCGGCCGGGGCGGCCTCATCCTGGCGGTCCTCGGTGCCGGGCCAGACGCTCCTGGCCGCGGACCGGAAGGCCGAGTTCAGCCGGGCCGCACTGAGTGCGCTCTCGTGCCCGCCCGGGGTGCTCTCGCGGGGGCCGGGCGACCCGGGCGCAGCGGAACCCCCCGCTGGGCCGGTCGGCTCGGGGAAGTCGGCGTCTGCGTCGGACGGTCCGGACGCGGGCGTGCTGGGCGTGGGGTGCTCCGGGGCAGAATCGGCTGGGGTGCGGACCCCGTCGCGGGGGCCAGGCACGTCAGGGCGATCGGGCGCGTCCGGCTGGTCGCGCTGGTCGCGCGGGTCAGGCTCATCAGGCGCCTCGTGGGCGCTGAGTCTGCCAGACGGGCTAGCTGGGTCGGCGGCCGGCCCCGCGACGGCCGGGCCGGTGGGCGGCACGGCAGCGCCAGACGAATTTAGCGGGCGCGCGCCGTCGCGCCCCTGCATGTTCGATGGGGCCGATGACCTTTGGCTTTTCTTAGTGGGCCAAGTCATCTGTTCCACATGCTTAGCGTAACTGAACAAAGGCGCAGCGCAAGTCGTCACGCGTTGAGTTAATTATGTCGCTGTGGGGAGTGTATCTGGCTCCCGCTGGGGGATGAATAAGTTTTCGGCCAGTGCCCCGGTTTGCGCGGTCTACCATTTGGTGACATGCCGCAGATTCATGAGCTTACGATGATCGACCTGGCCACCGCCATCCGTAGCCGGCAACTTTCTCCGGTAGAAGTAACCAATCATTATCTGCGCCGGATTGGGGAGCTGAACGCCCAGGTCGGAGCGTTTTACACGGTGTCAGCGGAGCTGGCCGGAGAGCAGGCCCTGGCTGCCGAAAAGGCGGTGTCAGCCGCGCGTGAGGCCACCGCTCTCCCACCGCTACTTGGCGTTCCGATACCAATCAAGGACCTGAACATGGTCGCCGGTGTGCGGCAGACGTTCGGTTCCGCCGTGTATGAGGACTATGTGGCGTCCGATGACGATTACGTCGTCGCCGCGATCCGCGCCGCCGGTGCCGTCATCACGGGCAAGACGGCCACCCCCGAATTCGGCCTTCCGTGTTACACCGAGACCAAGATTGGGCCGCCGGCGCGCACCCCGTGGGATCTGACCCGGTCGGCCGGCGGCTCCAGCGGCGGTGCCGCGGCCGCGGTGGCCGCGGGGCTGGCTCCGGCCGCCCAGGGCAGTGACGGCGGTGGCTCCATACGCATTCCGTCCAGCGTGTGCGGGCTGTTCGGCCTCAAGCCGTCCCGCGGCCGGGTCTCCGGCGGCCCGATCGTGCCCGACCTGTTCGGCCTGGCCACGAACGGCCCGATCGCGCGGACCGTGGCCGATGCGGCCCTGCTCCTCGACGTGATGAGCGGCAACCAGATCGGCGACCTGTACACGCAGCCGCCGCTGCCCGACGGCGAGACCTTCCTCGGCTACGCGCGCCGGGAGCCCGGGAAGCTGCGGATCGGCCGCACCCTGGTGCCGCCGGTCGAAGGGGCCGAGGTGCACCCGGACTGCGTGGCCGCCTACGAGCGGGCCAGTGCACTGCTGGCCGAGCTGGGCCACGAGGTTGAGGACGTGACGCTCCCGATCGGGCCGGACGTCGTGCCGTTCTTCGAAACGCTCTGGTACGCGCATGCCACGCTGGCCCCGATCGACCCGGCCCGGGAAGACCGGCTGCTGCCGTTCACCCGCTACATGCGCGAACGGGGGCTGGCCGTCAACGCCGGCGAACTGATCTTCGCCCAGGCCTACCTGCAGATCGTGTTGCGGCCCGCGCTGGCCGCGATGAACGCCTACGACGCGATCCTCACCCCGACCCTGGCCTCGCCGCCCGCTCCGGTCGGCTACTTCACCGAGGTTGACCCGGCCGAGAACTTCGAGCGGCAGAAGCGGTTCACCCCGTTCACCGCGGCCTACAACCTGTCCGGCCAGCCTGCGGTCAGCCTGCCGCTGCACTGGAACTCCGGCGGCCTGCCGATCGGCGTCATGCTGGCCGGCCGCATCGGCGACGAAGCCACCCTGATCTCCCTGTCGGCCCAGCTCGAACAGGCCCACCCGTGGCAGGACCGGCGACCGCCGCTGGGATAACGTCGGCGGATGCGAGTTGTCCGGCGCCGGCGCGGCGTCGGCCGTACCGTCAACGTGGCCCTCGCGCTCGTCGTGTCCGGGCTGCTGCTGTGGGTCATGGCGGCCGGCGTCGGCACGATCCCGCCGCTCGGGGCGGTTCTGGACCCCGGACGAGGCGCCTGGACCGCAGCCTCGGGCGCCGGGCTCCCCGGGGCGCAGACGCTGCACCTGACCGGCTTGCAGCACCCGGTCGCGGTGTCGTTCAGCGCCCAGGGCGTGCCGTCCATCCAGGCTGCTAACGACCACGACGCCTACCTGGCCCTGGGCTACGTGCAGGCCCGGTTCCGGCTGGCCGAGATGGACAGCGAGCGCCGCTTGGGCGAAGGCCGGCTGGCCCAGCTGGCCG
This sequence comes from Streptosporangiaceae bacterium, assembly GCA_965277615.1. GTDB lineage: Bacteria > Actinomycetota > Actinomycetes > Streptosporangiales > Streptosporangiaceae > Bog-532. The sequence continues at coordinate 2,969,535 of CBDIDG010000006.1, read as the reverse complement.
GCCCCAGCGAGCTGGGCTCGGACGAGTTCGAACTGCGGCTCGGGTTGCTGCGCACCGCCCAGCGGGAGTGGGCCGGCACCTCCCGGTCCAGCGCGGCGGGGCAGGCCCTGCTCAGCTTCGCCCAGGGGGTCAACGACGACATCGCCCAGGTCCGGACGGCCGGTAACTGGCCGGCCGAGTTCTCCCTGGCCCGGGTCTACCCGTCGGCCTGGACCCCGGTCGACTCGTTGGTCATCCAGGGCGTGCTGACCCAGGAACTCGACTTCACCACCACCCCGCTGGACTACGCACTGCTGGAAAAGTCGCTCGGCGCGGCCAAGACCATGGCCTGGTTCCCGGTCAATCCAGCCAACCAGCAGAGCCCGTTCGACCCCGGGCCGTACCGCAATCTCGGCCTGGCCAAGGTGGCACCAGATGCCGCTAGCTCGGTCCCGCCGGTAACGGCCGCCACGACCTCGTTGTCCTCGCCGCAGAACATCATTAATTCATCATCTTCATCGGCGGTCACGGCGGCGGCGGGTCAGCTGCTGGCCCAGATCGGCCGGCTCCCGGCCGGGCTCGTGCACCGGGAGCCGGACAGCAACGCCTGGGCGGCGAACGGGCCCGTGGTGGCCGGGCACGGCGCCATCCTGGCCGGGGACCCGCACCTGCCGCAGACGCTGCCGTCCATCTGGTACCAGGCCGCCATCTCCGCCCCCGGCCTGGACGTCAGCGGGGTCACCGTGCCCGGGGTCCCCGGTGTCCTGATCGGGCACAACCAGCACATCGCCTGGTCGCTGACTGACACCCAGAACCAGAGCGCGCTGTTCTACGCCGAGCAGACCAGCCGCAGCCACCCGGGCCAGTACTACTGGCGGGGCGCCTGGCGGCCGATGTCGGCCGTGCACTACACGATCCCGGTCCGCGGCGGCTCGACCAGATCGCTGACCGTGCACATCACCGTGCACGGGCCGATCATGACCCAGGCCGGCCAGACCATGGCCGTGGACTGGATGGGCAACGTGCCGTCCCCCGACCTCACCGCCCTGCTCGGCATCAACCAGGCCAGTAACTTCGCCCAGTTCCGGACCGCGCTGGCCAGCTGGCACGCGCCCACCCAGAACTTCGTCTACGCCGACGACCACGGGAACATCGGCGAGATCTCGGCCGGGTACTACCCGCAGGTCGGCCACGGCGACCCGTGGCTGCCGCTGTCCGGCACCGGCGCCGACGACATCGACGGCGTCATCCCCTACGCCGCGGTGCCGCAGGTGTACGACCCGCCCGGACACGTGATCGCCACCGCCAACCAGCGGCCGGTCGGCTCGTCCTACCCGTACTACATCGGGACCAGCGGAAACTTCTTCGACAACAGCTACCGGGCCAACCAGCTCTACGCCAGCCTGCGGGGCCGGTCCGACCTGACGCCGGCCGCCTTCGCCGCCCTGCAGGGCAACGTCACCGACAACCTGGCCCAGTCGATCGTGCCCAAGCTGGTCGCCGCGCTGCGCCAGTCGGGTGCCTTGACGCGGAACGAGCAATCGGCGCTGAACCAGCTGGCCAGCTGGAATAAGGAGATGACGACCGGCTCGGCCGCGGCCTCGATCTGGTGGACGTTCTGGGGCGACTACATCTCGGCCACGTTCCAGCCCTGGTGGAAGTCGGCCAAGGTCCCGACGAGCAAGGACCACGCCGGTCTGGCCCTGTCGTCCTGGCCGACCAGCCTGACCGAGGACCTCGACGCCTGGACGACCGGCACCGGTTCGCCGCCGTCGGTGTCCGCGTTCATCCTCCCGTCGGGGGTGAATCGCCCGATGTCGCAGGTGATGCGGCAGGCGTTCGACACCGCCGTGGCCCATCTGGCGTCGAAGCTGGGCGGATCGCCGTCGACCTGGGCCTGGAGCAAGCTGCACACCCGGGAGTTCCCGTCGCTGACCGGGGCGTCGGGGCTGGGGTACGGGCCACGCGCCTCCAGCGGCGACGCCTGGACGGTGGACGCGGCCGAGGGCGGCCTCAATTCGAGCGTCGGCCCGTCGTGGCGGATGGTGATCGACTTCTCCGGCGCATCGGGTTCGGCTGGCTCTTCCGGTTCCGCTGGCGGCCAGGGCAGCGGCCCAGTGCTGGCCGAGGGGGTCTACCCCGGCGGCCAGAGCGAGAACCCGGCCTCACCCTGGTACAGCAACCTGATCGATTACTGGTGGGATGACCGCCTGCTGCCCATGCCCAGGCCGGGCGCGGCGGCGGGTTCGGTGCGCTGGACGCTCCGTCCTCCCCACCCGGCCACGGCCATGGCGGTGACCCGTGGCTGACCTGCGGCGGCTCGGTAAACGCGGCAGCTACCGGCTCGGCGGCCAGCTGGGCGGCGGACACGGGGGCCGCGGCGGCCCTGGGGGGCCGGCCTCGTTCGGCTCGCGGCAATCCCGGATCAGTCCCTGGTGGTGGCTGGCCATCGTGCTGGCCGGGGCGCTCGTCATCGCGGTCACGGCTGAACTCGGGCTGTGGTTCATCCCGTTCCTGGCCGGCCTGGCCATGGGCCTCATCGCGCCCCGGCGAAGCTGGCGGCTGCGCCATACCCTCCCCGCCGTCCTGGTCATGACCCTGATCGGCTGGAGCGTGCCGCTGTACTGGCTCGCGCTGGTGCAGGGCCAGCCGGCCGGCGCGACCGCACGGGTCATCGCCGCACTGGCGGGTGTTCCTCCGCACGCGGTATTCGGCGTACTGGTCACGCTGCTCGTGGCCGTCCTCCAGGCCGTCGTCGGCCTGTGGCTGGGCCGTGCGGTCCAGCCCGGTGTTCGTACTCGCTGACGGTCGGCGGCCTGGTACTGCCCCGGTCCGATCAGTGGTCATTGGCTGGCGGTTCAGGCCCAGGTGTCGTTGCGCACGGCGGTGTCCTTTCGGGTTGCGGGGTCGGGTGCCGGGGTGGGGGTCAGGCCCAGGTGTCGTTGCGCACGGCGGTGTCCTTTCGGGTTGCGGGGTCGGGTGCCGGGGTGGGGGTCAGGCCCAGGTGTCGTTGCGCACGGCGGTGTCCTTTCGGGTTGCGGGGTCGGGTGCCGGGGTGGGGGTCAGGCCCAGGTGTCGTTGCGCACGGCGGTGTCCTTTCGGGTTGCGGGGTCGGGTGCCGGGGTGGGGGTCAGGCCCAGGTGTCGTTGCGCACGGCGGTGTCCTTTCGGGTTGCGGGGTCGGGTGCCGGGGTGGGGGTCAGGCCCAGGTGTCGTTGCGCACGGCGGTGTCCTTTCGGGTTGCGGGGTCGGGTGCCGGGGTGGGGGTCAGGCCCAGGTGTCGTTGCGCACGGCGGTGTCCTTTCGGGTTGCGGGGTCGGGTGCCGGGGTGGGGGTCAGGCCCAGGTGTCGTTGCGCACGGCGGTGTCCTTTCGGGTTGCGGGGTCGGGTGCCGGGGTGGGGGTCAGCCCCAGGTGTCGTTGCGCACGGCGGTGTCCTTTCGGGTTGCGGTGGGGTCGGGTGCCGGGGTGGGGGTCAGCCCCAGGTGTCGTTGCGCACGGCGCGAGTTCCTTTCTCCTCGTGACCGGTAGAACGGATGAATCGGGCCTCAGGCCCAGGTGTCGTTCCAGACGGCCTTGCTGGTTGGGCGAATGTGGATGAGTAGTGAGATATCAGGCCAGAACATCCTCACGCATTGTGGCTCTGTTGTGGCAGTGTGGTAACCGACGAGAACCAGCCACCCGAGGTGTTTGTACGTCTAGCGACTCCTCTCCACGCCAGCTGGCACCTCGGCCTGGCATCGGCCGGAGGACTGGAGTGATATGCCACGTAAGTCTCTGATGCCGGAAATGTCGTGACACGATAATCTCGCGGCTTACGGTCGGCGGACCCGCAAAGCACACGGTCCTTGCCATCCAGGTCTTGGACTTACGCCACGCCGTAGTCGATACCTGACAGTAGGTATCCTTAGCGGCGGGAATGCGGCACACTTGGACAAGCGCCCGCCAGCAGGCGATTGTCATCGCACGTGACCATCAGGAGGAGCCGATGGCTTTCGCTCATCGCCTCCTTGCCCGATGGGCGCGGAACGTCCGGGGCTGGGCCATCTGGGTCCTGCAACCCTTCTGGCTGCGTGCCGTAGTCATCTCCGTGATAGTGCTGCATGCGGCGGCCATCGCTGTAGCAGTTTCGTTCCTCACCATCCGCACGCACGATCTGGTGATCTTTGCCACACTGCTGGCCTGTGCGGCCGCCACCGTTGAACTGCGCCGCAATCAAGGGGACAGCAGCGGCCTGAACAAGGACGTCTACGGGATCTGGGAATTGGCGATCGCCATCCTGCTCCCGCCCGCCTACGCCCTGGTCGCCCCGATCCTTCCGGTCGCCCTCATGCAGTGGCGGGTCCGGCGCAGCGTCGGATATCGCCGCGCCTACACCGTCTCCTCCCTCGGGCTGGCCTTCGGCGGAGCGTCGGTCACTTTCCACCTCCTGGACCGGCTGGTGGTTCAGCTTGCGGCCGGGAGCGCTCTGCGGTCCCTGGCCTGGCTGCTGGCCGTCCTGATCAGTGGGGTGATGAAGGCCGCCCTGAACAAAGCGACGATCATGATTGCGGTCAAGGGCAGCAACCCGTCGGAGCATGTGGTCCGCAACGGGTTTCGCCGCGAGCCTCTCTACAACGACCTGGCCGAGCTGTGCATCGGGACGCTGCTGACCTATGGGGTGTCCGGCAATATCTTCCTGGCTCCGGTGGCGCTGCCCGTCCTGGTCTTGCTCCAGCGCTCACTCAGCCACGCCCAGCTGCTCAGCGACTCCCGGACTGACGCTAAGACCGGACTGCTGAATGCCCGGACCTGGGAGCGGGAAGCCGAGGCCGAGGTCGCCCGCGCCGTGCGAGCGCGGATGGCGCTCGCCGTCGCCGTGCTTGACATCGATTTCTTTAAGCAGGTCAACGACACCTACGGGCACCTGTTCGGCGACGAGGTGCTCAAGGAAATCGCACACTGCCTGCCAGGGGTGCTGCGCGAATACGACTCGGCCGGGCGGTTCGGCGGCGAGGAGTTTGTCCTGCTGCTGCCGTACACCCGGGCGGTGGACGCGTTCCGGATCGCGGACCGGGTCCGCGATCACATCTCCGGGCTGTCGCTGCTCGCCCCGGATGGTCAGCAGGCCGAGGTCACCGTGTCGGTCGGCGTGGCCGCGCTGGACGCCGGCTCGTCCCGGGAGCTGAGCGAGCTGCTGGCCGCCGCGGACGCCGCGTTGTACCGGGCCAAGCGGGACGGCCGAAACCAGGTGCAGATGATCAGCACCACCCGGGGCCTGAGTGCCACCGGCGCCCGCGCCGCGGCCAACGTCAACGCCTTCGGGGGAGTGTCGGCCGTGCCCAGCGTGTGGGATGCGGTACCGCACCGGGCCCAGCCGCGTACCAGCGACGCCGACGGGGTGACGGCTGGTGCCCTACCCCGTCGCTGAGCCTGGGGTTGAGCCCACCGCTGAGCCCGGCGCTGAGCCCGGCGTGTCTCCGGGACCGATCAGCGCCATCCTGCTCGACGCCGGTGGCGTGCTGCTGTTCCCCGCCCCGGAACTGCTGCTGCCTCCGCTGCACGCCGCTGGGCTGGAGCCCACCGTGGCCGAGCTCGAACGGGCTCACTACCGGGCCATGGCCGACTGCGACCGGCCGGGCCGGGAACCACCGGGCGGCCAGTGGTGGCGGGAGTACCTGCGCGACTTCGCCGCCGCCTGCGGCGTGCCCGCCGCCACCGTCGATACGGTGGCCGGCGACATCGTGGGGCTGACCGATGGGTTCGCCTGGACCCACGTGGGACCGGGGGTCGCCGGGGCGTTGCGCGAGATTGCCGCGCTCGGCCTGCCGGTCGGCATCGTGTCCAACTCGACCGGCCAGGTCGAGCAGGCCCTGGACCGCCTCGACGTCTGCTACGCCCCCAGCGGGGCCCCGCCCGCCCGCGACGCCGCCAGCGACGCCGAGAGGGGGGCCCAGGCCATCAACGTCGGGGTGGTCATCGACTCGGCCGTGGTGGGTGTGTCCAAGCCCGACCCGCAGATCTTCGCGCTGGCCCTGGCCGCGCTGGGGCTGTCCGGCGTGGACCGGAGCACGGTCGTGCACGTCGGGGACAGCCTGCGCTACGACGTGGCCGGCGCCCTGGCCGCGGGCGTCCGCCCCCTGCACCTGGACCCACACGGCTTCTGCCCCGCCCCGGACGGCCACGAGCACATCCGCCGCCTATCCGACGTCGCCGCCCTAGCGCTGTTGCCCTGATCGAGCCCGCTCGCTGAGTGCTCAGGGCCTTAGCCGCACGGGGGCGCCGAGACGGTCACCTCGGCGGCCTGGGCTTCCGCGTTGCCGCCGCAGCAGGCCGGGCCGTTCTGCTCGCCGTAGAAGGTCTGGCTGTCGTCCAGGACGGTGTAGATCTCCCAGGACTCGCCGTTGGGAGTGTTCTTCACCCAGAACTTGTCCTGCTTGGCGTAACAGCAGGTGGTGCCGTGCTCATCGACGGAGGCGAGGCCAGCGGCGGCCAGCCGGGCCTGCTCGGCGTCCACGGTGGCGGTGTCAGCGACCTCGACCCCCAGGTGGTTGAGGCTGCCGCCCTTGCCCGGGGTTTTCCAGCAGGACCAGCTTGAGCGGCGGCTCGCTGATCGCGAAGTTGGCGTAGCCGTCGCGGCGCTTGGCCGGTTCGGTGCCGAACAGCTTGGCGTAGAACGCGACCGCCTCATCAATGTCGTTGACGTTGAGGGCGAGCTGGACTCGGGACATAGGGACCTCCAACGTAGACTTTGACGACCGTCTATATCTGCACGCTGCCGACCTTGCCACTCGACGTCAGGGCCCGTCAATATAGACGCTTGTCTAAGTCTCTCCCGGTGCTCGACCCGGCCGGCCGCGTGCGGCCGTCCCGGCCGGCCGTGACCTAGCCACGGGCGCCTTCAGCGTCGTTATAACCCGATGACGCCGACCGTCCTCCCCCGCGACAATGGCCGACGTGGAGCAGGTCGAGGTCGTCGTCGCCCATAACGAGCGCGCGACCCTGCGCGTCGGCGACGTGTTCCTGAAGATCGACGCCGATCAGACGCGCACCGACGTTGAGGTCGAGGCGATGGCGATGGCGCCGGTCCCGACTCCGGAGGTCCTGTGGCGTAAGCCGCCCGTGCTCGCGCTCGCCGCCGTCGGCGGGACGGCGCTCGGCCGCCTCGGCCAGCCGTCGACCGCGTCGCCGGCGGCGTGGGCCGCGGCCGGTGCCGCCGCCCGGAGGCTGCACGACGCGCCGCTGCCGCCCTGGCCCGGCCGGAGCCTCGGCGAGCTGGCATCGGAACTCGATGGCGAATGCGAGTGGCTCGTCGCGAACGACGTCCTGCCCGCCGACCTGGTCACGCGCAACCGCCAGGTGGCCGAGGCCGCCCTCCGGCCCTGGACACCGGTGTTCACGCACGGCGACTTGCAGATCACCCACGTGTTCGTCGACGAGGACGAGATCACCGGCGTGATCGACTGGTCCGAGGCGAGCCAGGGCGATGCCCTGTACGACCTCGCCATCCTGACCCTCGGACACGAGGAGCACCTGGGCGACGTCGTCACCGGCTACGGCGCCGGCGTCGACCTGGACGTGATCCGCGCGTGGTGGTCGTTGCGCAGTCTGCAGGCCGCCCGCTGGCTGATCGAGCACGGTTTCGACCCGTCCGCGCCCGGCTGCGAGTTCGACGTGCTGAGATCCCAGCTGTGAGGCGGCACGACCCGACGGCTACCACCCCGCGCAGGCGGCGACCCACACGGCCAGGGCTCAGCCGGCCAGGGCGTCCCGTTCCCGGCAGCGCAGCGCGCGGGCCACATCGTCGCGACCTTCCACCAGCAGCCGCCGCAGGGCCGAGGCGGGCTGGTTCTTGGCGATGTAGGCGTCGGTGATCCTGATCGTCTCGGCGTCGATGGGACAGACGCTGTAGCCGATCACGACGAACCGCTTGGCCATGTCCGAGCTCCAGTTGACCCAGATGTCGGACAGCACGCTGAAGAACGGGTCACGGAACGGGGCCGTCAGCTCCTCTTGGTCCGGATCGGCGAACCCGCTCAAGGTGGCGCGGAACACCGCGTTGGGCAGCCGCCCGGCCACGATCTCGTCCCAGGTCCGCTGCTTGCTGGCCGGGTCCGGCAGGGCGGCCCGGGCCGCTGCGGCGTGCCGCTCGCCGGCGTCGGTGGCGTCCCGGGCCAGCTCGGCGTCGATCTCGGCCGTCCCGGCCCGGCCCCGGCTGACCAGACGGTGCAGGAGCGTCCAGCGCAGCTCGGTGTCGATGGTCAGGCCGTCCAGCGTGGTCGTCCCGGCGAGCAGGCTGGCCAGCAGGTTCAGGTGCCCGTCCGAGATGGCCACGCCGGCCAGGGCCTGGGTGTAGGCCAGCTGGGCGTCGCTGCCGGGCGCGGCGGCGGTCAGCAGCTCGTGCAGGGCGTCGCCCATGTGGGCCAGGCCCTCGTCCCGCCAGGACGGGTCGGCGTAGCGCCGGACGGCCTGGGACGCCTGGCGCAGCAGCGTCTGGGTCACGCTGATGTCGGCCACCGTGTCGACGCCCAGCAAGACCAGCCGCACGTAGTCCCGGGCCGCCATCTCCGCGTCGCGGCACATGTCCCACGCGGCCGACCAGGCCAGCGCGGCGGCCAGCGAATCCTGGAACTCCCCGATCGACTGGATCAGGGTGCCGAGCGAGTGGTCGTCCAGCCGGATCTTGGCGTAGGTCAGGTCGTCGTCGTTGAGCAGCACCAGGTCGGGCCGGTGCTCACCCACCAGCTCGGCGATCTCGGTCCGCTCGCCGCTGATGTCGGTCTCCACCCGGTGCCGGCGGACCAGCCCGTCCTCGCCCCGGTTGTAGAGGCCGATGGCGATCCGGTGCGAGCGCAGCACCGGGTATTCCGGCACCGCCTCCTGCAGGACCGCGAACGAGGTGAAGCGGCCCTGGGAGTCCAGCTCGTAGGTCGGCCGCAGCGTGTTCACCCCGGCCGTCTGCAGCCACTCGCGGGACCACCCGGTCAGGTCCCGGCCTGACGTGTCCTCCAGCGCCAGCAGCAGGTCGGCCAGGGTCGCGTTGCCCCAGGCGTTCTCGGCGAAGTACTGCCGGACCCCAGCCAGGAAGTTGTCCCGGCCCACGTAGGCGACGAGCTGCTTGAGCACCGACGCACCCTTGGCGTAGGTGATGCCGTCGAAGTTGACCTCGACGGCCTCGATGTCACCGATGTCGGCGGCGATCGGATGGGTGGACGGCAGCTGGTCCTGGCGGTACGCCCAGGCCTTGTACAGCTGGGCGAACGTGGTCCAGGCCGACGTCCACTTGGTCGCCTCGGCCTCGGCCAGCGTGCCCGCCCAGGTCGCGAACGACTCGTTCAGCCACAGGTCGTCCCACCAGCGCATGGTGACCAGGTCGCCGAACCACATGTGCGCCATCTCGTGCAGGATCGTCTCGGCCCGGGCCTCGCGGGCGAAGTCGGTCACCCGCGACCGGAAGATGTAGTCCTCCAGGAACGTCACGCAGCCCGCGTTCTCCATCGCGCCCTCTTTGAACTCGGGCACGAAGAGCTGGTCGTACTTGCCGAATGCGTACCGGACGCCGAAGGCCTGGTGGTAGAAGTCGAAGCCCTGCTTGGTGACCTGGAAGATCTCGTCGGCGTCGAGGTACTGAGCCAGTGACTGGCGGCAGTAGATGCCGAGCGGAATGCCGTCGTGGGAATCCCGCACCACGTGGTACGGACCGGCCGCGATCGCGGTGATGTAGGTCGACATGACCGGCGTGGGCGGGAAGTGCCAGCGCTTGGCCGCGTCACCGGCCGCTTCCTCAGAGTCCGGGGCCATGTTCGACACGACCTGCCAGCCCGCGGGTGCGGTCACGGTCAGTTCGTAGGTCGCCTTCAGGTCGGGCTGGTCGAAGCAGGCGTAGATCCGGTGCGCGTCGAACGTCTCCAGGTCGGAGTACAGGTAGACGCCGCCGTCCGTGGGGTCGGTGAAGCGGTGCAGGCCCTCGCCGCTGTTGGAGTACGCGCACTCCGCGACCACCCGCAGCTCGTTGTCCTGGTTCAGGCCCGCTAGCGTGATCCGGTCACCGTCGAAGGCGTCCAGCGGGAGCGGCGACCCGTTGAGCGTGATCTCCAGCACCTTGGGTGCGGTCAGGTTGATGAACGTCTCCGAGCCCCCGCTACCCGCCTCGAAGCGGGCCACGGTGGTGGAAGAAAACGTGGTGTCGCCCCCGGTCAGGTCCAGTTCGACCTGGTACGACGACACTGTGACGACCGCGGCCCGGGCTCGGGCCTCGTCCTGCGTGAGATTGTCTGGCACCTGCTGATCCCCTTCGTCATGCGCCGCCCGCGCCATGCCATCCTTCCACGCTGTTCCCGGCCTATTCATGTCCGGTCACGGGAGTTCGCGGAAGTCGCGGAAGCGCGCCAGGCGCGGAATGAGCCGCGCGGGCCTCCGGTTGTCGCAGACGTAACTAGCTTCTGTTTTACCGCCCACTACCGACTGAACCAGTACGAGGAGCGCGCATGCCCGAGCAGGAGAACACCGTCGTTGACTTCTGGTTCGACCCGATCTGCCCGTGGGCCTGGATCGCCTCGCGGTGGATTCATGAGGTCGAGAAGGTCCGCCCGGTCACGCCGCACTGGCACGTGATGAGCCTGTCCGTGCTGAACAGCGGCAAGGATGACATCTCGGACCAGTACAAGCAGCTGCTGGCCACCGGCTGGGGCCCGGTCCGCATCTGCATCGCGGCTGAGCAGCAGTACGGCCCCGAGGTCCTGGACAAGCTGTACACCGCGCTGGGGACCAAGTTCCACCAGGAGAAGGCGCCGCGCGAGCGGGCCACCTACGAGGCCGCGCTGAAGGAGGCCGGCCTGCCCACCAGCCTGGCCGACGCGGCCGAGTCCACCGAGTACGACGAGGCCCTCAAGGCCAGCCACTCCGATGGCATGGACCGGGTCGGCTACGAGGTTGGCACCCCGGTCATCTCGGTCAAGGGCACGTCCATCTTCGGTCCCGTGGTGTCCCCGATCCCGCGAGGGGAGGCTGCCGCCAAGCTCTGGGACGGCGTGCTGGCCATCGCGGAGACGGACGGTTTCTTCGAGCTCAAGCGCAGCCGCACCCGGGACCCCATTTTCGATTAATAAACTCGCCCCGCCCCGGAGTGGCCTGCGCCCGGGGGCCACCACCCCCGGGCCGGCTGCTTCCTGACACACTGGCCCCCGTGCAGGTATTTCTGGGATCTGATCACGCCGGGTTCGAGCTCAAAGGGCGCCTGGTGGAGTGGCTGTCTGAGCATGGGCACCAGCCTGAGGACTGCGGGCCGTCCACGTACATCGACGACGATGACTATCCCGTGTACGTCATGCGCGCGGCCGTCAACGTCATCGCGCACCCAGGCAGCCTGGGCATCGTGATCGGCGGGTCGGGCAATGGCGAGCAGATCGCGGCCAACAAGGTCCCCGGGATCCGCGCCGCGCTGGCCTGGACCACCGAGACCGCCCAGCTGGCCCGGCTGCACAACGACGCCAACGTGCTCAGCCTCGGGGCCCGGATGTACAGCATTGACGAGGCGGTCTCGTTCGCCCAGACCTTCGTGGAGACCGAGTTCTCCGGGGCGGTGCGGCATGCCCGCCGGCTGGCCGAGGTCGCCGCGTACGAGAAGTCCGGCGAGTTGCCGCCGGTCCCGTCCAGCTAACGGCGCTTGCGCTGGCGTCCGGATGGGTTCTTCGCGGCCCCGGATCGGCCACTGCTCTCGGTGCGGCCCCCCGCAGGGCTCTCGGGCCGCCCGGATCGGTCCGCGGGTTCCGCGCGGCCGGCGTTCCGGCCCCGGGCGCTGCCCGTGGCCCCTGGCCCGCTTGACCCCGCACCGTCGGCCTTGCGCGCGGCTTCCTCGTCGTCGGCCGTCGGCCGCGACACGTCCCGCGCCCGCATCGCCGCGCTCAGCGTCACCTTCATGCCCGCCATCATGCCCGCCCGTTAGCTGGTTGACTCCGGCCGGTGCCGCTCAGAAGATCACCGGGCACCAGGGTGCGGGGTCCCAGGACATGGCGGCGGACAGCTGGCGCAGCGCCCCGGACCGCAGCTGGCGGACCCGGCCCGCGGCGGCCAGCGCGCCAAGCCGGGTGCCGCCCAGATAGACCGCCCCCAGTTCGGCGATGCCGACCTCGATGTCGGCGTCCGCGTCCACCGGGTCACAGCTGGCCTGGCCGGACTCGTCGGCCCGCAGCCGCCAGCGGCCGGTGTTCTCCTCCAACAGGTTGTCCCGCACGCCCAGCACCACATCCACCGGGCTGGCGTACCGCCGCTGGGTCAGCGCGACCGGCAGGTCCGTGATCCGGGCCCACAGCGCGTCGCTGAGCACCGTGCGCAGCCGCCGCGGGTCGGCCAGCTGGAACTGCACCGGGTCATCGACCGGGCGTACCCGGGCGTGGATCTCGGCCGTCAGGTCGCGGCTGAGCAGGTCGCCCCACAGCGCCGCGCTGGCGGCGGGGTCGGTCGCGACCAGTTCCCTGACGTTGATCGTCCCGGTGGGCAGGAACGAGTCGTCGTCCCAGTCGCCGTGGCCGGAGTAGAGCGAGTACCCGCGGGGGCCCGCGTCATCTTCGGCCAGCACGCACCGCAGCGGGGAGGCACCCTTGCGCTCGGACTCCGGATCCCACAGGTACCGGTCCCACCAGAGGTCATTGCGCCGGAAAAAGCCCGGCCGGGTCTCGAATGCATCCTCGTACACCTTGGCCAGCTCGGCCCGGGCCTGCGCGGGCTCGGTGATCCGCAGCCGCAGCGCCGGGTCGGATGGTGCGTCTGCGGCCAGGGCGCCCTCACCCCGGCGGATCGTGTAGGCCAGGGTCCAGGACGCCTGGCCGTATCCGTACCGCCCGTACAGCACCGACTCGGCCGCCCACAGCACGGCGAGAGCTTCGCCGCGGTCCCGGATGTCGGCCAGCTGCCGGCGCATGAGCGAGCGCAGGATGCCCCGCCGCCGGTAATTGGGCAGCACCGAGACCCAGCTGACCCCGGCCGCGGGCACGTCCGCGCCCGGGATTCGCAACCGGAACGAGAACGCGGCCGTGCCACCGACCTGCCTGCTGCCGTCGAACGCGACCAGGCTGCGGTCGAACTCGAAGCGGGCCATGATGTGGCTGCGTTCCTCGGCCGAGATGGGTCCGCCGTGGAAGGCGAGCTGGTCCATCAGGTGGAAGGCGTCGAATTCGGCCGGGGTGATCGGGCGGATCGGGTAGGGCTCCGTCATGTCTGTCTTGCTACACCGCGGACCCGGAAAAGGCCACTCTTTTAGCTTCCCGGCCCGGTTCCCCGGCGCACGGGCGGCCCAGCGAACCGCTTGCTGACGGGGCGTGCCGGCCGGTAAACCGGGAGCGACTGCGGATACAGTGCCGCCATTATGGTTTCCCGGCCGGACCATCCGCCGCCGCGCGCCGGGCACGGATTGCGTGCCCGCGTGCAGCAGCTGCGTGGCGCCGCGAGCAGGCAGTTCATCACGCGGAACCGGCGGCTGGCGTTCGGGCTCTCGCTGGCCGTGGTGGCTATCGGCGTGGCGGCGGCGCACCTGTCGGAGTGGTGGTTCTCGCCCGGCGTGATGATCCTGCCCATCCTGGCGGGCGGCCTGCTGTTGTGGGTCCGGGCGCTGCGGGTCCTGTTCGTCCTGGCCGCGGCCACGCTCGTGTACGACATCGTTGGTCATAAGGCGGGACCGGGCATCGTGGCCACGATCGCCATCACCGCGATCTTCGCCGACGTGCTGGCCCGGACCCGGGCCAAGCTCGGGCTGCAGGGCCTGCGCGGCAACCAGATGCTGATCGAGCTGCGGGACCGGATCCGCGACCAGGGCAAGCTTCCCGCGCTGGGGGAGGGCTGGGGTTCGGATGTCGTGCTCCGGCCCGCCGGCGGTGCGTCGTTCGGTGGCGACTTCGTGGTGTCCTACTCCGACGGCAAGACGCTCGAGGTGGCCCTGGTCGACGTGTCCGGCAAGGGCATCGACGCCGGCACCCGGGCCCTGCTGCTGTCCGGGGCGTTCGGCGGCCTGCTCGGCTCGGTGCCGAGCACGGACTTCCTGGCCGCGGCCAACGCCTACATGCGCCGCGGCCGGTGGAACGAGGGCTTCGTCACCGCGGTGCACCTGTCACTGGACCTGACCTCGGGGGAGTACGTGACCTCCTCCGCCGGGCACCTGCCCGCCGTCCACTACGACGCGGCCAGCGGCCGCTGGCGGGTGACCCAGGCCCGCGGCATCGTGCTCGGCGTGGTGGCCGACCTGCAGACCGTGCCGACCAGCACCGAGGACGGCGTGCTGCGCCGGGGCGACGCGATCATCTTGTACACCGACGGGCTGGTCGAAGCACCGGGCCGCGACATCGACGACGGCATCGACAAGCTCCTCGGTGAGGCCGAGCGGCTGGTCAAGACCGGTTTCCGGTCCGGCGCCGGCGACCTCGTGACCGCCTTGCAGCGCGACGTCGGCAGCGCCGACGACTGCGCCCTGGTGCTCATCTGGCGGGCGTGACGTACAAATCGCCTAAGCATGACGCTCGTGTCATGTTGAATGCGTCTCGTGTTGCCGAATTGCCATCGCGGCATAGCGCATAGTGACGGTTTTGCTCGGAATATCCGGCAGTTTTTCGTCGCTATCGGAAGTCATGCGGAAGTGTGGCCACGCCCGCCGCTAGGCGTCCGTAGCACGCAAGATATTGTCGCGCGGCAAAAATCGCGACGACCGAGCATCGAATTTGTATCAACTGTGTATCGCGGCCATGTCCGCGTCGTGACGATCTTACGGAAGATGCTGCTCAGCGTGGCCTGCGCTGACACCCATGCTCCTATCACCCGGTCGGCGGCCCCGGCAAATTTATTACCCGAGACGATTGCGAAACGGTCTCGCTCCGGTGAAACATGGTGAGCGGGATCCTGCCCGCACGGCCGGGAAACAACCCGCTTAACCCGTGTAAACGCCGCTTCGCTCTGGTCAATCCTTGACACGTGCGTCAGGTGACGTGGGTGTCATTGTTTGCATTAAATACTGGCCGCCCCGAAGATATCCCCATGGCTGGCAACATGCGCGGTACTGAGCCTGCGCCGACGCATGCCCCGGCCCCGGGGGCCCGGACGGCGGAAGCCGTCGAGGCCACCGCGGCGGCCCAGGCGTCGGCCGAGAACTTCCCGGTCGCCCTGCGCATCCTGCCCGCCCGCTACCGGCGGCACCTGATGGCGCTGTACGGGTTCGCCCGGCTGACCGACGACATCGGGGACGAGGCCTCGCCGCAGGAGCGGCTGCGGCTGCTGGACGAGCTCGACGCCGACGTCACGCGCATCTACGACGGCGTCACGCCGCAGCTCGCGGCGATACAGGAGCTGGCGACCACGGTGGCGCAGTGCCACGTCCCGGCCCAGCCGCTGCGCGACCTGATCCAGGCCAACCGGCAGGACCAGCTGGTCACCCGGTATGAGACGTTCGAGGACCTGGTGGGCTACTGCCGGCTGTCGGCCAACCCGATCGGGCGTGTGGTGCTGCACATATTCGGTGCGGCCTCCCCAGCCCGGGAGCGGCTGTCCGATAGCATCTGCACTGCTCTTCAGCTGGCTGAGCACTGGCAGGACGTCGCCGAGGACTTCGGCAAGGGCCGGATCTACCTGCCGCAGGATGATCTGCGGAAGTTCGGGGTCACCGAGCCGGACCTCGCTGCACCGGTGACGGGTCCACGGGTCCGTGCGCTGCTGGCCTATGAGGTGGCGCGGGCCGCCGCGCTCCTCGACGAGGGCGCGCCGCTGGTCGGCACGCTGCGCGGCGCTGCGCGGCTGGCCGTCGCGGGTTACCTGGCCGGCGGCCGGGCCGCGCTGACCGCGATCACGGCGTCCGGTTACGACGTGCTGGCGGTCACTCCGCACCCGGACAAGCGGGTGACGGCCCGGCTGGCCATTCGGGCTTTTCTGCGAGGGAGGTGAGGGACGTGGACGTGGCTGAGGCCTATCAGGCCTGTGAGGAGATCACCTGGTCGCAGGCGAGGAACTTCGCCTATGGCATCCGGCTGCTGCCCGCCGGCAAACGGCAGTCCCTGGCCGCGCTGTACGCGTTCGCCCGCCGGATCGACGACATCGGCGACGGCGACATGGCCGCCCCGGACAAGCTCGTCGCCCTCGAGCAGGCCCGGTCCGAGGTGCTGAGCCTGGCTGGTCCGGACGCGCCGGGCCCTGCGTCCGCACCGGCCGACGACCCGGTGCTGGTGGCCCTGGCCGACACCAGCCGCCGTTTCCCGGTGCCGATGGCCGCGTTCGGCGAGCTGATCGACGGCTGCGTGGCCGACACCAAGGGTGCCACCTACACCAGCTTTGATGACCTGCGGTACTACTGCCGCTGCGTGGCAGGCTCGGTCGGGCGGCTGTCGCTGGGTGTTTTCGGTGCCGAGGACCTGCAGGCCGCGGTGCCGCTGGCCGATTCGCTCGGGGTGGCCCTGCAGCTCACGAACATCCTGCGGGATATCCGCGAGGACTTCCAGAACGGCCGGGTGTACCTGCCCGCCGAGGATCTGGACCGGTTCGGGGTGACGCTGAAGCCGTCCGGTGAGCCCGACCCCACCGCCGAGCCGGCCCCGGACGCCGCGGCCGAGGCCCGGTTCGTCACGCTGATCGAGTTCGAGGCGGCTCGCGCCCGCGACTGGTACGGGACCGGCCTGCAGCTGCTGCCCATGCTGGACGCGCGCAGCGCCGCCTGTACCGGGGCGATGGCCGGCATCTACCGCAAGCTGCTGGACCGCATCATCGCCGAACCCGCCGCGGTGCTGCACGGCCGGCTGTCGCTGTCCCCCCGGGAGAAGGCGATGGTCGCGGTGCGCTCGCTGGCCCGTCCGCTGCGGCCCGGAAAGAAGCGCACGTGAGCGCGCCGGCCGCCGGCGCTGCGCGGCGCGTCGTGGTGATCGGTGGCGGCCTGGCCGGCATCACCGCCGCGATTGCGCTGTCCGAGGCCGGGGCGGCGGTCACCCTGCTGGAGGCCCGGCCGCGGCTGGGCGGCGCCACCACCTCGTTCAACCGCGGCGCGCTGGTCGTCGACACCGGCCAGCACGTCTTTCTCCGTTGCTGCACCGCCTACCAGGGCCTGCTGGCCCGGCTGGGCATGTCCGGCTCCGTGCGCATCCAGGACCGGTTCGACGTCACCGTGCTGGCCCCGGACGGCAGCGCCCGGCTGCGCCGCAACCGGCTACCCGGGCCGCTGCACCTGGGCGGGGCGCTGGCCCGCTACCCGAAGCTGTCCCTGGCCGAGCGGGCCCGGGTGGGCCAGGCCGCGCTGGCCATGCGGTTCCTCAACCCGGACGATCCCGCCCTGGACAACCAGCGGTTCGGCGACTGGCTGGCCGCGCACGGCCAGGACGAGCGCACCCGGCGGGTGCTGTGGGACCTGTTCACGGTGGCCTCCCTGAACGTCCCCGGCGACGACGCCTCGCTGGCCCTGGCCGCGACCGTGATCAAGACCGGATTGCTGGGCAAGAACGACGCGGCCGACATCGGTATCCCGCTGGCCCCGCTGGGCGAACTGCACGGCACCGCGGGCCTGGCCCTGCTGAAGCGGCTGGGCGCCGAGGTCCGGCTGGGGGTCAAGGCGGCCAGCGTCGAGCTGGCTCCGCCCAGCGAGTCCAGCGCGGGCGGCGCGGGCGGCGCGGACGGTGCGCGTTACCTGATCCGGCTGGCCCGGGGCGAGGAAGACGCCGGTGGCGGGGACGGCGCGGAGGCGATCCCGGCCGACCGGGGCGTGCTGCGCGCGGACGGCGTGGTGATCGCGGTGCCGCCGTACGTGGCGGCCCGGCTGGTGCCGGACACCGCCGGGGTGCCCGCCACGACCTGGTCGGAGCTGGGCACCTCGCCGATCATCAACGTGCACGTGATCTACGACCGCCCGGTGATGGACCTGCCGTTCGCGGCCGCGGTGGACTCCCCGGTTCAGTGGGTGTTCGACCGGACCGCGATCTCGGGCTTCGGCCAGAGCAACCGGGGGCAGTACCTGGCGATCTCGCTGTCGGCGGCGGAGCCCTACGTGGACGTGCCTGCCGCCCGGCTGCGGGAGACGTTCGTGCCGGCGCTGGCCGGACTGCTGCCCGCCGCTCAGGAGGCGCGAGTAAGTGAATTCTTTGTGACCAGGGAGCGGCGGGCGACGTTCCGCCAGGAACCCGGGTGCGGGCGGCTGCGGCCGCGGGCGGCCACCGCGCTACCGGGCCTGACGCTCGCCGGGGCATGGACCGATACCGGATGGCCAGACACGATGGAGGGTGCGGTGCGCAGCGGACTGAACGCGGCGGTCGAACTCAGACGGGGACTCGGCGCCCTGGACAGCGCGGAGCGCCCGGCGGCCGGAGGGCCGTCCGGTGCGACGCAGGGAGCGCCCCTGGGGGCAGCCCAGGGAGGGGCACTGTGACCGCAGTAATGCCGGCCGGCGTGGAGCTGGCCCGGGACATCGTCGGCCCGGCCATGGCCGCGGCCGTGGCCCGGCTCTCGCCGGAAGTGCGCCGGGTGAGCGCCTACCACCTCGGCATGACCGACGCGGAAGGCAACCCGCGCAACGACGGCGCGGGCAAGGCCCTGCGCCCGGCGCTGGCGCTGCTGTCCGCGCGGGCCGCAGGCGTGCCGTCCGAGAAGGGCGTGACCGCCGCGGTGGCGGTGGAGCTGGTGCACAACTTCTCGCTGCTGCACGACGACATCATGGACGGCGACACCGAGCGCCGTCACCGGCCCACGGCCTGGACCGTGTTCGGGGTCGGCCCGGCCATCCTGGCCGGTGACGCACTGCTCGCCCTGGCCCAGGACCTGCTGCTGGAGGACAACGGACCGCACGGCGTGTGGGCCGCCCGGTGCCTGTCGGTCGCGGTGCAGCGGCTGATCGCCGGGCAGGGCGCCGACCTGGCCTTCGAGAAGCGGGACGACGTCGGTCTGACCGAGTGCCTGGAGATGGCCGGGGACAAGACGGCCGCGCTGATGTCCTGCGCCTGCAGCATCGGTGCCATCCACGCCGGGGCGGCACCCTCGCTGGCCATGGGGCTGGCCGGCTTCGGCGCCCACATCGGCCAGTCGTTCCAGCTGACCGACGACCTGCTCGGCATCTGGGGCGCACCGGAGGTCACCGGCAAGCCGGTCCAGTCCGACCTGCGGGCGCGGAAGAAGTCACTGCCGGTGGTGGCCGCGCTGAACAGCGGTACGCCGGAGAGCGCCGAGCTGGCCGAGCTGCTGGCCCGGCCGGAACCGCTCAGCGAGGAAGACCTCGGCCACGCGGCCGCGCTGATCGAGGCCGCGGGTGGCCGTCAGTGGGCCGAGGACGAGGCGGACTCTCAGCTCGCTTCGGCCAGCAAGTGCCTGGCCGAGGCGCAGATTCCGGAGGACGTCCGGGCCGAGTTCATGGCGATCGCGGAGTTCATCACCGCCCGGCAGTGGTAGCAGCCGGCCGGTCAGCGAGCACGGGGGCAGGCCCAACAGTTGGTCAGTGAAGGGAGCGCAGCGGGATGACGGTCACGCACGCACGCACGCAGGCGCCAGGCGGCGGCTCAGTGGGTGATGCGGCCCATCACGCTTTGGTGCGCGCCCGCGATTACCTGCTGGGCCTGCAGCACGAGCAGGGCTGGTGGCAGGGCGAGCTCGAGACCAACGTCACGATGGACGCCGAGGACCTGCTGATGCGGCACTTCCTCGGGGTCTCCGAAGCCGAGCACACGGCCGCCGAGGCGCGCTGGATCCGCTCGCAGCAGCGGGCCGACGGCACCTGGGCCACGTTCTATGGTGGCCCGGGTGACCTGTCCACCACGATCGAGGCCTACGTGGCGCTGCGGCTGGCCGGCGACGAGCCGGACGAGCCGCACATGCGCCAGGCGGCCAAGTTCGTCTTCGCCGAGGGCGGCCTGGAGGCCAGCCGGGTGTTCACCAGGATCTGGCTGGCCATGTTCGGCGAGTGGTCCTGGGACGACCTGCCGGTCATCCCGCCCGAGCTGATCTACCTGCCGTCCTGGTTCCCGCTCAACATCTACGACTGGGGCTGCTGGGCCCGGCAGACCATCGTCGGGCTGGCCGTGGTCAGCTCCCAGCGCCCGTGCCGGCCGCTGCCGTTCAGCCTGGACGAGCTCCGGACCGGCGTCGAGCCCGAACACCGGGCCCGTGATCCCTGGTCGATGGTGTTCGACCGGCTGGACCAGGCGATGCACGTGTACGAGCGGCGCGGCCTGGGCAGCCGCCTCGGCCGCCCGGCCCGGGCGATGCGGCGGGCTGCGCTGCGCCGCTGCTCGGACTGGATCATCGCCCGCCAGGAGGCGGACGGCTGCTGGGGCGGCATCCAGCCGCCCTGGGTGTACTCGCTGATCGGGCTGCACCTGCTCGGTTACCGGCTGAACCACCCGATCATCGCCAGGGGCCTGGCCGGCCTGGAGCGGTTCACGGTCAAGGAAGAAACCCCGGACGGCATGGTGCACCGGCTGGAGGCGTGCCAGTCGCCGGTCTGGGACACCGTGCTGGTCATGGTGGGCCTGGCCGACGCGGGGCTGCCCGCCGATCACCCGGCCATGGTCAAGGCGGCCCGCTGGGTGCTGAACGAGGAAGTGCCCGGGCCCGGTGACTGGCAGGTGCGCCGTCCCGGCCTGGAGCCGGGCGGCTGGTCGTTCGAGTTCGACAACGACTACTACCCGGACACCGACGACACGGCCGAGGTCATCCTGGCCCTGCGCAAGGTCGCGCTGCCCGCGCCCGAGTCGGCTCAGCCGGCCATCGACCGCGGGGTCCGCTGGCTGGTCGGGATGCAGTCCAAGAACGGGGCCTGGGGCGCCTTCGACGCCGACAACACCCGCGAGCTGGTCAACAAGCTGCCGTTCTGCGACTTCGGCGCGGTGATCGACCCGCCGTCCGCGGACGTCACCGCGCACATTGTCGAGGCGCTGGCCGCGGAGGGCCTGGCCGGCTGCAAGGCCGCCCGCCGGGGCGTGGTCTGGCTGCTGCGGAACCAGGAACCGGACGGCTCCTGGTTCGGCCGCTGGGGCGCCAACTACGTCTACGGCACCGGGGCCGCCGTGCCCGCGCTGATCGCCGCCGGGGTGCTGCCGTCCAAGCCCGTCATCCGGCGGGCGGTGGCCTGGCTCGAGGCCCACCAGAACCCGGACGGCGGCTGGGGCGAGGACCTGCGGTCCTACGAGAACCCAGCCGAGTCCGGCCGGGGCACCTCGACAGCCTCACAGACCGCGTGGGCCTTGCTGGCCCTGCTGGCCGCGGGCGGTGCGCCGGATGCGGTAGACCGGGGCGTGGCCTGGCTGGCCGACACCCAGTGCGAGGACGGGTCCTGGGACGAGCCGGAGTTCACCGGCACCGGCTTCCCCGGCGACTTCTACATCAACTACCACCTGTACCGGATGGCCTTCCCGGTTAGTGCCCTCGGCCGCTACCTGCGCGGATCCGCCGGGCACGGACCGATCGGCGCCGGGCCGGGAGCCGACTTCGGGTCCATAGCGGGAGGCACCTGATGACCGAGTCCACGGGGCACACTGACCCCCTGCTCGTGTGCGCGCCGCTGCGGTTCGAGGCCCGGGCCGTGCGCCGTGGCCTGCGCGACAGCGCCCGGGCCGCGGGTAGTGGCCGCCGTGCCGCCCGGCGCGGTGCCCCGGAGGTGCTGCGGGCCGGATACGGCGCGGCCAAGGCCGCCGCCCGGGCCGCCGAGCTGGAGACGGGCACGTTCGCCACGATGGCGGTCATGGGCACCGGCGCTGGCCTGGCCCCGGAGCTCAACCCGGGCGACCTGGTGGTCGCGACCGAGGTGGTCACCGTCCGCGACGGGCAGCCGGACCCGGCCACGGCGCTGCGCACCACGTCGGCGCCGCTGCTGCTGGGCGAGCTGCGGCGGGCGGGCCTGACCGCCCACGCGGGCCGGATCGGCACCGTGGACCACCTGGTCCGGGGGGACGAGCGGGAGCGGCTGGCCCAGGCCGGCCTGACCGCGGCCGACCTGGAATCGGCCCCGCTGGCGGCGGCGGCCCAGGGCCGCCCGCTGGCCGTGATCCGGGCCGTCTCCGACACCCCAGGACGCCCGCTGCTGCACCCTGGCCTGGTCAGCGGCGGTTTGGCCGCGCTGCGCTCGCTGCGCGCGGCCGGCCCGGTCCTGGACCGGTGGGCGGCCGCGTGCGGGCCGCGGCAGGTGCTGCTGGCCGGCCCCCGGTCGTTCTGCGCCGGGGTGGAGCGGGCCATCGAGATCGTTGAGCGGGTGCTGGAGCAGCAGGGCTCGCCGGTCTACGTGCGCAAGCAGATCGTGCACAACACCCACGTGGTGCACGACCTGGAGCAGCGCGGTGCGATCTTCGTGGACGAGCTGGACGAGGTGCCGGACGGGGCGCCGGTCGTGTTCTCCGCCCACGGCGTCTCCCCGGCGGTACGGGACGACGCGACCCGGCGCGGCTTGTCCGTGGTCGACGCCACCTGCCCGCTGGTGGCCAAGGTGCACAAGGAAGCCCGGCGGTTCGCCGACGACGGCTACCTGGTCGCGCTGATCGGGCACCACGGCCACGAAGAGGTCGAGGGCACGCTGGGGGAGGCCCCCGGCTCGACCGTCCTGGTCGAGACCCCGGAGGACGTGCTGTCCCTGCGGCCGCACGACGAGGGCAAGGTCGCCTACCTGATGCAGACCACGCTGGCCGCGGACGAGGCCGAGGGGGTGGCCAGCGCGCTGCTGGACCGGTTCCCCGCGGCCCGCGGGCCGGGCAGCGACGACATCTGCTACGCCACGACCAACCGGCAGCAGGCCGTCCGGGTCGTCGCCGCCCAATCCGACCTGGTCCTGGTGGCCGGGTCGGCCAACTCATCGAACTCCCGGCGGCTGGTTGAGACCGCCGAGAGGGCGGGCACTCCCGCCCATCTGATCGACGGTCCGGAGGACATCCAGCTCGGCTGGCTCGACGGGGTGTCCACGATCGGTCTGACCGCAGGCGCGTCGGCGCCGCCCGCCGTGGTCAGCGACATCATCGACGCACTCGGCGGGCTCGGCCCCGTGGAGGTGGCCGAGCGTGTCACCACGACGGAGTCCATCCGATTCAGCCTGCCCAAGGAGGTAAGGCATTAAATGAGCGTTTCCATGCGCCAGAGCATGCGCATTGGTTCATATCTGGCCAAACAGAAGATCACCAGGAACAAGAAATTCCCGCTGATCGTGGAGCTGGAGCCCCTGTTCGCGTGCAACCTCAAGTGCGCGGGCTGCGGCAAGATCCAGCAGCCGCACACCGTGCTGAAGCAGCGGATGCCGGTTGAGCAGGCCGTCGGGGCCGTCGAAGAGTGCGGCGCGCCGATGGTGTCGATCGCCGGCGGCGAGCCGCTGATGCACCCGCAGATCGACGAGATCGTCCGGCAGCTGCTGGCCAAGAAGAAGTTCGTGTTCCTGTGCACGAACGCGGTGCTGCTGCCCAAGCACATCGACAAGTTCAAGCCGTCGCCCTACTTCGCGTTCGTCGTCCACATCGACGGCCTGCAGGAGCGGCACGACGAGTCGGTGTCCAAGGAAGGCGTGTTCGACCAGGCGGTCGCGGCCATCAAGCTGGCCCAGTCCAAGGGGTTCAAGGTCAACACCAACACGACCTTCTTCAACACCGACACGCCGCAGACCATCATCGACGTGCTGAACTTCCTCAACGACGACCTCGAGATCGACGAGATGCAGATCTCGCCGGCCTACGCCTACGAGAAGGCGCCGGACCAGGACCACTTCCTGGGCGTGACCGAGACCCGGGAGCTTTTCCGCAAGGCGTTCGCGGATGGCCGGCGCAAGAAGTGGCGGCTGAACCACACCCCGCTGTTCCTCGACTTCCTCGAGGGCAAGCAGGAGTTTGAGTGCACCGCCTGGGGCATCCCGTCCTACTCGCTGCTCGGCTGGCAGAAGCCCTGCTACCTGATGGCCGACGGGTACGTGAAGACCTACAAGGAGCTGATCGAGACCACCGAGTGGGAGAAGTTCGGCCGGGGCAAGGACCCGCGCTGCGCCAACTGCATGGCGCACTGCGGCTACGAGCCGTCGGCCGTGCTGGCCACGATGGGTTCGCTCAAGGAGACGATCCGGGCCGCGCGCGGCATCTGACTCTCGCGGTTGACCGCTCCTTACTGTTTCGCTGAACGCCCGGGCGCGCGGTGCGCACCCGGGCGTTTCGCGTCATTATCAATTCGTGTCCTAGATCACGGACTCCGCAGAGTTCACCCTTAAGTTCCGTTCAGGAACCGCCGCCACTATCTGAATCGATCTGCGCGCCTTCGCCGCGCAGCCTCCCGTAGGAGTGGCCCCCGATGTTCCTGACCTATCTCCGGCGTGAGCTTCGCCGGCGGATGCGCCAGGCCATAATTGTCGCCGTCGGCTTGGCCCTCGGCATCGGCCTGGTGATCGTCGTGACGTCTGTATCGTCCGGCGTTAAGAACGCGCAAGCCAGCGTGCTCCACTCGCTGTACGGCGAGGGCACCGATATCACCGTGACCAAGACGCCCACCGCCGGTACCGGCGGCGCGGGCGCGTTCGGCTTCCGTGGTCAGACCGGCACCCGCACCCGGCCCGCGGCCGGCACCACCATCGACGTCGACACGCTGCGCGGCACGGGCCTCGGCTCGATCGCCTCGACCTCGGTGACCACGGTGTCGAAGCTGAAGGGCGTCGCAGCCGTGGCCGGCGGCCTCACGCTGACCGACACCAAGATCACCGGCAAGATCCCGGCCATCAACAGCTCGGGCTCCGGCACGGGTGGCTTCGGCGGCGGGGGCGGGGGCGGGGGCGGCGGCTTCGCCGGCTCGTTCACGCCCAGCTCGTTCACGGTCGACGGCGTGGACATCGGCACCGGCGAGCTCGGCCCGCTCAGCTCGGGCAAGCTGGCCTCAGGCCGGACGTTCACCTCGGCCGACGCCAGCTCCAACCTGGCCGTGCTCGACTCCAACTACGCGACCCAGAACAAGCTCAAGGTCGGCTCGACGATCACCGTCGCCAAAACCAGCTTCAAGGTCATCGGGATCGTGACCACGCCGTCCGCCCAGAGCAGCACGGACAGCTACATCCCGCTGGCCCGGGCCCAGGCCCTGGCCAGCATGAAGGGCGACGTCAACACGATCTACGTCTCCTCCACCAGCGCGTCCAACGTGACCGCGGTGTCCAAGGAGATCTCCAGCGCGGTGCCCAAGGCCACCGTCACCAACTCCTCCGACCTGGCCAACGAGGTGACCGGCTCCCTGGCCAGCACCTCCAGCCTGGCCAACAACCTGGGCAAATGGCTGGCCATCGCGGTGCTGATCGCGGCGTTCCTGCTGGCCAGCCTGCTCACCATGGCCGCGGTGTCCCGCCGGGTGCGGGAGTTCGGCACGCTCAAGGCGCTCGGCTGGCGTAGCCGCCGCATCGTCGGCCAGGTGATGGGGGAGTCGATCGCGGTCGGTGTGATCGGCGCCGTCATCGGGGTGATCCTCGGCCTGGCCGGCATCCAGCTGATCGACAAGCTCGCGCCCCCGCTCAAGGCGTCGGTGGGCGCGGCCACGACCGGGACGGCGACCCCGGGCGGGGCCCGGCAGTTCACCGCGGGCGGGGCCGGCGCGGGCGGTGGCTTCGGCGGGGCCGGCGGCGGGACCGGCGCAGGCGGCCGCGGCTTCGGCGGTGCGGGCGGCGGCTTCCGGCGCACGACGGCGGCCGCTTCGCACACCGTGGCGGTCCACCTCACGGCGCCCGTGACCATCGGCATCATCATCCTCGCGGTGGTCCTGGCCATCGCCGGTGGTGTGATCGCCGGATCGTTCGGTGGCTGGCGGGCAGCGCGGCTGCGCCCGGCTGCGGCTCTCGCGAAGGTGGCATGACGATGTACAAGCTCAGCGGCGTGACCAAGGACTACCAGAAGGGCCGGGACACGGTTCACGCGCTGCGTGGCGTCGACCTGGTGATCGAGGATCGGGACTGGCTGTCGATCCAGGGCCCCACCGGTCACGGCAAGTCCACTCTGCTGCAGATCCTCGGCGGCCTGGACCGGCCCACCGACGGGGTCGTCGAATTCGACGGCCAGGACCTGGCCCAGATGCGGGAGGTCCACCTGACCCAGGTCCGGGCCGCCTCGATCGGGTTCGTGTTCCAGACGTTCAACCTGATCCCCACCCTGTCGGCCCAGGAAAACGTGGAGACCGCCCTGGTGCCGCTGGGTATTCACGGCCAGGACCGCAGCGCCCGCGCGCTGAAGGCCCTGGAGGATGTTGGTCTCGGTGACCGCGCCCAGCACGTCCCGTCGGAGCTGTCCGGTGGCCAGCAGCAGCGCGTCGCACTGGCCCGGGCCCTGGTCAAGGAGCCCAAGGTCCTGCTGGCCGACGAGCCCACCGGCAACCTCGACGAGGACACCCGCGACGAGATTATGACCCTGCTGGAAAAGTTCTGGCTGGAATACGGTCTCACCGTGGTCGTGGTGACCCACGACTCGGTCGTGGCCAAGCGGGCCCACCGCATCGGCACCATGCGCAACGGCCGCCTCACCCTCAAGTCCACCGGCCGCAGGTCCGCCAGCAACGCCAACGCCGCCGCCGGGCCCAGGACGGAGGCGGCCAAGGCGGCCGCGGCCAAGCTAGCCGAGGCCCAAGCCGCCGCCCAGGCTGCTGAGGCCGCGGCCGCGGCGGCCCGAGCCGCCGCTGAGGCGGCCGAGGCGGAGGCGGCGGACGCCGATTCGGCTGACCTCACCGACACCAGCGACGTCGTGGACTTCTCCGGCCACTGACGCCCCAGCCCGAACCACTCCCCCCGGAGTCCACAAGGGCTCTCGGCGGGTCATGCCGGTGTGTTCCTGCCGGGCTCCGCGCGCGCCCGCGGGCTCAACCGGTACGGTGGCGCCATCGATCCGGCCATCACCGGTACGGTGGCGCCATCGATCCGGTTACTGCGCGGCCCGCGAGCCGCACCCAGGGCGGTACACCTCCTAGTCGAGGCGGGCCTCGTAGCGGAGCAGCGCCCCCAGCTCCTCCGGCGCCGGCGAAACGTCCGCCAGCCCGTGCGCGGTGAACCAGGCCGCAACATTCTCCGCGTCCCGCTCCAGATACGTGGCCCCCTGCGGGTTGGCGATGACGTCGACCACCTGCGGCAGGTCGATCATCACCAGCCGATCGCCCTGCACCAGGAGGTTGTAGGCCGACAGGTCGCCGTGGGCCAGGCCATGCCGGGCCAGCGTGACCACGGCCTCGACCAGCTGATCCCACAACGAGGCCAGCAGGGCACCGGCAGGGCGCAGCTCGGCTAGCCGCGGCGCCCCTGTGCCGTCGGGTTCGCCGATGAACTCCAAGAGCACCTCGGTCCCGAGCACGGACACCGGATAGGGGACCGGGACACCCGCCAGGAACAGCTGGACCAGCGCCCCGAACTCGGCCCCGGCCCATTGCCCGGCCAGGGCCTCCCGGCCGAACGCGGTCCGGCCCGCCATGGCCCGGTTGGTCCGGGACTCCCGGACGCGCCGGCCCTCCACGTAGCCGCTGTCGCGGTGGAACATCCGGTGCCCGGCGTCGCGGTAGCGCTTGGCCGCCAGCAGGCAGGACGGCCCGGTCTGCGGCACGCCCCGGCGCAGCAGGAAGACGTCGGCTTCCTTGCCCGTCTTCAGGATGCCAAGCTCGGTGTCGACCGCGGCCAGCTCGGTGACCAGCCAGTCCGGATAGGGCTCTGGCCCGCGCTCGCCGGCGTCAGGCTGGTCCCAGGTGGACCAGCGGTCGCCTTCGGGCAGGCCGTCGGTGGCGTCATTGGCATCCACGGGCGGCAGCCCGCGGACATGCCGCTGACGCTTCTGGAAAAGTGGTTCGTCGTCGCCGAAGCGCCGCTTATCGCGGCGGCGCTCCCGGTGGTACTCGTATGAGTGCGGCAGATCGCGCACGGGAGAAGCTCCTCAGGAAGTAAGCGAAAAGGGTGGCCGAGAACCCACCCACGACAGGCGTAGACACGATGTCCGCCTCCTTTCGCTCGACCCGGCTCAGCCGGGTCCTTCCTGCGGCCAGCGACCATGCGTGACCGTGCAGTGAACGTGCCATACGGCCGCGCCACGGCACAACTGATTTTCCGCCCGCGCCGCGACCCAACCCCAGTCCCAACCCCAGCCCCAGCCCCAGCCAGAACCCGTCAGGAGCTCGTCAGCACCACGAGCTCCTGGGTCGACCGGGTCATCGACACGTACCGGTCCACCGCCCCCTCGATGCCCGGCCCGAACGAGCCCGGATCGACCAGGACGACCAGGTCGAACTCGAGCCCCTTGGACAGCTCCGGGGTCAGGGACCGGACCCGGGCCGTGGCCGCGAACAGGGGATCGCCGATGACGCAGCCGATCCCGTCGTCGTGCGTGGCCAGCCACTGGCCCAGGATCGAGTCCAGCTCCGAGACGGCTCCGTGCCGCACCGGCCGCCCGCTGCTGCGGATGGAGAGCGGCACGTTGGCGTCCGGGAGCACGGCCCGGATGACCGGCTCGGCTTCGGCCATGATCTCTTCCGGCGTCCGGTAGTTGATGGTCAGGGTGGCCAGGCTGATCCGGTCGAACCCGATCCGCTTGAGCCGTTCCGGCCACGACTCGGTGAACCCGTGCCGGGCCTGGGCCCGGTCCCCGACGATGGTGAAGCTCCGGGACGGGCAGCGGAGCAACAGCATCTGCCACTCTGCGTCGGTCAGCTCCTGCGCCTCGTCCACCACGATGTGCGCGAACGGGCCCGCCAGCACGTCCGGGTCGGCGGTGGGCAGCGCGGCCTCGTTGACCAGGGCGTCCTGGAAGTCCTCACCCCGCAGCATGTTCACCAGCCCGCCGCCGTACTCGTCGTCGTTCGCCGCGATCAGGTTGTCAAGCACCTTGTCCATCTGCTCGCGTTCGGCCGCGACCACGGCCCGTTGCCGCTGGCGGCGTCGTGAGGCCTGCGGGTCCCCGAGCCGCTGCCGGGCCGCGTCCAGCAGCGGCAGGTCGGACACCGTCCAGGCCTGGGGGTCCGGACGCTGCAGCGCCCTGACCTCGGCCACGGTGAGCTCGGGAGCACACTTGCGCAGGTAAGCCGGTACCGACCACAGGTCACCGACGAGGTCGGCCGGTTCCAGCAGCGGCCAGGCCCGGAAGATCGCCGTGCGCAGCTCCCGGTTCTGCCGCAGCGCCTTGCGCAGCAGATCCGGCGGGGCGTCGCCCCGGTACCTGGCCATCAGGATCGCGAGCAGTTCTTCCTCGATCAGGTCGCGCGCCTCGTTGTGGGGGATGCCGGCCTCGGCCGCCTCGAACGCCTCGGCCCAGTCGCCCGCGCTCAGCTCGATGTCGCCCCACGGGGTCTCGACGGTCATCGGCTGGGTGGGCGGGTGCTCGTAGAACCTGACCGCCGGCTCGATCGCCTTCACCAGGTCGGCCGACGACTTCAGCCGGGCCACCTCCGGGTCGGTCTCCACCGTGGCCGTGGCCCCCTCGGCCACCAGGTTCCGTAGCGTGCAGGTCTGCACGCCCTCCTCGCCCAGGCTGGGCAGCACGTCGGCCACGTAGTTCAGGTAGGGCTGGTGCGGGCCGACGAACAGCACGCCGCCGCGCCGGTGCCCCAGGCGGGGGTCGGAGTAGAGCAGGTAGGCCGCGCGGTGCAGCGCGACCACGGTCTTGCCCGTCCCCGGGCCGCCGTCGACGACGAGCGCGCCCCGGGATCCCGCGCGGATGACGGCGTCCTGGTCGGCCGCGATCGTACCGAGCACGTCCCGCATCCGGGGCGACCGGCTGGCGCCCAGGCTGGCGATGAAGGCCGACTGGTCGTCCAGCGCGGCGTGCCCCTCGAACCCGTCCGGGGTGAACACCTCGTCCCAGTAGTCGCTGATCTGGCCGCGGGTCCAGCGGTAACGGCGGCGGCTGGCCAGGCCCATCGGGTTGGCGTGGGTCGCGCCGAAGAACGGCTCGGCCGCGGGAGAACGCCAGTCGAGCAGCAGCCGGCGGCCGTCGCGGTCGGTCAGGCCGAGCCGCCCGACGTAGGTCGGCTCGCCGTCGTCGGCGCTGACCATGCGGCCCAGGCACAGGTCCAGGCCGAACCGCCGCAGCACCCGCAGGCGACCGGTCAGCCGGTAGATCTCCTGGTCCCGGTCCAGCGCCTTCTGGCCGATACCGCCCGGTGCCGTGAGCTCGGCCTCCAGGCGTTCGGCCAGGTCGGCCATTGATTCGTCCAGGCTGGCCGCGATGGCGGCGAAGTGCTGCTCATCGTCGGCGATCAGCGCCGGGTCGGCCTTGGCCGCCAGCCGGCCGGGCAGGTTGAACGCGCTCATGGTCGGGTTGGTCACGGCATCAGCTCCGGTCTCCCGAACCAGCGTCCGAGCGCTTCTCGCAGGGCGGGCGCGGCGGTGCTGGCGGGTTCGTCGATGGGGGTGGCCCAGGCGATGTAGGCGTCTGGGCGGATGAGCAGGGCGTCGGCCCGGAGCCCGGCGGTCGTGGCGGTCCGGACATCGACGCGATGCCGCCATTCCCGGGCGGTCTCGCGCAGGTCCGGGCGGCCCGCGAGGTCGAGGAACACTGGCCGCGCGGAGGCCATGAGTTCGGCGACGCTGGTGGCGCCCTGGTCGGTGTGCAGGGTGAGGTCCGGCGCGAAGGTGCCGGTCAGGGTGTCGTGGCCGGCACCAGGCAGGGGGTAGCGGATGCCGGTGCCGGCGATCAGGGCGGCCAGGCGGTGTAGAGGCTGCTCGTCGGCCGCCAGTTCGGTGAAGAGTTCCCGGAGCGCCTGGCCGGCTGGGTCCTGTCCACGGCGCAGCGCCACCTGGGCCTGGGCCTGCAACATCTCTCGCGCGCCGGCGAAGTGGCGCTCGTCGTGGAAGGTGTCCAGCAGGCCAGCCGGCGCCCAGCCCTGGATCTGGCCGGCCAGCTTCCAGGCCAGGTTGACACTGTCGAGCATGCCGACGTTGATGCCGATGCCGGTGGCGGGGAACTGGTGCGCCGCATCGCCGGCCAGCAGGATTCGCCCGGTTCGGTACCGATCGGCCTGCCGGGCCGCAAACCCGTAGCGCGACAGCCGGGTCACTTCTTTCAGGGGTAGCTCCCCGCCGAGCACGCGGCGGATGCTGCCCTGGAACTCGGTCAGGGTCATCGGCGTGTCATCGTCGGGCTCGGCCGCCTGGTCTTCGGTGGTCTGGATCATCAGAACCCCCGAGGTCAGCCGTCCGAAGGCGAACACACCGCGGTCGGTGCGGGTGAAACCCCGCCGCACCCGGCCCACGCCGGGGACGTCGAGGTCGTCGCTGTCCGGCCGGGTGACCGAGTCGGGCACAGTGGCCTGACCCAGCCGGTTGACCTCGGGATAGGTGATGCCCGGGAACGGGATGCCAGCCGAGTCGCGGACCCGGCTGTGGGCGCCGTCGCATCCCACCAGGTAGCGGGCGCAGATCTGGTCAGGGCCGTCCGGGCCGCGCACGTCCGCCGTCACCGTGGTGTCGTCCTGGCTGACCCCGGCCACCTCATGTCCGTGCCGTATCTCGGCGCCGAGCTCGCGGGCGTGCTCGTGGAGCACGCGCTCCAGCCGTGGCTGCGGGAGGCCCAGAACCCGCAGCGGGTTATCGGCCAGGGGCGCGAGGTCCAGATCCATACCGCCGAACGGGATCATGGGGGCCGGGTGGACCGGGCCGTTGCTGGCCGCTTCCAACCGCTCCAGCAAGCCCCGGTAGCGCAGCAATTCGATGATCTGGCCGGAGAAACCGTTGGCCTTCGGGGCCTGGCGTAGCTGCGGCTCCCGCTCCAGGACCAGCGGCCGGACCCCAGCCAAGCCCAGCTCGCAGGCCAGCATCAACCCGGTCGCGCCCGCCCCCACGATGATCACGTCGGTGTCCATCACCCGTCGCGGCTCCCCGTTCCGTAGATCCCGGCCCCCGGGCAGCGATTATGCGGCACGACCGGGGTCTTGCGGCAAGCCCCCCTGCACGCTATAAGTTGAAAGTGGCGGGGAGTATGCCCTCCGCCGCCCCGGTAGCCTCCCGGCCCCACTCCGTCCGGGCCCGGCAGGACTCGCGCTGCACCAGCTGCGCCCCCAACCGGTTCGTTCGGCTCGGGCGCCCGGAGCTGACCGGCCGCCCCGTTACCACCATCGTCGGCGGCCGCGTCGTCGTCCATGCTGATCGTGCCCTGGACCACTGCCGCACAATCTGCCGCGGTAATGAGGTTTGTCATGCTGCAGATTGTGCGGCACTATGGATGCATGACCAAACGGATGAACGAGCCCGCCATCCGCCGACCCTCGCTTCCCCTCACTAGGAACGACATCGACGACCTGGAAAAGATCCGCAACTCGTCGTCCGAGCGCGCCGCTTTGGCGGATCTGGTTGATGTCGAGATTCTCGCCGAGGCCCACAGTGTGGCTGAATCGGTTCTGCTGCACGCCATTTTCACGGCGGGGCTGCGAGCCGTCCGCGAGCACGCCGAAGCGGAGGGCTACCGGCTGCTCGCCGAAGAGTACGAGGCTGAGCAGGCCGAACGGCGCGCCGTGGCTCGTCGGCGGTCCCCTTACTGGGACCAAGAGGACTAACTCATGGCGGGAGGAACGCCGCTCCGGGGACGTGTCTACGGCGTACGGATGGCTCACATCGCCGACGGAGCCGAGAAGTATTACCTCGTGGTGTCCAACAACCGCCGCAACCAGGCCCTGCCGCAGGTGCTCGCCGCGCGGCTGACC
Source organism: Streptosporangiaceae bacterium (assembly GCA_965277615.1). Lineage (GTDB taxonomy): Bacteria > Actinomycetota > Actinomycetes > Streptosporangiales > Streptosporangiaceae > Bog-532. The sequence continues at coordinate 2,936,996 of CBDIDG010000006.1, read as the reverse complement.
ACATCGGCCAAGCCGGCGCTGCCATCGATCGTGGAGCTGGGCGACGGCGAGGTGGTCAAAGGCCGGGTGTGCTGTGACGACATAGAGACCATCTGGCTGGACGAAATCAGCCGCGATCTCGGCGCGCTTAGCGCTGGAGCGATGGCCCGCATTGACGATGGCCTTCGCGCCGCGCTGGCGCTGAGTTAACCCTCAGCACCCCCGTCCCTTCCAGCTGAGCGTCAATCCCGATTTTTAATAGGCTCCCTCACGCCGGCGCCCCACCCCGATGACCCTCCCCACCCCAGGGCCCGCCCGTCCCCACCGCCGCAAGTCACAACAGCCCCTGCGGACTCTCGCCTCCGGCGGGGGCGCTCAAGCTCCAGCCGCCGGGACGACGGCGACGGGATGGGCCAGTCTGGCCTGGAGTGTGCGCGTGTGCGCCCCACTCAACTCCGGTGTCACCGACCCCGGGAGCCCCCTGTCCACAGCCGGTGCTGGCTACCAACCGGACCGATGGCGCCAACGTACCGGTTGTGCTGACTCGGCCCGGCGTGGCCCACAGCCCTAAGAGTCACACCCGCCCCGAGAGTCTCGGACGTCACTCGCAACCCGCTCGGACTGAGTGCCCTTTGGCGCCTTTGGGCACACCATGGTGTGCCCTTTGGCGCCAACGGGCACCTGCCCCCGGACCTCGCCTGGCGGACCGCGGCCCGCCAGGCGCACCAGACACGCCCCGCCCAGCCCCGGGCGTCACAACCGCCTCATGGGCCTCTGAACCTGCGGGGTCGCTACCCGCCCGATGGCGCCATTGGGCGTGCTGGGACCCGCCCAATGGCGCCATCGGCGGGGTTGCCGAGGCGGCACGGCGAGACGATCAGGCGTCCGGTATGTAGTGGCGGCTCTCGTCGGACGGGTCTACCCAGACCCGCATGATCACGCCGGTGGGCGGGTCGCGGAACCGCTCAGCCGTCGGTACCCAGCCCGCCTCGGGTTTGCGCGTCTGGCCGTGCCGCCCGCGGCGGCGCACCCGGTGCCAGGCGCTCGGCGTACCCGGGACACCGGCGCGCTCGGCGATGGTCCGATCGGTTTGCTCGTCGACGGGGCCGGAGTAGGTGGCCGGTATCAGCGCGCCCGCCGCGACCGCGTCCAGCCCGGCCAGGTTGACCCGGACTGGTTCGCCGAGGGTGAGCGCCGCCAGGTACCGGGACAGCTGCTCGCTGGCTTCGGCGGGCCGGTAGGTGGCCAGCACCAGGAGCCTGGCCGCGGCCAGGTCCGCGGTGACGTCGGCCAGGAGGGCCAGCGTCTCGCCATCCACCCGGTGCAGGTCGTCGAGCACCAGCAGCAGCGGTGCGGCGCGGCTGGCTGCCTCCAGGTACCCGACGACGGCTTGGTGCTGCCGGAACCGGGCCGCAGCCGGATCACGGTCCCCCGCCGCAGTGCCCTCGTCTGCCGGGCTTCGCCAGGCGGTTACCGTCCAGCCCTCCCCGGTCAAGTGCTGGCTGACCCGGTCGGCGAACGCGGTCTTGCCTGTCCCGGCATCGCCGCTCACCAGCACAATCTGCATCCGGCCGGCTGCCGCTTCCTGGGCTGACCGTGCTACCTGGCTCAGCTCGGCGTCGCGGCCGGCCTCCGGCGCTGCCGTGGCCGACACCACATTGCTGGCTTCCGGAGCGAGGACCGCCGCCACGGAGGTGGGCGACACCGCGTCCGGCGGAGCGGACAGCCGTGGCGCCTGGGCGAGAATATCGCTCTCCAGCTCGCGCAGGGCCGGCCCGGGGTCGACGCCGAGATCGGCCGCCAGCCGCGCCCGCGCCCGCCGTAGCGCCGACAGCGCGTCGCCCTGACGCCCGGACTGGTACAGCGCCAGCGCGAGCAGCCGCCACGTTTCTTCTCGCAGCGGATGCTCGGTGGTCAGCCGGTCCAGGTCGGCGACAACCTGCGCGGCTCGGCCCACCCGCAGCGCCGCGTCCGCCAGGCGCTCGGTCGCCATCAGGCGCAGTTCCTCCAGCCGGGACGCTTCCAGGTCGGCCCACGCCATGCCGCCGAACTCCTGGAAGGCCGGACCGCGCCAGGACGCCAACGCGGACGAGAGCCGGTCGTGCACGGCGACGGGGTCGTCCAGCTCGGCCGCCCGATGTATCTCGTCCTCGAAGGACCAGGCGTCAACCGCGTCCTGGCCGAGCTGTATCGCGTATCCCGGCGGAGAGGTGACCAGGACTCCTGACGGGGCCCGGGCCGGCCGGCCTGGCTCCAGTGCCCGGCGCAGATGAGAGACATACGACTGCACCGCGGCGAGGGCCTGTGGCGGCGCGTCATCGGCGTAGAGATCCTCGATGAGCCGGTCGGCGGAGACCACCTGGCCGTGTTCGGCGATCAGCCGGGCCAGGACGCACCGCTGCCTCGGCCCGCCAACGTCGGCTGGGACGTCGTCGACGATGACCTGCAGCGGGCCGAGCACCCGAACCCCGATCACACGCACCTCGCTGACGGAAAGGATCAACCCCACCCTGACGCGTTCGCAACCGGGCCGCAAGCCGGCGGCAAGTCACTCACAAGCGCGTCATCCCAGGCTGGGTACAGGACCACAGCAACAGGAGGTATCGCGATGAACGCATTGAACGACCACACCCCGGCCCGAGGCCTGCGTGGGTGGTGGGCATCTCCGCCGCGAACGGGCCTGCAACGCCTGATCGCGCCGTATGAGTACCGCCACCTCCGCTTCTTCGGGTCGGCGCGTATCGCCGGTGGCGCTGTCGCGGCCATCGCTGGCGTCATCTGCCTCGGGTATAACGCCTACGGCTGGGCCGCCTTCTTCCTGGTTCTCGGGGCGCTGAATCTCGCCGGTGGCTCCTGGTTCCTCAACGTCGATCGCTCCGCATCGGCCCGAACCTGAGCCGGGTCAGACACCCGCGGGGACCGGCGATGATGGTCACCAGCGGGACCGCCCCGGGCTCGTTCACGCCGACGGCGTGACGACCACCGCGCTGCCGTAGGCGACGACCTCGGCGCGGGCCTTGCCGATCTCAGAGGAGTCGAAGCGCATCGCGATCACCGCGTTGGCCCCGAGCAGCTTCGCGTTCTCGATCATGCGGTCAATCGCATGCCTGCGGGCGTCTTCGAGAACCACGGTGAACTGGGAAACCTCGCCCTGGCGCAGCGACGAAATTCCGCCGGTCACGGTCTTGCTGATGCCCATTGCTCGCACCACCAGACCAAACGTGACGCCTAGATTCCGTTCCACCACCGTGCCGGGCAGCTCGAACGCAGTGGTGACAGGGAAAACAGCGGCCGTGGACTCCGGGGTGCCTGCCGTACTCGTCGTATTCGTCATGCCGGGCAGTACACCGTCGCCGCGCACGCCTTGTCAAAGAGCCCGCACTCCCGGTCAGAGCCAACCCTACCCCGCGGTCGTCACCTCCCCGCCCGCAACACCCCGGTCCCTTTCGCCTGGGACCAAGTTTCATTTTTAACAGGCTCCCTCACGCCGGCGCCCCACCCCGATGACCCTCCCCACCCCCGGGCCCGATCGTCCCCAGCCGTGCCTCCGGCGGGGCGCTCGGGCTCCGGGCTGGATAATCGGCGGACGGGGTGTGTCGAGAAACGGGGCGTGGCTCCGACCGACAGGTGACAGCAACCACGTCAACTCCCGCGGAGGGATACCAAGATGAAGTACCTGATGCTGATCTACGGGAACGAGGAGAAGTGGGCGTCGTTCCCGGCCGAGACGTGGCCGGAGGCCATCGCGAAGCAGGACGCGTTCAACAAGAAGTACGAGGCCACAGGCGAGCTGATCGGCGCCTACGGGCTGGGTTCCGAGGCTCAGGCCAAGCTGGTCCGGCGCGATCAGGCCACCGGGCTGCCGGCCGTCACCGACGGGCCGTACCAGGAGACCAAGGAATACATCGCCAGCTTGTACCTGCTCGACGTCGACAGCGAGGAGCGCGCGCTGGAGATCGCCGCGGCTATGCCGTTTGGGGACCAGGAGCCGGTCGAGCTCTGGCCGGTGCCGCACGACTCGAAAGCCGATCTTTGACCGATCCGGACACCGTCGGGGACCTGCTGCGCGAACTAGCGCCGCAGGTCCTCGCCGCGCTGGTCCGCCGGCACGGCTACGGCCAGTTCTACCTGTGCGAGGACGCCACCCAGGAAGCCCTGCTCGCCGCCGCGGTGCAGTGGCCGACCGACGGCCAGCCGGACAACCCCCGGGGCTGGCTGGTCGCCGTCGCGACCCGCAGGCTGCTCGATCAGGTGCGCAGCGAGCAGTCCCGCCGCCAGCGCGAGCAACGGATCGCGGTCGCCACACCGCAATCGGAGCTGCTCGCCGCGGCGCCGGACGCGGACGCGCGGCCGAGCACGGATGACTCGCTCATCCTGCTGTTTGGCTGCTGCCACCCGGTGATCAGCGGGCCGAGCCAGATCGCGCTCACGCTGCGCGCGATCGGCGGCCTGTCCACGGCGCAGATCGCGGCGGCGTTCGGGGTGCCGGAGGCCACGATGGCGCAGCGGATCAGCCGGGCCAAGCAGGCCCTGCACGAAGAGGATTTCACGCTGCCGACGGGCGTCCGGGACCGGCTCGCCCCCGTACTGCACGTGCTGTACCTCATCTTCAGCGAGGGCTACACTCCGTCCGACGGCGACGCGGTCACCGTGCCCGCGCTCTCCGGCGAGGCCATCCGGCTGACCCACTGGCTGCACCGCCTGCTGCCCGACGAGCCAGAGGTGGCCGGCCTGCTCGCGCTCATGCTGCTTACCGACGCGCGCCGTCCGGCCCGCACCGCGCCGGACGGAGTGAGCCTGGTCCCGCTGGCCGAGCAGGACCGTTCCCGCTGGGACCGGGCCATGATCGATGAGGGCGCCGCCCTGGTTACCGCCGCCCTGGCCCAGGGCAGTACCGGCCCGTATCAGCTGCAGGCCGCGATCGCCGCCGTGCACGACGAGGCCGAGACCATGGACGACACCGACTGGCCGCAGATCCTCGGGCTCTATGACCTGCTGGAACTGGCCGCGCCGAACCCGTTCACCACCCTCAACCGGGCTGTCGCGGCCGGCCTGGTGCACGGTCCCCGGGCCGGCCTCGACCTGCTGGACACGCTCCAGCAGGACAAGCGGATGGCGAACCACCACCGGCTGCTCGCCGCCCGGGCGCACCTGCTGGAGCTGGCCGGCCAGCCGGCCGAGGCGGCCAAGGCCTATGCCCAGGCGGCCCGGCTGTCCACCAACGCACCCGAACGCCGGTACCTCGCCACCCAGGCGCAGCGGCTCGGCTCAGAAGCCGAACCAACGCCGATGTGAGCCGGGCCCTCCGACGTCCCAGCCTCCCCGGCCGGGCCTCCAGCGCGGCACTCCGGCTCCGGGCTGGAGGAAGACCCCTGGCCTGGCTCCGCCGGGTCGCCGTCGTCCGGCCCGCCACCCCTGCGCGGGACGCGCCCCACCCAGCTCTTAAGTCACAGCTGCCTCGTGGGCCACGATGCCTGGGGGTGCTACCGTGCCCGATGGCGCCAAAGGGCACACCATGCTGTGCCCGATGGCGCCATCGGGCCTGCCGCCCGGACGTCAGGGTGACGGGGGGCGGGGCGGCGGGTTGAACCACATGTCGAAGTTGGCCTTCAGGGATCTGCTTTCCGACGGGGACTCGGCCACGATGTCGGCCAGCGTCGCTGTGTTGACCACCACGGCGAAGTAGCGTTCACCGGTCTGCGGGTCATCGTAGATGGGCCAGTCGGTGCGCTGCCCATCGGTGCCCAGCGAGTAGAGCGCGGTCACGCTGTCGTGGGCCCGGCCGTAGATGGCGCCCGGACCGCCCCGCGAGACCAGCAAGGAGCCCTGATTGACCAGGTGCTCTTCGTCCACCGGCACGTCCTTGACCACGGAGGTACGGCCGTCGTGCGTGATGGCGACGCAATGGGCGCCCGCGCTGTCCTGGTAGCACTTCAGCGTGAACTGCTGGCCCTCGACCGTGTACTCGGCCAGCGTGGTGACCGGAGTGTCCGGCCGCCGCGAGCCAGGCGGCCTTACCACCGGACCAGTAGGCCAAAGGAACTCCTGGCCTGCTAGCACCTGGCCGAACGTCTCCTGGTTCAGCCCGGCCGCGTCCACAAGGGGGGAGTGGCGCTGACCTGGCCCGGTCTGACCCCAGCGGGCCCGGAACACGTCGCCCAGCTGGCCCCGGGCCACGTCCGCGCGGGTTCTGGCGGCCCGGTAACGGAGCACCCCAGCCAGCACGTCCGGCAAGCTCAGCGCCTGGTTTTGCTCGGCCTGGCCCGCGGCGGCCTCGGCCTGGTCGGCGAACGCGGTCAGAGCCGGTCCCAGCTCGGTGAACCGCTCCACGACGTAGCTGGTGGTCTCCCCGGCCGCGGTCTGAACCTGGCAGGCCAGCCACAGGCCGCTGCCCTCGACGTCGACCACGGTGGCCTCGTAGCAGATCCGATTGCTCACGCCCGGGTCCATCAGGAAGATGTGCTCGATCGCTTCGCCCCACGCCGAGCGCAGGATGTTGCGGGCCTGCCACTCATCGACCAGCGTGCGTCCCACGGTTTCGCCGGGGACGCGGTGGACCACCGGCCGGCCATCCTCGGCCGCGTCGGTGATCCAGGTGTAGTACCGGCCCTGGTGCAGGACCAGATAGCAGGCTTGGTCACCCCACTGGTGCGAGTAGCTGGCCCGGTCGCGGGGATCAATCGGCGGCGGCTCTACCGGTTCGGCCCGTGCGCTGGTCTGGCGCTGCACGGACCGCCGGGCTTCCATGTAGGGCTGGCCGGTCGCGGACTGCTGCGCCCGGGCCGCCTTCTTCCTGGCTCGATCGGAGGTCATGGCGTAGTCCCATCACGGCACGAGCTCCCACGCAGCCCGGCCGGCTGGATTGTCACGACCGTGCATCATCGAACGCGAGTCGGAGACCCTTGTCCGTCAGCACCACAGTCGGCGTGGGCAAACGGCGGCTCGGAAGCAGGCCAGCGTGACAGCCACTGCCTCTGATCCTAACCGCCGTCCGGCCCACCGCCCACGGCTCAGACCGTACCGCCAGACCGCACCGCCAGGCGGCGCCGCTCAGACCTGGACGAACTCGATGCCGGTGACGTCGCAGAAGGCGCGCCAGTCGGCGGCGTGGTGACCGAGGTTCATCACCTCGTGGTGCGGGCCGCCGTTGCGCAGCCAGCCGTTCAGGCACTCCCGCACGCCCGAGGCCGGCCGGAACTGGCCATACGGCATCTCCAGCGCAGGCAGCTCCTGGCTGTCCAGGTTCTCGCCCTCGGCCACCACCAGGCGGAACCGTTCGCCCTCCAGCGACACCAGCGCGGCCAGCGTGGCCGGGCCGGGCTGGAGCTGGAACAAGAACGTCGGCGGGTCGGCCAGCCGGCCGATGCCGAGGGGGCGCTTGATCAGTTTGACCGGGCGGTCCGACCGGGCCACCTTCCAGTTGCCTTCGCCCATGTGGCTCTGCAGGATCGAGTCGGACGGGAAGTCCATCGCGTACATCTCGGTGAAGTGCCCGTCGCCGATCAGCTGGTGCGCGGCGTAGACCATGCACGCGGCCAGCACGTCGCCCTCGGCCCCGTACCCGTACCCCTTGGCCATCAGGCTGGATGCGGCGGCCAGCGGCAGGCGGTTGAACCGGCCGTCGTCGCCGATCGCGTCGAAGTGTGCGGTGTAGGCACCGAACCCGCCGTCGACCAGGATCTTCTCCAGCGCCACCTGCATCCGGGCGTGGTCCTCGCGTTCTTCGGTGGACAGCCGCGGGTCGATGTCGAAGTGATCGTCCTCGAACGAGATGACCTCGGCCAGCTGGGCGTCAGTCACCTCCTCGATGCCGCGCACCAGGTCACCCTGCGCGACCGCGAGGATCTCCGGGCCGAGGCTGCGGATCAGCGCGCTCTCGTCCACCCGGATGTCGCCCATGTCGTTCATGGCGTAACCGAAGATCGCGGTCTTGAGCGACTTCCACGCGGTGGCGGCGGCCGCGGCCCGGGCCCACTGGCCCACGTTGGCCTTGAACGTGTCGCTCTTCCAGTCGTCGGTGAGCACGCTGAACCGCTTGCCCGCCCGGACCATGGCGTTGGCGGTGTCCTGCGCACCGTGCACACCCTGGTTGTAGGTCATGTCATCCATGTTCCAGGCGGGCGTGACCGACGGTTCCGGCTGGATGTTGGCCATCAGCACGGGCAGCCGCGACTCGCTGAGCAGCCGGGCCACCCGCATGGCCGGCCCGTAGGTCAGCATGACGACCATGACCCCGTCCAGGTCGGAGTCTTCGAACTCGCGCATCGCGCGCGCCGCGTCCTCGCGGTACTTGATGGCCTTGCTCGGGATGAACTCGCCCACGTCGGACAGCTGCTGGGCGACCTCCGCCGCGTAGCCCTCCTGGCGCTGGGCGATGCCGGGGATGTCGTTGTCGTACAGGTCCTGCATGATGCCGAGAATGCCGATACGCGGCCTGCGGTCAGCCATGGATGTCTCCTTGATCGGGTCAATCGGGCCTGGCGCGATGGCCGGCCCGCAGGGGTAACGAGGGCGGCTCAGTGCTGGCCGTACTGCTCCTTGTAGCGCTTGTGCAGCGCGCCCACCTGGTCCTGCGGCAGGGGCACCGGCGTCCCGAGCTGCCGGGCCGCGTGCACGGTCCTGGCCACGTCCTCGCACATGATCGCGGCCTTGACCGCGTCCCGGGCGGACGGCCCGATGGTGAACACGCCGTGGTTCTGCATCAGCACGGCGGGGGATCGGTGGCCGGTCAGCGTGGCCACGACCCCGCGGCCGATCTCGTCGCTGCCGATGAGCGCGAACGGTCCGACCGGGATCTCGCCCCCGAACTCGTCGGCCATGGCCGTGATCACGCACGGGATGGGCTCGCCCAGCGCGGCCCAGGCGGTCGCGTAGGTCGAGTGGGTGTGCACGACCCCGCCCACCTCGGGCATGTGCCGGTAGATGTAAGCGTGGGTCGCGGTATCGCTGGACGGGCTGTACCCGTCGCCGACCGGGTTCCCGTCCAGGTCACACAGGACCATCGACTCCGGGGTCAGGTCGTCGTAGCTGATGCCGCTCGGCTTGATCACCATCAGGTCGGTCCCCGGCACCCGGGCCGACACGTTGCCCGACGTCCAGGCGACCAGCCCGTTGCGCGGCAGTTCGGCGTGCAGATCAGACACGGCCAAGCGCAGCTCCGCCACCAGTTCGTCGGTGGACAGCGCCCCGTTGGTCAAGCTCATCAAGAATCTCCCGTTCCGTTGTCGAACGCCCCCGAAGTGGTGTCACCCTCGGTGTCGTTGTCCTGGCCCACGCCGAGAATGCGGTCGCGCAGCGCTCGCAGCCGGTGCAGCACTTCGTTGCCGCCGCGGCCGAAGTAGTCATGCAGGAGCACGTACTCTGTGTAGAGCTCGTCGTAGATCGCCGAATTTTCCGGCACCGGCGTGTAGACCTGGCGCCGGACCTTGCCCATGGCCTGGGCTGCGGTGGGCACGTCGGGGTATGCGCCCGCCGCCACTGCGGCGTGGATCGCGGAGCCCAGGGCCGGCCCCTGGTCGGAATCGATCACGCTCAGGGAGTGCCGGGTGACGTCGGCGTAGATCTGCATCAGCAGCTCGTTCTTGAGCAGGCCGCCGGCCACGATCACTTCGGTGACCGGTACCCCGGACGACTCGAACGCCTCGACGATGACCCGGGTGCCGAACGCGGTCGACTCCAGCAGGGCCCGGTAGATCTCGTGCGGCCGGGTGGCCAGGGTCAGGCCGGCGATCACGCCGGACAGCCGGTGGTCGACCAGGACCGAGCGGTTGCCGCCCTCCCAGTCCAGCGCGACCAGTCCGTGCGCTCCGGCCGGCAGGGCCGCCGCCTGCTCGGTGAGCAGGTCGTGCACGGAGATCCCGCGCACCTCGGCCTCCTGCCGCAGCGGCCCGGGCACGGCCTGGTCGATGAACCAGCCGAAGATGTCACCTACGGCCGACTGGCCGGCTTCGTAGCCGAACTGGCCCGCGATGACGCCGCCGTCGACCACCCCGCACATGCCCGGGACCTCGGCCAGGCCGGCGCTGTTGATCACATGGCAGGTCGAGGTGCCCATGATCAGCACCATCTGGCCTGGCTCGACGGCGCGGGCGGCCGGCGCGGTCACGTGCGCGTCGACGTTGCCCACCGCAACCGCGATGCCCTCCGGCAGCCCGGTCCAGTCGGCCGCCTGAGCGGTCAGCGACCCGGCCTTGGTCCCCAGCTCGGCGACCGGGTGGGTCAGCTTGTCCTCGGCGAACCCGGCGAAGTCCGGGTTGAGCCCGGCCAGGAAGTCCCGCGACGGGTAATGCCCGTCCTGCCAGATGCCCTTGTAGCCCGCCGTGCAGGCGTTACGGGTCTCGGTCCCGGTGAGCTGCCAGATGATCCAGTCGGCGGCCTCGATCCACCGGTCGGCCCGCGCGTACAGCTCGGGGTCCTCCTCCAGCAGCTGCAGTCCCTTGGCGTACTGCCACTCGGAGGAGATCTTGCCGCCGTACCGCGCGATCCACGGTTCCTTGCGCTCGTGGGCCAGCGCGTTGATCCGGTCCGCGTGCGCCTGCGCGGCATGGTGCTTCCAGAGCTTGGGGTAGGCGTGCGGACGGCCCTCCAGGCCCGGCAGCTGGCACAGCGGCGTGCCGTCCGACGTGGCGGGCAGCACCGTGCACGCGGTGAAGTCGGTCGCGATCCCGATCACCGCGCCCGGGTCCACGCCGGCGTTCTTGATCGCCGCGGGCACCGCGGTCCGCAGCACCGCGACGTAGTCGGCCGGATCCTGCAGCGCCCAGTCCGGCGGCAGCGGCTCGCCCGTCGCGGCCAGCTGGCGCTCCATGACCGCGTGCCGGTACTCGTGCACCGCGGTCCCCAGCTCGGCTCCGTCGCTGACCCGAACCACCAGCGCACGCCCCGACAGCGTGCCGAAGTCCACTCCTACGACGTACCGGTCGCTGTTAGCGCTAACAACCATGGCCGCCTCCCACTCGGGTTTCCTTCCCTTCGGTTCCCGTTCCCGCGCCCGTGAAGCGTGGTCGCTGCACCCGCTGTGAGCCCGCCGCCGCGTCCCCGGTCAGCACCGGGACGCGACCCCGCTCGTCACGTCAGAGAAAAGGTTTTCTGCGTCAGCTGACCTTCTCATACATACCGCCGGCACAGAAGAGGCGGCACGCGGGCTGGCGCTACCGAGCGGTGTTACTGGCGGTGCTGCTAAACGGGCTACTGGGCGGTCAGGTCGCGGTCCGGCGCAACACGGCTCCGGCCGGTGGCGCCGCGCTGGCCCGGACGACGAGCTCGGGTGGCACCCGCACGTGCCGGCCGGGATCGCCACCGGAGATCCGCTCCACCAGGGAACCCAGCGCTCGCCGGCCAAGCTCGCTGAAGTCCTGGCGCACGGTGGTCAGCGGCGGCAGGAAGTATCCCGCCTCAGGCATGTCGTCGAAACCGACCACGCTGACGTCTTCGGGCACCCGGCGACCCGCCTCGGTGAGCGCCCGGATCAGCCCGAGGGCGATCGTGTCGTTGCTGCAGAACACCGCGGTGACGTCGGTCATCCGGGCCAGTTTCTGCCCGGTCTCGAAGCCCGAGCGGGACGACCAGTCCCCGACTATGACGTCGGGCTCATGCACCCCGGCCTCGCGCAACGCGGCCCGCCAGCCGTCGATCCGCTCTCGGGCGTCCAGGCAGTTGCTCGGCCCGGCCACGTGGTAGACGGTCTCGTGCCCCAGGCCCAGCAGATACTCGGTGGCGGTATAGGCCCCGCCCGCGTTGTCCACCGCGACCGAGGTCAACGGGGCCCGGGTGCCGCAACCGATGGCGACCAGGGGCACCTCGGACGGCACGTGGCTCAGCGCGGCCACCGCCGAGGTCCGGGGGGCGATGACGATCATCCCCTCGACCGCGTGGCCGAGGAAGCGGTCCACGGTGTCCGTCACCGATCGCCGGTCCAGCGCCGGCAGGCTGGCAATGAGCACGAAGTACCCATCCTGGGCGGCCCGCTCGATCCCGTCGAGCATCATGGCCGGCCCGTAGAGCGTGGAGTCGGTGCTGATCACGCCGAGCGTGTGGGTACGCCGGGTGACCAGGGCCCGGGCGGCCGCGTTGGGCCGGTAGGCCAGCTGGCGAATGGCCGCGAGCACCTTCTCCCGGGTGTCCGGGCGGACGTTGGGGTGCTCGTTGAGCACCCGGGAGACGGTCTGGTGGGAGACCCCGGCCAGCTGGGCCACGTCGGCCATCACGGGTGGCCGGGCCGGCGCCCCGCGCCCCGCGGCGGTTGCTTTGGCCCGCCCCTGGGCCGGACCCGAACGGCCCGGGTTATGCGGTGACGACGCCACGTGCGCCTCCCTTGAACACCAGTAGTGCGGCGGACCACCCGCAGTGGCCATCCGGCCACCCGCGGCGGACCGCGGCCGGCCTTGTCGGGCCCCGGGGTCGCGCCACCCTGGTCGCCGGGCATGCTCGCCACTGAGCGGAGCCGAACTACTGGTGAGTTTTGATGATGTTATCGCTCACATTTTCGCTTCGTCAAGACCGATATCACCGCAAGTAACCTACCGGTGACATCAAGGTTCTAAACGGAGCGTATACCCGCTGACCACGGCCATGATCAACCGGCCCCCGAAAACGCTTCCCACTTCTTAAAATGGTGAAAACACACATTGATCCGGGCCAATTGTGCGTTTGACCAGTAACGGAAAGTGAAGACCAAGCCAGCACCCGGGACGCCACGGGCCGGACGCCGCCTAGCGGTCCTCGTCCATGGACTTGCGTAGCCGCAGGTAAGCAGCCCGCGCGGCCGCTTCGGCGTCGGCGATGGTGGCCTCGGCCTTGCGACCGGTCTCGCTCTTCCGGAACTCGCGCACCCGGCTCTGGGCCTTGCGGGCGGTGTCGCTGCTGCGCAGATCGTGCAAGGCTTCCTCGGCTTTGCGGCCGGTCTCGCTCTGGCGCATATCCCGGAACGCTTCCTGAGCCTTGCGCCCGGTCTCACCGGTGCGCAGGTCGCGGTACATCCCTTCGGCTTTCTGGCCCGCATCGCTGCCGCGCACGTCGCCGAGATCAGGACGCGGCCGTCCACCCTGGGCCCGCGGATCGGTGGGGCCCGACCGGGCGCGCCAGCGCCAGGCGGAGCGGATCGAAGCCATCAGGTCGCGGAGCTGCCGTTCGAAGTTCCCCATCGGGGCATCCCTTCACATCCCGTACCAGCAACCTACCGCTGCGCCGCAGCCGCCAAACGTGCCGAGCCTCCGTTGGCCAGCGACCAGCCCGGCTGGCTCAGGGCGGCAGCGGCGTCTGCAGGCCGGCCACGATCACGTCCACGACCTGGCGCACGAACCGCTCGGTGAGCGGGAGGTGGCCCAGCAGCAGCCGGTGCTGGGCCGCGCCGAACATCAGGTCCAGTGCGACCTCCCGGTCGGTGTCGGGCGGGATCTCACCACGGGCGATGGCCCGGTCGAGCATGATCCGGTGCTGCTGGCGCAGCGGCTCGAGCACCCGCTCCCGGTAGCTCACGGCCAGGTCCTTGTCGTGCTGAGCCTCGCCGATCAGGTCGGCCAGGATCCGGCCCACCGGAGTATGGGTCACGGCCCGGACCCAGGCCCGCAGCGAGGCCCGCAGATCGCCGCGCAGCGACCCGGTGTCGGGCAACGGCTGCTGCTGCCGAAACTCGGCCAGGAAGGCGTCCAGCGCCAGCGCCCCCTTGGAGGACCAGCGCCGGTAGATGGTGGCCTTGCCCACCCCGGCCCGGGACGCGACCTCCTCGATCGACATCCTGGCGATCCCGCGCTCGGCCAGCAGTTCCAGCGTCGCGGCCATGATCGCCCGGTCCGCCTGCTCGCTACGCGGCCGTCCCCGCTGCGGCGCGGCACCGTCGCCGCCTGCCTTCACCACTGCACCTTCACCCGTCGTTCCCCGGTCTGCGCTGACCTCGTCCGGCGGCCCAGTCCGCCGGAATACCTGCCCGTTTGGTACCGTTCAACTCTTGGGAAATCCGAAACGAACCGTCTCGTATTTTTATTTCGAAGGACATCATGCCGCCGTCACGCATGCCGGACCGGTCCAGTCGATCACAATCGTCGCGACCAGCGTCTCTGCGTGCTTCCTCTGACCGTAAGACTCACACCCCGCACTCCGCTGCCGCCTGGCGGCGTGGCGCGCTGCACCGCATCCGGGCCACTGGGCTCCGGCCGGCCAGCCCGGACACCACGGACCCGACCCGCGAGTCCGCCCACCCTCTCACGGTGCGGCCGCATCACACGCCAGCTGCTCGGCTCCCCGCGACCCAGCTCCCGGCCGCCCCCGCGGACTCCGCCTCCGCCGCCCCGGCTGAGGCCACACCCGCCGCTCCGGCGCTGGCTCCCGCCGAAGCCGCTCCCGCCGCGCACGCTCCCACGCCCGGCGTCTCAGCCACCCCCGAGCCCGCGGCGCCCGCGCCCAAGCTCGAGGTGCCTGCCCCGGAGCCCGACTCCCGCCGCCGCCAGGCCATCCGCCTCGCCCTCATCCTGGTCGCCGCGTTCATGATGGTGCTGGACTTCAGCATCGTGAACGTCGCGCTGGCCTCGATCCAGCGCGAGCTGCACCTGTCCACGTCGGTCGTGGACTGGGTGGTGACCGCGTACGCGATCGCGCTGGGCGGGCTGCTCATCCTGGGCGGCCGCGCCGCCGACCTGTTCGGCCGGCGCCGGATGTTCGTGATCGGCCTGGCCGCCTTCTCGCTGGCCTCGCTGTCCGGCGGACTGGCCCAGGATCCGGTGCTGCTGCTTGCTTCCCGGGTCGTGCAGGGCGCGGCTGCGGCCGTGGTTCTGCCCGCTGCCCTGTCGCTCATCACCACCAGTTTCCCCGAGGGGCGCAAGCGAACCCGCGCGCTCGGCCTGTACGGCGCCACCGCGTCGCTTGGTTTCGTGGCCGGCCAGGTGCTCGGCGGCGTGCTGGTCGAACTGACTAGCTGGCGCGCGGTGTTCCTGGTCAACGTCCCGGTCGGCCTCGTCGCCGCGCTGATCGCCCCCCGGGTCCTCGGACGCTCGGCCAACCTGCGGGACACCCGGGCCGGGCGGCACCTGGACGTGCGCGGCGCGCTGCTCATCACCGCGGCGGTGACGCTGGCCGTGTTCGCGGTCTCGGAAGGCAACGTGTTCGGCTGGCTGTCGCTGCCTGTGCTCGGGTCGGCCGGGGTCGCCATCGCCGCCGGGCTGGCCTTCGCCCTGGCCGAGGCGCGGCACCCGGACCCGCTCGTCCGGCTGAACATGTTCCAGCACGCGGGCCTGCGCCGGGGCAGCGCGTTGGCCCTGCTCATGGGGGTGTGGAACGCCGGCGAGATGCTGATCCTGTCCCTGTACTTCCAGCAGGTCCTGCACGAGTCGCCGCTGGTCACCGGGCTGGCCATCGCCCCGCAGGGTATGGCCGGGTTCATGGCGGGCATGTACGGCAGCCAGCTGGCCGCCCGCGTCGGCGGGGTGCAGCGCCTGCTGGCCATCACCGGCGCGCTGGCCGCGACCGGGTTCCTGATCATGACCCAGCTGCCCGCCAGTGGTTACAGCCCGCTGTTGCTGGCCGTGATGCTGATCGGGTTCGGCACCGCGGGTCAGGCCTTTGGCTCCATCGTGATCGCCAGCCGCGGCGTGCCCGACAGCGACCAGGGTCTGGTCGGTGGGATGATCAACACCAGCCGCCAGATCGGCGCGGCCATCGGGGCCGCGTTGCTGCCTGCGGTGGCGGTGGGCGTCGGCCACGGCGCCGGGGCTTCCGGGGTGTCGGGTGACCGGGCGGCGATGCTCGTCGGTGCGATCACCGCGGCCATGGCCATGCTGATCTCCTGGCGGGCCAGCCGCAAGGGCAACCGCGCCACTCAGCCCGCCTGAGCCAGCCGGACCGCCGCCGCACGAGCAGGCGCCGCAGATCGCAGGCGGCGGGTAGGAGCACCGGATGCCGGCCACGCCGCCACGGGTCACTGTGCTGGGCAGCATGAACATGGACATCTCGGTCACGGTGCCCGAGCTGCCCGGCCCCGGCGCCACCGTGCTCGGCTCCGGAGCCAGGTTCACGCCGGGCGGCAAGGGCGGCAACCAGGCCGTGGCCGCGGCCCGGCTCGGCGCCGAGGTGCGGATGGCCGGCTGTGTGGGCCACGACGAGTTCGGCGGCCAGCTGCTGCGCGCGCTCGGGGCAGAGTCGGTGGACACGTCGGCCGTCCGCGAGGTCCAGGGCGTCGCCTCGGGCCTGGCCCTGATCACCGTCGACTCCTCCGGCGAGAACATGATCACGGTGGCGGCCGGGGCCAACGAGTCGGCCGGGGACGAAGAGGTCAGCTCGGCCCTGGCCCAGCCGCCCGATGTCCTCGTCATCTCGGCCGAGGTTCCCGTCCCGGCCATCGAGGCCGCCCTGGACCAAGCCCGCGCCACCGACCGTCCGCTGATCAGCCTGCTGAACCTGGCTCCCGTCCCGCCCGGCGCCCGCGACCTGCTCGCGGCCGGGGTCGGCTGGCTGGTCGTCAACGAGACCGAGGCGTCAGCCGTCCTCGGTCACCCCGTGGCCGGCCTGGCCGAAGCGGCCACCGCCGCCACCGCCCTGCTGGCCGTCGGGGCCACGCACGCGGTGGTCACCGCCGGGGCGGCCGGAGCCGCCTACGCCGGCCCCGGCGATCCGGCCTCGGTGCCCGGCTTCCCGGTGCAGGCCATCGACACCGTGGGCGCAGGTGACACCTTCGTCGGCGCTCTGGCCACCGCCCTGGGGGCCGGTGCCCCGCCCGCGGACGCGGTCCGCGCCGCCTGCGCCGCCGCGGCCGTGGCCACCACCCGCCCCGGCACCCAGGGCGCGATGCCCCACCCGGCCGACGTCCCCGCCCTCACCGGCGTCGCCTGGCCCCCTGAACCTCGTCGCTAACCCGTACGCCTCCCACCCCGGACTCACAGCCCCCAGAACTCACAACCTCCGGAACTCACAGCCCCCTGGAACCCCCGCAGCCACTCGCGAAACCGCCGCAGCCACTCGCGAAACCGCCGCAGCCACCCAGGATGTGCTCTCGTTCACACGAAAGTCAGCCAAAGTTCATCCGAGCTGCCGTGCACGTTCACGCCGCGCCTGACGAAGCCTGGTAGCAGGCCAGTCGCGGATGGTACCGTCCGCGACGTGGAAGGCCGATCGTCCGAATTCGTGCTCGCCGAAACCGGCGGCGCATCAGTTGAATTGCTGCGCGCCAAGCTGGCGACGTCCTTCTCCGTGTCCGGGTCCGGTCGCAGTCGCCCGGTCCGGACCCGGCGCACCTGGCTGGACACCTTCGACTGGCGCCTGTACAAGGCCGGCCTGACCTTGCACCAGGTGACCGCGGGCCGCAGCAGCCAGCTGATCCTCACCGGCCTCGACGGGGAACAGGTCACGGCGCCCGTGGACCGGCCGGCCACGCTGCGCTGGCCGGCCCTGGTCACCCGGCTGCCGGCCGGCGCCCTCCGGGACTCCCTCATCTCGGTGACCGGCAACCGGGCCCTGCTGCCCGTGGTCACCGCGGCCAGCCAGGCCAGCGACCTGCGCCTGCTCAACGGGGACGAGAAGACCGTCGCCCGGCTGAGCATCGACGCCCTGACCGTCTCCCACCCGGCGGCCAGCACCCACCGCGCTCCCGGTACCGCCCCCAGCAAACCAGGCGCCCGCAGCAAGCCAGGCGCCCAGAGTGCCCAGCCCGCCCGCAGCGGCGCCCACGGCGTGCTGCCCGCCCGGCTCACCGTCCACGAGGTCCGCGGCTACCCGTCGGCCGCCCGCCGGGCCCGGCGGCTGCTGGCCGGAACGGACGGGGTCTCGGTCACCCGCCAGATCGCGCTCGACGCCGCCCTGGCGGCCAACGGCCGTCATGCCCTGGACTACACCGGCAAGGTCGACGTCAAACTGCGCGCCCGCATGCCCGGCCGGGCGGCGGTTCAGCTGATCCTGCTGCAGCAGCTGGACACGCTGGAGGCCAACGCGGACGGCGTGCTGCAGGACATCGACACCGAGTTCCTGCACGACCTGCGCATCGCCGTGCGGCGGACCCGCACCGCGCTGAAGCTCCTCGGCGACGTGCTGCCCGGCGACCTGGCCCTGCGGTTCGCGCCCGAGTTCCGCTGGCTGGGCGACCTGACCACGCCGCTGCGCGACCTGGACGTCCAGCTGGAGGAGCTGCCGTCGATGGCGGCCGGGCTGTTCGCGGCCGGTCCCGCCGACCTGGAGCCGTTCCGGGCATACCTGGTCCGGCGCCGGGCGGCCGAACGCCGCGCGCTCAACCGTGGGCTGCGCTCGGACCGGTTCGCCACGGTGCTGGGGGACTGGCGCAAGGCCCTGACCGTGCCGCGGGCGGGTCGCCGCAGCCCGGCCGGCCCGCGCGCCGGCGACCTGGCCGCCGACCGCACCCGCCGCGCCTACGACAAGGTGATCAAGCTCGGGGCGGCCATCACCGACGACTCGCCCGCCGAGAGCCTGCACAACCTGCGCAAGCGCTGCAAGGAGCTGCGCTACGTGCTCGAGTTCTTCGCCTCGCTGCACGACCCGGCCGCCCAGCGGGCCATAGTCAGCGACCTCAAGCGCCTGCAGGACTGCCTGGGCGAGTTCCAGGACTGCGAGGTGCAGCAGCACGAGATCCAGGCCCTGGCCGCGGCCATGCTTTCCCGGCAGGCCGCCCCGGCCTCTACCCTGCTGGCTATGGGCGAGATCGCGGGGCAGCTCGGACGGCGGCAGCGCCAGACCCGGACCGAGTTCGCTGGCCGCTTCACCGAGTTCGCGGGCACGACCAGCCGCCGCCGGCTCGCCGCGCTCGTCTCCCCGCCGGCCGCCAACCCCGAACCCGCTAGCCTCGAACCCGCCAACCCCGCACCCGCTACCCCCAGGACCCGCCCATGAGGGTGTTCGCGACTTACAACATCAAGGGCGGCGTGGGTAAGACCACCGCCGCGGTCAACCTGGCTTACCTGGCCGCCCAGGACGGCCAGCGCACGCTGCTGTGGGACCTGGACCCGCAGGCCGCCGCGACCTACATGTTCCGGGTCCGCGCGCGGGTCAAGGGCGGCGGCAAGGCCCTGATCAAGGGCACCCGGTCGCTGGACGACGCGATCAAGGGCACCGACTTCGAGCTGCTCGACCTGCTGCCGGGTGACTTCACCTACCGGAACATGGACCTGCTGCTCGACGACGCCAAGAAGCCGGTGCGCCAGCTGTCCCGGCTGCTCGAGCCGCTGTCCCGCCACTACGACATGGTGTTCCTGGACTGCCCGCCGAGCGTCTCGCTGGTCTCGGAGAACGTGCTGCACGCGGCCGACCTGATCCTGGTCCCGCTGATCCCGGCCACGTTGTCCGTGCGCACGCTGGATCAGCTGACCGGGTTCGTGGCCAGCTTTGACGGTCCCAAACCGGACGTGCTGGCGTTCTTCTCGATGGTCGACCGGCGCAAGCGGCTGCACCGGGAAATCGCCGAGCAGCTGCCCGTGGGGCGCTCCGACCTCGCCGCCACCGCGATCCCCGCGCTGGCCGTGATCGAGCGGATGGCGGTCGAACGCGAGCCGGTGCCCGCGTTTGCCCCTCGCAGCCCGGCCACCCGCGCCTACCGCGAGCTGTGGGCGGAGATCCAGAAGCACCGCCCCGCGTAGCTCCCGGCGTCACTTGAGTCCGATTCGTTACATTTCCGTGTGTTAACACGGTGTTAAAAATGTCGTAGATTCGTCCAGGTACAACCGTGCCGCAGGGGTCGTCCGGTGGGGCAGCGTGGCGCTGCTGGCGCCCTGCGCGCGCGGGTTTTTTTGTGTCCGGGCCGCGAGCCGGTCGGGGCCGCGAGCCGGTCGGGGCTGCGAGCCGGGCCGGGCCGCCGGTCTGGCCTCAGGCCACCTGGAACGACCGCTTGGACAGGCCGGCCATGTAGCCCTCGATCGTGGTGGTTACGGCCTGGTCGGGTCGCTGCGCCGCCCCGAGCGTGATGAACAGCGGGATGTAGTGGTCCACGGTCGGGTGCGCGTAGGGCAGGCCGGGCGCCAGGGACTGGTAGCGGCTCAGCGTTTCCACGTCGCCCCGGCTCAGCGCGTCCGCCGCCCAGGCGTCGAAGTCCGCCGACCAGGACGGCACGGCCCCGTCGACGACCATCTCCCGGGTCATGAACGGCAGTCCGTGGGTCATGAATCCGGACCCGATGACCAGCACGCCGTCCTCGCGCAGCGGCCGCAGCCGTTGCCCGATCTCCAGCAGCCGCCCCGGGTCCTGCGTCGGCAGGCTGAGCTGCAGCACCGGCACGTCGGCCAGCGGGTACATGACCTTGAGCGGCACCCAGGCCCCGTGGTCGAGCCCGCGGCTGGGGTGCTCGTGCACCGGCTCGCGGTCCGGTAGCAGGGCCCGCACCTGCCGGGCCAGGTCGCCCGCGTCCGGTGTCGGGTAGGTCATCGCGTAGTACCGCGGGTGGAAGCCGCCGAAGTCGTACACCAGCGGCGTCCGGGCGCCCGACGCCGACAGCATCAGCGGCGCCGACTCCCAGTGTGCGCTCACGATCAGGATGGCCCGCGGTTTCGGCAGCGCCTGTGACCACCGGAACAGCTGGTCCATCCACGGGCCGTCATCGAACAGCGGGGGCGCCCCGTGGCTGACGTACAACGCGGGCAGCGGCCCGTCGTCCGGCGTCCAGGCGCGCTGGGTGCGGCTCACCCGCTCGGCGTCGCCCACGAAGCGGTCGAACGCCCCGCCCGGTACCTCAGGGAAGAATGGCGAGCTCACGGATCCACCCTCTAACTTGAAGCTTCAACTATCGGCTAGCTCACTGTAGGACCACGATCACGAAGGCGTCAAGCGGCCGGCCGCCCTGGGGTAAGTGCCGTGGTAAGCCCTGGGGTGAGCGCCGTGGTAAGCCCTGGGGTATTTGTCACGGACGGGGCCGGGAGGGGGCTCCGAGGGTAGATCGTCCCCCCGGCGGCTGACTACACCGCGTAGGCTAGCTTCATGACGGCCATCGAGCAGGGTGCGGGGCACCCGCCGCCCGAAACGGACGCCGGGCCGAACTGGCTGAGCGAGGACGAGCGCGCCGCCTGGATCCGGCTGGTCAGCGTGTTCATCAAGCTCCCGGCCGCGCTGGACGCGCAGCTTCAGCGGGACGCGGGCATCAGTCACTTCGAGTACATGGTGCTGTCGCGGCTGTCTGAGTCCCCGGAGCACACGCTGCGGATGAGCGATCTGGCCGTGCTGGCCAACGGATCACTGTCCCGGCTGTCACACGTCGTCACCAGACTGGAGCGGAGGGGCTGGGTCCGCCGCGAACCCTGCCCGGGCGATGGCCGCTTCACCAACGCGGTGCTGACCGAGGACGGCTGGGCCAAGGTCGGGGAGACCGCACCCGGCCACGTCGCCGCCGTCCGCGAGCTGGTCATCGACGCGCTCGACCCGGAGCAGATCGAGCAGCTGCGGGACATCTCGCTGGCCATCATGGGCCGCGTCGTGCCCGGCGCCGACTGGTACGGCGACTTGCCGCACACCGGTGCGTCCAGCTCGGACCGCCCGCAACGGTAGCCATTAGTCGGCTTTTTTTAATTTTTAATAAACTCACCCGGGGCGGCCGTCCCACCTCGGTTCGGCCCGCATTCTTCCTGGGGCAAAAGCTCAGGCCGCCGCGTCCGGATAACCGGGTGCGGGGCGCCGCGGAGCCGGTTTCCAGAAATCTGGAAACTAGGCCACGAGCCGGCGCGGCCTGGTCGGGCCGGAAGTCCTTGCTGGCCAGGCTTCCGCGTGCCGCTGCGGTCACCAGCCTGCTCCGTACGGTGATCGGTGACTTTGCCAGCGATTGACCTCCGGCGTGCCGTTTAGTGTCGTTTCCTTCGGGCATTCGGGGGTTGGTTCACCCCCAATCCGGGAGGTAATACATGTCAACCGGAGCCGTGATTGCCATCGTGGTCGTCATCGTTGTGGTGATTGCCGCGCTGGCGGTAGGCGCATTGGAAATGCGCAGACGCAGGCTGCGCCGTCAATTTGGCCCGGAGTATGACCGGGTGGTGTCGGAGACGGGCAACCGCCGCAAGGCGGAAGCGGAACTGGCCGGACGCCAGCGCCGCGTGGCCAAGCTCGACATCCGCCCGCTGACTGCGGAAGAGAACGCCCAGTACCTGGGTGAGTGGAACGCCATCCAGGAACGGTTCGTCGATACCCCGACCGAGTCCGTGAACGAGGCCGGCACGCTGGTCACCAAGGTGATGCGGGTGCGCGGCTATCCGGCCGAGGACCACGACGAGGCCATGGACGCGCTGTCCGTTGACTATGCCCCGACGCTGGCCCGCTACCGCGAGGCCCGCGCCACCAGCGAGCGAGCCGGTAGCGGCACGGCCACCACCGACGACCTGCGCCAGGCCATGCTCCAGTACCGCGAGCTGTTCTACGAACTCGTGGACGTCCCGGCCGACGAGCGGGTCGGCGGCACCACGGCGGCGCGGGACGCCGAGGTCGCCCAGGCCACCAAGCGCACCGAGCCCGCCGACGAGGTTCCGGCGGACGAGGTTCCGGTGGCCGACGCTCCGGTGGCCGACGCTCCGGCCGAGCCCGCCGCCACCACCAACAGTGATGCGGTGGCCACTGAGGCCGCCTCGCCTCAGCGTTCAACGAGAGGATGAGCTGATGCCGCGCGACCAGGAAACCAGCTACAGGAACGACCCCACGGCCAGCGACGATCCGCTGTTCCGGGAGCCGTCCGACCGGTTCCGCGACGGTCAGGTCCCCAGTGACCAGGACCAGGACGACCGTGACCTGGCTGACCCGAACGACACCGGTGCCACCCCCATCGGCGACGAGCTGGCCGGCCGCCACACCGGGTCGGCCGACGCCGACGAGGTGACCCCGGCCAACGGGACCGCTTCCGGCCCGGTGACGGACACGCCGGGGGAGTGGGTGGCCGGCGCCAAGGGCCCCGATTACGCTTCCGGCGCCGACACTGACACCGGCACCCGGGTCGGCAGCGACACCGGCACCCGGGTCGGCAGCGACTTTGACGCCCCGCTCGGCGCCGATGTCCGGGACGGCCATGACACCGAGACCCCCGTCGGCACCGACACCCCGGTCGACACCGAGCCCCTGGTCCCGGCGTCCACCTCCTCCCCAGCCACCGGCGTCACCGAGGCCCCAGAAGGCACCGAGTCCGCATTCGCCACGGAAGCCCCGGCAGCGTCCGGGACCCCATTCGCCACCGAGGACTCAGCAACTGCGTCCGCGGCTCCTGCGGACACCCCGGTCACCACGGGGGGCGCAACAGCCGTAACCGACGTCCCAGCGACCACCGAGGCTCCAGTAACCACTGAAACCCCGCCAGCCGCAGACGTCCCAGCAACTGGTGGAGCGCCAGCAACCGCGGCCACGCCAGCTACTCCCGTCCCCGGGGCGCCGGGTACTGCGGAGACGCCCGGCGTGAATACCGGGTCCTTCGTCACCAACGGGGACGAACTGCACGCCGACTGGGCCCGCATCCAGTCGTCCTTCGTGGATGACCCGCGGGGCTCGGTCTCGCAGGCGGCCGACCTGGTGTCCCAGGTGACCAGCTCGCTGGTCGCGGCCGTCCAGCAGCGGGAGCAAGCTCTGCGTGGTGAGTGGGAGTCCCAGGAGGGCACCGACACCGAGCACCTGCGCAACGCCCTGCGCGACTACCGGGCTTACTTCGAGCTGCTGGTCAAGCTGTAGCCCGGCCCGGCTGATTACGCTGATTCCGGCTGCCCCGCCCCGGTACCCCTTCCGGTGCGGGGCAGCCGGCTGTCTGTTCGCTCGCTATTAGTGCCCCGAGGGGCATTTGTTCACTACATTGGCCGGGGTGACCGACTTCCGCCGCGCCGAGCCCGGAGCAGCAGGCGCGTCCGCCCCCGTCACGGGTACGCCCGGCGCCGAGCTCAGCTCCGCGACCCCCGGGCACCCCGCTGGTCGCTCCCCTGAGCGCCCCTCCGAGCGGCCCCCCGAGCGCACTGTGCGCCGGTGTCTGCCGCTGCTGATCCTCATCGCGCTGGCGGCCGGGTTCCTGGCCCTCGGTCTGGCCGAGGCCCACTCGGATGCGCCCACCTACGACGAGCCGGTCTACGTGTCGGCCGGCCTGGCCGCGATCCTGCACCAGGACGTCAGCTACAACGACGAGCACCCGCCGCTGCCCAAGGTCCTGGCCGCGCTGCCGGTGCTGCTGGTCCACCCCGTCGTCCCCCCGAACGGCCCGTGGTCGGGCAACGACGAGCACACCTACGCGGCCAGCTTCATCAGCGCCCAGCTGTCCGCCGGTGATCTGCGGTCGGTCACGTTCACGTCCCGGCTGGTCCCGCTGGCCGAGACCGCGGGCGTCGCGTTCGTGCTGTTCGCGCTGGCCCTGGAGCTGTTCGGCCCGGCGGCCGGTGCCCGGGCCGGGCTGCTGGCTGGTGCGTTGTGGCTGACCTCGCCGTTCGTCCTCGGCATCGGGCACCTGCACGGGGTGGACGTCCCGTTCACGCTGGCCATCGCGCTGAGCTCCTGGGCCCTGGTGCGCTGGCTGCACCGCCGTACCCTGCGCGCGCTAATTTGGCTCGGGCTGGCCTTCGCGGCCGTGGCCGGCAGCCAGATCTCCGGGTTGCTGGTCGTGGCCAGCGGCCTGGCCGTGGTCCTGGTCGCCCAGTGCGTATCACTGGGGCGGCCGGGCGCCGTCCGGGCCCTGGGCCATACCGTGCTGGCCGGACTGATCTGCGTGGCCGGGCTCTGGCTGAGCTATCTGGTCGTGGACCCGTCGGTGCTCACCCACGTCACGCTGGGGCTGCCCCACCCGTACGTGGACGGTGCGCACTACCTGAAGTCTCAGGACACCATCGGGGCGGCCAGCTACGTGGCCGGGGTCGCCTACCAGGGCGGGCGCTGGTGGTTCTGGCCGGTCAGCCTGGTCATCAAGTGGCCCCTGGCCAACCTGCTGCTGCTGGTGGCGGGCCTGATCTCGTGCGGCTGGCTACCCCGGCCGGTGCGGTGGCCGGCGGTCTGGGGCGTGGCCCTCCCCGCGGTCCTGCTGACCGCGTTCGACCTGGTCATGCCGCGCGATATCGGGCTGCGTTACCTGCTGCCGTCGATCGCGCTGGCCGCGGTCCTGGCCGGGGCCCTGGTCCCGGTGACCGCGCGCTGGCGCCCGCGGCTCCGGTCCGCGAGCCGCACCGGGATCGTCGCCCTGGTCGCGTTGGCCGCGGTGGCCACCGTCACCTCGTTCCCGCAGTCGCTGAGCTGGACGACGTGGCCGTTCCGGCCCGCCTACACCGCGGTGACCGACTCCAACGTCGACTGGGGCCAGGGCCTGTATCAGCTCAGCGCCTGGAGCAAGAGCCACCACCCGTACGTGCTCTACTTCGGCCCCCGGGGCGTCGGCCCGGCGGCCATCCCCGGTTCCCGGCCGCTGCCCCCCGATCCGGCCCAGCACGTGACCGGCTGGGTGGCCGTGTCGGTGACCGCGCTGAACAGCACTAACCGGGCCCAGCTGAGCTGGCTGCGCCCCTGGTGCCCGGTCCGGGTGCTGGCCGGGTCGATCCTGATCTACCGCTTCAGGGAGTTCCCCGGCTCACCCGCCGGCTCGATCCCGGCCTCGGCCCCCAGGGTCTGCCCGGGGATGTGGAGCTCGGCTGGCTGACCGTGCCCGCTGCCCGCCTGTGTGTTAACCGCCTGTGTGCTGGCTGTCGCTGGGCTGGCCGCCTGGCCGGCCCGGACCTCGTCCTCGGGCACGACCCGATCCTCGGCCCCGTCCTGGGCCGACAGCGACTTCAGGTGCGGGAACACCAGGTAGGTCATGAGCAGCCAGGTGCCGACGGCGACCGCGATGCCGCCGAGGACGTCGATGGCGTAGTGCTCACCGAGGAAGATGACGCTGAAGAAGACGATGAAGCACCACGGCACCGTGAAGTACGCGGTCTTCCGGTTCACTCGCCACAGCGCCAGCGCCCCCAGCGTCGGATAGGCGGCGTGCAGCGACGGGAACGCGGCCACCCGGTCGGCATCCAGCTGGCGGAAGTAGGGGCTGACCTTGCTGGGGAGCGACCGGCTGACCAGGTCGTGGACCCCGGGCAGCGCGCCCACGTTGTGGGCCCACCACGGCGGAGCCGTCGGGATCAGCAGGAAGACCACGAACGCGGCGAACGACATGGTCAGCAGGGCCGCCACGTAGCGGAGGAAGTACTGCCGGTTGACCAGCCACAGCACCAGGCCGACCAGCAGCGGATAGAGAAAGTGGCAGAAGTACACGATTGTGCAGACGATGGCCAGCCAGCGCAGGTCACCGAAGTGCTCCTGCAGCACCTGATTGGGCGACCGTCCGAAGAATAGGTCTCGCTCGACCCGGACCATCCCGTAGATGTGCGGCGCGATGCCCAGCTTGGGAGCGACCCCGGCCAGCGCCTCGTAGCCCAGGAACAGCGCGATGAACGGCACCCAGTCGCGCAGGAAGGCGACGAACCGGCCGGTCAGCAGGGCCAGCGGCACCATGAGCAGCAGCAGGTAGTCCGGGTCCACCGAGATACCACGCCAGATCATGATCCCGGACACCAGAACCAGGTAGCCGATCGACAGCGCCACTAGGGGGCCGGGGCGGCGGATCCGTCGCAGCGTTGCGCGCATGTCTGCCATCCGCCGCTCCGCCTCCATTTACTAACCGTTTACCGAAGTAACATCCAGGGTTCCTGGAGAATTGGTCGAGCGTAGCGCCGGATTACTGACCTGGCATCCCGAATTTGGCGTTGTGTCACTCCGGCATTACACGCCCGTACCCCCGGCCAACGTCGCCGCAGCTAGAGGCCGCCCTGGCCACGCCCGCACGGAAAAAATCTCCTGGGCCCGCGGCCGGATCTGTTACATCCCGCCGGGAAACCCGGCCGGATCCAACCGAACGGGCCGGTTCGCCGTCGTAACAGGTGACAGCGCTCGGCGGGTGACACCGTGGTCGCCCGCGTCCTGCTCCCGTCGTAAAGGAGATCCGGACATGATCACTTGGTCCCGTGGCCTGCTGGCCACGGCCGCCGCTGCCGTGTCGGCCCTGGCCCTGGCGGGCTGTGCCGCCGGTTCGCCGGCGTCGGCCGGATCACCCGGCGCCAGTGAATCGGCCGCCGCCACCCCAGCCGGCCCGGCTCACCCAGTCAACGCCACGCCGGCCGCCAGCCCGAGCATGTCGATCAACCCCGGCGGCCCGATGGCCCGGGCCAGCGGCCCGGCCACGGCCGAGTGCACCACGGCCCAGCTCAAGGTGGCCTACACCGGTAACGCGCAGATCCGGAACGGCGCCCTGGATGGCATGAGCCACGCCGACAGCGTGATCACGTTCACCAACGTCAGCTCGGCTACCTGCCGGACGCAGGGTTATCCCGGCGTCGCCGCGCTCGACGCCGCCGGTCATCAACTCAAGCAGGCCGTCCGCGGCCGGGCCAGCACCGGCCAGATCCCGCTGATCGTCCTCGCGCCCGGGCAGGTCGCCTCGGCCGAGATCACCGGCAACACGGCCTCGTGCACGACGCTGACCAAGATCGCGGCCTTTCTCGTCACCGTGCCGGACCAGCGGACCTCGACCCGCCTGCCGGGCGCGCACGCCTTCTGCCTTGGCAGCCTGGGCATCGGCCCCCTCCAGCGCGGCGACGCGGCCGGCCTCTCCTTGTAGCCGGGTAGCCGGTGGCCTGCCGGAACATCGTGATCAAGTTGCAGGCTGGAAGATATTCCGTTCTGACCCGTCTGCCGTCACAGTAACTCCATGGCAACCACGCAGACGCGGACCGGTGGTCTGGAAGTCCGCTCCATTGACTACGTGCCGCTGAACGAGCGGCACGGCAAGATCTGGCACCTCGGCCCGCTGTGGTTCATGTCCAACGCCCAGATCGCCACCCTGGCGGTCGGCCTGATCAGCATCAGCGAGGGCGCGTCGCTGTTCTGGTCGGTGATCTCGATCGTGGTCGGCACCCTGGTGGGCACGCTGTTCATGGCGTTCCACTCGGCCCAGGGCCCGCAGCTGGGCTTGCCCCAGATGATCCAGTCCCGGCCCCAGTTCGGTTACCTCGGCGCCCTGCTGGTCTGGCTGTTCGCCTACATCCAGTACGCCGGGTTCAACGTGTTCAACACGGTCCTCGGCGGCGAGTCGATGAGCACGGTGGCCCACGGCAGCACCAAGCTGTGGGTGGTCATCGTCACCATCGTGGCGTTCGTCATCGCGCTGGTCGGCTACGACCTGATCCACAAGGCCGAGCAGTGGCTGACCTACGCGATGATCCTGATCTTCGGGATCTTTACGATCACGCTGTTCTTCATCCACTACCCGGCCGGGACCTTCGACATCGGCACGTTCAAGGCCACGCCGTTCCTGGGCCAGTTCGGCGTGGTGGCCGGCTACCAGATCAGCTGGGCCATCTACGTCTCGGACTACTCGCGCTACCTGCCGCCCTCGGTGACCGTGCGCAAGACCTTCCTCTGGACCTACTGGGGTTCGGCCATCGGTGGTGGCTGGATGATGATCGTCGGCGCCGTGCTGGCCGCCTGGGCGGGCAAGAACTTTGACGGCACCGGCATCGCCGAGATCAACGCGGTCGGCAACAAGGTGTTCGACGGTTTCGGGGAGATCGTGCTGATCCTGGCGGCCCTGGGCCTGGTCTCGGTCACCGCGCTGAACATGTACGGCGGTTCGCTCACGCTGATCAGCGGGGTGGATTCGTTCAAGAAGGTCAGACCGACGCTCACCCTCCGGATCATCACGATCGGCCTGACCGCGGTGCTCTCGCTGATCGGCGCGCTCGCCGCCACCGCCAACTTCCTGACCAACTTCAACAACTTCCTGCTGCTGATCTTGTACTTGTTCATCCCGTGGACCGCGGTCAACCTGGTCGACTACTACATCGTCCGGCGCGGGCACTACGCGATCGCGGAGATCTTCAACCCGCACGGCATGTACGGGCGGTGGGGCTGGCGCGGGATCGCGGCCTACATCATCGGGTTCGCCGCCATGATCCCGTTCTTCCACGTCGGCACGCTGTACGAGGGTGTCGCGGCCAAGGCTCTGGGCGGCGCGGACATCTCGTTCTTCATCGGCCTGCCCGTGGCCGGCATCCTGTACTACCTCTTCACCCGGTCCATCGACGTGGCCGCGGAGACCCGGGTCGCCCAGGCCGAGGCGGCCGAACTCGAGGGCGAGGCCGAGCCTCAGCCCGATCTGCCGTAACGGCCGGCGCCCGTCCGCACGGCGCTCAGTTGTCCCGGCTGGGGGTGTCCTCGTCGACCGCGTACACCCCCAGCCGCCGGCGCCGCGACCAGCGCCGGTAGCTCTGCATCGGGTGCAGGAACGCCCGGAAGAACTCCACGTCGACGTGCTTGAACGTGTCCACCGGGAAGCCCAGCACCCGCTGGGGCGCGGGTCGGTAGCCCCGGCTCTGGTCACCGGCGGACACGCCGAACATCCGGTTCCGTTCCTCACCATCACCGGGCATCAGCCCACCTCGCTCTCCCAGGGCCCACCCAGACTCTAAGCCCCCGGCGCCCCCGGCCGATGCCGCCGCGAATACGAGCGTTACTCCCCGGTCTTCTGGCGCCCGTCGGTCTACCCCGGCGGCCAGGCACCACCACCGGCTCCATTGCCGGTGGCGCCACTGATTCCGGTCCGGTGCCCACCGATGCCCCAGCGTCCGGTGTCACAGTTCCGTCCAGTGCCGGGTCCACCCCAGCGGCGACCCCCGCCGCAGCACCGTTCGCGACCACGTTTCGAGGTGCCACGTCGCATCGATGGACCGGGGTTCTCCCGCGTTGTCCGGCCCGCCACCACCCGCCGTCCCTGACCGTCGCTGAGTAATGACCGGAGGGCCAGTTCCGGTAACTGAGAATGGCTCAACAACGATGTCGTGTTGCCGCCTAATAAGCCATGCCGAGAAATTCAGGCGGAGTGCCAGGTCAGATAGTCAGCTCGGATTCGATTTGCCGGAGCTGGTGCCGGGCCAGGGCCAGGTTCGCCTTCTGCCGGTCTAGGACCAGGTAGAGGAAAAGACCCTGCTCGCTGCGCGAGCTCTTGAGCAGCCTGATCAGGTGGTACTGCTTGGACAGCGTGATCAGAATGTCGTCAATGGTGTCATCTAGGCGCAGTGACTCCATTGTCCGCATCTTGGCTCGGATGACCTCGGTGTTGCCGGCGGCTGCCACGTCCAAGTCGAGATATTTGCCCCCGCCGAGCGCACCCAGGGACATGCCGCTGTCCCAATCCACCAGCGAAGTGCCGACGGCACCATCGATGGTCATGGCTTCCTTGAGAGCTGTCTCAATGTTCACGTAATCCGCCCTCCAGCTTTTTCTTGTTGGCATCGTCAAGGTAGCGAACCTTCGCGTTATGCATCAATCAATTCGCTAAGAAACTGTTTCACCTTAAGTAGTTAATCGGTAACTTAATGTAGCGTCAGCACCGTGAGCAGGACTTCCATAGCTGAAATGACGCCTCGGGGGTGGGGGACCAGCATTTACTAACCATTGAGTAAGGTCGGCCCGTGCGATCGGCTCATTAGACTGGGTTTTCGGCGTACGGGCATTCGTCCGGCAGGTTGGCAAATGCCCAGTTTCGGTAAATTGCACCGCTTTATGCTGGTCCGGGAGACCGGCGGCACACTACCAGCGGTGCCGCAGGCCATGCCACGGACAAACTGTCGGTGCCGACGGATAGACGGTCGGACCCGGCAGGCAAAACTGTCGATATACGTTCGTGTTTCACGAGAAACCCGACCGGGGGATGTGATTTCGGCTGACCGAATCGGATGTTCTCGCGAGGCCGCAGGTGGCGGCAGTCCTGGAGAGCCTGTGCCGGAAGGGCGCGTCGGGCGTCCTGGAGGTAGAAGGCAATCCAGCCGGAGCCATCTACCTCGATCAAGGACAGATCACCTTTGCCCGGTCGTCGTGGGCTCCGGATCTCACCGCCCGGCTCTGTGGCGCGCTGCGGCCGCCGCCCGAATTGCGTAATTTTCTCCGCGGCAGTGATCAAGCCGATCGCAATTCCGGCGCTCTGCTGGTGCGCCGCGGCTATATGTCAGAAAACGATGTGCGGTCTATTCTGCGTTCAGCGGTCATCGACGCACTGATTGTGCTAACGATCCCGTTGGTGGGCGGATCGTCGGTGCTGGACATCCGGTTCGAGGCCCCCAGCGGACACTGGGCTGCTGCGTTCCTTCGTCTCTCGCTCGAGTCGGTACGGCCGGACGTCAGCCGCCGCGCCGCCCAGATGACCCAGGCCGGCATCGCTCATACCGCGCCGATCGCCCTGCGCGACCTGGACCGGCCCTCGGCCGTGCTCACCCGCAGCCAGTGGGCCATCGCCAGCCGCGTCGACGGTACCCTCTCGCCGCGTGACCTGGCCCGCCAGTCTGGCCTTTCTCTCTACGAGACCATCATCTCTCTCGGCACTCTCATCCGCCGCGGCCTGTGCGCCCCGGCCGACCTCGCCTCGCCCGGCGCGGGCGAGCCAGCTCCGGGCGCGACCGTTTCGTCGGTCCCCCCGACCCGCGCGGCGACCACTCCGGTCCCACCGGATGCGCTGACCCGACTGGTTACCCGGACCACGGCGCCGAGCCGCCGCCACCGCACCAGCCCCGCCGTCCCCGCTCCAGCCGCACCTAGCCCCGCCGAGACCACCCCCGCGCCGAACGGCTCAGCCGACCACGGCCGAGCGGCGCCCGCCCCGAAGCCGAACGACTCGGCGCAGAACGTCGCCGCGCAGAACGCCCCGGCCGACCACGACCGACCGGCATCCGCGTTCTCCACCCCACCCCGGCCCGCAGCGGGCGGCCGGGACATCCTGGCCGGTTCACCCGGCCCCGTCGCGCACGGCGAACGAGACACCTTCGCCGCTTCAGCGCAGAACGCCGCATCCGGCGACGGGGACACCGTGGCCCGCTCACCTCGTCCTGCCGCGCCCGGTGACGCCGACCGCTTCGCGACCTCGCCACGCCCTGACGCGCCCGGGGACCCGGCTGCCTTCGCGCCCAGGCCCGCCACACCAGGCGACGCACCTGCCTATGCCACCTCAGGCGTCCCAGCCACCTCAGGCGTGCCCGCCACGTCGGCTACCTGGGACACCACCGGTGCGCCCACCGGGCGGCCCTCCTTCACCCCAGCCGTCACTCCCGCCCCGCTGAGTTCGCCACAGCTGTCGGGCAGGCCCGTGGTCTCCGCCGCCGCGGTACCCGGCCCGCAGCAGCCGCCCGTCGACCCGGCTCCGGTGGACGTTCCCGCCGGTGCCGTGGGCTCACCGGCGCCGCCGTCGTACCCGGCTTACCGGCGGTCGCCCCAGCAACAGTGGCTCCTGTCTGAAGCGCCGGTCCCGCCCGCGACGCTGGGCGGTCCCAGCCCGGCTACCTCGGACGCCGACGCCCAGTGGGCCGTTCCCGCCCGGGCCGCGGCGGCCGGCGGCTACCCGGCTCGCGCGTCCCGCGGTGCCCACCGGGCGGACCCTTCATCCCGCCTGGAGACCGACCGAAGCGACCGCAATGATCACACCGGCCGCACCGTCCGCACCGACCGCAACGGCCGCGCCGAGGCCGCCGCCCCGCCATGGCCCCAGCGGCAGCCGATGCTGCCGCAACGTCGGTCAGGCCACCGGGTGGATCGCGGGCAGGCCATCACCCAGCCCATCCCCGTTCCCGATGGCTGGCACCAGGGCACCGACTTCAGTGGCCCACCCGAGCCTGACGGCGCGTCCGTGCCTGCCCGACCACTGCAGCCGGTCGGCCAGGCCAACGGGTCGTCCGCTGGATCCACCCGGTCCGGGGGAGGGGCCGAGTCCGGGGGCTTCACCCCCGCCGCTCCCGACCTGCTCCGCCGGGTCCTGGAAGGCCTCCGCCGGCTCGGCTGACCGATGCGCCGCCGTGCCTCACCCGGGCGGCCAGCGTGGCCGGCCCGGAGCGGCCGGCTCGGCTGACCCGGGGCGGCCCGGCTTCTTTCAACCAATAGCCATCGTCTCCTGCTGGGCGCGGCCATGCGGGCCGTCGGCGGCTTAAGCCAGCGGGCGCCGGCGCGCGGGCAGGGTGGGCGGCATGTCCATCGGCGGTGCCGCAGGCTGGCTGCCTGACCGGTGGGTCTCGGTCGAAGCCGTGCGCACGGTGGCGGGGGCGGCCCAGGTGCCGAACTCGGTCGAATACGTGGCGATGCGCTCGATGATCCCGCGAATTTGGTACTGCAGCATGCCGACGTTGAGCCGGGGCGTACCGATGACGGCCACGATGGAACTGCGGCCGGCTGCGTAGACGGCCAGGTAACCCTCGGTGCCGCGGGTCACGGTCTCACGAAACTGGCCCCGGCCGGTCGACAGGGTCATCCGGCTGCCGAGGGCTAGCGTCGTGGCGATCAGGGCCGCGATCTGGGTGGGCTCGCGATCGGACAGGTCGTGCGCGATCAGCAGGCCGTCGCTGGTGGCGGTCAGGCTGCCGTGCACGCCGACCACTCGCTCCCGGATTCGCTGCAGTTCCTGGCAAACCCGTTCCTCCACCGGTACCGGGGGCTGGTGTCCCTCCGGCATCATTCGCCACTCCGGAGGGTGTTGGATTCGCCTGCTCCGACCGGGACGCCGCCCGCCACCATGCCTCTTTCTTCGGTCGCCACGGCCCGGACGAACGACATCGTGGCCGGGCCGTAGCGGGGTTCTTGCCCGTTACGGTGCGCGCGGTGGTCGGCGGACGACAACAACCGCAACGCCAGCAACCGGTACACCTCCAGCGTCGTGCCGAACACACTGCGCCCCAGTTCCCAGGCCAGGGCGCGCGGCGTGGAGCCGTCCCGGACCCGGACGAGCAGCGCCCACTGCGGGGCCAGCACCCCGATGTCGGGGGTGCTCAGGAAGGGATTGCGCGCCACCACCGTGTCGGCCGTGACCACTGGTGCGAGCTGGTGGAGAATCCGCTGCCGACGAGCTACCTCGGTCAGCAGGTCCTCCAGGCCGATGCCCGGGACCGCGGCGTTGACCGGTGTCTTGGCTGACCTGAACTTGCCGAAGCGTGACTCGCTGGACAGCAGGTCCACGGTGGCGTCGATGGTCGGCTCGGCCACGGTCAGCGCCGTGGCCAGCCGGGCGAACGGGGTCGCGCCCGCCTCCGCGCCGTCCGCGCCGTCCGCGCTGTCGGGCGTGATGCTTGGCGTCGGCGAGAACGCACCGGCCGAGGCGTTGCTCGCGGAGACCGAGGGCCCGGGCGTCCGTGTTGACCGGGCCAGCACGACGGTCCCGTCCCGGAAGTAGATCGCCCCATCGCCCGTCCCGGAGAACGGCAGCATGCCGGTGCTGTCTGCGGCGGCCAGCTTCCGCAGCCGGGCCGCGACGAGGTCCTGGTAATCGTCGGTGGCTTTTCCCGACCACACCGAAGCGGTCAGCTGCCGGGCGCGGGAAAACCGGGGCTGCTGGCTCATGACACGAAGTTCGTGCAGAAGGACCGAATCTCACGCCGGGCCATGGCGAGATTTGTCTTTGCCCGGTCGAGTATGACCAACAGCACAATTCGCGCATCCGGATCCGGGCTCACTGGGCATATGACGTGGAAATGCCGACTGAAGGTCACCATGACATCTTCCAGTCCCTCGTCCATGGCCAGTTGGCCGCCGAGCAGGGACAGGACGTGGGAGATATCGGCGGCGCCCGCGGCCACGGTCGGCAGGCTCATCCCGTCCGAGGCCTGCCGCGAGGCCAGCACCATGCCGGTCGACGCATCGACCAAGCAGGCCAGGACAAAACCGTCGATCTCCGTTACCGGAGCGAGCAGCGTGTCGGCCTCAGACAAGATCACGGATGCTTCCTTCCTGCACGGCGGGCGGGCTGGCCGGTAACGCCGGTCTATTGGCCACGCCGGTCACGCCCGCAGCGTGACCGGGGGCGAAAACCGGTTACCGACCGCGGGCGAGCTTAAGCACGGAAACATCGTAAGACCGGCATCACCCTAGCCGTCGGCATAGCGACGAATGACAACGGAATTGATTTATTTTGCCTAGCCTAAATGCGTTTCCTGCGCTGTCCGAAATGCGCTTTAGATCACGTTTGTGAATCGCCGTGCCTCAGTGAAAGTACCCGCCGAACGACGACCCTGCGTGACCAGGGATAATGGCCTCATGGCCGCGAAACAGGGGGAGCGAGAGGACCTGGAGCAGGTCATCCTGGGGTTGCTGCGGCACCGGGCCGAGGGCGCGTCGATCTGTCCCTCGGACGCGGCCCGGGCGGCCCGCCCGCAGGGCTGGCGGGCGCTGATGGACGACGTGCGGGCCGCGGCCGCCCGGCTGGCCGACCGGGGCGAGGTGGAGGTCACCCAGCGCGGGCGCAAGGTCGACGTCGGAACCGCGCGCGGCCCGGTCCGGATCCGGTTTCCCGGGTAACTCCTGGCCGCGCCGCCGAAAAACAGGTGCGCACGCCAGGGGGCCGGGCGAAGATGGCCCCGTGCCCAACGAGCAGAACCTGGCCGCGATGCGCGCCTACTACGAACGCGGCGAAGAGGAAGCCCGGCTGGCCGATGGGGCGGCCGGGCAGCTCGAGTTCGAACGGACCAAGGAGATCGTGCTCCGCGATCTGCCGCCCGCGCCCGCGGTGGTGGCCGACATCGGTGGCGGCCCGGGCCGGTACACCCACTGGCTGGCCGGGCTGGGCTACCAGGTGGTGCACCGGGATCTGATGCCGCTGCACGTGGCTCAGGTCCAGCGGGACCGGGCCGCGGGCGCCCGCATCGACACCGCGGTGGCGGACGCCCGGGCCCTGGACCTGGCCGGTGTCAGCGTGGACGCCGTGCTGCTGCTCGGTCCGCTCTACCACCTGGAGCGGCGCCCGGACCGCCTGGCCGCGCTGGCGGAGGCGCGGCGGATCGCCCGGCCCGGCGCCCCGGTCTTCGCCGCGGCCATCAACCGCTGGGCCATGCGCCTGGATGACGTGCTGCGCAGGCGGCGGTACGAGCAGTTCCCCCACCTGGAGTCCATGCTGGGCCCGCTGGAGCGGACGGGGCAGATCACGCCGGTGTACCCCGGCTCGTTCGTCGGCTACGCCCACCGGCCCGATCAGCTCCGGTCCGAGCTCCGGTCGGCCGGCCTGCACGTCACCAGCCTGGTCAGCGTGGAAGGCCCGGCGTTTCTGCTCGGCGATCTGCCCGAACGGCTGGCCGATCCGGAGGGCCGGCGGGTGGTCATGGACACCGTCCGTGCGCTGGAACGGGTCCCCGAACTGCTCGGTGCCGGAACCCATCTGCTGGCCACCGCCTCCGCCAGCCAAGACGAGTCAGCGGAGCAGGACGGGACGTGAGCGAACCCCACCCGGACCAGGAACCGATCCGGGTGGCGGCCCCGGCCGACGGACCCGCCATCGCGGCCGTCGTCACCGAGGCGTTCGGCCCGGCCGATGGCCCGGTCGTGGCCCGGCTGGTCGAGGCGCTAGGGGCTAGCCCCGCCGGTGACCCGGCCCTGTCGTTCGTCGCCGCGTCCGCCTCCGGCCAGGTCATCGGCTACGTGCTGGCCACCAGGAACCTGCTCGACGCGCCCCGGCGCCTGGTCGACGTGCTCGTGCTCAGCCCGCTGGCCGTGGTCCCCGCCTATCAGGGTCGCGGGGTCGGGTCGCGGCTGATGCGGCACGCGCTGACGGTCATGCAGGATCGCCCCGAGCCACTGGTCTTCCTGGAAGGCTCGCCCGCGTTCTACCCCCGGTTCGGCTTCCAGCCCGGCGGCCCGCTGGGTTTCCGCCGGCCCTCCCTGCGCATCCCCGAGCCGGCCTTCATGGTGCGCCCGCTCCCGGCCTACGAGCCCTGGATGACCGGGACCCTGGTCTACGCCGACCCGTTCTGGCGCCTGGACTGCGTCGGCCTGCGCAACCCCGCGGACTGATCCGGACCGCCAAGTAGTGATCACCAAGTCCGAACTAAGGCATGACGCATAACGGGCTCATCGGGCAGGATGGCCAGGTGACTGATCACGCCGACCGCCCGTGGGGCGCGTACACGGTCCTTACCGAGGGTGAGGACTTCAAGGTCAAGACGATCGAGGTCCGGCCCGGGCAGCGGCTCAGCTACCAGCGGCACGCCAGGCGCTCGGAGCACTGGTTCGTGGTGAGCGGCGCCGGGGTCGTCACTCTGGACGGTGAGCTCACCGAGATCCAGCGCGGCGACGCCGTCGACGTGCCGACCGGCGTGGCCCACCGGATCCACAACACGGGCCAGGTCCCGCTGGTGTTCGTCGAGGTCCAGCACGGCGACTACTTCGGCGAAGACGACATCGTCCGCCTGGACGATGACTACGGCCGGTCCGAGCCGGAGGCCGCCGAGAGTC
The DNA here is from genome assembly GCA_965277615.1 of Streptosporangiaceae bacterium. Lineage (GTDB taxonomy): Bacteria > Actinomycetota > Actinomycetes > Streptosporangiales > Streptosporangiaceae > Bog-532. The sequence continues at coordinate 2,899,838 of CBDIDG010000006.1, read as the reverse complement.
AGCTGACCTGAGGGCTGCGAGTGCAGCCTCCGGGCCGGGACCGGGTGCCCGCCTGGGCGGTGGAGCGCGTGCACCTTAGCGCCTACGATTCCCGCTGGCCCGGCCGCGCGGCTGAGTACGCCAACGAGCTGCGGCCGGTGCTGGCCCCGTGGCTGCTCGGCGCGATCGAGCACGTCGGCTCGACCGCCGTCCCCGGCCTGGTCGCCAAGCCTGTCATCGACCTGATGGCGCAGGTCACGGACACTGATGTGGTGGTCAATCGAGTGGCCGGGACGCTCGGCGAGCTGGACTGGCGGTACGTGCCGCCGGAGCTCGACGGCCGTCCGTGGCGGCGGTTCTTGGCCAAGGTGTCACCCGATGGCCAGCATCGCTGGGCGCACCTGCACCTGATGGCCGCGGGGGCGGCCCGGTGGGACCAGCAGCTCCGGTTCCGTGACGCGCTCCGCGCTGATCCTGCCCTGCGGGACCGGTACGCCGAGGTCAAGTCCCGGCTGGCCCGGGCCCACGCCGATGACCGGGAACGGTACACCGACGAGAAGGCCAGCTTCGTGACCGGCGTGCTGCGCGACCTCGACGGCCCCGGACCCGAGCCGGCCCACGACCGCTGATTGACTAGCTCAGGTGCCGACCTATCCATCAGACGGGCATACCCATACTGAATGGTCGTGGGACGCGGTGGCCGGCTCGATGGCGGGATCGTGCGCCCGCGCCGCGGAGCTGGGCCTGCCATCGATCGCGTTCACCGAGCACGTTGACTTCACCGCCTGGCTGATCGCGCCTGAGGTCACGACCGAGGAAGCGTCGTTCGACCCGGCGTTCGTGGGCCCCGATGGGCGCTTCCGGCCGCCGCCGCTGGACTCCGCCGGCTATCTGGCCTGCGTGCAGCGCTGCCGGGAGCAGTTCCCGGACCTCCGCATCGTCTCCGGGGCCGAGCTGGGGGAGCCGCACTGGCACGAGCCGCAGGTCAAGGCCGTGCTGAGCACCGGGAGCTTCGACCGGGTGCTGGGCTCGGTGCACTCGCTCGCACCCGACCAGCCCTGGCTGCTGGACCAGCACCTTTACCAGCGCATCGGCCCCGACGAACTAATGACCACCTATCTGGCCGAAGCGCTCCGCCTGGCCAGCTCGTCCGCGCCCTTCGCCGTGCTGGCCCACATCGACTACCCGCTGCGCTACTGGCCGGAAACCGCCGGGCCCTTCGATGACGCGAGGTACGAGGACGAGTACCGGGCCGTGCTCGCCGCGCTGGCCGGTTCCGGCCGCGCCCTGGAGATCAACACCAGGGTGCCGCTCCCGGCCACGATCGTGCGCTGGTGGTATGAGGCCAGCGGTGAAGCAGCGGCCTTCGGAAGCGACGCCCACCAGCCGTCGGCCGTGGCCCGGGGCTTCGCCGACGCCGCCGCTATGGCCGAAGCGGCCGGCTTCCACCCCGGCCGCTATCCGCACGACTTCTGGCTTCGCTAGGCACTCCCACCATCCCCGCCCGATTTCAGTCAAGCGCGATTTAGCGGCCCTGCCCAACGACTGACAGCCCCTCGGCGAGGGGCTGTCAGGGAAGTCAGGGCGGGTGGGTCAGCTACGGGCCACCGAGCAGGCCGCGTAGCGCCTGGGTGTAGGCGTCGAGTGCCTGATGGCCTTGGCTGGTCAGGGCGACCGTGGTCTTCTGCCCGGACCCGTTCCTGGTCTTTTCGGTATTGAGATAGCCGGCCTCTTCGAGCTTGCGCAACTGGATAACCAGGTTGCCGGCGGTGAGCTCGAGCAGGTCCTGCAGGCGGGTAAAGGTCAGGGTGTCGCTGTCGGGCAGTGCGGCCAGCGTGGCGACGATCTTCAGCCGGGTGGGCACGTGGATCAGTGGGTCGAGTTCGCCGGTCATGACCGGACCACGCTGCGGTGCTGCGGCCAGACGATGGTGACGGCGGCACCGAGCAGGACGATGCACAGCCCTACGCCGTCCACCGCCCACGCTCCCGCCGGTCCCGCGAACAGCCCGATGGCACCGACCACGGCCACCCCGGCCCCGACGCCGAACGGGCGCCAGTCGGCCCGCGCGGCGTTGATGGCCGCCCAGGCCAGGCCGCCGAGGATCAGCGGCACCGTGAGCGGGATCAGCGAGTAGGCCGTCGCGGAGCTCGCGCCGGCGGCCGCCAGGCCTCCGATGACGGGCAGCACGGCCAGCCAGGCCAGCGCCAGGACGATGATCTCCCACGGGCGCAGCCGGGACTTCCCGCTGATCCCTTGGGTCGCACGCACGCGCATCCCGACGGTGGCGATGAAGTTGACGACCACGAACCCCCACACGAACGGCAGGACCGCGAAGGTCGGGCCGTGGTACGGGTGCTGTCCGCGAACGTTCAGCCAGCAGGCGCCCAGCGTGAGCAGGACCGCGACCGCCCTGATGGCCAGCAGCCAGGGCTGGGCGGGCGTCAGGGCGCGCTGGGTCCGCCGGGTGGTCTGGTCCAGCAGGGCAGCGGCCTGCTGGGGATCGAAGTGGCCGCCGTTTCCGGTGGCGGTGCTGATGCTGGTTGTGCCGTTCATGGTGTCTCCCTTGCTTCGACTCTATGTCATAAAGTAGACCCTGCTTTATGACATAAAGTCAAGGGAGTTGGGCCAGGAACTTTATGGCATAAAGTCCAGCGAGCCGGGCCGGACCCGGTCGCGGTCCCAGCCGTCACCGGGCCCGGTCACGGACCCAGCCGTCCTGGCCGGCCTGAGCTGCGGGGCAGCCCTCAGGCCCGTCGTGCGGGCGGGAGCGCCCGGTGGGCCAGCTGGACCATGAACGACTTCGGCGGCTGCCAGACGTCGCGGTCCCCGGCGGGCCAGGCGTAGGTCAGCGCTCCGTCCCCGATGCAGTCCAGCAGGCCCGGAGCGGCCAGCTCGTGCGCTGACCACTGGTAGAGCTGCTGCAGCCTTGGAGCGATCACCCCGTAGTCGAGCAGCCGGCCGAACCCGAGTTCGTCCGGGAGGTAGGAGCGGGCGCTGCCGCGCAGCGGGTACTCGTCCGGCAGCACCCGGGACAGCTGCAGGAAGATGCCGGTCATGCCCAGCCTCGGGTCACCGAGGAACGGGCCGAGCGGGCGAAGCCACCCCAGCGAGATCCGCGGGGCCGCGACGAGGGCGTGCGCGTACAGCACCCGGCACAGCACCACGTTCATAAAGAATCGTTCGGCCTCGTTCTCCGCCTCGGCCAGGTGGCGGTGCTCGAGGTACCCGGCGACCACGCTCCCGTTGTGGGCCCGGTACCAGGCTCGCGCGGTCGGGTAATCAGCGAAGGACATCCAGTAGTCAACGGTCCGCGAGGAGGTCGGCCCGGGCAGGTCCCCGCTCAGGGCCACCGCCTCGCAGCCGTCGCGGAGGATGCGTTCGTTCACCGCCCGCCACCACGGGCTGCCGGGGCGGTCACTGGACAGCGGCTGCAGCAAACCGCGCCGGACCTGCCAGCGCATGAACGACATCGCCGCCCGGTGGAACGGCAGATGCCGCGGGGCCCGGCCGAACGGCCCGTAGTAGCAGCGCTGCATCAGGGCCATCCGGCCGGCCGGATCGTCGCGGACCAAGCCGATCTGCTGCTCGGTCCAGGCCGCCGCCGTATCCGGGGAACTCACGCCGCCATAATCGCACGCCAGCCGCCCTGAGCCCGTGGGCTTCAGGGCAGGACGACGGGCCGCCCCCAGATCCAGATCACCGGTGATGTCCTCGCCGTCGTCGAACTTCTGGTCCAACTCTTCAGCTCTCATAGAGAGCTACCTCTTCCTGGCGTGACCGGGCGCGGGTGATCGTCGCGCCGGCCGAGGCGGCGACGACCGCGAGCATGCCGGCCCATTGCGCCAGGCTGATCTGCTGACCGAGGGCGATCAGCCCGATGAGCGCGCCGGCTGCGGGCTCGGTGCTGGTCAAGATGCTGAACAGGCTCCCGGGCATGCGGCCCAGGGCCTCGCTCTGCAGGCTGTAGGACAGCACGTCGGACAGCAGCGCCACCGCCGCACCGAGCAGCAGGATCCGCGGGGTAAAAATCCGGCCCGGATTATTGGCCAGCCAGAACGGCACCGTGAGCACGGCCCCGCAGCCCGTGGCCAGCGACAACCCGTCAGCTCGTCCCTGGCACGCCGACAGGCGCGGGAACACGACGATGTAACCGGCCCAGCAGGCGCCGGCTACCAGCCCGCACATGATCCCGGTCAGGCTGAGGTTTCCGCCGCCCGCGATGCCCGCCGCGGCCGCCACCCCGGCGCCCGCCAGCAACGCCCAGAACAGGTCCGCCCGGCGCCGGGAACCAGCCAGCGCGACGGTCAACGGCCCGACGAACTCCAACGTCACCGCGATCCCCAGCGGCAGGCGGTGGATCGCGGTGTAGAACAGCAGATGATGAGCGGCCAGCAGTGACCCCACCGCGAGCACGAGCAGCGCCGCCCGCCGGTCCAGGCTTCGCAGCGACGGCCGCCCGAGCCCGAGCAGCCCGGCCGATCCCAGCCCGAGCCGGAGCATGACCGTCCCCGCGATCCCCGCCGCCGGGATGATGGTCGCCGCGATGGCCGCGCCGCCCTCAAGCCCGAACACGCCCCCCAGCACCAGCGCCGCGGCCGGGACCTTGGGCCGCCCGGTCTGCTCGGGCTCCGTTACTCGCCACCTCGCCATTGCTGAGACGCTACCGCCGGGCCAGCGCCCTGGCGCAACGCCTTTTACTGGTGCGGGCGCGGGCGCGGGCGCGTCGCGTAGACCACGTTGATGATGGCGATGAGGATCCAGATCAGGGCCGTGAGCATGATGGCGGCCACACCTGGCTGTCCGTGGAGGACGATCACGGTCACCAGCAGGGCGGCCAGCATGGATCCGAGGGTCAGCATGATCGACTGCCGGCCGGGATGGTCGGCCCGCTCGGTCCGCATCATGCGATTGGCACGGCGCCGCTGGTGCCTGCACCCTGCGTACCGGTCCAGCTGGGTCAGGATGCGGCTGTCCACCTCCGCCGTGACCCGGTTCTCGATCTTGGCCTCGATCCGCTGGTCGATCTCTGCGCCGATGCGATCAACCAGACCCTCGGCCAGGGCCTGGTCATATCCGGGGCCAAGATCCTGCAGTGCGGCGGCCGAAGCGGCGATCTCAGCCTGGTGATTTGCGGCCATGAGGCCCTCCGTACGTCCCGTCAACCCTTGCCGTAACGGTACGAAGCCCAGGTGACCCGGCGGAATGCGGTTAACCCCCGGTTACCGCCTGCGGTTTTCCTTAGGGGCTGACCGGGAGTCAGTTGATGTCGAACTCGTTGCCTTCCGGGTCCTTCATGCCGACCGCGTAGTGATCCAGCCCTTCGTCGGACAGCGCGCCCGTGATGGTGGCGCCCAGAGCGGCCAGTCGGCTGGCCTCCGCGTCGACCCGCTTCCGGCGGGTCTCGATCGGGTCCGTCCACTCGCCGCTGGCGTGGATGTCGAAGTGCAGCCGGTTCTTGACCGCCTTGGCCTCAGGGACGGCGTGGAACCAGATGCTCGGCCCGTGGCCCTCCGGGTCGTTGATCCGGTCCGCCCCGTCGGCCAGGTCCTCCTCGGGCAGCCTCAGCTCGCGGTAGAAGTCGTTCCAGGTCGCGAACCCGGCCGGGGGCGGCGCGACCTCATAACCCAGCGCGGCGGCCCAGAACCGGGCCAGCCGATCCGCGTCGGCGCAGTCGATGACCAACTGAAAACGGACCGGCACCGGTTCCTCCCTAAGCCACCCGAGCAACTACCGGCATGCTGCCAGATGCTGGAGACCGCCGGAGCCGATGACCTGGGCGTCGGTGATCCGATGGAGTTCGTCGGGGGAACCGGCGAGGACGCCTGCCGTATCACCTGCGCAGACAGCTAGCGGCGTCTCGGCCCGGGTTTCTGGACATCACCCCGGTCGGATGAGGTCCGGCGGATGAGGCCCGCGAATGCTGGCATCATGCCGAAAACTGAAGGACCTGGGCCGGATCACCCGCTGGCGGGGCGACTGGGCCGCGTCCAGATGGATGGAGAGCTGCCGCGCCGGGAAGATCTGGGGGTCGTGTTCGACGAGTTGGATTACCAGCTCGGCTGCCAGGCCTATCTCTGGGCGCTGCCCCTGGTGTCGTACGCACAGTGGCAGCTGCAGCACCGCGAGGTATTCGGGGCCACCAACTACGATCTCGTGCAGTACGTGAGCTACCGGGATCGGCTTGGGCTGATTACGGCGAACGCTACGACCCCGTACATCCTGAACTTCATCGACCTGGGCCAGACCGGCCCACTGGTAGTGGAGTTGCCGCCTGGCCCGACCGCCGGGGGTCTGTCGGATTTCTGGCAGCGTGAATTCGCGATCATGGGGGAGATGGGGCCAGATCAGGGCCGCGGCGGCAGCCACCTGATCGTGCCGCCCGGACAGGATCCGCCCGAGGTCGACGCCAGCTTCTACGTGCATCAGGCCACCGGCATGAACGTGATGTTCGGGTTCCGCACGCTCGACCCGGACCTAAACCGTTCGCAGGCCCTTGTGCAGGGAGTCCGGATCACGCCGTTTGATGGCCGTCCCGCCGCGCAGACCCGGATCGTTTCCCCAGACGGGCGGGTTTGGAACGGTGACCAGCCGCGCGGCCTGGAATACTGGGTCCGGCTGCACGAGATCTACCAGCGGGAGGTTGTCGACGAGCGGGACCGGTTCTACCTGGCCATGCTCCGGCAGCTCGGCATTGAGCAAGGCAGGCCCTTTGATCCCGATGCCCGGCTGACGCGCCTGCTGACCGAGGCGACCAGCGCGGGCGAGCTGATGGCCCAGGCGAACTCGTTCGCCAAGCGCTTCCCGGGCGCGCTGTACTGGCCCGACCGGCAATGGGATCTCGTGGTCCAGCTTGATCATTCCGATCAGCGCGGCCGCGGCTATGACCAGCTCCTGGAGCGCGCCGCCTGGTTCTACGAGGCGGTCAGCTTCTCCGAGGCGATGAAAAGCCAGACCCGTGGGGTGGGCCAGGCGTACCTGGCCAGCTACACCGACGCCGACGGCGCCTGGCTCGACGGCGGCCGGACCTACACGCTGCACATCCCAGCTGACCCACCGGCGAAACTGTTCTGGTCGGTCTCGGTCTACGACATCGGTACCCGGTGCCTGATCGACAATGCGCAGCAGCGTGGCGACCGCGGTTCCCGCGATGCTGAGCTGGTCTACAACTCCAATGGCTCGGTTGACGTGCACTTCGCCCCGGAACCTCCGGCTGGGCGGGAAACCAACTGGATCCAGACCATCCCGGATCAGCACTGGTTCTCCTACTTCCGGTTCTATGGCCCGCTGGAGAGCTACTTCGACCACAGCTGGAAGCTCGGCGACATCACCCCCGTACCGGCCCGGACCTAGCTGGTCAGGCCGCCGACCGCGTCACCGATGAGCTTGACCCCGATGACCAGGCAGAGCACGGACATGATGACGGCGTTGTGCCGGCCCATCCAGTCCTTGAGCGTGGCCAGCATCGTCGCGGACCGCTCGCCCAGCGCGAAGTAGATCACCACCGGGGTCCCGACCCCGATCGTCCCGATCAGCGCGAAGACCGCGTAGGCGATGGCCTGGTCGGCGCCGGAGATGCCGGTCTGCGCGATCGACGCACCCGCGCTCACCGCCAGCAGCAGGTTCTTCGGGTTGACCCCGCCCAGCAGGGCCGCGAGCCCTAGCACCGCCAGCGGTTTCATCGTGTCGATCGACGCCATCCACTTGGGCAGCGCCGCCTCATCACTGTCCTGCGGGCGGCCGCGGAACTGCCGCACCGCGACCAGCAGCAGCCCCGCGCCCAGCACGATTTTGACCCAGCTGACCCAGGTGGCGGGCGACCCGGATTTGCTCGCGCCGGTCGGCCCGGCGACGCTCAGGACGATGGCCCCGATCACCGCGAGGCCGATGAGCCAGCCGATGACGAAGGCCGGCCCGTTGGACCGGGCCCGGCGCGAGGTGAGCATCAGGACGACGGCGATGATCGGGACCGGGCTCAGCGCCACGCCGACCGCCAGCGGCAGCGTGCTGCCAATGGCCTGGCCCATCAGGTCTCCTTCACTGTGCTGGTCGGGCCGGCGACCACTGTGCTGGTCGGGGCGGCGACCTGGGCGGCCGGGTCGGCCCGGACCGCGTCGACCGCGGCCCGCACCGAGGGGAAGTACTCCGGCGCGGCCGCAACGCCTGATTGGGCCAGTACGTCGCGGACCTGGCCGACGTCGCGGGCGATGACCAGCCGCACCCCGCGGCGGTGCAGGTCGGCGGTGAGCTCGTCGAGCATGCGGGCCGCCGTCACATCGACGAACGGGATCGTTTCTCCGTCGAGCACGACCGCGTGGATGCCCTCGGCCGTGGCGGCCTCGTTGATCGTGACCCGCACGTGGTCGGCGTTGGCGAAGAACAAACCGGACTCGGCCCGTAGGATCGCGACGCCGGGGATGGTCTCGTCCTCGGGGTGCTGGGCCACGTCCGCCCACTGGCTCGTGCCCGGTACCTGCCCGAGGACCGCGACGTGGGGCCGGGAGACCCGGTAGAGCAGCAGCAGCAACGACACCGCGATCCCGATGAACAGGCCGGGCAGGGTGTCGAAGATCAGGACGCCGAGCATCGCCGCCACCGCCGCGATGAAGTCGGCCCGGGCCGCAGGCCCGTAGATCTGGCCCAGCCGCTTGGTGTAGGCGCGGTACAGCGCCCGCAGGGCGCTGATGTCGACCAGCTCGATCAGCGCCGCGATCACTACCGCGCCGAGTGTCGCCTCCGGCAGATCCTCGAACAGCCCGGTCAGGAACAGCAGCGTCAGGATGGTCAGCACCGCGACGACCAGGCCGGACATCTGGGTCCGGGCCCCGGCTGAGCCGTTCACCGCGGTCTTGGACAGCGACCCGTTGACCACCATCCCGCTGGACAGGCCGGCCGCCAGGTTGGCCGTGCCCAGGCCGATCAGTTCCCGGTTCGGGCTGACCTGGTACCCGTTGCGGGCGGCGTAGGTCTTGGCCGCGCCGAGGCCCTCGGCGAAGCCGACCAGCATGACCCCCACCGCCGAACCGGTCAGCTTGAGGTAGTCCTTGGCCGGCACGGACGGCAGGCCGAACGAGGGCAGCCCGCTGTCGATGTGCCCGACGATCTTCACCCCGTGGTGCTGCAGGTTCAGGGCGTAGACGGCGAGGATTCCGAGGGCCACGGCCACCAGCGGTGCGGGAACGATCGGGGCCACCCGGCGGAGCACCAGGACGACCGCCAGCGAGAGCAACCCGACGATAACTGTCCGCCATTGCGAGTCCCCGAGCCTGGTGATCACATCCCAGAGCTGCTCGAAAAAGTCACCCGACCCTTTCTCGATCCCTAGCAGCTTGGGCACCTGCCCGATGATGATGGTCAGGGCCAGGCCGACGATGAAGCCCTTCAGCACCGGCTCGGAAATGAAGTTGGCCAGGAACCCCAGCCGCGCCAGGCCGGCCGCCAGGGCCAGGATGCCGGTGGTGATGGCCAGCGTCGCGGTCAGGGCGGCGAAGCGGCCGTTGTTGCCCGCTGCCACCGTCCCCACCGCCGCCGCCGACAGGGCCGCGGTGGCCGCCATCGGCCCCACGACCAGATGCTTGGAGCTGCCGAACGCGGCGTAAAGGATCAGCGCCCCCGGTGCCGCGTAGAGCCCGACCACTGGTGAGACGCCCGCGATGGAGGCGTAGGCCAGCGCCTCGGGCACCAGAACCGCCCAGACGGTCAGCCCGGCGATCACATCGCCGCGCAGCCAGCTCGCCCGATAACCGCGCAGGGACGTGAAGACCGGCAGCCGCAGGGACAGCGCCATGCAGGGGTCCTTCCTTCACCTCGATGGGGCACGCTGAATACAGCGGAAGCCGAGGTGGGAGGTGGAGGTGTCGACCGCCTCGCCCTGCCGGGCCGCAGGACGGTAGCGCAGGCAGTAACTCGGGGCGCACAGGTGTGAGCCACCCTTGATCACACGGCGCGGGATCTGGGCCCCGGGCTGACCCGGCACCAGGCTGTCCTCGGCCGAGGTCACCCTCGGGTTCCGCAGCGTGCAGCAGCCATCCCCGGCGTGCTGGGCCGGGTCGGTGACGAAGTAGTCGCTCGTCCACTCCCAGACGTTGCCGGTCATGTCGTAGAGCCCGAAACCGTTGGCCGGGAACTCCCCGGGCACCGACGTGCCCTGCCGGCGGCGGGACTTGAGGCTCCGCCACGGGAAATCGCCCTGCCAGGTGTTGGCCATCACCCGGCCGTGCGGGGTGAACTCATCGCCCCAGGCGAACACCGCGCCGGGCAGGCCGCCACGGGCAGCGAACTCCCATTCTGCTTCGGTCGGCAGTTCCTGGCCGGACCAGGCGGCGTAGGCCTCGGCGTCTTCGGCCGCCACGTGGGTGACCGGATGATCGTCCCGGCCCGCGACGGTGCTGCCCGGCCCCTGCGGGTGGCGCCACTGGGCGCCGGGGACGTAGCTCCACCACTGGGCCACGTCCCGCAGGTCCACCGGCCCGGCGGTGGCGTGGAAGACCAGTGAGCCCGGATGCAGCAGACTTGGGTCGGCCTCGGGATACTGCGCCGCGTCGAGCGGGCGCTCGGCCATCGTGACGTAGCCGGTCGCGGCGACGAACCGGCTGAATTCGGCCACGGTCACCGGATGGTCGTCCATCCAGAACCCGTCGACTTCCACCTCGCGCACCGGGCGCTCCTCGGGGTAGAAGTCTTCCGACCCCATCAGGAAGCTGCCCCCTGGTACCCACACCATCTTCTCGGCCGGCGCCCGCCCCGGACCCTGGGCGTCGGCCACAACCTGCTCGCTCATCGGCCTAGTCTCGCAGCAGGGCCATGCGCGCCTCGGCCGCGAGGTCGACGAACGGCTGGCCGCTGACGTCGACCGTCGCGCGCTGGATCGTGCCGCCGCTGAACGGCCAGGGCGCCTGGCCCGGGTAGTCGTCGGTAACCGGCTCGGCCCCGTCCTTGCCGATGTTCAGTCCCTCACCGGCGATGGAGAACTTGCCCGGCTGGGTCTTGATGCGGCCCTGCCCGACCTCCCGGTCGCCTGCGTGCAGGGTCAGCATGCCCTCGGCCGGCATCGCGTCCCCTTCGCGTTCAAACGAGGCTGAGACGATCACGTGCCCGGTGGGCAATGGCTCGGTCGACTCGACGATCTGCTCGATGTCACCGACGAAGTTGTACACGTACTTGAGCTTCCGGTCCTTGATGTAGAGGGCATGGCCGCCGAACCGGGCGCCGTGCGCGAACAGGACCCCGCCGGCGTCGTCGGCGTCAATGTCCAGTTCGACCGCGATCGTGTAGGAGCGGTTACGGATGTTCGGCGCGACCGACTCGGGGACCTCGGCCGTGCCGGGATAGTAGACGTACCGGTTCCGCGGCTTGGTCAGCTGCGGCCGGTCGGTGGTGATGATCTCGAGGGCGTTGCGGTTTTCCAGCGGCAGGGCCTGGTACTGCCCGGCCTGGGCCCACCACAGCTCGATGAGCTCCTGCAGCCTTCCTGGCTCCTGGGCCGCGAGGTCGTGGCATTCGCTGGGGTCATCCTCGGTGTTGAACAGCTCCCAGCGCTGGCTGGCGTAGCCCGCCCACATGTCGGGGGCGGCCGGCGAGATGGCCACGGCCTTCCAGCCCTGGTGCCAGATCGCCCGGGTGCCGCCCATGGAGTAGAACTGCGTCTGCTTGTCGGTGGTCGCGGTCCCGTCGTTGAGGGTCGCGTCGAAGCTGATGCCCTCCAGCGGGAACTGTGTGTAACCCTTGACGACATCGGGTGGCTCCACCCCGAGCAGGGAGTACAGGGTCGGCACGATGTCGACGGCGTGCACATACTGACGGCGCACTCCGGGAGTGGTGATCCGGGCCGGCCAGGAGATGATCATCGGATCGGCCGTGCCGCCCTCGAAGTTCGAGTACCGCTTCCACAGCTTGAACGGGGTGTTGAACGCCCAGGCCCAGCCGGTGGGGTAGTGGTTGTAGGTCAGTGGGCTACCCAGGTCGTCCAGGTGAGACAGGTTGGCTTCGATGTTGTCCGGGATCCCGTTGAAGTACTTGTTCTCGTTGACCGAACCGTTCGGGCCGCCCTCGCCGGAGGCACCGTTGTCCGAGACCAGGACGATGATCGTGTTGTCCAGCTGCCCGGATTCCTCCAGGTAGTCGAGCAGGCGACCGATCTCGTGGTCGGCGTGGGACAGGAAACCGGCGTAGACCTCGGCCATCCGCGCGAACAGCCGCTTTTCATCGTCGGTGAGGGAATCCCAGGGCCGCACGGTGTCGGCCTCGGGCCAGCTCTTCCCGTCGGCGCTGGTCACGTCGATGTAGGGGTTGATCGGGGACAGCTCGGCCTGGTCGGTGATGACGCCCTGCTGCTTCTGCCGGTCGAACACCAGCTGCCGGTAGGCCTCGTAGCCCATGTCGAACTGGCCCCGGTACTTGTCGATCCACTCCTTGGGGGCGTGGTGCGGGGCGTGGCACGCACCCGGGCAGTAGTAAAGGAAGAACGGCTTGTCCGGGGCGACCGCCTTGGCGTCACGGATGAACTCCAGCGCCTTGTCGGTGAGATCGGTCGTGAGGTGGTAGCCCTCGGACGGCAGCGCCGGCTGCTCCACCGGGTGGTTGTCGTAGACCAGGTCCGGGTACCACTGGTTGGTCTCCGCGCCCAGGAAGCCGTAGAAACGCTCGAATCCGCGTCCCACCGGCCATTGGGCCTTCCGCGAGGCCATGTTCATTTCGTCTTCGGCGGTCAGGTGCCACTTGCCGGTCATGTAGGTGTTCCAGCCCCGCTCGCCCAGTACCTCAGCGACCGTGCCGCACTCGAACGGGATGTGGCCGTTCGAGCTGGGGAAGCCCGACGCGGCCTCGGTGATCGTGGCCATGCCGTTGGTGGTGTGGTTCCGCCCGGTCATCAGGCACGACCGCGTCGGCGAGCACAGCGCGGTCGTGTGGAAGTTCGTGTAGGTCAGGCCGCGCTGGGCGATCCGGTCGATGTTCGGCGTCTCGATCAACCCCCGTAGGGGCCCATGGCCGAGTACCCGACGTCGTCGAGCACGATGTACAGCACGCTGGGGGTGCCCTCAGGCGCGATCGGCTGGGTGTAGGGCCCCCAGTCCGGCACGGACTTGGTGACGTCGACGTTGACTACACCGCTGAACCGCTTCGCCATCATCACTCCTCATACAGGGCTGCCTGTCCGATGTGGATCCATACATCGCCCATCTTCAGGGCCGGGACGCCGGCTGACCCTCATCCAGACGGGGTGAAGTAGCACTCATGGGCCGGTGAAGACCGCCGCCCAGTCGTTCTTGATGCTGATGACCGTCCAGTCCTGCGCCCTGGCCCGTTCGAGCGCGTCTTCGGCCCCAGCGGTGTAGTCGAACTCGCGGTCCGGATCGTCGTGCAGCACCAGCAGGCGCAGCGCGTCGCGCTGACCCGTGCGGGCGAAACGCATCATGGGCACGTCGCCGTTGGAGTTACCCCCCGCGACCAGCGGCCGGCGGCCGATCCGGCTCCAGATCCGCACCGGCTTCTCCGGCCCGTCGTCGAAGAACTCGGTCTTCGATTTGTACACCAGCTGGGTGTCGTCCCCGCTGTCGTCGAAGCCGAGCCCCAGGGCGCTGCCGATCACCCGTTCCGGCGGGATCCCGTAGATGTCCTGAGCGAACGGCCGCATGAAGTCACGGTCGCCCCCTGAGGCGATGTAGTTGGTGAAGCCATTGGCCTCCAGGTAGTGCAGCAGCTCCACCATGGGTGCGAACCCGCAGCGCAGATAGGGACGCCCGAGCGTGGGATGCGACGCCTGTTGCAGCCACCCGAGGATCTCGGCGCTGTACGCCTCGACCCCCATACCCTCAAACGCTGACTCGACCGCCCCCATGAGTAGCCGCAGGTCGGTGTCATCGCCGTGGTAGTGCTTGACCATCGCTTGCCCCAGCCAGCCGTAGTCGCGTTCGACGGCGGCCTTGTAGGGCTGTCGGCTCTTCAGCGATGGGTCCTGGCTGGCCTGGGCCGCCATCTGGAACAGGGTGAAGTCCAGCTGGATAGGGATGGGCTTCTCGCTCCACAACGTGCCGTCGTTGTCGAATACCGCGACGCGTTCCGGCCGGGGGACGAACCTGTCCGAATCCTTGCTGGTCACGGCCTGGACGAACGCCACGATGGTTCGCTGAGTAGCCGTGTCGTCCCACGAGGCCAGCAGGCTCTCCGCGGTCATACTCGTTCGCTGGCCACATCGCGGGAGCCGTGGTGCTTGCCCCGGCGGCGGCCCAGCGGCAGCAGCAGTTCGGCCAGCCAGCTGAATACCGCGATGAGCAGTCCGCCCAGGACCGCCGAGCCGAAGTTGTCGACGGCGAGATGGCTGGAGATTCCGGCCGTGATCGCCAGCAGCGCGGCGTTGACCACCAGCAGGAACAAGCCCAGGGTCAAGATGATGAACGGCAGGCTGAGCAGGCGGAACAGCGGGCCGAGGATGAGGTTGATGACCGAAAAGATCACCGCCACCCACAGCAGCCACGCGAAGCCGCCGCTCACGTGGATGCCTGGAACGATGTGCGCGGTCAGGTCAATGATGGCCGCGAGCACGACCAGCCGGAGCACCAGCCAGATGAAGAGCATGCCAGCGATGAAATCAACTTCCCGCCCGCGGCTGATCATCCTTCGCGGGTGATTCCGGTCCGGCCGACCCAAATAACAATGGTTTGCAGTGATTCCCTGCGCAAGTGCGAAGGTAAGGGTACTATCGCGCCGCGGATAGGCCGGGTTACGGTTGATCAGAGGGGATCCCGTCAGCCAGTGTGAATCCGAAGTGCGGAAAATGTCCGCGACCGGGGGAGCCAGGCCATGCCGAGCGCCATGGGTGACTCGCGGTTGATCGTGCCGCGTCTTCCGCCGCGGCATATTTCTCGTCCTCGTCTTCTCGCTGAGCTTGCCCGGCGCGCGGATACGCCGCTCACTCTTCTGGCGGCGGGGCCCGGATCAGGCAAGACCGTCCTGCTCAGCGACTGGGTCAGGCGCACCGGCGCGCGCGTCGCCTGGCTGACCCCGACGGCCGCGGACGCCGACCCCCGGCGGTTCTGGCAGCTGCTGGCCGGCTCGCTTGATTCAGTCGCCGGTATTGACCGCGGTCCGCCCGGTGCGATGCCGCAGACTGGGACCTTTGACCTGGTCCAGGCTCTACTGGCCAATGTGCCTGACCAGGCACCTCAGCTCGTCGTGGTGATCGACGATGCGCACGTTCTCAACCACCCGGAAGTCCTGGACGGCCTGGACCGGCTGATCCGTGGGTCCCAGGGCCTGCGTTTCGTGCTGTCCGCTCGCAGCGATCCCCTGCTGCCCCTGCACCGGTACCGGCTCGGCGGCCAGATGCATGAACTGCGCGCGGCCGACCTGGCCCTGACACCAGCAGAAATGCAGCAGATGCTGGAGTCTTATGACGTCAACCTGAAGCCGCAAGATTTCGACCTGCTCGCCGCCCGTACCGAAGGCTGGGCGGCGGGCGTGCGGCTTTCGGCCATGCGGATGGAGGGGACCGAGCATCCCGCGGCCTTCGTCTCCGAACTCGCGTTGGATCAGGGCAGCATCGGCGAGTATCTGGTTGACGAAGTACTGCGCCGGCTGCCCGAACCACACCGGCGTCTGCTGGTCGAAACCAGCTTCCTGGTTGAGGTAACGGGCCCGTTGGCTGATGCGGTCACCGGCATGGCCGGCTGCGGGGACCTGCTGGTCCAGCTGGCGCGGGAGAACTCCTTCGTCATCCCGCTGGATGCCGCGCAGACGCGTTTTCGCTACCACCAGCTGCTGGCCGAGATCCTGCGCTACCTGCTGCGGCGACCAGCCCCGCGCATGCTGCCGCAGCTGCAAAGACGCGCCGCGGCGTGGTTCGAGGCAGCCGGCGACCTCAAGAACGCTCTGTACTGGGCGGTTCAGGCGGCTGACGGGCCGTACGTTGCCTCCCTGCTGGCCCGGGGGGCCTTCGTGCATGCGTTCGTGCACCGGGAGGATCTGGCCCAGGCAGGCCTGCGTGAGCTGCTGCCGCTGCGCGTTCCCGGCGGGGCGGCCACCGCGCTATCAGCCGAGCTGGCTGTCGCCTACCCGGCGATGGTCGCGATCTTCGCCGGCCCGGACGTGGCCGCGCGGGAGCTTGAGCGCATCGCGGCGGCCAGAGCCGACGAGCCGGTAACTGACCCGGACCTGCTCCTGACCTTCAACGTGGTTCAGCTCGTTCTCGGGCAGAAGGCGGGTGACGCCGGCGCTGTCGATGACGCCGTGGACCGCCTCCTGGGCGCCGGTGATCAGCTGTCCGGGCTGGTGACGCCGGAGTTGCGGGCCGCTGTTCTGCTGGCCCAGGCCGGTACGCGCCTCTGGCACAGTCAGTACGAGGATGTCGGTGCTCTCCTGCAGGTGGCGCTGGAGGACGCTGAGCGGTCCGGATCGGCGGTGGTCGAGCTCGAAGTCCTCGGTATGCGGGCGCTGGTGGCCAGTTGCTGGTCGCGGCGCAAGCATGCCGACGACGCGACCCAGCGAGCCCGGACGCTCCTGGCCCAGCACGACGGTCTGGCCTCGCCTCCCGCCCTGGAACTCGCCGGAGCCCTCCGTATGCACGTGGCGGGCGACCTCCACGGCCGGGATCGGGTTTTGCAACAGCTACAGCCGTCCGAAGCCGTGGGGTCAGATCCTGGTCTCACCGTGTCCGTGGCCCTGAGCCAGGCCGGCCGCTTGCTGGCCCGCGGGCAGTCGAACGAGGCCCGCAGCATGTTGCAGGTGGCTGGCGACCAGACGCCGCCGGGGCTGGCGGTTCAGCGTGACGTGATGCTCGCGGAACTGGAAATCTCGCTCGGACGACCGCGCGCCGCGCTCAGCCTGCTGCAAGCTCATCAGGGCCGCGAGGTTGCCGTTGTCGCTGCGGTGACCCGGGCCCGGGCCTACCTTGCCCTGAACGATCTTGACCGGGCCCAGACCTGCGTCCGCAGCGTGCTCACGGCGGCTAGTTCGCACGTGGGCCGTTACCTGCTGGTGCAGGCCTTGCTCTGCGAAGCGCAGATCGCGCAGCTGAACCACGACCCGGCCCGCGCGCTGGACGTGATCCTGCGCGCCATCGAAATCGCCGGCGGCGATATCGTCCTGCCCTTCTTGGAGATGGCCACCGTGTTCACCGCGCTGCTGGCCCGTCACCCCGAGGTTGCGGCTCAGTGGCCGGTGCCGCCCCCCGGCGCGGCGGTGCCACCGCCCCGCGGACCGGAGCAGTCGACCGGGGGAGCGCAGGCGACGCTAACGGGTGACCTGGCCGACCCCCTGACCCAGCGGGAACAAGCGGTCCTGCGTTTTCTGCCCACCAGCATGTCCACGGCCGAGATCGCCGACGAGCTGTGCCTGTCGGTCAACACCGTCAAGACCCACCTGGCCGCGATCTACCGCAAGCTCCCGGCCGGCCGCCGGCGGGAAGCCGTCCAGCGAGCTCGCCAGCTCGAGCTGATCTAGCTCCAGGCCGGTCGAATGTCAGCTGACCCGGGATACCACTCGATACGGGTGATCTGGGCCGGCGCGAAACAGGGCAGGCTGTAGACCAGCGACGACCGCGGGAGGGACGATTCGTGCTCACGCGCTACGAGGTCCGCCTCGCCGGACAGCCGGATGAGGAATCAGCTGCGGCATTCGCCGGTCTGGATATGACCTGCAATGCGGAGGTCACGGTGATCAGCGGAACCCTGGACCAGGCCGCCCTGCACGGCACGCTTGAGCGAATCAGGCAGCTGGGCCTGGACCTGATCGAGGTCCGCCGGGTTGGTGGTACGCGGCCGCCTGCACCAGGCAGACGCGGACCCGGGAAGGAGGGGCGGTGACCAGTCGCAGCTATGAGATCAGGGTGACCGGCGCGCTCGGCCCCGCTGCGCGGGAGGCGTTCGCTGACATGGCGGTCGAGGTCGAACCAGCCACGACCGTGCTGACCGGCGACCTCGACCAATCCGCGCTGCACGCACTCCTGGACCGGGTCCGCGCGCTGGGTCTCGAACTCGTCGACGTCAAGCAGGCGCCGCCCGACTGAGTAGCCCGTCTGAGCCGCCCGATGCCCACGTCCGGTGCGATCATCACCCGCCGTCAACCAGCCGGGTCAGCGCGATGAGCTCCAGGCCGAGTGACTGGATGCGGTTGAGTACGCCGTAGAGTGCGGCCTGATCCAGGTCTTGGATCAAGATGGTCTCTGTGCCGTCAGAGACGATCGCGAAGCCCTCGAATGCTGCGCGGGAAGCGTCCCCCAGACCACCCCGGACCGTGATCCGGTAGCGGTAGCTTGCCAAACTTCCCTCCATCGCAGGGCGGTGACAGCGTCGAAACTATAAGCCCCCCGGCTCCTTCGAATTACACCACTTCCGATCCTTGTCAAGGGCCTGTTCCAGAATTCCTGTTCGTGGAGATCTGGGCGATCTCGGCTCCCGCTCCATTGACCAGTTCCCGGAAGGGACATAGCAAAGGTGCGGTGGCCGCGCCGTAGCTGCGGCCACCGCACCTGCCCGCGTCTCAGTCTTCGGTGGCGAAGGCCTCGCGGAGCTTGTCCTCCTGCTCGCTGGACAGGTTGGTGCTGATCAGCTCGGCGTCGACCCCCTGAAACTCGTCGCGGACCCGGTCCTGCACCGCGTCCGAGCTGAGCAGGAACAGCGCCGAGGTGCCCGGCGTGACCTTCTGCCGGACGGCGTCGATGAAGTCGTTGCTGATCCCGACGTCGACCAGTGAGCCGCTCAGGGCACCGAGCGCCGCGCCGACGGCCAGCCCGAGAATCGGGACGAAGAAGATCAGGCCGAACAGCAGCCCCCAGAAGCCGCCGCCCAGCGCTCCGCGCGCCGAGGTGGAGTTCAGCTCACGGGTCTTGGGCTTCTTGCGCCCGACCTCCCAGCTGACCACCGCGGCGTCCTGCACCGTGATCAGCTGCTGGGCCTGCAGCTTCTGCAGGCGGTCCAGCGCGTCATCGGCCCCTTGGGGAGTCGGGAACTTCCATGCAGTTAGTGTCGACACGTGATCTCCGCGTTGGTACTTCCCCGGCCTTAGGCCGGGGTAGGCGTATGGATACACCAGCACCATGGCCTACTGGCCGGCGACCGTCGTCACCCGTTGAGGATGAGCCGCTGGAAGCCAGCCGGTGATGAACTCGTACCGCTGGGCCGCGCCAGAATCGGAGGAACCGCGATGAGGTTGATCCTGAACGTGCTCTGGCTGGTCCTCTGTGGCCTGTGGCTGGCCATCCTCTACGCGGCGGCCGGGCTGGTGTGCTTCGTGCTGATCATCACCATCCCGTTCGGCATCGCCGCCTTCCGGATCGCCGGGTACGCGCTGTGGCCGTTCGGCCGGACCATCGACCGGCGCCCGACTGCCGGGCTGGGCTCGCTGATCGGCAACGTGATCTGGATCATCCTGTTCGGCTGGTGGCTGGCCATCGGCCACCTGGTCACCGGGATCCTGCTCTGCCTGACGATCATTGGCATCCCGCTCGCCCTGGGCAACTTCAAGCTCATCCCGATCAGCTTGGTCCCGCTGGGCGTACAGGTCATTCCGGAGGACCCCGCGTAGGTCACTCGTCTCCGGAAGCCGGCCGGAACGCCGGCGTTATCCGGTTTGCCGATGCAACACAGCCTCTAGGGTGGACCGATGGCGTCGGTCAAGCAGTTCCAAGTCACCTTCGACTGCGCAGAACCTGAGCGCGTCGGCCGTTTTTGGTGCGAGGTGCTGGGGTACGTCGCACCGCCGCTACCGGAGGGGTTCGCCACGTGGGACGATTTCGACCGCTCGCAGCCGCTTGAGGATCAGGGTTCGTGGTTCGCCTGCAGCGATCCCTCCGGGGTGGGGCCGCGCCTGTACTTCCAGCGCGTTCCCGAAGGCAAGGTCGTCAAGAACCGCGTGCATCTGGACGTGCGGGTCGGCACCGGGCTCGTGGGTGACGAGCGGGTGGCCGCGCTTGAGGCCGAATGCGCCCGGCTGGTCGCGCTCGGCGCGGTCCGGGTGCGGGTACTGCTGGCCGATGACAACAACGAGTCGTGCCTGGTCATGCAGGACATCGAAGGCAACGAGTTCGACCTCGACTGAGCCATGATGGCCGCCGTTGTCTTCAAGGCCCAGGGCGAGGTCACATTTTATTATAATAAAGTATCAGAAATCTACTGATAACGGGCGACCGGAGCGACGGGAATCACGACCTCATGACCCGGGCGAATAATTGACCGACATGACCGCTGCTCAGGCCATCGTCGAGATCCTGGCCGCGGCCGGTATCGGCCGCCTTTACACCGTGCCCGGGGAGAGCTTCCTGGGCATCCTCGACGCGGCCGACGCCGACCCGCGTTTCAGTGTCATCTCCTGCCGCCATGAATCCGGGGCGGCGTTCATGGCCGAGGCCGAGGCCAAGCTGACCGGGGTGCCTGCGGTCGCCGCAGGCACCAGGGGAGTAGGAGCAGCGAACCTGGCCATCGGCGTGCACACGGCCATGCAGGACGCCACGCCGATGATCGTTCTGCTCGGGCAGGTCGAGACCGGCTTCTTGGGCAAGGAGGCCTTCCAGGAGGTCGACCTCCCGGCCTTCTACCGCCCGATCACCAAGTGGGCCGCGACGATCGAGCACGCTAGCCGGGCGCCCGATCTCGCCGCCCAGGCGGTTCGGCGGGCCACAACCGGGCGGCCCGGCCCCGTCATGCTCGCGTTGCCGGCCGACATGCTGGGCGAGGAAGTGGACGCGGAGGCCGTCGCGGCCGCGGTTCGGGCGGTCCAGGGGAGGCGGGCGCCGTCGGTTCCCGAAGCGTCGGCGGTCACCGCGGTGGCGGACGCCCTGAGGGCTGCGCGGCAGCCCGTCCTGATCGCCGGCGCCGGCTGCCGCGACGCGCGCGCTGAGCTCGTTGAGTGTGCCGAGCGCTGGAATGCGGGCGTCTACGCGGCCTTCCGGCGCCAGGACGTCTTTCCCAACGATCACCCCCACTACCTGGGGCACCTCGGCCTGGGGACGCCGCCGGCCTGCCTGGATGCGCTGCGCCGGGCCGATCTGGTCCTGGTGGTCGGAGCCCGGCTCGACGAGATCACCACCCAGGGTTTTACCCTGCCGGCGGCCGGCACCCGGATCATTCACGCCGACACCGATCCGTCGGTACCCGGGGCGGCCATGCCCGCAGACCTGGCGCTGACGGCGGACGCGCGGCCATTGCTGCGTCAATTGTGTGATGCTGCGGGCGGGCCCGACGAGGCCGGCCCGCACAAGGCCGAGCGGCCCGGCCGGAGCTGGGAACCGGCCCACGGCGCCTACCTCACCGCGGCGACTCCGCGCCGCCGGCCGGCGGCTGCCGGTCTCGACCCGGCCGCCGTTATCGAGTCGATGCTGCGCACCCTCCCGGCCGACACGATCGTCACCAATGACGCTGGGAATTTCTCCGCCTTCCTGCACCTGTACTGGCGCTACAACGAACCGCTGACCCAGCTGGCCCCGGCCAACGGGGCCATGGGCTACGCCGTCCCGTCGGGAGTGGCGGCGGCTCTGGCTGCTCCGGACCGGACCGTCGCTGCCGTCTGCGGTGACGGCGGTTTCCTCATGACCGGCCCGGAGGTCGAGACCGCCGTCCGCCTGGGCGCCCGGCTCATCGTCGTGGTCATGCGCAACGGCCAGTACGGCACGATCGCCATGCACCAGCTGCGGCAGACCGGCCGCATGTCCGCGGTCACCATCGGCGAGGTTGACGTCGCCGGCCTGGCCACCAGTCTCGGAGCGACCGGCGTGACGGTCGAGCGCGAGACGGACCTGGACCGCGCCTTCAGCGAGGCGCGTCAGCGCGATGGCGTCACCGTCCTCGATATCCGCACCGACCCCGACCTGACGACTCCGGCGCTCCGGCTCTCGGACCTGCGCGGTCAGCCCGCAGCGGAACACCGTGACTGAAAGGAGCCGGCCATGACTGGCGGGCTCGTGGTTGGTGCCACTCTGATGGGAGGCCCCTATCCGCCAGTCGCCGCCGGTGTACGAGGAGAAAACCATGACCGCAACTCAATCCGGCCCCGTGAGCGCCAGCGCCCTATCCAGTGGCACGCTGGGTGCCCGGCCGCCGGTGGCCAAAACCTTTGGCGGCAGTGATCCCAACACGGTGGCCGCCGCCACCATCTCCTCGCAGACCCCGACTAAGTGCCAGGCACGAACGCGGCTCTACCGGGACGGAGCACTTGAGCGCGAGGGATTCCCGGTCTCTGAGATCAGCGACTACCTGACCGACGAGTCGGTCACCATCTGGCTTGACCTGCGTGATCCGGACCGCGACGACCTGGCGGTACTGAGCGACGAATTCGGGCTGCATCCGCTGGCCGTGGAGGACGCCGTCCACGACCACCAGCGGCCCAAACTGGATCGCTACCAGAGCCACCTGTTCGTGACGGCCTACGGCGCGCGGCTGGATACCGAGTCGGGTGAGCTGGCCACCAGCGAACTCTCCGCCTTCATCACCCCGCGGGCGCTGATCACGGTCCGCAAGGACGACGGGCTCGACATCGGAGCCGTCGTGGACCGCTGGGACGCCAATCCAGACCTGACCAAATTCGGCGTCGGCTACCTGCTCTACGGACTGCTCGACTACATGGTGGATGGCCACTTCGAGTCCGTGCAGAGTCTCGACGACGCCGTGGAGACGCTGGAGGACCAGGTGTTCGCCAACGTGCCGCAGGACATGGCCGTCCAGCGGCGCAGCTTCGAACTGCGCAAGAGCCTGGTCCTGCTCCGCCGCATCGTGATCCCGATGCGCGAGGTGGCCAACTCCCTGATGCGCCGCGACCTGCACATCGTGAACGAAGACCTCATGCCCTACTACCAGGACGTCTACGATCACGTTCTCCGCGCCGCCGAATGGACGGACAGTCTCCGCGACCTGGTGACGAGCATCCTGGAGACCAACCTGACCATCCAGGGCAACCGGCTGAACGTCATCACCAAGAAGGTCACCAGCTGGGCCGCGATCATCGCGGTGCCGACCCTGGTCACCGGCTTCTACGGGATGAACGTGCCCTATCCCGGCTTCAGCCGGCCAGAGGGCTTCATTACCTCGGTCGCCATCATGGTCGTCGCCGCGATCGTGCTCTACATCATCTTCCGGCGCCGGGACTGGCTGTAGGACTGTGGCTTCAGGGTGAACTCACCAGTGGACAGTGCGGCGGAACTGCGGCGAATGCGCCGCCCTTCGGCCGCCCCCGGCCGTCGTGGGGTAACTGCCGTGATCGGCGCGGTCGTGTTCGATGTTGGCGAGTGCCTGGTGAACGAGTCCCGGGAGTACGGCACCTGGGCCGACTGGCTGGGTGTCCCGCGGCACACGTTTTCGGCGGTGTTCGGCGCGGTGATCGCGCAGGGCCAGGACTACCGGGAGACATTCCAGGTGTTTCGACCGGGCTTTGAACTGGACCAGGCGCGGCGAGAACGAGCGGACGCTCACAGTGGCCAAGGCGCGCATCCAGGCCGCCCATCACGTCCGGGTCGGTGGTGATGCGCTCAAAGGTCACGCTTCGATGACAACCAGGTGGTTTCGTCAGGTGGCGTTGCTGGTCACCAAGTCGAGGTGGTGCCGGGCGGCGACGTCCGGGTGCGCGCGCAACCGCGCCTTGAGCAGGTTCGCGCCGAAGCAGTCGGTGATGACGTTGCGCGGGTCGTCCTCGACGCCGCGTGCCGCCCGTCGCAGCGAGACCGGCAGCTCAAGGCGGGGGATTCGTGCGTTCAGGGCGGGATTGAAGAAGAACGGGACGGAGATCCGGTCCCGGGTGCCAGTCGGCGAAAGCACGCGGTGCACGGTTGCGCGCAGGTAGCCGTCGGTGGCCCACTCGAGCAGCTCTCCGATGTTGACGACCAGGGAGCCAGGCACCGGCCTTGCTTCGATCCACGCGCTATCCCGCTGGACCTCGAGGCCGCCGGCCCCAGGCTCGATCCACAGCAGGGTCAGCACGCCCGGGTCCTTGTGCGCGCCGACGCCTTGACCGTCGCGGGTGCGTGGGGCCACGGCTGGGTACCGGATCAATTTCAGCAAGGTGGAAGGCGATGTCGCGAATGCGGCGTCGAAGACCGTCTCCTCCTGCTCCAGGGCAGCCGCCCACGCGTGCAGGAGACGGCGAGCGATGGCCGCCATCTGCTCTTGCCAGCGTTCGGCGACGTCGCGCAGCTCGGGCAGCGCCGCCGGCCACTGGTTAGGTCCCTCCAGGATGTCCCACGCGTGGTCCGACTGCGTGATGGCCGGCCGCTCCGCGCCGATGTCGATCTGCTCGCGCCAGTCCTGACGGCCCTGGGTCCGCTCTCCGCCAAGCCGGGTGAACCCGCGAAAATGCGGGCTGTTCATCATGTCGATCGCTGCCTTATCGGCGTCGGGCAACGCGAACAGCTCACGGCCCACGCGGAGCAGGTCGCCTTCGAGGGAGGGCGGCACACCGTGATCGACCAGGTAGAAGAAGCCAACGTCGTGCGTCGCTTCGCGGAGACGGGCCGATTCCTCTTTCTCGTTGCCCAGCTTGTCGAGCGAGATGATCGGCAAAACCGGTGAGACAGCCTGTGGTCGCACAAGCTGGATCGTACCAACGCAGGGGTTGGTCGCCTCGCCGTCGTCCTCCGCGCAATTGTTGAGCTGCGACAACAGCGGTCGGTCCGTCCTGGCCGGGCAGTTGCTACATCGGCAGGGGTCGGATGCGGACCCATTCGTCGCCCAGCACGACGACGGCGCCCGAGTCTAGGTCTTCAGTGACTTGGTCGAGGTTGGCGTGGATGATGGCTGCCTGCTCAGCTGCCCGGCGTCCGGTCAGGCGCCGGATGAGGAGCACTGACGGACCAGCCGCCCCCGACCTGGCCAGCAGGCCGCCGAAATCGGTGTCTGCTGAAATAGGCACGCGACCTTCGGCTGCAGCGCGGGCCAGAGCTACCTCATCGGCAGCCGCCTGCATGCCGAGGTCTCGGAGGTGACCACATCATGACCGCTGGCGTTCAGGTTCTCGGCCAGCAGCGGCGACAGGTTGTTGTCGACCAGGAACTTCACGCGGAATGGCGGAGAGGAAGTTCCCGCTCGCGGACCGCCTCGGCGGCGTAAAGGAGCGACTCGTGGATGTCCTCGCGGGTAAGGCCGGGATGCTCGGCCAGGATCTCCTCGGTCGTCATGCCGTCCGCGACCATCGCGACCACCGTGGCGACGGGGAATCGCAGTCCCCGGATGCAGGGCAGGCCGCCCATCACGTCCGGGTCGGTGGTGATGCGCTCAAAGGTCACGCTTCGATGATAACTGCGGCGTGTGCTTGAACCTGACGACAACGCGCAAGGCCCTGCCCGGCGAGCTAACAGGGGCCGAATCCGTGGCCGGGCGTGTCTCTGCACTGTTGATCAGCCCAAACAGACTGAAGAACGGGTGACGAAGAGCGGGCGACGGTAATCGAAACCGCATGACCAGCTTGGAAGATCGGTCGCCGGATTTGCGTGTTGACCAGTTCGAATGCAGGTCCTAGTCAGAAGCCCGGTGGTGTCCGTGAGTGACTCTGGCTGACCGCTGGACACCGCGGCGTGTGCCACGGGTGTGGCACGACGGGGCGTAGCCGCTCGCCTTGGCGGGGACCCTGACGATATGCTAACGATTGACGTTACTAACGCCTGGCGGTAGCATCGGATGGTGATCCAGTCCTTCGCCGACGATACGACGGAGCGGGTCTGGAATCGTGAAAGGGCCCCGCGCCTCGGTGCAGACATGCAACGCGCCGCACAAAAAAAGCTGCGTCAGCTAAACGCGGCGAACAACATCAACGACCTTCGCATCCCACCAGGAAACAGGCTGGAGAAGCTTGCCGGTAACCGCGCCGGACAGCATTCGATCCGGATCAATGACCAGTACCGAATCTGCTTCGTGTGGACCAAGCAAGGACCCGCTGACGTCGAGATCACGGACTACCACTGACCAGGGAGGCGCTAATGAACGCGAAGGTGCACGACCCCATTACTCCCGGTGAGATTCTTCTCACCGAGTTCCTTGAGCCGTTGGGAATCAGCCAGTACCGGCTCGCCCAGGCGACAGGGCTGCCGCAGACCCGGATCAGCGAGATCGTCCACGGCAGGCGCCGGATCACGCCCGACACCGGCCTGAGGCTCTCCCGGGCCCTCGGGCTGTCGGAGCGGTACTGGATCAACATGCAGACCGACTACGACATCGAGACCGAGCACGATCTGCATGAGGAAGAACTGCGTCAGGTGGAGGTGCTGGTCCCACCCGAGGCCGCATAACAGCTTGGGATCGGCCGCCTCACTCAACGGGACAGTCCCCTTTGGCGCGAGCCCAGGCTCGTTATGCTCCGCCGGCTATCGGATGAGGATAGGGCGACACGCTGACCTGCACCGGGGCCATGAGAGCGGGCGACGGTAATCGAAACCGCATAACCAGCTTGGAAGATCGGTTGCTCTGCCCAGCGGCTGAGCTGCGACAATAAAGCTCCAGGTAGATGGCGGCCGAGTGCCCGTGAGTGACCGCAACCGACCGCTGTTTGCTGCCCTTCGTGGCACGTGTGTGGCACGAGCGCCGCAGACCAGACCGCCCCGGCAACGCCGCCACCACTCGGTCATGCGTGCGGCCAGGTGCCGCGGACCGGGTGGCAAGCCGGCCCGGCCCGCAAGGAGCGCCAGCGACCGAGGACCGGAAGCGGCGCGGCAGAACGAACTTATGCCTAAAGGGCGCATTGCAGCGCGCCGTCACCGCAGCTGAGTTCGACGATAGCCGGGATGATCAGCCCACCTCCGCCACATGGGGCGCTACGCTATTACGATTACCCTGGCAAACAAAATGGTCTGCAGGAAGGCCTAGGTCTGCCGCTCCGGCTCATCGCCCAGTGGCCTACTCAATTTCCGCACCGCTAGGCCCGCTGCACGTGCTCTGGTCGACTGGCCAGTGTCGTAAGTAATCATTGTAATTTTGCGCGCTGTCAATGGCTCGACCGCTAGAGCTCGGTCGATCATTTCGTCGTCGTCAATGGGCAAACGGACATGCCCAGGTGGATCAAATATGAGTTCGATGGTAATCGGGCCACGCAAGATGGTTTCGCCACCTTCAGATGATACTTCCGAGTTCCGCAAGAGAGCCATCTTCTTGGTATCTTCACAAACCCTGTCTATAACAGCGAGGGTGTAACCGGCGCGCCATCTGATGTGACGGTCTTTGCTTTCTTTCAACCGGTCGAGCTCATCTACTACGACGATAGGTACTAGGACATGGATCGGATGATCTAGCCAGGCAGCATTGCTGGCCGCAGCGAAATCGGCTTTTTCGAGCTTGTCGGGATGCTTGATGTAAAAGCTGGTATCCGGCATGATGAAGTCCATCGGCCCTGACCAGCTATTAATCCGCTGATCCAATGTTTGAATGACTTGCTCGAAGTCTGCAATGCGCTGGCGCTGCTCAATGCCGACAAGTCCGTTAACGACCCGTTGCGCTTCCGTACTAGTTCCCGCCATGTTACCGATTCCAGCAAGCAGAAGCTCGTACCTCTTTGTCAACACCAAGCGATTTAGGTCCGCGTCACTGATTTGGTTGCCGAGTACTCGTACAGCATTACTAGTCCAGTTTAGATAGGAGAGCAAACGACTATAAGCGCTTTGAGGGCCTCCCTGCAGGTTGGGAAGCTCGGAATATGTAGAATTAAGGCTATCGCGTAGATTCTTCCGATTCGTTCCAGGCCGTGGTGTCAGCATCATGTTCGCATTCTGGCTTATCGGCAGACGTATGCGTCGTGATTCTGGCATCTAATCTCGGCGCGGCAGCGGAGATCCTCAGTAGAGAAACATGTCGCAACTTGCAGCATGGACCGCTGGCAGTGGTCCCTCGCGCGGGTAGCAGTATCGAGGCAAGCAATCTCTGGTTGGTCGGCAGCAATGTCTACGGATTACTGGCACCCGTCGAACTCCTGCTGTAACCAGTGCTTGAGCCCTATGCCGCCCGTTGTTGTAATCGAGTGATCGAGTAAGCGAGCTGTGGACCAGATCGATGGCGGTGTGCGGGCTGAGTAGTTCACGCACAGCCCTCTTTTCCTCTTCTGAAAGGTCGCAGGCACTTACTCGACCATCGACATCTCGAAGTGGTTGCCATGCGTGACTGTGTGCCTCGCTGGCCTCGGCGCTGTCATTTACTGGGAATAGTGGAGCTTGTTGAGCTGCCAGTGGAATCGCGTGAGCGATTTCTTCCGCTTCGGCAGCCACCCGTCGACAGTCAATACTGTGGTAGTAACAGCAGTTCCGGGCTCGCATAGGAACAATCTGGCGGACCAGTCGTTCCCGTGTTCGTATGCCTCGCCGCATGCACTTACCCGACCGCTCCACCAGTGCATCCCCATCAAGCTTTGGCAGCAGTGGCACTGGGAACATCACGTACCAGCTTGCGGGACATCTTTCAGCATTTGCCATATACAAAGGGTCAGCCCTCGGAGTGAGACGAGTCAAACGATGATCTACGCATGACGAGTCTGTCTGGCCAGAGGCCTATGCCGGTAAGGTGTGGCCTCTGGCGCAGGCGCCACTTATTGGCTACGTAACGGTGCATCACAGGTGCTAGCCCGGCGCGCCGGGCCGGGACGGCCCTTAGGGCCGCAGCCCGGTCCAGTGCGCCCGGGCTGCGGCGGCGCCGGTGCGCCGCCGCCTTGATCAGATACGGCGAAATTCGGCAGTGCATCGTTCAATCGTTGAATCGGTCGGGCGCGCGTGAGTGAATGGCTACTCCTTCGAAGCGCTCGATTCGGGCTGATCCAGGCTTTGCTGGCGCTGCTTTTGCTCTGACTTCAGGCGGTGTATCTTGTCCGAGAATAGAGCGAGCATTCTTTCCTCAGTCTCCGGTCCAGTTTCTTTGTAGCGTCCAACGCCGGCTTCCAGCGCCTCCCACTCGGATTCAATCGCGTCGGCAGTCTGCTGAAGGTAGAAGCTTCTTTCTTTGTACTTGAAATACCCCATAAAACCACTGGCTATACCGACTGTGAAGGTGATCCCCAGTGTCACCCACCTAATGGAGGGGTATTGCCCGATGATCGCAGAAGCGCCTGTTGCGGCAAGAGATCCTACAATCAAGATGGCCTGCAAAATGTTGTTGACGCGCCGGTAGTGTGAGCTTTCTTCTCTTAGGGTCCAGATATCGTCATATGCTGAGTCGCGATAAGAAATTCGTCGGACCTTGATGTCCAGCTCGGCGTCAGCTGCAATGACCTTGCGTTCGTCGCGTAGCCGCGCGATCTGCAGCTCAAGATCTGATTCTTTCTCCCGATGTGCTCGCCAACCAGTGCCGTCTGGTCTGGTGGGCGGACCCCCGGGAGTGAGCTTCAGTTTGACCCATGCGATGAAGCAGAATACCGCTAGCACTCCTCCTGGAATGTATATGGCCTCGCTGAGACTGGCGTGTCCCTGAAGTGCCCAGTGGAGTTCAAATAGAATCACTATTAAGACTGGGCCGAGCACGATTGCGATATTCGACAGACGTCTGCGCCGCTGGGCTGCCCTCAGATGGGATTCTGTTACGCGAATCTCATGAGTCTTCAGCCGGTGCTGCGTATTAGCGTCAGGAGTCGAAGGCTGCGGTCGGTCTTGACTAGGCGGCATCGTCTGTCTTTCTCGTCGGTGTTAGCACGATTACTTTCTCGGCTGCTCGGAACAGCCAACCGGACGCCCCCATCAGATAACCACTGCAGAAATCGACTAGGCGAGCTGCCTGTATGTCGCTCAAGCTTCCTAGATCGATTGAAACGACCCGTCCCTGGTTGAAGTTCGCGGTAATCTCGTGCATCGCATCTTGATACTTCACGGGAGTGATCCGGGCTATTGGCCTCAAGTGGACACTAGGGTCCTCTTGGAGGGCTGGGCTGTATCCGTTGATCATCTCGGCTTCGTGCAGTGCGGCGGAGAGGGCACCGTAGGCTCTGTCTCGCCTCGGC
This sequence comes from Streptosporangiaceae bacterium, assembly GCA_965277615.1. Classification (GTDB taxonomy): domain Bacteria; phylum Actinomycetota; class Actinomycetes; order Streptosporangiales; family Streptosporangiaceae; genus Bog-532. The sequence goes on along the minus strand of CBDIDG010000006.1, from coordinate 2,869,985 downwards.
GGGTAACTTGTGTTTCGACCCCTCTTTGCCCTTGCTGTATAGGAGATGCCTATAGTCACAGCCAGTAATACGGTGGCCGCCATGACAAGCGTCGGCCCCCATGTGGAGATAGTCGTCACTTCTCGCCGATGTTAATCGAAGAAATTTTTGCTCGCATTGCCAAAGAACCTCGAGCAAGGGCATCATCTATCGTCGACCTCATTGGAGGATGTTAACGAAGAGCGCGCATCAAGCGCTGACGATTTCGCCAGTTTGTTAAGACAGTTAACTGATGTGCCTGCTTAGACCAGGGTGCGTGCTACGGGACCAGCGCTCGTCTGTCAGGCACTGGTTGTAGGTGGGTACGTCGGCGGGAGCGCGCTCTCCTGAGAGTCGCTTTGAGCCCTGCTTGGTGAGTGAATGTACGGATGCCAGGCGACGACCAGGGCGTAGTGGCCGGCCAGCCTGGTCGTAGGGTGACTGCCGTGATCGGTGCGGTCGTCTTCGATGTTGGCGAGTGCCTGGTGGACGAGTCCCGGGAGTACGGCACTTGGGCGGACTGGCTGGGTATCCCGCGGCATACGTTCTCAGCGGTGTTTGGGGCGGTGATCGCAAAAGGTCTGGACTACCGGGAGACATTCCAAGTGTTCCGACCAGGCTTTGAACTGGGCAAGGCGCGGCAAGGACGGGCTGATGGCGGCCAGCCTGAGTGGTTTGGCGAGGATGATCTGTACCCGGACGTACGTCCGTCGTTGACCCGGCTTCGGGCCGATGGGCTGTGGGTGGGCATCGCGGGGAATCAGACGGTCCGGGCGGGCGGCATCCTCCGCGACCTGGATCTCCCGGCCGATATGATCGCCACGTCGGATGATTGGGGTGTCTCCAAGCCGGATCCGGGCTTCTTTCGGCAACTGCTGGAAGTGACCCCGGGCCGCGCGGACGAGGTCCTTTATGTCGGGGACCGGCTCGACAATGACATCCGGCCCGCGGCCAGCCTTGGCTTGCGGACAGCGCTGATCCGCCGTGGCCCATGGGCGACGATTCAGTGGGATGACCCGGACGCGGAGCCGGTGCCGACGATGCGGATTGATTCGCTGGCCGAGCTGCCCGGCAGGATTGCGGCGTTCAACGCTGCAAACTGCTGAGGGTGGCCTGCCAGCCGTAGAGCTGGTCATCGAGGGCCTGTACGCAGTCCTGTTCGGCCCAGGGCTGGAGAGCCTTGCGGACGTCGAGGATCCGGTCCATGCCAGTGGCGTACCAGGTGATGGCGAGCTGCTGGAGGGCTTGTTCGGCGTAGTCGCACGCGGCTTCGGGGTTGCGCTGGGCGGCTTCGACGGCGGCCAGGTCTCCGAGGATGACGGTGCGCTGCTTGTCGTCGGAGGGCGTTGCTTCGCTGAGCGCGGCGGTCAGCGTCTCCCTGGCCTGGGGGAGATGCCCGGCCTTGAGCTGAGTGTTGCCCTTGAATGCCGCCAAGCGCATAGGAGAGAACCAGGTGAACCAGTCCGGCGAGGCATGCTCGCTCCCTGTGGCCAGGATCGTTTCGGCGTGCTCGATCAGGCGCAGTGCTTCGCGGGTCTGACCGCTGATCGTCTCGCATTCAGCCTCTACGGCGTCTAGCCAGGCCAAGAACTCGGCAGAAGCGGGAGCGCGACGGGCATAGGTCCGGGCGGCGCGCATCCGGTCGGCGAACTCGTCGGAACGCTTGGACCAGCCGGGCACGAAGGCCGCGTGTGTCAGGATCGCCGAACCGAGCAACGCGTCGTCGGCTTCTCCTGCGGCCTGGAGTGCCCGGACGAACGTGGCGTCGGCGTCGTCGGGCTGGCGTAGGTCGAAGAACTCGATGCGCCCGGCTAGTAGCAAAGCCTCGGCCAGGGCGGTAGCGAGGATGGTGTGGCTCACGCCGTCGGTCTCACCGAGCAGGTGAGCCCCAAGGCGCGTGTGTTCGATGACGGCCGCGTGCAGATGGGCGGGCAGCACGCTCGTGTACAGGCGCCGGTAGGAGATGGTGATCGCCGCATAGTCACCGGCCACAGTCGACGGCTGGATGACGCCACGGCTCTTGGCCAGGGGGAGCGGCGTCCGACTCGGATTCCTGGGCATCTGAGCAGCGGCCGCTGCGCCAGGACCGGCCGTGGACACGTCCCACGGGGGCGTAAATCCGAGCTCCTCGATCGGGAGCTGAAGCACATGGACCAGGAGCCGTTGGTGGTCAGCCCGCGGCCACGGGGGAGAGGCGGACTCCCAGCGTCGGATCTGACGATCGCTGATCTCGAGATGTCCGAGCCCGAGCTGTGGCGCGGCGCGGGTGAGGGCGTCGGCCAGTGTTTGCTGAGAGGCGTAACCGGCATGCTGACGGGCGGCCTTAAGCCGAACGTTTCCGATGGAGTGAGTCATGGGCACCTCCGAACGTCCTCCGAACGAAGTATTTATGTAACTCCGTGAGGACTAACGTACCTCCGTCATGTTGGAGTGTCCTATCAGAGGCCTAGCAACGTCCTATAAACGGCCTGTCGAGGTCCGGCCGTCTCCGGCACTCTGGAGATAACGGCTCAAGGAGGCGACCGTTCGGGTGAAGGACACTGGCGCGGAGTATCTCCAGTTTCGGCTGATGGCCGAGCCGCGTGCTGCCTGGCGCGCTCGCCGCGTGATCGGGTCGGTGCTGGAAGGGTGGCAACTCGGCGGGCTGGCTGATGACGTAGTGACCTGCGTGTCTGAACTGGTGGCCAACGTCCACGAACACGCCGCCAACTCAGCTATCGCCGAGCTCTTCCTGTTGTGGGTGCCGGGCGCCTTCTTGAGCGCCGAGGTCCGCGACCAGGACCCACGCATGCCATGCCGCCCCCCGGCGATGAACCTCCGGGTGCCGCCGTTCGCGTTAGTCGAAACCGGCAACGACGAGCTGGAGATCATGCAGCTCGCCGAGGCGGGCCGGGGCCTCGCTGTGGTTGAGGCACTCTGCGATCGCCTGTGGTGGCGACCGGACAGCAGCGGCGGGAAAGTGGTCCGCTGTCACTGGCGACTCAAGGCCGCTACCGACACCGCTCGAAATCACCCTGAGCCCACGAACCGTTCACAGGACTGACCCGAACGACCCGAACACACCGCCTTGGCGCTGGCAGCTTGAACGGCCCTTGCCGCGAGCTGAAACCAGCGTGGCGATTTCTTGACGCGACCGGCTCCTATCTGTGCCGGGCCTGATCCGTCTCTGCTTCTCGGCCATCACCTCCCGGGCACCTTTCATCACTACTCATTCAGCCATTGGGTGACTTCTCGCGCTGCTCCCTCATCCCTCCCACCAAGGAGACCGAGTTGGACGTATCGCGACGGACCCGCGCCGAGCGGCTGGCTATGCCGCTCGCCCGTGAGGTCGTCAGGGACCTGGCCATCGAGCACGGCGCCTGCATCCGGCCCGTGCGGCTGCGCCGGACCAATCTCGACACCGGCGCCGTCGAGCAGGTGCTCATGCCCTGCGGCCATACCCTCGCCTCGGTCTGCCCGGCCTGTGCCCAGCGGGCCAAGACCCTGCGGGCAGCCCAATGCCGGGAGGGCTGGCACCTTGAAGCCGAGCCGGTCTTCGACCCGGACCCGGCCACCGAGGATCAGAAGTGGTGGGTGGAGAAGCGCGCCGAGGCTCAAGCCATGCGCGACCAGGCCGACGTAGACGCCCAGGACGTGACCGACTTGGACGAGCTAACGAACGAGCTGGACCAGGAGATCACCGCGGCGGGCATGCGCGGCAACGTCCTCCCGGCCCGTCCACAGCGGCGGCACCGCACCACCCGGCGCCGCCAAGACGCTGCGCCACTACCGCGCCGAAAGGTCGACACCCGGACCATCGGCAAGACCTACAGCGCTGCGGACGGCAAGACCTTCCGGCCGTCGATGTTCCTCACTCTGACGTGCCCCAGCTACGGGCGCGTCCTCCAGGACGGCGCCCCAGCCGACCCGGCCAGCTACGACTACCAGCAGGCCGCCCGCGACGCCCTGCACTTCGCCGCGCTGTTCGACCGGTTCATCCAGAACCTGCGCCGTTTCCTCGGCTACGACGTCCAGTACTTCGCCGCGATCGAACCGCAACGCCGCCTCGCACCTCACATTCACTTGGCCATGCGCGGCACCGTCTCCCGCGCCGAACTGCGTCGCGTGCTGGCCGCCACCTACCACCAGATGTGGTGGCCCGACACCTCCACCGTCCGCTTCGACGGCGACCAGCTGCCCGTCTGGGACGAGCACATCGGCACCTACCTCGACCCGACCACCGGCGAAGTCCTGCCCAGCTGGGACGAGGCCCTCGACGCCATCGGCGATCAAGACGAACCGCTGCACGTGGCCCGGTTTGGGGACCGATTTGATGCCCAGGGTGTCCTGGGCGGGTCGAAGGACGCAGCCCGCTGCATCGGCTACCTGACCAAGTACCTCACCAAACAGGTGACCGACTGCCACCAGGCCGAAAGCGACACCCAGCGCGCCCACGTCGAGCAGCTGGCCCAAGCGCTGCGGTACGAACCGTGCTCGCCGCGGTGCGCCAACTGGCTGCGGTACGGCGTCCAGCCCAAGGACGCCCGCCCCGGCCTGGTCCCCGGCGCCTGCAAAGGCAAGGCCCACCGCCATGAACATCTGGGCTATGCCGGGCGCCGCGTCCTGGTCTCCCGCAAGTGGTCGGGCAAGACGCTGGCCGACCACCGCGCCGACCGCAAGAACTGGCTCCTGAACACCCTTGGCCAGCCTGATACCAACCCGGCCCGCTACTCCTGGGAACCCGTCAGCCCCGGCGACCCCGACCACATGGAACACGCCCGGCGCCTCCTGCACGTCGTCGCCGATCGCCAACGCTGGCAAGCATCACTCGCCGAAGCAAGACGCCGAGCAGGTCTCCCACCCAGCCCCGATCTTTCAGCAACCGGGAGGGCGGTATGAAGGGGCAGGCCAAAAGCCCGGCCCCGGACCGGCTTCTCACTCTGTCAGAGGTCGCAGCGATCCTCGGTACCAGCGAGCGGTTCCCACGGCGACTGATCGCCGAACGGCGGATCGAGTTCGTCAAGGTCGGCCGTCACGTCCGCATCCGCGCATCGGTGCTGGATGACTTCATTGCGTCTGGCGTCGTCGCGCCACTCACAGCCCGGAACTATAAGCAAGGAAAGGTCGCCTGATGGCTGACACCAAGCGGGGGCGGCAGTTCGGCAATATCCGCAAGCTCTCATCCGGGCGCTACCAGGCGCGCTACCGGGGACCTGACGGCAAGCTCCGTCCGGCTCCCAGCACCTTCCAGCGCAAGACCGACGCGGCGCGCTGGCTCAGCCTGAAAGAGACAGAGATCTCGACGGGGGAGTGGATCGCACCGGAGCTGGGGGCGCAGGAGTTCCGCGAGTACGCCGGACGATGGATGCGCGATCGCGTGCTCAAGGCGCGCACGGCCGAGCTGTACGACGGCCTGCTCACCAATCATCTGTTCCCGGCCTTCGGTGACCTCGGCCTGTCCGACATCGACGAGGTGACCGTCCGGCGCTGGCGCAAAGAACGCCTGGAAGCCGGCCCCGAAGCCGAGCGCCCGTTCGGACCGGTGACGGTGGCCAAGGCGTACCGCTTGCTGCACGCCATCTTCGAGACGGCGGTCGAGGACCGTATCGTCGCGCGCAACCCCTGCCGCATCGCGGGAGCGGGCCAGGAGGAGTCCGACGAGCGGGCCGTCGTCCCGCTCCCCGTCGTCTTCAAGCTTGCGGATACCGTCCCGGTGCGGTACCGCATGCTGATCCTGCTGGCCACTTTCGCTGACATGCGCTGGGGTGAATTGGTGGGGCTCCGACGCGAGAACATCGACCTGGACACCTGCGAGATTCGGATCACCGAAACCCTCGCCCAGCTCGACAAGGGCGGCCTCCGGCCCGACACGCCCAAGTCCCGGGCTGGCCGCCGCATCGTGGCATTCCCGGCCGAGATAGCCCCGGAGGTCCGCTGGCACCTGGAGCGGTTCGCCGAGCCGGGGCCGCGAGGGTTCGTCTTCGTCGGGCCGAAAGGCGGCCAGCTCCGCCGCTCGAACTTCCACCGCACCTGGGACAAGGCCCGAACATCGGTCGGCCTGCCAGACCTTCACTTCCACGACTTGCGGCACACCGGCGGCACCCTCACGGCCACGACCGGCGCCACGCTCAAGGAACTGATGGCCCGCCTCGGCCACTCCAGCGTCCGCGCCGCCCTGACCTACCAGCACGCCACCCGCGACCGGGACCAGGCCATCGCCAAGGCCCTCGGCGCCTACGTGCGCGAAGTCCGCGGCCCCGCCCAGGAGCCGGACGACAAGCCAGAACGCGGAGAAGAAGGCGCGTGACCCAGCGCCGTTGTGGCACGTATGTGGCACAAACGCCCCGCGAGCGCCTCGACCAACCCGAGCCCGGAACGGCGACACTGTCTCTGACCTGCACCGGAGCAAAGGAGCGGGCGACGGTAATCGAAACCGCATGACCAGCTTGGAAGGCTGGGGCTCTACCATTGAGCTACGCCCGCGGAGCCGGGATCACTCCCGGCCACCCCGGCAGCTTACCGTTTCCTCCCCGCCGTTCGCACCGGCGATTCCGCCTGCGGCCCGGGCTCCATCACCCCCGCTGGCACCCCGCTGGCCTTTGTCATCTGCTGACAAGGCGCCCACCCCCTCAGGTCGGCGGCACGGCCCTGGTCAAGAGACCGCCGGAATCGCGTGACACCAGGGGTTATCAGGACGTACCGTCAGCACAAGTACGCAGGCGTACTTAAGAGTTCTTCATCAAGGGGTGAGCGGTGCTGAAGCTAGCCGAGCCCATCGAGCCCATCGAGGCCCCCGCGACCACCTCGGCCAGCGAGCCCGCCCCCGTCGTCCCGGCCCCGGTCGCCGCGGTCCTTCGGGCCGAGTCTGGCGCTTCCATCGCCGAGATCGTCGCCGCGATCCAGAACGAGGTGGCCGAGTACACCCGGCCCCTCGATCCGGCCTACGGGCGCACGCTCAGCCAGGCCGTCGAGCACGCGGTGCGGACGTTCATCGAACGGGTGGCCCACCCAGCGCACCCAGCGCACCCAGCGCACCCAGCGCACCCAGCGCACCCCGACACCGCGCCGACCGAGCTGACCGCGATGACGGCGGTGGTGGCCGAGTTCCGGGCCATCGGCGCGGCCGAGGCCCGCGAGGGCCGCAGCCTGGAGCCGCTGCAGGCGGCCCTGCGCCTCGGCGCCCGGGTCGGCTGGCGGCGGCTGTGCGGCGTCGCGGCCGCCCAGGGGCTGGACACGCTGGCCCTGGGCCGGGCGGGCGAGGCCATCTTCGTCTACCTGGACGAGCTGGCGGCCGCGTCGGCCCAGGGCTACCTGGATGCGCGGACCGAATTTGCCGGGGAACAGGAGCGCCGCCGCCGGCGCCTGCTCGACCTGATCCTGGCCGACCCGCCCGCACCGGCCGAGGCGGTGGCCGAGGCCGCGCGGGCCGCAGACTGGGCCATGCCGGCTGGGATCGCCGTGGTTGCCCTGGGCGAGCAGCGCCAGCCCGGTGCCGACCTGGCCGCGCCGGCCTTTCCCGGCGACGTGCTGAGCGACTGGTCGCGGCGGGAGCCGTGCCTGCTGATCCCGGACCCGGACCGCAGCGGGCGGATCGCGGCCGTGACCCGCGCGCTGACCGGCTGGGCCGCGGCCATGGGTCCGGTCGAGCCGCTGGACCGGGCGGCGGCCTCGCTGCACTGGGCTCGCCGGGCGCTGGGCCTGGCCGAACGGGGCATCATCGACGGGCGCCGCGACCTGGTGCGCTGCGACGAGCATCTGGCCACGCTGCTGATGTTCGCCGACGAGGAGCTGGCCGCCGCGCTGCGGACCGCCCGGCTGGCGCCCCTGCAACGGCTCCGCCCCGCCCAGCGGGACCGGCTGGCCGAGACGTTGCTGATCTGGCTGCAGCACGGCTGCAACGCCAACGAGGTCGCCCTTCAGGTCCACGTGCACCCGCAGACCGTCCGTTACCGGCTGCGGCAGGCCGACGACCTGTTCGGCGACCAGCTCCGCGATCCGGACCGCCGGTTCGAGCTCGAAATTGCCCTGCGCGCTCGCCAGTTGCTGCAACGTCCAGTCGGCTGACCGGTGGCGCGGGCCGCTCCGCGCCGCCCAGACCCGTGCCGACGCGTTAATTATTCATTATTTAACTTCTCGTAGCTGGACAGTCACTATTGGTGACACTTAGTTCGCACTTGGTCGAGCTTGCTCCGCGTGGCGGGTTGAATACCGATTTGCCGCAACCGATCCTTATCCCTGGCAGTCTTAAACGTTGCGTGTGCATTCGGACCCTGGCCTGGGGGGCTCCGGCATGTGGAGAAAGGGCCTGGATGAGCGACCGCAAGCCGCGAGCACCCAAAGCCGTCATCTCCCGTCGTGTCCTGCTGGCCGCCGGTGGCCTGGTGGTGCTGGGCGAGTTCATTGCCGGCGAAGGTTCTGGCGGCGCCACCAGCACCACCGGCACCAGCGCCAGCGGGCGCAGTCCGGCTGGATCGAGTAGCTCAGCGAAGGGCCAGGCCAGCCGGACCCCGAGCGCCACGCCCTCGGCCACCCCGAGCGACATTTCGTCCTCATCGGCGGCGCAGGCGGCCCCCAGCACCGCGACCCCGGAGGCCAGCCCGCACACCACCGGGTCAGCCAAGGCGCCACCGCAGCCGACGTACTACATCAACGACGGGCCCAAGACGATCGCGCTGACCATCGACGACGGCCCCAACGCGACCTACACCCCGCAGGTCCTGAAACTGCTGCAGAAGTACAAGGTCAAGGCCACGTTCTCGATGATCGGCGCCAGTGTGGTTGCCGACCCTGGGCTGGCCCGCGAGGTGGCCGACGCCGGGCACAAGGTCATCAACCACACCTGGACCCACGCCAACCTGTCCGGGCTGACGTCGAGCCAGCTCACCGTCCAGATCGACAAGGCCAACGACGAGATCGAGGCGGCGATCAGGCGGCGGCTGGACATGTTCCGCGCGCCCTACGGGGCGTGGTCCACGGCGGTCCTGGAGCGCTGCCAGCAGATGAAGCTGACCCCGCTGGACTGGTCGGTCGACCCGCAGGACTGGGCCCGGCCCGGGACGAACAAGATCATCTCCAACATCATGAAGAACACTCGTACCGGGTCGATCATCCTGGAGCACGACGGTGGCGGTAACCGGTCCCAGACCGTGGCCGCGCTCACCGTCGCGATCCCCGAGCTGCTGGCGGCCGGCTACCGCTTCCGCACGCCCTAGCCCGGATCGGCACTAGACTTCCCGTTGTCGCGGGCTGTAGCGCAGCTTGGAAGCGCACTGGCTTTGGGTGCCAGGGGTCGCGGGTTCAAATCCCGCCAGCCCGACCGTGTCATCTCTCAAGACATTGGAATGACCCCGAACCTGCATTAGGGTTCGGGGTCTTGTGTTGTGGGGCGGGGCCGGGTGGGGCCTTTGGGTGCGCCGGTGGGCTGGTAGTTCCTGGTGGGGTCGAGGGTCAGTTCGCGGAGCTGTTCGCCGGTGGCGGCGTTGATGATGCGGATGTGCAGGTCCTGGATCAGGAGCAGGACGGCGGTGCCGGCGTGGATCCGGCCGATCCCGATGTGGTGGAGTTTGCCGCCGGTGCGCAAGGTGACGGTGCCGCTGCCGGCGATGACGTCGGTGCGGACCCGGTAGCGGACGTCGGCGGGCTGGTCACCGGGGACCGCTTTGGGCCGGGCGGCGTAAGCGGCCGCGGGGGTGGCCTGGTGGGCCAGGGACCGGTGCGGCCGCCGGTGGTTGTACTGGTCAGTGAAGGTATCGAGCAGGGCCTGCAGCTGGGCGACGGTGGCGGGCTGGGGCTGCTGGGCGGCGAGCCATTTCTTCATCGTCTGCTGGAACCGCTCGACCTTGCCCTGGGTCTGGGGATGGTTCGGCTTGCCGTTTTTCTGGATGATCCCCAGGCGGCGCAGCTCGGTTTCCAGGCCGTTGCGGCCACCGCGGCCGCCGGCGAACCGGGCGGTGAACACCATCCCGTTGTCCGTCAACGTCGAGGCCGGCGCCCCATAGGCGGCCACCGCCGACTGGAACGCCGCGAGCACGATCTGGCCGGTGACCCGCCGGTGCGCGGTCACCGACAGCGCCAGCCGGGAGTGGTCATCCAGCCAGGTCAGCACCTCGCTGCCCGTCCCATCGGCGAGCGGGCAGTGGGTGAAATCAGCCTGCCAGCACTCGTTCGGCTGAGCCGCCTCGAACCGCACATACGACGACCTGGGCCGCTTGGCCGGCTACGGGCTCACCAGCCCCGCCCGGGCCAGGTACCGGCTGACCGTAGCCGGGGAAACCCTCACCTGATGATGGTGGCGAAGATGCCAGCAGATCGTGTCCGGACCCGCGTCCAGCCCTTGCCCCGCCAGCTCTTTCCGCAGCGCAACGATCAGTTCCGCTATCTCATCGGAGATCGCAGCCGGGCTGGACTTCGGCCGCCGCGACCGCGGCGCGAACGCCGCCTCTCCATCGGTCCGGTACCGGGCCACCAGCTTGCTGACCCAGCCCTGGGAGACCCCATAGGCCCGGGCTGCCTCACCTTGGGACCGGCCCTCCACGACCACCGCCGTGATCACCAGGCGCGCCTTCGACATCGCCCGACCCTGACGGCCCGGGTATTCCTATGTCTTGAGACACCCGATTCCTATGTCCTGAACCAGGACACCGCCAGCCCGACCGTGGCAAGACGCGAAAATACGTTCGGCGTACCCCTGTGACTGATCAGTGGACGGCACGGCCCGAGAGCCGCTGGCGAGCCGAAGGCTCATGCCACAGCGGGCCCGACGTTCGCAGCCGGAACTCGGCGTAGGTGGCCGGCGCCGCGTCCGGTTCGGGAAGCTGCAAATCGTAGGCGAGCCGGCGGATGGTCAGGTGACGCTGGGCGTCGTTGCACTCGGTGATGAGCTGGTGGATTCGGCGAGCCACGTTCATGGTTCCATCTTGCCGCTCCAACCCCGAACCCGACAGTGGCAGGAAGGACATATCGCGATGACATCCTGCCAAATTCACCCCATACTCGAATCATGCTGAACAACGTGGCCGTCGTTGCCCTAGACCGCATCGAGGCGTTCGAGCTGGGCGTGGTGTGCGAGGTGTTCGGGCTGGACCGGTCCGACGACGGGCTGCCCGTCTACGACTTCGCCGTGGTGGCCGGAGAGCCGGGCCCGATCCGCTGCAACTCGGGCTTTACCATCCATACCCCGTACGGCCTGGACCGGCTGGAGGAGGCCGACCTGATCGCGGTGCCCGCGGTGTCCGACCGGCGGTTCGGGGCGCCGCTGATCCCCGGATTGTCCCGGCGCCCGATGTACCCGGGCCGGACCCATCCGGACATGATGGCCCCCGGCCCCGCCGAGTGCGGGCATTTCCCGGCGGAGTTGCTGGCCGCCCTGCGCCGTGCGGTGGATCGTGGCGCCTGGGTACTGAGCGTGTGCAGCGGCGCCTTCGTGCTCGGGGAGGCGGGTCTGCTGGACGGGCGCCGGTGCACCACCCACTGGCGGAACGCGGCCGAGCTGTCCCGCCGCTTCCCGCGGGCCATCATCGATCCGAACGTGCTGTACGTGGATGATGCGCCGGTCATCACCAGCGCGGGCACGGGGGCCGGTATCGACGCCTGCCTGCACCTGGTGCGCAAGGTACAGGGCTCGCGGGTGGCCAACGGCATCGCTCGCCGCATGGTGGTGCCCCCGCACCGGGACGGCGGCCAGGCCCAGTACATCGACCGTCCGCTGGGAGAGTCGCCCAGTGGCAGCCTGGCCCCGCTGCTGGATTGGATGGCGCTCAACCTCAGCCAGCCGCTGTCCGTGGCCAGCATGGCCGCGCGGGCGCACATGTCACCACGCACGTTTGCCCGCAAGTTCACCCAGGAGACCGGGACCTCCCCGCTGCGCTGGCTGACCGCCCAGCGGGTCCTGGCGGCCCAGCAGCTGCTGGAGGAGACCGACGAGACCGTGGACGCGATCGCCGACCACGTCGGCTTCGGTAACGCGGCCGCGCTGCGGCACCACTTCCGGGCCTGGCGGGACACCACCCCGGACGCCTACCGCCGGCTGTTCCGCGGCCCGGCCGCCATCGCCGAACGGGAGCCCGTTCCCGTCGGCTGACCCGGTAGGCTTACCGACTTAGAGCGCCGCGGCGGCTGCCGCGCGTGATGACCTGAGTTCCCGCGTTCCCGGTCGCGTCCCAGCGGCAGGCGTTGGGGAACCATCCAGGGGACACAAGGAGTAGTGACGCCGACGTGAAGACTGACGTCGAGGAACTGAGCCCGACACGCGTCAAGCTGAGCGTAGAGGTGCCGTTCGACGAGCTGCAGCCCAGCATCGACAAGGCCTACCGCGAGGTGGGCCGGCAGGTGCGCATCCCCGGCTTCCGGCCTGGCCGGGTGCCGCCGCGGATCATCGACCAGCGGGTCGGCCGGGCTCCCGTGCTGGAGCAGGCCGTCAACGACGCGCTGCCCGAGCTGTACGGCAAGGCGGTCGAGGAGCAGGAGCTGTACGCGCTGGGCCGCCCCGAGGTGGAGATCACCAGCCTGGACGACGGGAAGGAGCTGTCCTTCACCGCTGAGGTCGACATCCGGCCCAAGATCGAGCTGCCTGATCTGGACGGCATCACCGTCACCATCGACAACGCGACGGTCACCCCGGACGACGTCGAGGAGTACCTCACCCAGCTGCGCGAGCGGTTCGCCTCCCTCAAGGGCGTCTCGCGCCCGGCCGAGAGCGGCGACTTCGTCTCCATCGACCTGTCCGCCACGGTGGACGGCGAGCCGGTCGAGGACGCCCAGGCCAGCGGCCTGTCCTACGAAATCGGCAGCGAGTCGATGCTGGACGGCCTGGACGACGCGGTGACCGGCACGTCGGCCGGCGAGACCAAGACGTTCAGCACCGAGCTGGCGGGCGGCGACCACGCCGGCGAGCAGGCCGAGGTGACCGTGACCGTGCACAGCGTCAAGGTCAAGGAGCTGCCGGACTTCGACGACGACTTCGCCCAGCTGGCCAGCGAGTTCGACACCATCGGCGAGCTGCGCGCGGACACCCGCCAGCGGATCGAGGCGATGAAGCAGCAGCAGCAGGCCGGGCAGGCCAGGGACCGGGCCGTGGCGGCGCTGCTGGAGCTGGTCGACGTGCCGCTGCCCGACAGCGTGGTGGCCGACGAGGCGCACCGGATGCAGCACCAGGTCCAGGACCAGATCCAGGCGGCCGGGGCTGACTGGGACACCTACCTGCAGATCGTCGGCAAGTCCCAGGAGGAGTTCACCGCTGACCTGGACGAGCAGGCCCGTGGCAGCGTGAAGACCAGCCTGGTGCTTGACCAGCTCGCGCGGCAGGAAGACCTGGGCGTGGACGACGCCGAGCTGTCTTACTTCGTGACCCGGCAGGCCGAGGCCATGGGCGTCGCGCCCGAGGTGCTGGCCCGCCAGCTGTCCGAGGCAGGCCAGATCGGCGCGGCCGCGGCCGAGGTGCTGCGGGGCAAGGCGGTGGCCCGCCTGGCCGAGCAGGTCAACCTCAAGAACGAGGCCGGGGACGACGTCAGCTACGCCACGCTGATCGGCGCGGACGAGGCCGAGGAAGAGGCGGCCGAGGTGATCGCCGAGGCCGAGGTTGACGCCGCGGCCGGCCAGGTACCCGACGCCATCGAGAACGCCGAGGTGGCCGAGGACGCCGCCGCCATCGAGGCCAGCGGAGATGACAGCGCCGTAGCGACCGCGGACGACAGCGCCGCCGAGGAGGCGCCCGCTGAGGAAGCGCCCGCCGAGAAGGCGCCCGCCAAGGCGAAGAGGGCCAGCAAGAAGTCCTAGGCCGCCATCACCCCGCCTGCCGGGCAGGGTGCGCCGACAGCGAAAACCGCGCCGCGGCGGCATGGATCTCGCGCCACGGACGCTATCGTCCAAATCAGAGACGTCGAACGTATTTCAAGCGAGGAGAACGCAGTGACCACGCATCCCAACCTGGAGGTGCCGTCCATCGTGGCCGCGACCGCCCAGGAGCTGGCGTCGGCCGCCCCCATCGCGGCCACGCCCGACGGGGCCGTCCAGCCGTTCGGCGACCAGCTGTTCCAGCGGCTGCTGCGGCACCGGATTGTCTTCCTCGGCCAGCAGGTCGACGACGACCTGGCCAACCGGATCTGCGCCGAGCTGGTGCTGCTCGCGGCCGAGGACCCGAAGCGGGACATCAGCCTCTACATCAACTCGCCCGGTGGCTCGGTCAGCGCCGGCCTGGCCATCTACGACATCATGCAGTACGTGCCGAACAACGTGGCCACGTACGTGATGGGCATGGCCGCGTCCATGGCTCAGGTCCTGCTGTGCGCGGGCACCGAGGGCAAGCGCTATGCGCTGCCGCACTCGCAGATCCTGATGCACCAGCCGTCTGGCGGCCTCGGCGGCACGGCCACCGACATCCGGATCCAGGCCGAGCAGATGCTCTACATCAAGCGGACCATGGCCGAGCGGATCGCCTTCCACACCGGCCAGACGATCGAGCAGATCGAGCTGGACTTCGACCGTGACCGCTGGTTCACCGCCGACGAGGCCAAGGACTACGGCTTCGTCGACCAGGTGGTGCGCAGCGCGACCGAGGTGCCCTCGGTGGGTCCCGTCTCATGAACGCAGGTTTTGAAATGAAGGAGCCGAACATGAGCCAGCTCAGTGTTGGCCAGACCGGGATTGGCCAGGTCGGGGCCGGAGGCTTCCGGCCGGCCGAGGCCCGGTACGTGCTGCCGTCCTTCGTGGAGCGGACGTCGTACGGGGTCAAGGAGATGAACCCGTACAACAAGCTCTTCGAGGAGCGGATCATCTTCCTCGGAGTGCAGATCGACGACGCCTCGGCCAACGACGTGATGGCCCAGCTGCTGACGCTGGAGGCGATCGACCCGGACCGCGACATCACGATGTACATCAACTCGCCCGGCGGGTCGATGACCTCGATGATGGCCATCTACGACACGATGCAGTTCATCCAGCCCGACATCCAGATGTGCTGCATCGGGCAGGCGGCGTCGGCGGCGGCGATCCTGCTCGCGGCGGGCACCAAGGGCAAGCGGATGGCGCTTCCGAACTCCCGCATCCTGATCCACCAGCCGGCCACCCAGGGCGGCGGCTACGAGCAGGTCAGCGACCTGGAGATCCAGGCCCGCGAGATCATGCGGATGCGCTCGGCCATGGAGCAGATCCTGGCCAAGCACACCGGCCGGGACGAGGCGCTGATCCGCAAGGACATCGAGCGGGACAAGTTCCTCACCGCCGATGAGGCCAAGGAATACGGCATTGTCGACGAGGTTCTGACCACGCTCAAGCGCGGACAGACCGTTGCCGATGTAATGTCGTCTTAGCCGGAGATTTGCCTCTTCCCCGGCACGCCCCCTAGGGGGTTTGATGGTTACAGCCGTAGGTTCTAACGGGCCGCAGGCGGTAACGTCAAAGCCGGACTGCACGATGGCCTGGCGGGACATGCCCGCTGGGAACGGCCCGGAGCCGTCCCGGCGGCCCCATGTAAAGGAGTATCTGGGTGGCACGCATCGGTGACGGTGGCGACCTGCTGAAGTGCTCGTTCTGCGGGAAGAGCCAGAAGCAAGTCAAAAAGCTCATCGCCGGTCCCGGTGTGTACATCTGCGACGAGTGCATCGATCTCTGTAACGAGATCATCGAGGAAGAGCTGGCCGAGCCCTCCGAGGTCAAGTGGGACAGCCTGCCCAAGCCGCGGGAGATCTTCGAGTTCCTCGACGCGTACGTGATCGGCCAGGACAAGGCCAAGAAGGCCTTGTCCGTGGCCGTGTACAACCACTACAAGCGGGTGCAGTCCGGCGGCGAGCGGCCGGGTGACGACGGGGTCGAGCTGGCCAAGTCGAACATTCTGCTGCTCGGCCCGACCGGCTCGGGCAAGACGCTGCTGGCCCAGACCCTGGCCCGGCTGCTGAACGTGCCGTTCGCCATCGCCGACGCCACCGCGCTGACCGAAGCCGGGTACGTGGGCGAGGACGTGGAGAACATTCTCCTCAAGCTGATCCAGGCGGCCGACTACGACGTCAAGAAGGCCGAGACC
The DNA here is from genome assembly GCA_965277615.1 of Streptosporangiaceae bacterium. Taxonomy (GTDB): domain Bacteria; phylum Actinomycetota; class Actinomycetes; order Streptosporangiales; family Streptosporangiaceae; genus Bog-532. The sequence continues at coordinate 2,853,973 of CBDIDG010000006.1, read as the reverse complement.
GGGATCATCTACATCGACGAGATCGACAAGATCGCCCGCAAGAGCGAGAACCCGTCGATCACCCGGGACGTGTCCGGCGAGGGTGTGCAGCAGGCCCTGCTGAAGATCCTCGAGGGCACCACGGCGTCGGTGCCGCCGCAGGGTGGCCGCAAGCACCCGCACCAGGAGTTCATCCAGATCGACACCACCAACGTGCTGTTCATCTGCGGGGGTGCGTTCGCCGGCCTGGAGAAGATCATCGAGCAGCGGTCCGGCCACAACGGCATCGGCTTCCACGCCGTGCTGCAGGCCCGCAAGGCCGACAACACCGACGGCTCGTTCGCTGAGGTCATGCCGGAGGACCTGCTCAAGTTCGGCATGATCCCCGAGTTCGTCGGCCGGCTCCCGGTCATCACCAGCGTGCACAACCTGGATCGCGAGGCGCTGATCTCGATCCTCACCGAGCCCCGCAACGCGCTGGTCAAGCAGTACAAGCGGCTGTTCGAGCTGGACGGCGTGGACCTGGAGTTCACCCCGGACGCACTGGACGCCATCGCCGACCAGGCCAACCTGAGGGGTACCGGGGCGCGCGGGCTGCGCGCGATCCTGGAAGAGGTGCTGATGTCGGTGATGTACGAGGTGCCCAGCCGCAAGGACGTCGAGCGCGTGGTCATCACCCGCGAGGCTGTCCTGGAGCACGTCAACCCGACGCTGGTTCCCCGCGGTGTCAGCAACAACAACCGCCGCACCCCGCGCGAGAAGTCGGCCTGAACCGAGCAAGAGCACATCACAATGCGTGTAGTACAGGGATAACGAGGTCCCGACCGCTGGTCCGGAGTCAATAGACTCGCCTTTCGTGAGTGACACTGTCGTGAGTGACACGGTTCAGCTAGCACCGCAGTACAGCCCGGGTGATGTGGAAGGGCCGCGCTACTCCCTGTGGGAGAAGGCCGGCTACTTCACCGCCGATCCCGAGCGCGACGCCCCCACGTTCTCGATCGTGATCCCGCCGCCGAACGTGACCGGCGTGCTGCACATCGGGCACGCGCTGGACCACACGATCATCGACACGATCGTGCGGCGTCGCCGCATGCAGGGCTACACCGCCCTGTGGCTGCCGGGCATGGACCACGCGGGCATCGCCACCCAGAACGTGGTCGAGCGGGAGCTGGCCAAGGAAGGCCTGAGCCGGCACGACCTGGGCCGCGAGCGGTTCGTCGAGCGGGTCTGGCAGTGGAAGGCCGAGTCCGGCGGCAAGATCCTCGGTCAGATGCGCCGCCTGGGCGACAGCGTGGACTGGAGCCGCGAGCGGTTCACCATGGACCAGGGCCTGTCCCGCGCCGTGCAGACCATCTTCAAGCGTCTCTTCGACGACGGCCTGATCTACCGGGCCGAGCGGATCATCAACTGGTGCCCGCGCTGCCTGACCGCGCTGTCGGACATCGAGGTGGACCACAGCGACGACGACGGCGAGCTCGTCTCCATCCGCTACGGAGACGGGGACCACTCCATCGTCGTCGCCACCACCCGGGCCGAGACCATGCTGGGGGACACCGCCGTCGCCGTGCACCCGGACGACGAGCGGTACCGCCACCTGGTCGGCCAGACCGTCGAGCTGCCGCTGACCGGCCGCCGCATCCCGATCATCGCCGACGAGCACGTCGACCCGGCCTTCGGCACCGGTGCGGTCAAGGTCACCCCGGCCCATGACCCCAACGACTTCGAGATCGGCCGCCGCCACGACCTGCCCAGCCTGACCGTGCTGGACGAGCGCGGCGTGGTCACCGCGCACGGCCCGTTCCAGGGCCTGGACCGGTTCGAGGCCCGCCCCGCGGTGGTCGACGCCCTGCGCGAGGACGGCCGGATCGTGCGCGAGGTCCGGCCGTACGTGCACGCGGTCGGGCACTGCCAGCGTTGCGGCACGACCGTGGAGCCGCGGCTGTCCCTGCAGTGGTTCGTCCGGGTCGCGCCGCTGGCCCAGGCGGCCGGCGACGCGGTGCGCGACGGCCGGGTGAGCCTGCACCCGCGGGAGATGGAAGCCCGCTACTTCTCCTGGGTCGACGAGATGCATGACTGGTGCATCAGCCGCCAGCTGTGGTGGGGCCACCGGATCCCGGTCTGGTACGGGCCCGACGGCGAAGTGGTCTGCGTCGGCCCGGATGACCAGCCGCCGGGGGAGGGCTGGCACCAGGACTCCGACGTGCTGGACACCTGGTTCTCCTCGGCGCTGTGGCCCTTCTCCACCCTGGGCTGGCCCGACGATACCGTCGACCTGCACGCGTTCTACCCCACCAGCGTGCTCGTGACCGGCTACGACATCTTGTTCTTCTGGGTCGTCCGGATGATGATGTTCGGCCTCTACGCCATGCGCGACCGGCCGCCCGCCGACGCGGTGCCGTTCCGCCACGTGGCCCTGCACGGCCTGGTCCGGGACGCGACCGGCAAGAAGATGTCGAAGTCCCGTGGCAACGCGGTCGACCCGCTCGACTGGATCGACCGCTTCGGCGCCGACGCCACCCGGTTCACCCTGGCCCGCGGGGCCAACCCCGGCAGCGACGTCCCGGTCAGCGAGGAGTGGGCGGCCGGCTCCCGTAACTTCGTCAACAAGCTATGGAACGCGGCCCGGTTCGCGCTAGGGCACGGCGCCCGGGTGCCCCGCCGGCTGCCGGACACCGGCGCGCTGTCGGCTCCGGACCGCTGGATCTTGTCCCGGCTGTCCTCGGTCATCGCCGAGGTCGACGCCGACCTGGACCGGTTCGAGCTGGCCAAGGCGTGCGACACGCTCTACCACTTCGCCTGGGACGAGGTCTGCGACTGGTACCTGGAGCTGGCCAAGATCCCGCTCATGGCGGCCGAGGATCGCCCGGAGGACGCGGCGGCCCAGGCCGGCGCCGAGGTCACCCGGGACGTGCTCGGGCTGGTGCTGGACAACCTGCTCAAGCTGCTGCACCCGGTGATGCCGTTCGTCACCGACGAGCTGTGGACCGCGCTGACCGGCGAGGAGTCGGTGATGGTCGCGCCGTGGCCGCGGCTGTCGTTGCCCGACCCGGCCGCCGAGGCCGAGCTGGCCGCAGTGATGCGGCTGGTCACCGAGGTCCGCCGGTTCCGTTCCGACCAGGGCCTGCGCCCCGGCCAGCGGGTCCCGGCCCGGCTCCGCGGCCTGGCGGGAAGCCTGCTGGCCGCGCACGAGGACCGCATCCGCGCCCTGCTGCGGCTGACCGAGCCGGCCGGGGACTTCACGCCCACGGCCGCCATCGAGGCCGAAGGGGTGACGGCCGAGCTCGACACGGCCGGCACCATCGACCTGGCCGCCGAGCGCCGCCGCCTGGACAAGGACCTGGCCGCCGCGCGCAAGGAGGCCGACCAGGCCCGGGCCAAGCTGGCCAACACCAACTTCACGGCCAAGGCCCCGGCCGCCGTCATCGACAAGACCCGCGCCCGCCTCACCACCGCCGAGCAGGACATAGCCCGCCTAGAAGAACGCCTGGCCGCCCTCTGACGCCCCCGTTCGCCACACCAGCCACTTGGGCCTCAGCGCTAGGTGGGCAGTCCGAAGCCGGGTACGTTTTCCCGCAGCAGGTGCGGGAAAACGTACCCAGCTCCCCGCGTCCCCGCCCGCCCCGTCACTCCAGCCCCGGGAGCCTCGCCAGCGCGGGATCCCCCCGATTCGGGAACACTTTTCGGCAGCATGTGCATAAAGGTGTTCCCGAATGCCCGGCTCCCGAGCGGCGACCCTTACCACGGGTCACATCAGGCACTTGGGGCTCAGCACTTGGTTGGTGACCCTGGACTGGACCCAGTTGTTGGCCGCATCTGGACAAACTAGGCCCCGCCTCCCCGGCCAGGCTTCCCGCTAGTACTCCCAGCTAGTGCGGCTGCACGTGCATCGCGGGACTTACCTGTCCTGCTGTCCCGGTGTGACAAGGTTGGCACAGTTTGTTGCGATTGCCGGTTATGGGCGTCACCATGTAACGAGGGGGGATCGGAGAGCGACTATCCGCAGTTGGGGAGGTCCGTTGCCGGAGACCGCGGCCCAGGCAGCTCCAGCCGTTGGCACCCCGCCAACCTCCAACCCCTCGTCGGCCCCTCACGCCCCGTCGGCCCCTCACGCCCCGCCAACCCCGGCCACCCCGCTAGCCCTGCCCGTCCAGTCCACCCTGCAAGCCCTGTCCAACCCGCTGGCCCCGCCGGTCCAGTCCACCCCGCGAGCCCCGCAAGCCCCGCAAGCTCCGCCAGTCCCGTCCACCCCGCTAGCCCCGCCGGTCGCACGGGCCGCGACGTTCCGGGACGTGTTCGCTGACGGTGAGTTCCGCGCCATCTGGCTGGCCGAGTTGGCCTCGATCGCGGGGGACCAGTTTGCCCGGGTCGCGCTGACTGTGATCGTGTTCCAGCGCACCGCGTCGCCGCTGCTGACCGCGCTGACCTACGCCTCGACCTATCTGCCGTGGCTGGTCGGCGGCCTGTTCCTGTCGGATCTGGCCGACCGGTTCCCGCGCCGGACCGTCATGATCACCGCGGACGTGGCCCGGATGCTGCTGGTGGCCGCGATGGCGGCGCCGGGCATGCCGCTGTGGGGCATGGTGCTGCTGCTGTTCGTGGTCGCCTCGCTGAACGCTCCGTTCCAGGGCGCGCGATCGGCGCTGCGGGCCAGCATCATGCCCGACGATCGCTACACCCTGGGCCTGGCCGCCTCCCAGGTCACCCGGGAGTTCGGCGTAGTCGGCGGGTTCGTGGCCGGCGGCCTGATCGTGTCGGCCCTGGGCGGCCGGACGGCGCTGCTGATCGACGCGGGCACGTTTGCGGTCTCGGCCCTGCTGCTGTCGGCGTTCGTGCGCCACCGGCCGGCCGCGGGCCGACGCCGCCAGGCCCGGCTGGCCGAGATGATGGCCGGACTGCGGCTGGTCTTCGCCACCGACCGGCTGCGCCCGCTCATGCTGCTGGGTTGGCTGTGCGCGTTCTACACCGTGCCCGAGGCGCTCGCGGTCCCTTACGCGGCCCAGCTGCACCACGGGCCGGCCGCGGCCGGGCTGATCTTCGCCGCGGGGCCGCTGGGCAGCGCCGTGGGCATGCTGGTGTTCACCCGGGCCGTCCGCCCGGCCGAGCGGCTGCGCTGGATGGGCCCGATGGCGGTGGCCGCCTGCCTGGTCCTGGCCACCTGCCTGGCTCGCCCGGACCTGATCGGTCTGCTGGTCATCGTGGCCATATCCGGCCTGCTGGCCGCCTACCAGATCGCGGCCAACGCGGCCTTCGTGCTGGCGTCGCCGGATGACCGGCGTGGCCAGGCCTACGCCATAGCCAACGGCGGTATGAACCTGGGCCAGGGCCTGCTCTACGTGGCGGCGGGGGCGGCCGCGAGCGTGGCCACCCCCGCCGTGGTCGTTGCGGGCAGCGGCTTGATTGGCGCCGCTTTGGCGTTCTGGCTGCTCCTGGCCTGGCGGCGGGCAGCGCCGGCCGCCGGAAACAGCGTGGCCGGATGAAAATCTCGGTGATCCGGACTTCGGCAATGTTGTGCCGCCGTCAGTCCCAATCGATCGGCATGCTGCTTCCTTTCTCTGGAGCACGGCTCATCTCTGGAGCACGGCTCGTTTTTCCTGGTCTCCGGCCGCGATCAGCCCCACTCGCTTCGCATGGCGCTTCCTTTCTGGGAAAGGTCTGCTCAGGAAAGATGCCCTGATGGGCTGTTTCAGGCACATAATGCCGAAAGTCCTTTATATAACGTCGTGGGGTATTTGCCGATGCCTTCGGCAAAACCTTTCTGAAAAGCTGAGATGGACTCGCATGCAAATTGCAGGAGTTAGCGGGTGAGCGTTTCATCCGCCGCCCGGGACCGTCGCTGGTCGGCGGCCGCGGTCCGGCACTGGCCGCTGTGGTCGCTGCCACCGGGGGCCCGCGCCTACGTGATCGCCACGGTGCTGGCGGCCGCGGCGGCCACGGTGGTGGCGGCTTGGCGCACCTCCTGGCACCCGTCCCAGGTGCCGGTCTACGTCGTGCTGCTGGCCTGCGCGGCCGCGATGGTCGAGGCCACCCGGGACGTCAAGCTGGCCCGCGACACCCTGACCCGCGACCTGCAGGAAGTGTGGTACCTGGCGATCGCGCTGCTGCTCCCGCCGGTGTATGTCCTGCTGGCCCCGATCCCGCTGGTAGCCATGAAGCAGTGGCGGGTCCGCCGCAACCTGGTCCACCGGCGGGTGTTCAGCGTGGCCTCGAACGGCCTGGCCTACGGCGCCGCGTCGTTCGAATTCCACGCCGGCATCAGCCCGCTGCTCGGCGGCCAGCTCACGACCAGGGAGCACACCGTCGGCCTGCTGGCGGCCATCCTGCTGGCCGCCACCACCGGCTGGATGATCAACCACTGGCAGATCGTCGGCGCGGTCAAGCTGACCAACCCCGCCGCCCGGATCTGGACCCTGGTCTTCACCCGTGAGGCCATGACCACCGACGTGGTAGTCACCTGCCTGGCCGCGCTGGTCACGTTCGCGCTTATGTTCACGCTGGCCGCGCTGGTCGTGGCCCTGCCCGTCGTCTTCATGCAGAAGCGATTCCTTATGCACGCCCAGCTCCTGGCCGAAGCGCGGACCGACGCCAAGACCGGCCTGCTGAACGCGGCCACCTGGCATCGCGAGGCCAGCACCGAGCTGTCCCGCGTCAAGGGGTCCTGGTCGCCGACCTCGCTGGCCATCATCGACATCGACCACTTCAAGCTGGTCAACGACACCCACGGGCACCTGGCCGGCGACCGGGTGCTGCGGGTGGTGGCCGACCGGTTCCGGGGCCAGCTGCGCGAGGGCGACCTGATCGGCCGGTTCGGTGGCGAGGAGTTCGCCATCTTGCTCCCGCACACCTCGGGTACCGAGGCCGGCCGGGTGGCCGAGCGGCTACGCGGCCACATCGCAGACGAGCAGATCGTGGTCGGCGACAACCGGGAGGCCAAGATCGCGGTCAGCATTACCGTCTCGGTGGGCGTGGCCGAGCTGGCCCACACCCGGCAGGACCTGGACGAGCTGCTGGCGGTGGCGGACGCGGCGCTCTACCAGGCCAAGGCGGCCGGCCGGGACCAGATCTGCATCATGGCGCCGGGCCTGGACGAAGGCCACCTGCCGGTACCGCCGGGGGCCGGACCGGGGGCGCCCGCGCCCCAGTAGCCTGGACGGGTGACCACTTCGACCTGCTGGTGCCTGCCGTGACCGACGACGGCTCGCTGCGCGAGGTTGAGCGGGCGATCCTGCGGCGCCGTCCCGAGTCGTCGATCGAGCCCACGCTGGACCGGATCGCCGCCCTGGCCGAGCTGCTCGGCGACCCTCAGCGCGCCTACCCGGTCATCCACATCACCGGCACCAACGGCAAAACCTCCACCGCCCGCATGATCGACGCGCTGCTGCGCGCCCGGGGCCTGCGCACCGGCCGGTTCACCAGCCCGCACCTGGTTTCTATCCGCGAGCGGATCTGCATCGACGGCCAGCCGATCGAGGCCGACCAGTTCGTCGCGCTCTACCAGGAGATCGAGCCCTACCTCCAGCTCACCGACGAGCGCCTGGGTGTGCCGCTGTCCTTCTTCGAGGTGCTGACCGGCATGGCCTTCGCCGCGTTCGCGGATGCGCCAGTGGACGTGGCCGTGATCGAGGTCGGCCTGGGTGGCACCTGGGACGCGACCAACATCGCCGACGGCGCGGTGGCCGTCGTCACCCCCGTGAGCCTGGACCACATGCAGTACCTGGGCGAGACCGTGGAGGAGATCGCGGGGGAAAAGGCCGGGATCATCAAGCCCGGCGCGCTGGCCATACTGGCCCAGCAGTCGCTGCCCGCGGCCGAAGTGCTGCTGCGCCGGGTGTCTGAGGTCGGAGCGACCGTGGCCCGCGAGGGACTGGAGTTCGGTGTGCTGGAGCGCGAGATCGCCCTCGGCGGCCAGCAGCTCACCCTGCAGGGGCTCAACGGCATCTACACCCAGTTGTTCCTGCCGTTGTTCGGCGAGCACCAGGCGACCAACGCCGCCTGCGCGCTGGCCGCGGTCGAGGGTTTCGCCAGCGCCGCCGAGGACGGCCCCGTGGGCTCGTCGGGCGAGCCCGGTCCTGGCGGCCGCGCGCCGCTCGACGTGGACCTGGTCCGGCAGGCATTGGCCGGGCTGCGGTCACCGGGCCGTCTGGAGGTACTGCGGCGCAGTCCGGCCGTGATTGTGGACGCGGCCCACAATCCGTCCGGCATGGCCGCCACCGTGGCCGCCGTGACCGAGGCGTTCAGCCTCAGCCGTCTGGTCGGCGTGCTGGCCGTGAGCGCGGACAAGGACGTGACCGGCATCCTGGACGAGCTGGAGCCGGCGCTGTCCGACGTGGTGGTGACGCACAACTCCTCGGACCGCTCGATGCCCGCCGAAGAGCTGGGTGAGCTGGCCGGTGACGTGTTCGGCCTGGATCGGGTGCACGTGGCCGCACGGATGGACGACGCCATCGAGATGGCGGTGGAGCTGGCCGACGACACCCCGGATCGGGACCTGCCCGGCGGCGGGGGAGTGCTGATCACCGGCTCCGTGATCACCGTGGGCGACGCTCGGCAGCTACTGCTCCCGGACAGCCCCACCACCGACCTGCCGGCCGCCGACGGCGGCACCGGCCGGCACCCGTTTACCGCAGCCGATCTGTCATGAGTGAACCCGCCACCGGGGGCGCCACCGGAAAGGCCGCCGCACCGGCCCCCGCCAGTGCCGTACCGGACTCCGCCGGGAAACCGGGTAAACGGCCGGTCCTGCGGCGGCTGCTGTCCTCGGTGCTGGTGTTCGAGGCCATCTTCCTGGTGCTAGCCATGCCGGTGGCGGTCACCATCGAGCACCTGCACCATGGCGTGGCCTTCGGCGTCGGCGGTGGCCTGGCCGTGATCGCCGTCCTGCTGGCCGGGGTGATCGGACGCCGCCGCTGGGCGCTAACGGCCGGCACCGTCCTGCAGTTCGTGATTATCGCGGCCGGGATTGAAGTGGCCGCCCTTTATGTCCTTGGCGTCATCTTCTGCGTCCTGTGGTTTACGGGAATCTATCTCGCGGACAAGCTGGAGCAGCCAAACCCGCGTTAGCATAAGGCCATCGCCCTGTGTAATTAGAGGTGAGCGGTTAGTGACGACGAGTCTTGGACGGCTGGTCCGGCCCGGTGCCCACGCCGGTCGTGGCCCCGTGGCGACCGATGCCCCGGGTCCCGCCTGCGATGCTCCCCACTCGGCTGGTGCCGCCCGCCGGATCGCCGCCGAGGCCGCGGCCGCCGCCGTGATAGCCACGGTCACGCCGGTGTGCCTGCTGCAGGCCCCGAACGCCATCGCCTGGGCGCTGGACGGCCCGGGCGGGGTCGGGACCGGCGCGCAGGGGTCCACCATCGCGGTGCTGCGTGCCGCCGGGCTGGCCCTGCCCGCCATGGCCGCGCTGGCCGGGATCGCCGCGCTGGCCGTCCTGCGGCTGCGGGCCTGGCCCGTGCTGCTGGCCGGGTTGCTGGTCATGGCCGCGGCCGACGCGCTCGGCGGTTCCGCGCGCACCGCGACGGTGATCGCCGTGGTGCGGGTGCTGCACGGGGCCGCGGCCGGCCTGGCCCTGCCCGCCGCGCTGGCGCTGGCCTGGGAACGTGCGCTGGCGCCGCGGCGGTGGCTGATCGCGCTGTGGTCGGTGGTCGCGGTGGCCGGCCTGACCGCTGCCCCGGCCGTGGCCCGGGCCCGGCTGGCCAGCGGTGGCTGGCACGCCGCGCTGGCCCCGGACCCCTGGCTGACCGGCGCGGCCCTGACCCTGGCCGCCCTGTACGCGGTGCTGGCCGCCGGCCCAGGGGCCGCGGTGCTGGCCGCCGGCCCGGGGGCCGCCGGCCTGGCGGGGTCCGCCAACTCAGGCAACGCGCCGGGGTACCGGGCCCGGGGATCGGGCGCGCGCCCGGATGCCACCCACGCGCGCCAGGATGCCACCCAGGAGCGGGCTCAGCTCGCGGTGCTGGCCGTGCCGGGGATCGGTCTCGGCGCGCTCAGCGTGGCCGTCACCTACCGGCCGCCCGCCGCGTTGCTGGCCGCTGGGGCCGTAGCCGTGCTCATCCTCTACGGGGTGGCCGCGGTAGCCTCGGCCGATCGGCTGGTGGGCGGCCCGCTCTGCTTCCCGGTCATCGGCGCGGTCACCGGGCTGGTGGTGGCGCCCGCAGCCGGGGCGGTCACCAGCTTGCGGGCGCTGGACCCCGGATCGTCCGGCCGCCTGTCCTGGCTGCCGCTCGCCGTGACCGCGGGCGCCGCGATGACCGGCGTCGCTATCGCCCTGACGTTCCGGGAGCGCCCGCGGACGGTGGTCCTGGCCGGTCTGCTCATCGCGATGGAAGGGCTGGCCGCCGCCCGGCTGGCCGGGCCGTACGTGCCGGGGGTGGTCCTGGCCGGGGTCAGCGCTCCGCTGGCCGGCGGCCTGGCCGCGGCCATGACCGCCGCGCTGGCCGAGGCGGGCGTGGCCAGCGCGCTGTCTGGGATGTCGCTGCTGGTGGCCGGGTTGCTGACCGGTTACCTGGCCTCCGGCGCGGTGCAGGTCCGGATGGTGACGCACCTCACCGTCGGCCCGGCCGAGTTGCAGGCCGCGGAACGGCTCGCGCTGGCCAGCGCCGTGGGGGTGTGGGAACTGGCCGGGCTGTTTTCCGTGTTCGTCGCGCTCACGGTCATATTTCTCACCGGCCGGGCGCGCCGCGCCGGTGCTGCGATGCGATGACACGGGTAAACTTCCTGCCGCGGGCTTATCTCGCGGCAACTGGCCAGTTGCCCACGCTCAGATGTATCCCCAGAAGGAGCGTCGTTGCCGGAACGTACTCTTGTCCTCATCAAGCCCGACGGTGTCCGCCGTGGTCTGATCGGTGCGGTGCTGTCCCGGATCGAGCTCAAGGGCCTGAAGATCGTCGCGCTCGAGCTGAGGACCCTGGACCGGGAGACGGCCAGCACCCACTACGCCGAGCACACCGGCAAGCCGTTCTTCGAGCCGGTGGTGGAGTTCATCACCTCCGGGCCGCTGGTGGCACTGGTGGCCGAGGGTCCGCGGGCAATCGAGGCGTTCCGCGGGCTGGCCGGGGCTACCGATCCAGTGGTGGCTTCCCCCGGTACGATCCGTGGGGATCATGCGTTGGAGATAGGCGAGAACATCGTCCACGGGTCGGACTCACCCGAGTCGGCCCAGCGCGAAATCAAGATCTTCTTCCCCGAACTGGCCTAACCTCCAACTCGGGCGGGGCAGACACCTACCCACGCCATCCACTTCGGCGTGGTCTCCGTATCAATCAGTGCGTCAGCTGGCCTAAAAGCTCGGAAGCGCCCGATCGGGAAGGTTCCCCTCCCCATGAGTAACGCGATGGCGATCCTTGGCCGCGACATGGCCGTGGACCTCGGTACCGCCAACACGCTCGTGTACGTGCGGGGCCGCGGGATCGTGCTCAACGAGCCCTCGGTCGTTGCGCTCAACACCAACACCGGCCAAGTCGTGGCCGTGGGCATCGAAGCCAAACGGATGATCGGCCGCACCCCGGGCAACATTGTCGCGGTCCGGCCGCTGAAGGACGGCGTCATCGCCGACTTCGACGTCACCGAGCGCATGCTGCGTTACTTCATTCAGAAGGTGCACCGGCGGCGGCACCTGGCCAAGCCGAGGATCGTGGTCGCCGTCCCCAGCGGCATCACCGGGGTCGAGCAGAGCGCGGTCAAGGAAGCCGGCCACCAGGCGGGCGCCCGGCGGGTCTACATCATCGAGGAGCCGATGGCGGCGGCGATCGGGGCCGGCCTGCCGGTCAACGAGCCCACCGGCAACATGGTGGTGGACATCGGCGGCGGTACCACCGAAGTCGCGGTGATCTCGCTGGGTGGCATCGTCACCTCCCAGTCCATCCGCATCGGCGGCGACGAGCTGGACGAGGCGATCATCAGCTTTGGCAAGAAGGAGTACTCGCTGATGCTCGGCGAGCGCACCTCCGAGGAGCTCAAGATGGCGCTCGGATCGGCGTTCCCGGGTGCTGACGAGCCGCACGCCGAGATCCGCGGGCGCGACCTGGTCAGCGGGCTGCCCAAGACGATCGTTATTTCTGCCTCCGAGGTCCGGCGCGCCATCGAGGAACCCCTTAACCTGGTCATCGACGCGGTGAAGACCACGCTGGACAAGTGCCCGCCCGAGCTCGCCGGTGACGTCATGGACCGGGGCATTGCCCTGACCGGCGGCGGAGCGCTGTTGCGCGGCCTTGACCAGCGGATCCGCGAAGAGACAGGGATGCCCGTCCACGTGGCCGACAACCCGCTCGACTCGGTGGTGCTGGGGGCCGGGAAGTGCGTGGACGATTTCGACATGCTGCGTTCGGTTCTCGTGCCCGAGACCCGGCGCTGAGTTAAGGGGCCGCCGCCCCCGCGGCGCCCGCGAGGAGTCGCATGCACGACACCCGGCGAGTGCGCCTGGTTCTCGGGATTCTCCTGATCGCCGCCGTGGCGCTGATCACGATCGACTTCCGGGACGGCGGAACCTCTCCGGCCCGTGGTGTCGGATCCAGTGTCTTCGGGCCGGTGGAGCGGGTGGCCAGCGACGTCACGAGCCCGGTGTCGTCGGTCTTCGACTGGGTCACCGGCGGGCCGTCCGCGGATAGCAAGATCGCTTCGCTGCAGGCAGCCAACGCCAAGCTCCGCGCCGACCTGAGCGCCGCCCAGCTGTCCAAGACCGACGAGAGCCAGCTGTCGTCGCTGCTGAACCTGGCCGGCCGCGGCGGCTACCGGATCGTGGCCGCCAGCGTCATCGCGGCAGGCCAGGACTACACCGACACCGTCACGCTCGACGTGGGCCGCAAGGACGGAGTCCGCGCACACGAGACCGTGCTCAACGGCCAGGGCCTGGTCGGCACGGTCACCCAGGTCAGCGCGGACACCTCCACCGTGCTGCTGGCTAACGACGCGTCGGCCGTGGTCGGGGCCCGGTTGGCGGGCAGCAACCAGATCGGCTCGGTCGCCGGGACCGGTAAGTCGCTGTCCGGGCCGACCACGCTGAAGCTCACCCTGTTCGCCGCGAATGCGGTCCTGCAGAGCGGCCAGGACCTGGTCACGTTCGGCTCGGTGCACGACACCCCGTACGTGCCCGGGGTGCCGATCGGCCAGGTGACCAAGGTCCAGGGCAACGCCGGATCCCTGACCAAGTCCGCGCTGGTCAAGCCGTACGTCGACTTCACCTCACTCGGGGTGGTCGGTGTGGTCGTGGGTGGTCCGGCCAAGGACCCGCGCGACTCGGTGCTGCCGGCCGGCCCGAAGCCGGTCCCGACCGTCACGGTGACCGTCACCCCATCCACCGGAACTGGCACCGGCACCGGCACTGGCACTGGCGCCACCGGCACGGGCGCCGGCACCGGTACCGGGGGCTGAGGTGCGGCGCCTGATCCTGTCCGTAGTGCTGGTCGCGGTGGCGCTCGCCGCCCAGCTGACCATCGTCAACCGGCTGGCCCTGCCCGGGGGCGGCGGCCCGGATCTGGTGCTGCTGGTGGTGGTCGCGCTGGCGCTCACCGGCGGCCCGCTGGCGGGCACGCTGACCGGCTTCCTGGCCGGCCTGGCCCTGGACGTCGCCCCGCCCGCGGGCCACACTGTCGGCGAGTACGCGCTGGTGTTCTGCCTCGTCGGCTACGTATGCGGGCGGCTGGCCGGCCTGGGGGATGAATCACCCTCGCTCTACGTGGCCATCTCGGCCGGCGCGGCGGCCGTAGGCGCGGTGCTGTACGCCGTGCTGGGGGTGATGCTCAGCGATCCCCAGGTCACCTGGTCCTCGGTTCAGCACGTGCTGCCGTCGGCGGTCGTCTACAACGTGCTGCTCAGCCCGTTCGTGCTGTTCGGGGTGGTCAAGCTGTACGGCTGGGCGGGCGGCGCCGGGCAGGAGGGCCCGTCGGCCGCGATGTCCTCGGCCGCGGCGGGCGCACTCGGCGCCGCCGGGCTGGCTACCGGCGCCGTCCGGCAGGCCAGCGCGTCCGGCTCGCCGCGCCTGCATCTGGGGGACCACCGGGGCAGCAGCGACGCCTGGATCGGGTCCGCCCGCGCGTCGGGCCCGCCCCGGGCCGGCGGCACCGGCCTCGGTGGCAGCGCGCTCAGCAGCAAAGGGGTGGGTGGCCGTGAGCCGCGGCTGCGGTTCACCGGCCTGGGCGGTAGCTCTGGTCTCGGGGGCTCTGTCGGCGCGGGCGGGGCCCGCTACACCCCGCCCAAGGCGGCCCCACGGATGAATTTCGGCCGCCGGGGCCTGTTCGGGGGGCGCGGTCCGGTCGCGGGCCGCAGCGGCGTCGGCGCCCCCCGCAGCGGGGCCAGGCCACGGTTCCGCAAGCGCACGATGACCAGCACGATCGGCACGGGAGGCGCGCTCAGCCGGGCCACGCCGCGCCGGGGCACGTTCGGCCGCAGCCGTTCGTTTGGCCAGCGGGGCTCGCTGGCCGGGGGCGGCCACGCTGGCCGGAGTGGTTTGGGGGGCCGCAGCGGTCTTGGCGGCCGGACCTGGTTCAGCAACCGCCGGGGCCTCGGCCGAAGTAACGTCCTCAGCAAACGGAGCGGCCTCGGCGGTCGCAGTGGCTTCGGCAGCCGCCGCGGCTTCGGTGGCCGCAGCCACGGCCGTCTAGGGGGCGGCGGCCTCGGCCGCTCGCCGCGGCTGAAGGTGCGGCGGAACACCTGGCGGAGCCGGCTCGGACGACTGCTGGGCCGAAATAGGGGAGGCTTTTGATGATGTCGGCGTCACGGCGGCGCCTGCTGGTGCTGTACGTGGTGGGGTTCACGCTGCTGATCACGCTGGGCGGCCGCCTCTGGTACATCCAGGTGATGAACGGCACCAGCTACACCAAGCTGGCCTCGCAGAACCAGACCCGGAACATCATCGTCCCCGCCGTCCGCGGGCAGATCCTGGACGACGTGGGCAACGCCCTGGTCACCAACCGCACCGAGCTGGTGGTGTCGGTGGACATGATGACGCTGTCCCAGCGCAGCGACGGCGGCGTGTCGGTGCTGAAGCGGCTGGCCCCCATGCTGAACACGTCGTACCAGCTGCTGCAGGAGAAGACCCGGCTGTGCACGGCCAAGGTCAAGCAGCCATGCTGGGCCGGGTCGCCCTACCAGCCCATCCCGGTCGATCAGAACGTCTCCGAGCAGATCGCGCTGCAGATCATGGAGGAGCAGAGCCAGTTCCCGGGGGTGACCGCCCAGCCCCAGGGGGTCATCACCTATCCCTCCCCGGGCGGCGCCAACCCGGCCCAGGTCCTCGGTTACCTGCAGCCCGCCACCACCGAGCAGCTGAAGAAGGACCACCTGCCCTCCCAGGTCGGCTACTCCACCGCGGACCTGGTCGGGCAGGCCGGGCTGGAGGAGCAGTACAACCAGGCGCTGACCGGCAAGACTGGTACCAACGTGGTCTCGGTCAACGCGGCCGGCGACGTCACCGGGACCGTGGGTGGCACCGCGGCCCAGGCCGGCGACAACCTGGTGACCAGCCTCAACTCCAAGGTTCAGGTCCTCGCGCAGAACGCGCTGAACTCGGCGGTCAAGAAGGCCCGGGAAGCCGGGAACAATGCCAACCAGGGCGCGGCCGTGGTGATGACCACCACCGGTCAGGTCGTGGCCATGGCCAGCTACCCCGACTACAACCCCAGCGTCTGGACCAACGGCATCTCGCAGCACCAGTTCGACGGGCTGTTCGGCCAGAAGGACGGGGCCCCGGCCATCAACTGGACGACCCAGGGCCAGTACGCCCCCGGCTCCACCTGGAAGGTGACCTCCACCGCGGCAGCGGTGTCCGACGGCTACCCGCTCGACGGTACCTACAGCTGCCCGGCCTCGGTCACCATCGGCGGTCACGTCTACAAGAACGACGGCGAGCCCAGCCTGGGCGACCTGACGTTCTCCGAGGCGCTGATCCAGTCCTGCGACACCGTGTACTACAACCTGGCCTACGAGATGTGGCAGAAGGACAACCCCCGGGCCAACGTCGTCACCAGCGCCAAGGCTCCGGTGCAGAAGATGCAGCGGGAGGCGCTGGCCTGGGGCTTCGGCAAGGCCACCGGCATCGACCTGCCCGAAGAGGCCACCGGCACGGTGCCCACCCGCGAATGGCTGTACTACTACTGGAAGGACAACGCCTACGCCGGCCAGAACTGGTGCAAGAACGGCAAGGCGGACGGCACCTACGTGCAGCAGATCGAGTACCAGGACTGCAAGAGCGGCAACGTCTGGGAGCCGGGCCAGGCCGCCATCGCCGCCATCGGCCAGGGCTACGACCTGGTCACCCCGCTGCAGCTCACCAACGCCTACGTGGCCCTGGCCAACGGTGGCACGCTCTACCAGCCGCGGATCGGCGAGGCCCTGGTCAGCCCGGACGGCAAGGTGGTGCAGAAGCTCACCCCCCCGGTGGCCGGGCACCTGCCGGCCTCGTCCAGCTTCCTGTCCTACGTGCGCAGCGCCCTGGCCGGCGTGGTGACCCAGGGCACCGCGGCCGGCGCCTTCTCCGGGTTCCCGCTGGACAAGGTGTGCGTGGCCGGCAAGACCGGTACCGCCCAGGTCCAGGGCAAGGTGGCCACCTCGGTGTTCGCCTCGTTCGCGCCCTGCCACGACCCGAAGTACGTGGTCGTCGTGATGATCCCCGACTCCGGTTACGGCGCCGACGCCTCCGCCCCGGCGGTGCGGCAGATCTGGGACGGCATCTACGGCCTGGAAGGCCAGAAGGCCGCGGTACCCGGCGGCCAGGTCCCATCGACGCTGCCGCAGATCGCGGCCACCGGCAAGATCACCGCCCCGAAGGGATACTCCGGATGAGCGGCACCGGCTACGGCCGGGTGAGCGTGCCACAGCGCGGATACGGCGGCCCCCGGCCCGGGGCGTTCAAGACCCGCCAGCGCTCGGTGCTGACCCGGTTCAAGTCCAAGGAAAGCAAGCTGCGGCACATGGACTGGGTGCTGATCGCCGCCGTGCTGGCGCTGTGCGTGATCGGCGTCCTGCTGGTCTGGTCGGCGACCAAGCCCACCCTGGTCCAGCGTGGCGCCAACCCCCGCACCTACCTGGACAAGCAAGCCAGCTTCGTCCTGCTCGGCCTGGTCATGATGACCGTGATCAGCCTGATCGACTACCGCCAGCTGCGGGTCTTCGCGCCGATCGTCTACGGCCTGGCCCTGCTCGGGCTGCTGGCCGTGCTCACCCCGATCGGCGCCACGGTCAACGGCGCCGCGGGCTGGATCGACCTGCCCGGCGGCTTCCAGATCGAGCCGTCCGAGTACGCCAAGATCGCCCTCATCCTGATGACCGCGTTGCTGTTCAGTGAGCTGCGCGAGGGGGCCCGCGACCCATCGGCGGGCCGCCCGGGACCCAGCCTGCGCGACGTCGGCATCGTGATCGCCTGCGGCCTGCCGCTCATCGGCCTGGTCATCATCGAGCCCGCGCTGGGCATCTCCATGGTGCTGATCGTGGTGCTGGCCGGGATGATCCTGCTGTCCGGCATCCAGCTGCGCTGGGTCCTGACGCTGGCCGCGGTGGCCGCCGTCGGCGTCATCAGCGTGCTCAGCCTGCACCTGCTCAAGACCTACCAGCTAACCCGGTTCACCTCGTTCCTGCACCCGTCGTCCGACGCCGCCGGTTCCGGCTACAACGCCATCCAGGCCAAGATCGCCATTGGCTCAGGCGGCATGTTCGGCCAGGGCCTGTTCCACGGCCAGTCGATCTCCGGCAGCTACGTGCCCGCCCAGAGCACCGACTTCATCTTCACCGTGGTCGGCCAGGAGCTGGGCTTCGTCGGGGCGATCGTCGTCGTGGCCCTGCTCGGCGTGGTGGTCGTCCGCGCCCTGCGCATCGCCACCCGGGCCGACGACCTGTTCGGCATGCTCGTGGCCTCCGGCGTCGCGATCTGGTTCCTATTCCAGTCCTTCGTCAACATCGGCATGACCGTCGGCATCATGCCCATCACCGGCCTGCCCCTGCCCTTCATCTCCTACGGCGGTTCGGCCATCTTCGCCGACCTGATCGCGGTCGGCCTGCTCCTGTCCGTCCACCACAAGCACCAGGTCTTCGAATAACCCCCAGCCGGGTGCCCGCCTAGCCCGGGTGCCCGCCCCACCCGGGTCCCTGGCCAGCCCCGTCTTACGCGGGCTGGGCAGCGCTGGTGAAGAACTCGACCATGCTGTACGGGGCGTTGTCACCGAAGCAGATCGTGAGCAGCTCGGCCGAGTCGGCGGCCTCGGCCGCGCTGCGGGCGAACATGGCCTCTTCGCACTGCGCCAGCGCGACTTCAATGTCGTCCGGGTGGGCGGCGATGGCGTTGCCGAGCTCGGACCCGTCGTACATGGCCAGGTTGGCCCCCTCCCCGGAGGGCGGCATCAAGTGGGCGGCGTCGCCCAGGAGCGTCACTCCGGGCACCCGGTCCCAGCGGTGATCGGCCGGCAGGGTGTGCAGGGCCCGCAGCACCGGCGGGGTTTCGCCCTCCGTGATCAGCGCGGTGAGCTCCGGGGCCCAGCCGTCGAACTCCCCGGCGACCCGGGCCGCCGCCGCCTCCGCGTCGGCGAAGTCGATGGCGGCGAACCACCCCGCCGGCTTGGTCAGCGCCACGTAGGTGTGCAGGACGGCGCCGGGTTCCCGGTGGGCCAGGATGCCCCGGCCCGGCGCCAGCGCGAGCAGCGCCCCGCCACCGACCGCCTGCGCGCTGGCCGGGTGGCGGGTGTCCGCCTCGTACAGGTAGGTCTCGACGTAGGACGTGCCGACGTACTCGGGCTGGGCCGCGGAAAGCAGCGGGCGGATCCGCGACCACGCCCCGTCCGCGCCGACCAGGAGGCCGCTCGTCACGGTCGTCCCGTCGGCGAACATCACCTCGTGCCGGCCGTCACCCAGGGCGCGGGCCCCGGTGACCTTGTGCCCCCACTGGACCGTCCCGGGCGGCAGCGAGTCGAGCATGATGCGGCGCAGCTCGCCCCGGGGGACCTCAGGCCGGCCGGCTGCTCCGTTGTCGGCCCCGTCGTCGGGGTCGTCCAGGAGGACGGTTCCGGTCTTATCCAGGACCCGTGTCGCCTGCCCGCCCCGGTGGATGAGGCCGAGGAAGTCTTCGAACAGGCCGGCCGCCTTGAGCGCCAGTTGCCCGTTGTACTCGTGAATGTCGAGCATGCCGCCCTGGGCGCGGGCCGCCGGTGATGCCTCGGCCTCGTAGACCGTGGCCGGGATGCCGTGGACGTGCAGGACCCGGGCCAGCGTGAGGCCACCGAGCCCGGCTCCGATGATCGTGACTGGGGTGCTCATGGTGGTCCCTCCGCTGCATTGGAATGTTGTTCCAAAGTCATTATGGAACATCGTTCCAATCCTGTCAACCTGCACTGTCCCGGAATAGAAAACCGCTGGTAATTGCTGAAAACTCGTGTCACTAAGCCCCGCGTTCCACGCTCCTGAGCGCTCACACCGAGCGTTCGGTACTTTGCGTGCCGCCACGGCGTCGGAACGACGGCCTGGGCTAGGTAGGCTGGTGTGATGCCAATCGAATCGGTTTACCCACGCCTTGAGCCCTTGCTCCCGCGCGTCCGGAAGCCGATCGCCTACGTGGGCGGCGAGGTGAACTCGGTCGTCAAGGACTGGGACACCACCGACGTGCGCTGGGCCCTGCTCTACCCGGACGCCTACGAGGTAGGTTTGCCCAACCAAGGCGTCCAGATCCTGTACGAGATCCTCAACGAGCGGGACGGCGTGCTGGCCGAGCGCACCTACAGCGTCTGGCCGGACCTGGAAGCCCTGATGCGTGAGCACGGGCTGCCACAGTTCACCGTGGATGGGCACCGCCCGGTCGGCGCGTTCGACCTGCTCGGCGTGAGCTTCTCCACCGAGCTGGGCTACACCAACCTGCTCACCGCCCTCGACCTGGCCGGCATCCCGCTGCATAGCGAGGACCGAGACCCGGCCGATGGCACCTGGTACCCCCTGGTCATTGCGGGCGGGCACGCGGCGTTCAACCCCGAGCCGATCGCGGACTTCATGGACGGCGTGGTGCTGGGCGACGGCGAAGAGGCCGTACTGAAGATCACCGACCACGTGCGGGCCTGGAAGCAGCAGGGCCGCCCGGGTGGCCGCGACGGCCTGCTCCGCACGCTGGCCGCCGAGTGCAGCCTGTACGTCCCGCGCTTCTACGACGTGACCTACCTGGCCGACGGGCGCATCGCCAAGACCGTGCCCAACCACCGTGGCGTGCCCCCGGTCGTGGCCAAGCACACGGTGATGGACCTGGACGAGTGGCAGTACCCGCGCCAGCCGATCGTCCCGGTGGCGGAGACCGTGCACGAGCGCTACAGCGTGGAGATCTTCCGCGGCTGCACCCGAGGCTGCCGTTTCTGCCAGGCCGGGATGATCACCCGCCCGGTGCGGGAGCGGACCATCACCACCGTGGGGAAGATGGTGGAGCAGGGGGTCAAGGCGACCGGCTTCAGTGAGGTCGGCCTGCTCTCGCTGTCCAGTGCCGACCACAGTGAGATCAACGAGATCGCCAAGGACCTGGCCGACGCCTACGAGGGCACCAACACCGGCCTGTCGCTCCCGTCTACCCGGGTCGACGCGTTCAACATCACGCTGGCCGATGAGCTGGCCCGCAACGGCCGCCGGTCCGGCCTAACCTTTGCCCCCGAGGGCGGCTCAGAGCGGATGCGCAAGGTGATCAACAAGATGGTCACCGAGGAAGACCTGATCCGCACGGTCACCACGGCTTACTCCAACGGCTGGCGGCAGGTCAAGCTGTACTTCATGTGCGGGCTCCCGACCGAGACCGACGAAGACGTGCTGGCCATCGCCGACCTGGCCCGCAAGGTCATCAAGACCGGCCGGGAGGTCAGCGGGCGCAAGGACATCCGCTGCACGGTGTCGATCGGCGGGTTCGTGCCCAAACCGCACACCCCGTTCCAGTGGGCGGCCCAGTGCCAGCACGAGGTCGTCGACAGCAGGCTGCGGCAGCTGGGCGCGGCCCTGCGGGCCGACAAGACCTACGGCCGGGCCATCGGCTTCCGCTACCACGACGGCAAGCCCTCGGTGGTCGAGGGGCTGCTGTCCCGCGGCGACCGGCGGGTCGGCAAGGTCATCGAGGCCGCGTGGCGCGACGGCGCCCGGTTCGACGGCTGGAGCGAGTACTTCTCCTACGACCGCTGGCTGGCCTGTGCGGACCAGGCGCTGGCGGCCGAGCCGGTCGACGTGGACTGGTACACCACCCGCGAGCGGGACCGGGACGAAGTGCTGCCCTGGGACCACCTGGACGCGGGGCTGGACCACGACTGGCTGTGGCAGGACTGGCAGGACGCCCTGAACGACGAGGTCGAGGTCGAGGACTGCCGCTGGTCGGCCTGCTACGACTGCGGCGTCTGCCCGTCGATGGGCACCGAGATCCAGACCGGCCCGACGGGGGAGCGGCTGCCGGCCGGCACCAAGCTGCTCCCGGTGCTGAGCGTGAGCTGACCCGTGAACGCGCAGAAGAACCGTCCCACCGGCCCGCAGCCTGCGCCGGCGGTCCAGTATCTGCTGGTCCGGTACGCCAAGCGCGGCCGGATGCGATTCGCCAGCCACCGCGACGTGGGCCGGGCGTTCGAACGGGCTGTCCGCCAGGCCGGGCTGCCGATGGCGCACTCGGCCGGCTTCAGCCCGCACCCGAAGATTTCCTACGCCAGTGGCACGCCGACCGGCGTGTCCAGCGAGGCCGAATACCTGACGCTGGCGCTCACCGCGACCGCCGATCCTGGCCGAATGCGGTCGGTACTGGACAGAGCGTTGCCGGACGGGATAGACGTTATCGAAGTAGTTGAAGATTCCGGCGGCTCGCTCAACGGCCGCCTGATGGTGTCGGAGTGGCTGGTGAAACTGCCCGGAATCGCGCCGGACGCCGCTGAGGCGGCAGCCCGCGAGTTCCTGGCCGCCCCCGAGGTCATGGTGGAACGCCTGACCAACAAGGGCCTGCGCCGCTTTGACGCCCGTGTTGCCGTGCTGGGCTTGGACGTGAGCCCGCGCGGCGATGCGGCTACCGAACACGATTGTGCAATAATCCGAATGGTCGTTCAGCATACCGAGCCTGCCGTGCGGCCTGAGGATGTGTTGACCGGGTTTCGCCTGGTCACCGGCTTGGAGCCCACGTCGGCTTCGGCCGTGACCCGGCTGGCCCAGGGTGTTCTCGGCTCACGCGACGGCGGTCGCGAGGTCGTGCCGCCGACGCCAGCGAAGGTCACAGTGCCAGCAAAGGTCACCGTGCCAGCAAAAGTAAACGTGCCATGAGGGCGCTGCTGCGCCCCATGGGCTGCGGACCCGTGCGGTACCCCCGCACGCCGGTCCGCGTTTCCGCGCATCCGCGCGGCCAGTACGCCGTGTGGTCCATGGGGCAGTCCCTGCGACCGCACGCAGAACTGAGTCAGGTATCGAATCTGGGCGCCGCAGCCGCCGTAGTGGCCGGCTCCGTCCAGGGCGATGAACACGATGTGCTCCCGCGCGGCGCGCAGGACCCCCGTGGGGTCCGCGCGCCCGGGAGCTTGACGGGAGATTGTCCGGATGCTCGAGAACGAGCTAACCAACAGAGAACCAGGTGACGGGTCAGGTGGCCCAGACCAGAGTGCGGTGAACGCCGGGGCCAGCCGGGGTGGTGTTTCCAGCCGCCCGGCCGGCCCGCCCGACCCCGCGCCACCGGCTCCGTCGGTGCCCGCGGTGTCGTTCCAGCCACCGCAGGTGCTGTTCCAGGCGCCACAGCCGACGGTGCCCGCCGCGGCTCCTCCGGCTCCGCCCAGCGCGGAGCCGGCCGTCGGCGACGACGAGAGCAACGGCTCGCGTCCGCCGCGCCGCCGGGCGAGTCGCGCCAAGCCGGACGCCGAGGGCGCGCCGCCCAAGCAGGGCGGCCGCGCGGGCCGGCGACCGCCCAAAACCGCTGAGGACGGCGAGCCAGCGCCCGCGCCCGCACCGGATCCGTCGATTTCCATAGATAATGACGTCGCCTCTCCCGGGGCTGGCCCCGCCGAGCCGGGCGACTCCGGGCCGGCCGACCTGGCTGGCTCCGACGACGACGGCGACGACGGCGACGAGGGCGGCCAGGGCGGCCGCCGACGCCGCCGCCGCGGCGGCCGTAGCCGCTCGCGCAGCCGCGGCAACGGGTCCGGTGATGGCTCCGACGACGCCGAGGGCGCCGACGACAGCACCGAGACCGACACCGGCTCGGCCGACGCCTCCGTTGAGGACGCCGACGGCGACGACGACGATGACCAGGGCGAAGGCGGTAACGGCCCGCGCCGGCGCCGCCGCAAGCGCCGCCGTGGTTCCGCCTCCGACAGCGACAAGCCGTCGGCCGAAGACGACCCGCCGGACACCGTGGTCCACGTCCGTGAGCCCCGGCCGTCCGGCGTCCGCCCGGATGACGTGCGGGCGATCAAGGGCTCGACCCGGCTGGAGGCCAAGCGGCAGCGGCGCCGCGAGGGCCGCGAGTCGGGCCGCCGCCGGCCCCCGGTCATCAGCGAGTCCGAGTTCCTGGCCCGCCGCGAGGCCGTCGAGCGGACCATGGTCGTCCGCCGCCGTGGCGACCGGACGCAGATCGCCGTGCTCGAGGACGACATCCTGGTCGAGCACTACGTGAACCGGGCCAGCCACCAGAGCTACGTCGGCAACGTCTACCTCGGCAAGGTGCAGAACGTGCTGCCCTCGATGGAGGCGGCGTTCGTCGACATCGGCAAGGGCCGTAACGCCGTGCTCTACGCCGGCGAGGTGAACTTCGACGCCAGTGGCCTGGAGGGCCAGTCCAAGCGGATCGAGTCCGCGCTCAAGTCCGGCCAGTCGATCCTGGTCCAGGTGACCAAGGACCCGGTGGGCCACAAGGGCGCCCGGCTGACCAGCCAGGTCAGCCTGCCCGGCCGCTACCTGGTCTACGTGCCGGGTGCGTCGATGACCGGCATCAGCCGCAAGCTGCCCGACACCGAGCGGACCCGGCTGAAGAAGATCCTCAAGCGGGTCATGCCGGAAGACGCCGGCGTGATCGTGCG
Organism: Streptosporangiaceae bacterium; assembly: GCA_965277615.1. GTDB lineage: Bacteria > Actinomycetota > Actinomycetes > Streptosporangiales > Streptosporangiaceae > Bog-532. The sequence goes on along the minus strand of CBDIDG010000006.1, from coordinate 2,830,034 downwards.
CACGGCCGCCGAGGGTGCCACCGAGGAGGAGCTCGAGCGCGATGTGGCCCGGCTGGCCGCGCAGTGGGAGAACATCGAGCGCAAGTCCAAGACGGCCAGCGCCCCCGAGCTGCTGTACGGCGAGCCCGACCTGACCATCCGGGTCATCCGCGACGTGTTCAACGAGGACTTCGGTCAGCTGATCGTGTCCGGTGACGACGGCTGGGCGGAGGTCGACGAGTACGTCACCTACGTCGCCCCGCACCTGGCTGACCGGCTCACCCGCTGGGAGTCCCCGGACGGCCGCGACGTGTTCGCGGAGTACCGCATCGACGAGCAGCTATCCAAGGCGCTGGAGCGCAAGGTCTGGCTGCCGAGCGGCGGGTCGCTGGTCATCGACCGCACCGAGGCGATGACCGTCGTCGACGTCAACACGGGCAAGTTCACCGGCCAGGGCGGCAACCTGGAAGAGACGGTCACCCGGAACAACCTCGAAGCGGCCGAGGAGATCGTCCGCCAGCTCCGGCTGCGCGACGTTGGCGGCATCATCGTCATTGACTTCATCGACATGGTGCTGGAGAGCAACCGCGAGCTGGTGCTGCGCCGGCTGCTGGAGTGCCTGGCCCGGGACCGGACCAAGCATCAGGTGGCCGAGGTCACCTCGCTTGGCCTGGTGCAGATGACCCGCAAACGGGTCGGCGCCGGCCTGCTGGAGGCGTTCTCCGAGCCCTGTGAGTGCTGCAACGGCCGCGGCGTGCACGTCTCACTGGACCTGGCCGACATCGGTTCGTCCGGCTCAGACAGCTCGGGCAACTCGGGTCAGTCCAACGGCCACGGCCGCGGCCGCCGCGGGTCGGAGTCCAAGTCGGACGACACCCGCTCCAGCGGCAACGGCTCGAACGGTGGTGCTTCGAACGGTGGTGCTTCGAACGGCGGCGCTAGCGGTAACGCCTCGAACGGCAACGGCAACGGCGGCGCCAACGGCGAGGACAGCAAGCCCGGCGAGGGCCGCCGGAGCCGCAACCGCCGCCGGGGCAACCGCCAGGACGCGGTGCCCAGCCCCGCCGCCCTGAGCGGCACCTCGGGCCCGGCGGGCGACTCGGCCACTGGCGCCGTGGCCACCGCCGACCCGGTAACGACGGATGCCCCCGAGACCGAGGACACCGCCGGCCTGATCGAGCCGGCCCACGCCGACGTCACCTCAGCGGCCGAGGTCACCCCGGCCGCCGACCTGACGCCCAGCACCGAGGCCACCCCGGTCACCGAGGTCACCCCGGCCGCCGGCGCCCCTGCGGCCTCGGACCTCAACCCGGCCCCGTCGACCCCGGAGTCCTCTGCATTCCCGGCCGCCCCGATGCCCGCCTCGGTCTCAAAGCCCGCAGCGGACCCATCAACCCCCGAGGCCTCTTCAGCCCCGGACGACACGAGGGTCGGGGTCGGACCGGACCTGGAGGCCACCGAGGTCCCGCCCCCAGGCGCCGACCCGGCCACCTCCGACTCCGAACCACCCACCGAAGGGCACTGAGAAGCGCGACAGTTACTGCCTAACTCCGAAGCTCTGGTAACGTGGAGCGTCGGCGTCCGGGACGTGTCCAGCATGGGCCCCCGGGTCGCCAGTTGTAAGTTCAGGCGAGCCCGTCGTAGGCACACCAATTCCTGGTTACCAGGGATGCGAGGGCACGCACGAGGGAAGAGAGAGTTCTCGGGTGTACGCGATTGTGCGCTGTGGCGGTCGGCAGGAGAAGGTATCTGTCGATGACGTCTTGAACGTCGACAAGCTTTCCGGCAACGTCGGCTCCAGCATCAAGCTGGCGCCCGTTCTGGTGGTCGACGACGACAACGTGATCTCTGATCCCGCGAAGGTCAGCGGGTACGAGATCACGGCGGAGATCGTCGGCGACGCCGCCGGACCGAAGATCAACATGATCCACTACCGGAACAAGACCGGTTACCGGCGCCGTCTGGGTCACCGCCAGAAGTACACCCAGGTCCGGATCACCGGCATCGGCTCGCCGACCAAGGCGAACTCTGCGAAGGCGAAGAGCTGACATGGCACACAAGAAGGGCGCCTCGTCCAGCCGGAACGGCCGTGACTCCAACGCTCAGCGGCTTGGGGTCAAGCGTTTCGGCGGCCAGCGCGTGAACGCAGGCGAGATCATCGTCCGGCAGCGCGGTACGCACTTCCACCCGGGCATCAACGTGGGCCGGGGCGGCGACGACACCCTGTTCGCGCTGATCGCGGGCAAGGTGACGTTCGGCTCGCACCGCGGCCGCCGCGCCGTGAGCATCACGCCGGAGAGCGAAGACACCCCGGCGGCCGTCGGCTAGGTCCGCGGCCCCAGCGGTAAATACTCAGGCAAAGGCGGACCGGCCACCCGGTCCGCCTTTGTTTGTCTAAGAACAAACAAGCTCAGAAGAGAGAGGAGGGGTTGCCATGGCGGAGTTTGCCGACGAGGCGCTGCTCAAAGTGGCCGGCGGGCACGGCGGGCACGGTTGTGCGTCCATCCACCGGGAGAAGTTCAAGCCGCTGGGCGGCCCCGACGGCGCCAACGGCGGGCGCGGCGGCGACGTGATCCTGGAGGTCGACCCCAGCGTGAACACGCTGCTGGACTTCCACCGCCGCCCGGTCCGGCGGGCCGGCAACGGCAAGCCGGGGGAGGGGTCGAACCGCACCGGGGCCGAGGGCGGCGACCTGATCATCGGGGTGCCCGAGGGCACCGTGGTCAAGTCGCCCGACGGCACGGTGCTGGTCGACCTGGTCGGGGCCGGGACCCGGTACGTGGCCGCCCCGGGCGGCAAGGGCGGGCTGGGCAACGCCGCGCTCGCCTCACCGCGCCGCAAGGCGCCCGGGTTCGCGCTCAAGGGCGAGCCGGGGGAGGAGCACGACCTGCTCCTGGAGCTGAAGAGCATCGCCGACATCGGCCTGGTCGGCTTTCCCAGCGCGGGCAAGTCCTCGCTGATCGCCGCGATGTCGGCTGCCCGGCCCAAGATCGGCGATTACCCGTTCACCACGCTGATCCCGAACCTGGGCGTGACCAAGGCCGGCGAAGTCGAGTTCGTCATCGCCGACGTGCCGGGACTGATCCCCGGGGCCAGCGAAGGCAAGGGCCTGGGCCTGGAGTTCCTCCGCCACATCGAACGCTGCTCCGCGCTGGTGCACGTCATCGACTGCGCCACCGAGGAGCCCGGCCGGGACCCGCTCACCGACCTCGACATGATCGAGGCCGAACTGATCGCTTACGCCGAGCTGACCGGCACCGACCTGGCCAGCCGACCCCGCCTCGTCGCGCTGAACAAGATCGACGTGCCCGCGGCCCGCGAACTGGCCGACCTGGTCCGGGACTCGATCATCGAGCGGGGGCTGCCGGTCTACGAAGTATCTGCCGCCACCCGTGAGGGCCTGCGCGAGCTCGGCTTCGCCATGGCCGAGCTGGTCGCCGCGGCCCGAGCCGCAGCTCCGGTCCCGGAGCCGACGCGCACGATCATCCGCCCCGCGGCCAAGTCCGGGCCGGACTTCGAGATCGTGCGCCTGCCCGGGGGCGAGTACTTCGTGCGCGGGGAGAAGACCCGGCGCTGGGTGCTGCAGACCGACTTCGCCAACGACGAGGCGGTCGGCTTCCTGGGCGACCGGCTGGCCAAGCTGGGCGTCGAGGAGGCGCTGGCCAAGGCGGGGGCCGTTCCCGGTGTCGACGAAGTGGTGATCGGCGACGAGGCCGACCCGGTGGTGTTCGACTGGGACCCGACCGTCCCCATGGGCAGCATCCCCAGCCCGCGTGGCACCGACCGCCGTCTGGGATGACCACCCCGCGCGGCCGCACCGACCCCTCGATCGCCGACGGCCCCACCGCTCACCCGGATCCCACCACCCTCAAAAACTCCGCCACATGAACACCGCCACATGAACACCGCCAGTAACAAAGGCCCCGCCAGCCACACAGGGACCGCCGATCCGGCCCGTCCCACCATTGCCGCGGCTCGCCGCTTGGTGGTCAAGGTCGGCTCGTCGTCGCTGACCACCGCCGACGGCAGCATCGACGGCGACCGCATTGCCGTGCTGGCCGATGCGTTCGCCGGGAAGATCCGGGCCGGGGCCGACCTGATCCTGGTCTCCTCCGGCGCCATCGCGGCCGGGATCGTCCCGCTGGGGCTGCCCTCCCGCCCGCGGGACCTGGCCACCCAGCAGGCGGCCGCTTCGGTCGGGCAGGGCCTGCTCATCGCCCGCTACGCCGCCGCGTTCACCCGGCACGACATCGGTGTCGGCCAGGTGTTGCTGTCCGCCGACGACCTGATGCGCCGGGCGCACTACCGCAACGCCCAGCGGACCCTGGACCGGCTGCTCGAGCTGCACATGCTGCCCATCGTCAACGAGAACGACACGGTGGCCACCGACGAGATCCGGTTCGGCGACAACGACCGGCTGGCCGCGCTGGTCGCCCACGTGACCCGGGCCGGAGCGCTGATCCTGCTGTCCGACGTCGACGGCCTGTACGACAGTGACCCGCGCAAGCCCGGCGCGCACCGGATCACCGAGGTGCGCGGTCCGGCCGACCTAGAGGGGGTCCGCATCGGCGGTTCCGGCGCCGGGACCGGCACCGGCGGCATGACCACCAAGGTCGAATCGGCCCGGATCGCCACCGGCGCCGGCATCCCCACCGTGGTGGCCAGCGCCGCCGACGCCGCCGGGGCCCTGGCCGGGGCGGCGGTCGGCACCTACTTCGCCGCCACCGGCCGGCGCCCCCGCACCCGCCTGCTGTGGCTGGCCCACGTGGCCGTTCCGCACGGCCGGCTCTACCTGGACCAGGGCGCGGTCGACGCCGTGACCGGCCGCCACGCCTCGCTGCTGCCCGCCGGCATCACCAAGGCCGACGGCACGTTCGAGGCCGGTGACCCGGTGGATCTGTGCGCCCCCGACGGCACCGTGGTCGCCCGCGGCCTGGTCAACTACGACGCGGCCGAGATCCCCACGCTGATGGGCCGCTCCACCCGCTGGCTCGCCCGCGAACGCGGCCACGAATACGAGCGCGAGGTAGTCCACCGCGACGACATGGTCCTGCTCAAGCGCTGAGGCCCCGCCTCACCCGCCTCAGTTGTCGTCGTTGCCGTTGCCGTTTCCAGGACGGTTGCCGAAGCGGCCGAACAGTCCCTCGCTCGCGCGCATGGCCGAGTCGGCCGCCCCGCGGAACATCCCGACCAGCGGGTCCTCGGTGCGGTTCCAGGACTCCTGGTACGACTTGGCCGCGTTGCGGACCTCCTCGCCCAGGGTGGTGGTGCGGTCGGTGTCGCGGCGCGGGTAATCGCCGGCCAGGATGCGCTCGTACTCACCGCTGTCGATCCAGCGGCTGAGCTCGGCGAACCGGGTCACCGCGAACGGATGCGAGTTGCCCTGGAGCTGGAGGATCTTCAGCAGGCCGTCGCGGACGTCGGGCACCGCGTCGTAGTCGTGGGCCTGCTCCATAAAGGCGTCGGAGTTCAGCTCGGACAGCCGCGAGCCGCCCGCCAGCTTCATCAGCACCCGCTTGGCGGCGGCCGGGTCCTGGCTGGCCAGCAGGCCGGCCCGGTCGCAGGACAGCTCGGACTTGCGGTACCACTCCTCCAGGGCCCAGATGATGCCCCGCAGCCCGACGTAGCCCAGCGGCACCCACGCGACCCGGGCGGCCAGGTTGATCAGATGGAACAGCATGGTCCGGTAGACGGCGTGCCCGGACAGCACGTGACCGAGCTCGTGCCCGACCACGCTGCGCAGCTCTTCGGCGTCCAGCAGGTCAACCAGGCCCGTGTTGATCACGATGAAGGGCTGGTCCGCCCCGAGCGCCATCGCGTTCACGATGGGATTCTGGGTGACGAACACCTCGGGGATCTGCGGCAGGTCCAGGACGTAGGCGCCGTCCCGGACCATGTCGTTGATCTGGGGGAACTGTCGCTCGGAGACGCGCACGCCGCTGGCCAGGAACTGCAGCCGCAGGGCGCGCTCATTGAAGAGCCCCGACAGCTTGCGCAGCAGCACATCGAATCCGGTGAGCTTGCGCATCGCCACCAGGGCGGAACGATCGGCGGGGTGCTCATATGCGCGAGAGCTGATGCCCGGCAGGCGTACCCGCGCTCGATCCGGCACTGGAGTCATATCTCGTATGGTAGCGCCGGAAGCCGGCCACGAGCGCCCAGCCGGCCCCGATACTCTTCCGTTATGAACGCTGGCCGGGAGGGACGGCGCATCGGGGTGATGGGCGGCACGTTTGATCCTGTCCACCACGGTCACCTCGTCGCCGCGAGCGAAGTCGCGCACATCTTCGAGCTGGACGAGGTGATCTTTGTACCGACCGGCAAGCCGTGGCAGAAGGAAGGCCGCGACGTTTCGCCGGCCGAGGACCGCTACCTGATGACGGTCATCGCCACCGCGTCCAACCCGCGGTTCAGCGTGAGCCGGGTCGACGTCGACCGGCCCGGCCCGACCTACACCATCGACACGCTGAAAGACCTGCGGGCGGCGGCGGCCCCCGAGGACGAGTTCTTCTTCATCACCGGCGCGGACGCGCTGGCCACCATGCTGTCCTGGCACGATCTGGATGAGCTGTTCTCGCTCGCGCACTTCATCGGCTGTACCCGGCCCGGGCACACGCTCACCGAGGACGGGCTGCCGGACGGCAAGGTCAGCCTGGTGGAGATCCCCGCCCTGTCTATCTCCTCCAGCGAGTGCCGCGCCCGGGTAGCCGACGGCGAACCGGTCTGGTACCTGGTCCCGGACGGCGTCGTCCAGTACATCGCCAAGCGGAACCTGTACTGCGCGCCGGACGATCTCCGGCGCGCGTGACCGAGCGGCTAACTGGGCGCTTGGCCGAATCCGGCTTGGACTTCCGCCTGCTGAACGGGCCGGATGCGGCCGGGTACGAACCAGACCTGGCCGCCCTGCACGGCGAAATCTATGCCGGCCCCCCGCATCAGCAACCAATTAATAATGGGCAATTTCACACAAGGTTCACCGTCCAGCGGCGGCAGCCGGGATTCGTGCTCGCCGCGGCCTGGCACGGCGGTTACCTGGTCGGGTACGCCACCGGGATGCCGTTGCGGCCGTCCACGTCGTGGTGGCGTGACCTGACCACCACCGTGCCCGACGACGTCACGGCCGAGCACCCGGGCCGCACGTTTGCCCTGACCGAACTGGCCGTACGCCCGGCCTGGCGCCGCCAGGGCATCGGCCGGGCCCTGTACGAACTGGTCCTGGCGGGCCGGGAGGAGGAACGGCTCACGCTGGCCGTGCTGCCCACGGCCACCGCCGCCCAGCAGGCGTTCCGGCAATGGGGCTGGCAGAAGGTGGCCCGCTCCCGTGACCCACGCCCGGGGCCACCGGCCCCGGGCGCGCTGGTCTACGACATCTTGATCAGGACCCGTCGGTCGGCGTAGCGGTGAGCGCGATGCCGGTCGGCGCGTAGCCGTCGGCCGCGTTCGCGGGGCTCGGCACAGTCGGCGCGAGGCCGTAACGTGGGAGACTGAAAGGGAACAGCAGCCCATACGAGGAGGGCGAACAGCACACGTGACCGCGACCCCCAGGGCCGTCGAGCTCATCGAGATTGCAGCGATGGCCGCGGCTGACAAGCTCGCTACCGACATCATCGCCTACGACGTGAGCGAGCAACTCGTCATCTCCGATGCGTTCCTGCTCTGTTCGGCCGCGAACGACCGCCAGGTCAAGTCGATCGTCGACGAGATCGAGTTCCGGCTGAGCCAGGCCGGGGCCAAGCCGCTCCGCCGGGAAGGCGAGCGTGAAGGACGCTGGGTCCTTATCGACTACGCCGACGTGACCATCCACGTCCAGCACGAGGAAGAGCGCGTATTCTACGCCCTCGAGCGGCTGTGGAAGGACTGCCCGATCATCCGCCTTCCGGAGCCCGTGGCCGCGGGCCAGGCTGGTTCCGCTGGCGCCGCGCCCGCTGATCGGGACACCCGCTGAACGCCCCGGCCCGCCCGGTGGGCGGAGCAGAACCCCCGTCCGGGCGTGGTCCCCGGCTGGTCCTGTGGCGGCACGGCCAGACCGTGTGGAACTTCGAGGACCGCTTCCAGGGGCAGACCGACATCCCCCTGGACGACACCGGCGTGGCCCAGGCCGAGCGGGCCGCGCGCCTGCTGGCCGCGCTGCGCCCGGACGCGATCTTCGCCTCCGACCTCAGCCGGGCCGCCTCCACCGCTGCGCCGCTGGCCCGCCTCACCGGCCTGCCCGTCACCCTGGACAAGGACCTGCGGGAACGCCACGGCGGGGAGTGGGAGGGCCTGACCGGCCCCGAGATCCGCTCCCGCTACCCGGCCGAGTTCCGGACCTGGTCCCCGCCCGGCGGCGAGCTCGCCGACGCCGTCGCCGACCGGGTGTACCAAGCCTTGGAACGGATCATCGAGACCCTGCCCGCCGGCGCCCTGGCCGTCGTGGCCAGCCATGGCGCCGCCATCCGGCTGGGCATGTGCAAGCTCCTCGGCTTGCCCGAAGACGTGTGGGAGACCATCGGCCCGCTGTCCAACTGCTCCTGGTCCGTCCTGGGCACCCGCCGCGGCCGCTGGCGCCTGATGGAACACAACGCCGGCACCCTGCCCGAGCCCGTCATGAGCGACGACCGCTAGCTCACTCACCTGGCCCAGGCCGCGGCACCCGTGTGCACCGGTGAGCGGCGCGCTCCACTCACCCCTCTAGTCACACGCGCCCCGTGAGTCTTCGTACTGCGTGGCTACTCCGAGGCTGGGTACGGTTTCCCGCAGCATGTGCGGGAAGGCGTACCCAGCCTCCCGGCGCCCCTCCCCGCAGGTCACACGGGCCACGGGAGCCCGCCCGGGCTCACCGGACCAGGCGGAAGAAGGTCCGCACCTCGTCGACGAACGTGTCCGGCTGCTCCAGCGCGGCGAAGTGGCCGCCGCGGGCCGGCTCGCTCCAGTGCCGGATGTCGGTGTAGCGCTTCGCGGCCCAGCGGCGGGACGGATGCGGCACCTCACGCGGGAACACCGTGCACCCGGTGGGAACGTCGACGGTGTCCGTCACCGCCGAGGTGAACCAGTCCGACACCTGAGCGAAGCTCTCCCAGTACAGCCGGGCTGAGGAGGCGGCCGTGCCGGGCAGCCAGTAGAGCATCAGGTCGTCGAGTAGGTCGTCGCGGCTGATCACCGCGTCCAGCGACCCGTCGTGGTCGGTCCAGGACCAGAACTTCTCCCCGATCCAGGCGGCTAGGCCAGCGGGGGAGTCGACCAGGCCGTAGCCGACCGTCTGCGGCTTGGTCGACTGTTCGGCCGAGTAACCCGACTCATGCGCCGCCGCCGTCCGCAATTCGGCCAGCGACACACGCTCGGCCTCGGTCAGGTCGTCCAGCGTGGCCGGGTCCGGCGGCGCGATCGGGGGCATCACGTGAAGGCCGGCCAGGTGGGCGATGTCCTGCTGGCCGAGGCTGGTGGTGACGCTGGTGCCCCAGTCGCTACCCTGGGCCCCGTACCGCCGGTAGCCCAGCCGGGCCATCAGTGTGGCCCAGGCGGCCGCGATTCGCTGGACGTTCCAGCCGGCCCCGGCTGGTTTGCCGCTGAAGCCATAACCAGGCAGCGACGGGCAGACCACGTGGAAGGCGTCGGCCGGGTCGCCGCCGTACTCGGCCGGGTCGGTGAGCGGCCCGATGACGTGGCTGAACTCGGTCACCGAGCCTGGCCACCCGGACGTCAGGATCAGCGGCAGCGCCCCGTCGTGCGGCGACCGGACGTGCAGGAAGTGCAGGTCCAGCCCATCGATGGTCGTGCGGAACTGCGGGAACGAGTTCAGCCGGGCCTGGCGGGCCCGCCAGTCGTACCCGGATGCCCAGTACCGGCACAGATCCTGCACCCAGGCCAGCGGGGCGCCCTGCGACCAGTCGTCTACCGTCTCCTGGTCCGGCCACCGGGTCCGCCGCAGCCGCTCTCGCAGGTCAGCCAGGTCCGCGTCGGGCACGTCGATCCGGAACGGGATGATCTCCTCCGTCATCCGCCCATCCTCGGGCACACCCCTGACAGTCCACCCGGTGAATTCCCGCCCGGTGCCACCCGGTGAATTTCCGCCTCCGCGCCGGTACGTACCGATGAGCGCTCCGGGATTGGATCCCGGGGCCCGATCGGGAACCGGAGGGAACCGTGACCACCACGGCAAGCAACCTGCCCGCCGCCGCGAAACAGCGCTGGGTGCTCGCGCTGACGTCGGTAGCGTCGCTGATGGTCGGCCTGGACATCCTGGTCGTGACGACCACGCTGACCACCATCCACCGCCAGCTCGGCGCGTCCCTGGGCCAGCTGGAGTGGATCATCAACGCCTACACGCTGAGCTTCGCGGTGCTGCTGATGACCGCGTCGGCGCTGGGGGACCGATTCGGCCGGCGGCGGCTGTTCCTAGCCGGGCTCAGCCTGTTCACCGTAATGTCCGCCGCCTGCGCGCTGGCCCCGTCGATCGGCTGGCTGATCGCGGCCCGCGCCGTGCAGGGCGCCGGATCGGCCATGATCATGCCGCACGCGATGGCGCTGCTGTCGGCCGCCTACCCGCCCCAGAAGCGGGCCAAGGCCCTGGGCATCTTCAGCGGCGTGACCGGGCTGGCCATCCTGGGCGGCCCGATGATCGGCGGCGCCGTCGTCCAGGGCCTGTCCTGGCCGTGGATCTTCTGGCTGAACGTGCCGATCGGCCTGGTGGTGATCCCGCTGGCCCGTCGGAAGATCGACGAGAGCCGCGGCCGCGCCGCCCGGCTCGACGCCGGCGGTGTCGTCCTGGTCACCGCGGCCGCCCTGGGCCTGGTCTGGGGCCTGGTGCGGGGCAACACAGCCGGCTGGGGGAGCGCCGAGGTGCTGGGTGCGCTGGCGGTCGGGGTGGCTGCCACCGTCGGGTTCGTCGCCTGGGAACGCCGCACTCCGGAGCCGATGCTGCCGATGCGGCTGTTCCGGTCCCGGTCCTTCGCCGCCGGGAACGCGGCCGGGTTCGCCATGTACGCCTCGATCTTCGGTGCCGCCTTCTTCCTGACCCAGTACTTCCAGACCGCGTGGCACTACGGGCCGCTCGGGGCCGGCCTGCGGCTCGCGCCCTGGACGGTCACGCTGTCCCTGGTCGCACCGGTGGCGGGTGCGCTCGCGGCCCGGGTCGGGGACCGGGCTCTGATCACCACTGGCCTCAGCCTCCAGGCGGCTGGCTTCGTCTGGATCGCGTTCGTGGCCAGCGAGCACCTGGGGTACGCGGCCATCGTCGCCCCGCTGGTGCTGGCCGGCTGCGGCGTGTCGATGGCCATGGTCGCGGCCCAGAACTGCGTGATCGGAGCGGTGCCGCCCGCCGAAATCGGGAAGGCGGCGGGTACCTTCAACACCCTGCGCCAGCTGGGCGGGACGTTCGGGATCGCCATCCTGGCCGCAGTGTTCACCAGCACCGGCAGCTATGCCTCGGCCCGGGCCTTCGGGGCCGGTTTCGTCCCCGCGGCGCAGGTCGCGGCCGGCCTGTCGCTGGCCGGAGCGGTGGCCGGGGCGTTCGTCCCGTCCCGCCGCCGGGCACCGTCCGTCTCCACCGGACCGGCGGCACCCACCCCGGTCCTTCAGCAGGCCAGCGGAACCGAGGGCTGAGATGACGCAGACTGTCCCCATGGACCGGCACGCGGACATCGACGAGCGGCCTGACTTCGCCCAGCGGCCTGACTTTGCCGAGCGGCCCGACTTTGCCGAGCGGACCGACCCGTTCCGGCGGGAGCTGCTCGCGCACTGCTACCGGATGCTGGGTTCGGTCCACGACGCCGAGGACCTGGTGCAGGAGACTATGCTGCGGGCCTGGCGGTCGTCGGCCAGCTTCGACGAGGAACGGGCCTCGCTACGGACCTGGCTGTACCGGATCGCCACCAACGCCTGCCTGAACGCCCTGGACAGCCGGAGCCGCCGGCCGCTGCCGTCCGACCTCAGCCGCCCCGGCGGCCTGGCCGAAACGGCGCAGCTGCCCACCATCGACCAGCCGGAGCTCCGCTGGCTGGAGCCATTCCCCGGCACCCTGCTGGGCGACACGGGTACCGCCAGCGCCGCCAGCCCGGCGGCGGATCCGGCTACGGTGGTGGCGGCCCGGGACAGCATCCGGCTGGCCTTCGTGGCCGCCCTGCAGCACCTGCCGGCCCGGCAGCGGGCCGTGCTGATCCTCCGCGACGTGCTGGCCTGGCGGGCGGCCGAAGTCGCCGACCTGCTCGGCATCACCCCCACCGCGGTCAACAGCGCGCTGCAGCGGGCCCGGATCCGGCTCGAGCAGGTGGCGCCCGGGCCGGAGCGGATCGGCACGGCGCCCACCGCGCGGCAGCAAGAACTGGCCGACCGCTATGTGACCGCGTTCGTGGACGCCGACATGGCCGCGCTGACCCGGCTGCTCGCGGACGAGGTCGTGCTGGAGATGCCGCCCTACCCGCAGTGGTTCCAGGGCCGGGAGACCGTGGCCAGGTTCCTGATCAAGCGGCCGCTGGCCCGGACCGGCCGCTGGCAGGTCATCCCGGTCACCGCTAATGGCCAGCCCGCCATCGGCGCCTACCGGATAGAGGACGACGGCCGCCACCACGCCCGCATGATCCAGGTCTTCCACGCCGGTGAGCAGGGGCTGACCTGGATCCCCGCCTTCCACGACCAGAAGCTGTTCCCGCTGTTCGGCCTGCCGCTGATCTACCCCGAAGCCGGCTAGCTCGCCGGCAGGCCCCCGGGGCGACCAGGCCGAGGCGGGCTAGCTCGCCGGCAGGCAGCGAACGCCTTCCAGGTCGCCGGACAGCACGGCCGGGCCGGCCGAGTACGGGACGGCGACCACGCTGCCCCGGCCCACCGGCAGCGACGAACCGTCCTCGGTGGCCAGGTGACCGTGGCCCCTGGTGAACACCAGCACGCTGTAGCTCTGCGCCAGCTGGTGGCTGACCTGGGCATCGAACCGTTCGGCCAGGAAGAACGGGTCCGCATCGGCGGGCAGCAGCGAGCCGGCCGCGCTGTTCAGCGAACGGCCCCGCAACTCCGTGAGCCGCTCCGGTGGGCAGGCCCGCCGGTCGATGCAGGACAGCGCCTCCGCCAGCGGCAGCCCCAGCGTGGCCTCGTCCTCCGCCAGCGAGAACGTGCTCCACTCCAGCATGATCGACAGGTCGGCGGGCTCCTGGAGCTCGACCAGCAAGATGCCCTCGCTGATCGCGTGCGGCGTTCCCGCCGGGCACAGCACGGTGTCCCCGGCGCTGACCGGGACCCGGTTGGTCACCGCCAGCAGGGTCTCGATGTCCTGGTCCCGGGCCCAGCCGTTCAGCTCGGCCGCGGTCACGTCCCGGTTGAAGCCCAGGTGCACCGCGGCGTCCGGGCTGGCTTCGATGATCACCCAGGCCTCGGTCTTGCCGTGCGGGCTGGCCAGGTGCTCAGCCGCGAAGCTGCGGTCCGGGTGGACGTGCACCGGCAGCCGCTGCCCCGCGTCCAGCAACTTGACCAGCAGCCCGGTGTCGCTGCCGTACTTGGCCACGTGCTCGGGGCCCAGCCACCCCTTGGGGTCGCTGGCCACCGCGTCGGCCAGCAGCGTCCCGTCTGGCAACGTTGTCTTCCCGTCCGTCTCGGACCCGAAGCGGGACGTGACCGAGGCGATCCAGTCTTCCGGGCGGTCCTCGTGCCCGGTCGTCCCGCGCAGCCGGTCGATGCGCCCGGCCCCGCGGTAGAACATGGCCGGCATGTTGGGTCCCAGCGCGATGGGCCGCATGAGGCTGACCTCCAGGAGACGACGCAGTTTCAGACCGCGCGAGCGGCACCGGAACCTTAAACGGGTGCGCCCCTGATTGGCACGGTACCCGCCGGAGGTGCACCTAGGTACACCCAGGTATTGGGGTTCCAGCGCCACTGTGCGATCGGTCCGGTCCGGGCCAGACTGTTGGCAACGGGGTTCCGAAGGAGGCCGTTCATGGACAGGACAATGTCGGTCGCGAGCCAGCGCGGGCCGGTACGGGCGGGTGTTCGCGGGGGCATCACCTCGGTCGGGCGGGGGCTGGTCTTCGCCGGGCTGGCCGCGGCGCAACTGGGGTTGCTGCTGCTTCTGCTGCTCCCGCCGGTCCTGATCGGGTTCGCGGTCGCAGTGGCGCTCGGCGACCACGGAATGTCCGCCTGGCAACGGGGCGTGCTGGCGCTGGTGCTGCTGGCCGCCGGTCTCGTCGTCGGCCGGCTGACCGCTGTGGGCGCGCTGCTGGGCCTGCGCCACCTGGCCCGGCTGACCCGGCGGCTGCTGGCGGACTGGGCCGGGGTCCCGATGGCCGAGGCCTACCAGCCACCGCCGTCTAACCGGCGGCCGCCGTTCCACGAGCGGCTGTACTGGCTGACCAGCGACCCGGCTACCCGGCGCGACCTGACCTGGAGCGCGGTCAACGCGACCTTCGGCTGGCTGGTCGCCGTGCTGCCCGCCATCGCGATCCTCGGCGGGTTCCTGCTGACCGGGCGCGGCCTGGGCGGTCGGTTCGGCAGCTCCTCGGCGGCGGCGTTCAGCGCCAAGCCCGGGGGGGTCGTGCTGTCCGCGCCCGTCGTGACCCACGTCCACCCGGCCGGTACGCCCCTGCAGATCGCCGTCGGCCTGGCCATGGCCAGCCTGGGCGTGGCCGTGGCCCCCTGGTTGCTGCACGGCTACGCCGGGCTGGCCCGGACCCTGCTCGCCCCCACCGGCCAGGCCGAGCTGGCCCAGCGGGTGTATCACCTGGCCCAGACCCGGACCGAGACCATTGACAGCGGCGCGGCCGAGATCCGGCGGATCGAGCGCGACCTGCACGACGGGGCCCAGGCCCGGCTGGTGGCCGTGGGCATGACGCTCGGCGCGGCCGACGACCTGATCGGCACCCGCCCGGACGCGGCCCGGGCCCTCCTGGCCGAGGCCCGGGCGTCGTCCGCCCTGGCTCTGGCCGAGCTGCGCGCCCTGGTGCGTGGCATCCACCCGCCGGTGCTGGCCGACCGCGGCCTGGCCGACGCCATCCGGGCGCTGGCCCTGGACAGCGGGCTCAGGGTTGAGGTCGCAGCCGACTTGCCCGGCCGCCCGCCGCCCCCGGTGGAGTCCGCCGCCTACTTCGCCGTCTGCGAGCTGCTGGCCAACGTGTCCAAGCACGCAGGCACCCGGCAGGCCTGGATCGATCTGCGGCACGAGCGCGGGATGCTACGGGTCGACGTCGCCGACGACGGCAGTGGCGGCGCCGACCCTACGGGCGGCACCGGCCTGCGCGGCATCGAGCGCCGGGTGGCGGCGTTCGACGGGATACTGGCTCTGAACAGCCCGGCAGGCGGCCCCACCGTCGTGACCATGGAGATCCCGTGCGCGTTGTCATCGCCGAAGACCTCTTCCTGCTGAGGGACGGCCTGACCCGGATGCTGGCCGCGCACGGCCTGGAGGTCACCGCGGCCGTGGATAACGGCGAAGATCTGCTGAAGGCACTGACCGGTGGCTCACCCGGGGACCCGGCGGGTGGGCCCCCGGACGTGGCCGTGGTCGACGTCCGGCTGCCACCCACGTTCACCGACGAGGGCCTGCGGGCCGCGCTGGCCGCCCGGCGTGAGATCCCCGGCCTGCCGGTCCTGGTGCTGTCCCAGTACGTCGAGCAGCTCTACGCGCGCGAGCTACTGGCCGAAGGCCGCGGCGGCATCGGTTATCTGCTCAAGGACCGGGTGTTCGACAGCCGCCAGTTCGTCGACGCGGTGCGCCGGGTCGCGGCCGGTGGCATGGCCATGGATCAGGAGGTCATCGCGCGCCTGCTGGCCAGCAACTCCGGCGACGGCGCGATCAGCGCGCTCAGTCCGCGCGAGCGCGAGGTGCTCGGCCTCATGGCCGAAGGCCGGTCCAACGCCGCGATCGCCCAGCGGCTGACCGTCACCGAACGCGCGGTGGCCAAGCACACCGCGTCGATTTTCCTCAAGCTCCGCCTGCAGCCCTCCGACGACGACAACCGCCGCGTCCTGGCCGTCCTGGCCTACCTGGGCCGCTGAACCGGTCTGCTCCGCCGAACCGGGCATAACCAAGCCGGCCTCGCGGTTACCCGGGACCGATGGGACTTGATCAAGCCCACGAGAGCATCAAGCACGCGGGGAGCATCAAGCCCACGGAAGGAGCTGAGATGCCCAAGGCAGTGCGACTCGAGGAATACGGCGGCGTCGACGTCTTGAAGATCGTCGAGGTGCCCCGGCCGGAGCCAGGCCCGGACCAGGTACTGGTCCAGGTCAAGGCGGCGGGGATCAACCCGGGTGAGGCCAAGATCCGCGAGGGTGCGCTGGCCGCGCGCTGGCCGGCCACGTTCCCGTTCGGCGAGGGCAGCGACCTGGCCGGCGTGGTCGTCGCGACCGGCCCCGGGGTCACCGCGTTCAAGGCCGGCGACGAGGTGCTCGGGTGGACCGACAACCGGGCCAGTCACGCCGAGTACGTCGTGACCGAGGCGGAAAAGCTGACCCCGAAGCCGCCCGCGGTGCCGTGGGAGGTGGCGGGCGCGCTGTACGTGGTTGGCGCCACCGCCTGGGCCGCGGTCCGGGCGGTCGGTCCGTCCGAAGGTGACACGGTGGTGGTGGCCGGAGCGGCCGGCGGCGTCGGCACGGTCGCGGTCCAGCTGGCCAAGCGGGCCGGAGCCACCGTCATCGGCCTGGCCAGCGAGCCCAACCATGGCTGGCTGCGCGACCACGGCGTCATCCCGGTCAGCTACGGCGACGGCGTCGAGGACCGGGTCCGCGCCGCGGCCCCCGACGGCAAGGTGGACGCCTTCGTCGACACGGTCGGCGGCGACTACGTGCAGTTGGCCCTGGACCTGGGCGTGGCCCCGTCCCGCGTCGACACCGTGGCCAACTTCGAGGCGGTAGAGAAATTTGGCGTCAAGGGTGACGGCAGCATGGCCGGGTCGAGCGCGGCCGTCCTGGCCGAACTGGCCGGTCTCATCGCGGCGGGCGAGCTCGACATCCCGATCACCGCGACGTACCCGCTGGACCAGGTCCAGGACGCTTACCGTCGCCTGGCCGAAGGCCACCTCCTCGGCAAGATCGTCCTGATCCCCTAGTTCCTGTCCAGCCGCTCGGCCTCGAACGTCATCCCGGCCGCGCGGAGCCGGCCGGTGAGCACGCTGCCCAGGGCCGTGGCCGGGGTCAGCACCCCGGCCCGGCCCGGCAGCCGGTCCCGGTCCAGCACCAGGGCCAGCGCCGACTCGCCCATCATGACCGAGGTGGCCTGGTAGCCGGGGTCGCCCTGGGCCGCGACCCGGGCCCGGTAGTGCCGCCCGGCCGAGGTCCGGGTGTGGATCTCGATCCGGAACTTCCCGTTCCGCCGGGTCTGCTCGCTCGGCCCCTGGCCCGGGCCCGGCAGCACCCGCCCGACCAGCAGCCGCCGGGTCCGCGGGTAGGCCAGGCTGGCCGCCAGGGCCCCGATCGCCGTGGTGGCCGCGGCCGCGCGCACCGCCCCGGCCCGCCCGGCCCCGTACCCGGAGACCTCCCGGTACCGGAACTGCCGCCCGTAGGCCCAGTCCAGCAGTGCGTTGCTACGCCGCACCACCCGGGTGTTGATGCTGGCCATCAGGAACGGCCCGGTCCAGATGCCCAGGCCCGCGTCGCGCTGGACCCGGGTCAGGTCCCGCTGCCGCCCCAGGTCAGGCTCGGCCGCACGGTCCGGGCTCAGCGCGTACGGATCGGCCGCCTGCCGCCGCAGCTGGGGATCGGCCCGGACCTCGTCCAGCTGCTCGATGATCGACGAGAGCGTCCCGCCGCTGAAGCCGCCCCGCAGCCGGGTCACCACCAGCGTAGTGTCCTCCAGGTCGCCCCCGCCGCCTCCACCGTCGCCCTCGCTGCCGCTGCCTCCGCCAGTGTCACCGCCGTCGGCCCGCACCGTCTCGCGCAGCAGGTGCACGCCCAGGTCGGACGGGATCGAGTCGAACCCGCAGCCGTGCACGATCCGCGCGCCGGTACGCTCCGCCACCGCGTGGTACCGGTCGATGCTGTCCCGCTGGAACAGCACCTCGCCGGACAGGTCGATGTAGTCGGTGCCCGCCTCGGCGCAGGCGGCGACCAGCGGCAACCCCCGCGGCCGGTACGGCCCCACCGTGGTCACCACCACCCGGGCCGAACCAGCCAGCGCGCCCAGCGAGGCCGGGTCCGCGCTGTCCGCCACGATCAGCGGCCACTTGGCCGCGGCCGCCCCCAGCCCGGCCCGCACCTGCTCCAGCCGGTCCTGCGACCGTCCCGCCAGCCCGACCCGGACCTCTTCCGGCGCGTGCTGGGCCAGATACTCGGCCACCAGCTTGCCGGCGAACCCCGTCGCCCCGAACACGACCACATCCAGCTCACGCTCAATGTCCATCAGGCCATGCTAGAGACTGCGCCTGGCCCGAACATTCCTACCGTGGTAGTCCATACCACGGTAAGATGAGCCCATGCGAGTCGACAAAATGAGCATTTCGTTCGACGTTCGGCTAGGAGATGGCGTCCGGCACGCCGCCGAGAAGGCCGGTAAGCCGCTGTCGACCTGGCTGGCCGAGGCGGCCGCGACCAAGCTCCGGGCCGAGGCCCTGGCCGAGTTCCTGGACGACTGGGAGGCCGAGCACGGTGCAATCACCGCCGAGGAGCTCGCCGAAGCCAGCCGGAAGCTGGGCCTGCCCGTCCTGGAACCCCCAGAACAGGCCTCTGAGCAGGCCACTGAGCGAGCCCCCCGGTGAGCGCGCTGATCCTCGACGCAGGCGCATTCGTCGGCGTCGACCGGAACGACCGCGCCGTCCTGGCCCGGTTGGCCGCAGCTCAGCGAAACGGCCTAGAGCTACGAACCAACCCCATGGTGGTCGCTCAGGTGTGGCGAGACCGCCAGGGCCGCCAAGCCAACCTGGCCCGCCTGCTGCAGGCCGTAAAAGTCCAGCCGATCGGCGATCAGGAAGGTCGCGAGGCCGGCGCCCTGCTGGGCCAGACCGGCACCGCCGACGCGATCGACGCCACCGTGGTACTGCTGGCCAATCCCGGCGACCGCATCCTCACCAGCGACCCGGACGACCTGACCCGGCTGGCCGAGGCGGCCAAGTGCCGAGCTGTCGTAGTGGCTTGCTGAACACCTCAGGCCACCGCCTAGGATGCCGCAGGTGAGCACAGTTCTGATCATCGGGGCCGGGGACCTGGGCGAGCGGTTCGCGGCCGGGCTGGCCGCCGCCGGTCAGGTCGACCGGCTGGTCCTGGTCAGCCGGTCCGGCGCGGCCGAGGCCGCTGCCACCATCGCCAGCAGCCACGAGGCCTTCGTGGAGTCGGTGGCCTGCGACGCGCGCGACCCGTCCGAGGTGTCCAAGCTCCTGTTCAAGACCGACCCGGACCTGGTCGTGCTGTCGGCTTCGGGCCGCGGGCCGTGGGCGCCGCCGAGCCAGGACGAGGAGGCCGCTCGGGCCGTCAGCGCGGCCGGTTTCGCGCTGCGGCTGCCGTACAACCTGCCGGTGCCGCTGGCCGTGATGCAGGCCACCACCGACGCCGGTTACGAGGGCCCGGTCGCGAACGTGTCGTTCCCGGACGTGACCGGCCCGGTGCTGGCCCGGCTGGGCCTGGCCCCCACGGTCGGCCTGGGCAACGCGGCCATGATCCTGCTCCGGGCCCGGGCCGCGCTGCGTGCGGCCAACCCGGGCGCCCAGCTGCCGCTGCTCCGCGTGCTGGCCCACCACTCCCAGCTCAGCAACGTGATGCAGTCCCGCCTGCCGGACGACCCAGCCGCCCGGGCCCGGGTCTACGTGGGGGAGGACGGCATCCTCGACGACACCGTGGCCTACCAGGCACCGCCGCTGACCCCGAGCGTCCGCTACAACTACGTCACCGCCGCGTCCTCGATCCCGGTGCTGCACGCGCTGCTGCCCGGGGCGGCGCCGCTGGTCTGGTCCACGCCGTCCCCGCACGGCCTGCCCGGCGGCTACCCGGTGCGGATCGCGCGCGGCGAGGTCACCCTGGACCTGCCGCCCGGCGTGACCGAGGAGCAGGCCGTCCGCTTCAACCAGCAGCAGTCCCGGGCCGACGGCGTGGAGAAAATCGACGACGACGGCACCGTCCACTTCACCGAGGCCGCGCGCGAAGCGGTCGCCGCCGTCGACCCCGCCCTGGCCGAGCCGCTGGAGATCGGTGACCTCGAGGCCCGCGCCGCCCGGCTCGACGCTGCCCTGCGCTGACCCCAGTCAGCCCGATTGCTCCTTCCGCCGCGCCCCGGGTCCCTAGGATTCGCGCATGCAACGGAAAAACGTCATACGGTCAGCGCGCACGGGCTGGCTAGCCGGGGCCTCCGTTATCGCTGGGACACTGCTGGTCAGTGCCTGCGGCTCGTCCAGCCCGAGCGGCGGCTCTTCCAGTAGTGCTAGCCCATCGGGGGCCGCCGCCGCTGGCTCGGCGTCTGCCGCGGTCCCCAGCATCGCTCCCGCCCCGGCTTCGGCCAGCGCGCCCGCCGAACCCACCCCGGCCGCCGCGGTGACCCCCACCATGACGGTCAACCCGGGCGGCACCAACGCCGCCACCCAGAGCTGCGCCTACCGTGCGGCCCACGACGCCTACATCTACATCACCAAGGTGCAGGCGGCCGCGAACGGGGCGCTCACCGTGACCGGCCAGGCGGCCAAGCTGGTGTGCGGCGGCCCGGACGACTTCCACTGGAACCCTGTGACCGCGACCGAGACCGGCCACACCGTGCCGACGGCCAAGATTGAGACGTTCCCGACCTCGAAGATGGCCCCGGAGCCGATCAAGGCCAGCCAGCTGGCAGCCTACCTCAAGACCGACGGCGACACCAAGATCTTCCTGATTGGTGGCCCGCTGTCCGCGATGACCAGCCTCCAGGAGCAGTTCCACCCGTAGCGGCCGTCTCACGATCGAGGCGACGAGGTCAGGTGGGGGCGAGGAACTCGCGTGCCCCCCGAAGCCTGGTGGTCAGCCGGGCCTGGGTCTTGGTGCTGTCCAGCCGCAGGTCGATGGCGCCCGGGAGACCGCTTCCGGTGCGCAGGCCGGCTGGGAGCGTGGTCTGGTCCAGGCCGTCCCGCCCGGCGATCAGCAGGCCGAGCTGATAGCGGCTGATGGCGTCGGCGCCGGCGACGTGGCAGACTCCGGCGTGCGGTGCGGCGGCCAGCTCCAGCAGGGCCGAGGCCAGATCGGTGGCGTCCACGGGGCACCGCACCTCGTCGGTGAACAGGGTGCCGCCCGTGGTGCCGGAGGCCAGGGCGTGCACGAGCCTCTCGTGCTGGGAGTCGCCGTTGCCGATGATCAGTGAGGTCCGGGCGATGACGGCGGCTGGGATAATGCCCTTGATCGCGGTCTCCGCCGCGGCCTTGGCTGCGCCGTAGGGCGTGGTGGGATCGGGCTGGGCCCTCTCGTCGTAGCTCGGCGCGGCGCCGGAGAAGACGGCGTCGCTGGATACGTGCACCAGCCGGGTCCCCGCCGCGGCGGCGGCGAGGGCGACGTGCATGCCGCCGTCGGCGGTGGTCTCCCAGTCGGACTGCCGGTAGGCGGCGTTGATGACCGCGTCGGGCCGGACCCTGCGGGCCAGCGCCACGACATCGTCGCGGCGGCGGATGTCGAGCTCGCGCCAGTCCACGTCAGTGGCCGGCCGGACGCTTGCGCAGAAGGTGGCGGTGACCTTGTGCCCGGCCAGCTGGGCCTGGCGCGTGACCCTCCGCCCAAGCAGCCCGCTGCCGCCAATCACCAGGAGATCCACTCGCGCAGCGTAATGCGACACCAGCCCCACCAGCCATAACGGCCCGCCCCCCACCACCCCGAGCCACAGGCTCACCCTCCGCAACCCGCCAGCGCCCGCACTCGCAGCAAGATCCATCATGGGGTTGCGTTGTCAGCCGCATTCGCTGAGAACGCAACCCGTACTCTGGAGTAACCGCGGTAACTCTGACCTGGCCGCCTCAAGCGGCGGAAGATCGCCCCCGTTTGACCCGTCCCGCTCGGCCCGCTGACCCGGCCGCCGGGACGACGGCGACGGGATGGGCCAGCCCGGCCACCCCTGTGTGCTGGCGCGATGGCCAATTTGACGGCAATTGCCGCCTTTGGGACCAAAGGGCACGATCAGCTGATCGTCGGCAGTCTCGGTAACCCGCCCGAGCGGCATAGGCGTCATGTGTTGTGAACAAGCACACACGGAGACTGTGGGGGAATTCGTGACTTTACCTGCACCAGCGTCATCGCCTGACAGGACCAAACCGATGGCCGGCGGAAACGCCGAATCAGTGATCTCCAGCGCCGCCGGACGTGACCACGTGCCGTTCGCGGCAAAGGTCGTGGGCGGTGCGCTGTTCGTCGCCTCGTTGTTGGCCGCAGGCGGCGGGATATGGCTCGTTACCGGCTCCGGCAGCGCCCTCGTCCCTGCCGTCTTTGTCGCCAGCGGGTTCTTCTTTCTCGCGGCCGCCATCGTCCCGCTGGCGATGGCCAGAGAAATTCGCTTGGAAGCTGAGGAAGCGGCGAACTGCAGAGACGACTGCCGAAGGCTTGAAACAGCCCTGGCGCTCGAGGGAAAGCCGGGCTTGCCGGAGACGGTGAAGAGCCTCACGCTGGCCAACTTCCAGCAGATGCGGGGGTTCGCCGGCATCGCGCAACGGCAGGCTCGGATGTCCTTTTACGCCAGCCTGGTCGGCGCCGGGGTGTCCCTGCTGGTGCTGCTGGCCGGAGCTGGCGTGGCCATTGCGGCGCCGAGCACGGAAGGCAAGATCATCGCCGGTTCGCTCGCCGTCGTGGGAACAGCGCTATCGACGTTCCTGTCTAAGACGTTCCTCCGGACCTACGACATGACGCTGCGCCAGATGAGCTACTACTACGGCCAGCCGCTAGTGCACTGTTACCTGTTGCACGCGGAACTGCTCACGCTGATGGCGCCGGCCGAATGCGGGGCGACGGCCAAGGCCAATATGTGGTGGGAGGTCGTCCGCGCCTCAATCGACGCCAGCGTCAACGCGCAGAATCACCTATTGACCCTGCACGAGGGCTATACGCCGAGCCGTCGCGGCAGTTCCCTCCGCCGCCGCTCTCCGGCCCCGCACCCCGTTCCGCCGCAAATGGCCAGGACGGTGACTGAGGAGGCTATCTTCGCTGCGTCTCGGCCCTACTGACGGCTCATGGTGGCGGCGTCGGAGCGGAGGACGAACTTCTGGATCTTCCCGGCCGCGGTCTTGGCAACTCGTCCACGAACGTCACCCCCGCCGGCCTCATCGATTCGTCGGCCCCCTTTCCGGGCCGCCAGCCGGTTCCCCAGCGTGGTGTTGGTGCCGAACGCCATGGCCGCGGCCAGGCAGCCGAACGGCACCGCGACCAGCACGTACCGGTAGTCGAACTCGGCCGTCGCGGCCGGGACCACGATCAGCCCGACCGAGATCAGCCAGGGCACGGTGGCCGGGCCGCCCAGCCGCCGCCAGTTCAGCACCAGCCCGGCCAGGCCGACGGCCAGGATCGCGCCGTAGACCGTCCCGGGCAGGAAGATGTAGCGCTGCCAGACCCGCATCCCCTCGGCAAACGGCTCCACGACCTGGGTGCCAGGCTTGCCGCGGATGTAGTAAGCCTCGGTGGAGCGGTAGGAACCGACGTGCGCCCGGGCGGGGACGCCCAGTGACTTGTAGCCGAACAGGTACTCGTCATAGGTGGCCGCATCCGGGAACACGTACCGCTTCCACTCGAACACCCGGATCGTGTCGTAGGCCACGGTCTTCGCGTAGCTGAGCGGCTGGGCCACGATCGCCCGCTTGGCAAAGTCCTCGCCCAGCTGGTTCGGCAGCTCGGAGAACACCGGCTGAGCGAACCGGTCGAGCGGGCTGTAGCGTCTCCAGATGTAGTCCTGCGCGATGGGCCGCTGGTCCGGCGGGATCGTCGTGCACAGCGCCAGCTCGGCGGCCGGCAGGTTGTGCATCTTGGAGCATTCGGCGAAGGTCATCACCCGCGAGTACAGGAACACCCCGGTGCTCTCGGTCATCGCGAACTGCCCGTAGAACGAGTAGAACCAGGTGCAGTAGAGCAGGATCGGGGCCAGGCAGGCGACCAGCGCACTCAGCAGGGACTTCCAGCCGATCCGGGCCAGCACGATGTACACCGCGATAATGGGCAGCAGCGGCAGCGCGACCGACCGGACGGTGTCGGCGAGGCCGAGGATCAGGCCGATCAGCGCGCACCGCTGCCAGGACGGCTTGCGGTCCCACAGCAGCAGCGTGGTGGCCAGCGCGATCAGGAACTCGAACGGGACGTCGCTCAGGATCAGGTGCTCGAGCTGGATCTGGAACCCGTCGAACAGCACCGGCAAGGTGGCCAGCGTGGCGATCCAGCGCGGCGCGCCGAACCGGTACCGGGCCAGCGCGTAGATCATGACCCCGACCGAGACGCCCATGAGGTGCTGCAGGATCGTCACCGCAGCGAAACTGTGCAGCGGCTCCAGGACCTTCAGGAAGATCGCGTAACCCCCCACCCGGGTCGTGTCCGGGTGCAGGTTGATCACGTCGCTCACGTAGCTGAACGAGTCGTTGAACCAGGACTGCCACCGGTAGCCGAGCTCGGCGTCGAGCCGTAGCAGCAACGCCGGCACCAGCACCAAGGCGAAGAGCTTGTTGTCCTTGATCCAGGCGCGTGCCTGCCCGTCCATAGCCCCCCGGCCTCATTGGTGTCGCAGCACGCCAATTATGGGGCAC
Organism: Streptosporangiaceae bacterium; assembly: GCA_965277615.1. Lineage (GTDB taxonomy): Bacteria > Actinomycetota > Actinomycetes > Streptosporangiales > Streptosporangiaceae > Bog-532. The sequence continues at coordinate 2,805,453 of CBDIDG010000006.1, read as the reverse complement.
GGGGGCGCCTGTCGCGGGAGTTACACAGTAACTACTCTCCGCCGGCCAGAACAGTCGTCGACTAGACCATTTTTGTCGGGTTCCGGCCTACTGCCTCGACATATTGGGCGCGTCCGACCTCAGCACGAACTTCTGGATCTTGCCGGTCGCGGTCTTGGGCAGCTCGTCGACGAAGGTGACGCCGCGCGGGGCCTTGAAGTGGGCCAGCCGGTCCCGGGTGAACGTGATCAGTTCCTGCGCGCTCACCTGCTCCCCGTCGCGCAGGACCACGAAGGCGTGCGGCGTCTCGCCCCAGCGCTCGTCCGGCAGCCCCACGATCGCGGCCTCGTTCACCGCCGGGTGGCGCAGGATCACGCCCTCGACCTCGATCGAGGAGATGTTCTCCCCGCCGGAGATGATCACGTCCTTGATCCGGTCGCGGATCTCCACGTAGCCGTCCGGGTGCACCACCGCCGCGTCCCCGGAGTGGAACCAGCCGTCACCCATCGCCTTATCGGTCGCCTCGGGGTCGTTGTAGTAGCCGCTCATGACCACGTTGCCGCGCACGGTGATCTCGCCGATGGTCTCGGCGTCCCAGGCCACCTCGGTCCCGTCCGGCGCCGCGACCCGCAGCTCACCCGAGCTGATCAGCTCCACCCCCTGCCGGGACTTGATCACCGCCCGGTCGGAGGGGGACAGGCCCTCGTGCTCGGGCAGCGGCGCGCACACCGTGATGAACGGCGCGGTCTCGGTCAGCCCGTAGACGTGCGTGACCTCCCAGCCGAAGTCCCGCTCCAGCCGCTCGATGGTGGCCGCGGCCGGCGGCGCGCCCGCGGTGACCACATGCACGCCCGGCCGGACCTCGCCGCGCACCTCGGCCGAGGCGTTGGCCAGCGAGATCAGCACGGTCGGCGCCGCGGCCAGCCAGGTCACCTCTTCCTCGCGGATCAGCCGGAACACCTCGCCCGGGTCCACCTTGGGCAGGCAGATGTGCACGCCGCCCGCGGCCGTCACGGTCCAGGTGTAGGTCCAGCCGTTGGCGTGGAACATCGGCAGCGTCCACAGGTACTTCTCGCCCACCCCGATCGGCAGGTGCAGCAGCGTGCCGATCGTGTTCATATAGGCGTTGCGGTGGGTGATCATCACGCCCTTGGGCCGGGCCGTGGTGCCGCTGGTGTAGTTGATGGTCAGCAGGTCACGCTCGTCGATCGGCGGCTTGTTCGGCGTGCCGCCCGCGGCCACCGCGGCCTCGTAGTCCAACCAGCCCTCGCGGGCCTCGCCGAACGACACGAAGTGCTTGACCTGCGGGATCTGGTCCCGGATCCGCTCCACCAGGTCCAGGTAGTCCGGGTGCACGCAGACCACGGTGCTGCCGGAGTGGTCCAGGATGTAGGCGAAGTCGTCGGCCGACAGCCGGTAGTTGATCGGCACCAGCACCGCGCCGATCTCCGGCACCGCGTAGAACGCCTCCAGCTGGCTGTGCGTGTTCGGCGCGATCGTGGCCACCCGGTCGCCGGGCTGCACGCCCAGGTCCTGCAGCGCGGCCGCCCAGCGGTCACAGCGGGCGAAGAACTCCTCGTAGGTCAGCCGCAGCTCGCCGTCGACCACTCCGGTCCTGTCGCCGTACAGGCGGCGGGTCCGGCGGGCGAACTCCAGCGGCGTGAGCGCTACTTCCATGCGTGCCCCTTGCATCCTCGCTACGGCTGACTCCAAGCCTGGTTGGCGCCGCCGGTGCACGCCCAGATCTGCACCTGGGTCCCTGGCGTCGTTGACCAGCCCGTATCGTCGAGGCATTTACCCGACTGAGGATTAACAATGGCACCCCCGGCCTGCGGTTGCCAGACCTGGGCTCCGGTTCCGTTGCAGGTGTAGAGCTGGACCAGGGTGCCGTTGGCCGTCCCGGCACTGGTCACGTCGAGGCATTTGCCGTCCGCGTGGATGGTGTCGCCCGAGCCCGCCGGTTCCTCCGTCCACTGCTGCCCGTCGGTGCCGTTGCAGGTGTAGATCTCCACCTTGGTGCCATCGGCGTTGCCGTCGCCGGTCAGGTCCAGGCACAGCCCTTGGTAGCCGACCAGCGGTGCGGTCAGCAGGCCCGACCCGGCCGGCGCGACGGTCCAGGTGAACGTGGCCGGCGCCAGCGCGCCGTTGCCGTCCTTCGCGGTCACGGTGACCGTCGAGGTCCCCGCCGTGCTCGGCGTCCCGGTGATCGTCCCGCCGCTGGAGATCGACAATCCCGCCGGCAGCCCGGTCGCGCTGAACGTGGGTGTCTGCTCGCTGGTGCTGTCGTGCGCGGTGACCGGCAGCGACACCGGCGTCCCGGCGATGCCCTCCTGCGGGCCCGGGCTGGTGATCGTGACCGGCCCGCCCAGCTGCGACGTGGCCACGCTCAGGGTCCCGGTCAGCGGCAGGTTCGTGTCCGAGTCGCCGACCGAGATGCCGTAGCTGCCGGTGGCGGTGGCCCAGGCGTTGCTGCTGGTGTTCCAGTACTGCAGGTTGCGCTGGGTCAGCGGGAAGGTCACGGTCGAGCTGGCCCCGGGGGCCAGGCTCACCCGGCTGAAGCCCTCCAGCTGGCGCGGCGGCTGACCCGCGGCGGCCGGGTCGGTCACGTACAGCTGGGCCACGTCCGCCCCCGTCCGCGACCCGGTGTTGGTCACGGTGGCGGTGACCGTGGCCGCCCCGCCGGCGGTCAGCGACCCGACCTTCAGGTTGCTGTAGGAGAAAGTGGTGTACGACAGCCCGTACCCGAACGGGAACAGCGGCGTCAGGCCCTTGGCGTTGTACCAGCGGTAACCGACGTCGATGCCCTCGGAGTACTGCACGGTCCCGTTCTGGCCGGGCCACTGCGCGGCCGTAGCTGCCGGGACCTGGGCCAGCGACGTCGGGAACGTCACCGGCAGGTGCCCGGACGGGTCGGCCGCGCCGAACAGCAGGGACGCGATCGCGGTGCTGTCCTGCTGCCCGGGATACCAGGCCTCGAGCACCCCGGCCACCGAGGACAGCCACGGCATGGTCACCGCGGACCCCGTGTTCAGCACCACGACCGTGTGCGGGTTGGCTGCCGCCACCGCCGCAACCAGGCTGTTCTGCGCGCTGGACAGGTCGATCGAGGACAGGTCGCTGCCCTCGGACTCGTCGTTGGAGACGAACACCACCGCCACCGACGCCGCGGCCGCCGCCGACGCGGCCGAGCTGGTGGACGAACCGTCGTTGTAGCTGACGCTGACCCCGCTGGGCGCCGCGGCCGTGATGCCCTGCAACGGGGTCACGGTCCCGCTGGAGGTTACCCCGGCGCTGCCCCCGCCCGCGGTCAGCGGGCTGGAGCAGGCGTCCGCGCCGATCACCGCGACCGACTTGTCCGCGCTGGTCAGCGGGAGCACGCTGCCGCTGTTCTTGAGCAGCACGGTGCCCTCCTCGGCCAGCTGGGCGGCGTCGGTCACGTGCGCGCTGCTGGTCGCGGGCTGGGCCGGTGACCCAGTCGGTGGCTCGTCGAACATCCCGAACCCGAACATCTCGGTCAGGATCGGCGTGACCAGCGAGTTCAGCTGGGCCGCGCTGACCTGCCCGGCGGACACCGCCGAGCTCAGCGCCGAGCCGTAGTACCCGTCGTTGCCGGGCATGTCCTGATCGAGTCCGGCGTTGGCCGAAGCCGCCGTGGAGTGGGTCGCGCCCCAGTCCGAGGTGACGAACCCGGTGTACCCGAACTGCTGCCGCAGCACGGTGTTCAGCAGGTACGGGTTCTGGCAGGCGTAGATGCCGTTGATCGTGCTGTACGAGCACATCACCGAGGAGGCCGCGCCCTGCTGGGTGGCGTACTGGAAGGCCGGCAGGTAGATCTCCTGCTCGGCCTGGGTGCTGACTACCGCGTCGTCCGACGACGTGTTCCGGCTGGTCTCCTGGTTGTACACCGCGAAGTGCTTGACCTGGGCCATCGTCCCGGTGGACTGGACACCCTGGATGTCGGCCGCGCTCATCGTGCCGTTCAGGTACGGGTCCTCACCGATCGACTCGAACGCGCGCCCCCACCGCGGGTCCCGCACGATGTTGATCGTCGGCCCCAGGTCGACGGTGGTGCCCTTGCTGGCCTGCTCCGACCCGATGACCTGCCCGTACAGCTTTTCCGCGCCGGTGTCCCAGGTTGCGGCCACGTCCACCGGCGCGGGCAGCTGGGTCACGCTGCTCATCCCGTCGCCCACGCCCGCCGGGCCGTCCTCCAGGTTCATGGCCGGGATGCAGAGCGACCCGATGGCCGGGGTGAACCCCGCGTAGCTGGAACCGCTGGCCCCGGTGGCCAGCGACACCTTCTGCGCCGTGCTCATCGCCCCCAGCAGCTGGCTCACCCGCTGCGAGATCGGCGCGCTCGACCCCACCCACGGGCACCCGGTCACCGCCGCCCGGGCCGGCGCCGCGGGCGTCACCGCCGCCCGGGCCGGCGCCGCGGGCGTCACCGCCGCCCCCGCCACCGCGAACGCTCCTGCCGCCGCGGTCGCGGTGACCATGGCGACCAGGTGCCGCACCCGGACCCGGCGGAATCTGCCCATGACGCCTCCCGACACCCGGCCCACCTACGCTGGTGAACCCTTCCTTCAGAACGTAAATTAAGATCCAACAAAAATCCATATTTAACAAAGTCTTTCTTCACCCGGTTCCCGCCCGCCGCCCCGTAGGCCAGCGCCTGACAGCTCGTGAAAGTTTTCACAAGCCGGCTGCCGTCAACCGGGCGCCGCCGCCCGCTGGCCCCGAATCAGCTCGGTACGGGCCAGCGTTCCTGCCGGTAGCCGGCGTCCCAGAACATCCACTCGTACTGCGACGTGATCCGGAAGTGCCGCTCGACCAGCGCACGCTCGGCCGGCCCGAGCAACGGGCCCAGGCCATCGGCGACGTCGAGGACCGAGCGGACCACGTCGCCGTACTGGTCGTCGGCGTAGGTGTTGATCCACTTCTGGTACTGGGGGTTGGGGGAGCCGCGCCGGAGCAGCTCCCGGCCCACCTCGTAGTAGATCCAGTAGCAGGGCAGGACGACACAAACCCCTTCGGCGTAGGAACCGGCCAGCGCCGTGGCCAGCAGATAGCTGGTGTAGGCCAGGGTCGTGGGGGCGGGCTCGGCCGTGTCCGCCTCGGCCGGGTCGAGGCCGAGGTCGGCCAGGAGCGAGTCGTGCAGCGCGCGTTCCACCGTGATGATCTCGGCCGCGTGCCGGGCGAACAGCTCCGTCCCCGCGGTGCCGGGGGCCTTGGCCGCCACCACGGCCAGGGTTCTGGCGTAGTCGCGCAGGTAGAGCGCGTCCTGCACGACGTAGAACGCGAACGCGTCCCCCGGCAGCGTGCCGTCGGTCAGCCCGGTCACGAACGGGTGGTCCAGGATGGCTTCGTAGATGCCGGTGATGCCGTTCCAGAGTTCGGCGGTCAGGCTCTCGGTCATCGCTGAACCGTAGCGCGCCCCGGTGAACTCCAGCGGGCCACCACGGACCGGGCCACCGCAAAAATCTTTCCCGGGGCCGTCGATTCCGGGGACCTGCGTTCGTCACCAGCATGAGGACCGGAACAGCCGGTCCCGCCGAAGGGAGATCGTCATGACGCAGTACCTGCTGGCCGTGTACCCGTACGTGACCGAGCCGGCGCCCGAGGAGCAGCAGCAGGCCTACCAGGACGTTGATGCGCTCAACGGGAAGCTGCAGCAGGCGGGCGTGTGGGTGTTCGCCGGTGGCCTGGAGCCGCCCACGACGGCCACCGTGGTCCGCGCCCAGGGCGGCCAGATCGTCACCACTGACGGGCCGTTCGCCGAGACCAAGGAGCAGCTCGGGGGATTCTGGATCATCGAGGTGCCGGACCTGGACGTCGCGCTCGACTGGGCCGGCCAGGCCACCGTGGCCTGCGGCGCGCCGGTCGAGGTACGCCCCTTCCAGGGGGTCTAGCCGTGGACGCCGCGGCCGTCGAGCGCGCCTACCGGGAGAGCTCGGGGCGGGCCGTGGCTACCCTGGTCCGCTTCCTCGGCGACATCGACCTCGCCGAGGAAGCGGTTCAGGAGGCGTTCACCGTGGCCATTGAACGCTGGCCGCAAACGGGGGTGCCGGACAACCCCGGCGGCTGGATCACCACCACCGCCCGCAACCGGGCGCTGGACCGGCTGCGCCGGGAGTCGTTCCGGCCCAGCCGCGAGCGCCAGGCCACCCTGTTGACCGAGAACGAGAACGAGGGTGAGGAGGCGGGTCCCGTGCCCGATGACCAGCTGCGGCTGATCTTCACCTGCTGCCACCCGGCGCTGAGTGCCGAGGCGCAACTGGCCCTGACCCTGCGGCTGGTCGCTGGGCTGCAGACCCCGGAGATCGCCCGCGCGTTCCTGGTTCCCGAGCCCACGGTGGCCCAGCGGCTGGTCCGGGCCAAGCGGAAGATCCGCGCGGCCAAGATCCCCTACCGGGTGCCGCGGGACGCGGAACTGGTGGGCCGGCTGCCGTTCGTGCTGGCCGTGGTCTACCTCGTGTTCAACGAGGGGTATACCGCCTCGGCCGGGGACGCGCTGATCCGGACCGAGCTGTGCGCCGAGGCGGTCCGGCTGGCCCGGTTGCTGGCCGAGCTGATGCCGGACGAGCCCGAGGTCCTCGGGCTGCTGGCGCTGCTGCTGCTGACCGAGGCCCGCCGCCCGGCCCGGACCGCGGCCGACGGGTCGCTGGTCCGGCTGGCCGACCAGGACCGCGGCTGCTGGGACCGGGAACTGGTCGCCGAGGGTCAGGACCTGGTGCGAGCCTGCCTGCGCCGCAACCGCCCCGGCCCCTACCAGTTGCAGGCCGCGATCGCCGCCGTGCACGCCGACGCGGCCGTGGCCACGGACACCGACTGGCGCCAGATCCTGGCCCTGTATGACCAGCTCATGATCGTCGCCCCCACCCCGGTGGTGGCGCTGAACCGCTGCGTCGCCCTGGCCGAGGCCGAAGGCCCCGCCGCCGCGCTGCGCCAGCTCGACGCCATGGACCAAAACGACCTGGCCGGCTATCACCTGTTCCATGCCGCCCGGGCCGACCTGCTCCGCCGGCTTGGCCGTCCCGCCGAGGCCGCAACCGCTTATAGCGCGGCGATTGAGCGGACCGGCAACGAAACCGAGCGGTCGTTCCTCATCCGCCAGCGCGATTCCCTCGATTGACCGGCCTATTACGGACGGGATCATAACCGTGATATATAGCGGTAACACAGGCGAAATGTCCTTGTTGCGTGTGATCGTCATGCTGACCCCCAGGTGAGTGCCAGGCGGGTCCCGGCACCGTGAGAAGGGAGAGCCACTCATGGCGCTGGCTCCGGGAGTGCCCATCACCGAAGCCGCCGAAGTGGAGAGCCGCAAGCTCCAGCGTCACTTCGGACGGTTCGACATCCTGTTCTTCCTGATCTGCACGATCGTCGGGGTGGACACGATCGCCTCGGTGGCCAGCAGTGGCGGCGAGGCCTTCACCTGGATGATCGTCTTCGCGGTGGTCTTCTTCATCCCGCAGGCGCTGCTGTTCGCCGAGCTGGGCACCGCGTTCCCGCAGGAAGGCGGGCCGTACCTGTGGACCCGGCTGGCCTTCGGCCACCTGGCCGGGGCGATCAACAACTTCCTGTACTGGGTGACCAACCCGGTCTGGCTGGGCGGCACGCTGGCGTTCTCGATGATTACCGCCATCGAGGTGTTCTTCAACCATGGGAACAACTTCTCCACGCCCTGGTTCTTCGTCATCACGCTGATCTTCGTCTGGGTCGCGGTGCTGGCCGCCATCCTGTCGCTCAGCTCGGGCAAGTGGGTGCCCACCGCGGGCGCGTTCGCCCGGTTCCTGCTGCTCGGCTTCTTCACCATCGCCGTGATCATCTACGGCGCCAAGCACGGCGTGCACGGCCTGTCCGCGGGCAACTTCAAGCCCAGCGAGGCCGGGTTCGTGGCCCTGGTCGCCGTGCTGCTGTTCAACTACGTCGGCTTCGAGCTGCCGAACAGCGCCGGTGACGAGATGACCAACCCCAAGCGGGACGTGCCGTTCGCCATCATGCGCAGTTCGGTGGCCAGCTTCCTGCTCTACGCCGTGCCCGTGCTCGGCATCCTGGTCGTGCTGCCGACCAGCCAGGTCACGAACTTCGGCGGGTTCGTCGACGCCATCCAGCAGGTGTTCACGGTGTTCGGCGGCAGCGTCAGCAAGGGCACGGTGACGCTGACCGGGGCGGGTGCGGTGCTCGGCGACCTCTCCGCGATCATGTTCATCATCTGCGTGCTGACCTCGGGCGTGACCTGGATCATGGGCTCGGACCGGGCGCTCGCGGTGTCTGGTTACGACGGTGCCGCCCCGCGTTTCCTCGGCGTCATCAACGCCCGGTTCGGGACGCCGGTCCGGGTGAACATCTTCAGCGGCATCGTGGCCTCGATCGTGCTCATCCTGGCCCACCAGCTGACCAACGGGAACGCGGCCAAGTTCTTCGGCGCCGTGCTCGGGGTGACGATCTCCACCACGCTGGTCAGCTACCTGCTGATCTACCCGGCGCTGTGGAAGCTGCGCCGCAGCCACCCCGAGGTGGCCCGGCCGTTCAAGATGCCGTGGTACCAGCCGCTGACCGTGATCTTGATGGTGCTGCTGGTCATCACAGTCATCGAGCTGTTCGCGCCCGGCGCGGGCATGAACTGGTTCAGCTCCGACTTCGCCCCCGAGGGCTGGACGCACGGCGAGCGCTGGACCTACCTGGCCACCGAGGTGGTCCCGGTGCTGGTCTTCGTGGCGATCGGCGTGCTGTTCTGGCGCATGGGCAAGAAGACCCGCGAGGACACCGTGCGGCTGGCCCCGGCCAACGCCAGCGCCGCCGATGCCGATCCCACTGCGGACCCGGACGCATCGATGACCTGATTTAGAACATATTTTTTAATTAGATCCATATCATGCAGAGATGCGCGTATGGATCGAGCTGGACGAAGAAGGGTCAGGGTGGGCCCAGACCCGGATGCTCATCGCGTGGCTGACGCACGCGGGCTACGTGGCCCAGGTCCTGGTCGGCCCCGAGCCCAAGGTCCTCGCGGTCAGTGGCGTCCGCCTGGTCCCGGCCGAGCGCGAGAAGTTCGGCCGCCCACCCTGACCGCCATGGCCACCCTGGCCACGTGAGCCCTCTACCGATCCGGGTCCGCCCGGCCGGGCCCGCCGACCGGGACCAGCTCTAGCCGCTCACAGAGCCCGGCCCGGGCCGAGGGTCCCCACTACCCGCCCGATGGCGCCAAAGGGCACACCATGGCGCGCCCAATGGCGCCATCGGGCGGGCGGCTGCGGCGCATACTGGGCGGGTGAGCAGCGCCCTGTCCGATCGGCCGCAGTCGCGACGGCCCCCGGTGGTGGCACGGCTGCCGTCCGAACCGGGTGTCTACCGGTTCCGGGACGCGGGCGGCCGGGTGCTGTACGTGGGCCGGGCCACGGCCCTGCGGTCGCGGGTGGGGTCGTACTGGTCGGACCTGCGCGGCCGGCGGCACCTGACCCGGATGGTGGCCCAGGTGGCCCGGATCGAGGCGGTGGCCTGCGGGTCGGTGCACGAAGCGGCCTGGCTGGAACGCAACCTGCTGGAGACGGCCATGCCGCGCTGGAACCGGACCCCGGGCGGCCAGGAGAACCGGGTCTACATCCGGCTCAGCCGCCAGCCGTCGGCGCGGGCGCTGACCGTGGTCTACGAACGGCCCGCTGCCCCCCGGGTGCAGTACTTCGGCCCCTACCTCGGCGGCGTGCGGACCCGGCAGGCGGTCTCGGGGCTGCACCGGTTCCGGCCCGCCGCGGGCGCCGGGGCGGCACCTGTTGGGCCAGCACTGCGCGGCGCGCAGCGGGACCTGGCCCGGGCCCGCGGGCACGACCTCGCCCGGCGGGAAACGGACCTGGACCTGCTGGCCGCCGTGCTGGGCAAACAGCCGGACGCGGTGGCTCAGGCCCTGGCCGAGCTGGAAGCGCTGCGCGACCGGGCCGCGGCCGGCCTCGCCTTCGAGTTCGCCGCCCGGGTCCAGGCCGAGATCTCCTCGATCGGCTGGATCACCGGCCCGCAGCGGGTGACCAGCCTGGACGCCGACGACTTCGACGCCTACGGGTGGGCGGGCGGCGTGCTGGTCCACTTCGGCGTCCGGGCCGGCCGGCTGTGCCAGTGGTCCCAGCGACCCTGCCCGCACCGGGCCGCGGCCGAGCCCGCCCTGGCCGCGACCCCGGCCGCCTGGGCCGCGTTCGCCACCCGCAACGCCGAGCTCGCCGCCACCCTGACCGGCCCCACTTTGACTAGCCCCACCCTGGCCAGCACCGTCTCTGCGGCGGGCTGAACCTTCGACACCCTGACCAGCCCGACCCGCCAGCGCATGACCCGGACCCTGACGCTGCTGTTCGCGGTAGCGGGCGGGGCCGCAGTCGGCAACCTGTACTACGTCCAGCCCCTGCTGGCCGTGATCGCCACCTCATTGCACGTCAGCAGTGCGACCGCGGGGCTGCTGGTCACCGCGACCCAGGTCGGCTACGCGGCCGGGATCGTGCTGATCGTCCCGCTCGGCGACGTCCGTAACCGGCGCCGGCTGATCCCGCTGATGATGGGCGTCTCGGCCCTGGCGCTGGCCCTGTGCGCCGCGGCGCCCACCTTCGCCGTGCTCGCGGTGGCCATGGTGCTGGTCGGGGTGACCACGGTCTCCGGTCAGATCCTCACTCCGTTCGCCGGGGATCTGACCGACGACAGCGACCGTGGCCGGGTGCTCGGCATCGTGGTCAGCGGCTTGCTGACCGGCATCCTGGGGGCCCGGATCCTGGGCGGCCTGATCGCCGGGCTGGCGGGCTGGCGGTCGGTGTTCGCGCTCGCCGCCGGCCTCATGGTCGTACTGGCCGCCCTGCTCGGGCGGCTGGCTCCCACTCTGCCGCCCAAGACCACCGCCGGCTACGGGTCGCTCCTGCGCTCGGTGGCGGTGCTGGTCCGGCACGAGGCCCGGCTGCGCATCCTGATGACGCTCGGCTTGGTCAGCATGGCCACGTTCACGTTGTTCTGGACCGCGCTGACGCTCCTGCTCAGCGACCGGCACTACCACTACTCGACCACCGTCATCGGCTTGTTCGGCCTGGCCGGGCTGGTCGGCACGCTGGCCGCGCAGGGGGCGGGTCGGCTGCACGACAAGGGTCGGTCGAACGCGGCTACCGGCGTGTCCTGGGCTATCACCGTGCTGGCCTGGGTGTTCAGCGAGCTGGGCCGGGTCTCGCTGGGCTGGCTGCTGGTGGGAGTGGTGGTGCTGGATGTGGGCACCCAGGCGCAGCGGATCCTGAACCAGACCCGGGCCTTCGCCCTGTCCGACGAGGCGCGCAGCCGGGTCAACACCGCCTACATTGCCGGCAACTTCGTCGGCGCGGCCCTCGGCTCGCTGGCCGCCTCGCTGCTGTGGTCCGTGGGCGGCTGGACCGCCGTGACCATCACCGGCGGGGTGCTGTCCCTGCTCGCCCTGCTGTTCTGGGCCGTCACCCTGCCCCGCATGCGCTGACGTCCCGGCCGCACCAGCCCTAGGTCGTGATGTCCGGGTAGGGCAGGTTGAAATGCGACAGCCGGACCCCGTAGTCACGCTGCATGCCGAGCGGCTCGGCGTAGTCGCGCTCGAACATCGCGATCCACAGGGTCAGGGTCAGGAACGGGTGCGCCCCCAGCTGGAACAGGGCCACGTGGTCCTGCACGGTCAGCGCGTCCCGCTCTTCCTCGGTGAACGACAGCCAGGTGGTGGCCTCACCGGCGATGCAGTGCAGGAGCTGGTTGGCCTGCTCGGCCTCCCACCAGGCCACCGTGCCCGTCGGGTCGTCCCGGTACCGCTCCACCAGCGCCGGGTCCCGATCGATGGTGAACAGGAACTTGTCCACCAGGTACTTGCTCATGCCGAGGTCCCCTCCGCCGCCGGAAGCCCGTTCGGATACCAGGTGAAGTAGGCCTCCATGGTGTGGAACAGGTCCAGGTTGTCCACGTAGTCAGCCTTGTTGTAGCCCGCGACCCCCATCATCAGCATGAAGTCCATGAACCCGTGGGTGGCGTTGCCGGGGGAGTGCAGGCTGTCCAGGGTCACGTTGGCCAGGCAGCCGTCGATGTCGCCGTTGCCGATCCACTCGACCGCCTGCGCGTCGAACGCCGGGTCGGGCCCGTGCTCGCCGAACTGCCGCGGGCCGCCCAGCTCCAGCGACAGGTGCCCGGTCCCGATGACCGCCACCCGCAGCTGGCTGGGCCAGGCGTCGATGATCTCCCGCAGCGTCTGGCCGAGCTTGACGAACCGTTCCGGCCGGGGGAGAGGCGGCGCGAAGATGTTCGTGTAGATCGGCACGATCGGCAGGTCGTTCTGCGGCCGCACGGTGAAGATCGGGCACGTGATCGAGTGGTCGACCCGCAGCTCGTTGGAGAAGGCGAAGTCGAAGCCCGCGTCCAGCCCGGCCCGCAGGATGTGCGCGGACAGCTCCTCGTGGCCGGTCAGCAGCAGCTTCGGCAGCCCGAACTCGCGCTCTTCGTTGTAGTAGTTGGCGTCGTAGAACGGCGCCTTGCCCACCAGGAACTGCGGCATGTTGTCCAGCCACAGCTGGTGGAAGTGGTCCGAGCCCACCATGACCAGGACGTCCGGGCGGGCCCGGGCCAGCGTCTCGCGGTAAGCCTCCACCTTGCGGACCCACTCGGCCGCGAACGGCGGCGCCTGGTCCGGCGGCAGCTTGCTCGTCGCGTAGTAGAACGGGTGGTGCGTGGTGGCCAGGATCGCGACCAGCTCCGCCATGGACCATCTCCTCTGCTCGCCGTACCCGCGCCAGCGTACAGTTGTCCGTTTATCGGAAGCTAGCTGTGCGACCATAGCGAAAAGGGCAACTCGTCGCCGGGAGGTGCGCATGGCTGGACGCGGCACCGGGCCGGACTTCGTCGAGGCCCTGGCGCGCGGCCTGGACGTGCTGGCCTGCTTCGACGACCGGCACCCGCGGATGAGCCTGACCGAGATCGCCGACCGCACCGGCCTGGCTCGGCCGACGGCCCGGCGGCTGCTGCTCACCCTGGCCGAGCTGGGCTTCGTGCGGCTGGACGAGGGCCGGTTCACGCTCACTCCGAAGGTCCTCACGCTGGGCATGGCCTACGTCGGGTCGCTCGGCCTGTGGGAGATGGCCCAGCCGCACCTGGAGGCGCTGGTCGCGCAGACCGGTGAGTCCTCCTCGATGGCCCAGCTGGACGGTTCCGACATCGTCTACGTGGCCCGCGTCTCGGTGCCCAAGATCATCACGCTGCGGGTGGTGATCGGCACCCGGTTCCCGGCCCTGCAGACCTCCCAGGGCAAGGTGCTGCTGGCCGCGCTGGATCCCGGCGCGCTGGCGGCCACGCTGGCTGAGCCGAGCCGTTCTGGCCTGCCGCCTGTCTCCGCGCCCCACCCGAAGGCACTTGAGGATGAGCTGCGCACGGTCCGGGCCCGCGGCTGGGCCCTGGCCGACGAGGAACTCGCGCCCGGCATCCGCTCGGTGGCCGTGCCGGTGCGCGACGGCGGCGGCGAGGTGCGGGCGGCCATGAACGTGACCGTGCACGCGGCCGAGACCAGCCGGGCCACGCTGATCGACGATTACCTGCCGCGGCTGATCCGGGCGGCCAGCGAGGTCTCCGCCGACTGGGCCCTGTGGCAGGCCCGCCCGCACACCGAGGTCCCCGACTTGACATCATCGAGACCAGCCAGGCAGATTGGCGGACAAGTGTCCGTATAGCGGTCAGGAGCAGAGGCGCTGGTGGCATCTAACGAAGACCAAGCCGGACCCCCATCCGGGACCCAATCCGGACCCCCACCTGGACCACTGTCCGGCCTCCTGGTCGCCGACTTCTCCCGGGTGCTGGCCGGGCCGTACGCGACGATGATGCTGGCCGACCTCGGCGCTGACGTTATCAAGGTCGAGAGCCCGTCCGGCGACGACACCCGGGAGTGGGTGCCACCCCTGCGCGGCGACGTCGGCACGTACTTCCTCGGGGTCAACCGCAACAAGCGGTCGATCGCCCTGGACCTGGCCGACGAGGGCGACAACGCGGTAGCCCGCGAGCTGGCCGACCGGGCGGACATCTTCATCCAGAACTTCAAGCCCGGCGGGCTGACGCGTTTCGGCCTGGACTACGACAGCGTCGCCGCCCGCAACCCCGCCGTCATCTACTGCTCGATCAGCGGGTTCGGGGCGGGCAAGGGCGCGGCGCTGCCCGGTTACGACATCCTGGCCCAGGGCGTGTCCGGGCTGATGAGCCTGACCGGCGGGCCGGACACCCCGCCGTTCCGGTCCGGCATCTCGGTGTTCGACGTGTTCACCGGGCTGCACTCGGCCCTCGGCATCCTGGCCGCGCTGCACCACCGCGACCAGACCGGGCAGGGCCAGCACATCGAGACCAACCTGCTCTCCAGCGCGCTGTCGGCCATGGTCAACCAGACGTCGGCCTACGTGGCGGGCGGGGTCATCCCGCACCGGATGGGCAACGCCCACCTCAGCCTGTTCCCGTACGAGCCGCTGGCCACCGGGGACGGCGACCTGATCATCGCGGCCGGTAACGACCGCCAGTTCCGCCGGGTGGCCGAGGTACTGGGCGTGCCCGAGCTGGCCGACGACGAGCGGTTCAGCTCGGTCGGGCTGCGCAACGTCAACCGGGAGGAGCTGCGGCCGCTGCTGCTGGAACGGCTGGCGGCCCGGTCCGCGCAGGAATGGTTCGGCCTGCTGTCCGAGGCCGGCATCGCCTGCGGGCCGATCAACGACGTCAAGGGCGGCGTCGAGCTGGCCGAGAGCCTCGGCCTCGAGCCGGTCGCCCTGGCCGGCGACATCCCCACCGTGCGGAACCCGATCCGGTTCTCCGCCACCCCGGCCCGGCACGAGCTCCCGCCCCCCGCCCTGAACGCCGACGGCGACGAGATACGCAGCTGGCTCGGCCACCCCATTAAAAATGGAGATGCTGAATGAGCAGTGACGTCCCCTCCTTCCCGACCTCGCTCGGGACGTCAGAAGGGTCGACGATGATGCTGCTCGGCCAGGACGTGGCCGGCGACCTGATGGGGCAGGTCAGCTTCGGTGAGCTGGCCTACTGGCTGGTCACGCTGGAGCGGCCCACCCCGCCGCAGAGCCGGCTGTTCGAGGCGGTGCTGATCGGGCTGACCGACCACGGGTTCACGCCCACCGCGATCGCGGCCCGGCTCACCTACCACAGCGCTCCGGACGCCATCCAGGGCGCGCTGGCCGCGGGCCTGCTCGGCGGCGGTTCCCGCTACCTGGGGGTCACCGAGGACACCGGCCGGTTCCTGGCCGGCGTGCTGGCCGCCGCCCCGGCCCCGCTGCCCGGCCCCGACGACGAGGCGGGCTGGGACGCGCTGGCCAAGCAGGCGGTCGCCGAGCAGAAGGCGGCCGGACGATTCGTACCAGGCCTGGGTCACCCGGTGCACAAGGAAGGCGACCCGCGCACCCCGCGCCTCATCGGCATCGCCCGCGAAGAGGGCCTGTACGGCCCGCACCTGGCCTTGTTCGAGGCGGTCGGCCGGGTACACCCGAAGATTCTCGGCCGGCAGTTGCCGCTGAACGGCGCCGGCGTCAGCGGCGCGGCCCTGGCCGACCTCGGCCTGCCGCTGGAAGTGCTGCGCGGCGTGGTGCTGCTGGCCCGCTGCGCCGGCCTGCTCGGCCACATCGCCGAGGAGATCCGCCGCCCGATCGCCGGCGACATCTACGAGATCGTCGACCGTAACGCCGCCTATGTCCCCCCGGAGGGCTAGCCGCGCTACCCCTGCCCGTGCGTGCTCCCGCTCCGGTAGTCGGTGTAGGTGTACGGGTTGTCCATGACCTTGGTCTCCGGGATTTCCGGGTGCATGCCCTGGGCCCAGGCCTCCTCGCCGATCACCGAGCGCAGGTAGTCCACGGTCGCGTCGACTTCGCGCCGGACCGCGCTCAGGTCCACCCCGGTCAGCCGGCCCTCGGACTTGACCACCCGGCCGTCGACGAGGACCGTGTGCACGTCGCCCCGCTGGGCCTGGAACGCCACATGCCCGTACGGGTACAGGATCGGGAACGACACCGGCGAGAAGTCGTTCTTCAGCAGCACCACGTCGGCCTTCTTGCCCACCTCGAGGCTGCCCAGCGTCGACTCCCGGCCCAGCGCCTTCGCCCCGCCCCTGGTGGCCCATTCGACCACCTGGTCGGCCCGCAGGCTGCTGTTGGTGACCGTCTCGCCCTTGGCGTGCGCCTCCAGGTGCTCGCGCGACCGGTCGGCGCCCAGCGTGGTCCGCATGGCCGAGAACAGGTCGCCACTCCACCAGACGCTGGTGTCCATGGACAGCGACACCGGGATGTCGTGCGCGCGCAGCGTCCAGGTGGGCGGGTAGCCCTGGCCGGCGCTCTGCTCGCTCTCGGTGGAGACCGACACCGACCCGCCCGAGGCGGCGATGCGCTGGTAGGAGTCCGCGCTCAGCGTGGCCGCGTGCACGAAGATGCTCGACTCGTTCAGGAATCCGGCCTCGTGGGCCAGCCGGATGCCGTCGTCGTTGGTGGCGCCCCACACCCCGGCGTGGGTGGTGACCGGGATGCCCAGCTCGCGGGCGACCTCGTACGCGGCCTTCTCCGGGAACGCCGGGTCGCCGGTGACGTCGAACGCGATCTGGAACCCGAGCATGTCGTCGCGCTCGTCCTGCCGGGCCTGGGCGAACGCGCGGAACTCCGGCGACGTGGCCCACTCCCACGGGCCCTGCTGGATGTTGCCGTAGGCCAGCACGAACCGGCCCGGCACCGACCTCAGCGCGTCCACCGCGGCTTCTGCGTGGGCCACGGTCTGCAGCCCGTGCGACCAGTCCACGCAGGTGGTGACGCCCGCGTCGATCGCCTCCAGCGCGGCCAGCCGGTTGCCGGCTGCTACGTCCTCGGGCCGGAAGTGCTTGCCGTTCTCCAGGTAGTAGAAGACGAAGTACTGGGTCAGCGTCCAGTCGGCGCCGTAGCCGCGCATCGCGGTCTGCCACATGTGCCGGTGGGTGTCGATCATGCCCGGCATCACGATCCCGCCCGAAGCGTCGATCTCCGCGGTGCCGTCCGGCACGCTCAGCCGCGGCCCGACCGCCGCGATCGTGTCCCCGGTGACCAGCACGTCCGTGTCGAGGAGGACCGAACGGCCCGCGTCCATGGGAAGCACGGTCCCGCCGCGCAGGACCACCGGCCGCCCGGCTTCGAACTCAGTCATGGCTCGCTCCTTCGCGGGACCCGCTCAGACGTCGCGGCCGTAACCAGGCCGCTTCCCTCGGATGCGGACAATCGTCCGTCATCCGGTCATCTTGGTGGATGCCACTGTTCCCGATCGCCGGCCGCGGTGTCAATGGCGCGGGGTCAGCGTGCCGCGGCCAGCACATGAGCCCACCACGACAGGTCGTCGGCCAGCAGCTTCAGCCGCGCCTCCAGGGGCGCGAACATCGTGACGTCGCCCGGGTCCTCGGCCTGCCGGGCCGCGATCATGACGTCCGGCAGGATGTGCACGGCGTGCCGCAGCGGCGCCATCTCGAACTCCACCGCGACCTGCCGCAGCTGCTCGATGGCCCGGGCCCCGCCGACCTGACCCCAGCCCACGAACGACATCGGCTTGCGCCGCCACTCCACGAACGTCCAGTCCATCGCGTTCTTGAGCACCGCGGGGTAGCCGTGGTTGTACTCGGCGGTGAGCACGATGAACCCGTCGGCCCGGTCCAGCCGACGGCCCAGCTGCTCCAGTTCCGGGTGGCCGTACTCGCGTGGGGAACGGGCCGGCGCCGCCCCGTCGAAGAACGGCAGCGGGTACTCCCGCAGGTCGATCAGCTCCACGTCGAAGTCGTCGCGGATGGCGAGCTGTTCGGTGACCCAGGTCGCGACCCGCTCGCTGAACCGGCCCTCCCGGGTGGTGCTGGAGATGACCTGAATGAGCATGCCGACGAGGCTACGCAGGGGCCGGCCGGATCGCGCGAACCAGGGTGTCGATAGCCGTCCGTTCCCCCTACCGTGCGGGCCACCGGCCCTGCTTGCTGCACGGTCAGCCCGTCCAGCCCGGCCGTCACCGTGGCCGCGGTCCACAGCACGCTGGCGTCCTTCGGGCCGCCGTGACCGCGGGTGAGGTTGTCCCGGTCGTGCCCCACCGCCAGCAGCGTCCCGCCCGGCGCCAGCGCCGACGCCGCCGTCCGGGCCAGCGCCGTCAGCCGATCGGCGGGCAACTGGATGTACGCCACCAGCACCAGGTCGTACCCGCCCGCCGTGGGCCGGTAGTCCAGCAGGTCGGCGTGCACCCAGTCCACGCTGACCCCGCGGCCGGCGGCCAGCCCGGCCGCCCGGGCCAGCCCCACCCGGGAGAAGTCGACCGCGGTGACCGTGAAGCCGCGCTCGGCCAGCCAGATCGCGTTGCGGCCCTCACCGGTCCCGAGATCGATGGCCCGCCCGGGCGGCAGGGTGGCCAGTTCCTGGGCCACGAAGCAGTTCGGGCCGGCCCCCCAGACCAGCTCGGGCCCCGCGTAGCGCTCGTCCCAGGCGGTGTGGTCCATCGATCTCCTCCCTCGGCACGTCCTTCTCCGTCATTATCGATGCGGCCGTTCTCGGTGCCCACCCTGTGACCAGCTCGAATCGGCGCTTTTGTGGCCTTGATGCGGCCTGATGCGGCCTGATGGTGTTAGCGACCGAATCGTTTGTGTCAGAGTGGAAGGTAAGAGTTGGCGCGAGGGAGCTGGCGGCGGCTATGGAGCCTCTGAGCAGTGACGACCCGGCTGAGATCGGCGGCTACCGGCTGCGGGCTCGGCTGGGGGCAGGGGGGATGGGGCGCGTCTACCTGGCATCTACGCCGGGCGGGCGCCGCGTCGCGATCAAGGTTGTCCGCCCTGAGCTGGGCGACGACCCGGATTTCCGTACCCGGTTCCGGCAGGAGATCGCGGCGGCTCAGCGGGTCCGCGGCCTGTACACCGCCGAGCTGCTCAGCGCCGACCCTGATGCCACCCCACCGTTCCTGATCACCGCCTACGTCCCCGGTCCCTCGCTCCAGCGCGCCGTCGCCGACCATGGCCCGATGCCGGCCGAGACCGTGATCCGGCTGGTGGCGGGCGTGGCCGAGGCCCTGCAGGCCATCCACGCGGCCGGCGTGGTCCACCGTGATCTCAAGCCGTCCAACGTGCTGCTGGCCCCGGACGGCCCGCGCGTCATCGACTTCGGCATCGCCCGCGCCGCCGAGGCCACCAGCGTGACCGGCAGCGGCATCCGGGTCGGCTCACCCCAGTTCATGGCGCCCGAACAGATCCGCGGCACCACGGCCACCCCAGCGGTGGACGTGTTCGCCCTGGGGTCGGTGGCGGCGTTCACCCTGCTCGGCCGGGTTCCGTTCGGTGAGGGCAACCCCGCGGCCCTGATGCACCGGGTCCTGAATCAGGAACCCAACCTCACCGGCTGCACGGGTCCCATCCGTGACCTGATCGCAAGCTGTCTGGCCAAGGACCCGGCCGCGCGCCCCGACCCGACCCAGATCATCGAGACCTGCCGCACGCTGGCCGAAGGCAACCTGGGCGACTTCGCCGAGTCCTGGTGGCCCACCCTGTCCACCCCGGCCCAGCTGGGCACGGTGGCCGAGCCCCAGCTGGGCGCGCCGTCGCCGTCGCCATCGCCGTCCGCCTCACCCGCGCCCGGGCTGGCCGCCGCCCGATCGTCTCCGCCGCCCGCCGCTCCGCCGCCTGCGGCCCAGCGGTCGGCCGACCCGGCCGGGGTCGTTCCCCCGGAATGGGCCCGCCCCCAGCCGGCCAGGAGCAAGGGCAAGGGCAAGCCGGCCGCCGCCCGTCGCGGTCTCATCACGCCCGGCAAACCAGCCACCCAAGGCATTCCCGGCGCCCCCGGCGCTCTCGGCACCCCAGGTACCCCTGGCACCCCAAGCGCCCCAAGCAGCTCAAGCGCCCCGGGCACCTCCCGCAACTCAGGCGCCCCAGCTAACCCGCGCACCCCGGGCAACTCGACCAACCCCCGCGCCTCAGGAACCTCTGGCGTCTATAAAAACTCCGGCGGATCAACAAACTCCCGCGGCCCAGGGATCCCACCGCCGAGCCGAGTCCCCGGTGGCGCGAGCACAGGTGGAACGCCGACCGGCTCTCGACCCGCGCCCGGCAGCACTGCCCCGCGCGGCCGCAACGGCGTTCCCACCGGCCCGCGCGCCTACTCCGCCCCCGGGCGGCTGCCCAT
Organism: Streptosporangiaceae bacterium; assembly: GCA_965277615.1. GTDB lineage: Bacteria > Actinomycetota > Actinomycetes > Streptosporangiales > Streptosporangiaceae > Bog-532. The sequence goes on along the minus strand of CBDIDG010000006.1, from coordinate 2,785,324 downwards.
CCCGACCACTGTCGCCAACGCGGCGAAGTTCATGTACGGCGGGGCCGGCGTGGCGGTGCTGGGCCTGCTGGCCGGCCTGGGCACGCTGCACTCGCTCCGGACGCTCATCGAGCAGCAGAACCCGAACGCCAGCCAGAGTTACGTCAGCGCCTCGATCGGTGCGGCCGTAGTCACCCTGGTTCTCCTGGGCGGTATCGGTGCCCTGCTGTGGCTGTGGATGGCCCGTCTCACCCGCCGGGGCGAACATCGGGCCCGCACCCTGTCCACGATCGTGTTCGTGGTCGCCACCGTGGGCGGGATCCACCTCATCTCCCAGGGCGAGACCACCCGGCTGTCCGCCGCGTTCGGCCTGATTGAATGGGCCGTCGGCCTGATCGCCATCATCCTGCTGTGGAGCACCCCCAGCCGCCGCTACTTCAACGCCCTCGGGCCGCCCGGTCCCACCCCGCCCCGTTCTCCCAGCCTGCGCCAACGCGCCGAGGATCAGCGCACCAACCCCACCGAGCGCGACTGGCCCGCCCAGCGTCGCTGACCACGGGTACGGGTGCTCCGGAGATGCGTTAAGCTCTACCGGTACCGCAAGGGGCTATGGCGCAGTTGGTAGCGCGCTTCCATGGCATGGAAGAGGTCTGGGGTTCGAATCCCCATAGCTCCACACTTCATTGAGATTTTTCGAATGTAACTTCTCAGTCCAAGTGACAATCTAAGTGACTAAGTGCCAATTTTGGCGCTGGATTGACCCCAGGACGGGACCACGATCGGCGCACCAGGAATCCACTGACCTGCATATATCCCCAGTGCCAGTCGGCGGTGCCCCGGTGTCAGACGATGACCGCTTCCGTGACACGGAAGATGCCTGCGGTTCGAATTCGCATTGCCCGAGCACACCGCCGACCTCGTCGAGCGGTGGTTCCTCGTCGGAGCGGCCGACGGCACTAATCTGATGCTGGACTCGTCGCTCAGGGTGTCGTCGACTTCGTCAAGCGGGGTGGTGTCTCTGCCTTAGCCGAAGGGCATCTTCCGCATTGGATACCGCGGGCAAGATGTACGGCAGCACCTCCGCCTGCCGCGGCTGGCGCACCGGACTCTCTCCCTCAGCCCAAGTGTCGGCGATGATCAGGCCGCTCTGACTCACAGGCACCGGACGCCGAGGCGATGACCAAGATCCCGGCGATCCAGCCAGACATTGACGTCGCCGTCCGCGCCGACCGGCTCCGGGCTCTGCGTAGCGTCCGTCTAGCCGAGAAGACCGCGTTCGGCGAGGTGCTTGGCGCCGAACTCGCGCAGCGCCCCCTTCTGGACCTTGTCGCCGTTGGCGCCCGGGGTCATCGGGAACGCCGCCAACGCGATCACCGCGTCGGGGACCTTCCAGCTCGCCGCCTGATCGCGGCAGTACCCGCGGATCCGGTCCTCGAGGGAGTCGTCGGGCTCGGCGATGACGAACGCCACCGCCTGCTCCTCGCCCGTGGCGGCGTTCGGCACCCCGACCACCTGGACCTCTGACACCAGTCCCTGCTCGACGATCAGGTTCTCAATCTCGGTTGGGTTGACCAGGTAACCGTGTAGCCGCAACGTGTCGGCCAGCCGCGCCTCGTAGTGCACGGCCCGGCCGTTCTCCAGGGTGCAGCCCCAGTCGCCGGTGCGGTACCAACCGTCTTCGGCGAAGGCCTTGGCGTCGGCCGCCGGGTTGGCCAGATACCCGCAGGTGACGTTGTAACCGGAAAACTCGAGCTCGCCCGACTCCCCGTCTGCCAGCGTCGTCCCGTTCGCGGGGTCCACCGCGCGGACGTGCATGTCATCGCCCATCAGCCGCCCGCCCGCGACCGCGCGCACCGCGACCGGATCGGACAGGTCCCAGCAGGCCATCATGGCGAAGAGCTCGGACGAGCCGTACAGGTTGGTGAGGCGGACTCCGAGCTCGCGCTCGGCCCGCTCGACCACGGTTTCGGCGCTGACGCCGGCGATGCCACCCTTGTTCCAGGCCTGGAGCGCGCCCCGATCGAGGCCCGGCGCGTCGAGCAGGGCCCGCACCACCGATTCCAGCGCGAAGAAGCCGGTGACCCCTTCCCGTGCCATCACCTCCAGCGCCCGGTCACGCTGGTAGACGGGCATGATCACGGCCCGCCCGCAGGCGGCGAGCAGGCTGGACAGCACGATGAAGCCGTACGCCCCGCAGAACGGCAGGAAGCACAGCGTGACCTCATCGGAGCCGTAGCCGAGCGCGGTGGCGGCCTCAACGGCGTGCCGGGCGACCGATTGCTGATCGTGCTGGGCCAGTTTGGGGAACGACGTGGTGCCGGAGGTGCCGAACACCAGGAACGGGTCCTGCGGCTGGCCGGTCGCCGCACCGGACGGCTCGGCCGCCGCCGAGAGCTCGGCGTAGTCGACCACCTGCTTGCCGTGCCGGTTCGCCCACGCGCCCGGTTCGCCCACGGTGACGATCGTGTCGATCACCGCGGCCGCTGGCTCGTCAAGCGCGTTGTCGACCATCGTGCCGAAGTCGATGTCGTGAAAGCCGGGCGCGAACACCAGGGCGCGAGCCTGCGCTACCCCGAGCAGGTGGCTCACCTCGTGCACCTTGTAGCGGGGGTTGAGCGGCACCGCGAGCACGCCGAGCCGTCCGGCGGCGAAGGCCAGCGCTACCCATTCGACGCTGTTCGGGAGCCACATGGCCAGCCGGTCACCTCGCTGCACACCCAGCTCGGCCAGACCGGTGCTGAGCCGGGCCGCCCGGTCGCGCAAGTGCCCATAGGTCACCGACTCGCCGGTATTTTCGTCCGTGACCGCGATCGCGTCCGGGGACCGCTCCGCGCACCACAGGAGGAGATCCCAGACCGTGGCCGGTACTGCTGATGACGCTGCGGACATGGCGTTCCTTTTCTAGTCGCGGGGGACGAACAGCCGGCCGGTCAGCGCGGCCGCCGCGGCGGCTGCAGTGAGCTGACCGCCGGCTACCTGGCTGGCCAGGTCGCGTCCAGCCGCGGACTCGTATTCTGCGGCCAGCCGGGTGTGAGCCTGCCGCTCGCACAGTGACCGCCACTCGTCCAGACGGCGGCTCGCCCGGCGGCCCTCGACCTGCCCTTTTTCGATCATGAAGCTTCGATGCTGCTCGACGGCACGCATGGTCTCGTCGATGCCTGTGCCGGAAGTGCTCTGCGTGAGCACGACCGGTACCCGCCAGCCTCCGGCCGGGATGGCGCCCAGCCGGACCATCGCCACCAGGTCCCGTTCGGTGTCCTTGGCTCCCTCGTGGTCGGCCTTGTTGACCACCAGCACGTCGGCTATCTCCAGCACGCCGGCCTTGCTGGCCTGCACCGAGTCGCCCAGCCCCGGCGCGGTGACCAGCACGGTGGTGTCGGTGGAACGGGCCACGTCGATCTCACCCTGGCCGACACCGACTGTCTCAACGATGACCCGCGGGTAGCCGTGCGCCAGGCAGGCGCGGATCGCCAGCGGCACCGCCGCCGCCAGCCCGCCCAGTTGTCCCCGGCTGGCCAGCGACCGGATGAACACGCCGTCATCCCCGATGTGCTCGGTCATCCGCAGCCGGTCTCCGAGCAAGGCTCCGCCGCTGAACGGGCTGGACGGGTCGACGGCCAGCACGGCCACCCGGTAGCCCTCGGCGCGATAGGCCGTGACCAGCGCGCTCACCAGCGTCGACTTACCCACACCGGGTGATCCGGTTACACCGATCACCCAGTCAGTGGGCTCGGGTTCGGGCAGCTCAGCCAGCGCGGCGTCGGTGCCAGGCTCCTGGCGCTCCACCCGGGTCAGCAGGCGGGCCAACTGGACGCGCGGCGTCCCGCCTCCGGGCCGGGCGCTGTCGGGATCCGTGCCGCTCATCGTGGCCCTCAGTCGTTGTGCGCGATCAGCACCGTCCGCGCGAACCGCAGAACGACCTCATCGTCTTGGTTGCGGACCTCGTCTTCGACGTTCAGCAGCATCCCCGGTTTGCCGTCCCGGGCCTGGCAGTCGCGCACGGTGAACCGGGCCGTGACCGTGTCACCAGCGAACACTGGGCGGCGGAACTTGACCGAGGTGATCTCGACCAGGCCTCGCACCCGGTCCCGCAGCAGTGGCTCGGTCAGCGCGACCGAGATGCCGAGCAGCGCCGGGCCGTACAGAATCCGGCCGCCCATCGCGCTCGCGCGCGCGGTCACGTCGTCGTGGAACAGCGGGCTGATGGCGCCCATGAGGGCGGGCAGGAACGAGATCTCCGCGTCGGTCACGGTCCGCGACGCACCGGTGAACTCTGCCCCGGGGATGAAATGGCCAGTCGTCGTGGTCACGACACCCCCGCGGCCTTACGCACCCGCGGCGCCAGTTCATCGATGGGTGTGCGGACCTGGAAGACGTCGGCCACCCCCATCTGCTTCAGCACCGCGCAGTCGCGGTTGGAGATCGTGCCGCCGACGACCACGGGTTTGCGGACGTCCGCGCCGATCCGGTCGAACTCGGCGTAGATCTGCTCGACCAGGCCGAGGTGGGCGCCGGAGAGGATGGACAGGCCGACCACGTCGACGTCCTCGTCGGTGGCGATCGCCACCACCTCGCGGGGCGTGCGGCGCAGTCCGCTGTAGATAACTTCGAGGCCCGCATCGCGCAGGGCGCGGGCCACCACCTTGGCGCCGCGGTCGTGGCCGTCCAGCCCGAGCTTGGCCACCAGCACCCGCACCGGCCGGTCGCTGGTTGGCCCCGCGGCCTGGTCCAGGGAAGTCGCGGTGTTCATGCCACCGGCTCCACGAACACACCGAACACGTCCTTGAGCGCGTTGACCATCTCGCCCAAGGTGGCGTCGGCCCGGGCGCAGTCCATCATCAGCGGGATCAAGTTGTCCGAACCCTCCGCTCCCTGGCGCAGCCGGTTAAGCCGGCGCTGGGTCTCGTCCTCGTCGCGGCTCTGGCGCAGCGCGGCCAGCTGCTCGCGCTGGCGGCCCACCACCTCGCTGTCCGGGGCGTGCACGGCCAGTTCCGGCTGCCCCTCCTCGCCCGCGAAGATGTTCACCGCCACGATCGGCTTCGAGCCGTCGTTCTCGGCCAGCTCCTGCCGGTAGGCGCTGTTCGCGACCTCTTGCTGCATGTAGCCGCTCTCGATCGCGGCCACCGCGCCGCCGTGCCCGTCGATGTCGTCGATGATCGACTGGATGCCCTGCTCGAACTCGTCGGTCATCGCTTCGACGAAGTACGAGCCGCCGAGCGGGTCGGCGGTGGCGGTCGCGTCTGACTCGTAACCCACGATCTGCTGGGTGCGCAGCGCCAGCCGGGCGGTGTGCTCGGTGGGGATGTCGTAGGCCTCGTCGTAGCCGGCCAGCAGCATGCCCTGTACCCCGCCCAGGACGGCGCCGAGACAGCCCAGCGTGCCGCGGATGATGTTGGCCTCCGGCTCGGCCGCCTGGAAATGGGTGCCGCCGACCGAGGCTGTCACCCGGAGCAGCGTGGACGCCTTCTTTTTGGCCCCGAACCGCTCGGTGAGCATGCGGGCCCACAGCCGCCGCGCGGCCCGGGTCTTGGCCGCCTCCTGCAGGAAGTCGCCGTAGTAGTAGAACTGCGCCGACAGCCGAGTCGCGATCTTGTCGATGTCCAGCCCGCGCTGCTTGGCGTAGTCGAGATAGGCGACCGCATTGGCGAACGCGAAGCCCACCTCCTGGATCGCGGTGGCACCCGCGTCGCGCAGGTCCGGGCCCCGGATGACCAGGGGATAGAAGCGCGGCATCTCCTGGTTGCAGAATTCGAGCACGTCGCCCACCAGACGGATGCCCTGGGTCGGCGGGTAGATCCAGGTGCCCCGGGCCACGTAGTCCTTGAGCGCGTCGGTCGTCATCGAGCCAGTCAGCTGCGCAGGGGACAGGCCCTGGCGCTCCATCGCCACCAGCCACAGCGCCAGGATCATCGGCGCGGTGCTGTGGGCGTTGAGCGAGATCGCTATCTTGTCCGGCGGCAGCCCGGCGAACAGCCGTTCAAAGTCCTTGACGCAGTCGATGGCCACCCCGACCCGGCCGACCTCGGGGCCGACGCCGTCGGCGTCGGAGTCCACGCCGCACTGGGTCGGCAGGTCGAACGCGGCGCTGACCCCGTTGTTGCCGTGCGCAAGCAGGAACCGCCAGCGCTCGTTGGTGCTCTCCGCGTCACCGAAGCCCGAATACAGCCGCATCTGCCACAGCCGGTCCCGGTACATGGCCGGGTACACACCGCGCGTGTAGGGATACTCACCCGGCAGGCTGATGTCCGGATCCACGTCCGGGCCGGCATAGAGCGGGTCAATGTCCTCACCGAGCAAACCGGGACGTGGGCGCACCGAGTCAAGCTTGTGGCTCGCTCGCCACGCGGCAAGTCCGTCGGATGAAGTGTCCACAGCGGCCTCCTCGACGTCTTCCTCCTTGTCCGACATTATTGACGTGTGAGTCACCTGTCAACGGATGTAAATTGACACCTGAGTCGGACGTCAATAACACTGGCTAGAACGCGCCGGAGCGAAGCCCGGCCGTACGGGCCACAAAGGGGCGACATGCTTCGAAAGGATGGCCGCCGCTGATGATCTCGATCGAGCCGCCGGTCTCAGACCTCGACGACGCCGCGCTTCGCGCCGGCGTCGCGGTGGCGAACGTGCCGGTGCTGCTGCTGTTGCTTTATCAGATCACCGGCGACGGAGGCTGGCTCGAAGACCCGTACCGGCCGCGGCGCAATGACGGGCTCGATGACAACAGCACCGGCGGGTTTTCGCCTGAAATCCAGGACGAGATCCGGGCCGCGGCCTTCGCGGCGATCGGCCGCTACCGCGACGGCGTGCCGCTGGCCATCGCCGACCCCGACCCGGCCCAGCTGGTGCACATGCTGAGCGTGTCGATGGGCGAGCGGGTGCCCGCCGAATACGGGCCGATGATGGCGGCCGAGCTCGCCACCGCCGACGATCCGGTGCGTGACGTCACACCCCCGGCCGGGTTCCGGGTTCTGATCATCGGCGGCGGCCTGTCCGGGATCGCGATGGGGGCCGGCCTGGCCCGCGTCGGCATCGACTTCACCGTGCTCGAACGCGCGCACGAGGTGGGTGGCACCTGGCTGCGGCACACGTACCCGGGAGCCGGCGTGGACACTCCCAGCTCGATTTACTCGTTCTCCTTCGCCGCCCGGCCGTGGTCCCGGTATTTCGCGTTGCGCGACGAGGTCGAGCAGTACCTGCGGGAGTCAGCCCGGGACACCGGGATGTACTCGCATATCCGCTTCGGCGAGGAGGTCGTCTCCGCGCGCTACGACCAGAGCACGGCTGAATGGGTGGTGGAGACACGCCATGATGGCGGCGGGACTCACCGCTATGTCGCCAACTTCGTGATCAGCGCGGTGGGCGCGTTCACGCGGGCGAAGATGCCGGACATCCCCGGGCTGGACTCTTTCGCTGGCGAGCGCGCGCACACCGCCGACTGGCCGGAGCATCTGGACCTGCGCGGCAAGCGGGTGGCGGTGATCGGCAACGGCGCCAGCGCGATGCAGGTCGTTCCGGCCATCGCGGACAACGTTTCCCGACTGACCGTGTTTCAGCGGGTTCCGCACTGGATTGCGCCGTTCCCGAAGTTCGGCCAGCAGGTGCCCGAGCCCCTGCGCAGGCTGGCTGATGCGGTACCGCTCTACCGGATTTGGGACCGCATCCGCTGGGGGTGGACGTTCAACGATCGCCTCTACGACTCGCTGCAGAAGGATCCGCAGTGGCCCCACCCGGAGCGTGCCGTCAACGCGATCAACGACCGGCACCGGGCCTTCTTCACCCGTTACCTGGAGAGCGAACTCGACGGCCGCCCCGACCTGATCGAGGCGCTCACGCCGTCCTATCCGCCGTTCGGCAAGCGCATCCTGCTGGACAACGGCTGGTTCCGGACGTTGCGGCGGGACAACGTGGAGCTGGTCAGCGAGCGCGTGGCACGGGTGGACGGCCCCACCCTGGTGGCCGAGTCAGGGCGCCAGTTCGACGTCGACGTCCTGATCTGCGCGACCGGTTTCGACGTCGTGAACTTCCTGGCCCCGATGGACGTCCGCGGCCGGTCGGGCCGGACGATCCGCGACGCCTGGGGCGGCGACGACGCCCGCGCTTATCTCGGCATGACCGTGCCGGATTTCCCCAACTTCGCCATGCTTTACGGGCCTAACGTGCAGCCCGGGCACGGCGGCAGCCTGGTCACCCTGGCCGAAATCGAGGTGCACTACGTCCTCGATCTGCTGGCCAAGATGTTCCGCGGTGGCCTGGCCTCGGTGGAGTGTGACCCGGAAGTCTACCGGCGCTACAACCAGCGGGTCGATGAGGCCCACGAGCGCATGATCTGGACCCACCCCGGCATGAGCACCTACTACCGCAACTCTCGTGGCCGGGTTGTGGTGCCCGGCCCATTCCGTAACGTGGATCTGTGGCACATGGCCCGCGAGGCCAACCTGGGCGACTTCGTCACCATCCCGCAGCGCGGCACCGCCGGGCGGCCAGCTAGATCGCTGACCGGGGATAGCGCTTGATGAGTTGGCGGGCGATGACGTTTCGTTGAATCTCGTTGGTTCCCTCGCCGACGATCATGAGCGGTGCGTCCCGGAAATATCGTTCGACGTCAAATTCGGTCGAATACCCGTAACCACCGTGAATACGGATGGCGGTGAGAGTGATTTCCATCGCGGCCTCCGAGGCGAACAGCTTAGCCATCCCGGCCTCCAGGTCCGCTCGTCCGCCCGAGTCGTACTGGCGGGCGGCGAACTGCGTGAGCTGGCGAGCCGCCTCCAGCTTGGTGGCCATGTCGGCGAGGTAATTGCCGATTGACTGATGTTTCCAGATCGGCTGGCCGAAGGCCTCACGCTGCTGGGCATAGCGCAATGAATCCTCCAGCGCGGCCTGAGCCACGCCCAGGGCGCGGCAGGCGACTTGGATCCGGCCGATCTCCAGGCCGCGCATCATCTGCGCGAACCCCTCGCCCTCGATCCCGCCGAGCAGGTTCGATCCGGGAACACGGAAGTCGTCAAAGGCGAGCTCGCAGCTCTCGACGCCCTTATAGCCAAGCTTGGGCAGGTCCCGTGACACCACCAGACCTGGCCCGTGCTCAGCCAGCAGGATGCTGACGCCCTTGTGCGCCGGAACGGCGGCTGGGTCCGTCTTGCACAACACGGCTATGAGCTGGGACCGCCGCGCGTTGGTGATCCAGGTCTTCGCGCCGTTGACGATGTACCCGGCGCCGTCGGGCCGGGCCGTAGTTCGCATGGCCTGCAGGTCTGATCCGCCGCCAGGCTCGGTCAGCGCCATCGTGGCCCGGACCTCGCCGGTGGCCATCTTCGGCAGCCACGTGTCCTTCTGCTCGGCCGTGCCGAAGGTGACCAGCAATTTGGCCACCACCGTATGACCACCCATTGCGCCCGCCAGGCTCATCCAGCCGCGAGCCAGTTCCTCGGTCACTGCGGCATAGCACTGAGCAGAGACCTGAGCCTCGCCCCACGGCTCGGGAATGGCCAGGCCAAAGACGCCAAGCTCCTTCATCTGGTTGATGAGCTTTTCCGGGTAGGTGTTTTCATGTTCCAGTTCGCGCACGACCGGCTTGACTTCGCGGTTGACGAACTGCCTTACCAGGGCGACCACGGCGGATTCTTCGTCGCTGAGCCCATCCATGCCCATCGTCCTCCAGGAGTTGGCTGGTTAGATATCGGCCCAGGTCACGATCTGGTCGAGTGGAGCTCGCGTGGTCCGGAAGCTGTTGGCCGGGTGCTGGAGGTCCGGGTAGCCAAACGAGATTCCGGCCAGGATCTTGCGATCGTCAGGGATCGAGAAATATTGCCGGATAAAGGGGGAGTACATGGCCAGGGCAGCCTGGGCGACGGTGGCGATGCCAAGACTGCGGGCGGCGAGCAGGAAGGTGCCGATGTAGGCGCCGGTGTCGACGGCGCCGTATAGGCCCTGGCTGGCGTCGGTGGTAAGGATCGCGACGTGCGGCGCGCCGAACAGCTGGAAGTTCTGGAGGGCCTGCTCGGCGGAAGCGGCCCGGTCCCCATGCTGGATCCCGACCGCGTCATACAGCTGCCAGCCCGAGGTGCGGCGACGCTGGCGGTAGACGCCATGATATTCGCCCGGCCGGCCGAAGTCCGGGCTGGCCTCCTGGCCTTGCTCTCGCACGTGGGCGCTCAGCGCATCGCGGAATCGGCCGGTGCCGGTGCCGGCCGTGATGATGACCTGCCACGGCTGGGTGTTGCACCATGACGGCGACCGCTGGGCGAGGAGCAGGAGCCGCTCGATTACCGGCCGGGGGACCTCACGCCCGGTGAAGGCCCGGCAGCTCCAGCGCTCGGCCAGCAGCTGTTCCAGCCCGAGGGACTGATCGGTGGGGGAGCCGTAATTGCTCATCGTCAGCGCCCGGTGAACCGGGCCGGCCGCCGTGCGGTCACTGCTGCCACCCCTTCCTTCCAGTCGGCGGTCAGCCTCAGCCGCTCCTGCTCAGCGCGCTCCCGCCGCATGGCGGCGCGCACTCGGTCGGCGAGATCACCGCGCATGGTGCCACGGATGGCCCGGACGGCGAGCGGCGCCGCTGCCGCGATCTCCGCGGCTAGGGCGTGGCCTTGCTCGCGCGCTTGGCCGGTCTCGGCCAGACGGTCAGCCAGCCCGATATCGAACGCCTCCCGGCCGGAAATCCGGCGCCCGGTGTAGAGCAGGTCCAGCGCCTTCTGCTGGCCCACGGCGGCGGGCAGCGTGACGCTCAGGGCGAAGCCGTGGTGGAACCCTAGCCGGGAGAAGTTCGCGGCGAATCGTGCTTCCGGTGCCGCAACGCGGAAGTCGGCGGCCAGGGCCAGGCCGAGGCCGCCGCCGATAGCGGCCCCCTGCACGGCGGCGACGACCGGCAGCGGCTGATCGAACAGCTCGGCAGCATAGTCATACAGGTGCCTGCCGTTCGCGTCGCTGGCCGCGTTTGTTCTGGTCAGGTCGGCGCCGGCGCAGAACACCCGGCCGGTACTGCAGAGCACGACCGCCCGGCACCGGCCGCCTACGGCCAGCTCCTGGCATGCGGCCGCAATCTGCTGAATCAGGCCAGCGCTGAAAAAGTTGCTGGGCGGTCGGCTGAATTCAAGCGTCGCGACGTAATCGTCGCCGAGTTCCACGGTCAGCTCGGGCTGCGGTGGCTGCGGATCCGTCATGGCGGTCACGTACCGCAGTCAGCTGGAACGGACAGCCGGCTCTGGCGGCCGCGGAAATAGGCCAGGGGCATGCCCGGCCGGCCGTCAGCCTGGTCGACGACACCGATCAGGACGGAGTGGGTCCCTGCCTGAACGGTGTCGGTGACCCGGCACTCAAAGGTCGCCAGCGCATCCATCAGCAGCGGGGCGCCGCGAACGCCGGGCGTGACCCTCAGGTCGGCGAAACTGGAGCCTTTGCGGGCGAACAGATCGGCCAGGGAGCCCTGGTCCTCGGCGAGGACGTTGACCGCGAAGTGCCCGCTCCGGGCGATGGCCTGACCGGTCAGGGACTGCCGGTTCATGCAGACCAGCAGCATCGGCGGCGTCAATGACACTGAGGTCATCGCGCTGGCCGTCGTGCCGTATGGCGCTCCATCCATGAGCGTCGTCACGACGGTGATCCCGCTGGCGAATCGGCCGATGAGGTCGCGGAACTGGTCGCTCGAAAGGGGGTTCATAACCGGCCTGCCTTCCTGCTCCGGACCGCCAGGGCGTCGGCCAGGGCCGCGCCGTCCCCGCGCCCGGCCACTATGACGGGGTTCAGGTCCAGTTCGGTCAGCTCAGGCCGGGCCGCGGCCAGGGACGATATCTGCGCGGCCAGCGCGCAGAACGCGGCCAGGTCGGGGGCCGGGTGGCCCGGACTACCGAGAACTGAACTGATCCTGAGGCGGGCCACGGCTGCCTGTACCTCTTCCGGGGGGGCCGGAGCCGGGATGGTCACGACGTCGTTGAGGATCTCGGTCTGGGTGCCGCCGGCCCCCACGGTCAGGAACGGGCCGAGGCGCTGATCGCGGCTGGCCCCGATCAGCAGCTCGAGGCCGGCCGGAACCATCTGCTCGACGAGCACGCCGTCGATACCGCGGCCGCCGGTCACCTCCGCCGCCCGCTGTGTGATGGCGTCGAAAGCCGCGCGAACCTCGCTGGCTGACGCCAGCCGTAGCGCTAGAACACCCGCGCTGCTCTTGTGCGGGATGACGGCGGCCTGGGCCTTAAGTACGACCGGGTAACCGATCTCCTCGGCTGCAGCGACGGCCCCACCGGCGCTGGTGACGAGCTGCGCGGGCAGCACCGGGATACCGCAGACTGCGAGCCAGTCCTTCACCTGTTTTTCGGTGAGGACGCCGCTCTCGTCGCTGGCCGCCGGGAGGGCGGGAATTGTGCTGGCCAGCGGATCCGGTGCCGTCAGCTGGCGCTCGCCCAGGCTGGCCAGCGCGTTGATCGCGCGGGCCATGCCGGACTGGCTCAGCAGTACCGGCATCCCCTGCGCCGCGAACGCGTCCAGGACACCCTCGGCGGGCTGAGAATACGAGAAGGTGATCAGCGGCTTGCCGGTCTTGGCCGCGACCTCGGCAAACAATGGGGCGCTCTGGAAGCCGCGCTCGGCGCCGAGCAGTGAGGTAATCGCGACGACCACGTCGATATTGGCCGCGGCGCCCACTTGGCCGAGGATGTGCGCCTGAACATCGACGCCGCCCGCGCCTGCGGTGGTGTCGACCGGGTTACGACTGCCGGCATAGTAGGGGAGCAACGGGGCGAGGTCCTGGCGGAGATCGTCGTCAAGGGGCGGCAGGGCGAGGCCGGAGGTGCGCAGCACGTCGGTCATCCAGGCGCCAGCACCGCCGGACACGGTAACGACTCCGACCCGGCGGCCGGTCGACTTCGGAAAGCGCGATACCACGGCCAGGACGTCGAGGAACTCGGCGACATCGGCGACCTCGACGATGCCGGCCTGGCGGAACAGTGCGCTCCACAGGTGGCTGGGGCCGGTGATGTGGCCGGTGTGCGATACCGCCGCCTGCTGGGCCTCCGGTGACCGCCCTACCTTCGCCGCGACGATGGCCTTGCCCGCAGCCGCGGCGCGCAGACCGAGGTCGCGCAGTAGCAGCGGCCGGTCGATCCCCTCCAGGAACAGCCCGATGACCGTCGTGTGCTGGTCATCGAGCAGGTAGTCCACGTATTCGACCACGCCGAGGTCGGTCTCGTTGCCGGTGCTGACCACGTAGGAGAAGTCGATCCCGCGGGCCAGACCCTGGTTCAGGATTCCGAAGCCGAGGCCGCCACTCTGCGCGACGATGGCGACGTTGCCCGGCCGAGGCCGGGTCCGCAGACCGCGGTTGTAGTCCGTCGCCGGGCTGAACCCGAGCGGGATGTCGTCGATGATGTTGTAGATGCCCTCGGCATTCGGGCCGCTGACCCGGGTCCCGCCGCCCGCTATGACGACCCGGAGCTCCCGGCTCGCGCTGGCCCCGGCGTTTTCGGAGGCGGCTTCGTCAAAGCCCGAGGAGATTACGTACGCGGCGGGTATGCCGGCGGTCTGGCACTCGGCGATAACCGCCGGGACCTGCACGGCCGGCACGCACACCAGAGCGAGCTCGACCGCCGCGGGGATCGCGGCGACGCTCGGGTAGCAAGGTTCCCCCCCGATGACCGAGCGCTGCGGATTGACCGGGAACACCGTGCCGCTGAACCCGTGCTGGCGCAACAGGCCCAGCGGCCGGCCGCTCGTCTTGGTCTCGTCGGCCGAAGCGCCCACTATCGCGACGCTGCCCGGCGCCAGAAAGTGCCGGATGACCTGCTCGTCCCCGGTGCTCACAGCAGCCATCCCAGCCCCTGAGCCATGCGGGCCCGGTGCCAGTCGGGGCTGCCGAGGAAATCGAACAGCGTCCGGGCCTGCCGGGTGTACAGGGTGAGCCCGAACTTTGGGTCGCTGCCGATTCCCGCGTGCACCTCGTGGCCCGCGTTGGCCGCCTCGAGGTAGGAATCGCTGGCCACCGCCGCGGCCAGGTGCGCGCGGGCCAGGCCGGTTTGCTGCCCGGTGTCGATGGCCCAGGCCGCCTCGTACGCCGTCCACCGCGCAGCGTCGGTCGCGTTCAGGATCCGCACGATGTGGTCCTGGACCCGCTGGAACCGGCCGATCGGGTTGCCGAACTGCTCCCTGGTGTTGGACCACCTGATCGACATGTCCAGGACGGCGGCGCACCCGCCCGCCTGGTAGGCAGCCAGGGCCACCAGGCCCGGCGCGAGTGCCTCGTCCAGCTCACCTGCTTCCGCGATGGTCAGGACCGTTGTGGCCGCGGCCGCCGCGAAGTCGACCTCGTAGCTGCCGTGCAGGAAGCCGGTCAGCGGCCGGGTTCGAACCCCGGCCGTGTCCGCTGGCACGACAGCGAACTGGGTTCGCCCAGCGTCATCACCGGACAGGCTGACCAGGAAGTGCGTCGCCGCCGAGGCGCAGGCGACGAATACCTTCGTCCCGGACAGCTGGCCATCGGATCCCAGCTCAACCCGGGCCGCGCCCGCTCCGCGCCAGGACGCCCCGGCCTCCCGGAGCGCCGGGATGACGATGCTCGTGCCCGCTCCGATGCCTTCGAGCAAGTCGTCGCGCTCGGGTGCTGGCGTGGCCGCCCGAAGCAGCAGCGCGGCGACGACGCTCGACGGGAACACGGGGCCGGGGACTGGGCCCCGGCCCAGCTCTTCCAGTAGGACCGCGGCGTCCATCACAGAAGCGTCCGCGCCGCCCAGGCTGGCCGGCACGAACAGGCCGAGCCAGCCGGTGGCGGCCAGCGTTCGCAGCCATCGCGGGTCCCAGGGTCGGTCCGAGGAGTCCAGTTCGGTCAACGTCCCGGTCGGCGCTTCCTGCTGCACGAATTGCCGTACGGAGTCACGGAGCACTCGCTGGGAGTCGGTGAGGGCCAGATCCATCGCTGTCCTTCCGCCGCCGCTATCGCCGGGCCGTATGGTGGACGACGCCTGCTTGCTCGCGGGACCGCTTGCCGATGCCGAGCCGCCGGGCCATGATCACCCGCTGGATGTCGGTCGTCCCGCCGGGGTGCATCGACACAATGCCGCCGCGCTGCTGGGCTTCGGCGAAGCCGTCCATGGCCCCCAGGGTGAGGTCATCGGTGAGGGCGTGCGGCCCGGCGATGGCCAGGATCTGCTCGGTCAGCCAGAGCCCGGTCGTCTTCCGCACGTAGGAGGTCTGGGGCCCCTCGTAGGTCTTCTCGACTCCCGCGTAGGACATCCAGAAGTTCCGGGTGTTGAGCAGCCTGACCGTCTCCAGCCGGCTGTAGACCTGCGCCAGCCGAGACCGGACATCCGGGTCATCGATCAGGCGTTGTCCGTCCCGCATCGTCTCCCGGCAGTAACGCAGCAGCCGCGGCCAGATCTCGTCCTCCCGCAGGCTCCCGCTCCCGCCGTGCTCCACCTCCAGGTGGGTGGACGCGACGCGCCAGCCCTCGTTCTCGGCCCCGATCCGGGTGGACACGGGAATGCGGACGTCATCGAAATAGACGGTGTTTTTGTGGCCGATATCCAGCAGGCCTTCGCCCGACCCGGACAGCAGATACTGCGGCTGGATCGTGATGCCCGGGAGGTTCGCGTCGATCATGAACCAGGACAGGTTGTGATGGCGGCCACCACCCGGATCGGTGACTGCGATGACCCAGAGCCGGTCGGCACCATGATTGCTGCCGACGTAGATCTTCTGGCCGTTCAGCACGTAACTGTCACCGTCTCGCAGCGCTGTGCTCTGCACGCCGGCCAGATCGGAACCCGCGGCCGGCTCGGTCAGCAGCTGCCAGGTCCGGACTTCACCGCGGTAGATGGGCGGCAGCAGGGCCTGCTTCTGTTCCTCGGTGCCCCAGACCCGGATGGTCGCCGATCCCAGCCGGCCGCCGCTGTCGTAGTACGGCGGCAGCGTGATGCCGAGGCGGTAGGACTCCTCCTCCAGCACGATGACGGAATCGAAGTCCAGACCGCCGCCTCCGTACTCTTCGGGGGCCGACGGGTAGAGCCAGCCCTTGGCGCCGAGTTTGCGGCCGAGCTCGCGTCGCCGCTGGTACAGCTGGAATGACTGGGCTTCGTCGGTGGGCCGGATGCTGATGTCAGGCGGAACGTTCTCGTCCATCCAGTGCCGCACCGCACGCCGGAATTCCTGCTGCGCGGGCGTGTAGGTCATCCCGAAGTCCAAGGTTGAGTCTTTCCATGCGGGGCTGCGCGGGTGGCCGCCCCAGGCGTACGGCCATACTCGCTCAGCACAATGGATCCATGGATCCAGATAATGACGCGCCAGCTGTGGTTTGGCAAGCCCACGTCACCCGCAAGTTGACAACCGAGTCACCTACCTCAATCATGGATCCACGGATCCATCAGGAGGCACGTCGTTGCTGATCGACGCTCACGTTCACAGCTTCCCGCCCGGATGCCTGCCAGCCGCCATGCACCGGGCAACAGCGAGGTCCTGGGCGTTCCAGACCTGGCCGCCCCGGGACGAGAAACTCATCCAGGACAAGATCGAGCCCGGGTTCACCGACCCGGACGGCTCGCTCCTCATCGCTGATCTGGACGCCGCCGGCATCGATGCCGGCGTGGTGATGGCGCTCGATCACGGCGTGGCCTTCGGGGAGGAAGCCCCGATGGGGATCGCTGAGCTGCTCGAGCACTACGCGCGGCTACGGGAGCGCTGGGCGCCCCGGCTGTCGGTCTTCGCCAACGTCGACCCGCGGCGGCCGGGCGCGGGGGAGTTGCTGGCGGCAGCCCTGGACGAGATGGGCTACTGCGGCGCCAAGATCTACCCCAACGGCTATTTCGTCTACGACGACCGCTGCCGGGCGCTCATGAGTATCTGCCAGGACCGTAACGTCCCAGTGCTCGTGCACACTGCGATGTCGCGATACCCGATTCAGGGGTACTACGCGGATCCGGCGTTCCTGGCCGACACGCAGAACCTGTTCCCCGACCTCGTGGTCATCCTGGGGCACGCCGGCGCGCCGATCTGGCTGGATCATGCCCTGATCACCGCGGCCGGCAGTACGAACACCTATCTGGAGATGTCGCACTGGACGCGCATGGCCTACACCGATCCGGACGGCCTGGTGCAGGTGCTGCAGCGGGCCCGGGACGCCGTCGGCGCCCACCGGCTCCTGTTCGGCAGCGACCACACGCCCGGGCCGCGGTACAGCGGCAGCCGGAGCAAGCTGCCCGCGATGATCAGCTTCATGCGAGAGCTCCCCAGCCGGTCCGCCTTCACGGCCGCGGAGGTCGACCTGATGCTGGGCGGGAACGCGGCGCGCATCCTGGAGCTGGCCCCGGCCGGACCAGCCCGGGTGACACCATGACGACGCGGGTCATGGCATGACGCTGCCGGGGCGGCGGTCGCGAGCGGCGATCATTGGCGTCGGCACGACCGAGCAGGGGACGCTGACCGGGCGCAGCGCGAACGAGATCGCGGTTGACGCGCTGGCGCTGGCCATGACGGACGCGGGTATCACTGACAAGTCGGAGATCGACGGGCTGATCACCTGCCGCTCCTTCGGCGGATCCGGTATCGACACCCAGATCGGCCCGATGATCGGGCTGAATCCCGCCTTCAGTGCGACGCTGGACTACGGCACCTGCAACTTCTCGCTACATCTGGCCATGATGGCGCTGGAGTCTGGCCTGGCCAGCACCATCGCGATCATGTACGGCACCAACCAGCGGTCGGCCGGCAACAGGTTCAGGGCCACACCAGGGGCCGAGGACTTCGGCGCACCGTACGGGTTTTTCAACGTCGCCGGCCCGGCTGCGCTGGCCTTTGCCCGCCATCAGCACCTGTACGGCACGACCGAGCGTCAGCTCGGTGAGATCGCCGTTGCTTTCCGGCAGAACGCCCGCCGTAACCCGCTGGCAATTTTCACCAAAGAGCTCTCGATCGAGGACTACCTGGCCAGCCGGTACATCGTCCGCCCGTTGCGCCGGCCGGACATCTGCATGATCTCCGACGGAGGTGCATCGCTGATCCTGACCACCGCGGAGCGGGCCCGGGACCGGGCCCAACGCCCGGTTCACCTGGTCGGCGCGGCCGAGCAGACCGGGCTGCGCAACTACCAGAATGCCGACCACCTGATGCGGCCCTGGATCGCCGCGGTCGCCGATCGGGTGTACGCCGACGCCGGGCTTGCCCAATCCGACGTGGATGTCCTGTACATCCAGGACCCCACTAGCATCTGGGTGCTGCAGATGCTCGAGTGGTACGGTTTCTGCCCGGTCGGCGAGGGTGGGCGGTTCCTGGAGAGCGGCCGGATCACGCTGGGCGGTGAGCTGCCGGTGAACACCAACGGCGGTCAGCTATCGGAGGCCTACATGTGGGGCTGGCTTCATCTGTGCGAGGCCGTCCGGCAGCTGCGTGGCAGCTGCGGCGACCGCCAGGTCCCGGGCGCGCGGATCGCTCAGTACTGCTCGACCATGGGGTTCCTCAAGGCGGCGAGCTCGATCCTGGCGGTGGAGGGATGACCGTTCCGCATCCGGCGCACCCGGAACCGCCGCCCGCTGACCCGCGCTCCGAGCCGTTCTGGAGCAACCTGCGGGCCCATCGGCTGACCATGCAGCAATGCGAGGACTGCCAGTATGTCCGGTGGCCCCCAGCCGCGCACTGCCCTCAGTGCCTGAGCCCGCGGGCGGTCTGGGCTCAGCTGTCCGGCCGCGGCTCGGTGTGGAGCATCGCGGTCTACGAGCACGCCTACGACCCGGCGTTCGCCAGCTCGCTGCCGTACAACGTCGCCCTGGTCGAACTGTCCGAAGGCCCGATGCTGATCTCCAACCTGGTCACCGACGACATCACCACGGTCAGCATCGGCGATGCGGTTACGGCGGTGTTCGACGACGTGTCCGCCGACCTGAGCCTGGTCCGGTTTGCGCCGGTGCCGGGGGAGGAGGCATGACCGGCCCGCTGGCCGGAACCCGGGTGGTCAGCCTGGGTGGCATCGGGCCCGGGCCGTACGCCGGGATGCTGCTGGCCGACCTGGGCTGCGACGTGGTGCGGCTGGACCGGGCCGGGGTCGGCTGGCCGCCGTCGATGCGGGTCATGGCCCGCGGCCAGCGATCACTGATGATCGATCTGAAGAACCCCCGGGCCCTGCCGGTCGTCCGCACCCTCGTCACCGGCGCGGACGGCCTGATCGAGGGTTTCCGGCCCGGTGTGGCCGAGCGGCTCGGTGTCGGTCCGGATGACTGCCTGAGCTGGAACCCGGCCCTCGTCTACGCCAGGATGACCGGCTGGGGCCAGGCCGGCCCGCTGAGCGATCAGGCCGGGCACGACCTCAACTACATCGCGCTGAACGGCGTGCTGGATGCGATCGGACCTGCTGACGGGCCGCCGGTGATGCCGGTCAACCTGCTCGGCGATTTCGCGGGTGGTGGCATGCTGCTGGCCCTGGGCCTGGTGAGCGCGATCCTCGCGGCCCGGGCCAGTGGCGCCGGGCAGGTCATCGACGCGGCGATGATCGACGGGTCCGCGCTGCTGACCGCCTCGCTCCACGGCGTCATCGCCGCAGGCCGCTGGCCCCACACCCGGGGCAAGAACTACCTGGACGGCGGGGCCCCGTTCTACAACGTGTACCCGACGGCCGACGACCGGTACATCACCATCGCCGCCCTCGAACCGGAGCTGTACCGCCGGCTGGTCGAGCGGCTCGGCTGGAAACACGATGAGCTGCCGCCGCAGTGGGACGAGGCGTCATGGCCGGCCATGCACTCTCGGTTCGCCGATGAATTCGCCCGCCACGACCGGGACCACTGGACCGGCGTACTGCAGGACGCGGACGTGTGCTTCGCGCCGGTGCTGAGCTTCGCCGAGGCGGCCGCGCACCCGCACCTGCGGACCAGGGCCACCTTCATCGAGGTGGACGGGGTACGCCAGCCCGCCCCCGCGCCCCGGTTCGGTCGGACCCCGGCTGCCACCGGGCCGGTGCCCGGCGCGCCGGGGGCCGACACCGACGCCGTGCTGCGCGAGGCCGGCCTTGGCCCGGACGAGATTCAGTCCCTGCGGGAGGCCGGCGTGATCGCCTAGCCGCCGCGGCCCGGGTCTGGGAGGTGCAGTTACTGACAGCTCAAGCCGGGAGCACCTCTCGCGCCGCGCCCAGCGCGGCGGCCGCCTCACCGATGATCCGCGGGATGAGGTCGCCGACGGCGGGAATGTCGCGGATCAGCGCCACGCCCTGCCCGACCGCCAGCGGCGACGTCTGCACCTCGCCCTCGCGCATACTCCGCGCCGCGCCGCCGATCCGCGCGATGATGGCCGCCTGCTCGGGGAAGGGCTTGATCTCCCGGTGCTCCCATTCCCGGGCGAACTCGTTCCGGGCGATGCGGACGGTCTTGCCGGACACCGCGCGTGAGATGACCGTGTCGTCTTCATTCAGCTCCAGGTAGGCCTCCTTCGCCCGCGGGTGCGCGGTCGCCTCGACGGTCGCGACAAAGCGCGTGCCCATCCAGACCGCGTCGGCCCCGAGCATGATGGCCGCGGCCAGGCCACGGCCATCCACGATGCCGCCGCCGGCGATGACCGGTATCTCCACCTGGTCGGCCACCGCGCGGGTCAGGACGCTCTGGGCGACCGTGCCGGTGTGGCCGCCCGCCTCGTAGCCGGTCGTGATGACCGCGTCGGCCCCGAGGCGCTCGGCCCGCAGAGCGTGCCGCACCTTGCCTACCATGGCCAGGACCTTGGCCCCATTTAGGTGGGCCTCGTCGGCCGCTCCCTCGGGCAGGTACATGGCGCACACCAGTACCGGAACGTGGTGGGCGAACACGACGTCGAGCATGGCCCGCTGCATTTCGGGGTCGGCGGCGTGATAGGCGACGCCCTCCGGCATCTCAGGTGCCGGGGCGTCTTTGGGCTTGGGGAGGACGAGGTCGACCCCGAACGGCTGGTCGGTCAGCTCGCGAAGCCGGCGGATCTCGGCGTCGAGCTGCTCGGGCGTCTGCCTGATCGCGCCGAGGACGCCGAGGCCGCCTGCTTGCGAGACCGCCGCCGCCAGCGGGGCCATCGCCACGTCGCCCATCCCGGCCTGCAGGATCGGATAGCGGATGCCGAGCAGGCGCGTGATCCTGGTGCGCCACGCAGCCGTGCCGGTACCGGCGGCCTGCGATGTGGTGGTCGTCATGACTGCTCCCTTGCCTTCATTGCTGGCTGGTGGCTGCACGCCGGTCCGCCCGGCCGACGGTGAGACCGAGGGCGGTGAAGTCCCAGGTCTGCTCGGTGACACCCCGCTCACGCAGGACCTGCTTGCGGACCCGGCCGGTCGCGGCGGTCACCGGCATCTCGGTCACAAACTCGACGTACCGGGGGATGGCGTAGTAGGGGAGGTGAGCGGCGAAGAACTGAAAAAGCTCCGCTGGAGCGAGCGGCACCGCCGCCGAGCTGACGATCACCGCCTTCACCTCGTCCTCGCCCAGGTCACTGGGTACGCCGTGGACGGCGACCGAGCGTACGTCCGGGTGGGCCAAGATGGCCGTCTCCACCTCGACCGACGAGATGTTCTCGCCCCGGCGGCGCAGCGAATCCGACTTGCGGTCGACGAACGTGATGAAGCCGTCAGCGTCGGCCCGGCCGAGGTCACCGGTATGGTGCCAGAGGTTCCGGGAGACCCGCAGGGTGGCGGCCGGGTCGTTCCAGTAGCCGAGGAACATCGTGTAGGGCAGCCGGGGCCGGGCCACGATCTCGCCGACCGCGCCCACCGCGACCTCGTTGTCGTCCTCGTCCACCAGCCCTACCTCCATATGCGGGCTGGGCCTGCCGATCGTGCCGGGCTTACGCCAGCCGTCGATCGCACTGGAGGTGATGCCATCACATTCGGTCTGCCCGTAGCCCTCGCCACCGCTCACCTCGCACCGGAAGCGCTCCTTGAACTCGGCCTGCTGAGCCGGGATGAGCGGGGCGTACCAGGCGAACCGGAAGCTGGCCCCGGCCGGGTCCTGGCTTCTGGGCTGCGCGAGCACAGCGGCTCCCACCGCGCCGATGCCCATGAGCATCGTGGCCTCGGCCGCCATGGCCTGGCCGATGTAGGTGCTGGCGTGGAATTCCGGCGCGATCACCGTGGAGTCACCGTGCCGCAGCGGACTGTAGACCGAGTGAACGAGGCCCGCCCCGTGAAAGAACGGCAGCACGCCGAACAGCCGGTCACCTCCGATGATGAATCCGTGGTGCTCGTTCAGGGCGGTACGCGAGGCGATCCGGCCCGTCGGGTACAGGCATCCCTTGGACGGGCCGCTGGTCCCGGACGTATAGATGATCATTAGCGGGTCCCCGGGCCCGGGTACCCGCTCCGGTAGCGCTACCCCAGGCGGGATCAGGCTGTCGCCGATCGTCGCGAATCCGACGGTATCGGCTCCAGGTGAGCGCGAGCCGGCCGCGCGGCCTTGATCCGCCTGCAGCACCAGCTCCACCGGCGTCTCATCCAAGACCTCGCCTAGGACCGCCGCTCCGCTCGTGTCGGTCACGATCACCCGTGGTCCGGATCCGCGCAGCTGATGCACGAGAAAGGAGCCCTTGAGGTACTTGTTGACCGGTACGAGGATCGCCCCGAGCTTGGCCGCGGCCAGCGCCGTCACGATGTACTCGTCGCGGTTGTCCATCAAGACCGCGATCCGGTCGCCCTGGCGCAAGCCCCAGGCCGAGAGATGGTAGGCGGTCCGGTCCGACCACTGCTCCATCTCCCGGTAGGTAATGAAGCCGCCGGAGCAGCGCAGGAACGGGGCGTCCGGCCGTTCGCGCGACCATCGCCGCAGCCACTGCACCGGGCCGCCGATGTTCCAGTCGCCGATGCCGGTCACTGCGCACCGCCCGTCTCGCTGTCCCGCCGGTGCCCCGGCAGTTCGAGCTCGGCCTGGCCGGCCACGTGCTGGCCGAACTGGTTCGTGCCGGTGAAGTCGATGGTGACGGGCTGGCCGTCGCCGCCCGCCGACCGGACCGACCCCGACAGCACCATGGTGTCGTAGGCGTAGTTCTGTTTGCCCAGCCGGGCCGAAAGGCCTCGCCAGCGGGCTTCCGGTCCGGCCCAGTCCGATATCCATCGCTGGCAGAGCCCCAGCGTGGTGCGGATGTTGGTGAAGATGTCCAGCACACCGTGGCCGGGCCCGGCGTTGTCCCGGTCATGATGGGCGTCGGCGTAGTCCAGCGTGAACAGCGCGCCGCCGATGATCAGCGTGGTCGAGATCGGGATGGCCGTCTCCGGCAAGACGTCGCCCGCCGCGACGTCGGCCGCCGTCCGGGTCGGCCCGGTCCGTGGCCGACGAGCGCCCAGGTCGACCCCGCCGATCGACAGCGGGCGGCGCCGAACGTCCCGAACGGGGTCAGCTGGGACGGCGGCGTGCCGGTGACGCGCGCGGCCGCGTCGGAGCGGGCGGCCCGGCTGGGGTCGGGCTGATACACGAACGACTGCCCGTGCAGCGTGCCGACGCGCTCAGCCCCGACGCGGTACTCGTAACCGATCGTTACGAAGTGCCCGCGGCCGAGCCGGGTCTGCTTCTCCTCGGTGATGTGCTCGACCCGTTCGTAGCTGGCCACCAGCTCGCCGGGCTGCAGATACCGGTCGAAGCGGTAGTTCCAGGTCACCGCCAGCGGGCTGGTGAAGCCGCGGTCAGCCAGGATGAGCCGGACCTGCGAGGACGGCAGCTCCTGGTCGATTCGCGCGGCCTTCATCAGCCCGGGGCTGTCCCACACGTCGAGCATCGCGGGCGGGGCGACGAGGCCCCGGTGGACGGACCGGAGCGCGAACTCCTCGTCCGTGTACACCGCGTTGTCTTCGCCCATGACGTCACACCACTGGCGGATCAGGGGCAGGTTGACCGGGTCGCGCGCGATCCAGCGCAGCCGGTGCTCACCGCCGATGTGCGGCGCCAGGCGGTCAATGGTCAGTTCCACGTCAGCTCCCGTCCCGGGCCGGCCGGAAGTACGGCAGCACCAGATTCTCCTGCTCCACGAACACGACCTCCACTGGCATCCCGACCCGCAGCTGCGCATCCGGGCCGCCAGTGATGGAGGTGACCAGCCGCACCCCTTCATCCAGATCGACCAAGGCGACGACGTACGGCACCCGGTCAGCGAAGGCGCGGTGGGTCGGATGGTGGACCACGGTGTAGCTGAACAGCACACCGGTGCCGCTGGCCCGCCGCCACACCAGCGCGTCGCCCTGGCAGTCCGGGCAGACGGGCTCGGGCGGATGCAGGACGCAGCCGCAGTCGGGGCAGTGCTGCAGCATCAGCGCCCCCTGGGCCACGCCGTCCCAGTACGGCTCGGTGCCCGGGGTCACCAGCGGCCGGATCATCAGGCGCTCCGGCCCAGGATCACCGAGCTGGCGCCGTGCACGCCGACGAGCACGTTCCGGGCGCCGGGGCGCTGGCTGGTGCTGGTGCCCCGGATCTGCCGTACGGCCTCCAGGACGTGGTTCATCCCGTGGATGTAAGCCTCGGACAGGTGCCCGCCGTGCGTGTTGACCGGCCGGGGCGAGCCGAGCGAGATCCCGTCTTCCAGCAGGTAGCGCCAGCCCTGGCCGGGCTGGGCGAAGCCATAAACCTCCAGCCCCAGCAGCACCTCGACCGAGGTCGCGTCATACAGCATGGCCACGTCGATGTCGGCCGGGCGCAGCCGGGCGTCGTCGTACAGCCGGGCGATGGCGCCCGGCGGCGCGGTATGCAAGAGGTCGCGCTGGTAGACGGTCAGCGGCTCCGCGTGGCGGCGCAGCGCCTGGCCACCGGCCAGGACGTAGGCCGCATCGTCGCGGGTGGCCCGGGCCCGGTCGGCTGAGACCAGCACCACGGCCGCGGCACCATCGGATTCCAGGCAGTAGTCGAACAGCCGCAGCGGGGCGGCGATCATGCGCCCGCTCAGGTAGCCGGTCATGGTCAGCGGGCGGTCACGCATCATGGCGCCGGGATTGGCGTTGGCGTAGGCCCGCTGCTGGACGGCGACCGTCCCGAGAGCGGCGGCGAGGTCGGCCTCGGTCAGGTCATTGACGTACATGTACCGCCGCGCCCACAGGGCCATGACCTGACCGGGCGACAACAGGCCATAGGGCGCGGAGAATGCCCCGGCCGGGGTCTGGTCCCCAGCGGCGACCGGGTCCGTGCTGTCCCCGCCGAAGTGGCGTTCCGCCCGTCCGTAGCGGACGCCGGAGCGCTCGTTGAGGGACCGGTAGACCAGGACCACCGACGCCTGCCCGGCGCTGATCGCCGCGGCCGCGTTCGTGATCACCGCGCCGCACGCCGCGCCGCCGAACGGCACGTCCGCGTAGTAGCGGATCTCACTGGCGCCGAACGAGCGGGCGAAGTGGGCCGGGCTCGTGCTGTCGGTACTGTAGCGGACGATGCCGTCGACCTCGTGCGGCTCGACCTGCGCGTCGGCCAGCGCCGCGCGGGCCGCTTCCAGGGCCAGCTGGCGTTCGGTGCGGCCGGATGCCCGGCTGTACTCGGTATGGCCGATCCCGGCAATGGCCGACTGCCTGTGCACGCGCCCTCGCTCCGTCTGAGGTGAGCCGGTCCGTGTCACTTGTCCCGGGGCAGCCCCAGCACCCGTTCGGCGACCTGATTCCGGGTGATCTCCGATGTCCCGCCGCCGATCGTGGTGAACCGGCTGCGCAGATACAGCCAGCCGAACTCCTCGTCTTCATCGACGCCGCGCGAGCCCAGGATCTGCATGCCGAGGGCGGCGATCCGCTGGATCCGCTCGGTGTTGACGATCTTCACCACGTTGGCCTCGGCGGTCGGCGGGGCGGCGATCATGGCGCGGGAGAGCCGGCGCAGGTTCATCGCCTGTACCGTCTGCTCCTCCGCCACGGCGGCACCCACCGCGCGCCGGATGCCGGCATCCTCAGGGCACGACTGGGTGAACAGCTCGACCAGGGCGGACGTCTCGATCGGCGATTTACGCTCGCCGATCGTCACCCGCTCGTTGGCCAGCAGAGCCCGGACGATCCGCCAGCCGTCATCGACCCTGCCGAGCACATCGCGGTCGGGCACGAAGACGTCGTCGAAGAACACCTCGTTGAAGCTGGTGTCGCCGAAGCCGAAGTCGGCGGCGGCGGCGGGCCGGGCTCCGGGAACGATCTCCTCCAGCGGCCGCACGTCGATCCCGGCGGCCGACATGTCGACGATCATCATGGAGATGCCCGCGTGCTTGGGCACGTCGGGATTGGTGCGGACGGTGGCCAGCCCGTGCGTCGCGGTCGAGGCGTGGCTGGTCCAGACCTTCTGCCCGTTCAGCCGCCAGCCACCGTCCACTTTGGTCGCCCGGGTCCGGACGCTGGCCAGGTCCGACCCGGCGTCCGGCTCACTGGACAGCTGGCACCAGGTGATGGTGCCCCGCAGTGAGCCGGGCAGGTAACGCTCCGCCTGCTCGGCCGTGCCTTCTCGCCCGACCGTCATCGGGACCCATGGCACCTCGATGACCGGCTTCGGCAGGTCCTGAGTCGCCTGCTTGATCACGTACTGCTCCAGGGCGGAGGCGCCGCGCCCCCACGGAGCCGGCCATTCGGGCATCAGGAAACCCGAGTCGGCCAGCCTGGCCAGTTGCTCAGGCTGGGTCGCGCCGTCCAGGCCGCGGACAAACTCATCGACCTCGGCGCGGATAGTGCTGGCGGTTTCCGGCAGCGGGACATGGGTGTCCCGGGTGACCCCGGCGATGGTGAGCGTGGCGACTTCAGCAGCGGCACGGTGGTGGGCGTCGAAGATCGCGGCCAGCGTCGCGGCCCGGCGCATGTACAGGTGCGCGTCGTGTTCCCAGGTAAAGCCGATCCCGCCGTGGACCTGGATGTTGATTTCGGTGCTCCGCATGAATCCGGGCAGCGCGATAGCCGCCGCGACGGCGCCCGCGAGCTCAGAACGCGCGCCCGCGAACGGGAGCCGCACCGCATCCCAGGTCACGGCGGCGGCACACTCGGCCTCGACCAGCAGGTTGGCGCACATGTGCTTGACGGCCTGGAACGAACCGATCGTCTTGCCGAACTGGACCCGAACCTTGGCGTAGCTGACCGCCATCTCCTGTACGGCGGCGGAACCGCCGGCGGCGTGCGCCACCGCCAGCACCCGGCCGAGGAACAGGGCCCGGGCCCGGGCACCGGGGAGGACATCCTCGGCCGCGATCGCCACGTCTTCGGCGTGCGCCCGCGCGCAGCCCATTCCCTTGTCCATCGCCCGGACCGGGGCGAGCGTCAATCCGGGGCGGTCCCGTTCGAGGATGACCAGGTCTTCACCAGACGCGAGCAGAAGCAGGCCGGCCAGCCCCGCACCGAGCACCTCGCCGCCGTTGCCGGACAGGGTGCGGCCGGCGGCGGGCAGCTCGCCGCCCAGACCCACCGCGGCCACGACGGTCCCGTCGGCCAGACCGGGCAGCAGTCTTGTCTTCTGTTCCTTAGTCCCGCAGGCGTCGATGACGGCCGAGGCGAGCATCGTCGGCAGGACCGGACCGGGCGCGCAGTGTCTGCCCAGGGCTTCCATCAGCAGTGCCGCCTCGAACAGGCCGGCGCCACCGCCGCCGTGCTGCTCGGGCAGATGCAGGCCGAGCCAGCCCAGCCCCGCCACTTCACGCCAGTACGCCGGCAGCGCGAGCTGGTCCGCGTTGAGCGCTACCCGGGCAGCCGCCCTGACGTTCATCTTGGTCAGGGTCTCGTCGAACGCCTCGGCCAGCTCTACGTGGTCCGGCTCCACGGCAATGGTCATGACACCAGCTCCTTGATCTCACTCAGCTCAGCACGCGGTCAGTTTTCAGGGCCGAAACCTGTTCTTCGCTGTAGCCGAGGATGTCTCTCAGCACGTATTCCGTGTGCTGGCCCAGGACGGGGCCGGGCCTGGTCACGGTGGCAGGGGTCTCCGACAGCCCGATCCGGGAGGACTCGACGTACGTCGCCCCGTGCTCCGGGTGCTCGAGCGGGATGAAATGCGCGAGTGCCTGAAGTTGCGGATCGCTGGCCAGGTCGGCCGACGTCGAGGCGCGATGGGCCGGGATCCCGGCGGCTTGCAACCGCTCCTCGGCCTCGCGGGCGGAGAGCTCGCTGGTCCACTCCGCGACGATCCGGTCGATCTCGTCGACGTTTTCCAGCCGTGCGTCCACGGTGGCGAACTCGCTCACCGCCGCCAGCTCAGGCCGCTGCATGACCTGGCACAGCCGGCCCCAGGCCGCGTCGTCCGGCACGGCGATGGCGACCCAGCGCGCGCCGATGGCCGGGTCGGGTGCGGTGGGGTAGAGCCCGTGCGGGCTGGCGGCCAGGTCCCGGTTCCCGTTCCGGCGGGCGACGGTCCCGTTGGCGGTGTAGTCGGCGACGACCGCGCTGAAGAACTGCAGCGTGGTCTCGACCTGGGACAGGTCGACGTAGGTGCCCCGGCCGGTGCGGTGCCGGAAATCGAGCGCGGCCAGGATCGTCATGACGCCGAAGCGCGGGTTGATGGCGTCGGAATACGGGCCGGACATTCCCTGCGGGGGCAGGTCAGGCCAGCCGCCCAGATCGTGGATGCCGGAGATCGTGCTGCCCGCGCTGCCGAATCCGGCGATTCGCCCGTAGGGTCCCGCCTCGCCGAGCAGCGACGCGCTGACCATGATCAGGGCCGGGTGGCGCCGGGACAGCTCATCCCAGCCGAACCCCCAGCGCGACATCGTGCCGGGCGAGAACGAATCGATGATCACGTCCGCCCAGCCCAGCAGGTCGGCCAGGACGGCCCGGCCCGCTGTCCCGGACAGGTCGAGCGCCAGGCCGAGCTTGCCCGCGTTGTTGTCGGAAAAGAAGATGGATTGCTCGCGGCCGGGCTGGCCGTCCTTGAACGGGCCGAGCGCACGGGCGAGATCCAGTTTGCGGCCCGATTCCACCCGCACCACGGTGGCGCCGAAGTCGGCCAGGGCCCGGCCGATCATCGGCCCGGCCATGACCCAGGCGAGATCCACGACCTTAAGCCCGGCCAGGGCGTGGTCCCGGCTCACAGCACACCTCTTTCCGCCAGCGCCGCCAGATCGTCGCGCTCCAGCCCGATCTCGCCGTACACCTCAGCATTGTTTTCGCCCGGGCCCGGCGCAGGACGGCGGTCCTCGATGGGGTTGCCGGAGATCCGGCCCATCGGGCCGGGCACCGTGTACTCCGGCCGCGTGAACCAGGCGTCCCGGGCCGCGAGCTGCTCGTCCTCGATGACCTGGTCGACGCGGTAGATGGGGGAGATGATCAGCCCGTGCTGACGGGCATCCTCGAACAGCTGAGCCGATGTCCTGGTCAGCAGGAAGTTGCCGATCGCCCGGTAAAGGCGCTGCTGCTCGTCGGGTGAGAGCACTCCCGGCGCCGTCGAGCCGGCCGCGGACGCCGCGCTCGCGGTCATGCCGGAGCCGGAGGTCTGCGGCATGACCCGGTAGTCGACGGCGGGGAAGTCGGCGGGCAGCGCGTCCTGATCCCGGAGCCAGGCCAGCAGCGTATTGGTGAAGTGACCGGTCAGCGGGCCCGCGGTCAGCGAGAGATGGACGTAGCCGTCCTTGGTTTCCCAGATCAGGGGAGCGCCGGGGGAGAGCGATCCGGATGCGGCGTTGCCGCTCGGTGGCCGGGCGTTGACCAGCGTGTACATGCCCAGCTTGAAGTTGGCCACCGTGACCGACGCCTGGACACTGACTTCGACGTGCTGGCCGAGGCCGGATGCGGCCCGCTCGGTCAAGGCGAGCAGCGCACCCTCGGCCGCGTCGGCTGCCGCGTGGAGATAGGACTGCATCGGGGCGGAGACCCGGGTGGCTGGCCGGCCCGCTGACAGGTTGGCGTTGAGCGCGCCTCCGGCCGCCCACAGCACCAGGTCGCTGTCGTGGTATCCCGCCTTGGGACCGTCCGGGCCGAAGGCAGTGATTGACACGTAGATGAGTTCGGGGTGCCGCGGGCGCAGTTGCTCGTAACCGAGGCCGTACCGCGCCATCACGCCTGGTCCTGCGTTCTCGATCACCATGTCGGCCTGGCCGGCCAGCCTGATGGCCAGCTCCGCCCCTTCGGGTGAGGTGATGTCGCAGGTGATTGATCGTTTGTTGTGCGTATACGCGGTCCACACCGGCGGGAGGCCGGTAGCACCGGGCGGCCGGCCATTCATTCGCCCCGGTGCGCCTCCGGGCGGTTCCACCTGAATGACATCGGCACCTAGGTCAGCCAGCCAGCGCCCGGTCGCGATGCCGCGCTCGTCGGTGAAGTCAAGCACCCGGTACGGAGCGAGCAGCGACACGGCAACCCCAGACTTCGGCCAGATCCCAGAATCAAGTACTTTGGATCCCTGGATCCTGCAATGATATCGACTCGCTCGTCAAGAAGTATACCGATTCACCCGTCAAGTTTGGCCGATCGGCAGCAGGTGATGGTCACAGTGGGTTTGCCTACCAGGGTGCTCAGTGCGCCGCCGCCCCCAGCGGCGCCAACGCTCCCGGCCCTGTTCGAATACCAGCGGGACCGGCGGCCGGACGCCCCGGCCATCGTCGACGACGGGCGCACCTGGACCTACGACGAGCTCGGACAGCGAGCCCGGGCCTGGGCCGGGGCGCTGGCCGCAGCCGGTGTCCGCCCCGGCGATACGGTCGCGCTGTTGTGCCCGAACGGCGTGGACTGGGCCACAGGCGCGCTGGCCGCGGTCTGGCTGGGAGCCGTCCTGGCGCCGGTGAACGTCCGGTTCCGGGTGCCGGAGATAGCAGACCTGCTCAGCTCACTGCGGCCCCGGGCCGTCATCACCGCCCCAATGTTCTTGACCAACCCCTTGCTCGAGCGGCTGGGCCAGGCCATGGACGAGGTCTTCGCCGCTGACCGGTCGGCTGCGCCCGCCGTCTTCCAGCCGGCTGACCTGGACCATGCCGCGGCCGCCCCCGCCGGCGCCGCGGCCGTCAGCGGCATCGGCCCGCTGGTGGTGTTCTGGACCTCCGGATCCACTGGCCGCCCCAAGGGCGTTCTGCACGGCAGCTCACTGATCGGCAACGTCTGGAACTGGGTCTCGCTCATCGGTTACGGTCCCAGCGACCGGGTGCTGGCCACGCGGCCGTTCTACTACATCGCTGGCGCCTGCTGGAACCTGTTCGGCGTGCTCGCGACCGGTGGCTGCGTCATCGCGGGCAAGCTGTTCACGCCGGCCGAGATGGCCACCGCACTGGCCGCCGAGCAGGTCACGGTGATGTCAGGCAGCCCGGCCGTTTGGGAGGCCCTGCTGGATTCGCCCGAGTTCGCCGCCGTCGAGCCCGGTCGACTGCACGTCCGCCGGGCCATCGTCGGCGGTGCGCCACTCTCCCGCCGGCTGTTCGAGACCATCAGGGCCCGGTTCCCGGCCGCGCCGCTGGTGCAGACGTACGGCATGACCGAACTGCGGGGCTACATGATGACAACGGTGCCCGAGGACACCGAAGACGTCCGCTTCGGCACCGTGGGCGGGCTGCTCCCCGGATTCGAGACCGAGCTGCGGGCCGCGGACGGTGCACGGATCACGGCGCCGGACACCCCCGGCGAACTCTACGTCCGCGGTGAAATCCTGCAGGACTACACCCTGGATGGGCAGGCCGTGCCGGCCCGCGGCGACGACGGCTGGTTCGCGACCGGGGACCAGCTGTCCTGCCGCGGCGACGGCAATTGGGTGTTCCACACCAGGCTCAGAGAGATCGCCAAGGTCCGGGGTGAAAGCGTCAGCCTGTCGTCCGTGGACCTGGCCCTGGCCGAGCTGCCGGACGTGGTGCGCGCCGTCACGGTGGCCTTCCCCGTGGAGCACGGCGACCGCCTGGAGGCGGTCGTCGAGGTCGCGCAGTCGTCGACCGCGGCCGAGATTCTGGCCGCAGCGCGCGATCACATGGCGCCGTTCCGGGTTCCGGCCCGGATCTGGATCAAGTCACCCGCACAGCCCTGGCCCACCCTGCCGTCCGGGAAGATCTCCCGCTCCATGGTGGCCCAGCAGCTCATCGCGACCGAGCCGACAGGAGAAGCGCCATGACCAGACCACCGACGCCGCGGCGACCAGAACATCTCCCCGCGGACCGGGATGAGCTCGAGTCGTACCTGGCCGGCCTGGTCGGCTCCGAGCTGGCCGCACCGGTCACCGCCGCTGACCCAGTCAGCCAGCCGGTGATCCGCCAGCTGGTTCTCGCGCTCGGTGACCGTAACCCGGTTTATACCGACGCCCGCCTGGCGGCGGAGAGCGTCTACGGTACCGTCGTCGCGCCGCCGACCTCGCTACAGACCTGGACCATGCCGCCGCCGGCCGCGCCGGACGGGGCGGCGTCCCGGACCGGACGCGACGAGCTGATGTCAAAGCTGGACGCGGCCGGCTTCACCGGCATCGTCGTAGCCACCATGGAGCAGACTTACCTGCGCCCGCTGCGGGTGGGCGACCGGCTGACCTCAACGCTCCGGCTGGCCGGCGTCTCCGGGCTGAAGCAGACCACGCTCGGTGAGGGCTATTTCCTGACCGAGGCGCTGGATTACACCGACCAGCGCGGCGAGAGCGTAGGCGAAATCAAGAGGACCGTGCTCAAATACCGGCCGCGGACAGGAGCGCAGGCATGACCAGCTATCCGGTCGTGACCGGACCCGCCGCCGGTGCGAAGCTCCCCGAGTTGGCCATCGACCTGACCCGAACCTTCGTGATCTCGTCGGCCCTCGCCACCCGTGACTTCCAGCCCATTCACCACGATCCGGCCGCTGCCCAGCGAGGCGGTGCCGACGACATCTTCCTGAACGCACTGACCACGGCCGGGCTCATCGGCCGGTTTGTTACTGACTGGGCTGGCTGGAACACCCGGCTGACCAGCCTGAAGCTGAAGCTGGGCCGGCCTGCGGTGGCCGGGCAGACCCTGCGGCTGACCGGTGAAGTGAACGACGTGACCGGCGCCGCTGGCGACGGGTGGGTGGTCACGATCTCCGTGACCGGCTCCACTGAGGACGGCGTGCATGTCACCGCGGTGGCGTCAGCCGAACTGACTGGCGGTAACCCGGTTGGCGCCTCTACGGGCGATGATCGCGCTGATACGGTGAGTGGATCTATGGCAGGGAATGAGCGCGAATGAGCCGAGAGCCGTTGCTGGCTGCTGAGTCGGCCCGCGGACCGAACAGTTCCGGCCGGGGGCCGGACCTCGGGAACCCGACCATGCTCGCGGGGTCGCGATCCACACTCGTGGACGATGTCGCGAGGACAATCCGCGAGTCCATCTTCTCCGGGCGCATCCCGCCGGGCTCCAAGCTCCAGCAGGAAGCGACCGCCGCGCAACTCGGCATCAGCCGCCTGCCCGTCCGGCAGGCTTTCATCAAGCTTGAAGGCGAAGGCCTGCTGTACCAGCTCGGGAACCGCGGCACGTTCGTCGCCCCGCTGACCCAGCGCGACATCCTCGACCACTTCGTTCTGTTCGGCATGGTCTCGGGGCACGCTGCCGCCGCTGGGGCCGAGCAGGCGACCGATGAGATGGTCGAAAACCTGGAGCGGCTGAACGAGCGCGCTCTGAACAGCCCGACCGCCGAGGAACGGGTCCAGGCCAACTGGGCCTTCCACGCCGTGCTGAACAAGAGCGGGGCCAGCCGCCGCACGCTGGCCGTGCTGAAGTCACTGTCGAACACGATCCCCCGGGGCCGGTTCGCGGCCGAGGACCTCGATCAGGCCCGAGCCGAGCACGAAGCCATCCTGGCTGGGCTGCGGGCCCACGACCCGGCCGCAGTTGAGGCGGCGGTGGTCGCGCACCTGCGCTCCAGTGGCGAGCGCACCGTGCGCAAGATGGCCGAGTCAGGTTTCTGGGGTACCGAAACCCCCGCTTAATCGCAGCTTGACCACCTTGACAGTCGCCCGCGCCAACTGTCAGGATCCATGGATCCAAACTATTTCGCCGACAGATGCCGCCAAGGGTGCAATGCCGATGAAGTTCGGAACCTTCCATCTCTTCTCAGTGCCCCCGTGGACCAACCAGAACGACGTGATCGAGCAGCAGCTGGCTCAGGTGAAGACCGCTGAGCAGCTCGGGTTCCACGAAGCGTGGCTCGCCGAGCACAACGGCCAGCGCTGGGGACTCGGCGGTAACTGCCTGATACCGGCGGCCGCGATCGCGGCGTCGACGTCACGGATCCGGATCGGCACCGCGGTGACCCGGCTGCCGCTGCATCATCCGCTGCACCTGGCCGAGGACCTCGCGTACGTGGACGTCCTGTCCCGGGGCCGGCTCGACTGGGGCGTGGGCAAGGGCTACGACCCGCTGGAGTTCTCGACTTACGGGGTCCCGTTCGACGAGCGCGAAGACCGGTGGCAGAAGACGTTCGATGCCGTCAAGGACATCTGGAGCAGCGGCCGCACGGAATACGCCACCGAGTACTTCACAATGGCGGACGCGGAACTGATCCCGCGGCCGATGCAGCGGCCGGAACTGCCGATCTACGTGATGGTGAGCAAGAGTGACGCGTCGGTGATCTGGGCGGCTCAGCACCTGTACCCGGTTGTCCTGGGCCAGGGCGTGGACTGGGTCGACGCGAAGGCGAAGCGGGAGCTGTTCGAGAAGACGGCGCTCGCCGCCGGGTACGGCGAAGACGCCGTCGAGGAAGCGCTGGGACGTTTCTGGCAGCTGCGCCAAATTCACGTCTCGACCACCACCGAACGCGCGGAAGCTGAGTACCGGGACTCGCTGATGTGGTACTTCCAGGAAAAGGCGAACCGGCTGATGTTCGGCTTCCCGGTCGAGCCGCGTCCGTTTGAGTGGTACGTCGACCACAGCTCGGTGTCCCTGGGCTCCCCGGAAAAGGTGGCGGGAGACCTGGCCGACTACGCCGGGCAGACGGGCATGCCTAACGTCCTGGCGTGGTTCAACGTCGGCCATCAGCCGCACGGTCAGGTCGAGGCGTCCATGCGCCGCTTCGCCGAGGAGGTCATTCCGGTGCTGTGACCGCGGCCTCCCCGCTGCCCGGACCCAGCATGCGCAAGATGATCGTGTTCAGATCCTCGATCAGCTCGGCCGGGAACGGCTTGCCGGTCCACAGCACCCAGCGCATGCTGACGAAGTTGTTGACACCCATCAGCGCAAACGCCAGCAGCTCAGGATCAACCGGGCCCACTTCACCCGACTCCATCCCAGCTCGCAACCGCTCGGCATAGGGGCGGCTTACCGAAGAGAAGAACTCCTCCGAGAGCTGGATATCGACCTCGTCGATCAGATGGAGCACGCGATGCATGTGCGGATGGTCAGCCAGCCACTGCAGGAAGGCCTTGGTCCCGGCCAGCTCAGCCTCCTGCTGGGTGGCCGCTCCTTCGATCGCCACATGGCTGGCGGCCCGGATTTGCCGGCTGATGTCCATCACGAGCTCGCGGAAGATGGCTTCCTTGCCCTCGAAATAAACGTAGAAGCCACCCTGCGAGACTCCGGCGACGCGGACGATCTCGGCCACCGAAGCGTTGTTGTACCCGAGCCGGCCGAAGCACTCTTCGGCCGCTGCGAGCAGTTTCGCTCGCTTGGCCTGGCCCCGCCGGCTGGTGGGCGTGCGCGCCAAGCCGTCGCCGACGGGAGTCGGTGCGGACGTTTCGGACGCTGGCATCCCGCCTCATCTCTTCGTTACGAGTTATCCCCGCCTCACCGCAGCACGGGCGGGCCCGCCGCACCGTGCTGTGACCAAGAATACCGGAATCTAGCACTCTTGACAGGTGAGTCGGTTGTCGCTAACTTAAGCCGAAAGCCGGGCGAAACACTAATGTGTCGCGATTGTCAAATGCCGGAAACAGCTAGCGCGCCGGGCGATCAAAGTCCCAGCTAAAACCAAACATCTTCAAGTTCTCACACTAATTAACCATTAAGGATCCACGGATCCAGACTGCTGGGAGGGATCGTGGGCTATCGAAAGATCACGGCCTTCGCCGGGATAGCCGCGTGTGCCACGGTGTTGATTTCGGCGTGCGGCAGCTCCGGCGGAGGAAGTAGTAGCAGCTCGTCGGGGGGTGCGGCGGCGACAAGCTCGTCCCCGGTGAACATCCTGGCCATTGTGGATACGACCGGCCCGACCAAAGCCTTCGGCAGCCAGCAGCTGGCCGGCATTCAGGCCGCGGCCAAGTACTACAACGATCACGGCGGTATGGCCGGCCGCAAGGTCACGGTCACCGTGGTCAGTGACAATGGCGATCCGGCGACGGCTGTCACTGACCTGATTAAGCAGATGACGACCAACCCCAACAAGTACACGATGGTCTATCCCGGGTCTGAGGGTGGTGAGGTCACTGCGCTGATCCCGGTACTGGCCAAGTACCACGTGATCGGGATCGGTCTCGACGACGGCAGCGGTGCCTGTGTCAAGGCGTCGGCCTGCCCGAACGTCTTCTCCAACGCGGGTTCTGCCTCCATCCCCGAGCAGGAGGCCGCGAACTGGATGAAGCAGCAGGGCTACAAGAAGGCGGGCGTCCTTGAGGAAGAGGTCGACTTCACCCAGTCCGAGACCGCCCCGATCCTCACCAACCTGACCCGGGTCGGCATCCCGTACGAGAAGACGACCTTCAGCGCGACCGCGGTCGACGTGACCTCGGAGATGTCACAGCTGAAGAGCTCCGGCGCGGACGTGGTCTTCGCCGAAGCCCTCGGCGCCTCAGCGGGCTACGTTCTGAAGGCGCGCGCGGCCCTGAACTGGAACGTCCCGGTGCTGTTCGACATCGCGGGCTCGGCGCTCGACCTGACGACCCTCGCCCCGCCGGCCGACGTGAAGAACTCCTACCAGACGCTCTGCCCGTGCGCGGTGTCGTCGATCACCACGCCCGGGTTGAACACCTTCAAGACGCTCGCGCCGGCCGGGACCCTCGGGCCCTTCCCGGCCAACCTGGTCGGTGACGGCTGGGACCCGGTGATCCTGCTGGGCAACGCGGTCAAGCAGGCCAAGAGCACCGACTACAAGTCGCTGATCTCGGCTATCGAGAACCTGGACAGCGCCGGCCAGAACGATTCCCTGTACATCGAGACGCGCCACCACCGCTACTCGACCACCAACCACGAGAACCTGGGCCAGTCGACCTCGGACTTCGTGATCAAGCCGGCCGGCCCGATCAAGGACGGCCAGGTGCAAGAAGGATCGTGACATCGCTATGACGCTGCCAGCCCGGCCGGCCACCAGCCGGCCGGGCTGGCGTACTGATCCTGGCGAAGAGGACAGGTAATGAGTGCAACTATCTGGGGCGGGATCGTTCTGGGCGCCGTCTACGCGCTCGTGGCCACGGGTTTCACGCTGACGTCAGTGCCGACCGGAATATTCAACTTCGCCCAGGGCGCGATCGTCGTGGGCGGCAGCTTCCTCGCCTACGAATGGGCAGTGGTCCTGAAATGGCCGTTCGTCGTCGGGCTGGTGCTGTCGGCCATCGTGGGGGTGATCGGCGGCCTGTTGTGCGAGCTGCTGGCGGTACGGCCGCTCTTCTGGGGCCGGGGCACCTTCGCCTCGGCCACGATCGTCACCCTGGTCGGGATGTCCACCGTCTACACCGGCCTGTACGGCATCAAATGGGGATACCAGCCGCTTTCGGTACCCTTCCCCGGCAGCACCAAGGCGCTGACCATCGCGGGCCTGGACATCTCCTCCGCGCAGATCACCCTGGTGGCCCTGGCGATCATCGCCCCAGCGGTCTTTCACTTCTGGTTCACCAAAACCCGCCGCGGCCAGGCCTGCCTGGCCGCCGCGGAAGACCGCCGGGCGGCCACGCTGCGCGGTATCAACGTGGACTTGATGTCGCTCGGCGCCTTCGCGCTCGCGGGAGCGTTCGGAGCTGTCGCCGGTGAGGTCACCGGCCCGATCACCTACGCGATCCCCACCCTCGGCGCCAGCCTCGCGCTGGGCGGGTTCGTGGCGCTCGCGCTCGGCGGCCAGAACAGCTTCCTCGGCGGCCTGGTGAGCGGCCTCCTCGTCGGCCTTGCCTCCTCGTTCTCAACCCGCTACCTCGGTGGCAACTGGGGTGACATCGGCGTCCTGGCCCTGCTCATCATCACACTCGCCGTCCGGCCCCGGGGCCTGGGCGGTGCTGCCGAGGTGCGAAGTGTCTGACCAATCACCCGAATCCCCGGCCCTGGCCGCACCCGCCGCCGGCAGCGGGCCCGGAGCTGTCCCGCCGTGGCGGACCGTGCTGGCCAGCTTTCTGCGGGGACAGCGGCTGCGATTGCTTCTTCCCGCCATCGGAGCCGTGCTGCTCCTGCTCTACCCGCTGAACGGCAGCGCGTACTGGATGCACGAGATCGAGCTGATCCTGGTCCTGACCCTGGTGGTCAGCGGGGTCAACCTGAGCTTCGGCTACGCCGGCGAGGTCCAGTTCGGCCAGGTGTTCATCCTGGCGCTCAGCGCCTACGTGACGATGATCCTGGCCATCCACGGTCTCAACGACGTCCTCCTGCTCCTGGTCATCGGGGGCGTCGTGGCGTTCGTGGCCGGGCTGGTCATTGCCTTGCCGGCCCTCCGGATCGGCGGCTGGTCGCTGGCAATGGCGTCGTTCTTCCTCGTGGTGACGCTGCCGGACTTTGTCGCCATCGCGCAGAAGTACACCGGCGGCCTGAACGGGCTGGTCGGTATCCCGACGCCGGAACTGTTCGGCCGCGCGCTGAGCACCAATCAGCTCTACTGGGTCACCGCCGTCGTGGCGATCGCCTGGATCCTGCTCTTCCGCAACTTCGTGACGTCGCGGTACGGCGTCATCTTCCGCCTGCTGCGCCACTCGCCCACGCTCAGTCAGTCGCTCGGGTTCTCCACCTTCCGGCTCAAGACCCTCGCGTACGCCTTCGGCGCCCTGCCGGCGGGACTGGCCGGATGCCTGCTGGGCTACATCGCCCAGATCCTGACCCCGGACACCTTCAGTCTCAGCGAGGCGATCGGGGTGACCGCAGCCAGTGTCCTCGGCGGGATCGAGAGCGTCTACGGCGCCCTGGTCGGCGCGACCCTGCTGCAGCTGGGGCCGGAGAACTCGACCAGCTTCTCCGATTACGCGCCGGTGGTCTACGGGCTGTTCCTGGTCTTCGCCGCCGTCCTGCTGCGTGGCGGCGTGGGCGGCCTGGCTCGTAGCGGCCTATCCGCCGTGGCCCGCCGGATCGCGCCGGTCACCCGGCCAGCCGAGCCTGCGGACGTACCGGCCGATGATCAGTTCAGTGCCTGGGCCGACGGTAAGGGGGAGCGGGCCACGGCCCAGCTGAACGTGTCGGGCGTGTCCAAGTCGTACGGCGGGGTCCGGGCGCTCAACGACGTCTCCCTGACCGCCGACCCCGGGCACGTCACCGCGCTCATCGGCTCCAACGGGTCTGGCAAGACCACGCTGCTGAACGTCATCTGCGGGTTCGCGGCCCCCACCGCCGGCACGGTCGTTCTGGGGGAGGACAACCTCGTCGGCCTGTCACCGGCCCGTGTGGCCCAAGAGGGCATCGGCCGCACCTTCCAGACCCCGGCCATCCCGGCCGGCGTATCGGTCCTCGACACGGTAGCGGCCGGGGGATTCCACGCGGAGCCGTGCGGCGTCATCGCCTCGATGTTCCGCTGGCGGAGCCACTACCGCAGCCGGGCGGCGACGCTCGCACGCGCTCACCGGTACCTGGGCGTCGTCGGTCTCGATCAGATTGCCGACGAGGACGCCAGCAGCCTGGCGCTCGGCACCCGGCGGCTGGTCGAGGTGGCGCGAGCGCTGTGCGCGCACCCGCGGCTGCTGCTGCTCGACGAGCCCGCGTCCGGCCTCAGCAGTGGTGAAGTCGAGCGGCTGGGCCGCATCGTGCGGCTGGCCGCCGCGGACGGGGTGGCGGTAGTCCTCATCGAGCACAACTTCGGATTCGTCTCCCGGGTGTCGGACGTGGTCCACGTCCTGCATCTGGGCGAGCTGATCGCGACGGGTTCCCCGGAAGAGGTCCGGCAGGATCCGCGCGTCGTCGACAGCTACCTCGGCGAATCCGCGCACGCTGCGGAAGGGGACCAGGAGCGGGCGGCCGTGGTGCGGGAAGGCACGGTCAGCTCGGCCGGGGACGACCCGGCGCTGGAGCTGCGCGGTGCGATCTCGGGCTACGGCGACCTGCGCGTCATCGACGGCGTCGACCTGACCCTGTATCCGGGGCGCATCGAGGTCGTCCTCGGGCGCAACGGAGTCGGCAAGACCACGTTGCTCGGTACCATCGCCGGGCAGGTACGGCTGTGGGGAGGCACGCTGACCGTCGGCGGGATATCGGTGGCCCGCCGGAAGTCTTACCGCCGGGCCAGCGCGGGCATCGCGCTCGTCCAGGAGGGTAAGCGCATCTTCGCGCAGCGCACCGTCTGGCAGAACCTCATCATCGGAACCCACAGCCTGCACGTATCGAATGCGGAGCGGCAGCAGGTCTGCCGCGCGCTCGTCGAGCAATTTCCGATGCTGGCGCCGCGACTGAAGGACCGGGCCGGCTCGCTGTCCGGTGGCCAGCAGCAGATGCTCGCCATCGCCCAGGCGCTCGCCGCCCGCCCGCGGGTGCTGTTGCTGGACGAGCCATCGGCCGGGCTGGCCCCGGCCATCATCGACGACCTGTTCGCGAGGATCCGCGCCCTCGCCGACGGCGGCCTGGCGGTGCTTCTCGTCGAGCAGCTGGCCGAGCGGGCGGTCACGATCGCCGATCACGTCACGGTCCTGGACAGCGGGCGGATCGTCTCGAGCGGCCCGCCGTCGGAATACCAGGACCGCGAGGGGCTGCAGCGCGTCTACCTCAGCGCGGGCTGGGAGCCGCCCGGAGCGGACTCAGCCACGGCAGATCACGTTAGTTGACACCTGACTCTACTGTCATATACGTTCGCACAGACCGCTTCCGGCGGCCAAGACTGACTCATGCTGGAGTGAAGTCGATGAGTGGACCGTACCGATCGATGCTCTTCGTCCCCGGGCAGCAGCCGACCTGGGTTCCTAAGGCGCTCCGGGCCCGGCCCGACGCGATCATCCTCGACCTTGAGGACGCGGTCGCCGAGTCAGCCAAGGCCGGTGCGCGGGAGAGTGTCACCGCCTCGATCCGCGAATACGCGAACAATGAGGAGGGCGCCGACCTCTGGGTGCGCCCGAACGGGCTCGACTCGCCCAACGTCGGCTTCGACCTGGACGCGGCCATTCGGCCGGGGCTGACCGGCCTGGTGCTGCCCAAGCTGAATGGCCGCGACGACGTGGTCCGCTACGACGCGCTGACCACGCACTTCGAGCACAAGAATGGCGTCCCGGCCGGGACAATCGAGTTCGTCGCCTCGCTGGAAACTGCCCAGGGCATGGCCCGCTGTGAGGAGATCGCGTCCGCGCCGCGCGTGGTGTGCCTGATCGGGGCGACGGCCCGGGACGCGGACACCGGCCGGGCCCTGAAATTCCGGTGGTCGATCGAGGGTCTGGAGACTCTCTATATCCGGAGCCGCATCCTGCTGGCCGCCCGGGCGGCTGGGCACCAGTACGTCGTCTGCGGGATGTGGCAGGACATCCACGACCTCGACGGTTTGCGGACGTTCGCCAACCTCCAGCGCGACCTGGGATATGACGGCCAGACGCTGATCCACCCCTCCCACGTGGCACCCGTCCACGAGGTCTACACGCCATCGGCCGAGGAAGTCGAGTTCTACCAGGGCATGATCGAGGCCTTTGAGAAGGCCGCGGCCGGCGGCGCGGGGTCCGTCGACTACGGGGGCCAGCACATCGACACCGCTCACATGCAGACCGCACGGGCGATCGTCGCCGCGGCCGCCCGGACCCGGCACTGAGAAAAGAGGCTGTTCATGGCCACAGGCATGTACTACGAGGAGTTCATTGTCGGCGATACGGTCGAGCATCCGCTGCGCCGGACGGTAACTGAGGCGGACAACACCTGGTTCTCGGCCCTGACCATGAACCCCCAGCCGCTACACATGGACGAGGAGTTCGCCAAGACATCCTCGTTCGGCCAGCGCATCGTCAACAGCATCTTCACCCTCGGCCTCATCACCGGCATGACCGTGTACGACATGACACTCGGCACCACCCTGGGCAACCTCGGATTCACCGAGATCAACTTCCCCCGCCCCGTCTTTCACGGTGACACGCTCCGCTCGCGCACCACCGTGATCAGCAAACGCGAGTCAAAGTCGAACCCAGCCGCCGGGATCGTCACCGCCCGGCACGAAGGTCTCAACCAGCGCGACGAGATCGTTTGCGACTGCGTCCGGGTCTTCCTGATGCAGCGTCGGCCCGCCGCCGGTGAGTGAGGTAACTGCGATGCCCGCCGAATCCGTCCGCGCCCAGACGGTGAGCCCGCTCCCGGTCGACCCGCGGCTGCGCCCCTTGTTTGACCCGGCCTCGATCGCGGTGGTCGGCGCCAGCGCCAATCCGGCCCGGATCGGCGCCCGCGTGCTGCGCTTCCTGGCCGACGGGGGATACTCCGGATCCCTGATGGCAGTGAATCCGGCTCGCACCGAAATCCAGGGCAAGCCGTGTTATCCGTCCATTACCGATCTGCCCGAGGTTCCCGACCTGACCGTGCTGGCGGTCAGCGCCGCGCAGACCAAGGACGCCCTCGTAGAGCTCGGCCGGCGCGGGGGCCGGGCGGCGATCTGCATGGCCGCGGGCTTCCGGGAGGAAAGTCCCGAGGGCGCGGCGATGGAGAGGGAACTGACGGCTGCGGCCCGCGAAGCCGGCATCACCGTCCTCGGGCCCAACAGCGTCGGCTTCCGCAACACCTCCAAGAAGCTTTACGCAGCGTTCGCCACCGACATCGCGCTCGGCCCGCTCCCGGGCTCGGTGGCGATCCTCAGCCAGAGCGGCGGGCTGGCCGGGTACCTCGGCGCCGCCGTGGCCAAGACGCGCGGCATCGGCTACCGGTGGATCATTGACACCGGTAATGAGATCGACGTCGACATCGCCGACTGCATCAGCTACCTGAGCGAGGACGAGGGTGTATCAGCCATTGGCCTGATCACCGAGGGATGCGGCGACGGCGACCGGCTCCGGGCCGCGTTCGAATCGGCCCGGCTGGCCGGGAAGCCCGTGATTGCATTCAAGCTCGGGCGTACCGCGCTGGGAGCACGGTCGGCGGCGTCGCACACCGGCGCCCTGGCGGGCACGGACGCGATCTACGACGCCGTGTTCGAGCAGCACGGCGTGCATCGCGTACGCGATGAGCATGAGTTCATCGAAGCGCTCGGTCTCTACGACCTTGGCCAGGTGCCGACGGGCCGGAACGTGGCCGTCTTCAGCCTGTCCGGCGGGGTGGCCACACTGCTGGCTGACGCCTGCGCCGAGCGAGGCCTGCAGGTGCCGCCGCTCCCGCCGCCGCCTGATCCTGAGATTCGCGCCAAGCTCCCGTCGGCTCGCTTTGACAACCCGCTCGACCTGTCGGGGCAGATCGGATCGGAACCGGACATGCTGCGGGCCGTGCTGGAACACGTCCTGTCGCAGCCCCAGATCGACAGCGCGGTCCTTGGCTTCGCCTACATGCTGCAGGCCAAGCACATCAGTGACGTCTTCGTACCCGCGATCGTCGCCGCTCAGCAGGCCTACGGCAAGCCCGTAGTCGTGAACGGGCTGGCCAACACGGAAGCGGAGCGGACGCTGCGCGAGCACGGCATCGTGGTGGAGGCAATGGGCGTCGACGCAGTCGGCGCGCTGGCGGTAGTGACCGGCAGCCGGGAACCCCAGGACGCTCACGGCGATCCCGCCCATGACCTGGCCGGGGCGGTGGCCGACGGACGGACCCGGGCGATACGCACCGGCCCGGCGGCGGTGGCGCTGCTGCCTGGTATCCGCTTCGCCGAGACCGTGGCCGTGGCCACCGCGGACGATGCCGTTGACGCGGCCGCAAAGGTGGGCTGGCCGGTCGTGGCCAAGGTCGACGGCGGATCGACGGCGCACAAATCTGAGCTCGGGCTGGTCCGGGTCGGCCTGGCCACCGACGCGGAGCTACGTGCGGTCTTTGCCGAACTCAGCGCCAAGCAGGAGGCACTGGGCGACGGGACGGTCGTCATCCAGGCTCAGCTCGAGGGCGTCGAGCTTGCGCTCGGCGTCCACCGGGACCCAACGTTCGGCCCGGTGGTCATGGTCGGCCTGGGTGGCATCTTCGTCGAACACCTCAACGATGTCGCCTTCGGCCTGCCGCCACTGAGCCCGGCCCAGGCCGAGCAGATGCTGCGCCGGCTGCGCGGCTGGCCTCTGCTGGCTGGTGCGCGTGGCCGGCCCCCTGTCCACCTCGGCGACCTGGTCGATGCCATCGTGCAACTCAGCAGCATCGCGGCCGCGGAACGCGGGCACATCGCCGAGATCGACATCAACCCGTTCGTCGCGCGGGCCGAGCCCGGCCGCAGCGCGGCCGCCGACGCCTTGGTTGTGCTCGAGGACGAGGCTTACTGAGCCTGCCGACCCATGTGGCTAGCGTTCGCCAGCGCACTATCCGCAGGGGGCGCGGTTATGGCCAGGACATACCGTTGGCGCAGATTCGCGGCGATGGCCGCCGCCCGGTCATCAGGTGTGCAGACACGGACCATGACTGGCTCCGTGTCTGTCTGCTAAGTCATGCCGCTTGGTCGAGGATGCGATCCGTCCGGTCGGCGGCAGATGAGGACGTTCCCGCGGGAACGTTAACCGCTTCGACCTGGGTCACCAGAAGGACGGCAATCTGACGGAGTCGCCCGCTCGGCGGCATGTGAGTGCGTCACGCAGAGCCACTGCCAAGCGGCTATCTTGATCGCTGGCCCAGTGACATAACGCCGAATTGGAGCGTCTGATAGAAGTCAAGGGTTTAGCTGCATTCGCATGCAGATCGTCCAGATCTGTTATCACCATGCAGTCAACGTCTTAGCCTGAAACGAGGCCCGGGGACAATTTGGCCGAAGGATTGTCGTCTTGAGTGCGACACGGCTACCTTCGCCACCTATAGCGAACAGGGTAATTATATCTCCCTTGCCTTTGAGGTCGGCCTCTCAGTTTAAGACAGGTACATCCTCTTGATTACCGGATGTCCTGAATCATGCGTTCATGCTTTATTCGTATGCCGTTCTCGAGGAGGGA
This sequence comes from Streptosporangiaceae bacterium, assembly GCA_965277615.1. GTDB lineage: Bacteria > Actinomycetota > Actinomycetes > Streptosporangiales > Streptosporangiaceae > Bog-532. The sequence goes on along the minus strand of CBDIDG010000006.1, from coordinate 2,740,448 downwards.
GGAATTGCGGACTTGCTGACCCTCATAAATATGGAGAGTAAGCCTGTGGTTGTCTGCTAGAGGCGAGAGGTCAATGTCAGGCCCAACACCTTCGATATGGAGCTCGCTAAGTTTTTTCAGATTGGCGAGCGGCGACAGATCATAAACATTTGGACAATCCTTTAGGTAAAGGATCTCCAGCTTGGTCAAGTGCTCCAAGGGCGTCAGGTCATGAATAACAGTGCCTTCTAGGTTTAGAAATCTAAGACTTCTCTGCCCCGTCAGCGGTTCCAGGTCCTGAACAGAGTTGCAACCCATAACGCTAAGTTCCTTGAGGTCCAGTTCAGCTATCGACTCGAGGTTGCTAACCCAAGGTGAATAGCCAATCCTGAGAGCTTTGAGATCGGGAGCTGCAGCTACGACGCAATCAAGCCCACATGTGAGATGGGAGTGCGTAATCGCCAGCCACTCTATATTTGTTAGCGGAGGAAGCTTATCTAGATTTGTAAGCTGTTCACATTCCCACAAGCCAAGGTTTGTAAGCGACTTCTGGGCAGCGACAGATTCGAAGTCAGCGATCTGGCCGAGCCCGCGGATAAAGAGAGTAGACAGAGGCGGCAATTCTCGAATGAAGCCTATGTCCATTATGTTTGCAGCGGAGAAATGCAGGTGCTTGAGGCGGCGGAGCGCGGTGATCGTATAAAGATCGTCGAGGTCCTTGGGGGACAGGATGCTCAGGTTCGTCAGAGTCGGGGCGTGGATTGCCAGTGGACTCAGGTCACTCCCCGTCAGCTCGCTAACGTCAATACCTTCCAAAGAGGCCATATCCCGAAGAAAAGAAAGGTCTGGAACTGCCCAGTCGAAAATGCGCAGGTAGCGGAGGTGGCGAAGGTGGCGGGCAGCCCGCAACTGGCCAGGCCCGCCGACCACTAGAGAACCATCCTGGAGGGGAGCAGCGGCTAGGACTCGGACAGCATATTCTTCAGGCTCAAAGTATTTCCAGCCAGCTATGACTTCGGCTTGGATCTGATCACGAGGATCTTGCGCGTAGCTCGCCAAGACGTCGAGAGCGGCTGGTCCATTGATTAGCCAGGCCGTTCGTACCGTCGCACGCGCTGCACCTATTGAAAGGCCAGTAACCTCATGCGGGAGCCGGGTGAGTAGTTGCTCACCACTTGCCGCCAGCGAGCGGGCTGATGAGAAGTCTCGTGGCGGAATGAGGTCATCCATACACGCCTGAATTTCGCCGTTAAGCGCTATCGGAACAGCTGGCAGGGTTTCAAGGCAAGCGGTGATAAGCAGTTTGAGGCGGCGAGCGTACCGCGGGTCATTGTGGATTCGGTCCAGGAGGCCAGCCAGGAGTTCATGTCGCAGCGGCGCATTGGCATGGCCTGCTGCCATGACAATGGTTTCGTGCCATTGATCGCGGTGAGCATTGGCGATCAATGGCTCCACGTCCCCATCGTCAGCAGCCTGTTTCGCCGTGAGGTACTCCTGCACGGTGCGGTGCACGAAGTCCACGCGACCAGGAACAGGTTCGCGGAGAACACCACTACGCTGTAGCAAGTGGTCGAGCACCTCTGCCGCGCTCGCCGACACCCGAGGCATCATGGCGAGTTGTTCTTCGACCCGGCGGAGGGCGGCTGTAACGGGCAGTTCAGTACGGCTGGTGACCGACAGTCGCCAGGCGAGATCCTGCAGAATCCGTATCTTCTGTTCGCGTTCCAGCCTCACTTCATGAAAACTTGGAATGTAGCGCTCGGCGTCCCGTCGCTCGATCAGCATTTCCAGCGCAGCCGCGTACAAGCCCATCCGATCACGGGGCAGTTGGGTATCGCGGTCCAAGTTCAGGGCACACAGCATGGCGGCCAGCAATGGACTCGCTGCCAGGGCACGCAGATGCGGCGCTGATTCGAGGCGCGCAAGCATGGCGGCCTCACAAACGGGCAGCCGTTCGGGCGGGCAAGGCAAATCGGGACGGTCACGCACCGCGTCGTGCCAGTGTCGGACAAGCGCCCGCATATCAGCTGAACTCATCCTTTCCAGAAACGCGGAAGCGAACCCTTCACTTTCGAGCCATCCCGAGCCTGCCGCCGCTGGACGTGAAGTGATCACCACCCGGGCCTGAGGGTACGCACTGACAATGCCGCCCAGCCAGGAGCGCACCTCCCTGCGCTGCCCATTCGGCAGTTCGTCCACACCGTCAACCAGAAGCAACGCCTTTCCACTATGCAGTTGCCGGTGCACCCAGCCCACGGGCATAAGCCCGGATACCGGTCCCGCAAAATTATCGAGAAACCCCTCAGGGCGTGGCAGGCTTCCACTCGTATAATCGCGCAGCCGGATCAGGAACGGCACGCAACCGTTCCAGTCAGCAAGATCAGCAGTGAAATTGCCCCGTGCTGCGGCGATGGTAAGCCAACGAAGCAACGTTGATTTTCCCGAACCAGCCTCGCCACGGATCAGCATCAGGCGACTCCTGCTAAGGGCAGCCTCAACGCGCAAAGTGCCAGTTCCGGGATCAAAATCCCGCTCTCGCCAGTCATCAGGCAATGATGCCTGTCTGTACGGCGCCCACGACTGGAACCTGCGTTTCGCGTCGGCATCGGTAGACACGCTGAGGCTGATATAAGCGACGCTCAGTATGGTACGAGGCTGATAACGCTCGAAAGAGATCCCGAACAACTCCAGGTAGTCGAGAGTTGTGCTTACGTATCCTAGGTATCGGCGCCTGAACTCCACGTCATCAGCCGTACCGGCAGGGGCATCAAGCGACCGGATTGGCAACCGAGCGAGCACCATCGCCACCTGATCTGCCAGGCTCGACAACCGTGACAACGTCTCCGCCGAAGCCCGCGGGACAAACTGCGGCAGCTGGCGAATAATCCGTACCAGGCACTCGCAACACTCCTCCAGTAGCAGATCGTAGAATGCCGCACCGGCGGTCCCGAGTTCAGCGCCCATATCGCGGCTTGTCAACCTCGCGCGAACATCGCGCGCCACCTTCATCGGATCAACATCGGCGGCGAACAACGCCTCATCGGAAAAGTTGGCGCGCCTGAGAACGACGGTTACCTCAGCCAAGGCCGCCGATTTGTCCCCCTCGGACAATCCCCGATATTCGTGGCCACACAGGGTGATGAGCCGTTCAGCAACCAAATCAGCGATGTCATCAAGCTGTCGCTGCACCCGCCGACGCACAATCCGGTCAGGAAACCGTACCTGGATTAGCTCGATGAGATCCTTCCCCCGCTCCTCGGCAAGGGTCCTATCCGAGAGCCATAGACGTCCAGCCCACAAACCAACAGCCTTACCAGCAGCCAAGGCTAGCTCAACCGTCACCACAACTCCCTTCTGAACAAGCATCTACCAGAATGACCGGCCTGAGCCCCTGCCCGCTACATCAACTACCTAAATGGACTCGTTGCCCTCCAAGTAGACGTGAAGACAGCTTGATTCCCTCGTCCGGTCCGCACCGGACGCGTGCTACGCCGAGGCGGCAACCCCGGGCAGCGCAGATTATCCAGCTAGTGTCCTGAGTCATAGTTTGGTTTGCGGAGTGCAGGGTTGGTGCATGCCGAGCACAGAGCTTGTCCCGCTGGTGTTGTCCGGCCGAGGCCGGACGGTACCTCTGGAGCTGCTGACCCGTGAGCGGATGGCGTCGCAGGCGCTGGACCGGGCGGCACCGATGCTGCTGATGCGGCTAGGACCCGCGGATGACTCTGGGCGGTGATGAAGTTAGTCTCCTGCCGTGACCTCAGCTCACGATGCCAGAGAACATGCTGGCCGCGCGTTGCGTGATGCGGCTACGGAATTCATCTCTGCGCTACGACTGGCGAAGGGGATGGACGAGGCACTATTTGATGCGCTTCGCACCGCCATCATCGACTTGGGCGCAGCCTGGAGCGATCCTGATGTGCTGCCGAAAAGTGCAGTCAACGACCTTGTCGGCTTGTACTCCTGGATCGAATCTTCCAGCTATTTCTATCAGGGAGATGAGGCCAAGCGGATCAGGCAGGCGGCGCGGGACGCCGAGGCCATGGTCTTCCGCTACGTGGCGCCCGCCCTGCCTGGGGAATGAACTGCGGGCAACGGCACGCAGGAGATACGCCACAGAAGTTAATTGCTGACCCGGGACACTGGTGTTTTGAGTCTTTGAAGGGTTCGCAGGTTATAGGCTTGGCTTGTGCCGAGCCCGAAGCTGATTCCGCTGGTTCTGTCTGATGCTGAGCGCGCGTCGCTTGAGGCCTTGTCGCGGAAGCGGACGGCGTCGCAGGCCGTGGCCGAGCGGGCCCGGGTCGTGCTGGCCTGCGCGGACGAGAACGGGGTCGCGCCGCTGACCCGGGTCGCGACCCGGACAGGCCTGTCGCGGGAGTCGGTCCGCAAATGGCGGGTCCGGTTCATGGAGCGCCGGCTGGACGGCCTCGGCGACGCGCCCCGGCCCGGGGCGGTCCGGACGATCACCGACGAGCAGGTCGAGGTCCTGGTCACGCGCACTTTGACGGAGAAGGGCCGCGGGCAGGACTCGCACTGGTCGACCCGGTCAATGGCCGCCGAGACGGGTCTGTCGCAGTCGTCGGTCTCGCGGATCTGGCGGGCGTTCGGCCTCAAGCCGCACATCGTGGAGACCTGGAAGCTCAGCACGGACCCGGAGTTCATCGGCAAGGTCCGCGACGTCGTCGGCCTCTACATGAGCCCGCCGGAGAACGCCCTGGTCCTATGCGTGGACGAGAAGTCCCAGATTCAGGCCCTGGACCGCACCGCGCCGTGCCTGCCGGTGCTCCCGACGACCCCGGCCCGCATGACGCACGACTACGTCAGGCACGGGACGACCAGCCTGTTCGCAGCCCTCGACCTGGCCAGCGGATCGGTCATCGCCCAGCCCTACCGCCGCCACCGCCACCAGGAGTTCCTGCGGTTCCTCAAGCTCATCGACACCGCCGTCCCCAGCGGCCTGGACTTGCACCTGGTACTGGACAACTACGCCACCCACAAGACGCCGGCGATCCACCAGTGGCTGCTGAAGCACCCCCGGTTCCACCTGCACTTCACGCCAACCAGCTCCAGCTGGATGAACCTGGTCGAGCGCTGGTTCGCCGAGCTCACCACCCGCAAGCTACGCCGGTCAGCACACCGCAGCGTTGTCGAGCTCGAAACCGACATCCGCAAGTGGACCAATGAGTGGAACAAGAACCCGAAGCCGTTCGTGTGGACCAAGACGGCTGACGAGATCCTCGAAACCCTCGCTGCCTACTGCCAACGCATCATCGACTCAGGACACTAGGCGTACTTGTCGCCGTTATTGGCTGTAAACCGAAACTCGCGCCCAACGGCGGCTACGCGCGCGGCTAGGAGCAGACTCAGGCTGGTCTTTGTAACCGGCATGCCGTCCGCCTCCACCTTCAGTCGATAGGATTCATGGGAGCCTGACTCGACCAGGTCGCACGGCTAAGGCGTCGGCCCCGTCCGCAGGACCCGACCCTGTCCGCGGCATGAGCGGGCGTCCGTGCAAGCTCAGCGGATGAGGCTGTAGGAGCCGTCAGGATTCTGCACGAAGTACTCGGTGTACCCACCAGGATTCCCGCGCCGATGCTTTGGAAGGAACACGCCGTAAGTGTGATTAGCCCACCCAGGGCACGCCTGTCGAACGTCATCGGGCCGGAAGCATTGAGGAAGGTCTCCTCGGCCTACCGCGCTGCGGACGTTTTCAACGAACCTACTCATGGAGCCAAGTGTGGCATCGATGAACCCGGGTGACCACCGTCGCCAATTACCGATCACTTGGCGGCATGAGCGGATAGTGGTTCGCGCAGTGGCGTCACTTTAGTCAGGTATGAAGGCTGGTAGAGCAATCTGAGCAGCGAATGGTGGCGGCTCTGGAGGTGTCACCCTCGGTCGCCTGGGCCGGGCAGTTTGCACTGATGCGGTCCCACGTACCCGGATCAGGATGAGGAATCCAGCCCCAGCCCTTCTCCGGATCCAGAACCCATTCCTCGGTAAAATGATCGCATGCGCCCGGGACCTGGGCCATGTTCCGCTTCGAAATCAGAAGTGCATCAGGGCCGAAGCGAATCCACCGGTAGCTACTCGCGTACTCAGTCCGTGCAGTAGCGCGGGCGGTATGGCAGGCGCATCCCGCCCCAATGAGCAACTCGCACTTCTCGCATCGTTCGGCACTCATCCGACGCGGCCGTGAGTGAACGGCAGGTGCTTGATCTTGACAGCATCAGCAACCAACCCATCGTGGGCCGGCTGCCCAAGTTTGGCCCGTCTCATGGCAGATCCCTCCTGTCCGAGCCCGGTCACGGGGCCACATACCCAGCCTGCTGGAGCGTCAGCCCATATCGTGACTGCCACTGGTTTCCCTACCGTACGCGCTCGCCATGGACCGAGCCCTTAATCGACACGTGGAACTGGCGATCTTGACTCCCGGTCCGCGGCATGAGAGTACGTTCTGCGGAAGGCTTGCTGGCGCTGCGAGTGTTCAGGAAGCACTTGCTGAAGTGCGGCGCGCAGTTCCCGGATGTCGGTCGTCGGCGCTGGCGCCAGCCGTTAGCGTTGCCAGGTATGGGCCTCATCGATATCCGTCGATTTAGCGTTGCCACATCCTTCGACAGCGCAGGCCAGCTTCTGGTCGGTGATGTATGGCCCGAAGCCGAGGATGAACTGGAAGTGCAGCTTACGGACCTTGTCCGGGTCAATGCGCTCGCGGTTCCTGCGAGGGGACCTGTGAAATATCGTGTCTTGCGTAGCGAACTCCGGTTGCTCCTGAGCTTCCTGTTGGATCGGCCTGGCCGATCCCTCACAATGCGGACTGGGGACTTTAAGGCGAGCGCCGGTCACGTTAAGCGTTTCATCACGGAGTCATTCGGGATGGGCATGCTGACCGCAGCCGTTCAGAGCCACTACGGCTGGGAGCCCAGCGAGCGCAGTCTTGCGAATTTCGATGTTCTGCCGACCCGTCTTGCCGACCTGTATCCCTCGTATGGTGTACGCCCTGATTTGCTGTTCGACTTCAACGAGGGGGAGAGCCAGTGGCGTCTCGCGGGGGAAGCGCGCGGGCGGTCTGCAAAGCGCCCGCAAGGCGCGCTCATCTCCGCGGAGCAACGGAAGCGTCTTGAGGAGATCGTCGCATGGTCTGGGCGGAATGATCAGCATCGGGTCACGATGACGTGGGCCTACAGCGGCGCAGACCAGGTACAGGTTGACCTCTTCGACATTCAGCGTCCCCCTGAGGTATTGCCGCACGCAGGAGCAAGCCTGGCAGAGATCGATCTTTTCTCTGAGGAGATGCTGTCCATAGTCGAAGAACGGGCGGAAGGCAGGGCCGCGGCTCTTACGGCTCAGCTTTACGACTCTGCCCCTGAACCGGATCAGGCACGGCCGATCTTCGGCAGCAACGTCCGGGGCGACTGGGTTACGGCTGATCTCCTCGCACCATCCGATTTGCACCTTCTCCTCGGAGTTCTCGATCAGCCGCTATCCCCAGAGAACATCCGGACTATCCGGCGGGGCCGCGACGCGCCGCTACCTGCCCGTGAGCGAGATCCCGTCCAAATCGCCGTCCTGCAGCGAATCCTGATTGTCATAGCTCGCGAGGCCCCGTCGCCCCCAGACTGGGCAGAGATCATCGACAGGCTGCAGTAGCCTCCGCGTACAGAGACCGCCAGCAAAGGCGCAGGTCGATCCGCGCCAACGCGGCACGACAGAGTGTTTGGCCCGATGGGGTTGCGGCGGCCAACGGATGGTAGATACTCCGGGCATGAAGCGCTCAAGACAGAATGGCATTTTGACGGGAACGGAGCAATCACGGGCAGAGGCAGCCGATGCCAATGTGGAGTACCTGCGACATATGTACGCGAGTACCCGTTCGTGGTATACTGCATCGGAAACGAAGGCGCAACTGCTGTTGGCTGTAAACGGCGTATTTGTGACTGTTCTTTTTGGCCTGCTTTTCGGCAGGTCCACTGGCACGCGGTCAGAGATCGACCAGTTCAGAGTCTATACATGGGTCCTCGTCGGGGTGACTGCGGTGTCTCTTGTGGGTGCCGTTTCCTGTGCGACGCTATGCCTATGGTCGCTCCACGGACAAGCCAAATTCGAGTTCACCGGGCTGGAAGTCGAACCAGGCAAACCTGACTCCTACCGACCGGAAGTTCTCTGGTATTTTGGGCATCTGGCTCATCTGCAGCCGGACGCCGTTAGAAAGAAATTGCGCACAGTTGATCGTCAATTCGAGATCGATACTCTCAGTTATCATGTAGTTGATTTGGCTCTTAAGGTCTTCCGTAAGCATAGGTGGGTAAACGCAGGATGGGCGTTCACGGCGCTAGGCCTTGTCGCGCTGGTCATCGCCGGCATCAGCTTCTTTATCTAAATCTAGCCTTGCAGCCTGGCCTTGGGTTTCCCCTTTGTCGATACTCTTGTCAGCTCGCTGTTCTGCCCGTAACTTCGAGGCAGGGTCATCGAGTCCGCGCTCGATTCGGGGTGGACGTTAAGGTGGAGGTCAAATGACGAATGTATCTGCCATCCTCAACCTCACTGCTACGCTAGCTGCCGTAGCAGCAGTTCTGTCCTCGACATTTCTAGCTGCCCAGGCGCTGCGTTACAGCAGAAATGCTAATCATATGCCAGTGATCATAGAGATGTTTAAGGAGCATAGATCGGCCGAGTTTTTGAAGAAGGAGCAATTCGTCTGGCGGGAGATGCCGCGCCATAACCCAGCCAAAGGTTTTGCCGGGCTTCCAAGAAAAACGCGATCTTATGCAACCGACGTAGCTTTGTTTTACCTAATGATTGGCTATCTAAGTGAATATAAAATATGTGATCAGGAGCTACTTTCGCTGCAGGTACAATACAGACTGCTGAGGACCTGGCAGGCTATTGAGCGACACGTAACGCAGGAGCGTATTTTGAGGGGCGGGGAGTATACTTTCCTGAACACGCTGGAAGTTTTTGTAGAGCGAGTTCGCGCGCTAGCCTCGATCTTTCGCGCCGCTGATGTGCTGGCCTGAGGTGTCGGCTGGTGGGTGATTTTCAGGCTGGGTCGTGCCTGGCTGCCCGGTTGTCGCGCCGGGTAGGCGGGGTTCCACGGCCCCTGGTGTTTTCCTTCTTTGCCGTAGTGGCTGTTCCGGCTGTTCAGCCGGAGGGGAGGGCCTGCAGGCGGGTGACGGCGGCGGTGATGTCCGCAGCCCAGGCCCATCGTTCGGCGAGGCGGAGCCGCAGGCGGCGGCCTCCGCGCACGAGCCGGCCAGCGGCGGAGAACAGGCGCAGGCGGAGCCGTTTGGGTTCCCAGCGGCGGGCGGTCCCGGTGAGGGCGAGCAGCTGCGTCCAGGCCAGCAGGTCGCAGGCCAGGGCGACGATCTCGCACCAGACCTGGTTCTGCGCGAAGCCCTTGAGCGGGAGGTTCCGCAGCCCGGTGTCCTTCGCGCAGCGGATCCGGTCCTCGCACCGTGCCCGCCGCCGGTGGCGGAGTTCCAGGTCAGCGAGCTGGCCTTTGCGTGCATCGGTGGCGAAGGCGGTGAACCGGTGCCCGTCGATATCGGTGAAGCGCAGCTGCGCACCGGGGTGCGGGCGCTCTTTGCGGACGATGACCCGCATCCCGGCGGGCCAGCCGGACAGGTCCAGCAGCCCGGTGATGTCGGCGATCCAGGCGCCGTCGCGGATCTGCCCGTCACCGTCGTAAGCCGGCGTCCACGCGGACGCGGGCATTTTCAGGATCGCGGCCTGCATGTCCTCGGTGATCGTCATGCCGATGGAGTAGTGCAGCCGCCGCGACGGCGCGGTCAGCCAGGTCAGGAACTCGTGGGTGCCGCCGCCGGAGTCGGTGCGGACCAGGACCTTGCGCCGCTGGTGGCGGGGCAGTTGCGCCAGAGAGAGCCTGGCCGCCTCGATGTGGTCGGCGGCGGTGTTCGAGCCGGCGTTCCCGGCCCGCAGCGCGATGGCCAGCGGTTCCCCGTTCCCGCCGGCGCCGTGGTCGGCCCAGGCGGTCATCGGGTGGAACCCGAACGTCTTCTTCCAGGTCGCAGCCGCCTGCTCTTTCTCCGAGTGCGCGATCACGACGGTGGCGTCCAGATCTATCGTGACCAGGCCGTCCGCGCCGGGAGCGTTGTCCCCGGCCAGTGCCCAGGCCCGCTCCCGCGCGGCGGAACGGGCAGCGCGGATTGCCTTAAGCGACCGGGACAGGTCCCCGGCCAGCACGCTGACCAGCCGGGATACCACGGGGCCGGACGCGACCGGCCCGGCCAGTTCCGGCTGCTCCCGTAGCACCGCGATGTCGGCCAGGCAGTCCCCGCCGAGGGCGACGGCGGCGGCCAGGTCCGCGATGATCTTCCCGGGGTCGTGGACCGCCCGCGGTGCCCGCCACCGGGCCAGCCCGCCGGACAGGCCCCGGCTCAGGCCGGTGACCCGCATCGTTTCCCACAGCAGGACCGCCCCGGCCTGGGACACCAGGCCGGGGCCGTCAGCAGAGACGGTAACCCGGGCAGTGCGTGCGCTATTCTTCACCTGGAAAGTGCCTTTGACTCGGGACGGTCAGGACCTTAGACAAGCCCAATTGTCCCAGCTGAAGGCACTTTTTTCATACCTTTTTTCACATAAAGAACGGCAGGCCGATTAACCCCGGCGAAAGCCCGAGGCTAGACAACGACGCTATAGCTCGTCGCATGTTCAGCCAGGTTCAGTAGACCTGCAAGTCTGCGGTGCATTGCCTCTGCAGGATCGCACTCTCATCGGCATGAGCGGACGTCGGTGGGTGCCTGGGTTACGCCGGGTGGGCCGAATCTACTCGGGCTCCAAGCTCGTCCGTCATCTGCCGGATGTAGTGCAGGTGGCGGGTAATGAGCAGACGAGATTCAGTGTGTAGTGACGTACGTGACTGAGTTCCAAGTTTGTCTGCTGAGTCATGCCGCTTCGTCGAGGATGCGTTTGACCTTGCGGCGGTCGAGGTTGAGTTCGCAGGCGATGGAGCGCTGGCTACGACCCGCCTCATGCTGTGCGCGAACGGTCTGCTCCAAGGTTGGCCCAACTGGCAGTTCCAGTGGTGCGTCTTGCGCCGGCGGTGGTGCAGCCTGGTACCGAGGCTCACGCTCGGCCTCACGCGCCCGCGAGCCGCGGCCGGTGCGGATGAGCATCATCAGCAGCTCGAACGAGCCGACCAGCGCCAGTGCGGGCCAGGCGCTGACCAGGGCACCGACAGGTCCGTGTCCCACGCCATGCGCCAGGTTGGCACCAACCGTGGCCACGATCCCCACTCCTAGGCTCCACACGGCCAACCGTGGTACTGGCTGATTCCGGCGGCTGGCGTCCAGTACCACCATGGAGGCGGCCCAGATCAGGCCGTCCACGGTGAACGGCAGCAGCCGCGCCGTCGCCCCGGATTCCCCGTGCGATCGCACCAGCTCGAACGCATGCTGGTACGAGATAACTGCGGCGACCACCGCCACGGCCACCACCGCGAGCGCCGTGGTGATCCTGATGAGCCGGTCCGTCACAGCCCGAGCTCCTGGCGCCACCCGATGACGAACACATCGTCGTCGCCGAAGCCCGCGGCGAGCCGCTCCGCGAGAACCATGGCCGTGATCGCCTGGTCCCGGCTGAACAAGCGGTGGGGGAGACCCGACACGATCCACCCGCCCCGGCCATCAGCCGCCGCCTGCGCGCTGTACCGCGCAGTCGCGATCACGCGCCCGCCGTACTCAGCGGTCATTAAGTGATCTTCGATTCGAGCTGCCATACCGGATCTCACCTTCGGTAGTGAGGTCCGGAAACCAGTGACAAACCAAGTGACAACGCCCCCAGCCCACACCAGACCAGGTCAGTACGACTCAGACAGCGCTACCGCCCTGAACTGCACGGACGCGACCCAGCGCGACCCCATCAGACGGGACAGGCGTCCATGGCATGGAAGAGGTCTGGGGTTCGAATCCCCATAGCTCCACCTTTCAGAGTATTTATTCGAATTTAACTTCTCAGATCTGGGGCCAATCTTCCAGGATCTGGGGACCAGCGACGTGATGCCGAGATCACGCGGCGGGACATCGGTAAGCCTCTGGCCTGCGAGTATGGCCGAAGTCGATCGTTGCTCGCTTCCGTGGCACGGAAGATGGGACACTTCGTTCCTGCCGTTGGCGCCGAGCCGCACGATGGCAACCTTGATGGATAGGTCGCGGACCTGTTCGTGTTGGTGGTCGATCGGCGTTTTACCTTGGACCTAGAAGCGCTCCCGGCAAGACTCAAATCTGCGCACACGGCTCCGGAGGCGGCATATGGGATCTATCGAATTTTGGGTATGACCTGGACAAATTTGATCCGATGGAAGCGCGTCGGCAAGTGCGTTCCGCGTATATTACGGATCTTGCATGTCGGCAGACCCATCGACGGGCTGCACAATTTGGTGATCGCTGGGTCACCGCAACCGCGGGATGGCCGGCACGATTAGGCGACAATAGATGGTCGTCCACAAGGAGTGGCTATTGGCCAGCTGATGAGGCCGCACCCGATTCGGACTCACGGGGGTGGCCGCTGTCTTGCATGGTCTCGACGGCGCCCAGAAGAGCACGGAGGCGAACCTCATAGCGTTCGGCGTCCGGATCGGGTGGGCATTCGGAGGCCGGGACGCCGTCGGCTTCTTCTGGCTGACTGGTCTCAGCCAGGTCCAGCTCTGTTCTGACATCGATTTCGAGTTCTTGCAAAAAAGCGCTGTCGCCGGTTGGGGTGCTCACTGTTTCTCCAGGTGGGGCTTGAACGAAGGCGACGGCTGGCCGGCATCTTCACGGCCAGCCCTCAACCTCCGTGCGTACGAGCGTGATGTCTCAGACGGCTGCGGGCACCGCCGCGGCTTCCATGATCAGTTCGGCCGTGGCATCGGGTTGCGAGACGGTAATCGCATGCGACGCGCCGGGGATCTCGAGCGTGTGGCGGGCGCCAGCCCGTTCGGCCATCAACCGCTGAAGGGCGGCGGGGATGGTGTGATCCTGCTCGCCGATCAGGAACCACGACGGCAGCGCGCGCCACAGTGGCCGGTCACCGGACGGCTCGGTGAGTGCCTCCAGCGTCACCGGCCGCTGGGTAGCAGCCATCCGCGCCGCCTCCGCCGCGGGCACATCCGCGCAGAACTGGGCATGGAACCGTTCGGCCCCGATGTACAGGTCGGTCGTCCCGTCGCCGCGCGGAACCGGCCGCAGAGTCTCACCGAGCGTGCTGCCGGGAAGCCGCGCGGCCAGCGCGTTGCAGGTCTCGCCGGGCTCGGGCGCGAATGCGCACGCATAGACCAGCCCGGTGATCTGGCCGGCGTCGGCCGGGACGTTGGAGATCACCGTCCCGCCGTAGGAGTGAGCGGCCAGCACAACCGGTCCGTCGATCGTGCGGACGAGGTCCCCGATCGCAGCGGCATCAGCGGCCGGCCCGCGCAACGGATTGGCCGCGGCGATCACGTGGTGCCCGGCCCCGGCCAGCAGGTCGATGACCTTGTCCCAGCTCGCCGACTCGGCGAACGCACCATGAACGAGAACGATGGTCGGTTTCATATTGAGGCTCCTTTGTGCTGTGGCTGGCTGGGGGTCGTCGCTCCAGTGGACTGGCTGAGCCAGTCCATGAAGTGGGTTGTGCCGACGCGGGAGTCGTCGGCGGGGATGAGGTCGTGCTCATCGACTTCGATGCCGTAGTACGGTGCGCGCGCATCGGTCACGACTGATCGCGGGTCATTGACCGCGCGCAGGTAACGCCGGACGAGTTCGTCGAGCCGAAATCGTTCCGGGCCGCCCAGTTCGACGGTGCTGTTGACCGGTGCGCTTCCGGCGAGATCGGCCAGGTTGGCCGCGACATCATCGGCAGCTTCGGGCTGGAAGAGAATTGGCGGCAGCAGTACCGATCCGCCGGACGTACTGAGGTCCGCGATGCGGGGGATGAACTCGAAGAACTGGGTGGCCCGCAGGATCGTGCAGGGGACGGAGGCCGCCTTAAGCGCTTCTTCCTGAGCGAGCTTGGCCCGGAAGTACCCGCTGCTTTGCAGCCGCTCTGTACCGACGACCGACAGCACGATGTGGTGGCCCACACCGGCGGAGGCTTCGGCGGCGATGATGTTCCGCGAAGCGGCCTGGAAGAAGTTCATCACCGCCGCGTCATCCCAGTTGGGTGCGTTCGAGACGTCGACCACGACCTCGGCGCCGGTCAGCGCTTCGGCCAGCCCTCGGCCGGTGACGGTATCCACTCCCGTATTCGGCGATGCGGCCAGCGGGTCCTGGCCACCGGCCCGCAGCTTGCTGACGAGTTTCGAGCCGATCAGGCCGGTACCGCCGATTACGACGATTTTCATTTGGACTTCCTTTCTTTCGCCGGACCAGCATTTGCCAGTCATGGGACCTCCGTACTGAATGGGTCTAGACCCAGCCTCCCTCCCACTCAGGAAGGCTCGAATCTGTCGGACTGCCCAGCGCGGATCCCTAGTCGGATGCGCCCTTCCCTGCGGATCGACGCTCTTGACAGCCCTGTTGACTTGCCGGTTGGCTGGATGACCATCGCCGTACCGGATTGTGGGCGGACATGGGGATGCGGACGCGATCAGAGCCGACGCCAGCGCTGTTGGACCGGCAGCAAGAACGCGCGGTGCTCGACGGCCTGCTCGAGCATCTGCGGTCGGGACACGGGCGCGCGCTGGTGCTCCGAGGCGAGGCCGGGGTGGGGAAGTCGGCGCTGCTGGAATACCTGGTCAGGGCGGCGACGGATATGCAGGTGGTCCGGGCGGCCGGCATTGAATCGGAGATGGAGCTGGCCTTCGCCGGCCTGCATCTGCTGTGCTCGCCGATGCTGAACCGATTGAAGACTCTGCCCGATCCGCAGCGCGATGCGCTCGAAGTCGCTTTTGGGCTGCGGGAGGGGACTGCGCCAGACCGGTTCATGGTCGCCTTGGCCGTGCTGACCCTGCTGTCAGAGGTAGCGGAGGCGCGTCCGCTGCTGTGCGTCGTCGACGACGCACAGTGGCTGGACAAAGCTTCGGCGCAGGTGCTGACCTTCGCTGGCCGGCGGCTGCTGGCCGAACCGGTAGGGCTGGTCTTCGCTGCTCGCGAGCCGGGCGGTCAGTTCAGTGGGATGACGGATCTGGAGCTGGGGGGTTTGCCCGACCACGATGCCCAGGTATTGCTGAGATCAGTGGTGGGGTTGGGGCTTGATGAGCGGGTCCGGGACCAGATCATGGCCGAGACGAACGGTAACCCGCTGGCGCTGCTGGAGTTGCCGCGCGGGCTGAGCCCGGCGCAGTTGGCGGGCGGGTTCGGCCTGGTCGAGACCCAGGCGATCCCGGCCCGGATCGAGCAGGCTTACCGCCGACGGCTGGAAGCACTGCCCGCTGACACCCGGTCGCTGATGCTGGTCGCGGCGGCCGAGCCAGCCGGTGACCCGGTGCTGGTCTGGCAAGCGGCCGCGCAACTCGGAATCCCGGCCTCGGCGGCCGAGGCTGCTCAGGCCGATGGTTTGCTGTGGACCGACACGCGGGTGCGGTTTCGGCATCCGTTGGTGCGGTCAGCGGTTTACTCGGCGGCGTCGTTGGCGGAACGGCGGGCGGTGCACAAGGTCCTGGCCGAGGTGACCAGTGCCGAGCGCGACCCGGATCGGCGGGCGTGGCATCTGGCGTCGGCGGCGTCGGGCCCCGATGAAACGGTGGCGGCCGAGCTGGAGCGGTCTGCGGCCCGCGCACAGGCCCGCGGGGGCATGGCCGCCGCCGCCGCGTTCTGGCAACGGGCGGTTGAGCTGACGGCCGAACCCTCAGCCCGGTGTGAGCGCGCCTTCGCGGCTGCCCAGGCGAATGTCGTGGTCGGCGCGTTCGATGCCGCGGCCGAACTGCTCGCCCTGGCGGCGGCCCGGCCGTTGGATGAGCTCCAGCAGGCCCGCGCCACGCTGCTGCGCGGGCAGATCGCGTTCGCCACCAGCGCGGGCGGCGATGCTCCCGGGCTGCTGGCGAAGGCGGCCGCGCAGCTGGAGTCGCTGGATCCAACGCTCGCGCGGGAGACTTACCTGGATGCCTGGTACGCCGCGTTGTTCGCCGGGCAGCGCGAGGGAGCCGGCAGTCTCGACGGGGTCTCCTGGGCGGCCCGGTCAGCCCCGGCGCCCGTTGGGGCGCCGGCGCCGGCCGATCTACTCCTGGATGGATTGTCACTTCTGATCACCGAGGGACGCAGGACGGCGGCTCCTCTGCTGAGTCGGGCTGCACGGATCTTTGCTGATGAAGACCTCGCCATGGCCGAGCGGTTGCGGTGGAGCCCGGTAGCAGTGGCCGCCGCCGGTATGGTGTGGGACGAGCAGCGCTGGCTGGCCATTCAGGAGCGCGAGCTCCAGGCCTGCCGCGAGGCGGGTCTGCTTGCCCAGCTGGTGATCTGGGTGAACTCGGCGGCCACTCTGACGACCTGGCGGGGCGATTTCGCGGCGGCCGCATCGCTGGTCGCGGAAGGTGAGACGATCGCGGCGGCGACAGGAACGCTCTATCCGCCCTTCGGAACTGTGTCGCTGATTGGGTTCCGAGGAGACGACGCCGGCGCCGTTCCGCTCATCCAGGCCGTGATCGCGGATGCCCAAGCCGCAGGACAAGGTACCGGCGTCCAGTATGGGCAGTGGATCTCCGCCATTCTCTACAACGGGCTTGGCCGTTATCAGGAAGCACTGGCCGTGGCGCAAGCGGCTCAACAGGCACCTGATTTGGTCATCTCCATGTGGGTACTTCCCGAGCTGATTGAGGCGGCCAGCAGGACCGGGCAGCACCAGCTGGCCGCCGACGCGCTCGGCCAGCTGGCCGAGGCGACCAGCATCGGTCAGACCGACTGGGGGCAGGGAATTTACGTACGGTCGCGGGCGCTGCTCAGCGACGGCGAAGTGGCCGAACGCTGTTACCGGGAAGCCGTCGACCGGTTGAGCCGGACCGGCTTCAGGCCTGAGCTGGCACGCGCGCACCTGCTCTACGGTGAGTGGCTGAGCCGCGCGGGCCAGCGGAGCACTGCGCGGGCACAGTTGCGCATCGCCTACGACGCGTTCACCTCGATCGGTATGCAGGCGTTCGCCGAGCGAGCACGCCGAGAACTGCTGGGCACCGGCGAAACCGTTCGTAGACGCCGCGCCGAACCGCATGACCGGCTCACGCCGCAAGAAGCCCAGATCGCCCGGCTCGCCCGAGCGGGCATGTCGAATCCGGAGATCGCCGCCCAGCTGTTCCTCAGCTCCCGCACCGTGGAGTATCACCTGGCCAAGGTGTTTTCCAAGTTGACGATCACCTCTCGCCGCCAGCTCCGCCAAGCGCTGCCGGACGGTGTCCGGGCCACGACTAGTGCATTGCGTGGGCTGCCGTGACATCAACCAGCAGGCGAATTCTCTGAGCGGGCTGCTTGACTACGTTTGGCGGCCGACTGGTCTGTGAAGGGGCGACGCCGAACACCGTCCCCGGTGTGACTGCGGTCATCAGCACGTGCATGTCAATTCCGGCCGTACTGAGGCGCGGAGTCACCGCGACGTGCGCGAGGACCAGGTCCGTCACTTCACCCAGGCTGAGCAGCACGCGGCACCGTCCAGAAAACGGCGGAACCGGGATGTTGACCACGCGGAGACGGAGCGACTGGCAGGGCAGCCGATCGGCCAGCGGGGCGTCCGGTGAGGCGGCAATATCCGCGAAGATGCGAGCCTGACGGCCGACATCCACTGCGAGGGAGCGAATCACCGCCGGTGCGTCGTACAGATTTCCCCACCGCGACTGAACCGCGACCGACGCGCTCGCTTCGCTCGGCGGCCGCCAGACATAGAAGCCGTCCGCGCGTACTGTGGGCCGGATCATGGCGGCTTCTTTCAGGCGCTGCGCAGTTCGGGTGGGGCCGGGCGGTGCCGGAGTTGCCGGCGGGAACTGATGCCGAGCTTGGCGAACACCTTATGCAAGTGATACTCCGCCGTACGGGGGCTTATGAACAGCCGGGCGGCGATTTCCGGGTTGGTGTGACCTTCGGCTGCGAGCCGGGCGACCTGCGCCTCCTGCATGGTGAGTGCGTCGTGGGTGTCCACAGTTCGTCTGTGGGCTGTTTCTCCCGTCGCCTGGAGTTCCCGGCGGGCCCGTTCGGCGAACGCCGCGGCCCCAAATTGGCTGAACATGTCGTGAGCGGTCCGTAGGTGCTTACGCGCTTCGACCCGCTTCTGCTCGCGGCGCAGCCATTCGCCGTATACCAGATGGGCCCGGGCGAGGTGGATGGAGACGCGGCTGTCTCCGAGCCGGTCGATCGCTTCCCGGTACATGGTGTCTGCGGCCGGGCCGTCGCTGAGCAGTGCGCCTGAACGGGCCTGGATGCCAAGTGCCCACTGCGATCCGGTCGCACGGGTTCGCTCGCTGAGCTGCCGCAGGGCCTCCCCAGCCTCGTCAACGGCACCGCTGCGGGCTGCCGCCTCGACCAGCTCAGTCATCGACCATCCGAAGAAGCCCAGGTCGTCGTGCTCGCAAGCTCGGCGAGCGGCGGTCAGGGCGGCCTCGTAGTCTGCCAGCCCGTTGTACAGCACCGCAGTGGCATACCCGGCAAACCCGAGCAGCCTGCCCTCATGCCGCCTGGTCGCATCCTCAAGGCCAGCGTTGATCAGGTTCAGCGCCGCGGCTTCCTCCCCCCGCCAGGCAGCAAGTATCAGCGAGGCGTACCTCAGCGGGGTGCTGCCCGTTGCCGCTGAGATGGCGTCGGTCTCCTTGATCAGCCCGGCTGCGGCGTCGAACTCTCCCGCGTGTACGTGTACGGCGGCGCGGAACGTGAGCGCCATCGGTAGCACGGCGAGCGCACCCGATTCACGAGCGAGCGCGACCGCCCGGGTGGCCAGCTCATGCCAGGCCTTGTCGTCCCACAGCTCGGGTGCGACGATGCACGCGAACCAGAGCCAGCTCTTGATGTCGGCCTCATTGCGGCCGGAGTTTCCTGCCAGTGCGCCCAAGGCGCGCCTGAGTAGCGGCAACCCGGCGGCGTAACCTCCCGTCAGCCGCGCCGCGGTCCCGTCCAGCAGCAGGTCCATCGGTCGCGGCGGCTCTGATGCCAACGGTGCCGTCTGGGCGGCCGCTGCGGCCTCCAAGACGCTGAGTCGGCGGCCGAGGCGCCCGGTGAAGATTGCCGCTCCGAGTGCCTCCAGGTGAGCCTCTCGCGCCAGCCCGCTGTCGACTGGCCCGAGTTTCCTGGCCGCCTCGAGCAGGAGCCGGGGGGCATCGCTCCCGCGTCGTTCTGCAAAGGCCAACTGGGCCCGCAACAGCGTCAGGCCGGTGCGTTGGAGTTCGTCCAGCGCGCCGAACTCCGCCATCGCGAGGAGCTTGTTAGCTGCACCAGGCGCGGCGGTCGCGACCTTGGCCCGCGCAGCGGTCAGCGCACGGGTTGCTCGGCGCGCTGGGTCCAACGTCAGCTCGGCTGACCGCTGCAAGAACGCGGCCGCGGCCGCAAGACCGCCGCGGCGTTGAGCCCAAACGGCCGATCGCTCCAGTTCGTCGGCCACGGCGTCGTCCGGCCCAACTGCTGCTAGGGCACGATGCCACACCCGGCGATCGGGATCGGTGCCGGGATCGGTCGCCTCGGCCAGTGCCCAGTGCACCTGCCGCCGGTCAGGCAGGGCGGCTGCCTGGTACACCGCAGCGCGGAGCAGCGGATGACGGAAGCGCACCAAGGTACCCAGTTCGATCAACCCGGCCGCCTTGGCCGCGGTGGCCGCATCGGCTCCCACGCCGAGCCGCTCTGCGGCCCGCCACAACAAGGTCACATCACCGGTCGGCTCGGCGGCGGCCGTGAGCACGAGCCGCTGTGCATTGACCGGAAGCGCCCGCAGCCGACGCAGCAGGTTCTCTTCGGTGAGGCTGGTTGGCCCCGGCCCAGCGGGAAGCGGAAGCCCGAAGCCGCCCGCCAGCTCCGCGGCGGTCACCCCCCGGCGCAGTGCCAGCAGTGCCAACGGATTGCCGTGGGTCTCGGCCACGATGCGGTCGGCAACCTGCTCGTCCAGCGGCCATCGCACCACCGAGGCCAGCAGCCGCCGCGCATCCGGATCCCGCAACCCTTCGACCACCAGCTCCGGCAGCCCGGCCAGGTCGGCAACTGGCTCCGGCGTCGCAAATAGCAACGCAACCGGCTGGGTCAGCAGCCGCCGCGCAGCGAATGCCAGCGCTTGAGCGGATGCCCGATCCAGTGACTGTGCGTCGTCGACGATGCACAACAACGGACGCTTCGCCCCCGCCTCCGACAACAGGCCCAGCACCGCCAGACCCACCAGGAAGCGGTCTGGCATCGAGGCCGCCTCGAGGCCGAACACGGCTCGCAGCGCGGCCTGTTGGGGGCCAGGGAGCTGCCCCAGCAGGTCAAGAAACGGCCCGCACAGCTGATGCAGCGCGGCAAACGGCAGCTCTGCCTCCGCGGCCATCCCTGTCATCCGCATGACCTGCAGATTTGTGGCCGAGCCGACCGCATAGTCCAGCAGTGCCGTCTTCCCGACGCCCGTTTCGCCCCGAATGACCAGCACCGCGCTGCGTCCGGTGCGGGCTCGTTCCAGCACCCCATCTAGCGCGCCGCACTCAGTGCGGCGGCCGTACAACGACGTCAGCCTCCCAGGACAGGAGGACTCCGCCGACCGCTCGAAGCCCGTCATCTCTGCCACGCCTTCAACCTAGAAGCGGGCACCGATTTGATCTTGCGTCAAATGACCCGAATTGCAGGCCGCGGTTAGCGGTCGATGACCGTCGCGATGACCGTATCGACGCTGCGCAGCGCCTCCGCCAGGCCTCCATCGAGGCCGTACCGGCGCGCGACTGCTGCCGGCGCCGGATAGCTGACCAACGTCTGGTATCCGTCCTCCCACACAACGACTCGGAGGGGCAGATCCAGTGCCGCCAGCGGTGCGGCTTCGATCACCGGCGTCGCGGCCGATGGACTACTGAAGATCACGAGTTTGGTGTCTCGCAGTTCCAGTCCGGCGTCCCGGGCCATGCCGCTGTGGTCGATTATCGTGACGACTTTCATTCCCTGGGCCGCGACCACCGCTGACAGGCGAGCGACCGTATCAGTCATCGACCAGGGGCTCTGCTTCGTGATGATGGCCTGGTCACCGGCCCGGCTGCGCGGGTCCGGCCCATCTGGTTGCGCTGAACGTCCGCTCGGCATCACGGCTCCTGGATGGTCTAGGACACGAGCCTGAACCCGGTGCGAGTGGGTTGTCTTGCGTCAGATGACCTGACTCTGGCATCAATTGCTCTCGTGTCCGGCTACGGGCCGAGTGCATACTGAGGGACACGGCCAAGACCGCCTGCACGGAGTGCCGCCATGGACGACATAGACGGGCCACGCTACGAACCTCAGGGCGACGATCACCACTCACGGCAGCTGATCGGGCGCCAGGCGGAGATCGAGCGTGTCCGCGCGTTTCTCACCGAAGTCCAGGCTGGGGGCGGAGCCCTGCTGGTAACCGGCGAGCCTGGTGTTGGTAAGACGGGCCTGCTGAACGCCGCGTCGGAGCTGGCATCCGCGGCAGACATGCTCATTCTCCGCGCGGCTGGTGTCGAGTTTGAGGCCGGGACGAGCTTTTCTGGCTTGAATCAGGTTCTCCTGCCCCTACTGGACGCGTTGCCGCACCTCCCGGCGGTCCACCGGGACGCACTGAATGTCGCGCTCGGCTTCGGCAGCGGCGCGCCTCCGAGCCGCCTGGTCGTATCCAATGCGGCTCTCGTCCTGCTTCGCCAGTCAGCCGCCGCCCGGCCGGTGCTCGTCATCCTCGACGACCTTCCCTGGCTGGACCGGGCGAGCGCGGGTGTGCTGAGTTTCGTCGCGCGGCGCCTCCTGGGTAGCCGGGTAGGGCTGCTCGGTGCATCGCGGACCGGGGAAGTGGACTTCTTCGATCACCTTGGGCTCCCTGAGCTGGAGGTCCTACGGCTCGATGACGTGGCAGCCCGGCAGTTGCTCGACCGCCGGTTCCCCCAGCTTGGGTCAACCGTTCGCCAGCGCATTCTGGCTGAGGCACAAGGAAATCCTCTGGCGCTGTTGGAGCTCCCGGTGGCGCTCAGCCCGAACATGCGCGCATCTGCCATCGCGCTGCCAGCCGCGCTGCCGCTCAGCCGACGATTGCAGACACTCTACGCAGCGCGGATCACCGAGCTTCCGCCCCCGACGCGTCAGCTGCTGCTGCTGATGGCGCTCGATGGCACCGGAGACGTGCGCATCGTGGAGGAAGGAGCAGCCGCGAACGCCGGCTTTCGCGATCTGGCCGCGGCGGAGCAGGCCCGGCTCGCGTACGTGGACCAGGCAACCCACCGGCTCGCGTTCCACCACCCGCTCATGCGTTCGGCCGTGGTGGACCTGTCCGAGGCTGAGGAACGCCGAACCGCGCACCGTGCGCTGGCCGAGGTGTGGGCGGCTCAGCCCGACCGCCGGGCGTGGCATCTGGCCGAAGCGGCTGTCGAGCCCGATGAGTCAGTGGCGGCCCAGCTTGAGAGGACGGCGGCCCGGATCCTCGCTCGGGGTGACGCCGTCGGCTGCGTCAAGGCGCTGACGCGCGCGTCGGAACTCAGCCCGCGCAGCGACGAGCGGCTCCGGCGGCTGGCCGGAGCGGCTTACATCGGCGCCGACGTGGCCGGTGACCTGGGCAACGCGTCGAAGGTGCTAGCTGAGCTCCCTCGCGGCGGCGTGGACCTCGAAGGGTCTCTCGAGGCTGCGGTCGCTGCGTCCGCCTTCCTGCTGAACGCGGACGGCGACATCGCTACCGCCCATCGTCTGCTGGTGCGCGCGATCGAGAGCCGGGTCGCCGCCCGCGACGATGTCGATCCGCTGCTGGAGGAAGCGCTCAACACGCTGATGATGGTGTGCTACTACGGCGGGAAGCCGAACTTGTGGCAGCCGTTTGACGAAATCGCCGGGAGCGTGCGCGTGCCGCTCGCGGTGATCCAGAACAGCAAGACGTACGCCGATCCCGTCCGCACGGCCCTAGCTGGCTTGGCGGTACTCGAGGAGGCGATCGCGGCGCTGGCCTGGGAAACTGATCCAACCCGGATCGTTCGGGTCGGAATCGCGGGTTGCTACATCGACCGGATGGGCGGGTGCCGGGAGGCCCTTTGGCGGGTCGTTCAAGACGCGCGCCGGGGCGGCGCGGTCGCGTCGGGGCTCAACGCCCTGATCGTGCTGGCCTGGGACGACTTCTTCATCGGTGACTGGGACGAGGCAGACAAGCTGCTTGCCGAGGCCCTTCAGGTTGCCGAGGAACTCGGATACGGACTGCTGGCATGGCCGGCCAAGCTGGTCCAGGCCCTGATCGCGTCGGCGCGCGGAGATGACCGGCGGACCCTGGAGCTAAATGCCGTCGTCGAGTGGGCGCAGCCGCGCGGCCTGGGTGCGGTTGAGTGGTATGCCTGGCAGGCCCGTGGCCTGGCCGCCCTCGGGCGAGGTGACTTCGAGGACGCCTACCAGCAGGCGTGCAGAATCAGCCCGCCCGGAATCCTCGCCTCACACGTCCCGCACGCCCTGACCGTACTCCTGGATCTCGTCGAGGCCGCGGTTCGTACTGGTCGCGACGCTGAGGCAGCAGCGCACGTCGCCGCGATGCAGGACGCCAGCCTCGCCGCTATCTCGTCGCGCCTCGCGCTTGTGGTAGGCGCGGCGACCGCGATGGTAGCTCCCGACGACACGGCGCTTGAACTATTCCAGGCGGCGCTGGCGCTGCCCGAAATCGAGCGCTGGCGGTTTGACCTGGCCCGGGTAAGACTGGCCTACGGCGAGCGTCTCCGACGGTGCCGAATGATGGTGGCGGCCCGGGCGCAGCTCAGCTCCGCGCTCGAGATCTTCGATCGCCTCAAGGCCCAGCCGTGGTCAGGCCGGGCGAGCGCAGAGCTGCGCGCGACCGGGCAGGCCAAGGCGGCGGGTGATGGCACCCTGAACCACCTGACCCCGCAGGAGTTCGAGATCGTCACCCTCGCCGCTTCCGGCCTGACGAACAAGCAGATCGCGGAACGGCTGTTCTTGTCGCCCCGGACCGTCAGCGGCCACCTCCACCGCGCCTTTCCTAAGCTCGGTGTCGCCACCCGCGCCGCCCTTCGCGATGCGCTCGCTTCGATCCCCCCGCAACAGGCGCCACGCTGAGCCGCCGGTAACCGTGAAGCCGGCGCGGACCCCGCTGGGGATTTCGACAGATGCGAGTGCCTCTCGGCGGCCGCGATGCTGCATGGTGACCACGACAGCTCAGAAAGGTGCAGCTGATGGCGGCACAAACTTCCCGGAGGGAAATCATCGGCGTCCTGCGGGAGACAGGATTCATAGAAGTGGCTGACACGGCCCTCAGAACGCTTCCCGACCCGGTTGATCTCGACCGCGTCGCGGAGTTCCTCATTTCGTACGGGATCACCAAGGACGAACTCGTCAGCCGGCTGGGCGGTAGCCCGTGAGCGGTCTCGGAACGAAGGTCACGGCGCGGGGATAGGTGTACCGCAATAGTCAAGCCGTCCTGGCCTCACGCCCGGCGAGTCCAGCGCGGCCCGGTCACCAGCCATGCCGCATCCCAGAGCGCCATACGCTGCTTGTCCAGCATGCAGCGAACCAGCGCGCCAATCACAATCAGCACGACCGCCAAACCGACAATGCCGAGTACGGCGGCGAGTTGCGCCTGCCCTGAAACTTGAGAATCCTGTAGTGGAGGCCTGGTCAGCTGGCCATCGCGAGTCACCCATACTCGCACTGTTGTTCCCGCCGCAGCGTCTGGCCCGGCCAGCACGCCAGCGGTCACCACGCGCCCGTCCGGAGCCGTCCAGCGGGCCCATGCCTGAGCAATATCCACGTCGGGGCTGGGGCTCATCAGCGTCTCGGTGGCGGGCTTAAGCAGAACCGCCGGGATCTTTTGCCGGGTTGCCTGCTGAGCCCACTGAGCGTGCTCAGCTACGGCGTGCACCAAGGCGCCGCAGGTCTGGCCGACGAACGGTGCGGCCGCGAAGAACCCAGCAAACAGAGCGGTCAGTATGGCGCTTTCAACGCGGTCCGAAGGGCGCCGTAGCGGATTACCGTCGGGCCAGTGCCATCGCGCAAACCGGCCGAGGCGGGTGACCGAGAGCCAGGCGATCACGACTGAGCATCCTGAAGTGCAGCCAGATACCGGCGGTGCGCTCGGATGAATTGCGCCGTTGTGCCGCCCCGGTCAGGGTGAACATCGGCCATGGCACGGCGCAGTTCCTTGATGATAGGAGCAGCTGCTATACAGTGCCCAACTTGCTGACCCGCGTGATACAGATTGGCTTCAGCAGCCTCGTGGGTGGCGAAAAAGAGTTGTCCGGCCGACCCGCGGTACCCGCGCTGGTAGCAGGTGTCGGTCTCGAATTGTTTGCGGCTGATGCAACCGGGGCTGACCACGAACTCACATCGGTTCCAGCTATCGCTGGCGTAATAAATCAGCTTGGCTGATTTCTTGACGATTGGCACTGGTTGCACCCAGCTGTGCGTCTGAGCCGAAGAGCCACAGCGGAGGACACGTGTGCAGGGGACGTATAGATATTCAGCGGTGACCTCGTTGGCGCGAGGCATTGGCCACCGGACCCTGCGCGCGGCGGCGCTGAAGAGGTTCCGCGTGTATGTACGAAGATTCAACCCGTCCATGATGTTCGGCTTCTTCAGGATTCCTCAGCTGGCGGCAAGGTGGGGGAGTCCGCTGGCTCCGATATCTCGTGATAGCCCCCTCGGGGATCCATGACGATCCGCCCGGTTTCCCAGCCGTGCAACTGCTCGTCACGCCGCCAGCCGGCCAGCGCATCACCGATGACCCGGACCAGCAGGAACGCCAGTGGTGGCCCGGCCAGCACCAGCACCCGGAACGCCCAGGTGACGGTGTAGAGATCCAGGTGCAGGTGGTAAGCGATCTGGTCGTTGCCGGCAGCGGCCCACAGCAGGCCATAGAACGTTATGCCGGCCGCCCCCACCCCGGCGCGGTTCAACGAGTTGGCCGGGACGGGTGGCAGCAACCCGCGGAACGACCGGCCACCAGTGATCCACCGGTCCACCACCGGGTAGGCAGTCAGGCCAGTGAAGAAGAACGCGGGCAGGAGCAGCCCCGGGATCAGCACGCTGAGAGCCAGCGGATGGCCGGCGATTGACAGCTCCCACGGTGGCATGAGCCGCAGCGGTCCGTCGAGGAACGCCATGTACCAGTCCGGGACGGCGCCAGAGCTGATGCTGCCTGGCTGATACGGCCCAATCAGCCAGGCCGGGTTGATCTGCGCGATGGCGCCTAGCAGAACCAGCACCGCACAGGTCAATGGCAAGAGGGGATCCAGCCGCGCCCAGCGCGACAATCGCTGGGCCGGCCGGAAGCGGAGCCGCCACAGCGACGGCCGCAAGCTCACCAGGAGCAGTCCGCCGACCAAGGCTGGGAGGACGAGGATGTGCACCCAGTAGGCGCGGCCGATGATCTGATGCCCGGGTGGCGCACCGCCAAAGATCCAGAACACCAGGTGGGTCCCAATGAGCGGCACAGACAGCAGCACCCCGGTGATGACGCTGAGGCTGCCGCCAGACACCCCGTCGTCGGGCAGGATGGTGCCGCTGTAGGCCGTGAGCATGCCCATTGGCAGCAGAGTCACCCAGATCAGCCAGTCCGGCAGCGCTCGGCCGGAGAATCGGCCACGGAAGAAGGTCCGCAGCAGCCGTAGACAGATCGCCGCGACGAACAGATCGGCCGACCAGTGGTGCACTTGCCGGGTCAGCAGCCCACCGTGGACGTCGAAGCTGATGGCCAGCACGGACGCGTACGCCTGGCTAATCGGTACGCCGCTTAGCGTCGTATAGGAGCCGCGGTACACGACTGTGCCCATGGAGGGGCGGAAAAAGGGCAGCAGCAGGAGCCCGGATATCACAGCCAATACGAACGAGTACACGGCGATCCGCTCGAACACTGCCGCCCAGCGATCGTCCGGATCGCGCTGGAGTGCAGCGAAAAGACTCCGCCGTCCCCCGGCATTCGCCAGTTTGACGGCAGGCTCGCTGATCCTTCGGGTGCGGACGTGGACAATCACCGGATCCTCCCTGGCGAGACGCGGCATCGCTGTTGCTTACGGCGTTATCGGCCGTTAGCAGCACTGTCGCGCTGGCGGGCGAGGATCGCCTCAGTCGGAATCCCCAGTGAGCGCAATCCGGGTGACTCGGGCTCCCTAGCAGAGCAAATCGGGGAAATGATCAGGCGCTAACCGCGTACCAGGCTGTGGCCTTGATTTAACTCTTAAGGCGAATTCGGCAGCACCGTCCGCAAGGACGGGAAGCCAGTGCCGGTCCTGTCTAGAAGGGTGGCTCGATGCCGGTGGAGCAATAGTCAAGACCTGTGGGTGAAGTTCCTTTAGGCGGCTTTGTCGCCGGGTCGTTCGACGAGCTTGCCGCCGGTGAAGGTCGCGCCCGCGCGGACCAGGGCGACGAGATGGGGTGCGTTGACGGCGCGCCACCGGTCTTGTGCCGACTCGATGAGCTTGAAGGCCATGGCCAGCCCGGCCGCCCGCGATCCCGGGCCCTTGGTGACCTTGGTGCGGTGCCGGACCGTGGCGAATGTCGACTCGATCGGGTTGGTGGTCCGCAGATGCACCCAGTGCTCGCACGGATAGTCGAAGAAGGCCAGCAGCTGGTCAGCGTCGCCGGTGATCTTCGCGGTGGCCTTGGGGAACTTGGCCCCGTAGGCGGCATCGAAGGCCTTGACCGCCGCCCGGGCATGATCCTTGTCCTCCGCGCCCCAGATCTCCGCCAGGGCCTTCTTCGCGCCCGGGTGCGCGGACTTGGGCAGCGTGGCCAGGACGTTCGCCGTTTTGTGGAACCAGCAGCGCTGTTCCCTGGTCTCGGGGAACACCTCGCGCAGCGCGCCCCAGAACCCCAGCGCGCCGTCCCCGGCGGCCAGGACCGGCGCGCGCATGCCGCGGCGGGCGCAGTCCCGCAGCAGGTCCGCCCACGACTCCGCGGACTCCCGGTATCCGTCCGCCAGGGCGATCAGCTCCTTGCGGCCGTCCGCGCGGACCCCGATCAGCACCAGCAGGCACAGCTTGTGCTCCTCCAGCCGGATGTTCACGTGGATCCCGTCCGCCCACAAGTACACGTAGTCCACCCCGGACAGGTCCCGGGCCGCGAACGCCCGCTGCTCGGCCTGCCACTGCTCGGTCAGCCGGGTGATCACCGCCGCCGACAGCCCCGCTGAGCTGCCCAGGAACTGGCCGAGAGCGGGTACGAAGTCCCCGCTGGACAACCCGTGCAGATACAGCAGCGGCAGCACCTCGGTGACCTTCGGGGTCTTGCGCGCCCACGGCGGCAAGATCGCCGAGGAGAACCGCTGCCGCTCACCCGTGTCCGGGTCGGTGCGCTTGTCATTGACCCGCGGCACCGTCACCTGCACAGCACCCGCGCTGGTCAGCACCTCCCGGCTGTGATGAGAGCCGTTGCGGACCACCAGCCGGCGGCCGTCCGCGTCCCGCTCAGCGGCGTGCGCCGCGATGTAGGCATCCACCTCGGCCTGCAGCGCCTCGGCCAGCATCCGCCGGGCACCCTCCCGCACGATCTCATCGATCAGCGACCCCGGCCGACCCGGTTCCTCTCCCGCCGATCCCTCCTGCACTACCGTGAGCACGGGCGTACCTTCCCGGCCGGCGTTGCACCGCCAGCCTTGCTTAAGACCTGACATGGCATCCGGGAGGGTACGCCCCTTCCGGCTCAAC
The DNA here is from genome assembly GCA_965277615.1 of Streptosporangiaceae bacterium. GTDB lineage: Bacteria > Actinomycetota > Actinomycetes > Streptosporangiales > Streptosporangiaceae > Bog-532. The sequence continues at coordinate 2,711,797 of CBDIDG010000006.1, read as the reverse complement.
CACAGGTTTCAAGCATTGCTCCATGCCGATCCGCTCCAGCTGTTCCGGAGACCAGGTGGCAGCCATGATGGAAGGTCCCTCCTCGGAATCGATCCTCGAAAGGTGCCGTGGTGATTCGTTGAACCGGGTGAACGTCCACGTGACCGGTCGTCACATGGCAGTGACGCTTAGGGGTGCTGCGGATCGGCGATCACCGGTTGGCGATGGTGACGGCCTGCCGAGGTGGTCGTCGCTGGTGAGCTGAGTGACCAGGAATGCGGCGAGGTCCGAGCGGGTGATGGAGTGGGCCTGATCGCGGTTGCCGGCGGAGAAGATGCGAACGTCGCCGGTGGCGGGTTTCCCGGTCAGGATCGCGGGCCGGGTGATGACCCAGTCCAGTTCGCTGCCGCTTACGGCCGACTCCATCTTCGCCTTGTCGGGGTGGCGCCGTGCAGGAAGGTCGCCAGCAGGATCTTGACGTAGAAGGGCGTGTTCGCGGCACTGTCGCCCTGGCCGGCCATCGAGGTGACGACGAGCCGGCGGACGCCGTGCCGCTGCATCGCCGTGACGATCGTCGTGGCCACGCTCGCCTTGAGAGTGGTGTGCTTGTAGGGGGTCTTGCCGCCGACGGTATCGATCACGGCATCCTGACCCATGATCGCGGCCTCCATTGCCGCCATGTCAGTGGCGTCACCGGCCCGCACCCCGGCGCCGGGGACGTAGCCCCGGCGCTGTGCACGAAGGCGGTGACCTCGTGGCCCTCCTTCACGGCCCGCCCGGCGACGGGCCGCCCTGGCTTGCCGGCGGCACCCACGACGAGAACCTTCATCTTGTCTCCTCACCAAGTAGGGTTTTGTTGCGGGAATCGTGCTTTGCAGGGGTGACGCTCGCGCGGCCGGGCCGCCGTCTACCAGGGGACGGTCTCGTTCTGGTAGTCGACGTAGCGGAGTTCGCCGGTGGTGTGGTTCGCGTCGATGGTGTCGATGAGGCCGGACGCGCTCTGCTCGACGGTCTGGGGTGCGGATGGTCCGCCGAGGTCGGTCTGGACCCAGCCGGGCGTAAGGAGCAGCAGTGTGCGGGTGTCATCGTGGTGGCGCGCTGCGTAGCTGGCCATGAGCTGGTTCAGCGCGGTTTTGCTGGCGCGGTAGACGTCGAAGCCGCCCTGGTCGTTGAGCGTGATGCTGCCCTGGTTCGAGGACATGACAGCGATCGTGCCTTGCTCGGCGACGAGATCCTGGAGTGCTTCGATCACCTTCAGCGGCGCGAGCGCGTTCGTGCTCATCACCTGGTTGAACGCCGCTTCGTCGATCTCGGCGACGGGGACGTTACCGTCGGAGGCGCCCGCGCTGACGAACAGGACGTCGAGATGCTCGCCGGCCAGTCGCTTGTGCAGGGCTGCGATCTCCAGCGGCCGGGTCATATCGAGCTGTTCGACCCGCAGGCGCCCGGCCGTTCCGCCGGCCATCGCCTGCAGGCTCGCGTCATCTGCCGCGGTGCTGCGCACTGTGCCGATGACCGACCAGCCGCGCCGGAGGTACTCGACGGTCAGCCCGTGGCCGATGCCGCGGGAGATCCCGATGATCAGAACAGTGCGCCGGTCGTCGGTCGCCATGGGTTTCGTCCAATCTAGTTAAGGTACGTCGCCGGAGGGTCCGGCAACTTGGGGCGTTGTCTGCTTTGCGGATGGCAGCGCGTGCAAACTGCTCGACGCGCCACCGTATGCGCGTTCCAGGGGACCGCAGGGCGGCCGTTCCTGAATCGGCGGGCGCGAGTTCCGGCGGCCGGGCCGTGAGCCGTCCCGCGTGTCGCCGGCCGCCGGGCTGGGCGAGCGCGGCGGGGGGTGAGGAGCATCACCACATGGTGAGCCCGCCGTCGACGTTGAGCGTCTGGCCGGTGATGAAGGCGGCGGCGTCCGAAGCGAGGAAGAAGACGGAACCGGCCACGTCGTCGGGAACCTGGTCCCGGTGGAACAAGCGCATGTTCCGCTGCATCTCCAGCAGGGGCTCGGGGAGCACCGCAGCGGCCGCCGGGGTGATGGTGAGCCCTGGGGTGACGAGGTTGACCGTGATGTTGTGATCGTTGCCCAGCTCACGGGCCAGGACCCAGGTCAGGCCCATGACGCCGGCCTTGGCGGCGATGTAATGCGCCTGCCTCGGCACGCCGAAGAACATCCCGCCAGACCCGATGTTGATGATGCGCCCGTGCTCACTCCTCTTGATGAGCGGCAGCAGCGCCTTGACGGCGAAAAGGTTGACGTCGATGACCCGGCGCCATTCCTCGCCGCAAATGTCCTCGAAGGCGGTCTGCGGGAACTGGCCGGCGGCATTGGTCAGGACGTCCACGGTCCCCACGCGCTCCTCCGCGGCGGCGGCCAGCGCGGCGAGGCTCTCCTCGTCGGTGACGTCCGCGGGGAAGGTGTGCAGCGACCGGTTCTGGCCGTCGCAGCCCCACCGGGTGCGCCACGTGTCCAGCCTCTCCTGGGACCGGCCGGTCGCGAGGACGGTGTCGCCGTTGGACAGGAACCGGCTGACGAACTCGGAACTCATGCCGCCGGCGGCGCCCGTGATCACGACGTTTCGTGCGGCGCTCATGGCTGTTCCTCCTCAGTTCTGCTGGTGCAGGGCTGTAATTATTAGTGGTGCGTTACCACTATGTCTCACCACGTTACGCGGTAGACTGGTGCTGTGCAACTGCCCGACGACCTGCCCGCACCCGCCGACCCCCGGTTGCGCTCCCTGCTTGATGTCCAACTGGCCATGCTCGACCTCGCCGGCCGGCTCGAGGAGAACTGGAACGCTCACGCCGCCATGCACGGCGTGAGCGGAGCGCAGATCAAGGTGCTGCTATCACTGCGAGGAGATGACGCCGTACCGATGAGCGTGGTCGCGACCCGGCTCGACTACGACGCCTCGAACCTCACCACGCTCGTCGAACGGCTGCGGGGCCGCGGTCTCCTCGAGCGGACCGAAGACCCAGATGACCGGCGACGTAAGACGCTGCGGCTGACGCCCGCCGGCCTCAAGCTCCGGGACGCATTCTGGAACTCACTGACCAGTGGCTCCGGCCCGATGGCCGACATGAACCACCCCGACCTGAAACGCCTGGCGCACCTGCTCGGCTGCCGCCCCAGCGCAATAGCAGATCCCGCAGCGGGACGCCGCGTCCCATGATCGCGCCGTGGTCGACGGTGACACGGCGCTCGGCCAGCAGCTCTTCCACGTCCCGGTAGGACAGCACCGGGGTACCACCGGTCCGCGATCGAGATCACCTCTGGCGGCAACCGGATGCCAGCGAAGTCCGAGAGCACGCGATGAGCGGCCATGGGATCAGTCCTCGCCGGCTCGCGACCGGCCAACGCAACAGTGCCGCTGCTGCTGTTCCGCGTCTCCCGGCCGCACGTCGGGATCCTCGGGTGAGATCTCGGGCAGCGGCGGGCAGTGGGCTGAACGTGGTGCATCACCGCGAACACCGCACTGTGCCCGGGGTGAGTGTGCTGCGGGTCGAATCTGGCTGTTCTTCGCTAACGCCGATCATGTGCGCGTTGTCATCGGGAACACCGGCACCGGCGGCGTGCGGTGCTAGGGGGAAGATCAGACGGAGTGACGGGTCCGACGGGATGGCAGGCACGATGCGGCACGAGCAGCGACTGATTTTCGAGCTATGGCAATTGCGGCAGGTGATGCCGAAGGTTCTCGACCGGGAGATCGAATCTCTCGGCATCACCATGCCGCAGTTCGGCACGCTCAACGCCATCGCGGTCGCCGGTCCCCAGTCGGCGGCAGATCTGGCTCGCAGGGCCGACGTCCGGCCGCAGACGATGGCCGCGATGCTGACGGGGCTGGCCGACGCCGGCTTGCTCGAACGACACCCGCACCCGGTCCACAGGCGCATAGTCCTGGTGGACCTCACGACCGCGGGCCGGCGACTGTGGGGAACAGCGAGCGAGCGGGTCGGCAAGGTGGAGCGGCGCCTGCACGAGACGCTGGGCGACAGTGGTTATGAGGCCATGCGAGCCCAGACGAGAGCGCTGGTAGTGGAGCTCGGCGGATCGCTGGAGCAGCAGCCCGCAGTGTGGCCCTGGCCGCGCTGAATGTTCTCAGTCTATCTGTTAACATCGCAGTCTATCTGTTAACGTCGCAGTCACTCGAATAAGTGACAAGGCGAGGACTGAGTTGTGACGACGCCGGCGGGGCAGGCGGCTGACGACAGCCGGACGGCAGCCATGGACATCGCATGGGACGTCGAGATACCGATGTCCGACGGCGGTTCGTTGAGAGCGAATGCTTACCGCCCTGCCGGGACCGTGCGCGTACCCGTGATCGTGACGATGGGGCCATACGGCAAGGATCTGCCGATGTCTGTCACGTATCCGGACCTATGGGCGCAGCTCGCCCGGGCGCACCCAGAGATAGTCGGCCGGTCGTCCGGCCGGTATCTCGTCTGGGAAGTGCCCGACCCCGAACGGTGGACTCCGCATGGCTACGCCGTCGTGCACATCGATGCCAGAGGGACGGGACGGTCGCCGGGAGTGTGGTCGCCGTTCTCACCACGGGAGTCGCTGGACTTCGCCGAGGCGGTCGAGTGGCTCGCCGCCCAGCAGTGGTGCACCGGCAAGGTCGGGGTACTCGGCGTGTCCTACCACGCCATGGCCGCGTGGCGGGTGGCCGAACGTCAGCCACCGCATCTGACCGCGATCATCCCGTGGTTCGGATCCGGGGACGCCTACCGGGAGGCACTGCGCCACGGCGGCATCCTCAGTAACACGTTCATCGACGCCTGGTGGTTCCGCTGGGTCGCCAACCAGCACGGTTCCCAAGACGGCGCGCCGAGTCCGCTCACCGGTGAAAGCTCGACCGGCCCCGACCAGCTCGACCATCGCGACCTGGAACGCTTGCGCGAGAACTTTCCCGCCGAAGCGCGAGCTCACCCGCTGTTCGATGACTGGAGCGCGTCCCGGGCCGTCGACTGGTCACGGGTCACCGTGCCGTTCCTGTCGGTCGGCAACTGGGGCACCGTCGGCCTGCATCTGCGCGGGAACATCGAGGGTTTCCGGCACGCTGCCAGCCAGGAGAAATGGCTGATGCTGCTGGACGCGCGAGGCCCCGGAATCGACCGGTTCCTCGACGAGGACGGCATGGCCACGCAGCTCCGGTTCATGGACCACTACCTGAAGGGCGTGGAAAACGACTGGACGGCGCAACCGCCGGTGACCTACGAACTGCCCGAACCCGGACGTGAGACGTCCACGCGCACCGCAACGACCTGGCCCCCGGACGGTACCCGCTGGACCCGGCTGCACCTCGACGCGGGAAACCACGCGATGGGCCCCGAAGGACCGAGCGCTTTGATGAGCGCCGACTACTGGCCGACGTCACCCGGCGTGACCTTTCACAGCCAGCCCGTCGGCGAACGCACTGTTATTGTCGGCCCGCTCGCCCTCCACCTGCAGGTCTCGACACAGGCCGGCGACCTTGACGTCTTCGCCTCCGTGCGCTCCGTGGACCAGGACGGCCGCCCCGCGAGTTCCCCGGCCCTCGGCTGGCTTCGGCTGTCGCAGCGCGACCTGGACGAACAGGCATCGACGCAGTGGAGCCCGGTCCACGTACACCGGCATGTCTCCGAAGTCCGCGCCGGCGAGCAGTACGCCCTCGACGTGGAAATATGGCCGGCGGGCCTTGTCGTGCCGCCGGGAGGCCGCCTTTTGCTGACCATCGGCGGTAGCGACACGTTCGCCACGGCGGAATGGCGTCACAACGACTCCGATGACCGGCCCAACGCCACCTTCGCGAACTGGGCCACGCTCTATAGCGGTCCGGACGCCCCGTCCTGGCTGCTTGTCCCGGTGGTGGTCTCGTGAGCCGGAGCGCCCCCGGGGCAGCAGGCAAACGCCGTCATCATCACCGGGGAACCCGGAACCTTACGGCAGATACCAGAGTGCTTTTCGCCTTGAACGCCGCAGGCGCCGCTGCCGCTGCAGCTTTCGCGGCTTTCGGTGCTGTCCGTCCCGGCTACATCGATCGTGAGACGGGCCCGAACCCAACGGCCGGGTTCTGGGCTGCCTCATCGGCAGTACGAACATGGGCCATCACCATACCGCTACTTGCCGTTCTCGCCCGGCAGGGGCGGCCCAGCCCGGAGCTGCTCGCGGCCGCTGGGCTCGTCCAGCTCGGCGACTCTGCCCTGGGATTCCGTCAGCACAACCCGCGGATGACTCTCGCGCCCGCCCTGATGGGCATTGTTCATCTGGCGAGCGCCCGCCGGCTCGTTCGGCTAGTGACGCCGCACGACCGGAGCGGTGACGCAGTTTAGGTTTCCCATGACCCTGATCAGATCATCGATCCCGACACCAACCCGCGGTCTCAATGCGCTGGGCCGGGGCCTGGCCGTTGCGGGAATGCCGGCCATCCGTCCCGAGGCAGACCGGCTCGTTCGATCCGCGGAACGCAAGACCGGCCTGCCGGACTTCGGTGGCAACGGATTCTTGTCAGGCCTGCAGGCGCTGGCCGATTTGATCGAGCGCGACGCCAGCTTGCATTTCGCAGGCCGCTTCAGCGTCCGCCCGATCATCCCCGATCGTCTGACCAGCCGGCTCCTCTTCAATTATTTCGTCTCGCGTCGATCGGAGACCTCGCTAAGCGCGCTCGTCCCGCCCCTTCAAGCCGCCGGACCAGCCAGACAATCGACGCCAGACCACGACCCGCGTCTTCAACATGCGGGAATTTCTCGGCGGCGAGGGAGCCAAGCGATCCGGCGGGAAGCTGCCGCCTCCTGTGATGGCGTATTCATGGTGGCGCTGGTGCGCCACGACCGGGGCTGGTTGTTCCAGGCCGCCGCTGCACAGTAGAGAGGAAGCGTCAATGGACATGCCGCTGCAGGTCTCGCACTGGGGGGCACAGCCTGGGACGTACCAGATGGACGTGACCATCGGCGGGGCACTCAAAGAAACGGCGAACCGGTGGCCCGATCGCGTCGCTCTGATCGAAGGCACAGGCGCCACCGATGCACGATCCTGGACGTTCGCGGCGCTGCTGGAGACGGCGGAGCAGGTGGCCCGCGCGCTGCTCAGCCGATCCGGCCCCGGGTCCCGGGTAGCGGTGTGGTCGGCCAGCCGGCCCGAGTGGGTGCTGCTGGAGTTCGGCGCCGCGCTCGCCGGGGCGACGCTCGTCACCGTCAACCCCGCGTACGGCCCCGGTGAGGTCGAGTTCGTCCTGGCTCAGTCCCGGGCCGATGGCTTGTTCGTGGAGCCGGCGGTACGTTCCCGCGATCTTCTCGGCATAGCGCGGACCGTCAGCGACAAGCTCCCCGGCCTCGGGACCGTCGTCTCGTTCGATGACTGGGACATGTTCATGAGGTCCGCCGCCCACGGGCCGTCCGAGCTCCCGGTCGTGCACCCCACGGACCCCGCACAGATCCAGTACACCTCCGGGACGACAGGCTTCCCAAAGGGAGCACTGCTGACGCACGTGGCGTGACCAGAATGACCAGCGCGGCGACCTTCCCGACGGCGCTCTCGCTGCGTGCATGATCGCCTACGCTCAGCTGCACGGGGCCATCACCCTTGAACTTCTCGGCCACGTTCCGCCGCCGCTTGCCGATCACGGTGCGCTGTTCGACCTCCAGATGGCACACGCGTACACCGCGCTGTGCCGGCCGCCCTGCACCTGACGGCACCAACGGAACGCGCGCAGAGCCTGCAGAAATGTCTTTCTGTTAAGCCGCAAGAGAAAAGGTAGAACAACTGGCTCAAGGCTGAGCCAAAAACCGATCGTTCAGATCAGCCAGGAACGCAGTCTGATCGTCTTGAGGAAAGTCGGCATTCTGGATCCCGTTTCGATTGAGGGTCAGATTTCCGCTGCGGTCCACTCTCAGCATTGTTGTCGCTCCGTACTCAGGAGCCGGGGCGCGAAGTGCGTCGCCATCAAGCACCAGCAATTGCCCGTCGAACTCTTCGTCAGCTGCCCGCGCTGTCGACTTCGGTTGAGCGCTGGTGCGGTTCCCGCTCGACAGATAGAGGACTTCAACAGACTCGATGACCTCTAGGGTTTCCGGCAACCAGGCTCCCGCCATAAGGGCATGTCCCTTGGCCGTTGCTGGGGCAAACCAGGCCGGGACAACGGTGCGCACGGGAACAAGCACCGTCAAGTGTTCATGAAAGATCAGCCAGTCGATCAGAGGCACCGCGTCTGTGTCGACATCCCAGTAGCTAGATATGGGTTCGATCGAGTCAAGCCGATGGCAGTCGGCTGATTCTCCGGGCGCCCCTTGGCCATGTTGACCAGTGCTGGATCTGTTCCGGCCCGCCCCGCTGACCACGGGGTGCAGCGGCACCGTCATCCTGGCCCATCTGCCTGCGGCCGAGGCCGGGACGCTGCTGGCGGCCCGGCCGCGTGGCGAGCACCGCCCGGACGCTGATGCACTCGACCGGATCCGCACCGACGGATACGCCATCTCCCGCAACGCGAACCACGCCGGCGTCGCCGGCGTCGCCGCAGCGCTGCTGGAGCCCGATGACGGCTACCCCTTGGGATCGCTGGCCATCGCCGGACCCGACCACCGCCTCCCCGACCGGACGCTGCAGCAACTGGCCGGACCGTTGACCGCAGCGGCCCGCGAACTGGCCCCGCAACTCGCCGCGGTACTGGGCGCCACGCATCAGTACGCCAGGACGCCCTGGACGTCACCATCCAGGACTTCCTCAGCGCCTGACGCGCGGGGGCAGGCCCGCGGCGCGCGAGCCCGTTTCACTCCGCCGGGCAGCCACTGCGCGGCCACGTCGTGCAGGAAGATCTCCTGCCGGCCTGACCGAGCTCGGTGAGCGGGATACGCATGGGGGGAACCCTGGGGACAGCGGCGATCTGTGCCGTCCCCGGACCACAAACCGGTCATCCTGGCCGGAGATGCCTGGAAGTTCTTCCTTGAGCAGTCCGGGATGCCGGCCTGGCCGACTATCCGGCCCTGGCCGGATTGCCGGCCACAGACGAGACCGACAGCCGGGGTACGGCACGTCATCCGGCTGGTGAGAGGCGAGTGGGGACCGATGAGCTGGTCCACGAGCAGCCCGGCGACACGTGGTGCGACGGCCAGCAGTGGTGACGTTCCCCCGCTGACCCACGATGAAAAGGCCAGCTCGCCCGCTGCGCCCGCCCCGACCTTGCCGGGGCCACGGCCGAGGATAGCGTCAGGGTTTGCGCCCGACTCCGCAGAACTGATCCACCTCGCGGGTCTCGCCGCCGATGTCGGCGCGATCAGGCCGCCATCGCGTGGTGGAGACTATGCCGGGCGGCAGCAGTTCCAGGCCGTCGAAGAACCCCGCGATCTGGTCTGGGCTGCGCAGCGTAACCGGCGGCTTGCCGAACTTGTTCCACCGGCCCACGGCCTCATCGGAGGCGGCGCCGTAGATGACGTTGGTGGAGTGGGCGATCGCCAGGTAACTGCCGGATGGCACGGCGCCAATCAGGCGGTTCACGATCAGCCGCGCCTGGTCGTAGTCGCTGATGTGGTGCAAGATCGCCATCAGGGTAATGGCGACCGGCTGGGTGAAGTCCAGTGTCCGTGCCGCCTCCCGCAAGATCGTGCCGGTATCGCGCAGGTCAGCGTCAATGTAGTCGGTGGCCCCCTGCGGGCTGCTGGTCAGCAGGGCCCGGGCATGCGCCAGCACGACAGGGTCGTTGTCGACATAGACGACCCGCGACTCCGGTGCGATGGACTGGGCGATCTCATGCGGATTACTGGCCGTGGGCAAGCCGGTGCCGATATCGAGGAACTGGCGGATCCCGACGTCGGCGGCCAGGTAGCCCACCGCCCGGCCAAGAAGACCCCGGGCCGCCCGGGCGAGCAGCACGATATCAGGGTAAAGCTCGGCCACCCGGTCGCCGGTCACCCGGTCGACCTCATAGTTGTCTTTTCCGCCTAGCCAGTAATTCCAGACCCGGGCCGAGTGCGACACCGTGACGTCAGGCGGCACGATAGGGGAGTCCGCGGTCACCAGAGCACCTTCCACCTGTCATCGGCCCCAACACGCTCACTCATCCTAGCCATCCCCGGGCGCCAGCACCGGGTTATCACCCGGACCTCCGTGAGTTCAGCGGGACTGAAGGTGCCGCGCGGGGAACTCGCGGTTATCTGGGACCTGACGGCCGCGATCAACGTGTGCTTGTGGCGGGCATCATGGTGCTCGAACTTGGGCAGCGGCCCGGGACCTGCGGTCCCAGGAGCCGATCGCCTTCTACGTCACGCTCTGCGTTCGGTATCGCCGCCGCTTGCCGCGCCTGATCCGCCTTCGTTCTGTGCTCTGGTGGCTGTCTGCTTTTGGGCTGCTGAGGCGTCGCAGACAGGGGTGTTCTGTGTGCTGGCTACCAGGGGTGTGGCTGGCCGTCGCGGAAGAAGCCGCCGCGCGGGCCGTCGTCGGGGAGGGTGGCGGCCCAGATGATCCCGGGCACGCTGTCGGCTATGGGCCGGGCCCCCATGGTTTCGGCTCCGGGCCAGGTGGCGGTCAGGTCAGGGTCTACGGCGTTGATGATGACCGGAGTGCCGGTGAGTTCGGCGGCGGCGGTGGCGGTGAGGGCGAGGAGGGCGGCTTTGGAGATGCCGTAGGAGGCGGCTGCTCCCTGGCGGGAACTTAGTCCGTAGTGCTCATCGCCGTGTGAGCCGGCCCCGCTGGCGATGTTGACCACCCGGGGGTGGGCGCTGGCCCGCAGCAACGGCAGCATCGCCTGGATCGTGTTCCACGCCCCGTACAGGTTGGTGTTCATCACCGCCCGGGACTGGGCCAGGTCGGCTCCGGTGGCGGTCTCAGACCAGTCGACGTAGGCGGCAGCATTGTTGATGAGCACGTCGAGACGCCCCCACAGGTCCGCTACGGCCGTGGCGGCGGCGTCCACGCTGGCCCGGTCGGCCAGGTCCAGGCCTGCCGGCAGCGGGCGTAGGTCGCCGGCGCCGGCGATCTGGGCGGCCGTGGCAGCGGCCTTCGCCGGGTCGCGGGCGGTGAGCATCACCGCGGCCCCCCGCCGGGCCAGCGCCTCTGCGACCGCCCGGCCCAGGCCCCGGACCGAGCCGGTGACCAGGCATACCGGCGGCTCACCCCACGGCCAGGCCATGTCCTCCGGTGCTGGCATCAGGTCGTCCTCTCGTTTGTGACGGATCGGTCCGTCACGGTAGGATAGGAGGATGCCAGCAGCGACCGCAACCCAGCGCGCTCCGCGGCTGTCCAGGCACGAGCGGGAGACGCTCGTGCTCGACACCGCTGCCCGCCTGTTCTACGCCCGCGGGGTGCACGAGGTCGGCATGGACGAGCTGGTCCGGGCCACCGGCCTCGGCAAAGCCACCGTCTACCGGCTATACCCGTCCAAGGATGTTCTGGTGGCCGCCTACCTGCGCCGGCTCGCTGCCACCATCGGCGCCGCTATCGGCGAGCAGATCGCAGCCCACGGCGATGACCCGGCTGGCGCGCTGCTCGCCATCGTTGATGCCATCGAAGCCGACCTGCGCCGGCCGGGCTTCCGGGGCTGCCCGTTCAACAACGCCAGCATCGAGTTCGACGACTCCCAGCACCCTGCCCGCGTTGAGGCCCGCGCCTACCGGCAGCAACTGCACGCCCTGCTCACCCAGCTGGCTGCCCGCCTGGCCGGCGACGACGGCGAGGCCCTCGCTTCCCAGCTCGCCGTGCTGGTCGACGGCGCCTACACCAACGCCGCCCACCTCGGCCCCGACGGTCCCGCCGCTACCGGCCTCGGCCTCGCCCGCCACCTCATCCGGCAGGCCGGGACACCCGCATGAGCGACAGCTATGAACAAGTCCTCGCCGAAAACCAGGCCCAGTGGCATACCTGGCTCGAAGCTCACCACGGCACAAGCCCCGGCATCTGGCTGATCACCTGGAAGAAAGCCAGCGGCCAGCCCCTGCTCAGCTACGACGCCATCGTTGACGAGGCCCTGTGCTACGGCTGGGTCGACAGCCGCCCCCGCAGCATCGACGGCCAGCAATCCGCCCGGCTCATCACGCCCCGCAAGCCGGCCAGCAACTGGTCAGCCCGCAACAAGACCCGCGTCAAGCAGCTCACCGCCGCCGGACGCATGCAGCCCTCCGGGCTTGCGGCCGTCGACGCTGCCAAGGCCAACGGCACCTGGACCGCCCTCGACCTCGTCGAAACCCTCGCCGAGCCCCCGGACCTGAGCGCCGCCCTGGACGCCACCCCCAGCGCCCGTCACCACTGGGACGCCTTTCCCCGCTCGGCCCGGCGGGCGATCCTCGAGTGGATCACCAACGCCAAAACCGGCACCACCCGCCAGGCCCGCATCCAGCGCACCGCCGACGACGCCGCCCGCAACATCCGCGCCAACCAGTGGAAGCAACCCAAAGCCCGCGCCAGCGACACAGCCCGGCAAACACCCCGGCCGCGCGACTGAACCATCGGTGCGCCAGCCTCACTGCCGCCGCTTTCTGGGTCGACGCGCCCATCTTCATCGGGACTTGATCTGCCGCGGCCTTTCCGGACAGCGTATTTGTGGTTAATTCACGCTGCGGACTGCCGGAGGCCATGTTTTTTCAGCGTCCCGGCGAACTGCCGAGATGTGTATAGTTGCTGCCGCGATCTGAATGAAAAACCGCATTCCCGGCGAGAGTATGATTACGGGCGGCCATCTCGATGGCCTGCTCGATAAGCGGGGTCTTGTAGTTGTCACCCGTCGCCCAGCCGATCACTTCCTTGTTATGGCAGTCGATGACCGTCGCCAGGTAAAGCCAGCCCTGCCACGTCGGAATGTAAGTGATGTCACCGACCATTTTCTCACCCGGCGCCGCAGCGGTGAAATCCCGCTCCACAAGATCGGGGATGCCGTGCTCCTGCCCGTCGCCCTCGGTGAGGCTGAACCGCCACGGCCGCGGCTGGCAGGGCTCCAGGCCCAGCTCACGCATCAGCGACCGCACCAGCTCCGGCCCGGCGGGCAGCCCCAGGCCGCCAAGTCCGCGTGGACCCGCCGGTAGCCATATGTCCCGTCCGACTCCTCGAATGACTTCTGCCCAATCAAAGCGAGCACCCCGCGTCTTTTCGCCGTCGCCGATTCCGGCGCGTTCCGCCAGTCATAGAATCCGGACCGGGATACCGCCATCCACAGGCACATCTTAACGATCGACGGCACGAACACATCGCCAGATTCCTGGTAAGCCGCATACTCCGCGTCGATGAACTCGAATTTGTCGGTCACCGATGGTCGCGGGCGAAGTATGCCACGGCTTTTTTCAGGAACTCGTTTTCCATCTTCAGTTCCCGGGTCTCCCGCTCAAGCTCGCGCAGCCGCGCACGCTCGCTACGGTTAGCGGCGGCTCTTCGCCGGCATGCTCACGGCGGTAGATGCCCACCCAGTTACCCAGGGTGCCTTCGTTGATTCCGAGCTCCTTAGCCACTTTGGCAATCGGACGCGACGTCTCGATCACCATCTTCACGGCTTCATCCTTGAATTCCGGCGAGAAGCTCTTCTTCATTCGGGGCAATTACTTCACCTTTCCAGACGCCCATCCTAATGGATGGACTGTCCGGAAGGCTCGGGGCACCTCAACTGTAAGACTGGGTCGAGCCCCGTCTCATGCCGTGCACACCACGCTGACCCACCCGGCCTACCCTGGCGCGCCTACGTCTACGGCCGCACCCGCGACGAGCAATGCCTCGGCCTGGACGGCGCGCTGCGCAAGCGACGCCGCGCGCTGCCCCGCGACCAGTGGGAGGTCCTCATCCCCGATCACCACCCCGGGTTCATGGACTGGGACACCTACCTGGCCAACCAGGTCCGCATCGGGTCGAATATCCGTCCGCAGGCCAGTCGGCCGGGCACCGGCGCGGTCCGGGAAGGCTCCGCGCTGCTGCAGGGCCTGGCCACCTGCGGAGCCTGCGGCCCGCAAGCTGGCCATCTTCTACCGCGGCCCGGCCAAGACCGTGCCGAACTACTACTGCCAGGGCTCTGCTGACCTGGTCAACGGCCGCGGCGCCCGGCGCATGAACGTCGGCGGGAAGGCCATCGTCGCCTCCGTCGCCGCCGCGTCCCTGGCCGCCCTCCAGCCGGCCGCGCCGCACGCCTGCGTGCACGCCGCAGAGCAGATCGAGCACGGCCCGCCGCGCTGGCCCAGCGCCGCCGCTACTAACGGTCGGTGCCAGATTCCGCGTCGCTGACTCCGCACGATCAGCTCGGCCGTGTCCGGGCTGATCGCTGACGGCGAGGCCCTGGGCCGCCGCGACCGCGGCTCGAACGCCGGCTCACCTTCGGCCTGGTACCGGCGAAGCAGGGTGTAAACCCAGGACCGGGCCACCCCATAAGACCGGGCAACCTCTGCGGGCAGTGGCGTCCGGCAGAGTGGTGTGTTGAACGGCCCTGGTGATGGGCGTGGCGCAGACGCGTAGGGCGGCCACCGCGTGATCCTTTGGAAGACCTCTCACAGTGCTTCTGAAGGAGATTTCGCGGTGACCGCTCCCAGCAGTATCGACCCTGCCCGTTTCCTGCACGACCAGCTGGAGTCCGCGTCGCCGGATCTGCTGCGCCAGATGCTGGCCACGTTCATCAACGCGCTCATGTCCGCTGAGGCCGACGCGGTCTGCGGTGCGCCCTACGGGGCGCCGTCACTGGACCGGGTCAATGTCCGCAACGGGTACCGGCACCGGGACTTTGATACCCGGGCGGGGACGCTGGACGTGGCGATCCCCAAGCTGCGGTCCGGGTCGTACTTCCCGGACTGGCTGCTGGAACGCCGCCGCCGCGCCGAGGCGGCCCTGACCTCGGTGGTGGCGACCTGTTACCTGCTCGGTGTCAGTACGCGGCGGATGGAGAAGCTGGTCGAGTCCCTGGGGATCACCCGGCTGTCCCGGTCCCAGGTCAGCGAGATGGCCCGGGACCTGGATGAGCAGGTGGAAGCGTTCCGGACCCGCCCGCTGGACGCCGGGCCCTACACGTTCGTCGCGGCGGACGCGCTGGTGCTGAAGGTCCGTGAGGGCGGCCGGGTGGTCAATGTGCATGCGCTGCTGGCCACCGGGGTGAACGCGGACGGGCACCGGGAGATCCTGGGCCTGCAGGTCACCTCGGCTGAGGACGGCGCCGGGTGGCTGGGATTCTTCCGGGACCTGACCGCCCGCGGCCTGACCGGCGTCCAGCTCGTCACCTCTGATGCGCACCGCGGCCTGACCGAGGCGATCGGCGCCACCTTGCCCGGAGCGGCCTGGCAGCGGTGCCGCACCCACTACGCCGCGAACCTGATGTCCGTCACCCCGAAGGCGTCCTGGCCGTGGGTCAAGACCCTGCTGCACTCGGTCTACGATCAGCCCGACGCCGCCTCCGTCCACGCCCAGTACGACCGGCTGATCGACGCGATCAGCGAGAAGCTGCCCAAGGTCGCTGAGCATCTGGACGGCGCCCGCGCGGACGTCCTGGCGTTCACCAGCTTCCCGAAGGAACTGTGGCGGCAGATCTGGTCGAACAATCCCCAGGAGCGCCTCAACCGCGAGATCCGCCGCCGCACCGACGTCGTCGGGATCTTCCCCAGCCGCGACGCCCTGATCCGCCTCGTCGGCGCCGTCCTGGCCGAACAGCACGACGAATGGGCCGAAGGACGCCGCTACCTCGGCCTGGACATCCTCACCCGCTCCCGCATCACCCTGGCCCCGGCGGCCGGCACCGGGACGGAGGTGACCCCCGACAGCGACCTGCAGGCGCTCAGCGCCTAACTCACAACAAAGGATCACGCGCTAACCGCCAAACACCACGCCAAAGGACTTGACCCTGCGGGCTTGCGCTTCCCGGCAATCACGGCAGTCACGACAAGCCGGGCCTTCGACATCCCGGCAGCGTCGGGCCAGCCTGCTCAGCTCTACCGGCGACACGCCGCGAAAGTGTCCTCTATGTCTTGAGACACCCGTCCTCGATGTCCTGAAACTCCACACCCATAGCTCCACACTTCAGTGAGTCTTTTCAAATATAACTTCTCAGGCCAAGTGCCATTTCAAGTGACTAAGTGCCGATTTTCGGTGATGCATGACCCCATGGCGGGACTATAGGTGAGCCGCCCCGGGTTTCTTGGAGGCCATGACTTCTGGGAAAGTTGGGGCTCATGGTGTCACGGAAGCAGCACCCCGCTGAGCTGCGGGAACGTGCGGTGGCGATGGTCTTCGAGCTGCGGGCGGAGTCGGGGAATTCCCGCGGGACGCTTGCCCGGGTGGGCGAGCGTCTCGGCATAAATCCCGAGACTTTGCGGAACTGGGTCGAGCGGGCGGAAATCGACGGCGGTCAGCGTCCGGGCACGACGACTGATGACAAGAAGCGGATCGCGGAGCTGGAAAGGGAGAACCGCGAGCTGCGGCGGGCGAATGAGATCCTGAAGGCGGCGAGTGCTTATTTCGCCCGGGAACTCGACCCCCGGTATCCGCGCTAGTCGAGTTCATCGATTCGCATAAGGACCGGTTCGGAGTGGAACCGGCCTGCGCGGTCCTGGAGATTGCGCCGTCCACTTATTATGCGGCGAAAAAGAGAGAGGAGAGGCCGCCGGCGCGAGATGCCCGGGATGACGAGCTGAAGAAGGAGATCGTGCGCGTCTGGAAGGGGAAAGGCCGCGGGGTTTACGGTGCGCGGAAAGTATGGCGCGAATTGATCCGGGAGGGAGTTGACGTGGCGAGGTGCACGGTCGAGCGGCTGATGCGCGAGCTTGGGATTGCCGGTGTGTCGGCCAGGCGGAAGAGGCCGCGGACGACGGTCCCGGCCGGGCCGGGGCATGAGCGGCCGTCTGACCTGCTGGAGCGGGACTTTACCGCGCCCGCGCCGAACCGGCGCTGGGTTGCCGATATTACCTATGTTGAGACGGCCGGCGGTTTCGTGTATGCCTCGTTCATTCTCGATTTGTTCTCGCGGAAGATTGTCGGCTGGCAGGTTTCGGATTCGCTCCGGGCGGAGCTTGCCCTCGACGCGCTGGAAATGGCGATCTGGTCGCGTGGTGACCGGATCGGCGGGAACCTTGTTCATCATTCCGACCGCGGCGTGCAGTACACGTCGATCCGGTATGCCGAGCGGCTCGGCGAGATCAGAGCGGTCCGCTCGGTAGGCCGCAAGGGAGATTCCTATGACAATTCAGCTGCGGAGGCACTGAACAGTCTTTACAAGAAAGAGCTAATCGAGCGGGAAGGTCCGTGGGCAGGGATGGCCGATGTCATGCTCGCGACCCTGGAATGGGTGGCCTGGTATAACCGGGAAAGGCTGCACTCTACCTGCGGGTACGTTCCGCCCGAAGAATTCGAGGAAAGCTACTACTCGCATCAGGAAAACCTGGTAAATTAATCATACCGGCAAGAAAGTGCCTCCAAATTTGCCGGGGCGGTCCAGGATCGCCATCCGCGGCCAACCGGGTATTGCTCGTGCCAGACCAGCATTGGCGTCAGCTTGCCGTCGAACACCAGGTCACTGGGATCCAGGTCATCCTCGAACACCCGGCCGCTAAGGTCGGGCGGGACGATCACCCGGACAGCGGGCAGCGCCTCATCGCGGAGCTGGCCGATCTGACCGGTCGGGTTGGCCACAGGGTTAAGTGCAGCACATTTGCCAGCTAACCTCCGAACGTGGTCTCCCCGAGTAGAGCTCGGCGGTACCTGGCGGCTGCGCGCAGATCGTGTCGTCCTGGCCTCGGCGACCTCTAACACACTGTCGCTGGAGACGCCCGCTCATGCATGATGAGCGCACGTCTCGTCATAGGCGTTTTAGGCACACAGATCGCCGATTTAGCGCGACTCAAAGTCGGCCGAACAGGATGCCGGCTCGCCACAGATGAACCAGTTCTGTGTGGAGCGGGCAGATCCTCCACATCGCGGCACACAGGGTCGCTGGATCCGGCAGCCCCCATCGCGACAGAACAGCGGGTCTTGAGGCTGACCAGATGATTACCCGGCAGGACGGCTGCTTGGTGACGTCAGAGCCGTCGCTACCCGCTTCGCCATGCCGGTTTGGACACGACCCCAGCTGAAACGCTGCGGGGTTCCGTCAATGGTCACGTTCATGGAGACAGTGAGGAGGTGGGAGCGTAGAGGCTCGGCGCTGACAACGGTCCGCGGCGCAGCTGCCACGGTTTTCCCCACCCTGCCCCGGATGTTGCCGAGGAGGATGAGCCGCTGGTTGGTGAGAATCAGGTAGTACGGGCGTGGCTTCAGCGAGACCATTACTGTCCCGGCGGTGGCGATGCTCACCGCCGCCGCAGTTGCTGCCCGCCTCTTCACGGACACCTTCCCGATCTGCACGGCCTCGGCTAGTTCGATCTGCTCGCCTTGCGAGAGCGTAGGAACAACGACCTGCGTGCAGCGAGCCGTAGTCTTCTGGTTCATCTCATCCTTCCGAGCCGACGCGACGTACCGGCCGATTCTGGCGTCTGGGCACAACCCAGCACAAGATCATCTGCCTTAACTGATGTCGAATCTCCACCGGACTCGATCCCGGAGTCGAGCTGAGCGACTGCCCGGGCACCCGCTCGCTCATCGGGATGTGAGTGCGTCTCCGAGCGGTCATGGGCAAGGACACGGCGCAGCAGATCAGCCTGATCTGCGCGGCCTAGCGGTTGGGCGCCGCCGAGACGACAGCCGAACCGAACGATGCCTCTGGTGCGGCCTGATGCGCTCTCATGCCACGTCGACGGCCAGCCAGCCAATGCGAAGCTTGACATCGGGACCGCGGCTGCCGGCCCCGTGCCGGCCGGCACTGCGTGCGCGTGATAATCCCTGCTAGTCGCCCGTGGCACCGGTAGAACAGCACCCATGACGTGGGCGTGGGTGGTGCTAGTGGTGGTCGCCATCGGCATCCCGGCCGCGGTTGGGCTGCGCAGCCGCACTCTCAAGCCACCCCGGGAGCCCTACGGCAGCCCCATCCCGAAACTCGACCGGGTGGACCGCTGGCTGTATGACCAGTACCAGCTGGGCAACCTGGACCGGTCACGGATCACCCAGGCTGTCCTTGAAGGGCGGGAACTCACCGAGCCGCGGGTGCGGCCGGCGGCCCACGGCCTGGCCGCCGCCATGCTCACCGGGCAGGTCGGCACCCTGGCCCGTAGCAAGGAACGGAAACTGCTCGGGGCGGTCCTTGGCCTGATGATCGCGATTGCTGCTGTGGCGGTCGCTACCGGGAGATACGCCATGCTCGTGCCAGCCGTTACCGGCGTGGCCCTGCTTCCTGTGTCTGCGAGGATGTGGAAAAGGGACCGGAAGCGGGTGGAACGCGCGCACCAGCTCAACGAATAGCGCTCCCGTCACGTGCTGATCAGGCCAGCTGGGTGTGCACCAATCGATCAGGTCTGCACTTGCACCGCCGCGCAGATCGGCGGACATGGTGCGGCTTCAGCGCACTCTCATGGCCGCTGGTCGCGCGGGTATTCCTGGGCGTTCACGGCGCATGGGTCAGGACCGCCCAAACACTGAGAGGACAGGGCTGGCTTCAGAACTGACGCACCGAACCCCGTCCGCCAGGGATGCTGACCGGGGTCAGTGCTCGTGTTCGTACTTGAACGAGAGCTGAAGCTTGGTGCGGTAGGTGATCGCCCCGCCTTCGCCCACATGAATGTCCAGCTTGACGACCTCAGCCACCCGAAGATCGCGTATTGTCCCCGCCGCAGTATTGATCGCCTCCGCTGCCGCCTCTTCCCATGAAGTGCCGCTTGTCCCGATGATCTCGGTCACCCTGTACACGCTCATAACGCTCTCCCTTTGATGGCTTGTATGCCTGGGCGTCGCGACGCGAGCAATGCTTGAAACCTGTGGTTGAGCCGGAAGGGGCGTACCCTCCCGGATGCCATGTCAGGTCTTAAGCAAGGCTGGCGGTGCAACGCCGGCCGGGAAGGTACGCCCGTGCTCACGGTAGTGCAGGAGGGATCGGCGGGAGAGGAACCGGGTCGGCCGGGGTCGCTGATCGATGAGATCGTGCGGGAGGGTGCCCGGCGGATGCTGGCCGAGGCGCTGCAGGCCGAGGTGGATGCCTACATCGCGGCGCACGCCGCTGAGCGGGACGCGGACGGCCGCCGGCTGGTGGTCCGCAACGGCTCTCATCACAGCCGGGAGGTGCTGACCAGCGCGGGTGCTGTGCAGGTGACGGTGCCGCGGGTCAATGACAAGCGCACCGACCCGGACACGGGTGAGCGGCAGCGGTTCTCCTCGGCGATCTTGCCGCCGTGGGCGCGCAAGACCCCGAAGGTCACCGAGGTGCTGCCGCTGCTGTATCTGCACGGGTTGTCCAGCGGGGACTTCGTACCCGCTCTCGGCCAGTTCCTGGGCAGCTCAGCGGGGCTGTCGGCGGCGGTGATCACCCGGCTGACCGAGCAGTGGCAGGCCGAGCAGCGGGCGTTCGCGGCCCGGGACCTGTCCGGGGTGGACTACGTGTACTTGTGGGCGGACGGGATCCACGTGAACATCCGGCTGGAGGAGCACAAGCTGTGCCTGCTGGTGCTGATCGGGGTCCGCGCGGACGGCCGCAAGGAGCTGATCGCCCTGGCGGACGGATACCGGGAGTCCGCGGAGTCGTGGGCGGACCTGCTGCGGGACTGCGCCCGCCGCGGCATGCGCGCGCCGGTCCTGGCCGCCGGGGACGGCGCGCTGGGGTTCTGGGGCGCGCTGCGCGAGGTGTTCCCCGAGACCAGGGAACAGCGCTGCTGGTTCCACAAAACGGCGAACGTCCTGGCCACGCTGCCCAAGTCCGCGCACCCGGGCGCGAAGAAGGCCCTGGCGGAGATCTGGGGCGCGGAGGACAAGGATCATGCCCGGGCGGCGGTCAAGGCCTTCGATGCCGCCTACGGGGCCAAGTTCCCCAAGGCCACCGCGAAGATCACCGGCGACGCTGACCAGCTGCTGGCCTTCTTCGACTATCCGTGCGAGCACTGGGTGCATCTGCGGACCACCAACCCGATCGAGTCGACATTCGCCACGGTCCGGCACCGCACCAAGGTCACCAAGGGCCCGGGATCGCGGGCGGCCGGGCTGGCCATGGCCTTCAAGCTCATCGAGTCGGCACAAGACCGGTGGCGCGCCGTCAACGCACCCCATCTCGTCGCCCTGGTCCGCGCGGGCGCGACCTTCACCGGCGGCAAGCTCGTCGAACGACCCGGCGACAAAGCCGCCTAAAGGAACTTCACCCACAGGTCTTGACTATTGCTCTCGCGACGCCCAGCTGTTCCCATACCCGGCCAACCCCGGCCCAGGCTGGCCCAGATCGGTAGTGCAGCGTTTGCCGGACCTGAGCCTGGCACTTAGCCTGGGCGGCGTCCAGGACCGTAACCCGGCAGATACGCGACCATGCCATGCGGGCACTAATACTACAGCAGCATTTCGTTATGTAGTGCTTGTCTTTGCTGATAGTGACTGGTTCTGGCCTGGTGCTGGTGGTGTCGTCGCCAGGTGGACCAGGCCCAGGCGGCAGTACGGCAGGGAGTGACGGTGATCAGGTGTGCCAGAAGACGGCGGACCTCCGCGAGCGTGACCGGGATGAGGCCGCTGCCAGGACTTTTGGGGCGTTCGCAGCGGTAACGGCGAGGTAGGCGTGAGCAAGAACGGCGAGGGTGGCGTGCCGGTACCAGGCGTCGTAGCGGCGGACCTGGTAGTGGTCAAGGCCAGTCTCGTTTTTGGCGCTCTGGAAGCATTCCTCGATGGCCCAGCGAGACCCGGCGACGCGGATCAGCTCCTCGTCCTGTGTGCCGGCCGGGGCGGCGCACAGGTAGTAGGCGAGTTCCAGCTCGCCCTTGCCGTTCGGGGTCAGCGAGCGGCGGACCAGCAAGAACCGGGACCAGCCGGGTGGCTCGGTGCCGTCTTCGGGCAAGGTGGCGGCCGCCCATTCATAGACCCGCGGCCCTTTGGCGCCGTTCCCGCAGCTGCGGCGCTTCCAGGCCTGGCCCGGGGCGTGCGCGGTCAGCACGTCAGCGCGGGACTTCCCGGCGTCGCCGGCGACGGCCTGGCTCTTCGGGACGGCGGCGACGTAGCCGACCCGGCGCTGCTCCAGCCAGCCCCGGAAGCTGCCGTCCTTGCCGTAGGCCTCATCCGCAGTGACCCACGCGGCCGGTACTCCGGCGTCCAGAGCCCGGCCCAGCATCAGCCGGGCAAGATCGGTCTTCGAGGCAAACTCCACGTCGTCGGGCACGCCCGCCTCGCGGCAGCGGTCCCGGTCGTCCGTCCACGATTTCGGCAGGTAAAGCTCCCGGTCAACCAGCGCCCGGCCCTTCGGCGAGGCGTAGGCCAGGAACACGCCCAGCTGACAGTTCTCCACCCGCCCGGCGGTGCCCGAGTACTGCCGCTGCACCCCCGCTGAACTGGTGCCCTTCTTGATGAAGCCGGTCTCGTCGACGACCAGTACCCCATCGGCGTCACCGAGGTAGCGGGCCACGTAGCCGCGCACGTCGTCACGGACCCCGCCGGCATCCCAGGCGGTCCGGTTCAGCAGCCGCTGCATCCCGTCCGGCGTCTTGTTCCCGGCCGCCTCGGCCAGCGTCCAGCTGTTCTTGGCCGCCAGTGGCGCCAGCAGCCCCCGCACATAGGCGCGGGCCTGCAGCCGCGGCTCAACCCGCGGAAACCGCCCCGCCACCAGCGCGAACAGGTCATCCAGCCCAGCGACCCACACAGCCAGGTCATCGTCGTCCAGCACACACCAACACTACTGCTGGCAAAGAGTAACAAAGTACTGCTGTAGTACTAATGCAGCCGCGGCACTTCTGGGCAAGGAGCATCCCCGCGTGGCGGCAGTGCGCTCTGACTCGCGGCCGCCTTCTCGGGCGGGCTAAAAGTGTGCCGGGAGCCAGCTCCCGTCCGGTGACTGCTCCGGCCAGCTCGAAGGTCGCCCGGCGCTTTAATCCAGACCAGGCGCATCGCATCAGGCCTGGAATAAAGACCACCCCTTGTTGAGGGTCATATGACGCCGAAACGGTGCTCCCGTACGTGGGCTGCGCGACCTGAGCGTGGTCATGCGCGGTTGTTCCCCTGTGGATCCCTGGTTTCGTACCCTTTGCGGGGCTCCAGGCTGGTCGCGACGAGGGCCTGTTGCAGGCGGTCAGCGGTGGCGACGTCCGGCTTCCGCGCGGCCAGTGCGTCCGCGTAGAGGAACGACTCGCCCAGCCGCACCAGCGCGTAGGCCAGGGCGTCCGGTTCGATGAGCGCCACCAGGCTGAACTCAGCCATGTCCCTTCGCAGCAGGGCCTCGATGTAGGTCACGATCCCAGTCTGCACCCGGCCGCGTGGGTCAGTGAGCACCCGCAGGCTCAGGGCGGGCTCTTCGTCGAGGAGCCGCCGAAGGCCCTTCGACTGGGAGACGATCGCGTTGAGGTGACGGCCGGTGCCGGGGGTGTGCAGCTCACCCTCCGGCCGTTCGGCCTCCCATCGTGCTGCGGCCGTGGCGAGCGTGCGCTCGGTCAGCACCCATAGGGCCTGGCTGAGCAGCGCCTCCCGGCCGCCCACGTGCCGGAACAGGGTCACGCGTGATACGCCCAGCTCATCGGCCAGGCCCTGCATGTCGAGGCGCCGACCGTCGTGGATCCAGCGCGCAGCCAGCGCCGCGGAGCGGTCCGGCCGGACGCTGGCCGGTGCGGCCGCTGGCCTTGAGCGTTGGTGCATCAGAGCACCAGATTGGCGGCAGTCCGCGCTCAGACGCTGCCCGGCGGCGCCGCTTGGGGCTGCGCCGGGCTGTCTTGAGCTGGGCTGTCCTGGGTTTCGCCGCCGAACACGCTGCTGACGATGGCCTGGGCGGCCGGCCCGTACGGCGGCAGGAACGCGTCCGCCAGATCGCCGGTCCCGCGCACGACGACGCCGCGGGGATTGGAGAACTCGCGGAACCCTTCGATCCCGTGATGCCGGCCGCTGCCGCTGCGCCCGACGCCGCCGAAACCCAGGGACGGCAAGGCGCCCTGAACGGCGCAGACGTTGACGCACGCACCACCCGACGTGGTCTTCCGCAGCACGTCCTCCGCGACCCGGGGGTCCTTGCTGTAGACGTACAGCCCCAGCGGGCGCTCCCCGGCGTTGATCCCGGCCAGCGCCTCGGTCAGGTCGTCGTAGGGGATGACCGGCAAAATCGGGCCGAAGACCTCCTCCTGCATGATCCGCAGGTGCTCCGGTGGGTCGACCACCAGGACCAAGGGCAGCCGACGGGTTGCCGGGTCGCCAGTACCGCCCAGCGAGATGACCCGCGCGCCCGCGTCCCGCGCCTCGCCGACCATGGCGGTGATCCGCTCCAGGTGCCGCTGCGTGATGATGCCGGTGCAGTCCGTTGAGGACGCGTAATCTGGCAGCTCGCTGGTCAGGTAGTGCTCGGCGTGCGCGACAAAAGCGCCGAGCTGGTCCCGCGGGACTAGGGCGTAATCGACCGAGATGCACATCTGCCCGTTCTTGATGAGCTTGGTGCCGATGACGCCGCGGACACTGTCGGCATCGACGCTGTCGGCGGCCAGGATGGCCGGGCACTTGCCGCCGAGCTCCAGCGTCACCGGCACAAGGTTCTCGGCGGCGGCACGGGCTATTTCGCGGCCGATCTCCGGGCTGCCGGTGTACAGCAGGTGGTCCCAGGGCAGGGTGGGGAATTCCTTGGCCAGGGTCAGGCCGCCGACCGAGACGGCCACCCGCTCCTCGGAAAACGTCTCGGACACCATCCGCCGGAGCAGCTCCGCGCACGCCGGGGTGTAATCCGAGGGCTTGATGATCACCCGGTTGCCGGCCGCGAGCATCTCGACCAGCGGGCCGGCCGACAAGTCGAACGGGAAGTTCCACGGCACGATGTTGCCGATGACGCCCTTGGGCTGGTAGCGCACCCCGGCCCGCGCGGTGCCGTAGAGCGCCGGGTCAGTGAACCGCTCGTCTTCAGCCATCCATACGTCGAGCTGCTCGGCGGCGTAAGCGGCACGGCCTGCGACGCCGAGCACCTCCACCAGGTCGGTGAACAGCTCCGGGTGCGCCCCGAAGTCCTCGCTCATCGCCGACCGGATCTGATCGCGGTGGCCGAGCACCATCCCGGCCAGGGCCGCCAGGTACGCCTTGCGCTCGGCGCCGGACGGATAGGGATCGGCCAGAAACGCGCGGCGTTGTGCCGCGTGCAACTGGTGCAGCTCAGTGATCGCGGGGCCGTCGTTGACGTCGGTAACACTGGGCGGTGTGACGAGGGTCATGCCGTGATGATACATCTGCTCGAAATGTTGCACCGCTTCCGGGCCGGTGACATCCTGAAGACGCAGACAGAAGGAGCGCCGTGAGCACGACTTCCGCCCTCTCTGAGGACACGACCACACCGGGGCACGTCGACGTGCTGATCGTCGGGGCCGGTCTCTCCGGGATCGGTGCCGCCTGTCACCTGCAGACGGACGCCCCCGGCACCTCCTACGCGATCGTGGAGGCCCGCGGCGCCAGCGGCGGCACCTGGGACCTGTTCCGGTTTCCCGGGGTCCGGTCCGACTCCGACATGTTCACGCTCGGCTACCCCTTCCGTCCCTGGACGCAGCCGGAGGCGATCGTCGGAGGTCAGGAGATCCTGCGCTACGTCCGGGAGACCGCGGCGGCCTACGGCGTCGATCAGCACATCACCTATCACTCCCGCGTCGTGCGGGCCGAATGGTCCAGCCAGGACGCGCGGTGGACGGTGACCACCGAGCAGCCGGAGACCGGCGTGCGCTCGGAGCGCACCTGCGGCTTCCTCTACCTGTGCTCGGGTTACTACCGGTACGACCAGGGCTTTACGCCCGCCTGGCCCGGCCGCGAGACGTTCGGCGGCCAGGTGGTTCATCCGCAGGAATGGCCGGAGGACCTGGACGTGACCGGCAAGCGGGTCGTCGTCATTGGCAGCGGCGCGACCGCGGTCACGCTCGTCCCGGCGCTCGCACAGAGCGCCGCCCAGGTAACCATGCTGCAGCGCTCGCCGTCGTTCGTCTTGTCGCTGCCCGGCAGTGATCCCATCGCCAGCCTGCTGCGCAAGGTGCTGCCGGAGCGGCAGGCGTACGCGGCCGTGCGCTGGAAGAACGCGCGGATCGCGACGGCGGTCTACAACCTGTGCCAGAAGTACCCGGAACGCGCGCGCAAGGTGCTGCGCCAGGGTGCCCCCAAGCGCCTGCCAGCCGGCTTCGACCTGGACACGCACTTCAGCCCGGCCTACGACCCCTGGGACCAGCGCATGTGCATGGTGCCCGACGGCGACTTCTTCCAGGCCATCCGGTCCAGCAAAGCCGATATCGTCACCGACCATATCGAGGCGTTCACGCTGACCGGGATCCGGCTGCGTTCCGGCGCGGAGCTCGAGGCCGACGTGATCGTCACCGCGACGGGACTGAACCTGCTCCCGCTGGGCGGGATCGAGCTGACCGTCGACGGGGAGATCGTCAGTGTCCCGGAGCGCGTCGCCTACAAGGGCATGATGCTCCAGGACGTACCTAACATGGCGTTCGCCATTGGCTACACCAATGCCTCGTGGACCCTCAAGGTCGACCGGGTCTCCGCGTACGTCACCCGCATGGTGCACTTCATGGCGGAGAAGGGTTACGCGAGCGTCACCCCCCGGTTGCCTTCCGGGGGGATGGAGACCTCCCCGTTCATCGACATGACCTCCGGTTACTTCGAGCGTGCGCGGCACCTGCTGCCGCGCCAGGGCGACCAGGCGCCCTGGCGGCTGCGCCAGCACTACTTCAAGGACGCGGCTCTGTTCCGCGGGCCCATCGAGGCCAAGGAGCTGGAGTTCCGCCGTGCGGCCGCGGTCACCCAGCCGGTGAGATAGCCGGTGGATTCAGCCTGGCGGCCAGAAATGATCCCAATGGCCAGCACCGCGATGAGGGGCAGGTTAGGGAAATCCGGCCGCGGCGAGCAGTGCGGTGAAGTTGAAGCGGACAAGTTCCTCGGCCTGTGCTGGGCCGAGGCCGAGCTCGGTGCGCAGCGACTCCCAGAATGACCACACGCTGATCGCGTGCAGGCCGTCGAGCAGTTGCTGGCGCCGCGGTCCGGCGAGCTCGCTCAGCTCCGGCGCGAAGATCTTTGCACCTCGGCCCTGGCGTTCGCCAGCGTCCGCGCCTTGTTGCGCCGGAGTTCCTCAGAGAATGGCTGGTGAAGGCGGGCGGCCCGCCAGCTGGGAGTCATCTGCTTCAGGATCCGGGTCCGCTGGCGACGAACAACGTGACCCGTACGGCTCGCGGGTTCAGCGACGAATTCCTCACCGATCCGTTCCCGGCCCTCGGCGCGCTGCGCGAGGCGGGGCCGGCGGTACACCTGACGCGGTACGGCGTCTGGGCGGTGGCGGGCTACCGGGAGGTGCACGCGGTCCTGCGCGACCACGAGCGCTTCTCCTCGGCCGCCGGGGTGGGCCTGGCCAACCTGATCACCGAGCCATACGGCTGGCGCAAGCCCAGCCTGATCCTCGAGGTCGATCCGCCCGTCCACACCAGCCACCGTGCCCTGGTGGTCGCCGCGATGAATCCCCGGGCCATGCGCGCGTTCCAGGAAGTGTTCGACGCCGAGGCGGCGATCCTGGCCGACGACCTGGCCCGCCGCGGGCGTTTCGACGCGGTACGCGACCTGGCCGAGATTTTTCCGTCGGTGGTGTTCCCGCGCGCGCTGGGCGTGGAGGGCGACACCCGCGAGGCATTGCTGGCTTACGGCTCGTTGTCTTTCAACGCGATCGGGCCCCGGAACCGCCACCTGGAGGCGGCGCTGCGGCGCGGCCAGGGCGTGCCGGAATGGATCGCCGCGCACTGTGCCCGCCGGGCCGGTAGTCCGTGCGGCCATCAGCAGGGCACGATGTCGATCACCTGCTTGACGGAGTATCCGGTTTATAGCACCCTATGTGCAATATTCGGAGACCGGGGTAGCGAAGCGCCGCCGCTCAGCGGCGGATATCGCGCGTAGCTCCCGGTGCGGTGCCATGCGATGCTTCCTGAATCGCAAGCCAGAAAGGGTCATTCCCATGGTGTTGCGGCACACCTCCATCCGCGTCCGGGTGTTCCTGCTCGTCCTCGTCCCCCTGCTCGCGCTGATCGGGGTTTACACCTATGCCGTCGCCGGGGAGATCGGCACCGCGGTCGGCCTGTCCAACGCGGGGAAAGTCAGCGGCGCGACCATCACGCCGCTCTCCAAGGTCATAGTGGCGCTGAACGCCGAGCGCAGTCTCGCGGTCGGCTACCTGGACACCAGGTCAAGCCGGCTGATGGCTGAGTATCAGAAGCAGCAACTCGCGACCGGCCAGGCACTGCGGGTGGTCGAAAGCATCAGCGCGTCCGGGCCTGTCACCGCCAACGCATCCCGGCTGGAAAAGGCGGCCGCGGCCACGTTCCTCGGCGCCGCCGGGGCGCTGCCGAGGCTGCGGAGCGAAGTGGCCGGCCGCACGGTCAGCCCCGCGTCGGTTATCAGCCGGTACAGCGCAATCGTGACCGATGGCATCCAGGTCATCGCCCAGTCGCTGCAGGAGGCCTACGTAAGCCAGTCGCTCGCCACCACGGCGCGCCAAGAGGTCAACCTGTACGAGTCCGAGATGCTCGTCCTGCAGGAGAACGACGTCTATTCGAGCTCCATTCTCACTGGCCGTCTGTCAGCGGCCGACCAGATGTCCTTCGGCCAGCTCGTCAGCGTCCGCCGGTACCTGGTCGGGGAAGCAGTACCGCAGCTGGACCCAGTGGCCAACGGCCTGTACCAGAAGTACGTGCCGCCCAGCCGGTCGCTGGCCCTGACACGGCTGGAAGACGCGATAACCTCGGCGCCCGCCGGGCATGCCAGGCCGCCGGTGCCGCTGCTCCAGTGGCAGGGCGCCGTGAAGACCTACGCCGCCAATCTCGAGAGCATGCTGACGAAGGGCCCAAACTGGATCCAGTCGCAGGTGACGTCCTCGGCCCGCAGCGCCCTGGTGACCTTGATCCTGGCCGCGAGCATCGGTCTGCTCGCGGTCGTCGCGTCCGTGATCATCTCCATCTCGATGGGCCGCCGCCTGTTCCGCAGGCTGGCCGGCTTGCGTGAGTCGGCACTGGAACTTGCGCACGACCAGCTCCCAAGCCTGATGACACGGCTGCGGGACGGTGAGCAGATCGACGTCGACAGCGAAGCTCCTCCGGCTCGATCGAGCGTTGACGAGATCGACCAGGTGCGGCAGGCGTTCAACGTCGTGCACCGGGCCGCTGTACAGGCCGCAGTGGAGGAGGCGAATCTGCGGCGCGGCATCAACGATGTCTTCGGCAACCTGGCCAGGCGCAGCCAGCGGCTGCTGCAGCGCCAGCTCAGCCTGCTGGATGCTATGGAACGACGGGCCGAGGAACCCAAGCAGCTCGCGGATCTGTTCCGTATCGACCATCTCACCACGCGGATGCGGCGGCACGCCGAGGGCTTGAGCATCTTGTCCGGCGACTCGCCCGGCCGCAGCTGGCGTCAGCCGGTGCCATTCATTGACGTGATCAGGGCCGCCGTGGCCGAGGTCGAGGGGTACACCCGAATCCGTGCCGAGGTTCATTCCGGCGGCGCTCTGGCCGGAGATGCCGTCGCGGACGTCATTCACCTGCTGGCTGAGCTGATCGAGAACGCGGCTGTTTTCTCGCCGGCCGAGACGACCGTGCGCGTCCAGGGTGTCATGGTGGCTCACGGGTTCGCTGTGGAGGTCGAGGACCGTGGCCTGGGAATTCCCGAGTGGCGGCTGGCCGCGATCAACCACGACCTGGCCAGCCTCCCGGATTTCGATCCGGCCCGCAGTGACCGTCTGGGACTGTTCATCGCCGGGAGGCTCGCGCACCGGCACGGCATCAAGGTCACGCTTTGCCCGTCGGCGTACGGTGGCGTTGCCGCGATCGTCGTCATCCCGCTGAAGCTGGTGATCAGCGCGGACGGCAACCTGCCCGCTGTCAGCGCGGACGGCGATCTGCCCGCTGTCAGCGTGAATGGGCGATCGCTGCCCGCGGTCCCAGGGGCGTGGCATCGGCCGCCTTCCAGCGGCGCCCCGGCGGAAGGAGGCGGGGCGGGCGATCTGCGCGATGCGGCGCGGCCAGCGAACGGTCAGGTCGGTCACCGGCGCACCCAGGCGCAGGGACGCCGGCGCAGGTCCGCCAGAAACGGCCGTACCGGCCCAGCGGACTGAAGGCCTGTCCGTCAGGGATTGTGGAGGGCGATGCTGCGGCTCTGGCCGCCATGACCAGGCGCCGGTCCACCCGGTGAAATCCTGCCCGACCGGCGTTGCGGCCGGGCGGCGCCACGGATTGTCTCCACGCTGATAATGACGGACGGAGCTCTTTTTTCAGTACCTTCCCGCTGGGGCCCTTGGGCAGCGCGTCGCGGAACTCGACTGTCCGGGGGTACTTGTAGGCGGCCAGCTTCTGCCGTACGAACTCGATCAGCTCGGCCTCGGTTACGGTTCGCTCGGGCTTGACCGCGACGACGGCATGGACCTCCTCGCCCAATCTGGCGTCCGGCACGCCGATAACCGCGGCCTCGGCCACCGCAGGGTGGGCGTAGATGACCTCCTCCACCTCGCGTGGGTAGACGTTGTACCCGCCGCGGATGATCAGGTCCTTGATCCGGTCGACGATGAACAAGAAGCCGTCGGAGTCGAAGTAGCCGAGGTCGCCGGTGTGGAACCAGCCTCCGGTGAAGGCCTGCGCGGTGGCCTCGGGATCGCCGTGATAGCAGGTCATGACGTTGGGTCCGCGCACCACGATCTCGCCGACGTTGTCGGCCCCGACCGGGCGTGGCCGGCCCTGGTCGTCCCAGATCTGGACGCTGACTCCCCAGATCGGCTTGCCGACGCTGTAGACCTTGCGCTGCTCGGCACTGATGTTGAACGTCGTCGTGGACGACGTTTCCGATAGGCCGTACCCCTCCAGAATCACCACGCCGAACCGGCGCTCGAAGGAGTCGATGATCTCCGCCGGAATCGGCGCGCCACCGGAGATTGCTACCCGCAGCGACGACAGATCGTAACCCTCCAAGCCGGACGCCTGAAGCAGCGCAACGTACATCGTCGGCACACCCTCGAAGATCGTGACCCGGTCCCGCTGGATCTGCTCGAGCACGGCGGCGGCTTCGAACCTGGGCGCCAGCGACATCGTCCCGCCCAGCAGCACACAGATGTTCAGGATGCTCGAAAGGCCGAAAATGTGGAACAGGGGGAGTGCCACCAGCACCACGTCGCTGTCCTCGAACTCGAACAACCGGCCGGAGGTGTCCGCGTTCATGTACAGCGTGAAGTGGGACAGCACCGCGCCCTTGGGGGCGCCGGTGGTGCCGGAGGTGTAGATGATGACGGCCGGATCGGCCGGGCTCACCGGAGCGAGCCGGGGTCCGGGCGGCTCTCCGGCCAGCAGGTCATCGAAGGGGGCGCCCAGCGCCGGGCCCGCGGCCGGGCCGGCCACATACACCGACCGCACCGCCGCCGCCCCGGCGGCCTTGACCGCCTCCCCGGCCGCCGGGCCGAAGGCGATCAGCGCCACAGCGCCGGAGTCGCGCAGCTGGAACTCGATCTCCGGGGCTTTGAGCAGGACGTTCATCGGGACGACGACGCCGCCCGCCTTGAGGATGCCGAAGTAGGCGATGACGAACTCAGGGATGTTCGGCAGCTGCAACCCCACGCGGTCCCCGACGGTGAGGCCTGCTGCCGCCAGGTTCGCGGCCACCCGATCCGACAGCGCGTCGAGCTCGGCGTAGCTGATCGTGGTTTCGCCCAGGACCATGGCCGGCTTGCCGGGGACGCGCCGGGCGGATTCCCGCAGCATCACCGCCAGGTTGAAGTCCATATCCGCTCCAAAGGAAAAATTGAACGAAGCGTGCTCTGAGGCGATGCGCCCGTCAACCGGCTTCGGGTGCCGTGGCCGGGCTGGCCGGATCGATGATGATCTTCGCGTGCTGCCCGGGGTTGGCCAGCGCATCGAACGCGGCCCCGACGCCGGCCAGCCCGACGGTTCCGGTCGCGATCGGTGCCGCGTTCACCTTGCCCTCGGCGAGCATGTGGAGCGTGTCGCGGAACTCGAGCGGGGTGTAGCCCACCACGAACCGCAGATCGATCTCCTTGTTGATCGCCATCGCCGGCCGGATGATGTCTGGTTCCATGCATACTCCGGCCACTACCACCCGTGACAGCAGCGGCGCGCTGGCGATGATGCCGTCCAGGATGCCGGGCACGCCGACGCACTCGAAGATCACCGGGTGCTTCGGCTTCCCGCCCAGTGTCTCGCCGAGGCGCCAGACGTGCTGCCACGGCACCGGCTGGGGCCTGAGTCTTTCCATCGTTCCAATGGCCAGCCCGACGGCGGCCGGGAGGGTGGTCAGGAAACCGCGGTCTCCCGCCGCCTCGTAGGGCGACGCGTCACCCGGGTTCACCACGATGTCGGCGCCGCACACGCTGGCCAGCTGCCGCCGCCCAGCGGAGAAGTCGCTCGCCACCACCGTGGCGACGCCGCGGGCCTTGAGCATGCAGATGACCGCCAGGCCGACGGGTCCGCAGCCGATCACGATCGCCACGTCACCCTTCTTGACCTCCGCGCGGCGGACCGCGTGCCAGCCGACCGCCAGTGGCTCGGTGAGCACGGCAAGCCCGGGCGACAGGCCGTTCGGCAGCGCGAACATCAGCGACTCCTCCACCACCACCTGCTCGGCGTACGCACCCGGCGCCGCCGCCGACAGGCCGATCGCGTGCAGCTCATCGCCGCGCCGGGTGAGCGGCACCGCCACCACGGCGGTTCCCGCCGGGATCTTCTTCCGGGTTCCCGGCCCGTAACCGGCGACCTCGCCGACGAACTCGTGGCCGAGCACCACCTGCTGGCCGGAACGCATGAAGCCGTCGTAGCCGATTTCCGCCAGCACGTCGGCCTCCGCGTCGGCGTGGCGGCGGGCGTGCAGGTCGGACCCGCAGATGCCGCAGCCCCGGACGTTGATGACGACCTGACCGGCGCCCGGCGCCGGGGCGGGCAGATCGACGAGCTGCAGCTCGCCGGTCTGGCAGATGACCGCCTTCATCGCGCTGCCTCGATCATGTGGCCAGCAGGCTGGAGTCGAACGGCGGCAGCGGCTTGATCAGTGGCTCGAGCAGTTCGCCCGCTTGCTGGGCGGTCAGCACGTCGGCGGGATCGAGCTTGATCAGAGCCCGCTCGGCGTCGTCGAATTCCCAGAGGTCCTCACCGATCAGGCGGCACTGTTCGTCGTACGGCCAGACCATGACCATCTGGAAACGCTCGAGGTACATCGCGCCGGCGTCAGCATCGACGCCGGCCGCCGCGAGCTCGGCGCCCAGCCGTTGCTGGTAGCCGATGCCCCGGCCCACGATCAGGTGGTCGCCGACCGCCACCGTCTCGTCCTCGACGTAGAAGACGCACTGATCCGTCTGCGTCCAGTGCTGGTAGACCGCCTCCACCTGCTCACGGCCGTCCAGCGCGAACCTCGGCTGCCCGATCAGGCTGAACCGGTAGTAGGGATGCTCGACGGTCATCTCGGGCGCGAAGATCTCCTGGTAACGCCCCGCCGATTCCAGATACCGGTGCCGGAGATAGGACTGGAGCAGGTACCGGTGGCGAGGGTTGTCGGTGGCCTCCAGGACCCGCTCGACGGCCACATTCTGATCTCTGATGTCGAGCTGCTGGTTGCCGAACCGCGGCATGATCTCTGTCCTCTCGTTCAGCAGGCTGGTTGTTCAAGGCCGGCAGGCTCAGCTGAGCTTGGCCAGTTCAGCCTGAATCCTGGCCTCGTGCTCCTGCTCGTCGCGGCGGGCGTCCGAGGGCTTCCAGCGGCCCTTCAGCAGCGGGATGGACAGCAGGAAGAAGATGATTCCGCCGAAGCAGATCCAGTACCAGGTCTTCCACTGGCTGGCGGTCTGGGCGGCGGCCTTCTGCACCGCGGCGGCGTGGGCGGTCAGGTACGCAATGGCCGCCGGTGGCACCTTCGACAGGGCCGTCAGCTGTGCGCCGTACGGGGCGATGACCTTCAGGTCGGCCGCGTACGGGGCGATGGTCTGCAGCTGCGGGCCGGCCGCGATGACGCCGTTGATGGCGGTCTGGTTGGCGCCGATCGTTTTGACCACGGCGATGCCCGTGGCCCCGCCGCCGGCGGCGGCCACGGCCTGAGCCTGCAGAGCCTTGTTCGTAGGGGCGGCGGCCAGCTTGGTGAACAGGGCCGGGTGGGCCGCGATCACGGCCAGCTCGGGTGCGAACTTCTGGGCATTGGCGAGTTGCGGGCCGAGCCTGGATGCGGTGGCCAGCACCGTGGAAGGAACCTTCTGCGCGGTGGCGACGACGGCTGGGTGGGCTTGGGCGAAGGCCAGCTCGCTTTTGTACTGGGTTGCGTACGCTGACACGGTGGTCCCGTAGTTGACCAGCGGGGTGACCGAGTTGACCACGGCCGGGATGATCAGGAACGACACGAACACCGTGACCCGGACGATCCAGCCCCAGATGGCCAGCCCGGTGGCGGTGAGCGCGGGGTTGCGGGCCTCGACGGTCTCGGTGAAGCTCGCCATCCACGGCGTGTAGGCCACGCCCAGGCCGAGCGACAGCACCGCCAGGATGATCGCGAGCGTGTAGTAGCTGGGGTGGTGGCCGGCCTGTTCCAGGTAGATGACGGTCATCACGGCGGCGATGATCCCGCCGATCACCATGAACGGTTTGCGGACCCGGAAGCGGTCGGAGATGATCCCGATCAGGACCACCGCGATGACGTTGAAGCCCCAGTTCCAGTTGCCCAGCCCGTTGGCGTTCTTGACCGAGAAACCGAACACGGTGGTCAGGTAGATGACCGCGAAGGCGACCGCCGTGTAGTAGATGAGCAGCATGACCGACACGGCGAAGGCGGAGATGATGATGTCGGGCTTGAGCAGCTGGCGGAACGGGTGCCGCAGCGCGGCCGCGATGTCGGTTTCGCTGAGGCCCTTGGCCCGGGCCTCGACGACGGCGCGGTCGCGGATGGTCACCATCAGCTGGTCGCGCAGCCGCGGGGACAGCTCGCGCAGCCCGACCAGGGCGATCAGCCACACGACCAGCCCGGCGATGCCGCAGATACGGTACTGGTGCGTCCAGATCCCGGGGTTATGAACGACGGCGGGGACGGTGGCGCTGCCCACGACCGCGACGACCAGGCTCCCGACGACCGGGCCGCTGGTCCAGAACCCCATGGCCGTGGCCCGGCCCACCTGCGGGGAGAAGTCGCGGATCAGCGCCGGGGTGGCGACCAGGCAGATGCCCTCAACCAGGCCGACCACGAAGGTCGCGATGGCGAAGAACCACTTGCCGGTCGCTGCGGGGATGACGAAAGCCACGAGGACGCCGGTGACCAGCAGCCCGCCAACCACCAGGTTGGCCCGGCCAAGCCGGTCGGTGAGCCCGGCCAGCAGCGAGCCGAACGCCCCGATCAGGTTCCCGAAGGCCAGGGTCACCACGAAGAACGTAAAGCTCATGTGCAGGTCGGTCAGGATCAGCGTGGACACCGAGGCGCTGACGTACAGCTCGTAGTACAGCGTGATGGTGGCCAGCACGGTAATGGCCAGATACAGAATGCGGGGCCGGGTATCGGGATATGCCTGGAGCTGCCTGCGCCACAGCCGCGATGCGCCACCCGGGCGCTCAATGCCGGTATCTCCCGCGGTCACGTTCATATTGACCTCGCCATCGTCCTCGTTGGCCGACACCCGGGACAGGGGTGCTGGGGTCAAGGTATCCGCACTATGCGTGCTAATTCAATGGCTTCGGGCGGTGCAACTGCCCTGATTAGCGGAATCCTGCCGCGGCGAGCAATGCGGTGACGGTGGAGTGGACAAGATTCTCGGCCTGCTCCGGGCCGAGGTCGAGCTCGGTGCGCAGCGACTCCCAAAACGACCAGATGCTGACCGCGTGCAGGCCTTCACGCAGCTCAAAGCGCTTCTCCCCGGCCAGCTTGGTCAGCTCCGGCGCGAAGACCGTCTCGAGGTCCGCCTCGGCCATCGCCAGCGTCTGCGCTTTGTTGCGCCTGAGCTCCTCAGAAAACGGTCCGTGCAGGCGGGCTGCCCGCCAGCTGGGGGTCATCTGCTCCAGGATCCGGGCCCGCTGGCTGGTAAACAGCGCGATCCGTACGGCCAGCGGCTGGTCCGGATCGATCGGCTCCATCAGGGATCGCAGGATCTCGTTGTCGCGGCGGTTCGCCTCGACCAGCAGCGCCTCCATGTCGGCGAACTGCTGCCAGACCGTGCGCAGTGACACGCCGGCCCGCTCGGCCACGCGCAGGGCGGTCGGGCGAAGCTCACCCTCAGCATGCAGAGCGCGCATCGCGTCGATGATCGCCTGGCGGGAGCGGTGCGATCGGGCCGTCCGCCCATCCGCTGGCGCGCTGTCACTGAGCGGCTGGCTGCGGTCTTCCCGCCGCCCGGCAGCATTCTTCACGTCGACATGCCCTCCACCCGGCGCCTTCTTGTCCAGCGTGGTCATCGTAAGCCAGAAACTCCGGCTGGCTTCCGCCCGCGAGACCCGACCCTTCCTTGACACACCCGCCGCCACGGAGGCAAGGTAAAGACCTAATGGTTCGGTCCGTTTCGCCCACCCGCAGAACCTGGGGAGCCCTCGTCGGCCGCACGCACGACGGGAGAACGCTTCCCGTACGTAGAGCTATTCGCCGGAGCTGCCCAACGGTGGCATCCTCCGATTCGCGTTGCGGAGCACCATTTTGAGTGAACGACACGGGAGATATCGATGACGATAGCGATTCAGGACACGTCCGAGAGGCTCAGGACGATCCTCGAGAACGTCAGCGAGCTTGGGCCCACCTTGCGGGAACGCGCGCTTGCGGCCGAACGGGCGGGCCGTCTCTCGGACGAGACGATTGCCGATCTGGATGCCACCGGCGCTTTCAATGTCGGTAGTCCCGCCGAGTTCGGCGGTGACGAGCTGTCGGTCCGGCAGCAGCTGGACGTCGTATCCGAGGTGGCCAAGTGGGACGGCTCGTGTGGGTGGGCCGTGTGGGTGGGGGCCTCAACGAACTGGATTCCTGCCGGTTCGGGCGCCCGCGTCGTTGAAGAGGTGTACGGCCCGAAATGGGTCGGGCCCCGGGTGGCCGGCTCGAGCCACTTTCCCGCCTCCCGCGGCCGCGCCAAGCGCGTCGAAGGTGGCTGGATCATTTCCGGTGGTCCCTGGACCTTCGGCAGTGACTCGCTGTGGGCACCCTTCACCAACCTGGGCTGCATTGCCCGCGATGGGGAGGAGCCCTATCTGGTCGCCGTTCAGGTCCCGCTCGATGAGCTGCGGTTCCTCGACGACTGGCAGGTCGCCGGCATGCGCGGCACGGGCAGTGTCTCCATCACCCTCGCGCACGACGAACTCTTCGTGCCCGATTATCGCGGCGTCGACTTTCGTGACATCGCCGGCGGAACGCTCGACAACGGCCTCAAGGGGTCGCTCTGGAAGGCGCCCACGCTCGGCTGGGCGTTCAGCCTTATGGCCGGGATGTCGATCGGTATCGCCCAAGGCGCCCTGGAGCGCTTCCTTGAGCGCTCGGCCGGACGGCCTATCCGCGGCACCACGTACAAGAATCAGCTCGATGCTCCCCTCACCCATCTGATGCTGGCCGAGGTTCATTCCAAGATCCGGTCGGCAACGTTGATGGCCCGCGCCAACGCCGAGGAAACCGATGTACTTGGCGTGCTCGCCGCCGCCGGCACCCCTGCCGATCCGGGATACATGCAGCTGTTCAGCGCCCGGGTGCTCATGGAGACTGCCTATGCGGCTAAATGGTGCGCAGAGGCGATCGAGCTTCTCCAAAGGAATTCTGGCTCGACTGCGATCATGGAGAGCGAGCCGATTCAGCGAGCATGGCGCGACGCGCGTGTGATCACCTTGCACGGAGCGCTCAATCTCGAGGCTCTATCGGAAAACTATGGTCGTCTGATGGCCGGATTGCAACCGCATCAGTTTGCGGGGATCACCACCCTGGACCGCTTCGCGCCGACTGTAGGGAAGAAGGTTACCTAGTACTACAGCAGTACTTTGTTACTCTTTGCCAGCAGTAGTGTTGGTGTGTGCTGGACGATGAGGACCTGGCTGTGTGGGTCGCTGGGCTGGATGACCTGTTCGCGCTGGTGGCGAGCCGGTTCCCGCGGGTTGAGCCGCGGCTGGAGGGCCGTTCTTACGTGCGGGGGCTGCTGGCGCCGCTGGCGGCGAAGAACAGCTGGACGCTGGCGGAGGCGGCCGGGAAGAAGACGCCGGACGGGATGCAGCGCCTGCTGAACCGGGCCGCCTGGGACGCCGGCGGGGTGCGGGACGACGTGCGCGGCTATGTGGCCCGTCACCTGGGCGACGCCAGCGGGGTGCTGGTAGTCGACGAGACCGGGTTCATCAAGAAGGGCACCAGGTCAGCCGGGGTGCAGCGGCAGTACTCGGGCACCGCCGGGCGGGTGGAGAACTGCCAGCTGGGCGTGTTCTGCGCCTACGCCTCGCCGAAGGGCCGGGCGCTGGTCGACCGCGAGCTCTACCTGCCTAAATCATGGACGGACGACCGGGACCGCTGCCGGCGGGCCGGCGTGCCCGACGACGTGCAGTTCGCCTCCAAGAACGAGCTCGCGAAGGCGATGCTGGGCCGGGCGCTGGACGCCGGGATGCCGGCCTCGTGGGTGACCGCGGACGAGGCCTACGGCAAGGACGGCGGCTTCCGCGGCTGGCTGGAGCAGCGCCGGATCGGCTACGTCGTCGCCGTCCCGAAGAGCCAGGCCGTGGCCGGCGACGCCGGGAAGTCCCGCGCCGACGTGCTGACCGCGCACGCCCCAGACCAGGCGTGGAAGCGCCGCAGCTGCGGGAACGGCTCCAAGGGGCCGCGGGTCTACGACTGGGCGGCCGCCACCCTGCCCGCAGACGGCACCGAGCCGCCCGGCTGGGCCCGATTCCTGCTGGTCCGCCGCTCGCCGACCCCGAACGGCAAAGGCGAGCTGGAGCTGGCCTACTACCTGTGCGCCGCCCCGGCCGGGACCGAAGACGAGGAGCTGATCCGCGTCGCCGGGGCCCGCTGGGCCGTGGAGGAGTGCTTCCAGTCCGCGAAGAACGAGGCCGGCCTGGACCACTACCAGGTCCGCCGCTACGACGCCTGGTACCGCCATGCCACCCTTGCCGTGCTCGCGCACGCCTACCTCGCCGTCACGGCGGCGAACGCCCCAAAAGCCCTGGCAGCGGCCTCATCCCGGTCACGCTCGCGGAGGTCCGCCGTCTACTGGCACACCTGATTACCCGCACCCCCGCCCGCGCCGCCGCCTGGGCCTGGTCGAACTGGCGAAGACATCACCAGTACCAGGCCAGAACCAGCCACTACCGGCGAAGACAGGAATTATATAACGAACTACTGCTGTAGTACTAGTACTCCAACCGGACTTCGTAACGTTCATGGTTGGCGGGCTTGTTGCTGGTAGTGGCTCTTTTTGCCGCGGTGCTGGTGGCGGCGGCGCCAGACTGACCAGCGCAGTCGGTGCCGGGTGCTTGTCACTGGCTTGATGATCAGCGTGCTGAATAGCGCGGCGATCTCGTTGCGGGTGAGCGGGATCTGGTCAGCTGATGCCGGATGGTCAGCGTGCTGGGTGGCGGCGGTGATGGACAGGAAAGCCAGGGCGAGCATGGCC
Organism: Streptosporangiaceae bacterium; assembly: GCA_965277615.1. Classification (GTDB taxonomy): domain Bacteria; phylum Actinomycetota; class Actinomycetes; order Streptosporangiales; family Streptosporangiaceae; genus Bog-532. The sequence goes on along the minus strand of CBDIDG010000006.1, from coordinate 2,672,306 downwards.
AGGTTGGTCCACCGGTACCAGGAGTCCCAGCGGCGGACCTGATGCTCGTCCAGCCCCGTCAATCCTTTGCCGGCCTGAAAATTCCCCTCCGTGGTCCAGCGGATCCCGGTGACCTTGACCAGGACGGGCAGCGGGACGGGCCGGGGGCTGTAGCAGCGGTAGAACGCCAGCTCGCCGGTGTGACGGCTGCGGCGGATCAGCAGATAGCGGTGACCGGGCTTGCCGGGGTCGGTGACCGCCAGGCCCAGTCATAGTTGCGGTGGAGCCCGGGCTTGGTCGCGAACGCCGTGTCCTGTGGGATGGCCGCCGCGGCGCACCGGGTCGGGTCTGCGGTCTAGGAGCTGGGCAGGTACAGCTCGCGGTCGATCAGCGCGTGCCCGGCCGGGGAGGCGTAGGACAGGAACACCGCGACCTGGCAGTTCTCCACCCGCCCGGCGGTCCCGGAGTACTGGCGCTGCACGCCGGCACTGGCCCTGCCCTTCTTGATTGGCTGTGACCCCGGGCTGACGCTCGCGTGGCCTGGTCCGTGGCGGCCGCAGTTCTCTGGGCAGCCGCCTCGTCTGCTGGCCGCGTGGAGGAGGCTGACCCGCTGCAGTCTGGCCCGCAGTACAGCGCGCGCCGATCAGGAAGCCGGATCTCAGCAAGCGCGTCCGTTAGCCTGCGTCACATGCCGGACGTCCTGCCCCGCCCTGAGCCGTTCGCCCCGCGGCCCGACCCTGCGGCGCTGGAGGACCTCCGCGCACGGCTGCGCGCGACGCGCTGGCCGGACGCGCCCGAGGACGCCAGGTGGTCACTGGGAACCGACCTGGCCTACCTCCGCGAGCTGGTCACCTACTGGGCGGACGGATTCGACTGGACCGCGCAGGAAACGGCGCTCGCCCGGCTGCCCCGCTTCCGCGCGTCACTCAGCGGGCTCCAGATCCATTTTGTGCATGCCCGGGCCGCCCGCCCGGCCGGGGCCGTCCTGCCGCTGGTCCTGTGCCACGGGTGGCCGGACTCGTTCTGGCGCTACACCAAGGTCATCCCGCTGTTGGCCGACCCCGGCGCACATGGCGCCGACCCGGCCGACGCATTCGACGTGATCGTGCCCGACATGCCGGGCTACGGATACTCCGCCCGTCCCGCCGGACCGCCGCTTGACGGCATCGCGGTCGCCGGACTGTGGGCCGAGCTCATGACCGTTCTGGGTTACCAGCGGTTCGGGGCGGCAGGCGGGGACATCGGCAGTGACGTGAGCCGTTACCTGGCGCTTGACCACCCGGACCGGGTCGCGGCCGTCCACCGCACCGACGTGGGCCTGCCCGTCTTCTCCGGCGACCCTGCGGAACTCGCGCCCGAGGAGCGCACCTGGCTTGAGACCGCCGCGGCCTGGGCCGCGACGGAACGCGCCTATGCCGCCATGCACGAGACGAAGCCGCAGACAGCTGCCTTCGGGCTCACCGACTCACCCGCCGGGCTGGCCGCGTGGATCGTCGAGAAGCTCCGGGCCTGGAGTGACTGCGGCGGCGACATCGAGCGGAGCTTCAGCAGGGACGAGATCCTCACCAATGTGACGCTGTACTGGCTCACCGGAACGATCGGCTCGTCGATGCGCATGTATCACGCCAACGCCGCGGTCCCACCCGGCCAGCGCGCCCGCCGGGTTGAGGTGCCATCCGGTTTCTCGATTTTCCCCGGCGACATTCTCCGGCCGCCGCGGGCGTGGCTCGAGCGCACCGCGAACGTCGTGCGCGTGACCGAGCCGCCGCGCGGCGGACACTTCGCCCCGTTCGAGGAACCCGAACTCTATGCGGAGGAACTGCGCGCTTTCTTCCGCCCCTACCGGCCCGCGGCGAGCTGACTGCCCCGCCCCCGGTCCGTAATGCTGCCTGCTCCGAGGGCCGCGCCTTCGTAGTTCCAACCGCCCCCGGGTACTGCACCGACCTGCAGCGCACGTACTGCCCCGGCTTGGGACGGCAGCGAACCGGGCGAGAAATCAGGTTCAGAAAACTCGTAATCAATGATCATCAAGCGGTGGCCGCCCCTGCATTTAGCGCCCGTTCGCCGCATGTCACGAAGTCCGGTTGGAGTACTACGCGCCGCCGATGAGACGACATCTCTAGGAAGCTCTGAAAGCGTCGAACTCCCGCTGCACAAACTGCTCGAATGTCGTTGGCTCTCGGCCCAGCAGCCACGTAAGCACGTTCGGGTTTCCGATAAAATCATGACTGCTGTACCGGCTGCTGATCGCACCCGACACCTGGGCCTCATACGGAAACTGATCTAGACTGTCGGCTCCAAGGGACGCTTTGAGGAAAACCTCGGATTCGATTCGCTCGGCGGTGATCTCACGACCGGTCACCCCGGATATAACTTTCGCAATGTCGTGCGCCGTGTAACGGCCCGGCGCGACCAGTTCATACGTTGCACCAGTGTGACGGTCGCTCTCGGCTAGGACGGCGGCGGCCACCTCGGTCACATCGCCCAGGTCCACCATTGACTGATAGCGGTCAAGCGCCCAGGAGAGACGGAAGACGCCCCTCGCAAAGGCGGGCTTGAGCCGGTGGCGCAGCATGTAGTTGGCGGGCTGAAGAATGGTGAACTCCAGCCCCGAGGAAAGAAGGTGTTCCTCGATGTCGCGCTTGATCTCGTGCTGAATGAGATCAGTAATGATCGCGTGCAGCACCGAGCTGAAGACGAAATGCTGCACGCCGGCGGCGCGGGCCGCGTCAACGGCGGCGATGCCCATTTCGCGTTCGCTGGGATGGAGGGCTGGCCCGATGTAGTAAACCTTTTCCACGCCGTTCATGGCCTGGGCCAGTACCTCTGGATCGGACAGGTCCCCGACGACGAGGTCGGTCACACCAGCCGCGCGCAGGGTCCGGGCTGATTCGTCGGAGCGAACGCAGGCGCGAAGATCGGCGCCCGCCGCCAGGAGCCGCGGGATCAGTATCTTGCCTTGGTTACCGTGTGCTGCCGTCACCAGTAGCAATGGTCAGCTCCTGTGGTCGTGCGCGAGGTGATGCTGGATCAGCAGGTCGGCGCCGAAGTCGTTGGTGGGGTCGCGCCAGACGCTGTGCACGTGGTTGGCGTTGTCCTCGGTGTTGTCGAACTCGACCAGGGTGACCGGTCCCTGGATCCGGAAATAGTGCGGCTGGTCGATGGACGTGCCACCGGCCCAGGCGAAGTGCAATTCTTCGACGCCACCGGCGGCCGCGATGCGGTCCATCTCGAAGCCGACCAGGCCCGGGCGAGCGCGGTCGACGAACCGGGCCAGCAGCTCGTCGAAGTGCCCGCGCTGGGTGGCGGAGAGGTTGCCGGCGCGGATGCCGCGGGGATGGGCGCGGAAGTAGACCAGGGCCCGGCGGTCCTCATCGGTGATCATCGCGTCGCGGCGGCCGACGCCGTGGTGGTCGGGGTACTCGACCTCGCCGATGGTGGCGACGGTCCGGGTGACGAAGTCCGCCGGCGGCCGGGGGTGGATGACCGCCTGCTGCTGCTGGGAGCCACTGAGGCTGTCCAGCAGGACGAAGGCGGTGTCCTCCTCCTCGCCGAGGATACGGAAGGGGCCGAAGCGAGCGGGTTCGGCCCCCAGCAGGAACGGGGTGGCGCTGACCAGGTCGCCGTCAACGACGGTGACATTGATCGACAGGTGGTGGCCGACCAGTCGCCAGCCCCAGGTGGTGTCGGGCTGCGGCTGGCCGAAGAAGGTGAGGAAGTAGCCGCGGGCGTCGCGGAAGGTGGCTGCGACGTGACCGAATACGGGCAGGTTGAGCTCGCGGAGCACGTGCTCGTTGGCCATCACCTGGATCACGCGGGCGTAAGCCGGGACCGACATGGACTCAGCGATCAGCCGGTGCGCCAGCCCCTCCTGCCGGCGGTCGAGCTCTCCGAGCGGAAGACCGTGCCGGCCCGATTCGGGCAGGAAATTCCAGTGTGTACGGCTGGGGTCCGCGTGCGGCAGCAGCACCCGCGCGCGCTGGTCGGCGGTCAGCCCGTCGAACAAACCCATGGCCGCGAACGTGACCACCGTCGCGTCGAACGAGCCACCCGGCCGCGGCCGGTGCGCTTCCGGTAGTTCACCGCTTGGCTGCGGATCCTGGGTTGCCGTCATGATCTTCCTCGGGTTTCTCGTGGCCGGTTTCGGTCTTCCACCGGCGAGGCTGGCTGAAGCGCCTGGCGCAGGCGTGAGACGAACTGTGGGATGCCGGCGTACTCACCGGCGGCGAATACGTAGAAGTCTGGCCGGGCGAGAAACACCTCGCACCCGTGCTCGGCGAACCAGCGCTCATAACCGCCATCGAGATCCTGGACCCCACCCTCACCCGACACGTCGGCGGCCACGCCCCCGATCTGCCGGAACCACGACGCGTCGTCCTCGCTCAGGAGCTCAGCGGGATCTCCGATGCGGCCGATCAGCTGCCAGCCGCCGCCCACGATGTCGTCGAACAGGCCCACCCTGCCCGCGACCCGGACCCGGCCCTGCGGCGCCAGCCGCCCGTCGGCGCCCCGGCTCGCGATCGTCAGTGACGGCTCGCCCAGCCGGGGATGTGGAGGCTCCCGGGTGGCAGCATCGGAATCGCTGGCCCGCTGCCTCATCTCGGCGTCACGGGCGGCCGCGCGGTCGGCGTCGAGTTCGCAGATGACCCGGCCAGCGGCCACAGCCTCGTCGATGATCTCCCGGACGTGCCCGGTGCGTTCCGGCCCGTACGTGTCGAGCACCGCCGGCGGCGCCAGCCCACGGTGCACCATGTCCAGCCGCCAGGTGAGCGCACGGGCGTCCCGCAGGCCCGAACAGAGCCCCTGCCCCATGAACGGCGGCATGAGGTGGGCCGCATCGCCGACGAGGAAGGCGTTGCCCGTGCGCCAGGTGCGTGCCCACCGTCCCCGGAAGGTATAGACGGCGTGCCGTTCCAGCCGGGCGGTCTCCGGTGTCACGCCCCAGGGCGCCATGAGCCGCCAGGCGCTGCTGTCCTGGCCCAGTTCTTCGACGGTCATGTCCGCCCGGCGCATGAACTCAAACCGCCGCCGTCCCGGGCCGCTGCTGACCGCGGTGGCGGGCTGGGCCGGGTCGCAATACTGGGTGACGAAGGCGCTCCACTTCTCCTCGGCCAGTGGCTGGTAGTCCACCACCAGCCAGTCGGCCTCGAATCCGGAATCCCCGACGTCGATGCCGAGCTGGGTGCGGACCGCGCTGTTGGCCCCGTCGGCGCCGATGAGCCACCGTGACCGGATCTGGGTGACCTCGGCCGGCTGTCCGGTGGGAGCCACCTGGACGGACACTCCCTCGTGGTCCTGGGTCAGGGCCTGGAAGGTCCATCCGCGGTGGACCCGCACGCCGGGCGTCGCGACCGCGAGGTCCTCGAGGGCAGCCTCGAGGTCGGGCTGGTAGAAGCCGTTGGTGTTCGCCCACCCCGACTCGGCGACCCGGTTCCAGTCGATGGCCTGCAGGAGTTCACCCGCACCGTTGCGGAACTCGTACCCGCCCCGTTCACCCTGCGATGGCTCGAACAGGCCGGCGTGGTCGGCCATGAGTCCCGCGGCCTGGAGAATGCGCAGCGCCTCGTGGTCGATGGTGCAGGCCCGCGGCAACGGGTACCGCTGCGGCTGGCGCTCCACGATGGAGACCTGCAAGCCGGCCTGGCCGAGGAAGACGGCAGTCAGCAGGCCGACGGGACCGCCGCCGACGACGACGCAGTCGACTGCCGGCCGAGGGGCGGGTGCGGCGTCCGATTCTGGTTGCATCGTCATGCGGTCGGCTCCGCCCGTTCGCTCATGCCGGGCGTGAAGCCGGGCAGAATGACGCACTTGGCGTGCGGCGGTACCGTCTGCGCCCGCCACGCCGCTGCGGATCCCTCCAGTGGGAAGGTACGGACCTCAATCTGCAGCTCGCCGCAGGCCAGGGCGGTCCACAGCCACGTCAACGCGGCCCGCTTGTCGCGCAGTGGCGTGTGCAGGCCGGCGAAGCCGGACACAGTGAGCTGCTTGCCGCGGAGCTGCCCGGCCGGTATTTGCACCGTGGCGCCGGCCGAGTTGCCGACGTTGATCACCCGCGCCCGTGGAGCGCATACCCGCAGCGCCGCCTCCAGGGGCACCCCGTACAAGCCGTCGAGGACGACGTCAACCGGCCCGGCCGCCGCCAGCAACCGGGCCGCTAGTTCATCGCTGGTCTCGCCGGCCCGAAGCTCGACCACAGCATCCGCGCCGAGGGCGGGCAGGCGGCCCAGCGCTGCACGGTCACGGGCGACGCCGATTACCCGGCCCGCCCCCTTTCGGTGTGCCACCTGCACCGCCAATTGCCCGACCGCCCCGGTGGCTCCCAGCACCAGCACTGTTTCGCCGGGGCGCAATCCGGCCTCCTCGACCAGGGGCATGAACGCCGCCGTGCCGGAGTTGCCGACGGCCGCGGCCAGCACCGGGTCGAGTCCGCCGGGCAGCGGCAGCAGGTCCTCGTCGGCCACGAGTACCTGAGCAGCGAAGGCGCCCGGGGTGGCCGGCGACGCGTGGCACTCGGCGTAGACCAGCGAGCCGGGCGGATAGCGGTCGGAGTCGAGCACTGTCCCCACGCACTCGCTGCCCGGGACGTAGGGGGCTTCATGGCGGGCCGAGTGGAAGGTGCCGGAGGCGATCAGCAGATCCAGCGGGTTCAGTGGCGCCGCCCTCACGGCAATAAGCGTGCTGCGAGGTGTCCGCGGTGGCAGCGCGACGGAGCCCAGCCGCGGCTCGGCGCCGGGGGCGTCGATGATCGCCGCCTGGACACCGCTTTCTGGCGCGACGGGCAGGGTGCTCATTGCAGCCAGCCTCGAATCGCGGGACCGTCGGCGTTGAGCAGGGGCGGCGCGTCGTGTTCGCGCCGGGTGCTCTCACTCAGCTCACCGGCGGGGGACATCTCGAAGGTGCGCAGGGCCATACCAGGGAGCGTGAGGGGGCCGAGTGACGCGTGCTCGACGTTCAGCGTAAGCCGCTGCGAGCGGGTCTGTTCCCACTCATATACCTCGTCGATGCTGCGGATGCGGCCGGCTGGGACGCCGGCCTCGGTGAGCTGGGCCAGCACGCTGTCGCGGTCGAGGCCGGCGAAGCACCGCTCGAGTTGCCCGGTGAGCGCGTCGATGTGCTTGAGGCGGCTGGTGTTGGTGGCGTAGTCGGGATCGTCCGGGTCGAGATCGAACTGGGCGCATAGCCGCCGCCACATCGTCTCGTTGCCGCAAGCGATCTGGACGATGCCGTCGGCGCAGCGGAACGCTCCGTAGGGGGCGATGGACGGGTGCCGGTTGCCCTGGGCGTGACCAACTTCGCCGGCGACGGTCCAGGCGGTGCCCTGGAAAGCATGGACGCCGACGAGCGCCGCGAGCAGCGAGGTTCGTACGAGCTGTCCCTGGCCGGTCCGGTCCCGTTCGCGTAGTGCGGCCAGCAGGCCGTAGGCACCGTAAATCCCTGCGGTCAGATCGCCGATCGGGACACCCACGCGCTGCGGATGGTGGGGGTCGGGGCCGGTGAGCGACATCAGACCGGCCTCGCCCTGCGCGATCTGGTCGTAGCCGGCTCGCCCGGATTCGGGGCCGTCGTGGCCGAAGCCGCTGATGGACAGGGTCACAAGCCTGGGGTTGAGGTCGGCCAGGCGGCGGGCCGTGAAGCCGAGCCGGTCGAGCACACCGGGCCGGAAGTTCTCGACGAGGACGTCGGCCCGGCGGATGAGCTCAGCCAGGATCGTCACGTCCGGCTCGGTCTTCAGGTCGAGGCTGATCGAGTCCTTGTTGCGGTTGCAGCTCAGGAAGTAGGTCGACTCGCGCTCACCGGCATCAGGCTGGATAAAGGGCGGCCCCCACGCCCGCGTGTCATCGCCAGTGCCCGGCACCTCGACCTTGATGACATGCGCGCCGAAATCGCCGAGCAGCATGGCCGCGTGCGGCCCGGCCAGTGCCCGGCTCAGGTCGATGACCAGGACACCGGCGAGAGGTGCGAACGGAGTTGTCATTGATTGGGCCGGATGACGAACATGCTCGCCGGCTCGGCCGTGCGGTTTTCGACGGCGCGGACGCAGCCAGCGGGCAGGAACAGTGAGTCGAGGCGGGTGAGTTCAACCTGCCTGTCGTCCAGGCTGACCGTCAAGCACCCGGTGAGGACCAGGTAGACGGTGTCGAGGGCCACCGGTGAGCGTTCCGCCTGCGCGCCTGGTTCGTAGCTGGATAGCACGACGCCGATTGACTCGTCTGGATCCGTGCCGGTCAGCCGCACCGGGGATACGCCGGTGTGCCCTTCAGGCTGGAACGCTGTAGCGTCGCCGATCCGGTGCAGACGTGCCGTCATGACGACGTCTCCGGTGTCGCGACGATCGGGGTGTGTACGGAGCCGATGCGCTCGATCTCGACCGCCACCTCGTCGCCCGGGTGGAGGAGGCGTGGCGGGCGACGGGCGTACCCCACGCCGTTGGGGGTGCCGGTGGCCACGAGGTCACCCGGGTACAGGGTCATCGTCTCGCTCAGGTAGGCCAGGATCTCGCCGACACTGAAGATCATGTCCGCGGTGTTGCCGTCCTGCATGATCTCGCCGTTGACCCGGGTGACGACACGCAAGCCGTTCCCCGGGTCACCCACTTCCTCGGCGGTGACGATCTCGCTCATCGGGCCGCTCTGGTCGGCGTTCTTGCCGACCGTCCACTGAGTCGTACGGTGCTGGGTGTCGCGGGCGGTGAGATCGTTGAACGCGGCGTAGCCGAACACGGCCTGAAGAGCGTCCCCGGCCGAGACGTCTTTCAAGGTTCGGCCGATGACCGCAACGAGTTCCCCCTCCCAGTCCAGGCCCTGCTCGCCGGCCGGAACAGGCGCGGGCGTGCCTGAGAGGGTGAGCGACCTGGTCCAGCGGCCGAAGACGGTCGGGTGAGTCGGCCGCTCAAACGTGCCCTCGGCCACGTGCTTGGGATAGTTCAGCCCGACACACAGGACACGCGCCGCAGGCGGTACGGGTGGCACGAGACTTAGCTCGCCGACGTCCAGGACGTTCTCCGATGAGCCCAGGATGGCCTGGGCGGGATCGGCCCAGAACTGCTCCACGCTACCGAGCGGCACCAGCTTGGATTCGCTGTCGAGCCGTCCAATCCCGCCGCCCTCCGCCGTGCGGTATCCGACTAGTCTCATCGCCACGCCCTCCGCGTACTCGCAGCCCTGGAGGGCCACTAAATAAGCCTAACCATTAGGCTTGAACATCATGCGAGCTACGCGCGGTTCCGTCAAGGCGCCTTAGCGGTAACGGGACGTGCAGCCGGCCGGCGGGGACCAGGCACTGAGCGAGAATCGGGGCTATCCGTTACGCTCCATCCATGGCGCTACCTGTCTCCAGAAGTCGCGCTGAGGATGTCGTCGCCTATGTCGAGGACGCGATCGACCAGCGCGGACTACGTCCTGGTGATCACATAGGCACTCGCGCCGGTCTGCGTGACGAGACCGGCGTCGCGCGGGCCACCATCAACGAGGCCATCCGGCTGCTGCAAGAACGGCAGCGGATCGTGGTCCGGCCTGGTCCGGGCGGGGGCCTGTTCGTTGCGACGACTGATCCGGTGGTACGGCTCGGCCGCACGCTTCTCACGGTGCATGGTGAGCCATTGGCGGTTTCCGGGGCTATCGAGGTCCGCGAGCAGCTCGAGCCGCTCGTAGCCGCCGACGCGGCCCGGCACCGCACCGCCGCGGACGGCCGGGAGCTCGAGTTGCTGATCACCGCGATGAGCAGGAACCTGGACGACATATCCCAATTCGTCTCGCTCAACTGGGACCTGCACACCCGGATCGCGGCCATCTCGCCCAACGCCGTGCTGCGGGGCATCTACGTCGGCCTCTACGAGTTCGTCAACCAGGTGTCGCTGGTCAACCCCCAGCCCCGCGACGCCGACTACATGCAGCAGCGAATGAAAGTCCACCGGGAGCTGGTCGACGCCATCCTGGCCGGCGACGTCGCCGCCGCACAGCAGGCCGCGGACGCGCACCGCCACCCAGGCTGAGCCTGGTCGGCGTCACATTGAGGACTCCTTGACACGGCCGCCAACTAGATGCAGGGTAAGGCCTATTGGTTCGGCTCATTTGCTGCGCAACAGCAAGGACCACTCGGAAGGTCCGGGACCGGCCAAGAGCAACATCCCTGGTCGCGGCGTCCCATCGTTGCTGCGCAGACGACAGGAGAGTGAAAGTGCTGGCCGAGATCGGTGAGTCCTGGAGCAGCAAGGGCGCCCGCGAAGGGTCCGACGAACTGCGATGAGTCGTAAGGGAAACTTCGCCGGACCGGTTGTTGGTCTTCGGTACGTGACTCCCACCTGTTCGGGATTCACAGACCACCACGGGACGTTCGAGTACCAGGACGACGAGGTTGTCACCTTCCTGGTCGGTGATGTTGTGCTCGGCGCGGCCCGTGGCCGGGGACGACTCACCGTTGCCGACATTGTCGCAAGGGTGGACGGGAATCTCACCAAGCTGGCCGATCCGGCCTTGACCAACATCGCGCGTTTCCTGCAGTCGCTCAATCAGAACGGGAACTGCGACGACGGCATCAACCTGGCACCCGAGATCCACAAGCTGGTCGGAGATCGCGCGATCGACTTCCGCTATCGGCCAGCGACGCTCCCCGGCGCCCCGGCCGATCCCGTCCAGTCGTTCACGGCGGACCCGGTTGTCGCGAGGCTGCTCGACGACCTTGACCGGGCCAAGGTCTTCAGCGACGCCACGCCGCGCAAGCTCACCTCGCCGGCCGCCGCCCGGAACGAGGTCCGCCGCAACATCCTCGGCATCCGGCGTTACCGCGACGTCAAGATCCCGCTGCGGAACGGCTCGTTCGTGTACGCGGACGTTTACCGCCCGGACCGCGACGGCCCGGTCCCGGTCGTCATGAACTGCGGTGTCTACGGCCGGGCCTTCGTGCACCACTCCATCTGCAGCGAGCAGGACGCCGAACACCACGAGACGATGGAAGAACGGTATTTCCTCGGAAACCCGGACGGGTACGAGTACGAGAACCACGAAAGCATCAACACCGCGACGTGGATCCCGCGCGGCTACGCCCTCGTCCGCGTCGACGGCCCCGGCGCCGGCAAGAGCCCCGGCACCCTCGGCATCTGGGGGATCGAGGAAGCGGAAGCGTTCTACGACGCGATCGAGTGGGCTGGCGTGCAGCCATGGTCGAACGGGAACGTCGGACTGTGGGGCATGTCCTACTACGCCGTCAACCAGCACGCAGTGGCGAGCCTTCATCCGCCGCACCTCAAGGCGATGATCGCGATCGGCACCGACACCGACCTCTACGAGGAGGTCATGTACACGGGCGGCATTCTCAACGAACAGTTCTTCCCCGGGTGGTTCCAGCATGGGATCGTGCCCGCGATCTGCGGCGACGTCGACGCGAAAGACTTCCTGGCCACGGCCCGAGCAAATCCCTTCAAGGATTCCGATCGCGCCGCGATCTTCGGCCCCCGGGCCGAAGTGCTCATGAGCCCTGATCTCAGCCAGGTGTCGGTGCCGCTCTGGACAGTCGCCGTGACGACGCATCCCAGCCACTTCCACCAACTCGGCAGCAGCGAGACTTACCTCAACACTCCCACGAAGGACAAGAAGCTCGACTTCTGGGAGGACTGGTTCATGAAGGGCTACTCCGCCGAAACGGTCGAAGATCACGCTGCGTTCTTCGATCACTGGCTCAAGGGAGCCGACAACGGGATCATGGACCGGCCACCGGTGCGCCTGGAGATCCGAACTGGACGCGGCGGATCGTACGTTCTCCAGGAGAACGAGTGGCCCATCGCGCGTACCGAGTACGTCAGGTGGTACCTCGACGCGTCGTCCTCCGACCAGGAAGCCCACCTTCCCTGCGACAACGTTCTTCGGCTGGCGCGCACAGCCCCCGATACCGAGCGGTCGGTGACCTATTCGGCCGAGGTGGATGTGTCCGGGTCGCCCCTGCCGTCGACGTCAGCAGAGGAAGGCGTCATGGCCACCACCGCGCGCTGCAGCCCTGGCGCCACGTTCGTAAGCGAGCCGTTCGAAAAGGACACGGTGCTCGCCGGATACAGCAAGCTCGTGCTGTGGGTCGCGTCCACCAGCGAAGACATGGACATGTACGTCGCCCTGCGAGTGCTGGACGAGACCAATCGCGAAATCGACTTCTGTGGCCCGGCGCTCATCCCCGGCATCTCCACCGACTTCTATCCGCTGGCCAAGGGATGGCTCAAGGTGTCCCATCGCAAGCTGGATACGCAGCGATCCACTGAGTTCCGCCCGAAGCACACTCACCTGCGCGCCGATCACGCCCCCCTGCACGCCGGTGAGATCGTGCCGGTCGAGGTCGAGATCATCCCGAACACCGGGCTGATCCGGAAGGGCCACCGGCTCCGCGCCGACATCCAGCCCTACACCGGCGTCGGTCACGGTATGCGGCACGCCTACGACACGGCGTATCACGACGGCGCGCACAACACGATCTATACGGGCCCGGAGCACCCAAGCTACGTGCAATTGCCGGTCGTGCCCCCGGTGAAGCCATGACATGACCAGGACCTCGAAAGCTAGCAGGGAGGGCACGATGACCACGTTGACGCGCAGCGAGGCGGACGTTGATCGGCCGAAGGCTCCGGAGATCCTCGCCCGCATCGCAGAGATGCGTCCGTGGCTGCGCGAGCACCAAGCCGAGGCCGAGCAGCAGCGCCGCGTTCCTCAGGTGAGCATCGAGCGCCTCGACGCGGCCGGTGTGTTCAGCCTGACCACGCCGACGCGGTTCGGGGGAGCCGACTTCACCACGCGGGAGCTGCAGGACATCTACCGGGCGCTCAGTGCAGGGTGCGGGGCAACAGCCTGGGTGGTGTGGGCAGCCGCCGGGGGGAACCTGTGGAGCTATGCCTTCCCCGACGAAGTCATGGCGCCGGTTTACCGGTCGCCCTGGGTCGGGAACCGTACCTTCGCCCTGGGCGGCACCAGCCGGCGGATGTCCGGAACCGCCCGGCAGGTCGAAGGCGGCTGGATGATCAAGGGCGTGTGGCCCTTCGCCACCGGCAGCGTCCATGCCTCCCACGGTTACCTCGCCGCCTTCTACGACGAGACCGACGATGCGAAGGTGGGCATGGCGCTGGTCCCGAAGGACGAGCTCATCGCCCGAGATGACTGGGATGCGATGGGTCTGGCCGCCACCGGCAGCCAGACCGTCGCGACGGATGGCGAGCTCTTCGTGCCCGAGGAGCGTTTCAGCACTCCCGAGCAGCTCGCTGCCCGGATCGCCGAGCAGACCGGCCAGGGCCTCGGGCCGCGGCGCGGAGGTCTTGTCCGCTCGCTGGTCAGTGGCACCGGCGTGGCGCTCGGCATGGCCGACCACGCCATGGAGGCGTTCCTCGCAGGGGTCGGCAAGCGGAGTGTCCCCTACTCGCCCTACGCGAACGCGCTGGACGCTCCGGTCATCCACCATGCGGTCGGCCGGGCGCACATGCAGACCCGGGCGGCGGGCATACTGGCCGATGCCGCAGTGGCCGCGGTCGACCGGTGCAACCTGGAGCAGAAGGACCTCTCCCCGGGGGAAGTCCTTCAGTACCACACCGACGTGGCCTATGTCTGGGACGCGTGCAGCTCCGCGATCGAGACGCTGTTCCGCGCGTCCGGCGCGTCAGCGATCATGAAGCGGCAGCCGCTGCAGTTGATCGCTCGCAACTGTCGCGCCGGCAGCCTGCACGCCGCCTACAACATCGACACCTGGCTGGAGAACGTCGGACGCGAGTTGTGCGGTGCCGAGTCCGCCGCGATATCGACAAGCGTGCTCGAACGCCGGTCCTGAACTCAGCCACGGCACGACAAAAGGAGAGTGCACGTGAGTCACCCGGAAAAAGTGTTTGTACCGTCCCACCCGCTGGAACCGGGCGACAGGTATGGCGTCTTGAGCGGGTTCGATCCAGGTACACGAACCTTGGCGGCGGGTTCGCAGATCATGCCTATGTTCCGTTCCCTGCCCGTCGACATTGTGCTCGAGAAGGACGTTGCGGTCCCGATGCGGGACGGCGTGACCATCTATGTCGATGTGTTTCGTCCGGCGGGGACGGAGAAGGTGCCCGTGATCGTGGCGTGGAGCCCGTACGGGAAGGGTCAAGGGACCTCCCCCAGCGTGTTCGGCATATTCGGCATGGTCGGCCTGGACAACGCGATCGTTTCGGGCCTGGAGAAGTTCGAGGGTCCGGACCCGGCCTACTGGTGCGCGCAGGGCTACGCGATCTGCAACCCCGATATTCGAGGTGTGGGCAACTCGGACGGCGACAGCGTCCTGTGGGATCGCCAGGAAGGCCGCGACTGCCACGACCTGATCGAGTGGCTGGCCGCTCGGGAGTGGTGTACCGGCAAAGTCGGCATGAGCGGGACCTCCTACCTCGCGGCCTCGCAGTGGTTCACCGCCGCTGAACAGCCTCCGCATCTCGCGGCGATCAATCCGTGGGAAGGCGTAAGCGACGTCTACCGTGACCTGGTGAAGCGGGGCGGCATGCCTGACATCGCGTTCGCTAAGCAACTCCAGGACAACAGCTTCTATGGCCATAACGGAAAGGAGGACATCGTTACGGAGGCCGAGCGCTATCCGCTCGTGAACGACCTGTGGGAGAACAAGATCCCGCGCTTCGACCGGATCACGGTGCCGGCGTACGTTGTAGCCAGCTACTCGAACACACTGCACTCCGCGGGAACGTTCCGTGCCTGGCGACGGATGGCCTCAAAGGAGAAGTGGCTCCGCATCCATAACAGTCAGGAGTGGCCCGACTACTACGACGAGGGTAACGTCAAGGACCTGCAGCGGTTCTTCGACCGCTATCTCAAGGAAGAGGACAACGGGTGGGAGCAGACGCCTCGCGTCCGCTACTCCGTCCTCGACCTCGAAGGCGGTGACCGGGTCGGCGTCAGTTCGGACGAGTTCCCCCCGCAGGACGTCACCTCGATCAAGTATTACCTCGACGGCCGCTCGCGCGTCCTGGACACGGCAGCACCGGCGGACGAGGTGATGGCCGTCTACGACGTCGGATCAAACCCGGATGCGGTGTCGTTTGTCATGCGGTTCGACCAGGAGACTGTCCTGGTCGGCTACCCGAAGGCCCGCCTCTGGGTCGAAGCACGAGGCGCCGACGACATGGACCTATTCGTCCTCGTCCAGAAGCTCGACGCGTACGGCACGCCTCTGCAGCAGTTCACCGTGCCCAACCAGGGTGCGATGGCGCAGGACGTTACCGAACGCGGCGCCTCGATCCTGCGGTACAAGGGATCCGACGGACGCCTGCGCGTTTCCATGCGCCACTTGGACGAGAAGTTGTCGACCGACGCTGTACCCGCCCACAGCTTCGACCGGGTCGAAAAGCTCTCGCCCGGTGAGATCGTCGACATCGAAATCGACCTGCTGCCCATAGGCCTCGCATTCCGCCCCGGCCAGCAGCTCCGGCTTGTCATCAGCGGCCGGCAGATCCTGGGACCAATCATGCCCAGGCTGCCCGCATACATCCCCGCCAACAGCGGACAGCACGTCATCCACACTGGCGGCGAACACGCCTCGTACCTGCAACTACCCGTCGCGGCGGGATAAGCGTCGGCCGATCTACAGATGACCCGGAGGCAATGATGAATCTTGAGGAACTTAGTGCCCGGGCTGAGATTCACGATGTGCTGCTGCGTTATTGTCGTGGACTCGACCGGGTAGACATGAACATGGTCCGGGGCGCCTTCCACGAAGACGCGTGGGTCCAGTTTCCAGAAAGCTTGCACGCCGGATCTGTCGACGGCTTCGTTAACTTCCTGACGGAGGAAATGCCGCGATTTGTCCGGACCATGCATTTCCTCGGTAACAGCCTGATCGACTTCGACGGCCCGAAAATTGCTCATGTCGAGACGTACCTCCAGGCTGATCATCAAGGATCTGAAAGGCACCACTGGAAAGGCGAGAAGGTCAAGCTGTGGGCGCGCTATCTCGACAGGTTCGAGCAGCGGGACGGCAAATGGCTGATCGCGCGCCGCAAGCTGTTCGTTGACTGGATGTACAGGTATCCCGCGGACGGCTGGTTCGACGATCACCCCGACGCGTCGGCGAGTCGGCGGGATGGAACCGATCCCAGCCTTGAACCCGTCAGTGGCTTCACCGGGACGCCGCTGATGAAGGAAGAGTGGCCGACCTGATTCCATCGGAGTCGCCCGAGTCGACGAAGGAGTTCTAGTTCCCGACCTGCATTGACGCGCGGACCATAAGCGGCACGGCCATTCGACGCGTCCCAATGATTGCTGTCGCTGCACGTCACAAGTCGACCGAAAGCCCGCACGAGTAACACCAAGAGCCTGAACGAGTAACACAGCCTGAACCTGGCTCCGTTGGTGCCGTGGGCTGCGTGGACAGGCGGCTCAAGATCGACCGCGGCTGGAGCTGGCTCCACGTCCACGCCGCGGCGTTCCAGCGGCTGCGTACCCGCAGCCGTTCCCGCGGCATGACCTCGCGGCCATGACTCGATGGATCGGGTGCCCGGCCGTCGACGCCGCGCGATTACGCGCGCCCAGCGGACCGCGCCACGTCGCGACGATCATCTCGTATCGCCGGACCATCCACCGCGCGAGGCCTGAATCGGCTGGTCTGAAGACTGCTTGACATGGCCGCCAACTCGATGCAGGGTAAAGCCTATTGGTTCGGTCCATTCGGTTCGTAAGTAGCGAGGATCACTCGGGGCCGGCCGGGAGCAACATCCCTGATCGCGGCGTCTCATCGTTGCTGCGCAGACGACAGGAGAGTAGAAAAATGCCCACAGAAATCGGTGACCTGTCGGGCGGCAGACCCGCCCGCGGAGGGTCCGGCGAACTGGGTTTTACCGGCCCGCCCGACCGACCTCAGCCGGGGACCCGGAATACGGGAGGGCAC
Source organism: Streptosporangiaceae bacterium (assembly GCA_965277615.1). Classification (GTDB taxonomy): domain Bacteria; phylum Actinomycetota; class Actinomycetes; order Streptosporangiales; family Streptosporangiaceae; genus Bog-532. The sequence continues at coordinate 2,655,446 of CBDIDG010000006.1, read as the reverse complement.
TCGCGCCGGCGTACCGCCTGGAAGGTGACCGCAGCCTGCGTGGCGTCGGTGGCGGTCGTGTCGATCGCGGCCTGTGGCTCCTCGCCGGGCACCGGTTCCTCGGCGGGATCGGGCTCGGGTTCCTCGTCGGTTTCGGCTCAGGGAGCGAACGTCGCAGCAGCGAAGGCGGCACTCGTACCCATCACGGGTCGCCCCAGCGCGTTTCCAGTGACCGAGCCGCTGCCTGAGAAACTTCCGGCGGGCAAAAAGTTCGTTTTCCTGCAGTGCGGGACACCCTTTTGCGCCCTGGCCGGCATGTCCCTCCAGGCGGCCGTCGCAGCGATTGGCGGACATTTCACGAAGCTGAATGCTGGTACGACGGCGTCGTCGGCGCAGGCCGCCGCGTCGAGCGCGCTCGCTTTGAAGCCGGACGTGGTATTTATGACTGTTGATCCATCTTTGTTCGGAGACGGCCTGAAGAAGCTGTCCGCCGCTGGCATCAAAGTAGTTTCGATTTCGATTGCCAAGGACGTGACACCCTACGGCGTCACCTTCAACTACATTGGCGCGGATGAAGTCGAAAACGATGGGAAGCTGCTTGCGGACTGGGTGATTGCGCACAAAGGCGCTAAGGCCAATGCCGTATTTTACGGTCTGCCCACCTTCGATTTCTCGAACCCCTTGCAGCAGGCGTTCGTGAAAGAGATGAAGAAGAAATGCCCGTCTTGCATGGAGCGCACGGTGCCTATCGACGCTGTCACCATCGGCACGACGGCTCCCGGTACGGTCGTCGCCGATCTGCAGGCGCACCCCGCGACGAACGTTGCGGTATTCGTGAGTCTCCAGATCGCCCAGGGTCTGCCCGCGGCGATGCGCGCTGCTGGCCTGACGGGGGTCATGACGGTGGGTCGCGGTCCCACGCCCGGAAACCTGCAGGACATCAAGAACGGCGGCCTGACCGCCGGGCTGGCGATCGATGCACCGGTGTCGACGTGGACCGCGGTCGACGCCGCGGCGCGGCTGCTGGAGGGTCATCAGCCGACCGCGAGTGAGAAGGCCGGCGATCTGGATGAGCAATTCCTGGCGCAGAAGGACATCACCTTCAACCCGACCGACGGGTGGATCGGTTACCCCGACTTCACGCACCGGTACGCGACGCTGTGGCACACGAGCGGGTGAGCGCGGCGACCACAGCGGCCGCGACTCCTGAGACCTCGACGCCGCTGCTGCGGGTCACCGGCATGTCGAAGACGTTCCCTGGCCTGAAAGCCTTGGACGACGTGTCGCTAGAGGTTCATCCAGGGGAAGTCGTCGCGGTGCTGGGACACAACGGCTCGGGCAAATCGACGCTGGTCAAGATCCTGGCCGGTGTCTATAAAGCCGATTCTGGGGCGGTCGTCGAGGTCCGCAAGGCCGGCGGCGAGCTGGTGGCGGCGCCGGCGGCTCGCGAGGGACTGCACTTCATCCACCAGGATCTCGGCTTGGCCGACATCTTGACCACGGTGGAGAACCTGGGGCTGGGCCCGTCGGCGCGCGGGCGGGGGTTCGCCCCCGTCCGCGGCGCCGCCGAGCGTCGCCGAGCCCGGCAGCTCATCGCCCGGTTCGGGGCCAGCTTGGATGTGACGGTCCCGGTCGGAAGGTTGTCGCCCGCGCAGCGGGCGATCGTCGCGATCGCCCGGGCGCTCGACGGCTGGACTCGCCCGGACAACGTCCTGGTCCTGGACGAGCCGACGACGGCGCTGCCCGGTGACGAGGTCCAGGTGCTGTTCGAGGCGATCCGGCGGGTCGCGTCGTCGGGGGCCGGGGTGGTGTTCATCTCCCATCGGCTGGACGAAGTCCTGGCCCTCGCCGACCGGGTAGTCGTGCTGCGCGACGGGCGGGTGGTGGCCGAGGAGCCCGTCAGCCGGCTCGATCACGACACGATGGTGACGCTGATCGCTGGCCGCGAGGTCGCCGAAATGACCGTGAGGAGCCGGGGCAAGACGGGCGAGCCCGTATTGACCGTGACCGGGATCAGCGGCGCGGAGCTCAGTGAATTCTCGCTCAGCTTGCGCGCTGGTGAGATTGTCGGTGTCGGCGGCATCCTCGGTTCGGGCCGCGAGCAGCTCGGCCCGATGCTGTTCGGAGCTCAGCACCGCTCCGGTGGCCGGGTGGAGGTCGGCGGGGAGGAACTCATCCCCGATGACACTGTGGCGGCCATCGAGAGCGGGATGGCCTATGTGCCGGCCGACCGTCGCCGCGGCGGTGCGCTGATGGAGATGAGCGTCAGGGAGAACCTGACCCTGCCGCTGATGCGCCCGCTGCGCCGGGCCCTGGGCCGGCTGGACGGACGCGCCGAGCGGGCGCAGGCCCGTTTGTGGATGGCGACCGTCGGGCTGCGGCCGCCCCATCCCGAGCAGCGGCTGAAGCTGTTCAGCGGCGGCAACCAGCAGAAGGTCGTGCTGGCCAAGTGGCTCCGCGTCCGGCCCCGGGTGCTCCTGCTCGACGAGCCCACCCAGGGGGTCGACGTGGGCGCCAAGGCGGCCATCTACGAGCTGATCCTGGCCGCGCGACGCGACGGGGCGGGGGTGCTGCTGTGTTCCTCGGACACCAAGGAACTCGTGTTGCTGTGCGACCGCGTGCTGGTGCTCAGGCAGGGCCGGGTGGCCAGCGAGATCCCGCGCGAGTCGCTGACCGAAGAACGGCTGGTCCGCGACGAGCTGGAACTCCAGACGGCCGGTGGTCACGTCGGCGCGGGCGAGGACCCGCAGGCAGTCAGTGTCGCCGTGAGTTCCGGTGAGGCGGCCGGGCAGGCGTCGCTCGAGGTGGTGCCGGGTGATTCGTGGCCGGTGCGGCTGCGCCGGGCGGTGGCGTTCCGGAACATGTCGGCGCTGTATCTGCTGGCGTTCATGTTCGTGGTGTTCGCGCTGTGGGTCCCCGACACGTTCCTGACCGCCGGGACCTGGCGGTCACTGCTGTCCAACCAGGCGGTCACCTGCCTGGTCGCAGTCGGACTCGTCGTCCCCACCGCGTGCGGGGTGATCGACCTCGCGATCGGCGCCGAAGTCGGCCTCGGGTCAATCCTCGTCGCCCGGCTGCTGGTCGGCCACATTCCGATCGCGGCGGCGGTGGTGCTGTCGCTGCTGGCCGGGGCGGCGGTGGGGATTTTCTCCTGGCTGATGATTACCCGGGCCCGGATCCCGTCGTTCATCGCCACGCTGGCGGTCAGCTCGCTGCTGGCCGCGGCGACCGCCTGGATCTCCGGCAGCCAGCAGATCATCAACTTGCCGGCTGGTTTTTCCCGGCTCGGCAACGGCCAGCTGTTCGGTATCACCTACCCCGTGTACATCATGCTCGCCGTCGCGCTGCTGCTCTGGTACGTGCTGGAGCGCACCCCGGCCGGCCGCCGCGTCTACGCCACCGGCGGCAATGTCGACGCCATGGGCGGCAGCAGCGAGGCCGCCGCGCTGGCCGGTATCCGGGTCTCCCGGGTCATCCTGGCCGCGCTGGTCACCTCCGGGCTAGTGGCCGGCCTGGGCGGCTTGCTGCTGACTTCGCAGCTGTCCACTGGTGACCCCACCGTCGGGCCCGGTTACCTGCTGCCCGTGATCGCGGCGGTGTTCCTCGGCTCGACCCAGTTCCGCGGCGGCCGGTTCAACATCTGGGGCACCGTGGTCGCCGCCTACACCCTCGCCGTCGGAGTCAAAGGACTGCAGCTGGCCGGCCTGCCCGTCTGGATCCCCGACCTGTTCAACGGGGCCGCGCTCCTGGTCGCCGTCGGGCTGGCCGCCTGGCGCAGGCCGCCGGTGACCCGCCGGGAGGCCATCGGCCGGCTGATCCGTAATAACACCACCACCGCCTGGGCGCGCAAACGAGCCCGGCGGACCGAGCTGATCGACCGCATGGCTACCCCGGCTACCCCGACCGCCGCCGCAGGCGCCGTGGCGGCGGTCGGCCAGCCCGCCGACAACAGGCCGCCGCAGGCGCAGCTGGACGGGGTGCAGCGTGAATCGTGGCCGGTGCGGCTGCGCCGGGCGGTGGCGTTCCGGAACATGTCGGCGCTGTATCTGCTGGCGTTCATGTTCGTGGTGTTCGCGCTGTGGGTCCCCGACACGTTCCTGACCGCCGGGACCTGGCGGTCACTGCTGTCCAACCAGGCGGTCACCTGCCTGGTCGCAGTCGGACTCGTCGTCCCCACCGCGTGCGGGGTGATCGACCTCGCGATCGGCGCCGAAGTCGGCCTCGGGTCAATCCTCGTCGCCCGGCTGCTGGTCGGCCACATTCCGATCGCGGCGGCGGTGGTGCTGTCGCTGCTGGCCGGGGCGGCGGTGGGGATTTTCTCCTGGCTGATGATTACCCGGGCCCGGATCCCGTCGTTCATCGCCACGCTGGCGGTCAGCTCGCTGCTGGCCGCGGCGACCGCCTGGATCTCCGGCAGCCAGCAGATCATCAACTTGCCGGCTGGTTTTTCCCGGCTCGGCAACGGCCAGCTGTTCGGTATCACCTACCCCGTGTACATCATGCTCGCCGTCGCGCTGCTGCTCTGGTACGTGCTGGAGCGCACCCCGGCCGGCCGCCGCGTCTACGCCACCGGCGGCAACCCCCAAGCCGCGGCTCTGGCCGGCGTACGGACCTCTCGCATCATCTTGTTCGCGCTGATCACCTCCGGCGTGGCCGCCGGCCTGGGCGGCTTGCTGCTGACTTCCCAATTGTCGACTGGTGACCCCACGGTCGGCCCCGGTTACCTGCTGCCCGTGATCGCGGCGGTGTTCCTCGGCTCGACCCAGTTCCGCGGCGGCCGGTTCAACATCTGGGGCACCGTGGTCGCCGCCTACACCCTCGCCGTCGGAGTCAAAGGACTGCAGCTGGCCGGCCTGCCCGTCTGGATCCCCGACCTGTTCAACGGGGCCGCGCTCCTGGTCGCCGTCGGCCTGGCGGCATGGCGGCGGACGCCCAGGACGCGCAGAATGGGGCTCGATCGCATCGCGGGGTTGAGGCCCGGAGCCCGGCCGGCCACCGAAGCCGGGGACGGGCGTCCCAGCCCAATCCAGAGCGTTCGCGGCAGCAAGAGCGTGTGATGGGGGTGTGCATGTCCAAGGCCATCGACCCGGCCCTCTTCCGGGAAACGCTGGGGCACTATCCCACCGGGGTGGCCGTAGTCACGGCGGTAGCTGCGGACGGTCAACCAGCCGGAATGGTCGTCGGCACGTTCTCCTCAGTTTCGCTGGACCCGCCGCTGATCACGTTCTTTCCGGCCAGCAGCTCGAACAGCTTCGCCCAGATCAGGACCGCCCAGGCCTTCTGCGTCAACGTGCTGGCGGCTGATCAAGAGCCGCTGTGCCGCCAGCTGGCGACCGGCGGAGCGGGCAAGTTCCACGGGGTCAGCTGGCGCGCCGGGCCGCTGGGGTCACCCATCCTCGACGATGCCGTGTCCTGGATCGAGTGCACGTTCTCCGACATCCGGGAAGCGGGCGACCACTACATCGTCCTGGGGCTCGTCCACGAGCTGGCCGTGGAGCGATCAACGCTGCCGCTGCTGTTCTTCCAGGGCGGTTACGGGCGATTCTCGCCCGGATCGTTCATCGCTACTCCTGACCCCGAGCTGATCCAGGCCGCCCAGCTGGCCGAAATAATGCGAGCTCAGATTGAGGACCTCAGTAGCGAACTCGAGGTGAACTGCGGCGTCCTGGTCAAGATTCGTTGGGACGTGGTGCAGGTCCTGGCCGCAGATCGCAAATCCGTCGATGGAGCGTTTCCCCTCGGCCACCGCCAGCCCATCATCCCGCCACTCGGCGCGGCCTTCCTGGTCCGCTCGACGGCGGCCGAGGTCGACGAGTGGCTGCTGCGCGCACCGGACGACAGTCAGGATCGCCGTGCGTTCTACCGCGCGCAGCTCGACAAGGTACGCGAGAGCGGCTACTCCCTGCTGGCGGCTGAGCCGGAATTGCTCCAGCGTCAGCAGGCTGCCCTGTCGGAGTTCGAGCTGTCCGACCGGCTGCCCCGCCAGGAGCGGGCGGTACAGCAGGCGATCGCCGAACTGGCCGACCTGTTCTGCCCAGACTTGTCGCCGGGCCAGCGGTACGACCTCGAATCGATCGTCGTGCCCATTCCCGCGGGGGCAGCCCTTCCCCCGATGGCGATCCGGATAAGCGGCATGCCGGCTTCCGTGCCGACGGAGCAGATTGAGTCCTGGGCCGACCGGCTCAAGCAGGTTGCGGCCACCGCCGCAACGGCCATGACCGGTACGCGCAGGTGACCGGGACGAGAAGCAACACAGTCCAGCCTGGCCCATGAGAATGGAGATCATCAGCATGACCGAATACGAGGACAAGACAGCAATCCTTGAGATTCTGAATCTCTATGGCTTTGCGCTGGATGCTCATCAATGGCAGCTTTTCGACCTCGTTTTCACCGAGGACGTCATAGCGGAGTTCGGCCCCGCCGGCGCCGCGTGGAAGGGCCTCCCCGAATTCAAGCGCTCATTTGCCGAGTTCCATGACCGCCTGGACAGCCACCAGCACACGATGATGGGCCAGCTGGTGCACGTGGACGGCGACCGGGCTAACGCCTTCAGCTACGGAAACTGGCTGCTCGTGCGCGAAGCGGCCGAAGGCGGCTCCACCTGGCTCGGGACGGGCTGGTACGACGACGAAATTGTCCGGACCGACCAGGGCTGGCGCATCCAGCACCGGGTCTGCCGGCTGCAGTCCTGGTCCGGAAACCCGTTCGTCCCCGAGCAGCATCAAGAGCACAACCCGGACATGCATCTGAACGTCCTCAGCCAGCACGCCGAGGAGGGCAAGATCGCCTTCCTGAAGGCCATCGACTCGAAGTGACCGCCACCAATCCAGCCGCGGCGGTCACGGATACTGTCACCGGTGTCTTCGCGGGCCCGATTTCCGGCCTCCGATATCAGACGCCGACGACGACAGGTATTACGAACGAGCGGGGCGAATTCCAGTACCGAAAGGGCGAGTCAGTCACCTTCCTCGTCGGCGGGCTCGTGCTGGGATCCGTCGAGGGTGCGCCGAGCGTGAACCTGGCCCAGCTCGTCAACCGCGCCGACGGCAAGATCGACCGGCTGCACGACCCGATCGTGACCAACCTCGCCCGGCTGATTCAGACGCTGGATCAGGACGGGTCCGTCGAGAACGGCATCACGATCGCGCCGATCGTGCACGAACTGATCGGGCCGATGGTCATCAACTTCAACCAGGCCGACACCGACGCGGAAAAGGTGATGGACGCAGCCACGTCCAGTGGCCCGTCGAGCGAGCAGATGGTCTCGTTCGCCGGCGATCAGACGGTCACCTTCGCCAGCGATCCCTTGGTCACGGAGCTGCTGAAGAAACTCAACGCGGCGCCGGGAGTCTTTACGGCGAACACGCCCCGACGGCTCCGCGATGCCGCCGCCGCCCGCAACGAGCTGCGGCGCAACATCCGCGGCATCATCAAACTGACCGACGTCAAGATCCCGCTGCGCGACGGGTCTTATGTCTGCGCCGACGTCTTCCGTCCCGCTGACGACGGCCAGCATCCGGTGATCATGAATCAGGGCATCTACGGCAAGAGCTTCGACCACGGCGTCATCTGCGGCGAAGCGGACGCGGCGCGAAAGGAGGAGCTGGAGGACCGCTTCTTCACCGGAAACCCGGACGGCCTGCAGTACGAGAACCACGAAAGCGTCGACTCATCGGTCTGGGTACCGAACGGCTACGTGTGCATTCGCGTCGACGCCCGCGGCGTCGGCAACAGCCCCGGCCTGCAGGCGCCCTTCAGCGTGCAGCAGGCCGAAGACTATTACGACGCGATCGAATGGGCGGGGACGCAGCCCTGGTCCAACGGCAACGTCGGCCTATGGGGAATGTCCTACCTGGCGATCACCCAGCACACCGTGGCCAGCCTGCAACCGCCCCACCTCAAGGCGATGATCGCCCTCGGCACCGACTCGGACCTCTACAACGAGGCCCTCTACGGCGGGGGCCTGTTCGGGGAAGGTTTCTGGACCTGGTGGCGAAAGGCTATGGCGGGCCACAACTTCTGCGGCGAGCGGCGCGAGACCGACTGGCTGGCCCAGATGCTGGCCACCCCGTTCGATGATCCCGCCGCCTACGGTGCCCGCGGGTCGATCTTCATGCGGCCCGAGATCGAGAAGGCCACGGCGCCGGTATGGATCGTCGGCCCGCAGACCGGCGTCGTGATCCACCAGCTAGGCAGCAGCGAGACCTTCATCCGGTCGACGGGCGTGCAGGCCAAGAAATTCGACTTCGTCGACGCCTGGTTCCCCCACAGCTACCAGGAATCGACGATCGCCGAGCACACGCGGTTTTTCGACCACTGGCTCAAGGGCAAAGACAACGGCGCGATGGACGGTGCACCAGTCCGGGTGCAGGTACGCACCGGCAACGGCGCTCACTACGTTCTGGAAGAGGCCGAATGGCCCATTGCCCGGACCACGTACCGGCGCTGGTACCTCGATGCCAGCCCGTCGAACTGGCCGGGCGATGGCCGCCGGAGCGACTTCCTGCGCGTGAGGGAGGACATCCCTGCGGCTGAGGCTTCGGCGAGCTACGACGCCGATCTTGACCTGGGCCGGCCAATACCGGCGCCAACCGGATTTGTCGGCGGCACTCCGCGCTGGTCCACCGGCGTCTCGTTCGTCAGCGAGCCGCTGCCCGAAGATATGGTCCTGGCCGGCTACATGAAGGCGGGCTTGTGGGTCTCGTCCACCCGCCGCGACCTGGATGTCTTCGTGTCGCTGCGCGTGCTGGACGACCACGACCGGGAGATCCGCTACGAGTCGCTGGTTCCGCCGATCGACCCGACCAACATCCACCCGGTGGGGCACGGCCTGCTAAAGGTCTCGCACCGTGCGCTCGATGACACGAGATCGACGAAATACTGGCCGGTCCACACGCATGCCGAAGCGGATTACCAGCCGCTCGAAGACGGCGAAATCGTCGCGATCGAGGTGGGTCTGTATCCGAGCAGCGCGCTGATCCGCAAAGGCTCCCGGCTCCGGATTGACATTCAGCCCTATTCGCCCGCGGGCCTGCCGACGCGCGCCTATGACGAGAGCTATCACGCCGGCGCGTCGAACACCGTGTTCACGGGCCCCGATCATCCGAGCTACGTGCAGCTGCCGGTCGTACCGGCGAAAGGTCAATAGAACTGAGCCATAAAAAGAACCTGTTCGAGCCGTCTCATTATGTACCGGGGACGAACGGACTGCTCAGCCCGTTCGATCCGGGCACCCGGAACCTGCCGGCCGGTTATCAGGTCGCGCCTGCATTCGGGCCCCTGCTGACCGACATCGAGTTCGAGAAGGAGGTCGCCGTTACCCTGCGCGACGGCGTGACCATCTACGCTGATGTGTTCCGCCCGGCCGGTACCGAAAAGGTGCCCGTCATTGTCGCGTGAAGCCCCTACGGCAAGAGCCAGCGGACCGCGCCCAGCGTTATCGGGCTGCTGGCGATGATCGGCCTGGACCCCAGCAAGGTCTCGGGGCTGGAGAAGTTCGAGGGGCCCGACCCGGCCTACTGGTGCGCGCAGGGCTACGCGATTTGCAACCCCGATCCCCGTGGGATCGCCGAGTCCGAGGGCGACAGCGCCATGTTCGGCCGCCAGGAGGGCGAGGACTGCTACGACCTGATCGAGTGGCTGGCCGTCCAGGACTGGTGCAGCGGCAAGGTCGCGATGAGCTGGACCTCCTACCTCACGGTCGCGCAATGGATTACCGCCGCCGAGCAACTGCGGCTGGACGACGCCCACACTGAGGGCCCTGGATGATGCCATGACGCCCGGCGAGGTCGCCGGCACCCGCACCTCGCCGTACGACGCCAACATCAAGCTTTGACAGGCCAAGCCCAGTCGCTGGCTAACGCCGTGCCCCTGAACCCCCCAAAACCCCCATCAGACCGCATCAGTCTTACTACCCTCAATTCTGGCGACGGTGCGCCTCGGCGGCGCACGCGCAGTACGCCATTCGAAGAGATAGCCGCGACCCGATTACGAAGATGCCAGTTGAGCGCAACGAGCCGTTGGTGGCCTTGACGAAACCACGGCGCAAATGGCGCGAGAAGCAGGCCTAATTTGGACTTTTGCACTCCGGGACGGTCGCGTACACGTGTCGCAGGCGAGGCACGAACTGGCGATAACCTCGCCTGCGAACCGCCGGGCTTGCTCGACGCTGACGGTCCCGCGAGTCGCAACTGGCTGCGATGATGAAAGCACCGCTGGTCACGTTCGACCTGTTCAGCGCGCTGATCGACTCGCGGCACGGCGGCGGAACGTTTCTGCAGTCACTCGCGGACCAGCGCGGCTGGCCGCAACGCGGCAAAGAGCTCTACGACGACTGGGACGCTCGCAGCAAGCATGCACAAGCGCACGCACGGCCATGGGTCCCCTTCGCTCAGCTGGCCGAGCAAGCCCTGCGCGCCACGTATGAGCATCACGCCCTCCCCGGCGACGCCCACGCCGATTGTGCCGGGCTCCTGGCGTCCATCGCCGACTGGCCTCTCTGGCCCGACGTTGAGTCGGCGCTGGCGGCCCTCGACACCCATTACCGGCTCGGCATCTTGTCCAATGTCGATGACAATATTCTCGCCTCCAGTAAGGTCTGGCCGCTGATCGATCCCGCGAACGCCCTGACCTCGCAGCGATTGGCGTGCTACAAGCCAGACCCCTGCATTTACGCGATTGCCCGCGACCGCTTCGGTGTCCAGTTGCACGTCGCGGCATCGGCGCGGGACGTCCGCGGGGCCGGCGAAGCAAAACTGCGATCCGTGCGCATCGAACGACCCGGACACCATGTCGACCCGGATGGCCCGCCACCGACGCACACGATCACCGATTTGCGCGAACTCGCCGGATACCTCGACGGAGCTTGCTGGTAACTTCACCTGGCGTTGTCGTCGGCGTCGGCCGGGCCGACAGGCCTTACCTTGCACCGAGCTGGCAGGCATGGCACGAAGGCCCTTGATGTGGCCTGTGGCGGAGGGCGTGCCATGCTCTCATGGCGGGCCGGCCACTTTTCAGCCTAGACGCTGGCCAACGCAGGGCCTTGTCCTAAAGGCGTGCCATGAGGGGGCGTTGGTGTATGCCTGAATCAACGTCAGCCTGGCTGAATTCGGTGAGCGGGCAAATCGGCCCCAGGGCGGTTCGAGCTGCCGCAGCCCACGGCGAGCCGCTCCGCGAGCACCATCGCCGTGATTGCCTGGTTCCGGGTGAACAGGCGGCGGGGGAGACTGGACACAATCCACGCGCCCTGGCCATCAGCCGCCGCCTGCGAGCTGTACTGCGCGGTCGCGATGACGCTCCCATCGAACTCTGCGGTCATGAAGTCATCGTCGATTCGAGCTGCCTGGGCCTGACCCGCTTTGACGGACATCCATCTTCAGGGGTTTGTCCCCCGGAAGGATGTCCGATCATGGAGAGCATGGGGAAGAAGCCCCGGCGCCGCCGTTCGTTTACACCTGAGTTCAAGGCCGAGATTGTGGAGCGGTGCCGGCAGGGGGATCGGTCCGTGGGCCAGGTCGCGAAGGATTTTGACCTGACCGAGACCGCGGTGCGGGAGTGGGTCAAGCAGGCCGGGCGGGACGCCGGGAGCAGGCAGGACGGGGGCCTGACCAGCAGCGAGAAGGACGAGCTGGCGCAGCTGCGGCGGGAGAACCGCCGCCTGCGGGAGGATGTGGAGATCCTCAAGCGAGCGACGGCTTTCTTCGCGAAGGAGACCCGGTGAACGTCTACCCGTTCATCGAGGCGGAGAAGCAGGGCAGGCGCAACGTCAAAAGGGCGTGCGAGCTGCTGAAGGTCTCCCGTGCCGCCTACTACGCCGCCCGCAGCGGGCAGCCTTCAGGCCGCGACCGCCGGGACGCGGAGCTCGCCACACGGATCAGGGCCGAGCACAACCGGTCCAGGGGCCGGTACGGCGCCCCGCGGATCCACGCCGAGCTGCGCCGGCAGGGCCGCCGCCACTCCCGCAAGCGGGTGGCCCGGCTGATGCGCCAGGCCGGGCTGGCCGGCCTGGCCGCCAGGCGCTGGAAGAAGACCACCATCGCGGACCCGGCCGCCGCCGCGCGCACCGACCGGATCCGCCGGGACTTCACCGCCGATGCCAGCCGGCTGAACTCGCGCTGGTGCGGGGACATCACCTATATCCGCACCTGGGAAGGCTGGCTGTTCCTGGCCACCGTGATCGACATCGCCTCCCGCCGCGTCGTCGGGTTCGCGATGGCCGATCACCTGCGCACCGAGCTCGTCGCCGATGCGCTCGCCAACGCCGTCGCGGCCCGCGGTCCCGCGCCCGGCGTGGTCTTTCACTCCGGCAGGGGCTGCCAGTACACCTCCGCGCAGTTCGCTGACCTGGCCGGGGACTGCCAGGTGGTGCTGTCCCTGGGCCGGACCGGCCAATGCTGGGATAACGCCCTGGCCGAGAGCTTCTTCGCCTCCCTGAAGGGCGAGCTGATCGATACCCGGCCCTGGCCCACCCGGGCCGCCGCCCGCCGCGCCACCGTCGAATACATCGGCTGGTACAACAGCACCCGCCTGCACTCCACCCTCGGCTACCGCAGCCCCGCCGAATTCGAGACCTCAGCCAGAAAGGACGACCTGCAGCAAGTAGCCTGACAAGCCATCAGCCCTGTCCGTCAAAGCGGGGCATCCCCACCTCACCTTCGTCGGTGAGGTCCGGAAACCAGTGACAAACCAAGTGACAACGACCCCAGATCACGCCAGACTCAGCCAGCACGACTCAGGCAGCGCTATCACCCTGAACTGCACAGACGCGACTCAGCGGGACCCGATCAGACGGAATATGCGTCCATGGCATGGAAGAGGTCTGGGGTTCGAATCCTCATAGCTCCACACTTCAGTGATTCTTTTCGAATATAACTTCTCAGGCCAAGTGCCATTTCCAGTGACTAAGTGCCGATTTTCGGTGCTGGCCCGACACCATGGCGGGACTATAGGCGGCGCACCAGGGATCTGCTGACCTGCGCATATGGCTCGCACATGCCTAGTGTCAGACGATGGCCGCTTCCGTGACACGGATGATGTGATCCCTCGTTTCTGCCGGTAGCCCGATCGAGTCCACCTTCGCTACCGTCCGGCACCTCGCGGGTGTCTCCCAGCGGGCGCTATCACGCAGGGAATTGCTGAGGGATCTGGTGGGCTGGGTCAGCGCGCCGCGGAGTAGGTGCCGTGTTTACCCCGTACCAGCGGGCGGCGTTCTCACCGAACACGTCGGCCCTTTCCGTCTCGGAAAGGCCGTCGCACGCGCCCTCGGCGAGCTCGATGACGCGGTCGTAGCCGCAGGCGACAAGGCAGACTGGCCAGTCGGAGCCGAACATGACCCTACCCGGCCCGAATGCGGACAGCAGCCGGCCGGTGTAAGGGCGCAGATCGCTGATGGTTGCGGCCGCGGCGGCTTCGGTGACGAGCCCGGACAGCTTGACCGCGACGTTCGGTGAGGCAGCGAGGTCGTTGATGAGGCGACCCCATGGCTCGAAGATGCCGTCGCGGATGAGCGGCTTGGCGCCGTGGTCGAGAACGAACCGGACGTCCGGATGGTTGCGGACCGTTTCGGCAGCTGCCGGCAGCTGGGCGGGCGTGACGAGCAGATCGTACGTCAGCCCAGTTGCGCCCACCGCGGCGATGCCAGCCTGAACCTCGCGGCGGGTCAGCCAGCATGGATCGGGCTCGTCTTGGACGAGGTGCCGGATGCCGACCAGCTCAGGGGTGATGAGCTGGGCCAGGCGGTCGGCGACATCGCTGGCGGTCAGGTCCGTCCAGCCGACAACGCCTGCGATGGTGGGGTCCGACGCCGCCAGCGCCAGCAGTTCCGGGGTCTCTTCAGCGACGGCCATCGTCTGCACGACGATGGTGGCGCCGATGGCGTGGCGCGCCAGCGCCGGTTTGAGCTCATCAATGCCGAAGCTGCGCTGAAGTGCCGGGAGGCCGTTGGTCCACGGCTGCGGCCGGACCCGCAGATCCCAGATGTGGTGATGAGAGTCGATGCGCATGTCAGTCCAAGTGAAAGACTTCTTCGGCGGCGGCCCACCACTCCCCGTCACTAGCGGACTCCACCGGCTGCTGGCAGGGGTCGGTCAGCTCCCACCATCGCTGTGTGGCCGGGTCGGCGGCGATCCGCGCAGTGTCGGCTCCGTAGTCGTCGCCGTGATATTCGAGGTAGCTGAACAGCATCCCGTCCCGCAGGAAGATCGAGTAATTCGATATGTGCGCAGCTTTGAGCATCACCAGCACGTCCGGCCAGACATCGGCGTGCAGGGTGCGGTACTCCGCTTCCTTGGCCGGGCGCAGCCGGATGACGGACGCAATACGCTGCATGCTCACTGCCCTTCTTCGACAACAGCGTTGAGCCTGGTCCATACCTCGTCATCGATCGGAGTCTGCAGCCGCTCGATCGCCGCATCGACCTGGGGACCGCTGCTCAAACCGACCACGACCGAGGTCACGGCCGGGTGCCGCAACGGAAACTGCATGGCTGCGTGCGGGAGTGAGGTCCCAGCGGAGTCGCAGACGTCAGCCAGCGCCCGGGCGCGTTCGAGCATCTGCCGTGGTGCCTGCTCGTAGTTGAAGGTGGCGTCCTCGGCCGGACGCGGCCGGGCCAGCAGGCCGGAGTTGAACGGGGCCGCGGCCAGCACGGCAACCCCCCGTTCGGCGCACCGGTCGACGAGAGGCTGCGCCGAACGGTCGGCGAGCGTCCAGCGACCGGCGATCATCACGACGTCGACATCGGTCTCATTGACCGCGCGAAGCGGCGCTTGCCACTGGTTCATGCCGACACCGACCGCGCCGATGACACCCTGCTCGCGCAGCGCGACCAGGGCAGGAATTGCTTCGGTGAGGGCCTGGTCGACGTAGTCGTCCGGGTCATGCACAAGGACGATGTCGACGCGGTCGGCGCCGAGCCGTTCAAGGCTGGCCTCTAGGCTGCGCCGCACGCCGTCTGCGCTGTAGTCGCGTACCCGATGAAGGTCGTCGGGAACATCGAATCCGCCGACGGCCAGGTCCGATCCGGTCGGCGCTGGGTTCGGCTCGAGCAATCGCCCCACCTTCGTCGACAGGACGTACTCGTCCCGGGGGCGATTCTGCAGCGCTGTTCCAACCCGCCGCTCGGACAGGCCGAGCCCGTAGTGCGGAGCGGTGTCGAAGTAGCGGATGCCACGGTCCCAGGCCGCCGCCAGGCCGGCCGCGACCTCCTCGTCGCTTCGTGCCCGCCAGATGTTGCCCGCGGTCGACGCGCCAAAGCCAATCTCGGTGACGTTCAGCGCGGTCCGGCCGAGACGGCGCACCGCCGGGATGTGCTGGCCCGTGGCGGTCATCGCACGACCCGGGCGCCGCCGCCGGCCGCGAGGCGGCGGACTTCGGCGAGTGTGGCGCTGGAGGTGTCGCCGGGGGTCGTCATCGCCAGCGCGCCGTGGGCCGCGCCGAGGTCAACCGATACCTGGAGCGACTCGCCGGTCATCAGCCCGTAGATGAGTCCCGAGGCGAAGCTGTCGCCGCCGCCGACCCGGTCGAGGATCTCCAGCCCTGGCCGATGTGCAGCCTCGACGAACCCGCCATCCTGGGACCAGGCGACGGCACCCCAGTCGTTGACGTTCGCGCTGCGGACAGTGCGCAGCGTGGTGGCGACGACCGCGAAGTTGTCGAACTCTTTCACGACCGCGCCGATCATCTGCTGGAAGTTGCTGACATCGAGCTCGCTGAAGGACTCGCTGGTGTCAGGCACCTCAAATCCGAGCGCGGCGGTGAAGTCCTCCTCATTGCCGATCATCACGTCCACATAGCGGGCCAGCTGGGTGTTGACCTGGCGCGCCCGGCCGGGGCCGCCGATGTCTTTCCACAAGCTCGGGCGGAAGTTGAGGTCATAGGAAGTTACGGTGCCGTGCTGCCTGGCCGCTTGGAGTGCCTCCAGAGCGACGGCAGCGCTCGACTCTGACAGGGCGGCGAAGATACCCCCGGTGTGGAACCACCGCACGCCCTGCCGGCCGAACAGGTCATTCCAGTCGATGTCCCCCGGGCGCAGCTGGGCGGCAGCGGTGTTGCCGCGGTCTGAGCAACCGGCCGCCCCGCGTACACCGAAGCCGCGCTCGGTGAAGTTGAGGCCGTTGCGGGCTCTCCGGCCGATGCCGTCGTCCGGAACCCACTTGATGAGGGAGGTGTCGACTCCGCCGGTGAGGATGAGATCCTCGACGAGCCGGCCGACCTCGTTGGCGACGAGGGCGGTGACTACGGCGGTGCGCTGGCCGAAGCAGCGGCACAGGCCGCGGGTGACGTTGTACTCGCCGCCGCCCTCCCACGCCGAGAACTGACGGGCCGTGCGGATGCGGCGCTCACCGGGATCCAGCCGCAGCATGACCTCGCCGAGCGACATTGCGTCCCACCGGCACTCGCCGGCCGGGAGCAGATCGAAGGTCACGTTGCCGATCATGCCGCGGCCTGCCCGGCAATCTCCACCGCGCGGCGGGCGTTGTCGGCGATGCGATCCCAGTCCTGGGCGAGGACCGTGGCGGGTGGTGCGATCCAGGAGCCGCCGACCGCCGGGACGGCCGGATGGATGAGGTAGGACGTCATATTCTCCTCCGTTATGCCGCCGGTGGGCACGAAGCGCATGCCCGGGAACGGTGCCGCCAGAGCCGACAGCAGGCGCAGCCCGCCGACGGCTTCGGCCGGGAACAGCTTCACCACCTCGACGCCCATGCGGGCAGCCGCTTGCAGTTCGGTCGCCGTCGAAATTCCGGGGATGACGGTCAGGTCTAGGTCGCGGCACCGCCGGACGATGTCCGGGTCGAAGCCGGGACAGACCACGAAGCGGGCCCCGGCGGCGTGCACACGGCCGACCTGATCGAGTCGTACCACCGTGCCCGCGCCGGCGAGCAGGCCGGGCTGTCGTGCCATCCGCGCCAGCACCGCTTCTGCGCCAGGGCTGCGGAGCGTGACCTCGGCGACCGGCAGGCCACCGCGTATGAGCGCGTCGGCGACTGCGGCGCCGTGGCTGGGCTGGTCGATGGTCAGCACCGGAATGACGCCGTGCGCCACAACTGCGTCGAGCATCGGCGGCGCACTATCCGCGGTGGTCACCGGCCCAGCCACCCGCCGTCGATAGGAACGAGTGCCCCGTGCACATAGTCGGAGGCATGGCTGGCGAGGAAGACGGCCACACCGGCGAAGTCGCCGGGAGTGCCCCAGCGGCCCGCCGGGATTCGCTCGAGGATGGCCTTGCTGCGCTCCGGGTCGTCCTGCAGGGCCTGGGTGTTGTCGGTCGCGATGTAACCCGGGACGATCGCGTTGACGTTGACGCCCTTGGGCGCCCACTCGTTGGCCAATGCCCGGGTCAGGCCGGCGATGCCGGACTTGGCGGCGGTATAGCCGGGCACGTTGATACCGCCCTGGAAGCTGAGCAGTGAAGCCGTGAAGATTATCTTGCCGTGTCCGCGGTTGACCATCCTGCGGCCGACCTCGCGGGTCAGGACGAACTGGCTGCTCAAGTCGACGGCCAGGACACGATCCCACATCTCGTCGGTGTGGTTGGCGGCCGGAGTTCGCGCGATCGTGCCGGCGTTGTTGACGAGTATGTCGATCTTCACGTCAGCTAGATCGGCGGCGAGCTTGGCCACCGCGGCGCGATCCGCGAAGTCGGTGCGGTGCCCGCTGAAGCTGCGCCCGGCCTCGCGGACCTGCTGCTCGACCTCGCTGCCGGAGTGCTCCAGCCCCGCGCTAACGCCGATGATGTCGGCGCCGGCGTGGGCCAGCGCGGTGGCCATGGCGAGGCCGATGCCGCGGCGGGCGCCGGTCACGACGGCGGTCGTGCCCGTCAGGTCGAACATGGCCTGTCGGTACTCAATCACGTCAGTGCCTTTCACACGTTGTCAGGTGCTCAGTCAGCCCGGGTGCAGTCGATGAGAATCTTCATCTGGCCGCCGCCGGACTCCAGGGCCTCGAACGCTGCGGCAGTGCGCGACAAGGGCTCGACGGTGGTCACAAACCGGTCGGCCGGAACGGTGCCCGCGGCGACGAGCTCGACGGCGCGCTCAAAGTCCGAACGGTCATACAGGCGGGCGCCTACCAGGTGCAGCTCTCGCCAGAAGAACCTGTGCAGGTTCACTTCGCGTGGGTGCGGGTGGATCGCGACCAGGCACAACCGGCCGCGGACGCCAAGGCATTCAACGGCGGTGTCCAGGCCGGCGGCAGCGCCGGAGACCTCGAACGCGACCGGCACGCCCGCGCCGCCGGTCCACTTGCCGACGAATGCGGGAACGTCGGTGGCAACCGGGTCTATGGTCTCCAGGCCGAGGCGGACGGCGAAGTCGCGGCGGAACTCATCGAGCTCGGCGACGACGACATCGGCGCCGGCCTGCCGGGCCACGACCGCGATCAGGGTTCCCACTGGTCCGCCTCCGACAACCAGGACCTTCTCGCCGGCGGCCACGGCGGCGCGGCCGACGTCGTGAACCGCGACGGCGGTCGGCTCGACGACTGCCGCCTGGGCCAGCGGCAGGTCGGCGGGCAGAGCGACGAGGGTGCTCGCCGGGACCACCCATGACTGTTGCATCGCGCCGGGGGCGTCGATGCCGATGAAGGTGAGGTTCTGGCAGACGTGACTGTTGCCGGCCTGGCAGGCGGCGCAGGTGCCGCACCAGTCCAGCGGCATGACGGTCACGGGGTCGCCGGCTGCCCAGCCGCTGATGTCGGGACCCAGCGCGGCGATGCGGCCGGACATCTCATGGCCGATGACCGCTGGCGCGCCGACGCGGGCGTCCATGTCGCCGTGGTAAATGTGCAGGTCGGTTCCGCAGATGCCGGTGTAGGCGACGTCGATGCGTACCTGCCCCGGTCTGAGCTGGCCAGGTTCGGCTTCGCTGATGGTGATCGTCCGGGCGCCCCGGTACACGGCTTGGAACATGGGAGCCTCTCGTTGTGCGCGGATTTGCGTGGATCGGGAGTGCCGGTCAGTCGGCGATGGTCGGCTCGGCCCGCTGCGGCGGCCCGGCCGGCTGCAGGTCGATGCGCAGTACGCCGACCGCCGACCCGTTTGGCCGCGCCGGCAGCGACACGGTCAGTCCGTCGGGACCGCGGCTGAACCGGAGCTCCTCGTCCACACCGAGGAGATGAACGGCGGCGACATCGCCGTCGAACAGGCGCAACGTGGTGGCCAGCGAGCGGATCCTCACTTCGGTGGCATCTCGCCCGAGGTTCAGCACTGCGGCGTAGAGCATGTCGCCGCGGGTGGTGAAGCGAATGTCTTCCGGGGTAAACGCGGGCGGAGTGGTGTCGGTGAATGACCCAGCGGGAGGGATGGTCGGGCCTTCGCCGTGAACCAGCCAGGGCCGGGTGGAGTAAATCGCCTCGCCGTTGACCGACATCCAGTCGCCGATCTCCTCCAGCAGCTGACGTTCGGCTGGATCAATGGTGCCGTCCGGTCGGGGGCCGATGTTGAGGAGCAGCACGCCGTTCTTGCTGACAGCGTCGACCAGGTCGATGACGATCTCGTCGGCGGCTTTGTATTCGTTCTCGGTGAGGTAGGCCCAGCCGACGCGGGAGGTAGAACTGTCGTTCTGGAAAAGCAGTGGTGAGATGCCCCGGGTACCGCCGCGCTCGATGTCGTACACCGCTGTCCTGGGCTCGAACGCTTCCCACTTGTAATTGATCACGGCCCCGTGCCCGGCCGCGGCGGCGTGGTCGTAGAAGTAAGCCGCGAACTTGCGCCGGTAGGGCTCGAATGCTGGTTCTTCTATCCACCAGTCGAACCACACGAGTTCGGGGTCGTAGCGCTCGACCAGTTCGACAGTGCGCGCGAGCCAGTCGTCGAGGAACGCTTCATCAGGCTGGGTGTCTTTCGGCTGGGCCGGGCCGTACAGGTCTGCCCATTGGGAATCTCGCACGTCGCTCTCGAACCTGGTGCCGCCGTTGAAGAACCACCAGTGCTCCGCGCGGTGGCTGGACAGCCCGAAGTGCAGGCCTTCGGCGGCGGCGGCCCCTTTGAGCTCGCCGAGCAGGTCCCGGTTGGGCCCGATGCGGCTGGCGCTCCACCGGCCAAGGTCGGTATGGCCGAGGTGGTAACCGTCGTGGTGCTCGGCGACCGGCACGACATAGCGGGCCCCAGCCCGGCGGAACAGGGCCATCCAGTCGGCGGCATCGAAGTTGGCCGCGGTGAACT
The DNA here is from genome assembly GCA_965277615.1 of Streptosporangiaceae bacterium. GTDB lineage: Bacteria > Actinomycetota > Actinomycetes > Streptosporangiales > Streptosporangiaceae > Bog-532. Next base: position 2,635,309 of record CBDIDG010000006.1, on the reverse strand, counting down.
GCGGCAGGAAGTCCTTGAAACCGGCGCTGGCCTGCTCGCCGTAGGTCTGCCGATGGTGGCTGTACTCGGGAGTGCCATCGAGGTACATCGTCCGCGGGTACCACTCAGTGCCGTAGGCCGGTACTGAGGCCGCGAGCCAGTGGATGAAGATCCCGAGCTTCGCGTCGGTGTACCAGTCCGGGACGTGGTAGCCCGACAGGGACTCCCACGTCGGCGCGAATGGGCCGCGCCGGATGGTCTCATCAGCCGCGTCGAGGATCTGGCGGCGCCTGCCGGCCACAACGTGCGAGTCAAGCGGCGCCGGGAAAGTCTTCCGGCCGGTGAGCCCGCTCATCGGGGGAGGCCCACGGAAGAGACGGACGCCTGCTTGTTCCCGGCCCAGTACTCGCCGTCTGGGTAGCGGTACTCGGTCATCGTGGCTGGGAAGACTTCGATGCTGTACCCGGGCTTCGTCGGAACCCGGTACGTACCGTCGCTGATAACCACCGGGTCGACGAAATGCTCATGGAGGTGGTCGACATACTCGATCATCCTGTTCTCCAAAGAAGCGCTGACGCACACGTAGTCGAAGATCGACAGGTGCTGGACGTACTCGCAGAGACCGACCCCCCCGGCGTGCGGGCAAACCGGCACGCCGAATTTGGCCGCCATCAGCAGGATCGGGACGATCTCGTTGATGCTGGCCACACGGCAGCTGTCGACCTGGCAGAAGTCGATAGCGCCGCCCTGAAGCAGCTGCTTGAACATGACGCGGTTATGAACGTGCTCGCCGGTGGCGACTCCGACGCCGGTGCCGGCGAGGCCGTCCCGTACCTTGCGATGGCCGGCGATGTCGTCGGGACTGGTCGGCTCCTCGATCCAGCGGGGACGGAACTGAGCGAGCTCACGAACCCATGAGATGGCCTGGTCGACATCCCACACCTGATTGCAGTCAATCATCAGGCCGAGGTCCGGGCCGAGCTCTTCGCGGGCCATGCCCAGGCGGCGGATGTCGTCCTCCAGCCGGCCGCCGACCTTGAGCTTCACGGCCCGGAACCCGTCGGTGACCGCCTCCCTGACCAGGCGCCGCATCTTCTCGTCGGAGTAGCCGAGCCACCCCGGTGACGTGTTGTAGGCCGGGTATCCGGTGCGCTTGAGCTCTGCGATGCGGTAGGCGCGGCTGGACGCGAGTGCTTCGAGCATCGCGACGGCCTCATCCGGGGTGATCGCGTCGCTGAGATAGCGGAAGTCGCACGCATCGACCAGCGCCTGTGGCGGCATGGTGGACAGCAGCTCCCAGAGCGGCATCCCGGCGTGGCGGGCCATCAGGTCCCAGGCGGCGTTGAGCACCGCGGCGATGGACAGCTGGACCGCGCCCTTCTCGGGTCCGAGCCAGCGCCACTGCGAGTCGTTCACGAGCTCGCGGTAGAACCGCCCCATCCCGCCGCTGGCCAGGTCAGTAAGATCGCGGCCGGCCAGCTTGGCCGCGAACCTCTCGGCGATCAGAACGCACACGTCGTTGCCGCGCCCAATCGTGAAGGTCAGGCCGTACCCGCAAAGGCCCGGTGTGTCGGTCTCGAGGATGACGTAGGCGGCCGAATAGTCGCCGTCCGGGTTCATCGCGTCCGAGCCATCCATCGTGGCAGAGGTGGGGAACCTCAAATCGAGCACGCGAGATGACGTGATCACGGGCATGGTTGTTCCTTCTCTTGGCCCACGAGACCCTTCGATGGGCAGTGTCGAGCGTCAGACGGGCGCGGGGTCAACTGGTCGTCCCGGTGCGGTCTGCCGCCTTTTCGCGACTCAGCTGACCTTCGGCGAACCACTGTTCGTCATTGAACGAGCCTCGGGTCATCGACACGGAGATAAAAGGTCGTGAATTGCCGGGTCGAAGATGCTCACCGGCCCCCAAACGCACCGAAGGCCAGCCCCTTGACGAGATACTTCTGGAGCGCGATGACCAGGATGATGGTTGGCACGATCGCTATTGCCGCCCCCGCCATCATGTAGCTCCAGTACGAGCCGTACTGTCCCTGGAGCTCGCTGAGCCCCAGGTTGAGGGTGTAGAGGTTCTCGTTTTGCGTCGCTACGAGCGGCCACAGGAACTCGCCCCACATGGCGACGAACGTGAAGACGGCCAGGACGGCGACGCCGGCGCGTACCAGTGGGAGCATGACGCGAAGGAAGATCCACAGCTCGGATGCGCCGTCAAGGCGCGCTGCCTCGCGGAGTTCCTCCGGTGTGGTCCGGAAGAACTGCCGCATCAAGAAGGTCCCGAACGCGCTGAACGCGAGCGGGAAGATGAGCCCGACGTAGGTGTTGTAAATGTGCAGCGATTTGGATATCAGGAACAACGGGACCAGCGTGGCGCTCGCGGGTATGAGCAGCGTGGCCACGTAGAGACCGAACAGTTTCTCCCGGCCGGGGAACCTCAGGCGCGCGAAGGCATACCCCGCGGTGGTTGAGGCGACCAGGACGACGAGGACGTCGCCGATGGACATGATGAGGCTGTTGATCAGGAACCGGCCGAACGGGAAGAAATCCCATGCCTGCCTGAAGTTTCCCCAGTTAAAGCTGTACCCGAAGAAGAAATTGCTGGTTATCGCGTTGGTCTCAGGTTTCAGTGCTGTCGACAGCATCCACAAGAACGGGAATAGGCACACGAAGGCCGCCGCCCAGACGATGAGGTTCAGCACCAAGCGCCGGATGGATCGTGTGACCCGCCGACGCGACCTCGCGGTCCGCCCGGCAGCCCGCTCACGGGGGGCGGCTATCCGCACCGAATCAGTGCTCATAGTGCACCAGCCTTCGCTGAAGCAGGAACATCAGCCCGGTGACGATGAGGATCATGAAAGCCAGCAGCACGGCGATCGCCGATCCGTCACCCAGGCGGAAGTACTGGAATGCATCGTCATAAAGCTGCAGGACGAGGGTGGTCGATGAATTACCGGGACCGCCGTTGGTCAAGATGTAGGCCTGGGTGAACACCTGGAATGAGGTGATCAGCGTCATCAGGGTCCCGAAGAAGATCAGGGGTGACAGCAGCGGCAAGGTGATCTTGAAGAACTGGCGGAGCGGCCCGGCGCCATCGATTGATGCGGCGTCGTACAGCGTGTCGGGAATGTTGGTCATGCCCGCGACGAAGAGGATCATGTTGTAGCCGAAGCCCAGCCACAACGACATGATGATGATGGAGGGCATCGACCAGTCGCTGGAGCTGAGCCACGGGACGGGGCCGATCCCGAGCCAGCCGAGCGCCGTGTTGAAGATGCCGTTCTGGTTGTAGATCAGGGCCCACAGCAGCGAGCTGGCGACCAGCGGGGTCACCACGGGCAGGAAGAAGACAACCCGCAGAAACGCCTTGCCCTTGACGGCCCGCATCCGCGGGCCGAGGAGCGCCGCCAGCGTAAGCGACACGATCAGGTTGAGTGGTACGTAGGTGCCTACGAAGTACAGGACGTTGAGCACGATCCGCCAGAAGCCGTAGCTGCTGAGGACGTTGCCGTAGTTGTGGAGCCCAACGAACCGTGTCCGTCCTCCCTGCAGCGGCCAGTTGAAGAAGGACACGTAGATCGCCAGAGCCATTGGGATCAGCGTGAACAGCGTGAAGCCGGTCAGGTTGAACGAAAGGAACCCAGCCGCAGCGCGAGTATCGTGGCTCAGCCGTCGCGGGCGGCGCCCGGGCGCGGGCCGGCCAGTTAGGCCGGCCCGCGCTCGGGAATCGAGCACATCAGTTCTGCTCGCCATTGCAGGGCCCTACCCCCCGCTGCCCGGAAGGAGCGAACTTAGGTCGCCGGGAGACACGCCCTTACCTGTACCGGACGCCGCCGCCACTTGCTGGGCGTACTCTTCAGCGCTGATCTGACCGGACAGGACCAGCGGTGTGTCCTTCGAGAGCACCGTCTGGAATTGCGACCAGTTGGTCGTTACTTCTTGCGGCTCTGCCTTCTGCAGCGCCGTCGTCATCGCGGCCTCGGTGTCGCCGCCGGCGAACTTGCCCCACGAGGAGTCAGCCGCGAGCCGCGCCGGGAACGCCCGCCCCTGGCTGCCGGCGTAGGTCAGAGCTTGCTGGCTGACCAGCACGGCCAATGCCTTGAACGCGGCATCGGGGGTCTTGCAGTCCTTGGTGATACCGAAACCGGAGCCCTCGTTGTACGAGTGCACCCCGTCAGGTCCCGAGGGGAACTCCACCCAGCCCACGGGGAAGTTGGCCTGGCCCTTGATGTCGATCAGGTCCCATGGGCCGTTGACTTCCATTCCGATCTTGCCGGTGTCGAACTCCTGGCTGGACCAGCCGGGCGCCGTGGAGTAGGGCGGGGTGACGTGGTCCTTGTAGGAGAGCTCGGCCTGGTCCTGGATGCCCTTCACGAAGGCTGCGTTGGTGACGTTGAAATTGCCGTTCTGGACGTAGGCGTCCGGTGTGCCGCTGAGGTCGTAGGCAAGCTCCAGGGGCAGAGCGGATCCCCCGAGGGTGACAGGCAGGTACCCGTAGTCCCCGCCGCCGGTGAGCTTCTTGGCGTCCTGGACAAACTGGGCCCACGTCCAGCCGGGCTGCGGGTCCGGCACACCCTTGGCCTTGAACAGGGCCTTGTTGTAGGTCATGACGACGGGTCCGAAGTCGTAGGGCAGGGCGAGCAGGTTGCCGTTCGAGGACAGTTCCTTGATCATGGTCGACTCGAAGGGCGACAGGCTGTACTTGTACTTCTTGATCAGGGAATTCAGCGGCATGAACAGGTTGCCTACCGACCCGACGTAGCCGTACTGCAGGCCCGCGATGCAGGACATCGAATGCGTCGATGCCTCGATAGGCAGCTTGGTCCAGTAGTTCGTCCAGCTGGTTGTGGTCAGCGACACGTTGAGGTTCGGGTAGGTCTTCGAGACCAGGTCTGCGTTGTGCTTCCAGACGGCTGCCTCTCCCGGGCTTCCCACCCAGAAAGACCAGCTGACGTTACCGGAGGTGCTCGAATTCGAACCGCCCGAACCGCCCGAACCGCCCGAACCGCCCGAACTGCAGGCGGCCAGCAGCACTGATGCCGCCGCCGCGACGGCGCCGACCGCGTAGCGCGCTCGGCGGGGTCTCTTGCCCTTTGCTTTTCTCATCATTGCCGTTGTCTCCCTTCATCACGGCCACGTTTTGCTGCCGCGCGGGTGGTCTCGGGTCGGCTAGGTATATGCGGTCTCTACGGACAGGACTGGGGTCCTGTCCGGCAGTAGCCGAAGGCGAAGAGGCCGTCGGCAGATGGCGTAATCGTGGACGTGCTTGTCTACCGTCCGGACTTCAAGAACAGCTCGATGACGGGAACGTCGATATCGGGCTGGCGGGCCGGCAGGTTGAGGGTGAGGACGTCGGTCCCGAGGGCCGCCATGGTGGTGTTCTGCGCCTGCTGGGCGGGGTCGATGACCTCGGTGGCGATCTCTGATCCGTCGTGAAGGAGCTGCGCGAAGTTCACCTTGCCGGCCAAGCCAGGTAGGTGAACGTGCCGGAAGGGCCAGGCGAACAGGTGGAGGTAGAGCCGGTCGCCGCGCTGGGTGTAGCGGGCGTCGGGCGGCGGGGTATACGTTGCGAGACCGGCGCCGTAGATGGAGCGGGCATTCGGGCCGGTCCAGGCGCCTATGGCCTGCAGGATCTCGACCGCTCGCGGCTCGAACTCCCCGCGGCCGGTGGGGCCCACGTTGAGCAGCAGGTTGCCGTCCTTGGAGACACCATCGGCGAGCATGCGGATGAGCTGGCCTGAGGTTTTCCAGTCCAGGCTGTCCCGGTCATATCCCCAGCTGCCGTTGAGCGTCTGGCATGCTTCCCACAGCCGTCCGCCGTCGGCCATCGGGCCAGTCGGCTGGTACTGCTCAGGTGTTACCACGTCGCCATCAAGGTCCAAGCGGTCGTTAACCACCACGTTGGGTTGCAGGGAGTAGACCAGATCCAGCAGTTCCTGTGAGCGCCAGTCGTCCCTGCCCTTCCCGCCCCAGGTCCGCCCCGGGTAGGAGAAGTCGAAGAATAGGTAGTCCACTGGGCCGTAGCCGGTGAGCAGCTCCCGGACCTGGCCGTGCAGGTAATCCGCGTAGCGGGCGATGTCGCGGTCCTTCGCCGCGGTCTTGGCCTGTTCGTCGTCACGCTGAGGATGCAGGCCGTCGATGGGGAACGCCGGATGATGCCAGTCCAGCAGCGAGTGGTAGAAGCCCACCCGCAGGCCCTCGGCCCGGAAGGCCTCAACCCATGGCCGGACCAGGTCCCGCCCAGCCGGAGTGTTGGTCGCCTTGTAGTCGGTGAGAGCCGAGTCCCACAGGCAGAAACCGTCATGGTGCTTGGTGGTCAGGACCGCGTACCGCATCCCGGCCTCGCGGGCGAGTTTCGCCCATCGCCGGGGGTCGTAGCGGTCGGGGTCGAAGTGCTCGAAGTAACGCTGGTACGCGGCGTCGTCCAGCCGCTCCCGCTGCTTCACCCACTCGTGCCGGGCAGCCACCGAGTACAGCCCCCAGTGGACGAACAACCCGAACCGGGCTTCTCGCATCCACCGCAGCCGCTGCGCGCGGTCGAGGCTTTCATCTTGCTGCAAGGCTTACCTCCGCCCTCACCGTTGGGGACCCGAGATACATCTAATGTAAAGGCTGCGACCAACGATCGCTAGATCCCAAAACCAAAAAACTAAAAATCGTGTATAACCAGCTTAAATAATTTATTCGAATTTATTATCGAAAATCTCTCTCTAAAAATGTTACGTCCTAGTTACTAAACAGCAGATGTATGAGCGAAAACAGACGCCGCGGCAATGGTGCTGGCAACCCGGATCGGCTTCGGAAAGGCTGGCCCCCGGAGACGTTGAGGCACATCCCCGTCATCCGGTTGCCGGGAGGCTGACCCCGGGAACCCAGAGCGAAATATGAGATGTTTGCCGCTCGCGCACGTCCTGAGGTCACGGTTTGGGCAACCCGTGATGTTGGCGACGCCCCGCGTGGACAGGGCAAATGCGAGGCCACTGGCCGTACGACGGTATGTTGAGGGTACAAAGCAGCGCAGGACCCAAGAGTTGCCCGCAGAGACAGCTGATGTCTGAGGCGATCAGTGTCTTGGGCTGAGGAGGAATGAGATGGCTGCTCCTCTGATCGATCAAGCCATCGAGCATCTCCGGGATCTGATTGTCCGCGGCGATCTTCAGCCGGGCAGCAGGCTGCCGGCGGAGCAGGAACTGGCCGTCATGCTGGGCTGCTCCCGTAGCACGGCCCGGGAAGCGGTCCGGTCGCTGGTCATGGCCCATGTGCTGGACGTCCGCCGCGGTGACGGAACGTATGTCACCAGCCTGCGGCCGGAGCTGCTGCTGGAAGGAATCGGGTTCGCCGTTGACCTTATGCGGGATGAGAGCCTGCCGGAGCTGTGGGAAGTACGGATGCTCCTTGAGCCAGCCGCGACGGCCAAGGCGGCGGAGATCATCAGCGAGCACCGTCTAGCCGAGCTGGCCGAGATCTTGGAGCAGATGCGCTGGTGCGCCGACGATGACGCCATGCTGGTCCGCCACGATGCGCGGTTCCACGAACTGGTCGCCGAGGCAGCGGGCAACAGTACGATCGCATCTCTGCTCGGAAGCATGTCCTCGAGGACCTTTCGCGCCCGGGCCTGGCGTGGTATCAGGGAGGCCGGGGCGTCAGCAGCCACGATCTCGCAGCACGCTGAGATTCTTAACGCGTTGAAGGCCCGCGACCCGAACATGGCCCACGCGGCGGCCGTTCTACACATCGGCACCAGCCAGGCCTGGTTCCGGCGGAATGTCTATGCCGACCGGCGGATCCCGGTACCGGGCGGGAATGGGCTCAAGCCGGGTCGGGCATAGACCGAGCTTCCTGGCCTCATAGCAGGTCCGCGGTCCGTCACTGGTCTCGATTTTGGCCCGGTATCGGGCTGCCATCTTGGTGACGGTAGAGCGGTGCTTGGCTGCCAGGGTTTTCAGCATGAACGTCAGGGCGTGCCAGTGCAGGGTGTGCAGCCGCTAGACGCCCTGGGCGAGAAGGTAGTAGTTGACGACGCCTCTTATTCGGCCCGTAGGTTCGGGCGATGTCGTAGTCGTCGGGGTTCTGGAGCCGGGACCGGTGCCCCGGTTTGCCGCGTTGCCGGAAGGGGGCGCACTGGGCCTTGATCACGTCCGGCGGTACCCGCAGCGCGATGTTCCCGTTGGCCGTCCTGCGGCACCGGTTCGCTGCGTGTCGCAGTGTAGGACGATGATGTGGTAGCCGAGGAACCGCGCTGGCTGGCTGCGGGCACGGGTGATCAGGGTCTTGGCCGCGTTGAGTTCCAGTCCGAGGGTCTCGCGGAGGAACATCGCGGTCCGGCCCATGGAGTCTCACCGTCTGAAGCATTGCCGATAGGTCGTGGGCGAGGCACCGGTCCAGCGGCGGAAGGCTGCGGCCAGGTGGGCGGGACTGCTGAATCCGCAGAGGTAGGCGATGTCGCTGACCGGAGCGTTGCTGCGCTCGAGCTGGCGGCGGGCCGCCGCGATGCGTAGGCGTGTGAGGTGACGGTGCGGCGCCTCACCCACGGTGGCACGGAACAGCCGCAGGAAATGGAACGGGCTCAGCTGGGCGACCTCGGCCAGGTCGGCCAGGGACAGCGGCTGGGCGAGGTTGTCGTGCATGTAGGCAACTGCCCGGAGGACGCGTGAATCGGCACTGCGGCCAGCGGCGGCTACGGCCGGCGGCTTGAACCCGCGCCGGGTCAGCAGGTGAACCGCGAGGAACTGCATCGCGGACTCCGCATACAGGTCGTCCGCGCCTCCTTGAACCGCTGCCGCCAGTCCCAGCATTATTGATTCGGCTACCGGGTCGGTCGTGCCCAGGGTGTCGGGCAGTTCGTCGGCGCTGATCTCACGAGCCCAGGTCTGCTCGGCGACGTGGCGCAATGCCTGTCCCGCTACGTACAGATGCAGCGTCTGCATCACCTGCGCCGAGGTGGTCCGCCAGCGCAGTCGCGTCTCGCGACCCGGCGCGGTCATTGCCAGCCGACCGGGGACGTGTCGGGAAGAGCGCCACCGGCCGCCATCCGATCTCGACTCGACGTCGGCGTGGCCCCCTGTGACAAGGACGAGCAACTGGTCGTCGGTCGCTCCCACCCGTACCTCGTCGGCGGCCGGGTGGCTGTCGAACTGTCTCAGCAGCACCGAGCGAAGGCCGGAATCCCGCCAGCTGCACCACCGCACGTCGGCGAACTCGCTCTTGTCGAGCCCGACCGATAGCGGAGACGGCCCGAAATCCCAGGCCAGGGAACCGCCCACGCGCACCATCTCCCGCAAGAAATCGTCGGATACTGTAGCAACCGCGTGACTGCGGCGCGGGCCTGCCGTGCCTACGGTGGCGCTCATGGATCTGAAGGGCAACACCGTTCTCATCACCGGTGGAGGCACTGGCATCGGGCGGGGCCTGGCCGAGGCCTTTTACCGGCGCGGCAACCAGGTCATCATCGCCGGGCGCCACCAGTCCGCGCTCGACGACACCGTCGCCGCCAATCCGGGGATGCACGCACGCCAGCTCGACATCGCTGATACCGACCAGGTTCTGGCCCTGGCCACCGACCTGCGACATGACTTCCCGGACCTGAACGTGCTCATCAACGACGCCGGCGTAATGAAGCCCGAGGACTTGAAATCCGGAGATAACGTGCCCGTGGCTGAACAGGCCGTCACGGTCAACCTGCTCGGCCCCATCCGGCTGACCGCTGTCCTCATGCCGGTCTTGCTGGCGCAGCCACGCGCGACGGTGATGACGCTGTCCGGCGGGGTCGCGTTCGTGCCGATGACGATCACGCCCACCTACTCGGCCACCAAGGCTGCGATCCATTCGTGGTCGCAGTCGCTGCGCTTCCAGCTGCGCGACACCAACGTACACGTCCTCGAGATCGCACCGCCCTACGTCCAATCTGAGCTTTTCACACCCGAGGGCGCAACGGATCCGCAGGCCATGCCGCTCGCCGCTTTCATCAGCGAGGTCATGGACCTGCTGGCCGACCCGCCGCCATCCGGCGAAATCCTCGTCCAAGGTGTTCAAGCCCTGCGCTTCGCCGAGCGTGACAGCACCTACGATCAGCGGTTCGCCGAGGTCAACTCCATGCAGTGGTAGCTCACCGCAGGATGAACGATAGATGCGTCGTCTGTGGCTCGGGTGGCGGTCCCGGACGGCCGCGCACCGCAGCCGCGATCCGCAAGCTCGTTATCCGCATGGCCATCGACAATCCGGCCTGGGGACACCGGCGGGTGCAGGGTGAACTGGTCAAGCTCGGCCACCCCATCGCGGTCTCCACGGTGTGGCAGATCCTGCATGACGCCGGGATCGACCCCGCACCGCGTCATACGGGTCCGACGTGGAAGCAGTTCCTGACCATACGGGCCCGCGGCATTCTCGCGGCCGATTCGTCCATGTGGATACTGTGCAGCCCCGCAACTTCCTGATTGGCAGCCAGATGCTGAATTAGTAAATGGTCATTCAAATCAGTGCATCAAGAATCGACCGCAATGATGCCATCAGGAGACCTGCGGAGCGGCTTTCGGTATCCCGGACAGTTCCCTTTGTGTAGTACTAGGCATCTACGTCGGGCAACGGCATAATCCCTTGCATGTGGCCGATTCGTCCCCCACATTGGGTTGGCCGTGAGCATGAACTTGCGGTGCTCCGTGCTGCCATCGAGGCCCTCGGCCGTGGCGAGGGAACGGTGGTCTGGATCGAGGGCGAGCCGGGCATCGGCAAGTCGTCCCTGGTGGCCAAGGCCCTCGCCGCAGTGAGCCAGCCAGGGTGGGGTGTCGGGTGGGGCGGAGCGGACCAGCTCACCGCGCGGCTGCCGCTGCGGGTGATGCAAGACTGCCTTCAGGTGCGGCCGAGTTCGCCGGATCCGCGCCGGGCGCACGCCGCGGACCTGCTGCGCAGTCGGCCGCTCGGGCCGCTCTCCGACGGCGACGCGTCGGCGAACGGCATCGAGGTGCTGCTGACGCTGGCGGACGAGCTGTGCGCGGCTGCCCCCACGGTGCTGGTCGTCGATGACCTGCAGTGGGTCGATGAGGCGTCGCTGGCCGTTTGGTACCAGCTCGCCGCCTCAATCAGCCAGTTGAGGCTGCTGCTGATCGGGATGTGCCGTCCGGCCCCGCGCCGGGAGGTGGAGCAGGTCAGGACGGCCGTGATGCGTCGCCGCGGCCAGATGATCGCACTGGGGCCGTTGGCGGAGCCGGACGTGATTGCCCTGGTGACGGCGATGGCCGGCGCGCCCCCAGGGGAGGGGTTGCGCCGGCTGACGGCGCAGGCCGCCGGCAATCCGCTCTACGTGCGCGAGCTGGTCGATGCCTTGCGACGCGAGCAAGGAGCGCGGATCCGCCCTGTTGCCGACCTCGCGCCGCGATCGGAACGGCTGCCGGTCTCGCTGACTGCGGTGCTGGATGACCGGCTCAGCTCGGTGTCGGCCGAGACGGCGCAACTGCTGCGCACCGCCACGCTGCTTGGCAGAAGGTTCACGGTTACCGACTTGTCCGCGGTGCTCCGTCGGCCGGCGCTGGACCTAGCGGCCAGCCTGCAGGAGGCCGTGTCGGCCGGCATCGTGGACGACGCGGGTACTGAGCTGGCGTTCCGGCATCCGCTGATCCGGCAGGCGCTGTATGAGAGCATGCCGGAGGCGCTGCGCACGGCGCTGCACGCCGAGGCCGCGCGAGAACTCGCGGCAACCGGCGCGGATGCCTTGAGCGTTGCGCAGCAGCTGTCCGCCGCAAGAAGGCCGGGTGCCGACTGGGCGCGGGCCTGGCTGGTGCAGGCCGCGCCCGCGCTGGCCACGCGGGCGCCGCAGGTGGCGGTGGAGCTGCTGCGGTGGGAACTGGAGGAGACGCCCGCCGACGATGAGGACTGGGACGCTCTTATCGTCGGCCTGATCAGGGCCATGCTCGCCGTCGGCGCCTACCAGGAGGCCGTGGGGCAGGCTGGCAGGGCACTGGCGGTGATGACCGATCCCGCACGGCAGGGTGAGACGTCCTGGATGCTGGCACATGCTCAGGTCAGTGCAGGGCTTGGCAACGACAACGCGATCAGCACCATTAGGCAGGCCCTCGGGGTGGCCGGCCTGCCTCGCGTGTGGGAGGCTCGGCTGCTCGCTGGGCTTGGAATGATCGAACGGGTGCCCAGAGGCGTTGTCGTCAGCCGCGCGTTCGCCCGTCGGGCTCTGACCGCCGCAGAGGAGGTCGGCGACCCGTCAGCGACGGCTCAGGCCTTGTCCGCCCTTTGGCTAACCAATTCCGTCGAGCGCGACCATGCTGCCGCGCTTGAGTGCGTCGACCGGGCGCTGTGTGTCATGGGCGACGATCCCGGCGACGACGATCTGCACTCATCCGCCCTCGACGCCCGTACCTTCACGCTGCAGAACCCTCGACGAATGGCAGCGGGCCGAGCTGGCACTCAGGCAATCTAGCGAGTTCGCCCAGCGCAGTGGGCGCGCGGATCGCGCCACATGGACCTCGGCGGCGGTGCTGCGGTACTGGCTTGGCCAGTGGGACGACGCACTGGCCGAGCTGGGCTCTGACGCCACCGACGCGCCCAGGCTGGTCTATTCCTTCATGCGCGAACGCTGGTCCGCACTGCTGTTTCATGGCGTGGCGGCGCTCATCGCCGGCCGCCGGGAACAGCGCACCACGGCCGACCAACACCTCAGGGAAGGCTTGGCGCTGCCGATAGAGCACATCGCCGACCGGGAGAACCAGGATTTTTTGCTCGCCGCGCACACGCTTTCCCTGGAGCAGCGTGGGGAGGCTCGCCAGGCCATGCTGCGGCTAACCGAGCTGATCCCGCGGCAGCGCGATCGTGAGATGACACTCATCCATCAGTGGCTGCCCAGCCTGGTCCGGTTGGCGCTCGAGGCCGGGGACAAAGATATGGCGCGGGCCGCGGCGGATGCCTGCGGGGAGGAGGCCGCCGCGGAGACCCGGCCTGCCCGGGCGGCTTCCGCCAGCCTGCGGTGTCACGGGTTGCTCGAATCGGATCCGGACCAGCTGGCAGAAGCGGTGGCGCATTACCGAGCGGTCGGTCCGGCGGTGGAACTGCCTGCCGCACTGGAGGACCTGGCCGTCGTGCTAGCCGAGCGCGGAAACGCCGAGGACGCGCGGGCCGCGCTGAACGAGGCCGTCGGTCTGTACGAGGGCATGCAGGCTCGGTGGGATATCCGGCGGGCCGAGAGCCGGCTACGCCCGCACGGCATCAAGCGGGGCGTCCGTGGACGCCGCGCGCCGCGCCCTACGACGGGCTGGGAGGCGCTCACTCCGACCGAGGTCAAGATCGCCGCCCTGGTCGCCAGGGGCGACTCGACGTCGGACATCGCCCGCAGCATGTTCTTGTCCCGGCGAACCGTACAAACCTACATCTCCCACATCCTGGTCAAGCTCGAAGCCAAGAGCCGGGTAGACATCGTCCGCGAGGCGCTGCGCAAGGGCGTCTCGCCCTAGCGGTGTCGTGATCGTCGGTGCGCGGCGAAAGTATCGTCACATGACCACTGTCTGCGGCCCGTTCTAGCAGGTTCCATGCTCTTATGGCCCCTCCAGAGACCACCGTGCCGGTGCCGGAGCCGCCCAGTAGCAGACTCTATGGCCGGGGCGCCGGATACCAGGCCCGGCCGATGGGCGCAAAGCTGCTGACGAGGCAGTCCGGCGGTGTCGCCACGCAGGGCGCCGGCATCGAGGACACCACCATGCCGGGCGGTCCGTCCGGGCCGGTCTCGGTGCGCATCCCGCCCCCGAAGGGCGCGACTGGCGCGCCGCCGGCCGCCGTCGGCCTTGCCGGCCGGGCACCGGAACGTGCGTGCTTGACCGGTTCCTTGCCGCGCTGTGCGGCAGCGAGAGCCAGGCTTTGGTGCTGCCCGGCGAGCCAGGCATCTGCCAGGAGCCTCCGATGTCTATTTCAGGAGGCTCCGATGCCCCTCATTAACGTCCGGCTCATCGAGAACGTCTGCACGTGGACTTCGAGGCGATCAAGGAACGTCAGCGGACGGGCTGTGCGCGGAGGGCGGGACGAGGACGCGGCAGAGTCCGGTCGGCGCAGCGCTGGCTGCCCGTCTGCGGCGCTGGTGGGCCGGCCGGTTGACGCCGTGGAGAGATCCATGGATCTGCGGCTGTCCGCGGGCGGCCTGGGCCGTTACGTAGTGATCACCATCGGTGGGGAACTGGATATAACAACGGCGCCAGCGCTGGCTGAGTACTTCACCGCGGTGCTGGGCCGGCAGGCCGGCCAGGACATCATCCTGGACGTGCGCGGGGTCAGCTTCGCGGACGTCGCCGGGCTGCGGGCGCTGCTGGCCGCTGACTGCACGGTCAAAGACAGCGGCGGTTCACTACGGCTGGCAGGCGCACCCCGCCAGCTGAGGAGGGTGCTTGCTGTCACCGGGCTGACCGAGCGTCTGGCCAGCTACCCCAGCACCTATGCCGCATCCGCCTGGCCGCCTATCCCGGCAACCGGCTCCGATCCGGAGCCCTGCGCCGGGCCCGGGCAGGCACCCCGTCCTTCCCGGCCGGGCGGCCCAGACGACCTGATGTGGCCACGGGCATGACACCATCCAAGCCGTCGGCAGGGGCGTCGGCGTCCTCAGTCAGCTGGATGTCACGAGGAGCCTGCCAGGGCGAGGACCCTGAGCTGTTCTTCCCGATCTCGGCCAGAGGCAGCGCTGGCCGTCGTTGCGCGAAGCAAGGCCGGCGACGGCCGCGGCAAGACCATCATTTCGTTCACGTAATCCGGAGGCTCCGGCCTGGCAGCAGAACAACCCCCTCAACCGCAGAAAGAATGACTGAGCCGCCCCGGGTTTCTTGGAGGCCATGACTTCTGGGAAAGTTGGGGCTCATGGTGTCACGGAAGCAGCACCCCGCTGAGCTGCGGGAACGTGCGGTGGCGATGGTCTTCGAGCTGCGGGCGGAGTCGGGGAATTCCCGCGGGACGCTTGCCCGGGTGGGCGAGCGTCTCGGCATAAATCCCGAGACTTTGCGGAACTGGGTCGAGCGGGCGGAAATCGACGGCGGTCAGCGTCCGGGCACGACGACTGATGACAAGAAGCGGATCGCGGAGCTGGAAAGGGAGAACCGCGAGCTGCGGCGGGCGAATGAGATCCTGAAGGCGGCGAGTGCTTATTTCGCCCGGGAACTCGACCCCCGGTATCCGCGCTAGTCGAGTTCATCGATTCGCATAAGGACCGGTTCGGAGTGGAACCGGCCTGCGCGGTCCTGGAGATTGCGCCGTCCACTTATTATGCGGCGAAAAAGAGAGAGGAGAGGCCGCCGGCGCGAGATGCCCGGGATGACGAGCTGAAGAAGGAGATCGTGCGCGTCTGGAAGGGGAAAGGCCGCGGGGTTTACGGTGCGCGGAAAGTATGGCGCGAATTGATCCGGGAGGGAGTTGACGTGGCGAGGTGCACGGTCGAGCGGCTGATGCGCGAGCTTGGGATTGCCGGTGTGTCGGCCAGGCGGAAGAGGCCGCGGACGACGGTCCCGGCCGGGCCGGGGCATGAGCGGCCGTCTGACCTGCTGGAGCGGGACTTTACCGCGCCCGCGCCGAACCGGCGCTGGGTTGCCGATATTACCTATGTTGAGACGGCCGGCGGTTTCGTGTATGCCTCGTTCATTCTCGATTTGTTCTCGCGGAAGATTGTCGGCTGGCAGGTTTCGGATTCGCTCCGGGCGGAGCTTGCCCTCGACGCGCTGGAAATGGCGATCTGGTCGCGTGGTGACCGGATCGGCGGGAACCTTGTTCATCATTCCGACCGCGGCGTGCAGTACACGTCGATCCGGTATGCCGAGCGGCTCGGCGAGATCAGAGCGGTCCGCTCGGTAGGCCGCAAGGGAGATTCCTATGACAATTCAGCTGCGGAGGCACTGAACAGTCTTTACAAGAAAGAGCTAATCGAGCGGGAAGGTCCGTGGGCAGGGATGGCCGATGTCATGCTCGCGACCCTGGAATGGGTGGCCTGGTATAACCGGGAAAGGCTGCACTCTACCTGCGGGTACGTTCCGCCCGAAGAATTCGAGGAAAGCTACTACTCGCATCAGGAAAACCTGGTAAATTAATCATACCGGCAAGAAAGTGCCTCCAAATTTGCCGGGGCGGTCCAGACCATGCTGATTTCCGGCGTATTCGGCTGATGTTGACGCGGCGCGATCTGCGCAGACAGCAGACGATCGACGACATCAAAGACACGGCACGCCACCAGCTCGCCAATGGAGGGCCAGCCGGGATCTCCTTGCGCGGCATCGCCCGGCACCTAGCCATGACGGCGCCCGCCGTGCACTACTACTTTCCCAGCCGCCAGGCTCTGCTCGATGCCCTGATCGTCGACGGGTTTACCTCGCTGGCTGGGGCCCTGCGGGCTGCCTGCGAGGGGCCAGGTCCGCGCCTGCCGGGCGAGCACTGGCTCGCCCTATGCCGGGCCCACCGGGCCTGGGCCCTGGATCACCAGGCGGAGTACCTGCTGCTGTACGGCCACCCTGACACCGATGCGGCCAAGCGGCGTAACCCCCAGGTCGGTCGGGCCTTCTCGGGTGTGGTCAACATGCTGTTCTCGGCCATAGGAGAGATTGTCGCCGCCGGCCAGCTCGGCACCGAGCGCATCGAAGCGGCTACGCCGCCTCCCCTGCGCCGGCAGCTCGCCAGCTGGCGCGACGAGAACGGCATAGGCGGCGGTTTCCCTGCCGGCGCCCTGGCCGGGTACATGATCGCCTGTACTCAGCTGTACGGTGCCATCACCTTGGAGGTGCTCGGCCACGTACCGGCGGCGTTCGCCGATCACGGTGCGCTGTTCGACTTGGAGATGGCGCACGCGTTCGCCGGGGTGGGTCGGCCGCTCTGACCCGGGGTGGGGAGGTGACCCCGGTGGCGCGGGACACAAAGCCTGAGTACCTGGCAAGTATTTGATCACTTGCCACGTCGCGGGGTCTGCCCGGAGACTGGCAGCGACAGCGTTGCTCCGGACCCCGGTTGCGCCCCGTGTCCACCTGGACATCCGGCCGAACCGGGAGAGCCGCATGCAGGCACCGATCCTCTCACGCGATCCCCGCCATCCCCGGCAGGGCCGCTGCCCGCTTCGGGGCGGGATGAAAGCCGCGCGTCATGCCCGGCTTGACCGCGGCCTTCCCGCTGCCCGTTCCTGGCCGGCCCGGCCGGGCGGGGACCTGGTTGCCGGGAGGGGGCAGGTCGGCCAGAGCCAGCCGGGTGCATGCCCGGCGGTGGGCGGTAGCCGCTGTCTTGGGCCCGGGCCTTCCCTTGCGCTGGCCGGCCACGCGATCGCCCGCGCCGTCATGCTCCCGGCCGGCAGCCAGCTCCACGCGGCGGCCAGGGACCTGCGGTGGATCGCCGGCGGTTACTCCCTCATCCTCCGTCGCTGCTGCTGATGCAGGGACTGCGCCGGTCCTGCGCGACTGAACGCCAGGCCACTTGAGAAGGGAAGACAGCCATGACGAACCTCGAGGCCGCCGATCACGCCGGCATTTTCACGTCCCACGCCTACCAGGAGCAGATCGTGGACCTCGGCGAGGTCCGCATGAACTACGTGACGACTGGCGCGTCCGACTTGCCCGCGCTGCTGCTGCTTCCGGCCCAGACCGACTCATGGTGGAGCTACGAGGAAGCCCTGCCGCTGCTGGCCGGGCACTTCCAGGTCTACGCCGTGGACCTGCGCGGCCAGGGCCGTTCGACCTGGACACCTGGTCGCTACACGCTCGACAACATGGGCAACGACCTCGTCCGGTTCATCGACCTGATCATCGGCCGGCCGGCCATCGTGAGCGGCAACTCCTCCGGCGGGGTCCTGGCCGCCTGGCTATCAGCTTTCGCCACGCCCGGCCAGGTGCGCGGGACTGTCCTGGAGGATACCCCGGTATTCGCTTCCGAGGTCACCCCCTCCTGCGGGCAGTCGATCCGCCAGAGCCTGGGCCCGATGTTCGCCCTGTGGAGCAAATGGCTCGGCGATCAGTGGACGATCGGCGACTGGAAAGGCATGCAAGCCGCGCTGCCGAAAGAAACCCCGCCCTGGATGATGACCGCCCTGATGGGGATGAGCATCAAGACCCCTGACGCAGTCCCGCCCAGCTTCGACGAGCCACCCCAGAACATGCGGGAATACGACCCGGAATGGGGGCGGGCCTTCTACGCCGGCACCGCCACCGTCAACTGCGACCACGCTCACATGCTCGCCAGCGCGCGAGCGCCCGTACTGTTCACTCATCATTACCGAGCGATCGACCCCGGTACGGGGACCGTCATGGGCGCCGTCTCCGACCAGCAAGTCGACCGGGCCCGCGAGCTGGTGACCCACGCCGGCCAGCCGTTCGAGATCATGTCGTTTCCCGGCATGGCCCACTCCATGCACGGCCAGGACCCCCAGCTGTTCGCCAGGACAGTCGCCGGCTGGTCGCAGACGATCCCTCCAGACCGCTGACGGCCGCGCAACCCAAGATCGCGGCTCCCGTGCACTCGGCCGCGAACTAGCGACCCAACGGCCGTGACCTGACGATCATCGACGGAACAGGAACCCTCATGGCTAACACGACTGACACCAGCCGGACGACCCACCTCCTCGGGCTCATGAAGCAGGGCGACGATGCCTTCAACGACCGCGACTTCGCGGCGCTGAACGCGATCCACCACCCCGACATGATCGCGTACGTCACCGGCAACGCCGAGCCGATCTACGGATCGGCAGCCCACGCCGCGATGGTGCAGCAGATGTTCCGCATCTTCCCCGACGTCCACGTCCGCAACGATCCGTACCCGGTCCAGTTCGGAAGCGGCGACTGGATCACCGTGATCACCCGCACCACGGGAACCTTCACCGGGGAAATGGTGCTACCCGACGGCACAGTAGTCCCCCCGACGGGAAAGGCGTTCGACCTGGACTTCGGCCAGACCAGCAAGTGGCATGGCGATCAGCTCATCGCTATCTCCGCCTTCTGGGACTCCGCGCTGCAGGCCAAGCAGATCGGACTCGGCTAAGCCCTTGATCTACAGACCTGCGGTCTGATGTGTTGCTTTAAAAGACCGACGGTCTTCTAGAAGGTCACCAAATCGCCAGGAAGGAAGTCACTATGAGCACGCCGTACAGCGAAGCCGCCGGCCTACCCGTCAACGAAGCGCAACCGATCGTCGCATTCAGCCCGGTCGTCTTCGACGTTCCAGGCAGGCTGGCGCCGCTGGAGATGAAAGTCACCGCGCCGGTGCACGGAGAGCGCCTACCGGTCATCCTGCTGTCGCATGGTCACGGGGCAAGCAACTTCTTGTCCTCGTTGCACGGTTATGCGCCGGTCGCCGAGTTCTGGGCCGCCCATGGGTTCGTCGTCATTCAGCCGACCCACCTCGACTCGACCGCCCTCGGCCTTCAGGACGCCGATGCCCCAGAGGCCCCGCTCTTCTGGCGATCGCGGGCCGAGGACATGCTGTTCATCCTCGACCACCTCGCCGATATCGAGTCGACCGTCCCCTTGCTCGGGGGACGGTTGGACACCGACTCGATCGCGGTCGTCGGCCATTCACTCGGAGGCCACACCGCGTCGCTGCTGTTGGGTATGCGCACGGTCGACCCGAGCGATGGTTCAGTGGTGAACTTTGCCGACGCTCGAGTCAAGGTGGGCGTCGTGATGACGGCCCCCGGTATTGCGGACGAGCATTCTGGTCCGGCGCTGCAGCGCTACCCGGTCCTGGCCGACAGCGATTTCACGAAGATGACCACGCCCGCGCTCGTCATCGGGGGCGATAAGGATCTGAACCCGGTCTTCTCTACACGCCTGAGCTACCGCTGGGGCGCCTACACCGAGAGTCCGGCGCCGAAGACGCTCCTGATATTCATCAATGGCGAGCACATCCTCGGCGGCATCAGTGGGTTCGACAACGTCGAGACCACCGATGAGAATCCCGAACGGGTTGCGGCGGTCAGAGCGTTGACCTGGGCATATCTGCGATCCGCTCTGGATCCAAAAGACCGGGCGTGGCCCGAGGCGGTTTCGGTCCTCGAGGACGCTGACGAACCCCTCGCGACGGTCGAAACGAAGAAGTAGCGACCGCCACCGTGGGCTGCCGGTCGCTATAGGCCGGAGGCGGACAACCCGTCGGATCGTTCCTATCTTCGACGCGCTGACTTGCCCGAAGGAATTGAGCTCCTTCCCCGAGAACGAGGGCGGCGCCGGGCACTGCCAGGAAGGCGCAATTGCCCTGTTCAACCAGCGCACCTTTGACTGGCTGAACACCGTGATCCACCTGTCCACAATCGGGTCGTAACGAGCGTTTCCCAGATTAGTGAGGAGAACGAGGATGACTCAGTTCGCTGATATCGAGGGTGGCCGGATCGCCTACAACGTGACCGGGCAGGGTCCGCTGGTCGTGCTGTCGCACGGCGTCGGCGATCACCGGCAGGTCTATCGGTTCCTGGCGCCCATGCTGGCCCAGGCCGGCTACCGGGTCGCCGCCGCGGACCTGCGCGGGCACGGCGAGTCGAGCATGGGCTGGACTTCGGTCACAGGCAAAGACCTCATCTCCCGCACCGACATCGCCGGGGACCTGCTCGCGCTGATCCGCCAGCTGGGCGGGCCCGCCGTGATCGTGGGGCATTCCATCTCGGGCGGGGCGGCCACCATCGCGGCGGCCATGGAGCCGGAACTGGTCCGCGGCATCGTGGAGATCAACCCGTTCACCCGGACCCAGAAGACCGACCTGGGCGGGCTGCTGAGAATCCGGCGCTACCGCCGGGGGACGGTCCGGATGGGAGGCACGCAGATCTTCCGCAGCCTGCGCCTGTGGATGAGCTACCTGGATGCGGCCTACCCAACCAAGCCTGCCGACTACGCCGAATACATGGCCGCGCTGCGGGCCAAGCTGCGTGAGCCGGGCCGGATGGCCGAATTCATGAAGACCCTCAAAACAAAGCCCGCCGACGCGCAAGCGCAACTGCCGAACATCCAGTGCCCGGCCCTGATCATCATGGGCACTGAGGACCCCGACTTCACCGACCCGCAGGCCGAGGGCGAGGCGATCGCCGCCGCCATGCGACCCGGGCTGGGCACCGTCGCCATGGTTGATGGTGCCGGGCACTACATCCATGCCCAGTCGCCGGATGAGGTCGCCGCTCTCGTGATCCCGTTCCTCAAAGAGCATGCTCGTACGTAAAAGCGAGGCTGACCAGCGAGGACGTGGGCGCCGCGGCCGCCGCATGCCCGGCCACGCTCGTTAGCGGCTAGATGAACACAGTGTCCAATTAACCAAGTATTGAAGGGGATGTCATGACTTCCACTGAGCAAGACCCAAGGGTTGCCATCGTGACCGGCGGGTCGGGTGGGTATCGGCCAAGCGGCCGTCCGGCGCCCGGTCGCCGACGGGATGAGCGTGGTGGTCAGCTACGCCGGTCGGTCACAGGCCCAGTTCCTCGAGCCAGCCGATGACGAACGGATCATCATCGCCGTACCCGGCGGCGAGCCGTTCGGCCAGCACCATGGCCGTGATCGCCTGGTTCCGGGTGAACAAGCGGCTGGGGAGACCGGATACGATCCACGCGCCCTGGCCGTCAGCCGCCGCGCGCGAACTGTACCGCGCGGTCGCGATCACGCGCCCGTCGTGCTCGGCGTTCATGATGTCGTCGTCGATTCGAGCTGCCATACCGGACCTCACCTTCGATGGTGAGGTCCGGAAACCAGTGACAATCCAAGTGACAACGCCCCCGGCCGACGCCAGACCAGCTCAGTACCAGTCAGACAGCACTATGGCTCTGAACTGCACTGACGCGACCCAGCGAGACCCAATCAGATGGAACAGGCGTCCATGGCATGGAAGAGGTCTGGGGTTCGAATCCCCATAGCTCCACAGTTCAGGGCCATTTTTCGAACGCGCCTCTCAAGATCAAGAGACTAAATTTCAAGATCAAGAGACTAGCGTCGCGATCACGCGACTACGCGGGCAGACGTAGCCAGACAGTAATGGTCTTCTGGCCTGCGTATATGACCGTAATCGACCGCTGCACGCTTCCGTGACACGGATGATAGGACACTTCGTCTCTGCGGCAGCGCCGAGCCGATGGATGACAACCTTGATGCGTGGATCAGAGACCTGAATGGCTCGTTGGCGTTAGTGGCCGACCGGCATTTTTCCTCGAGCTAGAAAACACTTCTAATAGGACTCGGGCCTGCGCACACGGCTCCGGAGGCCGCATTTGGGAAGGCGTGATTTATGCGGTTGACCTGGGCGAACGCCGTTGGTCTTGCGGATACCGTTGAGATCGTTCCGCGCATTTTCCGGATCATGGTCGCGGTCGGGGTGGTGAGACTGTTCGCGCGGGTCAAAGGCTTTTATCGTCATATGAGGGTCGATGCTGGACGGCGGGGTTGCTGTCCTTCAGTGCTGTACGTCGTTCTCCTGTAGGCCGGGGGTTCGTCTCGGCCTTCTTGATGCGAGCTAGCGGCGTAGTGTACGTGTGGCGATTCCGTAGAGCCGAAAGTTCGGTGGTCCCGTGGAATTCACTAGGAAGCATGTCGTTGACCTGCTGCAGAAGGCAGGATTTCGGGAGATGGCCGACGAGGCCCGGCGTGACCTGCCTGACCCGGTTGATCGCGAACAGGTGACGGAGTGGGCCGCTGCGCACGGGGTTTACTGGGATGAGTTCATGAGCCGGATGGGCGGCAGCCCATGACACGGTTCGCCGGGACCTCGGCCTGACACATCGAGCTCTCTCTCCCATCCAGGCGCAAGCCGGTCTATGGGGTTGTTCGCTAGTGTCCGCATCGGTTTGCTTCGTTTGGCCAATGCGGGCGCGGGCGCGGGGCTGCCAGACTGTGACCGTGGTGGCATACGAGGCGAGTCAGTGGCATGACCTGTTCGCGGTGGGAGCCGGGTCTGCTGCCACGCTGGTCGGTCTGCTGTTCGTCGCCGTGTCGATCAATGTCAAGCAGATCCTCGACGCGCCTTCTCTTCCAGGGCTCGCTGCGCGAGCGCTGGGGGTCCTGCTAAGCCTGCTCCTGATGTCGGTCCTCGTGCTCACGCCTGGGCAATCACGACGGGCTCTCGGTGCGGAGCTCACGGCGCTTGGCGTGGTACTGGCCACCGCCGTGATGATCTCGGCTGTACGAGCGCACTTTCCGGTCACCAAATGGCGATGGACCATCCCGATCATTTTGCTCGCGCTGGCCTCATCCGTGCCGATGATCATTGCCGGCGTGACGGTGCTGGCCGGTGCTGGCGGCGGTCTTTACTGGGCCCTGGCGGAGCTCATCCTTGGATTCAGTATCGCGATCTATAACGCCTGGATCCTGCTTATCGAAATCCTGCGGTGACCAGCCGATGCGTCGCTCGCCAGCGGCAAAGGCCGTCAAGTGCTAGCTGATCTTCCGCGTGATGCACCCTGGCCTGGTCAAAGGCGACAACAAGTACTATCGCATTTCATGTCAAGTTAGATCTTGTCCGGGTCCAGCCGATGCTGTCAACACGCTCTTCACAGCATCGGCTGGCTCTTTCATCGCAGTAGGGACAGCAAAGGGGTCAGTCCGCCCGCGACGGAGCGGCGGATTTGACACGGGGGCGGCGGCTGTACGCTTGCCCGCGGTCGGGCCGCTCTTCAGGCTGCCCGTACAAGCCCGATCGAGCCGCCGCGAGGGGTCCGTGTCAAATCCGCCGTGGCCCCGGCTCGCAGTAGGGGTCGTCGCCACGTCGCGCTGGCCGGGATCGGTTCCAGCCTGCGGGCCACCGGGTGAACGAGTATCACGCGATTGACGTGATTGGCCGTCCGCCTGTCACGCTGGCGGCCGGTCATTCCAGCTCACTTGGCTGTCGTCCGCGATGATTTATGTCGGTTTTAGTTTTAGCTCTACTGCCCGGCGGGCGACATCCGGCAAACCAGGACGATTCGCCCCTGCAGCGAGCGTTCTTGGTTCTTTCTGAGTAGTGAGCAATTTTTTAAACATTAACCAACGATAGTAAGCGGTTACATGCTCAACTTCGGCCAGGAAATGCACACATTTCGCTTGCCATCGCGCCCTTATGGGAGATCATGGGGGAGCGGCAGGTTCGGCGCGCAGCCGGGCAGGCGCTGTGAGCGCATGGTCCAACGGAGGTCCCAAATGACTGATCTATTCGCCGGCTGGCGGCAACGATGCGTCGTCATCGTCGGCGTGCTGTTCGTTCTCGTGGCCGCCGCCGCGGCGCTCTCCCCGCTGGGTGCGAAGCCGGCCGCGGCTGCGGCCAGCTTCCCGTCGGGTTACCAGCAGCTGAAGGTGGGCAACGACGGCCTGTGCGTGGACGTGTCCGGGGCCAGTACCGGCAACGATGCCGCGATCGACCAGTGGGGTTGCAAGAGCTCGGATCAGTTGAACCAGGAGTTCCAGTTCAACCCGGTCTCCGGCGGCTACGGGGAGCTGCAGAACCAGAACTCGGGCCTGGACATCAACGTGTCGGGCGCCTCCGCCGCCCTGCAGGCGCCCGTCATCCAGTGGACCCAGGACGGCGCTGCCAACAGCCTGTGGCTGCCCATCCAGTTGTCCGACGGTTCCTGGCAGTTCCAGAACAAGAACAGCGGCCTGTGCCTGGACGTCACCTACGGCTCCAGCACCGCCGGGCAGCAGCTCGATCAGTGGACCTGCAAAAGTTCAGCCGCCGGCACCAACCAGGGCTTCAGCGTGAGTTCCGCCTCGGGGGCAGCAGCCCCGCCCACCGGAGGCAACCTGAGCTCGCTGGGCGCCAACGTTTACGTGTTCAGCCCGGGCGAGGCCCAGTCCACCATCCAGGCCGACATCAACACTCTGTACAACGCCCAGCTGACCAACCAGTTCGGCAGCCAGCGTTACACCCTGCTGTTCGAACCCGGCACGTACGGGTCGGCGTCGGACCCCCTGACGGTGAACGTCGGCTTCTACGAGGAGGTGGCAGGCCTGGGCCAGAGCCCCACGGGCACGGTCATCAACGGCGTGGTCAACAGCTACAACCAGTGCGACGGCACGAACTGCCTGGCCACCGACAACTTCTGGCGGTCGATCTACAACCTGACCATCAACGTCAACTCGGGCGGCGCCATCGACAGCTGCCACAACAACGGCGATGATTTCTGGGCTACCTCCCAGGACGCGCCCATCCGCCGGGTGCAGGTCAATGGCGGCCTGACCCTGATGGACTTCTGCGACAGCCCGGGCTATGCCAGCGGGGGCTTCATCGGCGACTCCGGGTTCACCAGCGCGGTGCAAAACGATTCGCAGCAGCAGTTCATGGTCCAGAACTCCAATCTCAACGGCTGGTCCAACGCGGTGTGGAACCAGGTGTTCTGCGGGGACAACGGCGCCCCGGCCCAGAGCTTCGCCGCGAACTCGGGTGACCCGGGCGGCCCCAACTCCTACACCACCCTGTCGAGCTGCGGGCCAGCCGAGCAGGAGCCGTACCTGTACGAAGACTCCTCGGGCAACCTGGACGTGTTTGTGCCCTCGGTGCAGACCGGCCAGGTCGGGCCCAGCTGGGCCAGCGGCAGCACGCCAGGGACCTCGCTATCGCTGAGCAGCTTTTACGTGGCCTCGCCGTCGAGCTCGGCGGAGACCATCAACGCGGCGCTGGCCGCCGGGGACAGCATCCTGTTCACCCCGGGCGTCTACAGCCTGGATGAGGCCCTGAATGTCACCAGCGCCGACACCAAGCTGATCGGCCTCGGCTTCGCCACCCTCGTACCGGCCAACGGCACTGCCGCGATCAACGTGGCCGACGTGGCCGGGGTCAACCTATCCGGGCTCATCGTCGACGCCGGCCCGGTGAACTCCCCGGTCCTGGTGCAGCTGGGCACGGCCGGCTCGTCCGCGAACCACTCCTCGGACCCGGTGACTGTAGACGATCTGAACGTGCGCATCGGGGGCGAGGAGGCCGGCTCGGCCACCACCGCGGTGGTGGACGACTCCAGCAATTCCATCCTGGACAACGTCTGGCTGTGGCGGGCCGACCACGGCGCCGGCCAGACCGGCACACCCGACCAGAACGGAGTGGGCGGCGGCGCCAACGGCTGCTGGACCTGCGACGTGGCCCAAACGGGCCTGGCCGTCAACGCCAATGATGTCAGCGCCTACGGCCTGGCCGTCGAGCACTTCGAAGCCGGCGAGGTCGACTGGAACGGCCAGGGCGGCAACGTGGTGTTCTTCCAGAACGAGAACCCTTACGAGGTCCCCTCGCAGCCGGCCTGGATGTCCAGCCCGGCCCAGGACGGGTACCCGGCTTTCCACGTGGGCGGCAACGTGACCAGCTTCCAGGGCTGGGGCATGGGCAGCTACTCCTTCTTCGACCAGGGCGTCCCCATCGAGAACGCCATGGCGTTCCAGGCCCCCGACACCCCGGGCGTGGCCTTCCACGACATCTTCACCCGGTTCCTGAACGGGGCCGGCGGCATCGAATCGGTCATCAACGGCACGGGCGCCGCGGTGAACTCCTCCAACCCCGGGCCCTCCGACGTAGTGAGCTACCCGTAATGGCCTGCCACCGTGAGGGCCGGCGACGGCACCCCGATGCTTTGTGCGGATCCCCGCCACTGGGCTCCGGGCGGGACGGCAGGGGAGCGTACTTATGTGAGGTGCTGTTAGTTGCCGATCAGTCGACACTGGGGCGTCTGGTTAGTTTTGATAGCCAACGTGCCGGGCCTTGGTGGCGGGGGCCAGCCAGTGGCTGGCCTCATACCGGGTTCGGCCGTCACTTGACCAGCACGAACTGCGGTTCGCGGCTAGGTCTGCGACGAGCCGGCGGGAAAGAACTGGCCACCTCTCCCAGTCCAACTTCAACAGAATCGATCAGTCACGATCATTACTAACCGGTAATAACATCAAAAATCTTGCATTACCGGTTACAAAAGCTCATAATCGCAGTGTTTCTTACTTGTTGCACTTTAAATGCAATAAGGCCGGACTACCTCCTCACGTCCGGACACCGAAGGAGAACTCTCATGCACCTGGCATGGCGCGAGCATGGCTCCCGCGGCCTCATCATCCTGGTGGCACTCGTCCTGGCGGGGGTGCTGGCTCCCGGGGTGACCGCCGCCCCCGCCAGCGCCGCCAGCGCCACGACGATCAGCGTGAACGGAAGCAGCGGGGGGCGGACGTTCGACGGGATCGGGGCGATCAGCGGCGGCGGCGGTAACTCGCGGTTGCTGGCGGATTATCCGGCCGCGCAGCAGAGCCAGATCCTGGATTACCTGTTCCGGCCTGGTTACGGGGCCAACCTGCAGATCCTGAAGGTGGAGGTCGGCGGGGACGCGAACTCCACCGACGGCGCGGAGCCCTCGATCGAGCACACCTCGGGGGCGGTCGCCTGCAATACCGGGTATGAGTTCTGGCTGATGAAGCAGGCCAAGGCCCGCAACCCCAACATCAAGCTGTACGGCCTGGCCTGGGCCGCACCGGGCTGGATCGGCGGCGGCAACTTCTGGTCCACTGACATGATCAACTACCTGGTGTCCTGGCTGAACTGTGCCAAGTCCGATGGCCTGACGATCAACTATCTGGGCGGCTGGAACGAGCGCGGTTACAACATCGCCTGGTACGAGCAGCTGCGCTCCACCCTAAACGCCGACGGTTACTCCGCCGTGCAGATCGTCGGCGCCGACAGTGACTGGAGCGTGGCCAACGACGTCGCCTCCAACTCCGCCTTCGCCAGCGCGGTCCAGGTGATCGGCACCCACTACCCCTGTGGCGGTGACGGCGGCAGCGCCGACAGCTGCCCGGGCAACTCGACCGCCGAATCGACCGGCAAGCCGCTGTGGGCCAGCGAGAATGGCTCACAGGACGAGAACAGCGGCGCCCCCGCGCTGATCCGCTCCATCACCCGCGGATATGTCGACGCGGACATGACCGCGTACATCAACTGGCCGCTGATCGCCGCCATCTACCCGAACCTTCCGTACGCCACCGTCGGCCTGATGAGCGCGCCGCAGCCCTGGTCCGGGAACTACACCGTCGGCGAGAGCACCTGGGCCACCGCCCAGGTCACGCAGTTCACCGCGCCCGGCTGGCAGTTCCTCAACTCCGGTTCCGGCTACCTGGGCGGAGCTGAGTCCAACGGCAGCTACGTCTCGCTGAAGTCGACCAACGGCAGCGACTACTCGACCATCATCGAGTCCACCACGGCCACCAGCGCGCAGACCGTCAACGTCAACGTCTCCGGCGGCCTGTCCACCGGCACTGTCCACGTGTGGGCCACTGACGTCAACTCGCCCGGTTCGGGCCCGCAGTTCGCCCAGCAGGCCGACATCCACCCATCCGGCGGCTCGTACTCGCTGACCGTGCAGCCGGGCTACATCTACACCCTGACCACCACCACCGGCCAGGGCAAGGGCACCGCAACCAGCCCCGCACCCGCCAGCCTGGCCCTGCCCTACAGCGACAACTTCGACTCTGACGCCACCAACAGCGAGGCCAAGTACCTGTCCGACATGCAGGGCGCCTACGAGGTCCAGCCCTGCGCGGACGGCCGCTCGGGCCAGTGCGTGCAGCAGATGGCGCCGGTCAAGCCGATCGAATGGCAGGATGATTCGGACGCCTTCGCGCTGCTCGGCGACACCAGCTGGTCCAACTACACCGTCACCGCCGACGTCGACATCCGGCAGCCCGGCACCGTCGAGCTGTTCGGCCGGGCCAACACCCAGAACCGGCCGCAGTCGCACCAGGCCGCCTACCTGTTCCGGGCCGCGGACACCGGGGCCTGGTCGATCGACAAGAGCGACACCAGCGGCACGATCACCACGCTGGCCAGCGGCACCGCCGGCGCGCTCGGCACGGGCAGGTGGCACAGCCTGGCCCTGACCATGCAGGGCTCGGCCATCAGCGGTTCCATCGACGGCACCAGGGTCGGCTCGGTCACCGACTCCTCCTACCAGACCGGCCTGGCCGGCCTCGGCGTGGTGGGTTACCAGACCGACCAGTTCGACAACCTGAACATCACCCCGGGCACGGGCAGCGTCACCGTCGCGACGGGCCCGGTGACGTCGGGGATATCGGGCAAGTGCCTGGACGACTACACCGGCTCCGCCACCAACGGCACCAAGGTCGACCTGTGGGACTGCAACAACACTCCTGCGCAGCAGTGGACCGTCGGCAACGGCCTCGCGCAGATCAACGGCAAGTGCCTCGACATCACCGGCGCGGGTTCCACCGCCAACGGCACCCTGGTCGAAATCTGGGACTGCAACGGCGGCAGTAACCAGGCCTGGACCGCCGAGAACGGCACCCTGGTCAATCCCGCCTCCGGCAAGTGCCTCGACGACCCCAACCTGAGCACCACCAACGGCACCCAGCTCGAGATCTGGACCTGCAACGGCGGCAGCAACCAGCAATGGACACTGCCCGCCTCCTGACCACCACTACGCCTACCAGAGCGCCGGTCAGGTAGTGGCCACTACCTGACCGGCGCTCTACCCGGGGGATTTCTCACCAGCACTCAGCAGATCGGTTCCCGGTTATGAAGACAATGAGGTTCCTGGCCGCGGGATGCCTGGCGGTCGCGCTCGCCGTGGCAGGCATGTTCAGCTCCACCACGGCGGCGAAGGCCGCGGCCCTGCCTGCCCCCGGCACCGTGTTCCAGGACTGGAACAACGCCTTCCTGATCCAGAACGGCAGCGGATCATACGGGTCGTACGGCACCGCCGGCACGTACTACACCGACCACTACAAGAG
Source organism: Streptosporangiaceae bacterium (assembly GCA_965277615.1). Taxonomy (GTDB): domain Bacteria; phylum Actinomycetota; class Actinomycetes; order Streptosporangiales; family Streptosporangiaceae; genus Bog-532. The sequence continues at coordinate 2,605,700 of CBDIDG010000006.1, read as the reverse complement.
CACCAGCACCGAGCGGGCCGGCACCTGGATCGCGGGCCTGGACATCGCCGTGGCCGAAGACAACTACGAGCGCACGCATTCGGCGGCGGACTGGACGCTGGTCAACAACCTGGTCACCACGTTCCTGAACGACGACGGCACGACCTGGACGTCCTGGGACGGCTGGAACGACGACATCGGGTGGATGCTGAACGCGACCCTGCGCGGCTACCAGATCACCGGCAACCCCGCCTGGCTGAACGTGGCGGAGACCCAGTGGAACAACGCCTACAACCGGGGCTGGACCTCGGCCGGCGGCGGCGGCATCTGGGAAAACGACACGGACTACAGCAAGTGCGCGCTCAGCAACGACCCGTTCGTCTGGGAAGGGGTCTCGCTGTACCAGATCACCGGGGACACCTCTTACCTGACCAAGGCCGTGCAGATCTACAAGTGGGTCAAGGACACCCTGGTCACCTCCAGTGGCCTGGTCAACGGGTGCATCGCCTTCCCCAACGGCACCGGCGGCAGCACGGAAATGCAGGGCTCGGACAACGCCTATGACGCCGGCGGGTTCATCGAGGCCGGCGACGCCATCTACCGCGCCACCGCCGACAATGGCTACGCCGCCGACGCCGAGCGGACAGCGGACCACTTCCTGAACAACGTCCCGATTCCCAGCAACAACGCCGCGACGAACGGAACCGAGCGCGGCAGCGCCTACCAGTACTGGCTGTTCAAGGGCATGAGTGATTACTGCACCGACGCCGGTAACTGCGCCAAGTACGACGGCTACATGACCTCCAATGCGGCCCAGGCCTGGAGCGAGCGCAACAGCCTCGGCGTGACCTGGAACGACTGGACCAACCCGACCAACGACCCCAACCCCGACGCGTTCGAGATGACCGGCATGGTCGGCCTGTTCGAGGACCTGCCGGCCAACGCCGCTTCTCCCTTCAACGGCAGCTACGAGATCAAAAGCAGCGCCAGCGGGCTGTCACTCGGGGTGCAGGGCGATTCCAGCGCGAACTCCGCGCCCATCGTGCAGAACAACGACACCGGCGACGCGGGCGCCTCCTGGACGTTCGTGCCGGAGAGCAACGGCTACTACGAAATCAGGAGCGCTCTCACCGGGCAGCTGCTGAACGTCAGCAATCAGTCCGGGGCGCCGGGCGGGCTGGTCGTGCAGTGGCCGGCCGGCGGCCTGGTGCCCGGTAACGACCAGTGGCTGCCGGTGCAGAATTCCGGCGGCACGTGGTCGTTCTACAACCGCGACAGCCGGCTGGCCCTCGACGACCCGGCCGGCAGCACCGCGGCGGGCACGCAGTACGAGCAGTGGTCACCGAACAACACCGCGAACCAGGAGTTCACCCTGATCTCCCGGTCCACCGGCACCGGTCCCGCGGTGGGTCCCGGCCCGGTGACCTCCGGTGTGCCGGGCAAGTGCCTGGACGTCAACGCCGGCAGCACGGCCAACGGCACCGCGGTGCAGCTGTACACCTGCAACAACACCGGGGCCCAGGACTGGACCGCCTACTCCGACGGCACGTTGCAGAATTCCGGCAAGTGCCTCGACGCGACCGCGAACGGCAGCGGCAACGGTACCCCGGTGGAGAGCTGGGACTGCAACGGCGGGGCCAACCAGGTGTGGCAGCCCTATGACGGCGGCTACGTCAACCCGGTGTCCGGGCGCTGCCTCGACGACCCCGGCTTCAGCACCACCGACGGCACCCAGCTAGACATCTGGGACTGCGACGGCGGCAGCAACCAGCAATGGACGCTGCCGTGATGGCGATTAATTCTCAGGCGGCGGAGTGCTGGCCGGTCATGATCGCGCCGAGGTCTTCGGGAGCCAGGAAGGACGGCGGGGGAGGCGGCCCCAGCTGAACAGGCCCTGGGTGCCTTCGAACACCTCGGGCTTCCAGATTTCATCCTCGGGGATGCAGTCCATGTCGGAGTAGTACTCGGAGAAGTTGCCGGCTGGTCCTTGAGGTACCAGAAGAAGTTCGAGCCGGCGTGGTGCCGGCCGAGCCCCCACACGTGCCGCTCCGAGTGGCTCGCCAGCATGTTCGCGGCGCCCCGGCCGATATCGTCGACGTCGTTGACCTGCCAGCTGGTGTGGTGCAGGAAGTTGACCGGGGCGGCCAGGGCGAGGACGTTGTGATGATCGGCCGAGCAGCGCATGAACGCGCCTTTGTCGCCGATGTAGTCGCTGATAACGAACCCGAGCCCTTCGGTGAAGAAGGCCACGGTGGCGAAGCCTGCGATCGGTTCGGTGACGCGCAGGATACGCCCGCCGGATCCGGCGTCCAGGTTGCGCTCGACGCCGGCCCGGTCCAGGCGCGCCGCGACGGCCGCGACGTCGTCGGGGTCGTCGGCTCCGATGCCGAGTTCGACCAGGCGCCGCGTGGGAGCGAACTGCCCGCGTAGCTGGTTGCCGGCGTCCTCGGTGCGGAAGGTCCCGTCCCCGACCGGGGTAAGGCCGAAGTCGGTGTAGTAGGCCATGGTCTCCCGGACGTTCGGGACACCCATGGTGACGGAGGTCAGCCGGTGCAGGCTCATGGGTTCTCCATTCAGTGTTCGGCGCCGGCGGGACAGCGGGCGCCGGTCCGCCCTTGGGTCTGGAGCACGCGGATCACCAAGGGCGCCGCTCCCACGACGCCTGCCGCCAGCAGGACGAAGGCGTGGGACGCGTACGTGATCAGGCCTGCCTGGTAGTCCACGGAGTACCGGCCGGGCCCGACCAGCCCGATGCCCAGGCCAAGCAGTCCGTAGACGGCCGGCAGTTCGTAGCCGCCCTTGGTGGCCCACAGCCCGTTGGTGAAGTTCACCGAGGCGGCGACCAGCATCGTGCCGACGACGCACGCCACTCCGAGGGCCGTGAAGATGCCGGTGACGATGAGGACCGCACCCACCAGCTCGGAGGTTCCGGCCGCGGTGACCATGAGCTGCGGCGGCCGCGCCCGGGGAGCTGGAGCGGGCGGTCACGGCCTCGGCTTCCGCGGCGCCCTGCTGAAGGGTTCGCCAACTTCGGGATCGGCTGGCATTACGAGACCGGGATCCAGTTGCTGCGGCTGATCTTCTCGGGGGTCCTGGACCGGTACCCCGGCCTGCAGCTGATCATCGGGCACTGGGGCGAGGTCGTGCTGTTCTTCCTCGAGCGCACCGCGATGATGCAGCAGATGGGCCTGCACCTGGACCGGCCCCTGGCCGATTACTTCCGGCAGAACGTCTGGGTCACCGGCAGCGGCGTGCTGAGCGAGCGCTATCTGCGGTGGACGGCTGAGGTCGTCGGCACCGGCCATATCGGCGAGGAGAAGGCGGCGATCGGATCCGGCAACTGAGAACGACTCGCAGGGCAGCGCTCTACGCCACCCAGCTGAGACCGGTTGCCGCCGCGTTCCGGCGTTGCGATGCACCTACCGCAGGAGCAGGCCGCCGTTGACGTCCAGCCATATGCCGGTGATGTACGAGGCGGCCGGGGACGCCAGGTACAGGAACGCGTCGGCGACCTCCCGGGCGGCCGCCTGGCGGGCCAGCGGGATGCCCGCGTCCCGCTGGGCCTGCGCCTGCTCGAACGGGATTCCCGCGTTGGCCGCGGTGAGCTCGAGGCCTTGCCGGCCCATGGCCGATTCCACGAAGGCGGGCGCGACCCCGTTGACCCGGATCCCGTCGCGGGCGAGTTCCAGCGCCAGGCTCTGCGTAAACAGGCGCAGCGCGCCCTTCGACGCGCTGTACGCGGCCCGCTCAGCCTGGCCGATCTGTCCCGTGAACGAGCCCGTGAAGACAATCGCCCCGCCCGGCTTCGGGAGCACCGGGATCAAGCTGCGGCACAGCAGGAACGCCCCCTTGGCGTTGACCGCCATCACCCGGTCCCATTCCTCTGGAGCCAGCTCGGCGGCCGGAGCCTTACGCTGCGGGATGGCGGTCGCGTGGGCCAGGACGTCCACGCCGCCGTGCCGGCTGGCCGCCGCGCAGATCAGCGCATCACAGGCCGCCGGGTCACTCACATCGGTAACGGCACCGAACGCCTGCGACGAGGGGTAACGCCGCGCGATGTCGTCGGCCAGGGGGAAGACGTCGTCGGTCAGATCGGTCAGGGCGAGCCGCATGCCCTCGTCCGCAAAACGCCGGGCGACCGCCTCGCCGATGCCCTGCGAGGCGCCCGTCACCACCGCCACTTTGCCGACCATGCCGCTGTCCATCAGCCATCCTCCCCGTCAGCGCAGCACTCGGGAGCCTGCCTGACACCGCTTCATGCGGTTTCTTTATACTTGAGTCCATACTAGAGTATGTATGATGCAGCGAGCCCAGTGCGCGCCGGGCCGCCTAAGATCGCGGCCAACAGAACGAATTCATGAGCCGCGAATGAGGGGAACGGCAGTGACTGACTCGCGCCCCAGGGCCAGCACCGAGCCGGAGCGCGTCTCTCGGGGACAGGCGCCCACCGGCGGCGATCGGCCGGCCGCCCGGCACCTCCCGTCGCGCGAGCGGGTCTACGCCGTCGCCGTGGAACTGTTCGTCGAGCAGGGCTTCGAGAGCACGACGATGGACGAAATCGCTGAACACGCCGGTGTCGCCCGCGCCACCGTGTTTTACCACTTCAAGCCCAAGACCGCGATCCTCGATGAGTGGAGCGCCCGGCGCCGCCAGCGCGCCCTGGCCGCCGTCCGGGCCACGCCCATCGAGACCCATAGCCTGCGCGACGTCCTCAGCCGTTACACCGCGGAACTCGCCGAGATCAACGAGAGTGCCCGCGCCGAGACGGTAGCGCTCATGAGCGCGGCCATCCGCTCCACCGATGTCCTCAGCAACCCTAAGCTCGCTGTTGAGGTCGGTTCCTTCATCGGCCAGGCTCAGCGAGCAGGGGAGGTCCGGGCGGACTTTGATCCCGCCCAGGCTGGTCTGCTTGTCGCAACCGCCTACGTCGCGATCCTCGGCCAGTGGATCGCCGTTGATCCGCCGCCGTTCGACCTGCAACGGACGCTGCTGGCCACCCTGGAACTGATCTTCGAGGGACTGTCCCCTCGCTGAAATGGGTGACTCACGGATGACCGCGCATGACGATCTAGTCCAGCTCGCCGTACGAATATGTCACGGCGCGAATCGTTCCAATTCGGCGCCGTGCGGCAGCCGGGGTCCCGCTAATGAATATTCCGCGTTCGCGCGATCCGGCTCCTGATGTCGCCGAGGTCGGCGGCTGCGTACCACCGGCCGGCCCGCATGACACCGCTGATCGCGGACAAGTTGCCGACTCGCTCGAGCGGGTCAGCGTCGAGGAGGACGAGGTCCACCACATCCGCACCCCCTGGGGACCACGGCGAGGTCAGTGGCGCGAAAACGAGCACCGGCTGATCGGCAGTCCTTCCGTCACGATCATTCCGCCGCCGACGGTGGCCACCAGTGAAGCGGCCGGCCCTGGAACGAACCGGCTGATAGACATTTCAGCCGCCTCGTGTGGACTTCGCGCAACAGCCGGGCTGGGTCCTGAACGCCAGCGACTACCCCGACTCGGAGCCAGCCAGGGACCTGAATCAAGCTGCCCGCCATCGAATCGGTGGAGCTGATCGCAACCGCAGGCATGAACCTGGTCCTAGTCGACCTGGAGCGCTCGCCCATCTCAATCGAGACCGCTTCCACGCTTGTCGCCATCGCGGCGGGCCGCGGCCCGGTACCGCTCGTCCGGGTACCCGACCACTCGCCCTCCTTCATCCAGCGCTGCCTCGACGCCCGCGCTGCCGGGATCGTCGCCCGCACGTCAACTCGCTGGAGGAGGCCCAGGCGGTTCAGCGGGCTGCGCACTTCGAACCCCAGGGCCGCCGCGGAGTCGGCCCCACCAGCCGCGCAGGCGCCTGGAACCTGCGCCGATGCAGGACTACCTCGCACAGGACTCGGTTGTCGCCGTCATCATGCAGATCAAGAGTATGGCCGGCGTCGAGGCGGTTGACGCCATCCTGGAGCACCGGGCCGCTGACGCCCTCCTCGTTGGGGCAGCCGACCTGTCAGTCTCCCTCGACCTCAGCCCGGACTACCCCGAGGTGACCGCCCTCATGCTCGCGGTCCTCGACCGGTGCACCGACGCGGGCGTCCCTGCGCGATCGCGGCCGGCGCCGACGGGGCCGCGCGGCAGCACTGATCGACCGCGGCTTCCGCCTCGTCATTGCGGGCAACGACGCAACCATGTTCAGCGCCGCCGCCAGGACCGTCGTCGCCGACTTGGCGTCCGCGCGAGAGGAGCGAGCTCATGCCCGAGCGTGACGTTGTTCCCGTTACCGAGACGATGAGCGGCAAAGCCCAGCCAGGAGCGGCCTTCGAAGTGGCCCAGGCCCAGGCCATGCTTGGGCTCGCGGTAGTCGTGCTCGATCCGCCACCGGATCTTGGCCAGGCGCACAAGCTCGGCGGCCGGGGTGGTCGGCCGACGCCCTGGCCGCGCAGGTCGTGGACCTGCTGCCAGCGTTCTGTGGTGGTCTGGGCGCGCGGGCCGGCCTGTGGCGGGCAGGCCTGAGCCCAGCAGGTGCTGTGCGACGCGACCTCCTTTCCGGCGGCCTCGGCCAGACCCGTGCCACAGGTGCCAGCGGTCGCTGACCTGGACCGCGGCGGGCAGCGTCCGGCGGACCGCCTCGGCGTAGGCGCCTGAGCCGTCGCGGCACACCACCTGAACGCCAGGCTGTTGGCGCAGCCAGGCTTGGGCCACGTCGGCGGTGCGGCCGGGCAGCACGTCGACGCGCTGGCCGGTCTGAGCATCGATGAGCACGGTGGCGTAGCGGCGGCTGCGGCGCAGCGCGAAGTCGTCGATCCCGGGCACCTGCGGCACCGCGGCCGCGGGCAGGTGGATCACCAGCAGGACGCGCAGCGCGGTATGCCGGGAAACTGCCGTGCCCAGCGCGGTCAGCACCCGGGCCCCCGCCCGGCCCGCTAATTCCCGGACGTCCGCGGCTGTCCGCTCGTGATAGCCGTGCGGTCAGCGTGCCGCAGCCCGGGCACGCCACCGCCTGATCCCGGGTCCTCGCCGCCACGCAGATCACCTTGCCAGCATCCCGGGACATCGTCGATGACCAGCGCTGACAGGCCAGAGAACACCGTACTCAAGACACATCCGTCACATTTAACTCACCGTGACAGAGAACGGCCTTCAGCCACCACCGAAAGTGCGACAGAGCTGTTCGTGAGATAGACCCCAACCTGGCCACGACCGGCAGCGAGCAGAACTGGCTGATCGGCTTCTCCAAGTCCGGCCTCGGCGGGCAGGCCCTGCTGCTGAAGCACCCCGGCCCTGGCCGCCCTCGAAACCGACAGCCAGCAGCCCGGTAGCAAGGCCCCCATGATGCTAGGCCTCCACTACGCCCGGGCCAGGAGGGCCCGGGCCAGGCTGTCGTGAATGACCAGCCCCTTGATCAGCTTGCCCCGGAGCGCGGTCCGGACCGCGTGTGCCCGGCCGGTGCCGTAGGCCACGGCCAGGATGGAGGGAATCCGGGCCAGCATGGGCCCCGGCGTCACGATCATCCGGCTGTCCAGTTCCGTCGGCACGGGCCGGCCGTCCCGGTCCAGGAAGACCCCGGCGACCTCGCCGCAGATGCCCAGGTCGGCGATGGTCTGGCGTTCGCCCGGGGTGATGGCGTCGTAGATGGTAGACAGCCCCGGCTGCCAGGCGCCGATGGCGACGATCGCCATCGTCACGGACGGCACCATGGTGAAGGCGTCCGCGACGTCGGGCTGGCGACGGATCGCGGCCGCGGTCTGCGCGCTGTCCACGATCATCGGCGCGTAGAAGATATGGGCGGGTCCGCCGCCGATGCGGGCCACGCTGCGGACCACCTCGAGCAGGTCGCGGTCGTCCGGTGGGGGTACCGCCCCGGTGAGCTGGACGATCGGGCAGGGCGGCAGGGTGGTCAGCGCGGCCGCGAGCCCGTTCAGCGACCGCGACCAGGAAATGCCGAGCACGTCGCTCGGACTGATTAGGTCCATCAGGACCCAGCCGGCCGCCTCGCCCAGGCGGCGTCTTAGCCGCGGCTCGTCATCGTCGGGAAATCGGAAGACGAAGGCCTGATCGAGGCCGAACGCGGAGCAGATTTCGGCCGACAGCGCCGCGTCCAGGGTTCCACCGGGCAGGCCGATCTCGATCCGCACCATGCCACTGTCGCGCGCGAACTCCAGCAGCCGGGCCACCCGGTACTGGGTGGTGCCCAGCCGGTCCGCGATGTCGACTTTCGACGCGCCCTCGAGGTAGAACTGCCGCGCAACCCAGGCGGCGAGGACGACCTCGGACGGCCCGGCGTCGGACAAGCCTTCCATCATTCCCCCCGGGCTACCCGGATGTGCGCTCATATGAGCGATTAGTTCACATTCTGGCATAGTTCCTTGACTCGACTTAACCAACGGGATCACTGTGTTTTTATGTGAGACGGTCGCGCTCATATGAGCGTCGGCCTGACGGCGTTAGGGAGGATGTCAATGGTGATAAAAACGTCCCGTCGCTGGCGCCTGGCCGGCGTGCTCGCCTTGGCGGCGCTGGGCGCCGCGGCGTGCGGTGGCGGAGCCGGAGGCGGAGGTGGAGGCGGAGGCGGTAGCTCGTCCCACACGGTGACGGTGGCGGTGGTGGCCAACCCCGACATCACCCAGATGGAACAGCTGATCGGCACGTTCGAGAAGCAGAACCCCGGCATCAAGGTGAAGTTCGACACGCTGCCGGAGAACCAGGAACGCTCGGAGATCCAGAAGGACATCTCCACCAGCGGCAAACTCTACGACGTCGTCATGATCAGCAACTACGAGACGCCCATCTGGGCTAAGAACGGCTGGCTCGACAACCTGTCCAGTAAGTTCATCGCCTCTGACGCCAGCTACGACGCCGGTGACCTGCTTCCGCCGATCGCGAAGTCGCTCTCGTACCAGGGCAATCTGTACTCGGTGCCGTTCTACGGCGAGTCCTCGATGCTGTACTACCGCACCAGCATGCTGAAGGCGGCCGGCGTGACCCTGCCGCAGCACCCGACCTGGACTCAGGTGGCTGCGGCCGCGGCCAAGCTGAACAAGCCGGGCAAGGTGGCCGGGATCTGCCTGCGCGGCCAGAACGGCTGGGGCGAGAACCTGGCCACGCTGGACACCGTCATCAACACCTACGGCGGCAGCTGGTACAACACCGCGTGGCAGCCGCAGCTGACCTCACCGGCGACCGAGTCCGCGGTGAACTTCTACGTCAACCTGGTCCGCAAGGACGGTGAGCCGGGCGCCTCCAACGACGGCTTCACCGAACTGCTGACGCTGTACGAGCAGAACAAGTGCGCGATGTGGTACGACTCCACCGTCGCGGCGGGCTCGCTGTCCGCGGTGCCCAGCGTCTTCAAGGACACCAGCTACGCGTTCGCCCCGGTCGACAAGACCAAGTCCTCGGGCTGGTTGTACACCTGGTCGCTGGGTATCGCGAAGGACTCGGCCAACCAGACCGACGCCTGGAAGTTCGTGTCCTGGGCGACATCCAAGGGCTACCTGAACCTGGTCGGCCAGAAGCTCGGCTGGGCCCAGGTTCCGCCGGGCAGCCGGACCTCCACCTATCAGAACCCGAACTACGCCAAGGCCGCGTCGGCGTTCGCCTCGGTCACCGAGCAGTCGATCAACAGCGTGAACCAGGCCACGGCAACCGTGCCCAAGGTCCCGTACGTGGGCATCCAGTTCGTCGACATCCCGCAGTTCGAAAACCTCGGCACCCAGGTGTCGAACCAGATAGCGGGAGCCCTCGCCGGCTCGGAGTCGGTCAGCTCCGCACTGAACGCCAGCCAGCAGGACGCTGTGCCGGTCGGGCAGCAGCAGAAGTGATCCCCGGCGGCCGGCCGCACCGCGAACCTTCGCGGCGCGGCCGGCCGTCCGGGCCGGCCCTCCGACGAAAGGAACGCCGTGACCGTCGTCGAGCAGGTGGCAGGTCGCGCCCAGCGGGCCCGCCGCGTCGCCCCTTCGGGGCCGACCGCGCGGCAGCGGTGGACGCGCCGTGCGCCCCTGCTGCCCGCGCTGATCTACATGATCGTGATCACCCAGATCCCGTTCATCGTGACCCTGTGGTACAGCCTGCAGAACTGGAACCTGACCTCCAATGCCAAGGCCAAGTTCACCGGTTTGTCCAACTACGGCAGCGTGTTCACCGACGCCAATTACCGGTCCTCGCTGGTGGTCTCAGTCGAGATGACCGTGATCGCGGTCATCGTCTCGATGGTGCTGGCGGTGGCCCTGGCCCTGCTGCTGAACCAGAAGGTGCTCGGCCGCGGCGTGGCCAGGACGCTGCTGATCACACCGTTCCTGATCATGCCGGTGGCGTCCGCGCTGCTGTGGAAGACCACGATGCTGGACCCGACCTACGGCCTGGTCAACTGGCTGCTGTCGCCGTTCGGCGTGCATCACGTCGCCTGGCTGAGCAGCCACCCGCTGGGCTCGATCATCGTCGTGCTGATCTGGCGGTGGACGCCGTTCATGACGCTTATCGTGCTGGCCGGCCTGCAGGGCCAGCCACTCGACGTGCTGGAGGCGGCCCGGGTGGACGGGGCCAACGCCTTCGTCATCTTCCGGCGCATGATCTTCCCGCACCTGCGGCCGTACATCGAGCTCGGTACGCTGCTCGGCTCGATCTACATCGTCAACACCTTCGACGAGGTGTATTCGATGACCCAGGGCGGCCCGGGCACCAGCACCACCAACATGCCCTATTACCTCTACCAGCAGGCCTTTCAGGCTTACAACATCGGCGGCGCCGCCGCGCTCGGTGTCGTCACCGTCATCATCGTGATGATCATCGCGACCTTCGCGCTGCGCCTGATTGCCAGCGTGTTCCGCTTCGAGGAGGCCGTCGGATGACAACTCTGGCCCGCCCGCGACCGCGGGCCCAGGCATCGCGGGCCCGGACGTCGCGCCAGGTCAAGCGCTGGTCCGCCCGCCTGGCCTGGACCGTCGTGGTCTGGATCGCGGCGATCGCGTTTTTCCTGCCGGTGCTGTGGATGGTGCTGACGGCGTTCAAGCCGGAGACCGCGGCGTACAGCTACCCGCCCAAGTTCACCTTCAGCCCCACGCTGTCGGAGTTCCGCGCGGTCTTCAGCCGCGGCATCGGCCCGTACCTGGAGAACTCGATATTCGCCACGCTGATCTCGACGCTCCTGGTGCTCGTCCTGGCCCTGCCCGCCTCGTACGCGCTGTCGATCCGGCCGGTCGGCAAGTGGCGGGACGGCCTGTTTTTCTTCATCTCCACCAAGATGCTGCCTATCGTCGCGGCCATCGTGCCCATCTACATCGTCGCCCGTGACGTCCACCTGCTGGACAACGTGTACGCGCTGGTGCTGCTGTACGCGGCGATGAACCTGCCCATCGCGGTGTGGATGCTCCGCTCGTTCATGCTGGAGGTGCCGGGGGAGGTGCTGGAGGCGGCCCGCATCGACGGGGCCAGCTTGTACCGCGAGATCACCCGGGTGATCATGCCGATCATCATGCCCGGGATCGCGGCCAGCGCGCTGATCTGCATCATCTTCGCCTGGAATGAGTTCTTCTTCGCAGTCAACCTGACCTCGACCGTGGCCGCCACGATGCCGGTGTTCCTGGTCGGGTTCATCACCAGCGAGGGACTGTTCTGGGCCCAGCTGTCCGCCGCCGCGACCGTGGCGTCCGTGCCCATCATCATCATCGGCTGGATCGCGCAAAAGCAGCTCGTCCGCGGCCTGTCGATGGGCGCCCTCAAGTAACCAAGGAAGGCGTGACATGCGCGCTGTTGTCTGGGACAAACCCGGTGCCCTCCGGATCGCCGACGTGCCTGATCCCACCCCCGGCGGCGAAGAGCTGCTGATCCAGGTGGGCGTGTGCGGTATCTGCGGCACCGACGTCCACATCGCCGATGGCGAATTCCCGCCCAGCCCGTACCCGCTCATCCCCGGGCACGAGTTTGCGGGCCAGATCGTGGCCCGCGGAGACGGGGTGCCCGACGGCTGGAGCGACGGCCAGCGGGTCGCCGTCGACCCCTCGCTGTATTGCGGCTACTGTGCGGCCTGCCGGGCCGGCCGGGGCAACCTGTGCGCGAACTGGAACGCGATCGGCGACACCGTGGCGGGGGGTTTCGCCGAGTACGTTGCCGTGCCGTTCCGGAACGTCTACCCGATCCCGGACGACGTAGATGACCAGCAGGGTGCGCTGATCGAGCCGTTGTCGTGCGCCGTCCACGCGACGCGCCTGCTCGGCCCGGTCATGGCCCAGGACGTGCTGGTCATCGGCGCGGGCACCATGGGGCTGCTGCTGCTCCAGCTGCTGCAGCGGTCGGGTGCGGCCTCGGTCACGGTCGTCGACCGCAAGGCGTCCCGGTTGCGGTCGGCCGAGGCGCTGGGCGCGGCCGAGGTGGCCGGCGACGTGGCCGAGACCAGCCGCGGCCCCTTCGGGGTCGCCGTCGACGCGACCGGCGCCCCGCAGGCCATCGAGGCGGCGTTCGGCTCCCTCGACCGCGGCGGCAGGCTGCTCATCTTCGGGGTCGCCAGCGGCGACGCCTCGGTGTCGCTATCACCGTTCCGCATCTACAACGATGAGATCACCATCATCGGGTCGATGGCGGTGCTGGACAGTTTCGGCGAGGCCGCGGACCTCATGGCGGCCGGTGCCATCGACACCGTCCCGCTGCTCGGCACCCCGTTCAGTCTGGACGAGTTCCCTGACGCGCTCACCCGGGTGCGCGCCGGGAAGGGGGTCAAGCTCCAGGTCGCGCCGGGCGGCCCACGACGTTGACGATCCGCCCGGCGGAAAACCAGTGACAAACCAAGTGACAACGACCCCGGCCAACGCCAGACCAGCTCAGTACGAGTCAGACAGCGCTACCGCTCTGAACTGCGGTAACGCGACCCAGCGCGACCCGCTCAGACGGGACAGGCGTCCATGGCATGGAAGAGGTCTGGGGTTCGAATCCCCATAGCTCCACAGTTCAGAGCCTTATTTCGAACGCGCTCCTCAAGATCAAGAGACTAGATTTCAAGATCAAGAGACAAGCGTCGCGATGGCGCGACTATGAGAGCCGACGTAGCCAGACACAAGTAGCCTTCTGGTCAGCGGATATGACCGGTGTCGAACTCTGCCCGCTTCCGTGACACGGAAGAGGGCTTGGAGCAATAGTCAAGACCTGTGGGTGAAGTTCCTTTAGGCGGCTTTGTCGCCGGGTCGTTCGACGAGCTTGCCGCCGGTGAAGGTCGCGCCCGCGCGGACCAGGGCGACGAGATGGGGTGCGTTGACGGCGCGCCACCGGTCTTGTGCCGACTCGATGAGCTTGAAGGCCATGGCCAGCCCGGCCGCCCGCGATCCCGGGCCCTTGGTGACCTTGGTGCGGTGCCGGACCGTGGCGAATGTCGACTCGATCGGGTTGGTGGTCTGCAGATGCACCCAGTGCTCGCACGGATAGTCGAAGAAGGCCAGCAGCTGGTCAGCGTCGCCGGTGATCTTCGCGGTGGCCTTGGGGAACTTGGCCCCGTAGGCGGCATCGAAGGCCTTGACCGCCGCCCGGGCATGATCCTTGTCCTCCGCGCCCCAGATCTCCGCCAGGGCCTTCTTCGCGCCCGGGTGCGCGGACTTGGGCAGCGTGGCCAGGACGTTCGCCGTTTTGTGGAACCAGCAGCGCTGTTCCCTGGTCTCGGGGAACACCTCGCGCAGCGCGCCCCAGAACCCCAGCGCGCCGTCCCCGGCGGCCAGGACCGGCGCGCGCATGCCGCGGCGGGCGCAGTCCCGCAGCAGGTCCGCCCACGACTCCGCGGACTCCCGGTATCCGTCCGCCAGGGCGATCAGCTCCTTGCGGCCGTCCGCGCGGACCCCGATCAGCACCAGCAGGCACAGCTTGTGCTCCTCCAGCCGGATGTTCACGTGGATCCCGTCCGCCCACAAGTACACGTAGTCCACCCCGGGCAGGTCCCGGGCCGCGAACGCCCGCTGCTCGGCCTGCCACTGCTCGGTCAGCCGGGTGATCACCGCCGCCGACAGCCCCGCTGAGCTGCCCAGGAACTGGCCGAGAGCGGGTACGAAGTCCCCGCTGGACAACCCGTGCAGATACAGCAGCGGCAGCACCTCGGTGACCTTCGGGGTCTTGCGCGCCCACGGCGGCAAGATCGCCGAGGAGAACCGCTGCCGCTCACCCGTGTCCGGGTCGGTGCGCTTGTCATTGACCCGCGGCACCGTCACCTGCACAGCACCCGCGCTGGTCAGCACCTCCCGGCTGTGATGAGAGCCGTTGCGGACCACCAGCCGGCGGCCGTCCGCGTCCCGCTCAGCGGCGTGCGCCGCGATGTAGGCATCCACCTCGGCCTGCAGCGCCTCGGCCAGCATCCGCCGGGCACCCTCCCGCACGATCTCATCGATCAGCGACCCCGGCCGACCCGGTTCCTCTCCCGCCGATCCCTCCTGCACTACCGTGAGCACGGGCGTACCTTCCCGGCCGGCGTTGCACCGCCAGCCTTGCTTAAGACCTGACATGGCATCCGGGAGGGTACGCCCCTTCCGGCTCAACCACAGGTTTCAAGCATTGCTCTTCAGGGGCGGTGGCGGAGCTGTTCCCGTCGACGTTCCCGTCCGGGCAGGGAAGTGACCTCGCCGGGGTCATCGTAGAGGTCGGCGCTGGGGTCAGTGGATTCTCTCCCGGCGACGAGGTCATCGGGTTCACAAACAGGCGGGCCTCCCAGGCTGAGCTGGCCCTGGTCGAAGCCAGCGACCTCACGCGCAAGCCCGAGAAGGTCTCATGGGAGGTGGCCGGCGGCCTATTCGTCGCAGGTACAACCGCATGGGGGGCAGTACGCGCCGTCCAGCCCAGGGAAAGCGAGACCGTAGTCATCTCCGGAGCGGCCGGGGGAGTCGGCTCGATCGCCGTCCAGCTCGCGCACCGTACCGCGGCTACGGTCATCGGCCTGGCGAGCGAGAGCAACCACGAGTGGTTGAGAAGTCGCGGCGTGATCCCCGTCGCGCACGGTGACGGCGTCATAGACCGGATCAGGACCGCCGCGCCGAGCGGCGTTGACGCCTTTATCGACACCTACGGCAACGGGTACGTCGAACTGGCCCTTGCCCTCGGCGTCCCGGCCGGGCGGATCGACACCATCGTCGATTTCGCGGCCGCCGCGAAGCACGGGGTGAAAACTGACGGAGGGAGAGAAGCCGGGCCGGGCGCCAAGGTGCTCGCCGAGTTGGCCGGCCTGGTCGCCGACGGACAGCTTGAGGTACCGATCGCGAACGTCTACCCGCTGGCGCAGGTCCGCGACGCCTACACCGAGCTCGAACGCCGCCACACCCATGGCAAGATCATCCTCCGGCCATAACACCGCCCGGTCATGGCGAAAGGCCAGGGCGACCTCGACCAGCGCTGGGCGAGCCGGCGTCCGTAGGTTATGGCGAACACGTTCCAGCTGGTCCCGGGGCGGCCGGAACCAGCTGGATGATGCGCCGCGCTACCTGAGTCGGCGCCGGAAACGCGGTGCTGTCGTGTTACTTGTCTTCTGTTTCTGGGGTGAACACCACCTGCACGGTCCGCTCGTCGGTGCCACGCACGACGCGAAGTTCGAGGGTGCCGCCCTGCGTGCCCTTGAGTGCCTCGAACAGATCGTCGACGCGTCCGGCGGGCTGGCCCGCGGCCGCCACGATCAGGTCGCCCGAAGAGAGCCCAGCGCGAGCGGCCGGACTGTCCTCGACCACGTGCTGGATGAGCAGCCCTTCGATGTCGGGCAAGCCGACAGCTCGGCGCAGCCGTCTGGCCACGCGACGGGGGGCGATGGCCACGCCGAGCTGCGGCGGCGACGCTGACTCACCGCGGGCGAGTGTGTCGGCCTGGGTCCGCAGCGCCTCGTCGGCCGGTATGGCCAGGTAAAAGCCCTCGCCAAGGCGGTTCGTGTTGATGCCGAGCAGCCGCCCCTCGGCGTCGACGACGGGGCCGCCGGAAGAGCCGGGCAGCAGCGGCGCGGTGTGCTCGAGGCTGCCGGTGATGCGGTGGCCGCGTGGGCCCCGGAATGTGCGGTCCACGCCGGAGACGAATCCGACCGTCACGCGCAGTCCGCGCCCACCGGGGTTGGACAGGGCGAACACCGGCGTCCCGATCGCGGCGGACGCGCCGTCGGCCCACTCCAGCGCCGAAGCGTCACCAGTGTCGACCTCGATGACGGCGATGTCGCCGTCGATGTCCTGCCCGGCCACGCTGCCCTCGGCCGTCCGCCCGTCGGCGAAGGTGACCGTGACCTGATCGCCGCGAACATTGTGCGCGTTGGTCAGTACCCGGCCCTCGGCGACGACGATGCCCGAGCCGACGCCCCACCGTTGCCCGATGCCCACCGTCGAGGAGCCAGTGTTCTCCGCCAGCTGCCTGATGCTTGTCTGAATCTCGTCAAGGATTGTCATCGCTGTTGCGCCTCCAGTCGCTAGTAACTTGCAAACTACTATTAACTCCGACCGGCGGTCAGTGCCCGGCACTAGAATCAGCTCATGGCGGAACAGGAGAACGGCTCGTCCCCGCTTGCCGAGGCGTTGGCCAGGGTTGGCGACCGGTGGACGCTGCTGGTGGTCGAGGCGCTGCTCGGCGGGCCGCAGCGGTTCAATGACCTGCTCGGCCAGATCCCCGGGATCGCCGCGAACATCCTCTCCGAACGCCTCAAGCGGCTGGAGCGGGAAGGGCTGCTGATTGCCAGGCCCTACTCGGAGCGGCCGCCCCGGGCCGCCTACCAGCTGACCGCCGAGGGCGCCGAGCTGTCAGGGGTGCTGCGCCTACTGGCGCGTTGGGGAGCCAGGCACGCCGATCTGGCCGAAGCCACCCGGCACACGGCGTGCGGCACTCCTCTGGAGGCCCGCTGGTACTGCCCGACCTGTGACCACCTCGTCGACCACGAGCCCCGCGACGTCGAGCTCAGCTACCTGTAACGTCCCGAACCGGCAGGCCTCGACCACAACGGCTGCTACTCCAAACAGCCGAGCCTCAACTCCTGCCGCGCGAAGGGGACCACAGCGATCTGGCATAGGTCGAACGGACCCTGTGTCGACAGGTCCGGTAGCCGCTGGTGGTCGGCATGACGCCCAGCTGACGTCGCCCTGGTCACGCTCGGCGAACGGCTGTGGTGGCGACGGCGATGGCGAGTAGCCCGATGATCGCCGCGGTGACGGCTGGGGCGGCGCTGCCGCCGGCGGCCAGTGCTGCCCCGCCCGCGGCTGCGCCGAGTGCGGTGGCGATGTAGATCCCGGAGCCGTTGAGGCCAGCGGCGACGGGGGCGAGCCTGGGCGCGGCGGCGAAGAGCCGGTGCTGCTGGGGGACGATGGTGAGGCCGGCGGAGAAGCCGAGCGCGGCCATGGTGACGGCGGCGGTGGCGTCGGTGGTGCGGGTGGCGGTGAGGACCGCGGCGGCGGCGGTGATGCCGCAGGCCCCGCAGATCAGGGCGGTCCTGGCGCTGCGGCGGCGGATGAGGCGGGGTACGAGGGCGGTGCCGGTGACCTGCCCGGCGCCGTAGGCGAGCATCGCGATCACGATCCACGTGCCCGAGGCGCGCACGATCGCGGGCAGGTAGGCGATGATCAAGAAGACCGGGATCAGCACGGTGACTGTGCCGGCCAGGATGCCGAGCACGCGGGGGTCGGCGAGCGCCTGGCCGCGTTCGCGCAGGCTCAGCCGGGGGGCGTGGGCCGGGGGCAGCAGCCAGACGGCCAGAGCCGACGCCACGGCGAGCGCGACCAGGACCCACATGGCGGCCCGCCAGCCCCAGGTTTGTCCGACCAGGATGCCGAAGGGCAGGCCTGCGACGAGCGCGACCGAGCTGCCGCCGGCCACGACGGCCAGCGACCAGGCCCGGTGGGCGTCGGCGCTGAGGATGCCGGCCGTGCTGTAGGCGGTGGCCTGGTACCCGGCGGCACCGAGGGCGGCGAGCACCCGGCCGACGGCGACAGCGGCAAAATCCGGCCCGGTGGCCTGCACGATCAGGCCAACCAGGAAGACGGCCATGCCGGCCACGAGCAGTGCCCGCCGGTCCCAGGCGCCGGCCACCGCGGCGATGATAGGGGAGCTCACGGCGTAGACCAGCGCGAACAGGGTGGTGAGCTGGCCGGCGGTGCCGACCGAGACGTGCAGGGACGCGGCGACCTGCGGCAGCAGGCCGGACAGCACAAAGCCGTCGACGCCGAGGGTGAACGTCCCGATCGACAGGATGAGCAGGTCCGCGGTCCGCAGCATGCGCGTCGCGGTGGGCTGGGCCGTTACCGGGTGACTGATCTTAGGGGCGAGGTTCATCGCTGTGCTCCCGGGAAAAATTCGCCGTGCGCGAGGTCATCGAGCAGACCGGGGCAGGCGGGCTCCCAGGCCAGCAGCGACCGGGTGGCCGCGGAGGAGGCAGGGGCGTCGGTGCCGGCGAGAACGGCGAGCCAGCCGAAATACTCCTCGGCCTGCTCTGCGGGAACCTGCTGCACGGGCACGCCGAGCCTGCCGGCGATGAGTTCGGCGATGGCCCGCAGCGGCACGCCCTGCTCGCCGACGCCGTGCAGGACCGCCCCGGCGGGCGCCCGCTCCACGGCGAGCCGGTACAGCCGGGCCGCGTCCTGCCGGTGCAGGGCGGGCCAGCGCTGTGAGCCGTCGCCGAGGTAACCGGCCAGGCCGGACCGCTGCGCGGCGTTGATCAGTGCGTCGGCGAAGCCGCGCTTGACTCGTTCGTGCACGCAAGGAGCCAGCCGCACCACCGACGCGCGCACGCCGCGTCCCGCCAGCGCCAGCGCGGCTCGCTCGGCGGGTGCCCGGGGCGCGGCCGGCGCGGCCGGATCCGGCGCGTCGGACTCGGTGCCGACGCGCCCGGCCGGGAGCACGAGGGTGCCAGAGGTGACGACCAGCGGCTTGCCGGATCCGGCGAGCGCGTCGCCGAGCGTCTCGATCACCTGGCGGTCAGTCGCGGCTGCGGCCTCGGGCCCTTCGCCGTGCCGGTACGCCAGGTGGATGACGCCGTCGCAGGCGGCAGCGGCCGCGTGCAGGGTGCCGGTGTCGGCCAGGGTGGCCAGCGTGACGTCGGCGCCCAGCGCGGTGAGCCGGTCGGCCGCTGCGGGGGAGCGGGCCAGTCCCGTTACCTCATGTCCGGCGTCCCGCAGTTCAGCGACCACGGCCGAACCGATGAAGCCCGAGGCTCCCGTGACGAATACACGCATAACAGCTACCTCCAGGTCGTCGGGTCTCAGCGACTTCCATGCAAGCGTTCAAGAAATCATGTGGCCTAAGCTATCTATTCTTGAACGAACAGTCAAGAAGTCGTACACTAGGTGCCATGGCTCGCACCGGACGTCCTCGCGCCTTCGACACCCAGAAGGCGCTGGCCCGTGCGCGCGATCTTTTCTGGTCGCGGGGGTACGCGGCCACCTCGGTGCAGGACCTCGTCGATGAGCTGGGGGTACAGCGGGGCAGCCTGTATGCGGCCTTCGGCGACAAGCACGACCTCTACCTGAAGTCCGTCGCCCTTTACGCAAGAGAAAACCGCGAGCAGCTCGAGGCCATCTTGCGGGATGGCCCGGTGCTGCCGGCGCTACGGCGCATGCTTCTCGAGCCGTCGGTCCTGACCGGCACGCCGGAGTACCCGCGAGGGCGGCGAGGCTGCCTGGTCGGTAACACCACGGCCGAGCTTGTCCCCGGCGACGACGCGGCCCGCGCCCTGGCCGCCGCCGCCTACGACGGCTTCACCGAGATCGTGACCACGGCCCTGGCCCGCGCCCAGGCCGCGGGCGAAGTCACCACCAGCGCGAGTCCCGAGGCGCAGGCGCGGCTCCTCCTGCTCCTCTTCCAGGGCTCGGCGCTAGTGTCTCGCGCGCAACCCGACCGTGACCGCCTCGCCGCCGGCATCGACGCCGCGCTTGACGCGCTGCGCCCGCGCTGACCCGCGGGCCCGCCGTGCGCCGGCCACGACACCGCCCAGCGCCGCTTCCTTGGCCAGCTCCCGCTCGCGCAGCGCCGGGGTCGCCGCGATGACACGGTGACGCGCCCCGATGAGGGAGCGGTTTTCCAAGGCCAGGCGCCATCGAGCGGAGGGCCTGCCATACCGGTTGGTGACGGTCTTGGTGCCGAGCACGATATGGCCGACAATGAGCAGATGCCGGCGGGAGAGCTGAAGTTCACTGATCCGCTGTTCTGGCGTTTGCCGCTGTCTGCCCGGATGGCTTGTTTCGCCGCGGTGCGGGAGCGGGACCCATTCGCCCGGGCGCGAGTAACGGACTCTCTGACCGGGGAGGAGGTTGAGTTCCACGCGGTGACGCGCTACGCCGACGTGGTGGAGATCTCCCGGCGTCCGCAGGATTTCGTATCCGGCCGTGGTTCGATCGCCATCGCCGACATTCCAGCGGACGCGATGGAGTTCTTCGGGTCGTTCATCGTGATGGACGACCCGCGGCACGCCCGCCAGCGCGGGATCGTGTCGCGTGCGTTCACCCCGCGCCGGCTCGAGCAGGTGATGGCCTCGGTCGAGGCGGTCTGCGCCGAGGTCATCGACGGTTTCTGCGAAGCAGGTGAGGCCGACCTGGTGCAGAGCCTGTCGGTGCCATTTCCGCTGCTGGTGATCTGCGACATGATGGGCATTCCCCGCAGCGAGTACCAGACGGTGCTGGATGCGACCAACACCATCCTCGGGGCCGGCGACCCGGAAACCACCGGTGGGCGGCGTGATGTTCTGGCTGCCTTGCTGGATGCCGGTATTCAGCTGACCGAGCTGATGAACGAGCTGGCCGTCAAGCGTCGCGCCGAGCCCGGCGATGATCTGACCAGCGCTCTCGTCCATGCGGACGTGGGAGAGGAGGTGCTGGCTCCGCATGAGCTCAGTGCCTTCTTCATCCTGCTGGCCGTGGCCGGTAACGACACCACCCGCACGGCGATCAGCCTGGGCATGCATCTGCTCGGTGAAAATCCTGGCCAGCGGGCCGCCTGGCAGTCCGCGCCGGAGCAGCTGACCGCTTCCGCCGTCGAGGAGATCGTCCGGGTCGCCTCCCCCGTCACCTTCATGCGCCGGACCGCGGCCCGCCCGGTCGTGATCGCCGGCCATCAGTTCAGCGAGGGCGACCGGGTCGCCCTGTTCTACGGGGCAGCCAACCGTGACCCCAGCGTGTTTCCCGATCCGGACCGTTTCGACATCGGGCGCCAGCCCAATCCGCACGTGGGCTTCGGCGGCCCGGGACCGCACTACTGCCTCGGCGCCCACCTGGCCCGCCGGGAGCTGTCGGTTGCTTTCCGTCAGCTCTTCGAGCGCCTGCCCGACATCGAGGTCGCCGACGATCCCATCTTCCTAGAGGCCGCCGGGATTCCGCTGGTCGGCGGGGTCAAGCACCTGCCTGTCCGCTTCACCCCCCGCCCGCGGCCCTGCCGCCCCTGACCGCGGCGGCAGCGCGATCGTTTACGGCCCGAACAAGCTGGACGGCGACGCCGCGTGGCAGTTGCTGGGTGGTGAGGCAGGGACAGCACCTGCATCGTCACGCCGGGACTATAGGCGGCGCACCAGGGATCTGCTGACCTGCGCATATGGCTTGCACATGCCTAGTGTCAGACGATGGCCGCTTCCGTGATGCGGATGATGTGATCTCTCGTTGCTGCCAGTAGTGCCGAGCCGATCCACGACAACCTTGATGCGTAGATCGCACACCTCGATGACTCGTCATCACTCGCAGATACCGAATGGGTGCCGACGCCGCCCCGCCTCGGGGACGTTAGCTCCGCTGCTCCGGCCAAGCCCAACACAGGCGCTCCCGCCGCCCAGCTTTTACCCCTTCCTCACCCAGTTCACCGGGAATGTGATTCATCCGCTGCGCGACTTGTCGTAACTTCTGCGCGGTCGGCAACCTGCGCCACGAGTGCGTCAACAGCGGAATGGCTCACACCAAGCCCGGGGAATGCGGCGAGGCGGCTCAGCGGGAAGTTGCCAATGACTTTCAGGAGTTCCTCGTTGCCGAGGATCCCTCCGGGGCGGCCGGTTTCGTCAGTCCCGATTTCCTTCCGCAGCAGGACCGCGCCGACCGGGTCGGCCAGCCATTCCTCCAACGTGGATGTGCCGTCCAACGCGCCCGGCTGAGCAGTTACGGCGATGTCAAGCGTCGTGCTGAGCCGGAGGTCGCGTGATGAGGCACCAACCGCGAGCTCGAACCGGCCGCCCTCCAGCACCCAGCGCCGTGCGCTCGGTGACCAGTACGACAGGTCACGGGCGGCCAGCGTGAACTCGACGGTCGCCGCATCACCTGGTTCCAGGTTGACTTTGGTAAATGCCCTCAGCTCGCGGAGTGGCCGCGCCACTGCGGCCTCGGGGTCGCTCACGTAGAGCTGGACCACCTCCCGGCCGCGGCAATCGCCAGTGTTGGCCACGTGGCAGGTGACAGTGATGGCCAGATCGCCGGTGTCAGCGCTGCCGCTGATTCTCGCGGTGATGCCGTCGTACCCGAAGCTGGTGTAGGAAAGGCCGTGCCCGAAGGGGTAGCTGACTTCGCGGGCGAGCGCGTCGTAGCCGCGGTAGCCGACGAAGATACCTTCGCCGTAGCGGACATGCCCGTCCTCGCCGGGAAAGTTGAGGTACGAAGGGTTGTCCTCAAGCCGGATCGGCAAGGTCTCGGCGAGGCGGCCGCAGGGGTTGGCGGTGCCGAGTAGAAGATCCGCGACGGCCCCGCCGGCCGCCTGGCCAGACAGCCAGCATTCGAGCACCGCTTTGGCGTACGTTGCCCAGTCTGACAGCCGTACTGCCGAGCCGTTGGCCAGCACCACGATCAGGTTGGCGTTGACCTCGGCCAGACGGGCGAGCAGCGCGGTCTGGTTAACGGGCAGGTCCATGTGAGTACGGTCGAAACCCTCTGATTCTTCGGCGGCGGGGAGGCCGAGGAAGACGACCACGGTGGTGGCCCGGCCAGCCAGCGCGACCGCTTCGTCGGCGAGTTGCTCGTCACGGTCGCTCGCGCCGATGCCGAACCCGGCCGCGAACGCGACCTCGGCCCCGTCCGGGACCAAAGCCCGGAGTTCATCGAGGGGTATGTCCACGCGAGTCGGGTTGACCTGGGAACTGCCCGCTCCCTGGAACCGCGGCGTACGGGCGAACTCGCCGATCACCGCGACCGTGTCGCCGCCGGCCGGGCGCAACGGCAGGATGCCGTCGTCGTTCTTCAGCAGGACCGCGCACTGCGACGCCGCGTCGCGGGCCAGCGCATAGTGCTCATCGGTGTCCACTGGGGATGCCGGTTGACCGGTCGTGGTCTGCTCGACCAGCCGCAGCACCGTGGCCACCGCCGCGTCGAGCACCGGCTCGTCCAGTAGGCCCGCTCGCACGGCCGTCACCAGAGCGGTGTCGCTGACCCCGAGGTTCGGTGGCATCTCCAGGTCCAGCCCGGCGGCCAGAGCGGCGACGCGAACGTTGACCGCACCCCAGTCCGATACCACCAGGCCGTCGAAGCCCCATTCGCCGCGCAGCACCTCGGTGAGCAGCCAAGGGTTTTCCGAGGCGTAGACGCCGTTGATCTTGTTGTAAGAGCACATCACGGTCCACGGCTGACCTGCAGTGACGGCGTGCTCGAAGCCTGCCAGGTAGATCTCGCGCAGCGTTCGTTCGTCGACATCGGCGCTGATCCGCAGCCGATCGGTCTCCTGATTGTTGGCCGCGTAATGCTTCAGCGACGCGCCCACGCCCTGGCTTTGTATGCCCTGGATCATCGCCGCGCCGAGCAGCCCGGACAGCAGCGGGTCCTCCGAGAAGTACTCGAAGTTCCGCCCGCACAGCGGGGACCGCTTGATGTTGATACCGGGGCCGAGCACCACCGCCACGTCCTGGGCTCGCGCCTCACGGCCCAGCGCCTCCCCGACCCGGCGGACCAGGTCCGGATCCCAGGACGACCCGAGCGCGCACGCAGTCGGGAAGCACGTAGCGGGCACGCTGCCCGAAATCCCGACGTGATCACCGCGGCCGGGTTGCTTGCGCAGCCCGTGCGGTCCGTCTGACATCGTGATCTGCCGAATGCCCAGCCGTGGTACCGGAGCGGTATGCCAAAAGTCCGAGCCCAGGCACAGCGACGCCTTTTCCTCCAGAGTCAGCTGACCCAGCACCGACCGGACGTCTCCAGACATACTCATACTGCTCTTCCTTCCCACTTAGCGAGCCCAACGAGACGCCTGGCCGAACCTTTGTCTATTGCGCCTACGGCGGTGATTAAGCTCATCAGCCCGGCCAGCGGCCTAGCTAATGGTTGAATCCAGTGCTGACCGTCACGTCCTCCCAGGTATTGAACTCGGCTCGTTCAGCATCGAGGACGTCCTGGAACGAATTCAGCGCGTCTTGTCCGAGCACGAGGGGAGCCGGTGGGTCGTGAGATTCGGCCGCCGCGAAGATCGCCAGAATCGACCGCTGCCCAGCCTCCGTGATTCGACAGCTAGCAAGTCCGGTCCATCCCGACGACTAGGTGTACTGACCATGGACGTTGGTGACGGCGATACGCGTCGGTGAGACCCGAAACCAGTGACAAACCAAACACGGCATCCACCACGCTCGCCACCCCGGGATGGCGGGCACGATCAGCACTACTAATGCGGTAAGTCCGGCCAGCCCGGGTATGCGCGATACCACTCCGCCGCGGGCGGCCGCTGCGCCAGGTCCATGGCCGGGCTCATCTCGATCTTCCCGGCGGCCGCGCTCTCGTTCATGGCGGCTGCCGCGGCTGGGATGTCGACGTCGTCCAGCTCGTACACGGTCAGGTACCGGTAGCTCGGCCCGTCCGCGGCCGGGTCGACGAGCTCGTAGCGTGCCACCGCGCTGATCGATGGGACCGCTGCGCGCACCTGGGGGATGTGCGTGCCGCTGTACCACTCGTCGAACTCGGCGAGCTGATCTGGTGAAACCGGGCTGGACCACGCGAGGAAGACGCCCTTAGCCATGCTTGTGCCCTCCTGGGCTGGTGCGGCGCTGCTGGTTGGCCCGCCATCCGGACCACCTGGCGCCCGCCTGCCGCGTGTCCAACCATTTACCTAACGTTTGTTATCAACTTAGCAAGGCGAATGCAGCGCGGGCAAGGGATGGCCAGCGTAACTAGTCCTATCCGGGCGAGCTGTATCTCGTGTCCGAGTCAGATGCGGACGTGTCGCGTTACCTCCCGCATAATGGCCGGGTGACCGCGCAGCCATCTTCCGTGCCCAAGACGCCTCTTGCCACCCGGAATCGCCGGCGTGACGAGATACTCCGGGCGGCGGCCGGCCTGTTCGCCTCGGACGGGTACGCGAGCACTTCGATGCGCGAGGTTGCTGCGGCCTCGGGCATCCTGCCGGGCAGCTTGTACCACCATTTCGAGTCCAAGGAGGCTATCGCGGTCGAGCTGGTCGAGGACTATCACGGCGACCTGGTCCGGGTGGTCCGCGAATCCCAGCCGGACCCGGACGACCCGCTGGCCTCGCTGCGCAGGTTCGCCCACGAGATCGCGAATGTCTCGTGGCGGCACCAGGCCGCCCTGCAGATCAGCGTGTTCGACGCGCCCGGCACGGCCAGTTCCAGCCTGCGGACGCTGGTCCGCACCGAGCCCGCCAGCGTGGACCGGTACTGGCGCCGCCTGATCAGCGCGGCCCTGGCCAGCGCGGTGATCGAGCCATCGGTGGATAGCCGCATCCTGCGGCACGTGCTCAACCGGACGATCGTCCAGGTCGGGCTGGCCTGGGATTACACGTCTGAGTCGGATGAGGTGACGGACTGCATTCTGGCCCTGCTGTTTGACGGCCTGGCCAGCTCGGCGGCGGTTTGTGAGGACCGGTCCAAGCCTGCCCTGATCGTGGACAAGGCCCGGGCCCGCTGGGTGGAACAGGCCGCTGTGCAGCGCAGTCAGCGCCGCGGCCAGGTCCTTGACGCCGCCCGTACTGAGTTCGCCCAGCGGGGCTTCGACGCGACCACCGTCCGCGACATCGCCGACGCCGCCGGGGTCAAGGCCAGCAACCTCTACCGCTACTTCGAATCCAAGGACTCGATGATCCGCGAGATTCTGGGAAACTTCTCGGAGCAGCTACTGGCCGCCTATCGCGACGTGATCGGCTCCGGCTCGGGCACAATCCAGACGGTTGACGGGATCCTGTGGCTGCTCAACCAGGCGAGCCGCCACTTCAGCCGGGAAGTGGAGATCCTGCAGACGTTCAGCCGCCTGATGACCCTCGGCGTGGCGGACACTTACCACGAGGGGGCCCAGACCCGGCTCGCTCTGCTGTCCGACCTGATTGCCCGCGGCGTCACCGCCGGAGAGCTCAACTACATCGCGGACCCCGAACTGGTCGCCTCGTGCCTCCGCGAGATCATGTGGGCCCCCATGCGCAACCTGGTGCACATCTCCCCGCAGCGCGTACGCCAGTTCCACCGCCAGTCCATCCTGTCTGGCCTGGCCCGCTAGCGCGGCCTGAGGATTCTCATCAGCGTGTGGCCCGTGTGACTGCACGCTCTCACCGCTAAGGCAGGCTCCTCAGCCGGCCCGGTACCCGCCGCCCAGTGCGTTCTTGCATGCACCCGTCCCTGCGCTTTCGGGCACCAGTGACCGGGTGTTTTGGGCCACACTGACCCCTTGATTCGGGTAGGTGCCGGTGTTACGGTCCCGGTAACAAACGTTAGGTAACACCTCGGATGATCAGCTTCGATGGTGAAGCGGAGCTGAGACGTCGGGTCGTTTCAGCCTGGAGAAGGTTGCCGCCCAAGGGCCAGCCAAAGAAGCAGGAAGGGGCAGCGCCAGCGATGGAAGCATCCGGCGAGGAGGCCACCCGGCCGAGCCGTGTGATCGACGCCAGCGTGCACGTGTTCTTCCGGTCGAACGATGATCTGCGCGACCACCTGCGAGAGCCATTCGCCAGCCGCGGTATTCCCGACGTGGAGATGGACTGGTACGGCGCGCCCGGTGGTGAGTACGTGCCGTGGGCCGAGCGCCCCGACATGTACCCAGGCTCGGACCCGGACTTCACCGGGCGGCAGCTGTTCGAGGACCGGGGCGTGGACCTCGCGATCCTGCACCCGATGACCCGCGGCTGCGGACCGGACCGGCACCTGGTCTCGGCCACCCTGGCCGCCCACAACGAGATGCTGGCCCACCGCTGGCTCGACCACCCCACCTACGGCGAGCGGTTCCGCGGCACGATCCGGCTCAACCCCGACGACATCGAGGGCGCGCTCCAGGAGCTGAAACGCTGGCGCGAGCACCCCCGGATGGTCCAGATTGGTGTGCCGCTGCAGTCACACACCCTGTACGGCAAGCCGCAGTTCTGGCCGCTGTGGCAGGCGGCCGCCGACGCGGGGCTGCCAGTGGCGCTGCATATCGAGACCGGTACCGGCGTGGACAGCGCGCCCACGCCCTCCGGGCCGCCGCGGACCTATGCGCAGTACGTCGGTTTCATGGGGCTGAACTACATCTACCACCTGATGAACATGATCGCGGAGGGCGTGTTCGAGCGGCTGCCGCACCTGAAGGTGGTGTTTGCCGACGGTGGGGGAGACCTGCTCACCCCGCTGATCTGGCGGATGGACACGTTCGGCCGGCCGCACCTGGAGCAGACGCCGTGGGCTCCGGAGATTCCCAGCGACTACCTGCCCGGGCACGTGCACTTCATCCACGGAGCACTGGACGGTCCCGGCGACGCGGACATGGCGGCCGAGTGGCTCCGGATGACCGGCAAGGAAGACATGTTGATGTTCGGGTCCAGCTACCCGCACTGGCACACCAGCGACCCGTACACGCTGCCGGCCCACTGGACCGACGAGCAGCGCGACAAGGTCCTCTACCGCAACGCCGCCCAGCTCTACGGCCTGGAGCGGGCCGTTCTGCGGGCGTAACCGGAGAAGGGAAGCACGAACCGTCATGACGATGATCGAGACGCACGAGCGCGTACCCAGCAACGAACGGGTCGCTGTCCGGGTCGTGGACGCCGACGTCCACCCCGTGGCGCGCCCGGCCGAGTTCATGCCCTACATCCCCGAGGTCGCCCGCAAGCACTACCTGAACCACAAGATCGGCGACACCATCAACTACGACGCGCCGGACTACGCCTACGCCAAGGCCATGCGCACCGACACGTTCCCGAAAGACGGCGGCTTTGCCGGCTCCGACCCGGAACTGGCCTTCAAGCAGCTGATCATGGGTGCAGGCTCCGATATCGGCGTGCTCGAGCCGGGCGGCCGGAACCACTTCATCCCCGAGGTCACCCAGGGCCTGAAGATCGCCACCAACCACTGGCTGGCCAATCACTGGCTGGACAGCACGAACAACTGGCACCAGCGCTGGCGCGGGTCGATCTGCGTGGCGGTCGAGGACCCGCAGGGCGCGGCCCGGGAGATCGAGTACTGGGCCGGGCACGAGTACATGTCCCAGGTGCTGATCAACGCCGAGCCCCGGCCGGCCTGGGGTGACCCTAAGTATGACCCGATCTGGGCCGCGGCCGTCCGGCACAACCTTCCGGTCAGCTGTCACCTCAGCCGCGGCTACCACGAGGAGCTGCCCACGCCGCCGGTCGGGCTGCCCAGCTATAACCACGACTTCATGGTCACCTACTCGATGCTGGCCGCGAACCAGGTGATGAGCCTGGTCTTCGACGGCACCTTCGAGCGCTTCCCGACCCTGAAGATCGTCCTGGTCGAGCACGCCTTCACCTGGATCCTGCCGCTGATGTGGCGGATGGACGCCATCTGGACCGCGCGCCGCAGTGACCTGCCCGAGCTCAAGCGCAGGCCATCCGAATACGTCAAGGACCACATCAAGTTCACCACCCAGCCGCTGGACTACCCGGAGGACAAACTCGAGCTGACCAAGGCCATGGAGTGGATGGAGGCGGACAAGATCCTGCTCTTCTCCTCCGACTACCCGCACTGGACCTACGACGACCCGCGCTGGCTCATCAAGCACCTCCCGGACGGCATGCGCGACCGGATCATGCACGAGAACGGCCTCGAGACCTACCTCAACGTGCCGCGCACCGTGCCCAAGCTCGAAGGCCAGCAGTTCGTCTACTGAAAGCCATCGCCATTCTCCAATGAGGGGGTAGTGCATGACGGTCACGCAGCCCGGCCAGTCCCACTCGCTTCCGCAAGGCCGGGAGCACGTGGTCTGCGGGGAGGACGAGATCCCGCCTGGCGAGCATCGCGTCTTCCCGATCGGCCGGCACGGCGTCGGGGTCTACAACGTCAACGGCGTCTTCTATGCGATCGCGAACTACTGCCCGCATGAGGGTGGTCCCTTGTGCACCGGACGGGTGCACGGCCGGAGCGTGGTCGCCGACCACGCTCCGGGCGGGGCCGGTGTGGTCCGCGACGGCGAATTCATCTACTGCCCCTGGCATCAGTGGGGCTTCGAGCTGGCCACCGGCACCACCGCGGTCAAGCCCGAATGGAGCATCCGCACCTACCCGGTGAAAGTGCTCGACAAGAAGGTCATCGTCACGGCGTGAGAGGCCGTTCACACTAACCGGCTGCAATCCGGCGACATCCCGGTTAGGCGCAGCCGCCTACCACCATTCGCCCGTTACATAACGGCGTGTAAACGCGCAGCCACGGTGCCCGATGTGGGCGCTCAAGGAGGGCCGTCGTGTCCGAAACCGTAACTCCAGCAACTCCTGCCTCAGTAGACCCAAAGTTTAAGCCCAGCGACCTCATCACATTCCGCGGTTACCAGCAGGGCGCGATCGGCTTCCTCCTGTACGGCACCGCCACCGGCGCGGTGTACTTCGTGGTCGCGCCGTTGTTCGCGGCCATGCTGCCGGACGTCAAGTGGAGCCTGGGCGTTATCTCGACCGCGCTTCTGATCCGCGGTCTGCTCAGCATCCCCGTGGCCCCGCTGACCGGCTGGCTGGTCGCCCGGTACGGAGTCCGGCCGGTTGTGATGTTCGGCACCGTGTTCACCGCGGCGTTCACCGCCCTCACCGGAACGGTGAGCAACCCCGTTGAGTTCGGCCTGGTCTTCGGGGTGGCCCTGAGCATCGCGGACTCGTTCATGGGCTTCATCCCGGCCACGACCGTGGTGCACAAGTGGTTTATGAGCAAACGCGGCGTCGTAATGGGCTGCGTCAACTCCGGCGCGGGCTTCGGCGGCCTGATCTTCGCCCCGCTCATGTCGGTGCTGGTCGGGCACTTCGGCTGGCGGCACGCGCTCTACGTGCTCGGTGCGATCATCCTGGTCCTCGGCATCCCGTCGATCTGGCTAAAGCGCGGACCGCGGGAGGTCGGGCAGTGGGTCGACGGCGTGGAAGGGCGCGTCATCCCCGAGTATGGCCGGGCTGACGCGATCGGCACCGTGCAGGCCAGCCTCAGCCGGATGGCCAAGTCCCCGCTGTTCTGGATGATCTTCCTGATCTTCGGCATCGAGTCCTGGGCCCTGGGCGTCTACGCCGCCGACCAGGTGCTGTACCTGAAGACGATCGGAGTCGGCTCGCTGACCTCCTCAGGTGCCCTGGGCACGGCGGCGGGCATCGCTGCGGTCTCCGGCATCGTGTTCTCCCGGCTGAGCGACCGGTCCAGCCCCTACTACGTACTGATCTTCTCCACCTCGCTGATGGCCCTGGGCTCGATCGCGTTCCTCAACGCGCACAACGCGGCGCTGCTGTGGGTCTACTCAGCCCTGTTCGGCGCCGGGTACGGGCTGACCGTACCGACCATCCCGGTCGCGTTGAGCCGGTACTTCGGGGCGCTGGACTTCTCCAGGGCGTTCGGTATGGGGCAGATCCTGGCCGGCACCATGGGCGGCCTCGGTCCCTGGGTCACCGGCCAGATTGTGGACCACACCAACAGCTACCAGATCCCGATCTACCTGATCACCAGCCTGCTCCTGCTGGGAGTGGTGGTAGCCATCGCGGCCCGGCCCAGCGCCCGGCTCTTCGCCCGCGGCAAGGAAGCCGGGGGAGCGGTACCCGAAGGCTCGACGGCCGACAAACTGCTCGCCCCCGAGTAAGGAACGATCGTGGCATCGACGGAGATTCACGGCGGGCAGGTTGTCTACGAACTGCCCGGTCCCCCGGACGGCCAGCCGATTGTGCTGAGTCCGCTCATCCTCGATTTTGCCCGTAAAGAAGTATGACCGCAGGGAGAGCCGGCTGCCGCCCTCAAATGACGACGATGCGCACTTCACAATTGAGTGCCGCTTCCAGCGCCGTGTGCAGTCGGCTCTCCCCGGCATGGCCGATATCGGCCCGGGAAACGGTGAAGACAGCAATTTCTTCATCGTCTTCATATAGCCGCTGTAGTTCGGCTCTGATACCGAATCCACGGACGACACCGAGTGCGTCCTCGTCGGTGCCACGGCTCAAGAACGTAGGCACGCCGACCTGTACCTCGCCGTCGGTTGCGAGCGGGGCGCAGGTGTTCTCGGCCCATTTCCGCAGTGCGTCGGGATCGTCGCCGGGGACAATCAGCTCGATTTCCCTGGCGGTGGCCGGCAGCTTTTCCAGCGCGGGCACCAGCACTTCAATTCCACGGGAACGGAGGTCAGTAATGGCGCACTCCAGGTCGCCGACTGAAAGACGTCCGGCCGGATCCAGATTAACCCTGATAACCGCAGTTCTCATAAGAGAAAAGATACCCCATTCGGAGGCCAGCAAGATGGCTGAGGTAACAACAGACCACATAAGGTGCGGCGATTTGCGAGGGGGAGGGGAAGAGACCGCATGCCATTGCTGAATACCGGGATTCACCCGACGGTGCGCCCCCGGCTGATGCTGCCGGAACCAGGACAAGGGGCACGGGAAGACCGCGCGGCCTACCTAGCGCGCGGTGGCTACACCGGCGGCTCCGGTGGTTACCTCGAGGGCGAGGACCTGATCTCCGCGGTCGCCGAGTCCGGCCTGCGCGGCCGGGGCGGGGCCGCGTTCCCGCTCGGCGTCAAACTGGCCGCCGTAGCCAGCCAGCCCGGCGATCACGTACTGGTGGTCAACGGCGAGGAGGGCGAACCCGCTTCCATCAAGGACCGCTGGCTGCTGCGCGCCCGACCGCACCTAGTGCTGGACGGTGCGCTGCGGGCCGCCGCCGCCATCGGGGCCGTGACGGCATACGTGTACGTCTCCGACGGCCAGGCCGCCGAGAGCATCCGGACCGCGCTGGCCGAACTGGACGAGCTTCCCGTCCCCGTGCACGTGCGAGCCGTGCCGCACAGTTATGTGGCCGGCGAGGAGACGGCCGCGGTGCGGGCCATCAACGGCGGTCCGGCCAAGCCGTCCGACAAGCCACCGCGGCCGTTCGAGGAGGGCGTGGCCGGCTGCCCGACCCTGGTATCGAACGTCGAGACCATCGCCAACCTGCCTCGCATCGCCGCCGCGGCTGGGCCGGGGGAGGACGTCAGCCCAGGCCGGGGCTTCGGGCCGCCGGGCCACGGCCAGGAGACGTTCCTGATGACGCTGACCGGCAGCTGCCCGCGGCCCGGCCTGTACGAGGTGCCGTTCGGCGCCACCCTAGGGGAAGCCGCCGAGACGCTCGGCGGGCTGACCGGCGCACCGCGCGGTTACCTGATGGGCGGGTACTTCGCGGGCCTGCTGAACAGCCGCGGCCACGGCCTGGCCTTGGACTATGACGTGTTCCGCGACGAGGGCAGCGGCCTGGGCTGCGGCGCGGTCATCGTGCTCGGGCCCGGTGACTGCCCGATCGGCAGCGCCGCCCAGGTCATGGCCTACTTCGACCGGAACAATGCGGCCCAGTGCGGGTCCTGCTTCAACGGCACGGCCGCGATGAGCGGCGTGACCTCCGCACTCGCCCGCGGCGTGGCCGGCCCGGCCGACGTGCAGCGGCTCGAGTCCTGGACGGCGTTCCTGCCCGGGCGCGGTGCCTGCGCCACGCTGGACGGGGCCGCCAACGTCGCCCGGAGCCTGCTCCGTGAGTTCCCGGCCGAGGTCGAAGCCCA
Organism: Streptosporangiaceae bacterium; assembly: GCA_965277615.1. GTDB lineage: Bacteria > Actinomycetota > Actinomycetes > Streptosporangiales > Streptosporangiaceae > Bog-532. The sequence goes on along the minus strand of CBDIDG010000006.1, from coordinate 2,572,907 downwards.
TGTCCGGTACCGCTGCGGGCCGTGCGCCGAGCTCGACTTCAGCACGCATACCCCGCCGTTCGCCGTTGCCTCCTACGCCGCAACCTTCGAGGAGACCGCGCCATGAAGATCAAGCTGGACCGGACGATCTGCGATGGGTTCGGGAAGTGCTCCGAGCGTGCACCGTCGGTCTTCTCCCTCGACGAGTGGGGGTACGCGTCACTGGCCGGGTCGGCCGAGGTGCCGGAGGAGCTGGAGCCCCAGGTCCGCCGGGCCATCCTGGACTGCCCGGTGGACGCGATCATCGAGCGCCTTGCCCCGGCCGAGCGTCCCGTGACCCCGGCCGCCCCAGGGGGCGCCCCCTAACCAGTGTGCTGGGCATCGGTGGGCAGGACCGGTTGTCCACGGCCGGCCTGCCCACCGATGCCGTCTGCCCGGCAGATCAGGGCTGGCGTACGAAGTCCAGGATGTCCGGGGCAGCCTGCACCCAGGTGTCGAACATGTTGTAGTGATCGACCCGGCCGGCTGCGCGGTCCTTGGCCGCCTGTTCCCAGGCGTCCTCCGGCCACGGTGGCTCAATCAGCTTGACCCCTTCGATCAGGCAGCTGACCTCCAGCGAGGTTCGCTTGGGATGGTCGATGTCGCCCGCGCCGCCCCGGATGATCAGAGTCGGGACCTTGATGTTGTGGAACAGGTCGTCGTCCACCCCGGGGATCGTCTGCCCGGGCTTGGAGACGAATGCGTTCAGCCACCGCGTCATGGTCCGCTCGAACTCGGCCGGATCCTGGCCGAGGATACGATCCCGGTTCTTCGGGTTGGCCTCGGCCAGCGCTGTCCACTCGGACAGGTTCAGCACCCCGGGCATGCCCTCCGTGCGGACGGCGCGGATGCTGGGCAGCGCGTAGTACGCGCCGAGGCTGAACGTCCCGATCACCCCGCCGACGATGTTCCACACCACCAGCTTGCTGGCCAGCTCCGGGTAGAGCATCACGGTCAGCATCGAGTCACGGGCTCCGCCGGAGCCGCCCGCGATCACGCACGGCGCCGCATCCAGCGCCGTGAGCAGCGCGTACAGCGTCTCGGCCCGCATGTGCGACTCGGTCTCCCCGTAGAACTGCACATCGGACTCGCCGCAGTTCGGGCGGTCCCACAACAGCACCCGCAGGCCGCCCTCGGCCAGCGCGCTGGCCAGCGGCCGCAACCCCGGGATCTCCTTGCTGAACCGCCCGCCCGGGGTCAGCACAATCAGCGGCGCTCCCGCGTCGCCCATGAAGTCGTACACGACGTTGCCACCGTTGATCTCGATCACTGGCACAGCTCACCGCCACCTTGAGACAAACCGCGAATGATAACAAACGTTCGATTTCAACGTAGAGCTTGGGACTGGCCGCTGCAACCCTTGCTCCCCTGCTCCCCGAACGATGAAGCCATGAGCAGAGCGCATGCCCTCCGGACGAGTCACCGGACGCTCCCGGGGTGCATCTCGACTTCTTGAGAACCAGATTTCTGTTCTGGGGATCTTTACGAGGCACGGCTCCTTGGGTACCGTCCGCAGTAAAGGCGATAACAAATGTTTGATTTCAGGAGGGCGAAGATGGCCGAGGCTGAGATCGAGATCAACGGCGGGATCGTGGTCCACGAGCTGATCGGGCCGGAGGACGGCGAGGTCGTGGTGATCACGCCGGGTGGCCGGTTCAGCAAGGACTACGGCGGGGTGCACGAGCTGGCCAATGCCCTGGCCGACGGCGGCAAGCGGGTGCTGCTGTGGGACCGGCCCAACTGCGGCCGGTCCGACATCCAGGTTTACGGGCAGTCCGAGTCGCACATGCGGGCGGAGACCCTGGGCCTGATGTGCCAGAAGCTGGGCATCAAGAAGATCGTCGCCACCGGCGGGTCTGGCGGCGCGCGAGACACGATCGTGTTCACGCTGATGTACCCCGAGCTGGTCACCCGGATGGCGGTGTGGAGCATCGTCGGCGGTAACTACAGCCAGATGTCCCTGGCCGGGGTGTACATCCTGAACGAACTGCGGGCGGTCCGGTCCCAGGGCATCGAGGGCGTCATGCACTTGGAGGGCGGCGCGGGCAGCTGGTCCGACCTGGTGGCCGTCAACCCGCGGAACAAGGACCGGCTGCTGGCTATCGGCCCGGAGAAGTTCGAGGAGGTCATGAGCACCTGGCTGGAAGCGTTCGTGCCCAAGCCGACCGAGCCGATCCCCGGCGTCCCGGACTCCGAGTTCGCCAAGATCAAGGTGCCCACCCTGATCATCCGCGGCGGGGAGAAGGACTACGACCACCCCAAGCGCACCTCGCTTGAGGTGTCCACCCTAATCAAGGACTCCCGGCTGATCGAGCCGCCGTGGCCCGAGGACGCCTGGGAGCAGGCCGCGAAGGCGACCGCCGCGGGCACCGGCTGGCTGTTCGACCCGTGGGTGCAGGCCGCGCCGGCGCTGCTCGACTTCATGGCGGGCAAGCCCGGCGGCGTGGCCACGTTCGCGGGGGAGTGACGTGTCCGCTGATCAGCCCCAATTTCAGCCAACACTGATCGACACCAGCGTTCATGTCTTCTTCCGGTCACCGCGGGATCTGATCGATCACCTCCGGGAGCCATTCAAGAGCCGCGGGTACCCGGACCCGGACGTGGCCTGGTTCGCCCCACCCGGCCCGCGGTACGCGCCCGGCACCGAAGGACCGGACGGCGACCACCCCGGATCCGACCCTGAACGGGCCGGCCGGGCGGTTTTCGACGAGGGTGGCGCCGACCTGGCCATTCTGCACCCGATGTCGGTGGCCGGGATCCTGCCCGACTGGCACCTCGGCTCGGCCATCTTCGCCGCCACCAACCAGATGCTGGTCGACCGCTGGCTGGACTCCGGGACCTACGCGGACCGGTTCCGCGGCACGATCCGGGTCAACCCCAACGACATCGAAGGGGCGGTGCGCGAGATCAAGCGGTGGCAGGATCACCCGCGGATCGTGCAGATCGGGCTGCCCATGCAGACCCAGGAACCCTACGGACGGCCGAAGTACAAGCCGCTGTGGCGGGCGGCCTGCGAAGCGGGCCTGCCGGTCGCGGTGCACATCGAGATGGGCGTGGGCATCACCCACCCGCCGACACCGTCCGGTATCACCCGGACCTACTCCCACCACGCCAGCTACCAGCCGGTGACCTACGTCTGGCACCTGCTCAACATGATCGCCGAGGGGGTGTTCGAGGAGTTCGGCGACCTGAAGGTGGTGTGGGCGGACGGCGCGGCCGACATGGTCACCCCGTTCATCTGGCGGATGGACACCTTCGGCCGCCCGCACCTCGAGCAGACCCCGTGGGCGCCGGAGATGCCCAGCTCCTACCTGCCGGACCACGTGTACTTCGTGCACAGCCGGATGGACGGGCCGGGCAACGCGGAGTTCGCCGGCGAATGGCTGAAGATGACCGGCAAGGAGGACATGCTCCTGTTCGGCTCCAGCTACCCCGACTGGCAGCTCGTCACCCCGGGCGACCTGCCTGCCGCCTGGTCGCCCGAGCAGCGAGCCAAGGTGCTCGGCGGCAACGCGGCCCGGCTCTACCGGCTCGACACCCCCGTACCTGCATCAACCGGGTGAGAGGTTTCATCATGACCATCGAAATTACCGAAGAACGCCAACTCAGCACCGAGCGCATCCAGGTCCGGGTGGTCGACGCCGACGTCCACCCGGTCCCCAAGCGCGGCGAACTGGAAGAGTTTGTTCCCGCCCCGTACCAGCAGCTATTCAGGCTGCGGTCGAAGGGGGCGGGCGGCCAGAACTACTACGACGCGCCCGACTACGCCAACGCCTACGCAATGCGCACCGACACCTTCCCCGACGACGGCAACTTCGCGGGCTCGAGCCCGGACCTGATGTTCCGGCAGGTCATCATGGAGGGCGGCTCGGACCTCATCATCCTCGGGCCCCTCAACGGTAGCGGCCAGACCGACGAAGAGGCCCACGCCCTGGCCGTAGCCACCAACCTGTGGCAGGACAGCTGCTGGCTGGACCGGGAGAACAACTGGCACCAGCGTTACCGCGGTTCGATCGCCGCGGCCATCCAGATGCCGCACGACGCGGCCCGGGAGATCGAGCACTGGGCCGGCCACCCGCTCATGTCCCAGGTGCTGATCTACGCCGAGCCCCGGCCGGCCTGGGGGCACCCCAAGTACGACCCGATCTGGGCCGCGGCGACCCGCCACAACCTGCCGGTGGCCTGCCACCTCGGCCGGGGCCAGCACAACGAGCTACCCATGTCACCGGTCGGGTTCATGACCTACAACCACGACCTGATGGTGTCCTACTCGATGCTCGCGGCGAACCAGGTGATGAGTCTGATCTTCGACGGGGTGTTCGATCGCTTCCCGACCCTGCAGATCGTCCTGATCGAGCACGCGTTCAACTGGATCCTGCCGCTGATGTGGCGGATGGACGCCATGTATGAGGCCCGGGGCCCGGAGAATGGCCTCAAGCGCAAGCCGTCCGAGTACGTCAAGGACCACATCTGGTTCACCACCCAGCCGCTGGACTACCCGGAGGACAAACTCGAGCTGACCAAGGCCATGGAGTGGATGGAGGCGGAAAAGATCCTCCTGTTCTCCTCCGACTACCCGCACTGGACCTACGACGACCCTCAGTGGGTGGCCAAGCACATCCCGGCGGCCATGCGGGAGAAGATCATGTTCGGCAACGGCATCGACGTCTTCCATCTGCCCACCACCGTTCCTGCCCTGGCTGGGCAGAAGCAGGCGTTCTGAGGTGCAGGCCGTCGTCTTCACCGGCGAGGCGCAGATCACGCTGGCGGAACGGCGCGAACCGGTCGCGGGCGACGGAGAGGTCCTGATCCAGGTCGGCGCCGCGGGCATCTGTGGCACCGACCTGCACGCCCCGGCCCAGCCCGCGATGTTCACTCCCGGCGTCGTCCTGGGCCACGAATTCTCTGGCACCGTGGCCGGCCGCGGCGCCGGGGTACGCGCGGAGCCGGGCCAGCCGGTGGTGATCAACCCGATCGCGCTGTCCTGCGGCCAGTGCATGGCGTGCCGGCGCGGCTTCACCAACCAGTGCCTGACCGCGCTGGTCGGCTGCAGCGGCGTGGCCCGGGACGGCGGCATGGCCGATTTCGCTGTCGCCGACCAGCGCTCGGTGCACCTGGTCCCGGACGGCATACCCGTGCCGGACGCGGCCTGGACCGAGCCGCTGGGCGTGGCCGTGCGGGCGGTCGGCTTGGGCGGCGTACGGGCCGGCACCACCGTCGCGGTCATCGGCGCCGGCGCGATCGGCCAGCTCATCCTGCAGGTGGTCTTGAACGCCGGAGCGGCCGAGACCGTTGTGGTCGAGCCCTCTCGCCTGCGCCGCTCCGTCGCGCTGGCCTGCGGCGCAGGCCAGGCCGTACCACCGGATGAGGCAGGACGGATCGACCGGCTCTACGACGCGGTCTTCGACTGCAGCGGCGCCGCCGAGGCGTTTCCCGCGTCCCTGGGGCTGGTGGCACCGGGCGGCCGCGTCGTCGTCCTTGGGTCATATCCTTCGCCGATCTCCCTGGACGGCATCGGCCGCGAGGCGTCGGTGGTGTTCAGCTCGGTCTACCGCGACGACCGCGAGTTCGCTGCCGCGCTGCGCATGCTGGCCCGAGGCCTCATCGATGTACGCCCGCTGACCACCGCGACCCTGCCACTGGCCTGCCACGCCGAGGCGTTCGCCGCGCTGCGCGACCCGGAACAGGCGGTCAAGGTCTTCTTCGACCCGAGGCCCATCAGATCCTGATGCACACCTCGCCCGAGGTTGCCTTGGGCACGGCCGTGTTCGCGGTGAAGCCGCGGCGATCCGACCATCACGGACAGACCATCACAAATTAATAACAAACGATTGTTATAATACGTTCGGACGGATGGCCCCACTCATGCCAGTAGCGGAAATCAACGGGCTCGAGATTGCTTACGACATCATCGGCGATGGCGATCAGCATTGGGCGATTACGCCCGGCGGTCGCTTCAGCAAGGACTACGGCGGCGTGCGCGAGATGGCCCGGGCACTCGCGGAGTCGGGCAACCGGAAGGTTCTGATCTGGGACCGGCCCAACTGTGGCGCCTCCGGCGTCGCGTTCACGGGCCCGACCGAGTCGGATTTGCAGGCGACAACGCTTGCGGAGCTGATCAGGAATCTGGACTTCGGGCCGGCCGTGATCATTGGGGGCTCGGGTGGAGCACGGGTGTCGCTGCTCACCGTTGCGCGCAACCCAGACATCGCCAAGGGTCTGGCGATGTGGTGGATCAGTGGCGGCATCTACGGCCTTCTCGCCGTGGGGGCCTACTACTGCGTCAACTCCATCAACCGGGCCGCACGCTACGGCATGGAAGCGGTCGTGGATCTACCGGAGTGGCAAGAGGTGATCGAGCGCAACCCCAAGAACCGCGAACGATTCCTGTCGATGGACCCCAAGGAGTTCATCAGCACGATGGAGCGGTGGTTTGCGGCATACGCGCCGCAGGGGCCGGGGCAGTCGATTCCTGGGATCCCCGACAGCGACATCGCGGCAATGACGGCGCCGGTGCTCGTCTTCCGCAGCGGGGCCAGTGACCCGGAGCACAAGCGCGAAACATCCGAGCATCTCGCGAAGATCATTCCGGGTGCGCGTCTCATTGAGCCACCCTGGGGCGATCGCGAGTGGATTGAGCGAGGTGAGGAAGCGGCCGAGAATGGCAAGGCGCTGTTTGTGCGCTGGCCCCTCCTTGCACCACAACTTGCCGAATTCGGCGACCAGATCGGCTGATGATCCTCCTGATAGCCGGTGGTGCGGACCGGTAAGCGGCACTGGTGGAAAGTAGCGAGTGGAGGCTGGGTCGCCCCCTGCCTGCTGTCGCCCGGGCCGCGGTCAACGACGGCCAAATTCTGAGCCTGCTGGTCGATCGACTCGGTGGCGGTATGAGGTCGCGGTCGCCGGCGGTTCAGGTGCGTAGCGTGTGGCTGGGGGGCAGCCCGTATTGCTTCCGGTAAGCGGTGGCGAAGCTGGCCGGGCTGGCCCAGCCCCAGCGGCGTGCGATCTCCGCCACGGTCGTGCCGGTGGTGGGATCGGCGGCTTGCAGCTGCCGGTGCGCCCGCTCCAGCCGGACCCGGCGCAAATAGCCCGTGACGTTGGTGCCGTAGTGGCGGGGGAACGTGTACTGCAGCGCCCGGGCGGTCACGCCCGCAGCCGCGGCGATCTCGGTTACGGTGACGGGCTGGTCGGCATGGGCCTCGATGAACGCCGCCGCACGGCGCATCGTCGCCGGCGGCACCCGGCCCGGGCCCGGGATGTAGGCGGCAGTTATGGCGGTGTTCGGGAAGGTTTCCAGCAGGGCCGCAGCGGCCAGCCGGGTCATCTCCTGCACCAGGATCGGGCTGATCTCGGTGATCCCGGAGCCGACGAGCTGGCCGCAGATGAACGCCACCGTTCGCGACCACGACGCGCGGGCCGAAGCGGAGACCGGGGCGACGGACTCGAACCTCAGATCCGCGGCGGGCAGTCCGGTGTGTTCCTCGGCCAGATCGCCCGCCACGGGCCGCGGGACCCGGAGGAGCGCGAAGGCGCAGTCGTGCATGTCCGCCGAGTAGGGCGAATCGATGGGATCCAGGAGGGCATCGCCGGTGGTGAAGTGGACCTGTTCCCGAGCCGTGGCCAAAGAACCGGTTCCGCTCAAGGTGACCAGCGCGAAGAAATCGTCTGGCGGCCTGACCTTTGCGTGGTAATAAAAGCCCCGGTAGCGGACAACGGCAGCCTCCAGCGGGCCGGCGATCGCCGACCGTGCGCCCGCATCGACCCGGGACGGGTCCGTGCAGCGGAACGTAGCCCGGTGGTCGACATACTGCCGGTTGATCAGTTCGGCAATCACATCCACGTCCCGGGTGGTCATCTCGGCGCGCTGGACCCCCACCACCATCTTCCCCTTCCCGTGCCCGCCACCGGACACCTTCGCATCGCGGACACCAGCGGCGCCGACCGAAGCCCCGGTCCCATTAGCGTACGAAGGTTCTGCCTGCCAAGCGAAGCTACAAACCATTTCGGCTTGCCCACCGGCTCCTGGCCAGCAGTAATAAGCGGATGACCGAGACCGAGCCGTCCGACCCGGATCCCAGTTCCGCCCCTTCCCAGGCCGATTTCCCTGACGCAGGCGCCAACAGTACCTGGTCGCTCGCCATCACCCTCATCACGCTCTGGCGAGGGGCCAATGACCAGGATCGGCGAACCACTGTCGCGAAGATGCTCGCCGCGATCGCGGAGGAAGGCGGCCCGGCCGCGGTCGAGCAGGCCGCCCTTGGCCTGACCGATGTCGCTGGCATGCTCCTCGAGTTGTACGCGGACCGCAAGGATGCATCACCTGATCAAGTGCTTCAGGAGGCCGCGACTCTTGTGGCGGACATAGGCCCTTGGGGTTAAGGCCGCCGCCCCGGATCAGCGTCCAGCAGGCAGCCACAAGAGAAGATCAGTTTGGTTGCTATGGTGACGCTCATGCGGGCCATCACGGTCGTTCCCGGGCAGCGGGGCTCGGTCGCGCTCACCGACATGCCGGAGCCCCCGGCCGAGGACGGGCCGATCTTGGTCCAGACGCAGGCGATCGGCATCTGCGGCACCGACCTGGAGATCATCAACGGCGAGTACGGATCCGCGCCGCCGGGCCAGGATCGCCTCGTTATTGGGCATGAATCGCTGGGCCGGGTGGCCGAGGCCGCCCCGGGGACCGGATTCCGCGCCGGGGACTTGGTAGTGGGCATCGTCCGCCGACGTGATCCCGTTCCGTGCTCCGCGTGCGCGGCGGGCGACTGGGATATGTGCCTGAACGGCCGGTACACCGAGCGGGGCATTAAGGGCCGTCACGGTTATGCGTCAGAGCGCTACCGTATTCATCCCGACTACCTGGTTGCCGTAGATCCCGGCCTCGGAATCCTCGGCGTGCTGCTGGAGCCGACCACGGTCGTGGCCAAGGCCTGGGACCATATCGAAAAGATTGGCCACCGCGCGGCGTGGGCACCGCAGAAGGTACTTGTTACCGGCGCGGGGCCAATCGGGCTGCTGGCCGCTTTGATGGCCGTCCAGCGCAATTATCAGACCTATGTCCTTGACCGGGTCACCGAAGGCCGCAAACCAGACATGGTCCGCCGCCTAGGGGCCACCTATGTCCATAGCGGAGATCTGGGCGAGGCGGCCGCGGAAGCGGACATCATCATAGAGTGCACCGGGTACGTGCAGATGCTGCTGGAAGCGGGCCCCCGGAATGTCCGCCACCGGATAACTTGCCTAACCGGGGTTTCTGCGACCGGCGCCGAGGCCGCCGTTGATCCAGGACTCCTCAACCGCAACATGGTGCTGCATAACTCCGTCATATTCGGCTCGGTCAACGCCAACCGGCACCACTACGAACTGGCTGCCGAAGCTCTCGCCCAGGCCGACCCTGGCTGGCTCGCCGACCTCATCACCCGCCAGGAGCCGCTCGGCCGGTGGGACGACGCCTACACGCGCAAGCCCGATGACATCAAAACCGTCCTGAGCTTCGCGGACTTATCACTCCAGCGGAACTAGTTACCCGGGGGATGCGACTGATCAGGCCGTCGGGAAGTCTAGTTCGCGGAAAGGGAGTCGCCTGGCTTTAGCCGGGTCGTGGAGATCGGGTCGGCCTTTGACCCGGTAAACGGGGCCGGGCCAAACGGAAGGCTGTCGCAACATGGACGCCCATCAGCTCAAGATGGCCCTGCGGAATGTCGATTACCCAGCTGGCAAACAGGAACTGATCCGGGCGGCCAAGGCCGCTGGCGCTCCCGAGGAACTGATCAGGGCGCTGCGCGCCATCCCGCCGGAGGTGTACCGGAACCGGGAGGAAGTGGCGCGGTCGATCCCAGGCGACCCGGCCGAGGAGCTCGATGTCACCCCTGCACAGCGGGCCGAGCAGGCCCGCGAGAGACGCCGCCACGGCGGGGAGCACCTGTCCCAGTACCTCCGCGAGGTTCCCAAGCCCCCGTTGGAAGAGGAATTGGACGGCTGACATGACAACTACGTTCGATCCGCATCTGTCCATGGTCCGGCCGGTCACGCCTCGCACCCCCGAAGGCTGTGAAGAGTGCCTGCGCCTGGGCTCGGAATGGGTCCACCTCCGGCTCTGCCTGACCTGCGGGCACGTCGGGTGCTGCGACTCCTCCCCGCTCCGGCACGCCCGCGCGCACGCCCACGCCGTCGGCCACCCCATCGTGCAGTCTTTCGAGCCGGGCGAGGACTGGCGCTGGTGCTACGTCGACGAGACCTACGTCTGAGCGACCCGGCTGGGAAGGCGGCCTAGACCAGCAGGCGGAACACGGTGAAGGCGCGTTCCCATTCTTCCGTGTGGACGGCCTTGATCTCTGCGTCGATGGCCTTGAACGTCCGGGCCAGCGCGACGCTGATGCCGCCGAAGATCAACGGGAGCCTGGCCTGCGTCTCATCGTCCAGCGTCACGTCCAGCGGCGGGCGGGCGGTCAGCGACTCCAGGATGCCCCCGAGCTCAATCTCCTCGTCGAGCCGCCTGAACTGGTGCATGCTCTCCTGCAGCCCCTTGGTGATAGGGAGGTCCCACGGGTTAATGACGTCACGCACGTTTGCCTTGGCCGTGGCCTGGGCGATGATCAGCAGGTCGTAGATCACGTCGTTGCCGAAATCGAGATAGGGCTGCATGTCGTCGCGGTCGACGCTGACCTCAGCCGCGGCCCGGAAGAGCCGCTCGAATTTCTTGAACCCCATTACCGGCACAGCCGCCTCCTCAACTCGCGTACACCCCACGTCGCCATGGCCTAGGCCTGCCGCGCGCGTTCCAGCGCCAGCCGGATGACCATGGCGCCCTCGCCGACGGCCGCCCCGACCCGTTTGGCCGAGCCGCTCCGGACGTCGCCGACGGCGAATATGCCGGGCTGGCTCGTCTCCAGGGCGGAGCGCTGCCAGCCGGTCCCGGCCGCGGACGGCGCGTCGTGGCCGGTCCGCACGAAGCCGTGGTCATCCAGGTCGACGAGGTCGCCGAGCCAGCCGGTGCTGGGCGACACCCCGATGAAGACGAACAGCGCACGTGCCTTGAGCGTGCGCTGTGCGCCGCTCTGGCGGTCCTCCACGGTGACGGCCTCCAGAGCCCGGTCGCCCAGCAGTTCCCGTATCTCGGTCCCGAGCATGATGTCCACGTTCGCGATCCGCTGGACCCGGTCGATGAGGTACCGCGACATGTTCTCGGACAGGTCCAGCTCCCGGACGACCAAGGTGACCCGCGAGGCCTGCCGGGAGAGGAAGACCGCGGCCTGACCCGCCGAGTTGCCGCCGCCGACGATCACGACGGGATCGCCCTGGCACATCAGCGCCTCGGCCTGGGAAGCCGCGTAGTAGATGCTCATCCGCTCGAAGTAGTCCGCGCGCGGCACCTGGAGCCGCCGGTACCTGGCCCCGCTCGCGGCGACCACCGTGGCGGCCGTGACCGAGGTGCCGTCCTCCAGCGTGACCACGTACTGGCTATCGTCCCTGCGCACCGACCTGACCTCGGCGGGCACGGCGAACTGGGCGCCGAACTTCTGGGCCTGGAGCATCGCGCGCTCGGCCAGTTCGGCGCCCGAGATACCCGCCGGGAAGCCGAGGTAGTTCTCGATCCGGGACGTGAGCCCGGCCTGGCCGCCGGTGGCGGTGCCGTCGAGGACCAGGGTCCGCAGGCCTTCCGAGGCGCCGTAGACGGCGGCGGACAGGCCCGCCGGGCCCGCCCCGACCACGACCAGGTCGGAGCCGGCGGGAGAGGCGGCCGGTACCGGCAGTCCAATCGCGGCGGCCAGTTCGGCGTTGCTGGGGTTGCGCAGCAGCCGCCCGTGCACGATCACGATGGGGGTGTCCGCGGGAGCCACGCCGGCCTGCGCGAGCAGGGTCTCGGCGGCCGGGTCGGTTTCGAGATCCAGCCAGCGATACGGAACCCGGTTCCGGGCCGCGAACTCCCGTACTCGCTCGGTATCCGGCGAGTACCTGGAACCGATGATCCGCAGCCCGGCGCCGAGATCGATCAGGATCGAGCGGCGGGCGAGGTAGGCGCGCACGATGAGGTCACCGAGAGCGGTATCGCGGGAGAGGATCTCCTTGAGCCGCTCGACGGGCATGGCCAGCACCTCGCCGGCCTCCACCGTGATGGCCGTGTAAAAGGAGCTCTCGCCGGTCAGCAGGCCGAGCTCACCGAGGAACCGGCCACGGCCATGGACCCCGATGAGGCGCTCCTCCGGCGTCCCGCGGCCCTCGACCACGGCGACCTTCCCGGCCAGGATGACGAAGAAGTCGCAGTCTCGGTCGCCCTCGCGGAAGAGGATCTCCTCCGGCTGTACGGCGCGGCGCCGGCCCGCTTCGGCCAGCGTCGTGAGCTGGGCATCGTTCAGGCGGGGATAGGCCCCCTGGAGATCGGGTGTCTCCTCGATGTCCCCGGTGGACCCGGCGACCGCGCCCGGGCCGGGATGCTCGTCACGCGGCCTTGATCTCATAAGGCCAAGCGTCGCCGGCGGCGGCGGACGTCACATCATCAGGTCAGGTAGTCCCGTTCGGGGGTGCGGCCGCCGGCCGCTCAGGAGACCGCCTCCACGAGCGTGGTCAGCCGGGCGGCTCCGCCAGCACGGCATAGCCCGAGGGAAGCTGCCCCATGAGATGGCTGTAATCCTCTGGGCTCATCGATTCGCGCAGCGCGGCGAGGACGGCGGCGGTTCCGGCGCGGGCCTCGTTTTCGGTCACCCCGGTACGCTTGGCCACCTGCCGGATGAACTCGGTGACCTCGATCGGGTGTGCGCCATGCCGGCGGCGGCGCGGAGCCCGCAGCTGCTCGGTCATCGGATCGGGAAGATCCAGGGTGAGGCGCTTGGCCTCACCTTCGCCCAGCTGACCGGCGAGTCCCTCTAGCACGGCCCGGGTGATATCCGCTGATTCCTCGCGCGACAGCATGCTTCGCTCCGCTACCGAAGGGATGAGCACCTTCTGGTCCATGGCCATGGCCCCTTGCTCGTCACGCGGCCTTGATCTCATCGGGTCAAGCGTCGCCGGCCGCGGCGGAGGTCACATCATCAGGTCATGTAGTCCCGTTCGCGGCCCAGCCCGGTCGTGAGCCCGCCATGCCGGCGCCGCCGACCCCGACGCTTGCGCCGTTGACCCGGGCGCTGCTGACCGGGCGCCGGCTAGCTGGACGGGGGATGTCGCGCCGCCGGATCCTCCGGAAGCATGGCGACGGTGAGTGATGCCGACGAGCATCCTGGTCTTCCGCAGACGGCGGCCACCCAGCTCACCGCGGCCGCGCGGGTGGTCGCCCAGCGCGCGCCGGTGACGCTGACCGTGGTGCGTCACCGGGCCCAGCCGACGGCGGCCACCATCGTCCGCCTGACGGCCACCGCCGTGTTCGCCTACCTGATCGCCCTGCCCGTGCCCGGCGTCTCGCGGCCGGTACTGGCCCCGCTGACGGCGCTGCTCGTCGCCCAGGTCAGCCTCTATCAGACGCTCCGCAGCGCGCTGCGCCGGGTCGGCAGCGTGGTGGCCGGAGTGCTGGTGGCGGTGACCCTGTCGGCGCTGGTCGGGTTCACCTGGTGGACGCTGGGGATCGTGATCGCCCCGGCGCTGGCCGTCGGGAACGCGCTGCACCTCGATGACCACGTCCTCGAAGTCCCGATCAGCGCGATGCTCATCTTGGCGTCGGCCGGCACCAGGGCCGCGGCCACCGGGCGGGTGGTGGAGACGTTCATCGGAACGGTGGCGGGCCTGATCGCCGGGTTCGTCCTGGCCACGCCGAAGGTACAGCCGGCGGAGGACGCGGTCCTGGATCTCTGTGAGAAGATGGCCGGCCTGCTGGACCGGATCTCCGCCGGGCTGGCCGATGGCACGGTGGCCGATTCCGTCGGCGGCTGGCTGGATGAGGCACGATCCTTTCCCGCCGAGATCCGGCACGTGGACAACGCGCTCCGCGAGGCCGAGGAGAGCACGCGGCTCAATCCGCGCAGCCTGCGGCTGCCCAGCACCACCCTCACGCTTCGTGAAACCCTGGAAACGCTCGAACACGAGGGGATCACGATCCGCGTCCTGATCCGGTCGCTCGCCGACGGTGCGCGGCTAGCCGACCCCGGCAGCCCAATGGAAGATCCGGAGGCCCGGCGCCTGCTGGCCGGCGTGCTCCGGGAAATCTCCTCGGCGGTCATGTCGTACGGTCGCCTGGCCGTCACCTATGACGAGCCCACCCGGGAAGGCCTGGAGTCCGAGCTGGAGCGCCAGCTGGCCGCGGCGCGAGACCGGCAAGACGAACTCGACGAGCTGGTGCGGATCAGTCCCGCCGACCGGCCGGCCGGCTGGCCGTTGCGGGGAGAGCTGATGAGCCACCTCGACCGGCTCAGGCTCGAACTGGAGGCGGGCAGGCCGGGCCGCGGTAGCCGCCGGCACCGCAAGCGCCCGCTGCGGCGGCCGCGGCCAGATGTTCGGCTGAGCACCCCCCGGGCACTCCGTCGCCGGCTGAGGGGCTGACGCCCGTCAGCCGTGTTCGGCCGTAATCGTCGCCGTCACCGGCGTTCCGGCCCGCCAGCCGGCGCGCACCGCCACCCGGTCGGCCTCGACCAGCCCGCCCCAGATGCCGTGCTCGCCGCCCTTATCCCACACGCGCATCGAGAGTTCCAGGCACTCGGCCCGCACCGGGCATACCGCGCACACGGCCAGCGCCCGGGCCGCCTCCGCGCGGGCCTGCGTGGGCTTGGTCGCGATCGGGTACCACTCGTCGGGATCCAGCGCGCTGCGGGCACACCGGGCCAGTGGGCTCAGCACCGTCGCCGACAATTCGTCCACGGTCACATCGGCGGGTTCGGCCTGCAGATCCGCGACCGCGGCGATCCTGGTGGGCCCCGCGGGCCGGGTGCGCTGTTCGGGTATGGCCGGCCGCCGGGCAGGTGCGCTTCGTGGCTGGGGCAGGGCCAGGATGGTCATCGCATCAATCCTCCTGATGCCATTGCGCGTCATCTCCGCAGCGCGCCGCTTCACCCAGGCAGGTAGTTCCGTGGCCATCACGGGCCCGAGGACTAACCGCTTTGAGGATGTGGACGTCCCACACCACCGAGGAGCGTAGGGCGGGTGGACACGGCGGACGGCGCGACCGCGCCGACGTCGGCCGGTCGGCCCGGCCCAAATGAACGGACCCTCAGTTTCAGCCATTGGAGGCCAGTCATGGCGATGCTCCCGACCCGCCGGAACAGCGGGCGAAGCATGACCCTCGTCAATCCGTCCCGCGAGTTCGAAGACATCTACGATCGCATGGGCCAGCTCATGAACATGGCCTTCGGTTCTCTCGCCCCGGTCACCGTCCCTGACCTGCCGTGGGCCCCTGCGGCCGACCTGTCGGAGACCGACGACGCCTACGTGGTTCGTGTGGAGCTGCCCGGTGTGCAACGGGACCAGATCGACCTGCAGCTCCAGGACCGCGAGCTGGTCATCAGCGGCGAAATCCCGGAGCCGCAGCAAGACGAAAACGAGCGCCGCCACCGCAGCTCCCGTCCCACCGGACGCTTCGAGTACCGGACGTTGCTGCCCGGTGACGTCAACCCCGACGGGGTTAGTGCGGAGCTCCACGATGGTGTCCTCACCGTGACCATTCCCAAGTCCGAGGCGGCCAAGCCGCGCAAGATCGAGATCACCGGCGACTGACCTGTCTGTTCCCGTACGCCCCTGACATCGCCCAGGGTGCTGGGGGCACGCGGGTCTGGCCGGCCGAAGCGCAGTGGTCTGGGAACCGCGGGGGCTCACAGACCCAGGCAGGAGATAATGATGGCAATCGCAGTCGGAATCGATCTTGGCACCACCAACTCCGTCATCGCCGCGACGGAGGCGGGCAAGCCCACCGTGATACCCAACACCGAGGGATCGCGGACGACCCCCTCCGTCGTCGCCTTCACCCCGCAGGGGGAGCGGCTGGTGGGACAGCTCGCCCGCCGGCAGGCGATCATGAATCCCAAGGGCACGATCTATTCGGCCAAGCGGTTCATCGGGCGGCGCTACGACGAGGTCAGCAGCGAGCTGAACGCCGTGTCGTTCGACGTGGCCCCCGGGCCCGACGGCGCCGTGCGGTTCGAGATCATGGGCCGGGTGTACGCACCGGAGGAGATCTCCGCCCTGGTGCTGCGCAAGCTCACGGAGGACGCCTCGAAGTTCCTCGGCGAGAGGGTCACCGAGGCGGTCATCACCGTGCCGGCCTATTTCAACGACGCCCAGCGGCAGGCGACCCGGGACGCGGGGCGCATCGCCGGCCTCGAGGTGCTCCGCATCATCAATGAGCCCACCGCCGCGGCCCTGGCCTACGGGCTGGACAAGAAGAGCAACGAGACCGTCCTGGTGTACGACCTGGGCGGCGGGACCTTCGACGTCAGCGTCCTCGACATCGGGGAGGGCGTGGTCGAGGTCCGGGCCACCGCGGGCGACACCCACCTCGGCGGGGACGACTTCGACCGCCGCATCGTCGACCACCTGGCCGACGAGTTCCAGCGGGACAACGGCATCGATCTGCGGACCGACCCGCAGGCCCTGCAGCGCCTGTTCGAGGCGGCCGAGAAGGCCAAGGTCGAGCTGTCCTCGGTGACCCAGACCACCGTGAGCCTGCCGTTCATCACGGCCGACGCGTCCGGGCCCAAGCACCTCAACACCACGCTGATGCGCTCGACGTTCGAGCAGATCACCGCGGACCTGGTGGAGCGGACCACCGGCCCGGTCAGGCAGGTCCTGGCCGACGCCCGGCTGACCGACGCCGACATCGACGAGGTGATCCTGGTCGGCGGGTCCACCCGGATCCCCGCCGTGCAGAACCTGGTCCGGCGGCTGACCGGCGGCAAAGACCCGAACATGACCGTGAACCCGGACGAGGTCGTGGCCTTGGGCGCAGCGGTGCAGGCCGCCGTGATCAAGGGCGACGTAAAGGACGTGCTGCTGCTCGACGTCACCCCGCTGTCGCTCGGCATCGAGACCATGGGCGGGGTGATGACCAAGATCATCGAGCGCAACACGACAGTCCCGGCCCGGCGCACCGAGGTGTTCAGCACCGCCGAGGACAACCAGTCGGCGGTGGACGTGGTGGTCCTGCAGGGCGAGCGGGAACGCGCCGCCGACAACCGGGTGCTGGCCCGGTTCCGGCTTGAAAACATCCGGCCTGCTCCGCGCGGGGGACCGCAGATCGAGGTCACCTTCGACATCGACGCGAACGGCATCCTCAACGTCTCGGCCCGCGACCGGGACACTGGCGCCGAGCAGCGGATCACGATCAGCGAGACCTCCAACCTGGACCAGGGCGAGGTCGAGCGGATGGTGGCCGACGCCGAACAGCACCGCGACGAGGACCGCCGGCTGCGCGAGCTGACCGATGCCCGCAACGAGCTGGATGCGGCCGCCTACCAGGTCGAGAAGATAGTGAACGAGCGCGGCGGCTCCCTGCCCGTGCACGAGAAGGCACGGGCCGAAGGCCTGGTGACCGACGCCCGCCAGGCGCTCAGGGAAGAGGCCCCGATCGAGCGGATACGGCCGATCACGGCCGAGCTTCAGGCCATCTACCAGGTCCTCAGCGCATCGCCGACGGCGGAACCGCCCGGCGAGGAGGCGCTCCCGAGCGACGACGACGTGATCGACGCCGAGTTCACCTCCAATGAGTGACACCCCTGCCCCGCCGGAGGACACCGCCAGGCCCGCACGGCCGGACGGTTCGGCTGATCCGGCCGATTCGGAGGACCGTACCGCCGAGCTGGAGGGTCTGCGCCGGGCGCTGGCCGACCTGGACAACGCGCGGAAAAGATGCGCCGCCCAGCTCACCCGGGTTGAGGCGGAGACCAGGGCCGCGGTGGCCAGGGAGTGGCTGCCCGTCCTCGATAACCTCGACCGCGCGCTGGAGCACTCCTCGGCCGACCCGGCCGCCGTCATCGAGGGGGTCCGGGCGGTACGGGACCAGGCGCTGAGCGTACTGGGCCGGCTCGGCTTCCCCCGCCGGGAGAACGACCAGGGCGGCATGTTCGACCCGGTCCGGCACGACGCCGTGGCCGTGCGGGACGCGGCCGACGCCGCGGCCGGCTCGGTCGTGGAAGTCATCCGGCCGGGCTATGGCGAGGGAGATCACCAGCTGCGGCCGGCGCAGGTGGTGGTGGCCAGGCCGGGCTGATGACCTCACCCGGCCGCGACTTCTACGACGTTCTGGGCGTGTCCAGGGACGCCAGTCAGGAAGACATTCAGCGGGCCTACCGCAGGCTGGCCCGTACGTATCACCCGGACGTCAACAAGGACCCCGGGGCCGAGGACCGATTCAAGGACATTTCCGAGGCCTACGACGTACTCTCCGATCCGCAGACCCGACGCCGCTACGACACGTTCGGGGCGGATTTCCGCCAAGTGCCCGAGGACGTGGACGCGGAGACCTGGCGGCGGGCCCGCGCCGGAGCCGGCCGGGCCAACGCCGGGGCGGGGCGGGGCGGGAGTGGCTCCGGCGCGGGCGGGTTCGGGTTCGGCACCGGCGACTTCAGTACTGGCGACTTCAGCCCGGGGGACCTGGACTTCGAGGACCTGCTGGGCGGGTTCTTCGGCGGCCGCGGCCAGCGGGCCCAGCGTGGCTGGGGGCCGATCGCGGGAGCGGATCAGGAGGCCGAGCTCGAGCTGACCGTGGAGGAGGCCTACCACGGCACCCGCAGGAACATCACCCTGACGACCAGCGACGGGGGGCGCCGGTCCCTTGAGGTAACGGTGCCGCCCGGCGTGACCGACGGCCAGCGGATCCGGCTGGCCGGCCAGGGCGGCCGGGGCAGCGACGGGGCGCGCAACGGCGACCTGTACCTGATCGTCACGATCGCCCCGCACCCCAGGTACCGGCTCGAGGGGCGTGACCTCTACGTGGAGCTGCGGCTGGCACCGTGGGAGGCCGCGCTGGGCACGTCGGTCGCCCTGGACACCCCCGGCGGCGAAGCCAAGGTGAAAGTGCCGGCGGGGACGTCGAGCGGGCGCCGGATCCGGCTTCGCGGCCGCGGGCTGCCCAACCCCCGGGGCAAGCCGGGCGACCTTTACGCCGAGGCCAGGATCATGGTGCCGCCCCGGCTGTCCCGCGCCGAGCGGCGCCTGTTCGAGCAGCTCGCGGCGGAATCCAGCTTCGACCCGAGAGCGCCGAAGGGACAGCAGTGAGAGCCGAAGGGACAGCAGTGAGATATGCCATGGTGCGCACCGACCGGCTCAGCCTCGAGCAGTTCGCGGCCCTGACCGGACTGCACCCCGACCTGATCCGCAGGCTCGTCATTCTCGGCCTGATCGAGGCCGGCCGTGATCCGGCCGGTGAGCTGTGGTTCCCCCCCGGCCAGATCGCCGCCGTGGGCCGCCTGCAGCGCCTCCGCGCGGGCTTCGCGCTGAACTACGCGGCGCTTGGCCTCGTCGCCGACCTGCTGGACCGGATCGCGGCACTGGAGGCGGCCCTGCGGACGAACCGACGGCCAGTGTCCCTTAATCGTGATCGTGCGTTACCCGAACGCGTGATGTGGCGCAGTACCGGATAGCCGAGTCTGGCCCGTAAGTGACCCGACCGGATTCAGATCGGGATGAAGCCTTGAAATCCGATTCCGAGATCAGGGACGACGTGATCGAGGAGCTGCGGTGGGAGGAGTACGGCGATGAGCGACCTGATTGTCATCGGATACCCGGACGAGCAAACCGCCCAACGTGCCTGGGAGGAGCTCACGAAGCTGCAGCGTGACTTCCTGATCGATCTGGAGGACGCGGCCATCATCCGCCGGGACCGTGACGGCAAGCTGCACGTGACCACGCCCGCCCACCACGCAGTGGCCTGGGGTACTCTCAGCGGCCTGTTCTGGGGCGTACTGATCGGCCTGCTGTTGCTCGGCCCGCTGGCCCCCGTGGTGGGCGCGGCCGGCGGGATCATGGGGGCGGCGATCGGTGCCGGCACGGATATGGACCTCAAGGACGACTTCCGGCAGCGCGTGCAGGAACTGGTACAGCCTGGCACCTCGGCGCTCCTGATCATCGCCCGCAAGGTCACCCCGGACAAGTTCACCGAGGCGCTGCGCCCGTACGGCGGCACCGTCCTGAAGACCTCGCTGCCCCACGACGCCGAGCAGCAGCTCATGAAGGCCCTGCACGGCGACGACCCGAAAGCCCCGACCTGGCAGCAGGACCCCGCAACCGCGGCCTGATGGACTCGGCTCTCCGCGCCGCCCACCTCCCTCCCCGGCGGCGCGGAGTCGGGGCGCCGTGTCGCTGACGAGTGAGGAGTTCAGCCATGGCTGAAACTGGATTTGGCAGTGACCCGGGCATCGTCACCAAGCTCAGCCCCCGGTCCGTGCTTGACACCACCACCATGCTGGCCGACCTGGTGCTGTCCCGGGGCCTGAAGCTGTTCGCCGTGATCAATCAGGACGCCGAGGCCCGTTCGGTCGGGCTGCAACTTCCCGAGACGGTGCTGGTCATCTTTGGCGATCCGCTCAAGGAGACGCCGCTCATCACCGACTCCCGGTTTACCGCCCTGGACGTCCCGCTCCGGGTCATGATCTGGGCTCAGGGCGGCCAGACCCGGATCTCCTACTACGCGCCCACCGCGATCGCCCGCCGGCACCGCCTGAGTACCGGCCAGGCCCGGCGGCTGGCTGCGGTCGACACTCTCACGGACGCTGTGATCACTCCCTGATCAGCTCCGCGCATACGGCCCGGGGACTAACCGGTTGGAGGATGGTGCCCGGCCAGGCGCCTGGGCCAGCGTGGGAGGCAGGAGCACGCGAAGCGGAAAGGCCGGCATGGACCCGAGTCACCTCACGCAGAAGTCTCAGGAAGCACTGCGCGACGCGCAGACCAAGGCCCTCCGGTTCGGGCACCAGGAGGTCGATGGCGAGCACCTGCTACTGGCCCTGCTCGACCAGCCCGAGGGCATCGCCCCGCGGCTACTCAGCCAGACCGGCGCGGACCCCGGCCGGCTGCGGAAAGAACTAGAGGCGGAGCTGTCCCGCCGGCCGCGGGTCACCGGCCCGGGCGTGCAGCAGGGGCAGGTCAGCATCACTCAGCGGCTGGCCCGGCTGCTCGACACCGCTCAGCAGGAGGCGGACCGGCTGAAGGACGACTACGTCTCGGTCGAGCACCTGCTGCTGGCGCTGATCTCGGAGGGCCCCACCACCGCCGCAGGCCGCCTGCTGCACGACGAGGGCGTGACCAGTGACCGGTTCCTCGAGGCCCTGACGAAGATCCGCGGCAACCAGCGGGTGACCTCGGCCATGCCGGAGAGCGCCTACGAGGCCCTCGTCAAATACGGGAACGATCTGGTGGCCGAGGCGGCCAGCGGGCGGCTCGACCCGGTGATTGGCCGCGACGCCGAGATCAGGCGGGTCATCCAGATCCTGTCGCGAAAGACCAAGAACAACCCGGTGCTGATCGGAGACCCCGGCGTGGGCAAGACGGCCATCGTGGAGGGCCTGGCCCAGCGGATCAACCGCGGAGACGTACCCGAGGGACTGCGCGATAAGACGATCTTCAGCCTGGACATGGGGTCCCTGGTGGCCGGGGCCAAGTACCGCGGCGAGTTCGAGGAGCGGCTTCAGGCCGTCCTGAGCGAGGTCAGAGGGGCGGATGGCCGGATCCTGCTGTTCGTCGACGAGTTGCACAACGTGGTCGGCGCGGGCGCCGCCGAGGGGGCGATGGACGCGGGCAACATGCTCAAGCCCATGCTGGCCCGCGGCGAGCTGCACATGATCGGCGCCACCACCCTGGACGAATACCGTCAGCGCATCGAGAAGGACGCCGCCCTGGAACGCCGGTTCCAGCCAGTCATGGTGAACGAGCCGTCCGTTGAGGACGCCGTCTCTATCCTGCGCGGCCTGCGGGAGCGCCTCGAGGTGTTCCACGGCGTGAAGATCGCCGACAGCGCCCTGGTTGCCGCCGTGACCCTCAGTCATAGGTACATCGCCGACAGGTTCTTGCCGGACAAGGCCATCGACCTGGTGGACGAGGCCTGCGCCATGCTCCGCACCGAGATCGACTCCATGCCAGCCGAGCTGGACGAGCTGACCCGCCGGGTCATGCGGCTGGAGATCGAGGAGGCCGCGCTGGCCAAGGAGACCGATCAGGCCAGCCAGTCGCGGCTGGAGGACCTCCGCCGGGAGCTGGCGGACCTGCGGGCGCAGGCCGATGCGCTGCGGGCCCAGTGGGAATCCGAGCGCCAGGCCCTGCGCCGGGTCCAGTCGCTGCGCGAGCAGATGGAGCAGGTCCGCCAGGAGGCCGAGCAGGCCGAGCGCGACTACGACCTGAACAAGGCGGCCGAGCTGCGCCTGGGCAGGCTCCCCGACCTGCAGCGGCGGCTCCAGGCCGAAGAGGAGGGGCTCGCCGCCAGCGGTGGCACCCGACTGCTGCGCGAGGTCGTGACGGCCGAGGAGATCGCCTCGATCGTGGCCCGCTGGACCGGCATTCCGGTCAGCCGCCTCCAGGAGGGCGAGCGGGAGAAGGTCCTGCGGCTCGACCAGATTCTGCACGAGCGGATCGTCGGCCAGGACGAGGCCGTCCGGCTGGTATCGGACGCCATCATCCGGGCCCGGTCGGGGATCAAGGACCCGCGCCGGCCGATCGGGTCGTTCATCTTCCTCGGGCCCACCGGGGTGGGCAAGACCGAGCTGGCCAAGACGCTGGCGGCGGCCCTGTTCGACACCGAGGAGAACATGGTCCGCATCGACATGAGCGAGTACCAGGAGCGGCACACGGTCAGCCGGCTGGTCGGCGCGCCGCCCGGATACGTCGGCTATGAGGAGGGCGGCCAGCTCACCGAGGCGGTGCGGCGCAGGCCCTACTCGGTGGTCCTGTTCGACGAGATCGAGAAGGCGCACCCGGACGTGTTCAACACGCTGCTCCAGGTGCTCGACGACGGCAGGCTCACCGACGCGCAGGGCCGCACCGTCGACTTCCGTAACACGGTCATCATCATGACCTCGAACATCGGCTCGCAGTACCTGGTCGAGGACGCGACATCGGACGGTGAGATCAAACCCGACGTGCGGGAACGGGTGCTGGCCGAGATGCGCAGCTACTTCCGGCCTGAGTTCCTGAACCGCCTGGACGACATCGTCCTGTTCAAGCCGCTCACCCAGGCGGAGATCGAGCACATCGTCGACCTGATGCTGAACGATCTGCGGAGCAGGCTGAGCGAGCGCCAGATCACGATGGAGATCACCGAGGACGCCCGCCGGTTCCTGGCCCAGCAGGGCTTCGATCCCGTCTACGGCGCCCGGCCGCTGCGCCGGTTCATCGGCCGGGAGGTGGAGACCCGGATCGGGCGCGCCCTGCTGACCGGCGACGTCCGCGACGGGGCGGTGATCCGCATCGACTACACCGGCGGCGAGCTGACCGTCGGCTACGAGAACCCGGGGTGACCGTGACAGCGCAAGCCATCTCCGCGAACGTAGTGACCTGCCCGCACTGCGGACACAGGAACCGGGTTCCTGCCGCGGCCAGCGGCACCCCGCGCTGCGGCTATTGCCACCAGCTGCTGCCCTGGATCGCCGACGCCGACGACGACACGTTCGGCGAGGTCGCGGAGGCGGCGTCGCTGCCGGTCGTGGTCGATCTGTGGGCACCGTGGTGCGGACCGTGCCGCCTGGTCAGCCCAGCCCTCGAACAGGTCGCCACCGATCTGGCCGGCCGGATCAAGCTGGTCAAGGTCAACGTGGACACCTCGCCCAAGCTCCAGCAGCGGTTCGCCGTGCAGGCCATTCCCACGCTGCTGGTGCTCCGGCACGGCCAGGTCATAGCGCGCCAGTCGGGGGCCGCGCCAGCGGCCGAGCTGCGGACCTGGGTCGAGGCGGCGATCGGCTCATGACCGGCAGGCCGCGGCGCGCCACCCTGGGGCTCTGGCCATGAAGGTGCTACTTTCCCGCTGGCAGTTCGGCGTTACGATCACCTACCACTTCCTGTTCGTCCCGCTCACCATCGGCTTGGCGCTGCTGGTGGCGGTGATGCAGGTGCTCGCCTACCGGAAGCGGGACCCGGTCTGGGAGCGGCTGACCTGGTACTTCGGTGGACTGTTCCTGATCAACTTCGCCATGGGCGTGGTCACCGGCATTGTGCAGGAGTTCCAGTTCGGCATGAACTGGTCCAACTACTCGGTGTTCGTGGGCAACATCTTCGGCGCGCCGCTAGCCATGGAGGGCCTGCTGGCGTTCTTCGCCGAGTCCACCTTCATCGGCATCTGGCTGTTCGGCCGCCACCGGCTGCCCCCGCTGGCGCGCACGCTGTCGATCTGCGTGGTGAGCGTGGCCACCATCGTGTCCGCGTTCTTCATCCTCACCGCCAATGCGTGGATGCAGCACCCGGTCGGCTACCGCATCGTCGGGAACAAGGCGGAGCTCACCGACTTCTGGGCCCTGCTGGGGAACTCGACGCTGTGGGCCGAGTGGACGCACACCGTGCTGGCCGCGTTCGTCACCGGCGCGATGTTCGTACTGGGCGTCTCGGCCTGGCGACTGCTGCGCGGAGACAACCCGGACGCGTTCCGGCGGTCAGCCAAGCTGAGCTCCATCGTGGCGCTGGTCTGCGTCGTCCTCGTGATGGTTACGGGCGACCTCCAGGCCCGGCTGATGGACGACCAGCAGCCGATGAAGATGGCGGCGGCCGAGGCGGTCTACAAGACTCAGGCTGGAGCCAGCTTCTCGCTGCTTACCATCGGGAACCTGTCCGGCCAGCCGGTCTTTCAGATCCGCATCCCGCACCTGCTGAGCCTGATCGCCACTACGTCCTGGAACGGCAAGGTCACCGGGGTCGCCCAGGCCCAGCACGCGGAGGTGCTTAAGTACGGGCCGGGCAGTTACGTGCCGGTCCTGTGGGTCACCTACTGGAGCTTCCGGCTGATGGTCGGGTTCGGCTTCGTGATCCTGATCGCGTCCGCGTGGGCCCTGTGGCGGACCAGGCGCGGGGGGAAGCCGTTCGAGTTCGGCCGGTGGACCCTCTGGGTCCTTGTGGCCTGCATCGCCACCCCGTTCCTGGCCAACACCTTCGGCTGGCTGTTCACCGAGATGGGACGGCAGCCCTGGATCGTGTACGGCCTGATGAAGACCGGCCTGGCCGGCTCGCCGAGCGTCTCGACGACCGACGTGGCCGTCACGCTCGGAGGCTTCGTGTTCTTGTACACCGCGCTCGGCGTCACCGACGTGATCCTCATGTACATCGTGGCCAAACGCGGGCTCGGCCCGGACGAGCCGGACCAGGGTGATCAGCAAGGGAGCCCGGGGGGCCAGCCGGAAACCAGCGAACTCGTCTACTAAGCACATCCACTGGGAGGCTGCCGTGAACGGACCCGTGGCCAGCCTGAACACGGCCTGGTTCGCTCTGCTCGGACTGGTGTGGACCGTGTACTTCGTGCTGGAGGGCTTCGACTTCGGCGTGGGCATGCTCAGCGTGGCCATCGCGCGGGATGACGTGGACCGCCGGCTCTGCCGCAATGCCATCGGCCCGTTCTGGGATGGCAACGAGGTCTGGCTGATCCTGGCGGGCGGCGCCACGTTCGCCGCCTTCCCGCTCTGGTACGCCAGCATGTTCAGCGGCTTCTACATCGGACTGTTCCTGCTGCTGGCCGCGCTGATCGTCCGGGGGGTGAGCTTCGAGTTCCGCGGCAAGCGCGACAGCGCCCGCTGGCGGGCGACCTGGGACGCCGCGCTGGCCGTGGGCAGCCTGGTGCCGGCCTTCGCCTGGGGGGTGGTCTTCACCGACCTGGTGCACGGCTTGCGGCTGTCTGGCGCCGGGCTGTTCCTGGGGAACTTCTGGGACCTGTTCACCCCGGTGGCCGTGGTCGGGGGCCTGGCCAGCCTGGCCCTGTTCGTGGCCCACGGCGCCACGTTCCTGTCGCTCAAGACGTCCGGGCCGCTGGCCGCCCGGGCCCGGGTCACCTCGACGGTGGTGTCGCCGCTGGCTGCCGCCCTCGTGGCGGGCACCGCAGCGTGGCTGGCCTCCGGCGGGCCGCCCGGGCCGGGCCTGGTCGGCGGCACGGTGCCGATCGCGCTGGCCGCCGCCTGCGCGCTGGCCTTCGTCCTATCCGGGGTACTGGTCCGGTTCGGCCGGGACGGCTGGGCGTTCGCGCTCAGCGCGCTCGGCATCGTGGCTGTCTCCGCCGCGGTCTTCACCGCGCTGTATCCCCGGGTCATCGTGTCCCGCGGCCCCGGCCCCTCGCTCAACGTCTGGAGCGCCGCGTCCGCGCACTACACCCTGGTCGTGATGACCGTGGTGGCGGCGATCTTCGTCCCGTTCGTGCTGGCCTACCAGGGCTGGAGCTGGTGGGTGTTCCGGCAGCGGCTGACCCGGCCCGTCCCGCAGCCTGGCCCGGCGCCGGTGCCGGCTTCGCCGCGCCCCCGCCGGTAGTGGCGCCGGCCCAACCAATCCCGCGGTCCGCGACCGGCGAGATCCGGCGGCTGGTCGCGGTGGCCCGGCCGTGGCTGACCGGCGCGGTCGTCACCGGGCTCGGCCAGGCCGTCTTGCTGACGGCCCAGGCTGCCGTCCTGGCCGGCCTGCTGGCCACGGCCATGCGGCACCAGCTCACCGTGCGGCTGGCCGCCCGGGATGTCCTGCTCATCGCGGGCCTCGCCCTGGGCCAGGGCCTGCTCGGCTGGGCCTGGGACACGCTTACCGAGGCGGCCGTCCGGCGGGCGCGGGCGGTCACCCGGCGCCGGGCGCTGGCCGGGGCCATCCGCCTCGCGGCCGCCGGGCCGCGGCGGCAGGAAGAGTTCGGGCCGGGTGGCCTGGCCACGCTGCTCAGCGCCGGGCTGGACGAACTCGAGCCGCTGGTCGGCGCGGTGCTGCCGCGGGCCGTGCTGGCCCTGGCCGTGCCGGCCATGCTGCTGGCCTGGATCGCGCACCTGGACCTGACCTCGGCGGCCCTTGCGGCCGGGGTATTCCTGCTCGGGCCACTGCTGGCCGGCCTGGTCGGCGGGGACACCGCGGTGGCGGTCCGCGGCCGGCTGGCCAGCCTGGAACGCCTCGGTGACCGGTTCACCGCGCTGGTCGAGGGGCTGCCGGTGCTGCGGGCCTTCGGCCGGGCCGCCGACCACGAGCGCGCGGTGGCAGCCTCGGGCGAGGAGGTGCGCGCCGCCACTTTGGCCACGCTGCGGATCGCGCTGCTGGCCGGGCTGGTGCTGGAACTGCTGGCGGCCGTGGGGACCGCCCTGGTGGCGGTCCGGCTCGGGCTGCGCCTGGACAGCGGCGACCGGATCCTGCCGCAGTCGCTGGCCGTGCTGATCCTCACCCCGGAGGTATTCCTGCCGCTGCGCCGGCTGACGGCCGAATTCCATGGCGGGACCGCGGGGCGGACCGTGCTGGCCCGGCTGGCCGCGCTGCCCGCGCCGGCCCCGGTGACGCCGCGTCCGCCCGCCCCAGGCGGGCCGGCCGAGGTCCGCCTGGACCAGCTGTGCCTGACCGTGGCCGGCCGCGACCGGCCCGTGCTGGACCGTATCGACCTGCGGGTGCGGCCTGGTGAGCGACTCTGCCTGGTGGGGGAGAGCGGCGCCGGCAAGTCCAGCCTGCTCCGGGTGGTGGCCGGCCTGACCCACCCGACGGCGGGCCGGTGCCTGGTGACTGGTACGGACTCAGCAGGCGGGCGGCCGGCGCTGGGCTGGGTGCCGCAGGAACCGACCGTGCTGGCCGGGGCCGTGCTGGACAACGTGGCGCTCGGCCGGCCCGGCGTCGGTGAGCGAGCCGTCCGCGCCGCCTTGCAGGCGGCCCAGCTCGGCTCCTGGCTGGACGGGCTGCCCGGCGGGCTGCACACCACGCTCGGTGGCCTCGCCGCACCGCTCAGCCTAGGGGAACGGCGCCGGCTGGCGGTGGCCCGGTGCCTGGCCGGGCCCGCCCCGGCGCTGTGGCTGCTGGACGAGCCCACCGCCGGGCTGGACCCGGCCACCGCCCGGTCGCTGACCACGCAGCTCCGCCGGACTCTGGACGGCGCGACCGCGATCATCGCCACGCACGATCCGGCCGCCCTGGCCCTCGGATCGCGTGCCACCGAGTTGCGGGCCGGCCGGGTCCACTTGGCCGCCGGGCCTGGATCGCGCCCAGCTGACATCACGAGGGCCCGGTGAACCGGCTGCCGGGCCTGGACCGCTCCGCTGGGCGGCGGCTGCTCGCCGCGACCAGCATCGGCGTGGCCGGCGAACTCGGCGCCATGGGCCTGCTGGCCACCGGGGCCTGGCTGCTGCTGTCGGCGTCGCTGCGGCCGCCGATCCTGCAACTGTCGGTGGCCATCGGCGCGGTGCAGTTGTTCTCCCTGGAGCGGGCCTTCGCCCGTTACGGCGAGCGGCTGGCCAGCCACAGCCTCGGCCTCGGCGTCCAGGCCGGACTGCGGATCTGGCTGTACCGGCGGCTGGCCAGCCTGCTGCCCGCGGGGCTGCCCGCCGGAAACCAGGGCGACCTGCTGGCCCGACTGATCTCGGACACCGAAGAGGCGCAGGACCTGGTGGTGCGGGCGGCCGGCCCGCTGCTGGCCGCCGTGGCCGCGGGGGTGGTGGGCGCGATCACCGCGGCCGCCCTGCTGCCCACGGCCGGGGGGGTCGTGCTGGCCGCCGGCGTCCTGGCCCTGACCGGCACCGCGGCCGCGGTGGCCGTGGTCAGCCGGCGGGCGGCGGCCCTGCCGGCTGCGCGGGGCGCCGTCGCCACCTGGATCCACCAGTTGCTGGCCAGCGGCGAGGAACTGGTGGCCCTGGGCGCGGACGGTTGGGCCCTGGCCGAGCTAGACCGCCGGGAGCGGGAACTCGGCGCCCGGACCCGGGCGGTGGCCGCGGCCGCGGGGCTGGGCCAGGCCGTCGCCACCCTGGCCGGCGGCGCGGGGGTGGCCGGGGTCGCCTGGGTGGGGGCGCGCGCCCTGGCCGCCGGGCGTATCGGCCCGGTCGAACTGGGCGTGCTGGTCTTCCTGGCGCTGAGCGTGGCCGGGATTCTGCGGGCCCTGCCCGGCGCGGCCGGTCGCCTGCCGGTGAGCCGGGCCTCGGTCCAGCGGCTGGCGGACCTAGGCCACCGGCCCGGCCCCGAGCGCCCCGGGGACGTGCGGAGCCATCCTGGCCACCCGTCTCATTTCTGCCTGAACGGTCAGTCCCCCCGCCGGCCGTCGCCCCCGATACTCCTGCGCGGGACCGCCATCGGCTATCCCGGGGCCGGGCTGCAGCCCGCGGTCCGTGGCGTCAACCTGGACCTGGTGCCCGGGCAGCCGGTCGCGCTGACCGGCCCGAGCGGCTCGGGGAAGACGTCTGTCCTATTCGCGCTGCTGCGGTTCGCCGACCTGACCGCGGGCCAGATGACCGTCGGCGGCATCGACGCGCTGGCCCTGCCGCCCGAGCGGGTGCGGGCCCTGCTGGCCTGGAGCCCGGAGCAGCCGCAGTTGTTCCCGGCCACGCTCCGGGCCAACCTGCGGGTGGGCGCCGTGCACGCCAGCGACGCGCAGATCGTCGGGCTGCTCCGGCGGCTGCGGCTCGGGCCCTGGCTTGACCAGCTGGAGCAGGGCCTGGACACCGTCCTGGCGCCGTGGGGGCATCCGGTGTCCGGTGGGGAACTGCAGCGGCTCAGCGTGGCCCGGGCCCTGCTGGCGGGCCGGCCGGTGCTGCTGCTCGACGAGCCCACCCGGCACCTGGACGCGGCCACGGCCGGCGCCGTGCTGGCCGCGGTGCTGGACCAGGCGGCGGGCCGTTCGCTGCTGTGGGTCACGCACCGCCCAGAGGAACTGGCCCGGTTCCCAGTGGTTCGCCGTCTGGCGAAGTTACCCGTACTGCCGGTGGCCGCACCGGCCGCAGCGCGCTGCGGGCCACCCCGTTCAGCAGGGAGATGACGGCCACGCCCACCATGAGGTTGATCAGCGCGGTGAACACCTTGCTGGATAGCGGGGCGCCCTGGCTGAACGGCGTGGCGACGGCCAGCACAGTGGCCAGCGCGGTGATCCAGGTGAAGAAGGCCAGCGGGCGCGGTGCGCCCAGCAGCAGCAGGTTCAGGACCCCGGTGGCGAGCAGCGCGCAGGCCGCCGCGAACACCGCGTAGACGGCCGTGGCCGAGGTGCCCAGGTCACCGGCCGTCGCCGGCGCCAGTACCGAGATGCCCAGGACGCCGCGGGCGATGACCACCCCCACTAGCACGATCAGCGCCCCGACCACGGCCGTGGCCACCCCGCCCAGCCATAGCCTGCGCATGTCCAGCACCGCCGGCTGATTGACGTCCGTGTCTTCGATGATCGCCACAACCGCACCTCCGCTGATGGCACCGGGCTACGTCCAGCTTTCCCGGCCCGGCGTGGCGCGCGCATCGCCCAGGCGGCTAGTTCCACGCGGTCTAGGCAAGCGAGGGATGTGCGGCCCCGAGCCGCTGGTCACGCTGGGACGCGGAACACCGTCCTGTCCGAATCAGCCGATCACGTAGGAGGAACGGCATGACGCTGATCATGAGACGAGCCGCGGCGCGGACGGGGAGGCGCACCTGGCTCCACATTCTGCTCGTCGGGCTGGCCCTGTGGGCGGCGTGTATCGCCGTGATCGTGACCACCAGGAACATCAACCTGATCCCGACGCTCATCATGCTGGGCAGCTTCGTGGTCCCGGTCAGCTACGTGGCCTGGGCGTTCGGCCATTGGGCCGACGAGCACGTGACGACCGATCTGATCGCCCGGGCGTTCGTGATCGGCGGCCTGCTCGGGGTGTTCGGGGCGTCGGTACTGGAGACCTACCTGCTGCACCCGTCCTACCTGATGTTCTTCGGTGTGGGCCTGATCGAGGAAGGGGTCAAGGGGGCCGCGCTCATCTTCGTCGCGCGTCATCTGCCCCGCCTGCACGCCAGGGACGGGGTGGTTCTCGGGGCCGCGGTGGGTGCCGGGTTCGCTGCTTTCGAGAGCATGGGGTACGCGTTCACATCCATGATCACCCTGCACGGCCTGTCGGTGCGGGCGCTGGTCGAGACGGAACTGCTGCGCGGGGTGCTGGCTCCGTTCGGGCATGGGCTGTGGACCGCGATCCTCGGCGGCGTGCTGTTCGGCGCCGCCCGCGAAGGGGTGTTCCGTTACACCAAGGCCGTGCTCGGCACGTACCTGTGGGTGTCGATCCTGCACGGCCTGTGGGACTCGGCCCAGCAGGTGGCCGTGGTCATCACCTACCTGCTGACCGGAACGGCCTGGCAGCTGCGCCTGCTCACCTTCGGCTACCTGCCCGGCCCTACGCCCACCCAGGTGCATCTGTTCAGCCTGATGTCCAACGTCGTCCTGATCGTGGTCGCGCTGCTGGGCGTGCTCAGCCTGTGGGTCATCTGGCGCCGGTACCCCGATATGCGGGCAGCCGGAGAATCAACCCTTCGTCCGGTTCCAGCACAAGCGCCCGTGGGTCGACATGCCCAGCGCGGCGTCCCGGATCAGTAGAGAGCTCGACGACGGCGGACCCGCCCGGCCCGCCGTCCTCCTCTCCATCCCTGTCCCCGTCGCCGGTCAGGCCGAGCGGCGTGCTCTCCGCGCTGAAGTTCAGCGCGACCAGGAACCGCTGGCCGAGTTCCCGCTCGAAGCAGAACACGCCGGGCGCGGCGTCCCGCAGGTGCTGGGCGCCGGCCCGCAGCGCAGGCTCGTCCCGCCGCAACCGCAGCAGCTCGCGGGTGAATGCGAGCGTGGACGTCGGTTCACGCTCCTGCGCCTCCACGCACACGTATTCGGCCTCGGCCACCACCGGCAGCCAGGGCTGCCCGGCGGTGAACCCGGCGCCGGGGCCGGCTTCCGACGGCCGCCGCCACGGCATCGGCGCCCGCTCCGGGTCCCGGCCGTCCACGTCCACCATGCGTTCCGGCAGGATCTTGGCGTCGGGCAGCCCCAGCTCCTGCCCGTAGTACAGGAATGGGGTGCCCCGCAGCGCCACGATCATCATTGCGGCCACCCGGGCCCGCCGTTGGCCGCTGGCCGGGTCGGTGGCGTAGCGCGAGGCGACCCGCGAGTGGTCATGGTTTTCCAGGAACCAGGCCGGCCAGGCCGCGCGCTCGGCCAACTCGGTGAACCGCTGCACCGACGAGCGGAACGCCGCCGCCTGCCAGGGCAGGTGGAAGAAGACGAAGTTGTGGGCCAGGTTGAGCTCGTCGCCGCTGTTCAGGTAGGACACCAGCTGCTGCAGGTCCAGCAGGTAGACCTCGCCGACGATCACCCGCTCGGGATACTCGTCGACCACGGCCCGGATCCGCCGGAGGCGTTCGTGGATGGTGGGCCAGTCCTCGTCATGGCGCCGGGCCGGCTCGTTGTCGCGCAGTTCCGGATCTTTGGCGATCTTGTACACCACGTCGATGCGGAAGCCGTCGGCGCCCCGGTTCAGCCAGAACCGGAGGACGTCATGCATGGCCGCTTCGACCTCCGGGTTGTCCCAGTTGAGGTCGGGCTGCTGCGGCGTGAACGAGTGCAGGTAGTACTGCCCGGTCCGCTCATGGAACGTCCAGGCCGGCCCCACCGCCTTGAACGCCGACTGCCAGTTGTTCGGCGGCCCGCCGTCCGGGCCCGGATCACGCCAGACGTACCAGTCCCGCCGACGGCTGGCCCGGCTGCTGGCCGACGCCACGAACCACGGGTGCTGGTCAGATGTGTGGTTGGGCACCCAGTCGACGATGACCTTCATGCCCCGCCGGTGGGCGGCGGCCAGCAGCTCGTCGAAGTCCCGCAGCGTACCGAACAGCGGGTCGACGTCGCAGTAGTCGGCGATGTCGTAGCCGAAGTCGACCATCGGCGACGGGTAGAACGGCGACAGCCAGATCGCGGTGACCCCGAGGCCGCCGCCGTGGCCGTCGTTCAGGTAGTCCAGGTGGCCCAGGATGCCGGGCAGGTCGCCGACACCGTCCCCGTTCGCGTCGGCGAAACTGCGCGGGTAGATCTGGTAGATCACCCCCGACTGCCACCAGGCCAGGTCGCCCACTAGGCGACCACCGTCCGACGCAGCCGGATCCAGCGGTATCCGTAGCCGGACACATCCAGGGCGTCCAGGTCTACGTCGCGTTCGTACTCGGAGTCGGACACGAAGTTGAGCGGCGGCTGATCCGGGTCCCGTACGAAGCCCAGCTTGAGCCGGCACGGCTGGTCGGCCAGGTTGTGCACGAACAACGTGGTGCCGGTGCGCCCGGTGGCCCGGTGCACCATCACGTGCTCCGGGCCCACGTCCAGGACGTCGTGGTCGCCGCTGCCGATCTCCTCGCACTCCCGCAGCGCGTGCAGGGTGCGCTCAAACCAGGTCAGCAGGCTGTTCGGGTCCAGCCGCTCGTCGGTCACGTTCACGGTCCGATAGGAATACGGCCCCTGGTCCACCAGCGGCGCGACGAACTTGTCCGGGCTGGCGCGGGAGAAGCCTGCCCCCTCGGTGCCGTCCCACTGCATCGGGGTGCGGATCGCGTCCCGTTCCGGCCGGTCGAGCCGGTCACCCATGCCGATTTCCTCGCCGTACCGGATCACGGGGGTGCCGGGCATGCTGAGCTGCCAGCTGTAGGCCAGCTCGATCCGCCGCCGGTCGCCGCCCAGCATCGGCGCCAGGCGCCGCCGGATGCCGCGGCCATAGAGCCGCATGTCCGGGTCCGGGGCGAACTCCCGGAACACCTCCTGCCGCTCCTCCTCGGTCAGCCGGCCGAGGTCGATCTCGTCGTGGTTGCGCAGGAACGTGGCCCACTGGCCGAATCGCGGCAGGTCGGGCAGCTCACGCAGGGTGGCGATGACCGGGCGCGCATCCTTGCGGGCCAGCGCTAGGACCAGCGCCTGGTTGAGGCGGAACGCGAACACCATCAGCACCCGGGTGGCGGTGCCGTCCGCCTCCCCGAAGTAGTCCTTCAGCTCCTGGTCGGATACGTTGGCCTCGGCGAGCATGACCGAGTCGCCCCGCCGCCAGGACAGCGCTTCCCGCAGGTCCCGCAGGAAACTGAAGTCGGGCCCGCCGCCCGGCCGGGACTTGGGCTCGATCAGGAATGGTGCCGCGTCGACGCGGAACCCGGCGACGCCCATCCCGAGCCAGAACGTGGCGATCTTCTCTATCTCCTCCCGGACCGCCGGGTTGTCGGTGTTGAGGTCGGGCTCGAACCGGTAGAAGCGGTGCCGGTACCAAGCGCGGGCCACCTCGTCCCAGGTCCACTTCTCGTTCTCGACACCGGGGAAGACCATGCCCTCGAACCGGTCCGGCGGCTCGGTGTCCGACCAGACGTACCAGTTCCGGAACGGCGAGCCGGGATCCGAGCGGGCGGACTGGAACCAGGGGTGCTGGTCGCTGGTGTGGTTCACCACCAGGTCGAGCATGATCCGGATGCCGCGCGACCGGGCCTCGTGCAGCAGGTTCGAGAAGTCCCCCATGCTGCCGAACCACGGGTGCACGCCGTAGTAGTCGGTGATGTCGTATCCGCCGTCCCGCCGGGGCGATGGATGGATCGGGTGCAGCCAGACCGTGGAGACGCCCAGCCGGGCCAGGTAGTCCAGCCGGGCGATCAGGCCCCGGAAGTCACCGATCCCGTCGTTATCGGAGTCCTGGAACAGGCTGACGTCCACCGAATAGAAGACGCCGGTCCGGTACCAACGCGTGCGCATGCTCGCCAGCCTGCCGGCCGTGCTGACCGGCCACATCACCCGGCCGGCTAGTCCATGGACTACCTGATCCGGTGATGTGCGGGTTTGGCCGCGGCAGGCAGGCTCGTTTCCTGGCCGTACTCGTCAGCCATCAACGGAAGGGGACGGCGCAGATGACTTCGGTTCGCGAGCGCACCCCGGTGGCCGACCGGCCCTGCGTCGACTACCTCGGCCAGTCCGCGGGGTTTCCCCTGAATCGGCTGTCCGTGCCCCGGCGGGTCGCGTTCTGGCTGGTGGCCTACGTCTTCGGCATCACCATCCTGGGTACCTCCCTGCCTGCTCCGCTGTACACGCTCTGGCAGCGGCAATGGCACTTCAACTCCGCGGTCGTGACGCTGGTCTTCGCCGTCTACGCGATCGCCGTGCTGACCGTTCTGCTGGTGGCCGGGCGCGCCTCGGACCAGGTCGGCCGCAAGCCGGTGCTGGCCGTCGCGCTCGGCTGCAGCGCCGTCAGCACCGCGCTGTTCATTCTGGCCACCAACGTGGGCTGGCTGTTCGCCGGCCGCTTCTTCTCTGGGTTGTCGGCCGGCCTGATGATCGGCGCGGCCACGGCCGGGCTCACCGAGCTGCTCCAGGAATCTGAGGCGCGCCGCGCGTCGCTGGTGTCCGCCGCAGCCAACATGGGCGGTGCCGGCCTGGGTCCGCTGATGGCCGGGCTGTTCGCGCAGTACCTGCCGAACCCGACCGTGCTGGTGTTCGAGGTCTACCTGGGCCTGCTGGCCATCGCGCTGCTCTCGCTGGCCGCGGTGCCGGAAACGGTCACCCGTAAGCAGCGGCTGACCCTGCGCTTCGAGGGCCTGGGTCTCCCGCCGCAGGGCCGGGGCGAGTTCGTCGCCGCCGGAATGGCGGCGTTCTCCGCGTTCGCGCTGACTGGGCTGTTCACGTCACTGGCCCCGGGCTTCGTGAGCCGGGTGCTGCACCAGGCCAACCTGGCCCTGGGCGGGGCGGTGGCGTTCCTGCTGTTCGCGGTGGCCTGCGGGACCGCCCTGGGTCTGGCCCGCTTCAACAGCCGCCCAGTGATCATGACCGGGCTGGGGCTGTTCCTGGTCGGGCTGGCGCTGGTCGTCGCGGGCATCGGCACCGCGTCCATCGGGCTGTTCCTGGGCGGCACCGTGGTGGGCGGCGCCGTCGGGGCCATGAACATGGCCAGCCTGTCCATGGCCAACCGGCTGGCCCCGGCCGAGGAACGGGGGCGCGTTCTGTCCTCGTACTACGTGTTCGCCTACACCGGCCTGATCATCCCGGTCGTCGGCGTCGGGTTCGCCGCCGACGCGTTCGGGGACTTCCGGGCCACGCTCTGGTGCGCCATCGGCCTAGCCGTGCTCTGCGCCGCGTCGGCCGTGCTGATCACCGGCCGTGGCCCGCGTCTGGCCGCCGTGGTCCGGGATGGCCGGCACGCGGAAAGGAGACCGGCATGACCGTCGTGGTCGGAGTGGATAATTCGGCGGCTTCGAGGACCGCGTTGCGGCTGGCCGCTCAGGAGGCACAGTGGCGGCACGCCCGCCTGATCGCGGTCAGTGCCTACGAACCACCGCTCGGAGCCCCCGTAGGCGGATACCCGTCCGCGGCCATGCATACCGCCGGAGAACAGAAGGCCGCCACCGAGTCGGCCCTGCGGGACACGGTCACCACCGAACTCGACGAGCAGGCGGCCGACATCGACCTGCGGGTCTCGGAGGGGCTGGCGAGCCGGGTGATCATCGAGACCGCCATCCAGACCGGTGCGCAGCTGATCGTGCTGGCGTCCAGCGCCGGCAAGTGGATGCTGCCCGGGACGGCAAGCCAGTACGTCCTGTTCAAGGCCCGGTGCCCGGTCATGCTCGTGCCAGCCAACGACGAGGCCGACCGGGATGAAGACCCGGGCCACCGGGACGACGAGGCGAGCGAACACGGCACCGCACCCAGTGCGAACGAGGCATCCAGCCAGTAGGGAGGCCTGCCATGGCCACCGTCACCACCCAGGCCCCGCAGCCGATCCGCAGCACGATTCCGGCCCGGCTGGATCGCTTGCGGTGGACACCCTTCCACACCCGCCTGGTCATCGGGCTGGGCTCCGCCTGGGTGCTGGACGGCCTGTCGGTAACCATCGCCAGCTCGGTCACCAGCAAGCTGACCCAGCCCAACACGCTGAACCTGACCACCACCCAGGCGGCCTCGATCGGCACCGTCTACCTGGTCGGCGAGGTGATCGGGGCGCTGGTGTTCGGGCGGCTGTCGGACCAACTCGGCCGCCGCAAGCTGTTCATGTGGACGCTGGGCATCTACCTGGTCGGCACCGGGCTCACCGCGTTCACCGCGAAGGGGTCGGGCTGGATCATCTACCTGTACGCCACCCGGATCATCGCCGGCCTGGGCATCGGCGGTGAGTATTCGGCCATCAACTCGGCCATCGACGAGATGATGCCCGCCCGCTACCGCGGCCGGACCGACGTCTGGATCAACGGCACGTACTGGCTGGGCGCGATCCTTGGCACGCTGGGGTCGTTCCTGCTGCTCAACTCGCTGCGGCCGAACGAGGGCTGGCGGGTGGCGTTCCTGCTGGGCCCCGCGCTGGCCGTCGTGATCCTGATCGTCCGCCGCAACCTTTCCGAAAGCCCCCGGTGGCTCATCACCCACGGCCGCGCCCAGGAGGCCGAGGAGCAGATGCGGAAGATCGAGGAGATGGCCATCCGGGACGGGCAGCGGCTCGATCCGGTGCCCGAGGACGCCGCAATCACCATCGTGCCGGAGCGACGGTACGGGTACCTGACCCTGTTGCGGATCGCGTTCCGCCGTTATCCCCAGCGGGCGATCCTCGGGGCCACCCTGATGATCACGCAGTCGTTCCTGTA
This sequence comes from Streptosporangiaceae bacterium, assembly GCA_965277615.1. Taxonomy (GTDB): domain Bacteria; phylum Actinomycetota; class Actinomycetes; order Streptosporangiales; family Streptosporangiaceae; genus Bog-532. The sequence goes on along the minus strand of CBDIDG010000006.1, from coordinate 2,535,518 downwards.
CAACGCGATCTTCTTCACCTACGCCCTGGTGCTGACGAAGTTCTACCACGTCAGCAACAACGCGGTGCCGGTGTACGGGCTCGCGTTCGCGGTCGGCAACCTGGCGGGCCCGCTGCTGCTGGGCCACCTGTTCGACACGGTCGGGCGGAAGAAGATGATCTCCGGCACCTACCTGCTGTCCGGCGCCATGCTGGCCGCTAGCGCCTGGCTGTTCGACGCGGGGGTGCTGCACGCCGCGGGCCAGACGTTCATCTGGATCGTGGTCTTCTTCTTCGCGTCCGCGGGGGCCAGCGCTGGGTACCTGACGGTCAGCGAGATCTTCCCGATCGAGATCCGCGCCGAGGCCCTCGCGGTGTTCTTCGCCCTCGCCCAGGTTGTCGGGGCGGTCGGCCCCGCCTTCTACGGCGCGCTGATCGGCAACGGCACGAGCCGCACCGGCCTCACCATTGGTTACCTGGTCGGCGGGGGCATCATGATTATCGGTGGCCTCGTCGAGGTGTTCCTGGGCATTGACGCGGAGGGCAAGCCGCTCGAGGAGGTCGCCGCCCCGCTCACCGAGGTCGATTCCTAGCGGCCGCTCAGTCCGACGGAATTTCGGCTGTATTCACGGCTGGCGTGAGACTCTCAGCGGACTTGTGACTACGACCCGGTGGGAGATGGTCTGGCATGCCCGACGTCCGCTGCGGTGACCTCCGTGTCCATTGGGAGGAGTGGGGGAGTGGGCCGCCGATCATCTGGATCCCCGGGACCGGGCTACGCGGGAGGACCTGGGAACCCCAGATCGCCCAGTTCCGGGAAAGCCACCGCTGCCTCGCCGTCGACCTGCGGGGCAGCGGGGACACCAAGGGTGGCCGGGATAACGAGTTCACGGTGGCCGCCCTGGCCTGGGACATCGCCAACTGGATGGACACCATCGGGGTGGGCCAGGCTACGGTCGTGGGGCTCAGCCTCGGCTCCGCGGTCGCGCAGGAACTGGCCCTGGCTCGCCCGGACCTTGTAAAAGACCTGGTCCTGCTGGCCACCTGGTCCTCGTCCCGGCGGGAGCACCACATTCGCCGCCACTTCCAGTCAAGGCTGTACGCGATCGAGAACGGCCCGCTGGACGTGTACGCCCAGTTCGCGTTCTGGATGTCCTCACCGAGCCTGTACGACCACGAGCCGGAACTGCAAAAAAAGGTCGAAGAACGCCTGGCCAGCCATATGTCCAGCAATCCCAAGGGAACCGCCGGTCACTTCAAGGCCGACCTCAGCCACGAGACCCGCGATCGTCTGCACCTCATCGACTGCCCGGCGCTGGTCGTGCACGGGGACGAAGACCTGATCACGCTGCCCTGGTACAACCGCACCGTCGCGGATCTGATCCCCAACGCCAGCTACGCCATCATCGAAAAAGCGGGTCACCTGGCGTGGCTGGAGCGGCCCGAGGAACTGAACTGCCTGGTGAGTAAATTCCTGTCCGACGCCGTCGAATAGCGGTCTACCTGGCCGGTTACGCTTCGGCGTAACCCGATGTGACATGAACGGGGGATGAAGGCGTGCCAGCCGCCCCGTGAACGCGGGCGGGCCAGGCGGAGCGACGACAGGTGAGGTGATCAGGTGACGGACAATAGCCCCCGGGTGATCCGCCGCAAGATCATGGTGCCCCCGTTGGCCGACTCCGTGGTGCCCCGTAAACGCGTCGACGCCCTGCTCACCGGGCTGCTGGACCAGCACCGGCTGGTCTTCATCTACGCCTCGGCGGGCGCCGGGAAGACCACCGCCATCGTCCATGCCGCCCAAAGAATGCACAGACCCCTGGTCTGGCTGGACCTGGACAGCACGGACGCGGCCACCGGGCGGCTGCTGACCTACCTGGAGGCCGCGCTGGCTCGGCAGGTGCCGGACGCCGCCGGAGTGGCGACCTCCGCGCTGGCCGCGCACCTGCCGCACGCCGAGGTGGCCGGCCTGCTGGCCGAGGCTATCGGCGACGTGCCGGTGCTCATCGTGCTGGACGACGCCGAACGGCTCGCGGGCGCGCCGGACGCGCTCGAGGTGCTGGCCTCGTTCGCCCGGTACCTGCCGCCGTTCGCCCGGCTGCTGGTCGCCAGCCGCACCGAACTGCCGTTCCGCTCCAGCGTGGGCACGCTGCCGTGGGCGGCCGCGGTCGGCGAGGAGGACCTGGCCCTCACCGTGGAGGAGGCCGCGGCGGCGCTGGCCGCCGCCGGCCGCGACGACATCGACCCGGTGGACGCGGTGGTGGACACCGGCGGCTGGATGACCGGCGTGCTGTTCGAGGCCTGGGAAGCGGTCGACCACGTCATCGGGCTGGGCGGCGAGGCCGACCCGCTGCACGGGTACCTGGCCACCGAGATCCTCGGCCAGCTCGCCGCCGATGATGCGGACTTCCTGGTCAGCACCGCGGTGCTGACCGAGGTCACGGTGCCGCGCGCGGAGGCGCTGGGCCTGGAGAGAGTGCCGGCGCGGATGCACTCGCTGGCCGGGGCCCGGCTCCCGGTGAGCTGGCTCGGCCATGGCGTCGCCCTGCGCTGCCATCCGCGCTTCCGGGAATTCCTGCTCAAGAAGTTGGCTCGCAAAGGGGAGACCGAGCAGCGCGAGCTGTACCGGGCGCACGCCCGGCTCCTGCTCAAGGAGGGCCACGACGAGGAAGCCGTCGAGGAGTACCTCAAGGCCGGCTGTCCGGAGGACGCGCTGACGATCGTCCGCCCGGTACTGGAACGGGTCATCGAGCGCACCGACTTCGCGCTGGCCGAACAGTGGCTGGCCGCGCTGGCCCCGGCCCGGCCGCCCGACGACATCTCCCTGGCCGCCTCGGAACTGATGCTGACCGTGGTCCGGGAGCGGTTCGCGGCCGGCGTGGAACTGGCCGACCGGCTCGACCGGCTGGGCCAGCGGCAGAAACTGGCCGCCATCTCGGGGCGCGCGGCCGGGCTGATGGTCTGGCTGTACCTGCACGCCGGGCGGCTGGCCGACATCGACGCCATCTTGGCCGCCGCCGAACCCGGGCCGGAGGTGGACGCCGCCCGGTACGCGATGGCCGTGGTCCGGGACGAGCCCGTGCTGGTGAAGGGCAGCTCCCCGGCCAGCTCGCTGGGCGAGTTCACCGGAGGGCCGATGGACGCTCTGGTGCTGCGCACCCATTTCGACCTGGGCCGGCTGCCCGAGCTGACCTCCGCCCCGAGTTCCCCGTGGGCGGCCAAGGCCACCGAATCCTGGCAGGTCAGCGCCCTGCTGGCCGCCGGCCGTACCGAGCAGGCGTTCGAGGTGTACCACGCCCTGGTCGACAGCTCGGACCAGAGCGTGTGGCTGTCGGGCCTGGTCGGGCCGCGGCTGATGTTCGAGATCGGGGACCAGGACGAGGCGTGGCGGCTGCTGCGTGAGGGCCGCCGCCAGATCCTGGCCACCGGGTCGGTCATGTTCGAGGCGTACAGCCTGCTCATCGAGGCCGAGTTCGAGCTGCGGCTGAACGAGGACCCGGCCGCGGCCCGGGCCATCCTGGACAAACTGGCCTGCCACCCGGCCGGGTGCGCGTATGCGTTCCTGGCCGAGCAGCGGGACATGCTCAGCGGCCTGTTGTACCTGCTGGCCGGGCAGGCCGAGGAAGCCGCCTGCGACCTGCGCCGCGCCGTCGAGGGCATGCAACGAGGCCATCGGTTGCTCTACCTGCCCCCGGCCGCGGTGTACCTGTCCGAGGCCGAATGGCGCTGCGGCCGGGAAGACGCTGCCGATCAGTCCGCCGAACAGGCCCGGGCCGTGGCGGCCCGGCAGCGCTCGAACCACTCCCTGCTCAACGCCCTGGCGCAATTCGCCGATGTGCTGGCCCGCTGCCTGGACCTGCAGTCATCGGCGGATTCCGGCTGGCACGAGCTGGGCCGGGCGCTACGACTGCGGGGCATCCAGGTGGCGCCTGCGGTGGCGGCCAGCGTGGAGGTGGCCGAGTTCGGGCGGATCGCCATCACAGTGGACGGCCGCGAGGTCAGCCCCGGCCTGAGCAAGAGCCTGGAACTGCTCGCCTTCCTGGCCAGCCAGGACCGGGAGGACGTGTCCCGGGACGCCCTGCTGGAGGCGCTGTTCGACGGCCGCCGGGACGGGTCTTCGTCCTCCTACCTGCGGCAGGCCGTGCTGAAGCTGCGCAAGGTGGTCCCGGACGTGCTGGTGCAGGACACCCGGCACGGGATCGTCCGGCTCAACCCGCAGGTCCGGCTGGTCACGGAGTCGCAGCGCCTGGCCGGGCTGCTTGGCCAGGCCGCGGCCGTGCCGGGTGAGGACAAGCTCACCTTGCTGCTGTCCGCGCTGCGGATCGCCGACCGCGGCCCCTACCTGCCTTCGGTCAACTCGATCTGGGCCGACGAACGCCGGCAGCGGCTGGACGAGCTGGTGGCCAGCGCGCGGCTGGACGCGGCCGAGGCGGCGTTCGCAGCCGGGCGCTACCAGCAGGCCGCCCAGCTGGCCGAGACGGTGGCCCGGGCCGACCCCTACCGGGAGGCAGCGTGGCGACTGCTGATGCGGGTGGCGGGCACGCTCGGCGACTGGGATCGGGTGATCGCCGCCTACCGGTCCTGCGAGCGGGCCTTGGCCGAGCTGGGCACCGAGCCGTCCGCAGCCACCGCCGCTCTGCTCCGCGACCGCGGCTGCTGAGCGGATTTCGCCTTTTCTCACGGCCCACGATTCAAGGTGATGGCACCCGTACGGAAGGAACTGCGCTGATGCCGTCATCGTGGCTGCTGATCACTAACGCGACCGTCGTGGACGGCGCGGGCAACCCGCCCCAGCCGCACACCTCGGTGCTGGTCCAGGACGGCCGGATCGACGCGGTCGGCACCCACGTCAACCAGGACCTGGTCCCACGCGGTGAGGACCTGACCGAGATCGACGCCACCGGCAAGACGCTGATGCCGGGACTGATCGACGCTCACTGCCACATGACCTACGGCGAGAGCCGGACCGAAGAGGAGATCGACCTTTACACCAGTCCCGAGCTGCGCACCCTCAAGGCCGCGTTCCACGCTCAGAAGGTGCTGCGCGCCGGGGTCACCGGCATCTCCCAGCCGGGCGGCAGCTACTACATCGGCGTTGGGCTGCGCGAGGCGATCAAGGACAAGATCGTAACCGGGCCGCGGATGACCGCGGCTGGCCGCTACCTGACTACCAGCAACGGCCTGACTGACTGGTTCCCGGACTCGGTCGGCGTGCCCGAGGGCTCGATCGGCATCGTGCACAACACGCTGGACATGATGATCTCCGAGGTCCGGCACCAGGCCAAGAACGGCGTCGACTTCATCAAGCTGGCCGACAGCCCGTACGGCGACTACCAGGCCTTCACCGGCGACGAGATGAAGGCTCTGGCCGACCTGGCCCACCAGCTCGGCAAGAAGATGACCATCCACGCTCGCGGGTCCGCCGAGGTCGACGCCGCGGTCAGCGCCGGCATGGACTGGATCATGCACGGCAACATCATGACCGACGAGACCATCGAGAACCTGGCCGCCGCACGCATCCCGCTGGTGCCGACCCTGCTGCTGCTGTCGAATGTCGGCGACTGGGGGCACCTGGTCGGCGCGCCCGCCCCGATGCGGGACGGCATGAAGGCGATGCTGGACAAGTCGGCCGACGCGCTGCACCGCGCGCACCAGGCGGGTGTGACGATGGCGCTCGGTACCGACAGCGGCTTCTCAGTCACCCCGTACGGCGTGTGGCACGCTCGCGAGCTGGAACTGCTGATGACCTATGCCGGCCTGACCTCGCTGGAGGCCATCCAGGCCGGGACCAGCAACGGCGCGCTCATGCTCGGCCTGGACGGGGAGATCGGCCAGGTGGCCGAGGGCATGATCGCCGACCTCATCATCGTGAACGGCGACCCGGTCGCCGACATCACCGTGCTGCAGCGCCGCGAAGCGATCGAGACCGTCATCTCCGGCGGCAGAGTCGTCCAGTTCGACGAGGAGATGATCGCCCGGTCCTGGCCCCACGACCGCGGCATCACCTACTCCGTCGGCGACCTCACCTACGACGTGGTGCACGGCCACGCCGACCCCAACGAACCTTCCCTAGTCGCGGCAGGGGGCCCGCCCGGGCTCGCCTCCCGTGAAGAGGCCCACGACGTGGTGGCCGACCTGACCCGCCGCGAGCACGCCGCTCGCCAAGAGTGACTCCCGCCGCGCCTTAAGCCCCCACCCGGAGGACACCATGCCAGCCGACTACGAATTGGATCCTGCGGCGACCGCCAGCCTGGACGCCGACTTCGACGACATCGAATTGGTCAATGAAAAGGCCCTCAACTGGTTCGACGTCTCCGCCATTGGCACTGGCGAGATGCTGTTCACGGCCGGTTGGGCGTGGATCGTGTTCATCGCCAGCTCCTACGGCATCATGTGGACCCTGCTCGGCTTCTTCGGCGGCATCCTGGTCATCCACACCGCATGGTGGCTGTACCGGGAGATGATCACCGCCGTCCCCGAGCCGGGCTCGCTGCAGTCTTACGCCCGGGAAGCCGGGGTCTTCTCGCTCGGCACCAGTTATCTGATCCTGTACGCCCCGGTGTACGGCGGCTTCATGTGGCTGGAGCTCGAGGTGGCCCGGGGCCTGCTGGAGACGCTGATCCCGTCGGTGCCGCACGGCCTGTGGGCCTACATCGTCCTGCTTCCGGTGCTCGGCCTGAACCTGATGGGCCACCAGATCACCGGCAAGGTGCAGTCTGCCCTGGTGGTCGTCACGCTGATCGGTGACATCCTGCTCGGCATCTTCGTGATCGTGCTGATCGCCAACGCCAGGGACTGGTCGGCCAACTGGGGTTCCCCGACCCCGGTGCACCGGTACACGTTCTTCGTTGCGGCAGGCCTGTGGCTCGGCATCATGGCCGGGATCATGGAAGTCCAGCAGGTGCTGGTGGACGAATGGCGGGATTTCCCCCGGTCGCGGGACGTCGGGCTGCTGTCAGCCGGCTGGCAGCTGTGGATCCGGCAGATCCCGCTCGCGTTCGCCATGCTGTCCAGCCTGCCGCTGGCCGCCCTGGCTGTGCTGCCGGTGCCCAGCGTCGGTGTGGTGGAGCACAAGTTCGGCCACAACGCGCTGTTCTACCTGGCCCTGGCGACCATGCTGGTGGCCACGTTCACCACCCTCAGCGTGTACTTCATGGGCATGGGCCGGATCATCGCGCTGTATTCCCAGCAGGGCGCGCTGCCCCGGTTCGTCGGCCGCTATTCCTCCCGGTCCGTGCCCTGGGTGGCGATCGTGCTGCTGGCCGCCTTCGCGCTGATCGGCGCCTACTGGACGAACTTCAGCTTCGTGGCCAGCGTGCTGTCCACGTGGTCGGTCACGCTGTACTTCTTCGTCGCCCTGTTCTACCTGCTGATGAAGCGGCGCAAGGACCTGGACCGGCCGCTGACCAGCAAGTTCGGCACGCCGCTGGCCTTCTTCCTGCTCGCTTACACCGCCGTTATCGGCGGCTCAATCGTCGCGACGACCTGGAAGCCGTCGCTGACCTGGTTCGCGATCGTGGCCGCAGTCGTCCTCTATGACATGTTCGTCGTCCCCCGCACCAAGCGCGGCCGGTTCTACCGGGCCCAGGTGCTGCGCCGGCGCACCAGCGCCGCCCGCCTCTGACCCGCCCGAAGACCTCCCACGGCACAACGCAAAGGAGCATTCCATGCCCACCAGGCACGCCGAGATCGCCGGCGCGGGGCTGGGCGGCCTCGCCGCCAGCATCGCGCTCGCTCAGCGCGGCTGGAGCGTGCGCGTACACGAGCGCGCCGACTCGCTGCGCATGTTCGGGGCCGGAATCTGGCTGTGGGAGAACGGCCTGCGGTCGCTGGCCGCCCTCGGCGTGGAGGAACGCGCCACCAAGCGGGCCCGCCGTATTGAGACGCTGGTGGCCCGCGACCCCAGCGGCCGCGCCCTCATGCACCGGGAGTTCGGGGCCGGGGACCGGCTGATCCTGCCGCCCCGCGCTGACCTGTACGACGCGCTGATCGAGCGGGCGGGGGAACTCGACGTTGACATCGTCACTGGATCCCTGGCCACCTCCGCCAGTACCCGTGGTGAACTGGAGCTGACCGACGGGACCCTGCTGCGGGCCGATCTGGTCATCGCGGCGGACGGAGCGTTCTCCCGGGTCCGCGAGTCCCTGCTGCTGACCCAGCGGGTGGACTACCTCGACGAGGGCTACACCCGGCTGCTGATCCCGCGCGTCGACAGCGACCCGCCCACCGAGATCACCGAATACTGGAGCGGCTCCCGGCGGCTGCTGTACGACCCGTGCACCGACGACCTGAACTACGTTTGCTTTTGCTGCAACGTGGACGACGAAGCCGGCCGGCGGGTCCCGGTCGACAAGGACACCTGGCTGGCCTCGTTCCCCGGGCAGGCTGGCATCATCGAGCGGGTGGACGAGGTGGGCCGGTGGGACCGGGCCATGCGCGTGACCTGCCGGGCCTGGTCCCGGGGTCGCGCCGCCGTGGTCGGCGACGCCGCCCACGCCCAGCCGCCTAACCTGGGGCAAGGCGCCAACCTGACGTTCCAGAACACGCTCGCCCTGGCCGACTACCTGGATCGGAACCGCGACATCGAGGCCGCCCTGAAGGCGTGGGAACGGCGGGAACGGCCGCTGACCGACCACGTCCAGCGCTGGACCGCCCTGTACGGGCGCGCGGCCAGCGCCTGGCCCGACCGGCTGGCCCGGCAGCGCAGCCAGTTCCTGGAGCGGGCCTCCCGGGTGCCATGGGTGGACCGGCAGCTGAACAAGGCCGCCCGCCACGTCCCCGTGGGTGCGGGGTGATCCCGCGCAGCGGCCGGCGCCGGCCCGGGACCGTTGATCAACGATGAAAGGGACACGATGACGCAGCAGGCTCAAGATTCGCACGACTCGGCGGACCGCAAGTTCATTCCGCGCCCGGAAACCCTCACCAACGAGTACCTGCGCGACATCCTCGACGAGTACTACATGCTCAAGTGGAACCCCAACAAGGACGCCGTCACCGCCGTGGTCAAGTGGAAGGACTGGCCGCTGGTCGTCCGGATGCCGGACGTCAAGCAGGACTTCACCGTCCTCATCGACCGTGGCGTGGTGCAGGAAGTCACCGTGGGGCTGCCGGAGCGCCCGCGCATTCTGTGCGTGATGCTGGCCGAGACCATGCAGCGGATCTACTACGAGGAGACCACCGCGGCCATCGAGTCCATCTCCGGCCGGATCAAGATCCGCGGCAACGAGGTCGAGCGGCGCCGGCTGCTGGCCGCCATCTCGTTCCTGACCTGGTAAAGAAAGGCCACCGCATGACGCAGACCCCCCACAGACCTGACGAGCGGACGCGGCCGCACACCGCCCGCGGACCGCTGGTCGGGCAGTCGGTGCCGCGCAAGGAAGACCTCGCCCTGCTCACCGGCACCGCGCGTTTCATCGACGACATCAAACTGCCCGGCATGGTCTACGCGAAGATCCTGCGCAGCGAGGTCGCGCACGCCCGGGTCCGGTCCGTGGACACGACCGCGGCCCGCAAGATGCCCGGCGTGCTCGACGTGCTGTGCGGCGCCGACCTGGTCGGCAAGATCAAGCCGTGGGGCGACCTGATGCAGGACCTGCTGGTGGGTGACCACACCCCGTTCGCGGTGGACAAGGTGCTGTACGAGGGCCAGGAGCTGGCCGCGGTGACCGCCGAGACGAAGTACCAGGCCCTGGACGCCCTGGAGGCCATCGACGTCGACCTGGAGGAACTCCCCGCCTACGTCGACCCGGAGGAGGCCATCGGCCCCGACGCGGGGCTGATCCAGGAGGGCATCACCTACGAGTTCGGCGACGGCAACATCTTCGACCGGTACAAGCTGCACATCGGCGACGTCGAGACGGCCGAGTCCGAGGCGGTGGTGGTGGTCCGGCAGCGGTTCGCCAGCAACCGGCAGGCCGGGGCCGCCCTGGACCCGCACGGCTGCGTGGCCAGCTACGACTCGTTCCCGGGCGAGCTGACCGTCCACTCCTCCACCCAGTCGATCTACATGGTCCGGGATGTGCTGGCCGACGTGCTGCAGATCCCGCGCAACAAGGTCCGGGTCATCATCCCCGAGGTCGGGGCCGGGTTCGGATCCAAGGCCCAGATCTTCCCCTACGAGGTCATCGCGTCGATCTTCTCGATGCGGCTGGGCCGCCCGGTCCACCTGGTGCTGGGCCGCAAGGAGATCTTTCAGTCCGGCACGGCCCGCAACAGCCAGGTCCGCTACGCCGAGCTGATGTGCGCCCGGGACGGGACGATCACCGGCTACCGCGACTACACCATCCACAACTGCGGGGCCATGTCCGTGTGGGGTAACCAGGTCCTGCACATCGGAACGAACGTCGGCATGCTGCCGTACGCGATTCCCAACATCCGGGTCGACGGCAACATCGTGCACACCAACACCGCACCTGGCGGGGCGCTGCGCGGCTTCGGCATCCCCCAGTTCATCTGGGTCAAGGAACAGCTGGTCGACATGGCCGCGGCCGAGCTCGGCCTGGACCCGCTGGAGATGCGGGCCCGGAACGTCATCCGGCCGGAGAGCTTCCCGTTCCGGACCCCGATGGGCCAGGTCATCGACAGCACCTCGATGTACGACTGCCTGCACCAGAGCGCCGCAGCTATCGGCTGGGAACAGGCCAAGGCGAACCCGGTGCCGTACGAGGGCGTCGGGCTGGCCGTCTCGATGAAGTACACCAGCTGCCGGCACCCGTCCTTCGACACCGACCTTTCCGCGGTCCGGCTGCGGCTGGAGACCGACGGCACGGTCACCATTTACTCCAGCGACGTGACCCACGGCCAGAGCCACGCCACCATGCTGGCCCAGATCGTGGCCGACGGCCTGGGCGTGGGCTTCGAGAAGATAACCCTGGCCCGGCCGGACAGCGTAACCTCCCCGTTCGGCCTGGGTACCTACGCCAGTCGCGGCGCCGCCGTCCTCGGCACCGCCTGCCGGCTGGCTACCGAGCGGCTGCGGGAGAAGGTGCTGGCCATCGCCGCGCACGTGCTCGAGGCCAGCCCCGAGGACCTGGACGTCGGCGACGACCGGGTCTACGTCAAGGGCCTGCCGGACAGTGGCCTGTACCTGGAAATCCTGGCCGGCCTGGCCGCGTACCGCACGCACCAGCTGCCGCCCGGATTCGAGCCGACGATGGAAGCTATCGCCACCTACGACACCCCCACCGAGCGGGAGGGCCCTGACGGGTCCGGCAACCTCAGCGTCACCTACTCCGCGGCCGCGCACGCGGCCCGGGTCCGGGTCGACCCGGACACCGGCCTGATCCGGGTGGTCGACTACGCCATGGCTCATGACACCGGGGTGGTCATCAACCCGCTGGTGGTCGAAGGCCAGCACCAGGGCGGGTTCCTGATGGGCCTGGGCATGGTGATGGGCGAGGATTACGTCTACGACGACCAGGGCCACCTGACCAACGCCAGCTTCAAGGACTACCTGGCGCCCACCTCGACCGACATGCCCGAGCTGACCAAGATCTATGAGATCCCGGCGCCGTCGCAGACCATCCCCGGCGGACAGAAGGGCGCGGGGGAGTCCGGGACCGGCCCGGTCCCGGCGGCGGTGGGCAACGCGGTGTTCGACGCGACCGGGGTGCGGTTCACCACGCTGCCGATCACCCCGCAGAAGATGCTGCTCGCACTGCGGGAAAAGGAACGCCGTGGCGCGGCGACCTTCCGGTATCCGGACGACATGCCCGACTTCACCGGCCCGCGCACGCCGGAGGACTGGCCTGAGCCGCTGCTACCCGACGACATGGGCTTTGACTGGGACAACCTCGACTTCGGCGACTCCGACGATGAGAACGAGGACGAGCTGTGAAAGCCTTCAGCTATCTGACGCCCGCCACCGCGGCCGAAGCCGTCGGCCTGCTCGGCCAGCACGGCCCGCAGGCCCAGGTCATTGCGGGCGGCCAGAGCCTACTGCTGGCCATGAAGACGCGCACCGCCCGGCCCGCGGTGCTGGTCTCGCTGGCCGGCGTGGCCGACCTGTCCGGGGTCTGGCTCACCGAGTCCGGCGGGCTGGTCGTCGGCGCGACCACCACCTACGCCGCGCTGACCCGGGCCTCGCTGACCGGCTGGCACACCGAGATCGCCGCTATCGCCGGCAACCTGGCCGACCGGCCGGTACGGACGATGGGCACGATCGGCGGGGCGCTGTGCGCGGCCGACCCCCGGTACGACATGCTGCCGCTCGTCGCCGGGACCGGGGCCGAGCTGGAAGTGCTGGGCCCGTCCGGGGTGCGGACCCTGCTGGCGGCGGATTTCTTCGCCCCCGGCGGCGGCACCACCTTGGCCCCGGACGAGATCCTGGCCGCGATCCGGTTCCCGGCCGCGGACGCCTTCACCGGGGTGGCGTTCGAGAAGTTCCGGCAGCGCACGTTCGACGCCGCGCTGGCCTCGGTGCTGTGCGCGGTCCACACGGATTCCGGTGGCCGGATCGACACGGCCAGGATCACCGTCGGCGCCGTGTGCCCGGCCCCCGTCCTGGCCAGCGCTGGTGCTGCGGCACTGGCCGGGGCGGCGGCCGATGACCTCGATCCCGAGGCGGTGGGCACCCGGGTGGCCACCGAAGCGCTCGGCGCCAGCGGCGGGACACCGCTCGTCCAGTATCAGCGTGAGCTCGTCCGGGCCCTGACCGGCCGGGCCCTGCGAACCGCACTCGGCCGCCTCGACCGCAGGAGCTAACCATGATCAACGTGAGCATCACCGTCAACGGCCAGGAGGTCGCGGCCGACATTGACGAGCGGACTCTGCTGCTGGAGTTCGTCCGCGACGTGGCCGGGCTGACCGGCACCCACAACGGCTGCCTGGAGGCTCGCTGTGGCTGCTGCTCGGTAGAGCTGGACGGTGCCATCGTCAAGTCGTGCAACGTGCTGGCCCTGCAGGCCGCGGGCCGCAGCGTGACCACGATCGAAGCCCTGTCGCCGCAGCGGCTGCATCCGGCCGAGCACATCACCTCGGGCAGCCTGGCCAACATGTACCAGCCGTTGGACATGCTGGGCGCCGACGCCGCCGACCTGCACCCGGTGCAGGCCGCGTTCCACAAGTGTCACGCCCTGCAGTGTGGGTTCTGTACGCCAGGCATGGTCATGGCGCTGAAGAACTATCTGGCCGAGAACCCGGAGCCGACCCGCGACGACATCCGCACCGCGATCGCGGGCAACCTGTGCCGGTGCACCGGCTACCAGCACATCATCGACGCGGGCATGGAAGCCGCCGAGCAGCTGCGCGCCGAGGCCGATGCCTGACGCCGACCCGGTCACCGAGCTGTCGGACCGGCTCGCGGCCAACGGTTACATCGCCGACCGGCCACTGGCCATGGTGCTGTACCTGGCCGGCCAGCTGGAGTCGCCGGTCCTGCTGGAAGGCGAGCCCGGTGTGGGCAAGACGGCGGTGGCCGAAGCGCTGGCCGCCATCACCGGAGCGCGGCTGGTCCGGCTGCAGTGCTACGAGGGCCTGGCCGCCCACCATGCGCTGTATGAGTGGGACTACACCCGCCAGCTGCTGACCATCCGGATGAGCGAGGCCCGCGGTAAGCCGGGCGGGGACCTGAAGCACAGCATCTTCAGCGAGGAGTTCCTGATCCGGCGGCCGCTGCTGGATGCGATCTGGCCCGGCGACGACCGGCCGGTGGTGCTGCTCATCGACGAGATCGACCGGGCTGACGAGGAGTTCGAGGCGCTGCTGCTCGAGTTGCTGTCCCAGTTCCAGATCACGATCCCGGAGATCGGCACGATCGCCGCGCAGCGGCGGCCGGCCATCGTGCTGACCGCCAACCGGAGCCGGGCGCTGAGCGACGCGCTGCGCCGCCGCTGCCTCTACCACTGGATGCCGTTCCCGGGCCTCGACCGGGAAATCGCCATCCTGCGGGCCCGGCAGCCCGCGGCCGCAACCCTCCTCGTCCAGCAGACCTGCCTGTTCGTGGAGCGGATCCGGGCCGGCTACTACCGTAAGGCGCCCGGGGTGTCCGAGACCCTGGACTGGCTGCGGGCGCTGACCGTGCTGGGCGCGCGCCAGATCGAGCCCGAACTGGTCCGCGAGACCATCGGTGTGCTGCTCAAGGACAGCCAGGATGTCCGGCTCTTCACCGGCCAGGACCACGAGCGGGTCTACCGCGAGTACGGCATGCGGGCCGCCAGCACACCGGCCGCCCAATAATGCCAGTTCATCCGTTGCTGGGGCTGGCCCACCAGGCCCGGGCCCAGCGGACCGGGGACCTGCCGCACGACCTTGCGGTGTTCACCGGCCTGCTGCGAGCGGCCGGCAGCGGGGTGTCGCCCGCCGCCACAGTGCAGGCGCTGCGCGCGCTGGCCATGATCCAGCTGGAGCAGCCCCGCGACTTCCGCGCCGCGCTGGAGTGCTGCCTGACCAGCAGTACCCAGGACCGGGCCCGGTTCGACACCGTGTACGACGCCTTCTGGACCTTCGAGACGTCCATGCTCCCGGCCCAGGCTGGTGCGGAGCGGGACGCCGCCGCTGACTCCGGGGGGGCGACCACGGCGCCGAATGCCGAGGCGGGCCGGCCGGGGCGCCGCGGGCCCACCGGGCCGCACCGGGTCGCGGGCCGGGCCACCTGGAGCCGCCACCCGGGCGAGGGCGGCACCGTGGCCGCGCAGTCCCGCCGCGAACTTGAGCTGCTGTGCCGGCGGCTGGCCCGCGCGCTCGGCTCGGCCCCCGGCCGGCGGCTGGTCATCGGCTCGCGCGGGGAGACCGTCGACGTCCGGGCCAGCCTGCGGCACAACCTGCGGTTCGGCGAGGAACTGCTGCTCCTGCAGCGGGCCAGCCGCCGCCGGGACCGGCCCCGGATCGCCATACTGTGCGACGTCAGCTCGTCGATGATGCCTTACGCGTCGCTGTTCCTGGCCTTCGTCCATTCGCTGACCAAAATGGTCCGGCACGCCGAAGCCGCGGTGTTCAACGTGGAACTGGCCGTGGTCACCGAGGTGTTCCGCGACAGCACGCTGCGGCAGGCGTTGCGCTGGATGGACCACCAGCAGGCCGTGCTGGCCGGCGGCACCCGGATCGGGCACTGCCTGGACGGGTTCAGCCGCCACCTGGAGACCTGCTCGGCCACTGGCCCGGCTTCCATCGCGCTCATCCTCAGCGACGGTTGGGACGTCGGCGACGCCGACCTGCTCGGGGACAGCATGCGGCGGTTGCGCGGTCAGGTGGGCCGGATCATCTGGTGTGACCCGCACGCGGCCGCGGTCGGCTACCAGCCCCAGGTCCAGGGCCTGTGCGTGGCGCTGCCGTACGTCGACGACTACCTGGACTTCTCGTCCGTCCGTTCGCTGTCCGAGCTGGTCTCGCGGGTCGAGACCGCCCGTCATCCAAGAAGGAGCGTGGCATGAGCGCCAGTAAGCGTGAAGAGTTGAGGGTCGACGGCCTGCCCCAGCCGGTCAGCCACTACACGGACGCGGTGCGTTGGGGGGACATGGTGTACGTCTCCGGCTGCGTGGCCATCACCGCCGATGGGGACATTCCCGACCCGGACGACGTCACGGCCCAAGCCGAACTGGTCCACGAGCATCTCGGCCGGGCGCTGCAGGCGGCCGGCACCGACTTCGCGCACGTGCTCAAGGTCACGGTTTTCCTGACCGACATCGGCGACCGCGCGGCCATCAACGTAGTCCGCGAAAAGTTCTTCGGCCCGGCCCGCCCGGCCAGCACCCTGGTCGAGGTCAACGCTCTGATCCGGCCCGAGCTGAAGATTGAGATCGAAGCGGTGGCCGGGATCCCGGGCTGACCGGTCCCCTTGAGGCTCAGGCCCCGACCTGACGGCATGGCGCTCCCCTTGAGGCAGCCTGCGCGTACACGCGCTCGTATCCCTCGGCCATGACGGTGACGTCAAAGTTCCGCTTGACGTGGCTGCGGCAGACCGCTGGATCAAGATCGGCCGCTTTCCTGATGGCCGCGGGCAGGTCGGCCGGGTCATCGAGAATGGCTGGCCCGGCAGCACCGCCATCGGCTCCACCGGATCGCCGTCCACCAGCAGCTCCCACCGCGACGCCAGCCGGGTGTCCCGGTAGAACACTCCCTCCGTGCCGCCGGGCACGATGTCACCAGATGGCGGGCAGACGCAGAATGCCGTCCCCTCGATGAGGGTGATCGTGCCCGGGGTGCTGGGGCTGGGGACCTGCTGCGCACCCGATTCCATCATCGCGCTCACGCTTCGACAGACGCCCGGGCCGCCGCAAAGGGCCTGGCCATCGGCAGTTCACCGGCCAGCCCAGTGAGTTCGGCGAGCCGCTCGACCGGCTTGGACAACGCGACGAACTGAATGGAGCAGGGCCGCCCTTCGGCGCGTCGGCATGTTTCGGCCAGCAGCCGGGTGGCGAAACAGTCGATGAACGTAACGCCAGACAGGTCGACGAGCAGGCGGGGCTCGCTTCCTTCCAGCAGGTGCACCAGGCGTTGCTGAAGCCGCGGTGCCGAGTTCATATCGACGTCTCCCTCGACGCTGACCAGAGCGTGGTCGTCACACCGTCGCACGCACATTGACAGGTTCATGACGCTCCTGAACGATCCGTTTTCCTACTCCACGACCATCGCCGCCAGCGACTGCGGTGGGCATCCACAGAATGGTTAGTTCTGGCCGGACCCGCCCCCGTCCGGGCCCGGTCGCCCCCAGATTCGGGACCGGTGAGGCGGCCACATCCTTCATCCGGCTAGTCGTGTGCCCGCCGGCCAGGCCACTACCGACTCGGGTGAAGTGCGATCCCCGGGCAGGCCGGAGGCTGGGTGGCAGGCGCCATATACCACGACAAGGCCAAGGAGGAATGTCATGGTGAGCAGCCCATTGCTGCGGGAGGAGCCCTCCCCGCCCACGGCCGCGACGCGGTACCCGGAGCCTGCGGATCTGTCCGTTGGCCAACTGACCGCCATCGTGACCAGCCCACTGGCCGGGTGCTTCGGGAGCACCAACCCGGACGACTGGTTCCCCGTCGCGGCCCGGGCGGACCGGGCCCGAGCCGAAGCCGCCCCGGCCCTCCGGCTGTGCGTGGCCTGCCCCGTTCGCGCCCACTGCCTCGAATTGTCCATGCGGGTTTGGCGCGCTGGCGGCAAGCACGGCATCTGGGGCGGCCTCATGTCCGCGGATCGCGTCCGGGCTCACCGGCAATGGCTGGCGGGTACACCGGTTGAAGAGCTCCTGGAAATCCGGTTACGGCGCTACCGGAAGGTGAGCGCTGCTCAGGCTGAGGCGGGCGGGCCTGATTGCTTTCCGGCCGCCTCTTCGGCGGCCATCCGCGCCAGCTGCACCCGCGAGCTGATTCCCAGTTTCCAGAAGACGTGCCGCAGGTGAAAGGCCACGGTGTGGGAGCTGAGGAACACGCGGCTCGCCACCTCATGGTTGCTGAGCCCCTGCGCGACCAGGTCGGCGATCCGGTGTTCGGTGTCGGTAAGGCTGTCCCAGCCGGAGGCGGGCCGGTCGGCATGCTTCCAGTGCCGGACCCGGGTGCCTACACGGCGCAGGCACGACCGGACCCGGGCCATCCCGTCCGTGGCACCAATGCTCTCGTATAGGTCGTGCGCCTGCCGTAGCCGGGCCTCCGCCTCATCGTGGCATCCCCGGTCGGCCCAAGTGTTCCCCGCGTCTTCCAGTGCGCAGGCCTTGGCCGGCTCGGTGGAGTACCGTTCGGCGGCCTGGTCAAGGATGTGGGGGTCCTGCTCGACCAGGCCGCGGGCGTGCTCCGCGGCGGCCGCCATCTCGGTGTCGCTGGGTTGGCCGGCGGCCAGCCGCTGGGTTGCCGTGGCCAGCGTCGCCGCCTTGGCCTGATCGCCGCTGGCCAGCGCGCCCCGGATGAGCAGGATCGCTCCTTCGGGGTCGGCGATGCCGCCACTGAACAAAGTCCGCTGCAGATGTTGCTCGAGATCATGCGCGTAGGCCTGCCTGTCGAGCTCCACGTGGACCATGCGGCCACCTCTTTCCGGGAGGGAGGGGATCACCGCCCATTTCCGGGGGGGGGGGGGGGGGATCACAGCCAGCTTGGCGGTGCGCCCGCGCTGCCACACCGTCCCGGGCGGACGAACCGGCTGTCCTCGGAGGACAAGAGGCCGGTCAGGATTGGCGCAGGGCCCGCAGGGTGCGCCAGGCCCGGGTGGCCAGTTGCAGGTTGAACACGGTGTCGGGCACGCTGAGGTCATGGCCGGACACGTCCTTGATCCGCCGCAGCCGGTACTTGAGCGTGTTGCGGTGTACCGAAAGGGCGGTGGCCGAGGCGCTGTAGCTGCCGCCGTGATCGAGGAATTCGCTGAGGGTGAGCACCAGCTGGGTGCCGTGCACGGTGTCGTAGTCAGTCAGCCGGCCCAGCCACTGCTGGACGAAATCCTCGACCGCAGACACGTCGCGGGAGGTCGCCAGCAGCTGGTAGACGCCCAGCTCGCTGAACATCGTCACCTGCTCCGGCCCGCCTATCATTTTCTGGACCTGCAGCGCCAGCTGGGCTTCCCGGTAGGAACGCGGTACCTCGCCGGTCGTGCTGTAGCGCCCTCCGACGCCTATCCGGCTGGCGGCGCCCTGCAGTCCCGCCGCCACGATCTCGTGGAACTCTTTCCACGAAGCTTCGGCGTCGGCCAGCACGACCACGTCCCGCTGCCGCGGCGCCAGCAGCGACCCGATTCTGGCCTGTCGCGCGGCCCGGCTGACCGAGAGCAGCAGCAGATCGACGTCGTCTCGGTTGCGGGGCGTGTCGACGAGGATGACCCGGTGCGGCCGGCTCAGGTCGTAACCGAGCACCTGAGCGCGGTTGAGCATCGCGGCCTCGTCCGGGCTGGCCGCCGTGATCAGGTCCAGAACCAGGTTACCTCGCAGGTGGATGTCGGTCTCGGCCGCGCTCTGTATTCGGGCGATCTCCATGGCCAGCACGGTCCCGGCGTACTCCAGGGCCATGATCTCCGTGTCGCCCGCGGTTCCGTCCGGGTCGTGCAGGGCTAGCACTCCCACCGGCATCCCGCCCAGCGCGGCCACTGAGAACAGGTGCTCACCGGACCGGAGCGGCCTGCCCACCGACCTGAGCCGGTCCAGGAACCGGTCCCGCTGGTCGGCGGTGGCCTTCGGGTACGGGGCAGGCGGGCTGGGTCCCGCCCAGGCCCGCAGGTTCCCGAACCGGTCCTCAATCGCCACCGCCCGCCCGGTCAGCTGGTAAACGGCCAGCGCGATGCCGTCCTGGCCTTCCCCGGCCAGCGCGACCCGGGTCAGCGTCTGATGCACTTTCATACTGTGGGCCAGCGCCAGGTTGGCCGCCCGCAGTTCGGCCGCCTGCTCCCGCTCCCGCGTCAGCAACCGCACCTTCGCCAGCGCCACGCCGGTCTGCTGGGCCAGCACCTGCAGCAGGAAGCGCTCGCTGTCGGCGGGTGCCTGTTCCGCCCCGACTACCAGGTAACCCGATGGCCCGTGCGGGCTGGCCAGCGAGTAGGCGTACGACCACGGCACCCCGGCCAGCTCGACCTGCATGCTGTGGGTAATGTCCGGGCTGAAGGTCGCAGACCTTATGGTCGGCCTGCTGGCCGCCCGGCCCTCCTGGTCCGGGGGTCCGACGTCGCGCCACTGGCCGTCCAGGAAGATCCCCTGCGTGGTGCAGCGGCACAGCGATCCGACCGCGTTCGCCGCGTAATGCAGGATGCTGGTCTGGCTGTCCTGCTGGGTCAGCAGCATGAACAGCACCAGCAAGCTTCTCAGCGCGGAAAGCTCCTCGCGAGCCGGAGCACCGGCCTGGTCAGGCGGCGGGCCCGCCATCGGTCACACCGACACCGAGCAGTGTGTCCGGTGGGACGTAGTACGGGTTGTCGTGGAGCATCCCGTCCACGACCACCATGGGGTGGGTGCGCAGGACGTCCATCAGCACCTCGGCACCGGACAGCCGCAGGTCATACAGGCAGAGAATCAACGCGGGCAGGTCCGCGATGAACTCGGTCAGCCGGGCCTCGTACCGCATGAACTGCCGCCGGCCGTCGGCGTCGAGCTCACGTGGCATCTCCCCGGCCGCCCGGGCGATTCCGTAGTCAGCCGCCTCGGCCGCCGTGGCCGCCTCCTTCCAGAAGCTGAACATGTCGTCCGGGGCAAACTTGCCGGTGCGCAGATAGGCGTCGGCGGGGGTGGTCACATCGAGCTGCCCGCTGTTCACCGACAGGTCAAGGTCGACGTGGTGGCCGAGCCGCGCCAGCACCTCCTTCGGGCCCGGCGAGGCCAGCACGCAGATGCACTTCTCCCCGGTGCGCAGGCCCTGAGCCAGGAACGGCATCACCACCTCGTCCCGGGTCGCCGGGTCGCTGTAGAACACGCAGATGTGACTTCCGGCCGGCACCGAACGGTCAAAGAAGCCCAAGTGGACGGAAGGTCTCATGACCTGCTCCCTCACGATGTCCCCCCCGCCAGTCCCCGGCTGACCATGTCCCGAAACCGCGCTGCGGCCCAGCTTAGCCACTTCTTTGCCATTTGCGCCTCGACCGTTACCCCTGGTCGTGGCGTTAGCTGAATGGGTGATGTGGTGCGGGGTGGGGGTGGCTGAGTGTGGGGCTGTTAGTGACCGGTTCCAGTATGGGGTGAAGCCATGAAGTCTGATTCGGAGATCAGGGACGATGTCATCGATGAGCTGCGGTGGGAGCCGCGTATCTCTGACCCTGACAGCATCGGTGTCGCAGTCAGGGACGGGGCCGTTACCTTGACCGGCAGCGTGCCCAGTTATGCGGAGAAACTGGCCGCCATCGAGGCCGCCGAGCGGGTGTACGGGGTCAAGGCCGTGGCCAGCGACCTGAAGGTCAAACTGCCGGGGACCCCACGTGATGACGCGGACATCGCCACCGCGATCGCCCATGTGCTCGACTGGAACGTGCAGATCCCGGAGGGGAAGGTGCAGGCCCGGGTCCAGGACGGCTGGGTCACCCTGGACGGCGAGGTTGAGCACGACTATCAGCGGCGCGAAGTCGAGCGGATGGTCCGCAACGTGCGCGGGGTGGTGGGTGTGACCGACAACATCACGGTCAAGCCGCCGCCTGAACCTGAGGCGGTCAAGGAGCAGATCGAGGAATCGTTCAAGCGCGAGGCCGAGATCGACGCGCGGCACATCCGGGTGGAGGTCACCGACCACACCGCCCAGCTGTACGGCCACGTGCACTCCCTGCATGAAGCTGAGGTGGCCCGGGCCGCGGCCTCAGCCGCTCCTGGTATCGCCACGGTCGACAGTCACCTGCTGGTCTCACCCTGATCTGGCTCTCCGCGCCGCCCACGGCTCCCTCCCGGCGGCGCGGAGTCAGGGCCTTCAACGGCCGCGGTCGTCACGGGCTGATTAATTGCGCTTAGTTCCGTGCATACGGGAAACACAACCCCTCACGGCGTAACCGGACTGGACGCCAGGAGAGGGTGTGACCGTGAAAGGAGAGGAGCTCGATCGGCGTGTGGGGGACGCCGAGGTGGTGAGGGACGCATTCGAGAGCATGCCCACTCTGCTGGCGGCGCTCGAAGGCCCGGAACACCGCATCGTCGCGGCCAACGGCGCCTATCGCGCGTTCGCCGGCCGACAGGACTTCATCGGCAAGACAGCGCGGCAGGTGTTCCCGGACGTCGCCGGACAGCAGCTTTTCGAGATGCTGGATCGGGTGTACGCATCTGGTGAGCCGGTGACCGCCCGCGAGTGGCGCATTCAGCTGGACCCGGACGGCGACAGCACCCAGGACGAGGTCTATCTGGATTTCGGCGTTACCCCCTGGCGGGACGCCGACGGTGGTGTACGAGGCATTCTGGTCGTCCAGACCGACGTGAGCGATCGGGTGCGTGAACGTGCGGCGGCGCTGGACAGTGCGGTCACGGCGGAACGTCGGTACCAGGCCGCGCGCGGCATCGTGACCACCCTGCAGGAAGCTCTGCTGCCTGCGGCGCTGCCGGTACTGCCGGGCGTACAGCTCGCGGCTCACTACCTGGTGGCTGGCCAGGATCAGGCCGCAGGCGGGGACTGGTTCGACGCGATACCGCGGCCGGATGGCACCGTGGCCTTGGTCGTCGGGGACGTGGTGGGGCACGGGGTAGCGGCCTCGGCCGCCATGGGTCAGCTCCGCGCGGTGCTGACCGAACGGCTGACCGCTCAGCCGGACCTGGCCGTGGTGCTGGACCAGGTCGACACCTACGCCGCCCGCAACCGTGCGCTGCGGGCGGCCACGCTGTGCCTGGTGCTGCTCAACCCCGGTACGGGGCAACTGCAGTACGCGACTTTCGGGCACCCGGCGCCGCTGGCCATCAGCACCGACGGGAGCACCCGCTATCTGGCTCACACCGGCATGGGCCCCCTGGGCAGCCGCGCCGGTTCCCGTGCCGGGCCCGCTCCGGTCACCGAGCTGCTGGCACCGGGAGAGACGGTGTTCCTGTACACCGACGGGCTGATCGAGCGGCCGGGCCGGACGATGGCGGAAGCCCTGGCTGAACTGGCCGCCGTGGCCGGAGATGCAGCCGCTAACCGGGTACTGCCCGCAGGTGCGGCCGCGAGCGGGCCCGAGCGGATCTGCCAGCTGACCGTGGAACTGCTGACCCGTACCGGGTACGCCGACGACGTGACGGTCCTGGCCGCCCAGCGCCGGGACACGCCGATGCCGCCGCTGGCTCTGGAGCGGCCCGCCGTCCGTGACAGCCTGGCTCCGATGCGCGAGGCATTCACCGGCTGGCTCGACAGGTTTGGCCCGGTGGAAGACGACCGGCAGAGGCTGGAGGTGGCCGTGTCGGAGGCGGTTACCAACGCCATCGAGCACGCCTACCCGGCCGGGAGAGCCGGCCCCGTCTGGCTGGTGGCGATTCTGCTGCCGGATGGATCCCTGGAAGTAAACGTGGCCGACCGGGGCCGCTGGCAGGAGCCGGGCACGGCTGACGACGGCCGCGGGCATGGACTGCTGGTCATCGGCCAGCTGGCCGACGAGATGGAGGTACGGCACCCGCCGCGCAGCGCCGCCGAACCGCCCGGAGCGCGCGGCACCACGGTGGTGATCCGGCACCGGCTGCGTCATCCCGCCGTGCTGGCCACAGACACCGGCGCCGCAGCGACCAGCCGCCCGAACGATCCGCCGTTCGCCGTGCGGATCATGACCGGCGAACCCCGTCCCCGGGTCCGGATCACCGGGCCGGTGGACATCACCACCACCGGCCAGTTCACCCGTTCCTTGCTGACCGCCTGCCGGGGTGGCGTGCTGCCGTTGATCGCCGACCTCGACCAGGTCACCTTTCTGGCCAGCGCCGGGGTCCGCGCCCTGTTCGAGGTGACCGGTCAGCTGGCCGCGCACCAGCAGGACTTCACCCTGATCGCCGGGCCGGCCAGTGCCGCCCGGGCCGTGCTGGACCTGGTGGGCCTGCCGTACATATCCGACGCCTCCCAGGCCGCTGACGTGCCAACGGCCAGCGACTGAGCTCTTCGGCAGCAGTTTCGGCAGGGCGCCTCATTGCGCCGGGCCAAAGGGGATGACATCGTGAACTTGTGCCCGGCGAACCAACTGCCCGCGGGCAGTCCTTCTCCTCCGGCGAACCAAACCTCTCAGTCACGGCTGTCCGGCACGGCGCTGCGCAGATTTTGCACGTCAAAGGCGAGGTGGACGCCACCAGCGCCTGGCGCGTCGAAGCCGCGGTGATGGCCGTGCTGCCCGCTCAGATCGTCCACGGCCCGGTCATCGTCGATCTATCCGACGTGACGTTTTTCAGCGCGGCCGGCATCACCGCCCTGGTCGCGGCCAGGAAACTCTGCGACGGCCTGGCCGACCTCCGTATCGTCGCCGCCTCCCCGCCGGTCATGCG
The DNA here is from genome assembly GCA_965277615.1 of Streptosporangiaceae bacterium. Classification (GTDB taxonomy): domain Bacteria; phylum Actinomycetota; class Actinomycetes; order Streptosporangiales; family Streptosporangiaceae; genus Bog-532. The sequence continues at coordinate 2,511,761 of CBDIDG010000006.1, read as the reverse complement.
CCTGCTGGAAGCCACCGCCCTGACCGGCGAGCTCACCGTTTATCCCACCCTCGACCAGGCTCTCGCCGACTCCTGATACTCCAGCCGCACTCTGTTGTTCAAGGCATGCCTTCCTAGCCGGTTTGGTGATGCGTCTAGCGGAGGGGGCGATCACGCTGGAGCGAGGGGAAGCCGATACTTGGTCAACGGGAGGTGAGGTCTTGGTAACGCCCCGCGACTGCGTCCGCCCCGATTCTGACGGGGACAGTGCAGGGGAACTGCGCGTGGGGGTGGTGGCCGATCCGGGGTTGCCGGCCACGGTGGCCGCGGCGCTGGCCGCGCACGGACTGGAGGAGCACCTAGCCGCGAAGATCGGGCCTTGCCCGCGGTGGGTGGTGGAGACCGTCAGTGCGGTGCTGCCGTTGAACGAGGACGGGATCGTGCCGCTGGCCGAGCTGGCTGCGATCCGCCAGCGCCGGCAGGGCTGGGACGTGGTGGTGTACCTGACCGACCTTCCCCGTCGGTCGGGAACCCAGCCGGTGGTGGCCGACTTCAGCATGACCCACGCCGCGGCCCTGATCAGCCTGCCCGCCGTGGGCTGGGTGCGGCTGCGGCGTTGTGTGCAAGACGTCGTGGTCTACCTGCTGCGCCGAATGGCCGAAGCAAGGCGCGAGCATGACCAGGCGGACCGCGGCCCGGAGGAAGTGGGCCGCCGGCGGCTGCTGCCGCGGTTCTCTGGCGATCTGGGCTTGATGGTGCGCGAGGACGTGTCGCCCCACCCGGACGCTGACTTCACCCTGACCCTGAAGGGGTGGCACGGGCGGGCCCGGCTGCTGTTCGGCATGGTGCGCGACAACCGTCCGTGGGTGCTGGTTCCGCATCTGGCCAGTGCACCGCGGCGGCGGCCGCGGCCGCCGCCGCCGGCATCTTCTACAACTCGATCTGGGGCATGGCCGAGGCACTCCCAGTGTGGCGCCTGACCCTCATCATGGTCGCGTCTATCACGGTCATGGCCGTCTGGCTGTTGATCTACAACCACCTGTGGGAGCGGCCGGATGATCACCACACGCCGGCTGAGGCGGTCATCTACAACCTGTCGACCGCTGTGACCCTGGTGCTCGGGGTGGCGTGCATGTACGGGCTGCTGTACGTGTCGGCGCTGGCCGTCTCGGCGCTGGTCATCGGCCCCGGGTATCTCCAATCCCAGCTGCACCATCCCATTGGCTTTGGCGACTACGCCACCGTGGCCTGGCTGGCCAGCTCCATCGGCGTGGTCGCTGGTGCGCTCGGCTCCAGCCTGGACAGCGAGGAGGCCGTGCGCAAGGCCGCCTACGGCCGCCGGGAGCGAGAACGTCAGAACCGGAACCGCGTGGCCACCACCAGCGCCATCGACCGTGGGATGTGAACAGGATTACCGACAGACAGGCTCAGGGCTTGAGCACGATCTTCTCGCATCCGTCCTGCTTGTGCTTGAAGATGTCGTAGCCGTACGGCGCCTGCTGCAATGGGAGCGTGTGCGTGATGATCCGCGTCGGGTCAATCTCACCGGCCTCGATGCGCTGCAGCAGCGGCTGCATGTAGCGCTGCACGTGGCACTGGCCGGTCCGCAGGGTAAGGGCGCGGTTCATGAACGCCCCGGCGGGGAACTTGTCGACGACCCCGCCGTAGACGCCGATGACCGAGACGATCCCGCCACTGCGGCAGGACAGGATGGCCTGGCGCAGCGCGTACGGGCGGTCGGTCTCCAGCCTGGCCGCCTGCTTGGCCCGGTCATAGGCCATGATCGGCGTGCTGCCATGGGTAGATTCCATCCCGACCGCGTCGATGCACTTGTCCGGCCCGCGCCCGCCGGTCATCTCGAGCAGGGTGGACCGGACGTCATTCTGCTCGAAGTCGATCGTGAGGTACCCGGCCTTGGCCGCCATTTCCAGCCGGTACGGCTCCTTGTCGATGGCGATGACCTTCTCCGCCCCGAGCACCTGTGCGCTGTCCATGGCGAACTGCCCGACCGGCCCGGCGCCCCACACCGCGACCACGTCCCCGGGGGTGATGTCGCACATCTCGGCGCCCATGTAGCCGGTGGGCAAGATGTCGGACAGGAACAGCACCTGCTCGTCGCGCAGATCGGACTCGATCTTCAGCGGGCCGACGTCGGCGAACGGGACGCGCGCGTACTGCGCCTGGCCGCCGGCGAACCCGCCGGTGAGATGCGAGTAGCCGAAGATACCGGCGACCGGGTGGCCGAAGAACTTCTCGGCCAGGCCGGCGTTGGGGTTGGTGTTCTCACAGCAGGAGTACAGCTCGGCCTTGCACGCCGCGCACGCACCGCAGGCGATCGGGAACGGAACCACCACCCGGTCGCCTACCCGCAGCTTGTCGCGGCCGACGCCCCGGCCGACCTCGACGACCTCGCCCATGAACTCATGGCCCATGATGTCGCCCTTTTGCATCGTCGGCACGTAGCCGTCGAGCAGATGCAGATCGGAGCCGCAGATCGCCGACGAGGTGATCTTCACGATCGCGTCGCGGTCGTTGAGGATCACCGGATCCGGGACGTCCTGAACCTCGACGTGGTTCGGTCCGATCCAGCAGTTGGCCTTCATGCTTGCACCTCCTGGGCTAGTTCGTCGCGTGACAAGGGCCGGGCCGGATGCTGGGGAAACTCCCGCCGGGCCCGCTTGCCGCCGGGTGCGCCCTCGGACCGCACCACCTCACCGGTCTCGGCGACCTGCTTGAACCGGCGCAGATCGTCATCCAGTTGCTGGTGCGGGTCCTCGCCGAAGTAGCGCGCCACCGCCTCGCCGAGCTTGCCGCCCGGCATCTCGTAGCGCAGCTTCACGTGCACCTCGGTGCCCCGGCCCCCCGGGGCCGGGACGAACTGGACGCTGCCCTCGTTGTGGATGTCGGCGCTGCCCACCGACCGCCAGGAGATCCGTTGACCAGGCACGTCCTCGGTGATCTCGGCGTCCCACTCGATGGCGCGGCCGAACGGCGCGCCCGCCCGCCAGTGGCTGCGGCCGTTTCCGTCCGGGCGGACTTCCTCGAGGTGGGCCATGAACTTAGGCAGATTGTCCAGGTGCCGCCACATCTCGTAGACCTTCTGCTCCGGCAGGCCCACGGTCGTGGTCGCGGTCGTGTTCATCTCGACCCTTCTCCGCGATCTGGTTACCGCGGCGTAGACGTCGACGGCGGTGATGCCGAGCACTGCGGCGAAAGCGGCAGCGGTGCGTTCCAGCCCCTGCCCGTCATGGTTTTTCAGTGCCCGTCCCAGCATCCCGATGTGCACGAGGTCGCCGCCGGTCCGGTACCAGAACCAGGCCGGGCTCTTCTGGCCCAGCAGGCCGGCGGCGGCCGTCAGTTCCTGCGCTCCGACGACTACCGCGGTGGCTCGGTGCCGGGGGCTGTCGCCGACACCGAGCGCTTGGCCGAACTCTTTTGGCATCAGCAGGGGCGGGATGCTCAGACTGAGGCTGAGCCAGCCCAGCCCGCGCATCAGCTTGTCGTCGGCCATACTGCTACCTCCTTGTGTCGTGCCTGGTGATCAGGCTCAGGGCGCCAGGGTTATCTTGATCCAGCCGTTGTCACGTGAGTTGAAGTGCTGGTAGCCCTCGGGCGCTCGCTCCCGCGGGAGCTCGTACGATCGATATTTGCTCTACAGCAAAGATTGCTGGGGCCGGAGGCGGTCCGTATCCCCCAACCGGGTAAGCCGTCCGCCCCTTTTGAGCTCTGGCGGCCGGGCTCCTCCGTGACCGAGCTCGTCCTCGATGGGCGGCTTGGGCACCTCGCGCTCTACATAGGAATGACCCCGAACCCTTAACGGGTCCGGGGTCGTTTTGGTTGGGGGCCGGGTGGGCGGCCGAGTGGCTGTTAGCCGCGCCGTCGCGTCGCCGTGCGGCCGACCATCGCGTACAGACGGGTCAGGGGGTCCAGTCCGGGTTGCCGTTGACGCCGCGAACGGCCTCGGCCAGCTTGGCCGTCATCTCCTTCGCGGTCAGATTCGGCCCGTACCCGGGGGTGTCCTTCTCGATGCGCCAGCTGTCCGCCAGCGGCCCGGCATCGACCACGTCGAAGCCGATCTCGTCGATGAACCCATTGACCCACTTCTTGGCCTCGGCGTCATCGCCGGCGATCACCAGGGCGCGGCGTCGCGGCGCATCGGAGGGTAGGCCCTGCGACCCGAGGTGCTTCCAGAAAATGTGGTTGAAGGCCTTCACCACGTGCGACTGCGGCAGGTGCTCCTGCAACAGGCCGCTGGTGGTTGCCTCGTTCCGGTCGAGTGCGGCAATGTGGCCGTCACGGGCGGGGTAGTAGTTGTCGGCGTCCATGACGATCTTGCCCGCCAGCTCGGCCACGGGGACCTGCGTGTAATTCTTCAGCGGAACCGCGACCAGTACGTAATCTGCCTGGGCCGCTGCTTCGGCCGCGGTTGCCGCGGACGCCCGGGGACCGAGCGCGGCGACTACGCCGTTCAGGGTGTCCGGCCCGCGCGAGTTGCTCATCACGACGTCGTAGCCGACGCTGATGGCAAGCCGGGCGACGGTCGCACCGATCTGCCCGCTGCCGATGAAACCGATGGTGGTCATGATCGTGGCTCCTCAGATGTCACGTTCGATTGGTGCGCCGACCGCCAAGGCTCAGTGCGATCGGCCGAAAACACCACTACAGGGACAGTCCCGCTCGCTCCAGGCCCAACGGGAGCGTACTCACAGGTGGCCAGTGAGCTCCGGGTGGGCTGCCAGCAGCGTTACGGTCGTTCGGTGGTTCTGGTCCGCCTGGCCCAGTGGCGTAGCCAGAGCAGGCCGAAGACGGGGAGCACGAGCGGGACGAAGCCGTAGCCGCTGCCATAGTCAGACCACACCGTGGCGTCGGGGAAGCTGGCCTGGTCAGCGATGCTCCAGGTGCCGACGGCCAGCACGCCGACGAGTTCGACCGAGCAGGAGACGACGGCGATCCGGCGTGCTGCTGGACTGCCGATGGCGAGGGTGACCGTGGCGAGGATGTAGACCACGCCGGCGAGGGCCGACAGCACGTAGGCGACCGGGGCGTTGCTGAACTTCGTTGCGATCTGTACCGCAGCCCGTGCGGTGGCGGCCAGCGCGAAGAGCGCGTAGATGGCGACCAGCAGTCGGCCCGGACCCGTTCTGGTCGAGTCCGGCCGTGGTGCTGCGGGCTCAGGCGATGCCGTGGGCTCAGACACGGATGACCGGCCAGATCTGATGCAGCCGGACCATCAGCACGGCCGCGACGATCCCGGCCGCGGCGATGACCGCCGGGCCCCACCGTGATCGGTCCACCATGCCCCAGAACCCGGCGGCCACCGGGATGAGCGGCGTCGCACACAGGTAGCCGATAAGCGTCGGCAGCTCGGCCGGGTGGCCGCCGTCGGCGAGCCTGGCCACGATGATCCCGACCTCGACCAGCAGCAGGATCTCCAGGACGCCCAGCGCGGCGAGCAAGGGATAGCCCATCGGCCGGTTCAGGGCAGTCAGCAGCAGGCCGTACCCCGCAAGCGCCAGGCCCGCGACGATGATCGTGGTGGACACAGCGCCGGTCACGAACGAAATCCTACTACGTTTCGTAGTAACGGACGGCCCCGGCAGCCGCCGTGACCTGAGCTTCTTCGAAGAGGCTGCCACAGGCCCAGACTTCGTGGTCGAGGTGGCCCGCTTAGCTTTTCACGAGGCCGATTACGCCGTCGACGATGAGGCAGACGCCGACCACAGCGGACGCGATCGCGAAGACCGCAGGGCCGGTCCGTTGCAGGCGATCCCTCAGGTCGGACAGGTGTGTTTCGGCCTCCCCGGGACGCCGGGCGAAGTACACGAAGATCAGGCCGACGGTAGCGGTCGACAGGACAGCGAAGGCCAAAAAGGCGAAGACCACGACGGCGAGCGCCGAATGGTGACGCACGAGAAGCACGGCGGCGGCGGCGGTCAGGCTCCACGGCTGCTTCAGGATGCCGACGGTGGCTGCTTCCCAGGGATTGAGCTGCTCCAGTCGGGCCGCGAACTTCTTACTGACCCCTGAGCTGGTTCTGGGCCGGTCCCGGCGTCTCCATTGCCGCGCGCCAGCAACGACGAGAGCGGCACCGAGCAGCATCTCGATGATCTTCACCGCGGTGCTGCCGCTCCCATGCTGGGTGGCGTTGGCTCCCCCGATGGCATAGCTCGCGGCGAACACGACGATCAGCGAGACGCTCCACCCGATCAAGAAGGCGGCCGCGTTGAGGCGTGGCTTAGTCGTGGTGAGCAGCAAGATGAACACGACGATCGTGGCCGGGGACGCGCTGGCCAGCAGACCGAGCAGCCCGATGGGGATCAGCAGCCCCATAGGGTGTCCCGGTCTCCGGCGAAGACAGTGACGGCGTGGCCGGACGCCATCTCTGGGGCCAGGACGCCCGGGTTGAGGGCGGACCGCTGCAGGACGAGCGTCAAAGAGTGCTCCCATACGTGGGCTGCTACGAAGAACGCTACCGGCTGACCGGCCGGTATGGTCAGGCATGATCCACGCGCCGCGGCCGTCAGCTACCCGCTCGGGGGCTGACCTGATGGCCGCGCGAAGGTCCGGCAGCCTTGTTCTGCTCCGTGCGCGCTGACAGCGCAACACCGCCCCGGTTGGCAGCCGATATCTCTGATCCAGTCATTGGGCTAGACCTTTGCTCTATACCAATTTTTGCCAAATTTCTGCCATAAAATGAAGTTAATATTCTCTTTCGGAAAAAATAGAAGAAATTGACAGATCGAACGTCTGTCCATCACAGTCATCGCACCGCAGGCTGAAGCCAAGGCCAGCCGGGACGGGCGGCCACACCAGATGAGGAAGATGGGGTTGACGTGGGCGACTTCAGCGGCCAGGACGGGTGCCTTCAGCGCGAGTGGGAGGCAGACCAGCGCTCGACCGGGATCCGGCGCGACTACAGCGCCGAAGACGTCATCCGGCTGCGCGGCCCGGTCGCAGCAGATCAGGCCCTGGCGCGGTGCGGCGCCCGGCGGCTGTGGGAGCTGCTCGGCCGCGAGGACACGGTGCGGGTGCGCGGCGCGATCACCGGCCACCAGGTGGTGCAGATGGTGCAGGTCGGACCGCAGACTGTCAACCTGTCGGGCTGGCCGATGTCCGGCGACGGCGACCGGGACGCGTTCAAGCTGACGATGGCGATGATCGAGGCGGGTGCGGCCGGCGTGCTCTTCGAGGATCGGCCGCCGAGCGGGTACGGTCATCTCAGCGCCAGGGTGCTCATCCCGACCGGCGAGCACATCAAGACGCTCAGCTCGGCCCGGCTCGCGGCCGATGTGGCCAACGTCCCCTGCCTGGTGATAGCGCGGACGTACGCGCACGAGACGTCCCTGCTGACGTCCGACGCGGACGACCGGGACCATGAGTTCCTGACCGGCGAGCGGACTGCGGAAGGGCTCCACCTGGTGGAGCCCAGCATGTACGCGCGCGTCACGCGCGCGCTCGCCTACGCGCCCTACGCCGACCTGCTGTGGCTGGAGACCGCGACGCCGAACCTCGCCGAGGCCCGCGCGTTCGCGGACATCATCTACTCGCAGTACCCGGGCAAGCTGCTTGCCTACAGCTGCTCGCCGGGATTCGACTGGGCTCACCTGGACGATGCGTCGATCGCTGAGTTCCAGGAGGCACTCGCGGCGATGGGCTACCGTTTCCAGTTCATCGCGGCGGCCGGGTCCCACGGGCCGAACGATTCGACACCCGGGCAAGTGCGCGACGACCGGCCGGCCTCCACCCGGCAGCAGGAGCGAGCTCAGTTCGCGGTGTCGGCCGGCTGATCGCCGATGCCCGGCGGGGAACCCGTCGTGGTCCGCCGCCGGTGGTTTCGACCCGATGACGGCCCCGGCATGGGCCCGGGCGGAAGGGTCGCGGCGAACCTTGATCAGGCTCGCCACGGTGGTGATCACGAGAACGCCTCCGATGACGGCGAGGGACAGCGAGGTGCTGATTTCGGGCGTCCCGTGCCACAGACCGTGCGCCTAGTGCAGGATCAGCTTGACCCCGATGAACGCAAGGATGAGCGCGAGTCCGGCCGACAGGTATACGAGCCGGTCGAGGAGACCGGTGACGAGGAAGTACAAGGCGCGCAGGCCGAGCAGGGCGAACGCATTGGCCGCGAACACGATGTAGGCCTCGTTGGTGACGCCGAACACGGCGGGGATCGAGTCCAGGGCGAACAGCATGTCGGTGCCGCCGATGGCGACGAACACGATGAACAGCGGGGTGACGGCCCGCTTTCCGCTGAGGTGAGTTGTCAGTCGGCCGCCGTCGTAGTTGTCAGTGACCGGGAAGAACCGGCGGGTTGCCCGCACCAGCCCGACAGCAGCGCCGCACCGACCGCGATGAAGGCGGCGCGAAGGCACAGCGAGGCGATGATGCCGAAGATGAGGACGCGCTGCTGGTGCTCGCGCGGCACGGCGAAGGACGTCATGATGATGACGAAGACGAACAGGTTGTCGATGGAGAGGCTTTTCTCCACGATGTAGCCGGCGAAGTACTGCCCGGCGTAGCTCCAGCCCTCCAGAGCGGCCAGGACGAAACCGAATCCCACCGCCACGGCCACGAAGACCACCGATCACAGGGTGGCCTCGCGGAAGCCGACTGCGTGCGGCCGCAGTGTCGCCACGGTCAGGTCGACCGCGAACAAGATAACAACGGTGCCCAGGAGGACCAGCCAGTCGACGGCGCTGACGGTCATATCGCCTCCGGCTCATAAGCCGTCCGGCGGCTATGCCGTCCGGCTTCATCCTGAACATACGAGATATTCGCGGGTTCCCCTGCGAGGCCGGCCGTTTCTATTCGTCCAGCTCGTTCCGCCCCGAGTAACCAGGAGGGTCATCGTGACCACCGCCATCATTGGCGCGACCGGACGGATCGGCAGCGCCGTCACGCGGAGCCTGCTCGGCTCCCGCCATCCGGTACGCGCGCTCGTCCGCGACCCTGACAAGGCCAGCCGGCTCTTCGGTGACTCCTCCAACCTGGAGATCCTCCCGGTCCAGCTGGGCGACCCGGCCGCCGTCGTCAAGGCACTCACCGGAGTCGGTACGGCCTTTTTGGCCATGGGCTCCGTTGGCATCGAGGCGAACCTGCAGCGGACCGTGATCCAGGCGGCCACCTCCGTGCCCGGATTCCAGCAGCTCGTGCGCCTGTCCGTACTGAACGCTGGGCTGGGCTCGATCGGCATCAACCAGCGCGGCCACGGGAGCATCGACTTGGTCGCCGAGGCCGCCGGGATCGGCTACACCACCATCAGGCCGTCGATTTTCTCCTCCTCCATGCTGGCCGGCGCTCCGGAGATCAAGGCGACTCGCACCTGGACTGGACTAGCAGATGTCGGCCGGGTCGCTCTCAGCCACCCCGGCGACACGGTCGAGGTGGCTGTCCGCGTCCTAGGCGACCCGTCGACCTGGGGTCAGCACCACGAGCTCACCGGACCGCGGCAGGTGAGCTGGCCGGAGGCGCTCCAGGTCCTCTCCGAGGAACTCGGCGAGACGGTGACGTTCCGGACCACCGACGCCTTCGGGCTGCTGCAGCGTCTGGTCACGGCCGGGGTCGCGCCCGGTGTGGCGGAACTGCTCATTACCCGCGAGTGGGCCATCATGGCCGGCGAGAACGAGCGCAGCACCACCACGGTGCGCGACCTGACCGGTCACGAGCCACGCTCCCTCGAGGAATTCGTGCACGAAAGCCGCGACTCATTTCGCTGATCCGGCGTTTGCGTCGTCGCCGAAGACGGTGCCCATCACTAGCTCGTGCCCGTTGCCGCCGTCCCTGTCTTGAGCGGCGCGTCGGTAGCGGCGCGCACCTGGTCCTCGCTGACCCCAGGCGCCGTCTCGACCAGGACGAGCCCGTCGGCGTCCACGTCGATAACGGCGAGGTCGGTGATGATGCGGTTGACCACCCGCAGCCCGGTGTAGGGCAGGGTGTTCTCACGCAGGATCTTCGGGGATCCGTCCTTCGCCGTGTGCTCCATGAGCACGATGACGCGCCGGGCTCCGTGGACGAGATCCATTGCCCCGCCCATTCCCTTGATCATCTTGCCCGGCACGGCCCAGTTCGAGAGGTCGCCCCGTTCGGAGACCTGCATCGCGCCGAGGATCGCCACGTCGAGGTGGCCGCCGCGGATGATCCCGAACGACAGGGCCGAGTCGAAGAACGACGCCCCGGGGCGGACCGTGACGGTCTCCTTGCCCGCGTTGATCAGGTCCGGGTCGACGGCGTCCGGTGCGGGGTACGGGCCGGTGCCGAGGACCCCGTTTTCGCTGTGCAGCACCACGTCCACGCCGTTGGGCAAGAAGCCGGGGACCAGTGTCGGCAGGCCGATGCCAAGGTTGACGTACTCGCCGTCGCGCAGCTCGGCGGCGGCGCGGGCGGCCATCTGCTGGCGGGACAGGCTCATCGGGCCACCTGCTCGGGCCGCTCGGTGACGGTGGTCTTCTCGATGCGTTTTTGCACGTCGGGGGCGTGCACGACGTACTGCACGAAGACACCCGGCAGGTGGACCTGGGCCGGGTCAATCTCGCCCGGTTCGACCAGCTCCTCGACCTCGACGATGGTGACCCGGCCGGCCATGGCGCACAGCGGGTTGAAGTTCTGGGCGCTCTTGTCGAACACGAGGTTGCCGTGCCGGTCTCCCTTGGCCGCGGCGACGAGGGCGAAGTCGGTGACGATGGCTTCCTCGAGGACGTGCGCGACTCCGCCGAACTCGCGGACTTCCTTGGCCGGGGAGGCGACGGCCACGGTACCGTCCGGCGCATAGCGCCAGGGCAGGCCACCGTCGGCGATCTGGCTGCCCACCCCGGCCGGGGTGTAGAAGGCCGGGATTCCGCAGCCACCGGCCCGCAGCCGCTCAGCCAAGGTGCCCTGAGGGCACAGCTCGACCTCCAGCTCACCGGAGAGGTACTGGCGGGCGAACTCTTTGTTCTCGCCGACGTAGGAGCCGGTGACGCGGCTGATCCGCCGGTCGGACAGCAGGACCCCCAGCCCCCAGTCGTCCACTCCGCAGTTGTTCGACACGACCTTCAGGTCGGTCGCACCCGAACGGTGCAGGGTGTCGATGAGGGTAGAAGGGATGCCGCACAGCCCGAAACCGCCGACCGCGAGGGTTGCGCCGTCGCCGATGCCGCTCATTGCCTGCTCGGCGGTGAGCACTTTGTCCATGTAGGTCCTCGTGATGGTCAGCGGCGCCCGCCCTGCCGGGGCGGCCCGCCGTCCTGGCTGGCCCGGCAGGGCTGGGCCAATGGGCACGGCCGGGCTCGATTTATCTAGCGATGACTAAAAATCCAAGGCTGGCATAGAGGATGACCTGTGTCCATGCTCGCGCCTATGACCTACATCGCTAGCCACCGGGCCCGGCGACTGGTTGGCCCTCCGGCCCTCAGCTGCTGAGCTTGGCCAGTTCAGCCTGAATCCTGGCCTCGTGCTCCTGCTCGTCGCGGCGGGCGTCCGAGGGCTTCCAGCGGCCCTTCAGCAGCGGGATGGACAGCAGGAAGAAGATGATTCCGCCGAAGCAGATCCAGTACCAGGTCTTCCACTGGCTGGCGGTCTGGGCGGCGGCCTTCTGCACCGCGGCGGCGTGGGCGGTCAGGTACGCAATGGCCGCCGGTGGCACCTTCGACAGGGCCGTCAGCTGTGCGCCGTACGGGGCGATGACCTTCAGGTCGGCCGCGTACGGGGCGATGGTCTGCAGCTGCGGGCCGGCCGCGATGACGCCGTTGATGGCGGTCTGGTTGGCGCCGATCGTTTTGACCACGGCGATGCCCGTGGCCCCGCCGCCGGCGGCGGCCACGGCCTGAGCCTGCAGAGCCTTGTTCGTAGGGGCGGCGGCCAGCTTGGTGAACAGGGCCGGGTGGGCCGCGATCACGGCCAGCTCGGGTGCGAACTTCTGGGCATTGGCGAGTTGCGGGCCGAGCCTGGATGCGGTGGCCAGCACCGTGGAAGGAACCTTCTGCGCGGTGGCGACGACGGCTGGGTGGGCTTGGGCGAAGGCCAGCTCGCTTTTGTACTGGGTTGCGTACGCTGACACGGTGGTCCCGTAGTTGACCAGCGGGGTGACCGAGTTGACCACGGCCGGGATGATCAGGAACGACACGAACACCGTGACCCGGACGATCCAGCCCCAGATGGCCAGCCCGGTGGCGGTGAGCGCGGGGTTGCGGGCCTCGACGGTCTCGGTGAAGCTCGCCATCCACGGCGTGTAGGCCACGCCCAGGCCGAGCGACAGCACCGCCAGGATGATCGCGAGCGTGTAGTAGCTGGGGTGGTGGCCGGCCTGTTCCAGGTAGATGACGGTCATCACGGCGGCGATGATCCCGCCGATCACCATGAACGGTTTGCGGACCCGGAAGCGGTCGGAGATGATCCCGATCAGGACCACCGCGATGACGTTGAAGCCCCAGTTCCAGTTGCCCAGCCCGTTGGCGTTCTTGACCGAGAAACCGAACACGGTGGTCAGGTAGATGACCGCGAAGGCGACCGCCGTGTAGTAGATGAGCAGCATGACCGACACGGCGAAGGCGGAGATGATGATGTCGGGCTTGAGCAGCTGGCGGAACGGGTGCCGCAGCGCGGCCGCGATGTCGGTTTCGCTGAGGCCCTTGGCCCGGGCCTCGACGACGGCGCGGTCGCGGATGGTCACCATCAGCTGGTCGCGCAGCCGCGGGGACAGCTCGCGCAGCCCGACCAGGGCGATCAGCCACACGACCAGCCCGGCGATGCCGCAGATACGGTACTGGTGCGTCCAGATCCCGGGGTTATGAACGACGGCGGGGACGGTGGCGCTGCCCACGACCGCGACGACCAGGCTCCCGACGACCGGGCCGCTGGTCCAGAACCCCATGGCCGTGGCCCGGCCCACCTGCGGGGAGAAGTCGCGGATCAGCGCCGGGGTGGCGACCAGGCAGATGCCCTCAACCAGGCCGACCACGAAGGTCGCGATGGCGAAGAACCACTTGCCGGTCGCTGCGGGGATGACGAAAGCCACGAGGACGCCGGTGACCAGCAGCCCGCCAACCACCAGGTTGGCCCGGCCAAGCCGGTCGGTGAGCCCGGCCAGCAGCGAGCCGAACGCCCCGATCAGGTTCCCGAAGGCCAGGGTCACCACGAAGAACGTAAAGCTCATGTGCAGGTCGGTCAGGATCAGCGTGGACACCGAGGCGCTGACGTACAGCTCGTAGTACAGCGTGATGGTGGCCAGCACGGTAATGGCCAGATACAGAATGCGGGGCCGGGTATCGGGATATGCCTGGAGCTGCCTGCGCCACAGCCACGATGCGCCCCCGTGCCCGTTGACGCTCGTCTTTTCTGCGGTCACACTCATCCTGACCTCGCCATCGTCGTCGCTGGCCAACGCCCGGTGGATGTGGCGTCGAGGTCAAGATATCCGCACTATCCGTGCGAGTTCAATGGGGCAGCCGACCACGATTTGGCCTCGCTGTGCGGCGGCCGGGGCCAGCACGCGGCCGGGGCCGGGGCGGGGCCGGCACGCGGCAGGGGCAGGTCAGGTAAATCCGGCCGCGGCGAGCAGCGCGGTGAAGTTGACGCGCAGAACTTCCTCGGCCTGTGCTGGGCTCAGGCCGAGCTCGGTGCGCAGCGACTCCCAGAATGACCACACGCTGATCGCGTGCAGGCCGTCGAGTAGTTGCTGGCGCTGTGGTTCGGCGAGCTCACTCAGCTCCAAGGCGAAGATCCTGGCCACCTCGGCCTTCGCGTTGGCCAGCGTCAGCGCCTTGTTACGCCGGAGCTCCCCGGAGAACGGCTGATGAAGGCGGGCGGCCCGCCAGCTGGGACTCATCTGCTCCAGGATCCGGGCCCGCTGGCTGACGAACAATGTGATCCGCACGGCCCGCGGCTGGTCCGGGTCGATCCGCTTGACCAGCGATCGCAGGATCTCGTCATCGCGGCGGGTCGCCTCGACCAGCAAGGTTTCCATGTCGGTGAACTGTTGCCAGACGGTCCGCAGCGAGACGCCGGCCCGCTGGGCGATGCGCGGCGCGGTCGGGCGAACGTCACCCTCGGCGTGCAGCGCGCGCATAGCATCCACGATCGCCCGCCGCGAGCGGTGCGAACGGGCGGCACGGCCATCCGCCGGCTCGCCTTCGACGGCCGCCGGCTGGCCTTCGCCGGCCGCTGGCTCGCTTTCGCCGGCTGGTGGCCCAGGGCGGCCGGGCCGCTCGGCGGCACCTTTCGCAGTCGGCATGACATTCACCTAGTTCTCGGTCTGCAACCCGGCAGAACTCTCAGCACGCCCGGTCATGGTAAGCCAGAACACACGCGACGCCCGACCAGATTTTGCTCAGCCTGGCGGCGCCCCTCGCGGCGCTCCGGGCGGCGGTTGCGTGGGCCGCCGTTTTGACGGGGCCCCGGGTTAGCCTGCCGGGGTGATCACGGCACTGGCGGTGGAGAATTACCGGTCCCTGCGCCGGCTGGTGCTGGCGGTGGACCGGCTGAACGTGGTGACCGGGCCGAACGGCAGCGGGAAGTCCAGTCTGTACCGGGCGCTGCGGCTGCTGGCCGATTCGGCCCGCAACGGCGCGGTGGCGGCGCTGGCCCAGGAGGGCGGGCTGGAGTCGGCGATGTGGGCCGGCTCGCCGGGTGAGGGACGGTCGATGCGGCGGGGCCAGGGCCGGCCGCTGGTGCAGGGGGGTGACCAGCATCGTCTGCTGCTGGGCTTCGCCGGGGATGAGTTCGGGTACGCGATCGACCTGGGCGTCCCGCCGCCATCCACGTCGATGTTCGGGTCGGACCCCGAGATCAAGGCCGAGTCGGTGTGGGCCGGCCCGATACTGCGGCCTGCCGCCGTGCTCGCCGACCGCGGCGCCAGCGGCGCGGTCCGTATCCGGACCGCCGAGGGGGACTGGGACCGGCCGCCCTACTTCCTCAAGCCGTTCGACAGCATGCTCAGCGAGACCGCCGATCCGCAGCGGGCCCCGGAACTGCTGGTCCTGCGCGAGCGGATCCGGTCCTGGCGGTTCTACGATCACCTGCGGACCGACGCGGACGCACCGGCGCGCATCGCTCGGATCGGCACCCGCACCCCGGTGCTGAGTCACGATGGCGCCGACCTGGCCGCCGCGCTGCAGACCATCCGCGAGATCGGCGACGACGAGACCCTGGACGAGGCGGTCGGCCACGCCTTCCCCGGCAGCCGCGTCCAGATCACCGCGCCGGGCGGCCGGTTCGAGCTGGCTCTCCGCCAGCCGGGCCTGGTGCGGCCACTCCGGGCGGCCGAGCTCTCGGACGGCACGCTGCGCTACCTGCTGTGGGTGGCCGCCCTGCTAACGCCCCGTCCACCCGAGCTGCTCGTGCTGAACGAGCCGGAGACAAGCCTGCATCCCGAGCTGATCGGGCCGCTGGCCGACCTCATCATCGCCGCCTCGGCCAAGACCCAGATCATCGTTGTCACCCATGCCCAGCCGCTGGTCACCGCCTTCCGGGACGGTTCAGCCCAGGTGCTGGAGCTGGTCAAGGAAGACGGCCGGACGCTCCTGGACGGCCAGGGCATCCTGGACGAGCCGGCCTGGCACTGGCCCAGCCGCTGAAACGCCTCAGGCCGGCGGCGGCCCGGGCGTGGGGATGACGCCCAGCTGCTGCATCAGCCCGAGGGTGTCCATGATGATCCGGCTCTCGGCTATCTTGCCGTCGGTGAACCGGTCGATGGTCCACGCGGCCACGGTGACCTGCTGACCGGTCGGGGGTACGCCGAGGAACGGTCCCTGGTGCGTGCCCTGCCAGACGGAACGGGTCCAGACCTGGTCGCCGTCGGCGAGCTGCTCCGCGATCGCCCACTGCGCGTCCGGAAAAGCCGCGATCCAGCCCGCCAGCCACTGCCGTAGCCCGTCGCGGCCCGGGCCCATCCCCGGCGGTGGCTCGTGCTCGACGTAATCAGCGTGGAAGATCTCGTCCAGCACCGCCAGGTTGTGCTTGGTCAGGACCTCGTCCATGAGCTGCTGCAGTTTCGCCGTGTTCGCTTCGACTGACATCGCCGACCCCCCATAGGCCTAGCCGTCCTCGGAACGTTGCGGATGGCGCATGGAGATCGTGTGGAGACGGTGTGCAGATCGTGTGGAGGCAGCGCTCCTCCCCGCCAGCGCCACGGCCACCGGCGCGGGAGCGGCCAGGTAGTCAACGACGCCGCGACGGCCACCGCGCACCCTCCGCTGATCAGCGACCAGCAGGCGGTGGCGGGCAGGCCGTGCGGATCCGGGGTGGCCGCGGGGAACGTGTGGACCCAGCGGGTCACCGGCGGCAGCAGCCCCGGCACGACCAGGACGGCCACTACCGCCGCGGCCGCGAGCGGGCCGGGTTCGCCAGTACGCCGCCGGGCCACGCAGGCGATGGCGAAACCGAGCAGCACATTCCCGGCCAGGGTCAGGGTTACAGCGGGCCAGGACGGCCGGGGCTGGCGCAGTGCGAAGGCCAGCACGAGCCCGGCGCCCACCCCGAGCGGTACCAGCGCGGCCAGCGCCCGGACCGCGGTCCGGTGGCCCTCGCTCGTCGGGGTGACGTCGACGACCTCGCGGGCCGGTTCGTCCAGCAGGAACGCGGTCGCCGCCGCCAGCAGCGCGAAGGCGATGGGCAGCAGAGCCGGGGTGCTGTCGCGCCCGGCGATGCCGCTCGCGCCCGCCACGGCGGCCACGGCGCTGAGCCCGCCGACCACCGGCCACGCGACCCCCTTGAGCTGGAGCCACGCCACCGCCCTCGGCTGGGGCCGCACCACCGTCCTCGGCTCGACCGCGGTCACGTGATCCTCAGCCCGCGATCGGCACCGGAGCGGCGCCCGGCGTAGAGATGACCGGGTAGGCCCACCCGCCGACGACCGCCAGCGCGTACATCAGCCCGGCCAGAACGAGCACCCCGGCCAGCAGCCGGAGCAGCCGAGTCCGCAGCCCGGGATCGGCCCCCCGCAGCAGGGCCACGATCACCGCGACCGCGCACAGGCACAGCTGCCAGCCCAGGAAGAACCAGGGCGAACCCCGCCAGGTCTCGACCCGGCCCGGGCTGTCCTCGTTGATAAAGAACGCGAACGGGGCAAAGAACCGCAGCATGACGATCAGCGTGGAGTGCCGGTGGGACGCGGCCAGCGTGTAAGTCAGCGTCACCCAGCCGTAGAGCACCAGCAACAGCACGACCGCGGCACCGGGGAACCGGACCCAGCGGGCCAGGGCCACGCCGAGCAGCGGGCCGCCCACCGCGGGCACCACGCTCTGGCTGAGCGCGGCCGCGACCCCGCCAGAAGTGCCCAGGGCTCCGTAGCTCCAGGTGCCGGGAACGTCCTGGAAAGCCTCGATGGCCAGCAGGCTCAGGCCGCCGCACAGCAGCGGAACGGCCGCGGCCAGGCAGATCGCGCCGGTGCGGGTCGGCCATGACACCGGAGCCACGTCGAGCGCGTCCGCGCTTCGGCGCATCGACTGGGTCAGCCAGAACGCGGCCACCATCCCGAGGCCGCCCAGGAAGATCGCGGGGTACACGAGCACCGTGTTGATGTCGGCCACCACGCCGCGCTGCCGGTCCCACAGGATGTAGGCGGTCAGCGCGGCCGCGGCCAGGAAGACCGGGTTGAGGGCGAACCGGCGGCCCTCCCACCAGGCCAGCACGGCCAGGCTGGACGGGTGGGCCCGGCCCACGGGGGCCGCCGTGGCGGGGGCGGCGGCGGTCATGACGTCAGCTCCTCGGCCTGGCCCCAATCTGCGCTGCCGCTCGTCTCCCTGCGGCCCGTCTCGTTGCCGCCCGGCTCGCTTTGACCCGGCTCGCCGCCGCGCAGCAGCAGATAGGCATCCTCTAGCGACGGCTCCACGTGTTCCACGCCGGTGCGGGCATCTTCGGCCACGTTGCGGTAGCGGCCGGTTCCGGTGCGCCAGGACACACTGGCCGCCGGGTCGGGGGCATCGGCCAGCCACACGCGCCCGGCCGCCCGGCCCACCAACTCCGTGACCTGGCCGTCGTAACGGACGCGGCCGCGGTCCAGCACGACCACCCGGTCGCACAGCGCCGCGACGTCCTCGGTCTGATGGGTCGACAGCACCACGGTGGACGTGCGGGCCAGCTCGGCCAGCACCGTGCGCAGCACGACCCGCTGCTCGGGGTCCACGCCGGCCGTAGGCTCGTCCAGGATCAGCACGGGCGGTGAGCCCAGCAGCGCCTGGGCCAGGGCCACCCGCCGCCGCTGCCCGCTGGACATGGCCCGGAGCCGCTTGGCCGAATTGCCGCCCAGGCCGACCAGGTCGAGCACCCGGCGGACCTCGGCGTGGCGCCGGTCCGGCTGGGCCCATTCCTTGAGCACCGCGATGTAGTCCACGAACGCGAACGCGGTGAACCCACGGGGGAAGCCGATCTCCTGGGGCAGGTACCCGAGCCCGCGGCGCACCTCGGTGCGCTGGGCCGGCACCGCGGGGTCGCGGCCTAGCACCGTGAGCTTGCCCTGACTGGGCGGCAGGGCGGTGGCCAGCAGCCGCAGCAAGGTGGTCTTGCCCGCGCCGTTCGGCCCGAGCAGCCCGGTCACGCCGGGTTCGAGCTCCAGGCTGACGTCGGCCAGGGCCCAGGTGGCACCGAACCGCCGGCCGACCCCGCGCAGGCTGATGGATGTGGTCATGACCAGTTCCTCCTGGGCCGGAGCTCACGCAGGTGCCGCGCGCGGGCGAAGAAGATGGTGATCGAGGCGATGGCCAGGACGACGTAGCCGCCCTGGAACCGGGCCTGCAGCACGGCGTCCGGTGTGCCGGCCCGCGCGACTAGGAGCCACACGATGGCCAGCCAGGCCAGGCTGACACCGATGGCCGCACGCAGCGGGCTCATCCAGGTGGACAAGGCCAGCACCACGGCGGCGAAGCCGAACGCGGGGAGCAGCCACGTGGCCGGGGCCCAGCCCGGCACGAGCAGGCCGGCCAGGGCCACCGCGGGCAGCGCTACCGCGAGAATCGCCACCGACCGGAGCAGCACCAGGCGCAGCACCGGGTACGGCGTGACCACCTCCGGCTGCAACGCCGGATCGATGCGCGGGTCGTAGCTGATGGCCACGGCGACGCCGGGGATCAGGGGCGCCACCGTGAGGAACGCCCACAGGCCGCGCGACTGGCCCAGCGCGGCCGTCGTGGCCGCGAAGGCGAGCACCGCGGCGATGCCGGCCAGCCACCGGCCACGGAAGGCACTGGCCGTCGCGACCAGACGGGCGTCGTTCGCGGGCAGGCCGGCGCGCTGCAGCAGCCACTCGAACGGCGACGGGCGCGGCAGCTCGATCGCATCCCGCGTCCGGGCCCATACCTCGCCCAGGTCCACCGGGCTCGCGACCGGGCTCGCCGCGGGGCCCGGGCTGACCAGGGTGCTGACCTGCGCCCGGCACGGGGCGCAGGACAGCAGATGCTGTTCGACCGACGCGCCCTCGGGCAGCGAGTCCGACTGGTCGATCCAGCGCCGCAGCGTGGTCTCGTCCGCGTGCCAGCCGGTCATGACAGTCCTTCCGCTAGTGCGGCCCGCAGGTGGGCCTTGGCCCGGGACAACCGCGTCTTCACGCTGCCCACCGGCATCCGCAGCAGCCGGGCCGCCTCCGCCGCTGTCAGCCCGTCCAGCACCGTGGCCTGGATCACCGCGCGCATCTCCGGCGACAGCCGGGCCAGGGCCGGGCCGAGATCGCCGTACTCGACCGACAGCAGCACCTGGTCTTCGGCGGCGGGGACTGTGTCCCCGATCCCCGTGACGGCGGCCGCAACCGCGTCCGGCCGCCGGCGCAACCGGCTGACCAGGCGGCGGATCGCGATGCCCCACAGCCACGCCGCGACGTCGCCGTCGCCCCGGAAGCCCTGCGGCTTCTGCCAGACCGCCATGAACGTGTCCTGCACCGCGTCCGCCACCAGGTCACGGTCGTTGCACCGCCGGCTCAGCCGGACGGCGAGCCACGCGGCGTGCCGGTCGTAGAGCGCGCGCATGGCGTCCAGGTCGCGCTGGCCCACGGCGGCCAGCAGCGCCGTGTCGCTCGGGCTCCCGTCCATACCCACACTGTCGCCCGGACGGCTCGGAAAAGATTCACCCCAGCGGGCAGATTTTCCGCTGCAGGGTCAGCGCTCAGGCCTGGGTCAGCGGTCCAGCACCGTGCGCAGGGTGGCGGCGAACTCGTCCGGCTGGCCCATGCCGCCGTACTCGCCGCCCAGGAACCCGTCGTGACCACCGGGGAAGCTGGTCGGCGCGATGCCCAGCCGCTCGGCCACGGCCAGGCCCGCGCGCCCGGCCAGCTGCTGGCCGGAATCGGCGCCGACGCCGATGACCACCCGGGTCGAAGCCCGCCGCAGCGCGCCGAAGTCGTGCTGGTGGTCGTTGCACGCGATTAGGTTCGCCATCAGCGCGTCGTCGCGGGAGCCGTCGTCGTCGGCGGGCAGCCCGAACATGGCCGGGTCCGGCGCGGGCTGGCTGACGTAGTCGGCCGGCAGCGGGCCCTCGTAGCTGACCAGCTTGATGAACTTGGCCATGGCCGGGCCGAACCCGCTGTTGAGGTAGGTCGACCGGATGTCATGGCAGGCGGCCAGCACCGGCTCGCGGTCGGGCACTTCTTGGGAGGCCGGCGGCTCGTGCGCCACCAGCGTGCGGACCTGCTCAGGATGCCGGGCCACCAGCACCAGCGCGTTGACCGCGCCGCCGCTGCTGGCGAAGATGTCCACCGGCCCGGCGTCCAGCGCCTCGATCAGCCGGTGCAGGTCGTCGGCGTGCTGGTCCGGCGTGATCTCGGCCGTGCTGTCGCTGCGGTGGCTGCGCTCGGCGCCCCGCGGGTCGTACGTCACCACCGTGCGATCGCCGAAGTGCCCGGCAAGCGTCACGAACCCGGCCGCCCCCATCGGCGACCCGATGATCAGCAGTACCGGCTTGGTGCTCGCGTCGGCCTCCCGCACGTCGTAGCTGAGCACGGCCCCCGGCACGTCCAGGGTGTAAGTCTTCGGCTCGCTCATGTCACCCGTTCCTCAGTAGCTCGGCTTCCTGTCCACTCTGACGACGGTCGCCCGCCGAACTCATCGCACCGCGTTCGCCCGACGCGAGGCCGGCGACGGTGGTGAGCAGGCCGACGGGCTCGATAGCTTTATGGCTCCATCGTTTTGCGTATCACGCAGTATGTTCTCAATAGGCATTTTTTTCTGAATACGAAAGACTCGTGGCGGACTGGGTAGGTACCTCTGCGACCCAAGCGAAAGGGCGGGGCGATGGAGCTGATTCTCGAGGACGCCGACATCATCACCATGGCTCCCGAGCCACGCTCCCCAGCCGCCGACAGCATGCTCATCCGCGACGGCTACATCGCCGCCGTCGGCTCCGCCGCCCAGATCCGGGCCCTGGCGGCCAAGAACGCCGCCGTCGTGCACCTGGACGGCGCCACCGTGGTCCCGGGGCTGATCGACGCGCACTGTCACGTCTCCGATGTCGGCTACCTGGCCGCGGCGGCCGACTGCAGCCAGCCGGCCGCGCCGGACATCCCGGCCATCGTGGCCCGGCTGCGGGACCAGGCCGGCCGGACCCCGGACGGCTCCTGGGTCACCGGCGCCGGGTACGTGGAGTACAAGCTGCGGGAGGACCGGCACCCGACCCGGGCCGACCTGGACACCGCGGTCCCGGACCGCCCGGCCGTGCTCTATCACACGAGCTTGCACGCCTGCGTGCTGAACAGCGCCGCGTTGCGGGAGGCCGGGTTCGCCGACGGCCAGCCGGACCCACCCGGTGGCGCGTTCGGCCGGGACGACCAGGGCCGGCTCGACGGTGTGGTCTTCGAGGGGCCGATGTTCGCGCTGTTCGAGCGCAACCTGCACCGCGACCTGGGCGAGCTGGGCCCGGACCAGCGAGCCCGGGTGGTGCGCACCGCCGGCGAACGGCTGGCCGCGCTCGGCGTCACCGCGGTCTGCGAAGCCGATCTGCGCCGCGACTCGTTCACCGCCTTCGCCGAGGCCGACGCGGCCGGCGTGCTGCACCAGCGGATCTACGGCCTGGTCGTGCACGACGAAGTGGACTGGCTGCTGGCGGCCGGGCTGCGGGGCCGCCGGTCGGACCGGCTGGCCGCCGAGGCGGTGAAGATCTGGGCCGACGGCGGCATGAGCAGCCGTACCGCCGCCATCAGCGGCCAGTATCCGGTGCCGCCCTACGGCTCGGGGATCTTGTACTTCGACCGGCCCGAGCTGACCGAACTGGTGCGAAGTTTCGACGCCCAGGGGTTCCAGGTCTGCATCCACGCTCAGGGCGACCGGGCCATCGAGACCGTCCTCGACGCCTACGCCGCCGTCCTTCCCGCCACACCTGGCCCGGCCCCCTCACCTGGCCCGGTCGGCTCGGCTGGCGTCGAGCGGAACCCACGCCGCCACCGCATCGAGCACGGCGGCGCGCTCTACCCGGACCTGCTGGGCCGGGCGGCCGAGCTGAACATCCTGGTCGCCACCCAGCCCGGCTTCTTGTCCACCCTGGGCGACGGGTTCGCGGCCGCGTTTCCCGGCACCCGCGACCAGCTGTACGCGATCGGGTCCTGGCTGCGGGCCGGCCTGACCGTGGCCGGCTCCTCCGACGCCCCGGTGATCAGCCCGGACCCGCTGCTCGGCCTGCGCGACGCGGTCCTGCGCCGCACCGCCGGCGGGCATGTCCTCGGCCCGGGGGAGGAGCTCACCGCGGCCGGCGCGCTGGCCCTGTACACCCGCCAGGCCGCCTACGCCATGCACCGGGAGACCGAGATCGGGTCGCTGGCGGTGGGTCACCGGGCCGACTTCGTGGTCCTGGACGGCAACCCGCTGACCATCGACCCGGAACGGATCACCGACCTCAGCGTGCTGGCCACCGCGCTGGACGGCGTCCCGGTCCACCAGGACGGCGTGACCATCCCCGGCTGAGCCGGCCCGGCGCAATAGTGAAATCCTGACCCGATGCAGCCGAGCCCGCCGCCGAACGGCTCCTGCCCCAAGCACATGGTCATGGGCCCGTGCGGCGGGGTGCGGCCGGACGGGCGCTGCGAGGTGATCGACGACCCGTGTGTCTTCCCGGAGCCGGTCGTCTGGGCCGACCCGGAGGGCCCGGTGAGCCCGGTACCCGCGACGCTGCTGCCGCGCACGCCGCTGATCCTGACCGACTACACCGCCGAGCCGTTCTCGGTCCGGGCCCTGCGCGCCGTGGCCATGACACTGGCCCCGTCCAGCGACGCGGTGCTGGTCGGAGAACATCAGAACCGGCCCGATTTCCCGCCCACGCTGCTGGCCACGCTGCTCCGGGACGCTGGGGCCCGGCCGTGGATCACGCTGGCCTGCCGGGACCGGAACCGGATCGTGCTGGAACAGGAGCTGATCGGCCTGCGGCACCTGGAGGTGGACGCGGTCCTGTGCGTGACCGGCGACGCCCGCGGCTACGACGTCCGTCCGGACGTGACTCAGGTCTTCGACCTGGACGGTCCGCGGCTGGCCGCGCTGGCCGCTTCCGTCGGCCTGCCCGCGGCCGTCCCGGAGACGCCGGCCGCGCCGCCCCGGGACCGGCGGCCGTTCCGGCTGCTGCAGAAACAGCGGGCCGGGGCCGCGGTGGCCGTGCTGAACCACGCCGCGACGGACACGGTGACCTCCTTCATGGCCGCGGCCACCGCCGCCGGGGTGACGATCCCCGTGATCGCGGCCGTGGCCGTGTACACCGACGCGCTGTCGGCCGCCGTGCTCAGCGGGCTGCCCGGGCTGGAGCTGGACCCGGCTGCGGTCCAGCGGGTCATCGACGCCCCCGACCCGGTCGAGGCCGGCGTGGCCGCGGCGGTGGCCGAGGCCCAGGCCCTGCTGGCCATCCCGGGGGTGGCCGGGGTCAACCTGTCCGGCCTGGCCTCCGGCCGGGGTTATGACTACGCGGCCCAGGTCAAGGCGGATTGCGCCACCCGGATCCGGGAAGTGCGGGCCCCATGAGCAGCAACGTCGACGAGGCCATGGCCGACGAGTTCGACACCGTGGCCCAGTGGACGGCCGAGGTCGCCCTCGACCTCGGCCCGGGCTATCACGTCCCCGCAGCCTGCCGGGGGAGCGGCCAGCCCGCCGCCCTGGACTGGCTGCTCGCCGGGCTCCGGCCGGCGCCGGGTGACCTGCTCATCGACGCCGGCGCCGGGGTCGGCGGCCCCGCCGCCTACGCCTGCCAGCACGCCGGGATCCGCCCGCTGCTGGTCGAGCCGGAGCCCGCCGCCTGCCGCGCGTCCCGGCAGCTGTTCGGCTTCCCGGTCTTCCAGGGCGACGCGACCCGGCTGCCGTTCGCCAACGGGGTGGTCCCCATGGCCTGGTGTCTGGGGGTGCTGTGCACGACCTCAGGGCCGCCCGCCCAGCTGGCCGTGCTCCGCGAACTGCGCCGGGTGGTCCGCGCCGGCGGCCGCATCGGCCTGCTCGCCTTCCTGGCCACCGTGCCCGAGCTGGACGACCCGCCCGAAGGCAACCACTTCCCCCGCCCGGACGAGCTCGGCACTCTGCTCGGCCAGGCCGAGCTGACCGTGCTGGACCGGGTGCCCGCCCATGATCTGCCCGCCGCGTCGGCGTTCTGGCACGAGCGCACCCACGAGGTCGAGTCCGAACTCGAACACCGCCACGGCGCCAGCCCGCCCTGGCGCACCGCCGAAGCCCAGAGCGGCCGGATCGGCCGCCTGCTGAAACAAGGTCAGCTCCAGTCCCAGGTGCTGCTGCTCGAGCGGGCCTAGGCCACCGCCGAGCCTTACCGGTCAGCGATTTTTCATTTTTTAATGACGTCGCCCACGCCCGGTGTGGTCACTCAGAATGCGCGACCAGCCGCCTGCGCTTGGCCTGCGACCTCCTGGGGTGCTTGGGTTGGGGCATGCCGCACATTGCGCTCGATTCGTCCCAGCCGGGCATCCGCGGGCTGCTTCAGTACCGCCCGGAGACTGGCCGCCCGATCAGTGATCTGGCCGACGTGCTGCTGCGCGGGCCGAGCAGCCTTACCCGCGGCGAGCGGGAACTGATCGGCGCCTACGTGTCCACGCTGAACGACTGCCGCTACTGCTCGTCGTCCCACGCCGCGACTGCGGCGGCGCAGCTGCCGGGGGGCATGGAGCTGGTCGGCCAGGTGTGCGCGGATCCGGCCGCGGCGCCCGTGTCGGCCAAGGTCAAGACGCTGCTGGCCGTCGCAGCGGCCGTGCAGCGCAGCGGGCATGACGTGACCGAGGCCCTGGTGGCCGCCGCCCGCCAAGCCGGCGCGACCGACCTGGAGATCCACGACACCGTGCTGATCGCGGCCATGTTCGCCATGTTCAACCGGTACGTGGACGGGCTGGCCACGGTCGTCCCCGACGACCCCGCCGTCTACGCCGCCGGCGCTCAGCGCCTGGTCCGCGACGGCTACGTCCTGCCGTCGCCCGAGCCCGGCACTTCAACGCCACGGGCGTAGACGACCCGGATGCGGTGCAACGCCTCCGGGTCGGCCACCGGATCGCCGTCGACGGCGAGTATGTCAGCGTCGTAGCCGGGCGCGATGCGGCCCTTGCGGTGCCCCAGCCCGCACACCCTAGCCGCATAAGAGGTGATCGTCCGCAGGGCCTCGGCCTGGCTGAAACCCAGCTGGCGCAGTATGGCCGGGGCGTGCCGGACCACGTCGTGCGGCTTGATCGGCGCGATGCCGGCGTCGGTCCCGGCCACCATGGCCGCCCTGGCCTCATGCAGCCGTCGGGTGTTGGCCATGATTCCGGGCAGGCGCATCATCAACTCCGGTGGCGGTACCAGGCCCGGCATCGGCACCAGGCCTATGGTGAGCCCGACGGTGACCTGGCTGCTCGCGATCAGCTGGATCAGCGTCTCGGGCGCGTGCACGCCGTCTTCCGTCCAGAACGACACGTGCTCGAGCCCGTCCACACCCGCGGCCACCGCATCCGCGATCGCGGTCAGGGCGTGCGCGTGCGCGGTCACCCGCAGGCCCTGCCGATGGGCCTCGTCGATGGCCGCGCGCAGCACCTCGGGCGGGAACTGGGCCAGGTCCTGACGCGATCCCGGGGTCAAGGTCCCGCCGCTGGCCATGATCTTGATGATGTCCACGCCCTGCTCGGCGTGTTCGCGCACAGCCGCCCGCACCCCGTCGATCGTGGGTGCCACGGCCCCGCCCAGGAAATGACAGTGGCCGCCCGGCGTGGTGATCGGTGGCCCCGCCGTGACGATCGTCGGCAAGCCTGCCCGGCCACGCAGCCCGAGGGACAGGTACTCGCGGTCACCGAGATCCCGCACGGTGGTGACACCGCCGCGCAGCGCGGTCTGGCCGGCCCGGACCATGGCCTGGAGGACCTCGGTGTCCCGACGCCGGTGCAGGGAGCCGACCGGGTCCGCGCTGGCGTCAAAGGCCAGGTGGACGTGGGTGTCGATCAGCCCTGGCAGCAGGGTTGCCCCGGCCAGGTCGATCACCTCGGCGCCGTCTGGGACGGCTCCGCTGCTGTGGACCGCGCGGATTGCGGCGCCCTCGATGACCACCACCGGATCGGGGCTGAGCGCAGAACCGGTGCC
The DNA here is from genome assembly GCA_965277615.1 of Streptosporangiaceae bacterium. Lineage (GTDB taxonomy): Bacteria > Actinomycetota > Actinomycetes > Streptosporangiales > Streptosporangiaceae > Bog-532. The sequence continues at coordinate 2,485,314 of CBDIDG010000006.1, read as the reverse complement.
ATCGAACAGCCGGGCGGCCCGCAGTACCGTCAGCCGATTCCGGGCCGTGACCCGCAGTTGTGCACGCATGCTTCCCCTCGCGGCGGATCTGCCCTGACCCTCCACTACGGTCGGCCGCTGTGATGCAGGCCACATCCAGCTGGTGTGGAGACCAGATGGAGGCGGCCGATAAGCCCGATGCGATTGTCGGACGGTTTTGTTACTGTCCAGGCCATGGCGATCGTGCCCGATGCGAAGGATTGGACCTGGGTGCTGCTGCGCTCCTGCCCGGAGTGTGGCCTGGACACCCGGGACGTGGCCCCCGGCGCGGTCGCCGGGATGATCCGGGCCAACGCCGCCGCCTGGCCCGAGCTGCTTACCCAGGCCGCTGACGCGCGGCAACGCCCGTCGCCGGAGAAATGGTCACCGCTGGAGTACGGCTGCCACGTCCGGGACGCGCTGCGGCTGTACGACGAGCGGCTCCAGCTGATGCTCACCCAGGACGGGCCGCTGTACCCCAACTGGGACCAGGACGTCACCGCGGTCGCCGAGGGCTACGGCGAGCAGGATCCCACCACGGTGGCGGCCGAGATTCCGGTGGCGGCCGAGACGCTAGCCCGCCGGTTCGACTCGCTCTCCGCGGAGCAGTGGCAGCGCACCGGTCAGCGCAGCGACGGCGCCCACTTCACGGTCGAGACGTTCGCCCGGTACTTCATCCACGACCCGGTCCATCACCTGTTCGACGTCACCGGCGTCCGCTACTCCGGGTCGGCTGGTGGCTGACGCCGACGACGTGCGCGACCTCGCGCTGGCCCTGCCGCACGTCGAAGAGATCGACAGCGACGGCTTCGACTTCCGGGTGGCCGGCAAGGGGTTCATCTGGTCTTACCCCGAGCGCACGCCGGGTCAGCCCCGGGTCATCCGGACCGACATCGCGGTGCTCTACGTCGGCGACGAGGCCGAGAAGCAAGCCTTGCTGCTGGGGGAGCCGGAGGTCTTCTTCACCACCTCCAGCTACGACGGCTGGCCCCTGGTCATGGTGCGGCTGCCCCAGGTCGACGGTGACCGCCTGGCCGAACTGGTCACCGACGCCTGGCGCATGCGCGCCCCGGAATCCCTCGCCGCCGACCTGGACCGGGCCGGCTAGCTACAGCCCTAGTCGGTCGCCTGGACCGTCTTGGCGGCCGTCTCGATCAGATCGGCCACCTCGGCCGGGTGCGAGACCATGGCCACGTGGCCGGACTCCACCTCGATCGTGGTCGCTCCCATCCGCTTCGCGAACTGGCGCTCGGCGTCGGGCGGGATGGCCTCGTCGCCCGCTGCGACCATGAACCAGGTCGGGTGCGACTTCCAGGCCGGGACGGTCATGACGTCCTGCAGCGTGGAGGCCGACAGCGCCTGCTGCACGGCGAACATGACCCGGGCCCGCAGCGGGTCGATGTCCCCGGCGAAGTGGTTCACGAAGTCGTCTTCCGGTATCCAGGCGAAGCCCTGCTTGTCGATGTCCAGGTGGGCCAGGGCCGCCGTCGGTTCGCCCTGGGCCAGCAGGCCGCCGATCGACTCGCCCTCGTCCAGGCCGAACGCGGCGATGTAGACCAGGCCGACGACGTGCGGGGCGTCGGTCCCGAGCGCGGTCATGATCTGGCCCCCATAGGAGTGGCCGGCCAGCAGGGTGGGTCCGTCCATGCGGTCCAGTACCTGGCGCAGCCGGGCGACGTCGGCGGCCAGCGAGGACTCCGGGAACTGCGGGGCGATGACGTTGTAGCCGTCGGCCTGCAGGCGCTCGATGACGGCGTCCCAGCAGGAGCCGTCGGCCCAAGCGCCGTGGACCAGGACGATATTCGGGCGTGCTGCCATATTTTGCTCCCTCGTGGTGTCCGCTGGATTAACGCGGAATTGAAAGTAAAGATTCAGTCACTCACAGCTAATTAAAAATAATTATGCCTAGAGTTTATGCACGTCGTTTTAACGGCTCTGAGCTGCGATGAAATCGAGATCTAGCGTGCTGGCCTGAGCGCCGAACATCCCCTGGTGTTCATAAATTTTTAATAACTACCGGGATCCGGAGCAGAATCAAGGCCGATTTCTCTTTCACCTTTTCATCATCTTTGCCAAATAACAAGCGACGGCCGGAAGTCGGCGGCCGGCCGCTCCGATGGCCCGCGCCGGGGCGGCGGGTCTCGGTTTGGCCACGAACACCACTGTGGGTCTTGTCACATCCTGAGCCAGCGATGAATATCTGTTCATCGAGCCGCAACGAAGCTGCTCACAACCAAGGGCGGACCCTGGTGAACGATGGTTCATTGGAGATCCAGGACGTCACGGTCCAGTTCGGCGGCCTGACCGCGCTGGACCGGGTGTCCCTGACCGCTCGCCCAGGCCAGGTCACCGGCATCATCGGCCCCAACGGGGCGGGCAAGACGACCCTGCTCAACACGGTCTGCGGTTTCGTCAAGCCACAATCCGGCACGGTCAGCTTCGAGGGCCGCGAGCTCACGGGGGTGCGGACCGACCGGCTGGCCGCCCTCGGCATCACCCGCACCCTGCAGGGTGTCGGCCTGTTCCCCGGGCTGACCGTGACCGAGAACGTCATGGTCGGGGCCACGCCCAGCGCCAAGGCCGGCGTCTGGTCCGCCCTGTTCGGGCTGCCGCGTTCCGATCGGGACGAACGGCGGCTGCGGGATCAGGCGATGAGCGCGCTGGACCGGCTCGGCGTGGCCGACCTGGGCGACCGGATGCCGGACACGCTCTCCTACGGCCTGCGCAAGCGGGTCGCCCTGGCCCGGGCGGTGGCGGCCCGGCCCCGGCTGGTGCTGCTGGACGAGCCCGCCAGCGGCCTGCCCGAGAACGAGCTGTCCGAGCTCGGTGACCTGATCAGGGAGCTGGCCGCCGAGGCTGGGGTGGTCGTCATCGAGCACCGGATGGACCTGGTCATGTCGGTGTGCGACACGATCTTCGTCCTCGACTTCGGCAAGCTCATCGCCAGCGGTTCACCGGCCCAGGTCCAAGCCGACCCGGCCGTCACCGCCGCCTACCTAGGCGCCGAGGACACCGACCCCGCGGACGCAACGGCAATCCCGCCCACTCCGCCAGCCCCATCAACCCCGCCAGACCTGACAGGCCCCTCAATCCCTCCAGACCCGCCGGACCCATCAACCCCGCCAAGCTCGTCAACCCCATCAACCCCGCCAGACTCGTCAGACCCATCAACCCCGCCAAACTCGCCAAGCACATCAATCCCTCCAGGCCCGTCAAGCACATCAATCCCTCCAGGCTCGCCAATCTCCCCAGCCTCATCAGCCTCAATAAACTCACCAGCCTCAACAGACCCGGAAGGTGACGGCCGTGGCTGAGGCGGCCTCCCTGGCGGTGGAGGACCTAGTGGCCGGGTACGGCGGGGTCACCGTGCTGGAGGCCGTGTCGCTGGCCGCCCGGCCCGGGACCATCACCGCGGTGCTGGGGGCCAACGGAGCCGGCAAGACCACCCTGCTGCGCACGATCAGCGGGCTGGTCCGCCCCCGGCAGGGCCGCATCCTGATCGACGGGGCTGACCTGGCCCGCCGCCGCCCCGAGGCCATCACCCGGGCCGGCCTGGCCCACGTGCCCGAAGGCCAGGGTGTGATCACCGAGCTGACGGTGGAGGAGAACCTGCGGCTGGGCGGGCTGGTCCGGCCCGGGTCGGCCCGGGCCGGGGCACTGGCCGACGCCTACCAGCGGTTCCCGCTGCTGGCCGAGCGGAAGCGGCGGCTGGCCGGCACGCTGTCCGGCGGCGAGCGGCAGATCCTGGTCATCGCCCGGGCGCTGATGGCCGCCCCCCGGGTGCTGCTGCTGGACGAGCCCTCGCTGGGGCTGGCCCCGCGGATGGTCACCCAGGTCATGGACCTGGTGCGGCGGCTGCGGGACGACGCGGGGCTGACCGTGCTGCTGGTCGAGCAGAACGCCCGCAGCGCGCTGGCCATCGCCGACCGCGGGCTCGTGCTCAACGTCGGCAAGGTCGTGGCCTCCGACACCGCGGCCACCCTGTCCGCCGACGACGCATTGCGACGCCACTACCTCGGGTTCTAGGGACCTCAAGCGCAAAGGAAGGCGGGCCGATGCAGGAGTTCCTGGAGTTCACCCTCGGCGGGATCGCGACCGGCATGATCTATGCCGCGATCGCCCTGTCGCTGGTGCTGATCTGGCGTGGCACCCGGATCCTGAACTACTCCCAGGGCGGCATGGCCATGTTCACCACCTACATCGCCTGGCTGGTCATCCGGGACACCGGCAGCTACTGGGCCGGCTTCGCGGTGGCGCTGGCGGCCGGGCTGGTGCTCGGTTCGCTGCTGGAGTACACGGTGGTCCGCCGGGTCGAGAACAAGGCCCCGCTGAACGCGGTGATCGTCACCATCGGGCTGCTGATCCTGCTCGAAGGCCTGGCCGGGATCATCTACGGCGGGCAGTACCGCTCGTTCCCGGCCGCGTTCTCCATCAAGGGCCTGAGCATCGGCTCGGTCGGCCTGGGCATCTCGCCCAACGACCTGTTCACCGCGGCCGCCGTGCTGGCCGCGGCGCTGATCCTGGCCCTGGTGTTCCGCTACACCTCGATCGGCCTGCGGCTGCGGGCGACAGCGTTCGCCCCGGCCGTGGCCCGGCTGCTCGGGGTCCGGATCGGCCGGGTCCTCACGCTGGGCTGGGCTCTGGCCGGCCTGTTCGGCGCGCTGGCCGGGGTGCTGGTCACCTCGTCCACGTTCCTCTACCCGAACAGCATGGACTCGATCTTCGTACTGGGCTTCACCGCCGCAGTCATCGGCGGGCTGGAAAGCCCGGTCGGTGCGGTGGTCGGAGGCATCGTGCTCGGCGTCGTGCTCAGCTACGCCGGCGGCTACCTCGGCAGCAACCTGGTCCTGGTGTACGGGCTGGCGGCTCTGGTGCTGGTCCTCATGATCAGGCCGACCGGCCTGTTCTCCGGCGCCGCCACCCGGAGGGTGTGACGATGACGCTCGCTCGCCACCTGGGCGCGGCGCTCGTGCTCGCCGTGCTCATCGTGCTGCTGTCGATCCAGCTGAGCGCCTACCGCGACTATCAGCTGGCCGAGGTGGCCGCGTACCTGGTCGCGGTGGCCGGGCTGACCGTGCTGATCGGGCTTAGCGGCCAGATCTCGATCGGGAACGGCGCGTTCATGGCCATCGGCGGCTACACGACCGCGCTGCTGCTCACCCACCTGGGCTGGCCGCTGGTGCTGATCCTGCTGGCCAGCGTGGTCGTCGCGGCCGCGGGTGGGGCCATCTTCGGGGTGGCCGCAGCCCGGCTGCGCGGCCCCTACCTGGCCGGCGCCACGCTGATGCTGGCCGTGGCCCTGCCCACGGTGGCCAACCAGTTCCAGAGTCAGCTCGGCGGCGACCAGGGCCTGTCCGTGGCCATCACGGCCCCCGGTTTCCTCGGGGCCACGTTCCCGCCCACTCGATGGCAGGCCTGGGTCACCTGCGCGGCCGCCCTGATCGCGCTGATCCTGCTGGCCAACCTGAACCGTAGCCGGGTCGGCCGGAGCTGGCGGGCGGTCCGCGACGACGAGGTGGCCGCCTCGCTGTCCGGCCTTAACGTGGCCCGGCTGCAGGTGCTCGCGTTCGTCGTGAGCGCGGCCTGCGCCGGGCTCGGCGGCGGCCTGCTGGCCGTGGTCACCGGCATCGTCGCTCCCGGCGCGTACACGCTGACCCTGTCCATCGCGCTGCTGACCGCGGCCGTGCTGGGCGGCCTCGGCACGCTGCCCGGCGCGTTGTGGGGCAGCCTGGTCCTCGTCCTGGTGCCGACCTATCTCACCAACGTGGGCACGAGCCACGGCCTGTCCAGCGCGGCCAGCTCGAGCGTCCCCATCGCCGCCTACGGCGTCATCCTCATCCTCGTGATGCTGATCTTTCCCGCTGGAATCCAGGGCGGCATTCGCCGCCTGTTCGGGTCGGCCGCGACCGTGCCGCTCCACCGCGACGCAGACGCGTCCGACAGCACCGCGCCGCGCCGGCGTATCCCCTTCACCGCCCTGCGCCGTCCGGCGCCGGGCGGCGAGAACCAGGAAGAAGGCCCCTCTTGAATAGATCACCCCGGGTTCCCCGTATCCGTGCCGTCGCTGGAATCGCCGGGCTCACGGCCGTTGCCGTAGTCGTTGCGGCGTGCAGTTCCGGCGGTGGATCCAGCTCGTCCTCGTCGTCGTCCGGCAGCAGCAGCAAGCTGACCGCGTCCGCGCCGGGGATCACCGCGACCACGATCACGATCGGCAGCCACCAGCCGCTCACCGGGGTGGCCGCCCCCGGCTACGACGAGATCTCGCCCGCCTCGAACGCCTACTTCCAGTACGTCAACGCGCACGGCGGCATCTACGGCCGCAAGATCGTCTACAAGGTCCTCAACGACCAGTACGACCCCACCATCACCTCCACCGACGTCCACCAGTTGGTGCTGCAGGACAACGTGTACGCGGTCTTCGACGGGCTGGGCACGCCCACCCACCTGGCCGTGGTCAAGTACCTGAACAGCTCGAAGGTCCCCGACGTGTTCGTGGCCTCCGGCTGTGAGTGCTGGAACGCGACCAGTACCGCTCCGTACACCACCGGCTGGCAGATCGACTACGTGCGCGAGGGCAAGATCCTCGGCAGCTACATCAAGCAGCACTTTGCGGGCAAGAAGATCGCCTACTTCTACCAGGACGACGAGTTCGGCCAGGACGGGGTCAAGGGGCTGGACGACGAGATCCCCAAGTCCCAGGTCGTGGCCCGGCAGAGCTACAACCCGGCCGTCACCAACGTGGCCCCCCAGGTCACCGCGCTCAAGGCGTCTGGGGCTCAGGTCGTGGTGTCGTTCAGCGTGCCCGCGTTCACCGCGCTGCTCAAGCTGACCAGCCTCAAGCTGAACTTCAACCCCCAGCTGGTCGTCAGCGACGTCGGCTCCGACCCAATCACGCTGGCCGGACTGCTGGAAGCGTTCGCCAAGCAGGGCGGGACCAAGGTGTCCGGTAACCAGCTGACCCAGGGCATCATCACCGACGGCTACCTGCCTTCGCTCGGCAGTACCAGCAACTCCTGGATCCAGCTGTTCACCAAGATCCACAGCCAGTACCTCCCGAAGCTGCCGCTGGACGGCAACGTCGCCTTTGGCCTGGCCGTCGGCTACACGTTCGTCCAGGCCATGTTCAAAGCCGGGCGTAACCCAACCCGGCAGGATCTGATCAACGCGATCAACGCCGGCCTGACCCAGGGCCCGTCGGTAGCGCCGTACGCCTTCTCCAAGACCAACCACGACGGCATCACCGGCGCGTACATGGCCGTGGTCAAGAACGGCGCGCTGGCCCAAACCGGACCGGTCCAGGTGACCGACACCAGCGCGGGAGGCGCCGTGACGACCTACAGCACCGCCCAGCCGGCCGCGCCGGCCAGCGGGATACCATCGCCCTGACGTGCACCGCTGGCCGCCCGCGCTCCTCGCGCGGGCGGCCAGCGTGCGGTCCGGCCCCCGGTCGTCGCCCACCCGCCAGCGGAACGGAGTTTGTCGTGACCGTCGCATCCGGCCGCCGGCCGTCCGCTGGTGACGACCGGCCCCCGGGGGAGCGGCTGCTGTCAGCGGCGGAGGAATTGTTCGGCGAGCGCAGCTACCGGCGGACCAGTGTGGCCGACATCTGCGCCCGGGCCGGCATCGCCACCGGGAGCTTCTATGCTCACTACGGCTCGAAGAACGACATCTTCGCGGCCGTGGTGCGGCGGATCAACGCCGACCTGCGGGCGGCGATGCGGGCCGCGCTGGAGTCTGAGGACGTGCCGGACGGCCAGCGGGACCGGGAACGAGCCGCGTTCCGCGCGTTCTTCCAGATGCTGTCCAAGCGGCCGTGGATCGACCGCATCGTGCGCGAGTCCGAATTCGTCGACCCGGGCCTGTTCCGTGAGTACTACGAGCGCCTGGCCCGCGGCTACGCCCGCGGGGTACGCCGGGCCCAGCTGGCCGGCGACGTGGACCCGCATTACGACCCCGAGGTCATCGCCTACGTGTACACCGGGATCGGGAACTTTGTCGGCATGCGCTGGGCCGACTGGACCGCCGGCGGCCAGGTGCCCCCCGACGTCCTGGAAGACATGCTCAGCGTCCTGGCCCGCGGCCTCCCACCCCGCCCCAACCCGGCCTAGAAGCCCATACGGCGGCTCAGCTCGGCCACACACTCCGCGCTGCCGCAGGTCCGTCCAGAGCCCAGCCGCGGCCGTCCGCAGTGACAGGTGGGCCTGAGCCGGGCCAGCCAGGCTTCATAGGCCAGCAGCTCGTCGACCCCGTCCTCGGTCGGCACCGACACCACCGGCCTGATCCGGCCGCCGGGCATGGCCAGCCACTCACGCGGCTTCTCGGTGAGCGGTCCGACCGGTTCCGAACCCATACTCCATTGTCACCTGTCCGGGGCTATGCCTAGCAAGGCCCGCCCGCCTCAGGCCGCCGGCCGCCCGCGTCAGGCCGCCGGCCGCCCGCCTCAGGCCGCCGGCCGCCCGCGTCAGGCCGCCGGCCGCCCGCCTCAGGCCGCCGGCCGTGTGACGATAGGCAGCCGCGCCCGCCCCCGCCCCGCAGCCAGCGCCGCCCGGATCTGGGTGATCACCTCCTCGGGTGCTGACCGGATCTGCCCCGGCGTGAAGTGCAGCAACAGCACGCCCTGAGCCACCAGCCGATCGTGCCGGCGCATCGTCTGCTGCCAGTCCTCGGCCGAATAGTGGTACTCCCGAGAATCCACCTCAGCTACCACCCCCGCGTCCGCCCACCAAGCGTCCGCCACCGCGATCAGCCCGCCCCTGTCATACAGCCGCGCGTTGAACTGCGGCATCGGAACCCGCCCCCGCCTCAGCAGCGTCCGCAAGTCCCCCTCAGCCACCGACCGAATCCCGTCCCGCACTTCGACCAACGCAGCCCGGAACAGTGCTGAGCCTGGGGCTGGTCCCTGCTCTAGCTCGATGTTCAGCATCTCAATCGAGCACCGTTGCTGCTGGACGGTCTGAGCCACCAGGGCCCTGACGTCCCGCGCCACCGTCATACTCCGGGCGGCGTCTGCTACAGCCCGGCCCGGCATCACGTATCGGATCTCCCCGGCGATGCACACCTGTTCTGGCATGCGCCAGGTGCGCCGCACCCGGACGAAGGCGGTGCTCTGAAATCTGACCTTTGCTGGCACTAGGACGTCGACCGTCGTGCTGGTCAGGGTGCTGATGCCGTGACGCCGGGCCGCGGCCAGCCCGGTGATCACGCTGCGCGACCCCGCGTACAGTAAGGCGGCCATCTCACGCTGCTCGCGGGAAACCGTCCCGGTCACCGTCACGTAGACGCCGGGCAGGAGCTTCCGCCACGGGCCACCCGGCCGGATTCGGAACTGAAGCATCCTGTCGGTCATCCCGCACGCCAAGGCCTGCCGCCGCGCGATAACGCGGTGCTGCGCTTGGAGCAGCTGTTCGAGGGCCCCCTCGTCAAAGCTGTGATTTTGTCCCACATCCCCACGATGCCGCGCCCCTCTGACATTCCAGCCCGCCGCCCCCGCCACCCCGGCGCCCCGGCGCCCCGCCGCCCCCGCCACCCCGGCGCCCCGGCGCCCCGGCGCCCCGGCGCCCCGGCACCCCGGCGCCCCGGCGCCCCGGCGCCCCGGCACCCCGGCACCCCGGCACCCCGGCACCCCGGCACCCCGGCACCCCGGCACCTATGTAGGCAATGCGCCATTCTGCACAGCGGGGTGTGGGCAATGCGCCATTCCCAACGCAAGTCTCAGCTCCGGCGGGGCCTCGAGAGGCTTATGTGGCCCGCGGGGCTCATGTGGCGCGGGGCTAAGGGGCGGGATGGGACCGCGGGACACGGGCGACGCGAGGGCTAGCGACCCAGCATTAGGTCGTTTAGTTCGGCTAGGGGGAGGCCTAGGACGTTGCTGACGCTGCCGTGGATGCCGGCCACCAGCATGGCTCCGGCGCTCTGCAGGCCGTAACCGCCGGCCTTGTCGTAGGGCTCGTCGGTGCCGGTGTACCAGTCCAGGAACTCCTCGCTGGCCTTGACGAATGTGACCTCCGAGGTCACCGTCACGTCAGCGAACCCGGCGTCGGACAGCACCGCGACCCCGGTGTAGACCGTGTGGGTCCGGCCTGACAGTGCGCGCAGCGAGTCCAGCGCTTCCGCCCGGTCGGCCGGCTTGCCGATGATCTGCCCGTCGATGACCACCGTGGTGTCCGCGGCCACGACCACCTCACCCGGCCCGGCCACGGCGGCGGCCTTGCCCCGAGCCAGCCGGGCCACGTAAGCGGCCGGCTCTTCACCGTCGTGGGGGGTCTCGTCGAGGTCAGCCGGGCGCACCTCGGGCTCAACCCCAACCGATCGCAAGAGGTCCAGCCGCCGCGGCGACGAGGACGCCAGCACGACCGCGGGCGGCCATCCGGGAGGTGGCGACACGCGGGTCAGGCTACCGGGTCGGCCGTCCCGGCCTCGCCGACCCGCGGTACCCCGGCCCCGGTCCCACCTCCAGCCCCGGTTCCGGCCCCGGCCCCAGTTCCGGCCCCGGTCCCAGCTCCAGCCCCGGTTCCGGCCCCAGCCCCAGCCCCAGCCCCAGTCCCGGTCCCAGCCCCAGGCGCTTCAATCGGCTCAACTGCCCCGTCAGCCTCAGCGGCCGCCGGGTCTTCCTGGACGCCGCGCCGCAGCCCGAGGATGGCGACGATCGCCGCGGCGGCCATGATCCCGGCCATCACGTACAACGCGGTCCGGGTCGCGTAGGCGAAGTCCAGCTGGTAGTAGTGCGGGATCGCCGACGTGCCCGACCCGCTGCCGCTGCCCGACCCGCTGCCGCTGCTGCTCCGCGACTGGGACAGCTGCGCGGCCAGGGTCTGCGCCCGGGCCTTCGGCAGGCCCTGGGCCTCGAGTGAGCCGGTGAGCCGGGTCCGCATGTCGGTGACCACGATCGTGCCCAGGATGGCCAGGCCCAGGCTGGCCGCGTAGTTCCGCACCGTCTGAGTGATGCCGGTGGCCTCCCCATAGGACAGCCGGGACGCCCGGTTCACCGCGTCGGTGCTGGACGGGCCGAGCAGGAACCCGATGCCGCCGCCGGACAGGATGATGTACCACTGCTGGGTGCTGAAGCTGAGCTCGGTGACTTTCCCGGCCCACAGGTAGAAGCCGATCGCGGCCAGCACGCAGCCCAGCGTTACCGGCAGCTTGGCCCCGCGCTTGTCCAGCATGCGGCCGCCGATCTGCGCCGCAATCACGAACCCGATGAAGAAGTAGAGCAGGAACAGTCCAGCTTGCGACGCCGTCTTGCCCAGCGCGATCTGCGCGTACTCGCTGGCGAAGAAGAACACCGGAATGAACACCAGGTTCGAGATGCCGAGCACCAGGTTCTCGACCAGGAACGGCCGGACGCGGAAGATGTTCACCTGGATCAGCGGCGAATCGGTGCGCAGCTCGACGAAGTAGAACACGACCAGCAGGGCCAGGCCGCCGATGATGCACAGCCAGATGCCCGGGTTGTGCCAGCCCCAGATGCTGGACTGCTGGAAGCCGAACACGGACAGGGCCACGCCCGCCGCGATCAGCACCAGCCCCCGGTAGTCCATCCGGGCCGGCCGGTAGTCGGTGACCGGCTTGGAGATGACGATCAGGGCCAGCGCGATCAGCGCCACCGGGATGTTGACCCAGAAGATCGCCCGCCAGGTCCACTGGGTGAGGTAGCCACCCAGTAGTGGGCCGATCGCGGTGAGCCCGCCCGCGATGCCGAAGAACAGCGCCAGCGCCTTGCCCCGGTCCCGCAGCGGGAACGTCTGCACCACGATGGCCAGCGCGGCCGGGAACATGATCGCGCCGCCCGCACCCTGGACCACCCGGAAGGTCACGATCCACGCCTCGGCCAGGCTGCCCTTCGGGGTCAGCCCGCACAGGGCCGAGGCCGCCGCGAAGATGATCACGCCGAGCGTCACCATCTTCCGGTGGCCCAGCGTGTCGGCCAGCCGGCCGCCGAAGGCGAACAGCGACGCCAGCGACAGCAGGTAAGCGTTGACCGCCCACTGCACCCCGGTACTGGACAGCCCCAGCTCCCGCTGCAGCTGCGGCACGGCGATCGACACGATCGTCTGGTCGATAAAGGTCATTGCGACGGCGAAGATCATCGCCGCCAGGATCAGGTTTCTGGATCGGCCGCCCACCGCGCCGCTGCCTGCCATGATGCCTCCCCGTTTTCTGAAGATCAGCATTTCGTAATCGGTTCGCCAGGTCCAGACCGATATGGCTCACGATTCGGTCGACATGGCTCACGATTCGGGCCATATAGCCCACGATCCAGGCAAACGGTTTCCATGCGAGGATGGCGCCGGTAACAAGAGGTAACAAGAACCGTCCCGAGCCGGAAGGACCTGACCATGAGCCGCGTCGTCGTCATCGGAGCCACCGGGCACATCGGCACCTATCTGGTCCCGCGGCTGGTCCGCGCGGGCCACGACGTCACCGCGCTGAGCCGGGGCAAGCGCGACCCCTACCACTCCAGCCCCGAGTGGAGCGGGGTCACCCGCATCACGGTGGACCGGGACGCCGAAGACGCCGACGGCACGTTCGGCAGAGGGATCGCCGAACTGGGCCCGGACGTGGTGATCGACCTGGTGTGCTTCACCGCGACCTCGGCCCGCCAGCTGGTCGAAGCACTCCGCCCGACCCGGCCGCTGCTGCTGCACTGCGGGACGATCTGGGTGCACGGCCCGGCGCTGCGGGTGCCGGTCACCGAGGACGAGCCGCGCACCGCCTACGGCGAGTACGGCACGGGCAAGATGGAGATCGAGGCCCTGCTGCACCGGGAGACCCTGGCCGGCGGCGTGCCCTCGGTCATCCTGCACCCCGGGCACATCAGCGGCCCGGGCTGGCCGGTGATCACCCCGGCCGGCAACCTGGACCCATCGGTGTGGACCACGCTGGCCACCGGCGCGCCGCTGCCGCTGCCCGACCACGGCCTGGGCGTCCTCAACCACGTGCACGCCGACGACGTGGCCCAAGCGTTCGAACGGGCGCTGACCCGCCCCGAGGCCATCGGAGCCAGCTTCCACGTGGTGGCCGAACAGTCCATGACCCTGCGCGGCCTGGCCACCGGGGTGGCGGCCTGGTTCGGCCGCGAGCCCAGCCTGGACTTTGTGGACTGGCCCGAGTACGAGCGCCGCGTCGGCACCGAGCACGCCACCACGACCCGGGAACACACCTTCCGCAACCTGACCGCCAGCATCGAACGGGCCCGGCACGTCCTCGGCTACGCGCCCCGCTTCACCTCACTGGACGCCCTGCACGAGGCGGTGCGCTGGCTAGCCGCCCACGGCCAGGCCGACGTGGCCAACCAGGACTTCTAGCCGCCGCCACTTCGGCCGTTACCCCGGCGCGCGGACCAGGAATTCCGGAAATTGCGCGGCAAGGTTTTGGCAAGCACGGTACCTACGCTGACGAATGAAAGATGAATGTGCCTGGCATTCATTTTATTCAGCTAATCCCGCCGGGGAGGTACCAGTGACTCCTACTCGCCCGCTCCGCGTCCTCCTGGGGCGGCCGCCGTGACCACCGTGCTGTTCCCCGTGGCCTGCGGCTCACCTATTAAAACCACGTCAGTGGCCTCGTCGCCGTCATCTTCGTCCGCCGCGGCCAGCGCCAAGCCGGAGAAAACTCACATCACCGTGGGTACCCTGCCGATCGCGGATGCCGCCGATCTTTTCATTGCTATTAATAAAGGATATTTTCACCGAGTTGGCTTGACGGTGACACCGGAAATAATTCAGGCCACCTCGCAGACCACTCCCGACCTGGTTTCGGGCAAGATGGGTTTCTCGCTGCTCAATTACGCATCGACGATGGAAATCGAGCAGAACAGCACCATTGGATTTAAGTACGTCGCTCCGGGCACGGTCGCGGCGGCCAACGTGTCGGAAATCCTGGTGCCCAAGGGGTCGCTGACCCAGCTAGCTAACCCGGCCAGCTAGCTAACCCGGCCACCCGCTAGCCGGCCACCCCGGCGTCCTCGTAGTGGCCGGCGAAGGTGACCCGGAGCTTGTACTTGAGCACCTTGCCGCCCACGGTCTCCGGCAGCGAGTCGACGAACACGACGCCCTTGGGGGTCTCGTAGCCGGCCAGGTTGGCCCGGCAGTAGGCGATCAGCTCGGCCTCGGTCGGCGTGTCGCCGGGTTTGCGGATGACGACGGCGGTGACGGCCTCGCCCCAGTGCGGGTGCGGCAGCCCGATCACGGCCGACTTGGCCACCCCGGGGTGCAGCCCGAGGACGGCCTCCACCCGCAGGCTGGACACGTTCTCCCCGCCGGTCTTCACGATGTCCTTGTAGCGGTCGAGCATGACCCGCAGGCCCTGGTCGTCGTAGGCGCAGCTGTCGCCGGAGTGGAACCAGCCGAACCGGAACGCCTCCCGGGTGGCGGGCTCGTCCCGGTAGTACCCGGCCATCATCGACGGGGACCGGTAGACCGCCTCACCGGCCACCCCGGGCGAGCCGGCCAGGTCCTGCCCCTCCGGATCCAGCACGGTCGAGGCCAGCAGCGGGCTCGGCACCCCGACGTAGTTCTCCTGCGGCGCGGTCCTGGCGTACACCTCGGGCCACTTGTCCGGCCAGAACCGGTGGCAGGAGATCGACTCGGTCTGGCCGAAGATCTCGAACACCAGCAGGTCATCCCCGCAGTGCTTCTTCATCGAGGCCAGCACCGCGGGCGGCAGCGCGGCCCAGCCGTAGACGATGACGGTGAGACTGTGCGCGTCCAGGTCCGGCCGGTCACCCAGCACCGCATCCACCGCGCCGACCATGGCCGGGGAGCCGGCCCAGAGCGCGGTCACCCCTTCGGCGGAGATCATCTCGGTGATCCGCACCGGATCGGGCTTGCGGCCCATGATCATGGTGCCGCCGGACAGGAACACCGAGTAGCTGAACGGCTGGTCACCGACGTGGTACAGCATGGGCAGGAACGTGCCGACCCGCAGATCGGACTCCAGCGGGAGACCCCGGGTCAGCGACAGTGCGAACCCGTACGCGGCCAGATAGCTGCAGGTGTGCGAGATCATCGCCGCCTTGGGCAGCGCGGTGGTGCCCGAGGTGAACAAGATCTCCCAGATGTCGTCGCCGTGGATCTCCACGTCCGGCTCGGTCGCGGGCTGGGCCCGGGCGAAGTCGAGCACGGACTGGCTGCCCGGCACGGGGTCGCCGCCGATGGTGACGGTGATCGCGACCTCCAGGCCGGCCGCCGCGAACGGGCCCTGGGCGGCCGGCCACAGCTCCGCGTCCACCACGGCCAGCTTCGGCCGGACCAGCGCGATCATGGCCGCCACCATGTCCGGGGCCATCATCGGGTTGATCGGCGCGGCCACCAGCCCGGCCTTGGCCGCGGCGATCTTGATCAGGTAGCCCTCGATCGAGTTCTCGCAGAACATCATGATCACGTCGCCGTGCTGCAGCCCCCGGGCCAGCAGGCCGTTGGCGAGCTGGTTGGCGAACTCGTCGGCCTGGGCGTAGCTGACGCGGTGGAAGGCTTCGTCCCCGTAGGCGCCGTCCTGGCCGACCAGGGCCTCGCGGTCGGGGAAGCTCCACGTCATCCGCTCGAACAGGTCGCCGACGCTGGTGCGCTCCCACCGGTGGGTGGCCCGCCGATGGTGCAGGCTGGTCACATCGAGTTCCGTTGTGGTCACGTCGAAGTTGACCGCCATGCCGCTACGTCCCCTCTGACGCCAATAGTGACTGCCTGTTCACTACAGTGGCCACTGTAGAGATCCGCGCAGCGCTGGTAAAGACATCGGGGGCTGGTAAAGGCCCAAGATCACCTCCTGGCGCGCTAAGTGAATGGCGGTTAACATCGCCATGCGGCTCACCGGCCGCCCGGCCGGATCTCGCAGGCCGCCCGGCCGCAAACCCGGAGGAGGTCTGGTGCCCGTCCTGCGCTCGGCGGTGGACACCACCGGCGACAGCTACCTGGCCAACCGGAAGGGCCAGCTGGCCGCCATCGCGGCCCTGAACGAGCAGCTGGAGCTGGCCCGGGCCGGCGGCGGCCCGAGGTACTCCCAGCGGCACCACGACCGCGGCAAGCTGCTGGCCCGCGAACGCCTCGAGCTGCTGGTCGACCAGGATTCGCCGCTGCTGGAGCTGTCGGCGCTGGCCGGCTGGGGGACCGAGTTCTCGGTCGGGGCCAGCATCGTGACCTGCGTCGGCGTGGTCTCCGGGGTCGAATGCGTGCTGATCGCGCACGACCCGACCGTGCGCGGCGGCTCGATGAACCCCTACACGCTGCGCAAGAACCTGCGCGCGCTGGAGATCGCCCGGCTCAACCGGCTGCCCGTGATCAACCTGGTCGAGTCGGGCGGCGCCGACCTGCCCACCCAGTCCGACCTGTTCGTGCCCGCGGGCAAGATCTTCCACGACCTGACCCAGCTGTCGTCCATGGGCATCCCCACCATCGCCCTGGTCTTCGGCAACTCCACCGCGGGCGGCGCCTACGTGCCCGGCATGTGCGACTACTCGGTCCTGGTCGACCGGGGAGCCAAGGTGTTCCTGGGGGGCCCGCCGCTGGTCAAGATGGCCACCGGCGAGGAGTCCGACGACGAGTCCCTGGGCGGGGCGGACATGCACTCCCGGGTCTCCGGCCTGGCCGACTACTTCGCCACCGACGAGCTGGACTGCATCCGGCTCGGCCGCCAGATCGTGGCCGACCTGCACTGGCGCAAGCTCGGGCCCAACCCCACCGAGCCTGCTGACCCGCCGGCCTACGACCCGGACGAGCTCCTCGGCATCGTGTCGGCCGACTTCCGGACCCCGTTCGACCCGCGCGAGGTGCTGGCCCGGGTCACCGACGGCTCCCGGTTCGACGAGTACAAGCCGCGCTACGGCACCAGCCTGGTCACCGGCTGGGCCTCGATCCACGGCTACCCGGTCGGGGTGCTGGCCAACGCCCGCGGCGTGCTGTTCAGCGAGGAAGCCAAGAAGGCGACCGAGTTCATCCTGCTGGCCAACCAGAGCGACACGCCGCTGATATTCCTGCAGAACACCACCGGTTACATGGTTGGCGCCCAGTACGAGCAGGGCGGCATTATCAAAGACGGCGCCAAGATGATCAACGCGGTGACGAACTCGGCCGTCCCGCATCTGACCATCAACATGGCCGCCTCGTTCGGAGCCGGCAACTACGGCATGTCCGGCCGGGCCTACGACCCGCGGTTCATGTTCGCCTGGGCCAACGCCAAGCTGGCCGTGATGGGGGCCCAGCAGCTGGCCGGCGTGATGTCGATCGTCGGCCGGGCCTCCGCCGCCGCCACCGGGCGGGACTTCGACGTGGCCGCCGACGAGCAGCGCCGCAAACAGATCGAGGCCCAGATCGAAAGCGAGTCGAGCGCGTTCTTCGTCAGCGCGCGGCTCTACGACGACGGGGTCATCGACCCGCGCGACACCCGTTCCGTGCTCGGCGTGGCGCTGTCCGCGGTGCACTCCGGCCCGGTGGCCGGGCACCGCGGCTTCGGCGTCTTCCGGATGTGAGGGGCCCGTGACCAAGGACGGCACCGTGACCAAGGAGAAACCAGCGATCACGCCCATCCGCAAACTGCTGATCGCCAACCGGGGCGAGATCGCGTCCCGGGTCATCCGCACGGCCCGGGCCCTGGACATCGGCACGGTCGCGGTCTTCTCCGATCCGGACGAGGGGCTGCCGTTCGTCCGCGACGCCGACGAGGCCGTCCGGCTGCCCGGCTCGGCCCCGGCCCAGACCTACCTGAACGTCGAGGCGCTGCTGGCCGCGGCCGCCGCCACCGGCGCCGACAGTGTCCACCCCGGCTACGGGTTCCTGTCCGAGAACGCGGGCTTCGCCCGGGTCTGCGCCGCGGCCGGCCTGACCTTCGTCGGCCCGACCCCGGAGGCGATCGAGGCCATGGGGTCCAAGATCGGCGCCAAGGAGATCATGGCCGCGGTCGGGGTCCCGGTGCTGCCCGGCGCGGTGTTCGACGACGGGAGCGACCCGGACCCGGCCGAGCTGGTCAAGGCGGCCGACGACATCGGCTACCCGGTGCTGGTCAAGGCGGCGTTCGGTGGCGGCGGCCGCGGCATGCGGATCGTCAACCACCAGTCCGAAGTGACCGAGGCGGTGGCCAGCGCCCGCCGCGAGGCCGCCTCCGCGTTCGGCAACGGCACGGTGTTCCTGGAGCGCTTTGTCGATTCGCCCCGGCACATCGAGGTCCAGATCTTCGGCGACCAGGCCGGCACGGTGGTGCACCTGTTCGAGCGCGAGTGCTCCATCCAGCGCCGCTACCAGAAGATCGTCGAGGAGGCGCCCTCGCCGGCCGTCGGGCCTGAGCTGCGCGAACAGCTGTGCCAGGCCGCGGTGGCCGCGGGCCAGGCCATCGGCTACGTCGGCGCGGGCACGGTGGAGTTCGTCCTAGACGCCTCGGGCCGGTTCTACTTCCTCGAGGTCAACACCCGGCTCCAGGTCGAGCACCCGGTCACCGAGCTGATCACCGGCCTGGACCTGGTCAAGGTGCAGCTCGAGGTGGCGGCCGGCCAGCCGCTGCCGCCGGAGGTCACCGGGGCCACCTTCACCGGCCACGCCATCGAGGCCCGGCTGTACGCCGAGGACGTGCCCGCGGGCTACCTGCCGGCCAGCGGAGACGTCCACACGTTCGACATCCCCACCGGGCCGGGCTTGCGGGTCGACGCCGGCTTTGCCTCCGGCACCCGGGTCAGCACGTTCTACGACTCGATGCTGGCCAAGGTCATCGGCTACGGCCAGACCCGCGACGACGCCCGCCGGGTGCTGGCCGGTGCGCTGTCCCGGGCCCGGCTGCACGGCGTGGTCACCAACCGGGACCTGCTGGTCGGGATCTTGCGCGAGCCGGAGTTCGGGGCCGGGGCCATCGACACCGGTTACCTGACCCGGCACCCGCCGGAGGAGCTGAGCCCGCCCGTGGCCACGCCACCGGAGCACGCACTCGCGGTGGCCCTGGCCGAACAGGCCCGCCGCCGCCGGGACGCCCCGGTCCTGGCCACCCTGCCCTCTGGCTGGCGTAACAACCCCAGCGCCCCCCAGCGGGCCAGCTACACCGCCAACGACCAGGTCATCGAGGTCACCTACGCCTTCACCCGCGATGGCCTCCGCGCCGAGGTCGAGGGCACGGAGTACCCAGAGGTCCGGCTACACGAAACCCATGAGTCACATCAGCCCCAGGGACCCCGCCAACACCAGGTACCACAGCAACCACATGCCCCCCATCAGCCCCAGGGACCCCGTCAGCTTCAGGGACCCCGCCAGTCCCGTGGGTATTCGGTCGACGTGGAGATTGCCGGAGTGCGCCGCGTCATCGACGTGCTCCGGGCGGGCGATGCGTTCTACGTGGACAGCAACTTGGGCCACAGCGTGCTGACCGAGGTGGACCGGTTCCCGGATCCGTCGGCCGCAGCCCAGGCCGGCTCGCTGCTGGCGCCGATGCCCGGCACCGTGGTCCGGGTCGAGGTCGCCCTGGGCGATCACGTGCCCGCGGGCGCGGTGATCCTGGCCATCGAAGCCATGAAGATGGAGCACGCGATCCGCGCCCCGGCCGCCGGGGTCGTCGCGGACCTGCCCGTCGCGGTCGGCGCCCAGGTCGACAGCGGTTCCGTGCTGGCCGTCCTCGAAGACGAAGGCGACGAGGGAGACGCAGATGACTGACACGGACACGGCCCAGGCCCCGCGCGAGGTGGTCCGGTACGAGCTGCGCAACGGCGTGGCCTGGCTGACCATCGACCGGCCCGAGGCCCGCAACGCGCTGAGCCGGGCCGTGCGCGAGGGGCTGTTCGCCGGGGTGCGCCGGTTCAACGCCGACGACCAGGCCAAGGTGCTGGTGCTCACCGGGGCCGGCGACCGCGCGTTCTGCGCCGGCGGCGACCTGAAGGAGATGGCCGACACCGCGCTGGAGGTGCCGCCGCCCGACTTCCTGCCCCAGTTCGGCCGCAACATCGAGGTGGCCAAGCCGACCATCGCCGCCGTCAACGGGGTCGCCTACGCCGGCGGCTTCCTGCTGGCCCAGCAGTGTGACCTGTGCGTCGCCGCCGAATCGGCGCGGTTCGCGGTCACCGAGGTCAAGGTGGGCCGCGGTTCCCCCTGGGCGGTGCCGCTGCCGGTGCTGATCCCGCCCCGGGTGGCGATGGAGATCCTCCTCACCGGGGACCCCGTGTCGGCCCAGCGGGCCTACGAGCTCGGGCTGGTCAACCAGGTCGTGCCCGACGCCGAACTGCCGAGCGCCACCCAGGCGCTGGCCGAGCGGATCGCGGCCAACGCCCCGCTGTCGGTCCTGGCCGCCAAGCGCACCGTCTACCTGACCGCCGAACACTCGCTGAGCGAGGCCTACGCCGAAGCGGACCGGATCTGGGACCCGGTGTACCGCAGCGCCGACGCCCAGGAGGGCCCGGCCGCGTTCCGCGACAAACGGCGCCCGGCCTGGACCGGCCGCTGATGTCCGCCCACACCAGGCCACTGGTGCCGACCGGGACCGGCCGCTGATGCCGGCCGACCTCAAGCCGCTGCTCGACGACCTGGCCGCCGAGTCGGCCGTCGTCGGCGCCCTGCTGGAGCCGCTGGCCCCGGCGGACTGGGACCGGCCCACCCCAGCGGTCGGCTGGACCATCGCCGACCAGGTCACCCACCTGGCCTTCTTCGACGACGTGACGCTGCAGTCGATCACCGACCCGGACCAGTTCCGCCGCGATGCCGAGGCGCTGGCCGCAGAAGGCGATGACTACCCGGACCGGGTGGCTGCCGCGCACCGGCACCTGGACGGGGACGCGCTGCGGACCTGGTTCCGTGCCTCCCGCCAGAGGCTGCTGGACGGTTACGCCCGCTGCGACCCGGCCACCCGGCTGCCGTGGTTCGGCCCGGACATGGGGGTGGCCTCTTCGGTCACAGCCCGGATCATGGAGACCTGGGCCCACGGCCAGGACATCGCCGACGCCCTCGGAACTGAGCGGCCGCCGACCGCCCGGCTGCGGCACGTGGCCCACATCGGCATCCGGGCCCTGCCCTACAGCTACCTGGTCAACGGCCTGCCCGTGCCCACCGAGCCGATCCGGGTCGAGCTCACCGCCCCGGACGGCCAGACCTGGACCTGGGGCCCGGCGCAGGCCGCGGACCGGGTGACCGGCCCGGCGCTGGACTTCTGCCTGGCCGTGACTCAGCGCCGTCACCGGTCCGACACCAGCCTCGTCGTCACCGGACCGGTGGCCAGCCAGTGGATGGCGATCGCCCAGGCGTTCGCCGGCCCGGCCGGCCCCGGCCGCCCACCCCGTGACGGAAAGGTCTCCTCGTGACCACGCCCGCCTCAGCCCGCCGCCCGGCCCAACGAGCGATACGGATCGGAAACTCGTCCGGTTTTTACGGCGACCGCAGCGCCGCCTCGCGCGAGATGGTCGAAGGCGGCCCGATCGACGTCCTCACCGGCGACTACCTGGCCGAGCTGACCATGCTGATCCTGTGGAAGGCCCAGCAGAAGGACCCGGCCGCCGGGTACGCCCGCTCGGTCCTTGGCCAGCTCGAGGAGGTGCTCGGCACCTGCCTGGATCACGGCATAAAGATCGTCAACAACGCCGGCGGCCTCAACCCGGCTGGCCTGGCCGCCCAACTGGCCGCGCTGGCCGAACGGCTCGGGCTGCACCCGAAGATCGCCTACGTGACCGGCGACGACCTGCTGCCCCGGCTGGACGAGCTGACCGCGGCCGGGCACTCGCTGGCCCACCTGGACACCCGCCTGCCCCTGGCCCAGGCTCCCGGTAAGCCGGTCACGGCCAACGCCTACCTGGGTGGCTGGGGCATCACCGCCGCGCTGGACGCCGGCGCGGACATCGTGGTCTGCCCCCGGGTCACCGACGCCTCGCTGGTCACCGGCCCGGCCGCGTGGTGGCACGGCTGGCGCCGCGACGACTTCGACGCGCTGGCCGGTGCCGTGCTGGCCGGCCACGTGATCGAGTGCGGCCCGCAGGCCACCGGGGGCAACTACTCGTTCCTGGCCGAGATCCAGGACCGGCGCTACCCGGGCTTCCCGATCGCCGAGGTCGCGGCCGACGGCAGCAGCGTGATCACCAAGCACGACGGGACCGGCGGCCTGGTCTCGGTGGGCACGGTCACCGCGCAGCTGCTCTACGAGATCGCCGAACCGGCCTACGCCAACCCCGACGTGATCGCCCACTTCGACACCGTCACGCTGACCCAGGACGGCCCGGACCGGGTGCGGCTGGCCGGGACGAAAGGCAGCCCGCCGCCGACCACGGCCAAGGTGGCGATGAACTTCCTGGGCGGGTACCGCAACACGATGACGCTGGTCCTGACCGGTCTGGACATCGAGGAGAAGGCGGCCTGGGCCACCGAGGAGCTGTTCGACGTGCTCGGCGGTCGGGCCCAGTTCGCGGACGTGGACGTGCGGCTGCTCCGCTTCGATCAGCCCGACGCGCCCACCAACGAGCAGGCCACCGCCCACCTGCGGATCACGGTCAAGGACCCCGACCCGCGCAAGGTCGGCCGCCGCTTCTCCAACGCGACCATGGAGCTGGCCCTGGGCGGCTACGCGGGCTTCCACACCACCACGCCGCCCACCCCGGAGAGCGCCTTCGGCATCTACTGGCCCACGCTGGTCCCGGCGGCCGAGGTGGCCCACACCGTGGTCCTACCCGACGGCACAGCGATCCCCGTCCCGCCGGCTGCCCCCGCCGCTCCGGTCCCGTCCGCAGTTCCGTTCCCGCCGGATTCCTCCGATCCGGCCGCTCCGGTCCCGTCCGCAGTTCCGTTCCCGCCGGATTCCTCCGATCCGGCCGGTCCCGTCCCGTCCGCAGTTCCGTTCCCGCCGGATTCCTCCGATCCGGCCGGTCCCGTCCCGTCCGCAGTTCCGTTCCCGCCGGATTCCTCCGATCCGGCCGCTCCGGTCCCGTCCGCAGTTCCGGTCCCGTCCGATTCCTCCGGCATTTTTATAACTGGTCCCAACGCCGGACCCTCCCCGGCCGCGCCGGCCTCACCCGGCGCGGCGGCCGCTGAGGTCACACGGGCCCCGCTGGGCCGGCTGTGCGGGGCCCGGTCGGGGGACAAGGGCGGCAACGCCAACATCGGCCTCTGGACCCGCAACCCGGCCGCCTATCCGTGGCTGCGCGACTACCTGACCGTGGACCGGCTGCGCCTGCTCATCCCGGAGTGCGCTCACCTGGAGGTCCGCCGGTACGAACTGCCCAACCTCAGCGCGCTGAACTTCGTCGTCGTCGGGCTGCTGGGGGCGGGCGTGGCCGCCTCGACCCGCCCGGACCCCCAGGCCAAGGGGCTGGGGGAGTACCTCCGCTCCCGGACCGCCGCGATCCCGTCCCACCTGCTGAGCTCGTGACCGGCGGTCCGGATGATGGGCCCGTCCGCGTGACCGGCGACGCCGAGCTCAGCTACGAGCGCCGGGGCCCGGCCGCCTGGATCACGCTGAACCGCCCGGGCCAGCGCAACGCGCTCACCGCCACGATGCTGGCCCAGGCCCACCGCGCCCTGGACCTGGCCGAGGCCGACGACCAGGTGCGGGTGCTGGTCCTGACCGGGGCCGGGCCGGCCTTCTGCGCCGGCGCCGACCTGCGCTTCTTCCGGGCCATGCTGGCCGAGCCGGACGGCTGCGACCGCTTCCTGGCCGCCGTGATCGGGCCCTTGACCGCCCTGATGGCCCGGCTGCGAGCCTCGTCCCGGCCCGTCATCGCCGCGGTCAACGGCGCCTGCGCGGCCGGCGGCCTGGAGCTGATCCTGGCTTGCGACCTGATCGTGGCCGACGCTGGCGCCACCTTCACCGACGCGCACGCCGGCCTCGGCATCGCTCCCGCCGTCGGCGCCGCCGCGGGCCTGGTCCGGGCGCTGGGCGAGCTCCGGGCCAAACAGGTCCTGCTCCTGTCCGAGCCGGTCGGCGCGGCCACCATGGCCGCCTACGGCCTGGTCGCCGAGGTCACACCGCCGGGCGAGCTGGAACGCCGCACCACGGAACTGGCCGGCACCCTGAGCCGTCGCAGCCCAGTCAGCGTCGCCGCCATGAAGGCCATGGTCCACCAGGCCCTGCAGCCCAGCTGGGAAGAGACTTTGCAGTCTGACCTGGAGTTTTTTCGCCGCAACTGGAACTCCGAAGCGATGCGTGAGGGTCTCGACGCCTACGCCGCGCGCCGCGCGCCCACCTTCGCCCCGCCTAACTGATTGCCTCCGGCGGGCACCCTCCGCCGGGGCGCCCAGCGTGTCCCACCCAGCCCTCGCGTCACACCGCCCCGCCCGGGCCTGGCCTCCGGCGGGGTACTCAGGCTCCGGGATGGAGGAGGAC
The DNA here is from genome assembly GCA_965277615.1 of Streptosporangiaceae bacterium. Classification (GTDB taxonomy): domain Bacteria; phylum Actinomycetota; class Actinomycetes; order Streptosporangiales; family Streptosporangiaceae; genus Bog-532. The sequence continues at coordinate 2,461,038 of CBDIDG010000006.1, read as the reverse complement.
CCTTGGCCTGGCTCCGTCCCGGGCGCCGTCGTCCGGCCCGTCAGCCGAGCAGGCCTCCCGGGCCGCCTCAAGCGGCGGAAGATCGTTGCCGCTTGATCCGTCCCGCTCGGCCCGCTCTTTCGGCCGCCGGGACGACGGCGACGGGATGGGCCAGCCCGCCACCCGCCCCACCCAGCTCTTCAGTCACAGCTGCCTCGTGGGGTCTCGATGCTTGGGGGTTGCTACCGTGCCCGATGGCGCCAAAGGGCACACCATGCTGTGCCCGATGGCGCCAAAGGGCACACCATGCTGTGCCCGATGGCGCCAACGCACCGGTGATGGCCCAATGCCGCTGATTTAGGGGCCGGGCAGGCTGGTGGTGGCCGGGGGGGTGATGGTGATGATACGGGTGATGGCGCCGGTGAGGTGGGTGCGGGCGGTGCGCCGGTTGGTGGCGCTGGTCAGGGGCAGGCGGGGGTAGCTGCGCTGGCGCCGGGGTGGCAGCAGGCCGGCGAGCGCTTCGCTGGTGATGCTGCTGGTTGTGGTGGTGGTCAGGGCGCGGCGGATGGCCCGCAAGGTGATGGTGTAGGAGATGCGGGCGGGGTGGTGGCCGCTGGTGGTGGCGGCGTGGGTGCGGGCGGTGTGGGTGAGCTGGGCCGCGCAGAGCAGGGCCCAGATTTCCTGGGTGACCTCGGCGGGGTGCTGTGATCGCAGGAGGCGGCCGGGGCCGCGGGTGAAGACTTTCAGGTCGCGGTAGCTGGTTTCTATTTCCCAGCGGCGGGCGTAGCAGGCGGCCAGGTCAGCGGCGGGTGCCTGGGCGGGGTCGGCCAGGGTGGTGATCAGCCGGCAGTGCTCGGTGCGGGGTGCGGCGCCGGCTGGGGTGATGGTGATGTCGGCCTCGATGAGGCGGACTGGCAGCCCGGCGGGCGGGCCGGGCAGGATCCGGCCGCGGCGGCGGGCATCCGCGCGGCGCAGCCCAGCCGCCCGGGTGACCAGGACCGACCGGCAGGAGCCGTCGGGCAGGACCTCCAAGACGGGTAAGCACTGGCTGGATTTGATCCGGATCAGCAGGTCCGCGCCGGTGGCGGCGAGCGCGGCCGCGACCGGGTAGCCGGAAAAGTTCCGGTCGGCCAGGATCAGCATCCCGGGCCCCAGCCGCCCGCGGGCGGCCAGGGTGCGGGCCAGGTCCTGCTCGGAGGCCTGCCGCGCGCGGCGGCCGCGGAACGCCGCGTCGATGATCCCGCGGGTGCCGCAGGCGATCACCGTGACCAGCCGGACCTGCGGCCAGGGCCCGGTCCCGTGGCCGCCGGAGGGCGGGGCACCGAACGCGGCCAGGTTGCCCGCCGAGTACGGCACGTCCAGCGTGGTCCCGTCCAGGGCCGCCAGCAACCGCCCGAACGCGAACGCGCCCGGGGTGTCACTGCTGGCCAGCGGCCCGGCCAGCGCCGAGAACAAGATCCGCAGCGGGCCCGGCCCGATCCGGGCCCGGGCCCGGGCCAGCGCCCCGGTCCCGGGCAGATGCCAGCCACCCGGCCCGGCCAGCGGGGACAGCCAGCCCGCCAGCTTGGCCGCGACCTCGCCATAGCCCTCGCCATGGAACAGGGCACAGCCCAGCACGAACACCACCACCGCCACCGACGGCAGCAGCCGCCGGCGCTGTTCCCGGCACCCGGCAGCCGTCACCGCCTCCTCGATCAGATCCAGCGGCAGAGTGGCATCAGCAGCAACCGCGGTGGCACGATAGGCAGGCAACAAAGCTCCCGGAACAGACGGTGATCGTGGCGAAAACCGTCCTACCAGGAGCTTTGTTGCATATCACGCAACCACACCGCCCTAAGTCAGCGGCATTGGGTGATGGCCGGACCGATGGCGCCAACGTACCGGCGGCCCAACGCGGCCAGCCATAGCGCCCAGCCCCAGGAGTCACACCGGGCCCGTAGGCCCCTGCGCGTGCGCGGTCCCTACGCACCCAATGGCGCCTTTGGGTGTGCTGGGACGCACCCAAAGGCGCCAACGGGCGTGCTGCCCGGACGCGATTGGGCGTGCTGCCGGACGCGGCGACGCGAAGCCCCGCTCTGCCCCGGGCGGAGCGCTCCTGAGGGCCGCCACCTCTGGACAGAATCTAATTCTTATTAGAGTCTAAGAGAAATTAGGTTTTGTCGGGAGATGATCGCCGGTGCTGGTGCCTGTGGCCGACTCGTCGATGGTGGACCTGGACTTCGCCACCCAGTGGTACGACGGGTGGATCGAGGCGTGGAACGGCCGGAAGACCGAGCTGATCCCGAGCCTGGTCACCGAGGACTTCGTGCTGGATAGCCCGACCACCCGGCACACCGGCTGGCACGTGCAGGGCCATGCGGCCACGGTCGGCTACCTGCGCTACGTCGTCGGCGCCTATCCCGACCTGCGCTGGGAAGTCGTCGCGCCGCCGATGTTCCGGAACGACCTGGCCCGGGTGGCGTTCAGCTGGCGGGGGACCGGGCACTTCAGCGGCGTGCTGGACCCGCCCGGCGTCCCCGGTACGGGCCGGCCCTTCGACTTCTCCGGGCTGGAGGTGTTCGACTTCCGCGACGGCCGGGCCTGCTACCTCAACGCCAGCTACGACCTACTCGGCCTGATGAAGCAGATCGGCCTCTACCAGGGCGCCACCAAGGGCCGGGGCGCCACCAAGGGCCAGGGCGCGTGACCAGCAGCCTGCGCGACCTCCTGGAGCGCGGCGCCACCGGGTCCCCGGACACGATCGTGGTCAGCGGCGGGGGCCAGCACCTGACCTGGAGCGACCTGCACGCCGAAGCCTGCCGCATCGCCGCCGCCCTGGCCCGGGACGGGGTCAAACCCCAGGACCGGGTGGTGTTCGTGGGCAAGAACGACCCGTCCTACTTCGGCTACCTGTTCGGCTGCGCCCTAGCCGGAGCGGTGCCGGTCCCGCTGAACTGGCGGCTGTCCGCGGCCGAGCTGACCGCGATGATCGGCGACTCGGGCGCCGGGATCGTGTTCACCGACGAGACCGCCGCACAAGCCGTCGAACAGGCCGAGGCCGAACTTCCCGGCCTGCACACCGTGGTCGCGCTGCACGAGCACGGCCGGTGGCCCTCCCTGGCCCACTGGAAGGAGCCCGTCGGGGCCGATCCCGCCGCCCCGGTTCAGGCCGACGATATCGCCTTCCAGCTCTACACCAGCGGCACCACCGGGCCGCCCAAGGGCGCGATGTTCGCCAACGGCACCAACCTGCGGGTGCTGCTGGACGACATCTCCGTGGCCTGGGGTTTCACTCCTGATGACGTGAGCCTGGTGTGCATGCCGCTGTTCCACATGGGCGGACTGGCCTGGGCTCTGGCCGGGATGGCCCGTGGCACCCGGCAGGTGATCGTCCGCGACTTCGCGCCCGGCCCCGTGCGGCACACGATGGCGGCCGAGGGCGTCACGCTGGCCTTCTGCGTCCCCACCATGCTCAGCGCCCTCAGCGCGGCGCCACCTCCGGCGGCCGGGGAAGCCGGGGACGTCGGGGCGGGCGCGGCGGCCGGGGAGACCGGGGCGGGCGTGGAGGCTGCCGAAGCCGGCCCGCGCACGCTGCGCCAGATGGTGTACTCCGGTGCCCCGATCAGCCCCACCGGCCTGCGCCAGGCCCAGGACGCGCTGGGCTGCGACTTCGTGCAGATCTACGGGCTCACAGAGGCCACCGGCGCGTTCGCCCAGTTGTCCGCGGCCGAGCACACCGACCCCGGGCATCCCGAGTGGCTGCGCTCCGCGGGCCGCCCGTATCCCTGGGTCGAAGTCCGGGCCGTGTCCCCCCAGACCGGCCAGGACGTGCCCACCGGGCAGGTGGGCGAGATCTTGACCCGGTCGGCGCAGAACATGGCCGGTTACTGGCACCAGCCCGAGCAGACTGCGGCCGCGCTGACCCCCGACGGCTGGCTGCGCACCGGCGACCTCGGCTACCTCGACCAGCAGCAGCGGATCTACCTGGTCGACCGGGCCAAGGACATGATCATCACCGGCGGCGAGAACGTGTACCCGGCCGAGGTGGAGAAGGTGCTGGCCGCCTACCCGCCGCTGGCCGAGGCGGCGGTGATCGGCGTGCCCGACGACCGCTGGGGCGAGACGGTCAAGGCGGTCGTGGTGGCCCGCCCGGGCGCGGTGGTCGAACCGGCGGAGGTGATCGCGTTCTGCCGCGGCCAGCTGGCCCGGTTCAAGTGCCCAACCAGCGTGGACGTCGTGGACATGCTGCCGCACACCGCGACCGGCAAGGTGGTCAAGCCGGTCCTGCGCGAGCGCTACTGGCAGGGTCATGGCCGCCGCATCCACTGACGCGCCGACCAAGGGGGACCGGACCCGGCACCGGCTGCTGGACGCGGCTGCGGCCGAGGTGGCCCGGCACGGCTGGGCCGGGGCCAGCCTGGGTGCCATCGCCGGCGCGGCCGGGCTTAAACCGGGCAGCATCTACTTCCACTTCGGCTCCCGGGAGCAGCTCATCGACGCCATGCTGGAAGAGGGCCTGCGCGAGTCGCTGGCCCGGCTGGACCGGGCCATGACCGAGGTGCCCCAGGGGGCCAGGCCCGGTGACCCGCGGGCCCGGCTGCGCGCCGCGATCCGCGCCCACCTGGACGCGCTCCACGATCTGCGGGACTACGCCGCGGTGGTGCTCGCGCCGGCGCTGGCCCTGGACGGGCCGCCGGGAACGGCGTTCCGCGAGCTCCGCCGGGTCTACCTGCAACAATGGTCGAGGCTGGTCGAGGACGCCCAGGGGACTGGCGTCCTCGCGGCGGGCGTGCCCGCGCCGATTGTGCGCGACCTGATCCTGGGCGCGCTGAACAGCGCGGGCCTGGCTGGCCGGCCGCCCGGCGAGACCGCCGCGGCGGTCGAGCTGCTCGTCATGTTCCCGTCCGTGCCCTCGTGACCGACCGATCAGCTTCAGGAGCTTTGCTCATGTCAACTGGTTCCGACCCTGGGCCAGACCAGGTCGTCCTGGCTCGCCACTTCTACGCGGCGCTGGCGGCCGGCGACGCGGAGAACCTGCGGCAGCTGCTGCACCCGTCGTTCACCGGCCACACGGCCGAGGGCCTGCCGCTCGGCCTGGGCGGAGACTACGACAGCCCGAAGGCGATGACCGAGGACTTCTGGTGGGCCATCGGCCGTCACTACCGGGTCCGGGCCGAACCCGGCCAGTTCCTTCCGCTGGCCGACGGTGGCCTGCTCGTCCTCGGCCGCTACACCGGCACGGCCCGCGACGGCGGCGGCCGCCTCGACGCCTCGTTCGCGCACGTGCTCCGGTTCACCGGCGGTCAGCTCAGCGAGCTGACCCAGTACACCGATACCGCCCGCTGGGCCGAGGCGCTGCCGCCGCCGGCCGCGGGCCGGCGTGACCTGCGGGTGGTGGACTACGACGTGGACCAGGGGGTGGCCACGATCCGGCTGAACCGTCCCGAGGCCGGAAATGCCATCGACCTGACCCTGGTCGAGGACTTCTACGAGGCCGTGTTCCGTGCAGCCGGCGACCCCGCCGTGCGCGCGGTGCTGCTATGCGGGACCGGCCGCTCCCTGAGCACCGGTGGCGACCTGGCCATGTTCGCCGGCCTGGCCCGGGCGGAGCTCCCCGGCCGGCTGCAGCAGATGATCGATCTGTGGCACCTGGCCCTGGAGCGGCTGACCCGCATCGACAGTCCAGTGGTATGCGCCGTGCGGGGTGCCGCGGCCGGTGGTGGCCTGGGGCTGCTGTACGCCGCCGACGTAGTGGTGGCGGCCGAGGACAGCAGGTTCGCGCTCGGCTACGCCGCCATCGGGCTGGCTTCTGACGGCGGTAACACCTGGTTCCTGCCCCGGCTGGTTGGCCTGCGCCGGGCCCAGCAGCTGATGCTGCTCAACCGCCGGATCACCGCGCCCGAGGCGCTGGATTGGGGCCTGGTCACCGAGATCGTGCCCACGGCCGAGGTGGAGAAGCGGGCCCTGGAGCTGGCCCAGCAACTCGCGGCCGGCCCGACCCAGGCCTTCGGCCGGATGAAGCGCCTGCTGCGTGATTCCTGGACCACGGACCTGCCCGGCCAGCTCAGCGCCGAGACCACCCAGATGAGCGAGGCCGGGGCCAGCGACGACGCTGCGGAAGGAATTGCCGCCTTTGTGGCCAAACGCACTCCCACGTTTCACGGGAGTTGAAGCTACGATCTTCCGGTGACCCGACGTTCAGCCGCCATTGCTCGAATGGCACCTAGATGAGCATTTATCAGATGGTGTCCGCGCTGGTGCTCCTCGCGGTCGGCGTCACACTGATGCTGCTGGCCCAGCGGCGCAACTGGCGGCCGTCACTGGCCGTCGCGCTCGCCGTGGCGGCGGTGCTGCGGGTGGTGACCCTGGTGCTCACCCACAAGGTCGAGCCGTACGACCTGACCAACGACTTCTGGGCTGCCGGGATCGCCACCCTGCACCATCACGACCCCATCCTGAACAACCGCACCAACGGCTGGGGGTCCCTGCCTACCTACACGTTCGTGCTGGCCGGGGCGGCCTGGACGGTCGTGCACCTGCACTGGTCCTGGCTGGTGGTGGCCCGGATCCCGGCGCTGCTGTGCGACCTCGGCGTGGTTGTGGTGGTCGGGGCGCTGGTCACGGCGGCGGGTGGCTCTGGCGACCAGGCTGCCCTGCGCCGGTTCCAGTACGCCTGCAACCCCATCGCCATCCTGGTCAGCAGCGTGCACGGTCAGCTCGAACCCGCCTGCCTGCTGCTGGCCTTCTCGGCCATGGTGGTCGTGTTGCGCGGTGGCCCCGGCATCTCCGGCCGGTGCGCCGTGGCCGGCGGCGCCCTGCTCGGCCTGGCCATCTCCACCCAGAGCTGGCCGGTGCTGTTCGGGCCGGCGCTGCTGATCGCGCTGCCGTCCTGGTGGCGTCGGCTGCAGGCCGTGGCGGGCGGCGCCGCAGTCGGGGTGGTGATCTTCGCCACCATGCCGCTCACCGTGGGCACGCCCCTGGACAAGATGCCCTACCTGTTCAAGCACATGATCAGCAACCAGCCCACGATCGGCACCTGGAACTGGGCCGGGGTCTGGGTCACCCAGCACCAGACCGCGCTTCCGGTCTGGTCGGATCCGCTGTGGATCCACGTGGCCAAGATCGGCACCAAGGGCGCACTGGTCGTCGCGTTGCTGGCGGTGTTCTGGTGGCGCCGCGCCCATCCGCTGGACGTGGCCACCGTCACCACCACCGCGCTCATCGTCAGCTCGCCCGCATTCGGGAACCAGTACCTGCAGTGGCCGGTGCCGTCGTCGATCGCCCGGCCCACCCGGCTGACCATGCCGCTGCAAATCGTGGTGGGCATCTACGCCGCCATCTTCTACCTGCCGCTGGACCTCGTGCACGCCGACGCCTGGCAGGACGTGGACAACGGGATGATGTTCTTCAGCCTCGCCGTCGCGGCGTTCATGGTCGTCGCCCTGCCCTGGCACCGGCGGGTCTGGGACCGGTCGCAGCCTCCCGGGCCCGAAGACGGGGACCTGGTCGCCCTGGACGTCGCCGTATCCGACCACATCTAGCTCACCCGTCACCGTTGTCACCGGCCTTCGGAGCAGGGACGATGAGCGGGTGCTGCCGTTCCCGCCCTATGCGCCGCCCGGCTGGCTGAGCGTGCTGGCGACGCCTGGGCACGGCCAGGCCTTCGACGTACCCGCGCCCGCGCTGGGCGACGGTGCCGCCGTGGGCGTGCGCACCTGGGCCCCGGCCGGTGTGCCCGAGGACGAGGCGCTGCCGCTGCTGGTGGTCCACGACGGGCCGGAGTACGACGCGCGGGCCGGCCTGACCCGGTACCTGGCCGCCGGGGTGGCCGGGGCGTGGCTGCCGCCGGTGCGGGCCGCGCTGCTCAGCCCGGGCCTGCGTGACCAGTGGTACTCGGCCCACCCGGCCTACACCAGGACTCTGGCCGAAGCGGTGCTCCCCGCGGTGACCGGCCGGCTGGCCAGCACGGCCCGGATCGGGATGGGCGCCAGCCTAGGCGGGCTGGCCATGCTGCACGCGCACGTCCGCTACCCGGGCATGTTCGGCGCGCTGTTTCTCCAGTCCGGCAGCTTCTTCACGCTGCGCTACGACCGGATGGAAGAGGGGTTCCGCTACTTCCGCCGCATCGTCCGCTTCGTGGGCAGCGTGAACGGCGGCCGCCTGCCGCAGCACCCGGTCCCGGTCACGGCCACCTGCGGCCAGTTCGAGGACAACGTGCACAACAACCGGCTGCTGGTGCAGTCCCTGTCCGCCCACCACTACCCGGCCGTCCTGCACGAGGTCCGCGGCGGCCACGACTGGACGGCCTGGCGGGACAGCCTCGACCCGCACCTGTCCGGCCTGCTCCGGCTGCTGGTCGCATGAACCGGGAGGTGGCCGAGCTGTGGTCGGACGCGCTCGGGGCGGCGGGCACCGTCGTGCGTTACGGCCATTGGGGCCGCCCGCTGCTGGTGTTCCCGACCGAGGGGAGCGGTGCCTGGGAGTTCGAGCAGCAGGGCATGACCGGCGCGGTGGCCGGCCTGATCGACGAGGGCCGGCTGAAGGTCTACTGCGTGGACAGCTTCGACGCGGCGTCCTGGTCCGACCGCAGCCTCCCGCTGGAGGAACGCGCCCGCCGGAACGAGCGCTACGAGAGCTGGATCACCGGCCAGGTCGTGCCCTGGATCCATCAGGACGGCCAGGGCTTCGCCGAGGTAGCCACGTTCGGCTGCAGCCTGGGCGCTTACCACGCGGCCAACTTCGCGCTCAAGCGGGCCGACCTGTTCCCGCTGGCCCTGTGCCTGTCCGGCAACTACGACCCGTCCAGCTGGCACGGCTGGGGGGAGCGCGGCCCGGCCGCCTACTTCAGCAATCCGGTCGACTACGTGCCGCACCTGCACGGGGAGCACCTGGACTGGCTGCGGGCCCGGGTCAGCCTGCTGCTGGTCTGCGGCCAGGGCCAGTGGGAGGACACCACCGGGTCGCTGGACAGCACCCGGCAGTTCGCCGCGCTGCTGGCCGCGCGCGGCATCCGGCACGAGCTCGACCTCTGGGGTTACGACGTCCCGCACGACTGGCCCTCCTGGCGGGCCCAGCTCGCCCACCACATGCCGCGTTTCTGCTGACGAAGGGAGATCGCCTTGACCGCTACGCCGCACCTGATCGGGCTGCTGCTCGGGACCGAGGAAGACTGGCCCCGGGCGTTCGAGACGATCCTGGGCCGCCTCGGCCCAATCGCCGGCGTGGGCGGGACCCAGCACAGCTTCGCCAGCGAGCGGATCACCATCGAGCCGTTCAACCTGCGCGACCGGCCTCGCCACGACCTGGTCATCGACCGCCTGGCCTACTGGTACTACCAGCCGCGCGAGTGGCTCAAAAAGGTCTCGATCATGAACGGCGTCTACTTGCTGAACAGCCCGTTCACGTTCCAGTCGATGGAGAAGCACACCGCCTACTGCGCCATGATGCGGCTCGGGCTCAAGGTCCCGGAGACCGTGCTGGTGCCGTTCAAGAACCCGGTCGACAACGCCCGCTACGCCTACACCGCGGCCAAGTACAACCAGCCGTTCGACCTCGACGCTATCGCCGAGCAGATCGGCTACCCGCTGTTCATGAAGCCGTTCGACGGCGGCGGCTGGCGGGGCGTGTCGAAGATCCGGAACCCGGCTGAACTGCACGCCGCCTACGACGCCAGCGGCGAGATGCTCATGCACCTGCAGGAGGCCATCGACTTCGACGTGTTCGCCCGGTCACTGTCCATCGGCTCCGAGACCATGGTCATGCGCTTCCAGCCGGACCAGCCCATGCACCACCGCTACCAGGTCGACCATGACTTCCTCAGCCCGAAGGTCGGCGCCGAGGCGGTGACGATCGGCCGGCTGGTCAACGCCTTTTTCCGCTGGGAGCTCAACTCGTGCGAGACGCTGATCAAGGACGGCGAAGTCTACCCCATCGACTACGCCAACGCCTGCCCGGACGTGGCCCTGACCAGCCTGCACTACTACTTCCCGTGGGCGATGAAGGCGCTGGTCAAGTGGTGCGTGTTCGTGCTCGCCACCGGCCGCCGGCCCCGGCTGGACCTGGAGACCGGCCGGTTCTTCGAAGTCGCCGACGACGCCGGCCTTTCCTACGACGACAAACTCGGCGTCTACCGCGAGCTGGCCGACACCTACTTCGAGACCGAGCGCTACGAGGACTTCTGCGCGACCAGCCTGGCCCACATCGACGAAATCGTCCTCGACTGGGTCGGGGGCCCCGATTTCGATGACCTGCTGGTGCAGACGGTCCGGGCCGGATTCCCCCCGCACGAACACGACCAGTTCATCGCCCACTTCCGTGGCCTGCTGGCGCTCTGGGTCCGGGATGAGGGCGCCCGGCTGCATGCTGCCTGAATCCGTAGATTGCCTTCATCCGCTGACGCCGCCAGCCTCCCGGGCCGCCCGCTCCACCGTGGCCCGGTAGTCCGTCCACCAGGCCGGGTCGTCTGAGGCCAGGTTGCTGTAGTCCGGCCGGTGCCCGGCCGCCCCGTCGATCAGCTCGCGCACGATGTCGGCGTGGCCGGCGTGCCGGTCGGTCTCGGTGACCATGTGGACCAGGATCCGGTGCAGGGTCACCTCGTTCTTCCCGGCCGCCCACCACGGCACGTGCCCGATCGCGTCCAGCGGCAGTTCGGTGATGGTCCGGTCCGAATGGACCCACACCCGCCGGTACAGCCCGGCGATCTGCTCGCGTGATTCGCCCGGGGTGGCCCACAGGTCCGCGTTGAGTTCGGCCCCCTCGTCCATCCAGGGCAGTGGTTCGCCGAACGGCCGCCCGAACGTCTCGCCGAAGTACCCGGCCTCCACCGAGGCCACGTGCTTGACCAGCCCGAGCAGGTTGGTGCCGGTCGGCGTCATCGGGCGGCGAACGTCGTACTCCGACAGTCCGTCCAGCTTCCACAGCAGGGACTCACGCCCCCGCTGCAGGTAGAGCTGGAGTTCGGCCTTGAAATCCGGTCCGGTCATGCCGGACAGTCTGCCAGCGCCCAGGCCTGCAGGCCCTCGTCGGTGATGATCCGGTCGAAGCACAGCTCGGCCGCGCCCAGCAACGAGCCGTCGTCCGGCAGGCTGGCCGCCACCAGCGGGGGAGGGGGCAGCGTCCGGAACGCCATCAGCCCGTCGTGGTAGGCGGCGGTGGCGTGCCCGCCGGCCACCTCGAGCAGTTCGCGCCCCAGGCCGCCCACCGCGACCAGGTGCGGGTCGAGCGCGTTGACCAGGCCCGCCGCCCCCCGGCCCACCGACCGGGCCAGAGCGCGCACCGCCTCAGCGGGCTCCGTCTCCTTGCCCCGGGCCGCGGCCAGCACCCGGCGCAGGTAGCTGACCTCGTCCGCCGGGACGGGCTGGCCCAGCATCCGGGCCACCGCGCCACCGTCCAGGGTGGTGTTCCAGCACCCCAGGGCGCCGCACCGGCAGCGCACGGCGGAGTCGCCGAACGGCATGTGGCCGAACTCGCCCGCCGTGCCGGTCGCGCCCGCCACCACCCGGTCGTTCTCCACCACCGCCCCGCCGATCCCGGCCGCCAGGTGCAGGTAGAGCATGGTGCCCGCGCCCACCCCGGCCCCGTGCCGCGACTCGGCCACCGCGGCGCAGGTGGCGTCGTTCCCGGCGATCAGCGGCAGTTCCGGGTGGTAGTGCGGCCACAGGCTGGACAGGTCCACGTCATGCCAGCCCAGGTTGGGGGCGTAGACCAGCTGGCTGCCCACCACCGTGCCCGGCACCGACACCGCCGCGGCCCGGATCCGGGCCCCGAACCGGCCAGCCGCCTGGCCGAGCTGCGCCGTCACCGCGGCCAGCACGGTGTCCTGGCTGCGGTCGTGCGCCCCGGTGACCGTGCTCAGCTGGGTACCGCCGAGCTCGGCCACGGCCACCGTCCAGGTCTCCTGGGTGATCGTGGCCACCGCCGCCAGCGGGCCGTCCGGGTGGGCCCGCAGCAGCGTGGTCGGCCTCCCGCGGCTGCCGGTGGGCGGGGCTGGCTCCTCGCTGAGCAGCCGGGCCCCGACCAGCCGGCTGACGGTCTCGGCCGCGAACCCGCTGGGCATGCCCAGCTCGTGCGCGACGGCCGCCCGGGTCACCCCGGGCCGCTCGTGCACCGCCCGCAACAAGGTGGCCTGCGCTGTCGTCCGCGGCGCCACCTGCATCACCTCACTCCTGCCCCGTCCGGAAGCCTGGCTGCTGCCTGGCATCCCGTTCGCTCGTCCAGCAACCCCGGCGAACCTGCCCCGTCCGGTGATTATGGGCCGCCCGGGGGGCCGCCCACAACCGACGATCATGCCGCCGCCCTTAATTAAATCGTCTAACGAGTATAAGCTCAGAAGCATGGCCGAAGCATGCGTCAGGACCGTGGCGCCCCCCAGCCCGGGCCGGGCCCGGCTCGGGCTGGCCACGCTGGCCAGCGCTTCGTTCGTCTACGTGACGGCGGAGACGCTGCCGGTCGGGCTGCTGCCCCAGCTGTCGGCCGGGCTGCACGTCCGGCCGGGGACGGTGGGCCTGCTGGTCACGGCGTACGCGGCCATCGCCGGCCAGTCGGCCATCCCGCTGACCGCGTCCCTGGAGCACCGCTCCCGGCGCACGGTCGTGGTGGTGTGCGTGGGGTTGCTGGCGTTGTCGCAGTTCGTGGTGGCGGTGGCGCCGGACTACGCCGTCGTGCTGGGCGCCCGCGTGCTGTGCGCGCTGGCCCACGGCGTGTTCTGGTCGATGCTGGCTCCGATCGCGGCCCGGCTGGCGCCGTCCGGTCAGGCCGGCCGGGCCACCGCGCTGGTGTTCGTGGGCAACTCGCTGGCCCTGGTCGCCGGGGTGCCGCTCGGTACCGCGCTGGGCCACGCCTTCGGCTGGCGGCCCGCGATGGCCGCCCTGGGCGTGGTCGCCGCCGTCAGCACCGTCGCCCTGCGCCGTGCCTTGCCCGAACTCCCCGCCGCGCCGGCGCAGGCCACCGATCCCCTGGCCACCCATCCCCTGGCCGCCGTCGGCCCCGCGGGCCGCAGTGGTGCCCGGGCCGGGCTGGCGGGCGTCCCGGCCGCGCTGCGCAGCGGCCCGCTGCTGGCCGTCTGCGTGGTCACCATGGTCGTGGTCACCGGGCACTTCGCCGCCTACACCTACATCACCGCGCTGGTCCGCCGGGACGCCGGGCTGTCCGGGCTGGGCCTGTCGGCCGTGCTGTTCGGGTACGGGGCGGCCGGGATCGGCGGCATCGTCCTAGCGGGCCGGATCACCGACCGCTGGCCGCGGCGTTCCACCGCGGCCTGCGTGGCCGGCCTGGTGGTGGCGCTGGCCGCCCTGGCCACCGTGGCCCACGGCTCCACCGCCGGCACGGTGGCGGCGGTGATCGTCTGGGGCGCGGGCTTCACCGCGCTGCCGGTCGCCCTGCAGGCGGCGGTGCTGCAGGTCGCGCCCCGGTCGGCCGACACCGCCTCGGCCCTGTACGTGGTCGCGTTCCAGATCGGCATCGGCGGCGGGGCGCTGGCCGGGTCGTTGCTGGTCAACGCGGGCTTGCTGGCGCTTCTGCCGCTGGTCGCCCTGGTTATGGTCGCGGCCGGCCTGCTGATCCTGCTGACCGCCCGCCGCGCCTTCCCGGCCCGGGGCCCGGTCGGGCCCGCGGTCTCCCGCGACCCCGATCGGGCCGTCAGCCGCTGAAGGCGGACAGCCCCGACTCCAGCAGGGCAAAGGCGGCCGCGGTCTCCGCGTAGCTCTGCGCCGCGGTCTGCTCGGTGGTCAGTCCGGCGGCCTGCCGGAGAAGGTTGGCCGTGGTCAGCGCGCGCAGCGTGGCCGCGACCTGCCCGGCGGCCACGTCGGCCCGGACCCGCGGCACGGTGATCGAAGCGGCCAGCCGGGCCAGTTCCTCGTCGGCGGGCCACCCGGCCTGCAGCAAGGCCATCGCCTGCCCCATCGCCGACCCCGGGCCGCCCGCTCCCGCCGCCCCCGCGGCCACCCGGCCAGCCCCATCAGCCCCATCAGCCCCATCAGCCCCAGAAGCCCCAGAAGCCCCATCGGCCTCGGCGGTGAGCTCCTCGAACGCCAAGGCCAGGTTGGTCTCGACCTCACCCCAGAGCCGGGCGAACGCCTCGATCAGCGTGGGGCTGGCCAGGCTCATCCGGGCGAACTGCGTCACCCCGTCATGCAGCCCGGTCCACTCGGCCCGCCGGTCCAGCTCGCTGCGGACCAGGCGGTACAGCGCCGCCACCGGTGACTCGCCCGGCGCCCGGCCGCGTACCGCCCCGGCCAGGTCCGGGGTGAGCGTCGGCTGGGCCGACAGCACCAGGTCTTCCTTGTTCGGGAAGTAGTTGGTCACCGTCTGCTTGGCCACCCCGGCCGCCTCGGCGATCTCGGCGATCGAGACCTGCTCGAAGCCACGCCGCAGGAACAGCCCGATCGCGGTGTGAGCGATCGCGGCTCGTGTCTGCTCTTTCTTCTGCTCCCGGAGACCCTTGGCCTGCGCCATGCCGGTTATGGTAGCGACCTCATTAAAAATAGGTTAAACCTAAAAATGTTATTGACCTAATTTTAGGTCAAACCTATATTTGCCCCATGATCAAGCCCCAGTTTTTCGCCGTCATCGGCGCGTGCGCGGCCACGCTGCTGCTCGCTATCCTCGACATCAACATCGTCACCAACACCGGGCCCGCCATCGCCCGCGACATCGACCCGCATGGCGGCGTCAGCGAGGTGCCATGGCTGGTGGCCATCTACGTCCTGGTCGCGACCGTGGTCCAGCCGCTGTACGGCAAGCTGGCCGACTCCTTCGGATCCCGGGCCGTCTACCTCGGCACGGTCGGGCTGTTCATCCTGGGTTCGCTGCTCTGCGCGGCGGCCACCTCCATGCCCGAGCTGCTGCTGTTCCGGGCCATCCAGGGCCTGGGTGGCGGTGGCCTGCTGAGCGTGACCGTCGTCATCCTGGGTCACCTGCGCGCTGAACACCCCGAGACCTCCGGCGACGGCGGCAACGCGGCCGCCGGACTGATGGTCGGCCTCGGCCTGGTCGTCGGGCCGTTGATCGGCGGCACGCTGATCGCGCACGCCTCCTGGCGCTGGATTTTCCTGATCAACGTTCCGCTCGCGCTGGCCGCCTGGGTCGTCGTCGCGACCTGCCTGCGGCTGCCGGACACCGAGCCCGGCGGCCGGCTGGACCTGCCCGGCGCGGCTGCGCTGGCCGGGACGGCCGCCTGCCTGCTGCTGGTCTGCCAGTGGGGCGGCCAGCGCTACCCGTGGCTGTCTCCGCCGGTCCTGGCCCTGGCCGCGGCCGGGCTCGTGCTGGCGGCGGCGTTCGGTTACCGGCAGACCCACTCACCCGCCCCGTTCTTCCCGCCCCGGCTGCTCCGGCACCGGACGCTGCGCGTGATCAGCGCGGTGCAGCTGGCCACCGGGTGCGGCATGGCCGCCGCCACCGTCTACGTCACCCTGGACCTGCAGCTGGTCCGGCACATCTCGGCCGCTCGCACCGGCGTGCTGCTGCTCCCGATGGCGGCCGGCCTGGCCCTGGGCGCGGCGGGCGGCTCGCTGATCCTGGCCCGGACCCGGTCGGTGCGGCCGTCCATTCTGCTCAGCACCACGCTGGCCGCCGCGGCCCTGGGTGGCCTGGCCCTGACCGGCACCCGCACGCCGATCGCCGTGCTGCTCGCGCTGCTGATGGTGCTCGGACTGGGGGTGGGGTTCGGCATCGGTAACGAAATGATCCTCGTCCAGCAGAGCGTGCAGCGCCGTGACCTGGGCACCGCCACCACCGGGGTACGTTTTACCGAGACACTGGGTACCTCGGTCGCGGCTGCGGCGTTCGCCTCGCTGTTCGCGGCCAGCACCACCGGTGGCCAGCTCGGCCCGGCCCACGTGATGGCGGTGCTCGAGGTGATTTTCGCCATCGGAGCCGGGCTGCTCGTGGTGGCCACGGCGATCGGGACCCGGCTGCCGCGCGGGCAGCTGACAAAAACCGCAGGTGAACAGCTAGGCCACGTTGATCAACCAGTTTAATATTAAAAAACCGGACAATAGCTGACAGGGACGACCATGCCTGAGGGAGCGGACCAGCGAACCGCCGTTACGACGGGGGTCTAGGCTTGGCCGCTGTGTCAACCCAGATACCAGCCACTGCGGCCGCCACGCGGCGCCAGGTGGCTGGTACCGCCGTTCTGGGAGCCGCCGGTGGCCGCTGACGGCAGCCCGGCGTCACCCAGCACGGTCGCCAAACCTGGCCCGGGCCGGCGCCCGCGCCCCCCTGAGGACGACACCCCCCGGGTATCGCTGCGGGACACCCTGCGGCAGCATCGCCACAACGCCAGGACCCGGACCCGGCACGCGATGCCGCACGTCTGGCCGGTGACGAAGTCCACGATCGCGCAGGCGTGGGGGGACCGGATCTTCGGTCTGGCCGCCGAGGCCGGGTTCTGGGCGTTGCTGTCGATCACCCCGCTGCTGCTGGTGCTGGTCGGGGCGATCGGCTACCTGACCCCGCTGTTCGGCTCGAAGATCGTGGTCGAGGTCGAGCAGAAGATCCTGCGCGCGGCCGGGCACTTCCTGGCCCCCCAGGCCGTGGACAACGTGCTCAAGCCGGTGCTGACCGACGTGGTGCAGCACGGCCGGGGCGGCATCATCTCGGTCAGCTTCGTCCTCGCGCTGTGGACCGGATCCACGGCCATGAACACCTACGTCAACACGATCTCGATCAGCTACGGCATGCGGCACGTGCGGTCCGCGGTCCGGGCCCGGCTGGTGGCGTTCGTGCTCTACCTCGGCGCGCTGCTGGCCGGGGCGATCGCGCTGCCGCTGCTGATCACCGCGCCGGAGTGGATCGTCCACCTGGTGCCGCACCCGATCTGGCACCTGGTCCGGCCGATCGTCGATGTGCTCTACTGGCCGGTCATCGTGGTCGTGTGCACGGGTGTCCTGGCCACCCTCTACCACGTGTCCACTCCGGTCCGGGCCAAGTGGCGGCGCGAGCTGCCGGGGGCCATCGCGGGCATGCTGATCTGGCTGGCCAGCAGCTTCGGCCTGCGGGCCTACCTGGCCTACGCCATCGGCCACAGCCCGACCTACGGCGCGCTGTCCGCCCCGGTCGCGGCGCTGCTGTTCCTGTACTTCACCGCGCTGGCCGTTCTGCTCGGAGCCGAGCTCAACGCCCAGATCGCCGGCTGCCGCCACGACCAGCCGTCCGCGGACGAGCTCCGCTGAGCCCATGGCTGACCAGGGCGCACCAGCCGCCGCGGGCCGCGTCCGCAAGGTGACCTACCGGCAGGCCGCGCTGATCCTGGCCGAACGGGATCCGGTCGTGGCCCGCCTGGTCGAGCAGGCCGGCCTGCCCCGGTTCCCGCCCCCGACCGAGGACAACTTCGCCACGCTGGTTCGCTCGGTCGTCTACCAGCAGCTGGCCGGGGCTGCGGCCCGGGCCATCCACGGCCGGCTGATCGCGGCCTTGGAGGAGGAGGTCACGCCCGAGCGCATCCTGGCCACCCCGGCCCCCGAGCTGAAGGCCGTCGGCCTGTCCGCCCGCAAGGTCGAGTCCCTGCAGGACCTGTCGGCCAAGGTGCTGGACGGCACGGTGGTGTTGGATGCGCGCCGCCTGGCCCGGGTCAGCGACGACGAGATCGTGGCCCGGTTGTCCACCGTGCGCGGCATCGGCAGGTGGTCGGCCGAGATCTTCCTGATGTTCCAGCTGCGCCGGATGGACGTGTGGCCCACCGGTGACCTCGCCATCCGCAAGGGCTACGGGCTGGCCTGGAACATCCCCGCCCCGACGCCCCGCCAGCTGGATGCGCTGGGCGAGCCGTACCGCCCGTACCGGACCGTGCTGGCCTGGTACTGCTGGCGCGCGGCCCAGCTGTACGGCACGTCCGCGGCCTCCGCCGTCACGGCCTGACCTGGTACGGCGCGCGAATTTATGGCCCCCCGGACTGCATATCCCCAGCTGGCTGGGTAGCTGCGGCCCATGGCTAAGACGACCCAATCTGCAACGTACGGTGTACCCGGTCTTGGGAACAAGGACGCGTCGGAGGTGGCCGCAATCCTACAGGACCGGCTGAACGCGCTCAACGACCTGGCTCTGACCCTGAAGCACATCCACTGGAACGTGGTCGGGCCGAACTTCATCGCCGTGCACACCATGCTCGACCCGCAGGTCGACGCGGTCCGCCTGATGGTGGACGACACCGCCGAGCGGATCGCCACCCTGGGCGGGTCCCCGGTCGGCACGCCCGGCGCCCTGGTCGCCAGCCGGAGCTGGGATGACTACAGCCTGGGCCGCGACGACGCGCTGGCCCACCTGGGCGCGCTCGACCTGGTCTATGCCGGCGTCATCGAGTCTCAGCGCAAGGCGATCGAGACCGTCGAAGAGCTCGACCCGGTGACCGAGGACATGCTGATCGGGCACACCGAGCAGCTGGAGCAGTTCCACTGGTTCGTCCGCGCTCACCTCGAGACCCCGAGTGGCCAGCTGAAGACCACCGGCACCCACACCGAGGCCCAAGCGGCCTCCCGCACCCGCAAGAAGTAACCCGCTCGTCCAGGCCGCCCCGGTGCACTTCGTGTGCCGGGGCGGCCTATTTATTCGGCTCCACCTGGACGTTGGTCGTGTCGACGTCTATGTGCGCGCCCTGGCGCTTGAGCAGAGTCGCGTCCGGTCCGGTCACGCCAGCCCCGGCCGGGTAGGTGGAGCCGTTGGCGGCTACGATCCCGGTGAACCGGAGATGGTCCCCGGCCACGATGTGCAGCGGTCTCAGCGGTCCCTCCAGCTGCACCCACATGCGCAGGGCCGGGGAACCGATCCAGAAGCCGTTGTGGGTCACGGTGCTCTGCACGGTCACGCCTGCTGCGTCCGCGCGGCTGCCGACCATGGCGTGGACCTGGCGTCCGGCCGGGACGACCTGCCCGCCGATGCTCAGCCGGGCGATCGACGGCGACGGCGACGGCTGCAGGGTGCTGACCGGGCTGGCCGGGGGGTGGTGCCGGGCCGGAGCGGGGCTGGCCGACAGCATCCCGGAGCCGACGACGACCGCGGTGGCGACGGCGGCCGTGCCCGCCGCAGCGGACGCACCGGCCTGCACGGGGTGGGCCCTGGCCTTGACCGCCAGCCGAGCCAGCAGCGCGGCCGGGAAGGTGAAGGCGGTCAGCGCCGCGCTGCGTTTGCTCAGCGGCTCGCTGAGCGTCGCGCACACCGGGCAGTGCAGCAGATGCTGCCCGGCCTGCAGCTGCCGCTGGCGCCGGGTGTCTCCCGCGGAGACGGCCAGCAGAACCCGGCGGCACTGTTCCGACGGCAGTTCGGCGTGCCGGAACGCCAGCAGGTACTCAAGGCGGAGCTTGGCCCGGATACGGGCCATCCGTACCCGGAGCGCGCCGCTGGCCTCCACCGCCTCGCGGTTCGCCGCCGGGACGGCGTCGTAATAGGCCAGGATGTCGGCCCGCTCCTCAGCCGACAACTGGTTGAGGGCGGTTTCCATCGCGGTGTGCGCCTCGCCGGCCAGCAGCCCGTCCTCGGGCCGGTCGGGCTCCCGCAGGTCCGCGATCAGCGGCGCCGCCGTGGCCCGGCGGGCCGTCGTCCGCATGTGGGAGGTGACCACGTTGCGGGCGGTGACGATGCCGTAGGGCAGGACGGTCTCCGGCGCCAGCCGGTCGTGCGCACCCAGCAGGCGCTCCAGGCAGTCCTGGACCAGGTCGTCGATGTCTGACGGATTCGCCACCCGCGCGGCCACCACCCGGCGGATGACCGGCTCGATCGCCACCACGTCTTCGGCCGAGGATGCGTTCGCAGCGTCTCCCACGATGTCGTCGCCTCCACCGATGATGATTCCCAGGACGGCAAACTACCCGGCCTAGATCGTTCAATCCGCCCAGAGTGCCGGTAATGCCGGCCAGACGGCGTGCGTAACGGAACCCCGGCCCGGGCGTTTCGGTAGCGATACCGACCGCAACGTCCGCAAAGGATTACCCGTGCCACTCAGCATCAGCTATAGCCAGGGGCTCACCAGCGCCTGGAGCAACGTCGCGACCTTTGTTCCCAAGCTCGTCGCGTTCCTGATCATCGTGATCATCGGCTACTTCATCGCCAAGATCGTTTCTAAGATTCTGGCCAAGGTCCTGCAGCGGGTCGGATTCGACCGCCTGATCGAACGTGGTGGCATCCGCAGGGCCCTGGCCTCGTCCAAGTACGACGCCGCGGAGATCCTGGCCCGGCTGGTCTTCTACGCCATCATGCTGTTCGTCCTGTCCACCGGTTTCGGAGTGTTCGGCAGCAATCCGGTCAGCAACTACCTCCACGCCGTCATCGCCTACCTGCCGCTCGTATTTGTCGCCATCCTCATCGTGATCATCGCCGCGGCCATCGCGGCCGGCGCGAAGACGCTGATCCAGAACAGCCTGGGTGGTCTGTCGTACGCCTCGGTCCTGGCCAATGCGGCCGCGGCCGTCATCATCGCGCTGGGTGTGGTGGCCGCGCTGGATCAGCTGCACATCGCCGCCGCGGTCGTGAACGCCGTGCTGTACGCCGCGCTGGCCGCGGTCACTGGGGTCGTCATCGTCGCGGTCGGCGGTGGCGGCATCAAGACCATGTCGGCCCGGTGGGAACTGGCGGCCGCCCGGTACGACCAGGAGAAGGTCCAGGTCCAGCAGCAGCTGCGCTCGGCGCCGACCGTCACCGAGCAGGCCCAGGCCCAGCAGGCGCGGCTGCGGCCCGGTGCATCGACGGTCAGCGAGCCGCCCTTCACCTCGTAATTCCCGCGCCCTAAAGCCAGCGGAGGCGGCCGCCAGCACGGCGGCCGCCTCCATGTATAAGCGATGAGAACTACCGGGTACGGTCAGGGTTGTCGACGTCAACGTCGTCGATCTGCTCCTTACGCACCGAGTCGCTGACCTGGGCATCCTCGGTTACCGTGTCGGTCGCCAGCCGGACCCGTTCCACCGGCACGGTCTCCTTCTCCACCACCGGCCGCTCGGCCTGCAGCGTGACCTCGTGCTCGTCCTCGCTGATCGGTTCCCCGGACACCGCGGCGTCGCGGTTGGCCTCGGTGATCGGCTCACGCTCAAGCCGGACCTCCTCGTGGCTGACCGGGACGGTGCGGGTGACGTTCTCGGTCACCACGTGCTTGCGCAAGCGGGCCCGTCCCGCCTGCACCGTTTCCTTGCCGACGTTCAGCCGTTCCTCCGAGCGGGTCATCGCGTCGTCGCCCGTGGCCTCCCCGGGCGCATAGCCGGCTGTGTCCTGGACGTGTCCAGCTTCCTGCCGGTCATCGAGCCCGGCCCGGCCGGTTTCCTGCCCGCTGGCGCTGCGGGAGCTGATGGTGTCGCCGTAGTACTCGTACAGAGCGTTCTGCTCGTCGCCGCTGATGTGCTGGTCGTCGTCCACGTTGGGCGCGTCCTTGATCGTGTCCTTGGACACGGCCAGCCGGACGTCATCGCCGTCGAAGGCTGATCCGGCAATCGGCGCGAAGCTCTGCCGGTTGCCGAACAGGCCCGTGCTCACCGTGACCCACATCGGCTGGCCGGTGCGGTCGTCGAGGTAGACCTGGCCGATCTTGCCGACCTTGTTGCCCTCGAGGTCCACCGCGTTTCGGCCGATGTACTGCTGAGCGTCGTTGGGGCTCGTCATGGAGGTTCTCCCGAAGTAGCGGTTTGCTGTCACCACTGAAACGGGCCTACCGGGCCGGCGTTACGCACTTTTTGCCGGCCGCGGCATGTTGTCCAAGGGATCGCCCGTCTCTTGCGCTCCGGGCCTTCCGGGTGATCCCCTAGGTAATACGCGCCAGTAACAAGTGGTCTGCGCCCGACGCGCCCGACGCCCGACAAGCCGGCGCGGACGGCCAGTGCGAGGGAGAACCGATGGAGAGCTACCACAGCGTGGCGGAGCTCGAAGCCGCGGTGGGCCAGGAGATCGGCCCGACCGACTGGTTCGAGATCGACCAGCAGCGGGTCAACGGCTTCGCCGACGACACCGAGGACCACCAGTGGATCCATGTCGATCCCGAACGCGCCGCCCAGGGCCCGTTCGGCGCCCCGGTGGCGCACGGCTTCCTGACCCTGTCGCTCATTCCCTACCTGTCCAGCCAGCTTCGCACCGTCGACAACGTCGCGATGGGCGTCAACTACGGCCTGGACCGGGTGCGCTTTCCCACTCCCGTGCGCGTTGGCCGCCGCATCCGCGCCCGGGCCACCATCCAGAGCCTGGACCGGCTCTCCGACGAGGCGGTCCACCTCGTCACCCGGGTCACCATCGAGGTCGAAGGCAGCGACAAGCCCGCCTGCGTCGCCGACATGGTGAGCCGCTACTACTTCAACGCCCCGGTAACGGCTGCCACTCCGGCCCCGGCTGCCGGTTCCTAGCCCGCTCCGCGCATGTCATAACGCCCGATGGCGCCATTGGGCGGGTCCCAGCGCACCCAATGGCGCCTTTGGGTGCGTGGCTCCCGGCCGTCCCAATGACGCCGTCGGCCCGTCCAAGTAACCCCGTCCAAGTGACCCTTAGGTGAACGCGCCCAGGCCGGTCACGGCCCGGCCCACGATCAGCTGGTTGATCTCCCGTGTCCCCTCGTAGGAGTACAGCGCTTCGGCGTCGGCGAAGTAGCGGGCCACGTTGTTCTCCAGCAGGATCCCGTTGCCGCCGAACACCTCCCGGGCCAGCGCGACGGTCTCCCGCATCCGCAGCGTAACGAACGACTTGGCCAGGGCCGAGTGCTCGTCCGCGTTCACCCCGTTGTCCTGCAACTGGGCCAGCCGCACCACCAGCGCGAACGAGGCGGTCACGTTACCCAGCATGGTGGCCAGGTGGTCCTGCACCAGCTGGAACGCGCCGATCGGCCGGCCGAACTGCTCCCGATCCTTGGCGTAGGCCAGCGCCAGCTCGTAGGCCGCGTTCATGCAGCCCACCGACCCCCAGGCCACCCCGCCCCGGGTCAGCCGGAGCACGTCCGCGGTGTCCGCGAACGAGTTGGCCTGCTGCAACCGATGGTCCTCGTCGACCACGCAGTCGTCCAGCGTGATGTCGGCGTTCTGCACCATGCGCAGGGCCAGCTTGCCTTCCATCTTGGTCGTGGTGAAGCCTTGTGTCCCCTTCTCGACCACGAACCCCTTGACCTTGTCGTCGTCAAGGTCGCGGGCCCAGATGATGACCAGGTCGGCGAACGTCCCGTTACCGATCCAGCGCTTGGCCCCGTTCAGGATCCAGTGACCGCCATCGCGGCGGGCCGTGGTCTCCAGGCCCCCGGCCACGTCCGAACCCCCGTGCGGCTCGGTCAGCCCGAACGCCCCGATCTTCTCCAGCCGGGCCATCGGCGGCAGCCAGCGCTGCTTCTGCTCCTCCGAGCCGCAGCGGTTGATGCTGCCCATGGCCAGGCCGGTGTGCACGCCGTAGAACGAGTTGACCGACGGGTCGGCCCGGGCGATCTCCATCGACAGGAACCCAGCCAGCAGTCGGCTGCCCCGGTGCGCGGCCAGCCCGTCGTACATCAGCCCGGCGATGTCCAGCTTGCGGAACCCGTCGATGAGCTGGAACGGGAACTCGGCCTTGGCCCAGTACTCGTTGGCGATCGGCTCGACCTCGGCGGCCAGGAAGTCACGTACCCGCGTCACGATGTCCCGCTCCGGCTCGGACAGCAGGTCGGCAAACCCGAAAAAGTCGCTCATCCCCGAGCACTACCCCCGACCCCGCCGCTCACGCCCGTTGACCCCTAACGGCCGCCGTTCACGCTGGCTCACCTCCGCCTGCAACCGTTCGCATTGCTAACCCTGGAAAAGGTTTGCGCTATCTCGGATGGGTATTTACGGCGCTATGGCTCACGATGATGTGCGTTCTGGTCTGAGCCGTCGCGGTTTCCTGACCGGTGCGGCCGCGCTCGGCGCGGGCCTGGTCACGGCGGGCTGCGCCGGTACCTACGACGTCGGATCCGGGATCACCGGCTCCAGCGGTGGTGACAACCAGTCCACGCTGGTCTACTGGAATTTGCTCACCGGTGGTGACGGCACCCACATGGTCGCCATGGAGGATGCCTACCGGAAGGCCCACCCGGACATCGATCTGCAGTCGACGATCCTGCAGTGGGGGGCCCCGTACTACACCAAGCTGTCACTGGCCATCCGCTCCGGCAGCCCCCCGGACGTGGCCATCATGCACCTCAGCCGCATCAACCAGTACGGGCCGCCGGGCATGCTCACCCCGATCAGCCTGGACCTGCTGGCCGCGCACGGGATGGAGCCCAAAGACTTCACCCCGCTGGCCTTCAGCAAGGCCCACTACAACGGCCAGCTGCTGTGCATCCCGCTCGACACCCACCCGTTCGTCCAGTACTACAACACCAAGGTCTGCAAGAAGGCAGGCCTGCTGGACAGCTCGGGGACGCTGCCGCCGATCAAGAGCCCGGACGCCATGCTGGACGCGCTGCGCAAGCTCAAGAATACCGGCGCCACCCCCGTGGTCTGCGACACGATCAACGACCCGGCCACCCCGTGGCGGCTGTTCTACAGCTTGTACAGCCAGGCCGGTGGCCAGGTCCTGGCCGACAACGGCAAGGACATCGTGCTGGACCAGACCCTGGCCACCAAGGTGCTGACCTTCATCCACCAGCTGGCCAGTGAGGGGCTGATGAGCGCGAACGTGGACGCGGGGGGTGGCACCGCGGTCTTCCAGGCGGGCGACGCCGGCCTGTACTGGGAAGGCGAGTGGAACGTCACCGTCTTCCAGGGGGCCAACATGGCGTTCAGCATGCAGCCGTTCCCGGCCCTGTTCGGCAAGGCCGCGGCCCAGGCCGACTCGCACACGTTCATCTTGCCCAAGCGGACCACGACCGACCCGGAGAAGACGTCGATCGCCCTGACCATGATCAGGACCCTGCTCGGGCAGAGCCTGACCTGGGCCGAAGGCGGCCACATCCCGGCCTGGCTGCCGGTGCGGGACTCTTCCGCCTACAAGAAACTCAAGCCCCAGTCCAACTACGAAGAGGTGGCCAGCTACGCCGCCTACGACCCGCCCGCCTGGTACAGCGGCTCCGGCTCGGACATGGAGAACTACCTGGGTGAGCCGCTCGCCTCGCTGATGCTGGGCGCCGCGTCACCGCAGGCCACCTACGACCAGATGATCGGTTCGCTGCACACCCTGTCGAAGGAGCCGGTGCCGGTATGAGCGCTCCCACCGCATCCGCCACCCTGCCGCGGACCACCACCGCCAGCCAGGCCAAGACCGCCCGTCCTCCCCGCAACTGGGGCAACTTCGGGCTGGTCACCCCGTTCCTGGTCTTCTACATCCTGTTCCTGGTCGGGCCGCTGATCTACGACGTGGTGCTGAGCTTCTTCAACACCAGCCTGGTCAAGGGCGGTCTGGGCGGCTTTGCCGGTTTCGCCAACTACACCGAGCTGTTCCACGACCATCAGTTCTGGTCGGCGATGTGGCACACGATCCTGTTCACCCTGGTCAGCACGCCGCCGCTGGTCATCCTGCCGCTGTTCTTCGCCATCGTGGTCAACCGGATCAAGCACGGGCAGTGGTTCTTCCGGCTGGCCTTCTTCCTGCCCTACATCCTGCCGTCAGCCGCCATCGCCCTGGTGTGGCTGTTCATCTACGAGCCGGGCTACGGGCTGATCGCCGGGTTCTTCAACCTGATCGGCGTGGGTGACCCGGGCTGGCTGTCCGACCCGAACGTGGCCCTCTACTCGATCGTCATCGTCACCATCTGGTGGACGATCGGCTTCAACTTCGTCCTCTACCTGGCCGGCCTGCAGGAGATCCCGCGTGACCTCTACGAGGCCTCCTCCCTGGACGGCGCCAGCCGGTGGCAGCAGACCTGGCGGCTGACCGTCCCGATGCTGGGCCGGACCACCACGCTGGTCACCGTGCTCCAGGTCATCGCCTCGCTGAAGATCTTCGACCAGATCTACCTGATCCTGCAGGGCGGCCCGAACTACGCCAGCCGCCCGGCCATCGAGTGGATCTACGACACCGCGTTCACCAGCCAGCGGGTCGGCTACGCCTCGGCCGCCTCGTTCATCTTGTTCATCGTCATCCTGATCGTGTCGTTCGTCTGGCTGGCCCTGGTCCGCCGGCAGGAGAGTGGAGTCTGACATGGCCGTCTCAGCCACTTCGCCCCAGACCGGCGGCCGCACCCGGAACGAGCCGGCCGAACGCAAGGGCCGCAAGCGAAAGGACCAGCGCACCAGCTTGTTCGCCCGGGCTACCACCGGTGTGGTCATCGCGCTGGCCCTGCTCTGGCTGTTCCCGATCGCGTGGGCCCTGGACACCTCGGTCAAGAGCGAGAACGACACGATCATCGTCCCCGCGACCTGGGCCATCCCGCACTTCACGTTCTCGGCCTACAGCGGCGTGTTCAGCGCCAGCGACCTCGGCCGCTGGTATCTCAACTCGGCCATCGTGGCCGTCGTGGTCACGGTGCTGACCGTGATCACCGCGAGCATGGCCGGGTACGCGCTGTCCCGCCGCCAGTTCCGCTTCAAGGGGCTCATCTACGCCGCGATCCTGGCCGGCATCATGATCCCGCCCCAGGCCCTGATCGTGCCGCTGTTCCGCGAGTTCCAGGCGCTGCACCTGATCAACACCTACTGGGCGCTGATCCTGCCGCAGGTACCCGCGCCGATCGCGGTGTTCATCTTCAAGAAGTTCTTCGACGGCGTGCCGATCAGCCTGGAGCAGGCGGCCGAGGTCGACGGGGCCAACTGGTGGGTCAGCTACCGCAAGATCGCGCTGCCGCTGGCCCGCCCGGCCATCGCCGCCGTCTCGATCTTCACCTTCGTCTGGACCTGGAACAACTTCCTCTGGCCGTTCCTGGCCGCCACCAGCCAGACGATGATGACGATCCCGGCCGGGCTGGGCACCGTGACCGACGGCGTCGGCATCATCAACGCCCTGCAGATGGCCGAGGCCGTCCTCGGCTCGCTGCCCCTGGTCTTCGTCTTCCTGCTGGCCCAGCGCCAGATCGTCGAAGGCGTGGCCGGCACCGGCCTGAAGTAGCCGGTCACCAGTGACCGATCGCATCGCGCTGCGCGGCGGGTGGGTGGCCGACGGGATCGGCGCCACCACCCGCCGGGCCGACGTGCTGATCGAGGGCGAGCGGATCGCCGCGGTCCGCGACGCCCCCGTGGAAGGTGCCGGCCCGGCGGCCGCTCATCATGATCATCTTTTAATAGGGTCAGCGACCGATGCGCCTGGTCAGCCGGCCGAGGTCATCGACCTGCCGCCGGGCAGCGTGGTGTGCCCGGGCTTCATCGACGCCCACGCGCACGCCGAGGGGCCACTCCTGGAGCAAGGCCGGGTGGACGGCGCGCTGGCTCAGGGTGTGACCACCCTGGTCGTGGGCCAGGACGGCCAGTCCTGGATCGGCGCCGACGCGGCCACGCTCCGCTACCTGAACCGCTACTTCGGCCCGGTCAACGGCACCTTGGCGGCCCCGGCCGCCGCCGGGCCGCTGGACGTGGCCGGGTACGCCACGGCCGTCGCGGGCCGGCTGACCCAGAATGTGGCCGTGCTCGCGTCCCAGGGCACGATCCGCCACAACGTGGCCGGCCTGAGAATCGGCTCCCTTGACCCGGACCAGCGCCGCGCCGCCCGCGATCAGGTCGAGCGCGCGCTGACCCAGGGCGCGGTCGGGCTGTCCAGCGGCCTGGACTACCTGCCCAGCCGCTACGGCGACCCGGCCGAGGTGGCCGAACTGGCCCGCCCCCTGGCCGCGGCCGGCCGCCCGTATGTCTCCCACCTACGGGGCTACGGCCCCAACGTGGTCGCCGGCCTGGCCGAGCTGATCGAGACCGGCCGGCGTTCCGGCGCCCGCGTGCACGCCAGCCACCTGTGGGGTGCGCCGCCCGCCATCGAAACGGTGTTCGCCGCCGCCGACGCGGCCGGCGTGCCGCTCTCCTTCGACGCCTACCCCTACCGGCGTTCCAGCACGATCCTGGCCATGCTCCTGCTCCCGCCGGAGCTCCAGGCCGGCGGCCCCGACCAGACCGTGGCCGCGCTGGCCGACCCCGGGCAACGGGCCCGCCTGCTGGCGGGCGACCGGTTCACCCCTGAGTATCTGGCCCACGTCTACCTGGCCACCCTCCCCACCGAGCACGCCTGGATGGCCGGCGTCCCCATCCCCGAAGCCGCGGCCCAGGCCAGCCAGCCACCGGGGGAGTGGACGCTGGACCTGCTGGCCCGCACCGGCCTCCAGGTCGGCGCCAACCTGGACCGCCAGGCCCTCACCGACCCCGACCTGACCTGGCTGGCCCAGCACCCCCGCCATAGCGCCGGCTCCGACGGCATCTACCAGGGCCAGCACCCCCACCCCCGCGCCTACGGCGCCTTCGCCCGCCTGGCCACCTACTACCTAGACTCGGCCGTCAGCCGCGACCCGGGCGGCAGCGCCGGCCCCGCCAACCCGGCCCGTCCCACATACCCCGCCCAGCCCGCGAACCCCACCAGTCCCACTAACATCAACAACCCCGCCAACCCCGCTCATCCTGCTCCGGACCCCGGGTATCAGACTCTGGTGCGTCACCTAGCCACCAACGCCGCCGACGCTTTCGGCCTGCGCGACCGCGGCCGGATCGCGCCGGGGATGGCCGCCGACCTCTGCGTGATCAGCCCGCCCGGCCTGACCGAGCGTGCGACCTACGAGGCCCCCACCGCTCTGGCCTCAGGCGTCACCCTGGTCCTGGTTAACGGAGCTGTGGCCTGGCGGGCCGGCGCCGCGGTGCCCGGCTCCCGCGCCGGTCGACTGGTGCCCTGACCCGCCGACCCAGCGGCGCGAGCACGTCATTAAATAATCGATCACCCTCTCTTCATGAGAGTCAACTTGCATAAAGGACGGCCACCGCCTAAGCTCCCTCATGAGAGTTAACTCTTACGACGAAGCGGAGCCCGCATGTCTGCCCCTGATAGCCCCAGTACCGCGACCAGCACGACCTACCAGGTCCCCGTGGACGGGATCGGCCCGGTCCCGCTGACTGTCACCACGCGCGGCGAAGGACGGCCCTACCTGGTCCTGCACGGCGGGGCCGGCCCGCAGTCGGTCGACAGCTTCGCCACCCTGCTGGCCGCCTCCCAGCAGGCCCACGTGCTCACCCCACTGCACCCCGGCTTCGGCGGCACCCCCCGGCCGGACGGCCTGGCCACCATGGGCGGCCTGGGCCAGCTGTACGTGAACCTGCTGGACCAGCTCGACCTGGTCGGCGTGACCGTCATCGGCAACTCGATCGGCGGCTGGATCGCGGCCGAGATCGCCGTGCTGAACAGCCCGCGGGTGACCGCGGTGGTGCTGGCCGACGCGGCCGGCCTGCAGGTCGACACCGCCCCGGCGGCCGACTTCTTCTCGCTGACCATGGACCAGGTCGCGGAGCTGGCCTACTACGAGCCGGACAAGTTCCGGATCGACGTGGACCAGCTCCCCGCGCCGGCCAAGGCCGCCATGGCCGCCAACCAGGCCGCGCTCGCCGTCTACGGCGGGTCGGCCATGGCTGACCCCACCCTGCTGGACCGGCTGCCCGCCATCACCGCCCCCACCGTGGTGGTCTGGGGCGCGGCCGACCGGATGATCCCGCCCGAGCACGGGCTGGCCTACACCCGGGCCATCCCCGGAGCCCAGTTCCAGCTCATCACCGAGGCCGGGCACCTGCCCCAGCTCGAGACCCCGGACACGCTGTTGCGGCTGGTGACCGAGTTCCTGCTGGCCCACACCGATCCGGGGCTGGCCGAGGTGACCGTGGTCGGCCCGGACGAGGGCGAGACGCTGCTGCCGCCGCCGACCACGATGCGCATCCTGGAGGACGGGAGCCACACCGGCCACCGGCTCGGGATCGGCGAGATCACGGTGGCTCCGCACACCGACGGGCCGCCCCAGCACCGGCATGCCCGGCACGACGAGGGGTTCTACGTGGTGTCCGGCACGGCCAGGTTCACCGTGGGAGAGAAGTCCTACGACGCCCCGGCCGGCGCGCTGGCCATGGTGCCCCCGGGCGCGCCGCACACGTTCGCCAACCCCGGCGACGAGCCGCTGGTGCTGCTGAACACGTTTACTCCCTACCTATATGTGCAGTATTTCCGCGACCTGCACGACATGATCACCTCCGGGTCGCCGCTGTCCCCGCAGGTCATCGAGAACGTGATGGCCCGCTACGCCACCACCCCCGCGTAGCCGCCGCGCCATACCGAGTCCGAGTCTGGTTGCCGATTCGGCCGTCCGGGTAAGACACGATCATTCCTGAGCGGCTGTCCGCTGAAAATCAGGGCCTCTCATCGGTGAAATTGCGCTTACGGGGATGGTGGCTAATGGCTCAGACTGGATTTCGTAACCGCGGCGGCACGGACGTCCACGATCAAGTGACCCGGGTCGGCCGGGCGTGGTGGTGGCCCGCCTTCTTCGGGGTGGTCTCGATCGTGGCCGGGGTGCTCGCCCTGGCCTGGCCTGGGCCGACACTGGTGGTGCTGGCCGTGCTGTTCGGCATCGAGCTGATCGTGTGGGGCATCTTCCGGCTCGTCGGTGCGGTCACGTTCGGCGACGAGAGCGGCGGGGCCCGAGTGCTCTGGGCCGTCCTCGGCGTCCTCAGCCTGCTGATCGGCTTCTATGCGCTGCGGCACATCGTGATCACGCTGCTGTCGCTGGGCCTGCTGCTCGGCATCTTCTGGCTGGTGGACGGCATCGGGCTGGTCGTCTCGGCGGTGGAGCACCGGGGAATGCCGGGTCGGGGGCTCAGCCTGCTGTCCGGCGTGCTGGGCATCATCGCCGGCCTGATCCTGCTGTTCTGGCCCACGATCTCGATCCTGACCCTGGCCGTGCTGGCCGGCATCTGGTTGATCGTGCAGGGCATCGCCCAGATCAGCCTGGCCATGCAGCTCCGCCGCGCGTAACCCAGAACGCACAGCACCAGAACCAGTACCCAGAATGCACAGTGGGGGCCGCCCGGCTGGGCGGCCCCCACTGGCAACTGCGGACTTACCTCACGGTGCCTTACTTCACCGTGTAGGTGTACGGGACAGCGGCGAGCACGTCACCGCTGGTGTCCACCGCGCCGAGCTCGCCCGCGATGGCCCCGTCGACCGTGCCCGTGCTGTTCAGCGCCGACGTGACCAGGTAGATCACGCCGTGCACCACGGTCCCGGACTTGCCCGTCGGGGTGATCGTGACCTTGATCCCGCCGGACGCTCCCGGCGCGACCGTCACCGGTGTGCCGGTGGGGGCCTGGCCGGTGAACCCGGGTGCGTACGGATCGCCCGCGGCCGAGGTCACCGCCGGGTCGAGCGGCTGGGTCACCGCGGTCGCGGTCAGCGTGCTCGTGCCCGCCGGGGCACCCGCGTCCGTGAACGGCCCGATCTGCTGCACGAACGTGCCCCAGAACCCGCGCGCCACCTGGTGCCGCCCGCCGGCCTCGGTGACTCGCGCCACCGAGGTCAGGTCGCCGGCCTGGGCCGAGCTCAGGTCACCGAACACGTCCGGCTCGCTGAGCGGGCCGGCCAGCTCCACCTGAGCCGGCGTGCTCGACGTGGCCGCCACCGTGAGCTGGCTGGTGCCCGGGGGCACCAGGTAGAACGGGGCGTTGGAGATGTTGGTTACGCTCAGCGGCAGCGTCACCGTGTTCGTCCCGGACAGCGAGGCCAGCGCCACGTTCGTGCTGGCCTTCAGCCGGGGGTCGACCTGCACCGGCTCGGGCACCGAGCCCGGGTTGGTGTAGTTGATGGTGAAGCTGCTGGCCTGGCCCGCAGCCAGCGTGGTGCCGGTGCTGGACGGCAGGTTCGACGACACCTTCGCCTCGTTGAAGCCGATCGTGCCGGAGAACGTCTGCGAGACCTCCGCCCCGCTCACCGGGTCCACCACGATCAGCACGAACCGCCACTGCCCCGACTCGGGTGCGCTCTGCACCAGCTGCAGGTTGGGCCCGCTGGTGATCACGCCGGTGGTGGTGTCCACCGCGGTGGCGTTGGAGTCGACGTCGACGGTCTCACCGTCCGGGTCGATCAGCGCGCCCTCGATCAGGACGTTCGGGTCGGTGTTGAGGTGCACCCCGACGTTCAGGTCCTTCTGACCCTTGGGCACGTTGAACGAGTAGGTGTTCGTCTGCGTCGGGGCCACGGCCCGGGCGTTGCCTCCGGTGATGGTGCCGGAGAACGTGCCCTTGCCGCCGCTGATCGGGATGACCGGCCGCAGCACCACGGGTACCGACGACTGCTGGCTGCCGGCGGCCACGGTCACCGATTCGGCCGTGTCGCCCTGGGTGCCGTCAATGTGGGTGCTCAGCCGCACGTGTCCGGTCTGACCCGGCCCGAGGGTGAGCGAGGACGGGCTGACCGAGCCGTCGGGCACGTCCTTCTGGGTACTCGCGTCCAGGATGACGTTGCCGGTGAACGGGTGGGGCTGGCCCGCCACCGCCGCGGCCGCGGTCGGCGTGTAGAGCACCGCGGTCCAGGTGCCGCCCTGCGGATGAGCCACGTCGACCAGCCCGAAGTTGGCTGACGTCGTACCGCCCTGCGGCCGGGTGTTGGTCACGAACGCGCCGTCTGGCCCGATCAGCGTGAGCCGGACGACCGAGCCGCCGGCGACGCCTTCGGGATCACCCTTCCAGTCGATGGAGACGGCCAGCCGGGCCGCGCCCCCCTTCACGTGGAACGTGACCTTCTTGTACGCCCACGGCAGGCCGTTGGTGGGGTAGGGGAACGTCGGGTCGGTGGCCGGGTCGAGCGCCACGGAGGACCGCTGGTCCGACGTGGTGGCGTAGTTGCGGGTGCCCAGCTTGACCTTCTGGGTCTTGCTGCTGTTGTTGGTGACGGCCAGGCTGGTGCTGACCTTCGCGCCCGGTGCGCCGCTCAGCAGCTTCTGGGTCGGCGAGGTGGTCACCTGGCCGGGCTGGCTGCTGCCGGTGCTGCCCTTGTAGTGCTCGGCCGCCTGCACCGCGGCGTTGGCGTTCAGCAGGCCCGAGCCCTGCTCAGCCGCGGGCAGCCCCAGGTCGTGGGCGGTGCCGGTCAGGAACTGCTTGACCAGCGCCGGGGACGGGGACGCGCCGTGGTGGTACTGGCGGTAGGCCTGGATGACCAGCGCCGCCGCACCCGCGGTGACCGGCGCCGCCTCACTGGTCCCGCCGAACAGCACGATGGGGGAGGGCTTGCCGTTGTAGTTCACGCACTCGGTGAAGATGGCGGTGTTGGTCGAGCACAGCGCCCAGTCCGCTTCGCCCGGGGCCACCAGGTCGGGGACCTGGCCGCCCTGGCTGATCCCGCCCGAGGACAGGGCCGAGATGTTGTTGCTGACCCACTTGCCGTTGGAGAACGTGCGGGCGCCGGCGTAACCGGTCTGCTCGTAGCTCTGGAAGTCGGTCGACGCGCCCGCCGAGATCACGTTCGGGTCGGTGGACGGGCTGCCCTGGGTGCCGGAGATGCCGGCGTCGCCGGTGGACACGGTCACGGTGATGCCGTGCCGCACGGCCGCGTTGTCGAACAGCTGGATCGTGTCGCGGGCGTTGTTGTCGGAGTAGACGTTGGCCCCGAACGACTCGTTGATGACGTTGGCCCCGTGCGTGATCGCGTAGTCGATGGACTGCAGGATCGCCGAGTTGGCCAGGAACTCGCCGCCGGCCTTCAGCCCGATCAGCGACGCGCCCGGCGCCAGGCCCTCGACCTTGAGGTCGCAGCCCTTGGGCAGGGGGTAGGCCGGATTGTTCCAGTTGGACAGGTCGTAGGTCTCGTTACCCTGCGCCGCGATCATCGACGCGTCGCCGAACGCCTCTTCGCCGCCGGTCTGGGTGTCCGGGCCATTGCCGGAGAAGTCGACGTAGTCCTTGAAGATGGACTTGCCGTTGCGGATGAAGTCAGGGTTGTTCGGGTCCAGGCCGTCGGCGATCCAGGCCACGGTCACGCCCGCCCCGGTGATGCCCGCCGCGTGCGCCTCGTTGGCGTGCGTCGTGGTCAGGTCCTCGGGCAGCAGTGGCTTGGCGGCGGTGCCGCAGATGGCCGACGACTGGGAGCCGCCGGTGGTCGGCCCGGCCGGCGAGGCCGGAACCTGGCTGGCCGTCGGCGGGGTCACGTTGATCTTCTGGTCGGGCACGACCGAGGCCACGGCGGGGTTGGCCGCCAGCGTCGCGGCCTCGGCCGGCGACACGGTGGCGGCGAACGAGGCGACCGCGCGGTAACCGATCACGCTGGTGCCCCCGGCCGCCTTGACCTGGGAGATCACCGGGGATTCGGTGGTGGCCGCGTTGCCGGACTGGTTGTTCAGGATGACGATCACCGGCGAGGCGGATTTGGCCGCCGACGGTGGTGGCGCGGCCTTGGCCGACGTCGCCGCGGTGGCGGTCGTGGCGCCGGCCAGCACGCAAGCGAGGGAGGCACCGGCGGCAATGCCGATGACGTGCGGGGATCTTCTCATGGTTCCTTCCGCTGGGAACAGGCCCGGAAGGCGCAGGACGCGCAATCAGAAGGAATTCAACTGAAGTGCCGTGAAAGTTGCAAGACTTAACACATGGATTAATAAGGTCACAAAAACGCAACGTCACAGTGGGTATCGGCGGAAGTTTTCCACCGCAGAGTCCGGGGGTAGATCGCTACCGGCGTTGATCGTTAGCGGCGCCGAGACGAAGGGATGATCACATGGCTGACCACATCTACCGGATCACCGAGCTCGTCGGCAGCTCGACCGTGAGCGTGGACGACGCGATCAGGGGCGCCGTCACCCGGGCCGCGAAGACCCTGCACAACCTGGACTGGTTCGAGGTCACGAACATCCGCGGCCACATCGAGAATAACGAGCTGAGCCACTTCCAGGTCACCCTGAAGGTCGGCTTCCGGGTGGACGACCCGCCCGCCTGATCACAGCGCGGGCGGCGCCCCCCAACCTCACGTCATACTGACGGTCTGCCTGATCTTCGGCGTTGTGCCCGGTCTACGGCAATCGGCAGGGCGGCGCGGAGGACCCCCCTCCTTGCCCTCCGATCCGCGGGCGGCGATGACCGCAGCCTGTTCCTGATCGGTTGCCAGACGTGCACACCATCTAGTGTGCGTGACCGGCCGCGATAAGGGATCGTGGAAAGCACCGGCATCAACGCGGGGTTTCCCTCTTGACAACGGGCTGCGCGGTTACCGTCCGCCCGGCGATAATGTCGACCGTGGAGGCTGACGCTGGCGCTATTACCCTGACACCAGCGTCCGTCGCCAACGATGTGAGCGCACCCAGCCGGCTGCGCTTCTGGGTCGCCGCGGCCCTGGTCCTGGCCGCGCTGGGTGAGCTGGACACGCTGGCCCAGCTGCCGATGTGGCGGGACACGCCCGCGCTGGCCACGGTCAACCTGGTCATGTCGCTGGCCTGGATCCTCACCGGCCTGCTGCTGAGCCGGCAGGACGGCCAGCGCGGGGTGGCCTGGGCGCTGATCCTGGCCGGCGCGTTTCGCTCGCTGGACTTCGTGGACGCCTGGACCGGCGGCCCGTGGGCGGCGTACTCGGTGGTGTTCGGCGGAATCGACCGGGTCTTCGGCGCCTACGCGGTGCTGCGCTACCCGCGGCCCGCCCTGTCCCGGGTCGAGCGCGGCTACATCGGCCTGCTGACCGCCTGGATGCTGGTCACCCGGAGCCTGGTCGTGGTCACCTCGACCGCCGTCTCCACCGGCTATACGGCGTCCTCCTGGTGGCCCACGGTCACCGCCGACCAGCGGCTGAGCGACATCTTCTCGATCCTGCAGAACATCGGCGATGGTGTGTTCGCGCTGGTCGTAGCGGGCCTGCTGATCTGGCGGCTGATCCAGACCAAGGGGCTGGACCGCCTGGTCATTGCCCCGGTCATCGCGGCCGGCCTGGCCGCGGTGGCCGCCGCGTCGGTCACCGCGGTGGCGCAGCTGTTCTCCAACATCGCCCAGGGGCCGACCAACGCGTTCCTGGCCGAGAGCCTGGTCGATTTCCTGCTGCCGCTGGCGTTCCTGGTCGCGGTCATCCAGCGCGGGCTGCTGGCCAGGAACCTGGCCTTGCTGACCGCCCGGGTGGCGGACGGCGCGGACCTGTTCGAAGTCCGCTACGCGCTGCGGCAGACCCTGCACGACCCGACGCTGGAGGTGGTCGGGGTGCCGGCCGCCGACCCGGCCGGCTCCGGCACCGGCACCGTGCCCATGCCTCCGCCGGGCCAGCGCATGGTCGAGCTGATCCGCACCGACGCGGGCACGCCGATCGCCGTGGTCACCGCCGACGCCACGCTGTCGCGCTACCGGACCCTGTTCGAGGCCGCGGTCCGCACCAGCGAGCTGGCCCTGCGGAACGCTCAGCTTCAGGCCGAGGCGGCCCGGGCCGAGCTGGACAGTGTACGGGCCTCACGCGCCCGGCTGGCCGAGGCGGCGCTGGCCGAGCGGCGCCGGATAGAGCGGGACCTGCACGACGGGGTCCAGCAGCACCTGCTGGCCCTGGCCGCCCAGCTGTCCGCGGCCATGGCCACCAGCCGGGATCCAGACGCGGCGATGGCCTTCGGCCGCGCGCGCGCCGACCTGACCACGGTCCTGGCCGAGCTGCGCGACCTGGCCCACGGCATCCACCCGGCGACGCTGGCCCAGAGCGGCCTGGCCGCGGCGCTGGAAGAGGTGGCCGAACGGCTGCCGCTGCCCATCCGGCTGGACGTGCCGGAGTTCACCGGCCCGGGGCGTGCGCCGGGCCGGCCACCGGCCGCGATCGAGGCCACCGCCTACTTCGTGGCCTGCGAGGCCCTCACCAACGCGGTCAAGCACGCCCGCGCCCGCCAGGCCACCGTGACGCTGCGGGTCGGCCCGGACGAGCTGGTCATGGAGATCGCCGACGACGGGGTGGGCGGGGCCAACCCGGCCGGGCACGGCCTGGCCAACATCATGGACCGGGCCGCGGCGGTCAATGGTGAAGCGATCATCGACAGCCCGCCCGGACAGGGCACCCGCCTGCAGCTGAGGATCCCGTGCGCGTAGCCCTCGCCGACGACTCCGCCCTGTTCCGCAACGGCTTGGACCTGCTGCTGCGCGCGTCCGGAGTCGAAGTCACCAGCCAGGCCTCGTCCGGGGACGAGCTGATGAGCAACATCGCCCCGGACCCGCCGGACGCGGTCGTCCTAGACCTGCGGATGCCGCCCACCTACACCGGTGAGGGCATCGAGACCGCGGCTGCCATCCGGGCCCGGGATCCCGGCATCGGGATCCTGGTCCTGTCCACCTACGCCGAGGCCAGCTACGCCGGCTCGCTGATCGACGCGGTCGGCCATGGCGTCGGCTACCTGCTCAAGGACAACGTCACCGACGCCGGCAACCTGGTCGCGGCGCTGGAGCGGATCGTGGCCGGGGAGACCGTGATCGACCCGGCCGTGGTCCGCCGCCTGCTCCAGCGGCGCCGGAACGCCGGGACCATCGACACGCTCAACCCGCGTGAGCGCGAAGTGCTCAGCCGGATGGCTGAGGGCCGCTCCAACGTCGGCATCGCCCAGGACCTGTTCCTGTCCCCGCGCACGGTCGAAGCCCACGTGACCAGCGTGTTCGCCAAGCTGGGCCTGGAGGCGACCGACACCCACAACAACCGGGTGCGAGCCGTCCTGGCCTACCTGCGCTCCGCCGGCGACTAGGGGCTGGTCAAAATGATTGATGTGATCTGGACGGCCGACAGATCGGCTTCCCTGGCGTGAATGAGACCCCCGGGTGCCTCACCGGCCCCGCATGCCCCAGCCCCCCGCCGTCCTGCATCCCCACGAGCCCGCACAGCCCACAGCCCTCATAGCGGCCAGGTCTTCCATGATCGATGTACGTTTACGCACCATAGAGGGTTAGTAAACGTACATCGATCAAGGTCGGGTCGTTCGGCGACCGCTACGAAGCCACCGCCCGCATCGCCGCCATCAACGAATGGCTCCGCGACGACTTATGAAACAGGCCCTAACCCGCCCCGGGCCCGGCCTCTCCGGCCCCCTACGCCCCTCCAGCCTCTTCCGGGTGGGTCAGCGGGGCCAGGAACGCAACGAGCTCCGGTTGCCCGAAGTACCGGGCCCAGCCCAGCGGCGTGGTCCCGAACCGCTTGTCCCGCAGGTCGGGGTCGGCGCCCAGCTCGATCAGCCTGCGGGCCAGGCCCAGGTTCCCCACCTCGGCCGCGTAGTGCAGCGCGGTCTCCCACTCCGTGGTCCCCGGCCCGTCGGTCCGGGCCTTCGCGTTCACGTCGAAGCCCAGCTCGGTCAGGAGCTCCACCGCCGTGGTCCGGCCCAGCACCGCCGTCCACACGATCAGGCCGGGGCGGGCCGTCTTGACCTGCTCCAGCGACCGCGGATCGTCCTCGGCCAGCCGGCTGACCGCGGCCCGGTCCCCGGCCAGCAGCGCGGCCAGCATCGCGTCGGCCGGGCTCAGCTTCGGCCGGGCCACCCCGAACTCGGCCAGCACGTCGAGCAGTTCGGCGTGGCCGGTGGTCAGCGCCTGCTGGGCCGGGGTCAGGCCGCCCGGGCCCGGCGAGCTGACGTCCACCCCGTGCCGGGCCAGCAGCCGGATCCGGTCGGCCATGCCGTGGGTGATGGCCCAGTCCACCTCGCCCCGGGCCAGCTCGGCCGGGGTGCCGATGGCTTCGCCCACCCGCTGCTGCCAGGGTCCGCCGTCCCCAGTGCCCAGCCCGAACTCCAGCAGCAGCTCAAGGTGGTCGTTACCCGGTTCGAACATCCGGTTGTACAGGGCCTGTGCGTCGTTCGGGTCGGCGCCGGATTCCAGCAGCAGCTGGGCCAGCGCCTGGGCGTGCGGATGCGGCGGCTGCCGGTCCGGGCCCAGCTCGCCCTGGCCGAACACCCCGGTCAGCACGGTGAACGGGCTGGGCAGCCCGCGCCACAGGTAACCGGCGTTGGGGTCAGCGCCCGCCGCCAGCAGCAGCCGGGCGCTGGCCAGCGTGGCCTCCAGGCTGATATCCGGGTCGTGCCGGGCATAGGCCAGGTAGTACAGCGGCTCGGCCCGGTACGGGCCGTCCTCCCGCCGGGCCTCGCCCGGGTTCTCGGCCAGGATGGCCCGCAGCGCTGGCACATCCGCCGCCGCCGCGGCCGCGTGCACGTGGCCCGCGGTCAGTTCCGGGTGCGCCGCCAGCAGGGCCCGGGCCCGGCCCCACCGCTCGGGCCCGTCGTCTTCGTACCAGAGGCAGGCCAGCCGCAGAAACTCATCCGCCAGCTCCCCGCGCGCTGCCGTCCCAGCATCCCCGTCGGCATCAGGCGGGATGCGGGTGTAGTGCTCGAGGGTTTCGACGTAGCGCTTGAGCCGGGTCCAGCTGCTGAACCCGTACCGGCGGCTCACCACCAGCCGGGCCGCGTGCAGCGGAAACTGGGCCGCCGCAGTCTGCCCGGGCGTGCGGCCCGGGTAGTACTTGGCCACTTCGGCCAGCGCCGGCACCGACCCGGCCCGCACGGCGCGCTGCAGGTCTCTGGCCTGCTTGCGCAGCTGCGTGAGGTTCGCCCGGGCGGGCAACGAGACGGAAGACATCCCAGCTCCTTTCGTCTGCCCGGGGTCCGCGTCGCCAGGCCGAAAGGAGGAAGTGAATCGGCATCACAGGTAGCGCTCAGGTGGACTCTGCCCTGCCCGCGGACCGGAGGCTCCCTGCGAACCTGCCACCACCTTATCCCGATGGAGATGTCTCGATCCGATAAGAAACGCCCCCCCGCTCCGTCTTAGGAACATGGAACCTTTCGACCTCGAGCCCATGGCCCGGCACCTTTCCGATCTCGTCTCCGGCGTCGGCGACGCTGAGCACGGCGCGGCCACCCCGTGCCCGGCCTATCAGGTGGCCGACCTGCTCGAGCACCTCGGCACGATGGCGCAGGCGTTCACCGCCGCGGCCCGCAAGCAGCCCGGCCCGCTGACCGAGCAGCAGCCGGCCGGGGACGCGGCCCGGCTGCCGGCCGACTGGCGCACCCGCATCCCCCGCGATCTGGGCACCCTGGCGCAGGCCTGGTCCGAGCCCGGGGCCTGGGACGGGATGACCCGGATCGCGAGCATGGACGCTCCCGCCGCGATGGTTGGCGTCACCGTCGCCGACGAACTGGTCGTGCACGGCTGGGACCTGGCCCGCGCCACCGGCCAGCCGTTCCGGCCCGACCCGGCCGCGGTCCGCGCGGCCCGGTCCTTCCTCGACCAGTTCGCCAGCCCGGACGCCCCGGCCGGCGACGAGGTGCCGTTCGGCCCGTCGCGCCCGGCCCCGGACGACGCGCCCGCCCTGGACCAGGTCCTCGCCCTGGCCGGCCGGGACCCGGCCTGGGTGCGCCCGGCGGCCAAGTTTCGGTAGTGTGCCGCGGGGCACGATCGGCAACACAGACCAGCAAATCGGGACACCCCACCACGGGAGGACCGTCGGACATGACGGCAGGGGAAACCGGCCTCCGGCCGGACACGGGGGATGACAGCATCACCTGGCAGCGGCCGTCGCCGCGGCTGCTGCGGGCCCGGCGGATCCAGGTCGCGGCGGTCGCGGTGGTGGTCGCGGCCATCGGCGGGCTGATCGGCGGCGCGGCCGGTACCCCGGTCATCGGGCTCATCGTGGCGGTCGCGTTGCTGGCCGTGGGGCTGGCGGGGGAGTGGTTCGTCGGCCGCCGGGTCGCGGCCTGGGGCTACGCCGAACGGGACGACGACCTGATGGTGCGGCGTGGGGTGCTGATCCGCCGCCAGTCGGTGGTGCCGTACGGGCGGATGCAGTTCATCGACGTCACCGCGGGGCCGGTTGAGCGCAGTCTGGGCCTGGCCACGGTGCGGATGCACACCGCGGCCGCGGCCAGCGACGCGCGCATCCCCGGCCTGGAACGGGCCGAAGCGTCGCGGCTGCGCGACCAGCTGGCTCAGCTCGGCGAGGCCCAGGCGGCCGGGCTGTGACCAGCCAGCTGCCGTCCTACCCCGGGAGCAGTCATGGCTCCGGGGACGGCCCGGGCGCCGGGGACGGCCCGGGCTCTGGGCCCGATGCGGGCTGGCAGCCCGACAGCCCGGACGGCATGGCCGGCTGGCACCGGCTGCACCCACTGTCTCCGCTGGTCCGCAGCGGTCGGCACCTGACCAGCCTGGTCGTGCTGCTGATCATCCTGGTCGTGGCCAACGGCCGGAAGTCGGGTGGCGGCGACTTCATCAGCGAAGGCGTGGTCATCGCGGTCGTGCTGGTGGCCGGGATCATCAGCTGGGCCGTGACCCGGTGGCGGACCGACGGCAAGGTGCTCTACATCGAGACCGGCCTGATCCGCCGCCAGTCGCTGCGGTTCCCGCTGTCCAAGGTCCAGGCCATCGACGTGGTCCAGACCGGGCTGGCCCGGGTGTTCGGACTGGCCTCCATCCAGCTGCGCATGGCCGGCGCCGACTCCTCCGACGCGCGCCTGGTCGCCCTGCGCCGGTCCGACGCCCAGGACCTCCGCCAGGAACTCCTCTCGCTCAGCCACGCCACCGCCGCCGCCACCGCCGTCCCAGCCTCCTCAGCCGCGCCCTCCCAAGCCACCCCAGTCCCGCGCACCCCAGCCGAAACTCCAGCCCCGCGCACCCCAGCCGACACATCAGCCACAGGCGCCTCGGCTGCCACTTCAGCAACGGCCACCTCAGCAGTCACAGGAGCCGCAGCGGCCACGGAGGCCCCGTCGGCCACTCCGGTCGAGGTCCAGGCCGACGAGCGGATCCTGTTCCGCGTCCACCCCGGCCGCCTGGTGGCCGGCCTGCTGACCAGCCTCACCGGCCTGATTCTGGCCATCATCGTGGCCGCTATCGTGGTCATCGCGGTGTTCGTGCACTCGGCCGCGGGCACCGCTACCTACCTGCCGTTCCTCATCGGCGCG
Source organism: Streptosporangiaceae bacterium (assembly GCA_965277615.1). GTDB lineage: Bacteria > Actinomycetota > Actinomycetes > Streptosporangiales > Streptosporangiaceae > Bog-532. The sequence continues at coordinate 2,419,388 of CBDIDG010000006.1, read as the reverse complement.
ATCATCGCCGTGTGGCGCCAGTTCAACGGGGAGTACGGCACCACGGTGGCGCTGGCCCCGGACGGACTCCGGCTGCGGTCCGGCCTGGTCCAGACCACGGCCGAGACCATCCGGCCCGGCCGGGTCCAGGCCGTGCGGCTGGTCGAGCCGCTGCTGTGGCGGTGGTTCGGCTGGAGCCGGCTCGAGGTCGACGTGGCCGGCGCGCGGCAACGGCGCGAGAACCGGTCCGAGGCCAGGCGGCTGCGGGCCCTCGTCCCCGTCGGTTCCCGGGCCGAGGCCGAGAACATGCTGGGCGAACTGGTGGCCAGCGCGCCCCAGCCGACCCGGCGGGCCCCGAGTGGGACCCGCTGGAAGGCCCCGCTCACCTACCACTTCCTGGCCTGGGGCGACGACGACCGCTACGTGGTCGCCTCCCGCGGCCGGATCCGGCGCACCACCACCTGGGTCCCGCTGGAGAAGGTGCAGAGCGTCCGCTGGGTTCAGGGCCCCTGGCAGCGCCGCCTCGGCCTGGCTTCGGTCAAGCTGGACGTGGCGGGCAAGCGGGTCACGGCCCGCATCACCGACCGCAGTGAGGCCGAAGCCCGCGACATCCTGGCCCAGTTGCCCGCCCAGGCCCGCGCCGCCCGCCTCCGCGCCAGCGTCGGCCCCACCGCCGCCGGCTCGGCATCCAGCGGCCCTACCGGCCCTACCGGTGCCAGCCCCGTCCCCGGCGAGCCCGTCCGCCGCTGAACCAGCGGCGAGCCCGTCCCCGGCGAGCCCGTCCGCCGCTGAACCAGCCCCACCCGCCCAGCCGACCCAATATCTCAGAACGGACGCGGGTTTCCGATTTTCCGGAAAAGCGTCACAGTTCTGCATATTCTCACGTCTGCCGGCTGGGGCATTTTTCGCGTACTTCCTGCTGGCAGCGGTATTTCGCGCAGTCTCGCCGGTCCGGGGCGGGGGGACTTTCCCCGGCAGATGAGCGAAGGAGCTACATGGCAGTCCGAGAGGCCAAGCCACGATCGCGGCAGTACGACCAGACGGCCGGGCCGGTTCTGGTCATCGGTGCGGGGCCGGCGGGCCTGGCGGCCGCGGCCGAGCTTGGCCGGCTGGGCGTGCCCGCGCAGATCATCGAGCGTAGCGACGCGGTCGCCGCGTCCTGGCGGACCCGGTACGACCGGCTCCGGCTGAACACCTGCCGCTGGAACTCGATGCTCGGCCTCGGGGACCGCTTCGAGGCCGGGACCCCGTGGTTTCCCGTGCGCGACCACGCCGTCCGCTACCTGGAGTCCTTCGCCCTGCGGCACGACCTGAACGTGCGGTTCGGCGTCCAGGTCGACCGGATCGACCCGGACGCGGACGGCTGGCGGGTGTCCACGTCCACCGGGCCGCTGACCGCCCAGCACGTCATCGTCGCGATCGGGCACCAGCACACGCCCTGGCTGCCGGACTGGCCCGGACGGGACCAGTTCCCCGGCCGCATCGTGCACTCCCGCGATTACCGCAACCCGGACGGGTTCCGTGGTCGCGACGTCCTCGTCGTCGGCGGTGGCTGCTCGGGCCTGGACATCGCCCGCGACCTGGCCCAGGACGGAGCCCGCCGGGTCCGGGTCGCGGTCCGGACCCAGCCCAACCTGCTGCTGCGCAGCGCCCGCGGGGTGCCGAGCGACCTGCTCGCGGCCGGGCTGCTGCGAATGCCGACCCGGATCGCCGATCCCATCGGCCGGATGGTGCAGCGGATGACCGTCGGTGACCTCAGCCAGTGGGGGCTGACCGTGCCCGACGTCGGCATCTTCACCCGCCTGCACACCGAAGGGTCACCGCCGGTCATCGTGGGTGCGGAAGTCATTGCCGCGATCCGGGCCGGCGAGATTGAGATCGTCCCGGGCGTGTCCGCCGTGAACGCCGACGGCGTGCGGCTCACCGACGGGACCGCCCTGCAGCCGGACGCGATCGTCGCGGCCACCGGGTACACCACCGGGCTCGAGCCCATCGTGGGTCACCTCGGCGTGCTCGACGAGCGCGGCATGCCCTTCCACTACCGCGGGCCCGCGGTCCGGCCCGGCCTCCGCTTCCTCGGCTACGCGCCCTGCATGGGCGTCATCGGCCGAGACGCCCGGCGGGTGATCCGGCACCTGTACCGCGAGCTGACCAGCCCCGAAGCAGCGGCACCGGGCCCCGAAGTAGCGGCACCCGGCCCCGAAGCGGCCTCGGCCACGCCTCAACCAGCCGCGGCCACGCCTGAACCAGCCGCCAGTCCTGAAGCGGCCCGCACGGCCTCACGCCCTTAGAAGTACTTGGCCACGTACTCCTGGACCCGGGTCAGGTTGGCCGCCGACGACTCCCGGGCCCGCTCCTCCCAGGCAAACACGCAGACGGTGGCGATGCCGTCGAACCCGATGCGGGCCAGCGTGCCGAAGAACTCGTCCCAGTCGACCTCGCCCTGGCCGATGTCCAGGTGCTGGTGGATACGGGCGGCCGACCCCGGCGGGTTGACGATGTACCGGTTGCCCGACGACGCCCGGTGGTCGAACGAGTCAGCCACGTGCACCTGGGTCAGCAGGTCGCCGGCGTACTCCATGATCTCGGTCAGGTTGCCGCCCTGGTGGAACGTATGCGGCGCGCAGTAGAGGAACGAGACCAGCGGCGAGTCGATGCCCCGGACCATGTCCACCGCGGTCAGCCCGTCTTCGACGAAGTCGTCCGGGTGCGGCTCGAGCCGCAGCTTGACGCTTTCCCGCTCGAAGACCGGCAGCAGTTCCTCCATCGACCGCCAGAACTGGGCCTCGCTCCGGGACGCCTGCTCGGGCCGCCCGTTGAACTCGGAGTTCATCGTGTCGCAGTCCAGGTCCACGGTCAGCTGGATGGCGCGCTTCCAGTACCGCACCGCGGCTTGGCGTTCGTCCTCGTCCGGGCCGGACCACCGGTACAGCGGCAGGTGCGAGGCCACCTTGACCCCGGCGGCGTCCAGCGCGGCCTTGAACGAGCGCACCCGGTCCGCGTTGGCCCGCGGGTGCAGGAAGAACGGGGTGAAGTCCTCCCGCGGCGACAGCTCGATGTACTCGTAGCCCAGGTCGGCCACCACGCCGGGCAGTTCGGTCAGCGGGACCGTCCGCAGCATGTACGGGTCGAGCGCGATCTTCACCGCGCCACCCCCGCCCGACTCTGGCCCGAGTCCCCGGCCTGGTAGAAGTCCGGCCGCTCCGGCAGTGCCACCGGGACCCACGTCTCGCCGGAGTGCAGCGCGGTCACGCTGGCTGCCGCCACCACGGTGGCCGCGTAACCGTCCCACGCCGTCGGCCCGCCGGGCCCGCGGCCCGCGGCCACGTCGCCGATCCAGGCCCGGAACTCCGTGTCGTAGGCGTCTACGAACCGCACTCGCCAGTCCGGCGGCACCGGGTTCCCGGCCGGCAGCCGGGCCTGCCCGGTCTCGCCCACCACCTCGGCCCGGATGTCGTAGCCGTACTGGACGTTCAGGCCCAGCTCGTCGTCGACCAGCACACCGCTGGCGGTGCGGAACATGATCACCATCGGGTCCTGGAGGTCGCCCCGGGCCAGCGCGCTGCGCCGGGGCGCCAGCACCATGACCGAGGTGATCTCCTCGTCCAGCAGCCAGCGGGTCACGTCGATTTCGTGCACGGCCGAGTCGTTGATGGCCGCCTCGCTGGTCACCGTGGGCGGCACCGCGGGGTTGCGGTGGGCCATGTGGGCCAGCAGAGGCGCCCCGATCGACCCGTCGCGCACGGCCGCGCGCAGGTCCCGGTAGGCCTGGTCGTACCGGCGCATGAACCCGACCTGGACCAGCCGGCTGCCTGCCGCGGTCTCCGCCGCCAGCACCCGCTCACACGCGTCGGCCGTGGTGGCCAGCGGCTTCTCACAGAAGACCGGTTTGCCGGCCGCGATCGAGGCCAGCACGTACTGCTCGTGCGTGGGGCCCCAGGACGCCACCACCACCGCGTCCACCTGCGGGTCGGCGATGACGTCCTCGCCGGTGGCGTGCACCGTGGCCACCCCATACCGCTCGGCCACTGCGGCCGCCCGGCCGGAGTCCACGTCGGTGACCGCGATGACCGCCGCGCCGTCCAGTACGGTGGCCAGCCGCCGGACGTGGTCCTCACCGATCAGGCCGACGCCGATCACTCCCACCCGCACCGTCATCTCGTACCTTCCCGACCGTGGCTGGTCAGATAGTTGAACGTCCGTTGCGCGATCGGCTGCGGCTGGCCGAAGTCGCAGGGGTACATGTCCTGCTCGACCACCGTGAACAGCTCCGCATCCAGCTCCTCCAGGGCGGCCAGCACGGACCCGATGTCGGGCAGGCCGCCGGGCGGTTCGACGCTGGCGCCCATGGCCACCGCCTGCCCGAACGGCAGGTCCTCGGCCTCGGCCTTGGCCACGATGGCCGGATCCATCTGCTTGATGTGCACGTAGCCGATCCGCGACGGGAAGTTGTGGATGATGGCCACGCTGTCGGCCCGGCCGTAAGCCAGGTGCCCGGTGTCCAGGCACAGCGACACGTACCGCGGGTCCGTGTCGCCCAGGAACCGCTCGACCTGGGGCTGGGTCATCACGTGGCTGTCGGCGTGCGGGTGGAACTGCAGAGCGACGCCGTAGTCCTCGCTGATCTGCCGCCCGATCTCATTGGCGGAGCTGATCATGGTCCGCCAGCCGTCGGCGTCCAGCTCGGCCGGTTCCAGGTAGGCCCCGGTGACGTCGTCCCGGTAGCCAGGCACTGGGACAAAGATGACGTGCCGGGCCCCCAGCGCGGCGGTCAGCTCGGCCACCTGCCGGGTCGCGGCCAGGATTGAATCGAACTCCTCCGGCCGGTGCAGGCCGCTGTGGCCGGCCACGGTGCCGCCGGCCACGGTCAGCCCGCGCCGGCCCACCTCATCGGCCAGCCGGGCCGGATCGGTAGGCAGGTAGCCGTACGGACCCAGCTCGAGGTACTGATAGCCGACCCCGGCCAGCTCGTCCAGGAACCGGGACCACGGCGTCTGGAGGGGGTCGTCGGCGAACCAGACCCCCCACGAGTCGGGGCAGCTGCCCAGCAGCAGCCGGGTCGAGCGGTCGCTCACAGGTACTCCCTTTGACGTTGTTTGGCCTGCTCGTAGGCTTCGCGGGCCCGCTGGGTACTGGGCAGCTCCGCGATCTCGGCCACCGGCACGTCCCACCAGCTCTCCGAGGACGGCACCGGGGCCAGCGGGTCGGTCTCGACGTACACCACCGTGGTCCGGGCCGAGCTCTTGGCCTTGCCCAGCGCCACCCGGAACTCCTCGATGGTCCGGGTCCGCAGCACGTCCGCGCCCAGGCTCTCGGCGTTGGCGGCCAGGTCCACCGGCAGGCTGCCGCCGTCGAGCATCCCGGATTCGTGGTTCCGGTACCGGTAGGAGGTACCGAACCGCTGCGACCCCAGGCTCTCCGACAGCGCGCCGATGCTGGCGAAGCCCCGGTTGTCGATGAGCACGATCGTGAGCTTGATGCCCTCGGCCACCGCGGTCACGATCTCCTGCGACATCATCAGGTACGAGCCGTCGCCCACCATGACCACGACCTCGCGGTCCGGCGCGGCCATCTTGATGCCCAGGCCGGCCGCGATCTCGTAGCCCATGCAGGAGTAGCCGTACTCCACGTGGTACTGCTTGGGGTCCCGCGCCCGCCACAGCATTTGCAGGTCACCGGGCAGGCTGCCGGCCGCCTGCACCACCACGTCGCGCGGGCCGATGACCTCATTGACCGCGCCGATCACCTCGGTCTGCGCGGGCAGCGGCTGGTGCCCGAGGTGGAAGGCGTGCTCGACCACCGGGGTCCACTGCCCGGTCAGCCGCCGGTAGTGGACGGCGTAGGCGTCGTCCACGTGGTAGCCGGCCAGTCCGGCCGCGAGCGCCTCCAGGCCGCGCCGCGCGTCGGCCACCAGCGGGGTGGCCGACTCCTTGGCCGCGTCGAAGGCGGCCACGTTGAGGTTGACGAACCGCACCGCCGGATCGGCGAACGCGGTCCGCGACGCGGTGGTGAAGTCGCTGTACCGGGTGCCGACCCCGATCACCACGTCGGCCGTGGCGGCCAGTTCGTTGGCCGGCGGCGTGCCGGTCGAGCCGACCCCGCCCACGGCCTGCGGGTGGTCCCACGGCACCGCGCCCTTGCCCGCCTGGGTGTCGGCCACCGGGATGCCGGTCTGCTCGGCCAGCCGCCGCAGCGCCCCGTCGGCCTCGGCGTACAGCACCCCGCCGCCCGCGATGATCAGCGGCCGCCGGGCGTTCCTGATGAAAGCGATGGCCCGGGAGAGCGCCTCCGGCTCGGGTACCGGCCGGGCGATGTTCCATACCCTTTTTTTAAAAAGGTCTGACGGCCAGGAGTGGGCTTGCGCCTGGACGTCCTGCGGCAGCGCGATCGTGACCGCCCCGGTCTCGGCCGGATCGGTCAGTACGCGCATCGCCGCCAGCAGCGCTGACGGCAGCTGCTCGGGCCGCCAGATCCGATCGAAGTACTTCGACACCGGGCGGAACGCGTCGTTCACCGACACGTCGCCCGCCCCCGGCTGCTCCAGCTCCTGCAGCACCGGGGACGCCGCCCGGGTGGCGAACACGTCGCTCGGCAGCAGCAGGACCGGGATGCGGTTGATCGTGGCCAGGGCCGCGCCGGTCACCATGTTGGTCGAGCCGGGGCCGATCGAGGCGGTGCAGGCCAGCGCCTGGCCCCGGTTGCGCATCCGGGCGAACCCGACCGCCGCGTGCACCATGGCCTGCTCGTTCCGGGCCAGGTAGTAGGGGAGCTCGGCCGGCCGGGTGAGCTGGGACTCCAGCAGGGCCTGGCCGACCCCGGCCACGTTGCCGTGGCCGAAGATCCCGAAGCAGCCCGGGATCAGCCGCTGCTCAGCCCCGTCCCGCTCGCTGTACTGCTGGGCCAGGAACCGGACCAGGGCCTGGGCCACCGTGAGCCGGACCGTACCGCCGCTCATCGCTCGCCCTGCGTCTCGCCCGCCCCGGTCATCGGCAGCCGCGGGTCGATCTCGATGCCGTCCCAGGTGCCGCGGATCCAGGCGTGCGCCGGGTCGTCGCAGAACTTCCACACGCGCTCGCCGGGGCCGCCCATCACGTTCATGTAGTACAGGTCGTAGCCGGGAGCGGCCATCGACGGGCCGTGGTAGCCGTACGGGACCAGCACCACGTCACCGGTGCTGACCTCGGCGCACACGTCGATCTCCCGGCCCGGCCCCGACCCGTAGACCCGCTGGTAGCCCGGTCCGCCCCGGGCCACCTCGAAGTAGTAGACCTCTTCCAGGGCTGACTCGTCCGGCCCTTCCTCGTCGTGCTTGTGCGGGGGATAGGAGGACCAGTTACCACCCGGGGTCAGTACCTCCACCGCGATCATCCGGTCGGCGTCGAAGGTCGCCGGGGTGCAGAAGTTGTTCACCTGCCGGCTGGCCACCCCGGCTCCGCGCAGCTCGACCGACACCCCCTCGGCCGGCCCGTACCGGGCGGTCAGCCGCGTGTCGGCCCGGGTCGAGGGCAGCACGAACCGGCCACCGGCCGCCGACGACAGCACGGCCCGGGCGTCTCGGGGTAGGTAGGCGAAGTCCGTGACCCCGCTGAACACGTCCGGCCGCCCGGCCAGGTCGAACCGCTGGCCGTCGCACTCGACCTCGGCCCCGCCGTTCAGCGGCAGCACGATCACCTCGTCCGGGCCGGTGTCCAGCTCGATCCGGCCACCGGGCGGCAGCTCCGCCACCCGCACCCCGCTGTAGGTCCAGCCCGCCGCTTCCGGCGAGATCGAGGTCACGTACGGCCCGGCCGCGGTGCTGCCGTACCGGATGACGGGGGACAGGGCCGCGGTTTTTCCCGGCGCGGTCACAGCATCTCCACCACGGCGTCGACCGCGCCGGACACGTCGTCGTCCGGCGGGAACAGCAGCGAGCGTCCGATCACGAATCCCCTCACGGTGGGTAGCTCCAGGGTCTTGCGCCAGCTGGCCATGACCGCGTTCTGGTCCGGGGCCACCTCGCCCCCCAGGATCAGCGCGGGCAGCGTGGACGCGGCCATGACCCGTTCCATGTCGTCCACGTACGGCACCTTGAGCCAGGTGTAGGCGGACGTGTTGCCCAGGCCGGAGGCGACCGCGATGGCCCGCATCATCGCCTCGGGGCTGAGGTCGTTGCGGATCTTCCCGTTGGTGCGGTGCGAGATGAACGGCTCGACCATGGCGATCAGCTGGCGCGCGGCCAGCTCGCTTACGGCCGCGCCGCAGGCTTCCAGGGTGGTGGCGGTGGCCGGGTCGTCCGGGTCGATCCGGATCAGCATCTTGCCGCCGTCGAAGCCGGATGCCGCGATACTGCCCGCGTCGTAGGCGGTGAACCGGTCGTCGATCTCGAACGTGGTCCCGGCCAGGCCGCCCCGGTTCATAGAGCCGATCACCATCTTGCCGTCCAGCGCGCCCAGCAGCAGCAGGTCTTCCAGGATGTCCGGGGTGCCGAGCACCCCGTTGACCCCGGGCCGGGACAGCGCCAGGCACAGCCGGTCCAGCAGGTCAGCCCGGTTGGCCATGGCGAACGGCTGGGCGCCGGCCCGCAGCGCCCCCCGGGCCGGGTGGTCCGCGGCGATGATCATCAGCTTGCCGTGGCCGCTGGGATCGGCCGGGACGGCCCGGCGCCTGGCCGCCGCCTCGGCGATGGCCTGCGGCCGGTGCACCCGGGTCTCCACCAGCTGCCTCAGGTCGGCGTCATGCATGCTGCGCCTCAGCCATCTTGGCCTCCACCTCATCTGCCGTCGGCATCGCGTCGGCGCAGGCCAGCCGGCCCGCGACGATGGCGCCGGCCGCGTTGCAGAACCGCAGCGTCCGTTCCAGGTCCCAGCCCGCCAGCAGGCTGTGGCACAGCGCGCCGCCGAACGCGTCGCCCGCCCCCAGCCCGTTGACCACCTCGACCGGCACCGGCGGCACCTCGACCAGCTGGTGACCGTCCGAGGCCAGCACCCCGTCCGGCCCCTGCTTGATGATGGCCAGCTCGATCCCGGCCTCGTGCAGCGCCGCCGCCGCCTTGCGCGGTTCCCGCACCCCGACGGCGGTGTCGCACTCGTCCAGGTTGCCGACCGCCACCGTCGCGTGGGGGAGCGCCTCGGCGTACCATCGCCGGGCCTCGGCCCGCGACGACCAGAACATCGGCCGGTAGTCCAGGTCGAACACGGTCGGGCCCAGCTGGCGGCCCGCGGCCCGGGCCTGCGACCGGGCGGCCAGGGCCCGCAGCGTGGCGCTCCGGCTCGGCTCCTGGCACAGGCCGGTCCCGGTCATCCAGAAGATGCCCGCGTCTTCGATGGCGGCCAGGTCGAGCTCGCCCGGGTCGATCTGCAGGTCCGGGGCGGTCGGGTACCGGTAGAAGTACAGCGGGAAGTCGTCCGGCGGGAAGATCTCGCAGAACGTCACCGGCGTCGGCAGCGTGGACACCGCGGTGACGAACCGGTCGTCCACCCCGAACCCGGCCAGTGCGTCGTGGATGTAGTCGCCGAACGGGTCCTGGCCGGTGCGGCTGATCACCGCGGCCCGGCGCTCGTAGCGGGCCGCGGCCACCGCGACGTTGGTCGCGCTGCCGCCGAGGTACTTGGCGAACGTCTCAACCTGCCGCAACGACCGGCCGGTCTGCAGCGGGTAGATGTCCACCCCGATGCGCCCCATGGTCAGCACCTCGAACGGGCGGCGGGTGTCTGATTGTGGCCCTGCTGGTGGCGCGCTCAACGGTTCTCCTGGTTCAGCGTGTATCCCACGCCGTCGTAGGTACGTTCTCCCACCCCGAGCTGGCCGGCCAGGTGGCCGGCCAGCCCGGAGTCAGTCCGGCCGGTGACTCAGGTGGCGGTGCTGGGCGGGTTCGGCGTACCCGACGGGCTGGGCTGCTGCCCATCCTTGTCGTGGGCCAGGCCCAGTTCCCCGACCTCCTCGCTCAGCGCCGCCGCCACCCCGGCGGACGCACCGCCCGCGGCCTCGAGCTCGTGGCTGAGCGCCTCGAGCTCGCCGCCGCCTGCCATCAGCCCGGTCAGTTCTTCCCGGGTGACCTGGCTCTTCTCGTAATAGCCGATGCTCCGGCCGCGGTTCAGCAGCAGGAACCGGTCACCCACCGGATAGGCGTGGTGCGGGTTGTGGGTGATGAAGATGACGCCCAGCCCGCGCTCGCGGGCCTGGATGACGTACTTCAGCACCACCCCGGACTGCTTCACGCCGAGGGCGGCGGTCGGCTCGTCCAGGATCAGCACCTTGGCCCCGAAGTACACGGCCCGGGAGATGGCCACGCACTGCCGCTCGCCGCCGGACAGCGTGCCGATGGGCTGCTCGACGTCGCGCAGGTCGATGCCCATGGCCAGCATCTCTTCCTTGGTCTTCTCCCGCATGAACGGGATGTCCATCCGCAGTCCCTTTTGGACCTCGTTGCCCAGGAAGAAGTTCCGCCACACCGGCATCAGTGGCACCACGGCCAGGTCCTGGTACACGGTGGCGATCCCGCGCTCCAGCGCCTCCCGGGGTGAGCTGAACGCCACCTCTTCGCCCTCGACCTCGTAGGTGCCCTCGGTCGGCTGGTGCAGCCCGGCGATGATCTTGATCAGGGTGGACTTGCCCGCCCCGTTGTCGCCCAGCACGCACGTCACTTCGCCCGAGCTGACCTCCAGCGAGATGTCGGACAGCGCGATGATCGTGCCGTACCGCTTGCCCGCTTTGGTCAGCCGGACCAGCGGTGCCGCGGTTCTCTTGTCCCTATCCAGAGTGGTAGTCATCTGTTCGCCTCCGCGCGGCGCCGGATAAAGGTGTTCAGCAGGATCGCGCCGAGCAGCAGCGCGCCCACGAAGAAGGTGAACCAGTCCGGGTCCCAGCCGGCGTAGACGATGCCCTGGTTGACCATGCCGAAGATGAGCGCCCCGATGCCCGCGCCCACGGCTGAGCCATACCCGCCGGTGAGCAGGCAGCCACCGACCACCGCCGCGATGATGTAGACGAACTCGTTACCGACGCCCTGGCCGGACTGGATCGTGTTGAACTGGAACAAGATGATCATGCCGGTGAACCAGGCCAGCAGGCCCACGCCCATGAACAGGAGGATCTTCATCCGCCCGACCGGGACGCCGACCGCACGGGCACTGGGGGCCGAGCCACCGACGGAGAAGATCCAGTTACCGGTCCGGGTCCGCAGCAGGATCCAGGTCGCGATGGCCACGACGACGATCCAGTACACGATCGAGGTGCGGATGTTCACCCCGCCGATGGAGAAGCTGGACGAGAACACCTTCCGGGCCGAGTCGAAGCCCTGGATGTCAGAGATGCTCGGGCTGGCCACCTGGTTGGTGATGGTCTGGGTCAGGGCCAGGTTCAGCCCCTGCAACATGAAGAACGTACCCAGCGTGACCAGGAAGCTCGGTATCCCGGTCTTGACCACGACCCAGCCGTTGATGAACCCGATGAACAGGGACAGCGCCAGGGCCACGATCACCCCGACCCACATGTTGGCCGTGAACTCGTAGCTGAACAGCGAGCAGCACAGCGCCGAGCTGGTGACCGCGACGCCAGCCGACAGGTCGAACTCGCCCCCGATCATCAGCAGCGCCACCGGCGCGGCCATCAGGCCGTAGGTCGAGCTGACGTAGAGCACGCTGGAGAACGAGCTCGCGTTGCGGAACGGCGGAGCGATCGCGAAGAAGAAAACGTAGATGATGATCGCGCCCGCCAGCGCGCCCGCCTCGGGCCGGGCGAACAGCCGGGCCAGCGGGGACTTGCGCTGGACCCGTTCGTCCAGGCGCGGCGGGGGTGCCGCCTCGATGGTGTCAGTCATGGCAAGCCTCCTTTCCTAGCGGGTGCCGCGTGCGGCGTACTTGGAGATGGCGGTGACGTTGCTCGAGTCGATGAAGGCCGGTCCGGTCAGGACCGTCTCGTTACCACCGAGCACGTTGTCGTTGGTCTTGTACAGCCACAGCGAGTCGATGGCCTCGTAGCCCTGCAGGTAAGGCTGCTGGTCCACGGCCCACTGCACCGCGCCGGACTTGATCTTGGCGATCTCGGCCGCGTTGGTGTCGAAGGTGTAGAGCTTGGCGCTGCTCTTCGCCTGGCTGATCGCGTTGATCGCGACCAGGGCCACCGGGGCGCCCAGGGTGATCACCGCGTCGATCTGCTTGTCCTGGGTGAGCTTGGCGCTCATGGTGGACAGCATGGCCGAGTTGTCGGTGCCGTTGACGTAGAGCTTGGTCATCGTGCCTTCGGAGCCGAGCCCGGCCTTCACCCCGGCGCACCGGGCTTCCAGCTGAACCTGGCCCTGAGCCTGCAGCACGCACAGCACGTTCTTCTTGCCCGCCGCGGCCAGCCGCTTACCGGCCGCGGTCCCGGCCACGGTCTCATCCGAGCCGAAGTACGACAGTGCCCCGCACGACTGCCAGTTGCCGATCCCCGCGTTGAACATGACCACCGGGATCTTGGCTTCAACCGCCTTCTTGATCGTCGGGCACAGTGCCTGCGGGTCGGGGTCGGTCACCGCGATCCCGTCCACGTGGCTGTTGATCGCGTCCGTGATCAGCTGAGCCTGCTTGGTCGGGTCGGGGTCGCTGGAGTAGTGGTAGGAGATGTTGTCTTTGGCCGAGGCCGCGGACGCGCCGGCCCGGATGATGTCCCAGAACGTGTCACCTGGCTGGGCGTGCGTGATCACGTCGAACGTGTACCGCGGCGTGTTGGCGTGCCCGGCCGAGCCGCCGCCGGCGGCCAGGGCGGCCTGCCGCTCTGCGGCCCTCTTGCCGCCGGTCGCGCTGCACCCGGCGATCACTACGAGCGTGAGGAACGCGATCAAAGCGGTACTGAGGATCCGCTTCCTACGTCTGACCATCTGCCCTGCCTCCATTGGCCTCGGGTCTTTCTCGGGGGAGTCGTCCGATCCGAAGCTCCCTGCTCCCAACGGGGCTCCGGTCAACTTCGCAATGTCATACGTGCGTGGTGCCACATCCGGGCTGAGCCTCCGGGCCCGACGCTGGGCTCAGAGGCGGATTGCTGTCTTTGTACGCCCGCGCCACAGCACCGTCAATAGTTTGTCTTGACATTTGCACATCCTGATATTCAAACGATCTGTCCAAGCGGACATAATGGAGGTTGCCGCCGACGTTCAGCCCCGTCGCGCCGCAGAGAGGTCGCCGTGACTCACCCCGCCCCGTCCCTCCAGGTCGACCGGAACAGCCCGGTCCCGCTCTACTTCCAGGTCGCGCAGCACCTGGAGCACCTCATCGAGTCCGGGGAGCTGGCCACCGGGACGCGGCTGGAGAACGAGATCGACCTGGCCGACCAGCTCGGCCTGTCCCGCCCGACCATGCGCCGGGCCATCCAGTACCTGGTCGACCGCGGCCTGCTGGTCCGCAAGCGCGGGGTAGGCACCAAGGTGGTGAACGCCAAGGTGCGCCGCAAGGTCGAGCTGACCAGCCTGTTCGACGACCTGGACAAAGCCAGCCGGGCGCCCTCCACCCACGTGCTCAGTTTCGGGCGCGAGCCGGTGCCCGAAGAGCTGGCCTCCGAGCTGAGCCTGCCGGCCGGCACCGAGGTCTACGTGTTCGAGCGCCTTCGCTACGCCGACGGCGAGCCGCTGGCCCTGCTGCGCAACCACGTCCCGGCCAGCCTGCTCGCCCTGGACGCCGACGACCTCGAGGCCTACGGCCTGTACAACCTGTTCCGCGCCAACGGCGTCACGCTGCGCATCGCCCGCCAGTCCATCGGCGCCCGCGCCGCCACCGCGGCCGAGGCCCGCGCCCTCACCGAGACCAGGGGCGCCCCCCTGCTCACCATGGAACGCGCGGCCTACGACGACGGCGGCCACATCATCGAGCACGGCCAGCACCTGTACCGGGCCTCCCGCTACAGCTTCGACCTAACCCTCACCGGCTGGTAACCCGCCCCTAAGCTCCCGCGTCGGCCTTGGCCGCGATCAGGACCTCCGCCGCTTGGCGCAGGCCGCCGAGCTGATCCAGCTCCAGGTCCTCGTGCTCGATGTTGACCGCCATGTCCGGGTCCACCGCGGCCAGCGCCCGCAGGAACTCCGCCCAGAACGCCTGGTCGTGCCCGCGCCCGACCGCGACGAAGTTCCAGGCCGCGTCCTGCGGCCACTCGTTCAGCGTGTTACGCCCGCCGATGCCCACCGGGTTCTCCTCCGGCGGCACCCGCCGGAACCGGTCGTCCAGCACCCCGAAGATCCGGCAGTTCTCCTGGTTGATCCGGGTGTCCTTGGCCGCCGCGTGGTACACCAGGTCACCCAGCCGCCCGACCGCCGCCACCGGGTCGATGCCCTGCCAGAACAGATGGCTGGGGTCCATCTCGGCGCCCACGTGGGTGGCGTTGATCTCGGTCGCCAGCCGTTCCAGCGTCCCCGGGTTGAACACCACGTTGTGCGGGTGCATCTCGATGCACACCTTCACGTCGGCGGCGGCCGCCCGGGCCTGGATGTCGGTCCAGAACGGGATCACGACTTCATTCCACTGGTAGTCGAGCACGTCGAGGTACTGGCTGTCCCACGGGTTGACCACCCACGACGGGTATCGCGCCCCCGGCTCGCTGCCGGGCAGGCCGGACATGGCCACCACCCGCTTCACCCCGAGCAGGGCCGCGAGCTCGATGGCCTGCTTCAGGTCGGCCGCGTGCTTCGGGCCGACCTCGGGGTCCGGGTTCAGCGGGTTCCCGTTCACGTTGAGCCCGGTCAGCGTGATCCCGGCCTGGTCGAACAGCTTCAGGTACGCCTCGACGGCCCCGCCGCCGTGCTGCAGTTGCTCAATCGGCAGGTGCGGCGCGGGCACGAACCCGCCGGCGTTGATCTCGGCACCGGTCAGCCCCAGCTCCCCGACGATCTTCAGGGTCTCCGGCAGCGAGCGGTCGTGCAGGCAGGCGGTGTAGGCGCCAAGTTTCATCGGTTCTCCTCATTGGTCACGGTGACCTCCCGGCCGCCATCGGTGGCGGACGCCACGATCGCGTCCAGCACGCGCAGGTTGTGCAGGCCCTCGGCCAGCCGCGGGCAGCGCGGCAGCCCGCCGTTCGTCCCGGTGATCTCGTCCAGGAAGGCCCGCGCCTGGTAGGTGAAGAAGTCGCTCTGCCCGTGGCCCACGCTGGGGAAGTCCATCGGCAGCCCGCGGGTGATGTAGGGGTGGGCGGGCCCGAGCTCGACCCGCCGGAAGCCGTTCACGGCCGGACCGAGGGAGCCGTCCGCGATCGTGAACTCGGCCGCCCGTCCCAGGTCGAACCCGGCCGATCCGTCCACGCAGGACACCTCGAACCCCAGCGCGTTGGCCATCCCGTAGGCGATCCGCGACACAGAGAACGTGCCCACCGCGCCGTCGGCGAACGAGGCCGTGAACGTGGCGATGTCCTCGTTTTCCACCGGCGCCCGCTCGTCGCTGACTGCCACCCCGGCCGCGTGCCCGACCACCGTGCCCAGCGGTACCGGCCGGTCCGGGATGAGCGTCTCCAGCAGCCCCCCGCGCACCGAGCGCACCGGCCCGCACAGGAACTCGCCCACGTCGACCAGGTGCGTGCCGATGTCGGCCAGCGCCCCCGATCCCAGGCCGCCCTGGTACCGCCAGCTCATCGGCGCGTCGGAGGCGAACCCGTAGTCGCACCAGTAGTGCCCGTTGAAGTGCCGGACCGCCCCCAGCACTCCGTCCATCACCTGTTCCCGCACCGCGCTGATGGCCGGCGACCGTCGGAACGTGAAGCCGACCGCCGCCACCCGGTCGGTCCGCCCCGCCTGCTCCACCATGGCTTCCCCGTCGGTCACACTCGGCGCCAGCGGCTTCTCGCACAGCACGTGCTTGCCCGCGTCGAGCAGTCCCTCGACGATCTCCCGGTGCAGCCGGTTCGCCACCACCACGCTCACCGCGTCAATATCCGGAGCGTCGGCGATTGCCTTCCACGACGTCTCGGCCCGCTCGTACCCATACCGCCGCGCCGTGTCCGTCGCGAACGGCTCATACGCGTCCGCCACCGCCACCAGCCGCACCGGCGGCAGATCCGTCCCGAACACCCCCGCCGCCGCGCGGTACCCGTGCGCATGCGCCCGCCCGGCCATCCCCGCCCCGATCACCGCCACCCCAACACTCGACCCGCCCATAGCTCCTCCTCAGTCCCTCGATTCGCCCAGCCACCCAGCCACCCAGGCACCCAGGCACCCAGGCACCCAGGCACCCAGGCACCCAGGCACCCAGGCACCCAGGCACCCAGGCACCCAGGCACCCAGGCACCCAGGCACCCAGGCACCCAGGCACCCAGGCACCCAGGCACCCAGGCACCCAGGCACCCAGGCACCCAGGCACCCAGGCACCCAGGCACCCAGGCACCCAGGCACCCAGGCACCCAGGCACCCAGGCACCCAGGCACCCGACCGCCAACGCCGACCTGCCAGCGCCAGCCACCCAGCCCAACTCTCTTAAAGCGCTTTAACCCAGAATCCGACGGCTCGTGCTGTCATCCGACCCGGGCGTGCACAACTCCGCTTAAAGCGCTTTAATAGTTCGTATCCACGCCAGCGGGACCTGTCAAGAGGGAGGAGCCGAGTGACCGACCGAAATCCCGCCCGCCCAGCCGCCGGCGCGCCAGCGGCGCTGGGTCGGCGGCCGCGGCTGGCGGACGTTGCGGCGCGGGCCGGCGTCTCGGCCGGGCTGGTCTCGCTGGTCCTCCGCGAACAGCCCGGTCCCAGCGATCAGACCCGGACCCGGGTGCTGGGGGCGGCCCGCGAGCTGGGGTACCGGGCCGACCGGACGGCCAGCCTGCTGGCCCGGCGGCGCAGCCAGCACCTCGGCGTCCTCATGGATGTGCGGAACACGTTCCACGCCGAGATGGTCGCGGACATCGACGCGGCGGCGACCCGGCGGGGTTATGACCTGGTGTTGAGCGTGCTGACACCGACCCGGGACGAACGGGCCGCGACCGAGATCCTGCTCGACTTCCGCTGCGAGGGGCTGATCCTGCTCGGGCCAGAGAACCGGGCCGACTGGCTCACCGCCCTGGGTCAGGAATTGCCCGCGGTGGCGGTGGGGCGCCGGATGCAATCGGCCAGCCTGGACGTGGTCCGGGCCGCCGACGATCTGGGGGTGGCCGAAGCCGTGGCGCACCTGGCTGGGCTGGGCCATCGGGACATCGCGTTCGTGGACGGCGGTCGGGGCGTGATCGCGGCCGACCGGCGTCGCGGCTATCAGCGCGCCATGCGCCGGCACGGTCTGGCCGACCGGATCCGCGTCATCCCTGGCGACCACACCGAGGAAGCGGGCGTCCGGGCGGCGCCCGCTCTCCTCGACGGCCACACGACCGCCGTGATCGCCTCGAACGACCGGTGCGCGGTTGGCCTGCTCGACCGGTTCGCCCGCCTCGGCGCGGACGTCCCCGGCGACATCTCGGTGGTCGGCTACGACGACAGCACGTTGGCCCGCATGGGCCACGTGGACCTCACCACGGTCAGCCAGGACGCGCCCCGCCAGGCCGAAGAGGCGGTCGCCCTGCTGTCCAGCCGCCTCGACGACGGCCGCACCGACCCGCGCGAAGTCGTGCTCCCGCCCCGCCTGATCATCCGCAGCACCACCGCCCCACCCCGGCTCCCCACCTGAGCAGACCGCCGCGCGTGCTGCCGCAGCGGGAGGTGACTCCTGATTCGGGAACACTTATGGGCAACACCTGCACAAAGGTGTTCCCGAATCTCGGGCTATCGCCCAGCCCGACGACGGCGACGGGATGGGCCAGCCAGGGCTGCCGTGTGCGCGGCCGGCGTGGACGTCCGCGATCATGTGGGGCATGGTTGATGGGTGGACGTCCGGCGTAATGGTTTCATGGCAGAATCAACCAGCCGGCTGGCGTTCTTATGTGGTGAGTATGGTTTCGTCGGCCCAGAGGTCTCGGGTGAGGTGCTCCGCGTTTCTCGGACAGAAGATTTGCGATTAATTCACGCGGCTTCCTGCCCGTTCAGGAGCTCGTCCATGACTTCTTGCGGAGTCCGGTAGCCAAGCCCTGAATGAAGACGAGTTTTATTGTAGCGAAGCTCGATCCACCGCGCAATGTCTTGCTGCGCTTTCTTCCGGGTCGGGTAGACGGTCCGGTGAACCAGTTCCACTTTCAGCGTCCCGTTAACGGACTCTGCCAAAGCGTTGTCATAGCAGATCCCGGTCCGGCCAACTGACTGGCGCATCTTCAGCGCGGCCAGTTCTCTGGCGAACTCCGCAGACGTGTAATTGCTGCCGCGGTCACTGTGGAAAACAGCATCTTCCGGAAGCCTGACATTACGGGCGGCCATCTTGACCGCCGCAGTGATCAGGGGAGTCTTATAATTGTCGTCCATCGCCCAGCCGACTATTTTCCGGGTCGCGCAGTCAATCACCGTGGCGAGATAAACCCAGCCCTGCCACGTCGGGATGTAAGTGATATCGCCGACCATTTTCTCGCCGGGTCGTTGCGCTGTGAAGTCGCGGTTCACCAGGTCCGGGATCGGGCCGGCCGCACCCTGCTCAGTCAGCGACCGGCGCCAGGGCCTGGGCTGGCAAGGCACCAGGCCAAGCTCGCGCATCAGCCGGCGGACCAGCTCCGGGCTGCACAGCTCGCCGCCGCGGGCCAGCACAGCGTGGACCCGCCGGTACCCGTACTCGCCGTTATTTTCCTCAAACAATGCCTTTACCTTGATTTTCAGCAGTTCCCGCCTTTTCGCCGTTGCTGATTTCGGCCGCGATTTCCAGTCGTAAAATCCTGACCGTGAAACTTCAAGCCATGTGCACATTTGCACAATCGTGGGAGCGCATGCCGAATCCCCGGCACGGGTGGCGTACTCCGCATCGATAAACTCATACCTCTGGATTACCGATGCTCCGCCGCAAAGTACGCCGCGGCTTTTGAAAGGAACTCGACCTTCATCTTCAGCTCGCGGTTTTCCCGCTCAAGCTCGCGCAGCCGTGCACGCTCCGGTACCGGGAGTGCGGGCTCGTCGTCCGCGTGCTTTTCCCGGTAATTTTTCACCCAGTTGCCAAGCGTCGTCTCATTCACGTTCAGCTCGTGGGCAACATGCGCAATAGGCTGGGAAGTATCCACCACCATCTTGGCGGCTTCCTCCTTAAACTCAGGAGAAAACTTCCTGCGATTCCTGGCCACTCGATCCCATTCCTTTCCAGAAGAATCCTATGGGATCCCCTGTCCGGGAACCGTGTGGCACCTCAGGGGCAGCAGGATGACTATCCGCTGGTGATGTGCGTGCGGTATCACGGCGCTGATCTGGACGTGGAAGAACGCCTGAGCTTGTCCTATGGCGCTGAGGAATACGTCACGGCCACCGTGGTGTACCCCCCTGCCGGCCAGGAGCCGGCCAGGCGCACCGATCTCGGTGCGGACACCGCGCATACCGGATTCCAGCTGCGACGGGCGCTCGACCGGCGGGCCCAAGCGGTACGGGAGTTGCTGACTCGCTGAGACGATCCGCAACGACCGCCCGCAGGGGGGCCCCGTAGGATGTCGGCCTGTGTCGCCTGCCGATTACCACGACTTCTTCCTTGGCTCCGTAACCATGGGGGGCGCTCTCGTCGGGCTGCTCTTCGTGGCGGTCTCTGTCAATCCCGGCGGCATCGGTGAACGGGGCGCCCCGGCCAAGAGGGTGCAGGCGACCTCGGCTCTGGCCGCGTTCCTCAGCCCCCTGTTCATCTCGCTGGTGGCGCTGCTGCCGTCCAGTTCAATCGGCGCGACCGCCATCGCCCTGGGCAGCACCGGCGCGTTCACCATGCTCAGCCTGCTGCTGGTCACGCTGAGACGGCACCAAGACGTCTCGATCTGGGCCCGTATCAACATGATCGTCCTCATCGCCGGGCAACTCGCGGCCTACGTGCTCCAGATCGTCCTGGGGGTGGAACTGCTCGGTAATCCGCGGGCGGCAGGCCCGCTCGGTCCGCTCACGAGCCTGATGATCGTTTTCTTCGCCTTCGGTGTGACCCGGACCTGGGAGTATGTGGACGGTCTGCCGATGGGCCGGTGGGGCACCATCAGCCAAGCCACCCGGAGCCTGGCCCGCGAGCCGGACGCTTCACCGGCTGCTGAGGCCGAACCACCGGAAGAACCCGATCGCCAACCCGACGAGCAGTGACCTCGCCGGGGCCAGCCCGTTTACCCCAGACGCCCGCCGCCGCATGTGCTGCCGAGGCTGGGTACGGTTTCCCGTAGATGCTGCGGGAAACCGTACCCAGCCCAGAATTAGGCACTTAGCGCTGAGGCGGGTGCGACTGTCGAGTCGAACGGGGGCGCTGCGGTCTGCTCGGGGCTGGGTGCCCAAGCATTCAGGAACACCTGTTGGCACATGCTGCCAAAAAGCGTCCCTGAATAAGGAGTCAGCCGAGCTGCGGGGACACACGAGCCCGGTGTGACTTGAGTGAACGCCAGGCGGCCGCATCGCCGTGTGATGATGTCCGGGTGAACGACGAGGTTCTGGCGGAACAGGTCGATTACTACCGTCGCCGGGCGGGCGAGTACGACGTGACGGCGTACGGCGACATCGCCGCGGCCCGGACGCGTATCGCGCGGCTGGTCGCGCCGCTGCGGCCGGCCGGGAGCGTGCTGGAGATCGCGTGCGGGACTGGCCTGTGGACGCAGGTGCTGGCCCACTGGGCTGACACGGTGACGGCCATAGACACGGCGCCTGAGGCCGTGGCGATTGCCCGCGATCGCGTCCGGTCGGCCAACGTCAGCTTCGAGGTGGCCGACGTGTTCTCCTGGGACCCGGGTGCCCGGTTCGACGTGATCTTCTTCTCGGCCTGGCTGTCGCACGTGCCGGCCAGCCGGTTCGGCCAGTTCTGGCGGTTGCTGGGACGGCTGCCGGCCCAGTACGGGCGGGTGCTGTTCATTGACGAGCACGTCGATGAGCGCGGCAAGGAGGCTTACGTCGCGGGCCGGGATGAGGTTGTCGAGCGGCGGCTGGCCGACGGCAGCTCGTTCCGCGTGATCAAGAACTTCGTGGACCCGACGGGACTGGAGGACCGGCTGCGCGGGCTGGGCTGGGATTGCGTGATCCGCCGGGACGGCAACGATTGGGTGGTGGGCGAAGCGCGTCTCGCGAGCTGGCCCGCCGGGGCGACCTAAACCGGGGCTCAGGGGGAGTGGGCGGCGGCGGCTTCGGCTTCGGCCTCGTGGGCGGTGGTGGCGCTGACCTCGACCTTGCGGAAGCCGGGCATTCGCCAGGCGAGGAGGGCCGCCCCGGCGATGCAGGCCAGGCCACCGGAGACGACCGAGATTTCGTTGCCGAACGCGGTGCCGACGGCGCCGGCTTCCAGGTCGCCCAGGCGGGGACCGCCCTGGACGACGCCGATCTGAATCGCGGCCAGGCGGCCGCGCAGGCGGTCGGGCACGGACAGCTGGATGATCGTGTTGCGCAGCACGGCCGAGATGACGTCGGCCCAGCCCGCGACGGCCAGGAACAGCAGTCCGAGCCACAAGACGCTGGTCAGGCCGAACGCCACGATCGCGGCGCCCCAGACCATGACGGCCACGATGACGGTCAGGCCCTGGCGGCGGATGCGGGTCACCCAGCCGGTGGCCAGCGCCCCCACCAGCGCCCCCACCCCCGGTGCGGCGTAAAGGAAGCCGACCGTGGTGGCGCCCCCATGGAACACGGTGATGGCCATGGCCGGGAACAGCGCCCGCGGCATGCCGAACACCATCGCGTTGATGTCGATCAGGTAGGCCCCCTGGATGCCCTGCCGGTGGCGGATGAACCGGAAGCCCTCGGCGATGGAGCGCAGCCCGGGCCGGGTCGCGCCTTCGGACTTCGGCTGGGGCGAGATGGCCCAGGCCCCGGCGATCGCGGCCAGGAAGGTTGCGGCGTCGAACCAGTACACGAAGTCGGCCCCGGCCCCAGCCAGCAGCAGTCCGCCCATGGCCGGCCCGATGACCACGCCGAGCTGGTTCAGCACCTGGACCATGGCCGAAGCGGTGGAGATCTGCTCCGTGCGGACCAGCCGGGGCACGATCGCGTTCCGGGTCGGGTTGTCGAAGGCGGTCAGCCCGGACGCGATGGCGGGCAGGACGAACAGCGGCCACAACCGGACCCCAATGTCGGTGTTGATGCCCCCCGGCGCTGCACAGCGCCATGACCAGCTCGACCCGGATGAGCAGCTTGCGGCGGTCGGTGGCGTCGATGACCGTGCCGCCGTACAGCGAGCAGATCAGCAGCGGGATGAGCTGGGCCAGGGACACCAGGCCCACGTCCAGTGACGAGCCGGTCAGCCGGTACACCTGGTACGGGATCGCGACCGCGGTGAGCTGGTTGCCGAGCAGCGACACCAGCTGCCCGGCGAGCAGCCAGCGCAGGTCACGGGACTCCCGCAGCGGCGTGAGGTCGATAAAGATCCGTCGTCGTGGTTCCCCTGGCATCGAAATACCAGCCTAGCCAGGGCGAACCCGTCACCCGGCGCTGGGGCCAGACCCGGCGCTGGGGCCAGCGCGGTTACGCCAGCGGGAACTGCATCTCGACCGTGGTGCCGTCGCGGCGGGTCTCCACGTGCACCACGTCGGCGATCTGCCGGGCCACCCACAGGCCCGCACCCGACCCGGCGGTCAGGTCCGGCGGCCGGAAACCAGCCATAGCCACCGCAGGCCCCGGGCCAGCCGAATCCACCCGGATCAGAACGGCGTCGGCGTCGCGCCAGACGCGCACCCGGCCGGGCGGCACCCCATGCCGGAAGGCGTTGGCGATCACCTCGCCCGCGGCCACCTCGGTCAGCTTGGTGTCGGCCGGTTGCAGGCCCAGGGCGAGGGCGGCGTCACCGGCCTGGCGGCGGATGTCACCCAGGTCGTTGATGTCGGTCAGCTCCACGTCCAGCGTGACCTCGGGTGGCACCACCGATACCGGCCCGGGATGGGCGGTCAGGAAGGTGGCGGGGTCCACATAGCTCGGGTTCGGGATGAGCTCGCCGTTGCTGCCGAGCACGTGCGGATGGACTCGTTCGGCGTCGGCCAGGACGCCCGGCGAGTACCGGCGCCGGTCGTACAGGCAGAGCCACGGGAAGCCGTAGCTGCCGTAGAGCTCGTCCGCGGCCGACTCTGAACGCAGGTAGGCCGCCAGCCGGCCGGGCCCACGCCGACCGCCGTCGACGTCGCTCTCGGTCAGCAGCCGGGTCATCTCACCGGCCTCGCGCCGTTCGGTCAGGTAGCCGCGGATCGTCTCGGCGGCCCGGCCCAGGTGATGGTAGTTCAGGCCCGGCAGCCCCCACTGGACCATCATCGCGCCCGACCCGAGCGACGCCCCGAGGACCTCCCCGGTGCGCGGCGGCACCACGGCCACCACCTTCTCGTGGCGGGTCAGCCCCTCCATCAGGTAGCCCAGGATGTGCGTCCGCAGCTCCTGGTCTGAGCCGTACACCGCGGCGGCGTGCGGCGCACCCGGTGACGGCGGCGGCTCCGGTGATCGTGGCAAGGTCATCGGCCGTGCGTCCGCACTGTCGACATCCTCACGTCAGTCCTCTTCTCCCGGGCCGCTGGTTGGCGTGCCGTGTTGGGACGCTACCCGTGAAAATGCCGCCGACACATCGGGATGGGCGGCTCGTGGGAATGCAGGGCAATTTCGCCGCCTTTGAACGGTTCGTGGCGGGTGTGACTACTGATGCTGCGCCCGCGCCCGCTCGTTCCCGCCCTGGTGAGTCGCGATCATCGCTGCGAGACTGGCGACCGGAGATCATCCAGCACCAGGGACACGAAGGAGAAGTCCATGCCTTTCGTCACCGTCGGGAGTGAGAACGGCGCCGGCATCGACATCTACTACGAGGATCACGGAGTCGGCCAACCCGTCGTCCTGATCCATGGCTACCCGCTGAACGGCCGGTCCTGGGAGCGGCAGGAACGTGACCTGCTGGCCGCCGGATACCGCGTCATCGCCTATGACCGCCGCGGCTTCGGCAACTCCAGCCGGCCGGCCGCGGGCTACGACTACGACACGTTCACCGCCGACCTCAACGCGGTGATCGAGCACCTCAACCTGACCGACATCAACCTGGTCGGGTTCTCCATGGGGACCGGCGAGGTCACCCGCTACCTGGGCACCCACGGGTCCGGGCGAGTCAGGAAGGCCGCGCTGCTGGGTGCCATCCCGCCGTTCCTGCTCAAGACGGACGACAACCCCGAAGGTGTCGACGGCTCGGTGTTCGAGGGCATCAAGTCGGCCATCGTCGCGGACCGGTACGCCTACTTCAAGGACTTCTTCGACAACTTCTACAACACCGACAAGCTCGGCGGGACCAAGATCAGCGAGCAGGCCGTGCAGGCGTCGTTCAACGTGGCCGCCGACTCGTCCCCGTACGCCGCCTACGCCTGCGTGGACACCTGGCTGACCGACTTCCGGGCCGACCTGCCCAAGATCGACGTGCCGCTGCTGGTGCTGCACGGCACCGAAGACCGTATCCTCCCGTTCGAGCACACCGCGGCCCGGCTGACCGGCCTGGTCAAGGATGTGCGGGTGGTCCCGGTAGAAGGCGGCCCGCACAACGTCGGCTGGACCTTCCCCGAGGTGGTCAACCCGGCCCTGCTGGAGTTCCTCGGCCACTGACCCGTTTTACCGCTGACCTGCTTTACCGCTTACCCCGGCCGGCCGCGTTACCAGTTGCCCCGGTGTTCGGGCACGCAGAACCACACCACCGGCAGCAGCGCCACCATCAGCAGGGCGAACACCACGAACGCGTGCCCCTGCACCGCGCCGGGATCGTGGCTGCGGGCGATGACGGCGGTGACGACCGAGACCGCGATGATCGAGCCGGCCTGGCGGAACATGCCGCGCAGGCCGGCGATCGCCGCCCCGATGGCCAGCCAGGCGTAGGGCGAGATGGGGGCGGGCACGGCCATCAAGCCGAGCCCGGCGGCCAGGATGGCGAAGCCACCCATCATCGGCAGCCGGTACCCGGTCCGGCGCATGGTGAACACGGCCAGGCTGGCCACCGAGATCATGCCCACCGCCCGGGCGGTGAGCAGCGTGCCCGCGCCCAGCGCCGCGATGTGGTACCGCTCCTGCGCGTATAGCGGGACCAGCGCGGCGAACCCGATCACGGCCCCGCCGTAGATCAGGTTGATCATGTTCATCACGCCGAACCCGCGCCCGCGCAGCAGGGCGAACGGCACGAACGGGGCCGGGTCCCGCTTGGAGTGCCGGACGAAGAACCAGCCGGCCACCAGCGCGACCGCCTCGCAGCCCAGGAACACCGGGCTGTACAGCGGCACATCGCCGGTGCCCAGGTAGGTGATGCCGAACATGGCCGACAGGATCAGCACGGTCAAGATGGCGATCCCGCGCACGTCGATCCGACGGGACACGCGCTCGGAGTTGGCCGGGATGAACTTGATCACCAACCCGACCAGCACGATGCCGATCGGCACGTTGACCAGGAAGATGCCCCGCCAGGTCCAGTAGCTGACGAATATGCCGCCGATGATCGGGCCGACGATGCCGCCGATGGGGAAGATCGAGGTGAACATGCCGACCGCCCGGTCGCGCTGAGCGCCGAAGTGATCGGCGACGATACCGGTGGCCGACGGCCATGTTCGCCCCGCCGCCCAGGGCCTGGATCCCCGTGGCCACCAGCAGCAGGTAGATGTTGCCGGCGAAGCCGCAGCACAGCAAGGCGACGGTGAACACCATGACGGCGATCAGGAACACCCGCTTACGGCCGAACATGTCGCTGAGCTTGCCGGCCATCGGCATGGCGACGACCTGGCCCAGGGAGTAGATCGTGATCGTCCAGCTGCTCCAGTTGATCTGCGTGTGCAGCTCCCGCTGGATGGCGGTCAGGGCGGTGGCCACGATGGTCTGGTCGACCGAGACATGAGCAGGCCGATCGAGACGATGGCGAAGATCAGGTTCCGCCGCGCCAGGGGCGGCCCGGCCTGGCCTGGTACCGTCGCGGCCGGTGGATTCACCATAATCTCGGTCACATAGGCTGACGGTAATTGCTTGCCGACAAGCAAGCAAGCTGGATCCGGAACAGGTCCAGCCGTGAGAAAACCGATCAGACACCTAGCTGGCTTGCGGAGGCCCGATGGACGTCGAACTGGTGACGCGGCTGCGAGGAGTCATCAGCAGGCTTGCGCGGCAGCTCAACGAGACCTCCACCGACGAAGGGCTGACCCCGACCCAGTACTCGGTGCTGGGCCTGGTCCGGAGCCGGGGGCCGCTCGGGCTGGCCGAGCTGGCCAGCCTGGAGGGGCTGAACCCGACCATGCTGTCCCGGGTGGTCCGCGCGCTGGACGAGAAAGGCCTCATCCAGCGGCTGCCCGACCCGAGTGACCTGCGCGCAGCCCGGGTCGAGATCACCCCCGGCGGCGTAACGGTGCACGGGCGGATCCGGGACCACCGCACCCAGGTCCTGACCGAGTGCCTCGAACAGTTGCCGGAGGCGACCGCCCAGGCCCTGCTGTCCTCGGTGCCGGCCATGGAAGCCCTGGCCGAGGCGGTCAAGTCGCTGCCCCGATCACCGGCGAGCTGAACCAGTGGCGAGCTGACCGGCTAGCCGTATCACCGGCTAGCCGAACCACTCGGCGGCCAGCTGGCCGAGGATCACCTCGTCCACGAACGCGCCGTTGACCCAGCCTGCCTGGCGCAGCACGCCTTCCCGGGTGAAGCCCGCCTGGGTCGCGGACCTGAGCATGGCCTCGTTGTCGGCCAGCGTGTCCACCTGCAGCCGCTGCAGTCCCCGGGTCTCGAAGCCGTACCGGCACAGCACCCGCACCACGTCGGTCCCCAGCCCGCGGCCGCGGAACGACGGGCGCAGCGCGATGCCCAGATGCGCCGACCGGTTGTGCTGGTCGACTCCCCACAGCAGCGCGTCACCGGCCAGCTCGTCACTGGCCAGCTCGACCACGGAGAACACGGCCGGATCAGCCAGCGGGTCGCGGATCCGGTAAGGCGAGGCGTCCGAGCCCTGCGGCAGCGGCCGCCACGGCCGGTTGTCACCCCGGGACCAGGTCACCACGTCGTCGTGCAGATCGGCCTCCAGGACCGGGATGTCACTGTCCTGCCGGGCCCGCAGGGCCACCAGTTCACCACGCAGCATTCAGCGTTCCTATCGCAGTGGCGGCCGTCCCATCAAATCGATCAATCGGCCCGCCCGCGCCCTACCTCTCACCCGCGGCCGGGTGGAGACTGGGCAGGGGGCCGCCGCGCCGAGGGAACTCAGGAGAACCCGATGACCGATACATCGCCATTGCCGCCCGAATCCAACTCCGACGCGGGTGAGGCGTTCCCGCCGGAGCCAGACGAGGCTGGATCGCCGCTCCCGGAGGAGCCCAGCTCCGAGGCGCGCTCACCGCTCCCGCCCGAATCAGGCTCCGGCGCCGGTGAGGCGTTCCCGCCCGAGCCGGATGAGGAGACCGGGTCACCGCTGCCGCCGGAGTAGGCCCGGCCGCCTGCCCCGGGTGAGCGCGGTCCGTTCCTCCTCCCAGTCGCCCCAGCGCAGGCTGGGCTCGGGCAGGTCCGGCGGCTTCAAAAAGGCGGGCGGGCTGTCCAGGTCCACCGCGTCCAACGGGGCTTCGGCGGCCGCGTCCCGGCGGGTCAGGGCGGGCAGGTTCCACTTCTGCTGGACCAGCTTGAGGATCGACGTGTGGTCGAACACGGTGCTGGTGACGAAGTCGGGCCGCGCGTACGGGGACACGATCACCGCCGGGACCCGGAACCCGAGCCGGTCGTAGCGGTCCGGGCCCTCGTCCTCGGTCCTGATCTTGCGCAGGTACGAGGCCAGCACCGGCCGGAGCAGCACCTTGACCCATCCGGGCGCCGCCAGCAGCGGGTTGTGGGCGGGTACATCGTCCGGCGGCACCGCTTCGGGCGGCGGCACGTGATCGTAGTAACCGCCGCCTTCGTCGTAAGTCCAGATCAGCAGGGTGTGTTCCCAGCCCTTCCCGTGCATGACGCGGTTGATGACCTCGGCGGCAAAGCTCTCGCCCTTACGGATGTCCTGCGGGTTCTCTTCGGAGAACACCTCGAAGTCCGGGTCGACGATGCAGAACCCCGGCAGCGTGCCCGCATCCGCGTCGGCGAAGAACTGCTGGATGTGACGCAGATGCCGGACGCAGCCCGCGATGCCCAGCGGGTACAGGTCGGCGGTGAATTGCTTGTTGCCCTGGACCCGCTTGGTGACCCGGGGGAACCAGCGGCCGATCCGGGAGACGCTGCGCGCGGCCCGCAGGCCGTTCTGGCCCAGCGCCCGCTTGAGCAGCACCTTGGCCGGCCGGACGTTGTGATAGTTGGACCAGCCGATGTCGTGCCGGGTCAGCATGTCGAAGAT
This sequence comes from Streptosporangiaceae bacterium, assembly GCA_965277615.1. Classification (GTDB taxonomy): domain Bacteria; phylum Actinomycetota; class Actinomycetes; order Streptosporangiales; family Streptosporangiaceae; genus Bog-532. Next base: position 2,391,159 of record CBDIDG010000006.1, on the reverse strand, counting down.
GGTGCCGGCGGGGGGCAGGTCCAAGATGTCCCACGGCAGATCGTCGATCAGCCCGTGCGCGGTACCCGCCATCATGAACCGCCGGTTCGGGAACGTCGGCCCCAGGCAGGACGAGAACCAGCGGTCGGCCAGCGGGAACGTGCGGGCCAGCCCGTGGTAGAAGGGCAGGTCATCCTCGGTCCAGTAACCCATCGGCAGGGCGGGATCGTGGCCGGGCACCAGCTGCTCGATGCTCCGGACGAACCCGTCGTTCTGGCCCTGGTTCCACTGCAGGTGCGCGCCGTGCCAGCTCTGCGTCGGGTCGTCCTTGACCTGCTCGGTGCTGGTCAGGTGGTGCGGCGTGACCGGGCTGCCGTCGCGCCGGGGGTTGGCCGCCGCCTCGCCCTCGGGCAGGCCGTCGCCGCGTCCGGTCAGCGTGCCCAGGTAGTTGTCGTAGGAGTGGTTCTCCATCATCAGCACCACGATGTGCTTGATCTGGGGCAGCAGATCGGTGCCCTCGGGCAGATCCGGCTGCGGGCGCTGGCCCGGCCGCTCGGTCGGGATGTGGCGGCCACGCCGCCTGATCTCCCGCTGCTCCAGCTTCGCCCATCGTCGGTCGAACATGCCGGTTGCCTCCTTTGTCGCGGTGATCGTCTCACGCCTGGACCTGTCGTTGCCTGGGGTCGGCGTAGCAACTACGGTCAGCCGGGTGTGCGATCACTCTGATCATTTTGAACAAACTCACTCCGCCCCCCGGTCCGCGGCCGGTCCGGCGGTCGACCCGGTGACCCTGCCGGAGGTCGATGAGGTCTCGGTCCTCACCCTGGTCGACAACGTCTTCGACGCGCTGCTCCCGTCCGGGGGCGCCGTGACCCGACCGGTCATGGGCACCGGCCGCGTCCCGGCGCCGCAGTTCACCTCGGGCCAGACCGCGGCCGGGCTGCGGGCCGAGCACGGTTTCTCCGCCCTGGTCACCGTGCGCCGGGGCCAGCAGTCCACCACCGTGCTGTTCGACACCGGGGTGTCACCGGACGGGCTGGCCGTCAATGCCGGGTTCCTCGGTCAAAGCGTGGGTGACATCCAGGGCGTGGTGCTGAGCCACGGGCACTTCGACCACACCGGGGGCTTCCCCGGCCTGGCCCGGCTGCGCGGCCGGGCCGGCCTGCCGCTGACCGTGCACCCGGCGGTCTGGACCCGGCGCCGGCTGGCCCCGCCCGGCGGTGAGCCGTTCGAGATGCCCACGCTGTCGCCGGGCGCGCTGGAACGCGAAGGCTTCCAGGTCATCGAGCGCCGGCAGCCGTCGCTGCTGGCCGGCGGCAGCATCCTGATCACCGGCGAGGTGGACCGCACCACCGAGTTCGAGCGGGGCATGCCCCCGCCCCACCAGGCCTGGGACGGTACCCAGTGGGGGCACGACGCCGCCGTCGTCGATGACCAGGCGCTGGTCATCAACGTGCGCGGCCGGGGCCTGGTCGTGGTCACCGGATGCGGGCATGCCGGGGTGGTCAACATCGCCCGGCAGGCGCTGCGGCTCACCGGCGTGGACCGGCTGCACGCGCTCATCGGCGGCTTCCACCTCAGCGGGCCGGCCTTCGAGCCGATCATCGAGCCCACCGTGGCCGCGCTCACCGAATTGGCCCCGGCCCTGATCGTGCCCGGGCACTGCACCGGCTGGCGGGCCCAGCACGCGCTGGCCCGGGCCCTGCCGAAGGCCTGGGTCCAGCCCAGCGTGGGCTCCCGCTACCAGCTCAGCGCGGCCTGACCGTGACGGCCTAACCTTGGTGTAGCAACGGGCCGGGGGAGGCCAACGTGATCACGAGTGACGGGCCGCTGACGGTGGACGCGGCCGCCGCCGAGGACCTCCGGCTGCTGCGGCGCTACGAGCCTGTGCTGCGGTTCACCCAAGGTGAGCTCTTCCTGCCCATGAAGGTCGAGAGCTACCTGGAAAAGTGCAGCCTGTGGCGATTGACCGGACCCGCCCGGGGCCTGCGCCGGCGCAGACCCGCGGAGTGCCTGTGCCCGCCGGGCGAGCTCACACCGGCCCGGCTGGCCACCATCAGCGCGTCGTGGCGGGGGCGGGATCTCTCGCTCCGGTTCGTGCAGCGCCCGCTGGCCCGCAAGGAGTTCCGGGCCTGGCGGCGCGACAAGGGCCGCGCCCGGCTGGCCGCGGGGGGCAGCCGGTTTGCCGCGGTCGGCCTGCTGAGCCGGCTCATCGACGCGGTGCTGCGGCTGTCGCTGCTGCTACGCGGGCGGGTCCCGGGGGGCACGGCCGCCGCGGCCGAGCAGCAGTACCGGGCCGACGCCGATCCGGGTAGCTGCCCGTACTACGGCCGGGTGACCCGTGATCGGGGTTTCGTCGCCCTGCAGTACTGGTTCTTCTACGCGATGAACGACTGGCGGTCGACGTTCGGCGGCGTCAACGACCACGAGGCCGACTGGGAACAGGTCACGGTCTTCCTGCCTGACCCACCCGACGAATCCGCCCGTCCGGCCTGGGTCGCCTTCTCCTCACACGACGAGGTCGGTGACGATCTGCGCCGCCGCACGGACGATCCCGATCTCGACTGGCGCGATACGCACCCGGTGGTCTTCGCCGGGGCGGGATCGCACTCCGGGGCCTACCTGCCCGGTGATTACCTGGTCACCGCCGAGCCGACCGCCCTCAAAGGGCTGCTCGCTACGGTCCGCCGGGGCACCCGGCTCCTGCTGCCCTGGACCCGGACGGACACGCATCCTTCGTTCGGCATCCCGTTCATCGACTACCGCCGGGGTGACGGTCCTGGTGTGGGACCCGGTGAGGCGAAACAGTGGCGCCCTGTGCTCGTGGACGACGAGACACCGTGGCTGCGCGACTACCGGGGCTTGTGGGGACTCGATACCGGTGACCCGTTCGGCGGGGAGCGGGCCCCCGCCGGCCCGCGCTACGAACGTGGCGGGTCGGTACGGCTCTGCTGGTCCGACCCGGTGGGATGGGCTGGCCTGGACAAGGAGCCACCGTCGGAGGCGGTGGCGCGGCAGGTCGCCGAGGACCGGATCACCGAGCTGGACGCCGAGCTCACCGTGGCCACGGCCGAAGTCGATGCCCGCGGTGATGAGCTGCGCCGCGCCCACGCCGGGTTCCAGGCGATGCGCAGCGCGGGGATCCAGCGGACTCCAGCCGGGCTGGCCACGCTGGAGAACGCCGTGCAGCAGGCCCGCGTGCGCCGCCAGGCGCTCGTGGAAGAGCGGGAGATCCTGGCCGGCGCAGTTGGCCACCGCCTTCCCCGGACCGAACCGCATGCGCACCTGCGGCACCGTGCCCTGCCGAACGTTGACCCGGCTCGCAGCCGCAGCCGGGTGCTGCGGGCGTGGTCCGCCACTTCCGCGTCGTTCCTGCTCGCCGGGCTGGCCGTGGTCGTCCTGGGTCAGTTCGGGGCACTGCTGCCGGCCATCGGCGGCCTGGCGGCTTTCATGCTGTGCGTCGAGGCCTTTGCCCGGGGCCATCTGAACCAGTTCGTTGCCGGGCTAATTGTGCTGGTGGTTGCCGTGGCCGCGGCCTGGCTGGCCGCCACCACGGCCGTGGGCCACTGGCGATGGGCGGTGGCGAGTCTCCTCATCGCGGCCGCCATCGTCCTGCTCGGCGCCAACGTGCGCGACTTCTTCGTCAAACGCTGAACCGCCCGGGCGGTTCAGCCGGGTTAGCTGATCCCGAGCTTCTCCGCCGCCATCCGGGTACCGGCCACCCGGTTGGTGATCTTCTGGAACGCCACGTCCCGCGCGTAGTCCGGGGACCCGTGGTTGGGCTTCTCGTCGATGCTGAACGGCGAGAAACCGCAGTCGTCGGTTGAGCCGAGCTGCTCCGCCGGGATGAAGTTCGCCGCCCGCACCAGCGCGTCCCGCACCTCCTCCGGCGTCTCCACCCGGGGATTCAGCGGGTTGATGACCCCGGTGTAGGCCATCTGGGTGACGCCGTCCGCGTCCTCGCGCAGGTTCTCGCCGATGATCCGGTACACCCGGTCCTTGTCCCGCTCGCTGGCCAGCTGGATCAGGAAGTAGCCCGCGTTCAGCCCGAACATGCTGGGCAGCAGGTCGTGGTAGTCGACGTCGGCGCTGTGCACCGAGTCGCGGTCCCCGCCCGGGCAGGTGTGGACCCCGATCGACCGCCGCTCCTCCGGGGTGAACCGGGCCAGCACCCGGTTATCCAGCTCGATGAAGTGCGGCAGCATGTTCCGCCCGGTCCAGGGGTTGCGCGGGTCGTTCCGGGTGGCCAGCCTGCCCTCGGTGAAGTCGATCGACACCCGGGCCGCCCCGGCCGCGAACGCGGCTCTGATGTCTTTCTCGCACTCGTTCACCAGGTCGGCCTCGAACTGCTCGCGCGGGTAACCGGGCAGCTCAGCGTCCAGCGGGTAGAGCAGGGCCAGCATGGACGGCGCGATCACCGCCTGCTTCATGGGCGTGCTGGCCAGCGGGAGGGACTTCTTCAGGCTGTCAGCCGCGTACGTCTTGTACCGGAACGGGCCGCCGGTCAGCCGGGGCAGCTGCCGCCGGTGACCGTCGGCGAAGATGGCGAAGTACTGGCCGCCGTCACCGGCCAGGTTGTCGGCCAGCCCGGTGCCGGCCAGCGTGTCGGTGATCGCATAGGTGGCAAAGCTCGACCAGCGCTGCTCCCCGTCGGAGATGATCGGCTCGCCCGTGGCCTGGCCGCGTTCGATCGAGTCACGGATGGCGGCGTCCTGCTCGGCCTCCAGCTCCGCCCGGCTGGCCTCACCCGCGTCGTAGCGGGCGTAGGTCTCCTGCAGCCGCGCCGGGCGGGGGAGCGAGCCCACCGGCTCGGTCGGGATTCCGGTCTTGGTCCTGGGGTCGTAATCGGCCATGGGGTTCTCCTGGGGTTGGCACATCGTTGTGGTACCCGGACGCCAACCGACGCTAGACCTGCCCCCACACCCGGTCAACCGGCCGTTACCTTGGTGAATGCAACCGGGCGGCGGGGAAGGCAGCTAGTTCACGAGCGGCCGGGTTGGGGTCCTGGCTATCTGGAGGGGAGCTGAGCTGATGTCCGCAGCTGTGCTGTGGTTCCGCCGGGATCTGCGGCTTGGAGATCACCCGGCCCTGCTGGCCGCGGCCGACGAGGGGCCGGTGGTGGCGCTGTTCGTCCTGGACGACGTGCTGCGCAAGCCGTCCGGCGCGCCGCGGGTCGCGTTCATGTACCGGACCCTGCGGGACCTGGACGACAAGTTGCGCCAGCACGGCGGCGGGCTGGTCGTGCGCCGGGGCCAGCCCGAGAACGTGGTGCCCGCCGTGGCCCGGGAGGCCGGCGCGTCCTCGGTCCACATCAGCGCGGACTTCGGCCCGTACGGCAAGGCCCGGGACGAGCGGGTGGAAGCCGCGCTCGGGGATGTCCCGCTGGTCCGCACCGGGTCGCCGTACGCGGTCGCCCCGGGCCGGGTGACCAAGGGGGACGGCACGCCGTTCAAGGTGTACACCGCGTTCTACCGGGTCTGGTCCGAGCATGGCTGGCGCAAGCCCGCCGCGTCGGACCCGGGCGATGTCGAGTGGCGCACGCTGGACGGTACCGGTATCCCGCAGGACCCGGACCTGCCCGCCGGGCTGACCCTGCCGGACGCGGGGGAGGAGGCGGCGCTGGCCGCTTGGCGCCGGTTCCGGCGCAGCCGCCTGAGCGGCTACGACTCCGAGCGGGACCGGCCCGACCTGGATCACACCTCGCGGATGTCGCCCTATCTGAAGTGGGGCTCGATTCACCCGCGGACCATCCTCGACGGCCTGGGCGGCGGCGACTCGACCTACCGCAAGGAGATCGCCTGGCGCGAGTTCTACGCCGCGGTGCTGCACTTCTGGCCGGAAAGCGCCCGGGAGTACTTCCTGCCGCAGATGGCCAAGATGCCCTACGCCTCGGGGCAGCGCGCGGACGAGCTGTTCGCGGCCTGGGCCCAGGGGCGCACCGGCTACCCGATCGTCGACGCCGGCATGCGCCAGCTGCTGGCCGAGGGCTGGATGCACAATCGGGTCCGCATGATTGTGGCGTCGTTCCTGGTCAAAGACCTGCACATCGAGTGGACGCACGGGGCGCGGCACTTCATGCGGCATCTGGTCGACGGCGACCTGGCCAGCAACCAGCACGGCTGGCAGTGGACCGCGGGCACCGGCACCGATGCGGCCCCGTACTTCCGGATCTTCAATCCGATCACCCAGGGCCGCAAGTTCGATCCCGACGGCGGCTACATCCGCCGCTACGTGCCCGAGCTGGCCGAGCTGACCGGGAAAGAGATCCACGAGCCCTGGGCGCGTAAGCAGGGGCTGCCGGATGGGTACCCCGGGCCGATCGTGGACCACGCCCAGGAGCGCGACTCCTCGCTCGCGGCCTACCAGTCCGTCCGCAGCCAGTGACCTTGTTAAAAAAACAAATCAGACCCGGGCGCTCGAGTTCGCCCGGGTCTGATGTGTCGCTTGTGCAGGCTCTTGCTTAGAGGGCCGCCGACAGGTTCAGCGACAGCAGGTGGCTAACCACGCCGCTGACGTTGGCAAGCAGGTGGCCAAGGTCGATCTGGGTAAAAACCGCAATCACGTTCAATCACTCCTGTGTGTCGTGGGCCCGATAGGGCCCACCCCCGTGGCCAGCTCCCATGGAGTGGCCGCGCCACTTCTCTGTGGCGCTCGATGTCGTAACGTACAGTAGTCAGACAGTCACAGATTGTAAAGGAGTGAGGAAGACTGGGCGCGGCGTAGCGGGCCTCAGTGGTCTCCGTTGCCGTCCTTGGCGCGCGGGGCGGCGATGTCGGCCAGCTGCTCGGCCACCCACCGGTACACGTCGTGCTTGCGCACGTAGGAGGCCATGTCGGAGATGGCGGTCCGCCGCACTTCGGCCGGCAGCCGGAGCGCCTGCTCGATCCGGTAGGACAGGCCCTCGACGTCGAACGGGTTGCACAGGACGGCCTGCGGCAGTTCCTCGGCCGCGCCGGTGAACTCGCTCAGCACCAGTAGCCCGCTGGAGTTACGGGCGTCCTGAACCATGACGTACTCCTTGCACACCAGGTTCATCCCGTCGATCAGCGGGGTGACCAGCAGCGCGTCGGCCGTGCCGTAGTACGCGGCCAGCTGCTGCTGGGCCAGTCCCCGGTACAGGTAGTGCACCGGCACGTCGTTGCCCGGCTCGGTGAACCGCCCGTTGATCCGTCCGATGTGCTGTTCGACCGAGGCCCGCAGCTGCCGGTACTCGCGCACGTTGTCGCGGCTCGGCACGGCGATCTGCAGGAAGGCCACGCTGGTCCGCATGGCCGGGTTGCGCTCCAGCATCATCTCCACGGCCAGCAGCCGCTCGATGATGCCCTTGGTGTAGTCCAGCCGGTCCACCCCGAGCAGCAGCGTCCGCCCGGCGAACTGGGTCCGCAGCTCGTCGACCTCGGCGTTGGTCTCCGGCTCGGTAGCGTGCTTGGTGAAGTCGGCCACGTCGATCGAGATGGGGGCGGCCGTGGTCTGCACCAGCCGGCCGTCCGGCAGCGCAATCGTGCTCCCGCGCACCTCGATGCCCGAGCCGGACAGCAGCCGGGCGCAGGCCCGCGTGAAATTGTTCCGGTAGTGCTCGGTGTGGAACGAGATCACGTCCGCCCCGAGCAGTCCGGTCAGGACCTGCTCGCGCCAGGGCAGCCGGGCGAAGATGTCCGGCGACGGCCACGGCACGTGCAGGAAGAACCCGACCGGCTGTTCCGGCCGCCGCTCCCGGATGAGCTGGGGGACCAGCATCAGCTGATAGTCATGCACCCAGGCGATCGCGTCCGGGTACTCCGACAGCGCGTCCAGGGCCTGGTTGGCGAAGATCGCGTTCACGTCGCGGTAGCTGTGCCACCAGGCCCGCTCGAACCGCGGCTTCTCAATCGCGTAGTGCAGCAGCGGCCACAGGGTGGCGTTGGAGAAGCCGTAGTAGTAGTTGCGGACCTGGGTAGATGACAGGCTGATCGGCAGCAGCCGGACTCCGGAGTCGGGCAGCGTGGTCGGCATGCCCTTGGTGCCGCCGTCCCAGCCGACCCAGGCCCCCGCATGCGTGGACATCACCGGCCGCAACGCGGTGACCAGGCCCCCGGGGGACAATTCCCAGCCGTGCTCGCCGTGCTGGACCGGCAGCCGGTTGGCCACCGCCACCACGGGACGGTCATCGGTCGCTGTGGACGCAGACTCACTCATCGCCGTAACCGTACCGCGAGCCGATCAGTTGGTACTATCTCGGCCCAGCGCGCGCTCGGGCGGGCCGTCCCGCAGGGCGGCCAACAGCTCGGCGGGCCCGTCGTAAACCGCGGCCGCGCCCGCCCTGGTCAGCTCGTCCCGGCCGATGCCGCCGCTCAGCAAGCCCACGCACACCACGCCGGCCTTGCCCGCCGCCTTGACGTCCCACACCGTGTCGCCCACGAACACCGCCGCGCCCGGCTTCACCTGGGCCTTGTCCAGTGCCACCTGCACCAGGTCCGGGGCGGGTTTGCTCTGCTCCACCTCGGCCGATGAGGTGGCGTCGTCGATCGCGTCGTCCGCGTCCAGCGCCGTCCGCAGCGCCTCGAACTCGTTCGCGTCGGCCGAGCTGGCCAGCACCACCCGCCAGCCCCGCTGGTGGCACTCCCGCAGCACGTCCGCCGCGCCCGGCAGCGGCCGCTGCCGGGTCCAGTAGGTGGCGTACAGCGCGCTGTGCGCGGCCCGCATGGACCCGTCCTCGTCGCGGTCCCGGTCCTCCGGCAGCAGCGCGTCCAGCATCTGGTCCGAACCCATCCCGATCGCCCGGTGGATCCGGACCATCGGCACATCGTGACCGGCTTGAGCGAACGCTTCCCACCAGCACACGGTGTGCAGGTAGTTGGTGTCGACAAGCGTGCCGTCCACGTCGAACAGCACGGCCTTCAGTGATTCGGTCATGGTCTCCCGCTACCCGGCCGCTCCCGCCTGAACCGGGCGCCGTCGTTACGCTCAGGGGCATGACGGTTGAGGCGCACGTGGAAACGGACAAGCCACCGGTCCGCTGGGGCATTCTCGGCGCAGGCCATATCGCCCGCGACTTCGTCACGGATCTGCTGCTGCTGGCGGATCAGGTACCCGCCGCGGTCGGGTCCCGGTCCTCGGGCCGGGCGCAGCAGTTCGCCGCCGATTACGGCGTAGAGAAGTCCTACGGCTCGTACGCCGCCCTGGCCGCCGACGACAGCCTGGACGTGGTGTACGTAGCCACGCCGCACTCCGAGCACTACGAGGCCGCCCGGCTCTGCCTGGAGGCCGGCCGCGCGGTCCTGGTGGAAAAGCCGTTCACCGTCACCGCGGCCGAGACGTCCCGGCTCATGGCGCTGGCCACCAGCCAGCGGCTGTTCGCCATGGAAGCCATGTGGACCCGGTTCAACCCAATCGTGCGCGAGGTCACCGACCTGGTGCGCGGGGGCGCCATCGGCCGGATCACCTCGGTCCAGGCCGACCTGTCCGGAGCGCCCGGCTACCACCCCACCGATCGGCGGTGGGACCCGGCGCGGGGCGGGGGTGCTCTGCTGGACCTGGGCGTTTACCTGGTGTCTTTCGGCTCGATGCTGCTCGGCGCGCCGGACCAGATCCGGACCGTGAGCACCGCCGCGCCCACCGGGGTGGACGCCAACACCGCCATGATCGCCCGCTACCCGGGCGGCGCGGTGGGCCTCTACCACTGCGGACTGTGGGCTAACTCACCCCAGCTGGCCACTATCACCGGAGCAGGGGGGACGATCACGGTGGGGACACCGTTCTACCAGCCGGACAGCTTCACCCTGATTTCTGCTGCGGGCGAGCCGCGCACCAAGCAGATCACCCTGCACGGACGCGGCTTCACCTATGAGGCCGCCGAAGTCGCACGCTGCCTACGGGCCGGATTGACCGAATCTCCGCTGATGCCGTTGGCCGGCACGCTTGAGGTGATGCGGGTGCTAGATGCCGCGCGTGCGTCGTCCGGCAGCATTGAGGCACAGCATGGTGTTAAATAGCCGTGGTTGTCGTCGAAGTTCGTTGTCCGGTCACGGTGCCTGCGAATTCTGACAGCGGGCGCCCAGGGCTCTTCTTGCGAGGCGGGCGCTCGCAACAGCCCGGGGACACACAAGTGGACTCCGAAGATCGTTGTAGGAGAGATCGGGAATGGCAGAAGGAACCGTTAAGTGGTTCAACGCTGACAAGGGCTATGGCTTCATCGCACCGGACGACGGCGGAGCCGACGTCTTCGTGCACTTTTCCGCCATCCAGTCCGAGGGCTACCGCAGTCTGCAGGAGAACCAGAGGGTCGAATTCTCGATCGGCCAGGGCACTCGCGGCCCGCAGGCCGAGCAGGTCGTCCCTCTTTAACCGAGGCTTGCACGTCCACACCGCCGGCCGCGCTCGTAGCGCGGCCGGCGGTGCTGTTACCGCCGGTGCTGTAATGGGCCGGTGACTGAACCGCTCGTCTTCACGGCCGGTGCGGCCCAGGGCGCCCTGATCGGTGTGTCCGGGGCCTGGTGGGTGTTCGAGGCTGTGATGAACGTGCGCCAATGGCGGCGTGCGGGGCGGAGCCTGAGCCGGGACCCGACCTACGTCCTGGTGTACGTCTGCGTCGCGGCCTCGGTGATCGCGGCCCAGGTGCTGGGCCGCCGCGGCGGCCTGCTCTGGCCGGGTGGCTTGGTCTGGCCGGTCGCGGCCGGCCTGACGCTCATCGTGGCCTGTGTCGCGCTGCGCGCATGGTCGATCATCACGCTCGGCCGGTTCTTCCAGTACTCGATCGGCATCCAGCCCGGGCACACGGTGGTGACCACCGGCCCGTACCGCTTCGTGCGGCACCCGTCCTACACCGGCCTGGCCTTGGGCGTGATCGGCTACGCCCTGGCCTGCGGCGACGTCTGGAGCCTGCTCGCGGCGGCGGCGCTGGCGGGCCTCGGCCTGACCGTCCGGATCCGGGTCGAAGAGCGCCAGCTGCGCGAGTCTCTCGGGGCCGACTACGAAGCGTTCGCCGCCTCCCGCAAACGCCTCATCCCCGGCGTCTTCTGACCTGCGCCGTTGTGACCTGCGCACCCCGCCGCGGCTCCTACCTGGCCCCGGCCTCCAAGTAGCCGGCGTCTCGCCTCCGGCGGGGGTGCACGGCCGCCTCATAGGCCTCTGCATCTGCGGGGTTACAGCACGCCCAATGGCGCCATCGGGCGTGCTGTAACCCGCCCAATGGCGCCATCGGTGGGGTTGCCCGGACGCGGCGAAGGGTGGTGCGGGGCGGGCCGATCGGCGGGGCTGGCCCCCCATCCATCCCTCGCGTCACACCCGTCGCAGCAATCTCCGCACTGCGGGGTTGCTACCGTGCCCGATGGCGCCAAAGGGCACACCATGCTGTGCCCGATGGCGCCATAAGTCAAGTGGTACGGCGAATACCGCACAGCGATCGCATGACTGGCATGCGCGCACCTCACAGATATTTTTCGAACAATACACCGCTTGCTGTGTGACAGCTGTCTGATACCAATTTGGGCTTTATGTCCGTATTTTCAGATGGCCGTTCCTGACTCTGGCCTGACTCTTCTGACTGGCTGGCGGGATCTGACCTGGGGTTTGCCGGGTCTGTGCCTGGCTTTGCGGCGGGCCGGCCGTCCCGGCCCCGGGCGGGCGCGGCGGCCGGAGGCGAGCTGGCCACGGCATACCGGGCGTGGTGCCGGTGGCCAGGCCGCCCTGGTTTTTCGTACGCGTCAGCGCATAGCGCTGCTGGCTGGCTGTCCCGTCGCCGTCGTCCCGCCCGCAGGGGCAGCGGGCCGTTCGGTGCGGGTCAAGATGCAGCGCCCGGCTGGACGAACGATCTTGACTCGTGCCGGGCGGCCTGCTCGGCTTGTCCCGGGATGACGGCGGCGGGGCGGGCAGGCTTCCACCCCGGCCGGCTACGGCGGGGTGGCATGGTGTGGCCGGTCCCGGAACCGGAAGTTCCCCGCCGGAGGCATGATCTTGACCGCCCCGCGGCAGACTCTCTGGCTGGCCGGCGGGCGTTTACTGGTGCTGTGAGCGAAACCGGCGGCACTTGGGACTCGTTGCTGTCCGTCAGTGAGTTCGCGGCGTTCCGGCGGGCTGGGTTCGAGCCGGTCGGCCAGGTGTTCGGGGCCGCGGTGTACTACCTGGCCACCGTGGCTGGGGTCACCTGCCCGGGGACGACGGCGGCGTTGCCCGTGGCCCAGCGGCTGTACGAAGCGCGGCGAACGGCGCTCGATCGGATGGCCACCAAGTGCGCCCGTCTCGGCGGCCACGGCATCGTGGGTGCGTTGATGCAGGTCACAGAGGTTCCCGGCACCGAAGTCACGCCTGCCGCGATCAAGTTCACGGCGGCCGGGACGGCGGTGCGGGCCAGCGGCGCCGCGCCGCTCGCGCGCCCGTTCGCCTGCGACCTGTCCGGCCCCGACTTCGCCAAGCTGATCATGGCCGGCTGGGTCCCCGCCGGCATCGCGCTGGGCATCTCCGTCGCCGGACTGCACGACGACCTGGTGACGAGTAGTTCCGGCCCTTGGGGCACAGGCAACGGCGAGGTGCCCAGCTACACCCGCCTGATCACCGTGGCCCGCCAGGGCGCCCGCGATCACCTGGAGCGGTCGGTCCAGGAACTGGGCGCCGACGGCGTGGTCGTGTCGGCCATGACCTTGCGGGTTCGCAGCGAGCCCTGCCACGCGCACGCGGCCGCCGCGGACCACTTCGCCGAGGCCGTCATCACCGGCACCGCGCTGGCCCGGTTCGGCCACTGGGATGACACCGCCGCGCCGCCCGTGACCGTGATCATGCGCCTCAGTGAGACGGCGCACCCACGGGGGACCCCCGGTAGGCCAGCAAAGTCAGGGTGAATAGCGCTGACTCCGGCCAACCGCCAGGCCACGGGCCGGCCCTGCACATCTCGCCGGCTCTGCCCCCGCAGACCCGGTTCCCGCGACCCGGGGCACCTCTCGCATCCCATTAGCCGCACCGGCTCCGGGGACATTCACGACCGGTGAAGCTCAGGTCCCTGATGGCCGGCAAACTCCCATCGATCACGACCGGCCCAGCTGACTCGGTTACGAAACAGCCCCTAGGCTTGTCGTTTAACCTGCGCGTTCGTGCCTGGCTTTGAGGCTGCGTTCCCGTCTGGTTGTTTTACCGACGTCGTGGCGGGGTGCGGGGTGGCGGTTCTTAGAGCCGGGTGGCCGGCCGGGGCCGGGCTTGCCGGGTTTTGGTGCACCGGCCAGGCAGGGCATGGTCTGGCGGATGTTCTTAAAATCGCGCCGGACCCGGGCTGGGGTCAGCCGGCCGGGCGGGGCGGGCCGTTCCCAGGGCAGCCGCAGATCGGCGGCCAGGGGCCGGGCGAGGCGGAGCTGGGTGTGAGCGGTGATGATCAGCCAGGTCCAGCGGTCCGCGGCGGCCGGGTCGCGGATTTTGGGGGTGGTCCAGCCGAGGACCTGCTTGAACAGGCGGAACGTGTGCTCAAGGAGCAAGCCAGACTGCATACATAGGCGGATCGGGCCGCGGGAATCCTCCTGTTATAGGAATTGACGGCCTGCTGGCGGTGGTCGCGGATGTCTGGCGGCTGCGCGAGCTGCAGGCGGAGGCGACCGCGGGAGGTGAGCGGTGCCTGGAGACGCTGCCGTGCCCCCTTGAGCCGGCAGGCGCGGGCGACCGTGCCGGTATGGGAAACGTTCCCGGAGGTGAACCGGGGACTCGCAAGCCGTCTGGCGGGTCTGCTGGTCGAGCGGATGGTGCAGGCAGCGGGCCGCGGGGACGGGGGTGAGCGCGGTGAGCATGACGGCGAGGCTGCCCTGGGAGCGGGCTGAGGGCAAGGTCCAGCCCTGGCATCGTGACCGGCTGGCAGCGGTCTATGTCCGCCAGTCCACCCCGGCTCAGGTGGCCGATCACGCCGAGTCCACCCGGCTGCAGTACGGGCTGGCCGAGCGGGCGGTCACGCTGGGCTGGGCGCCGTCGCGGGTGCTGGTGATCGATGAGGACCTGGGGCATTCGGCCTCCGGGGCTGACGCGCGGCCGGGCTTCGCGCGGCTGGTCGCCGAGGTGGGGCTAGATCATGTGGGCCTCGTACTGGGCATCGAGATGTCCCGGCTGGCCCGGTCCGGCCGCGAATGGCATCAGCTGCTGGAGCTGTGCGCGCTGTCCGGGACGCTGCTGGGCGATCTGGACGGGGTCTATGACCCGGCCGAGCACAACGACCGGCTGCTGCTGGGCCTCAAGGGCACGATCAGCGAGGCGGAGCTGCACTTGATCAGGCAGCGGATGTGGTCCGGGCGGGTCGCTAAGGCCCGCCGCGGCGAGCTGGCGGTGCCGCTGCCGGCCGGGTTCGCCCGCCGCGGCTCCGGTGAGGTGGTGCTAGACCCCGATGAGCAGGTCCGCAGCGTGATCCGGCTGGTCTTCGGCCTGTTCGAGCGGCTCGGCACGGTGGGCGCCGTGCTGGGGTTCCTCGCAGACAACCGCATCCAGCTGGGAATCCGGTTGCGGGAAGGACCCGGGCGCGGGGAGCTTGCCTGGCGCCGTCCCAGCCGCGCCGGGGTGACGAACATGCTGCGCAACCCGGCTTACGCTGGCATCTACGCCTATGGCCGCAGCACACTAGATCCCAGGCGGCGCCAGCCGGGGCGGCCCTGCACCGGCCGGGTCCGGGTCGGGCGGGATGGCTGGCTGGTCTACCTGCCCGGGGTGCTGCCGGCCTATATCAGCATCGAGCAGTACGAGCGGAACATGCAGCGGATGGACGCCAACCGGTCCCGCGCCGGCAGCCTGGGCGCGGTGCGCGACGGCCCGGCCCTGCTAGCCGGCCTGGTGGCCTGCGGCCGGTGCGGCAAGAAAATGACGGTGCGCTACCAGCGCGGCCCGGGCGGCAAGCTGCACCCGGTCTACGTGTGCGGCCGCGCCAAGTCCGATTACGCCGAGAGCCAGTGCCAGCAGCTGGCCGGCCCGTGTCTGGACACGCACGTTAGCGGACTGCTGCTGGCTGCGATGGCACCCGCCGCGCTGGAGGTCTCCCTGGCCGCGGCCGGGCAGGCCAGGGCCCAGCGCGAGCAGGTGGACCGGATCTGGCGGCGGCGGCTGGAACGCGCCGAGCTCGCCGCCGGCCGGGCCCGCCGCCAGTACCAGCTCGCCGAGCCGGAGAACCGCCTGGTCGTCCGGCAGCTGGAAAAGGACTGGGAGGCCGCGCTGGCCGAGCGGCAGCGCCTCGGCGAGGAGTACGACCGGTTCACCGCCGCCCGCCCCCGGACGCTGACCGCCGCCGAACGCGGCCAGATCCGGGCCCTGGCCGCGGATCTGCCCGCGGTCTGGGACGCTGCCACCACCACCGACGCGGACCGCAAGCAGCTGATCCGGCACCTGGTCGAGCAGGTCCGCGTCGCGGTGGCCGGGACCAGCGAAAAGGCGGACGTGGAAGTCATCTGGGCAGGCGGGCACCGCACCGCCACGCAGATCACCCGCCCGGTGGCCTGCCTGACCCAGCTCAGCTACTACCCTCAGCTGGCCGCCCGGGCCCGCGAACTTGCCGGCAGCGGATGCACCACCGCACAGATCGCGCAGCGGCTCAACGCCGAGGGCTTCCGCCCGCCCAAGCGCAGCCCGGTCTTCACCCCGAACGCGGTCACTGACCTGCTGCGGGCCCTGGGCATCCAGCGCTCCCGCACCCCGGGCCGCCGCAACCGCCCGGTCCTGGACCAGCATGAGTGGTGGCTACGCGACCTGGCCGAAAACCTGGGCATGTCCCAGGTCACCCTCGACTCCTGGGTCCGCCGCGGCTGGGCCGCCGGCTACCTGCATCCCCACGCCCGGCTGCTCGTGGTCCGCGCGGACCCCGCCGAGATAGAACGGCTGCGGACTCTGCACCAGGTGCCCCGCGGCCAGCACAACCGCCGCCCCTGGCTGAACGATCAGGCAGCCAGCATGAACACCGAACGGGAAGGAGCCAACGACAATGCCGACAAGCCGCGCCTATGACAGCACTGCGGCTTGCTCGTCTCCAGGTCGAAGCGGCGCAAGAACGCCTGCCAGCACCGGTCCACCTCGGCCGGTTCCGCGCCGGTGCCGGACCACCACAGCCACAGCGGCTTGGGCGTGCGGTCTCCGGGCAGGTGGTCCACCTGCAGGCGGATCAAGGTGCCGTCGATCACGGGCAGCGAGCCGTCATCGTCCAGCCAGGCGGCCCGGTGGGTCAGCCGGGCGTGCACCCGGTCCCAGGCAGCCGCCACCGCGGTCCCGTAACGGGTGGTCAGCATGCTGGTGGTAACGGCCGGGGCTGGCCAGGTCCCGGGATCGGACAGCGCCAGCTCGCCGCCATGTTTGCGGGGCCGTCCCATGGTGCCGGGCTGGCGCGGCGGCGCCGGCAGCTGCATCACCCGGTCGCTGCGCAGCCGGCCCAGCACCTGGGCGGGCAGGCCCGCCAGCAGATAAGCCAGCCGGGCCAGGTCGTATCCGGCGTCAAAGATGATCCAGATGGCCGGGTCGCCCTCGTGCCATTGCCCAGCATCGATCAGCCGGGTGATCACGCCGCGGACCTGGGCGGCGGTCACCGCGATGCCGTCATCATCAGGGCTCAGCCGCACCGCGTCCAGCACCGCGGTCCAGGACGTGCGGCCCGGCTCCAGGGCGGCGACCACCGAGTATGGCCAGCCCGGGATCATCTGCGCCTGGCCCTTCCCGCGGCCGTAAACGTGGCAGAACAGCCGGTCCGGGCTGGTCGCCGCCTCCGGCCGCAGCCAGTTGCTCACATCCACGGCCAGCATCAGGCGGCCATCGGCGGCCCGCGGTAACGGCAGCCCCGCCACCACCTGGACCGCCCCGGCAAATTTGGAGGCACTTTCTTGCCGGTATGATTAATTTACCAGGTTTTCCTGATGCGAGTAGTAGCTTTCCTCGAATTCTTCGGGCGGAACGTACCCGCAGGTAGAGTGCAGCCTTTCCCGGTTATACCAGGCCACCCATTCCAGGGTCGCGAGCATGACATCGGCCATCCCTGCCCACGGACCTTCCCGCTCGATTAGCTCTTTCTTGTAAAGACTGTTCAGTGCCTCCGCAGCTGAATTGTCATAGGAATCTCCCTTGCGGCCTACCGAGCGGACCGCTCTGATCTCGCCGAGCCGCTCGGCATACCGGATCGACGTGTACTGCACGCCGCGGTCGGAATGATGAACAAGGTTCCCGCCGATCCGGTCACCACGCGACCAGATCGCCATTTCCAGCGCGTCGAGGGCAAGCTCCGCCCGGAGCGAATCCGAAACCTGCCAGCCGACAATCTTCCGCGAGAACAAATCGAGAATGAACGAGGCATACACGAAACCGCCGGCCGTCTCAACATAGGTAATATCGGCAACCCAGCGCCGGTTCGGCGCGGGCGCGGTAAAGTCCCGCTCCAGCAGGTCAGACGGCCGCTCATGCCCCGGCCCGGCCGGGACCGTCGTCCGCGGCCTCTTCCGCCTGGCCGACACACCGGCAATCCCAAGCTCGCGCATCAGCCGCTCGACCGTGCACCTCGCCACGTCAACTCCCTCCCGGATCAATTCGCGCCATACTTTCCGCGCACCGTAAACCCCGCGGCCTTTCCCCTTCCAGACGCGCACGATCTCCTTCTTCAGCTCGTCATCCCGGGCATCTCGCGCCGGCGGCCTCTCCTCTCTCTTTTTCGCCGCATAATAAGTGGACGGCGCAATCTCCAGGACCGCGCAGGCCGGTTCCACTCCGAACCGGTCCTTATGCGAATCGATGAACTCGACTAGCGCGGATACCGGGGGTCGAGTTCCCGGGCGAAATAAGCACTCGCCGCCTTCAGGATCTCATTCGCCCGCCGCAGCTCGCGGTTCTCCCTTTCCAGCTCCGCGATCCGCTTCTTGTCATCAGTCGTCGTGCCCGGACGCTGACCGCCGTCGATTTCCGCCCGCTCGACCCAGTTCCGCAAAGTCTCGGGATTTATGCCGAGACGCTCGCCCACCCGGGCAAGCGTCCCGCGGGAATTCCCCGACTCCGCCCGCAGCTCGAAGACCATCGCCACCGCACGTTCCCGCAGCTCAGCGGGGTGCTGCTTCCGTGACACCATGAGCCCCAACTTTCCCAGAAGTCATGGCCTCCAAGAAACCCGGGGCGGCTCAACCCGCCGCAGCCGGCCGATGCTGATCCTGCCCTGGTTCACCGCGTCATACAAGGCGCCGTGGCCACGCCGGTGCCCGGGCGCCAGCGACAAGCCGGCCAGATTCCGCACCGGCCCGCCCGCGCACAGCACCGCATCAGCCAGCTCGCACAGCTCATCACCCCGGGCGGTCAGGCAGGCATGAAAATCCTGGCGGAATCGCGACAGCACGGCGGCTGGCCCGGTACCGGCAACCTCTGGCAATCTGTTCATCACGGCCTTCGCTGGTGATCATGGCCCTTTGGCGAGAACACATGATCATCCGAAGGCCGCACTCACGCACCACGACACGCCGGGCTAAGCGACCCAAAACACACAAAGAACCAGGTCAACGACCAGACAGGTTAAAGAACAAGCTAGGTCCAGATGCTCATCGGGTCGCCCCCGGTGGCAGGTCCCGGGCCACCAGCCGCGCCTGCAACGGCCCGGGCAATGAAGTGATGGCGCGGGCCACGGTGGGCCGGGCGGCGGGGGCGGCCAGGTAGACGATCTGCCCATAGCGGGGCGTGCGGCTGGTGCTGGTGGCGGGGCCGTAGTCGCTGGTGCGGGCCAGCATCGCCCGCATGATCTCGACCGTGCGGTCCAGGGGCTTGGGGGTCAGCTCGGCCTCGATGGCCCAGATCTGTCCGCTGTAGGGGGAGTCGTCCAGGGAGGGCCAGTGGACTTCGGCGTCGGGGATGTGCGCGTTTCCCGCGTGGCCGCCGCCAGCGGCGCGGATGCGGCGTTCGCTGCGCCACCAGGCTTGCTGCTGGCGGTACAGGTCCCCGGATTCGAGCCAGAGGCGGACGGCGAGGACGGCGCGGATGTGGGCGAGGCGGGTCACCGAGGGTTCTTTGGCGGTGTAGTTCCGGCCGAGCAGGCGCATCCCGGCGGGGGTGAGCCAGCACCAGGCCGGGCCGCGTCCCAGGCCGCCGGTCGCGGCGTAACCGGCGTGCCGCCAGCGGGCGGTGATGCCGCGCAGCCGGTCGATGGTGACGTCCAGGGCGGCGGCCAAAAGGTCGTAGGGGGCGCCGTACTGCTCGGCGCACAGTTCCAGGCCGGTGATGTCCCGGTCGGTGATCTTGAACGTGCCGGCGTCATCGCGGCGTGGGGGTGCTGTCGGGCTGGACTCTGGTGCCTGCATGGGTTCACCTGTACCGGCCCCGCCCTGCGGGCGGTCACCGGAATGACTGTTTTCCGGCAGCCCGGCAGCAACTTCGGCAACGGCTTCGGCAGGCTGCCGATCTTGACCTGACATCGCATCGTGCGGCGGCCAGGACGCGGGGCGCTGCTCTGTGCGCCCGCGAGTACGGCGGCCGGTGTCCCGGATGGGTAGAAAATCTTGATGACCGGCCTGGACGGGGCTACTGGGCCTGGCCGGTGACGAAGGTGCCGCGTCCGTGGATGGTGGTGATCAAGCCGCGGTCGCGCAGGACTTCCATGGCCCGGCGGACGGTCTGGTAGCTGCGCCCGTAGTAGTCGGCCAGGGCGCGTTCGGACAGCAGCCGGGCACCCGGCTGGAGTTCGCCCGAAGCGATGCGGGCCGCGATGTCGTCGGCGATCTGCATGTAGGCGAGGTCGGCGTCCCGCCCGCCGCTGGCTTCAAGATCGCTCACAGCATCAGCTAATCATCACGTGACCTGCGGTGATGCATGAGGTAGCTCGTGTAGAGCTATGCAAGTGCTATGCATATGCTTTAGCCTGTCAGTGACGGCGGTAACTGGATCGCTGGGTAGGAGGTCAGCGCATGGCCGTGACAGCAGCGCCCGCGGGCGGCGGGCCAGGTGGGCTGGAGGCCCTGGACCGGGCTTACGGGCATGCCTACGATCTGGCGGTGGCCCGGGGCCGGTGGGTCGCGTGCGGGCTGGGAACAGGCCGCTGGCTCGTGGCCGGGAGCGCGGCGGAGCTGGAGCAGCTCATTGCGGCCGACGCCATCACGCGATAACCGTCCAGCAGCTGCTGGACGAGCCGCCGGGGTGGGACGCCGGCCGGGACATCGGACGGTGTTTCCGCTGGTACGGGTGCGTGCCGTCCGGGTGGGACAGTCACCCGGGACACCCTGCGATACAGGCCCATCCCGCTGCTTCTGACTTTGACTTTGACCTTGACTTTTGATCTTGATTTCTTGTTGCTTTTTCTGCTCTTGCCTGGCTGGCGGTCGTTGTGCGTAGTGCTTCCTGACCTCGGCGGCACGAAGTGGGGGTGAGGTCAGGAAGCGTCCACGGAGCGGGTGCAACGGCCGCCAGCCAGGCCAGCGGCCCTGCCGCTGGCCTGCGGTCACTCACAGGGGCGGCACTGTGTAGGGGGCCGGCGTGTGACTCGCACGCCGGCCATATGTGGGCTGTGTGTTGCGCGATTCGATGCGTGGGCGGGAACGGAACCATCGGGCCATGTTTGTTCCGGCCCTCTGTGCAATCTCCTGGCTAAGACCAGTGCGGGAGGGGTTACACCTGGCACGAGTCCGTGTTGTCCAGGCTGTTGTCTGTCGTGTACCGCATCGCCGTGGACTAAAGCGTGGCCGGCTGGGGTGCCGGTGCGGTCCATGATGACTTGCAGGAGTAGTAGCTGAGCGGCCGGGGATACCGGGCCGGTGCTGATCGTGGATGGCACCGGGTTTCTCAAGGAGGGCAACCGGCCGGCCGGGGTGCAGCGCAGGTCGGGGTATCTCGGGAGCGGGCTAGAGTACGGCCGGCTCGGGGATCAAAGGCTCATCCTGGCTGGGCGTCCGCCTGGCCCGGCGCAATAGCCGGATCGCAACGGCGACCGGCGCAGCCACGATAAGCACGAAGATGAAGGTGCTGAGCCAACCGGGCAGTCCCCCGCCGCCCTGGGTGACGCAGCTTGCCGCCTGGCCGGCGACGCTGCTGCACACCCGACTGCCACCGCCGCCGCTGCTCACGGCGACCATCGCCCCGTAAAACGCTATCCCGGCGAGGCCGCCGGGCCACACCAGGGTGCCGAGCACTTTGTCGTACCACCGCCACCGGTCCGAGGTCCACAACAAGACCACCCCGGCGAACCAGCCGATGAAGAAGACCAGCCCCCCGGCGAGCAGCAGGACGACCGCGGCGATCTGGTGCCCGCCAGCCCCCGCCCTCATACCGCCGCCAGCTGCGGCGGCGATCTCCTCAGGCTCGCCCAGGCCGTCGAGCACATCGCGCAGAGGCACGCCTCCCGCCGCGCGCGCCTCGTCGATATGCGCCTGGATCGCCTCGAGCAGCTCCCTGCGGCGCGCCCGGGGAAGGCCGCCCGCGGCGTGCCGCAGCCGCGTGAGATACGCCGCCGCCAGCTGGTCATCGGTCATGTCACGCCCTTCTTCCCGGGGCCGAGGAGAGCATCGACGCTGTCTTTGAGCTGGGTCCACTCCTGGGCGAAGTCGGCCAGCGCGGCCTGTCCCGCCGGGGTGAGCTGGTAGTAGCGGCGGGGCGGCCCGGCGGACGATTCACGCCAGGTGGTACCCACCAGGCCCTGCCGGCGCAGCCGGGCCAGCAGCGGATAGATCGTGCCCTGGCTGGTGACCATGCCGCCGACCGCACCGAGCGCCTGGACCAGGTCGAACCCGTAACGTTCGGTGTCGCGCAGCATGGCCAGCACGCAGTACGGCAGCAGCCCCCGGCGCATCTGCGCCACCTGCGCCATGTCCGCCTGTGCTCCGCCAGCTACCATGCACCGCATGATAGCAGCCCACCTGTTGCCGCGCCAGAAACGCCGCGTACGTGCCTGAGCCGCTGTTTCACTACCGGCTCACGATTGCCATACCCGGCGCGGGCGCGGGCGCGGCCGAATGCGGCGCGCGCCCTGGTGCTGGCTGCTGCCCGGGTGACCGGCCAGGGTGGCCAGTGTCAGGCTCCGGCGGGGCCGGGTGGCGTGGTCCAGCGGGTGTTCATCATGGCGCCGATGCGGGCTTCGGCGTTGGCGCTGGGGTGGATGTAGAACCGGAGTATGGTCTGGACGCTGTCATGGCCCAGGACCTGGGAGATGTTGGCCAGCTCGCGCGGGTTGGTGTCGAGGGCTTCGCTGGCGAACTGGTGCCGCAGGCTGTGGGTGTGCACCCCGGGGACGCCCAGGTGGTCCAGGATGGCGCCGAACCGGCTGCTGGCGGTGCCATACGGGAGGTAGGGGGTGCCGTGCGGGCCGGGGCACAGCGGCCCCTCGGGCAGGCCGGTGATCATGTCCCAGACCAGGTCCGGGACGGGCACGTCGCGGTAGTCGCCGGCTTTGCGGTGCTTGAGCGGTTCCAGCTCGCGGCCGGTGCGGCTGGCCTGCCAGCACAGGTGCAGGTACCGGGTCCCGTCACTGCGCGTCTTGAAGTCGGTTTTGCGGACGCCGAGTGCTTCCCGGATCCGCAGGCCCATGGTGCGCTGCAGCCAGGGGGCGATGCCCAGCCCGGGCAGGACCCAGGTGCGGGCCCGGCCGGCGGTGTCCGTGCGCGTGACAGTGATCCCGCTGGCCAGTGCGGCGACCGTGGCGTCGGTGACGAACACGGGCAGGCGGGCGTCGCGCTCGTACTGCTCAGCGGTCACGAGCCGGGGGGCCAGCTCGATCCCGGACAGGGTGTGCCGGGCCAGCATGCCCTTGCGGACGGCTTCGTCCAGGGTGCCGGTGATGACGCGGCGGATGGTGCGGCGGTAGTTGTCGTTGTAGCTGCCCAGGGTCTGGTTCAAAAGGACCTTGACCTCGGTGTCCATCTTGGCCACGTCGACCAGGGTCCGGTCCCGCAGCAGCGCGGTGACCGCCGGGTGGGCGAAGTTGCTGCGGTAGGTGGCCCGGCTCGTGGCGCCAGCCCGGGCCATCTGGTCGATGTAAGCCTCGGCCAGGGGCAGGAACCTGGTCATCCCGGCCCGGGGGTCGGTGAACATCGCCCCCTGGACCCGCTTGCCGGTGGACAAAGTGAGCTGGAACGTCTGCGCCTCATCCAGCGTGCCAAACGACTGCTCCCGCTGGCGGGAGTTCACGCTGTAGCGGACGGTCCACTTGTGCGGGCAGTCCGGGATCTGCCAGGCTTCGCACGTGTGCTGACAGGTGCCAGCCGCGCAGCCCCGGTTGCTGCCGGGCTTGTGCCAGGTCCGGTCACATTTCTTTAAAATCGTGGCCTGGACGAGCGTGTTGCGGGCCCGGCCTGTGCGGGTGCTGTGCGGCATGTCCGCGCTCCTGACTTTCGCCTGACTGGAGACTATCGTGCGGGTCTTTGACCTGCACTGATATCTATTGTCCCAGCAATGGCGCCATCGGGCACATTGCCCGGACGCGGCGGAGGGTGGTTTCAGGTGTCCCAGCTCCTCGCATCGTGGCGATGAGTTCTGCGGCGTCCGGCGGTCGTACGGTCGGACCCGTGACCGAGGAGGACTTCTGATGCGCAGCGTGACCTATTCGATGGGCGTTTCGCTGGACGGCTACATCGTCGGGCCGGACGGCGGCTTCGACTGGACGGCGCCCGACGAAGACGTCTTTCGCTTCGTCACCGACGAGATACGGCAGATCGGCGTCCACCTGCTGGGGCGGCGGCTGTACGAGACGATGCTGTACTGGGAGACCGCCGAACAGGATCCATCGCTCGACGCGGCCATGCTGGAGTGGGCCGCGATCTGGAAGCGGCTTCCCAAGGTGGTGTTCTCCACCACGCTGTCGGCGGTGCAGGGCAACACCAGGCTGGCCTCCGGCGGCCTGGCCGCGGAGATCGAGCGGTTGCGAGCCGAGCCGGCCGAGGGCGACATCGCCATCGGCGGCGCGACTCTCGCCGCCGAGGCAGCCAAGCTGGGTCTGATCGACGAGTACCGGGCCCGGGTCTACCCGGTACTGGTGGGCGGCGGCCTACCGTACTTTCCCCAGGGCGAGCGCCGGGTGGATCTCGAACTCGTCGAGACCCGCACCTTCAGCTCGCGAGTCGTCTACCTCCGTCACCGCGTGACGCGCTAGTTGGAGAAGTCCTGGGTGAGCCAGACGGTGCCGTCGCTGCCGCGGTACACGGCGATGCCGATGTGGGCGTAGGAGGTGGACAAGATGTTCAGGCGGTGGCCGTCGTTGGGGGGCTGCTCGTTGAGCATGTCCTGAGTGAGGGCCACGGCGGCCTGGGCGATGGCCGTGGTGGTGTCCGACACCGGGCCTTCCTCGCCGATGTTCTCGCCCGCAGCCGTCCAGTGCACCCCGGCGGCGGTCTCGCGGTCACCGATGGCGGGCTCACCCGGGCACTGGTGGGACAGGCCGCAGCCACTGGCCATGGTCGAGTTGTGCTGGGACGCGCTCTGGTCCAGGCCGGACGAGAACGACAGGGCGGCCAAACCGGCCTGGGTCCTGGCCTGGTTGATCAGCGCCAGGACCTGGTCGGCGGGGACGCCCTGCTGGCCGGTCATGCCGCCCGAGGCCGGCGTGCTGGCCGTGGCCGTCGGCATGGACGGAGCGGATGGGGCACCGCCGGGCATCGACGCGGACGCGGACGGGGCGGCCGCCGACTTCGAGGGGTGCGCCCTGCCCCCGTGGCCCGGCATCCGGGCGATTCCCATGGCCCCGACCGAGCAGGCGGCGGACTTGCCGGAGCCGGTACTGGCGGCACCCTCGGCGCTGCACCGGGACGCGGCCTGGACATCGGTCACCGACCCCGGGGCGGCGGCCGAGTGGGACGGGCTCACCACGGTCACGCGGTCCTGGGCCTGGGTGGCCACGCCGTTCGGGGCCATGGCCACGTAGAGGCCCGCGCCGGCCAGCACCGGCACGGCAGCAAGCGCCCACCAGTAACGGGCGCGCGGAAAACGGCGCCCGGGCTCACCGCCCGGTTTCGGGCTGCGGTGCAGCGATCGGCCCGTAGGCATATATCCCCACCTCGTATCGTCATCCGTCGACGATGCGTGGTCCGTCCCGCGACTCCCGGCCCGGCTTACGCGCTCGCTCACGCAAAAACCCATGGCACGCCAGCATCACGAGACACATGGAAGCCCCGCGCTCACCACGTATCAGCGGATAACGATAGGGCATCAGCCACATTTAACGCCCTAGATCAGAACATTTTAATCAACTGGTCCCGACGGCCGGCCTAAGACAGAACCCACCCGGTCTCAGCATCGCGAGCAACCGTAGGCCGCCCGCGGCCCGAGAGCGGCTAACGGCTGGTTAGCCCGCGTGGCCCGCGACGTCGCCGCGCCGCGCGGCGGGCGCCGCGGTCCCGTGCAGGAACGCCTGGATGGGCAAGGTGGCCGCGCCACGGGCGACCGCGTCCGGGCCGATCCGGCCCACGGTGATGGTGGTCTCGGCAAAGGCGTGGCTGAGCGCGTGCTCGTGGGCCGACGAACGGATCGCGGGCAGCAACCGCCGGCCGAGCAGCAGTCCGGCCCAGCCGCTCAGGATGATCTGGTCGGGGCCGAACAAGTTGATGAGGTCGGCGATGCCCGCGCCCAGGTACAGGGCGGTCTTGTCCAGCACGTGGGCCGCCTCGGGCGAGGTTTCGGCCAGGTCCATCAGCGCGGCCAGCGCCGATTCCTCGTCACCGTCCGGTAGCGCCGGGCCACCGGACTGGCTGTAACGCTCGAGGATGGCCTCGGCCCCGACGTAGGCCTCCAGGCAGCCCAGCGCCCCGCAACGGCAGTCCCGGCCGCCGACCATGATCGTGGTGTGGCCCCACTCGGTGGCGTTGGCGGTGCCGGCCCGTTCGGTCGTACCGTGGCCGATGATCGACGCGCCGACGCCCGAGCCGACCAGGCAGACCACGCCGTGCCGGGCGCCCTGGCCCGCGCCGAACCACAGCTCGGCCTGGCCCAGCGTGTTCGCGCCGTTCTCGATGTACAGCGGCAGGTCGGTGCCGGCCCGCAGCAGCTTCTCCAGCGGCACCTCGTCCCAGCCGTAGGTCTGGGCGTAGAGCAGCGCCTCCGGGCCGTGCTCGACCACCCCGGGCACGCCGATGCCGACGCCGAGGATGGCCTCGGGCGGCACCCCGCTGTCGGCCAGCACGGTCCGCAGGCAGGCCAGGATGCGGTCGACCACCACGTCCACCCCGTGCTCGCGCGGCTCGAACGGGTAGTCCGCGTTGGCCCGGACGTTCATGGTCAGGTCGAACAGCTCGGCTCGCACCCGGGTCTCGCCCACGTCGATGCCGACGACGTAGCCGTAGTCGGGGTTGATCCGCAGCAGCACCCGGGGCCGGCCGCCATCCGAGTCGACCGAGCCAGCCTCGATCACGATGCCCTCGGCGATCAGCTCACGGATCACGTTGCTGACCGAGGCCGAGCTGAGGCCGGTCGCCTCGGACAGGTCCTGGCGGCTGCACGGCTGGTCGAAGTAGAGGGACCACAGCAGCACCGACCGGTTGTCCCGGCGCAGGTCGCGTACTGTCCATCGCCGTCGCTCCGGCATGGCTCCCCCTTCGCTCAGGCGCAGGCCACCGCCCTCCGAATTTCGTCAACTCTTATAATAAGTGCCGACCGAAATAATAAGGTCATGCGGTCTGTGGCGGCGTGCTGGCCGCGGCCCGCCGCTGGCTGTGCGCAGCAATGATGTCGGCGTAACAGCGGCCGCTGTCCTTCATCAGCCGCTGCTGGGTCGGGTAGTCCACGTACACCAGCCCGAACCGGGCGTCATATCCGTAGTCCCACTCGAAGTTGTCCAGCAGGGACCAGGCGAAGTAACCCGCCAGCGGCACGCCGCGCTGGACGGCCCGGGCACAGGCGGCCAGATGCTCCTCCAGGTAATGCAGCCGCCCGTGGTCGTGGACGCGCCCATCCGGGGCCAGGTCGTCCGCCCAGGCCGACCCGTTTTCGGTCACGTACAGCTCGCGCGCCCCATACTCGGTAGCCAGCCGGACCAGCACCTGTTCCAGCCCGGCCGCGCGGATCTCCCAGCCCAGCATGGTCCGCGGCACACTGGCTGGCTGACCGGTCGGCTCGCTGCTCGGCGGCACATCGCGGGCGTGCGGCACCGGGCCGTCCGGATCGTCGGCGATCACGGCGGGGGAGTAGTAGTTGGCGCCCAGGAAGTCCAGTGGGGTGGCGATGGTGGCCAGGTCACCTGGTTGTTCCGGCAGGTCGACGCCGTACACGCGCTGCATGTCCGCCGGGAAGCCGCGGCCGTGGATCGGGTCCAGCCACCACCGGTTGACGTGCCCGTCGAACCGGGCCGTGGCCGCGATGTCCTCGGGCCGGTCCGAGGCTGGCTCGCAGGTGTGCAGCACGTTGACCAGGCCGACCCGGGCCCCGGGCGCGGCCGCCCGCACGGCCTGGGTCGCCAGCCCGTGGCCGAGCAGCAGGTGGAACGAGACCGGCACGGCGACATCGATGTCAGTCAGGCCAGGGGCGTGCCGCCCTTCCAGGTGGCCGATCCAGGCGGCGCAGCGCGGCTCGTTCAGCGTGACCCAGTTCGTCACCCGGTCGCCCAGCCGCCCGGCCACCACCGTGGCGTAGTCGGCCAGCGCGGCGGCGGTGTCCCGATTGGCCCAGCCGCCGCGATCCTGCAGGGTCTGCGGCAGGTCCCAGTGGTACACCGTGGGGTACGGGGTGATGCCTGCGGCCAGCAGCGCGTCCACCAGCCGGTCGTAGTAGTCCAGCCCGGCCTGGTTCACCGGCCCGCGGCCGTCCGGCATGACCCGGGGCCAGGCGATCGAGAAGCGGTAGGCGCCGACGCCCAGCTCCTTCATCAGGCCCAGGTCCTCCGGCCAGCGATGGTAGCTGTCGCAGGCGACGTCCCCGGTGTCCCCGCCCGCGACCTTGCCGGGGGTGTGGGAGAAGGTATCCCAGATTGACGGCGACCGGCCGTCCTCGCCCACCGCCCCCTCGATCTGGTAGGCCGAGGTCGCTACGCCCCAGGTGAAGCCGCCTGGGAGCACGCTGAGGTCGTCCATCGACCGCCTTTCTGCTGGGAGAGGGTGCAACTTACTTGACGGAGCCGGACGTCAGCCCGGCCACCAGGTACCGCTGCATGATCAGGAAGCCGGCTACCACGGGCACGCTGACCACCAGGGACGCGGCCATGATCTGGTTCCAGTAGACGTTGTTCTCGGTGGAGTAGTCGGCCAGCCCGACGGCCAGCGTCCGGGTCGTGTTGTTGGTCATGACCGACGCGAACAGCACCTCGCCCCAGGCGGTCATGAAGGCGTAGATGGTGACCGCGATGATGCCGGGCAGCGCGGCCGGCAGGACCACCCGGAACAGCGCGCGCACCGGCCCGCAGCCGTCGACCATCGCAGCCTCATCCAGCGCCCTCGGCACCGACTCGAAGTAGCTGGCCAGCATCCAGATGGCGAACGGCAGCGAGAACGTGAGGTAGGTGATGATCAGGCCGAGGCGCGATCCGTAGAGCGGGAGCCCGGTCGTGTTCCCGATGGTCACGAAGATCAGGAAGAGCGGAAGCGCGAACAGGATGCCCGGGAACATCTGGGTCGCCAGCACCGCCGTGGTGAAAACCCGCTTGCCCCGGAAGCCATAGCGGCTGACCGCGTAGGCGGCGAAGATGGCCACCGCCACCGACAGCAACGACGCCGACGTGGACACGATCAGCGAGTTGAGGAAGTAGCGGGCCAGCGGCACCGTGTACCAGATGTCGTGGTACGCGGCCAGGGTCAGGGGCGACGGGATCCAGCGGAACGTGCCGGTCACGTCCTGCAGCGGCTTCAGCGAGCTGCTGACCATCACGTAGACCGGGGTGAGCGCGAACAGCGTGAGCAGCGTCAGCACGATCCGCCGGGTCCAGATGAAGGACGGCGGCGGCGCCATCACGCCGGGACGGCGGCTACGCATTGTTCCTCCGGCGGGACGTGGCCAGCAGGTACCCGGCCGTCACCAGCAGCAGGAAGATCAGCATGAGCACGGACATGGCCGAGCCCTCGCCGAAGTTCCAGGCGATGAACGACGTGTTGTAGATGTGGATCGAGATGACGTCCGCTGAGTGCGGAGCCGAGGCGCCGAAGAGCACAAACGGCGTGGTGAAGTCGTTGAACGTCCACAGGAACAGCACCAGGATCAGGACCTGGTTGACCGACCGCAGCGACGGCATCGTGATCTTCCTGATCTGCTGCCAGATGCCGGCCCCGTCGATGGCCGAGGCCTCGTAGAGATCCCGCGGGATGCCCTGCAGGCCGGCCATGACGCACAGGAACGCGAACGGCCAGTTGCGCCAGATCGAGATGATGACCAGGGCGAAGAAGCTGTTGTGCCCGATCAGCCAGAACGACGGCCTGCTGGTGATGCCGAGCGTGTTGTGCAGCAGCTGGTTCACCAGGCCGTTGTTGTACTGGAACATGAACGACCAGATGATGACCGAGGCGTACACCGGGAGCGCGAACGGCGTGAGGAAGATCGTGCGCAGCGCCGCCCGGCCGCGGAAGGTGTCCTGGGTCAAGATCGCCGCGGTGGTGCCGAACAGCCAGGAGAACCCGACCGCCAGCACCGTGAAACCGCAGGTGACCAAGAACGAGTGCAGCAGCGCGCTGCCGATCGCCTGGTTGAAGTTCAGCGCGACCCGGTAGTTGGCCCACCCGGCCCACGGCGCGCCGGTCCAGTTCCGGATGAAGAACAGCGTGAGCTGCTTAAAACTGATCACGATCCCGAAGATCATCGGGATGAAGTGGACGAGCAGCTCGAGGATCAGCGCGGGGATCAGGAACAGATAGGGCAGGCCGCCCTTGCGGAGCCTGCGCAGCAGGCGGCTGAACCGGGTCTGCGGGGCGGGCGCGCGCCCCCGGCCGGCTTCGGAGCCGGCCGGGGGCGCGTCGCGGCGGACACTGACCGTCACGAAATCGCCTTAGCCATTCATCTGCTGCTGAGCGCTGGACAGCTGGGCCTTGACCGTCGCGGCGCTGACCGGCTTGCCGGACGCGGCGTCGGCGAACAGGTTCTTTACCGCTGTGCCGACCGCCGTCTCGAACTGCGACTCCTTCGCCGCCTGCGGCAGGGCCACGGCGCTGTTAGACAGCACGTTGCGCAGCACGGTCGCCTCTTGCGTGGTGGCCGGGCTGGCCGCCAGTGCGGACTTGACCGGCGGGATGGAGCCGTACTCGCCGTTCAGCTTGACCGACTCGGCCTGACTGGTCATGAAGTTGACGAACTTCAGCGCCGCGGCCTGGTTCTTGGAATCCTTGAACACCGCGATGTTGATGCCCGCGACCATGGAGTCCGGGTTGGACATGCTCGGCGTGCCTGATTCGACCGGCGGCGGGGCGGTGCCGTAGGCGCCCGCGGCCATGCCGTCCGCCTTCAGCGTGGCCCCCGCGGCCTGCCAGAGGAGCATGGCGTCCTTGCCCTTGGCGAAGTCCGCGATCGACTGGTTCTGGTCGTACTCGGCGTCGCCGGGGTTAACGATCTTGTCGGTGGCCATGAAGTTGACCCACTGCTGGACCGCGGCCACGTTCTGCGGCGTGGTGAAGGTCGGGTTTCCGGCCGAGTCGAAGAAGCTGCCGCCCTTCTGCTTGGACAGGACGAACACGTTGTGAATGTTCTCCGGGATGCTCGCGCCTTCGACGGCCAGGCCGTAATGGCCGCCGGTGGTGAGCTTCTTGCCGTCGGCGACCAGTTCGCTCCAGGTGGTCGGCGGGCTGGCAATCCCCGCCGCCTTGAACAGGGCCTTGTTGTAGTACAGGCCGTAAGCCAGTGAGTAGATCGGCACCGCGGTCGGCGGCTTGCCGGCCGCGCCGGTCGAGCCCAGCGACGAGGCGAGGAACTTGCTCTCGCCGCCGACCTGGCTGAAGGTGCTGCTGGTGAAGGGCAGGAAGGCGCCGGTCGCCTGCAGCGAGGCCGACCAGGTGTTACCGATATTGACCACGTCGGGACCCTGGCCGGACGTGGTGGCGGCCAGGATCCGGTTCAGCAGGTCGGCCCAGCCGACCACCTGGAGCTTGACGGTGATGCCGGTTTGCTTCTTGAACTTCGCGAGCTCTGGGTTGAGGACGGTGTAGTCAGCTTGCAGGCTGGCGCCCTGATTGCTGGCCCAGTAGGTGATCGTGGCCGGCTTGCCGCTGGAGCCACTTGAGCCGCTTGAGCCACCGGATGAACTTCCGCCGCCACAGGCGGCCGCGAGCGCGCACACGGTGGCGGCGGCCGCGGCTACGGCGGAGACACGGGTAATACGCACGGGCAAAACCTCTTCTGTGAGGCGTAATGGCTAAATTTATGGTCTGATTTAAGGCGTGTCCTAAGTCACGTGTCAAGACTGGGAGTGATGTTTGGTGCTCACCCCACGGCCGAGCAGCAGCCGGGAGTACCTGCGGCTGGATGGCCTCTGGCGGTTCCGGTTTGACCCATTCGCCGAGGGTGTGGCCGCGCGCTGGTGGTCCAGGCCGCTGCCCGGCGGCCGGGAAATGCCCGTCCCGGCGAGCTATAACGATCTCGTCACCGACCCGGCCGAGCGGGATTACGTCGGCGACGTCTGGTACCAGCGGGAGGTGTGGGTCCCGGGTTCCTGGGCGGGCCGCCGCATCGTGCTCCGCTGCGACGCGGCCACCCATCACGGCACGATGTGGGCCGGCAATACCCAGGTCGCCGAGCACACCGGCGGCTACACGCCGTTCGAGGCGGACGTCACCGCGCTGGCCCGGTTGGGCGAGCCGCTACGGGTCACGCTGCGGGTCGGCAACGAGCTGACCCTGGACACGATCCCGCCCGGGGTGATCTCCACCCACCCCGACGGGCACCGGACCCAGCGCTACTTCCACGACTTCTACAACTACGCCGGGCTGCACCGGTCGGTCTGGCTGTACAGCACCCCGCCCAGCTTCATCGACGGGGTGGTGGTCCGCACCGACTTCGACCCGCGGTCCGGCCGGGGCCTGGTGTCTTACCAGGTCGAGGCCTTTGACGACCACGGGGCCTACGGCGCCGCGCTGACCTCAGCCGTATTGCGGGACGCAGACGGCGCGGTGGTGGCCCGGGCCACCGGGCCGGCCGGGGAGCTGCCGGTCCCGTCGGCTCGGCCCTGGCATCCAGGCGGCCCGTACCTGTACCGGCTGGACCTGGCCCACGGCGAGGACGAGTACGCGCTGCCGGTCGGCATCCGCACGGTCCGGGTCGCCGGGGACCGGCTGCTGCTCAACGGCGAGCCGGTCCGGCTGCGCGGCTTCGGCATGCACGAAGACGGCGCGCTGCACGGCAAGGGCCACGATGACGCGCGGATGGTCCGCGACTTCGCGCTGCTGAAGTGGATCGGCGCGAACTCCTTCCGTACCTCGCACTACCCGTACGCCGAGGAGGTGCTCGACTACGCCGACCGCCAGGGCCTGCTGGTCATCGGCGAGACGCCCGCCGTCGGCCTGCACCTGAGCCTCGGTCACATGGGCGACCACGGCGCCACCACGTTCGCCCCGGACCGGATCGGGGCTGCGGCCGCGGCCGCCCACCGGCAGGCCATCGGTGAGCTGATCACCCGGGACCGCAACCACCCGTGCGTGATCGCCTGGTCGATCGCCAACGAGCCGGACACCGCCGAGGAGGCCGCGCGGCCGTACTTCGCCCCGCTGGTGGCGGCGACCCGCGAGCTGGACCCGACCCGGCCGGTCTGTTTCGCCAACGTGGCCACCGCACCGCCCGAGGCCGACGTGGTGACCGACCTGTTCGACCTGATCTGCGTCAACCGCTACTTCGGCTGGTACGCCGACACCGGGGACCTGGCCGCCGCCGAGCGGGACCTGGAGGACGAGCTGCGGGCCTGGGCCCGGCACGGCAAGCCGATCGTGGTCACTGAGTTCGGCGCCGACGCGCTGGCCGGCCTGCACGCGCTGCCGGCCACCCTGTGGTCCGAGGACTACCAGGTGGCGCTGATCGCGGCGTCGCTGCGGGTGTTCCGGCGCGTCCCGGAGGTCATCGGCGAGCACGTGTGGAACTTCGCCGACTTCGCCACCGCGCAGGCCGTGCACCGGCCCGGCGGCAACCACAAGGGGGTCTTCACCCGCGACCGCCAGCCCAAGGCCGCCGCGTGGCTGCTGCACGAGCTGTGGCGGCCGGAGCAGAGCCCAGAACAGAGCCCAGAGCAGGCCTAAGCCGTCCCGGGCCAGGTCGACAGGGCCGCGCGGGCAAAGGCCACGCCGTCCGGGCTGGCCGGCAGCGCCCCCAGCCGCCGCAGCGTCGCGTGCGTCCCGCTGGTCGCTGCGGCGGCTGCGGCCCCGGTCAGCGGGCTGCCGTCGCCGTTGAGCCAGCCGATCGCGGTCAGCATCGCGGCGATCGTGTCGTCCAGGGTGCCGGTGTACTGGGCCGCTACGCAGGCCAGCAGGATCAGCCCCGGCTGGACTTCGCTGACCGCGGCCGAGCGCAGCGGCAGCTGTTCGGCCAGATGCCACCACAACGCGACCGGGTCCTGCTGCAGGGCCGCGCCCACGGCGGTCCGCACGAGCCGCCCCCGGTCCCGGCACACCAGCCCGGTGGCCTGGGCCGATTCGCGGAACTGCAGCGCCGGTCGCGCCTGGTTCTCCCGGCTGCCGCGGGTGATCCCCTCGGCAGCCAGGTTCAGCTCGTCGATGACCGCCGCCACCTCGGCCGGCGGCAGATGCCCGGCGTCGGTCAGCTTGATCCCATCGTCGCCCACCCGGTCCAGCAGCCAGGAGTAGGGCCGCACCATCCGCGCCGCGGTGACCGGGTCGACCGGCCCGGTCCGGTCCAGCTCGGCCGCACTGATCAGCCGCTCCAGCTGCCGCCGCGCCCGGGGCGTCCGGACCGAGAGCAACAGCTCGGCCACCGGCCCCGGCACCTCGTCCAGATTGACCCAGGGCCGGCCCGAGAACGCCGCCGCCGGTTCGTCGCTGTCCGCTAGCTCCCCACCCGCCGCACCGGCACCGCGGCTCTCACCCGCCCCGTCAGCCTCATGAGCCACAGAACCCTCGCCCGCCGCGACAGCCCCGGAATCCTCGCCCGCCCCGTCAGCCCCGCGACCCTCGCCCGCCCCATTGGCCCCGCGATCCCCGTCAGCCCCGCGACCCTCGTCGGCCCCGTCGGCCTCGCGGTCCCCGTCCGCCGCATTTGCGCTACGGCCCCCGCTAGCCACACCGGCCCCGCGGAACCCTCTGGCCAGATGGGCCCCGCGGGCCCCGCCGAGCAGGTGCCGCAGGCCAACCTGGATCTGGCGGGTGTCCATCCCCGCGATGGCCGCCTCGAACTGGGCCAGGACTTCCCGTTGCCGGGCACTCGGCCCGCCCGGAGACCCTTCGCCCGGGCCGTCCGGAGTACGGTTCGATGCGTTGCCTCGGACCATGAGGCCAACGCTACCGGCCGTGGTCTGATAGTTGCATCCTGTCTGCGTATAATAATGCTATTGCCTGGCGGAATTGCGTGAGACGGCCGGCGGCGGCCGCCGGACCCGTTGTGTCACCCTGGGGACATGGCGAAAACAGCGGCCCGACCCGCCACAGCTACGGCCGCGTCGGCCGCCACCGCAACGGCCGCCGCCACCGCAACGGCCGCGGCCGACGAGATCACGGCCGAGCTCCGCGCCGCGGGCCAGCCCGAACGGGCCGTGACCGAGAAGGCTTACCTCAAGAGCGACCTGGACTTCTTCGGCGTCGGGGTGCCCGCCGCCCGGGCCATCGTCCGGGCCTGGTGCCAGGCCCACCCGGACCTCAGCCACGACAAGCTGACCGCGGTCGCGGCCAGCCTGTGGGCCCGCCCGGACTACGAATGCCGGATGGCGGCGCAGATGCTGCTGATCCAGAACCCGGCCCTGCTCGGGCCGGCGGACATCCCACAGCTCGAGCAGATCCTGCGCCAGGCTCGCACCTGGGCCCTGGTCGACGGGCTTACCTGCGACCTGATGGGGCCGCTGGTCGAGCGCTGCCCCGAGCTGACCGGCGTCCTGGACCGCTGGGCCGCCGACCCTGATTTCTGGATCCGCCGGTCGGCCCTCCTTTCGCTCCTGCTGCCGCTGCGCCGGGGTGCCGGTGACTTCGCGCGGTTCTCCCGCTACGCCGACCAGATGCTGGACGAACGGGAATTCTTCATCCGCAAGGCCATCGGCTGGGTCCTGCGCGAGACGGCCAAGCAGCGCCCCGCCCTGGTCGCCGCCTGGCTGGAGCCGCGCATTAGCCGCCTGTCCGGTGTCACCCTCCGCGAAGCGGTCAAGCCGCTGCCCGCACCCACCCGGGCTGCCCTGCTGGCCCTGCGCCAGGCCGGATGACCCGATGGGCGGGGGACAGCAGCACCCGGTAATCGGGAATAGTGTGCTAGTCCTCAGCCACAATTGAACGCAAGACCGGAAGGACCGCTGTGCCCGAGGATTCGCGCCCTGTGCTCTATCTCGTCGCGTGCGGCGCGTACCCGGCTGGCCAGCTGCCCGCGTTCGTCCGCGACACCCAGGCGCAAGGATGGGACGTCTGCGTGATCGCCACCCCGAACGGGCTCAAGTTCCTGGACGAGGGGAACATCGCCGGGCTGAGCGGCCACCCGGTCCGTACCCGGTATAAGCGCCCGGACGAGCCGGACCTGCTCCCGTCGCCGGACGCCCTGGTCGTCGCCCCGGCCACGTTCAACACGGTCAACAAGTGGGCCCAGGGCATCAGCGACACGCTCGCTCTGGGGCTGCTCAACGAGGCGGTCGGACTGGGCCTGCCCATGATCGTCGCGCCCTGGCCGAACGCGGCGCTGGCCGCACATCCGGTGTTCATCCGCAGCGTAGGTCTGCTCCGCGAATGGGGCGTGACGGTCCTGCTCGACCTGAACCGGCTGCCCCCGGCCCCGGTCCATCGCCTGGCCGGCCCCGCGGACTCCCCGGCCCAGACGGCCAGCCTCGAGCAGCCCGGCGCCACCTTCCCCTGGGACGAGCTGCGCGCCCTGCTGCCCGGCCTGCGCCCGCAGACGGCGCCGCAGAATCCCGCGTCCCAGAATCCCGCGCCCCAGAATCCCGCGCCCCAGAATTACTGAGCCCCGCATAGCCCCGGGGCAAACCCAGCGCAAACCCAGCGCCTTATGGGCAGGCCCAGCTCACGGTGGCGTCCAGCGTGCGGTCCCCGGACCCGGTGGTGCTGATCGCGAACGTGCCGCCGGCCCCGGTCACGGTCACCGAGGGGTCCGTGACCCCGGTCAGCGCGGCCACCGTGCCGTGCGGGCCGGTGACCGTGGCGCTGAGCGTGCCCCGGTACCGGCCAGGCCCGTGGTAGCCGGCCACCCGGACCGTGAACGAGTGGGTGTATCCGCCCGCCTGCGCCCGGCTGACCAGGGCCACGTAGACCGCGCTGGACGTCTCGCAGGTCACCGGGGCGGTCGCGGTACCGTGCGCCAGCACCGGCTTGGACTCGGCCACGGTGACCGAGCCACGATGACCCGGCGCCGCGGCCGCCGCGGCGCTCCCGCCCACGCCGGAGGCTCCAGCCGTCCCAGCGGATCCGCCCGCGATCCCCGCCGCTGTTCCCGTCGCGGCCACCGTGGGCCTGGCCGCTGTGGCCGATGCCACTGCGGGTGACGGGGGCGCCGACCGGGGCGCCCCGGCTGAGGTCGAGACCCCGTGGTGGGAAGACCCGCACCCCGCCACAACCAGCACCCCGGTCAGCACCGCCACCGTCGGCCCGGCCAGCGGAGGCATCAGCCGGGCCGTACGGCGCATGACGGACTCCTGGGGCGCGAAGGGACTAAACGACACAAGTGACTGGTATTGAACAGGTTCGCCCGAGCGCGATGGCCGGAATCGGAAAAAATCCTGGCTAGAGTCGAGCCGTGAACGCAGAACTCCAGGACGTGCGGGCCGCCCTCGGCGAGCTGGGCCGGTTCCGCTTCGGGGAGATGCAGGTCGAGGACGCGCTGCACGAGATCGTGCGCACCACGCACGCCGTGTTCAACGTGGACGGCGCGGGCCTGATGCTGACCGACTCCGAGCAGCAGCTGCGCAGCGTGGCCGCGTCCGACGATCGGCTCGCGCACCTGGAAGAGTTGCAGATCGAGCACTCAGAAGGCCCCTGCATCGCCGCCTACGAGGACAAGCAACTGGTCGGCGTGGATGACCTGACCGCCGACACCCGCTGGCCGAAGTTCAGCGATGCGGCGGTGTCTCGGCGGGTCCGGGCCGTACTGGCCAGCCCGCTGCCGTACAACCAGGACGCGGTGGGCGTGGTCGCCGTGGTCTCTGAGCAGAGCCGCCCGTGGACACCGGAGGGGGAACTGGCCCTGCTGGCCTTCACCGATCTGGCCGCGCTGCTGGTCGCCAGCACGATGCAGGGCCAGCAGCATTCCGAGCTGGCCGGTCAGCTGCAGGGTGCGCTGGACTCGCGGCAGATCATCGAGCAGGCCAAGGGGGTGCTGGTGGGACGGCACGGCATCACCCCGCGGGCTGCGTTCGAGCAGCTGCGGGCCCAGGCCCGGGCCGAGCGGCGCAAGGTATCGGCCCTGTGTGCCGAAGTGGTGCAGAGCGCCACCCGCCCGGCCTGACCCAGCCGCCCCAGCTGACCCCGGCCTACGGCTTCCTGCGTGCCGGAGGCCCAATTTGCATGCTTGCTGGCTTAGCGCATACTGGAAGGAGCCGTCACCGCCGCCCTGACTCCTGCGGCCTTCAGCAAAGTCGATGCGAGCTCCTGCGTTTCCCTTCGATCTCAACGGGAACACGCCTTCTGGCACCCACTCGACTCAGATTGTGCAAGTGCCCGAAGCGACAGGAGTTGTCATGATCATTCTGGGACTTATCATCCTGGTAGTCGGTTTCATCCTCAAGATCGCGATCCTCTGGACGATCGGCATCATCATTCTGGTGATCGGCCTGATCCTCCTTCTGCTGGGTGCGCTCGGCCACGCCGTCGGTGGTCGCAGGCACTATTGGTAACCGTGTGCTAGCCGCGTGGTAGCCGCGTCTGGCGTGGTCCCGGTGCCCGACGGCGCGCCGGGGCCCGCCTGGCGGGCCGTGAAGGCCGGGCCCCGCCCGGCCTTTTGGCATACCCAGCCACGTCCATTGTTTTGCGAGTCGATAACAATTCGCGTGACCGGCTGAATTCCGTGAATCTGAACCGGGCGTAAATTTTTCCGTTTTTAATGGTCCATTACGGTGTGCCATCTTCCCGCGCGGTGCGGAGTGTTACCGCGCGGCCCACCGGGACGCTTCGTAGCTAATACGCAGTCATTCAGCTACCCTCCGTATTCGAGCGTCACTCCGGCCGCACGGCCGAGGCTGAACGCTTCCTGTGGGGGGATGAATGCGTCTGGTGCGAACCGTCAGCGTGGCCGCGGGGGCTTGCGCGCTGACTGCCGCCGCCGCGGCCTCGGCCGTGACCGCGAGCCCGTCGGTCACGGCGGGCCCAGGGGCGCCGGTCACTGGGGCGCCGGTCACTGGGGCACCGGCCGCCGGGGCTCGCCCGTTGTCGGTGACCTCTGGCGGCCCGGGCGTGGTCCACGCCGGGCACCGCAGCAGTGCCCCGCCGACCACGGCCTTTTGCGAGCAGAATTACCACGTCGCCTGCTACCAGCCGAACCAGATTCAGCGGGCCTACGGCCTGCCGGCGCTGTACCAGAGCGGCGTGCAGGGCCAGTCCACCACGATCGCCATCGTCGACTCGTTCGGCTCGCCCACCATCGGCAGCGACCTGGCCACCTTCGACCGCCAGTCCGGCCTGTCCGCCCCGCCCTCGCTGAAGGTCATTGCCCCGGCCGGAAAGGTGCCGGCCTACAACCCGGCCGACGCGGGGATGGTCGGCTGGGCCGCGGAGACCACGCTCGACGTCGAGTACGCCCACGCGGTCGCGCCGCAAGCGAGCATCCTGCTGGTCGAGACGCCGGTGGCGGAGTCCGAAGGCGCTACCGGGTTCCCGCAGATCGCCGCGGCCGAGAACTACGTGATCAACCACGGCCTGGCCGGCGTGATCAGCCAGAGCTTCGGCGCCACCGAGCAGACCTTCCCCAGCGCGAGCGCCCTGCAGCCGCTGCGGTCGGCCTACGCCAATGCGGAAGTCCACCACGTCACCGTGCTGTCCGCCGCGGGCGACGCGGGCGCGGCCGACGTCGGCTTGGACGGGCAGACCTACTTCCTCGACCCGGTGACGTCGTGGCCGGCCAGCGACCCGCTGGTCACCGCGGTGGGTGGCACTGAGCTGCAGCTGAGTGCGAACGGCCAGCGCACCGCGCCGGACCGGGTCTGGAATGACACCTACCGCCGCGACGCCAACGAGTACCTGGATGGCAACGCAGGCCCGAACCCGCTGGCCGGCGGGGGCGGCAAGTCCACCTTCTTCTCCCGGCCGTCGTACCAGGACGGTGTGTCCAACGTGGTCGGCCGCAGCCGGGGCGTGCCGGACATCTCGATGAGCGCGGCCTGTAACGGCGCGGTCGACGTTTACAGCAGCTTCCGCGGCCAGCCGGCCGGCTGGTACCCGAGCTGCGGCACCAGTGAGGCGACGCCGCTGTTCGCCGGGGTGGTGGCGCTGGCCGGCCAGGTGGCGGGGCATCCGCTGGGGCTGATCAACCCGATGATCTACCAGCTGGAGGCCGAGCACGCCCGCGGCGTCGTCGACGTCACCCTGGGCAGCAACACCGTCTCGCTCACCCAGGGCGGTGCCGTGCACACGGTGACCGGCTACCTGGCCAGGACCGGTTACGACCTCGCCTCCGGGGTCGGCACGATCGACGCCCAGTACTTCGTGCCCGAACTGGCCGCCGCGGGAAAATACTGGTAACCGCACAAATTCCGCGTCATGCGGCCTTGATCCCAGTTCATTACTGAGTGCTAATGTCTCACCGCACTATCCCTTTTATCCCGTTGGGGGAAGACGTCATGCCCAAGGCACGGAGAGTCTCGGCGGTGGTCGGCGCGTTCGCGCTGACGGCCAGCGCTGCCGTGGTATCCGCCGGAACGGCGGTCTCGGCCAGCGCCGCGACCACCGCCGCCCACGCCAGCAAGGCCCAGGGCTCCTTGGTGCCCGGGGTGCTGCACGCGGGCCGCGCGACCAGCCAGCCGCCGACCACGGCCGACTGCGAGACCGCGTTTCAGGTCGCCTGCTACGAGCCCGGCCAGATCCAGACCGCGTACAACCTGAAGCCGCTGTACCAGCGCGGGGTGACCGGCCGGGGCAAGACCATCGTCATCGTTGACTCGTTCGGCTCTCCGACGATCCAGAAGGACCTGGCCTACTTCGACAAGACCTTCAGCCTGCCCGCGCCGCCGTCCCTGAAGGTCATCCAGCCCGCGGGCGCGGTGCCACCGTACGACCCGACCAACTCCGACCAGGTCGGCTGGGCCGGTGAGACCACGCTGGACGTCGAATACGCCCACACCATCGCCCCCGGGGCCAACATCCTGCTGGTCGAGACCCCGGTGTCGGAGACCGAAGGCGTCACCGGCTTCCCGCAGATCATCGAGGCCGAGAACTACGTGATCGACCACCACCTCGGCGACGTGATCAGCCAGAGCTTCAGCGCCACCGAGCAGACGTTCCCGAACAAGGCCACGCTGGGCTCGCTGCGGGGCGCCTACGAGAACGCCGCGGCCCACCACGTCACCGTGACCGCCGCCACCGGTGACTCGGGCGTGGCCGACGTCGGCCTGGATGAGTCGACCTACTACCTGTACCCGGTGACCTCGTGGCCGCCGACCGACCCGCTGGTCACGGCGGTGGGCGGCACCCAGCTGCACCTGAACGCGAGCGGGCAGCACGCGTCGCCGGACACGGTGTGGAACGACACCTACAACGTGCCGACCCAGCAGTTCATCTTCGGGGACAACGGCCCCAACCCGCTGGCCACCAACGGCGGCAAGTCCATCTTCTTCTCCCGCCCGTACTACCAGGACGGAGTGAAGAAGGTCGTGGGCCAGAGCCGCGGCGTGCCGGACATCTCGATGAGCGGAGCCTGCAACGGCGCGGTCGACGTCTACCAGAGCTTCGCCGGGGAGCCCGCCGGCTGGTACCCGACCTGCGGCACCAGCGAGTCCACCCCGTTGTTCTCCGGCATCGTGGCTCTGTCCGCCCAGGTGGCCGGGCACTCGCTGGGGCTTATCAATCCGGCGCTGTACCAGCTGTCGGCTGAGCACGCCCGGGGCATCGTGGATGTCACCTCCGGCAACAACACCGTCTCGTTCACCCAGAACGGGAAGCTGTACACGATCAAGGGCTACAGCGCCACCAAGGGCTACGACCTGGCCTCCGGCGTGGGTACGGTCAATGGTGCGTACTTCGTACCGGAGCTGGCCCGGGCGGCCGGCCGCTGGTAACCGCCTGAACGACCTGAACTAAAGGAGGACCCGCCCCGGCCCGGGGCGGGTCCTCCTGCCTATGGTGGGCGGATGCCGCTGATCGACACCGGGGTGGCCGAGCTCGAATACCTCGAGGACGGCGACCCCGCCGGGTTCCCCGTGGTACTGGTGCACGGCTTCCCGGACATCCCCGCGACCTGGGAGCAGGTCGTGCCGCGGCTGCCCCCCGGCCTGCGCATCGTCCGGCCTTACCTGCGCGGTTACGGCGGGAGCCGGGTTTACCCGGACGCCTGGGCCGAGGCCGGCGGGGCTCAGGTCGCCGCGCTGGCCACCGACCTGCTCGACCTGCTCGACCGGCTCGGGCTGGACCGGGTGGTGCTGGCCGGCCACGACTGGGGGGCGCGGACCGCGCACGCGGTTGCGGCGCTGGCCCCGGAGCGGGTGACGGGCCTGGTCACCATGGCCACCGCCTACGGCCCGCTGCACCACCTCAACGCGGCCGAGCGGTTCACCGAGGCCGAACGGGCCTGGTACCGGTACTGGCTGTGCACCGACGCCGGGGCCGAGCGGT
Organism: Streptosporangiaceae bacterium; assembly: GCA_965277615.1. Classification (GTDB taxonomy): domain Bacteria; phylum Actinomycetota; class Actinomycetes; order Streptosporangiales; family Streptosporangiaceae; genus Bog-532. The sequence continues at coordinate 2,349,472 of CBDIDG010000006.1, read as the reverse complement.
TCGCCGTGCACCCGGCCGCGTTCATCCGCCGCTGCTGGGCCGAGTGGTCGCCGTCGTTGCTGATGGCCGAGGCTGATCTGCGAGCCGTGCTCCGCGCCACCGAGACGGCTCAGTTCATCGAGGCCGTGGTGCACTACTACCGGCACGGCACCGGAGCCGCGCCCGGCCGCCCCCGGTACGCCGCGGCTCAGGCCCGGCTGGATCAGTGGCCCCGCATCGAGGTGCCGGCCACGTTCTTGTACGGGCTGGACGACGGTTGCGAGATCGCGGCGGCCGGCCGGGGCAACGCCGACATGTTCGCCGCCGCCTACGACCGGGTCGAGCTGCCCGGCACCGGCCACTTCATCCCCCGTGAGCGCCCGGACGCGGTGGCGGACGCCATCACCCGGCACCTCGGCTGACCAGAAACGGCGGGGAGTGCCCGGGGCACATCCCCGCCGTCTACAGCTGTCCGGTCATTACGGGCTCAGTGTGCGGCCGGCCACGCCCCGTCGCGACGCTGCCGGACCTGATTCAGGTCCTCGAATGCACCTTCACCGCTCTCTTGCAGAGTGGTGTACGCGCGTAGTCGGCCCCGGATCTGCTGGAGTGCGTTGTCCACTCCGGAGTCGAACCCCCGTCCATCTACCCGGAAGTCGAACAGGCTGACCAGGACCCGGATTTCATCGGAAGCCACCTTCAGGCTGAATAGCTGTGCCGTAGTGGCTTCCACCTTGACGTGGCCTGCTCCCGCCGCGCCCTGCTGTCCATCGCTGGGCGCGCTCGGCGTCTGGCGATGGTCGAGCGGAAACTGCGCGACCAGGCGGTCGCTGGCCGTGGACACCGACAGGATGTCGCGGTAAGTGAATTCGCGAGTCTGGTCCGAAATGAAGGCACCGGTCGCCATGTCCAGCACACATTGAAATGTGGACAGGTGCCACTGGGTCATGAAAACCACGAGGATGTCGTAGTGACTCGACCGGACGATTCCGTCTCGCCCTTTGGCCAGTCGGTAGGAAACGTTCTGCGGCAAGCCGATGACCTGAAGTGGCTCCCGGTCTCTGCTCACTAGATCATCGCGCACGATGTCCATCCGATGGAAGCCCTGATCAATTGCCGGGCCGAGGGCCTCATGAAGCCATTGATCCATCTGCTGGTCGCTCGGCTTGGGCTCGGCCAGCGCCTTGAGGCGCTGATAGAGCAGGATGCGGGGCAGGCCTTTCTTGACCGCGAAGAAAGCGACCACGAGACCGACAAACGCCAGGAAAGGTGACGCCGTTGCCGCTATGAACAGCACCAAGGCGATGGCACCCAGAATGACCGGCCCGACGATATTGGGAAAAGCCGGAGTCGGGACGAAGTAGCGACGCACGCTGGCCTGCCGCGGGGATAGGCCTTCATAGGGATCTTTCACATTGTTCTCCAACGGTGTAGTTCTTGCCAGATAAACGTCTCCGGTGCGGGGACGTGACGGCAGATCTCAGCGGCGTGCTGGAGGGGTACTGAGGTTGCCGGCGGACACAGGTCGGCCGCGGTCGGCGCAGACGTGATACCGCGAGACTGGTGATGGTCTTCTCTGATCAGTGCCCTCAGGGCCTGCACGTGCGGCTGGGCCGAGGGCAGGGACGAGGCGTGCTCCAGTAGGCGGTCAACCTCCTCGATGTAGGTGGTGGTGTGCGTCCTCGGACGCTGGCCTTTCAGCGCCGCCAGCGCGACGTAGTACCAGGCGTCGGCGAACTCTGGCCGCCGGGCACATACCGCCCGGAAGTCGGACAGTGCGGCTGAATAGTTCTGTGCGGCGAGAGCCTTACTGGCCCGGGCGAAGTCTGGATCGGCCAGTTTGATGGGTTGCAGTATGCGTCGTAGTTCGGGGTGGCAGCCCGCGAGAGCGGCCACCGGGACCATCAGGGCGGCTGACTGCTTGACCCAGGCTGAGATCGTCATGCCCACAACCAATGTGGTGCCTGGATCGACCACCGGGCCGCCACTGAATCCTTGCTGCAGCGGCACCGTGTGGGATGTGTGGCTAGTCAGCCAGACCCGGTTCGTGGCCAGGTCCAGCCCTTCCACCTCGACCCGGGTCCAGATCCCCGGGTTGTCCTCCCTGCTCGTGCGCTGCGCAGCCTGGGTGTTCCCGATTTCGGGGAAACCAAATGCCGTCAGCACGTCGCCCGGCGCGGGGGGCTCGGCCGGACCCATTGGGGCGGTCTCGGCGTCGGCAATCGGTGCGGGCAACTCCAGCAGAGCCACGTCCGCGCCTGGTGACGCCTCTTCGAGCTCGTCGGGCCCGACGGTCCCACTCCACCCCGATGACCCGATCAACGTGACTCCGGCCCGTCGGCGCCGCTGCTTCTCCACCACATGCCAGCAGGTGAGGGCCAGACGTGGTGCGACCAGAAAGCCGGCCCCGAGCACCCAGCCGGAATCCGGGTCGCTGAGCCGGATCCGCCACGGTGCCCGGGTCGCGGACGTCACTTCTCCTCGGTCCGGTGCCAGGCCATCTCCACGCCGAGTGTGCCCTCCACCGAGGTCTTGGCGATCACCGCCCCAGCCTCGGCGGTGAACTTGATCCCAAACGACACCGTGACCTCATCCGGATTAATCTCACGCAATTCCTTCAGCGCGTCCCGTACCGCGTCCCGGATGGAGCCGATGTGCTCGGTGAAGGCCGAGCCAGCCTCGATGAACCCGTCGCCGTAGCTCCGTTTGACCTGAACCAAACCCTCGTCGACATCGTCGGTCTCCACCAGGACGTTATGTCCTGGTGCCACCTCGAAACGGACCAGTTCAGCCATTGACTTCTCCGTTAAAGGTCAGCGGTCCCCGAAACTGGGGATTGAATTTCCCGCGCGTGATGGTGCGCTACGGCGATGCCCGCCAAACCTGAAAGCTGGCTGAAGTGACTTCCTGGACCGGCAGCACGGATCCAGGTGAAAACGCGACGTCTCACCGAGCCCCCCCAAGGGCGTTGCGTGTAGCTAGCCGAAGTATGGGGCGGCTGATGTCCGCGAGAACAGGTACTTGCGGTCTATAGATGTGTGGCTTGATTTCGGTAAACCGCTGGATGGACCTAAGCGTCTTAGATGACGCAAAAAACTGAACTAAGAAGAAATGCCCTAATTGGCTGCTGCGACGCATCAAATGGGAAGTTTAAGGTAATTTGCCGGGTTCTGTCGGCCTGCCACTTGTCGGCGAGTGCCTAAGCGGGGCCCTTACCGTAGCGGTAGCTATGGCTCGAGCAGCCGAAACGAAAGCCTCCGCTGGCCGCCGCGCTCCTGGACCAGGGAGAACCACAGCGGCAGCAAGCCGTCCACGATGCCGGTCGCGTCCACGCCGCCCACGTAGGCCGGCTCCATCCCGATCGCGCTGATCAGCTCCTCGGCTGCCTCCCGCGCCGCGGGATCGGCGGCGAAGAACAGCGTGGTGCCCGGGAGTGGCTCAGCGAAGTTCTCCCACCCGTAGATGTTGAACGCCCGCACGTACTTCACGTTGGCCACGCCGGCCGTGATCGTGTCGCGGTTATCGGGGTGGCCGGCGCCCATCTGATTGGTCGCGTCCACCACCACCTTGCCGCCCAGCACCTTCCCGTGCTCGGCCACGACATCGGGCACCGCGCCCCCCGGCACCGCGATCACCACCACGTCGGCATCCGCCGCGGCGTCGCCGATCGGCCGCAGCGGTGCCCCGCCCGGGCCGTCGCCGCTGCCCTGGCGCGACCCGTAGGTCACGTCATGCCCGGCCGCGTGCCACTTGGCCCCCAGTGTCCCGCCGATGTGCCCCGTCCCGATCACCGCGATCTTCATGTCCGCTCTCCCGCCGTGCCGTCTCTGTGCGGCCGACGCGCTCCCGCAGCCCGGCTCTCACGCCGGGCCATTCATCAGCCAGCACGCTGAACACCACTGTGTCACGGAACGTGCCGTCCTCCCGCTTCGTGTGCCGGCGCAGCACGCCCTCGCGCTGGGCCCCCAGCTTGGCGATGGCGGCCTGGGACCTGGTGTTCAGCCGGTCGGTCTGGATCTTGACCCGGCCGTAGCCGAGATCGTCGAAACAGTGCCCGAGCAGCAGCAGCTTGGCCTCGCCGTTGACCGGCGTGCCCCACCAGCGCGACCCGTACAAGGTGGAGCCGACGTGAATGCTCTCGTTGTGTACATCGGCCTCCAGCAGCGAGGACGTGCCGACCAGCGTGCCCGCCGGGCCTAGGTCGCTCGGCTGGGCCAGCCGGATCGCGTACACGGTGCGGCCGCCGCCCCGGCCGTCCGCCTGGCCTTGATCGACCAGGAACTTCTGGCGGGCCAGCCTGGCCGAGTCCTCGGGGGAGTCCGGCCGGTGGTGCATCACGTAACCGTGGCGGTAGACCTCCGGGTCGGCCAGCAGCGGGTACAGCTCGTCCAGGTCGTCTTCGCGGAGCAGGTCCAGCCGCAGCCAGCGGCCGGTCAGCGGCGTGCCGGGCGGCACCAGGGGAGTGGGCATGCCGCCGACCCTGGCCCGGCCTGCCTGCCGCCGTCAACCCGATATCGGGCCGTCGGCGGGTTGACGCTGCACGTCAGCCAGGAGTGAATAGCAAGGTGGCCGGCGATGACGCCAGGGAGGACGAACCGTGAGCGAGCAACTCGAGCAGTTCCGGATGCTGATCGGCGGGAAGGCGATCGACGCCATCTCCGGGCGGACGTTCGAGTCCGAGAATCCCTACACCGGTGAGCCGTGGGCGGTGATCCCCGACGGTGGCCCGGAGGACGTCGACGCCGCCGTGCAGGCGGCCCGGGCCGCGCTGGACGGCGAGTGGGGCTCGATGACCGGGTTCGGCCGGGCCCGGCTGCTGCGGCTGCTGGCCGACCTGATCAGCCTCAACGCCGAGCGGCTGGCCCGGCTCGAGGTCAACGACTCCGGCAAGCTCTACCGGGAGATGATCGGCCAGCTCAACGGGCTGGGCGGCTGGTACCAGTACTACGCCGGCCTGGCCGACAAGCTGGAGGGGCGCCAGATCCCGTCGCCCAACCCGAACTACCTCGTCTACACCCGGCGGGAGCCGGTCGGGGTGGTCGCCGCGATCACGCCCTGGAACTCCCCGCTGCTGCTGATGACCTGGAAGCTGGCCCCGGCCCTGGCCGCGGGCTGCACGGTGGTGATCAAGCCGTCCGAGCACGCGCCCGCCTCCACCCTGGGCTTCGCCGAGCTGATCGAGGATGCGGGCTTCCCGCCCGGCGTGGTCAACGTGGTCACCGGCCTGTCCCGGGAGACCGGCGCGGCCCTGGCCGGGCACCCGGGGGTGGACAAGGTGGCGTTCACCGGGTCCACCGCTACCGGCCGGGCCGTGGCCCACGCCGCCGCCGAGAACCTCAACCCGGTCACCCTGGAGCTGGGCGGCAAGTCGCCCCAGGTGGTGTTCCCCGACGCCGACCTGGCCGCGGCGGCCAACGGCATCGTGGCCGGGGTGTTCGCGGCCACCGGGCAGACCTGCATGGCCGGTTCCCGGCTCATCGTGCACGCCGACGTGCACGACGAGCTGATCCAGCTGGTGTCCGAGCGCGCCTCCCGGATCCGGCTCGGTGACCCTAACGACCCGGACACCGAGATGGGCCCGGTGGCCAACGGCCCGCAGTACCGCAAGGTGCTCGGCTACCTGAAGACCGCGGTCGACGAGGGGGCCCAGGTGGCCTGCGGCGGCGCCGCCGACGAGGGCCTGGGCGGGTACTTCGTCCAGCCCACCGTGCTGACCGGGGTCGGCCCGGCCTCCACCGTGGTCCGGGAGGAGGTGTTCGGCCCGGTGCTGTCGGCCTACACGTTCACCAGCGAGGACGAGGCGGTCAAGCTGGCCAACGACACTCCGTACGGGCTGGCCGGCTCGGTCTGGACCAACGACGTGCGCCGGGCCCACCGGGTCGCGGCCCGGATCAAGGCCGGCACGGTCTGGGTCAACGCCTACCGGGTGGTCGCGCCGAGCGTGCCGTTCGGCGGCTACAAGGCGTCGGGCCTGGGCCGGGAGAACGGCATCGACGCGGTGCAGGCCTACACCGAGAACAAGTCGGTCTGGGTCGAGCTCAGCGGCGAGACCCGGGACCCCTTCACCCTCGGCTAACTAACCTCGCTCATTAACCTCGGCTAACTAACGCTGGGCTGAGCCCGTCGATACAGCTCCGCAGCGCTGCGGCCAGCTGAAGGCGTTCCGCTGGGCTGAGCCCGGCCAGCATCCGCCCCTCCACCGCGTCCACCGCCTGGTGGCAGGCGGTCAGGGTCCGCCGGCCGTCGTCGGTGAGCTCGGCCTGCAGGATGCGCCCGTGGCCCGGGTGCGGGTGACGGCTGACCCAGCCCCGCTGCTCCAGCTCGCGGAGCACCTGGTTCATGGTCTGCGGGGTGACGAACGTGCGCCGGGCCAGGTCGGCGTTGGACAGCCCCGGCTCCTCGGCCAGCGCGGTGAGCACCGCGTACTCGGGCAGCGTGGCGCCGAAGTCGCTCAGCGCCGCGGTCATGGCCGCGTGCAGCGCGTCCTGGGCCCGCTTGAGCAGCCACCCCGGCCGCTCGGTACTGCTAGCCACCAGGTCCTCCCTTTGCAGTATCAGTCCACCTGATATAGTGTAAGCCTACCTGATACTACAACCAAGGAGCAGTCTCATGGCGGTCACCGGACCCGACTTCGTCGCCCTCCAGGTGCGGGACCTGGAGGCGTCCACGCGCTTCTACACCGAGCGGCTCGGGTTGAACCCAGCCCCGGCCGGCCCGCCGGGCGCCGTGGTGTTCACCACCGAGCCGATCCCGTTCGCGATCCGCGAGCCCGCGGTCGACCTGGACGCCACCAGCCGGCTCGGCTGGGGCGTGGCGCTCTGGCTGAAGGCCGACGACGTCGACAAACTGCATGACGATCTGGCCGCCCACGGCGTCCCCATCGTGACCGCGCCGTTCGACGGGCCGTTCGGCCGGACCTTTGCCTTCGCCGACCCGGACGGCTACGTCGTCACCCTGCACAGCTGAGCGGGCATGGCTACGTTCACGCTGGCCGCGCGGGGGCCGGTGAGATCAGCGGCCGGAATACCTGACGACGCAGCGCGCTATACGAGAGAACGAAAATCCCGCGCTCAAAGGTCTCCGAATGTACGACGGTTACTGTTTTCGGTGCGGCGCTTACACGGCCATCAACCAGGTGACCAAGCTGTGCCGTCCGTGTTTTGACCACTGGTGCGCAGCCCCCCGGCGCCGCGCCTCCTAATCCCACCTCCTGCAGGCGGATGGTGATCGTTGCCATCCGCCTTATCGCTGTCCGGGGTACGCGATACCGTCGGTGGTTTGAGTCCGGGGCGGAACGGCTGACGGGGAGGGGACAGTGGCCGACGACGGCCGGGTACAGGACGTGCAGGGGGGCCTGGACGACCTGGCGGGCGAGGCCGCAGTGCTGCGGGTCTACCGGCAGGCCTTCGCGGTCCTGGCCCGCGAGGCCGAGAAGATGATCTTGTCGCCGCAGCTGCTGGACGTGGACGAGGCCATCTTGTCCGCGTTCGCCGCCTCGGGCAGCGACGGGCTGACCGAGGAACAGGTCCGCAACGCCTGCCGGGCCTTCCCCGAAGCCACGGTCAGCCGCCGGTTCGAGGTGCTCAAGGGCTACGGCGCGGTCAGCAAGGTCTTCGAGCGGCCCAACGAGCGCTTCTACCGGGCCGCCTTCGCCCCGTACATCATGCTGCTGTTCCTGCGCCGGATCGCCGAGCGCGGCGGCCAGTCCGAGCTGCACCAGCTGCTGTCCATGGAGCACGAGAGCGTGTCCGCGCCCGCGGCCACCGACGCCGACGGCCGGGCTTCTGTAGAACGGCTGACCCAGGTGTTCCGGCTCATCGCTAACGAGCTGTCGATCATGTCGCTCGGCGCCGACGTGGCCCAGCTGCGGGAGAACGCCCAGCTGCTGTGGGGTAACGAGGCGCTGATCAGCCGGGCCGAGAGCGTGCACGCGACCGTGCTGGAACGCTGGCCCGCCCTGGATCGAGAGTGCCAGTGGATGCGGGCCGCGCTGGCCGCCTACCGGGACGCGATCGACGCCGCGGCGGGCCGGCTGATCGAGCGGGCCGGCACCACCCGCGCGCTGGGCCTGCTGCCTGCGGAGGAGTGGCGCTCGTTCGCCCGTACCGCCGACACCGCCCGGCTCGGCGCGGTGCTCGACACGTTCGTGTTCGACGCGCCCGCGCCCTGGTTCGACCCGCAGGTCATGACCGAGGCGGTGGAGACCGGCGGCCGCCCGGACACCGCCCGGATGCCGCCGCCCCGGCCCGCCGGTGACGCCGACCCGACGGCGGAGCCCGAGGCCCCGGCGGCCGTGGACCAGGACGCGATCAGGAGCGCCGTGGAGGAACTCCTGGCCACCAGGGAGTTCATTAAAATCGAAGATGTTCTGCGGGTGGCCCCTGACTGGGCGTCGGCCCGCCGGGTGCTGGCCCAGCTGACCGCCGCGCACCTCGATCCCGCGCTGCCCTACACGCTGACCTGGGACGAAGGCCTGGACGTGGCCGAGTCGGCCAGCCCGGCCTGGGTCACCCCCGGCCGCCTCACCCGTGACCAGGCCACCTCATGACCGATCCCGACAGCACCGCGCTGGCCTGGGCCCGGGCCCGGGCGGGCGGCCCGCTCCGGGTCCCGGCCGGTACCCCGGCGCCCGCGGGCATGCTGCGGCTGCCCGAACCGTCCGGCGACGGCGCCTGGCTGGTCCCGCAGGTGCCGGAGACCGCCGACACCCGGGTGCTGGCCGAGCTGGGCCTGGCCGGCCCGCTGCTGGAGCAGCCCAACGACACCGCCCGGATGCTGGCCGCGGTGCTGCGCTGCTGCTGGGAGGACCCGCTGGCCCCGATCTGGCCCGGCGCGAGTGCCGGGTCGGCCGCGGTGCTGGGCGTGTTCGGTGAGCTGACCGGGCCGCGCGACGAGATGGCGCACCGGCGCTCCGCGGTGGCCGCGTTGCGCCGCCTGGACCAGGCGGGCTGGCTGCTGTGGGACGAGACCGGTGACACCATCCGGCTCGGGCCCCGGGTCGCGCTGTGGAGCGGTAGCGAGCTGACCACGCTGCGCCAGCTGTGGCGATCGATGCCGGGCCCGGCCTCATGACCTCGTTCTTCGAGCCGGTCCTGGCCGACCTGAGCGAGCGGCAGCGGGACGAGATCCTGGCCGCGTTCGCCGCGGTCGAGCACAGCCCGGAGCCGGTGCCGGAAGCGGTCGCCCCCGGCCTGCGCGATGCCACCTTGCGCCGTAGCGTGGCCGAACTGCTGCACTTGATCGGCCGGACCCTGGTCCGGGTCGGCCCTGGGACGTGGACCTCCGGCTACCGCGACGACATCGCCGCCCGGCTGACCGCCGACGGTGGAAATCCGCTGCCGTTGGCCGACCGGGCCGTGCTCACGCTGGTGCTGATCCATTCGGTGGCGATCCCGCGCACCGAGGGCACGCTGTCCGGCGACTCCTGGGTCGACGGCACCCCGACCCCGATCGAGGAGCTGCAGCGCCGCACCCAGCTGCCCCGCGGTGAACTGCGGCAGAGCCTGGGCCGCCTGCGGGCCGCGGGGCTGGTCCGGGTCGTCCCGGCCCGGCTGCGGCCCGGCACCGTGCCGCAGAACACCGCCTACCTGCCCGGCCCGCAGTTCCACCGGCTGACCGAGGCGGCCCGGCGCCGGCTGCAGGAGGAGCTGATCCTGGCCGCCGGGCCGGACACGCCGCTGGCCGCCGCGATCCGCCGTCGCCGCCCGCCCGGGCCAGACGGCGAGCCGGACGGCGGAACGGGCGGCGAAGCTGACGACGAGAAGAGGATGCAGTGACCGAGGACGCCCTGCGGTTCAGCGGCGACGAGTCGCTGGCCAGCCCGGACAGCACGGACGTGGTCGGCACCCGGGTGCTCACTGGGGTCCAGCTGATCAACATCTCCCGGCTGTCCGCGCACCCCGTGCCGATGGTCTCCGGCGGGCTGGTCACCGTGGCCGGGCAGGGCCCCAAGGACTCCAACGGGGCCGGCAAGTCCTCGTTCATCGCCGGCATCAGCCTGCTGTCCGGCGACGAGCAGTGGCGCTGGAGCAGCGGCGCACCGGACGCGGCCGAGCTGCTGTTCACGGCCGAGATCGCTGCCGCCGACGGCCGCTGGGGCAACGCCGACCACGGCTACGTGATCGGTGTGTTCACCGAGTATGGGGCGGCCAGCCCGGAGGCGCTGGCCGGTTCCGCGCTGACCGTGTGGCTGCGGATCAACCGCAAGGCCCCCTACATCGACCTGCGCTGGGCGCACGAGCTGTACGTCCCGGCCGCCACCAGCGACGCGGACCGGGTGGCCGCGGCCGACAACCTGTGGGCCGAGTTGCCCCGCCGCAACGGCCGTCACGACATCCACGCCAACCGGCTCGGCGAGGTCCTCTACGGGCGGCACGTGCGCTGCGTGTCGTTCCTGTCCACCTCCGTGCGGGCCAGCGCCACCGCGAACCTGCTGGCCCAGCCGCTGAACGAGCTCAGCCCGGCCCGGATCTTCGACGCCATCGCCGCGCTCACCGGCGTGGACCGGGAGATGGAGCAGGAGCGGGCGTCCCGCACCACCGAGCACGCGCGGCGCGAGGAAGAGCAGCGGGCCCGGGCCGACCTGGACCAGTGGGAGGCCGAGACCCGGGTCATCGAGGCCGGCATCGCCCAGCGGGCCCAGGCCCGGGCGGCCATCGAGCGGGCTGGCGCGCTGTGGCAGGGCCGCTGCGCCCGGCTGGTCGTGGACGGCGAGCACGAGCTGGCCGGGATCGGCGCCGAGATCAGCCGGCTGGCGGCCGAGTGGGACGACCGCTCGGCCCAGGTCGCCAAGCTCCGCGAGCAGCTGCGCGACCTGCGCAGTGACGAGGCGTTCCAGGAGTACTGCACCGCCGCGGAGCGCCGCTGGAAGGAGATGTCGGAGCGGGACCGGGCCCTGGAGGTCGAGGAACGGACCACCGTCCGCGACATCGAGGACAAAACCCGCCAGCGCCCCAGCCTGGTCGAGACCGGCCGGGCCGCCGACGGCCGGACGGGCGCCCAGGCCGCGGCGGAAGAGGCGGCGGCCACCACCCGGCTGGAAGAGGCGCTGCAGGCCTGCGGCGCCCGCCAGCACGAGCTGACCGATGCCCAGGCCGCGCTGGCCGGGGCCGAACAGGGCGACGACCTCGCCGCGGGCCAGCTGCAGCGCCTCCGCGCGGCCGGCCTGTCCGCGGTTCCGCTGCTGGACAGCGTGATCTTGGAGCCGGACCAGCGGGCGGCGTGGGAGCCGCGCCTGCACCCGTACCGCGAAGCCGTCGTGGTCGCCGCGGCCGACGGTGCCCAGGCCCGTGAGCTGCTAGCCGACCTCCCCGGCTCCACCCTCATCCTCGCGGACCCCACCGCCCCCACCGCCTCGAGCGCCCCCGCCCCGGCAGCCTCACAAGTCACAGGGGTCGGGGATCTTCCCAGCAGCCGCACGATGGACCTGCCGCTCACCGGCTTCCTGGCCAGCCTGGCCGGGCGCGCAGGTGACCCGGCCGCCGCGACCGACGCCGAGGCCCAGGTCTGGGTGGCCGGCGGGTTCGCCAGCCCGCTGACCGGACACGCGGCCCGGGTCGAAAAGGCCGAAGGCCGGGTGGCCGCGGCGGCCGAGCGCCTGCACCAGGCCGAGGATGCCGTGCAGCACGCCCGCAGCCAGCTGGCCGTGGCCCGGGGCCGGGTCACCGCCGCCGCCGCCGCTCAGCGGGCCGAAGACCTGTGGGGCGAGATCGCCGGGCTGCGCGAGAGCCTCGGTGACCTGGCCGCCCAGCGGGCCGGGCTGGAACCGGCCGTCCGCGCCGTCCGGACCGAGCACGCCGAGATGCTGGCCGCGGTCCAGACCCGTACCCAGCAGGCCGACCGGCTGCGGGCCGACGTCGACCGGCTGGAAGACCAGCAGCAGCGCAACGCCACCACCCGCGCCGACCTGGCCACCCGGCAGGCCGCGATCGATCTGGCCGGTCGGCTGACCGCGTTCGGCGGCACAGGTGACGAGGCCCAGGCGCACCTGCTGAACCTGGCCGGCGACCAGGGCCGCTGGAGCGAGCAGGAGTGGACGGCCACCTGCTGCGCCGAGCTGGACGACGTGCTCACCCGCTGTTTTCCACGCGGGACGCCCGAGGACGAGATCCCGCGCGAGATCGCCGGGCTCCGGGCCGACGTCCGGTGGAGCCGGGGCACGGGCGCCCAGGGCGACGCGTTCCCGGTCCTGCACCGGTCGCTGCGCACCTACCTGGCCCAGACCGAGCAGGAGGACGAGTACCAGCGCCAGCGGATCACAAGGCAGCGGACCGAGCGCAGCGCCGACCTGGAGGCGGCGCGCAAGGGGCTGCACGAGGCGGGCCAGGCCGCGGCGGCCCACCGCGCCTCGGTGGCCGAGGGCATCAAGGCCAAGCTGAAGAAGGTCGCGACCCAGTTCGACCGCCTCGACCAGGAGTACGGCGGGTACGGCGCGACCCTGGACTTCCCCGAGCCGGAGCCGCCGGCCGAGCCGGACAAGCCCTGGCGCTGGACCGTCACCCCGAAGTGGCGCCGGGCCGAAGGCCAGCGCATGTCGCCCTACAACCTGCGCGGCAACACGGCCCAGATGGATGAGAAGGCGGTCAAGCTGGTCTGCGCGGCCGCGCTGGCTGGCGGGACCGACCGGCCGCTGCTGCTAATCCTGGACGAACTCGGCCGCAACCTGGGCAAACAGCACCGCACCGAGGCGGTGGCGTTGTTCGAGCGGATCGGCCGGGACCGGAACATCACCGTGATCGGCGCGCTCCAGGACGACATGGAGCGCTACGCCATCGACAGCTCCGGCCTGTACGTGAAGCTGCGGCGCAGCTCCGACGCCAGTCCGTACAACTCGGCTCCGGTGGTCACCGGGCACGACGACAACCAGGCCCGGCTGGCCCTGCTGCGAGACTGGCTAGCCGGCCACTACCCGCTGCCCTCGGATCAGGACTCGGACTCTGACCCGGATTCGGATCCGAGGTCCTCGTCGTCCTTCCCGCTCGGCGCGCCGACCGGCAGCGGAGCCATGGCGTAGAGCTTGTCCAGGCCGAGCTTCTGCGCGTCGGCCGCGACCGTGCTCTCCTGCTTCTGCGCCTTCTCGGCGGTCTGCTTGGCCAGCTCGGACGCGAGCGCCCCCAGCTGGCGCACGCCCGCTCCGTCGACCAGGATGTGGCTGGCGGACAGCACGGTGACCCCTCGCACCTCGGGGTTGGCCTGGGAGCGATCGGACAGCACCGCGCCGACCCGGGCCACGTCGAACGGGTTGGTGGGGTGCCGGCCGAGCGTGTTCCGCTCGTCCACGATCCACTCGTGGAACTTGACCACCTGGCCTTCGAGCGGCAGCGCCTTCACGTCGTCCACGGTCAGGCCGAACTTCTTGCCCTTGGCGAAGGCGCGATCGTAAGAGGTCAGCGCGGCCGACCACAGGGCCTGCGGGACCACCGCTTCCCGTTCTTCCTCCGGCTTCATCAGCTCAGTCAGCAGCCGCTTGCAGCACTCCATGACGAACTGGAGATCATGGATAGTGGCAATCTGGTCGGCGAGCAGCTGGGCCGAGGGCAGTTCGAGCGCCACGGTCACGGTTGGCTGATCCTGGGTCTGCGCAGATGCCTGGTCGTCCGTCATAGGCCTCCACCCTGTCCCCGCCCGCCCCCACCCCCGGTCTCATTTCGAGCCAGACTTTGCCTCCGGCGGGAGCACCCAGGCTCCGGGATGGAGGAAGCCCTTTGCTGGCCCTCCGTGTGCGCGGCGCGCGTCCCGTCCGGCCCGATCGTCACACCCACCTCGTGAGCCTCCGCACTGCGTGGTCACTTCCGGGCTGGGTACGCCTTCCCGCAGTATCTGCGGGAAGGCGTACCCAGCCTCCCGAGCCCTCCGGCGGAGCAGTCAGGCTCCGGGATGGAGTAGCCCTTCCGGCCTGGCCCCACCCGCGTGCGCGGGCGCGGGCGCCCAGCTCGTCACACTCGCCTCATGGATCCCTGCAGTGCGCGGCCCCACCGATTCGGGAACACTTTGATGCAGCATGTGCCAACAAGTGTTCCCGAATGCGCAAGACCGACAACGCCCCGGCCTCGAACGTCAGACCAGTCACCTAGGTATTTGGGTTGAACTGCGCGTGGCGGCCGAAGCCGTCTGAGCTGCGGTTACAGGTGTGCAAGCCAGCGATGTCCTGGGTGCACGCGAGCGAGGAGCCCGGCCAGCGTCGCGCGCTGGGCTGAGGTCATGCGCGGGATGGTCCCGTCGAAGTCCGCCTGGTCCGTGGGGCGGGCGTGCTTGGCCTTGAACAGCAGGACCAGCTCGGGCGCCAGGTACGGGATGCCGTCTGGGGTGTGGTGGATGATCTCGCTGTGCGGAAGCCGGATCGTCTCGTCGTGCCGGCAGATCCAGGTCTGGCCGTCGTGGGGTTCGCGGAACACGTCGAGCAGGTAGTCGCCGGTTACGGGATCGCGGAGCCAGGTCTGGTGCGTGGCGGCCAGTACGCCTGGTGCGGCGTTCTCCCAGATCCGGCCGCTGCTGACCGCGTCGAACGTATATCGGGGGAAGCAATCACGGATCTCGGGGAAGGCTGCCGCTGGGATCGCGATCTCGATGTCACCGTGCTCGCGCGTCTGCCTGCCGCGGAACAGATCCAGCGCCCAGCCTGCGGCCACGCACCAGGGCGCGGCGACGTCGGCCAGGCGCTGCGCGACTTCACCTGGGGTCCAGCTGGATGACCACCTGGCGTCGAGGGCTTCGATCTCAGCAGGCGACAGCTGTATGCCGCCACCGGGCACTTGGTCGCTCACGGGAGGCAACGTATCAGCGGGATCGGAGGTGCTCGCGGCGGTACGAGCGAGCCGTAGGACTCGGTGCGCTACGTGGAGCGCGGGCCGTATCTGCCCTCGGGCTGGATGATGTCAGGACCTCCAGGATGCGGGACCCGGATATGGCGCTCCGCGCCTGGCGGCAGGGCGTCAACGCAGGCGTCAGAGCAGGCGTTGACCAGCAGCGGCAGCACGTCCGTGCCAACCCATGCGGACAGCCACACCTGGCGGATTCCCCATTCGGTGAACCGGGAATCGCACACGCTGCAGGAGGTGATCGTGTCAGCTCCCCACAGCCCGGGATCCAGGTCGGCGGACGGCAAGGATCCCTGCCTGAGCGGCGGGAATGGCGGCCGGTACTTGAAGTTCCCGAAGAGCGACCGGGTGCTGACCGTGCTGTACTTCAGGTTCGTGCATCTGGACTTCAGGTTCGTGCATCTGGTCAGCTCGTAGGGGAACCAGTGCAGCCGGTGAGAGGTGTACGGCTCGAACACCTCCAGGCTGGCCATGGTGCCGATCTGGGCGGGCAGCCGGACGAGGTTGCTCCGGTAGAGCACCAGGTGCTTGACTGCGGTGAGCTGGCCGATCGATGGCGGCAGCGTGATGACCTGCCGCCGTTCCCCGGGGCTCATCTCAGCCAGTGGCTTGAAGACTTCACGGCCATCGGCCGCGGCCTCCTCGATGAGCGCCAGCAGGTGCAGCCAGCCTGGCGCGGACGTGTCTTGCCGGTCGGGATGGAAGTGCACGGCCTGACCCGGTTCCTGCCCGTGAAGCTGGTCGAAGCATGAGCACGTGTCGATCCCGGCGCTGATTACTTCAGAGCCGCTGGCATCGGCAAACCGGTTGCTGAATACCCGGGGGCGCGGCGCTTGCTCTTCCATGCCCCGACCCTAGGCCGCCAGCGTTGAGAAAACCCGGGACCAAGCGATGCGACGGGGCTGAGGTAGGGCAAGAAGGACAGGCTCGCAGCAAGGGCGCCGGTGCCGATGCTGGACGGCAGCCTGTGCAGCGATGTGGAGGCCCCGGAAGGCCGGCGGCCGTTCGCGCTCACGGAGTACGTGGAGGGGACCAAACCGCAGCCACCGGCCAGCGAGGAGCTCTACCGGGACTTTGGCCGCCTCATCGGCCGGTTCCATACGGCCGGGGCAAGCTTTCGCAGCGGCCGCCCACGTCGGCCCTTTGACCTGCGCCACCTGCTCGATGAGCCGTTGCAGGCGATCTTGCCCCACCTGGCCGGCCGCGCTGATCGCATCACCGCCTTGGCCGGGCAGGCCCGGCAGCAGCTGAGGACCCACGGGCCTTCCTGGGGTATCCGGCACGGCGACGTGACGCTGGACAACATCCACCGCACTGACCGGGGGCTGGTACTGCACGATTTCGACCTGGCCGGCCCGGCCTGGCCAGCGGCGGACCTGACCGGCGTGCACGCCACGCAGCACTGGCCCGCCTTCGCTGCCGGGTACATGGCCGTGCATGAGCTACCGGCGCTGTCGATCCTGCCCTGGCTGGAGGTCTGTACCCTGATCGGTAACCTGCGATTCCACCTGGTCGAAAAGCCCCGGTATCGCGACCTCGAATCATTGACCTAGGGCTGGGCCGGTCGTGAACTGGCCCGCATCGACGAGTTGCACACACAACTGCAGTCGTTTCCCTAGGTCCCAACAAGTGTTCCGGGATGCCGGGGCACAGCGGTGCCGGATGGGGCGATGAACCGGGTGGAAAGGACGGGACAGGATTAGTCGAAGGTTCCGAGCGCGGTGAACCGGGCGGTCAGATCGTCCACCCACTGCACTGGCGTTCGCTTGTCCGGCAACGGAATTCCGGCCTCGGCCCGCCACAGCGCGTCGCCGAGGACCGTGCGCAGATGCCAGGCCATGATCCGGTCGACGTCCAGCTTCGTGCCGGTCAGCTCCTCGTAGTGCGCCACGGTCGCGGTGAACAGCTCGATGCCGCAATCCCCCGGGAGGCAGCGCAGGTCGAACTCGGGTTCGCCGGTGCCCACCGTCTCCAGGTCGATGACCAGCCGCAGCCGCAGGGTCTCCTGGTCCCATAGGTGGTTATCGCCGTGGAAGTCGCCGTGCACCAGCACGGTCCGGCCCTTCGCCGCGAGTACCGTGTCGGCCCAGTCGCACCAGGCCAGTACCCGGTCGCGTTGGTCGGGCCGGGCCAGCACTCCAAACCGGGCGCGGAGGGTGTCCGTCGTGGCCTGCGCGGCCGGCTCCGGCAGCGGGCCAACCGCCTCCGCGACCTTCCGTAGCACCTCGGGATCGTGCAGCTCGGCCAGGACCGTGGCCAGATCCCTCGCGACCCCATCCCGCTCGGCGGGCCCGATCCGGTGCCGCACCTCGAAGAACGGCGTCGCCGGCACCCAACGTAGGACCAGCATGGCCGGAGCACGGGAAACTGCCGCCACCTCGGGCAGCGGCAGCCGGGGCGCGGCCGCCTGCAGCGCGTCCAGGATCTGCGCCTGATGACAGATCCGCAACGCGGCCGGGCCGGCCCAGGCGAACTTCACCACGAACCGGCCGTCGATCACCGCGCTGGCCTTGCAGTACTGCGGTTCGTCGCTTGGCTCAAGCCCTCGCGGCACGATCGGAGCCTCGGCCAGGTCCGGTGCCACCGTCCACAGCGCGGCTCGTAGCGCATCCACGGTCGGTTCGCCGAGCCAGCTCAGTTCCACCCCGGCAGTATGCCCGCCTCCGGCCCGCCTCCGGTCCGTCTCCGACCCGGCGCTCGGGCTCCGAGATGGTGAGGGCTCCAGTACGACCGGTTCATTACGTTCAGCCAGCTGACCATAGGGTTGGCCGCATGACGCTGCGGCTGGTTCAGATTGCCATGAATGCCCGGGATGACTCCGCGGTCGGCCGGTTCTGGGCGGAGGCGCTCGGCTGGGACGTTTCCAGCGAGGAACCCGGTGTGACCAGCGTCGAACCCGTGGGCTTCGCCTATCCCGACCCCGTCGCCGTCTGCATCGACGTCATCGCCGTCCCGGCACCCAAGACGGTGAAGAACCGCGTGCACGTCGACCTCGCCACCACCTCGGCGGCCCATCAGGCGGACCTGGCCGCCCGTCTCCAGACTCTCGGTGCGACGCCCGCCGACGTGGGTCAGGGCCACGTCCCGTGGATAGTCCTGGCCGACCCGGAGGGTAACGAGCTCTGCGTGCTGGAGCCCCGATCGATCTACCGGGACACCGGGCCAATTGCCGCGGTGGTGGCCGACTGCGCCGATCCGCGGGCTATGGCCCGGTTCTGGGGCGAGGCGATGGACTGGACCCTGCACGAGGTGACCGACGAGCATGCGGTGCTGCGCTCGGCCAAGGGCGTCGGCCCGTTTCTGAAGTTCCTCCGGACGCCCGACACCAAGACCGTGAAGAACCGCACCCATCTCGACCTGCGGCCCTACCCCGGTGACGATCAAGCGGCGGAGGCGGCCAGGCTGCTGGCCATGGGCGCCACCGACATCGACTTCGGCCAGGGCGAGGTGCCCTGGACCTGCCTGGCCGACCCTGAAGGCAACGAGTTCGACGTCCTCACCCCGCGCTGAGAAGTGTCCCCAGCCTCCCTGGGGCCCTACGCGGCCGGGGCCTGGCACAATATACGGATGCTGCCCGAGCGGCTTGCGGCCCGCGTCATCCTGCTCGACCCGGACTGCCGGGTACTGCTCATGCGTTACGACGACGGGCCGCCGAACGGCAGCCACTGGGCCACCCCGGGCGGCGGCCTCAACGACGGCGAGGAGTACCGGGCCGGCGCGCTGCGCGAGCTGGCCGAGGAAACCGGCTGGACCGATATCCCGCTGCTGGATGAGGTGCTCCGGCGCGAGCTGACCATGGAGTACGCCGGCCGCCTGGTCCGTCAGCGCGAACGGCTCTATCTGGCCCGGACGACCGTGCCTGAGCGCGAGATCCGCGGGGTCGAGGCCATGCACGCCAGCGACCACATCGCGGCCTGGCGCTGGTGGACGCTGGCCGAGCTGGACACCACCACTGAGAAGGTGTGGCCGGCTGGGATGGCCACCCTGATCCGGGACGCCCTGGCCGCCTCGGCCTAACCGGCAACCCCGGCACCCCGGCCGGCCCCGCCCAACCTCACTCGCCGACCGGGCCGCCGGAGATCTCGCTCACCACGTCCAGCTGGCCCACGTGCCGCGCGTACTCCTGCAGCAGGTGGAACAGGACCCGCTCCAGCGTCGGCGGCTTGGCGCCGTCCCACCGGTCACCGGGCTGGCCGACCTCGTCCAGGTCGTGTTCGCCCGTGATGGCCCGGGTCCGCTCGGCCTGCGCGTACAGCGCCATGACCAGGTCATCGAGGGTCTCGTCCGGTCCGACGTACCAGCGGCCGTCGCGGCGGTCGTCCCAGGCGTCGGTCCGGTCCTGGCCCTCGAAGCCCCACTCCAGCCAGCGCAGCTCCACGTAGCGCAGGTGCTTGATCAGCTCGATCGGGGTCCAGCCGGACATCAGCCGGCTGGCCCGCAGCTCAGCCGGGGGCAGTCCCTCCAGCTTGCGCACCACCCGGTCACGGAAGAAGTCCAGGTAGCGCAGGAACACCTCGGCCCGCGAGGCGGCCGGCTCGGTCGGCTCGGGAAAAGGCACGCTCACCCGGCCAGCCTAGTCTCAGGCTGACCGGGTGAGCGTGGTGACGAATCTGACCTCAGGCCGCGCCCGCGAGCGTCAAGCCCGCGGAAACATGCCTCAGGCCGCGTCGGGCCGGGCCTCGCGCGGGCGTCCGGTCCGGGCCGGGGCATCCCGGCGCGGTCCGCGGTGACCCGCAGTGCCGGCCTCGCCGGACCGCGGCCGCCGTGGGCCCTGGCCGCCGCGCGGGCCGCCCCCGCGCGGGCCGCCCCGGCTGGGACGGCTGGAGCCGGCGCGGGCCGACACCGGGGGAGCGGGCGGCGCCGGCGGCACCGGGGTGCCGGTCGTCGCGATCTCCTGCACGACCTCGTGGCTGGCGTTCACGTAGTGGCGGGTGGCGGTCACGCCCGCCGCCTGGTGCATCCGCTGCAGTTCACGGACCTGGCTTTCGTCGGCCAGCGTTACGACCAGGCCCGAAGCCCCGGCGCGCGCCGTCCGGCCGGAGCGGTGCAGGTAGTCCTTGTGGTCGTTGGGCAGGTCGAAGTGCACGACCAGCTCCACGTCGTCCACGTGGATGCCGCGCGCGGCCACGTCGGTGGCCACCAGTACCCGCGGGTGACCCTGCGCGAAGGCATCGAGCGCGCGCTGGCGCTGCTTCTGGGTGCGGTTGCCGTGAATGGCTTCCGCCGCCACCCCGTCCCGGGTCAGCTGCCGGGCCAGCCGGTCCGCGCCGTGCTTGGTGCGGACGAAGAACAGGGTCCGCGCCGGGCGGCTCGCCAGCTGCGTGGCGACGGTCAGCTTCTCCGCGTTGTCCGGCGTCACCAGCACCCGGTGCTCGGCCAGGACGGCCGAGTCCTCCTGCTGGGCCACCGCGTGCAGCGCGGGGTCGTTCAGGTAGTTGGTCACGAGCAGGCCGACGCGGCGGTCCAGCGTGGCCGAGAACAGCATCCGCTGCCCGCCCGCCGGGGTCGCGTCCAGGATGCGGGTCACGGCGGGCAGGAAGCCGAGGTCGGCCATGTGGTCGGCCTCGTCCAGCACGGTGATCTCGATCTCGCCCAGGTTGCAGGCGTGCTGGTCCATCAGGTCGATCAGCCGGCCCGGGGTGGCCACCACCAGGTCGACGCCGTCCCGCAGCCGGGTGATCTGCCGCGAGTAGGGCACACCGCCGTACACGGTCATCGTGGTCACGCCGATCGCGCGGCCGAGCGGGCCGAGCACGTCGGCCACCTGCTGCGCCAGCTCGCGGGTGGGCACCAGCACCAGGCCGCGCGGCGCCTTGCCGCGTCGCCGCGGCTCGACGTCAGCGGCCAGCCGAGCCAGCAGGGGCAGGCCGAAGGCGAGCGTCTTGCCCGATCCGGTCTGGGCCCGGCCGAGCACGTCCTTGCCGGCCAGTGCGTCCGGGAGCGCCCGGCGCTGGATGGCGAACGGGGCCTCGATGTCGTGGGCGGCCAGCGCCCGGATCAGCCGTTCGGGCAGGCCCAGCTGAGCAAAGTTGTCGATCTGCGGCTCCGGCTGCGCCGCGGCGTCAGACAGGGCCTGGTCAAGCTCGGAATAAGGTTCCGGCTGGGCGGGCCGTACCGGTCGGGTGGTACGCGGGCGGCGGCCGGGGCCGTTCCGCCGGGCGGGCGCGGCGCCGCGGTGCGGAGCGTCCGACCCGCGGCGAGCATCCTGCCCGTATCGGCCCTCCTGCCCGCGGCGGGCGGGCTCTTGGCCGTACTGGCGGGCAGGCGCGCGCCGGCGCCGTGCGTTCTCAGGCATGCATGAACTCCATCGCTGATTCGTTGGGCCGCGTCATGTCAGAGACGTCGACGGCTAGGGCGAACTTGGGGTTCGCCCATCAGCGGACTGCTCACACAACCGACCAGGCGGGCGTTGCACCCGCGGACAAGCGGCATCCGTGCCGCCTCGGGTCACAACGCTAGCAGTCGTCGTGATGTTCCCCGGACCGAACCCGCCCCGCGGGAAAATAATCCTGGCCAGGTGTCGATCTGGCCGTGCGGCGTTCGACGCAAGGGCAAGAAAGCCGATCGACAAGGAGCGCACCATGAAGTTTCTCGGATACACCCTAGGCGACCCGAACGCGCCGATGACCCCGCCGAGCCCGGAGATGATGGCCGAGATGGGCAAGTTCGTCGAAGAGGCCACCAAGGCTGGGGTGCTGCTGGCCACCGGCGGCGTCGGCCCGCTGAGCGAGGCGGTCAAGGTGCAGTACGCCGACGGTGAGTTCACCGTACTGGACGGCCCGTTCACGGAGGCCAAGGAGCTGGTGGGCGGCTGGGCGCTGATGGAGTGCCGCGACCGGGACGAGGCGGTCGAGTGGACCAAGCGGTTCCTGGCCATCGCCGGCCCGGGCGAGAGCACCGTCCGCACCGTATACGGCTGATCAGGGGCCCACCCCGTCCAGCCCGGTTGCCACGGTGCTGGACGGGGTGGTGTCATCGACGCGTGCCAGGTGCCGACGCCCACGCCGATAACCACGCCACGGTCGACACCGTGGTCCGGATCGAGTGGGCGCGCGTGGTGGCCACACTGGCCCGGTACACCGGTGATGTCGGCGTGGCCGAGGAGCTCGCCCAGGACTCCGTGGTCGCGGCGCTGGAACAGTGGCCGCGGGACGGGGTGCCCGCTCGCCCCGGCGCCTGGCTGACGACGGTGGCCAAACGGCGGGCTATCGACCTGTTCCGCCGGAACCGGGAGCTCGAGCACCGGTACGCACAGCTTGGCCGGGATCTGGAGATCGCCGGGGCGCCGGGCGGCCCGGATCCGGAACTGGCCGCCGGTGACGAGATCGACGACGACATGCTGCGGCTGATCTTCACCGCCTGCCATCCGGTGCTGGCCGTGCCCGCCCGGGTGGCGCTGACCCTGCGGCTGCTCGGCGGGCTGACCACGGCTGAGATCGCCCGGGGCTACCTGGTGCCGGAGCCGACCATCGCGCAGCGAATCGTGCGGGCCAAGAAGACTCTGGGGCAGGCCCGGGTAGCGTTCGAAACCCCAGACCGTACGGAGCGCCCGGCCCGGCTGTCGTCGGTACTAGAGGCCGTGTACCTGATCTTCAACGAAGGTTACTCGGCCACCGCGGGTGATGACTGGACCCGCCCGGACCTGTGCCACGAGGCGTTGCGGCTGGGGCGGCTGCTGGTCCAGCTGGTGCCGGCCGAGCCCGAGGTGCACGGCCTGGAGGCACTAATGGAGATCCAGTCTTCCCGGCTGCGGGCCCGCACCGGCCCGGACGGCCAGCCGGTGCTGCTGCTGGCCCAGGACCGGACGCGCTGGGACCGGCTGCTGATCAGCCGGGGCCTGACCGCGCTGGCCCGGGCCGAACAGCTCGCTGGTGCCGGGGCCGACGCCTGCGGCCCCTACGTTCTGCAGGCTGCGATCGCCGCCTGCCACGCCCGGGCCTTCCACGCCGAAGACACCGACTGGGTGCGCATCACCGAGCTGTACACCAGGCTGGCCCGGATCATGCCGTCCCCGGTGGTGGAGCTGAACCGGGCCGTGGCCCTGTCCATGGCGGCCGGCCCGCAGGCGGGACTGGACCTGGTGGAGCAGCTGGCGGGGGAGCCGTCGCTACGGGACTACCACCTGCTGGCCAGCGTGCGCGGTGACCTGCTGATGAAGCTGAGCCGGCCCGCGGAGGCCCAGGCCGCCTTTGAGCGCGCCGCAGAACTGGCCCGCAACGGCCCGGAACGCGAGCTGATCCTGCGCCGCGCCCGCGAGGCCGGCCGGGCGGCCGCCGGGTCGAGCAGCTTAGAGCGCGGCGTACAGCGCCTGCTCGAAGTCGCTGTACAGCCGCAACGCCTCCGGGGTGATGAACGGCAGGAAGTTGCTGTAGATCGAGGCGCAGACCCCAGTCATACGGTCGACCCAGAAGTGCGTGTTGCACAGCCCGGCCCACGCCCCGGTCCAGGCTCGCCGCCCGCCCGGCACGTCCTCGGTGTTCAGCAGCAGCCCGTAACCCCACTTGTAGCCCGGACCCAGGGCGAACGGGCCGCTGGAGGCCGGGTCGGCGGTGGGGATTTCGGCCGGGAAGTCCAGGTCGCCGATCTGGTTCCGGAACGCCTTGGCCACCGTCTCCGGCTGCAGGATCCGGGTGCCGTCCAGCTCGCCGCCGCGCAGCAGGGCCCGCTCGAACTTGATGTAGTCGCTCGGCGGCCCGTACAGCCCGTGCCCGCCCGCGTAGTACTCCGGCGCCTGGTTGAGGATCTCGCCGATCGAGGACCACTGGCCGTCGTCGCCCTTGACGTGCACCGGCGAGCAGTTGGCCCGGTCGCTGTCGTTCATCACGAACGAGGTGTGGTCCATGCCCAGCGGCCCGGTGATGTTCTGCTTCATGGCCACGTCGAGCGGCAGCCCGGTCACCGCCTCGACCACCTGGCCCAGCCAGTCGGTGTTGATGCCGTATACGAACGCGGTCCCGGGGTCGGCCACCAGCGGCGCCCGCAGCGAGGCCCGGGACCCGGCCACCACATTGGGGATGCCGGAGATCTTCTCCCACTGCACCAGATCGCCGCTCCAGAACCAGTACCCAAGCCCGGAGGTGTGGGTGATCAGCTGCTTCACCGTGGCCGGGCTGGCCGGCGGCCGGAGCTGCGGCACCCCGTCGGCGAACCCGGTCAGCACCTGCACCTCGGCGAACTCGGGGCAGTAGTTGACCACGGGGGAGTCCAGGTCCAGGTTGCCCTTCTCCATCTCCTGCAGGGCCAGCACGGTGCACGGCATCTTGGTCATCGACATGATCCGGAACACGGTGTCGGCGTCAGCGGCGTCGCTGTCGCCGACCGCGCGCGGCCCGGCCGCGCCCGAGTAGATCACGCCGTCGCGGTCGGCCGCGATCGCCACCACGTGCGGCACCGCCCCGGTTTCCACCGCGCTGCTCAGTACCTCGTCGATGGCCGCTGTGTCGTTGATCGCACTCATCGCGCGCCTCCTTGCGTCGCTGACCTGCCCGTCCCCACACTCCCCCCGGCAGCGCGTCCCGTCCAGTGTCCGCCCGGCCGGCCCGTGGGCCTGTCGCAGTACGCGACACGGCCGCCGAAACGGCACGCCGTACGATGATCCGCATGGCACCGCGCGGGATCGACTTCCACGTCCACCTGCCCACCCCGGACTGGCTGGACGGCAGCCTGGGGGGTTACATCGAGGCGGCCGAGGCCTACTTCCGGTCGAAGGTCGACCGCAAGTCCCTGGCCGAACTGGCCGACTACTACCGCGGTCTGGACCTGCGTGCGGTGCTGCTGGCCTGGGACGCCGAGACCGCCACCGGCCGGCCCCGGGTGCCGAACGAGACCGTGGCCGCGGCCTGCCGCGACTTCCCGGACGTGTTCACCGGGCTGGGCTCGGTCGACCCGCACAAGGGCAGCGCGGTGGATGAGGTGGCCAAGATCGCCGACCTGGGGCTGCGGGGCGTGAAGTTCCACCCCCAGCTGCAGGCGTTCGCCCCGGACGACCCGGTGTACTGGCCGGTGTTCGCGGCCTGCCAGGAGCACGGGCTGCTGGCCCTGTTCCACACCGGGACCAGCGGGATCGGGGCCCGCCAGCCCGGCGGCCAGGGCATCCGGCTGGACTACGGCCACCCGCTCAAGCTGGACGCGGTGGCGGCCGAGCACCCTGGCCTGGACGTGGTGGCCGCGCATTTCGGCTGGCCCTGGCACATGGACCTGATCGCCATGGCCCTGCACAAGACCAACGTCTACATCGACCTGTCCGGCTGGGCCCCCAAGCGCGTGCCGCCCGAGGTGATCCGCGAGCTCAAGGGCCGCCTGAAGGACCAGTTCATCTGGGGCAGCGACTACCCGTTCATCTCGCCGGAACGCTGCCTGGCCGAGCTGGACGAGCTGGACATCCCGGCCGGCACCCTGGACACCGTGCTCCGGGCCAACGCCGCCCGCATCCTGGGACTCCCGGCCGAGTGACCCGGTTAAAAATCATTCATATTTTTTAACAGACTCCCTGGTGGCTACCCGTTGATGATCAGCCGGGACGGCCGCGACGCATCGTGCCAGATGCGATTGATGGCCTGGACTCCCTCGGTTTCGGTGATCATGTCGCCGCCGGTGCCCAGGTTCACGTCGAACTTGGGCAGCGCGGACGACGCCACCTCGACCCGGATCCGGTGCCCGGGGTCCAGCCGGACGCAGGTGTCCCACATCACGATGCGCACCTCGTAGACCTCGCCCGGTGTTACCAGCTCGGCCCGGTCGAACCCGTTCCGGTACCGCAGCCGGACCATGCCGTCGCACAGCCGCTGGGCGAACCCGTTCGGGTGCACGTCGACCAGCTTGGCCATGATGTCGGTGTCGGCCGCCGAGGTGGCCACGTGCGCCACCAGCGTGACCGGCCCGATCAGCTCGACCGGCTCGGCCAGCGGCTCCGTGCTGTACACCAGCACGTCGCCGCGGCTCTCGACGCCCAGGTAGTCGTCCGGCCCGCCGATCTGGCCGCTGCCCTCCTCGGTGATGAACGGCACCGGCCGGTCCGGGTCGTGGACCCACTCGTCCGGTGGCCCGCCGTCGGCGGCCGGCTCGGCCTGCAGCCGCCCGTCGCCGAACCGGCTGTTGGCCCGCCCGTCGCTGGCCAGGTGGAACACGTGCGTGCCGGCGCTCGCGGGCGGCCAGGTCGCCTCGTCCCGCCACTGGTCGGCCCCCATGACGAAGATCCGGACCGGGGCCGGCGCCGGCTCGGGGACGATCCCGCGGACGTGCTCGTCCAGAAACGCGAGCACGTAGGCGTCCAGGTCGATCAGCGCGTCCGGGCCGAAGTCGATCTCACCCAGCTTCCGGGTCGTGTTGACCGCGTGGCCCCACGGCCCCATCAGCAGCCGCTGCCCGGCGCGCCCGGCCGCGGTCATGGCCGCGAAGTTGGCCGGGGTGCCGATCTGCTCGTCGTCGTACCAGCCGGAGATGTGCAGCACCGGCAGGTCCAGTTCGCCGATGCGGTGCTGGTAGCGGACCGGCTCCCACCACTCGTCCAGCGTGGTGTGCCGGACTTCCTCCCGCCAGTTGGGCGAGACGAACCCGGCCGCCTCGTCCATGGTCAGCAGCGGCCGGTGCGTGTAGACCGACATCCAGTCCGTGTCGCCGGTGTACTGGATGGCCCGCCCGTCGGTCAGCCGGAACCAGTGCACGCTCATCGGGTCCGGCACCCCGGTCGGCCACTCCACGAACGGGTCGCTCGGCGTGACCAGGCAGACCATGGCCGCCAGCGCGGCGGGCCGGTGCAGCGCGGTCAGCCACTGGATCCGGCCCGGGTAGCTGCCCCCGTGCGTGGCCACCTGGCCGTCGCACCAGTCCTGGGCCGCGACCCAGTCGATGACGTCGGCCCCGTCCGGCCCGTCGTTGCGGTACGGCACGAAGGCGCCATCGGAGTCGCCCCGGCCGCGCACGTCCACCAGGATGTAGGCGTACCCGCGCCGCGCGAACGCCTCGGCCCGGGCCGACTGCCGTTCGCCGGACCGCCCGTACGGCGTCCGCAGGACCACGGCCGGAGCAGGTCGGCCCGCCGGCCGGACGAAGTCGGCGGCGAGCGTGATCCCGTCCCGCAGCGGAACGCGGACGTTATATCGGCGTGTGATCCCAGTCTCAGCCACGAGTCCGGATCGTACCGGGAGATACGGTGATCATGACGCCGGCCTGCCTGGCTGACCCGCCACCCGCCGACCCGCCTGCTACCGACGGTTCCTGCCATGACCGCACCTCCCCGCCGTGCCGACCAGACTCGGCCCGTTCGCGTCCTCGCCGGTGCGCTGGCGGGCGTGCTCGCGGGCGCCGTCGCCGTGGGCGCGGCCCAGTTCGCGGCCGGGCTCGGGATCCCGCAGAGCTCTCCGGTGGTGGCCGTGGGCCAGGCCGCCATCGACTTGGCCCCGCCGCAGGTCAAAGAGTTCGCCATCGCCACGTTCGGCGCCAACGACAAGGCCGCGCTGCTGGGCGGCATCCTGGTCATCCTGGCCCTCTACGCGGCCGTGGTCGGGATCCTTGCGGTCCGCCGCTTCGCGTTCGGCCTGTGCGGGCTCGCGGTGTTCGCCGCCATCGGGCTGGCCGCCGCGCTGACCCGGCCGGACGCCACGGTGGGCTACGTGGTACCCACCGTGGCCGGGGCGGCGGCCGGCGCGGTCGCGCTGTTCTGGCTGGCCCGGGCGGCCCGCGGGCTCGGCGCTCCGCCGGAGGCCCTTTACCCTCCCGACCTGCGCCCCGGGCTGACCGGCCTGGCTGGCCTAGGCGACCAGGCCGGGCCAGGCGGCCGGGCCTGGCAGGCCTGGCAGCCCGGGCCGACCGGACCGGATCGGCCGGCCCAGCCCCCGCGGCCTGACCCCGCCAGCGACGCCGCTCCTATCGCCCGGGCCGGCCCGGCCTACTCCTTTACCGGCCCGGCTGATCCGGCTGACCAGCGACCATCCCGCTGGCCCGCGCGGCGGCAGTTCCTGTTCACCGCCGGGGCGGCGGCGGGCACCGCCGCGCTCGGGACGCTGGCCGGGAAAAATCTGGCCCACGAGCACAACATCGCCACCGCCCGGACCAACATCCGGTTTCCGCGGCCCGCGACGCTCGCCCCGCCCCTTCCGGCCGGCAGCAACCTGGGCCTGCCCGGCCTCAGCTCGTTCGTCACCCCGGACCGGAGCTTCTACCGGGTCGACACCGCCCTGCTCGTGCCCCAGGTCGATCCGGCGCGCTGGTCGCTGCGGATCCACGGGATGGTCCAGCGCGAGGTGACCATCACCTTCGCCGACCTGCTGCGGCGGCCGCTGATCGAGGCTTGGGTCACGCTGACCTGCGTCTCCAACCCGGTCGGCGGCCCGTACGTGGGAAACGCCCGCTGGCTGGGCGCCAGCCTGGCCAGCCTGATCCGGCAGGCCCGCCCGCAGGCGGGGGCCAACCAGCTGCTGTGCACCTCGGTCGACGGGTTCACCTCGGGTACGCCGCTGCCGATCGTGCTGGACGGCCGGGGCGCGCTGCTGGCCGTGGCCATGAACGGTCAGGCCCTGCCCATCGTGCACGGCTTCCCGGCCCGGATGGTGGTGCCCGGCCTCTACGGTTACGTGTCCGCGACCAAGTGGGTCACCGACATCGAGGTCACCACGTTCGCGGCCGCGCGAGCGTTCTGGGCCCAGCGCGGCTGGTCCCAGCAGGCGCCGATCAAGACCGAGTGCAGGATCGACATCCCGGCCGCGGGCGCGAAGCTCGCCCCGGGCCGGACATCGGTGGCCGGGGTGGCCTGGGCCCAGCACAAGGGGATCGCGGCCGTCGAGGTCAGGGTGGACGGTGGCCCCTGGCACCCGGCCCGGCTGGCCACCGTGCCCGGCATCGACACCTGGTGGCAGTGGGTCTGGGACTGGCCGACCACCCCGGGCCCCCACGAGCTCGAAGCCCGGGCCACCGACGCCACCGGCTACACCCAGACCGCCGTGGCGGCCGACACCATCCCGAACGGCGCGTCCGGCTACCCGTCGGTTCAGGTCACCGTGCGAACCGGCTGAGGGTAGCGGCTGCGGTCCCGGAACCGCTGGGTCACGGCCGCCGGTGCCTTGTCCGGCGAGCCGGCGTCGTAGGGCGGCTGCGGGTCGTACTCCAGCATGAGCTGAATGGACTGCGCCACCTCATCGCCGGCGATCCGGCCCGCCAGGGTCAGCCCCATGTCGATCCCGGCCGACACTCCCGCCGCGGTCACGTACTTCCCGTCGAACACCACCCGCTCGGTGACCGGCACGGCGCCGAACCGGGCCAGCTGCTCCAGGGCCGTCCAGTGCGACGTGGCCCGCCGCCCGGTCAGCAGCCCGGCCGCGGCCAGCGTCAGCGACCCGGTGCACACCGACGTGGTCCAGGTCGTCGTCTGGTCCACGGCCCGCAGCCAGTCGGCCACCGGGCCGCCACCGGTGAGGGCGTCGGTGCCCGGGCCGCCCGGTACCAGCACGACATCCGGGTGCGGCACCTCGGCCAGCGCGGCGTCCGCCACCAGGCCGAGCTGGCCGGTTTCGTCCCGGACCGGCCCGGCCTGTTCGGCCACGAACACCACCTCGCCCCCGGGCAGCTGGTCCAGCGTCTGGTACGGCCCGATCGCGTCCAGCACGGTGAGCCGGGGAAAGAGCACGATGGCGATCTGCATGACGGTCCTCCACTGATCTCGGGATCTCGGAAAAGGCGCTCAGAAACGGCGGCGGTACTCGGCCGGCGAGACCTGCAGGGCCTGGTGGAACGCCCGCCGCATGGCTTCCGGGGTGTGGTAACCGCAAAACCGGGCCACCTGCTCGACCCCGTCGCGGGTGTCCTCCAGCCGCCGCCGCGCGGCCTCCAGCCGCACCCGGTCCACGTACCGGCCGGGCGGCATCCCCGTCTCGGCCGTGAACGCCCGGGCGAACTGCCGCGGCGACAGCCGGGCCCGCTCGGCCAGCGTCTCCACCGACAGGTCCGCGCCGGGATGCTCGGCGATCCAGCGCTGCACCTCGCGCAGCGGCTCGCGGTGCGCCACCTGAGCCTGGAGCTGGGCACTGAACTGGGTCTGGTTCCCCGGGCGCCGCAGGAACACCACCAGCTGCCGGGCCACGGCCAGGGCCACGTCCCGGCCGTGGTCGTCCTCGACCAGGGTCAGGGCCAGGTCGATGCCCGCGGTCACCCCGGCCGAGGTGGCCACGTTCCCGTCCCGGACGAAGATCGGCTCCGGCAGCACGGTCACGTCCGGGTACCGCCGGGCCAGCCCCGCGCAGTTGGCCCAGTGCGTGGTCACCCGGCGCCCGTCCAGCAGCCCCGCCTCGGCCAGCACGAACGTCCCGGTGCACACGGACACGATCCGCTCCGCCTCCGGCGCGTGCGCGCGCAGCCAGCCGATCAGTTCCGGGGCCGGGGCCCGGCTGCCCGGCCCGCCCGGCACGATCACGGTGTGCGGCGTCTCCTCGTCGGCCAGGTCGGCGTCGGGCACGATGGTCAGCCCGCTCCCGGTCCGCACGGCCACGCCCCCGACGCTGGCCGTCCGGATCTCGTAGGCCGGCCCCCCGGCGTCGGCCCCCACCTGCTCGGCAACCACGCCGCTGGCGGTGGCGAACACCTCCAGCGGCCCGGTCACGTCCAGGCTCTGCACCTGGTCGAACAGGGTGATCAGCACACGGTGGGTCTGAACACGGTGGGTCTGAACACTGTGGGTCTGCACACGCTGGGTTCGCACCTTCTCATGCTGAGGCCCACACCGCATGACCGCAACGACGAAAATCCCACCTTTTCTGCCATGATCATTTTTAACAGACCCCCAGGTGGCCGCCGTATCCTCACGCCCATGGACGCTGGAGTGGTATGGGTCGTGGCCGGTCCGCCGGGCGCGGGCAAGAGCAGTGTGGCCCAGTTGCTGCTGACCCGGCTCCAGCCCGTGCCCGCGTTGCTGGACAAGGACACGCTGTACGGGCCGTTCGTGGCGGCCACGCTGGCGGCGGCGGGACGCCCGGCGGGCGAACGCGAAGGCCCCTGGTACGACGAGCACATCAAGGCGCACGAGTACGCCGGCCTGACCGCGACCGCGCGGGAGATCCGGGCCCACGGGGTGCCGGTGCTGCTGTCCGCCCCGTTCACCCAGCAGATCCACCACCTGGACCGCTGGCAGAGCTGGGTGGAGGAACTGGGCGGTGACCCCGTCCGCCTGGTCTGGGTCCGCTCGGACGCCGCCACCCTGCGGGTCCGGCTGGCCGCGCGCGCCTCGGCCCGCGACACCGGCAAGGTGGCGGACTTCGACGCCTTCTCCGCGCGGATGCGGCTGGACCGCGAGCCCGCGGCGCCGCACCACACCATCGACAACCGTCTGACCGCCCCGGCAACCCTGGCCGACCAGGTGGCCGGCATACTGGCCAGATGCCCGAACTGATCGATCGCGGCCGCCTGAGGCTCGGTAGCGGCTTCGCGTCCTGGGCCGGCCTGGCCGCCGTCTACGCCGCCGCGCAGGGTCTGTCGGCCTGGTCGGGCCAACGGGCCCGAGGCACCCGGGACCAGTACCAGGACTTCCGCCAGCCTTCGTTCGCCCCGCCCGGGCCGGTGTTCCCGGTGGTGTGGTCGGCACTCAACCTGGCCACGGCCACTTCGGCCTGGCGGCTGTGGCGGGGCCGCCGCGCGCCCGGTCCCGAGGTGCCGCACGCCCAGGCCGCGCTGGCCTGGTGGGCGCTGGCCCTGGTGCTCCGCAGCGGCTACGTGCCGCTGGAGTTCGGGGCCCGGCGCTACTGGGCCGCCACCGTGGACTCGGCCCTGCTGTGCGCGGTCATGGTCCGCTACGCCACCGTGGCCCGGCGGGCCGACCCAGCCGCGGCTGCCCTGGCCGTGCCCGAGATCGCCTGGACCGCGTTCGCCACCATGCTCAGCACCGTGATCGCCGTCCAGAACGCTTAGCCCGGCGGCGGCAGCACGAGCGTGTTCTGCCCGGCGGCCAGCCACCACTGGCCGTCCCGCCGGACCAGCACGTACAAGGCCATCTCCGAGAACGTCCCGCTCGCGTCGGCCGCGGGCGCCCGCGGCCCGCATGGCTCACCGTCCGGGCTGAGCGCCACCCGCCGCACCTGGGTCACGATCACGCCCGGGGCGGGGGATAGGACCGCCGCCACCTCATACCGCGAGGCGGTACCGCCGCGCTGTTCAGCGTTGAGCCGCTCGTGGATGGCGTGCAGCGGCCCGTAGCCCTCCACGGTCATGCCGAACGGGCTGCCCCACAGCACGTCCGCCGCGAAGTGCCGGTTGTAGACGCCGGCGTCCCGGTCGTCCAGGCCCTGCTGCAACTCCGCCACCAGCCGCGCCACCGCGACCGCCGCGTCGTCGGTGGCGACGCCCCCGTCCCCGAGCACCGGCCGGCCGGCCCCGGCCGCGGTGCCGGCCGCAGTGTTGGTCCCGGGGGCGGGGCCGGCCGCGGGCGCGTCCCCGGTCATGCCGGTCATGCCGCCCCGTCCACGATCAGTAGCGTCTTGCCGATGGCCGCACGCCCCTCCAGCCCCCGGTGCGCGTCGGCCGCCCGGTCCAGCGGATAGGACTGGCCGATGACCGGCCGCATCCGCCCCGCCGCCACCTCGGCCAGCGCCTGCCCGGTCAGCTTCTCGTGCACCCCGGCCGGGAACTGCACCTGCTCGATGCCCTGGACGGTGATTCCGCGCCGCGCGGCGTCGTCCCGGTCTACCGGGGCGAAGCCGCCGCTGGCCGCGCCGTGCCCGGAGAACCGGCCGCCGCGGGCCGTGATCGCGAACGCGGCCACCCCCAGGGACCCACCCACGCCGTCGAACACCACCGCGGGCCCGGACCCGCCGGTCGCCGCGGTCACCCGCGCGGCCCAGCCGGGGTCCGCGTAGTCGATCACGGCCTCGGCCCCGGCGTCCCGGACGCGGGAGGCCTTCTCCTGGCCCGGCGGCCCGGTCGGCTGTGGCCCGGTCGGTGGCCCGGTCAGCTGTGGCCCGGTCAGCTGTGGCCCGGCCACCCGCAGCGCCGCCACCACGTGGCCGCCGGCCGCCCGGGCTAGCTGGGTCAGCAGCAGGCCGAGGCCGCCCGCCGCGCCCAGGATCAGCACCCACTCCCCGGGCCGGACCCCGGTCCCGGCCATCAGCCCGAGTGCGGTCGCCCCGTCGTTCAGCACCGCGACCGCGTCGGCCAGGCTCACCTCGTCCGGCACCGGCACGACCCGGTCCACCGCTACCAGGGCCTGTTCGGCGTAGCCGCCCGACCCGCCCGCCTCGCCGGTGTGGGCCACCACCCGCTGGCCCCGCAGGCCCGGGTCCACGCCGGGCCCAACCGACGCGATCGTGCCCGCGACCCCGTTGCCCGGCACGTACGGCGGCCTGACGTCAAACCACTGGGCGGCCCGGCCGGACCGGATCACCGTGTCGATGTGCAGCACGTCCACGGCCGTGGTGGCGATCACCACCTGGCCCGGGCCCGCCTCCGGCGCGGGCCTGCTGACCGGGGTCAGCACCTCGGGCGGGCCGAACTCCCGCACCTCGATCACCTGCACCCGGCTCACCTGCTTGTGCTCAGTTCGCTCGCGGCCCGCCTGCTCGCGGCCTGCCCGCTCCCGGTCAGTTCGCTCGCGGCCCGCCCGCTCGCGGTCAGCTTCCGTCATCGCCCCGCCGCCTCGAGGTCGCGGGTCCGCAGCCCGGGCTGGTCCGGGTCGATGTTCAGCGCCACTATCCGCCGCGGGTGGATCCGGATGATCTCGGCCGACGCCCCCGGGAACGGCGGCACCTCGGCCGTGGTCGTCTCGGCCTGGCCCCGGATCTCCAGGAACTGCGCTTCCGGCCCCACGCCCGAAGGGTTGTCCACCACCAGCGCGACCAGCGGTTGCCGGGCCACGTTGCGGTACTTCGCGCTCTGGGCCATGTTCAGGCCGTAGATGTCGATCGTGCCGAGCTCGTCGTTGTAGGCGTAACCGACCGGTTTGTTCTGCGGGCCGCCGTCGGGGCCGACCGTAGCCAGCATGGCCAGCCGGTGCCCGGCCAGGAACTTCTGCTCCGCCTGGGTGAGTGACATGTTGCTACGCTAAAACCTCAACCAATATTGAGGTCAATCGTGCACGACCGGCGGGAGCGGGACCGGTGACGACCCAGATTCCGATGAAGACGCGGGAGCTGACCGCGGGCCAGTTGGCCTCCCGCAGCGGCGTTGCCGTGTCCGCGCTGCACTTCTACGAGGCCCAGGGCCTGATCTCGGCCCGCCGGACCAGCGGCAACCAGCGCCGGTACCGCCGGGAGATGCTGCGCCGGGTGGCGTTCATCCGCGCCTCTCAGCGGGTCGGCATCCCGCTGGCCCGGATCAAGAGCGCGCTAGCCACCCTGCCCGCGGGCCGCACGCCGACGCCCCGGGACTGGGCCCGGCTGTCTGAGGCCTGGCGCGAGGACCTGGACGACCGCATCCGCCAGCTGCAGAACCTGCGCGACCGGCTGACCGGTTGCATCGGCTGCGGCTGC
This sequence comes from Streptosporangiaceae bacterium, assembly GCA_965277615.1. Taxonomy (GTDB): domain Bacteria; phylum Actinomycetota; class Actinomycetes; order Streptosporangiales; family Streptosporangiaceae; genus Bog-532. The sequence continues at coordinate 2,315,235 of CBDIDG010000006.1, read as the reverse complement.
CTGTCCATCAGTGCCTGCCAGCTGGCCAACCCGGGCGACGTGCTCGGCGACGAGGGTCCCGGCCCGCGCAAGCTGTGACCAGGTGCGCGCCCGCACCGCCACGGGCCAAGATGGGGACCATGCGGATCGAGAATTCAGTCGCCCTCGTGACCGGGGCCGGACGCGGGCTGGGCCGGGTATTCGTGCAGGAGCTGGCCCGCCGGGGCGCCAAGACCATCTACGCTGCCGCGCGTAACCCGGCCCGGATCAGCGATCAAGAGGGGCCGGTGATCCCGGTCGAGCTGGACATCACGCAGCCGGACCAGGTCGCGGCGGCGGCGGGACGGTGTGCCGATGTGAGCCTGCTGATCAACAACGCCGGCGTGATGACCAGCAGCCCGTTCATCGAGGCGCCGACCATGGACGGCGCCCGGCAGGAGATCGAGACCAACTACCTGGGCACGCTGGCCATGTGCCGGGCGTTCGCGCCGGTGCTGGGAGCCAACGGCGGGGGCGCGATCGTCAACATGCTGTCGGTGACCAGCTTTTTCACCAACCCGGAAAACGGCAGCTACGGCGCGTCCAAGGCGGCCGAGTGGTCCTTGACCAACGGGGCCCGGATCGAGCTGGCTCGCCAGGGGACGCTGGTCGTCGGGGTACACGCCGGGTTCATCGACACCGAGATGGTGACCGAGCTCGCCCGCGGCCTGCCCAAGCTGGACCCGCTGGACGTGGTCCGGCAGGTCTTCGACGCGGTGGAGGCGGGCCAGGTCGAGGTGCTGGCCGGCGAGCGGACCCAGCGGATCAAGAGCCTGCTACCAGACGACCACGAGAAGATCTATCCGTCGGTCCAGGCCGCCTGGGACGCCAGCCACCCGCGCGTTAATTGATAGGCCCGGCCTACTTGATCCGCTCGGTCAGGCGGACGGTGACGCGGTCGCCGGCCTGCTTGCCGATCGCCGCGCGCAGGTCCTCCTTGACCGGCAGCTTGTGCCGCCCGTCACCCAGGGCCATGAACGAGCTCTGGAACGGCTGCCCGTCGACGGTCCCGCGCACCTTGACCAGCCCACGGGTGCCAAAGTACGTCGCCGAGTCGGCCATCACCACGTAGGTCCAGCCCCCCTTGGCCGGGCTCAGCTCCAGCACCGCGGTGAACTCCCGGTCCAGCGGCCCGACCCCGGCGACGCCTGCCTTCATAGCGACCATGTTCATTTCCTCCCGTTACCTATTCAACGATCTCGAAGCCGTTGCCGTCCGGGTCGGTGAACCGGAACATCGGCGGCACTCCGGGCCAGCGCAGCAGCTCTTCCACCGCCACCCCGCGGTCCCGCAGCTCGGCGTGCACCGCGGCCGCGTCCTCGGCGGCGAACCGGATACCAGTCTCCACCCCGGCCGGGGCCCCGTCCCGCTCGGTGAACAACGCGATCGTGGTGCCCGAACCGGCCGGTCCGACCTCGACCCAGCGGCCGAAGTTCTCGATCGTGACGTCCCGGCGTATCTCCAGGCCCAAGGGTCCGGTGAAGAATTCCAGCGCCTTCTCCTGATCCTTCACCGGAACGCCCACGGTGGGAATGCCCGTCAGCTTGCTCATCTCGTTCTCCTCCCTGTCGCCGTTCGTACCCGGTAGACGGGCGCAGGCCGCGGAACTCATCGGCTCATCGGCTCGTCGGCTCAGAGGCGGAGGGCCAAATTGAGACAGGGCGCGGGCCCGGCCCCGGTTACGGTGCCCCCGTGCTCGACGGACTGGGCTATGACGACAGCGAACCTCCCTCGATCGGGCTGGTGCCCCCGGGCACCTCCTGGCAGGAGGTCCACGACCACATTAAGATCTCGCACAATTTCCTGCTGGTCGAGACCGAGCCGGACGGGGAGTACGCAGGCGCGTACTGGACCGGGACCGAGATGATCGTGCTTGATGACCTCGGCCCGGACCAGGACGAGGCGCTGGACGATTTCCGCGACCAGCTCCGCCAGCGCGGCGAGCTCTAGTCCACTGCGCCTCTAATCCGCTGTGGCTCTAATCCACTACGGCCTGGTAGACGAGCTGCCGTAGCTGCGACCGGATCGGGTACGCGTTCGACGGCATCAGCTGGGTGAAGAATGACGCGGTCAGCTCCTCGGCCGGATCGACCCAGAACGCCGTGCTGGCCGCGCCGCCCCAGGACAGCTCACCCACGGAGGTCGGCACCTTGCCCGCCACCGGGTCGATGGTGACCGCCAGCCCCAGCCCGAAACCGGTGCCGCGGAACGGGGTCTCCGCGTACAGCCGCCGGCCGAACTGGGCTAGGTCCAGGTTGCCGGGCAGGTGGTTGCGGCCCATGTAGGCCACCGTGCGCGGGCCGAGCAGCCGCACGCCGTCCAGCTCACCGGCCGGGCTGTCCGGCCGGCCCAGCAGCAGCTGGGTGAACCGGTCGTAGTCGGCCGCGGTCGAGACCAGCCCGCCGCCCCCGCTGAACAGCGTGGGCTGGCTCAGCGCCATGGTGCCCATCGCGCCGATCTCGGCCAGCTGGCCGTCGCCGCCCTGCCCGTACAAGGCGGCCAGCCGGTCCCCGTCGTCGGTGAAGAACGCGGTGTCGGTCATGCCCAGCGGGCCGAAGATCCGGCTGGCCAAGAACTCGTCCAGCCGCTGGCCGGACACCACCTCCACCACTCGGCCCAGTACGTCGGTGGCCACCGAGTAGTTCCACTCGGTCCCGGGCTGGAACAGCAGTGGCATGTCGGCCCAGGCGTCGCAGGCCGTGGCCAGGTCGGTGCCGGGCGGCCAGGCCCACTCGTACCCGCGCGCCCGGTAGATGGCGTCAACCGGGTGGGATCGCATGAAGCCGTAGGTCAGCCCCGCGGTGTGGGTGAGCAGGTGCCAGATCCGCACCGGCTCGGAGGCGGGCACGGTGACCGGGCGCATGTCGGTGCCACCGGTGAACACCCGGACGTCGGTGAAGGACGGGATGAACCGGCTGACTGGGTCGTTCAGCTCGAAGCCGCCCTCCTCCCACAAGATCATGGCCGCCACCGCGGTGATCGGCTTGCTCATCGAGTAGATGCGCCACAGCGTGTCCGTCTCGACCGGCTGGTCCGGGGCCAGGCTCCGGGACCCGTACCGGGCCACGTAGGCCAGCCGTCCGCGCCGGTTCACCGTGACCAGCCAGCCGGGCAGCTGCCCGTCGTCCACGTACCGGGCGAAGCGCGTGCCGATCCGCTCCAGCCGGTCCGGGTCCAGTCCCACCTCGGCCGGATCCACCTCAACCTTGAGTTCGGACATGTGACGACCACCAGCCCCTTTGCGCTCGCTGTTTATCGCTTGACGTTGACGTTACGTCAACTCCTATCGTCGCTCTATGGCCTGGTCGATTGCCGAGGTAGCCCGGATGTCCGGGGTTACGACCCGGACGCTGCGTCACTACGACGCGATCGGCTTGCTGCGCCCGGCCTACGTCCAGCCCAGCGGCCAGCGGTTCTACGAGACCCCGGAGCTGCTGCGGCTGCAGCAGATCTTGCTGCTGCGCGAGCTGGGTGTCGGCCTGGCCGACATCGCCGCCGCGATCGGGTCCGGGCCGGGCACGCTGACCGCGCTGCGCCGGCACCACATCCGGCTGCTGGCCGAGCAGACCCGGGTCGCCCGGCTGGCCGGCACGGTGGCCCGCACCATCACCGAACTGGAAGGGAACGACCCGATGACGCCGCAGCTCAACCGCCCGGAGAACCTGTTCGAGGGGTTCAGCCCAGCCGCTTACGAAGCCGAGGCCCGCGAGCGCTGGCCGGAGCAGTTCGAGCAGGCCCAGGCGGTTGCACAGGCCACCTCACCGGAGCAGGAGACGGCCGAGCAGAAGGAGATCACGGCCCGGCTGATCCGGATGGCCGAGCTGATGACCGCGGGCAAACCGGTCGCCGACCCGGAGGTCCAGGCCGAGATCGAGTGGCACTACCGCTGGCTGGCGCCGTACTGGACTCCCACGGCGCAGGCCTACCGCGGCCTGGGTCAGCTGTACGTGGACGACGAGCGGTTCCGAGCCCGCTACGAGCAGATCGCCCCCGGCCTGGCCGCCTACCAGCGGGACGCGATGACCGTCTACGCCCGCGACCGCCTGTCCTAGATGGCGCGGTTCTGAGCCGCCGCGTCACCCGCGTCACCCGCGTCAGCAGGGTCACGCGGGTCGGCGGCGTCGGCCCCGTCGTCGGCCGCGGCCAGCCGTTCGTGCAGCCGGGCCCGGATCTCATCCGGGGTGTAGGCGCGGCGCCGGCGCTCGGCCCGCACGACCACCACCCCGGTCGCGGCGACGCCGGCGAAACCCGCCAGGCCCAGGATCTTCCAGGTTCGTCCGTTTGACCACTGCACCCGCCTAGGCTACGACCGTGCCGAACAAGATCAGGCCGAACCAGGCCGGCCCCGGGGTCAGCCTCGACGAGGCGGCCGGGCTGACCCGGACCGGCGACCTGTGGCTGTTCCGCGGCCACAAGCCCGCCGACCGGGCCATCCAGGTCGCGACGAACAGCCCGGTCAACCACGTCGGCATGGCCGTGGTGCTGGACGACCTGCCGGCGTTGCTGTGGCACGCCGAGCTGGGCCGGTCGCTGACCGACGTATGGTCCGGCGGCCGCCACCGTGGCGTGCAGCTGCATGACCTGCGCGCGGCCGTGACCGTGTGGGGCGAGCGGTACGGCCAGCAGGCCTGGCTGCGCCAGCTGGACCCGCCGGCCGGGCCGGAAACCGAGGACGCGGTGCTGCGTACGATCGCCCGGCTGGACGGCACGCCGTTCCCGTCGTCGGCCGGAATGGCCTCGCGCTGGCTCCGCGGCCGCGTGCCGTCCCGCGCCGGGCTGCCGTCGCTGGACCGGCTGCCGTCCCTGGCCAAGCTGCGAGGGCTCAGCCGCCCCGACGCCGAAAAGGTGCTGGAGACGGCCTACTGCGCCGAGGTCCTGGCCGTCACCTACCAGGCCATGGGCCTGCTCGACGGCCGTCACCAGACCAGCTGGTATGACCCGGGCCGGTTCTGGAGCGGCGATGACCTGCGGCTGGCCGGCGGCCATCACCTCGGCGGCGAGATCCCGGTCACCATCTCCGCTTCCCAGCCTGCTGGCCCCGCGTTCGGAGGACCCCGCCGGCCTCGTCGCCTCACTCAATAACCCGCCCCGCCCCGCCCGGCCCGGCCCGGCGTCCCGCGTCATTACCCTGCCCCGCGCCCCGCGAGCCCCAGGAGCCACGGCACGCCGGAGTCCCACCCGCACCGGAGTCCCACCCGTACGGTGGCGTCATCCATCCGGTCATCGCCGGTACGGTGCCGCCACCGATCAGGTTGGCTGCCCATGCGCCGAACCCGCCGGGTCAAAGGCGCCCTTGGGGCCTCTCAGGTGTTGCTCGCCCACCCGTTTTTGCTCTCAGGCAACGGTTGCCGGACGGCAAAACAGCTTGGCTTGCACCGCATGAAGGACTTCATCGCGGGCAAAGTGCAGGTATGGGTGCATTGGACAAGCTCAAGAACAAGCTGCAGATGGGTAAAGGCCGGGCCAAGCAGGACGTCGGCCGGGCCACCAACAACCGCAGCATGGAGGCCGAAGGCCAGGGCGACCGGGTGGCCGGCGGCACGAAGCAGGCCGGGGAGCAGGTCAAGGACGCAGGCAAGAACATCAAGGACGCCTTCAAGAAGCCTTAATCGGGCCACCCTGGCCGGCCAGGATTCCTGACCGGCCAGAGGTCCGACCTCACTGTCCGAAAGTCCAGGTCAGTGAGGTCTAGTCTGCCAACCGGCGGGCTAGTCGCCGTGGGTTAGTACCACGACTTCTTCACCGGGTCGGCCACCATCGCCGGCGCGCTCGGCCTGCTGTTCGTGGTCCTGTCGGTCCAGCCTGGCCTCGGTGGTCCGACCACCGCGTTCTGAACGCAGGTCGGCCAGAGCCAGCGCCGTGCCCGCCGACAGCAGCAGCACCCCACCGCCCAGCGTGGCCGCCGTCAGTGGCTCGCCGAACATCGCCAGCCCGAGCACGGCCGCGCTGACCGGCTCGATCAGCATGATCACCGAGGCGGTAGCGGCCCGAACCGCGGCCGCGCCCGCGAAGTACAGCGGGTAGGCCAGCGCGGTCGGCACCGCGGCCAGGTAGCCCAGCACGGCCAGCGTCTCGGCCGGGTGGGCGGCATGCGGCAGAATCCCGGTGGCCAGCGCGAACGGCAGCAGCAGCACCGCCCCTAGGCCGAAGGCCCAGGCCGTGACCACGACCGGATCCGCCGCCGGGCCCCGGGCGGGCTCGGCCCCGGCCGCACCCCGGGTCGCCTCGGCCCCGGCCGCACCCCCCGACGCCTCGGCACCTCCAGCTGCCCCGGCACCGTCGGCCGCCCCGGCACGTCCAGCCGGCTCCGCGCGCCCGGCCCACCGCGCCGTCAGCGCGGACTGCGCGTAACCGGCCGCCGACAGCAGGGCCAGCGCGATGCCCAGCGGCCGCACCGTGCCGCCCGGATGGCCGAGCACCAAGACGACCAGCCCGCCGAGTGCGGCCGCCATTGCGGATAGGCCACCGCGCGGCAGCCGTTCGTGCAGCACCAGCCGCGCCCCCACCGCGATCAGCAGCGGGCCGGTGCCCAGGGTGACCACGGTGCCGACGGCCAGCCCGGTGGACTGCACCGCGCCGAAGTACGCCGTCTGGAACACGGCCAGGCCCAGCCCGGTCTGCCCACGCACCAGCAGGTCCCGGCGGCTCAGCCGTCTGCGGCGCCGGGTCGGCCCGGCCCGCGACCCACCACGCCGCGACCCACCCCGCCCCGACCCACCCCGCCCCGACCCGCCCCGCCGCGGCCAGCTACGCCGCGACCGGATCAGCTGGACGGCGAGCAGCAGCACCAGGCCGGCTACGTTCCGCCAGAACGAGACGGTGATCGGGCCGGCCGCGCTGGACCGGTAGATGAGATCGGCGGCCGCGCCCGCGGTGCCCCAGGCGGCACCGGCAACGGCCAGGTAGAGGAGGCCACGCCCGAAGGGCAGGCCGGAGACAGAAGTGGACATGAACGCGCTCCGCAGCGGGATGGTGGTGATGGGGGCCCGTATGCGGGCAGCACCCACCGGCACCACCGTGGCGGCGGTGTTCTGTGGGGCCCGCCTAAGCGGCGGGCGGGGGCAGCACGGTCAGTCGCACAGGCGCAGCTTAGCCCGGCTTCCCTGGCCAGTGCTTGACAGGCTGGCGGTTAACAGGCCGGCGGTTAACAGGCCAGTGGTTAACAGGCCAGTGGTTAACAGGCCTGTCGCTACCCGGCGATCGGGGCGCAACATAACAAAGGTGTCCTCATCCCGAAGCTGGCTGAAACGGAGACATCGATGACGCAGACGGCCAACGACCGCCTCGCGGCCCAACCATCCTCCCGGCGCCATCCGCTGGCCCCGCTCACCGTGGATGAGACCGCCGCCGCGTGCCGGATCGCGCTGGACGGCGCCCCGCCGGGGACCCTGCTCGTCTACTGCGAGCTGGTCGAGTCGGCCAAGGACGTCGTGCTCGGCTGGGACGGCACCCCCGTGCCCCGGCTGGCCCGCTGCGTGCTCTACCACCCAGCCACCGAAACTGAAGCCACATCAGCCTCGGACATCACTCGCACCACGCTGGTCACGGTGTCACTGGACGACCAGGCCATCACCGCCCGGGTCCCGGTTCCGGGGGTACAACCGGCGGTCATGTTCGCCGAGTACACGGCCAACGGCGAACAGGTCAAGGCGGATCCCGGGTTCCAGGCCGCGCTGGCCCGGCGCGGCATCACCGACGTGAGCCAGATCCAGGTCGACGCCTGGCCGGCCGCCAACGTGGGCCTCGACGTCGACCGCTCCGGACGCCGGCTGGCCCGGGCTGTCGCCTACGTGCTGGACGGACCCGGCTGCAACCCCTACGCCCGGCCGATCGAGAACCTGGTCGCGGTGCTGGACCGGGATACCGGCGAGGTCGTCGAGCTGATCGACGGTGACGTCGTGCCCGTACCAAAGGATCCGGGCCGCTACGACGCGGCCAGCATGCCGCACCTGCGCGAGCTGGCCCCGCTGCAGATCCTGCAGCCGGACGGCCCCGGCTTCACCGTCCAGGACGGCCTGCTGCGCTGGGGCCCGTGGCAGCTGCGGGTGTCCATGCACCCGATCGAGGGCGTCGTCCTGCACGAGGTCAGCTACATCGAGGGCGACCGCGTCCGGCCCATCCTGTACCGGGCCAGCGTGGCCGAGATGGTCGTGCCTTACGGCTCCACCGCCATCAACCACTGGTGGAAGAGTGCCTTCGACGCGGGCGAGGTCGGGCTGGGCAAGGCGGCCAACGCGCTGACCCTAGGCTGTGACTGCCTGGGTGAGATCGTCTACCTGGACGCGGTCAAGGTCGACGAGGACGGCACCGCCAGCACGCTGCCGCAGGCCATCTGCCTGCACGAAGAGGACTACGGCATCTTGTGGAAGCACACCGACGTGCCCAACGGCGTGGCCGAGGTGCGCCGGTCCCGGCGGATGGTGATCTCGTTCATCGCCACCGTGGGCAACTACGAGTACGGCTTCTTCTGGTACTTCTACCTGGACGGCACCATTCAGGCCGAGGTCAAGCTGACCGGCATCATCCAGACCCAGGCGGTGGTGCCGGGCACCCGGGTGCCGTACGCCAGCCCGGTCACTCCTGAACTGGCCGGCCCGCACCACCAGCACCTGTTCAGCTTCCGGCTCGACACCTGCCTGGACGGCCCGGCGAACTCGGTCTACGAGGTCGACGCGGTGCCGGTACCGCCGGGCCCGGACAACCCGCACGGCAACGCCTTCACCGCTCGCAGCACGCTGCTGGCCACCGAGCTCGGCGCCCAGCGGATGGCCGCCCCCGAGCACGCCCGGCACTGGAAGATCGTCAACCATGGTTCGGTCAACGCCTGTGGCGAGCCCGTCGCCTACAAGCTCGTGCCGCAGCCCAGCGCGCCGCTGCTGGCCCAGCCGGACGCGGCCATCACCGCGCGGGCCACGTTCGCGACCAAACACCTGTGGGTCACCCCGGCCCGCCCGGACGAGCAGCGCCCCGCGGGCGACTTCCCCAACCAGCACCCGGGCGGGGCCGGGCTGCCCGCCTGGACCGCGGCCGACCGGCCGGTGGCCGACACCGACATCGTGCTCTGGCACACGGTCGGCACCACCCACTTCTGCCGCCCTGAGGACTTCCCGGTCATGCCGGTGGAGTACGCCGGCTTCACGCTCAAGCCAGTTGGCTTCTTCGACCGCAACCCCGCCATCGATCTCGCCCCCGCCGATGGGGACCATTGCCACTCTTGATCACGTCCGCTACGCGCCCAGTGATCACGTCCGTTACGCGCCCAGTGATTACGTCCCTTACGCGTTTAGTGATTACTTCCGTTACGCGCCCAGCGGAAACCGCAGGAGGACATTCCGCCCAGCGGGAACCTACGATGGGCTGCATGCGCCCTGAACGGGGCCTCCTTGCGCCGAGACCCCGCCTGGACCTGACGACCCTACGGAGCCTTCATGCCCTTGACCGCGCCCAACGCCCCCGCCGAGAACGCGCGGACCGCGATCATCACCGTCGATGACGACCCGGACGTATCCCGCGCCGTGTCCCGCGACCTGCGGCGCAAGTACGGCAGCGAGTACCGCATCGTCCGGGCCGAGTCCGGCCCGTCGGCGCTGGAGGCGCTGCGCGAGCTGAAGCTGCGCGGCGACCAGGTCGCTGTCATCCTGGCCGACTACCGGATGCCGAACATGAACGGCGTCGAGTTCCTCGAGCATGCGATGGACATCTATCCCGGTGCCCGCCGCGTGCTGCTGACCGCCTACGCCGACACCGGTGCGGCCATCGACGCGATCAACGTGGTCGACCTCGACCACTACCTGCTCAAGCCGTGGGACCCGCCGGAGGAGAAGCTCTACCCGGTGGTGGACACGCTGCTGGACACCTGGAAGGCCTCCGATCATCACGTGGTGCCGGAGATCAAGGTCATCGGGCACCGCTGGAATGCCCGCTCGTCCGACGTGCGCGAGTTCCTGGCCCGCAACCAGGTCCCGTACCGCTGGTTCTCCACCGACGAGCCCGAGGGCAGGCGGATGCTCGAGGCGGCCAGCCAGGACGGCCTCCAGTTGCCGTTGATCATCACCCTGGACCACGAGGTGCTGGTCGCCCCGTCCGACGCCGACCTGGCGGCCAAGGTCGGCCTGGCCACCAGCCCGTCGTCCGACTTCTACGACCTGATCGTGGTCGGCGGCGGCCCAGCCGGCCTGGGCGCCGCCGTGTACGGGGCCTCCGAGGGACTGCGGACCGTGCTGCTGGAGCGCACCGCGACCGGCGGGCAAGCCGGGCAGAGCTCCCGCATCGAGAACTACCTCGGCTTCCCCGACGGGGTGTCCGGGGCCCAGCTCACCACCCGGGCCCGGCTGCAGGCGGCCAAGTTCGGCGCCGAGGTGCTGACCACCCGCGAGGTCACCGGGCTGGAGATCAACGGCTCGGCCCGCACCGTCCGGTTCTCCGACGGCACGTCGCTCGACGCGCACAGCGTCATCCTCACCACCGGGGTCACCTACCGGCAGCTGCGCGCGCCCGGCCTGGACGAGCTGACCGGGGCCGGCGTCTACTACGGCTCCGCGCTGACCGAGGCGGCCGCCTGCGTCGACAACGACGTCTTCATCGTCGGCGGGGCCAACTCGGCCGGGCAGTCCGCGGTCTACCTGTCCCGCATGGCCAAGTCGGTGACGCTGCTGGTGCGCGGCCCGTCGCTGACCAAGTCGATGTCGCACTACCTGATCGAGCAGGTCGAGAGCGTCCCGAACATCACCGTCCGCACCTGCACCACGGTGGTCGGCGCCCGCGGTGACGGGCACCTGGAGGGTCTGACCCTGCAGGATGCCAACACCGGTGAGACCGAGGACGTCGCGGCCCAGCACCTGTTCGTGTTCATCGGCGCGGCCCCGCTGACCAGCTGGCTCGACGGGGTACTCGAGCGCGACGAGCACGGGTTCGTGCTCACCGGCCCGGATCTTTCCGCCGACGGCGAGCCGCCCGCGGAATGGCCGCTGGACCGCGCGCCTTATCACCTAGAGGCCAGTGTCCCTGGTGTGTTCGTGGCCGGTGACGTCCGGGCCGAGTCGGCCAAGCGCGTCGCCTCCGCCGTGGGCGAGGGTGCCATGGCCGTCATGCTCGTGCACCGTTACCTGGAGAAGCTGTGACCACGACCAGTACCTGCGACCCGGCCGAGCTGCGAACCCTGTTCCTGTTCGAGAAGCTGAATGACGAGCAGCTCGACTGGCTGTGCCGGGAGGGGCGGGTCGAGACCTTCGAGGCCGGTCCGATCTATACCGAGGGTGACCCGGCCACCTGCTTCTACGTGCTGCTCGAAGGCGGCGTGGTGATGTCCCGCCGGGTCGGATCGGACGACATCGAGGTGAACCGGACCGCCGAAAGGGGGGTCTACGCGGGGGCGTTCCAGGCCTACCTGGGCGATCGGGCCTCGAAGAACTACAACAACTCGCTGCGGGCCACAGTGCCGTCCCGGTTCTTCGTGCTGGACGCGAACTGCTTCGCCGAGATGATGACCACCTGGTTCCCCATGGCCGTGCACCTGCTGGAGGGGGCGTTCTTCGGCAGCAAGGCCGCCAACCAGGCGATCAACCAGCGCGAGCGGCTGCTGGCCCTGGGCTCGCTGTCGGCGGGCCTGACCCACGAGCTCAACAACCCGGCCGCGGCCGCGGTCCGGGCCACCTCCTCGCTGCGCGACCGGGTGGCCGGGATGCGGCACAAGCTCGGCATCTTGACCAAGCACCGCTACCAGCAGGACACCCTGGAAGCCCTGATCGAGCTGCAGGAACGGGCCGTCGAGCGGGTGGCCAAGGCCCCGCAGCTGGGCCCCATGGAGGCCTCTGACGCCGAGGACACGGTGGCCGACTGGCTCGACAGCTACGGCGTCAGCGGCGGCTGGGACCTGGCTCCGGTCCTGGTCCAGGCCGGGCTGGACACGGTGTGGCTGGATCAGGTGACTGAGATCGTCGAGACGCAGGACCTGGAAGGCGCCATCCGGTGGCTGACCTACACGGTCGAGACCGAACTGCTCATGAACGAGATCCAGGACTCCACCGGCCGGATCATGCACCTGGTCGGCGCGGCCAAGCAGTACTCCCAGCTCGACCGGGCCCCCTTCACCGAGGTCGACGTGCACGACCTGCTGGACAGCACGCTGGTCATGCTGGCGGCCAAGATCGGTCCGGACGTCACCATCGTCAAGGACTACGACCGCACGCTGCCCAAGATCCCGGCCTACGCCATTGAGCTCAACCAGGTGTGGACCAACCTGATCGACAACGCGGTCTCGGCCATGAAGGGCCATGGCACGCTCACCATTCGCACCGCCCTGGACCGCGACCAGCTGCTGGTCGAGTTCGGCGACACCGGCCCGGGTGTGCCGCCCGAGATCCAGTCGCGTATCTTCGAGCCGTTCTTCACCACCAAGCCGGTCGGTGAGGGCACCGGGCTCGGGCTTGACATCTCCTGGCGCATCGTGGCCAAGAAGCACCACGGGGAGATCAACGTGTTCGGGGGGCCCGGTGACACCAAGTTCCGGGTCTGGCTGCCGCTCACGGCCCAGAACCAGGACAATGACGAAGCGCCAGAGCCGGCCGTGGAGTCGGCTTCAGAGCCGGCGCCAGAGGCAGACGCAGAGCAGGAGCAGGTGAGCTCATGAGCGAGATTCCCGGCGTCGACCCGTCGGTCCCCCCCAGCGGCCCCGGCTGTACCGAATGCGAGGCCAGCGGGGGCTGGTGGTTCCACCTGCGCCGCTGCGCCCAGTGCGGCCACGTCGGCTGCTGTGACTCCTCGCCCGCCCAGCACGCCAGCATCCACGCCAAGGAGACCGGGCACCCGGTCATCCAGAGCTTCGAGCCCCAGGAAGACTGGTTCTGGAGCTACCCGGACGACCGGCTCTACGAGCGCGGCCCCAAACTGGCCCCGCCGGACCACCACCCGCTGGACCAGACCACCCCCGGCCCCGAGGACCGCGTCCCGGCCGACTGGCAGGCCCACCTGCACTACTGAGCCCGGTCACCAGCGGCTGCCCCCGGCCAGCCGCGGCTCACCAGTACTAGCTCACCAGGCCTGGCTCTTGGACGTGAAGTGGGTCAGCGTGTCCACGTCGTCGGCCTGGTAGACGTGGCGGGGCGGGGTCTCGAACGTTGAGTACGGGGTGATGCGCAGCACCACGCGCTTCTCGTCGACGCACATCTTCTGGATCGCCGGGTACTTCTCATCCGGCATCGGCTCGCCTGCCATCAGCTCGATGACCTTCCGCATCAGCTGGCTGGCGTGCTCTGGGTCCGGGTCGAACTCCGCCCGGCCGTAGACCTGCAGGTAGGTGACGGGCCAGTTCTCGTCCAGCACGCACAGGCTGACGTGCGGGTCGCGCTGCACGGCCTTGGCCTTGGCCCGGTCGGCCATGGTGGAGACGAGCAGGTCGTCACCGTCCATGATGTAGTACACGACGGTCATGGCCGGCCCGTCGTTCTTCCGGTTGTAACCGAAGATGCAGGTGCGGTGGTCTCGGACGAACTGCTTGCGCTCCTCGCGATCCATGATTTCCCTGCTCCCGGTCGATGCGAACGATTGTGGATCTCCAGTCTGGCCCCTGCCCGCTGATCCGTCAGCCCCAGGGGCCATAACGTAGAGCCATGCGCGCATGGGTAGTGGCGAAGCCCGGGCCAATCACCTCCGGCCCCCTGGAGCTGACCGATCGTCCCGTCCCCGAGCCCGGTCCAGGCCAGTTGCTGGTCAAGGTCATCGCGTGCGGAGTGTGCCGCACCGACCTGCATCTGGCCGAGGGTGACCTGCCGCCGCACCACCCCCTGACCACGCCGGGGCACGAGGTCGTCGGCCAGGTCACCGCGACCGGCCCCGGCACGACCAGGTTCAGCGTGGGGGACCGGGTCGGGGCGGCCTGGCTGGCCGGCGTCGACGGGTCCTGCCGGTTCTGCCGCCGCGGCCAGGAGAACCTGTGTCCCGCCTCGACCTACACCGGCTGGGACATCCACGGCGGCTACGCCGAGTACCTGGTCGTGGCCGACGCCTTCGCCCATCCGCTGCCCGGCGGGTTCAGCGACACCGAGCTGGCCCCGCTGCTGTGCGCGGGCATCATCGGCTACCGGGCGCTGGCCCGGGCCGAAGTCCCGCCCGGCGGCACGCTCGGCATCTGGGGCTTCGGCGGCTCGGCCCATCTGGCCGCCCAGGTCGCCATCGCCCAGGGCGCGCAGGTGCACGTGTTCACCCGGGGCGAGTCCGCCCGCGAGCTGGCCCGCAGCCTGGGCGCCGCGTCCGTGCAGGACTCCTACGACCCGGCGCCGGTGCCGCTGGACTCGGCCATCCTGTTCGCCCCGGTGGGGGAGATGGTCCCGGCCGCGCTGACCGCGCTGGACCGGAACGGCACGCTGTCCGTGGCTGGCATCTACCTGACCGACATTCCGTCGCTCAACTACGAACAGCACCTGTTCCAGGAGCGCAATCTGCGCAGCGTCACCTCCAACACGCGCGGCGATGCCCAGGAGTTCCTGACCCTGGCCGAACGGCTGAAGCTCAAGGTGACCACCACCCCGTACCCGTTCAGCCGGGCCGACCAGGCCCTGGCCGACCTGAAGGCCGGCCGCGTCGACGGCGCCGCCGTCCTCCAGTTCTGACCCGACGTCCGCGGTGACGGCGACCAGGTATCCGTGCTCATGAATGTTCTTGATGTTCCGCTCGTGGCCATCGGGGTCGTGCTGACGGTCCTGGTGTTCGCGTTCGGGGTGCGTCGGCTCCTCGGCCTGCGGCTGGCCCCGCTGCGCACGCTGGTGGCCGGCCTGATCGCGTTCTTCGTGGCCCAGCCGATCATCAGCGCGATCGGCGGGCCCGCGGTCCGCCGCGGCGCCGCCACCCTGCCCGGGTTGTGGTTCGTGCTGCTCGGCCTGGTCATCGCCCTGCTGGTCGGGATGATCTTCCTGGTCGTATCCGAGGCGTTGGTGCCGAGCGGCTCGCTGCCCGGCCCGGTATATGTGGCCCGGTCGCTGCGTCAGCAGGCGGGCCGGACCCGGCGCTACGCCCAGATCACCCGGATCCTGGTCCGCCGGGGCCTGCTGCCCTACCAGCGCGGCGGCCGCCGGTCCGAGCTGGCCACCGCCGAAGGGCGGGCCCGGCTGGCCCGGTCGCTCCGCCTGGCCCTGGAAGACGGCGGCGTGACCTTCGTCAAGCTCGGTCAGGTGCTGTCGACCCGGCGTGACCTGCTGCCGCCCGAGTTCATCACCGAGTTGTCGCGGTTGCAGGACGATGCGCCCCAGGTGCCCTGGCCGCAGGTGGAAGCTACCTTGCGCGCCGAGCTGGGAGCCGAGGTGGACGAGGTCTTCGTGACCTTCGAGCGGGAGCCGCTGGCCGCGGCCTCCATCGCCCAGGTGCACCGGGCCACGCTGTCCACCAGCCAACCGGCGGCCGCCCTGGCTCCCGGCCAGCCCGTGGTGGTGAAGGTGTGCCGGCCCGGCGTGCGCGCGGTCGTCGACCGTGACCTCGACATCGTGCTCCGGCTCGCGGCCCGGCTGCAGCGCGGCACCAGCTGGGGCCGGTCCGTGGGTGCGGTCACCCTGGCCCACGGATTCGCCGACGCCCTGCACGAAGAGCTGGACCTGCGGATCGAGGCCCGCAACATGACCGCGGTGGCCGCCGCGGCCGGCCGACGTGGCCCGGACACGGCTCAGCCGGTCCGGGTGCCCACTCCGTACCAGCCCCTCAGCGGGGAAAAGGTCCTGGTCATGGACTACCTGGACGGCCGCCCGCTGACCGCCGCGGCGGACGGCGTGGCCGACCAGACCCGGGCCGCGCTCGCGTCCAGCCTGCTGGACGCGCTGCTCCGGCAGGTGCTCCTGGACGGGACGTTCCACGCCGACCCGCACCCGGGCAACGTGCTGCTGCTCACCGACGGGCGCCTGGGCCTGCTCGACTTCGGGTCGGTGGGCCGGATCGACGCCGGGCTGCGGTCCGCCTTGCAGCGGCTGCTGCTGGCCCTGGACCGGGGGGACCCCGCGGCGTTGGCCGATGCCCTGCTGGACGTGGTGGACCGGCCCGAAGACCTGGACGAGGCCCGGCTGGAACGGACGCTGGGCCGGTTCGCGGCCCGGCACGTGGCCCCGGGGATCACCCCCGACGTGCGGATGTTCACCGACCTGTTCCGCATCGTGGCCGAGCACGGGCTGGCCATCCCGCCGGAGATCGCGGCCGTGTTCCGCGCGCTGGCCACCATGGAAGGCACGCTGACCCAGCTCGACCCGGGCTTCGACATCGTGGCCGGGGCCCGCCGGTTCGCATCCGGCCAGTTCGCCGAGCGGCTCGGCCCGGACGAACTGCGCCGGACCGCGCTGGACGAACTGACCTCGCTGCTGCCCATGCTGCGCCGGCTACCCCGCCGGATCGACCGGGTCGGGCAGGCGCTGGAAACGGGCCGGCTCAACGTCAACGTCCGGCTGCTGGCCGATCGGTCCGACCGCCGGTTCGTCACCGGGCTGCTGCACCAGGTGCTGCTGACGTTCCTGGCCGCCGCGTCCGGGATCATGGCCGTGCTGTTGATCGGCCTGCGCGGTGGCCCCAGCGTGACCCGGGAGGTCAGCCTGTACGGCTTTTTCGGCTACTGCCTGCTGGTGGTGGCGGCCATACTGGCCGTCCGGGTGCTGGTCCTGGTCTTCCGCCCCGATACCGGCTGACCCGGCACCGGCTGACCTCAATCCTCGACCCGGGTCTCCTCCCGCGGGCCGGTCTCCGGGTGATGCTGAAGAAATCCGACCGGAGCAAGAAGCGCGCCAGTAGGCTGCTCGCCGGACCAGACCACAGCAGACCCAGCCAACAGCGGAGGCGGTCATGGCATCGGCGCACGGTGACCCGGACGAACTGGTCATCGCCCAGGTCGCACAGCGGTGGCAGGCCCTGGACCCGTTGCTGCCGGTGCCGTCCATCCCGGCCGCGGCCGACGGCGAACGGTTCACGGCCGGCCCGCCGGACGCCCCCACGGCCGTCGGGGGCTGCGGCCACTGGGCGGGCACCCCGGGGACGCTGGAGATGTGCTGGGGCGCGGCGCGCCGGTTCGAGCTCACCGCCCGCGTCGGCGGCCAGGACATGACCGAAGCGCTGGACCAGTTGCTGACGGCCTGGCACGACCACGTGGCCGTCCAGCCTGGCGTGGACGAGGAGGACACCGCGGCCGTGGTGTCCTGGCCCAGCCGGGACGTCGAAGGGATCATTGCCCTGCTCCACCACGGGCTTCAGCCGCTGGCGGTGGTCGCGGTGAGGTCCGGGCCGCCCGGTTTCAGGCTGACGAACGAGCCAGCGAACGGGGTGCCCGAACTGCCCCCGGGCCTGCAGATCCGCCGGGCCGGACCGGCCGACCTGGACGCGGTGGTCCGCCTGGAGCACCTGGTCGTCCGCTACGATGCGCATTTCGGCGAGGTGGTCGACCGGCCCTGGACCGCGGACGCGCTGCGGACCGAAGCCAAGACCGCGCTGGCCGCGGCCGAGCCCTGGGTCTGGCTGGCCGAGCGGGACGGGCAGGCGGTCGGCGTGCTGCACGCCCAGCGCCCGGCCGACGCGGGCTGGATCGCCCCGCTGACCCGGCCCGAGCCGGTGGCCTACAACCTGCTCACCGGGGTCAGCGCGACCGAGCGCGGGGCCGGGGTGGGCGCCGCGCTGACCGCCCGCTTCCACACCGAGGCGCAAGCGGCCGGGGTCGCGGTGAACCTGCTGCACTACACCCAGGTCAACCCCCGGTCGGTCCCGTTCTGGAGCCAGCAGGGCTACCGCCCGCTGTGGACGATCTGGGAAGCACACCCCGCCTCATCCCTGCGCTGACCGCCACCAGCAGGCTCCCGCGCCCCGTCAGCCACCCGCGCCCCACAGGACCCGTCAGCCACTCAGGTGCTCGCCCAGGGCGGCCAGGAACTTCTCCGGCTGGTCCAGGTGCGGGCCGTGGCCGGAATCGGCGATGACTACCTCGCGGTACCGCCCGCCCGCGGCCGCGTAACCGTCCAGCACCGTGCGGGTCTGGGCCAGCATGGGCTGCGGCGGCCAGGTCTGCTCCCCGGGCCAGCCCGGCACCGCCCCGAGCGAGCCCAGGTAGGCCAGGTCGTACAGCGACGTGTCGGACACGATCACGTCGTCGGCGCCGCGCAGCCACAGGACCGGCGGCTTCGGCGTCACCCCGGACAGGTCCTCGATCCGGAAGTTTGTCGGGGCCATGGTGTTCAGCACGCCGTGGTCGCCTGGCGCGATCCCCGGCCACGCCGCCACCGTGCGCGCGTCGCCCGGGTAGTGATGCTCGCCGATCCGGGTGGACAGCATGGACTCCACGAAGATGTCCAGGTGCTCCGGCACGAACGGCGGCTTCACGTAGTGCGCCAGCAGCACCTGGCGCGGGGACAGCGGATCGTCGCCGCTGCGGTCACCGGCGGCCAGCCTGGTGATGAACCCGGGGTTGCCGGTGCCGCCGCCCGATCCGGCCCCGGGCGGATCGCACAGCGTGCCCTCGGCTCCCCGCGTCCCGCCGAACCCGAATGGTGACACCGGATCGACCAGCGTCAGCGAGGCCACCCGGTGCGCGCCGGGCCGGTCGGCCAGATACTGCAGCACCACCCCGCCGCCCATGCTCCAGCCGACCAGGTGCACGTCGTCCAGGCCGAGCGCGTCGATGGTGGCGGCCACGTCGTCGGCGTAGTCACGCAGCCCGCGCGTGGCATCCACCGGCTCCGGGTCGGTGTCACCGAACCCCCGCAGATCCATCGCCAGCGGCCGGAACCCGGCCGGCAGGGCCAGCATGGTCGGCTGCCAGAACAGCGAGGACGACACGTTGCCGTGCACGAACAGCACCGGGGGACCGGTCCGGCCGGTCACCTCCAGCACGTTGGCCGTCAGCCGGTCCGTCGGTATCCGCTGCGAACGGATGCCAGACAACAGAGTTTCCATCGGTTTCCTTCCGCCAGTCCGGGCGCCATGCGGACGCCATCCGGGCGTCGGCCCAGGTCATCGTAACGACGTTGACGGCGGATCCCGGCTCGGGTTGGCGGCCAGCCCGGGCCGCGGGGCTGGTCGCTGAGCCGTCAGCCCTCGCTCAGCGCGCTGACCAGGTCGTCGGTCCGCCCGAGCAACTGCGCCAGCGCGATCGGGTTCATGTAGTCGTCGTACCGGACGATCAGCCCGTCCCGGACCCGGATCACGTTCAGCGCGGTGTGCTGGTACGGCGCGTCGGTCACGTGCGACCAGCCGTGGTGCCGGATCTCCGCCACCACCACCTCCGGGTCGTCGGTCTCCCGGATCACCGCGTCCACCCCGTCCATCCGGAACAGCGACCGTGCGCCGCCCCGGCTCCCGAAGAACGCCTTGATCGCTTCCCGCCCGACCAGTTGGTCCGGTGCCCCCGGCGCGCTGAACGGGTAGCTGAACACCGCGTCCTCCGCGAACAGGTCCCCGAACCCAACGTCTTCACCCGCCACCATCCGGCGCACCAGGTCCGCCACCTCCCGCGGGCTCCGTGCCGCGGCCCCGGTACCCGGCTCCCGCGCGCCGCGCACCTCCTCGGCCCCGCCTTCCCGGCCCTCCGTCATGACACCCTCCTATAATCGGAACGATGACCCCGCTTAGACCCACCGAATATACGGAACGATCGCCCCGGTTAGCAATGCCTGAGCCAAACACTGAGCCGCAGCCGCAGCCGTCGGCCGAGCGGTCGCGTCCCCCCGAGGCCAAGCTCCGCGCCGACGCCCGGCGGAACCGCGAGAAGGTGCTGCGCGCGGCCCGGGAGACGTTCGCCGAGTCCGGCTACGACGTGCCGCTGGACGAGATCGCGGCCCGGGCCGGAGTGGGCGCCGGCACCGTCTACCGGCACTTCCCGTCCAAGGAAGCCCTGTTCGAAGCGGTGACCAGAGCGCGCGTCGAAGACCTCATCGCCGACGCTCAGCAGCGCGCGGCTGCCGCTGAGCCCGGCCCGGCGTTCTTCGGGTTCCTGCTCCGGCTCGCGGACGAAGCGGCGGCCAAGCGCGACCTGCCCCAGGCCATCGCCGTCCCGGGCCCCGTGCAAGACGAGATGCGCTCGTCCCTCGGCCTGCTCCTGTGCAACGCCCAGAACGCCGGCGCCGTCCGCCCCGGCGTCAGCGCCACCGATCTGGTCGTCCTGCTCAAAGGCATGCTCGTCAGCCTTCAGCACGACCCCGACCCCGGCCTTCGCGACCGCATCGTCGCCATCATCGCCGATGGCCTCCGGCCGCCGGCATAGGGCGGAAGGACGGAGGGAAAGGAAGCGAAGGGGGGAGAAGGGGGCACCGGCGTGGCTCAGCACGCCCCGTGGGTCAGTTACAGCGGCAGCAGCCGGATCGTGCTCGCCGTCATCCTGCTGATCGTCGCGGCCACGGTGGCCGCGGCGGAGCCCGGCTGCCCCTGCCGTCTAACCTGCCGCGTCCCGGCCGGAACACCACGTACATACTGGCCACGGTCTGGGTGGTGGTGATCTTTGCATTTCTCGCGGTGCTATCGGCCCTCACTCAGCAGGCTCAGCAAGCGCATCCGGGCCGGGTCCGGGCGACGGGCCCGGGCCCGATCGCGCCCGTCACCTTCACCGCCGTCGTCGTGACCTTCGTCGTCATCATCGCGCTGGGCCGGGCCTACGACTGGCCAGCCCGGCTGGGCGGTGCGGCCATCGGCGCCCTCGCCGCCCCGATGATCTTCGAGTTCCCGTTTGACTTCATCGTCCTGACCCGGATCTCACCGATCTCGACCGCGCACCTGGTGCTGTTCTTCGTGCCCCTGTTCCTCATCGAGATCGTCACGCTGGCGCTGCTGGCGGCTTCCCCGATGGTGCGGCTGCGACGGTCCACGTTCTTCTGTTTCGCGTCGATCCTGGTCGTGTTCGCGATCTGGGCCCTGTACGGCTTCGGCTATCCCAACACGTCGCTGTTCTACAGCCTGAACGTCGTGTCGAAGCTCCTGGCCTTCGCGACCGCGCTCACCCTGTTCCTGCCCCAGCGAGCCGGCGCCGCCGCCGCTCCACCCGCCGAAGCCACCGTCCCCCACGCCGCCTCCGGCCCGGCGTAATTCTCAGCCCAGGCCGTGCTGCTCGGCGAAGGCGCTGAGTTCCTGCTGCTGCTCGGCCAGGTCGGCGGTGGTGGGGCTGATGATCAGCCGGGTGACGCCCTCGGCGGCCAGCGCGGCCACCTCGTCCGGGGTCATCGCGATGTTGCCCCAGCGGGTGTACTCCAGCGCGCCGGCGTCACGCCCGGCCGCGCGGGCGGTCTCGCGTATCAGGGCGAGCTGGGCCGTGCGCTGTTCGTTGGTGATCCCGCCGCCGGGGAAGTATCCATCACCGCGCAGGCCGGCCCGGCGGGCGGCGGCGGGGCTGGACCCGCCGACGTGGATGGGCAGCGTGCGTGCCTGGTACGGCTTGGGGAAGCTGCACAGGTTACTGAACGAGTAGAACTCCCCGTCGAAACTCACCCCGTCGGCGTCCCCGGCCCACAGCAGCCGCAGCACGTCGATGGCCTCGTCGGCCCGGCGCCCGCGAGTGTGGAAGTCAACCCCGGCCGCCTCGGCCTCCTTGGCCAGGGCACCGACGCCGATCCCGAACAGCCGCATCCGCCCCCGGGACAGCTGGTCGATCGTGGCCAGCCGTTTAGCCAGCACCACCGGCTGGTGGAACGGCAGCAGCAGCACCGCCGTCCCCAGGATGATGCGCTCGGTGACCCCAGCCACGAAGCTCAGCACCTCGAGCGGATCGGCGATCGGCGTGTCCGGCGCGATCGGCATCCGGCCCAGCGTCACACCCGGGTACAGCGCGATGTGCTCGGTGGTGAAGAGCGACTCGAACCCGCACTGTTCCGCGTGCCGCGCCACCGAAGTGACCTGCTCAGGCTCGATCCCGAACGCACCGGTGTGGTAGACGATCCCAAACTTCATAATTCCCCCGCCGCGTGCACGTCCGCGGGCTTCCCGACCGTCAGCCCAGGCATGCCCGCACGCTAACAGCTGTCCCGCAGTGCGGACTCAAGCCACCCCCGCAGACCCATCGCATGATGGACTGGGCCATGGAGTGAGGAGGGTCCGATGACCGATGATGCAGGCACGGCCCTGGTCCGCGCGGCCTACGAAGCCTACGGCCGTGGCGACGTCGACGGGATGCTGGAGGTCGTCGACCCCGACCTGACCTGGACCTTCCTTGACCCGAGCGAACCGGACCCCGAACCGCGGACCTGCCATGGCCGCGACGAGCTGCGCCGGGCGCTGCACCGCCAATCCGGCCAGGGCCTGCGGTCGCGCATTGACCGGATCGCCGGTCACGGCGACCAGGTGCTGCTCGTGCTGCACACTCCCGGCCTGGACCAGCACCGGGCCCGCGGGTCCCGCGACCGTAACTACTTCGTGGTCACCGTCAGCGGGAGCCGGATCACCGCCCTGCGTGCGTGCCGCGACGAGGCCGAGGCCCGCGCCCTCGCGGGGCTGGCCTGACCCGGATCCCCTCGGTCTACCAGCGGGACAGGTCGAACGGGCGCAGGTACGGGGTCGGCTGGTAGCGGGTGAACTCCGGGGGGGTCGCCACGGCCGAGCCGCCGGACGAGTAGATGTTGTAGGTCGGGCCCAGATCGGCGGCGGCTTCGTTGAGGTGGCCGGGGGTCAGCGCGGCGAAGTTCCAGTGCCCGGTGTTCAGCCGGTTCGTCAGCGTCTGGACCGCGGTGATCGTCTCGGCCGGGGTGAACGCGCAGTGCCCGGCGCGGTGCACGAAGATCTGGGCCAGCTTGGCGCCGTTGCCTGCTTGGTCGACGACCTGCCGGTAGGCCTGCTCGTTCTCCGGCACGACCAGGCCGTCACCGGTGGTGTGCATGGTCAGCACCGGGACCGAGATCTTGCCGTTGAAGCTGATGTTCTGGGCCAGGTACTTCACCGCGGTCGGGCTGGCGCTGACCCGGGCCGCGTGGTTGAGCTTGCTCAGGTCGGCCGACAGGTTCAGCCCGGCCGCCTTGTACAGCGCCGCCACCTCACGGTGGTCCGCGGACTTCGCGAGCTGGGTGACGTAGTTGACCCCCGTGTTCCAGGACGGGTTGCCGCCCGCCCGCGCCTCCAGCTCGGCCCGGAAGGCGAACACGAACGGGAAGTCGACTTGGGTGTCCCACTGGTACTGGTTGGCTTCCTGGGCGTTGACGTCACTGGCCGCGGGCTCGGGCAATAGCGGCGTGAACCAACCCGGTGTGTCGCCCAGCGCGGCGGCCAGCGCCAGCCGGGCCCGGCCCTGCGGCGTCTGCTGCGCGGCGGCCGCGGCGGTCTCGGCCCCGGTCAGGTTCGCGGTCGGGTTGGTGATGTTCACGACCTGCACCGACGGGTCGACCAGCTGCTGGAACCCGAACTCCGAGTCCAGTGCGGTGTTCCAGGTCGCCACCCCGCCCGCCAGCACGCCGCACATCGGCAGCGCCGCGTTGAACAGCTTGGGGTAGGTCTGGATCAGCCCGGCGGTGATGATCCCGCCCAGCGAGTGCCCCCAGGCGATGGTCCGGGACGGCGTGCGGTACGTCCGGTTGAACACCCCGAGCGTGCTCACCTGGTCCGGCAGCGCCTGCTGGATGGCCCAGCCGGTGCTGGCGTAGGACGAGCCGGCCAGGGCGTACCCGTGGCCGAGCATCCAGCTCGCGGTGACCGGATCCCCGGCGTCCTGCGCCGGGTTGGCCGCGCCCGGCGTCACGTAGCCGTGGCTGTACAGGAACAGCGTCCCGTTCCAGTGCCCGGCCGGGCACTGGAGCAGGTAGGTGGCACCGTCGCTCAGCGTGCCGTTCACCGTGGTGACCGCCCCGGATGAGCCGCAGCCCCCCGAACCCGCCGAACCACCCGAACCACCCGAACCCGCCGAGCTGCCGGAACCCGCCTGGCCGGCCAGGGCCGGCGCGGCCAGCCCCAGGACCAGCGCGATCGCCGTCAATACCAACACAGCCCAACGGCTCCGCCTCATCACGACCACGCTCCATCGTCTAGGACGCGAATGTACGGCTACGCCAAGGACAATAACCTGAATCGCACGAAATGCCACGCTCAAGAAGTGAGTCTTTTCGTCCCAGAAAATAAGCGGCGCCGCGCACCCCTCGTAGCGCACACTGGCCAGGTGGGTGATCGTCTTGATGCCGCAGCGCCGGACCCGCTCACGGGTCTGGCCGGGACGCCGCGCCTGCTCTGGCCGACCATCGCGGTCCGGGACTCCTACCTGGCCGGTGAGCGGGAGAACAGCCTGGACAACGGCACCCCCCTGGACTGGCTGGACCGGGCGGCCGATGATTTCGCCGCCCACGTCCGCGATCGCCGGGGCGTACGCACCCGCTGGGGGGTCCCGTCCACCGCGTACTGGTACGTCGCGGGCCAGGAGTACCTGGGCACGCTGATCATCCGGCACCGCCTCACCCCGGAGCTGACCCAGATCGGCGGGCACATCGGCTACCACGTGGTGCCGCCGTGGCGCCGGCGAGGGCACGCGACCCGGATGCTGGCCGCCGGCCTGGCACAGTGCCGCGCCCTGGGCCTGGGCCGGGTGCTGGTCACCTGTGATGCCAGCAACGAGCCGTCCCGCCGGGTGATCCTGGCCAACGGCGGGGTCCCCGATGATCCGTCCGGCCACGAAGACCGCTTCTGGATCGATCTGCGCGCCGCTTAGGACTCCGGCGGTTGCCGCTGGCCGTGCAACTGCTGGTGGGATCGTGCCAGCGGCTGGCCGGCCAGCCGGGCGGTGATGCCGGCGTTGAAGTTGGGGCACTGCGTGATGTCCTCGTGGGGGCAGCGCAGCCCGTGCCTGATGGCCTCGCGGGCCGCCTGCGCCGCCGCGATCTGCTGGTCGAGTTCGGCCAGCTTGCGCTGGGCCAGCCTGCTCCATTCGCCCGACGCGCTCCGGTCCGAAGCCAGCAGCGCCTTCAGCTCGGCCAGGGTGAACCCGGCGTCGCGGTAGAGCAGGATGGCGCCGACCTGCCGGGCCGCCGATTCGGGGTAGCGGCGCTGCCCCGAGATCCTGGCCGGCCGGGGGAGCAGGCCGAGTTCCTCGTAGTAGCGCAGGGTCGAGGTGGTCACTCCGGCCCGGCGGGCCAGTTCACCGATGGTGAGCAGGACCGGCGGGTTGACTTCAGGTGCGCTTGAAGGCATTGACTGCCGGCCATGAAAAGACGACATGAGGGAAGCATGCCACGGCCCAGCAAGGGTGCCGTGTCGCGCGCCGTGACCGCGGCCGTCGAGTACGGGGTCTCGCGAGCCGGGCTCACCGTCGCCCGCGTTCTGGATCGCGACGTCATCGGCCAGGCCCATCATCCCCGGGGTGCGGCCGGGCGCGTGACCGCCTGGGAGATGGCCCATCGCCCGTCCAACCGGCAGCGCAGCCGCTGGGCCGTGTCACTGCTCGATATCCAGCCCGCCGACCAGGTCCTTGAGCTCGGCTTCGGCCCCGGCGTGGCGATCGCCGAACTGGTCCGGGCCGGCGCCGGTCACGTGTACGGCGTCGATCACTCCGGCGTCATGATCCGGCAGGCGTCCAAGCGCAACGCCGCCGCCATCCGGGCCGGCCGGGTCACGCTGATCAGGGCTTCAGCCGACCAGCTTCCGCCCGACCTCGACGGCCCCTTCGACGCGATCCTGGCCGTCAACTCCCTCGGGTTCTGGCCTGCGCCCGGCCAGCGCCTCGCTGAGCTGCGCCGGCGGCTCGCACCCGGCGGCCGCCTGGCCATCGCCTCCCAGCCCCGCTGCCCCGGGGCCACGGCGGACACCTCCGACCGCGCCGCCCGCGAGATCGAGGCCCTGCTCACCGACGCCGGCTTCACCCACCTGAGCACGAAGATCCTCGCCCTCAGCCCTCCAGCAGCCTGCGTTATCGCCCGGGGGATGATTAATGGGCGTCGGCCTTGAGGGCTGGTGCGGTTGGTGTTGCCCCGTCGGGGAAGGCGCGGGTCACGGCGGCGGTGCGGCTCGATACCTGCAGCCTGGTGTAGATGTTCTCCAGGTGCTTGCCCACGGTTTTCTCGGTCACGCCGAGCCGGCGGGCGATCTGGGCGTTGGTGTGCCCGGCGGCGACGAGGCGCAGTAGTTCCCAGTGCCGGGGGGTGAGTTGCGGGGTGGGGCGGCGGAGTTGCTCGGCGTCGAGGTAAGCCTGGTGCAGGTGGGGGCGCAGCAGTATCAGCAGTGCGCGGTCGCGTTCGGTGAAGTCTGGGCCGGGCCCGCGGCCCAGGATCAGCCGGGCGGTCCTCATGTGCCCGGCGGGCAGGCAGAGCAGCAGTTCGTGCTCGTCACCCCAGAGCCGGACGTAGTCGCTGTACATGCCGGTGCTGTGCCACTGCCGGGCTGAGTAGAAGTCCGAGACCATAGTCACGCTGCGGACGTCGCCGCTGCGGTCGGGGTAGCTGCAGAAAGAATCCCAGTAGTGCTCCCAGTACACCTGGTCTTCGGGTCCGCTGTCGCCGGTACCGGCCGGGAGGGACTGGTCGAACCATCCTGTCTGGCGGGGGGTGTCCTGGCCGACGAACTCGAGGCCGTCGCAGCGGACCAGGTCCATCAGCTCGGTTAGCAGGTTTGGCGACAGCCCAGCCGACGGCAGGTCGTCGCGATGGTCGCTGACGATCCGCAGCATCGCGCGCAGATCGTTTTCGCTGACCGCCACCGGGGTTGTCATCTTTACCCCCCTTCCCCCGGGGGTTCGGATCCAATTTACTCGCGGCCGCGGCCTAGGTATACGGAGAACACCGAATGGCGACGGCCGCCCCGGCCTGGGCATGCTTTCAATGGATCGATCGCACCGTGCAGGGAGGAACCGACGATGAACCATATTCGCCGTGGCCTGGGTGCCCTGGCCGTCCTTGGTGGTGCGCTGTTCGCTCTTGGTGTGACGGCGCCTGCCGCCCCGGCCATGCTGGACCCGCCGCCAGGGGATTTGCCTGCCCCTGTCATCCGCACCATCGTGGTCGGCGGCATGCCCGGCTGGCAGATCCTCCTGATCACGGTTGCGGCCGCAGTGGCGGCGGTGCTGGCCGACCGGGCCTGGGCGGGGCGACGGACCCGAGATCGCGACTGGCTGCTGCTCGATGACTGAAGAGCAGGCGTTCGCGCTTGGCAGTCAGCCGGCTCACCGCGCCTGGGCCGTCCATTCTGGCGCAGTACAAGCGATCCAGGGATGATAGCCGCGAGTGGGTACCGGCGGACGGGGTGAGAGCCCGGTGAAGCGGAGCAATGCCATACAGGTGGGGGCGGCCGCAATGGCGGCGGGCGTTGCCGTGGCGGCCTGCAGCGCCAGCAGCACGCCCAGCCGCAGGCATACTTCCGCTGGCTATAACGCGGCGGTCAGCGGCGTGGTCAATCCGTCGAACCATAAGGGCGGGACGATTATCTTCGACGACAATGGCGCCCCTGACTCGACCGACCCGGGCAACACCTACTACACCGATATCTGGAACGATGTCCGCCTGTATGGCCGGGCGCTGGTGACCTACCGGCCAGTGCCGGGTGCCGCGGGCGCACAATTAGTGCCGGACCTGGCCACCAGCCTGGGCCAGGTCAGCGACAACGGCCTGACCTGGACCTACCATCTCAAGCCCGGCATCAAGTTCGAGGATGGCACCCCGGTCACCAGCATCGACGTCAAGTACGCCATCGAGCGTAGCTACGCCAAAGATGTGCTGCCCAACGGCCCCAGCTACTTCAAGGTGCTGCTGAACGACCCTCGCTACCCGGGCCCGTACAAGGACAAAACACCAGGCAAGACGGGCCTGACCTCGGTTGCCACGCCCGGGCCGCTCACGATCGTGTTTCACCTGCAAAGACCGTTCGCCGACTTCGACTACGTCGCGGCGCTACCGCAGACCATCCCGGTGCCCCCAGCTAGGGACACCGGCGCGAAGTACCAGCTGCACCCGGTCTCCACCGGCCCCTACAAGTTCGCCCGCTACCAGCTGGGCCAACAGTTCACGCTGGTCAGGAACCCACGCTGGGACCCGGCTACCGACCCCAACCGCCACCAGCTCGCCGACGAGATGGTGTTTAACCTGAACGTCAACGCCGCCACCGTTGACAGCAACCTGATCCACAACTTCGCCCAAGTGGACGAGACCGGGACCGGCGTGCAAGCCGCCGCCCGAGCTCAGATCCTGGCCAGCCCGTCATTGAAGACCAACGCTGACAACGTGCCGACCAACCTGACCTGGTTCACCTACATCAACACCAAGGTCAAGCCGCTGGACAACGTGCACTGCCGCCGCGCCGTCGAATACGCGGCCGACAAGACCGCCTACCAGACCGCGTACGGCGGCCCCGTCGCCGGCGGGACCATCGCCAGCACCGTCCTGCCCCCGACCCTGGCCGGCTACCAGGCATCCGGCCTATACGAGGCGACCACCAAACCACACGGCGACCTGGCCCGAGCCAAGCGGGAACTGGCCGCCTGCGGCCAGCCAGCCGGTTTCACCACCAACCTGGCCTACTTCTCCGACTCTCCCGCCGGCAAGGCCGCGGCCGCCGCGGAACAGCAGGCCCTCTCCCGCGCCCGGATCACCGTGACCCTCCAGGGATACCGCTCGGAGAACTACTTCGCCGATTTCGCCGGCGTACCGAACTACGTGCACCAGCACGGCCTCGGCCTCGCCGAAGGCGGCTGGGCCCCCGACTGGCCAGACGGATTCGGCTTCCTCTACTACCTGACCGCCGGCCAAGCCATCAGCCCCGCCGGGAACCACAACGTCGAAGAGCTCAATGACCCGAGGGTGAACACCCTGTTCGCCACGGCCCTGGCCACCACTAACGTCGCCGCCAGAACCCGGATCTGGTCCCAGATCGACCGGCGGGTCATGTCCGATGCCGTCGTCCTGCCCGGCGTCGACGCCAGATACCTGCTCTACCGCAACCCGCATCTCACTAACGTGCACGTCAGCAGGATCTACGCGATGTACGACTACGCCAACCTGGGCTACAAGTAACCAGCCCAAGCCCAGCCCGCCGGTAGTTCAACTGAGGCGCCGCCGCGCAGATCGCCTCGCCGTCAGTTGTCGGCCGGCGCGTTACTTAGATAACCCGAATCGCGCCAAACGCCACGTTTCCGGGCGCATGACCGTGGTCAGGTCTCCGACCGGTCCAGGTCGATCAAGGCCGCTCCCAGCTCCGGGTGCCAGACCCGCCGCAGCTCCGCGGGCGTCTCGGTCACCACCGCCTCCAGGGTCGGGAAGACCTGGCCCTCGATGAGGTGCCCGCCGCGGGTCGTGCCGTCGGCCAGCCCCAGCACGACGTGGACGTTCAGGGTGGGGCGGCCGTCGTCGCCCTCGGCCACGTCGCCGATCAGCGACAGCACCTCGGACTGCTCGCCGACCGTGATCCGCTTGTACTCCTTCGCCCTCCGATCGAACCACCCCAGCGTGGCCCGCTCGAACCCGCCCACCGCGGTCACCTGCGAGGCCTCCAGGCGTTCGGCGCGGGCGAAGTCCTCCAGCGTGCTGACGGCCTCGTCGCCCGCGTCGCTCACGACGATGTAGGTGACGACGTCCGCATCCTCGACGATCTTTGATTTCACTGCCCGCTCCTTCCGTGGCGCCGGGCGGCCGTCCGCCCCCGGCCTGCGACGTCCGCCTGCCCAGTCAGGGAGCCGTGACACCCGTATGAGGCCGATTCGCCGGCCCGGGCTGGCCGGCCCCCGGCTGAGCAGACACGATGCGGCGAAACCTCTGGCCCAGCCCGGCCGGATCTGGCCCGCCAAGGCCCTCCGGCCTAGCCCACGCCGGCCAGGAACTGCCTCAGGGCCCGGTAGTAGGGCTCGATCGTGCTGATCTCGGCGTACTCGTCGGCGCCGTGCTGGCCCTGCCCGCCGACGCCGAACGCCACCGCCGCGATACCCAGGCTGCCGTAGAAGCGGCCGTCCCCGGCACCGTGTTTGCGCAGGAAATCGGGCTGATAGCGCTGGGCCAGGGCCGCGGCCTGGAGCCGGGCGATCTCGGGCCGGTCCCGGTCGGTGTGGTGCGGTGCGTCCAGGAAGCCGACCACGGCGGTGACCCCCGGCTCGCAGAAGCTCTGCAGGTAGGCGGCGACTTCCGGAGCGGACCGCTCGTTAAAATCGCGATCTTCGGACGGGAACCGGATATCCAGCCAGGCCTCGGCCTCGGCCGGGATCTGGTTCCGGGCCTGGTTCGGCGTGTGCACCCGGGCCAGGTTCACCGTCGTCCGCCACTCCTCGGCCGTGGCCACCGGGTAGCGGGCCAGCACCCGGTCCACGCTGTGCACCAGTTTGACCAGGGCGTTGTCGCCGAGCCACTGGTACGCGCTGTGGGCCCCGCGCCCGGCTGACCGCAACGTGACCCCGAGCATGCCCTTGGAGTCGGTGACGATCCGCAGCCCGCTGGTCTCGCCGATGATCACGAACTGCCCGCGCACGCCCCGCTCCAGCTGGTGCCGGGTGCCGTTCCGGCCACCGGTCTCCTCGTCGGTGACCAGCTGCAACGCCACCGGGTCGGGCAGCGTGGCCGCCAGCTCGCGGAAGGCGAGCGCCTCGGCCAGCGCCGACACCTTCATGTCCTGCGCGCCCCGCGCGTACAGCCGGTCGCCATCGCGCCGGGCCACGAACTGCTCGGCTGCTGCGGGCACCACATCGAGGTGTCCGTTCAGAATTATTTTAAAAGGGTCATCCCAGCGCTGGCCCGCTGGGGCCTGCGGCGTTCCCGCTGGCCCCGGCCCTTCCGCTGGCGCAGCCGTTGACCCAGTCGCTGGCCCAGGCGCGTAGACCAGGGCGCTCGGCTTGCCGCCCGATTCGAACCGCTGCACGGTGAAACCGGGCCCGACGAAGTCCAGTACGTACTCCAGCGCCCGGTGCAGCTCGGCGGGCCGGTCCGCCGTGGAACCGATGGCCAGCAGCCCCCGCGCCACCTCCAGGAACCAATCCAGATCAAAGTCGTCCATCCGCCCGGCCTACGGGAGCACAGCTTCGATCAGGTGCGGTCCAGGCTCGGCCAGCGCCCGGCGCAGCGCCGCGGCGAACTCCGCCGCCGTGCTGGCCCGCTGGCCTGGCACCCCCATCCCGCCCGCGATCGCGGTGAAGTCCAGCGTCGGCGGGGCCAGCTCGAGCAGCTTCCGCGCCGCCGGCCCGGCCCCGGGCACGGCCCGGTCCAGCTCCATCCCCAAGATCGCGTAGGACCGGTTGCTGAACAGCACGGTGGTCACGTCCAGGCCTTCCCGGGCACAGGTCCACAGCGCGGAGATCGTGTACATCGCGCTGCCGTCGGACTCCAGCGCGATGACCGGCCGGTCCGGGCAGGCCACGGCGGCCCCGGCCGCCATCGGCAGTCCGTGCCCGATCGCCCCGCCGGTGACCGTGAGCCAGTCGTGCGGGGGCGCCCCGGCGGTGGCGCCGCCCAGCCCCAGTCCCGAGGTGTTGGACTCGTCGCTGACGATGGTGCCCTCCGGCAGCAGCGCGCCGATCACGGCGGCGGCCGTACCCGCGTCCAGCGGGCCGTCCGGAACGGCGGGCCGCGCAAGCGGCTCCGAGGTCGCCTTGGCGTCCGCCGCGACCAGGTCGGCCAGCACGGTCAGCGCGCCGGGCACGTCATCGCCCGGTCCGGCCAGCAGGTGGACCTGGGTGCCGTCGGGCACCAGCGAGCTGGCCTGGCCCGGATAGCCGAAGAACGACACCGGAGCGCGCGCCCCGGCCAGGATCAGGTGCCGGGCCCCGGCCAGCTGGGGGACGGCCATCTCGGGCAGGTAGGCCAGCCGGCCCACCCGAGGCAGGCCGGCCCCGCGTTCCATCCGGGCCGGGAACGTCTCGGCCAGCAGCGCCGCCCCGGTGGCGGCCGCGATCCGGCTGGCCGCCTCCAGGCCCTCCCGGTGCAGCGCGTCCCCGCCCAGCAGGATGAGCGTGGGCTCGTCCCCGCGCAGGATCGTGGCCGCCGCATCGATGACCGGCCCGAGCGCGGGCGATGGCGGCCGGACCGGAAGCGGCGCCGCGGGCTCGGCGCCGTCGGCCCAGGCCACGTCGGCCGGCACGATCAGCGTGGCGATGGTCCCCGTGGCCGCGGCCGCGACGGCTTCGGCCGCGTCGCCGGGCAGGTCCGCGGCGTGCAGCGGGCGGCGCACCCAGCTGGACACCGTCCCGGCCAGCGCGTCGATGTCGGACTCCAGCGGCGCGTCGTAGCGCTTGTGGTAGGTGGCGTGGTCGCCCACCACACTGACCAGCGGGGTGTGGCCCCGCCGGGCATTGTGCAGCCCGGCCAGGCCGTTGCCCAGGCCGGGCCCGAGGTGCAGCAGCGTGGCTGCGGGCCGCCCGGTCATCCGCCCGAACCCGTCCGCCGCCCCGGTGGCCACCCCCTCGAACAGGCACGGCACCCCCCGTAGCTGCGGGACCTGATCGAGCGCCGCGACCAGGTGGATCTCGGACGTGCCCGGGTTGGCGAAGCAGGCGGTGACGCCGGCGCCGGCCAGCGTACGGGCCAGTGCCTCCGCCCCGTTCACGCCGCACCCTCCCCAGCCCCAGCAGCCCCATGAGCCCCCGCCGTCACTTCAGCCCCAGCAGCCCCATGAGCCCCCGCCGTCACTTCAGCCCCAGCAGCCCCATGAGCCCCCGCCGTCACTTCAGCCCCAGCAGCCCCAGGGTCCTCGTGGCCCGCCAGCGTCACGTCCCCCACCGCGGCCCGGTCTGCATCCTGTCGCCTGCGGGACAGCGCCTGCAGTACCGCGGTCGCGGTGGCCGCGTACACCACGTGCTGGACCGCGCTGGTCACGATGACGTCATTGCGCCAGCGCCACGGCGGGGGAGTGTCGCCCAGGATCGGGAACATGGCGCAGGCCATGACCATCATCCCGGACCAGTACACGGCGGTCCCTCCCACCGGCCCGAACCGGCGGACGAGGGGCACGGCGCCCAGGCCGAACAGCGACCCGTACCCCCAGTGCACCAGGAGCCCCAGCCGGAACGACGCCCCGTCACTCAGATCGGACTGGCGCAGGATCTTCGCCGCGACCAGCGCCGGCACGTTGCTGTCGTCGTAGTCCAGCGGCCCCTCGACGTTCCGGCGGATCCTCCGTTCGGCCCAGTAACTGGCGTTCATCGTGGTCGTGGCGACCAGCCCCGCGATGATCCCGTTCCGCAGCACTGGCGTGCGCAGCCATCCCATCCCGCCATTATGTCCAGGTCATCCCGGCCTACACCGCCGGCGGCCTGCTCTCACTTCCGCGCTTCCCCCGCCCCGCGCCGCGCGCTTAGACTGAATGTTCAGTCAAACCGAGGAGTGCGCCGTGACGGCCAACCAGAGCATCGAAGCACCGGTTACCCCCGATCAGGACCAGAAGCTGGCTGGCCTCATCGCTGAGCAGGAGGCCATCTTCATCGCCCGGCAGCCGGAGTCGGCCCGGCTGGCCGGCACGGCGCGCGGTGCGCTGGCCGGCGGCGTCACCTCCAGCTGGCAGATCACCGCGCCGCAGCCGGTGTGGCTGAGCCACGGCCAGGGCTCGAAGGTCTACGACGTCGACGGCAACGCCTACGTCGACCTGCATGGCGGCTACGGCGCGGCCCTGGCCGGGCACGCCCACCCGGCCATCGTGCGGGCCGTGCAGCAGCAGGTCTCCCGGGGCACGCACTTCGCCCAGCCGACCGAGAACGCCATCGCTGTGGCTGAGGAGCTCACCCGCCGGTTCGGCCTGCCGCAGTGGCGGTTCGGCAACTCCGGCACCGAGGCCACGATGGACGCCGTGCACCTGATGCGGTCCATCACCGGCCGGGATCTGATCATCAAGGTCGAAGGCGGCTACCACGGCCACCACGACTCGGTGCAGGTATCGGTCATGCCCGAGCCGGACGAGATGGGGCCGGCCAGCCGGCCCGCGTCCGCCGCGGCCAGCAGCGGCATCCCCGACGCCATCGTCCAGCTCACGCTGGTGGCCAGCTTCAACGATCTGGCCAGCGTGGCACGGCTGCTGGACGAGCACCCGGGCCAGGTGGCCGGCATGATCGTCGAGCCGATCATGATGAACGCGGGCATCATCGTGCCCGAGCCCGGCTACCTGGCCGGGCTGAAGGACCTGCTGCACTCCCGCGGTGCACTTTTGACGTTCGACGAGGTCAAGACCGGTCTCACCAGCGGGCCGGGCGGTGTCACCGGGCTGAGCGGCGTCGTGCCGGACCTCATCTGCCTGGCCAAAGCCCTCGGCGGCGGTATCGCCGTGGCCGCGGTCGGCGGTTCGGAGGAGGTCATGGCCCACGTGGCCAGCGGCGGGTACGAGATCGTGGGCACGTTCAACGGCAACCCGCTGGCCATGGCGGCCGCCCGCGCCATGCTCACCGAGGTGGCCACCCCAGAGGCCTACACCAGCATCGACGCGCTCCGGACCAGGGCGGTGACCGGTATCGAGGCCGCGATTCGCGACCATGGCCTGGCCGCCCATGTGGTCGCGGTCGGGGCCAAGGGCTGCGTGGTGTTCCGCCCCGAACCGGTGCGCGACTACCGCGGCTTCCTCGACGTCGACGACCGGTACAGCCACGCGCACTGGCTCTATCAGCACAACGGCGGGGTCTTCCTGCCGCCCTGGGGCAAGATCGAGCAGTGGTTGATCTCGGTCCAGCACGACGAGGCCGACATTGACCTCCTGGTCGCCAACTTCGCCCGCTTCGCCGCCGCCGTCGCGGCCTGATCACCGGCTGAGCGCGCGGAAGCAGCCCTGGAGGTGGTAGCCCAGCCCGCCTCCAGGCCTCAAATCCAGCCGAAACGCATCTTTTACCGGAAAGCCTTGCGTTCGAGTCCAGCCCGGAGTACCTCTAACTTTGACGGAACGTTCAGTCAAAAGAAAGTGAAGGACGCGCGAGGCCAAGCCCCCCGGGACCGGGAACCAGGCCAGGGAACGAGGTGACCCGATGGCGCATCCGCGAACGCGGCACGTCACGCGGCGGAGCTTTTTGCGCGGGGCCGGGGCCGGGCTCGCGGCCCTGGGGACCGGGACGCTGCTGGAGGCGTGCGCGCCCGCGCTGGCCGGCTCCGGCGCGGTGCCGCTGCCGCGGCCCGATAACCCGGTCAAGTGGCCGGTGTTCAGCGACAACGCGGCTATCGCCAGCCACCAGGAGCAGGAAGAGGACGCGACCCTGCAGGTCTACACCTGGGTCGCGTACATCAACCAGGACGTGGTGAATAGCTTCGCCAAGAAGTACAAGTGCAAGGTCCAGATCACCACGTTCAACACGATGAACGAGGCGCTGTCCAAGCTGCGCAGCGGGCTCAGCTACGACGTGCTCGTCGGAGCGACCGTGGACACGCTCGGCCAGCTGATCGAGTCCAAGCTGGTCCAGCCGCTGAACCACGCTTACCTGCCGAACATCACCCAGGCCTGGCCCGACTTCAGCAACCCGTTCTACGACCGGGGCTGGCAGTACACGGTGCCGTACACGATCTACACCACCGGGATCTCCTGGCGGAAGGACCTGGTCTCCGAGAACCCGTACACGATGAAGAACCCGTGGTCCCTGCTGTGGAACCCCAAGTACAAGGGCAAGACCGCGATCCTCGACGACTACCGCGAGTCCATCAGCCTGGGCCTGATGAAGAACGGGATCTATGACCTCAACACCACCGACCGGGGCCAGATCACCCAGTCCCGGCGCGCGCTGGAGGAACTGACCAGCACGGTCAACGTGCGGATCGACAACAACGACTACACCGAGGTGCCGACGGCCGAGACCTGGATCCACCACGCCTGGTCCGGTGACATGGCCACCGCCGCCTACTACATGCCCAAGGGCGTCAGCGTGGACACCGTGGGCTACTGGTTCCCGGCCGACGGCCGGGGCCCGGTGGCCAACGACACCAACCTGGTGCTGCGCTCAGCCGCCCACCCGGTGCTCGCGCACCACTTCCTCAACTACTTCCTCGACCTGCCCAACGTCCTGAACAACATCAGCTTCAACGGCTACATGCAGCCGCTGACCGGGGTCACCCCGCAGGTCCTGGTCAAGGAGCAGATCCTGCCCAAGGCGCTGCTGTCCACGGTGGTGCTGCCGTCCTACTTCCGCCGCGGCGTGAGCGAACTGCAGCTCCCGGTGGACGCGGACGCGCTGTGGCAGCAGGCCTGGCTCGTGGTCAGCAACGGAATCTAGGCGGTGCCGATGACCGCACGTACCCAGCCCGCCGCGCCGCCTCAGCCGGCCGCCGCGCGGCGACGCCGCGCCCAGCGGCGGAACCTGTTCTGGATAGCCCTGGCCGCGCCGGGCATGCTCTGGCTGGTCGTGTTGTTCATCGTGCCGTTCTACGCGGCGCTGGCCATCGGCCTGGGCCAGCTGGACCGGCTGTACGAGACCCCGATCGCGGTGTGGAACCCATTCGGCTGGAGCCTGGCCAACGTCATCGACGTGGGCAAGGACATCGCCGGCAGCACTTCGTTCGCCGGGCCGATCATCGTCCGCACGATTGTCTACGTCGCCGTCGCCTCGCTGCTCTGCCTGATCATCGGCTACCCGGCGGCCTACTTCGTGGCCCGGTTCGCCGGCCGCCGCAAGGGCCTGTTCCTGCTGCTGCTGATCGCCCCGTTCTGGATCAGCTACATGATGCGCATGTTGGCCTGGATCGACCTGCTGCAGGCCAACGGTTACGTCAATAAGGCGCTGTCCTTCGTCGGCCTGACCTCGACCGCCCACCCCATCAACTGGCTGGGCGGCAAGTCGATCGCGGTGATCCTCGGCCTGGTCTACGGCTACATCCCGTACCTGATCTTGGTGCTCTACGCCGGGCTGGACCGGATCGACCCGGCGCTGATCGAGGCCGGCCGCGACCTCGGCCTGGGCCGGACCCGAACGTTCCTGCGGGTCACGCTGCCGCTGTCCCGCCAGCCGATCCTGACCGCGCTGCTCATCACCGTGCTGCCGATGCTGGGCGACTACTACACCAACCAGCTGCTGTCCGGCGCGGCCAGCACGTCGATGATCGGCAACCTGATCCAGGGCCAGCTGGGCACCCCCGGCCTCGAGGGCCAGGGCGCGGTGCTGTCCTTGCTGCTGCTCCTGGTCCTGCTGGTACCGATGATCTACTACGTGGTCGCCACCAACCGCTCGTCGAGGGAGGCCACGTGACTTCCACGTCCACCTCAACCCCGGTACCCGCTCCGGCCGCGGCGGCCACACCCGCCCCGGCCCGGCGTCGCTGGCTACCCCGGCGCAACCCCTGGGGTCACCCGTGGGTGCTGGAGGGCTTCACCTGGCTCTACCTGGTCTGGTCGCTGGTGCCGATCGCGATCGCGGTGCTGTTCTCCTTCAATAACGGCAGGTCCCAGAGCGCCTGGCAGGGCTTCTCCTGGCGCTGGTACTTCACCGACCACACCAACTCGGTGCTGCACAACCCGCAGCTGCACGCGGCGGTCATCCAGACGGTGCGGCTGTCCGTGCTGACCACCGTGATTGCGGTGCCGCTGGGCGTGGCCTTCGCGATTGGCATCAACCGCTGGCGCGGCCCGCTGCCCAGCTCGTTCAACTTCGTGATGCTACTGTCGTTCGTCATCCCCGAGCTCATCTTCGGCGTGGCCATGTTCTTCGTGTTCACGGTCCTGTTCACCTCGGTCCATCTGGGCACCCTGGCCGAGGTCCTGGCCCTGGTCACCTGGAACGTCAGCTGGCCGGCGGTGATCGTGCAGGCCCGGCTGGTCACGCTGGGCCGCCACTACGAGGAGGCCGCCGCTGACCTGGGCGCCAGCCAGTTCCAGGTCATGCGCCGGGTGCTGCTGCCGCTGCTCGGCCCGGCCATTTTCGCCAGCGCAGTGCTGGTATTTTCCGGCGTCATCGACGACTTCGTCCTGGTCGACCTGCTGTCGTCCAGCGCCGGGAACACCCCGATGTCGGTGATCATCTACTCCACCCAGCACGGCGGCAACGGCGGCCCCGCCCTCAACGCGCTCGGCACGATCATGCTGGTGATGTCGTTCATCATCGCGATCATCGGCTACCTGGGCTACCGCTGGCTGACCCGCGGCGAGCGCGGCAGCCGCCTCGAAGCCCTCACCACGATCGCGGGCAGCGAGGGTTAGGGCGGTAATCGTCCGGGGGCCCGCACCCGGGGCCGTGCCCGGTCTGCGCGTGCCGTCGTCACATGAAGTTGCGGGTGTGCAGGGCGGATAGTTCAGCGGCTTCGTCGTCGGGGAAACCGATGTAGTGCAGGCGGCGGCGCCGTCCTTCGTCCATGAC
Source organism: Streptosporangiaceae bacterium (assembly GCA_965277615.1). Classification (GTDB taxonomy): domain Bacteria; phylum Actinomycetota; class Actinomycetes; order Streptosporangiales; family Streptosporangiaceae; genus Bog-532. The sequence continues at coordinate 2,277,113 of CBDIDG010000006.1, read as the reverse complement.
CTGCTGCAACTCCTGGACCGCATGCCAGCCGCGGCTGATCGCCGCCGGTTCCCAGGAGCCGGCCGCGAGGAGCACGAGCGCGTCGAACACCTCATTGTTCAGCCCGGCGGTGTCGATCAGGGCCGCGTGGCGTCGCTCGACGGCCTGCCGGAGCCGGCCTAGGTAGGCAGGGTCGGCCCGGGTGGCGTGCGCGGTATGCGCCACGCCGAACGCTACGTGGCGCGCCTCGTCGCGCAGCGCCAGCCGGGTCACGTCCGCGGTGACGGGGTCAGGCGCGTGCCGGTGCAGGAAGCGGAGCAGGTCCAGGAAGGTGCCTTCGCCGAGTACCGACAGCAGGAAGCCGGCCGTGGTGAAGTCCGGCTCATCCAGGAGGGTCTGCAGCGAGGCCCGGCCGCCGGCGCTGGAGGTGCCGAGCGGACCGCCGCTGAGCCGGGCCCGCCGGCTGAACACCTCGACGTGGCGGGCCTCGTCGGCGGCCTGCGCCGCGAGCAGCTGCATCACCTCGCGGAAGTGGGGATGCAGGCGGCCGAGCAGCCGCGCCGGGATGATCAGCGCGGCCTGCTCGTTCTCGACCAGGAAGGTCATCAGCTGGACCACGGCCCGCTCGGCGTCCGCGGGCACGTCGACGGCCGCCGCCCAGTCGACGGCGGTCGCCGGGTCCCACTGAGCCGCGGCCGCGGCGGCGTACAGCCGCGGCGCGACATCGGCCCACACGTGCTCCCGGTCGGCCCACTCGGCCCCGAGCGGCGGCCCGCCCGCCTCAACCAGCGCGCCCCGTGCGGCCAGACCCCATCGCTGGTCGGCGTGCCGGGCCGGTGGCCCCGCCACGTCCCCGGCGCGCACCGCCCCGTGCCAGCGCTGCTGCTCCGCGAGTCCCTTGGTGATGACCAGCGGGCCTTTGCCGGGCAGGCCACCGTCGAAGCGGTGGCCGTGGGCCGGCACCAGGCCGCGAGGTGGATCGGCAACGCCGGGTGCCGCCCGGTGACCGTCAGCTGGTCACCGGGCGGTAGCGCGGCGAGCGCATGCGCGATGAGCACGTGGCCCCCGCCATCTAGGCCCAGGCCGTCAAGGTCGGTAGTCGCTGGCACCGATCCCGCCCGCCACGTCGTAGAAACCGGATTCGTCCACCGCACGTTCCAGCTGCTGGTAACCCTCCAGCCGCGGCGGCTGCCAGGCCTTGAGACCTCGGCCTGACGCTCGTAGTGGGAGTACAGCAGGTAATCGAAGGGCAGCCCCTGGCGGCGCAGCCAGCCCCGGAATCCATCCCAGATGGTGACCACCTTGGGGTCGTAGGCCACCGCCCCAGGGTCAGCTCACGGCTCATGCGGCATCACCCAGCAGGGGCAGGCCGCACAGCGCCCGGCCGATGAAATCATGCAGGGCATCGGTGGTCGGGGCCATCACCCGTGCCGCGCGCGAGTCGCGGAACAGCCGTTCCACCGGCGACTCCTTGCGAAAGGCCGCCCCGCCGCAGGCCCGCAGGGCCAGATCGGCCGCTTCGGCCGCGGCCTCGCCGACCGCGGCCTTGACCTCCAGCACCTGCAGCTGGGCGTCGTCGCGGCCTTGCTCCACCGCGGTCAGCGTGTCCTCCACCAGGGCGCGACCCCGGTCGGCTTCGATCCGCAGCTTCGCCAGCTGTGCCCGCGGCTGCACCTGCTGGGCCAGCGACTGCCTGAGGTGCTGCAACTGGGTCTGCTGAAGGTGCACGGCCGTCTCCTCAGCCAGGCGCCGCATCAGGCCGGCGCTCATCGACGCGGTGCAGAGCAGGAAAACCGGGAGCACGGCCGCCAGAGCCAGGTCCAGGCCCGCCCCGTCGGCCCCGACCATCGCGCTGCGCGGTACGCGCAGCCCGTCTGCGGTCATAGGTGCTGATCCATTGCCTCGCAGCCCGAGCCCATCGAAGCTCCCGGCCACGGTGAGACCGTCGCTGGCCCCTGGCACCAGCCACAACGTCATCGGCCGGGCCGCTTGCAGGGGTCGGCTCGACCAGACATAGCTGTCGGCCTCTCCCGCTGAGGTGACCCAGCTCTTACGGGCGTCCAGCCGCACGTCCGAGCCGGCGGCGGTCGCGGTGCCCAGCGGCGCCCAGAAATGACTGCGCGAGCCGAACTCGGAAAAGGCCAGCGTGGACAGGTGCTGGCCGGCCGCGATTTCCGTCAGGGCATCCTTCATACCCCCGGCGATGAGCGCGGCCGTCGCCGCGTAATGCATGGTGACCACCATCGCGGTGGACCCGCAGACCGCACCGAGTTCCCGCACTACCTGGGCGGCGGCCCGCAACCCCTGGCCCCCGCCGGAAAACTCGGCCGGGACGGTCAGCCCCAGTAGCCCGGCGCCGGCCAGCGCCTCGATCTGCCGGCGGGGGAACACCCCGGCCGCGTCAACCTCCCCGGCCCCTGGCGTGATGACTTCATCGATGACGCGTGCTAGCACATCCTCATACGACATTGCTCCTCCTGCAGACATGACACACTTCCAGTACCGCAGGAGCACACCGGATCAACGCTGCCGTCGGCCCCCGCGGATGAACCAGCCACCCGACCGGGCGGAATAATCGCAGCGCAGTCAACGAACCGCCACCATGGCTGATCACCCCCTCGAACGCCGAGGCTGAGACCAAGCCGGCCTACGCCAGCACGGCCGCGTCCACCCGCACCGCAACCCGGCGAGCAGCGTGCGCGCTCGGCCTTGTGCCCGGCAGCTGGCATCTGCTAACTTTTCTTTGCAGATGCCAGGAGAGATTGTGGAGATCGGGGACATGACCGGAGATGCCATGCTGCGGGTGCTGGCCACGCTGGCCAACCCGCACCGGTTGCGGATCGTGGCCTCCCTGGCCGAAGAACGGAACTACGTCAGCCGGTTGGCCCGCCAGCTGGGCATCAGCCGGGCCCTGCTCCAGGTTCATCTGCGGAAACTGGAGGCGGCCGGGCTGGTGTCGGCTGACATCGAGGTCTCCGAGGACGGCAAGGCCATGAAGTTCTACGAGGTGACACCCTTCATGCTGACCCTGACTCCGGAGACGATCACGACCGCTGCGCGGTCGCTGGGCACCGAACGAGAGCTGGAGGAACACCTGCGATGAAGCCCAGGAGCACGGCCGAGACCGCGATTTTCTGTAGCACCGGCCTGATCGCGCTGGCACTGCTGCTGTTCGGCGTGCACGTGGCGGCCTCCGAGAACGGCAGCAGTAAGCCGTTGATCATGATGGTGGTGTGCGGGCTGGCCGCGCTCGCGATATTCGTGGGGTACCGGTACCTCATGGTGCGAAAGACAGCGCAGCTTGAGCTGACCGGGAGCGAGCACTACCGTCAGCTGGCCGATGAATACCGGCGGCTGACCGACATGGCCATCACCGCCCAGGAGCACACCGACCTCAAGCTCGGAGAGCTCAGCGCCCAGCTCGACCACTTGCGCGAGCAGAACGACTCGCTGCAGAAAATCCTCAAAGAAGTCGAATGAGCTAACTAACTGCTGACGAGGGGTTCGTCCACCTCGATTGGGACCTCGCGGGACGCGCCGCCCAGCACCCGCAGCGCGTCCGGGGCCAGGTACACGTGGACCGGCGTCCCCTGGGCCAGCTCCGGCCGCTCCCCGTCGTTCTGGATGAGCGCCTGCAGCGGCACCCCCGGCCCCAGCCGCAGCATGACCTGCGTGGCCGCGCCCAGGAACACCAGCCGCTCGACCATCCCCGGCACCCGGTTAGGGCCGTCCGAGCCGTGCGGCTCCAGCCGGACCCGCTCCGGCCGGATTACCGCGTGGGCCGGTCCGGTACCGTCGACGTCACCCCGGTCGGCCGTCAGCGCGGTCTCGCCCAGCTTCATCCGGCAGGCGGCACCGGGGCCGCGCTCGACCACGTCCACTTCCATCAGGTTCGATACCCCGAGGAAGTCGGCCACGTAGGTGTCGGTCGGCTCGGTGTACACGTCGCGGGGCGCGCCGATCTGCGCGATCCGGCCCGCGTTCATCACCGCCATCCGGTCGGACATGGTCAGCGCTTCCTCCTGGTCGTGGGTGACGTAGAGGAACGTGATGCCGACCTCCTCCTGCAGCGCCTTCAGCTCGACCTTCAGCGACCGCCGCAGCTTGGCGTCCAGCGCGCCCAGCGGCTCGTCCAGCAGCAGCACCGCGGGGTTCAGCACCAGCGCCCGGGCCAGCGCGACCCGCTGCTGCTGGCCACCGGACAGCTGCCCCGGCCGTCGCTTGGCGAAGCCGGTCATCTTGACCAGTTCCAGCGCCTCGCCGACCCGCCGGTTCAGCTCGGCCTTGCCCACGTCGCGGTGCTTGAGCCCGAAGGCCACGTTGTCGAACACCGATAGGAACGGGAACAGCGCATAGCTCTGGAACACGGTGTTGACGTTGCGCCGGTGCGGCGGCACGCCGGACACGTCGGCCCCGTCGAGCATGATCCGCCCGGATGTCGGCTGCTCGAAGCCGGCGATCAGCCGCAGGGTGGTGGTCTTCCCGCAGCCGGACGGCCCCAGCAGCGAGAAGAACTCGCCGCTGGCGATGTCCAGGTCGATCCCGTCCACCGCGACCTCGGTGAACCGTTTGGTCAGGCCAGCCAGCTCGACGCGTCCTCCGGCCACGGGGTACCTCCTGCTGTCAGGTGCCTTGTGCAGAAACTCCGTCCTGGCGCCGGCTTCGGGCCTTGCGGGCCCGGCGGCGGGGCTGCCAGTCAAACCCGAGCTGCCCGGCGGCGAACCGCATGGTCAGCTCGAACGCCCGCGCTGGCGTTACTTCAGGGTCCTCCAGCGCGATCGGAACCGCCAGCCCGTCCAGCAACGCGGACAGGGTGACGGCGAAATCCTCGGCGTCGACGCTGCCGAACTCCCCGGCGTCCTGGCCCTCCCGGACCAGATCGCGGATCGTCTCCCGCCAGCGTTCGTCGAACTTCTGCCGGACCGCGGCCACCCCCGGGTTGCGCGCGGACTGGGCCCACAGGTCCAGCCACAGCAGCCAGGATCCGGCCACGTCCGGGTCGGGGTCCGGCAGGCAGGTCATGGCCACGATCTCCTCCAGCCGCCCGGCCGCGGTGGAGATCTTGGCCATCCGCCGGGTCCCGGCCTCGTACCAAGCATCCTCGGAGAACCGGATCGCCTCGGTGAGCAGCTGGTCCCGGGTCTTGAAGTAGTAGATGACCAGGGCCGCGCTGGTCCCCGCCTGCGCGGCCACGTCGGTGATCCGCGTCTCCGGGTAACCCCGTTCCGCGATGACCTCCAGCGCCGCCCGGAGCATCTGCTCCCGGCGCTGGTCAGCGCTGCTAGCGGCGTTGCCAGCCTGCTGCTTCATCCTGGCGTCCCCGTCCTTCCGGACTTCCCGTTCCGTGGCCACCCTCTTGCCGGAAATCATAACAGGTTCTTAGACTGAACATTCAGTCAAACTCGCGGAGGACACGTCATGGCGGCATACGACGCACTGGTCATCGGTGGCGGCCACAACGGGCTGGTGGCCGCGGCCTACCTGGCCCAGTCCGGGGCGCGCACGCTGGTCCTGGAGTCCCGGGACCACACCGGCGGCGCGGCCACCACCGAAGCCCCCTGGCCGGACGCGCCCGAGTTCCGGGTCACCCGGCTGTCCTACGTGATGAGCCTGCTGCCCCCGACCATCATCAAGGACCTGCACCTGGACCGGCACGGCTACAAGATCTTCCCGATGGGCCCGTACTACCAGGCCTTTCCCGAGGGCGGCTCGATCAAGCTGTACGCCGACGACGCCCAGCGCAACTACGAAGAGGTGGCCGCCTGGTCCAAGGCCGACGCCGAGGCCATGCCGAAGTGGGACGCCTGGCTGGAAGGACTGGCCGACGTGCTCGGCCCGCTGCTGCTGACCGTGCCGCCCAAGCTCGGCTCGCGCAAGCCCCGCGACCTGGCCGACACCCTCCGGCTGGCCTGGCGGGAGCGCGGCCTGGACGTGCGCACGGTGGCCGACGTGACCCGCCTGATGACGATGAGCATCGCCGACCTGCTCGACGACTGGTTCGAGTCTCCGCAGGTCAAGGGGGCCCTGGCCGTGAACGGGGTGATCGGTACCTGGGCCGGCCCGTACGAGCCGGGTACCGCCTACGTGATGGCACACCACTCGATCGGCGACGTCGGTGACGGACACCTGGGCAACTGGGGCTTCCAGGAGGGCGGCATGGGCGCGGTGGCCGACGCCATCGCCGCCGCCGCACTAGAGGCGGGCGCGGAGATCCGCACCAATGCCCGCGTCGGCAAACTGCTGACCCAGGACGGCCGGGTGTCCGGCGCGGTGCTGGCGTCGGGGGAGGAGATCTCGGCGCCGCTGGTGGTCACCTCACTGCACCCGCGCACCGCGTTCCTGGACCACGTGGGCCGAGACCGGCTGCCCGACGACTTCGTGACCGACATCGAGCACTGGAAGACCCGCAGCGGCGTGGTCAAGATCAACCTGGCCCTGGCCGAGCTGCCCGACTTCACCGCCGATCCCGGTACCACGCTGCAGGAACACCACACCGGCTCGGTCGAGATGGCGCCGACCATGGAGTACATCGAGCGCGCGTTCACCGACGCCCGCGAGGGCCGCCCGGCCCAGCGGCCGTTCAGCGATGGGGTCATCCCGACGACGTTCGACAAGACCCTGTGCCCCGAGGGCTACCACACCATGTCGCTGTTCACCCAGTGGGTGCCACAGGACTGGAACCTTGAGCCGCACCGGGACGAGCTGCAGGCTTACGCGGACCGCATGATCGACATCTACAACGAGGTCGCGCCCAACTTCAAGAGCTCGATCCTGCACACCGACATCGTGGGCCCGTACGAGATGGAGCACGAGTACGGCCTGATCGGCGGCAACATCTTCCACGGCGAGCTGTCGCTGGAGCAGCTGTTCCACATGCGGCCCGCCCCGGGTTACGCCGATTACCGGACCCCGGTCCCCGGCCTGTACTACGCCAGCTCCGCCACCCACGCGGGCGGTGGGGTGTGCGGGATCCCCGGCATGCAAGCGGCCAAGGCGGCCATCGCCGACAGCAGGGCCGCGGCCAGAGCTGACCGATGGGCCGACCGCCGGTCCGCGGCCGCCCGCCGCCTCACCCGCCGCAAGTGACCAGTCCGGCCACGTCCCGGCCCACCGCGGCCGCCGCCAGCGCCCCCGCCCCCGACTCCCGCGGCGCCTCAAACCCCCCCCAAGTCACATCAGCCGCAGAGGCCGTTCCCGTCGACGCGGCCGTCACCGCCATGCTCGAAGCCCGCAGCGTGGCCCTGGTCGGGGCCAGTCCCCGCCCCGGCAGCCTGGGTGAGCGCATGATCGCCGAGCTGGCCCGCAGCCCGGCCCGGCCCCGCACCTACCTGGTCAACCCGCGCTACGGCACCATCGGCGACCAGCCCTGCCACCGCCGGCTGGACGACGTGCCCAAGCCCGTCGAACTGGTCCTGCTGGGCGTGCCCGATCAGGCGCTGGAGGACCAGCTGGCCGCGGCGGCGGCCCGCGGCGACCGCTCGGCGGTGATCTTCGGCAGCGCGTTCGACGTCCCGGGCCGGCCGCCCGGCCTGCGGGACCGGCTGGCCGCAATCGCCCAGGCGGGCGGGATGGCCCTGTGCGGCGCGGGCTGCATGGGCTTCGTGAACGTGACCCACGGCCTGCGGGCCACCGGTTACCTGGAGCCATACCCGCTGCCGGGCGGCCCGGCGGCGCTGGTCACCCACTCCGGCTCGGTGTTCTCCACGATGCTGCGGGCTCGCCGGGGGTTCGGTTTCTCGCTGGCGGTGTCGTCCGGGCAGGAACTCGTCACCACCGCCGCGGACTACGCGCGTTACGCGCTCCGCCAGCCGGAGACGCAGGTCCTGGCCCTGGTGCTGGAAGCTATCCGCGACGCGGCCGGGCTGCGGTCGGCCCTGGCCGACGCGGCCGCCCGGGAGGTCCCGGTGGTCCTGCTCACCGCGGGCGCGTCCGGCGCGGGCCGCGACCTGGTCGCCGCCCACTCCGGCGCGCTGGCCGCCGCCGACGGCGCCTGGGAGGCACTGGCCGACGCCTACGGCGTGCATCGCGTCCACGACCTGGCCGAACTGGCCGACACCCTGGAACTGTTCACCCTGGCCCGCCGCCCGGCCCCGCCCCGGGCCGCCCAGCGATCCCAAAAGTCACTCCAGCCCCAGACGACCCGTGGAATCGCCACCGTGCACGACTCCGGCCTGGAGCGCGCCCACGTAGCCGATCTGGCCGCCGGCCTGGAGGTCCCCTTCGCCCCGTTGAGCGAGACCACCCGGGCCCGGCTGGCCGCCACCCTTGACCCCGGCCTGACTCCGGCCAACCCGCTGGACATCTGGGGCACCGGCCGCGACGCCGAAGCCCAGCTCACCGAGGCCCTTATCGCGATGGCGGCCGATCCCGCCGTGGCCGCGGTGGCGTTCGCCGTCGACCTGGTGCCCGAGTACGACGGCGACCGCTCCTACGAGACGGCCGTCCTGGCTGCAGCCCGCACCACCGGCAAACCCATGGCGATCCTGGCCAGCCTCCCGGCGGCCATCGACCTGGATACGGCGGCCCGGCTCCGGGCCGCGGGCGTCCCGGTGCTGGAAGGCACCCGATCTGGCCTGCTCGCCCTCGGCCACTGGCTCACCTATCTCAGCAACACCGCCGACCTCAGCAACACCGTCGGCCTCGGCAACACCATTATTCACGCCGATACCAACGATCCGATGGTCGCCGACCCTTCCCGCCGGGAACGCTGGCTCCGCGCCCTCGCCGGCGGCCCGCTGGACGGCCAGGCCCACCTTGACCTCCTGCGCGACTACGGCATCCCGGCCGTCCGGGCGCGCCGGGCCGCCACCGCCGCCGAGGCGGCCGAAGCGGCCGCCAGCCTGGGCTACCCGATCGTGCTGAAGACCAACGACCCGGACGTCACCCACAAGTCCGACGCCGGGGGAGTGGTCACCGGGCTGACCAGCCCGGCTGCCCTCACCGCCGCCTACCAGCAACTGGCCGCCCGCCTCGGCCCGCACGTGCTGGTATCCGAGACCGCCGCGCCCGGAGTCGAACTGTCGCTTGGCCTGATCAACGACCCGGCCCTAGGCCCCCTAATCGTGGTGGCGGCCGGCGGCGTGCTGATCGAACTGCTGGCCGACCACGCCGTGGCCCTGCCTCCAGTGGACCAGGCCGGGGCGCACCGCCTGCTCAGCCGGATCCGCGCCGCTCGCCTGCTGGACGGCGTGCGCGGCGCCCCGCCCGGCGACCGCGACGCGGTCGCCGGCGCCATCGCCGCCCTGTCCACCCTGGCTCTCGAACTCGGCGACGCCCTCGGCGTCCTCGACATCAACCCGCTGATCTGCGGGTCGGCCGGCGCGGTGGCCGTCGACGCCCTGGCCATAGCCCGCTAGCCGGGAACGCGGGCCCAGGCCTGCTTCAGGGCCAGGATCTCGGCGGCACTGCTCTCGCGGGCGATGTACGGGATGTCCAGCGCGTACCGCATCCGCTCCCGCGGAATCCGCCGGTGCACCGCGGCTACGTCCGCAAGGATCGCCCCGTACAGTTCCTCCCCGGCCATGCAGTAGACGTCGATCAGCACCGGGTGGTCGCCGGCGCCCCAAAACAGGTGGGCGTCAACCAGGTCGCACTGGCCCCACCACGGCGTCGATGCCCGGTACTCGGCGTCGATCCGCTGCGCGGCCCGGCGCAGTTCGCCGAACTCCGGATCGTCCGTCCGGGCCTTCCACCGCTCGGCCACCCGCTGGCTCAGCGGATGGCCGACCGGAGTGACGTATTCCAGGAAGACGACCGAACCGCCGCCCTTCAGAACGGCGGCCAGCTCGATCCGGGGCAGCCATCGGTTGCCGGCGCACTCGCGGCACAGCTCCACGAAGGCCCAGTAGGCCGGGTCGAATGGGCACACCCGGGCGACTAGGGTCCCGTCCGGAGATCTCAGCGCCACCGCCCAGTCGCCCGCCCCGAACGGCACCCAGTCCCGGGCGCCCAGCTCGGCCAGGACCTGCCGGTGAGACAGCGACGCCCACGGCAGGCCGGGAAGTTCAGGCACAGCGGCACGCTAACCGCGCGTCAAGAGCCATGGCAACGGATTAAAGCAGCGCAACGGATTAACGCGGCGCACCGGATTAACGTGGCGTCCCGCCCGCGATGCCGGCCCGGGACGCGCCCGGGACCCGGGCCACCCGGCTACGCCAGCGCTCGGACCGGCGCTGGGCCCGCTGGTCGGCCAGCACCTGGTGCACCACGTTGCGGCCGGGGATACCGGTCACCCCGCCGCCGCCGTGGGTAGCCGAGCCCGCCTGGTACAGGCCCTGGACCGGCGTGCGCAGGTCGGCGTAGCCGGCCGCGGGGCGAGCGTGGAACATCTGCCCCAGCGACAGCTCGCCATGGAAGATGTTGCCGCCGACCAGCCCGTACTCCTCCTGCATCTGGTGCGGGCCGATGACCTGGCGGTGCAGCACCGAGTTGGTAAAGCCGGGCGCGACCGTCTCCAGCCGGGCGATCACCCGGTCCGCGTACGCCGCCACCGCCGCCTCGTCCTGATGGTCCGCGTATCCGGACGGCACCCACTGGGTGAACAGCGACATCACGTGCTTGCCCTCGGGGGCCAGCGAGTCGTCGAACACGCTGGGGATGCAGATGTCGGCGAACGGCGACTGCGACGGCTGGCCCGCCACGGCCTGCTGGAACGCGTTCTCCACGTCGTCCAGGCTCTCGGCCAGCACGATCGTGCCCCCTTGCACCTGCGGGTCGAATTCCGGGTGGCTGGTGAAGACCGGCAGCCGGTCCAGGGCCAGGTTGATCTTGACGGTGCCGCTGCGGGTCTGCCAGCCCCGGATGTCCGCTACGAACTCCGGCGGCAGGTCCTTCTCGTCCAGCAGCCGCAGAAAGGAGATCTGTGGGTGCGCGGTGGTGATGACCACGTCCGCGTCGATCTCCTCGCCGCTGGCCAGCGTCACCCCGGTCACCCGGCCGTCGCTGGTCCGGATGCGGGCCACCTCGGCATCGGTGCGGATCTCCGCGCCGAACGACCGCGCCGCGGCCGCGATCGCGGTGCTCACACCACCCATCCCGCCGCGCGGGAAGCCCCAGGCTCCGGTCTGGCCGTCGGCCTCGCCGACGTGATGGTGCAGCATCACGTACGCGGTGCCGGCCGACCGGGGGCCAGCCCAGGTACCGATCACCCCGGACACCGACAGCACGCCGCGAACCGCGTCGCTTTCGAAGTAGCGGTCCAGCAGGTCGGCGATGCTGCCGGTGAGCAGCCGGGTCACGTCTACCGAGGCGCGTTCGTCAACCCCGCGCAGCTGGCCCAGCAGCCGGGCCTGCTGCCACAGGTCGGCCGGCCGCCGCGACCCCAGGTGCGGCGGGATCTGGTGCAGCAGCGGACCGAGCAGCTGGCCGATCCGGGCCAGGTGGGCCTCGTAGCCGTCGTAGGCGTCCGCGTCGGCCGCGGAGAACTTGGCGATCTCGGCGTGCCGGGCGGCCGGATCGTCCGGCAGCCGCAGGTACCGGCCGTCGGCCCGCGGCGCGAAGTACGGCCCCTGCGGGTAGACGTGGTAACCGTGCCGCTCGAGCTGCAGGTCGCGGACCAGATCGGGCGGCAGCAGCGACACCACATAGGACAGCGAGGTGACCGTATACCCGGGTCCGAATGGGTGCTCGCTCACCGCGGCGCCGCCGGTCACCTCCCGGCGCTCACAGACCAGCGTGTCCAGACCCTGCTTGGCCAGGTAGGCGGCGGCGACCAGGCCGTTGTGCCCGCCGCCGATGACGACGGCATCCTTGCGTACGCTCATACCCCGAACCTACGGGACGGCGGGGGCCCCGGGGAATGCCGGTATTTGACCTGGGAAGGGGAGCGCCACCGGGTCGGGAGCCAGCTTGCTGCGGCCGTCCCGGTCGAACCGGTCCAGACCCAGCCCGGTCACGTCGGTCACTTCGGTGTGGCCGGTCAATGCGACGTCGGCGGTAGCGCGGGCCACCGCCGGGCCCCACATCATGCCGGCCCCGCCCGCCGACGCCACGGTGACCCCGTCCACCGGGCCGCCATCCGGGTCCAGGGCCGGCCCGATGATCGGCAGATGGTCGGGGGTGAAGTCGATGGTCGCGGCCCACAACCGGCGCAGCGGCAGGTCCGTGGTCACCGGCACCAGCTGGTTCAGCCTGGCCCGCATCAGCTCGAAGTAGTCCTGGTCCACCCCGCGGTTCTCTCCGGGTGGCTCGGCCGGGTTGCTCATCCCGAACAGCAGGCCGCCTTCTTCGGGCCGCCAGTAGAGCCCCGCGGCCAGATCGAACACCATCGGCACCCGGGCCGGGTCGAGTTCCGGGTGCTGCTCGGTCACCGCGACCTGATGCCGGACGCCGCCCGCCGGGATGCGCAGGCCCGCGCGCCGGCCGACCGCGGCCAGCTTCGGCCCGCCGGTCAGTACCATCCGCCTGGTCTGCACCGGTCCCGCGCTGGTCTGGACCCCGGTCACCGGCCCATCGAGGCCGCGCGGGGTGAGCAGCCCCTCAAAACTCACGCCCTCAAGAACCTGCACGCCGCTGCGCACCAAGGCCACCGTGTACGCGGTCACGTTGCGGGGCGGCGTTATGTAGCCGTCCTCGTCGCAGAACGTCCCGCCCAGCGTCTGGCCCGGCGCCAGCGTCGGGTTCACCGCGTCCACTTCGTCGGCGTCCAGCCAGCGCACCGGCAGGCCCAGCCCGGTCTGCATGGCCATCCGCTCCCGGGCCGCGGTCACCTCGGCCTCGGTGAAGCAGGGCAGCAGGTACCCCTGCTGCACGAACCCGGAGTCGGTGCCCAGCTCGTCGTGCTGGCGGCGGTAGAAGCCCCGGGACCAGCGGCCCAGCTCGACCGCCTCCGGGGTGCCGCCCTGCATCCGGACCACCCCGGCGGCCCGGCTGCTGGCCCCCGAGCCCAGCGTGCCCTTCTCCACTAGGACGACCCGCTCCAGGCCGGCCTGCCGCAGGAAGTAGGCGCACCACGCGCCGATGGTTCCGCCGCCCACCACCACCGCGTCGGCGGTGCGGGGGAGCGCTGTGCCCTTGATGGGGGAGACCGTTGGCATACCGCCGATGCTCACATAAACTGAACGTTCAGTCAATCAGGTGGGAGGGCGCCGATGTACGGCCTGTCCAGCGAGGACCTCGACCTCCAGACCCGGGCCCGCGTCTTTGCCGATGAACTGATCCCCTATGAAGAAAAGGCCGAATCGGCCCAGGGTGAGCTGCCGTCCGACGTGACCGCCGCGCAGGCCAAACGGGCCCGCGAACTCGGCCTGTACGCCACCAACATGCCGGCCGAGCTGGGCGGTGGCGGATGCAGCGCGCTCCAGCAGGTGCTGGTCCAGGAGCAGATGGGCCGGGTGACTAACGCGCTGGGCTGGGTGGCGGCCACGCCACCGTCCTGGCTGCCGCCGGTGGCCACCCCGGCCCAGCTCGACCGCTATGTCCGCCCGGCCATCCAGGGTGAGCGCGAGGAGTGCTACGCGATCACCGAGGAGAAGGCCGGCTCGGACGTGTCGGCCATCGAGGCCACCGCCCATCGCGACGGCGACGGGTACCGCCTCAACGGGGTCAAGTGGCACGTGACCTCGTACAACACCGCCAACTACGCGTTCTTCCAGGCCAAGCTGACCGGCGGCCCGCACGACGGCGAGCACGCGATGTTCATCGTGGACCTGCCCCATCCCGGCGTCCGGGTGGTACGCACGCCGGCTTATACGCACACCATCAGCCATCACCACCCGATCGTGGCCTTCGAAGACGTCCGGGTCCCCGCCGGCAGCCTGGTCGGCGCCGAAGGCGACGGCATGAGCTTCGCCTACGAGTGGTTCCGGTTCGAACGGCTGATGGTGGCCGCACGCTGCCTCGGTGCGGCCGAGCGATTGGTTGCCGAGATGACCGCCTTCGCGGCCGAGCGGCAGGCAGGCGGCCGCCCGATCAGCCAGTACGGCCTGGTCGGGGGCATGCTGGCCGACAGCCTGACCGAACTGTTCGCGGCCCGCGCGCTGGTCTACGAGACCGCCCGCGGCATCGACCGCGGCGCCGACGTCAAGGTCGCCCACGCCCAGTGCTCGATGGCCAAGCTGTACGCCTCAGAAATGGCGGGCCGGGTCGCCGATCGAGCCGTGCAGGTTTTCGGCGGCCGCGGTTACATGCGCGAGAACGTGGCCGAGCGCTTCTACCGCGAGCTGCGGGTCGAACGGATCTGGGAAGGTACCAGCGAGATTCAGCGCGCTATCATCGCCGGCCAGATGGTCAAACGCGGCCCGCAAACCCTAGCCTGACCAGCAAAACCTCAGCCGGGCAGGTTCTCCTCGATGGCGGCCACCATGGCCGGGTCTTCGGGGTCCGTACGCGGCCTGAATCGCGCCGCCACCGTGCCGTCCGCGCGCAGCAGGAACTTCTCGAAGTTCCACTGAATGTCGCCGGCTTCGCCAGAAGCGTCGGGGATCGCGGTCAGCTCCTGGTACACCGGGTGCCGTCCCGGCCCGTTGACCTCGATCTTCTCGAACAACGGGAAGCTCACCCCGTAGGTCGCCGAGCAGAACTCGGCGATCTCGTCGGCCGTGCCCGGCTCCTGACCACCGAACTGGTTGCAGGGAAAGCCGACGACCGCGAAGCCCCGGCCCGCGAACCGCTCGTGCAGTCGCTCCAGGCCCTCGTACTGCGGGGTCAGCCCGCACTTGGACGCGACGTTGACCACCAGCAGAGTCTGGCCGGCCAGCGCGCCGAGTGAAGAGGACTGACCGTCGAGTGTGTGCACCGGGATGTCATAGACGCTCACCCGGGCAGCCTATCCGGCCTTGATCACCGTGCCCGCGTCCCATACCGGCTGGCCCTGGTACCCACGGGCCACCAGCGTGACGAACTGGTAGACGCCGTCCTCGTCAGGTGACAGCGGACCGGGCCTCGACTGCGGCGAGGACAGGCCGCGCTGTACGGACTCGCAGGCGGCCCAGTCCTGCCGGTTGGTGATGTCCCAGAAATCCACCGCGTATCCCGGGTCGAACCCGGCCCGCTCCAGGGCCTCGGGTGCGAACGCCCAGGTGCACTCGATCAAGGTCCGGTCGGCGGCCAGGGGCAACAGCCGGTGCACCATCACGTAGTCGGGGTGCAGGCTGATCAGGATGTTCGGGAACACGTTGACGTACTCGACGGTCCGCCGCCGTCGCGCGTCCAGCCCGCGCAGCGGCACCCCGTCGCTGCGGCCGTCGAGCGACATGGTGTCCATCCCGTCGCGCAGTTCCATCCAGCCGCCCACCCACGGCCCGTTCGGGGTGTAGTTCTCGCCGCTCTTGGGCGGGCTGACCTTGCACAGCTCGGGATGGATGGCCGGACAGTGGTAGCACTCGTGGTAGTTCTCGGTCAGGATCTTCCAGTTGGCCGCGGTCTCGTACTCATGCCGCCCCGCCACCACCAGGCGTTCCATCTCGTACGGGGCGACGATCGGGTCGAGCTCGCTCAGTGCCGCCGCCAGCGGCCCGGCCGTCCCCGACCCGTCCACGAAGACCAGGCCGTGCCACTCGGTGACCGGCAGCTCGGCCAGGCCCCAGTCGGCGTCGTCGAATCCCGGCTGGTGCCGGAACCCGGTCGCCGCCCGCAGCCCGCCCTGCAGGGAGTACGCCCACGAATGGTAGGGGCAGACGATGGCCCTGGCGTTCGCGGTCTGGCCGCACGGCAGCAGCTCGTGCCCGCGGTGTCGGCAGGTGTTGGCGAACGCCCGCAGCAGCCCATCGTCCCCCCGTACCAGCAGCACACTGCCGGCCCCGACGTCCTCGGCCCGCTGATCGCCGGCGTGGGGCAGCTGGTCCGAGCGGCCCACGCACAGCCAGCCGCCGCCGAAGAAGTGCCGCCGTTCCCAGGCGAACACCGCCGGGTCCACATACGCGGCCCGCGGCAGCATCCGGCTCTGGCCGAACGGCTGCAGCGCGTCGGCCACCCCGGCCGCACTCAGCGGCGCCGGCTCCGTCCCTCGCCCCGGGCCCGTTCCCTGCCTTTGACTGACCATACAGTCAAACATAAGTGCCGTACGACAGGCTGTCCAGGGACGATCGAGCCCCGGGCGGCTAAATCAGGTCGGCCAGGCGGCGCAGCGTACGCACGCTCTCGTCCGGTGGCAGCGCCTCGGTGGCCACCTTGTTCAGCACGTTCCAGTAGTGGTCGGTGTCGGCCGGCTTGTTCAGGTACACGGCGCTGCACAGCTGCTCGGCGTACACGACGTCCGGCAGCAGTTGCTCGGCAAAGCGCAGCATGGTCACCTGGCCGCCCGCGGCGGCGTGCCCGCCCGCGCTGAACGGCATCACCTGCACGGTCACGTGGGCCAGCCGGGACATCCGGATCAGGTGGTCGACCTGGTCAAGCATCACGGCCCGGCCGCCGAGCGGGCGGCGCAGCGCGGTCTCGTCGATGACCACCCACAGGTGCGCCGGGCTGGGCCGGTGCAGCACCTGCTGCCGGGTCATGCGCAGCGAGACCCGCTGCTCAGCCGTGGCCTCGGACACGCCTTCCGGCAGCCGGGCGACGGCCCGGGCGTAGTCCGCGGTTTGCAGCAGGCCGGGCACGAACCCGACCTCGTAGCTGCGGATGACGCTGGCCGCCTGCTCCAGGCCGAGATAGGGCTCGAACCACGCGGGCAGTACGTCGGCGTAGGCGTGCCACCAGCCGGACGTGTTGGCCTGCTGGGCCAGCCCGAGCAGGACGTCGCGCTCGGCGTCGTCGCCCACCCCGTACAGGGTGAGCAGGTCGGAGACGTCGCGCTGCTTGAACCCGGTACGCCCCAGCTCGAGGCGGCTGATCTTGGAGCCCGAGGATCGGATCGCGTCGCCCGCGCTGTCGCGGGTGATGCCCGCGGCCTGCCGGAGGCGGCGCAGCCGCGCACCGAGCAGCATGCGCACGACAGTGGGGCCGGCCTGGCCGTAGTCAACCACGCCGGAATCTTCCGGCCCCGGCGTTCCCTGCGTCGTGTCCAAGATCCTCGCTCTCAGTGCGATGCCACGGGCACCCTCCATGATAATGCCGCGGGCCCGGCCCGGCGACTATGGTGAGGCTGGTGAACGCCAGAGTGGACCATGCCGTGACATCAGGGACGTTCTCCCTGGACGGCCAGACCTTCGACGTGGACAACAACGTCTGGGCGGTCGGCGACGACGCCGAGTGCGTGGTGCTGGACGCTCCGCACAACGTGGCCGCGATCCTCGACGTGGTCGGGGACCGGACCGTACGGGCCATCATCGCCACCCACGCCCACGACGACCACGTGCGGGTAGCGCCGGAGCTGGCTCACGCCACCGGCGCCCCGATCCTGCTGCACCCGGCTGACCTGCCGGTGTGGCGGCTGACCCACCCGCACGTCGACCCGGACGGCGAATTGGCCGACGGCCAGGACATCGTGGTCGGCGGGACCACACTGCGGGTCCTGCACACGCCAGGCCACAGCCCCGGGTCGTGCTGCCTGCACGTGGCCGGCCTGCGGGCGGTGTTCACCGGGGACACGCTGTTCGCCGGCGGCCCCGGCGCGACCGGCCGCTCGTTCAGCGACTTCGGCACGATCATCGCGTCCATCCGCGAGAAGCTGCTCACGCTGCCCGAGGACACCGCGGTCAACCCCGGTCACGGCGACAGCAGCACCATCGGCGACGAGGCCCCCGACCTCCCCGAGTGGATCGCCCGAGGTCACTAGGCGGCGCGTCAGCTGAGCACGAAGTCCGCGACTATCCCGGCCAGTTGCGGGCCGGCGTCTTCCTGGAGAAAGTGGCCGGCGCCCTCGATCACCGGGTGCTCCAGGCCGGCCGCACCCGGGATCGTCCGCTTCAGCACGGCGGCCATCGATCCGGTGATCGGGTCGCGGTCGCTGAACGCGACCAGGAACGGCTTGTCCCACTCCGCCAGCCGTTGCCACGCCGCCCGGTTGGCCACGGTGGCCGGGTCGTCGGGGGCGGTGGGCAGGATGAGCGGCATTGCCCGCGGGCCGGCCAGGAAGGACGCGTCCGGGAACGGTGCCGCGTAGCCCGCCAGGACCGGGCCGGGCAGCCGGGTCTGGCAGCCGGACTGCACCAGCCGGGCGACGTCCAGCGCCGGCGCCTTCTCCACCACCCGGCGGAACTGCCACCACACCTCGGGCATCGGCTCGTCGCCGGTGGGCAGCCCGGTGTTGGCCGCGACCACGCGAGCGAACCGGTCCGGGTGCTCGGCCACCAGCCGGAGCCCGAGCAGGCCGCCCCAGTCCTGCCCGACTAGGGTCACGTCGCTCAGCCCGAGCCGGTCGAAGGCCAGCGCGCGCACCCACTCCACGTGCCGTGCGTAGCTGTGGTCGGAGATCTGGGCCGGCTTGTCCGACCGCCCGAACCCGACCAGGTCCGGCGCGATCGCCCGCAGCCCGTGGCTGGCCAGCACCGGCAGCATGGTCCGGT
The DNA here is from genome assembly GCA_965277615.1 of Streptosporangiaceae bacterium. Classification (GTDB taxonomy): domain Bacteria; phylum Actinomycetota; class Actinomycetes; order Streptosporangiales; family Streptosporangiaceae; genus Bog-532. The sequence goes on along the minus strand of CBDIDG010000006.1, from coordinate 2,258,754 downwards.
ACAGGAACGACCAGCTCGGCTCGCCGTGCAGCAGCAGTACCACCGGCCCGTCGGCCGGCCCGGCCTTCACATAGGCCATCCGCACGTCATCCCCGCCCGGCGTCCCCACCGTCACGTAATGCGGCGAGTAACCAAAGTCAGGCAGCCCGTCGAAGCGATCCTCAGGCGTCCGCAGCACATCCATGCGCTCATCGTCGCAGGCACCGTCCAGGGGGACGACCCAGGTGGCCCGACCGGATGGGAAACGGGGACAGTCCCTCCCGGCCAGAAATCATGCAGATCGTATGACGGCGGCTCATTTAGCCGGACGAGAGGCTCGCAAACAGCAAGCACCATGCCTCATGCAACCGGGACAGGAGATCAGCTTCCAATGACATCGCTCCGCCAACCCAAGACGCCGCCGACCGGTGAGCCTCCCTTCAACGGCCCGAAAACTTGCGACGCGACCGAGATGCTCGAAATCCACCGCGCGCTCCGGCGCTCCTTCGGCGAAGCCACAGAACTCGTGGACGGGGTGGCCGAAGGCGACACGAAGCACGCAACGGCCGTCGCCACGCAACTCAACTTGATCTCGACCGCGCTCCACGCCCACCACGAGGGGGAGGACTCACGACTCTGGGACATGGTGAGCGACCGAGCACCTGCATGTGTCCTTCATGTCGACCGGATGAAGCGTCAGCACGCTGGCATGCTGGTGCACCTCAAAGACCTCGACCGGACCTTGCCCGCTTGGCGCGCCACCGCGACGAAGGAAGCCGCCGAACCGATCCGCTCCGCGCTGCACGGGGTGTCCGCGGCACTGGCCGAGCACTTCCCGGACGAAGAAGCCAACATCGTCCCGGCCATGGAGCATGTGCTCACCCAGAAGGAGGAGGACTGGTTTCCCAAGCACGGCCGGGCTGCCACCCCAAAGGGTCAGCTGTGGAATATGGTCGGCGCCATCCTCGCCGCCCAGCCCGACGGCGGCGCCGCATGGTTGAAGAAGAATATGCCCGGACCCGCTGCGCTGGTATGGCGATGGATCGGCGCCCCGCGCTACGCACGCTTCCGGGCCGCACTGGAAGGCCGACGCTAGAGGCGTCCCGAGGATCACCCGGCTGATCCAGCTTTTTCATCAGCCGGCCGGCTGTCGCCCATTTCGCCGTGGATGTCATCGACGCCGGCTCTCACCTACGCGAGGCGCCAATCATCTCGCGGGATCACAACCAGCCCCGTGAGCTGCCACACCCCGCACACGCACCCATGCTTCATGCCACCACAACAGGAGATAGTGGCGTCCGGCAGAGTGGTGTGTTGAACGGCCCTGGTGATGGGCGTGGCGCAGACGCGTAGGGCGGCCACCGCGTGATCCTTTGGAAGACCTCTCACAGTGCTTCTGAAGGAGATTTCGCGGTGACCGCTCCCAGCAGTATCGACCCTGCCCGTTTCCTGCACGACCAGCTGGAGTCCGCGTCGCCGGATCTGCTGCGCCAGATGCTGGCCACGTTCATCAACGCGCTCATGTCCGCTGAGGCCGACGCGGTCTGCGGTGCGCCCTACGGGGCGCCGTCACTGGACCGGGTCAATGTCCGCAACGGGTACCGGCACCGGGACTTTGATACCCGGGCGGGGACGCTGGACGTGGCGATCCCCAAGCTGCGGTCCGGGTCGTACTTCCCGGACTGGCTGCTGGAACGCCGCCGCCGCGCCGAGGCGGCCCTGACCTCGGTGGTGGCGACCTGTTACCTGCTCGGTGTCAGTACGCGGCGGATGGAGAAGCTGGTCGAGTCCCTGGGGATCACCCGGCTGTCCCGGTCCCAGGTCAGCGAGATGGCCCGGGACCTGGATGAGCAGGTGGAAGCGTTCCGGACCCGCCCGCTGGACGCCGGGCCCTACACGTTCGTCGCGGCGGACGCGCTGGTGCTGAAGGTCCGTGAGGGCGGCCGGGTGGTCAATGTGCATGCGCTGCTGGCCACCGGGGTGAACGCGGACGGGCACCGGGAGATCCTGGGCCTGCAGGTCACCTCGGCTGAGGACGGCGCCGGGTGGCTGGGATTCTTCCGGGACCTGACCGCCCGCGGCCTGACCGGCGTCCAGCTCGTCACCTCTGATGCGCACCGCGGCCTGACCGAGGCGATCGGCGCCACCTTGCCCGGAGCGGCCTGGCAGCGGTGCCGCACCCACTACGCCGCGAACCTGATGTCCGTCACCCCGAAGGCGTCCTGGCCGTGGGTCAAGACCCTGCTGCACTCGGTCTACGATCAGCCCGACGCCGCCTCCGTCCACGCCCAGTACGACCGGCTGATCGACGCGATCAGCGAGAAGCTGCCCAAGGTCGCTGAGCATCTGGACGGCGCCCGCGCGGACGTCCTGGCGTTCACCAGCTTCCCGAAGGAACTGTGGCGGCAGATCTGGTCGAACAATCCCCAGGAGCGCCTCAACCGCGAGATCCGCCGCCGCACCGACGTCGTCGGGATCTTCCCCAGCCGCGACGCCCTGATCCGCCTCGTCGGCGCCGTCCTGGCCGAACAGCACGACGAATGGGCCGAAGGACGCCGCTACCTCGGCCTGGACATCCTCACCCGCTCCCGCATCACCCTGGCCCCGGCGGCCGGCACCGGGACGGAGGTGACCCCCGACAGCGACCTGCAGGCGCTCAGCGCCTAACTCACAACAAAGGATCACGCGCTAACCGCCAAACACCACGCCAAAGGACTTGACCCAGGAGATCAGCTTTCAATGACATCGCTCAGCCAACCCAAGGCGCCACCGCTGTACACGCCCCGCGCGAAAAATCTCGCGCTCGTGCTGCTGGCGATGACCCAGTTTGTGATCGTGATCGATGCCTCGATCGTCAACGTCGCGTTGCCGTCGATCGGCGCCGCCCTGCACTTTGCGCCGGCTGACCTGTCGTGGGTCGTGAACGCGTACGTACTCACCTTTGGCGGGTTTCTCCTGCTCGGTGGGCGCGTGGCCGACCTGCTCGGGCGCCGCCGCATGTTCATGCTCGGCCTGGTGGTGTTCTCGCTCGCCTCGTTCGCCGGCGGGATCGCCCAGTCCGCAGGCTGGCTGATCGCTGCCCGCGCGGCCCAGGGCCTGGGCGCGGCGATGGTCGCGCCGGCCGCGCTGTCGATCCTCACCGTCACGTTCAGTGATGGCGCCGAGCGCAACCGTGCTCTCGGGATCTGGGGCGCCGTCGCCGGCGCCGGCGGCGCGGCCGGCGTGCTGCTCGGCGGAATCCTGACCAGCGGCCTGAGCTGGCGCTGGGTGTTGTTCGTCAACGTCCCGATCGGACTCATCGCGGCGCTGCTCGCTCCGCGGACGCTCGTCGAGAGCCGCGCCGAGGACGGGACAACGACGTTTGACCTGCCGGGAGCGGTGACCGTTACCGCCGGCCTGTCGCTGCTCGTCTACACCGTCGTTGACACCGTCAACGTCGGCTGGGGATCGACGACCACGCTGGCGCGTCTCGCCGGGGCTGCGGTCCTGCTGATCGCGTTCGTGGTGATCGAGCTGCGCCAGCGTCACCCCTTGGTGCCGTTTTCGATCTTCCGCCTGCGGACGCTGCGGGGAGCGAACGTCGTCGGGCTGCTGATCGGCATGGCCCTGTTCTCGATGTTCTTCTTCATCTCTCTCTACCTCCAAGACGTCCTGCACTACTCGCCGATCAAGACCGGGATCTCCTACCTGCCGCTCGCGGTCGGGATCATCCTTTCCGCCGCCGCCGCCTCCCAGCTCGTCACCCGCGTCGGCTTCAAACCACCTCTGATCGTCGGCATACTGCTTGTCGCCGGCGGCCTGCTGTGGTTCTCACAAGTACCAGCGACAGGCGGCTCGTTCGCTGCGGATGTCCTCGGCCCATCGCTGCTCGCCGGAGCCGGGTTCGGGCCGGCGTTCGTGTCCGTGACGATCGCCGCCGTGACCGGAACCGAGCCCCACGAGGCGGGCCTGGCCTCCGGCCTGATCAACACCTCCCAGCAGGTCGGCGGCGCGCTCGGGCTCGCGATCCTCGCGACCGTCGCCAACAGCCGCACCCAAAGCCTGTTCCACGCCGGCGTCCATAGCTCGGCCGTGGCGCTGACCAAGGGCTTTGACCAGGCGTTCCTCGTCGGCGCCGGCTTCGCCGTCGCCGGAGCGATCCTCGCCGCCGTGCTGATCTCCTCGCGCGACAGCCACGAACACTCAAAGGCGGCCCGCAGCGGTCAGGCCGCCGGCGCCGATGCCGCAGTCGTTCCCGTCGCCACGGACCCGTCCCCTTCAGTGCACGGGGTGCGCCGCCTCTGATCGACCGCCGCGGTTGCGGACCGGGCGCTGCTGGGGGTTCTCGCGATGATGCTGCCGGGGTTCGTGTGATGATAGAGCGATGTGGTCCGCCGGGGAGCCGGAGTCCGGTGCCATTGCCGCTGTCTCCCCCGGTGCGGGGGGAGTCGTCCCGCGTCTTGGGCTGTCCGGGCGGCTTGGGACGCGGGCGCGGGTGACGGTGGTGTCGGCGCCGGCGGGCAGCGGAAAGACGGTCCTGCTGCGGTCGTGGATCGGTGAGGCGGGGGTGGCGGCCCGGGCGGCGTGGGTGCCGGTGGGGCCAGATGAGCGGGATCCGCAGCGGTTCTGGGCGTCGGTGCTGGGGGCGCTGCGCGGGACGGCTCCGGGGGCGAGGCTGGTGCGGGAGCTGACGGCGGCGCCGGACCTGGACGGGTGGGCGGTCGTGGAGCGGCTTTTGAAGGACCTGGCGCCGCTGGCGGAGCCGGTCTGGCTGGTGGTCGATGACGTCCACCTGCTGGGGCCGGACCAGGCGCTGCGGCAGCTGGAGCTGCTGATGATGCGGGCCCCGGATGCGCTGCGGTTCGTGCTGTGTACCCGGCATGACCTGCGGCTGGGGTTGCACCGGCTGCGGCTGGAGGGTCAGCTGGCCGAGATCCGGGCCGGGGATCTGCGCTTCAGCGTGGCCGAGGCGAGGGAGTTGTTTGCCGGGGCCGGGGTGGAGCTGGCCGATCCGGCGTTGGTGATGCTGCATGAGCGGACCGAGGGGTGGGCGGCCGGGCTGCGGCTGGCGGCGCTGTCGCTGGCCGGGCATCCGGATCCGGGCCGGTTCGCGGCGGAGTTTTCCGGCAGCGAGCGGACGGTGGCGGAGTACCTGCTGGATGAGGTGCTGGACCGGCAGCCGGAAGACGTGCGGCGGCTGCTGCTGCGTACCAGCGTGCTGGAGCGGGTGTCCGGCCCGCTGGCCGATGCCCTGGCCGGAGGCTCGGGCGGGGAGCGGGTGCTGCAGGAGCTGGAGGTGGCGAACGCCTTCGTGACCTCGCTGGACGCGGGCCGTTCATGGTTCCGTTATCATCACCTGTTCGCCGACCTGCTGCAGCTGGAGTTGCGGCACACCGCGCCGGAGGAGATCACCGGGCTGCACGGGGTGGCAGCGCAGTGGTTTTCGCAGCACGCGTTCCCGGTGGAGGCGATCCGGCACGCGCAGGCGGCGCGGGACTGGGGGCTGGCCGCCCGCCTGCTCGCCGGGCACTGGTCTGGCCTGCATCTGGGCGGGCAGGCCGCGACGGTGCACGCGATCCTGGCCGGGTTCCCGGCGGGAGCCGCGGCGGCGGATGCTGAGCTGGCGGCGGTGGCGGCGGCCGATGAGCTGGCACAGGGATCGCTGGAGGCCGCGGAGCGGTATCTGGAGGTGGCGGCGCGCGGCGCGGCGTCGGTGCCGGCGGCCCGGCGCGGGCAGGCGCAGGTGCAGTTCGGGATCGTCCGGCTGCTGGTTGCCCGCCACCGCGGGAACCCGCCGGCGGTGGCGGAGGAGGCGCGGCGGCTGCAGGCCACGGCCGAGGCTTCGGAGGCGGCGCCCGGCCTGGGCGAGGAGCTGCGCGCGCTGGCGCTGATCAGCCTCGGCAGCGCCGAGTACGGGGCGGCCCGGATCGAGGATGCAGCGGCGCACCTGGAGCAGGGCGCGGTGCTGGCCAGCCGGATCGGGCGGCCCTATCTGGAGTTCACCGGCCTGGCGTACCAGGCGCAGGTCGAACTCGAGCGGTCGTTCGCACGGGCGGCGGAGCGCGGCAGGCAGGCGGTCGAGCTGGCCGAACGGCACGGCTGGACCGACGAGCCGGCCGCCGGAAGCGCTTACATCGCACTCGCAGGCGCGTTGTTCTGCCAGGGGCGGCCCGACGAGGCAGAGCCCTGGCTCCAGCGGGCCGAGCGCACCGTCATGCCGGAAGCCGAGCCCGCGGTGGGGGCGGGGATCTGTTTCGTGCGCGGGCTGCTGGAGCTGGCGCGCGGCCGCTTCACCGACGCGCTGGCCGCCTGCCGGGCCGCCGAGCGGCTTTCGGGGCACCTTGCTGCCCCGCACGGTAGTTATTTCGCCACGTCGACGCGTGGATTGCTGCTGCACGCCCTGGTGCGCCTGGGCGCTATCGACCGCGCCGAGCAGATCCTGGGCGGCCTGCGTGACGAGGACCGCGACCGCGGCGAGACCCGCGTCGCCGAGGCGGTGCTGCGGCTGGCCCAGGACGACCCGCGCGCGGCGACCGCCGTGCTGGCGCCGGTTCTGGACGGCTCCGCCCCCGTGGCCTGGCCGAACTGGCGGGTTAACGTTTTCGTGCTGGAGGCGGTCGTCCGGGACGCGCTCAGCGACCGGGCCGCCGCCTGGCGCGCGCTCGAGCGTGCCCTCAATATCGCCGAGCCCGATCGCATGCTCTTCCCGTTCCTCATCTACCGTGCGCCGGGGCTGCTGGAGCGCCACGCCCGGGACTGCGCCAAACACGCGGCCCTGGTCTCGGAGATCCTCACCCTGCTTCCACCACTGGAGCCAGGCCTCGAGGAACCGGCCCCCGATAGGTATCCGGGCCCCAAAGCGGTACTGCGAAGCGGGAAGCCCCCCCGTGGGGAAGAGTGGTCTGGGGGAGATCGTTCCCCCGAGCTGATAGAGCCGTTGAGTCGCAGCGAGATGCGGGTGCTGCGTTACCTACCGACGAATCTGTCCGCCCCGGAGATCGCCCGGGAACTGTCAGTGTCGGTGACCACCGTCCGGACCCACATAAGCCACCTGTTCGCCAAACTCGGCGCCCACCGCCGCACTGAGGCCGTCGCGCGGGCCCGCGATCTGGGCCTGCTCGCGCCATCCCCCATGCGCCGCCCTGGTCAGCCCCGACGAGGCCATGAGGCGGCTGGTCCGGCTGCTCCGCACCGTTAAGAGATGTGCGCCCCGATCAAGTGCCCGACTCCATACGTCACCGCGGCGGCGATGGTTCCGGCGATCACCTGGCGGAGCCCGGAGCGGACGGGGTTGCGGCCGTTCATGGCGCCGATGCTCGCCCCGACGCCGAACATTGCCGCCAGGGCCAGCACGATCGCGGTCACCAACGCGGCCGTGCCGCTGCCGGCCAGGTACGGCACGACGACCACGAACGCGCCGAGGGCGAAGGCCAGCAGGCTGGAGGCGGCGGCGCCCCAAGGCGAGCCGAGCTCATCCGGGTCCAGGCCCAGTTCCTCCCGGGCCAGCGTGTCCAGGGCCACCGAACGATCGGACATGATCTTGTCGGCCAGGTTCTCCGCGTCCGGCCGGGACAGGCCCTTGGCCCGGTAGATCAGGACCAGCTCGGCATGCTCCTCGTCCGGCTTTTCGTCCAGTTCGGCCTGCTCCAGCGCGATCTCCCGCTGGTACATCTCGCGCTGGCTGGACATGGACACGTACTCGCCCGCGGCCATCGAGAACGACCCGGCCAGCAGGCCTGCCACTCCGGCCAGCAAGATGACCGTCCGGGACGCCCCGGAGCCGGCGAACCCCATGACCAGCGCGGTGTTGGACACCAGGCCGTCGCTGACGCCGAACACCCCGGCCCGCAGCGCGCCGGACCGGTCGCCCCGGTGCCACGGCTCCCGCCGGCGCACCTGGGCCCGCGGGTCCGGCCTGCCCCCGTCGATCAGGCGGGCCAGCGTCCGCGCGTGGCCACGCTCGTCCGCGGCCATGCCCGGGCCGGCGTCCGGATCGGCCTCGTACATCCCGGCGTCGGCCCGTTCGGCCCGCTCGATCAGCGGCAGCACGGTCCCGACCGACAGCCGGTTCGCGGCCTGGCCCAGCAGCCGGGTGCGCAGGCTCGGGCCGCCCGGAGCCGGCACGCGTGCGCCGGCGTCGCGCAGCTTGGCCTCCCAGTGCGCGGCGTGCTTGAGCTCGATCGAGGCCAGCTCGCGGAAGATCTCTTCCCGCTCGCCGGTCTCGGCGTCGGCCAGGCGCGTGTACAGCGCAGCCGCGTCACGCTCGCTGGCCAGCATGTCGCGCCAGCGCTTAACCGAGTCGGAGCGTTGCGGGGTCATTTCGTTAGTCGTCATATGCCTCGTTACAACTGGGCCGGACGGCTTATTATGCCGGTCGACCCCCCACGTAAGCCCAGCCTCAGCTGCCCGGGCGGCCCGAGCCGAGGCCCCACCTGAGCCCAGCCTCAGTCGGCGATGGCGGCGTAGGTCCCGGTCCAGAAGTCCTGGAACAGCCGGGGCGGGATCGGCGACTCCCAGGCCTGCTGGGTCATCAGGATCATGGTCAGCTCCTCGGTCGGGTCGTTGTACCAGGACGTACCCAGACCGCCGTCCCAGCCGTAGGTGCCGACCGACTTGGCCACCTCGGTCCGCTCGGTGACCACGGACATCCCGAACCCCCAGCCGTGGACCCGGAAGTACCCGGGGACCAGCCCCGACGCGGCCTTCTGCTCCGGGGTGAGCTGGTCGGAGGTCATGAACTCCACCGACGGGCGGGACAGGATGCGCACCCCGCGGCTGACGCCCTTCTCCCGCAGCATGTCGGCGAACGCGAGGTAGTCGTCCGCGGTCGAGACCAGGCCGCCACCGCCGGACGGGAACGAGGGGAGCCGGCTCCACTGCCCGTCGTGCGGGTCGTCGTAGACCGCCGCCCGGCCGCTCCGGGGGTCGATGACGTACTCGGTGGGCAGCCGGCCGACCTTGTCCCACGGCACGTCGAAACCGGTGTCCTTCATGCCCAGCGGCTCGAAGACCCGCTGGGCCAGGAACGTCTCGAACGGCTGGCCCACGGCCCGCTCGATCATCACGCCGAGCACGTCCGCGCCGGTGTTGTACAGCCAGCGCTCGCCCGGCTGGTACAGCAGCGGCAGCGAGCCGAGCCGGCGGATCCACTCGTCCGGGGCCGGCGGCGTGGCCGGGCTGGGCATGCCCTGGCCCAGTTCCAGCTGGTCCAGGGCGTCAGCCAGCGGGACCGTACCGGGCTCGGCCGCCACGATGCCCAGGCCCATGGTGAAGGTGAGCAGGTCCCGCACGGTGATCGGGCGGTGGGCCGGGACCGTGTCGTCCAGGTCCGCCTCGGGGCGCCGCAGCACCCGCCGGTTGCCCAGCTCGGGCAGCAGCCGGTCTACCGGCTCGTCCAGCCGCAGCAGGCAGTCCTCGACGCAGATCATGGCCGCGACCGCGGTGATCGGCTTGGTCATGGACGAGATGCGGAAGATCGTGTCCCGGCGTATCGGCTCTTCCGAGCCGTCCGCCATCGCCCCGACCGCGTCGACGTGGCCCTCGCCGCGGCGGGCGATCATCGTCACCAGGCCGGGCACCTCGCCGCGCTCCACGTAACCGGTCATCACCCCGTGCAGGCGCCTGAGCCGATCCGCCGACAGTCCGCCGTCCCGCATGTCCGACCGTCCCTTTCGATGCCTGTCCGGTCCATCCGTATTTACGCCGATGACAGACCATCTAAGGGGTCCCGGCCGGGGGAAGCGTATCGTGCCGCCGGCCGAGTCCGGGGCAGGCTAGGCCGGAAGGTGATCAGGCAAGCCGAATGACGGGAACAACGAGGCCGTGTCCAGGAAAAACGTCATCCGCGCGATCCGGCCCCCGGTGACTTCGATGACCTGCAGCGCCCAGGGCTCGTAGCCGCCGGCCGGGGAGGGCTTGTACTGCCCGAAGCCGGGCGAGCCGTTGACCGCCACCGGGATGAGCCGCGAGCCCCGGCAGGAATCCGGGCCGGGCGCCACCATCCAGGTGGCGATGTTCTCCGCGCCCTCGATCCACAGCGCGTACGGCGGCATGGACTGGATGGCGTCCTCGTGCAGCAACTCGACCAGCGCCGACATGTCGTACCGCTGGAACGCGTCGACGTACCTCTCCAGCAGGTCGGAGTGGTCGTCGCGGATGTCGGCCGGGCGCTCCTGCTCGGGCAGCGCCGCCAGCGTGGTCCGGGCCCGCTGCAGCGCGCTGTTCACCGCGGGCACGCTGGTGCCGAGCAGATCGGCGGCCTCGGTGGCCTGCCAGCGGAGCACCTCGCACAGGATCAGCGCGGCCCGCTGCTTGGGCGGCAGGTGCTGCAGCGCGGTCACAAAGGCCAGCCGGATCGTGTCCCGGGCCTCGACCACCACCGCGGGGTCGGCCTCCGCGGGCAGCACGCGGTCGTCGGCGACGGGGGAAACCCACAGGTGCTCGGGCAGCTGCTCGCCCAGCTGCGACGGGTCCGGCGCCGAGGACGGCCCCAGCTCCATCGGCCGGGCCCGGCGCTGGCGGCCGCGCAGCATGTCCAGGCACACGTTGGTGGCGATGCGGTACAGCCACGACCGCACCGAGGACCGCCCCTCGAACCGGTCGGACGCCTTCCAGGCCCGCAGCATCGTCTCCTGCACGGCGTCGTCGGCCTCGAAGCCGGAGCCGAGCATGCGGTAGCAATACCCGGTCAGCTCGCGCCGGTACTCTTCCAGGGCGTCCGGCTGCGGTGCCAGGACGTTACCTGCGTGCTCATCGCTGCTTGCTGCCATACGTCCGGAGTTTAGTGCGAGGCACCGACAATGGTCTTTCAGTCGTCCCCGGGGTCGTCGTCCAGCCGGTTTACGGCGGGCCGCCGCGCGGGCCGGGTGGGCGGCCGGGGCGGCTGGGTGGCGGACAGCGCCGACCGCCCGTAGGGAGCCCAGGAGGGGTGCGGCGGCGGCGGCCGCTGACCCCGCAGGGTGGCCGCCGCCTGTTCCATCGCACCCAGCCGGACGACCCGGCTGGCCGCGAACGCCTCCTCCACCAGGTAGCCCTGCTCGGACCGGTAGCAGGACAGCGCCAGCTCGGTCGCGGCGAGCTGGTACTCGGCCATCATCTGCCCGCCGCTCAGCCCGCAGTGCAGCCGGGCCCACTGCCGGGCCAGCCGCCGCTCGTGCAGGTCGCCCAGCATCCGCAGGTCGTCCTGGGTCATCGTGTCCGGCTTCTGGAACTGCCTCAGCGAGGTGCCGATGAGGGCCACGATACGGCGCCGGTCGAGCCGCATGACCACGATCAGCAGGCCCAGGCACACCAGCAGGATCAGGTAGACCAGCGTCTCCCAGCCCGCGCCGCGCCGGACCGAGTCGTCCCAGGCGGTGTGCAGGACCACCGCCATCACCCAGCCCGCGACGATGGCCCAGGTCCCGCGGCGCCGGGACGCGGTCGTGGCCGCATAGCCGACGCCGATCCCGATCATCGCGGTGAACAACGGGTCCCATAGCGGGGTGAGCAGGCCGCGCTGGAAGAAGGCCGAGATCAGCGCGGAGGCGCCGCTGCGTTCGGCCTGCACGTAGGCGAACAGGTTCGACACCAGCGCGAAGCCCAGCCCGATCGTGGCCGCGTAGACCACGCCGTCGCCCACGCCGTCCAGTTCGGCCCGCTGGTAGCGGAGCAGGCCGAGCAGGATCGCGCCCTTGACCGACTCCGCGACCAGCGCGCCCACCAGCGCGTTGCCCAGCGAGGTGGTCAGCTGGCCGGCTTCCGGGCCCAGCTCCGGGGTGGTGAGGATGCTGTTGCCGAACACGTGCCCGATCAGCCCGATCACCGCGGCGGTGCCGGCCCCGGCGCTGAACGTCGCGGCCAGCAGTACCGGCGGCTCGGGTTCCAGCCGGTCCAGGTACAGCACCCCGGCCATCACCAGCGGGACCGGCAGGATGGCCAGGGCCAGCCCGGACACGGTCGATTCCGGGCCGCCGTGGACCGAGATGGCCAGGGCGATGAGAGCGACCAGGCAGAGGGCGGCGAAGCCGGCCAGGAGGCCGACCGGGATACGGCCGGGAGGACGAACGTCGGGGGCACGAGCGCCGGAGGCCGGCCCGGGGGGATCGGTCGGGGCCATGGCAGGCAGCGTAACGGCCCGTCCCCGCGCGTGCACAACTCCGCACTACAGGGACATCGCGCCCGAAGTCAGGCCGCGAAGAACGCGGCCAGCAGCGGAGCTAGCGCCGCCGCGGCCACGTTGTGGTCCTGACCCTCGAGTTCCCGCAGCTCAGCGCCGGGGATGGCCTGCCTGAGGCTGTGGGCGGCCGCGCGCATGAACGCCACGCTGGCCCCGCCGTACATGACCAGGGCGGGCACCGCCACCTTCCCGGCCTTGGCCACCGGGACCGCGCGCTGCGGCCCCATCAGGCCGGCATGGTCGTAGGCCAGCGTGGGTGCGATGCCCTCCAGCGCCGGGAACCACGGCGACTGCCGCAGCTGATCGACCTGCTCGGCGGGCATGCCCACCAGCGTCATGAACAGGGCCACCGCGTCCCCGTTCCGGCCGTCGGCCAGCGTCACCGCCAGCTCGGTCAGATAAGCCCTCCATCGCGGCTGGTCAGCCGGGTCGTCGCTGTAGGGCGCCTCGTACAGGGCGATCTTCGGTACCACGTCCAGGCCGAGGGTAATCGCGGCGTCCAGGACCAGCGCGGAGCCCGACGAATGCCCGTACAGCGCGGCCGTCCCGCCCGCCGCGCCGATCACCGCGGCCAGGTCCTCGACCTCCCGCTCGGGCGCATACGGCTGGGTGTCCCCGCTGTCGCCGCGGCCCCGCCGGTCGTACCGGAGCACGGTGAACTCCGGGGCCAGCAGCTCGTCCAGCTCCGCCTTGCCGCCGCGGACGGACAGCGCGCCGTCCACGAAGACCACGGCCGGCCCCTGCCCGTGCTGCTCGTAGGCGATCGTGGTGCCGTCCGCCGATGTGACCGTGCTGAACTCTGCGCTGGGCCTCGTCATCGAGTGCCGCCTTCCCCCGATTGGATCCATCTGGTACCGGGCCGACCATAACAGCGGGTACCGACGATCGGCCGCAGACCGGTTCACGCGGAACCGGCCCCGAGGGCCGGTTCAGGCGGAGTTCAGCTCGGCGCTCACCCGGCGGGCGCCGAGGGTGGCCAGGGCCACACCCGTCAGCGTCGGGTTGCAGGCGGTCGAGGTGGGGATGAGGCCGTTGCCCGCCACGTAGAGGTTCTCGGTGTTCCAGACCCGGCCGTGGCGGTCACAGACCGAATCGCCGTCGTCCGCGGCGCCCATCCGCACGGTGCCCTGGTAGTGCAGTGACGAACCGCCGGGCATCAGCTGCGGCCAGCCGTCCAGAGGGGTGGCCGTGCAGGCCCGCCCGATGTCGGCCGCGACCTCCATGGCCTGGTCCACCACCGCACGGTCCAGGTCGCTCAGCGAGTAGTGGATGCGCATGCCGGGCAGGTCGCGCCAGTCCCGGGCCGAGTCGCTGAACTCCACCCGGTTCTCGGGCCGGATCTCGTTGCGCAGGAACAGCCCGGCGCTGAGCAGATTGGCCCGCTGGTGCACCTGCACCTGCAGGGGAAAGCTTGTCTCGTCGAAGGGAATCCAGGTCACGCCGCTGGCTGGCATGAGCGCATCGGGATCGCCGGGCTGGCTGGCGGCTCCGTCCACCTGGAACAGGGCCGCGATGTAGGGGTGCTCGTTCAGGCGGCGCCCCAGCGCGGCCGGCCGCACCCCCGAAGCGAACAGCAGCTGGGGCGTGCGCAGGCTGTCCGCCGCGATGACGACCTGCCGGGCGGCGAGCCGGTACGGCGTGCCCGAGGCCAGGTCGACCAGGTCCACGCCGGCGGCCCGGTCGCCGGACATCACGACCCGTCGGCACAGAGTCTCCGGGCGTAGCTCGAAGTTGCCGTGGGCGCCGTTGAGCAGCGGCCCCAGGACCACGGCCGGGCCGGCCTGGCCGGATCCGGGGGTCTCCCGGTTCACCGCGAGCGGCATGGCCTGGACCCGGCGGCCGGGGGGCCGCCCTGGGTCGAATACCGCGCCCAGGGCGTTCTCGCGCCACTTGGCGGCGGGTGAGCCGGCGAATTGGCGGGCGGAGACCCCGAACAGCCCCTCGGCCGTCGACAGGGCGTCGTCCAGCGTGGGCCCCTCCATCGGCGTCGGCCCCTCCACCGGCGGCGTCGGCTCCTCGAGGAAGGCGATCCGCTCGGTCCCGGCCGGGCGGGGACAGGATCCGAACCAGTGCGCGCCCATCCCGCCGACGTTGCTGGCCATGGCGGCGGCCGGGAAATCCGGGCTCACCTCCTGCGTCGAGCTGAGCAGGAACAGGCCTTCATGGGGCAGGATCGGACCGTCTTGTCCCAGCCGGTGGGTGAGCAGCTCCTGCCCGGCCGGGGGAATGTTGTAGGAGTACTGCACCGGTCCCTGCGACTCCACCTTGGCCCGGGCCCGCGCCCGGTCGTCCACGATGGTGTTCACATGGGTGCCGGGCGGTCGCGAGACCGCCGGGCCGGCCTCGACGACCAGCACCCGGGCCTCCGGCACCTGGTCGCAGATCAGGCGGGCGTAGGTGCAGCCCGCCGGCCCGCTCCCGACGATGACCACGTCCACCTGGCCCGCCGCATACTGGCCCGCCGCATGCTGGGCCGCCGCATGCTGGCCCGCCGCATGCTGGCCTGTCGCATGCTGGCCTGTCGCATCGCTCACCCCGGCCACCGCTAGGCCAGGAAGCCGGCCGGCGCCTGCTCTCGGACAAAGGCGAACCGGGCATCGATCCCGGCGTCGTCGAGATGATGCATCTGGTGCAGGACGATGGTGCCGTCGAAGCCGCTGCGCTGGAGCAGGGAAAGGTAGAGCGGGTAATCCAGGCGGCCCTCACCCGCGCCCAGGTGCCCGGCTTCACCGTCGTGGTCGAGGTCTTTGGCGTGGGCGAGCGCGATGTCGTCGCCCAGCAGGTCGAAGGCCTCGGTCAGCTTCTCTTGCATCCGGGGCAGCTCGCCGGCCTTGAAGATGTTGGCCGGGTCCATGACCACCTTGACCGAGGGCGACCCGACCGCGTCGAGCAGCTGGCGGGCCCGCTCGGCCGAACTGGCGACGTTGTTGACCTCGGGCTCGAAGGCCAGGATCACCCCGTGCTCTCCGGCGGTTTGGGCCGCCGCCTTCATGACCTCGACCAGGTCGGCCATGGCCTCAGGGCTGTCGTTGTCCGGGTGACGCCGCCACATGATGTCGTCGCGGCTGCCCGTGCACAGGGTCACCACCGACGTGCCCAGGGCGTCGCAGTACCCGATGAGCTGGCGCAGGTGGCCGAGGTTGGCCCAGCGGCGGTCCCGGTCGGGATGGACCATGTTGAACGTCCCGTCCACCGCGGCCATGACGATGCCCCGCTTGGCCAGCTGCCCGCGGATGTCCTCGCACAGGCCAGGGCTCAGGTGCTGGCCCAGGACGTCCAGCCCGCGCTGAAGCGAGTCCCGCAACGGGATCGATGGCACCGCCGAGCCAAGCTGGAACTGGACGGCTCCGATCCCGTGGCTGGCCACGGCGTCCAGCGTCTCTTCCAGACTGGCGCGCTCGAACTCGCTGGTCAGAACCCCTAGCTGGGCCACCACACTGCTCCTTCACCACCAGGACCAGGGCGCCGGGATTCGGCCGCCCAGTGAGCCTCTGCAGGCCGAACCAAATGTTAATCATCGTCAACTGTTCTGTACAGAGCCGCTGGTCAGGACCTGTGCGCCGCGGTTCGAGCGTTGACAGTAATCAGCCCGAATTGCTAACGTGCGTACACAATACGAGGCCCTCACGGTTGAGGAGAAGGTGGCGCATGAGGTTCGGAGCTCCAGTCTGGCCATTCAAGTGGGAAAAGCCCTACGACGGAGCGATACGCCGCATCCGTGGGCTTGGTTTCAAGGCCGTGGAACTGATCGGCTGGAAAGCCGAGACCCTTGACTCCTACTACACGTCGCAGACCATCAAGGAGCTGCGCTCGGTCCTGGATGGCGAAGGCATACTGCTGTCGCAGTTCGTGGCCAATCCCGGCGAACTGGCCAGCGGCGACGCCGCGGTCCGGGCCCAGGCCGTCGAAACGTTCAAGCGCTTCAGCGACGCGGGCGCCGAACTCGGCACCAAGATCGTCAATACCGTCACCCATTTCCCCTTTGCCATTAAGAACCCGCCGCTGGTGGACCGGGCGATGGTGCAGGAGTACACCGTCGATGTGCCGGGCGATCTCGACTGGAATCAGAACTGGCTGGATTATGTGGACGCCATTCGCCAGTGTGCGCAGTACGCGGAGTCGGTCGGCCTGAAGTACAGCCTGGAGATGCACCCGTTCCGGTACGCCTCGACCACCGAGGGCCTGCTCCGGCTGATCGAAGCGGTCGACAACCCGGCCCTGGGGGCCAACTTCGACCCCAGCCACACCTTCCCCAATGGCGACTTCACCCACGTGTCGATCTACAAACTGGCCGACCGTCTCTGGCACTGCGACTTCTCCGACAACGACGGAACCAACAACATGCACTTCCGTCCGGGTAAGGGAAAGATCGACTGGGCCAGTGCCATGAAGGCGCTCAAGGACATCAACTACGACGGCGTCGTGTCCCTGGAATTCGAGGACATTCCCGGCGTCTCTCGGGGGGTCCGGCCGCAGGCCGGCGCTTACGAGCCGAGGGTCGAGGCGTCACCGGAAGTCGATCGCGAATACACGCTCGCGCTCGAATACCTCACCGGCCTGGCCCACGATGCCGGGCTCAACGTCGAATAGCCTCACCCGAGCCACGAAAGGGCCCGCCGCAACCCTTGGGTTCTAGCGGTCCTGGGACTGTAAGAACAACGGTGTAACTCCTGTGACAGGACGGGCAGATGGTCCGTCTGAGAGGAGACACCATGAGCACAGCGCACGTGGATGTGGCGGGGACCGCTGGACCGGCCGGCCCTGCGGTAAATGATGGCCGGGTGGATGCATCCGATGAGGAGCTGGCCCGGCAGCTGGCCGAGCAGGCCCGGGCTGAGGGGATCCCACTGACTGGGCCGGGCGGGCTGCTGGGGCGGCTGACCAAGGTGGTGCTGGAGTCCGCCCTGGAAGCCGAGATGGACGATCATCTCGGTTACCGCAAGCACGATCCGGCCGGCTCCGGGAGCGGGAACTCCCGTAACGGGCACCGGGACAAGACGGTGCTGACCCAGGCCGGGCCGGTGGGCATCGAGGTGCCCCGGGACCGGGACAGTTCCTTTGCCCCCCAGATCGTGCCCAAGCGGGCCAGACGGCTGGGCGGGATCGATGACATGGTCATCTCGCTGGTAGCCAAGGGCCTGACCACCGGGGAGGTGCAAGCCCACCTGGCCGAGATCTACGGCACCGAGGTCTCCCGGGACACCATCTCGGCGATCACCGACCGGGTCCTGGAGGGGCTGGCTGAATGGCAGTCCCGGCCGCTGGACCCGGTTTACGCGGTGCTGTTCCTGGACGCCATCCACGTCAAAATCAGGGATGGGCAGGTCGCCAACCGGCCCATCTACGTCGCGCTCGGCGTCACCGCCGACGGCGAACGCGGCATCCTCGGGCTCTGGGCCGGCGAGCACGGCGACGGGGAAGGCGCCAAGTACTGGCTGCGGGTCCTGACCGAGATCAAGAACCGCGGCACGCGCGATGTGCTCATGGTCGTCTGCGACGGCCTGAAAGGCTTCCCGGAGGCCATCGCCGCGACCTGGCCCGCCGCGGTGACCCAGACCTGCATCGTGCACCTGCTGCGCAACAGCTTCCGCTATGCCAGCCGCCGGGACTGGGACAAGCTCGCCAAAGACCTCAAACCCATCTATACCGCCGCCACCGACGCTGAGGCGCTGGACCGGTTCGCCGAGTTCAGCGCCAGCTGGGAGGCCCGCTACCCGGCCATCATCAAGCTGTGGGAGGCCGCCTGGGCCGAGTTCACCCCGTTCCTGGCCTTCGGAGCCTGTCGCGGAATCGCGTGAGGGGGCGGTGTTGCGGGAGGTCCACGATGGTGTCCTCAAGTCGGGTGCAGCAGCGTAGGGGCCGCGTGAGGAAGGACCGGCTGGGAAGAGGGCCTGCTTCCGGAACCCAGGCGTGGCGCTCTCCCTCGATGGCCCCGGGGTCCTTGATGGCGGCTCGGTCAGGCTGCTGGGGCCGCCCGGTGGACCTTCATGAGGTTGAACGCGGTAGCGGCCAGGTGCAGTTCGCTGGTCGCGTTGTCCAGGCCCCGGCGTGAGAAGCGATCGATAATCTTCTTCAGGTTGCCGATGCCGGGTTCCACTGTCGCTCCGCGGCGCTTGTAGAGATCTCTGCCTTCGGGTGTGCGGAGCCGGTGGGCGTTGACTTCGCGTGGGGACGCACCCGCTGGCGGTGGCCCGTGGGCTGGTTCCTCGGCGGCGGCACGGGCCTGGTCCCGTCCTTTGCCCAGGGCAATCAACCGGTCCGGCCCGTCGGCTTTCAGGTTGGCGTCGCTGTTGTAGCCAGCGTCGGCCAGCACGGTGCCGATGACGTGATCGGCGTTCCCGGTCACGGCGTGCAGGCGCGCCGCGGCATCTTGTGCGGCACGCATCATCGGGGTGAAGGATCCTTGGTCGTTGGGTGACTGCCCCACCTGGACGGCGACGATCAGCTGGTCGCTGGTGACCGCGACCTGGGCGTTGAATCCCTGCAGGAACCCTCGCCGGGTCGGCATGATCCGCGACTGAGGGTCGGTGGTGTTCGCGACGACCTTGGGGAGCTTCTTCGCGGGCGACGCCGACTGGCCGGCGGCCGCGGCTGCCTGCTCCGCGTCCTCAGCGTTGCGGACGGCACCTCGGGCCCGCGCGATCCTGGTGCTGTCCTCCAGGGGCACCGGCGGACGCCCCATCGGCTTCTTCCCTGCCGCGATCAGGGCTGCGTACCGGTCGAGCTTGGCCTGGTGGATGGCGATCTCCCGCGCCAGGTGCGCGGCTGCTTCGGCCAGCCGGTGCGGTCCATCCGGGATCCGCCCCACGACTGGCTGCCCCTGCTCCGAGCGGTGGCGCCGCGCCAGCGCAGCAGCGTCTCGTTCCTCGTTCACGCGATCCCTTCGCCGGTGTTCAGCGTCGAGCTCCTGCGCCGCCAGCTGGATTCGTTCGCGCCGCCGGGTGCGGTCACCCAAGTCAGATGGGACACGATCCGGCTGATCATCAACATGACTCTCACGTGCTGCGGTGTCTTCGGCCTGGTCTGTCCGGTCCGCATCGGCGAGCATGCTCTTGACGTTCTGGCTGAACCACTTCCTGCCGCGGTTGGCGTCGATCGAGGCGTTGGCCTTGATCTTGGTCCCGTCGATGGCGACGGTGCCGAACCTGGCCAAACCTGCCCGCGCGGCGATCATCAGCACCTGTGCGAACAAGTCGCTGAACGCCTCCTGCGCCTCAGCGCGGAACCTGGCGATCGTGGTGTGGTCCGGGCCGTCCTGGGCGCACAGAACCCGGAACGCCACGTCGGTAATGCACATCCGTTCGATCTGCCGTGAGGACCGCACCCCTTGGCAGTAGGCATAAACCAAGAGCCCGAACAGCATCCGCGGGTCATACCCTGCAGCGCCTGCGCCACCGCGTCGCCGCGTCCGCTCCAACGCCGTGGTGTCGAGCGCATCGACGGT
This sequence comes from Streptosporangiaceae bacterium, assembly GCA_965277615.1. Lineage (GTDB taxonomy): Bacteria > Actinomycetota > Actinomycetes > Streptosporangiales > Streptosporangiaceae > Bog-532. Next base: position 2,239,195 of record CBDIDG010000006.1, on the reverse strand, counting down.
CTCCAGCACGAACCACACCAAGTGATCCGGCGGCAGCCACTCGCGCATGTCGACCGGCAACAGCATCGGCTGGTCACGCAGCACGAGACGATAAGACTTGGCCACGGCTCATGATCGCGGACCCAGCACCAGACAGGACAGGACGACACGCGATTCTGCAACAGGCTCTTCGACCGCGAGATCCGCACCCTGATCACCACCACCAACGCCATCGAGAGCCTGAACGCCCGGTTCCGCCGCTCCGTCAAGGCCCGCGGCCACTTCCCCACCGAGCAGGCCGCCCTCAAGCACCTCTACCTGGTCATTCTCAGCCTGGATCCCACCGGCCGGGGCCGCCAGCGCTGGTCCAACCGGTGGAAAGGCGCCCTGAACGCCTTCGACATCACCTTCGACGGCCGCCTCAGCGCCGGACGCAAGTAACCCATCAAGATCCAGTTACACCGTTAAGTTGACAGTCCCGCGGTCCTCGCAACACCTGCTGCAGGCGGGAGTTGGGAGGACCGTGGCGTTTGAGGCAAAGGACGTTGCCGAGTTCAAGGCGAGGTTCCTGGAGGTGCTGGACCGGGTCGGGAAGATCTCGGTGGCTTCCGATGAGCTCGGGCTGGGACATGCGCGGGCCAGGTTGTGGGCTCGGGAGGCCGGGTTCGAGCCGGTGCGGGGCCGGCGGCGGCATCCGCGCCGCGGCGAGTACGAGCGGCTGCGCGCGCGGGGCGTCCCCCAGCGGCGGGCGGCGGAGCAGGTCGGGGTGAATCTGAGGACGGCCAGGGACTGGGACCGGGGCGTCAGGAAGAGCAAGAACGCGCGGACCTACCCCGGCGGGCTTCGCGTCGATTACGCGGCCGGGACTGCCACGATGGGCGGCGTGACATCACCGGCAGGCCTGGCCGCCCTGGAGAAGCAGCTGCACCCGCGGTTCCTTACGCTGGCCGAGCGTGAGCAGGTCCGCGACCTGCGCGCCGCAGGCCAGTCGCTGCGGGCGATCGGGAGGGCGCTGGGGCGGCCGGCCAGCACGGTCCTGCGGGAGATCCGGGCGAACTCGGGCCGGGACGGCTACCAGCCGTATGCGGCGCACCGGGCGGCAGCGGCACGGCGGCCCCGGCCGAAGGAAGCAAAGCTCCTGGCCGGTGGCCCGCTGCGGGAGTTCGTCGCGGACGGGCTGCGCAGGCGGTGGTCACCAGAGCAGATATGCCACGCTCTACGCAGGGAACATCCCGGCGACCAGAGCATGCGGGTGAGCGTGGAGACGATCTACCAGGCGCTTTACCTCCAGGCCCGCGGCGGCCTGAAGCGGGAGGTCCAGGCCGCGGTCCGCACCGGCCGGACCCGCCGCAGGCCGCGCCGCGATCCCGGTCAGCGCACGGAGCGGTTCAGCGACCCCATGGTGATGATCAGCGACCGGCCCGCCGAGGCAGAAGACCGGGCAGTGCCCGGCCACTGGGAAGGCGACCTGATCATCGGCGAGGGCGGCAGGTCCGCCATCGGGACCCTGGTCGAGCGGGCCACCCGCTACACCATGCTGGTCCACCTGCCCGGCGGCCACGACGCCGAGTCTGTCCGCGACGGCCTGGCCAGGACCATCGTGGCACTGCCCGCGCACCTGCGCGGGTCGCTGACCTGGGACCAGGGCGCGGAGATGGCCCGTCACAGGCAGTTCACGATCGCCACAGGCATGCCGGTCTACTTCTGCGACCCCCCCTCACCCTGGCAGCGCGGCACCAACGAGAACACCAACGGGCTGCTGCGCCAGTACTTCCCCAAGGGCACCGACCTCAGCGCCCACGGACCCGAGGACCTCGAGCACGTTGCCCAGGAACTCAACGGCCGGCCACGCAAAACGCTCGGCTGGGATACCCCAGCCGAGCGACTGCGTGATCTACTAACCACCTAGAAAACGGATCGGTGTTGCGACGACCCCCAGAATCTGCCACCAGCGCGGCGGGCCCTTTCGACCTTTTCTGGAGATCAGATCATCAGTGGCCCGCCAGCGCGCCGCCAATCCCGCCGATGCTGAAGAAGCGGTTCAGGAAGCCGAAGACGATGACGGGGGGCACCAGCACGACGACCGAGACCGCCATCACGTAGCCCCATTCGGTGTTGTTCTCGGAAAAGAAGGTCTGCAGCCCGATAGGCAGGGTGTAGTTGCCGCTCGAGCGCAGGAATACCACCGCGATCAGGAAGTCGCTCCAGGCCAGCAGGAAGGCGAAGATAGCGGTGGACAAGATGCCGGGCAGCGAGTTGCGCAGCACGATCTTGACGAACCCGCCGAACAGTGAGCACCCGTCGATCCAGGCCGCCTCCTCCAGCGCGACCGGGATCGTGTCGATATAGGCCGCCATCATCCACGTCGCCACCGAGATCGTGATGCTGACGTACACGATGGCCAGCCCGAACAGGTTGTCGTTCAGGTTGAAGTGGGCGAACAGCACGAACAGCGGCACGATCGAGACGATCTGCGGGAACGACTGGGCGATGAACAGGATCAGCGCGTACCCGCTGACCGCCCGGCTGCGGCTGCGGGACAGCACGTAGCCGGCCGGGGCGGCGATGATGACCGCGACCACCACCGTCGCCGCCGTGGCGATCAGGCTGTTCCGCAGCCAGGTCAGGACCTGGGTGTGCGCGAAGATGTAGCTGAAGTTCTCCAGCGTGAACAGCGAGTGCGACGTGGACGAGAGCTGCGGCTGGAACGACAGCACCACGGTCACGATCACCGGGATGAGCACCACGACGGTGATCACCACCAGAGCCAGGGTGTACGGCCACCGGGCCTGGCGTGATCTCGGCGGCTTCGCAGTCGTCCCGGGCGCTTCGATCGGGGTCGGCAGCAGGGCCGCTTCCACGGCGGACATGTCGGAGGCACTCATAGGATCTGGACCTTCCTGATCCGGCGGAACAGGACCACGGAGACGAGCACCGACACCAGCATCATCACGAAGCCGATGGCGATACCGGGCCCGGTCTGGAAGTTGCCGAAGACCGTTTCGTAGGACAGCACGATGAGCGTGCTGGTCGAGTTCACCGGGCCGCCGCCGGTGAGGAGGTAGATCGACTGGAAGTCGCCGATACAGAAGATGAACATCAGGATCCAGCTGATGTAGGTCGAACGCGCGATCATCGGCATCGTGAGGCGGCGGAACTGCTGCCAGCTGCTGGCCCCGTCGACCCGGGCCGCTTCGTAGATATCACTCGGGACGCCGGCCAGCGCGGCACTGGCCATCAGCATCATGAACGGGAAGCTGAGCCAGATCTTGTAGGCGATGACGATGGTCTTGGCCAGCCCCGGGCTGTCCAGGAACAGCAGCTGACCGAGCCCGATGTTCTCGGCGATGCGCGGGACCCAGCTGGTGGGGGAGGCGACGAGCCACTTCCACGCGGTCGCCGTCACCACCACCGGCACGATCCAGGGCAGCAGCAGCAGGGTCTTGAACAACCCCGGAGTGTGGATCTTCTGCCGGAGCAGCAGGGCCAGCCCGAGGCCGACGATCCAGCTGCCGAACACGCCCACGATGCAGTAGATGACCGTGAAGATGGCCGACTGCCAGAAGACGCTGTTGTGGAAGTCGATCGAGTAGTTCTGGAACCCCACGAACATCCCGGTGTCGACCAGGTTGCCGTTGTGCAGCGACTGGATCAGCGCTTCGACCGCTGGGTACCCGTAGATGAGGACGACCAGGACCACCGACGGGAGGATCAGCGCCGCCAGCGTCACGCTCCGGTACGAGAACCGCCGGGGCGGCCGGGGCGTTCCCTCGCCCCGGCCGCCGAGACCTACTCCCTTACGGGCACGGGACAGCCCGCTGATCACGCTCGAGGACCGAGCCTGTGTGCTCGTCACTGTGACCTGTGTCCGATCTGTCCGATCATGCCTTGTAAGACGCGCCGTACTGGGAGATCCCGTTCTGCAGGGTGATCAGGGCCGCCTTGGCCGTCGTGTTGCCCTGCAGGATCGACTGGATGCACTGGACCATGGGCGTGCCGTTGTCCACGGTGGCCAGGCCGGAGAAGATGTGCGCGTAGCGCGCGGACTCGGGCTTGGCCACCGGCACCCACTCCTTGATGATCTTCACCAGGTTCGGGTCGGCCTGGACCTGCGGCAGCGCGATGGCCGACTTGCGGATCGGCACGGCCCCGGTGATGCCCTGCGCGTAGAAGCCCTTGCTCCCGACGAACTGCTGGTTCCACCAGATGAGGAACTTCTCCGACGCCGCCTTGCTCGGGGTCTTGGTGTACATCTGGTAGTTCTTCAGATACTGAATGGTGCCCTTGTTCCCGTGCGGGCCCGCCAGGGGGCTCATCACCGCGAACGGGGTGTTGGTGGGCGTGCCGCCGGTCTCCTGGGGGATGGTCGGGTTGGCCAGGGCCATGCCGACCCGCCCGCTCTTGAGCGCGGTGTAGACGTCGGTGTCGATGTAGCTGACCGAGCCCGGGTCGATGTACTTGTTCTTGGACATCTCGAGCAGGTACTCGACCGCCTCGACGTTGCGCTCGTACAGGCAGTCGGCCTTACCGGTCTCGTCGAACATGCCGCCGCCGTTGTTGATCATGAACGCGGCCAGCGTGTGCGTCCCGTAGGCCGAGTTGCTGCTGTTGGCCGCGGTCACGTACCCGTACTTGCCGATCTTCTTGAGCGCCTTGCAGGCGGCCATGAACGAAGGCCAGTCGGTGGGCACGGCCACGCCCGCCTGAGTCAGCAGGGTCTTGTTGTACCAGAGGGCCCGGGTGTCGACGCCGTAGGGGATGGCGACGTAGCCCTTCGAGTTCTTCAGCTGGTCGAACAGGCCCGGCAGGTAGTCGGCGTACTGGCCGTTCTTCTGCATGGTGGCCACGACGTTGTCCGCGTAGAGGATGTCGCCCTGGTCGGCGAACTGGAAGGCCTGGTAGGCGTAACCGCCCGCCACCGTCGGGCCCTTGTTGGCGGCCAGGGCGGCCTCGATGATCTCGTAGTCGTTCCCGGTCATCAGGTTGTAGCTGCCCTTGATGTTGCCGTCTTTGTAGGCCTCGGTCAGCTTCTTGGCCTCGGTGTTGAGCTGCCCGGTCCCCACCTCGCCGTCCCAGAACGAGATCGTGCCGCTCGGGCTGGACCCGCCGGACGAGCTGGACGAGCCGCCGCTGCTGCAGGCGTCGAGGACGATCGGCAAAACGCCGGCGGCCGCGGCCGCGGTCAGGAAGTTGCGCCGGGACAGGGCGGGGCAATCGGATCTGGCACGAGTGCTCATTCGTGTCTCCCAAAGGGCTTCGTTGCTTCTGGGTTTTGCGTGCTTGTGCACGGCCTGACCTGCTGTGGCATGCGCAGTACCGACAGCTGGTCCGGACCGAAGATCGTGGTTTGCCGCCCGGTGCCCCGAGCGTATTGTTACTGACCGTCCACTTTAGAGCTGGCCCTAGCCAGGGTCAAGGACTCACAGGTCAAGATGGTTTAACGAAGCCGCATGCCCTTTAATTAGGTGTCATGACGAAGGTGGTGATTCCCCGCGGCCCTTACCGGACTGGCATCAAGCGCCGCCGTGAGATTGTGGACGCGGCATCGAGGATCTTCGCCCGCTACGGGTACGCGGGCGGCTCGCTGCGCCAGATCGCCGGTGATGTCGGCGTCACGCCGGCCGCCCTGGCTCGCCACTTCGACAACAAGTACGGTCTGCTCCAGGCCGTCCTCACGCACTGGGAAGAAGAGAACGACTACCGGTTCGAGGGCGCCCACGGGCTGGAGTACTTCCGCCGGCTCCCGCAGCTGGTGGAGGAGCACACCAAGGAGCCTGGGCTGATCGAGCTGCTGCTCACCGTGGCCACCGAAGCCAGCGATCCGCAGCATCCGGCCCGGGACTGGGCCGTACAACGGTACGACCACACGATCAATATCGGCATCGGTTATCTCCGCGAGGCCCGGGAGATCGGGGAGATCGGCGCCATGGACGACACGCAGATCGAGCGCGAGGCCCGCGGCGTGTTCGCCCTCATGGACGGCATGCAGTTGCAGTGGCTGCTCAACCCGTCGCTGCCGGTGGCCCAGATGTTCAAGGCCCAGCTGGACCCGATCCTCCAGCGCTGGGAGCGGGGCGGCAAACCCCGGCGGCGGCCTCGCGCGCCCGCGCCTAAGGACGTCAAGGAACCGGAAACAGGAGCTTCCGCAGCTCGCGCATGAGCTCGCTCTTGGCCGCGAGCGTGGCGTGTACGCCACGGTCCGGTGACCGGGGCGCAGTGGCCCGGGCCGGCCACGGGGGCTTGGGCTCGGGCTGGCCGAGCGCGACCCAGCCCAGGACCGCCGCGCCGGTCGCGGTGGCTTCGGTGGGCTCCGGTACCGACGTGGCGATGCCCAGGGCATCGGTGATCAGCTGGGCCCAGCGGTCGTCGGCCAGGAGACCGCCGGTCAGGCGGACCTCGGCCGGCTGGCCGACGCACGCCTGAACGGCGGCGGCGAGTTCCTGGACGGCGCCGGCCACCCCATCCAGGGCGGCCCGCGCCACGTCGGCCGGTCCGTGATGGCTGGCCAGGCCCACGACCGCGCCCCGCAGATCGTCGCGCCAGAGCGGGCTGCGCTCCCCGTTGAGGTAGGGCAGGAAGACGAGCGACGGGTCGCCCGGCCGGGCCAGGGCCTCCCGTAGTACGTCCCCGACGCGGGCGGGCTCGCCGATCAGCCTGGCCACCCAGTCCAGGATGTTCCCGCCGTTGCTCCCCGCTCCTCCGATCACCCACTGGTCCGGGGTGATGGGGTAGCACCACAACCGCCGGGCCGGGTCCGGAGTGCGGGCCGCGACCTTGGCCCGGACGGCGATGCTCGTGCCGGCGGTACAGGTCGCGATGTCGTCGCTCAGGCCAGCGGCACCGAGCTGGGCCAGCGGCCCGTCCATACCGCCCAGTACGACCGGGAGCCCGCTGGGCAGTCCCAGCTCGGCGGCGGCGTCGGCGCGGAGCGGGGCGCTGGTGGTCGCCGCCCGGACCTCAGGCAGCTGGCCGGGGCCGACCCCGCTCCCGGCCAGCAGTTCGGCGTCCCAGCACCAGCGTTCACTGTCGAACACCCCGGTCGACGCCGCGGTCATCGGGTCGGTCCACCGCTGGCCCGTGATCAGCTCGAAGAAGTGGTCCTTGGCCCCGGCGAAGCGGGCCGACACCAGCGGGCCGGGATGGTGACGCTCCAGCCAGCGCAGCTTGGCCGGCCAGTAGCTGACGTGGGCCGGGCAGAGCGTGCGCTGGTACGCGCCGCCCTGCGGGCCAAGGGCACTGCCGGGCGCCGCCGCGATCGCGTCGATCTCGGCCTGTTCCGCCGACGCCCGGGTGTCCGACCACAAGATGACCTCGTCGATACGGTCCTCGCCTGGGCCAACGGGCCAGGCCGGGGCCAGGCAGCTGGCGGTGCCCGACAGGACGAGGGCGGCCACCGGGGCGGCCGAGTGTCCGGCCACCTCGCGGATGCAGGCCGAGACGGCCGAGCGCACCTGATCCCAGGCCTGTGTCGAGCTGCCCCCCGGCCCGGAGAAGGTTTCTATCACCGCTCCGGCCGACGCCTGGATCGCGTAGCGCTCGTCGTAGGTGAAGGCCCGGGCACCGCTGGTGCCGATGTCCACCGCCAGTACGACCTCAGGCGGGGGAGCGGACCGGACTGGGTTCATGGCCGGGGTAGTGTCCTCAGGCCATCCGCAGGCACACCGGGGTGGGGACCTCGGCCGTGGACACCGGGCGGAGCTCCGGCTCGTCTTCGCTGAACTCCATGACCACCAGGGCGTCGGAGTCCTGGACCGCGACGATCACGAACCGGCCGTCGGCCGAGAAGATGAACTCGCGCGGCTCGCGCCCGCCGGCCGGGGTGTCCTGGACGAGCTCGAGCGTGCTCTGGTCCGCGTCGAAGCGCAAGACGGCGATCGTGTCGCTGTCCTCGCCCCGGTTGGAGACGAGCACGCTGCGGCCGGACGGCGAGACCCGGATGGCCGCGCCCTGGCTGTGGCCGGAGAAGCCAGCGGGCAGAGTGGACGTGGTGTCGGTGATCTTGAAGCCGTCACCCGCGCGCCGCAGCACCAGGACCGTGTTGTCCAGCTCGTTGACCACGAACAAGTGCGCATCGTCGGGATGGAAGGCCAGGTGCCGGGGACCGGCCCCGGGGGCCGTGCCGATCCGCCGCTCCGGGTGCTCGGTGAGCTTGCCCTCGCGGCTGAGCGTGTAGAAGAACACGGCGTCTAGCCCGAGATCGGGTACGAGCACGTCGTTCGTGACCGGGTCAAACAAGATCATGTGGGCGTGCGGCCCGGTCTGGCGGACCGGGTCGATGCTCGACCCGGAGTGCTGCACGTGATCGGTCATCGGGCCGAGGCTGCCGTCGGTCTCCAGTGCGAACACGGCGACCGAACCCGACCGGTAGTTGGCCACCAGCAGGAAGCGGCCGCTCGGATCCAGCTCCAGGTGAGCAGGCTCGACGCCGGCCGACGAACGGCTGTTGAGCCGGGTCAGCTCACCGCTGCTGGTGTGACGGGCGAAGGCAGTCACGCCCCCGCCGGGCTGGTCCTCGAACTGAACCGTCTCATTCACCGCGTACAGGCGGCTGCCGTCCGAATTGAGCACCACGAACGAGGGGTTGCGGGTCGGGGCGAGGAGCCGGAACGGGCCGATCGTGCCGTCCTCGAAACGGCACGCGAGGATGCCCTCCGCCTGGCCGTCGACGTGTGGCAGGCGCTCGGTGTAGGTCCCGACGATCAGTTCCTGGGCACCGGAGCTGGCTGATGGTGGCACGGCGTAGGCCCCTTTGGCTCGTGGCAATTTGGCCGGGTAAGGTTACCACGCGAAAACTTTTCGGCTCCAGATGCCAGGCGCCGAAGAGGCGGTCTATCCGGCTAGCGAGTCAGTAGCGGGCCCCCACCACCTGGTCGGCCAACGGGTCCAGCCGGGCCAGATCTTCGCTGGTCAGCGTGACGTCGAGCGCCGCGACGTTCTGTTCCAGCCACTTGACCCGCTTGGTGCCCGGGATCGGTACCACCGGCACGCCCAGCCGGTCCTCCTGCGCGTACACCCAGGCGATCGCCACCTGCGCCGGAGCCACGCCCTTCTCCTCAGCCACCGCGCGCACCCCGTCGGCGATGGCGGCGTTGGCCGCCGCGGCGCCGCCGGCGAACCGGGGGTTCCGGCTGCGGAAGTCCTGCTCGGTCAGGGTGGACACGTCCACCGTCCCGGTCAGGAACCCGCGCCCGAGCGGTGAGTAGGCCACCAGGCCCACGCCCAGTTCCCGCATGGCCGGCACGACCGTGGTCTCCGGGTCCCGCGTCCATACCGAGTACTCGCTCTGCACGGCGGTGATCGGGTGCACCGCGTACGCCCGGCGCAGCAGGTCCTCGTCCACCTCGGACAGGCCCAGGTAGCGGACCTTACCCTCGGTGACCAGCTCGGCCATGGCCCTCACGGCCTCCTCGATCTCCGCATTCTGCGGCGGCCGGTGCAGGTAGTACAGGTCGATCACGTCAACGCCCAGGCGCAGCAGCGAGGTCTCACAGGACCGCTTGATGTAGCCCCGGTCGCCGTGGAACACCGGCCGGTCGTGGCCGGCTGACCGGTCGATACCGGTCTTCGTAGCCAGCTGGATCTCGTCCCGGTGTCCCACGATGGCCCGGCCGACCAGCACCTCGTTGTGGCCGACACCGTAGGCGTCCGCGGTGTCGAGGAATGTAACGCCCAGTTCCAGGGCGCGGCCGATGGTGGCCATCGACTCGTCCCAGTCGGTCGGGCCGTAGGACTGGCTCATACCCATGCAGCCGAGGCCCTGGGCCGAGACGGTCAGATCACCAAGCTTGGTGGTTGGCAGCTCATTCACACGGTCGAGCCTAGGCGTTAGAGCGCGCTCAAACGCAAGCCAGTAGCCAGATCAGCGTCGGGCCCAGCGGTGCGTCCAGGGTGGCGGTGGCCAGCTCGTCGCCGCGGGTCTTGCCCTGGTTGACGATCACCACCGGGATATCCAGCTTGGCCGCCTGCCGGACGAACCGGAAGCCGGACATCACGGTCAGCGAGGAGCCCAGTACGACCAGCGCGCCGGCCCGCTCGACCAGCGCGTAGCAGTCGTCCACCCGGGTCCGGGGCACGTTCTCGCCGAAGAAGATCACGTCCGGCTTGAGCAGGCCATCGCAGGTGCCGCAGTTCACCACCTGGAACTGCTCGACCAGCGCGTCATCCAGCACCGCGTCGCCGTCCGGGTTGATCACGGCCTGGCGCGCCGCCTCCTGGGCCCAGCCCGGGTTGGCCGCGCTCAGCCGCCGGTCCAGCTGGTCACGGTCGGTGCGCCCGCCGCAGGACAGGCAGAGCACCCGGTCCAGCCGCCCGTGCAGCTCGATCACCTGCCGGGCGCCCGCCACGGTGTGCAGGCCGTCCACGTTCTGGGTGATGATCCCGGCCACCAGCCCGCGGCGCTCCAGTTCGGCCACGGCCCGGTGCCCGGCGTTCGGGATGGCCCGGGCCACGTGCCGCCAGCCGACGTGGCTGCGGGCCCAGTACCGCTGCCGGGCTGCGGCTCCGCCCACGAAGGTCTGGTAGGTCATCGGCTCGGCTCGCCGGGTGCGGCCGGTCGGCCCCCGGTAGTCGGGGATGCCCGATTCGGTCGACAGCCCTGCGCCGCTCAGCACGATGACGCTGCCGTCGGCCACGAGTTCGGTCAGGATATTGAATGACGTCGCCGACGTGGACCGGTCCCGTCCCGCCGATGCCGTCCCACGACCCGGAGCGCTGTCCGCTAGCTGCGTCACCCCTCCATGCTGCCTGACCCGGACGGATGCCCCGGACGTGGGTACGGCCTCGTGCGCCGGGTGGGCCGGCGTTACTTGCTCGGCTCCGGGACCTTGCAGTCGATCTTCGGGTTGACGCCGACGTAGTTGAGCGGCCCGGCCAGAATTGTCACCACGATGGTGCTGGCCTTCGTGCAGTCGCCGATGGTGCCGTTGTAGTAACCACGCTGCCCGGCGGCGATCGCGCCGATAATGAGCCAGATAATGAGAATGACCGATCCGATGCGCATTGGACCTCCGCCGGCGACGCCGGCCCCATTCGTGAAATGAGCATGAAAGAAGCGGCCCTGGATTAGGGCCAGGCCGCCGGGTTAGCCCGGCTAATGATGGCACGCAAACCGGGCACATTGCGAAAAGTTGCCGTTTCGCGATCCATTCGTTGCATGACGTGCGGATGCGCCCTTGGCCGCCATCTTGCGGTGCCCTCCTTGGGCGCCCAACTGGCGATACAACCGGCCCGTCCGTCTGTCACGGCGGCTTCTTACCCGGCCTCGCCGCACTTATCCCGGCCACCTTGACCATTTGCGCCGGCTTAACCTCACCCACCACAGTTTGCGGTAATTCCGCACGTGAGGGTGTATGGGACCCCGGTAACGTGAACGGATGCCCTCGCCCCACGCCCGGAGTAGTTCCTACCGAGGCCTCGACCTGGACGCCGCCCGTTCGGCCACCGTGCCCGACGTGCTGCCAATGCCCGGCGCTCCCTTCTCAGTGCTGTTCTGCGGCATCAACCCCGGGCTGTACTCCGCCGCCACCGGTTTCCACTTCGCCCGCCCTGGCAACCGGTTCTGGCCCGCGCTGCACGGGGCCGGTTTCACCCCCCGTCAGCTGGATCCCAGCGAGCAGGAGCGGCTGGCCGGCTACGGCCTGGGCATTACCAACCTGGTGGCCCGGGCCACCGCACAGGCGTCCGAGCTGACCCGGGCCGAGCTCCAGGCCGGCGGGGAACGCCTGGCCGCGCTGGTCACCGAACGCCAGCCGCGCTGGGTCGCCGTGGCGGGTGTCACCGCCTACCGGGAGGCCTTTGTTAAGAAAAAGGCACAGGTCGGACCGCAGCCGGAAACCATCGGCCGCAGCGGATTGTGGATCGTGCCCAATCCCAGCGGGCTGAACGCGCACTGGCCGCTGGCCGCGATCATCGAGGAGTTCGGCCGATTGAACAAGGCCGCGCTGACCGGCATACGATGACGTCAACGGCTAGGGGGAAGGAAACGGCGTGACAGAGAATTCGGGACCGGGGGGCCCGGGGCCGCAGGGCCCGCCGCCGCTGCCGTCGCGCCGCGATTTCGACACCACCGTGGCGCATCCGGCGCGGGTGTGGGATTACTGGCTGGGCGGGAAGGACAACTTCGCCGCCGACCGGGAAGCCGCCGAGCGGGTTGTGGCCGCCATGCCCACCATGGACGCCACGGCGCGGGCGGGCCGGGCGTTCCTGGCCGCCGCCGTGCACTATCTGGCCGCCGGCATGGGTATCCGCCAGTTCCTGGACATCGGCACCGGCCTGCCGACCGCGAACAACACGCACGAGGTGGCCCAGCAGGTCGGGCCGGAGTCGCGGATCGTCTACGTGGACAACGACCCGATCGTGCTCACCCACGCCCGGGCCCTGCTGACCAGCGACGCCCGTGGCGCCACTGCTTATATCGACGCCGACCTGCGGGACACGGGCAAGATCCTGGCCGAGGCCCGCAACCTGCTGGACTTCAGCCAGCCCATCGCGCTGATGCTGCTGCACATCCTGCACTTCATCCCGGACACCGACGACCCCTACGGTCTCGTGGCCAAGCTGATGGAGCCACTGGCTTCCGGCAGCTACCTGGTCCTGGCGCACGCCACCGTCGAGCTCACCCCGGGGGCGCCGGAGGCCGCCAAGCGGTACAGCGAGAACAACAAGGCCACGATGTCGGCGCGGTCCAGGTCCGAGGTCGCCCGGTTCTTCGACGGCCTGGACCTGGTCGAACCAGGCATCACCCCGGTCGGGGTCTGGCGTCCAGGCCCGATGGAGGACATCCCCACCCAGGGCCTGGCCACCTACACCGCGGTCGCCCGCAAATCCTGACCGGCTAGTCCTTAGGCCTAGTCCCCGGGCCCCAACGAAACCCCGCCAGCCCCATCAGCAACGCGCGCCCCGCCAGCCCCGCCAACACCCTCAGACACGGGCGCCCCAGCCCCACCAGCAACTCGCGTCCCGCCAGCCCCTCCAGTTACAGGCGCCTCACTAGCCGCAGGGACCCCGGCCGGAACCGGGACCGGCAGATGCCGGGACCGGCTGGACTCGCGCACCACCAAGCTGCACGGCAGCAGTTGCAGGCCCGTGCTCGGCCGGCCGTCGATGGCGGCCAGCAGTCCCTCGCCTGCCGCCCGGCCCAGCTGCCGCAGGTTCATGTCGACCGTGGTCAGCGGAGGGCGAGACGACGCCGCGATGACCTCCCAGTTGTCGAAGCCGACCAGGGCCACGTCGTCCGGTACCCGGCGGCCGGCCTCGCGCAGCGCGTCGGCCACGCCGCGGGCGATCTGGTCGTTGCCGCAGAAGATGGCGTCCAGGTCCGCTTCCGAACGCAACAGCACGTCGGTGGCCTGGCGGCCCCATTCCTCGGTCCACTCGCCGTACAACGGCTCCCCGCCGGCCAGCTCCAGGCCCGCGCTGGCCAGCGCCTTCTGCGCGCCCTCGGTCCGCAGCACGGCGGCCTTGAACCGCTGCGGCCCGGTCACGTGGCCGATTCTGGTCCGGCCCGTGCTGAGCAGGTGCCGGACGGCCAGCGCGCCGCCCTCCTCGTCGTCCGGGATCAGCGACAGGTCGGCCGGGTCAGTCGAATGCGTCATCGCGTACACCACCGGCACCGGCAGGCCCTGGCCGATCGGCTCCCGCGCGTCCTGGCGGCGGCCGGTCACGATGATCCCGTCCACCCGTCGCTCCAGCAGCGTGCGCAGATAGTGCTGCTCGCGGATCGCGTCGTCCCGGCTGTCGCACAGGAACACCGAGATGCGGCCCGGCCCGAGCGCGTCCTCGGCCCCCTGCATGACCGGGATGCTGAACCGGCCGAAGCTGTCCGTGGTGATCAGGCCGACGGTGAAGCTGCGCCCGGTCAGCAAGCCACGGGCCAGGGCGTTGGGCTGGTAACCCAGCCGGTCAGCGGCCTGGCGGACCCGATCGGCCGTGTCGGCGCTGATGCCGCCCCGGCCGTTGAGCGCTTTGGATGCCGTACCCGGAGAGACGCCTGCGAGGCGGGCCACATCGGTGATCGTGACCGGGCTTCGGCTGATGGGACTCGAGGCCGCCTCCCCTCGTCGGCGTACACCCACATGGGCGACGGTGCCCACCCTCGTCGGCGGCCACGTTGCCAGGAGTATAGGTGTCATTCATCCGAAAAGCTATGTACTTCAGTTTTCCGGTCACTCTATGGAGTTGGGGTACTACGGTCTCATTCAGGCTAAGAATGCCTGGATGTCTTGACCCTCGCACCGGTGAGTCCTAGCATCGCCGTTACGAAAACCTTTGCGTTACAGCCAGCGCGACCGTGCTGGTTACAACCCCTGCGCGCGCGACGTCTCATCGGGGAGGCAGTTTTCGAATGGGTGTGTTCACGCAAAGCGGTTCGGCGCTCGAATGGCGGGGTGGGCACGAGACCGTGCGCATCGAACCCTGGGGTGCCAGCAGCCTGCGAGTGCGGGGCACGGTGTGGCAGTCCGTCCAGGACGGCCTGCCGGGAGCCCTGCTGGACAGCCCGGCCGGGCCAGCAAGCTCGGTCGACATCACCGCAGACCATGCCCGCATTACTCATGGTGACATCACCGCTGAGGTATCCGCCTCCGGCCAGCTCGCGTTCTTTGGTGCCGACGGCCGCGAACTGCTGTCCGAGACCACGCCGCACTTCACCGGGCCACCGACCCGACGCTACCGGGCCAACGGCGGCGGCACCCATCACTTCGAGGTGCTGTTCAACGCCCGCGACGATGAGCGCTTCTACGGCCTCGGCCAGCACCAGCACGGCCGGCTGAACCAGAAGGGCGCGGTCGTCGAGCTGATCCAGCGCAACACCGAGGTGTCGATCCCGTTCCTGGTGTCCAACCGGGGCTACGGCCTGCTGTGGAACCACCCCGGCTTCGGCCGGGTCGAGCTGGGCACCACGGTCACCCGCTGGGTCTCCGAGGCGACCCGTCAGTGGGACTACTGGATCACCGCTGGCGCCGAACCGGCTCAGATCATGCGGCAGTACAGCGAGGCGGCCGGCCGGGCCCCGATGATGCCGGACTGGGCTACCGGGTTCTGGCAGTGCAAGCTGCGCTACAAGACCCAGGACGAGCTGCTCAGTGTGGCCCGCGAGTACAAGGAGCGCGGGCTGCCGCTGTCGGTCATTGTGATCGACTACTTCCACTGGACCCTGCAGGGGGAGTGGAAGTTCGAGCCCAGCGAGTGGCCCGACCCCGCGGCCATGGTCAAGGAGCTGGACCAGCTCGGGGTCAAGCTGATGGTGTCGGTCTGGCCCAACGTGAACCCGGCCAGCGAGAACTACGCCGAGATGAAGGATCGCGGCCTGCTGGTCGAGAGCGAGCACGGCCTGGATTTCCAGCTCGCGTTCTGGGAGCGGGACTCGCCGGTCAAGGTGCCGATGACGTTCTACGACCCGACCAACCCCGAGGCCAGGGACTTCATCTGGTCCAAGGTCAAGCAGAACTACTACGACTACGGCATCCGCACCTGGTGGCTGGACGCCTGCGAGCCCGAACTGGTCCCCGAGGCGCCCGAGAACCTGCGCTATCACCTGGGCCCAGGCCTGGAGACGACCAACATCTACCCGATGCTGCACGCGCGCGGCTTCTACGAGCACATGCAGGCCGAGGGCGAGACCGAGATCCTCAGCCTGATCCGGTCGGCCTGGGCCGGCAGCCAGCGTTACGGCGCGCTGGTCTGGTCGGGCGACATCGAGTCGACCTTCGACGACCTGCGCCGCCAGATCTCCGCGGGCCTGAACATCGGGCTGTCCGGCATCCCCTGGTGGACCACCGACATCGGCGGGTTCAAGAACGGCAACATTCACGACCCGTCGTTCCGCGAGCTGATCGTGCGCTGGTTCCAGTTCGGGGTGTTCTGCCCGGTGTTCCGGCTGCACGGCATCCGCCAGCCCGGCACGATGATCGGCGCGCAGCAGACCGGCGCCGACAACGAGATCTGGAGCTTCGGCGCCGAGCAGTACGAGATCATCCGCCACCTGCTGTTTCTGCGTGAACGGCTCCGGCCGTACGTGCAGGACCAGATGCGGGTGGCGCATGAGACCGGCCTGCCGCCGATGCGCCCGCTGTTCGTGGATCACCCGGACGACCCCACCAGCTGGCAGGTCGAGGACCAGTACCTGTTCGGCCCGGACGTCCTGGTCGCCCCGGTCTACACCGAGGGGGCCAGGGAACGCGCGGTCTGGCTGCCGCCCGGCGCTACCTGGGTGAACGCCTGGTCCGGTTCCGAACACGCCGGCGGCCAGTGGGTGGATTCACCCGCCCCGCTCGATACCATCCCGGTCTACCTGCGAAAGGACGGCGCGGTGCAGCCGTTCGGGCCGTTCGCCGATCTTGCGCCGGCGGGAGAGTGAGCTGACGTGGCCAGTACTGAAGCACCGGCCCGCCTGGGCCGCCGGTCTCAGCGTCCGAAGCCGGACCGGGGCGTCACCGAGGTCAGCCGGGCGTCGGCCTGGGCCCGCTGGGCCCGGATGGGCTTCCTGGTGCCCGCCGTTCTCTACGTGCTGTTCGCGTTCGTCATCCCGATCGTCTACAACCTGATCCTGAGCTTCGAGCAGACCTCGCCGGCCACGATCAGCAGCCTGTTCGCCCCGTTCGCCGGCATCCAGAACTACAAGATGACGCTGGAACAGGCCACCACCCAGAGCGCGATCGTCCGGACGTTCAGCTTCACCGTCCTGTCGCTGCTGCTCCAGTTCGTGATTGGCTTCAGCCTGGCCCTGCTGTTCAACCTGAAGTTCCCGCTGCGGAAGTTCGCCCGGTCGCTGATCATCGTCCCGTGGCTGCTGCCCCTGCTCATCACCGGTTTCATCTTCCAGTTCCTGCTGCAGGCCGAGGCCGGGGCGGTCAACCAGATCCTGGGCGACATCGGCCTGATCAGCCACCCCATCGGTTTCCTGACCTCGCCGGGCTGGGCTTACATCGCGATCCTCATCGCCAATGTCTGGATCGGCATCCCGTTCTTCACGGTGCTGCTGTACAGCGCGCTGCAGGACGTGCCGATGGAGTTGCAGGAAGCAGCCATGCTGGACGGCGCGAACAGCTGGCAGCGGCTGTACAAGGTCACGCTGCCGGTGATCCGGCCGATCATCGAGGTCGTGTTCGTGCTCGGGTTCGTGTTCACGATCAAGGTCTTCGACGTGGTGATCGGGCTGACTCAGGGCGGTCCGGCCAACTCCACCCAGCTGCTGGCCACCTGGGGCTACAACCTGTCGTTCCAGCAGTTCGAGTACGGCCAGGGCGCGGCCCTGAACACGATCCTGCTCCTCATCGCGCTGGTCGCGGCACCCATCTACATCCGGCTCAACCGAGAATCCCTGCGGAGGGCATGACATGACCCGGCAGCGCCCGCTGACGACGGTGCTGGCATCACTCGGTGCCCTCATCGCACTGGTCATCCTGCTGTTCCCGCTGTACGCGGTGATCATCGGGTCCCTGGAGAACAACAGCCAGTTGCTGGGCACGCACTACAACGTCCTGCCGCCCACGCCGTCGTTCGCCAACTACAGCACGGTCTTCCATTCCCAGGGCGGCCACATCCTCAGCACGCTGATCATCGGCGTCTTCACCGCCCTGCTGACCCTGGCCATCTCGGTGCCCGCCGCCCACGCGCTGGCCCGGTACCGGTTCCGGGTCACGGTGTACGTGGTCGGCGCCATGCTGATCGCGCAGATCCTGCCCGCGATCGTCATCGCCAACTCGCTGTTCCTCATCTACCACAAGCTTGGTCTGCTGAACTCCTACCCGGGCCTGGTCATCGCCGACGCCAGCTACGGCGTCCCGTTCAGCATCCTGGTCCTGCGGGCCTTCATGCTCGGCCTGCCCAACGACGTCCTGCAGGCCGCCCGGGTCGACGGCGCGACGGAATGGAGAACCTTCGTCCGTATCGTGCTGCCGATGAGCCGGTCCGCCATCATCACGGTGGCCGTCTTCGCGTTCCTGAATGGCTGGGGAGACTTCATCTTCGCGCTCACCCTGTTGTCGGGAAGCAGCTTTGAGCCGCTCACCTTGAGTATCTATTCCTACATAGGCGAATTCAGCCAGAGCATTGGTTCGGCCATGGCGTTGTGTGTGGTCGGGATTGTGCCTGCAGCCATTTTGCTCATCGCCGCTCAGCGTTACATCGCGTCCGGCCTTACGGTCGGTTCAGTCAAGGGGTAAGACCGCCGATTTCCGGCGGTCGTCAATTCTGGATAATTCCGGATGTAGCGCCTAATTGGCAGTACAGCCCGGTCGGAAATTAGGAGGGACCATATGACTACGGCAAAGTGGCCGTCTCAAGGGGACGGGGGGCCCCGCGGGGGCCGTCGCCGCGTGCGCTTCATGGCAGTGGGTGCGGTCACGGTCGTGGCCGCGCTGACCGCGGCGGGCTGTAGCTCCGGCAGCGGCGGCAGCAGCGGGTCCAGCAGCGGTGGCAAGACCACGATCACCGAGCTCGACTACTTCACCACCGGCGGCACCAACACCGCGGTGAACACCTACAACAAGCAGTACGAGGCAGCCCACCCCGGCGTCACGGTCAAGCGTGAGGTCGTACCATTCGCCAACCTGATCACCAAGGTGCTGCAGGAGGCCAGCGCAGGCGACCTGCCGAACGTCGTCATGCTGGACGACCCCAACGTCCCGCAGGTCGCGGCGACCGGCCAGCTCCTGCCGCTGAACAGCCTGCCTGGCTTCAGCACTGCAGGCTACGTGCCCGGTGCCATCAGCGAATGCAGCTACCAGGGCAAGCAGTACTGCTTCCCGATCGGCACCAACACCGTCGGCTTGTTCTACAACAAGGCCATGTTCGCGGCCAAGCACCTGTCGCCGCCGACCACCTGGGCGCAACTGGAGTCCGATGCCAAGGCGCTGACCTCGGGCAAGGTTTACGGCTTTGCCTTCGACGCGACCCCGGACGAGCAGTCCACGTTCCAGCTGGAGCCGTGGGCCTGGGGCGCGGGCGGCCAACTGGACAACGTCAACTCGGCGGCCTGGAAGAACCCTCTTCAGGTGTGGGTGAACCTGGTCAAGAACCATTCGTCGTCCAAGTCCGTGCTGCAGTGGGGTCAGTCTCCGGACCTGGCCCAGCAGTTCACCAACAAGACGGCGGCCATGGTCGAGAACGGGCCGTGGATCTTCCCCCTGCTGAACGCGGCGGGCATGAAGTACAACGTGGACTACGGTGTGACCTCGATTCCGTCCGAGCAGGCCGGCCAGACCCCGATCACCCCGCTCGGCGGAGAGACCTGGAACCTCGGCAAGTCGGGCAGCTCGGCCCAGCAGACCGCGGCCTGGAACTGGATCAAGGGCACCCAGACCCCGGCGGAGATGACCTACTTCTCCAAGGAGTCGTACTACCTGCCCACCAAGAAGTCGGTGCTCGACGAGTACACCAAGCTGAGCCCGCAGTACCAGGTGTTCGCCAAGGAGACCGAGACTTCCCGGGCGCGCACCGCTCAGTACGGCGCCAACTACCCGAAGGTGTCGCAGGCCATCTGGACCGCCATTCAGTCCGCGATCACCGGCACCTCGTCGGTGAGCTCGGCCCTGACCCAGGCCCAGTCCACGATTTCTGGAGTCGCGAAGGTCAGCAGCAGCGGCTGACCCGCATCCACCTAGGCCGTTAGGCCTCTACGAACGGGCCCGCGGGCCTGGCCGGGACCTCCGCCAGGCTCGCGGGCCTAACCATGCCCAGCCCGCGAGCCCCAAAAAGCTCACCAGCCCCAGCGGCCCCTCAGACCTCGGCCGTCGCTGGCTCCGCTCCATGCCCCGGCGGCACCCGCTCCGACTCCGGTGGCGGCCCGGGCGGCGTCCCGTCCCCGAACGGCCGCCCGCCCAGTTCCTCCCGCCCGTGCGGGGTCAGCCAGTTGCGCAGGTCCGGTCCGGCCGGCACGATCCCGGTCGGGTTGATGGTCCGGTGCACCTCGTAGTAGTGCTGCTTGATCTGGACGAAGTCGATCGTGTCGCCGAACCCCGGCGTCTGGAACAGGTCCCGCGCGTAGGCCCACAGCACCGGCATCTCGCTCAGCTTGGAGCGGTTGCACTTGAAGTGGCCGTGATACACGGGGTCGAACCGGGCCAGCGTGGTGAACAGCCGCACGTCGGCCTCGGTGATCGTGTCCCCGACCAGGAAGCGCTGCCCGGCCAGCCGCTCAGTGAGCCAGTCCAGCCGCTTGAACAGCCGATGGTACGCCGCCTCGTACGCCCGCTGCGAGGTCGAGAAACCAGCCTGATAGACGCCGTTGTTGACGTCCTTGTAGACCGGCAGCATCACCTCGTCGATCTCATCCCGGTACTTCTGCGGGTACAGGTCCGGCGCACCCGGCCGGAAGTGGGCCGTCCACTCGGTCTCGAAGTCCAGCGTGATCTGCGGATAGTCGTTGGTGACGACCGCGCCGGTCGGGATGTCGACGACGGCCGGCACGGTGATACCACGCTCGTACCCGGGCACGGCCTTCGCGTAGGCCTCGCCCAGCCGCTCGATGCCGAGCACCGGATCCCGGCCGCCCGGATCCAGGTCGAACGACCAGCTTCGCTCGTCGTGCACCGGGCCGGCCAGGGCCATGGAGATCACCGGTTCCAGTCCCAGCAGCCGCCGCACGATCACGGCCCGGTTGGCCCACGGGCAGGCCCGCGCCACCGCCAGCCGGTACCGTCCCGGCTCCACCGGCCAGCCGTCCCGGCCGTCGGCGGTGATCCTTGCGTTCAGGTACCGGGTGTCACGAACGTACGTGCCCTTGCCGTCCTTGTCGTCCACAGTTTCGACATTACCCCGGTCACAGTTTCCCAAATTCCCTGGCCATAAGGGTTTCGCGCTTGCCCGGCCCCACCGGCGCTGTCACGATGTGGGGGCCCCGCCACCCCCAGCGTCGTTAACCCCGATAACGGAGATTCTCATGCGCCTGCCCGGCCGCCTGGTGCTGGCTGCTGCCGCCGGAGCGATCCTGGCCGGCTGGCTTGCCCCCGGTCAGACCACCGCCGCTACCGCCGCCACCGCGGCCACGGCCGCCACCGTCGGAGCTCCGGCCCGGGCCGCGACGATCAATCCCCGCACGTCGGCCCCCACCGGGGTGCACGCCCTGGGGGCGGCCCTAGAAGAGGAGAGCACCGGCCGGATGCTGTGGAGCCGGGCGGCGGACACCAAACGCCCGATCGGCAGCCTGACCAAGGTCATGACCGCCCTTGTCGTGCTCCGCGCCGGCGGCGCGGGTCGCAAGCTCACGGTGTCCCCGGCGGCGGTCAGCTACGCCCGGCAGAACGACGGCAGCAGCGCGGGCCTGCGCGCCGGGGACAAGCTGACCACTCAGCAGTTGCTCGAGGCCATGCTGGTGCCGTCCGGCTGCGACGCCGCGTACGTGCTGGCCAGCGCGTACGGGCCCGGACTGCCCAGGTTCGTGGCCAAGATGAACGCCCTGGCCCGGCAGCTGGGGCTCGGCCGCACGCACTTCGCCAACGCCGACGGGCTGCCGCTGCCGGGGGAGTACTCCACCTACTCAACGCCGCGGAATCTGCTCGTCATCGCCCGGGCCGCGATGACCTACCCGCTGTTCCGCTCCATCGTGGCCGCGCACCGGATCTACCTGCCTGCTGGATCCGGGCACCACGCCTATATCTGGCACACCACCAACCAGCTGATCAGCAAGTACCCGGGCATGATCGGCATCAAGACCGGCTCCACCTTGGCCGCCGGCTACTGTCTGCTGTTCGCGGACCAGCGCAGCTCGGGCATTTTGATCGGGGTGGTGCTGGACAGCTCACCGTCGGCCCGCGCGGTCAGCTTCACTGACGCCGAACAGCTGCTGAACTGGGGATTCGGGTGAGTCAAGGCAGACCAGGAGACCCAGTGGCCCCGTCCACGCCCGAGGAGTTCTTCCGCACCGAGGTCCACGTCGGCCGGGTGGTCAAGGCCGAGGAGTTCCCGGCCGCCCGCAAGCCCGCGTACCGGCTGACCATCGACTTCGGCCCGCTGGGGGAGAAGCGCTCCAGCGCGCAGATCACCGCCCGCTACACCCCCGATGAACTGACCGGGCGGCTGGTGGTCGCGGTGACGAACTTCCCGCCCCGGCAGATCGCCAACTTCATGTCCGAAGTCCTGGTCCTCGGCGTCCCCGACGACGACGGCGAGGTCGTCCTCCTCCGCCCCGACGCCGACGTGAAACCAGGCACCCGGGTCTATTAAGCGGCCGGGCCCCGTCTGGCCGCCGGGTATTACCGGTGGTCACTCGCCCCGGGAGCGCCGGATCCACTCTTGGGCCGTGAGCCAATCCGAAGGGTCGTCGCCCCCTGCGGCCGAGGCCTGGTAATCGGAATTGTCGAACACCACGTGTTCGGTGCCGAGCGCGTCGATCAGGGCGAAGAACTCGCGCGGCCACTTCTTGTCTTTAGCCAGATCATCCATGACAAACCCATCCGGTAGCAGTACCCAGAGGGAAGATAATCAGCTCGAGGTCCGGGTTTAGTCCAGACATGCTCTAAGCCATCTGAATGATGGATCCGTACCCTATCCAAAAAGCCTGTATAGGTCCTGAATGAAGTCGGCCAGGGCGCAGTCTCCTAGACCACGGCCCAGGAGAGGGTCAACCGACTCCCAGGATCGCGCGCGGATCGAAGGTGGCCCGGATCTGCCGGATCTTCCCGCCCTCCACGTGCATCCAGTTGACCGTCGGGGTCGGCGGCGCCTTCTCGGTCAGCAGGTCGTACCAGGTCATGACGTCCGGCCCGTCGACCACCATGCGGGTGATGTCCAGCCCGGTCATCATCTTCGCCATGCCCTGCAGGCCGGCCACGCACTCGTCCCCGGAATCGGCCGTGCCGAGCGGCCCGCTGAACGTCGCGTCATCGGCCAGCAACGTCTGCAGCCGGTCGAAGTCGTGCGCCATCCAGGCCCCGAAGTAGGTGGTGGCCAGGGCGCGGGGGTCGCCGGCGTCGTGGGCCAGCCAGGCGGTGAACGACGTGCCGCCGATACGCGCGTCCGAGCCCGGCAGCAGCACCTCACCCGCCATCGACACCCCGAACGGGCTGTCCCGCCAGCTGGCCCGGACCGTGGTGCTGTCCCCGCGGGCGGCGAACGTCCGCACCGCCATGTCGACCAGGTCCAGGGTGTCCGGCCCGGCCAGTTCGGGCCCCCGCCCCTGCGCCGGGCCGAGGGCCAGCTCCACCAGCACGGTGGCGACGTCACCGACGTCGACCGGCTGCACCAGCAGCGGCGCGACCGCGGCCACTCCGCCGTCGGCCGTCCACCCGGCCACCATCTCGGCGAAGCTGTGGAACTGAGCCGCCCGCAGAATGGTCCAGGGCACCGGCCCGGCTTCGACCCACTGCTCCTGGGCGACCTTGCCCAGGTAATGGACGTTGTCGGGCACGGCGTCGACATTGATGATGGACAGCAGGACGTGGTGCCGCACCCCGCATCGCTGCTCGGCGGCCAGCAGGTTGCCCGTTGTCCGGGTGAAGAAGTCCACCGCCTCGTCCCGGTCGGTCGCCGCGGTGTTGAGTACGTCGATCACCGCGTCGGCACCGGTCAGCGCCTCATCGAGCCCGTCGCCCGCCAGCACGTCCACTCGGCGGGCCCGGGCCAGCTCGACCGCTTCGTGCCCGGCATCGCGCAGCGCGGCCACGATCTCGCGTCCCACCTGGCCGGTCGCACCGGCCACGGCCACTCTGGTCATCACGCCGCCCCCTGTCCCGCGATCCGGCTCCCGGGCCGGTCGGTCATCATGACGACCTCTCTATCAGCCACACCATCGACCCGGCCAGATCATTTCCCGCCCGGCCGCCCTCAGCCGGGCAGGAACAGGCAGAACGGATGCCCGGCCGGATCCAGGTACACCCGCACATCGTCCTGCGGCTGAGACTCCGCCAGCGTCGCCCCGGCCTCCACCGCCTGGGCCCCCGCCAAATCCAGATCGTCAACCTCGATGTCCAGGTGCATGGACATCTGCGGATCCCCGGCCCGGCCAGCCCCGCCTCGTCAGCTCGACGGCGGTACGGTGAGCACGGCCTTGCCGCGGAACTCCCGCCGCGCCATCGCCGCGAACGCATCCCCGGTCCGGGTCCAGTCCGCAGTCCAGCCGACCCGCGGCCGCAACCGGCCGTCCGCGACCAGACCGGCCAGCAGGGCCAGGTCCGCCCCCTTGGTCTCCTCCGGGACGATGCTGAGGAACGCGGTCACCCTGGCGTTGAACGCACCCGCCTGGTAGAAGTCCCGGAACGCGAAGTCGGCCGACTTCCCGGCCCGGTTACCGTAGAGCACGATCTCCGCGGCGGGTGCGGCCAGCCGGACCGCCTGCATCAGCACGTCACCGCCCATCGCGTCCAGCACCAGATGGAACGGGCCCAGCCCGGCGTCATTCAGCGACCACGTGACCACGTGTGCCCCGAGCTGGCGCGCGTCTGCCTCCCGCTCCGGCCCGCTGACCAGCGCGGTCACCCGGGCCCCGGACGCCGCGGCCAGCTGGACCGCGAGTTGCCCGACCCCCCCGGTTGCCCCGGTGACCAGGACGTTCCGCCCGAGCAGCGCCCCGCCGACCCGCACCGCGCGCAACGCGGTCAGCCCGGCTGCGGGCAGAGTCGCGGCCTGTTCGAACGACACCGTGCCCGGCAGCGGCGCCACCCAGTTCACCGGCACCGGGATCCGCTCGGCCCATCCCTCCCACTCCGGATAAGCCACCACCCGCGTCCCAGCGGGCGGCCCGCTCCCGTCCGCAGCCGCCGCGCTGACCACCCCGGCCGTGTCCTGGCCCGGCCGCCACCCATCCGGCCGCTGCTCAATGAGGCTGGCTTCGCCCGCGTTGATCGAAAACGCCCGCACGCTCAGCACCAGCTCATGCGTGGCCGGAACCGGCTCCGGCAGATCCTCGGCCAGCCGCAGCCCACCCGGCGAGTTTGAATCCGTGATCACTCCGCGCATGCTGCCTCCCGCGCCGCCGAGCCTCTCATGCCATCCGCCTGCGATTCACCCGGCAACCCCGGCCACGCCCACCTCATTCCGGCCGACACCCATTTTGTCGTACCCCTCTGAAAAGCTTCGAATATGGGTTCGACCGACGTTATCGCCCGGGATCAGGTGCTGGCCGAGCTGGCCACCCTCGGTACCGGGACCAACGATGCCGTCAGCCTGCTCAATCAGACCCGTGACCTGGCCCGGTTCGCTGACCAGGTGCAAGGGGAGCTCGCCCGGCTGGCCGCGATCGTCGACGCCTCCGGCGTCTACGCCGAGGTCGGGTACACGTCGGCCGCCGCGTTCCTGCGGTACGGCTGTGGCCGGTCCGCGGTCCGCGCCGGTGAGCTGGTCGCGACCGGCCGGGCGCGGTCCCGGCTGCAGGCCACCACCCAGGCACTGGCCGAGGGCCGGGTCTCGTTCGACGCCGCCCACGTGATCAGCCGGGCCACGACCCAGATCGAAGACGACACGCTGGCCGCCGCGGCCGAGCAGCAACTGTTGACCGCGGCCACGACCGGCGGCGGCCAGCCCGAGCCCAGTTCCCCGGCCAACCGCGGCTCCTGGGTGCCGCCGGGCTTGGACCCGCGCGAGCTGCGCCGCCTGGGTGAGGACCTGACCTACCGGGCCGACCCAGACGCCGTGGAGGAACGCCAGCGCAAGCGGTTCGAGCGGCGTTATCTGTCCTTCGGGATAACCCTGGACAACGTCGGCACCATCAGCGGCGCCTGCAGCGACGCCCTGTCTATCGAGATCATCAAGACGGCGGTCGATGCGTTCAGCCCGTCCGGCGGCGGCGAAGACCGCCGGACCGCGGCGCAACGCCGGATGGACGGCCGCAGCGTGCCAGGCCGCACTGGACTCCGGTGCGGCCGGAAGCCGCCACGGAGCGATGCCCCATCTGAGCATCCTGCTCGAGAAGCATTCCGCGCCAGGCGATCCCGAACACCTCGGGACTCAGGATCACACGCAATCTCCAGCCGGATCGCCAGCCCGCACCGAGCACGGAGCCATGCTCACCGCCCGCCAGGTCCTCACCCTGGCCTGCCGGGCCGAGATCTCGGTCATCCGCTGGAAGGACGGGCTGCCCCTGAACGTCGGCCGCCGCTACCGCACCGAGACCCCCGCCTTGCGCCGCGCTCTGACCGCCCGGGATCGGGGCTGCCGCTGGCCCGGCTGCGGACTGCCCCCAGCTGGTGCACCGCCCACCACATCCGGCCGTGGAAGCTCGGCGGCGCCACCCGCCTGCCCAACCTGGTCCTGCTGTGCTTCGTGCACCATCACTACTTCATCCACCTACTCGGCTGGACCCTGGCCGGCACCGCCGACGCCCTCCTGCGGTTCATCCACCCCGGCGGCTGGCTCACCCTCGGCAGCCCTCTGCCAGCCCAGCCCGCCGGCCGCGGCCCCTAGCCAGCCCGCGCCCACTCGGGGCGCCCAGGCCTTCAGCCAGGCGGGACCTACAGGCCCTCAGCCGGGCAGGAACAAGCAGAACGGATGCCCGGCCGGATCCAGGAACACCCGCACATCATCCTGCGGCTGAAACTCGGCCAGCGTCGCTCCCGCCGCCACCGCCTGCGCTCCGGCCACGTCCAGGTCGTCGACCTCGATATCCAGGTGCATCAGCATCTGCTGATCGCCCGGGCCAGCCGGCCAGACCGGCGGCACGTAGGCCCGTTCGGTCTGGAATGACAGCGCCGCTCCGCCGCCGGGAGCCCGGAGCTTGACCCAATCTGGCTCATCCTCGGCCGTCTCCCAGCCGAGTAGCCGCCGGTAAAACCCGGCCAGCTCCCGAGCATCCGGCGCGTCCAGCACCGTCGCCGTCAGCTTCATTCGCCTCCGCCCGTCTGTCGGCCCCATCCCGCCCCGCGCTCTCGGTCGCCCTACCCTGATCGCCGCGCAGTTCACTTCAGGGTTGCCGATCCCCGGCGCCCTCTGGTCGTATGGGCCAAGAGATCCGCACGACCGAGTCTCACCAGCGAGTCCCACCACCGAGCAGAACCGAGCGGAGATGCCATGACGGGCCGGACCAAGATCATCCTCGACGAGTCCGAACTTCCTCGCCAGTGGTACAACATCGTCCCGGACCTGCCCTCCCCGCCACCTCCGCCGCTGCACCCGGGCACCCTGCAGCCGGTCGGTCCCGAGGACCTGGCCCCGCTGTTCCCGATGGCGCTGATCGCCCAGGAGGTCACCGCCGACCCCTACGTGCCGATCCCCGAGGAAGTCCTCGACGTCTACAAGCTGTGGCGCCCCACCCCGCTGTTCCGGGCCCACCGGCTGGAGAAGGCGCTGAACACTCCGGCTCGCATCTACTACAAGTACGAGGGCGTTTCCCCGGCCGGGTCGCACAAGCCCAACACCGCCGTGCCGCAGGCGTACTACAACGCCGTCGAAGGCACCCGGCGCCTCACCACTGAGACTGGCGCCGGTCAGTGGGGGAGCGCGCTGGCCTTCGCCTCGGCCCAGTTCGGGCTGGAGTGCGAGGTCTGGATGGTGCGCGCCTCCTATGACCAGAAGCCGTACCGGCGCGCGCTGATGGAGACCTACGGCGCCAGCGTGCACGCCAGCCCGAGCCCGATCACCACCGCGGGCAGCAAGATCCTGGCCGATGACCCGAACTCGCCCGGCAGTCTCGGCATCGCGATCAGCGAGGCCGTCGAGGTCGCCGGCGGCGCCGCCGATACCCGGTATGCGCTGGGCAGCGTGCTCAACCACGTGCTGCTGCACCAGACGGTGATCGGCGAAGAGGCGCTGAAGCAGTTCGCCCAGGCCGGCGAGACCGGGCCCGACCTGGTCGTGGGCTGCACCGGCGGCGGCTCGAACTTCGCCGGCCTGGTCTTCCCGTTCCTGCGGGAGAAGCTGGCCGGGCGGATGGACCCGGTGTTCCGTGCCGTCGAGCCGACGGCGTCCCCGTCGTTCACCCGCGGCCAGTACGCCTACGACTTCGGCGACACCGCCGGGTTCACCCCGCTGCTGAAGATGCACACGCTCGGCCACGACTTCGTGCCGGACCCGATCCACGCCGGCGGCCTGCGCTATCACGGCATGTCGCCGCTGCTCTCGCACGCCTACGAGCTGGGCCTGTTCGAGGCGGTCAGCAAGTCGCAGCGGGAGTGCTTCGCGGCCGGCATCACGTTCGCCCGGGCCGAGGGTATCGTGCCGGCGCCGGAGCCGACGCACGCGCTGGCCGCGGTCATCGAAGAGGCCAAGCGCTGCGCCGAGTCCGGTGAGGAGAAGGTCATCCTGACCGCACTGTGCGGGCATGGCCACTTCGATATGGCGGCCTACCAGCGCTACCTGTCCGGCGAGATGGACGACTACGACCTACCGCAGGACCGCATCGACGCCGCGCTCAGCGCGCTTCCCGCCCTGGCCTAAAGCGCACGCCGGCCGGGCACCCGGCGCTGGAACAAGGCCAGCGCCGGGACCGGCCGGTCAGTCGGCCGCCGCCCGGGTGCTCGCGGCCGGGTCACGAGCGCCGCTTCGCGCGCCGCCCGCCCCTTTCGAGGGCGCGAACAGCAGAAACCACGCCACGTTCAGCCCCAGGAACAGCAGGACGCACAGCAGCACCTGATCGACCTGGTTCTCCAGGTGAGCGTGACTCCGGGTGAGCCCGACGATCGCCACCGCGCCGATGGCCAGGTAGAGCACGACCGCGATCAGGTAGGCGAATGTCGTCACCCGGTCCCGGACCAGCAGGAACAGCGCCACCATCAGCCCGGCCCCGCTCAGCGCGACCAGCGTGTAGGTCCACTCCCACAGCCGGGGCGAGTTCGGATCGACCAGGGCCACGAGGGTCATGATCCCGGGCTGCGAGAAGAACAGCCCGATACCGAACGCGCGCTGGATCATCGGCCGGTTGTTGTCCCAGTTCTCGTACCGCTGCACCACCGCCATTAACCACAGGGTGAGGACGACGAAACAGGTCGCCGAAAACGCTGGATAGAAGTCGCCCATTCAAAATCCCCCCAAACACCGACCAACGCTGCCTGCATAATCCACCCGAGGCGACGCCCAGCGCCACCCCCAAACCCGGGGCAGCCCAGCGCCACCCCCAAACCCGGGGCAGCCCAGCGCCACCCCCAACCCAGGGCAGCCCGGCGCCAGCCCCGGCCCCCACTCCGGAGGATGATCGTTTCCGTCACCGGCGGGCCGGGCAGAACAGCTCTGTGAAAGGCGACTGGGTCGAGATCGTGATCGACGCTGGCGGCGAGGACGCGCGCACGTACGAGGTGACCGCGACCAAGGCCGGGCGCCGGGTGGAGATCGCCAACCGGCGGGGCGTGGTCGAGGTCAGCGAGGTGACCCGGAGCGGTACTCCGGTGCGCACCGCCCGGTTCATGTCCAGCCGCATCCTGGCTCTGGTCGAGCACCCGGCGACCGACGCCGACGAACCACCGAGCGCCCGCCCCGAGGACTGACCGCAGGGAGGGACCGGCCGTGGACTTCGGTGACTTCGACGCGCTCAGCTTCGACTGCTACGGGACGCTCATCGACTGGGAGACCGGGATCGCCGGCGTCCTGGGCCCCTGGGCCCGCCGCAACGGCCTCGACCTCACCGATGAAGCTGTGCTCGCCGCGTACTCGACCCACGAAGCCGAAGCCGAGGCCGGTCATCCGGCCGACCGGTATCCGCTGATCCTGGCGCGCAGCCTGCGCGAACTGGGTCGCGAGCTGGGCGTGCCGGTCACCGACGAGGACGCGGACCGGCTCGGTGCCTCGGTGCCGGACTGGCCCGCGTTCCCCGACTCCCCGGGCGCCCTGCAGGCCCTGGCCCAGCGCTACCAGCTGATCATCTTGTCCAACGTGGACCGGGCCTCGTTCGCGGCCAGCAACCGGCGCCTCGGGGTCACCTTCACCAGCATCCTGACCGCGGAGGACATCGGCTCCTACAAGCCGTCGCCGCGTAACTTCGAGGCCTTGCTGGCCGAAGTCAACCGGCTAGGCATCGGTCCCGGGCGGCTGCTGCACGTGGCCCAGAGCCTGTTCCACGACCACGGGCCGGCCAAGAACTTCGGCCTGCCCACGGTGTGGATCAACCGCCGGCACGACCGGCCCGGCTGGGGCGCGACCCCGCAGCCACCGTCTGGGGTCACCCCTGACTGGGAATTCCCCTCCATGCAGGCCTTCGCCGCCGCCACGGGCCGCAGCAACTGAGCGCTCAGCCCACCGCATCCACGATGTCGTCGATCACCCGGGCCGCCTCCTCGCGGAACCCCGGGTCGCGGACCAGGCCGTCCGGGCCGATGGCCTGCCGCGGCAACGTGATCCGCCGGCACGCCTTGTCGATCACGTCGGCGCCGACGTAGCCGAGCACGCTGGCCAGCGACTCCTCCGCGCCCGCGCCGCGGCCGGGCGCAGCCACGTTGATCCACGCGGTCGGCTTGCCGTACATCTCGCCGCCGCCCACGGTCCAGTCCAGCAGGTTCTTGAAGCTGCCGGGCAGGCTGCCGGCGTACTCCGGGGTGCAGAACACCACCGCATCGCAGTCCGCGATGGCCCGGCGCAACTGGCCTGCCGCGGCGGGCAACGGCTCGCGGTCGTCATCGGGGTTGAACGCGGGCAGGTCGCTGAGCCCCTCGTACAGCACGGCGACCACCGGCCGCGACGCTACCTCCCGCAGTGTGCGCAGCGCCGCCGTGTTGGCCGAGCCGGCCCGGGTACTCCCCGACACCAGCAGGATCCGCGTCCGGTCCGCCATCCCGTGCCTCCATCCGTCCGGTCGGCTGTTTCGTTCACCCGTGGCGAAGATAGGTCAAACCCGCTAGGGAAAACGCCCCCACTAGCGCAAAACTGGCCCCACGCTGCACCAGTCCACACGGGGAGATTAATGACTACCAGCGAGCGACCGGACCAAGAGCCAGAAACTTCCAGCCAGGAGCCGGAAACTCTTAGCCAGCAGCCACCGAGTCAGCCGTTCGGCGGAACGGGCCGCCTGGCCCGGGTCATCGCGACCCGCGGCGGCCTGGCTCCGCCCGAAGCGCCGTTCGTGATCGAGCACCGCGAGGCCCTCATCTACATGCTCTGCGAGGCCGCCGAACTCGAGCACGGCATCATGTGCCAGTACCTGTTCGCCGCCTTCTCACTCAAACAGGACGAAGGGGAGGGCCTGACCGAGGCCGAGCTGGCCGCCGCCCGCCGCTGGCGGAAGGTCATCTCCCACGTCGCCACCCAGGAGATGCTGCACCTGGCCCTGGTGCAGAACCTGCTGTCCGCGATCGGCGCCGCGCCCCACCTGACCCGGCCGAACTTCCCCCACCCGGCCAGCCACTACCCGGCCGGCGTGCACCTCGCGCTGCTGTCGTTCGGGGAGGAGGCGATGCGCCATTTCATGTTCCTGGAACGTCCCGAGGGCATGGACATCCGCGACGCCGACGGGATGGCCGCCTACGGCCGGGCCCAGCCGCTGATGGAGTCGGGCGACATCGTGCCCCGCGGCCAGGACTTCAAGACCGTCGGGCACATGTACCGCTCGATCGAGGCGGGCTTCCGGCACCTGGTGGCCAAACACGGCGAGGACTGGCTGTTCGTCGGCCCAACCCGGGCCCAGGCCACCCCGGAGTACTTCGGCTGGCCCGAACTGGTCCCCGTGACCGACCTGGCCTCGGCCCAGCGGGCCATCGACGAGATCCTCGAGCAGGGGGAGGGGCCGCGCGGGGCCTGGCAGGAGGCGCATTTCGGGCAGTTCGTCGAGGTCCTGGACGAGTACCTCCAGGCCAAGGAGGCCAACCTAGGCCTGGAGGCCACCCGCCCGGTGCAGACGGTCAACGTCCGCCCGTGCGACCGGGACGTCGAGGTCCCGCTGGTCAGCGACACGGTTACGGCCCGGGTGATGGACCTGTTCAACGTGGCCTACGAGATCCTGCTGGCGATCTTCGAGCGCTTCTTCGCTCACACCGATGAGAGCGACGCCCAGCTCAGGACGCTGGCCGACACGACCGTAGGGCTGATGGTCCGGGTCATCAAGCCGCTCGGTGACCTGATCACCACCCTGCCCGCGGGTGCGGAGTACCCGGGCCAGACCGCGGGCCCCAGCTTCGAGCTGTTCTACGAGAGCGACTACCTGCTGCCGCACCGCGACGCGGCCTGGGCCCTGATGGCCGAGCGGCTGGACGTGGCGGCGGGGTTCGCTCAGGAGATCATCATCGGCGATACCGGCGCAGGCGGTCCCATTCTCACCCCGGAACAGGTCGCCGCCGGCGCAGGCGATCCCGTTCCCGCCTCGGAACGGGTCGCCGCGGTCATCGAGCCGGTCGGCGCCGCCCTGGCTGGTCTGGCCGGCGCGCTGGCCGCCTATCTGCCGCCGTCCGACCCCCACTCACCCGCCGCGACCGGCCCGGATTCGGTCCGTGCCGCCGCCCCCGCCGACCCCGATCTGGCCGCCCTGGCCGCCCGCGCCAATGATTTTCATCTAACTGGTCCCGACGGCCTGCGTCCCGGCGATCTGACGGCCGATCTGGCCCAGGACATCGAACAGGCCTGGCTCATCACCAGCGAGCTGCTCGCCCCTGGCTCCCACGCGGACCGGCACTGGGCCGCCGCGCGCCTGGTCGACAGCGTCCTGCGTCCCCTGGCCGACACCCTCCGCGCCACCGCAACCACCCAACCAGCGCCATTCACCCCAGCCACCGCGAACCCAGCCACCGCGAACCCAGCCGGCGCTGACGAACGCATCTGGCAGCTGGCTCAGGATGTGACCCGCCAGCACGTCCGGTGGGCTCAGGCCGGTACCGCGCCGGCTGGCCTGGCCGAGGCCACCGCCGCCCTGCAGGGCATCGCCTGCGACCTGGCTCCGGGCGCGGACCGGCGGGCCGCCTTCCGCGAGCTCCAGGCCGCCTTGCCCACGGGCATCCAGGTGGCACCGGACGGCCCGTATCTGGTCACCAACGTGGCCACCGTGCACGATTACCTGGGCCAGGACGTCCCGGTGCCGCCGCAGCTGGCCCTCTGCCGGTGCGGGGCGTCCGGGCGCAAGCCGTTCTGCGACGGGTCGCACGCAGCTAGCGGGTTCACCGGCGCCAAGGACCCCAAACGGGTGCCCGACCACCGCGACCGCTACGACGGCGAGCAGGTCACGGTGTTCGACAACCGGGGCGTCTGCCAGCACTCCGGGTTCTGCACGGACCGGCTGAGCGCGGTGTTCCGTACCGACGCCGAGCCGTTCGTGGCCCCCAGCGGGGGCCGCATGGACGAGATCATCCGGGCCGTCCGGGACTGCCCGTCGGGAGCCCTGGGCCTGGCCCTGGACGGCCGCGAGCAGCGCGACCTGGCCGACTGGCACGGTGACCGGCCCGCGGTCATCGAGATCAGCAAGGACGGGCCATACCGAGTCACCGGCAGCATCACGCTGACCGGCCCGGCCAGTGCTGGTCCGGCCGGGGCCGACGAGCCCCGAGCCGAGGGTGCGTCCCGCGAGCACTACGCGCTCTGCCGGTGCGGGCACTCCCAGAACAAGCCGTTCTGCAGCGGCATGCACTGGTACATCGGCTTCAGCCACCCCGACGTGGCCCCGGGCCGGGTGCCGAGCCTGTTCGAGTGGGCGGGCGGCCTGCCCGCGCTGACCCAGCTGACCCGTCGCCTGTACGAGAAGCTGATCCCGGCGGACCCGCGACTGGCCCGGGTGTTCGCCGACATCCCTCCCGGCTACCCCGAACGCGAGGCAGCCAGGATCGCGGCCGCGTTCGGTGGCCCACACCGGGCCTTGCCCCCGGCCGTGCTCCCGGCTCCGGGTAACAGCACTGGTTCCGGCGCCGAACCGGCCGCG
Source organism: Streptosporangiaceae bacterium (assembly GCA_965277615.1). Lineage (GTDB taxonomy): Bacteria > Actinomycetota > Actinomycetes > Streptosporangiales > Streptosporangiaceae > Bog-532. Next base: position 2,205,528 of record CBDIDG010000006.1, on the reverse strand, counting down.
GCGCAGCGGGCCCGCTGGGTGATGCTGGCCACCCAGGCCGCCGACGAGATTGGGCTGCCCGCGGACGTGGAGTTCCGGGCCGCGTTCACCTCGTTCCTGGCCTGGGACGCCCCAGGCGCGCTGGCCCGGGGCCAGGCCGGCGGCGCACCCGCGGACAGTGGCCAGGACGGTGCGGCGCCACCGGTATGGGACTGGAGCGCCGCCGGCCCGCCCGACACTGCGCAGCAGCCGGATATCGAGGAGCCGGACCAGTCCGTCGCCCAGCCGGTCACCCTGCCTGGGACGGACGAGCCGGTGAGCTTCGCCCGCCACATCAAGCCGATGTTCCGGGCCAAGGACCGGCAGTCCATGCTGTTCGCGTTCGACCTGTGGTCCTACGACGCCGTGCGCACGCACGCCAGCGACGTCCTGGCCCGGGTGGCGAATGGGTCCATGCCCTGCGACGGGTCCTGGCCGGATACCCAGGTCCAGGTGTTCCGCCGCTGGACCGAGACCGGAACGCCGGCGTGACCGGGAACGCCGGCGTCACCGGGAACGCCGGCGTGACCGGGAACGTCGGCGTCACCGCGGCCACCCCGCAGGCCGACTGCCCGTTCACCATCGACCGGCCCATCTTGCGCCAGCGCTGGGAACGCCTGACCTACCTGCACTGGGCGCTGGACCCGGCCGCGGTGCAGCGCCGGCTGCCGCCGGGCCTGACCGCCGAGACCTGGGACGGCGCGGCCTGGGTCGGCCTGGTCCCGTTCTACATGCGGGTCGCCACCCCGGCCGGCCGGCGGGTCCCCTGGGTGTCGAACTTCTGTGAGACCAACATCCGTACCTACGTCCGCGACGGCGCCGGGCGCAGCGGGATCTGGTTCTTCTCGCTCGATGCGTCCCGGCTGGGCGCGGTCCTGGTCGCCCGGGCCACCCCCTACCGGCTGCCCTACTTCTGGTCCACGATGCGGCTCGGCCAGCGCGGGAACGAGCTGGCCTACCTGACCCATCGTCACTGGCCCCGCCCGGCCCCGGTGACCAGCCGGGTCCGGGTCACGGTGGGCGACCCGATCCCCGCCGATCAGGTCAGCGAGCTGGAGCACTTCCTCACCGCGCGCTGGATGCTGTTCAGCGTCACCGGTGGCCGGCGCACCGCCGCCCGGGTCTGCCACCAGCGCTGGCCGCTGCACCGGGCCACGGCCCAGCTGGTGGACGACCAGCTGCTCACCGCGGCCGGGCTGCCCGCGCCGGACGGCGAGCCGCTGGTGCACTACTCACCCGGGGTGGACGTGGCCATCGGCCGCCCGGAAAGATGACGGGCAACCAAGACTGAAGCAGTGCTAGCTGAAAACCAAGGGGCATCTGATGACGAGCAATGATCTGCTGACCGACGCGTTCAGCCGCATCCACGGCGTGGTCCATCAGGCTGTGGACGGCCTGAGCCCCGACGAGCTGGCGTTCCGGGTCAACGGCGACACGAACTCGATCGCCTGGCTGATCTGGCACCTGAGCCGGATCACCGACGACCACCTGGCCGACGCGGCCAGCAAGGGGCAGGTCTGGACGGCCAACGGCTGGGTGGACAAGTTCGCCCTGCCGTTTCCGCCCGAGGCCACCGGCTACGGGTTCGGCGGCGACGACGTGGCCGCGGTCAAGGTGAAGTCGGGCGAGATCCTCATCGGCTACTTCGACGAGGTGATCGAGGAGGCCGACCGGTACGTCAAGCACCTCAAGGAGGACGACTACGCGCGGGTGGTCGACGACTCCTGGAACCCGCCGGTCACGCTGGCCGTCCGGCTGATCAGCGTGATCTCCGACGGCCTGCAGCACGCCGGGCAGGCCATGTTCATCCGCGGCATCGTCGAGAACAGCTAGTGAGCACCGCCCCGGAGCCGACGGATCCCTCGGGCCCAACCGGCCCCTCGGGCCCAACCGGCCCGGCGGGCCCGGTCGGGCCGCCCAACGCGCTGGTCGTGCCCAGGTACGCCGGCCCGGACACGTTCGCCCGGCTGCCCCGGCTGTCCGACGTGGGCACCGCGGCCGTGGCCATCGCCGGGATCCCGTTCGACTCCGGGGTGTCCTACCGGCCCGGCGCCCGGTTCGGGCCCGGGTCGGTGCGGGCCGGGTCCAAGCTGCTCCGGCCCTACCACCCGGGCCTGGAGGTCCACCCGTGGTCCGGGCATCAGGTGGCCGACGCCGGCGACCTGCTCGCCAACCCGTTCGACCTGCAGCAGGCCATCGCCGACGTGGAGGGCGGGGCCCGGGCGGTGCTGGCCACGGCCGACTACCTGGTGGCCATCGGCGGCGACCACACCGTGGCGCTGCCGCTGCTGCGGGCGACCGCGGCCCGGCACGGCCCGGTGGCGCTGGTGCACTTCGACGCGCACCTGGACACCTGGGACACCTACTTCGGCGCCCCGTACACCCACGGCACGCCGTTCCGCCGGGCGGTGGAGGAGGGCCTGCTGGACCTGGACTGCTCCGCCCACGTGGGCATTCGCGGCAGCCTGTACGCGCGCTCGGACCTGACCGACGACCGCCAGCTGGGCTTCGCCACCGTGACCACCACGGACGTGGCCCGCCGGGGCGTGGACGACGCTATCGACCGCATCCGGGAACGGGTCGGCGACCGGCCCGTCTACGTCAGCATCGACATCGACGTGCTGGATCCGGCGCACGCCCCCGGCACCGGCACGCCGGAGCCGGGCGGCCTGACCACCCGGGAGCTGCAGCTGATCCTGCGCGGGCTGGTTGGCCTGCGACTGGTCGGCGCGGATGTGGTCGAGGTCGCCCCGGCCTACGACCACGCCGAGCTGACCTCCCTGGCCGCGGCCAACGTAGCCTACGAACTGCTCGGGTTGTTCGCCCTGCAGGCGGGAGCCACCTCATGACGCTGATCGCCGCGGCCCAGTTCGGCCCGGTCCTGGGCGACCCGGACGCCAACCGCGCCACCGCGGCCGGGGCCGTACGGGACGCTGCGGCCCAGGGCGCGCGCCTGGTCGTGCTGCCCGAGCTGTCCGACTCCGGCTACGTGTTCACCGGCCCGGACGAGGCCCGCGGCCTGGCCACCCGGGCCGCAGACAGCCCCACCCTGCACCAGTGGCGGGACCTGGCCGCCGCCCACGGCTGCGCGGTGGTGGGCGGGTTCTGTGAGCTGGGCGACGACGGCCTGCTCTACAACAGCGCCGCGCTGGTGGACGAGTCCGGCACCCGGGCCGTCTACCGCAAGGCGCACCTGTGGGACCGGGAGAAGCTGATCTTCACCCCGGGCGCCGACGCCCCGCCGGTGGTCTCGCTGCCGTACGGGCAGGTGGCCGTGATGGTCTGCTACGACCTGGAGTTCCCAGAGTGGGCCCGGCTGGCCGCCCTGGACGGCGCGGACCTGATCGCGGCCCCAGTCAACTGGCCCGCTGCGCCCTGCCCGGTGGGGGAGCGGCCCGCCGAGGTGACCAAGGTTCAGGCCGACGCCTCGGTCAACGGCGTGTACGTGGTGGTCGCGGACCGCTGTGGCGTCGAGCGCGGGGTGGACTGGATCAGCGGCACGCTCATCGCCGGGCCGGAGGGCTACCTGCTCGTCGGCCCGGTGCTGGCTGACCACCCGGCCCTGCTGGTCGCCGACTGCGACCTGGCCGCAGCCGGGGACAAGCGGATCAACGAGCACAACGACCTGCTGGCCGACCGCAGACCCGAGCTCTACCCGCGGGTAACCTCAGGCTGAGGCCGTTGCCCGTGCGTCACCACCGGAGGTTCCGATGCCGCCGACCCACGAAGTCTTCAACCAGCCACCCCCACTGACCGGTTACGACGTGGCCGACGACCCGGCTCTGCTGGACGGCCTGAACCGGGAAGAGGCCGGCTGGGCCGAGCCGGGGCTGCACGAGCTGGGCCGCCGGGCCGGGTCGGGCCAGGCCCAGGAGTGGGGCCGGCTGGCTAACGAGAACCCACCGGTGCTGCGCACCCACGACCGGTTCGGGAACCGGATCGACGAGGTGGAGTTCCACCCGGCCTGGCACGAGCTGATGACCGTCGCGGTCGGAGCCGGCCTGCAGGCCGCTCCCTGGGCCGACCCCCGGCCGGGCGCACACGTGGCCCGCGCGGCCGGGCTGTACGTGTGGGGCGCCAGCGACTTCGGCCATCTGTGCCCGATGTCCATGTCCTACTCCATCGTCCCCGCGCTGCGGCACGCTCCCGAGCTGGCCCGCCGGTTCGAGCCGCTGCTCACCGCCCAGGTCTACGACCCGGGGTCCCGGCCGCCCGAGAACAAGCGTGGCTTGCTGGCCGGCATGTCCATGACCGAGAAGCAGGGCGGCTCCGACGTCCGGGCCAACACCACCCGGGCCGTGGCCACGGCCGACGGAAGCTACCGGCTGACCGGCCACAAGTGGTTCACCTCGGCCCCCATGAACGACCTGTTCCTGGTGCTGGCCCAGGTCCCGGGCGCCCAGGCCTCGGGAACACTGTCCTGCTTCCTGCTGCCGCGGGTGCTGCCGGACGGCACCCGCAACGGTGTGCGGCTGCAGCGGCTCAAGGACAAGCTCGGCAACAAGTCGAACGCCTCGGCCGAGATTGAGTACGACGACGCGGTGGCCTGGCTGGTCGGTGAGGAGGGCCGCGGCGTCCCCACCATCATCGAGATGGTCAACATGACCCGGCTGGACTGCGTGACCGCGGCCGCCACCCAGCTGCGGGCCGGGGCCAGCCAGGCCGCGTTCCACGCCGCGCACCGGCAGGCGTTCGGCCGCAACCTGGCCGACCAGTCGGCCATGGCCAACGTGCTGGCCGACCTGGCGGTGGAGTCCGAGGCGGCCACCACGGTGATGCTGCGGCTGGCCGGGGCGACCGACCGGGCCGCCCGCGGCGACGAGCAGGAGGCCGCGTTCCGCCGGATCGCGCTGGCCGTGACCAAGTACTGGGTGTGCAAGCGGGTCCCGGTACACGCGGCCGAGGCGCTGGAGTGCTTCGGCGGCAACGGGTACGTGGAGGAGTCCGGCATGCCCCGGCTGTACCGGGAGGCGCCGCTGCAGTCGATCTGGGAGGGGTCCGGCAACGTGGCCGCCCTGGACGCGCTGCGGGCGCTGGCCCGCCAGCCCCAAGCGGTCGAGGCCTACTTCGCCGAGGTCGGCCTGGCCGCCGGGGCCGACCCGCGGCTGGACCAAGCGGTGAAGCGGCTCCGGGCCGAGCTGGCCGACCCGGCCCAGGCCGAACTGCGAGCCCGCCGCATCGTGGAGCAACTGGCCACGGCCCTGCAGGGCGCCCTGCTGGTCCGGCACGGCGACCCCGCGGTGGCCGACGCCTTCACCGCGTCCCGGCTGGGCGGGGACTGGGGGCACGCCTTCGGCACGCTGCCCGCCGGCGTGGACACCGGCGCCATCGTCAAGCGCGCCACGCCCCAGCTGACCTGACCATTCAGCTCCCACGAAACCCAGGCGCCACAGCAGTTCCGGCTGACTACTGTCGTCTCATGAGCGCCGACACTCCCACCATCCTCGCCACCTCCGGCGGCCTGACCCGCGGCCGCCGGACCCTGCTCGGCTTCAGCCCGCTGCTGCACTACGCCATCGAGCTGGCCGGCGTCTCCGGCCGCGCGCCCCGGGTCGGCTACGCCGGAACCGCCATGGGCGACCAGGAGGGCTTCGCCGCCAACTTCATCGAGGCGGGCCGGGCCGCCGGGGTGGACGTCTCGCTGGTCAAGGTGTTCCCGATGCCCAACGCAGACGATCTGGCCGGGCTCGTGCTGGACCAGGACGTGGTGTGGGTGGGCGGCGGCAGCGTGGCCAACCTGCTGGCCCTGTGGCGGCTGCACGGGCTGGACGAGATCTTCCGCCAGGCCTGGACGGCCGGGGTCGTGCTGGCCGGGGTCTCGGCCGGATCGATCTGCTGGCACACCGGTGGCACCACGGACTCGTTCGGCCCCGACCTGCGCCCGGTCACCAACGGCCTGGGCTTCCTGCCCTACGCCAACGGCGTGCACTACGACGGTGAGGAGCAGCGCCGCCCCCGGTTCCATCAGTACGTGGCCGAGGGCATCCTGCCGGGCGGGTACGCCACCGACAACGGGGCCGGCCTGCTGTACCGGGGCACGGAGCTGGCCGAGGCGGTGGCCGAGGTGGCCGGCAAGGCCGCTTACCAGGTCAGCCTGGTCGATGGCGAGGTCCGCGAAGAACGGCTGGACACCCGCCTGCTGCCCGGAGCCTGAGCGCCCCGCCCCCGCTCTCCTTTAGGCTTGGTCTGGTGACTGGGCGAGCAGTATTGATCACCGGAGCGTCGCGGGGCATCGGCCGGGCCACCGCCCTGGCCTTCGCCGCGCAGGGCGACCACGTGGCCGTTCACCACCGGGATTCGGCCATCTTGGCCCACGCCGTGCTGGCCGAACTGCCCGGTGAGGGGCACATGGTGGTGCAGGCTGACCTGACCGACGCCGATCAGGCCCGGCGCATGGTGGACAAGGCCGCCGTCGGCCTGGACGGCCTGGACGTGCTGGTCAACAACGCCGGCATCTTCGTCACGCACCCGATCGCCGAGGTGTCGTATGAGGACTGGCAGGCCGCCTGGCAGCGGACTCTGGCCGTCAACCTGGTCGGGCCGGCCAACGTGACCTGGTGCGCGGTGCAGCACATGATCCCGCGCGGCGGCGGCCGGATCGTCAACGTCTCCTCCCGTGGCGCCTTCCGCGGCGAACCCGGTCAGCCCGCCTACGGCGCCAGCAAGGCCGGCCTGAACGCCTTCGGTCAGTCGCTGGCGCTGGCCCTCGGCTCGTACGGCATCGCGGTGGCCACCGTCGCACCTGGCTTCGTCGACACGGAGATGGCCACCGAGCGGCTACACGGCCCGGACGGAGCCGAAGTCCGGGCCCAGAGCCCGTTCGGGCGGGTGGCCCGGCCCGAGGAGGTCGCCGCGGCCGTGCTCTACCTGGCCGCGCCGGAGGCGGAGTGGGCCAGCGGGACGATCGTCGACCTGAACGGGGCCTCGTACCTGCGCCCGTGAGAGCTGGGCCCGTGAAACGTGCGCCCAGCAGACCTGCGACAACACAGGACCAAGGACCGTATGACCTGGTGGCCTGCTCCGGTAATCTCAGCGGGAACCGCCAGGCGGGCCGCGACGTTGCTCAGATGCCGCCAGCACTGTTTTAAGCAGCCCCTTGCTAAGAGCGCTGCCTTATCAGCCTCGTCGCCAGGAGGACCGGACCGAATGATCCCGCCGCCTCGCCTGCTTCGGCGCATCGCCTTCGCGCTGGCCGCGTCGGCGCTGATCGCCGGGGCCGTGGTGGGACTGACGCCGAAGTCCCCCACGGTCGCGTCGGCCAGCAGTTCGGGTTGGGTGGAGACCTGGGCCGCGGCCATGACCAAGCCGACCCCGATGGTGGCCAACCGGGCCGGCGCCGGTTTCCGCGATCAGACCATCCGGAACGTCATCTTCACCAGCGTCGGCGGCCAGGAGGTCCGGATCCGGCTCAGCAACCGGTATGGTGACCGGCCGCTGCACATCGGCCAGGCCAGCGTGGGCGTGGTGGCCAGCGACGGCAACCTCAACGGCCCCGCCTACGCGGTGACGTTCGACGGCAGCCGGTCCGTGGTCGTCCCGGCGGGCGAAGAGGTGGTCAGCGACGCGGTGGCCATGCCGGTGTCCGCGCTGGAGGACCTGGCCGTCAGCATCTTCGTCCCGCAGGCCACCGGACCTGCCACCTTCCACTTTTTCGGCGAGCAGAACAACTATCTGGCCCACGGAAACCACGTCAGCGACGTCAGCGACCGCGATTACCCGACCCACGACACGTCCTGGTACTTCCTGGACGGGGTGGAGGTCCTCGGGGCCGACAAACGGGCCGGCACGGTGGTGGCGTTCGGTGATTCGATCACCGACGGCATCGGGTCCACCCCCGGGGCCAACCAGCGGTGGCCGGATTTCCTGGCCCGCCGGCTGGACGCCACCTATGGCGCCGAGGCGCCGGGGGTGCTGGACGAGGGCATCGGCGGCAACCGGGTGCTGAACCCCTCCGCCTGTTACGGGCCGAGCGCGGTTAGCCGGTTCAATCAGGACGTGCTGGACCAGCCCGGGGTGCGTGCGGTGATCGTGCTGGAGGGCATCAACGACATCGGCTACAGCCAGGACGCTGACGTTGGCTGCCTGGCCCCGACCACCAACGTCAGCGCGGCCCAGATCATCGGCGGCTACCAGAAGATGATCGCGATGGCGCACGCGCACGGCATCAAGATCATCGGGGCCACGCTGACCCCGTTCGAGAGCTCCTGGTTCTGGACGGCCGGAGGCCAGGCCAAGTGGACGGCGGTCAACCACTGGATCCTGACCAGCGGGGCGTTCGATGGCGTGGTCGACTTCGCCCACGTGCTGGGGGTGCCCGGTCACCCGAACGACGTCGACCCCCGTTACGACAGCGGGGACGGGCTGCACCCCAGCGACGCCGGTTATCAGGCCATGGCCGACGCGATCAACCTGGGTGAGCTTCGATAGCGTAGGCGGCATGCGCATTGGTGTCGTGTTCCCGCAGACCGAACTGGGTGGTGACGTGGGCGCCGTCCGGGCCTACGGCCAGGGGGTTGAGGCCCTCGGGTTCCGCCACGTACTCGCCTACGACCACGTGGTCGGGGCCGACCCGGCGGTGTACCCCGGCTGGAGCGGCCCCTACGACCTGCACACCACGTTCCACGAGCCGTTGGTGATGTTCGGCTACCTGGCCGCGGCGACCTCGCTCGAGTTCGTCACCGGCATCATCATCGCGCCCCAGCGGCAGACCGCGCTGCTGGCCAAGCAGGCGGCCGAGGTCGACCTGCTGGCGCAGGGCCGGTTCCGGCTCGGCCTCGGTATCGGCTGGAACAAGGTCGAGTACGAGGCCCTGGGCCAGGACTTCCACGTCCGGGGCCGCCGGCTGGACGAGCAGATCGGCCTGCTGCGGCGGCTGTGGACCGAGCCGTCGGTGACTCATCACGGGGCATTCGACCACATCAAGGGGGCGGGCCTGGCGCCGCTGCCGGTGCAGCGCCCGATCCCGATCTGGCTCGGTGCCCAGTCGCCGGTGGCCTACCGCCGCGTCGGACGTTCGGCCGACGGCTGGTTCCCGCAGATCTCACCCGGCCCGGAGCTGGATGACGCCCTGGCGGTCATCGCCGAGACGGCCACCGCGGCCGGCCGGGACCCGGCCGCCATCGAGATGGAGGGCCGGGTCAGCTGGCGCGGCGACACCGACCAGCTGGGCGAGCGGCTCGGCCACTGGCAGCAGGCCGGGGCCACCCACGTGTCCGTCAACACCATGCAGGCCGGCCTGGACACGGTGGACGACCACCTCCGCGCGCTGGCCGAGGTCGCCGACATCGCCAAGAGCCTGGCCTAGCCAAGACCCTGGCCTAGCCAAGACCCTGGCTGGCTAGCGCGGGCTAGCCCAGGTCGTAGCGGATGACGCCGCGGATGTTCTTGCCGTCCCGCAGGTCCTGGTAGCCCTGGTTGACCTGGTCCAGCGTGTAGGTGGTGGTGACCAGCTCGTCCAGCTTGAGCTGGCCCGCCTCGTACAGCCGCAGCATCTTGACGATGTCGTACTGCGGGTTGGCCGAGCCGAACAGCGAGCCCTTGATCGTCTTCTCGAACAGGGTCAGGATGCCGCCGGACACGTGCACGGTCAGCTTCTCCGGGTTGGCCAGGCCGGTGATGACCACCGTGCCGCCCTTGCCGACCACGTTGAACGCGCTGGTGACCACGTCCTCTTCGACCACGCCCACCGTGACCAGGGCCTGGTCGGCCAGCTGGCCCCAGGTCAGCTCGGCCACCGCCGCCGCCTCCTCCGCCGAGGCAAAGGCGTGCGTGGCCCCCAGCTTGAGCGCGGTCTCCCGCTTGAACGCCAGCGGGTCCACCGCGATCACGTTCTTGGCCCCGGCCGCCGCCGCGGCCTGCACCGCGTTGATGCCGATGCCGCCGATGCCGTAGATCACCGTGGTGTCGCCGGCCTGGACCCCGCCCGCGTAGTTGGCCGTGCCCCAGCCGGTGGGCACGCCGCAGCCGACCAGCACCGCGGTCTCCAGCGGCAGCCAGTCGTCGACCTTGACCACCGAGTACTGGGAGACCGTCGCCCGCTCGGAGAACGTGCCCACCAGGCACATGGCCCCGATGTCCTCGCCGCCCGCGTGGAACCGGGCGGTGCCGTCGGGCATCAGGCCCTCCAGGGTGCCTTCGCCCAGGTCGCACAGGCTCTGCCGCCCGGTGGAGCAGTACCGGCAGGTCCCGCAGCTGGGGATGAAGCTGCACACCACGTGATCGCCCGGCTTGACCTTGGTCACCCCGGGGCCGACCTCCTCGATGACGCCGGCCCCCTCGTGCCCGCCCACGATCGGGAATCGGGGCACCAGGTCCCCGTCGATCAGGTGCAAGTCGGAGTGACACAACCCGGCGGCAACGTACCTGATCAGTACCTCACCCTCGCGCGGGCCGTCCAGGTCCAGCTCGATGACCTCGAACGGCTGGTGCGCGGCGTGCAGTACGGCGGCTCTGGTCTTCATCGCTTCCTCCTCGAAGCACCGATGCCGGTTCGATCTGCAGGCTCAGCGGAACTGAGCCTGCAGGAACAGCCGCAGAATAGACCAGCTGTAGTACGGGCTGAAGGACTGCCAGGCGTAGTCGCCGCCCTCCTCGTAGCCGCCGATCTCGCCGATCACGGTCCCGGTCCCGGTCCTCGGGTTGAAGTGCGTGATCCACGGCCCGCCGCTGGTGCCATCCTGGTAGTTGTTGCAGTAAAACTCGATCTGCGTGGGCTCGAACTCCAGGCTCCGGGTCGCGCACTTGATCGGTGCATCATCGGTGTTGTTGTAGCCGATCGGGGTGATCGCCTGGTCGTACCGGGTGTTGATGCCCAGCTGCAGCCCGCCGGTGACCAGCTGGATCGGCTTCCTGGTCCCGGCCGGAGGGGTCACCGCCAGGAAGGCGAAGTCCAGGTTCGGGTCCCTGGATTGCTGCCAGCCCGTGGCCACGGTGATCGATTTGACCGTCCACGCCCCGTACGGGCTGACGCCCTGGTGCCACTGCGGTACGTAGGCCACGTTGGTGGCGTAGCCGCTGCTGCCGTACACGCAGTGCGCGGCGGTCAGCAGCAGGTCGAGCCGGGCGCTGTTCACTACGCTGGCCGTGCAGAAGTGCGCCTGCGTCCCGGTGGTGAAGAACAACGCCCCCACCGTGGGCACGCCGTTGAAGTACACCGAGTCCGGCGTCCCCGGCGGCGGCGTCGGGGTCGCTGTCGGGGTGGCCTGCGGGCTGGCCGTCGCCTGCGGGCTGGCCGTCGCCTGCGGGCTGGCCGCCGCGGCCGGCCCGTGGCTCGCTCCCACCGCGGTCGCGCTCTTCATCCGGGCCGGCGTCCAGTACCCGCGCGCCGCGGTCTGAGCGCTGCCGGCCACCGTGCGCACCACGGCCTGCGTATCCGGCGTGCCGCTCGTGGTCGCCGCCCCGGCGCTGCCGCCCGCCACCGCCGTCCCGGCCGCGACGATCAGCGCGCCCAGGGCCGCCCAGACACCTACTGCTTTCCGCATGCTCGTGCTCCCTGTGTGACTCAGGAGGAAGAAGTCGTCTTAAAGACGACAGATACGACCATGTGCGGTCAAGACGGACGTGTCAAGAGCTGGCGGGTGACGGGGATGGCCCGGTCGCGAGGGTGATGGCCTGCTGGTAGAGGCTCTGCACGGGCGCGCCGAACCGCACGCTGTAGGAAACCGATGGGGTGTCGCCGCCCTCTTCGTAGCCGCCGATCACGCCCACGATGGTGCCGGTCCGCGACGCGGAGCTGAAGTGCGTCACCCACGGGCTGCCGCTGGTGCCGCCGGTGTAACCGCTGCACTCGAACCGCAGCTGGGTGCTGCTCTGCTCCGAGGTGTAGTTGACGCAGCTGATCGGGGCGTCGGCGTCGTTCGGGTACCCGGTGACGTGCACCAGGTACTGGTACCCGGTGTCGGCCCCGAGCTTGTTGGCCCCGAGGATCTGCTCGATGTTCATGCCGGAGTGCGAGTTCAGCACCACGAAGCCGAAGTCGTAATCCGGGTTGGCCGACTCCTGCCACTGCGACGGGACCAGCAGCCGCGCCACCGTCCAGACCCCGTAGGGCTCCTGCCCGTTCCGGTAGTCCGGGATGAAAACGATGTCACTGTCGTAGCGGCCGTCGTTGTAGATGCAGTGGGCCGCCGTGATCAGCAGGTCCTGGCCTGGGCTGTCCACCACGCTCGCCGTGCAGTAGTGGTTGCCGCTGTCGCTGTGCTCGAACAGCGCCCCGACCCGGAGCCCGGCCCCCGCCGGCACCGCGTGCGACTTCGCCGGGGCCCCCGGGATCGGCCTGGCCCGGGACCCGCCGCCCAGCGGCAGCGCACCCAGCAGGCGGGCCCGGTTCCAGTAGGCCGCGCCCACCGGGCCGAGCCTGCGCACCACGTCCGGCCGGGCCTCGGTGCACCCGGTCAGCACGGTCACGGCCACGACGATCGCCGTGGCCAGCAAGGCGGTGACCGCCCGGAGCCTGCCTGCCAACCGATTCACTCCCCGCGCGGTTCACGCCCGCGCCGCCTGACCTGTCGCCGCAGCCTACTGTGCGAAATCCGGGGCCGAGTTGGCGACTCTGGTTACCAGTGAGTAACATAAGGCGAGAGCTTTCACGCCAGGGAGGCGCAGGTGCCCCGTACCGCACGCGACGTGGTCTTCGTAGACGGAGTCCGGACCCCATTCGGCAAGGCGGGCCCCAATGGCCTGTACGCCCAGACCCGCGCGGACGACCTGGTCGTCCGGGTCATCCGTGAGCTGCTGCGGCGCAACCCGGACCTGCCGCCGGAGCGCGTCGGCGAGGTGGCCATCGCCGCCACCACCCAGATCGGTGACCAGGGCCTCACCATCGGCCGCAGCGCCGCCGTGCTGGCCGGGCTGCCTCGTTCGGTCCCCGGGTACGCCATCGACCGGATGTGCGCGGGCGCGCTGACCGCCGCGACCACGGCGGCCGGCAGCATCTCGTTCGGCGCCACCGATATCGCCATCGCGGGCGGTGTCGAGCACATGGGTCACCATCCGATGGGCGAGGGCGTCGACCCCAACCCCCGGTTCGTCAGTGAGAAGCTGGTCGACACCTCGGCCCTGGTCATGGGGTCGACCGCGGAGAACCTGCACGATCGGTTCCCGCAGCTCACCCGGGAGCGTGCCGACGCCTACGCGCTGGGCAGCCAGCGCAAGGTGGCCGCCGCGTACGCCAGCGGCAAAATCCAGCCCGATCTGGTCCCGATGGCCGTCCGCCATGCCGAGGTGGGCTACGGCCTGGCCACCGCGGACGAGCCGCCCCGGCCGGACACCACGCTGGCCATCCTGGCCGGGCTGAAGACGCCGTTCCGCCCGCACGGTCACGTAACCGCGGGCAACTCCGCCGGGCTCAACGACGGCGCCACCGGCTGCGTGCTGGCCGCCGAGGACGTCGCGACCGAGCTGGGCCTGGCGGCCCGGATGCGACTGGCCGACTTCAGCTTCGCCGGCGTCGACCCCGAGGTCATGGGCATCGGGCCGATACCGGCTACGGAGACGCTGCTGGCCCGCAACTCACTGACCATGGACGACATCGGGCTCATCGAGATCAACGAGGCGTTCGCGGTCCAGGTGCTGTCGTTCCTGGACCACTTCAAGCTGGCTGACGACGACCCGCGGGTGAACCCGTGGGGCGGCGCGATCGCGCTCGGCCACCCGCTGGCCTCGTCCGGCGTCCGGCTGATGATGCAGCTGGCCCGCGAGTTCGCCGAGCACCCCGAGGTCCGCTACGGGCTGACCGCGATGTGCATCGGGATGGGCATGGGCGCCAGCGTGCTGTGGGAGAACACGAGCTACGAGGGGAAGAAGTGAGCCTGACCCTGCCCGCCGATCCGGCCCAGTTGAAGGCCCAGTTCCGGGCCCAGTTCCCCGACGAGGTGGTCACGCACGCCCACGTGCGCGACGTCGACCTGCCCGGGGGAGCGGGCACGCTCGCGCTGATCACGCTGGACAACGGGTTCGACCACACCATGCCGAACACGTTCGGCCCCGGCGGCCTGCTGGAGCTGAACGACGCGCTCGACCAGGTGGCCCGCCGGACCGACCTGGCCGCGGTCGGCGTCACCGGCAAGCCGTTCATCTTCGCCGTTGGGGCCGACCTGAACGGGGTCGCCGTGATCCGCGACCACGACCAGGCCAAGGCCATCGCCCAGCTCGGGCACGCGGTGTTCCGCCGTCTCGGTGAGCTGGACATCCCGTCGTTCGCGTTCGTCAACGGCGCGGCCATGGGCGGCGGCGTCGAGGTCGCGCTGCACTGCACCTACCGGACGATCTCAGCCGGCGTCCCGGCCGTGGCCCTGCCCGAGTGCTTCCTCGGCCTGGTCCCCGGGTGGGGCGGCACCTACCTGCTGCCCCGGCTGATCGGCCCGGCCCAGGCGCTCAAGATCATCGTCGAGAACGCCCTCAGCCAGAACAAGATGCTGCGCGGCCCGCAGGCGTTCGAGCTGGGCCTGGCCGACGCCATGTTCTCCCCGGCCGACTTCCTGGAGGAGTCGCTGCGCTGGGCCGGACGGGTGCTGACCGGCGACGTGACGGTCGAACGGGCCCCGGTGCCCGAGCAGACCAAGCAGGAGTGGGACGCGGCGGTCGGTGCGGCCCGATTCTTCACCGACGGCAAGCTGCACGGGGCCGCCCCCGCGCCCTACCGGGCCCTGGACCTGGTCGCCGCGGCCCGGGACCGGAGCCGGGACGAAGCCTTCGCCGCCGAGGACGAGGCCCTGGCCGACCTGATCATGAGCGATGAGCTCCGGGCCGGCCTGTACGCCTTCGACCTGACCCAGAAGCGGGCCCGCCGCCCGGCCGGCGCCCCCGACCAAGCGCTGGCCCGGCCGGTGACCAAGGTCGGCATCGTCGGGGCCGGGCTGATGGCCGCGCAGATGGGCCTGCTGTTCGCCCGCCGGCTCGAGGTGCCCGTGGTGCTGACCGACCTGGACGCCGATCGGGTCGACGCCGGCGTCGGGTACGTACACGGCGAAGTCGACAAGCTGCTGGCCAGGCACCGGGTGTCCCCGGACCAGGCCAGCCGGCTGAAGGGACTGGTCACCGGTTCGCTGACCAAGGACGCCTTCGCCGACGCGGACTTCGTGATCGAGGCCGTGTTCGAAGAGCTGTCGGTCAAGCAGAAGGTATTCGCCGAGATCGAAGCCGTGGTCCGGCCGGACTGCGTGCTGGCCACCAACACGTCCTCGCTGTCGGTGTCGGCCATGGCGGCCGGGCTGGAACACCCCGAGCGGGTGGTCGGGTTCCACTTCTTCAACCCGGTCGCGGTGCTGCCGCTGGTCGAGATCGTCCGCGGGCAGGCCACCGACGATCCCTCGCTGGCCACCGCGTTCGCGGTCGGCAAGCAGCTCAAGAAGTCCTGCGTCCTGGTCAAGGACGCCCCGGCGTTCGTGGTCAACCGGCTGCTGACCCGGTTCCTGGGCGAGATCACCAACGCGGTCGACGAGGGCACGCCGGTCGAGGTGGCCGAGCGCGCACCGGAGCCGCTCGGCCTGCCGATGTCTCCGTTCCTGCTGCTCCAGCTGGTGGGGCCGCCCATCGCGCTGCACGTGGCGGAGACCCTGCACGAGGCGTTCCCGGACCGGTACGCCGTCTCGCCCAAGCTCCGCAGCCTGGTCGAGTCGGGTAAGACCGGCCTGTACCGCCCGGACTTCACGCTGGACCCCGAGGTCGTGGCCGTGCTGTCCGGCGGCGACCGGCCGTCGACCGCGGATCAGGTCCGCCAGCGCGCGCTGGAGGGCTTGGCCCAGGAGATCCGCCTCATGCTGGACGAGCAGGTCGTCGCCGCCCCCGACGACATCGACCTGTGCATGATCTTGGGCGCGGGCTGGCCGTTCCACCTGGGCGGCATCACCCCGTACCTGGACCGCACCGGCATCGCCGAGAAGGTGACCGGCGCCCGCTTCCGCTGACAACCACGAGGGCCTGCTGGAACGTCGTGTTCCAGCAGGCCCTCGTCAGCTGAAGCTTCCTTGGTCAGCCCGCGTACTTCTGGACCAGGTCGCCCACGGCGGGCAGCGCGGCCTCGATGTTCTTGCTGGCGCTGCCGCGCACGGCCTTGTACGCCCGGACGATCGTGGGCCGCTCGGACTGACCGGCCATGTGGTCGGTCACCGCCAGCAGCGCCTCCGAGACTTCCGGGCCGCGCTTGGCCAGGTAGTCGCCGAACCGGGCGCTGCCCGAGGCGATGAAGTCGGCCCAGAACGGCTCGAGCTGCTGCACGAACTCCGGCAGCATGGAGTCGATGGTGTCGTTCAGGTAGCTGGGGGCGAAGCTGGTCACCGTCTTGTAGCCCAGCTTCAGCGGGGCTGAGGAGACCCCTGACTTGTCCTTGACCTGCTGGTCGACCAGCGTCCGGCAGTCGGCTACCACCTGGGGCTTGGTGCCGGGGGCGAGCAGGATGTCCTGAAGCGTAGCTGGCATGGGTGAGTTGTCTCCTCGCAACGGGGGCATGGCGGTGGGTTCGGTGCACTTGCGGCAATTGGCCGCGTGCGACCAGATGCCGTCACCCTAGCGATGAATGACCGCCGCCGTACCGCTACGACCCACCTTTTACCAGCCCGTTAGCCGCCGGACGGATCAAGACGGCGGGGGGTTGTCCGGGCGTGTGTAGCTCCCGCCCGGGCCGCCGTTGGGGGGCGGGGTGTCCGCCCGGGTCGCGTCGCCCCAGGGCTCGTTCGGGCCGGTCGTCCCGGTCGTCTCGCCCGGGCCGGGCGACCCGTAGCTGGCGGGCGGCACGTTCCCGTAGCCGCCCTGCGGGGTGTCTCCATAGCCCCCCTGCGGGGTGTTTCCGTAACCCTGCTGCGGCGCGTTGCCGTAACCCGGTGGGGGGTACTCCGGGTAGCCCGGCTCCGGGTATCCGGGCGGCGGCCCCTGGTTCTGGTGTGCGGCGGTGAGCCGGTAGTAGACCAGGCTGACCACGATCGCGATGAACGGCGCGACCAGCGTGCCCGACACGATGCTGGCGATGAACCCGCGGGCCGACCCCGGCAGCACCGCGAAGATCAGCGACAGCACGATCTCGAACGCGACGTAGATCAGGAACACCAGCACCAGGGTGCCGAACACGTGCCAGGCGTACCCGCGCACCGTGCGCCAGCTCTGGCCGAACGAGGACATGGCCGGCGTCCCGCCCAGCACGATGCTGGGCACGATCAGCGACCAGAACGTCAGCAAGATCAGGCCGGGGATGATGACCAGGATGAAGCCGATGGTGATCCCGATCGCGGCCAGGATCGACGCGCCTGCGACCGGCAGCAGATAGGGCAGGGCGGCGCGCAGCGTGTCGGAGAAGCTCAGGTCGACCCGGCCGTCCCGCACGTCCTGGACCGCCTTCACCAGCGCGGCCTGCAGCAGGAACAGGAAGAACAGGTTGATGATCTCGGCCACGAAGCCGCCGCCGCGGCCGGCCAGCGACAGGACCAGGCCGATGAGGGCCGAGATCAGGTACAGGACGAATGCGATCAAAAGGAAATGCGCAGCAAAGCGTCGGTACATCGCCCAGGCTTCGCGCAAGACCCCCGTCAGTGGGCTCATGCGCTCATGCTAGAAGACCCCACCGAGGCAATCCAGAAGGCGAACCCGGTTATTCCGGACACTCCGTGTAACTTTCCCCTACGGGTTCGTAACAGGGAGCGGCGCTTACTCGGCGCGGAACCGGAACAGCGGCCCCTCCGGCAGCACGGCGCCGCCCGCGTCCCGCAGCACGGCCGCGCCCACCCCGCTCCGCGGCGCCGACTCCGGCGACCCGAACGCCAGCTCCCGGAACCCGGCCGCGGTGAACCACCCGCGGATCCGCGGGGTCAGGTCGGGTTCGCGCCGGTGCCGGGTCCAGATCACGGTGGCGCCGGGCGCGCACAGCGCCGGAGCCGCGGTAATGGTCCGCTCGATGTCAGCCGCACTTACGTTGCCGAAGATCCCGCACAGCAGCAGCACGTCCGCAGGGAGCGCATCGGCGAAGCCGGCCACCTGGCTGGCGTCGGCCTGGCGTACTTCCACGCTCTCCGGGTCGGTTCCGGTCAGCCCGGCGGCCGAAGCCGCATCCCGCGCCCAGGCCACGTTGGCCGGGTCGGTCTCGACCAGCACGGCGGTCACGTCGTCCCGGCGCCCGTGGCCGGGCAGCGTCTCGATCACGTCCCGGCCCTGACCCGCGCACAGGCTGACCACCCGGATCGGCCCGGCCGGCGCCCGGTCGAGCGCCGCAACCAGGTGCCGTTTGACTAGCGCTAGCCGGGCGCTGAGGCCTGACACCGGGTCGTCGTATCCTTCGTGCCACGCCACCCAGTCCACCCGTTCATCGTCGTCTACTCCGGGAGAGGGGCACCAGTTAATTATTAAAATGGACACTCCGGCAGTGACTCCCAGCCAGGCCCGCGTGGTGACCGCGATCCGGGCCGAGCTATCCCGGCTGGCGCGCTACGACGACGAATCGATCGTGCACGACCACTGGATCCGGCAGCGCTACGACGGCTTCTACGCCGTCAGTTACCTTCCGGCCCGGTCCGCGGCCGTGGTCACCGCCTGGCACGAGGCGGGCCACGCGGTGGCCGCGCTGGCCGTCGGGGTCCGGTTCCGCTCGGCCAGCATCTTCCACGCCACCGACAGCGCGGGCCGGGTGCACGGCATTGGTGTCCCCGGGGACCAGGCCTTCGTGGTCGACGCGGCAGGCCAGGTCGCCGAGCGGCTCCGGGACTGGACCCTGCCCGGCGACGACACGGAACTGCGGCGCTGGCTGGCGGGCTGGAAGGCCGACGGGGGCGACGCCCGCCGCTTCCGGCAGGACATCAGGGCCCGGTTCGGTACCGACGAGATCGCCGCCTGGCGGCACACCGAGCGCCTGCTGACCCCGTTGCGGCCCCAGCTCCGCCAGGTGGCGCGGGCCCTGCTCATCCACCCGCGCCCCCTGCCGTACAACGTGGTCGCGACCCTGGCCGCCGCCGCCTGAAAATGTCAGACCCTCCCGCGATAATAAGTTCAGACACTTGTTCGAGCGACGGGAGCCGCATGCCTACCAGTTCGCTGTCCACCGAGGCCCTCATCACCGCGTCGTTCACCATCTCCCCGCGCGGCCCGTTCTCGCTGGCCGAGGCGGCCACGTTCGGGTTCGGCCAGCGCGATGGCCGCGACTGGGACGGGGTGATGCGGCTGGCCTTCTGCCTGGACGGCTACGCCGCCCACGCCGCCGCCGAGGTCCGCCAGGACGCCGGGGGAGAGGTGCACCTGGCCGTGTTCGCGCCCGCCGGCACCGACCTGGCCGCGGTGCGCGATCAGGCGGCGCGGGTGCTGTCGCTGGACCACGACGCCACCGAGTTCACCCGGATCGGGCAGCGCGACCCGGTGATCGGCCGGCTCCAGGCCGCCGCGCCCGGCTTGCGGCCGCCGCTGTTCTACTCGCCGTACGAGGCTGCGGCCTGGTCGGTGCTGAGCGCCCGCCGCCCGGCGCGGGCGATGATGCACCTGCGCGCGCTGCTCAGCGAGGCCCACGGCCGGACGTTCGACCTGGCCGGGCAGCGCCTGGCCGCGTTCCCCACCCCCAGCCAACTGCTCCGCGTCGGCTTGTTCCCCGGGCTGCCCCCGGAGAAGATCGAGCGCCTGCACGGGGTGGCCCGCGCCGCCCTCGAAGGCCGCCTCGACGTCACTGCGCTCAAGGACCTCGGCCCCGACGCGGCCATGGCCGAGCTGCAGACGATCAAGGGCATTGGCCCGTTCTACAGCGCGCTGATCGTGATCCGCGGCGCCGGCTTCACCGACGTCCTCCCGGTCAGCGAGCCCCGCGCCCTGGCCCTGGTCGCCCAGCTCTACAACCTGCCCGAGCCACCGACCGAGGACCAGTTCCGTGCCCTGGCCGAGCCCTGGCGCCCCTTCCGCACCTGGGCCACCGTCCTCATAAGGGCGGCAGGCAGTCGTCTCCCGGGGTGACGACCCCCCGTACCCCCCGCTGCGCTCCGCGCCCCGCCGCGCAGCTCGCCGTAATACCGGCCACTCGCCGGGCCGGAGGCCCGGGCTCGCTGGGCCGGTTAGACCGACTCGCCGTAACCCGCGCCCGGCGATCAGCCCGCTAGTCCGCTCAGCCTTCTGTTCCCGCTCGCCAAGCCGCGTCCAGGTCAGCGGCGGGGTCGATGACCCAGTGGTTGCTGCGTAGCACCCGACCAGCGAAGGTTACGTCCCGTTCCCCGGCGAGCCTGAAACCGACTGAGCGGCAAATCCCATTCGACGGCGCATTCGATGTGGCCGGGAAGGCATGCACGAGCCCCCACCGGCTGTCGTCGCGGGCCAGGCCCAGCAGCATCCGGACGGCCAGCTTGCCGAAGCCACGGCCCTGGAACTCCGGCAGCACCATCCAGCCGATCTCCGACATCGGCTCGCCGTCTGCCTCGTGGGACCAGATCACCACGGTTCCTGCCACCGCCTCAGGGCCGGCCTCATCGGGGACGATCATCTTGATCCAGCTGGCATCGGCCGCAACCGCCCGCACATCGCGGGCCACCTTGTCCGCCATCCCCTGGGGAGGCAGTGGGCCACCGAGGTCGGCCATCATGACCGGATCACACCGCATCCGCACATAGGCATCGACGTCGCCCAGCTCAACATCCCGCAACTGCACCTGACACCCCCAGTCGTGTCACTGATCATCTCGCGGTCCCGAAGCGGAGTGCGGATCCTGGGAATCATTCCCCCGGACGGAGTCGGGTGAAGCGCGCCGCCGCTATCGTGAGCCGATGACCGAGACCCCGGCCGATGTGGATGTGCGCGCCGTCCTGGCCAGCGAACTGCGCCTGCTGGCGCCGGACGTGCCCCGTTCGGAGCTCGAGGCTCTGCTGCATCCGGACTTCGCCGAGGTGGACCCGGCCGGGCGCCGCTGGGCCCGGGCCGACCTCATCTCCGCGCTGACCACGGCGGCCGACCGCGAGACGACGCCGCGAACGGCGTCCGGCCTTCAAGGCGTCCGGCTCTCCGGTTCGGCCATCATCGTCACCTACGTCAGCGAACAAGGTGACCGCCGCGCCCAACGGGTCACGCTGTGGCTGCGCACCGGCCCCAGCTGGCGGGCCTACTTCCACCAGTCCACACCGATCCTGCCCGCATAACCGGCTGGCGCTGGCGCAGGCTACGCACTGGGTGGCGGTCGGGCGGGCCGCTAGCCGTTCGGGCGGGATGGGCTGACCGCATCGCTCGCAATAGCCGTAGGTGCCTGCGTCCAGGCGGGTCAGCGCCCCGTCGATCGCGGTCAGGTGATCCCTGGCCTGGGCCAGCAGGGCGGCCACGTGCTGGCGTTCGAAGGCGATGGTCGCGCCCTCGGGGTCGTGCTCGTCGTCGGCGTTGTCGGCTTGCGACGCGGCCACGATCTGGTTGAACTCCCGTTCCAGCCCGGCCACCTGCTCCAGCGTGGCCTGCTGCTCCGCCGCCAGGGCCATGCGTACCCCGGGCGGCTCCGCCTGTTCTCCCGCCGGCCTGCCGGCTCCCGTACCCGCGTTCATTCCTCCTGCTTACCACCGGGTAGGTTGAAGTTGGGTTGTGACCTCGTTGTTATCTGGAGGTGGAACGGTGGCCGCTGATTCTTACGCGGATGTGTCCGGGCTGGTCGAGCGGTCCGCGGCGTCGTACGCGGCAAGTGTCCCCGAGCACCCGGCCGACGACGGGTTCTTCGGCCCCCGCAGCGTCACCTGGCGGCTCAGCACCGACCTGTCCGGCACCATCGGCGGGCTGCGCTCGCTGATGATCCAGGCCCTGCACCCGCTGGCCATGGCCGGCGTCGACCAGCACAGCGACTGGCGCAGCGACCCGGTGGGCCGGCTGGCCGCCACGGGCTCGTACGTCACCACGGTCAGCGTGGGGGACCGGGCCACGGCCGAACGGCTGTCGGAGCGGGTGCGGCGCATCCACGAGCACGTCCGCGGCACCGACCCGGTGACCGGCCAGCCCTACGCGGCCGACGACCCCAGCCTGCTGCTGTGGGTGCACGCTGCGCTGGTCGATTCGACCATCGTGACCGTCCGGCTGTTCGGCGCCGGCCTGTCCGCGGCCGACGCGGACCGGTACGTGGCCGAGATGGTGGCCGCGGCCGAGCTGGTCGGTATCCCCCGCGACCTGGTCCCGGCGAGCGAGGCTGCGCTGGCCGAGTACCTGGCCTCGGTCCGCCCGATCCTGCAGGCCACCCCGGCCGCCCGCGAGTCCATGGCCTATCTGCTCGACCCGCCCGGCCTGGACCCGGACGTGGCCGAGATCTGGCAGGACGTGCGCGAGGGAACGATCGCGTCGCTGCCGGACTGGGCCCACGACCTGTACGGGTATGTGCTGGAAGCCCCGCTCACCGACGAGCGCCGGACCGAGATCCGGCAGGCCCTCGGGGTCCTGGACATGGTGTTCCTGGCCGAGCCGGGCGTGCTCGAGGCCCGCCAGCGGCTGGCCCTGCGCATGCGCGCCGCCCGCGCCGCCTGACCACCCTGCTGATCACGAGGAGCCCTCAGCTACCGATGAAAAGGCACATCAAGGCCGCCCTGCTGATCGGCGGATCCACCGGGCTGGCCGCCGCGGCCGTGTTCGCCGGGCGCCGGACCGGCCGGTTGCGGCTGGGCCGCGGCCTGACCGCGCTCCAGCTCGTGGCCCGGGGTGGGGCCCGGTACGCAGGGAGCGCGCCGCGGCTGTTCCTGGCCGCGGGGGAGCAGCGCCAGCAGCTGCGCAACGACCTGGCCCTGCAGACCGCCGAAGACGTCGCTGCCACCCTGGGCGCGATGAAGGGCGTGCTGATGAAGATCGGCCAGATGGCCAGCTACGTGGATGAGGGTCTCGCGCCGGAGGTCCGCCGCACGCTGGGCCGGCTCCAGGACAGCGTGCCGCCGATGAGCGCCGAACTGGCCGCCGGGGTCATCGAAGAAGAGTTTGGCCGGCCACCGGAGCAGGTCTTCGCCCGCTGGGACCCCGAGCCGATCGCGGCCGCCTCCATCGGGCAGGTCCACCGGGCCATCACCCACGACGGCCGCGCGGTCGCGGTCAAGGTGCAGTACCCGGGCATCGCCGAGACCATCGCGGCCGACCTGCGTAACGTGTCGCTACTGCGCCGGATGCTGCGCATCACCGCGCCCGGCCAGGACGTGGACGCGCTGCTGAACGAGTTGCGCGAACGGGTCGTCGAAGAGCTGGACTACGAGCGTGAGGCCGAGAACCAGCAGCGGTTCGCCGACTACTACGACGGGCACCCCACCATCCACGTGCCCAAGATCGTGCCCGAGCTGTCCACCCGGCGCGTGGTGACCAGCGACCTGGCCACCGGTGCGCGGTTCTCCGAGCTGGCCACCTGGTCCCAGGAAGAACGCGATCTGGCCGCGGAGACCATCTACCGGTACGTGTTCCGCAGCCTGTACTCGATGCGGGCGTTCAACGGCGACCCGCACCCGGGCAACTACCTGTTCCACGGCGGCGGCAAGGTCACGTTCCTGGACTACGGCCTGGTCAAGTACTTCAGCCGGGACGAGCTCAAGCCGCTCATGGACATGGCCCGTTACCTGTGCGTAGACGACGACGCCGAGGCCTTCCGGCAGAGCCTGGTCGACGCGGAGTTCCTGCAGGCCGACGCGCCGGTCGGTACCGACCTGATCGTCGACCACCTGGCCGTGTTCTACGACACCATCCGCAAGCCCGGCACGCTCACCATCACCGGGGACTACGCCTCGTCCGTGGTGCGCCGGTTCTTCGACGTGCGCAGCCCGCTGGCGCCGTACATGCAGGTGCCGCGCTCGTACGTGATCCTGCAGCGGATCAACCTGGGGGTGTTCGCCCTGCTCGGCGAGCTAACCGCGACCCGGGACTGGCGGGCCATCGCCGAAGAGATCTGGCCGTTCGTGCAGCGTCCGCCGTCCACCCCGATGGGCGTCGAAGAGGCGGCCTGGTACGAGGCCAAGAGCGAGCGCGCGGCTTAGGCGCTACCGTCCGGCTTCGGGCGCCCCAGCCGGCTGCGGGCGCTCCAGCCGGCTGCGGGTGCCCCAGCCGGCTCAGGGCGTCACCGCCCGGGCCAGGGCCAGCTCCATCAGCGCCGGGTCCGACGGCAGCGGCTGCCGTTCCCCGGTCGGGCTGAACCCGCAGCGCTCGTACAGCCTGCGGCCTGGCTTGTTGCTCTCGGTCACCCACAGGTGCACCCGCGGCACCCCGGCGCGCCGGGCCCGCTCGACGATCGCCTCGACCAGGGCCGAGCCGACCTGCCGTCCCCGCGCCTGCGGCCGGACCCACATCGAGACCAGCTCCAGCTGGCCCGGGATCTCCTGGATCGAGGCCACCAACCCCACCGGCGCCCGGCCGAACTCCGGCAGGTAGGCCAGGATGCTGCTGCCCGAGGTGGCCCGCTCCCGCCACGTCTGCTCGGGGAACACCGCCTCCCGTGCGTACGTGGAGGCGAAGGCGTACGGCGCCTCCCGGAGCGCGTCCAGCCGGATGTCCCGCATGGTCTGCCAGTCGTCCGCCCCCACCGTGCGCAGTTCGCTCATGCGTTCATGGTCGCGTGCCGCCCGGGCCGAGCGCCAACCACTTTCCGCCGGAGTGCTGGAATGGAGGCATGTGCACCGCGATCATCGGCCTCGGGCCGGACGGAACGGTCCTGCTGGCCGGGGTCCGCGATGAATTCACCCAGCGCGCCTGGCAGCCGCCCGGGTACCACTGGTCGGCCCAGCCCAGCCTGATCGGCGGCCGCGACGAGCTGGCCGGAGGGACCTGGCTGGCTCTCGCCCCGGCCGCGCCCCGGGTCGCCTGCATCCTGAACGGCCGGGGCCAGGCCGCCCCGGCCGCCACCCGGCGCTCCCGGGGCGACCTCCCCCTCCGCGCCGCCGCGGAGCCTCTCCCGGCCGCCGCCCTGCCGCCCGTTCCCGCTGGCCCCGCTGGCCCCGCTGGCCCCGCTGGCCCTGCCGGCCCCAGCGATCTGGCCGCCTACGACCCCTTCCGGTTGCTGGTGGCCGAGCCGGGCCGGGTGGAGCTGCAGGAATGGGACGGGGACCGGTTCCGTCGCCGGGATCTGACCCCCGGCCTGCACCTGGTGGTCAACAGCGGTCTGGCCGGTGAGCTGCGGCCGGATGCGGGGGAGCACGAGATCGAGCGCATCGGCTACTTCCAGGCCCGGCTGGCCACCATCCCGTTGCCGCAGCCCAAGCCGGGGGTCACCATCGATGACGCCTGGAGCGGCTGGCTGCCGCTGCTGAACGGCGCCGGGCTGAGCCCGGGCGACCCGCGGGCGCTGATCGTGCGGCGGGACCTGGGCGATGGCCGGATCTGGGGCACGACCTCGATCTCCCTGGTCGCGCTGACCCCGGACGGCATCCGGTACGACTTCACCGCCCGTCCCGGCGATCCGGCGGCCTGGTACCCGGTACCGCTGGAGCGGCTCGGCTCGGATAGGGTCCGCGCATGATCTGGCATCTGCTGCCGCTGCCGCGCTGGCAGTCGGCCGGTGACGGCCCCTACGTACCCGGCACGGAGGACACCGCGGGGCAGGACACGGCGCCGTTCGTGCACGCCTCGCCGGACGAGCCCACCCTGCTGGCCGTGGCCAACGACCGGTTCGCGGACTCGGCCCTGCCGCTGGTCGCGCTGGCCCTGGACGAGTCGCGGCTGTCCGCCCCGGTGCGCTTCGAGGCCGCCGACCCGGCTCCATCGCCCGGAGTGGCCGCGGGCACCCTGTTTCCGCACGTGTACGGGCCGGTGGAGCTGACCGCGGTCACCGAGGTCCGGTTCGCCCGCCGGGATCCGGCGGGCCGGTTCACCGCGCTGGACCCCCGGCCGCCCACCGCCGAGGTTCTCGATCTGATCCCGCACCCGGAGGGCGGCTGGTACCGCCAGACCTGGGCGGCCGGCCCCTCGTACCAGCCGGACGGCTACCCGGGACGCCGGGCCGCCGCCACCGGGATCTACTTCCTGCTCACCCCGGGCACCGAATCGGCCTGGCACACGGTCCGCTCGGACGAGGTCTGGCTGTGGCACTCCGGCGGCCCGCTGACGCTGCTGCTGGGCGGCACCGGGCCGGCCCCGGTACCGGATCCGGCCACGGTCACGCTGGGCCCGGACCTGGCCGCGGGCCAGACCCCGCAGCACGTCGTCCCCGGCGCCCACTGGCAGTCGGCCCGCCCGGCCGGCGACCAGGAGGTCCTGGTCAGCTGCGTGGTCGCCCCCGGCTTCGACTTCGCCGACTTCAGCGTCCTATGAGCGAGCGGGGGAGCCTATGAGCGGGCCGGAGTCCGGGCGCCGAGCGTTCCCCGTGGTCTACGCGACCGACGTGACCGCGACCGCGCGGTTCTGGGACCGGCTCGGGTTCACCCAGTTCGTGCAGCTGCCCGCCGAGGGTGACCCCGGCTACGTCGGCCTGCGCCGGGACGGCGCCGAGCTGGCCGTGACGGCCCGGGAGTGGGCCCGCGACCAGTATGGCCTGGCTCTGGGCGACGGTCCGCGGTTCGAGATGTTCGTCTACACCGACGACGTCGACACGCTGATCGCCGCGCTGCGGGCCGAGGGGTCACCGTCCTGCGCGACCCCGCCGACATGCCCTGGGGCGAACGGATCGCCACCGTGGCCGACCCCGACGGCAACCCGGTCGCCCTGGCCAACCAGGCTCGCGTCACCCCCGCCTGACCGCAGTCACCCCCGCCTGACCGCACCACAGCGGACAGGCCGCCCGGTTGGCCCAGCGGCGGTCACCACTGGTACGGCAGGAACTTCCCGTTCAGCGTGACCACCACCCGGTCGCCGGCTGGGTCCGGCTCGCGCGCGATGTCCATCCGGAAGTTGATCGCGCTCATGATGCCGTCGCCGAACTCCTCGTGGATCAGTTCCTTGATCGTCGGGCCGTAGACCTGGAGCACCTCGTAGAACCGGTAGATGGTGGGGTCCGCCGGCACCGGGCTGTCCAGCGCGCCGCGGGTCGGCTGCAGCCGCAGCGCCACCTCGGTGTCCTGGTCCAGCTCGAGCAGGGCGGCCGCGGCGGACGCCTCGCCGTCGCTCATCGGGTGCTGGCCCAGCAGCGCGGTCGTGGTCCACGCCACCGGCCGCCCGACCGCCTCGGCGATCTGGGCCCAGGTCAGGCCCAGCCGCACCTTGGCCGCCCGGACGGCCGCCGCCGCCTCCTGCTTGGTCATCGCCGGTCCGTGCCCGTGGTCGGTCATCCGCGTCCCCTCACCCTCAGTACCTGATCGCGATCTCCAGGCCATCCTCCCCGGTCTGCGGGGGATCCGGCAGCACCACGGCCTGGCCGGCTGCAATCCGCCACGCGGTCCAGGCCACCGCGGCTGCGTCCAGCACGTCCACCGTGGCCCGGCGCCAGGCCGGGTCGTCGGTGAGGACCAGCCCCGCCGCGGCCAGCACTGACCGCCGCAGGGCCTGCCCCGCGGGCCTGGTCTTCGCTTCCGGCAGCGGGGCCCCGGCCATGGTCGCGAACGACAGTTCCGGATGGACCTCGTACAGCCGCTGCGAGGCGTGCGCGCGGTAGGCGGCCGCCTCCCGCAGTTTGCCGCGCAGTCCCCACGTCTGGACGCTGAACCCCTGGCCGGTCAGCCGGCGGCACACCGCCAGCGCGGACTGATAGTCCGGCTGCTCCCACACCGCCGCGGGCGGGATCGCGAAGATCGAGCTGCGCCGAACCCCCAGCCGCCGGCGCGCTTCGGCGTCGGCGGCCCGCCACCCGCTGGCCTGCAGCCCCAGCGGCATGTCGATCCCGACCACCTGTCCCGGCGCCGCCCCGGCCAGCAGTTCCGGCAGCGAGCCCGCCACCCGGACCGAAGCCCTGACCGACGAGCGCCCGCCCCCGGCATCCCACTCGCCCCCGGCGTCCCGTCCCGCACCGAACTCCCCGGTTGGGTCTGGATCCTCGCCGGTGTCGAGGTCGACACCGGCCCACCCGCCCCGGCAGGCGTCCACTCCGGTCACTCGCACCCCGCCAGTCTGGCCGGCCCAGCGATGCCTCCGCGCGACCTGGTCACCCGCCGGCCCCCAGCCCAGTCGGTCGGCCCAGTCGTCAGCAGCCCTCCTTCGACAGCTCACGCGTATTGGCCCGCGGCCTTTTTCTCTTTCTAGCTGGATTTCAGTCATAAGTGTCCGGACGATTATGGGGGCGGAGGCCATTTTGGGAAAGGGCGCTGCGGAGTCCTTGCTGACGCAATTTTAAGGCTAAAGTTGCCTTAAGGTCGGGGGGCCGACTTCTAGCCCAAAATGGAGGCCCACGTGGCCGGAGAGGACCCTTTCCGCTCCCTTAACAGGTACCCACCTCCGGGCGTCGATGCCCGGGCGCCGAACATCGCCCGGGTCTACAACGCCTTCTTGGGCGGTAAGGACAATTTCGCCGCCGACCGGCAGGTCGTCGACTCGGTCCTGCAGGTGACGCCGGATGCTCCGGCTATCGCCCGCGCCAACCGGGACTTCTTGCGCCGGGCCGTCCGTCACTTGGTCGGGGAGGCCAGGCTGACCCAGCTGCTGGACATCGGGTCGGGTCTGCCCACGGCCGGCAATGTGCACGAGATCGCGCACGAGATCAACCCGTCGGTGCACACGGTCTACGTGGACAACGACCCGGTGGTTCACGTGCACGGGCAGGCTCTGCTGGCCGACGCGGTGACCACCGAGGTGGTGACCGCTGACCTGCGGCGGCCGATGGAGATCGTCGATCACCCGGAGGTAAGGAAGTTCCTGGACTTCAGCCAGCCGGTAGGCCTGCTGCTGACCGCGGTCATGCACCACGTGGACGATGAGGACGACCCAGACGCGATCATGGCGCGACTGCGGGACGCCGTGCCCCGGGGCAGCTACCTGGTCATCTCCAGCTTCGCCCGGCCCGGCCCGGAGCATCCCGCCGAAGAGGAGCTGGTCGAGGAGATCGAGCGCATCATGCACGACCAGCTCGGGTCCGGGCACTGGCGGGAATCCGACGTGGTGCGGAGCTGGTTCGGCGACTGGACCCTGGTCGAGCCCGGCCTGGCTCCGCTAGCGCTGTGGCGGCCGGACGAAAGCGATGGGCCGCCCCTGATCACGCACGGCTTGATCGGCGGTGTCGCCAGGAAAGACTGAGTCCCGGGCAATGGTCAGCCAGCCGCGGCACGATTTACCGTACCTCTATCGGTACGGGAAATTGTGCCGCGGCTGCTTTCGGTTGCTGACCGGCCAAGCCAATTCCGCCCCGGTAAACGAAACGAACGCATATAAACGTCGGCTTCGCGTTATCCAGCAGAAGACGCCGTTTCACGCGATGTTTCACGCGTCACCTCGGCCAGCCCTTGGGGCAGTGGTCCTTGCCCGGGCGCAGTTGCCGCAAACGGCGGCGAATCAGCCTGCCTGACCCGGCGGCTGCCGGACACCGAACAGGGCCCGGACAGCGGGGCGGGGGTGTGGTCGTCGGGACGGTCCATGCTGCGAAGCCTGGCCCATCCTCTTTCCAGGCCCGGCGCGACGCCCTGGGTCAGCCCGGCCCCGGAACCCCGCACGGCCCGGTTAGACGCGGTCGGGCTCGCGGGGCTGAGCCGGGTTGACCTCGGCGTCGTCCGCGGTGGCCGGGATCGGCGACCGTTCCCCGGCCCGGACCAGCGCGATCCCGGTCAAGATGAACGCCCCGCCCACGAACTGGATCGGCGTCGGCAGCTGACTCAGCGCCAGCCAGGCGAACAGGATCGCGAACAGCACCTCGGTCATCCCGATGAACGAGGCCAGTTTCGCGCCCAGCCGCCGGGCCGCCCCGATGCCGGCCACATAGGCGATGACCGCCGCGATCAGCGACAGGCCGAGCACGGGCACGATCCAGCTGACCCGCAGGTTCAGCAGGTTCACGTCGGTCGCCGTCGCGTGCAGCGGCAGGGCCCCGGCGACCCCCAGCAGGGCCAGCGCCGCCGCGCCGACGCACATCGCGCCCCAGGCCATCGCGATCGGCGGCAGCGGCTCGGTCCGCACCACCTTGCCCTCCGCCGCGCCTTCCGCCCCGGGCTGTGTCCCCGAGGCCGACAGCACGAAGTAAACGGCCAGCCCGCACGCGGCCAGCAGCCCCCACATGACCCCGATCGGGTTGACGTGGGTCGAGCCGGTCAGGTTGAGCACCATGACCAGCCCCGCGACCGCCGCCACCGACCCGAGCACGGTCAGCCAGCGCGGCCGTTCGCCGTGCCGCAGCCACACCCAGCCCACCACCAGCACCGAGCCGAGGTATTCGAGCAGCAGGGCCACGCCAACCGGAATGCTCTGCAGCGCGTTGAAGTAGAACAGCTGGCAGCCCGCCACCGCGATCAGCCCGTACGCCGCCACCCGCCGTCCGTCCCGACGCAGCAGGGCCCATCGGCCCCGCAACGAGATCAGGGCCGGGATGGTCAGGAACAGCGCCGACAGCGAGATCCGGACCGTGACCGCCGCCGCCGGGCTCCACCCCGCCTTGATCAGCGAGTCCGCGAACGTCCCCGAGGTCCCGAACGTCCCCGCCGACAGCACGGCCAGCCCCAGCCCCGCCCCCGCGAACCCGGACGTACGCTGCCTCTGCACCACTGCCACCGCTGGCTCCTGCCCCTGATCGCCGCAGATCCCGCCGGATCCGCCGGGCCCCTCAGCGACGCTAGCCAGCTCCCGTGTCAGCAGTCAAGGACGTTGTTACTCCTGACGGGCTCGGGGTTACTCCTGACGGGCTCGGGCCGCCTAACCAGTCACCGGGCCGCCTAACCAGTCACCGGGCCGCCTAACCAGTCAGGCGTAACACGACAACGGCTTCCCGCCGTTGAACGTCACCATGTCGGCCAGGGCCGCCCGCAGGTCCACCGTGTCCACGGTGCCCAGGTCCGCATAGGCCCGGTGCAGGTTGCCCACGATCCGCTCGCGGTCCAGCCAGCCCTCGTACTCACCCAGGTCGGTTTCGCGCGCCAGGTCCAGCGGCGACAGCCCGGCGTCGATTCCCTTCTGGGCCGTGGCCAGCACGAACCCCAGGTAACCGACGACGGTGGAGATCAGGCCGTGGTCACACGGCGCCCCGTGCCCGGGCACGATGACCCGCGCCGGGATCGGGGCCACCACCGTCTCGAGCACCTCGATCGCGCCCCGTACCGAGCCCATCAGTAGGAACGGCGTGCCCCCGTTGAACAGCAGATCGCCGCAGAACAGGACCTCCCGCTCCGGCAGCCAGACCAGGCTGTCGTTGGAGGTGTGCGCGGCCTGCCCGACGTAGCTGACCTCGATCGGCTGGTCGTCCGACCAGAGCCGCACCCGGTCGGTGAACGTGAGCGTGGGTGGCGCCACCGTCACGCCGCCCCAGTCCACCGGCTCCCAGATGCCGGTGTCGCCCGGGAACCCGTAGGCCAGCAGTTCGTCCCGGCAGTTTTCCTGGGCGATGATCGTGGCCGGCCGGAACAGGTAGTTGCCGTAGGTGTGGTCGCCGTGGTGGTGGGTGTTGATCAGCATCGACACCGGCACCGGCGTCACCGCCGCGATCCGGTCCAGGTAGGCCCGGGTCCGCCGCTCTGTGGAACAGGCGTCGACGCTGATCACCGAGTCATCGCCGACCACAAAACCGGTGTTGTTGATGTACCAGGTCCCGTCCGGCTGGACGTAGGCGAACACCCGGTCCGCGACCTCGATCAGCTCGGCCGGCCCCAGCTCGGGGTGCTCATGACTGCTCGCGCTCATAGTGCGCAGCCTCTCAGACGGTGCGTTCAGATGGGGGCCGGGACCCACAAGCCCGACTCGGGGGGAGTGCGGTGCCACAGCGCGAACAGGTCCTCACCCGGCCCGGCCGTGCCCCAGCGGTCGGCGTACTCCGGCGAGGCCGGCCAGACCCGCGGCACCCAGGCGTCCTCGTCACCGATCCGCTCCAGCGCGGTGGTGTATTCGACCACGAAGTCGTCCGGCCCGGCGAAGTAGGAGTACACGTTGTCCCCGGAACTGTGCCGCCCCGGCCCCCACAGCGGGGCGTGCCCCTGCCGTACCATCCGGCCCGTGCCCCGCATGTACTCGTCGATGTCGCGCATCTCGAACGAGACGTGGTTGAGCCCCGCGACCGGGCCGGCCGCGATGGCCAGGCTGTGGTGGTCGGCCGAACAGCGCAGGAACGCCATCCGGTCCTCCAGCCAGTCCGACAGCCGCAACCCGAAGTACCGCTCGTAGAACGCCACCA
The DNA here is from genome assembly GCA_965277615.1 of Streptosporangiaceae bacterium. Taxonomy (GTDB): domain Bacteria; phylum Actinomycetota; class Actinomycetes; order Streptosporangiales; family Streptosporangiaceae; genus Bog-532. Next base: position 2,173,418 of record CBDIDG010000006.1, on the reverse strand, counting down.
GGCCCGGCGCGTCGGGCGAGTTGACCACGATGTGGCTGAGCTTGCGCGGGACCGACTCGCCCGGCTCGATCTCCCGGAACGGCTTGGCGGCCACGTCGGCCGACACCTCGACCAGGCGGCCGTCCGGGTCGAAGAACCGGAACCCGTAGCCGCCGCCCGGCCCGGTCAGCGTGCCGGGCTCGGCCGCGAGGCGCACCCCGTCCGAACCGAGCCGGGCGGCCAGGCCGTCCACCGCGGCCCGGTCCGGGGCGCCGAACGCGATCAGGTCGGTGCGGCGCTCGGCGGCCCGGCGAACCCGGACCACGAACGGCTCCGGGCTGCCCACCGCGCCCAGGAACACGACGTCGCCGTCCCCGCCCACCTGGTACAGGCCCCAGATGCCCTCGTAGAACGCGACCGTCGAGGCGAGGTCCTCGGTGGCCAGGGCCACGTAGCGGACGTGCGTGATCGGCGACCGCCGGGCCACTTCGGAGGCGGGCACCGCCGCGGGCTTGACCGCCGGTGGCAGCGGCGGCCCGGGCCGGGGTGGCGGCGGGACGGCGGCATCCAGCGCCGCCGGGTCGAACGAGGTCGCAGTCACTGGAACTCCACTCTTCTTGGTCCGGCTCTTATCCGGCGCTAGGCCGGTATCCGGGACTAGGCCGGCTGGTTGAGGACGGCTTCCACCGCGTGCGTCTGCTCCACCAGGTGGTCGCGCATGCCCTGGACCGCGGCGTCGTAGTTGCCGGCGTCGATGCCCATCTCGGCCTGGAGGATCCCGCGCGAGACGTCCTGCACCAGCCGGGCCCGGGGGAACCGGCGCTCCTCGAACGCTCGCAGCCGCGCGTCCAGCGGGCCGCCGGTGTCCAGGCTGTCGGCCAGCACCAGGCCGTCCTCGAGCGCCATGCCCGCCCCCTGGGTCAGGTGCGGCGCGCAGGCGTGCGCGGCGTCACCCAGGATCCCGACCCGGCCGGAGAACCACGGCAGCGGCAGCAGCACATCCGAGATCGGGCTGTACACGATGTCGTCGGACGGCTTCAGCGCCTCCCGTACCTCGCCCGGCAGCGCGCCGAACGGCGCCATCCGCTCCCGCAGGATCGCGGCGAAGTCCTCCGGGCGGTGGCTGACGCCCTGCGGGTCCGGGGTGACCACGAACATGTACATGGTCCGCGCGCTGAGCGGGATGAACCCGGCCTTGACCCCGAGCGCCTGGTAGACCCGCGTCCCGTCCACGTAGGGCGGCCGCGGCAGCGTCACCCGGAACACCCCGAAGCCCGAGTAGACCGCGTCCTGCGCGGCCCCGAACACCGCCCGGCGGGTGGCCGACTTGATCCCGTCGAAGGCCGCCACCAGGTCATACGACTCCTGCCGCCCGTCGCTGAACCACACATCCACGCCGCGGCCGGTGTCCGCGAACCGCTCCACGGTCGTGCCGTAGTTGATCTTCAGGTCGTGGCTCTCGGCCGCGGCGATGAGGATCTTGTGCAGGTTGAGCCGGGACAGTGCGGTGTTGGCCGGGACGTCGCCGCCCAGGATGCTGGGCACGTGCACGATCAGCTCGCCGTCGGTCGTGAAGAAGTCGTGGTGGTCGTACTGGCAGCCGACCGCGATGATCTGATCCAGCACCCCCATGGCCCGCAGCGCGCGCAGGCTGTTGGCGGGCTGGTTGATGCCTACCCCGTACACGGACAGCTCAGGTTTGATCTCCACCACGTCCACGGCGAACCCGCGCTGCCGCAGCGCGATCGCCGCGCCGAGCCCGCCGATGCCCGCGCCGACGACGAGAATCTTCATGACCAGGCCTCCCATGCCACGGTGCATGTCGTTATCAGGACGGTAAGGCGCGTTCGGGTCCGGCGACAGCGCCAATCGGCGATGCTTATCGTCGACGGCATCGATATTTAGATTTTTAACTGGCATGATCGCGGCATGGATGTCCCCGACACCGTGCGGCGGATGGACCTGAACCTGATCGTGCCGCTGAACGCGCTGCTGGAACAGCGGCACGTGACCCTGGCGGCCGAGTCCGTCGGCATCGGCCAGTCCGCCATGAGCGCCGCGCTGGGCCGACTGCGGCGGCTGTTCGGCGACCCGCTGCTGGTCCGCAGCGGGCGGGTGCATGAGCTGACTCCGATGGGCCAGTCGCTGATCGAGCCGGTGCACGCGGTGCTGACCAGCCTGGACCAGCTGCTGGCCACCAGCCCGCACTTCGATCCGGCCACCGACAGTCGCACGTTCACCGTGGTGGCCAGTGATTACGTGACGCTGATCCTGCTGCGGCCGCTGCTGGAGCGGCTCTACCGGGAGGCACCGAACGTCGCGGTCAATGTGGTCCCGGTGTCGGGTGCGACCGAGGTGTCGCTGGAACGGGCTCAGGTCGACCTGGTCATCATGCCCCGCGAGATCGCCTCGCCCGCGATGACCCAGGTGCCGCAGCGCACCCTGTTTACCGACCGCTACGTGGCCGCGGTGTGGAACCAGCACCGGGAAGTGGGGGACACGCTGGACCGGGACCAGCTCACCCGGCTGCGCTACGTGAAGTACAACGCCACCAGCGGCGGCCCGGCCTACGTCGACGTGCAGCTGGCCCAGCTCGGCATCAAGCCCCACGTGGCCCTGTCCACGCTCAGCTTCACCCTGGTGCCGTGGCTGCTGCCGGGCACCTCGTTGTTCGCGTTCGTGCACGAGCGGCTGGTCAGCAGCACCCCGGTCCGCCGCGAGCTGCGCGTGCTGGAGCCGCCGGTGCCGCTGCAGCCGCTCGCTGAGACCATGTTCTGGCACCCGGTCTTCCACAACGACCCGGCCCACCACTGGCTGCGCGAGTGCGTGGCCACCCTGGCCGCCAACCTCTGACCGGCGGGGCCAGCCGAACTGGGCTGGCTTGCCAGACCGACCATCAATGTCGTCGATACCCATCATCCACCGGACGGCGTTTCCCGCTGGCCGGCGCCCTGCCTAGGATCGTGATCATGGCCGCTGCCACTCCATACGCGCTGGGACGGTTCCGCGCCCGCACGGACTTCGGACCCCGGGCCGACGATTTCACCGGCGTGATCATCGGGTCCGAAGCCGCCCCGCTGGCCGCCCTGGTGCCGGCCACTCCCGACCTGGACGCGCTGCTGGCCGACTGGCCGGCCAACTCCAAGCTGCTCGGTGACGCGGTGGAAGAGTCCCGGGCCGGCCAGCGCTGGGCCAGCCTGACCCGGCCGGTCAGTGACTTCACCAGGCTGGCCCCGGTACGCCCCGGGCAGATCTTCCAGAGCGGCGCCAACTACAAGACGCACGTGGTGCAGCTGATGATGGCGTCCGCGGCCGAGAATGGCGACGAGGACCCGGAGGCCACCCGGCGCCACGCCACCGCGCTGATGGAGGAGCGGGCGGCCCACGGCACCCCGTACGTCTTCATCGGCCTGTCCTCGGCGATCTGCGGCCCGGACGACAATGTGCTCCTGCCCGACATCGGGACCCAGCACGACTGGGAGCTCGAGCTGGGCGTGGTCATCGGTACCGACGGCTACCGAGTCGGCGTCGATGACGCCCTGGCCCACGTGGCCGGCTACGTGATCGCCAACGACCTGACCACCCGGGACCGGGTGTTCCGGCCGGACATGCCCGGCCTGGGCACGGACTGGCTGGCGGGCAAGAACTCGCCGACGTTCCTGCCCCTGGGCCCGTGGCTGGTGCCCGCGCCGTTCGTGCCCGATCCGGCGGACCTGCGGATCACGCTCAAGCTCAACGGCGAGACGATGCAGGACGAGACCACGGCCGACATGATCTTCGGCGTGCCCGAGCTGATCGCGCACGTCTCGGCCATCACGCCGCTGCGGCCCGGCGATCTGGTGCTGACCGGATCGCCCGCGGGCAACGGCGCCCACTACGGCCGCTACCTGCAGCCCGGCGACGTCATGGAGGCCACCATCACCGGCCCGCACATCGATCTGGGCACCCAGCACAACCGGTGCGTGGCGCCATGACCGGCCCCGCCCCGGCCGGTCCCACCGCCACCAGCCCCGGCACGCCGGTGATCGACGTGCACGCGCACCTCGACGTGCTCGCCGTGGCCGGCCTGGTCGAGGGGCAGCCCGGACTGGTCGCCGAGCAGGCCGAGCAGTTCGCCACGTTCGGCGCCGAGTCGATCAAGCACAACGTCGAGCTCATGCAGACCAGCTACCGCCCGCTGCTGGATGACCTGAGCGTGCGGCTGGCCCAGATGGACGCGGCCCGGGTGGACATCCACGCGCTCAGCGTGGTGCCGACCCTGTACCACTACTGGGCCGACGCCCTGCTGGCCAACGACATCGTGGCCGCGGCCAACGAGCGCATCGCCGCCACCGTGGCCGAGCAGCCGGACCGCCTGGTCGGCCTGGCCACGGTGGCGCTGCAGCACCCGGAGCTGGCCGCCGACCAACTGCGCATGGCCCATACCCAGCTCGGCCTGAGGGGCGCGGAGATCTCCACCTCGGTGGCGGGCCGGGATCTGTCCGACCCCGAGCTGGACCCGTTCTGGGCCGCGGCCGAGCAGCTCGGCTCGTTCATCTTCATCCACCCGTGGGGCTGCAGCCTGGGCTCCCGCCTGTCCCTGGCCTACCTGGGCAACATCGTCGGCCAGCCCGCCGAGACCACGGTCGCCCTGCACCACCTGGTGTTCGGCGGGGTCCTGGACCGGTTCCCCGGCCTGCGTATCTGCGCCGCCCACGGCGGCGGCTACTTCCCGCACTACCTGGCCCGCGCCGACCACGCCTACCAGATCCGCCCCGAGTCCCGCACCATGGCCCGGCCGCCCAGCGCCTACCTCGACACCCTGTACTTCGACTCGCTCGTCTACACCGACGACGCGCTGTCCCGCCTGCTGTCCGTGGCCGGCCCCGATCACGTCCTGCTCGGCACCGACTACCCCTTCGACATGGGCGTCACCGACCCCGTCGACCGCATCGAGTCCCTGGGCCTGCCCCCCGCCGACCGCGACGCCATCGCCGGCGCCACCGCCGCCCGCCTGCTCGGTATCTGATCGCTGGCTCTGATCGCTGGCTCTGACCCGATCCCCACGCGGCCGGCGTACAGTCGGGGCCGTGCGCGAGATACCAGTGGAGCAGGTGCCCGAGGAGCTGGCCGAGGCCGCGCGGGCCGCGGCCCGGGGTGAGATCGTCTACCTCACCGAGGACGGCGAGCGGCTGGCCGCGATCGTCCCGCCCGGATACGCGGTCGAGTTGGAGGACCTGTCCCCGGGCGAGGTGCTGGCCCTGCTGGACGAGATGGCCGCCGACCAGCCCGAAGGCTAGCCGCGGCCGTCAGCTAGCCGCGACCGCGACGGTCAGCTTGCACTCTGGGTGAACAGCGCGACCGCGTCGTCGAGCAGGCCGTCGGCCTGCCCGGCTGCGGGCTGGCCCGGGGCGACCAGCCCGGCGATGCCCCGCGCGGTGGCCATGAACAGCAACCTGAGCCGTTCGGGATCACCCGGCGGGAGCTGACCGGCTAGCTGTCCCTCCCTGATCAGCTCGCCCACGATGGTGAACAGGCGCCCGGCCCCTTCCGCCACCCCGCCCGACGGTGCCGTCTGACCAGCCGCCTCGCCGGACGTGCTCGCGTTCTTGGCCGTGAACATCAGCTCCATCAGGGCCGGGTCCTCGGTCGCGAACCGCACGTACGTGGCGCCGGTGGCCCGCAGCCGGGCGCGGAAGTCTGGGCCCGCGTCCTCGACGGCCGCGGCCACCTCGCCGGCCAGCCGGGCGAACCCGGCCCCGGCCAGCGCGTCCAGCAGTGCCTGCCGGTCGGCGAAGTGGCGGCGCGGGGCGGCGTGACTGACGCCGGCCTGACGGGCCAGGTCGCGCAGGGACAGCTGCTCGACGCCCTGCTCCCGCAGCGTGCGCTCGGCCTCGGCCAGCAGCGTGTCCCGCAGGTGGCCGTGATGGTAGGGGCGGTCGGTCATGCCCGCGATGGTACCAGCCGATGTAGGCGTTGACAGCATAGTAGCCGATGACTACATTGTTTCCTATGACTACTTTCCATGGCCTGAACCTTCCCGATATGACCGGGAAAACCGCGATTGTGACCGGGGCCAGCAGCGGCCTTGGTCAATCGGTGGCGCACGCTCTGGCTGGGACGGGCGCGCGGGTTGTCCTGGCCGTACGTAACCCGGCCAAGGGCCAGGCCGTCGCGGCCACCATCCCCGGCCAGACCGAGGTTCGTCAGCTGGACCTGGCCCGGCTGGACTCGGTGCGGGCGTTCGCGGCCGCCTGGGACGGCCCGATCGAGCTGCTGGTCAACAACGCGGGCGTGGCTGCGCAGGCCCTGACCCGGACCGCCGACGGCTTCGAGTCGGATTTCGGCGTCAACCACCTGGGCCACTTCACCCTGACCAACCTGCTGCTGGAGCAGGTCACCGGCCGGGTCGTGACCGTGGCTTCCCAGGCCGAACGGATGGCCCGGCTGGACTTCGACGACCTCAACTGGGACCAGCGGCCTTACCGGCGGTCCCGGGCCTACAACGACTCCAAGCTGGCCAACCTGCTCTTCACCGCCGAACTCCAGCGCCGCCTGACCGCCGCCGGCTCCCCGGTCAAGGCCATGGCCGCACACCCGGGCCTGGTCAACACCCCGATTTACCAGCACGACGGCCCGCGCCGCCGGGCCGATCTGGCCTGGGCGCCGTTGCTCCGCCTGGTCGCCCAGGACGCCGACCATGGCGCCTTGCCGGTCCTGCTCGCTGCGGTGGCGGACGTCCCCGGTGACAGCTTCGCCGGTCCCCGTCACCTGGCCCACATGCGCGGCGGAGCTGAGCTCATTTCCCGCTCGGCCGCCGCCCAGGATCCCGCTCTGGCCCGCCGCCTCTGGACCGTCTCCGAGCAGCTCACCGGCGTCCGCTCAGCGCTGGCCCCGGCGGTCCAGCCCAGCTAGGCCAGCCCAGCTAGCCCAGTCCAGCTAGCCCGGCCCGGCTAGTCCAGCCGGAGGATGGTCTCCTCGATCTCGGCCTTCCGGGCCTGGGCGAAGTCCCGGTTGGTGCCGATGATCCGGAACCCGGCCTTCTCCAGCACCCGCAGCGACCCGAGGTTGTCGCTGGCCGCGCGCGCGTGCACCGGCCGGGCCTGCACCTCCTGGAGCAGCAGGGCCAGAGCCCGGCTGGCCACCCCCTGGCCCCAGGCCGCCCGGTCCACCCCGTACGTGACCTCGAGGTCGCCGTCTTGGTCGAAGGCGGCCACGTGCCCCACCAGCTGGCCGTCCCGGGTGATGGCCCGCATCGTCACCCCGGGCGCGGCCCGGACCCGGGCCATGTGCGCGTCGAAGTGCGCCCGGTCGTCCGGATCCTTCGCAGTGAAGGCGGCCATCCACACCCCCTCCGGATCCCGCATCTGCTCGAAAATCCCGTCCAGGTCCTCGTCCCGGACCTCCCGCAGCGCAATCTCGGCCATGACCCCATCCTGCCAGCGAGCGGTGACAGTCGGCATGTGCGTGCGTGCCCTGTTGTGACGCGGGTCTGCGCCATGATGAACAGATGGAGACCGCCACCCAGAGGCTGCACCGGCTGACGTCCTATGAGCCCGGCCGGGACTGGGAGGTACCGATAGACGACCCCTGGGTGGTCCAGGATCTGCAGGCCAATGACCTCGACCGGCTGCCGTGGTTCGTGAAGCGTTACCCGGCCGGTCTGCCTCGCCTCGCGTTGCCCCGGGAACTGCCGCCGACGTCGGCGCCGGCCGTGGCTGTGCTGGCGGGCACGGCCGAGGTCAGCCCCGCGCCGCTGGACCTGGCCCAGTTGGCCCGGCTGCTCTACCTGTCGGCCGGGGTGGTGCGCACGATGGAGCGGCCCTACGGGGTCCACCCGTTCCGCGCGGCCGGCTCGGCCGGGGGCCGGTTTCCGCTCGAGCTGTACGTCGCGGGGCCGCCGGGCGGCCCGCTGCCCGCAGGAGTGCACTGGTACGACCCCTGGGAGCACGCGCTGGTCCAGGTCGGGCCGCCGCCGCGCACCGGCGGCCCGGCGGTGGTCGTCACGGGTGTGCCCTGGCGCACGGGCTGGCGGTACCGGGAACGGGGCTTCCGGCACATCTACTGGGACGCCGGCACCATGTTGGCCCAGCTGCTGGCCCTGGCCGCCTCGGCCGGTCTGAACGCCGCGCTGTACAGCAGTTTCCCCGACGCTCAGGTGGCCGCCCTGGTCGGAGCGGACCGGGTGCACGAGTTCCCGGTCGCCGTGGTCAGCCTGGCCGGGACCGATCCTGCGGTCGAGCCGGGTGGCCCGGCCGTGGCCGGGGAGGTGGACGGCGCCCCGCTCGAGTTCCCGCTCGTGACCGCGGCCCAGCGCGCGGGCGACGGTGACCGGCTCGGCTCGCCCTGGGCCCCGGGCGCCCCGGTGGACAGGCCGGCCTTGGCCTCGCCGCCGGTCGAACAGGTCATCACCGCCCGCGGCTCGCAGCGCCGGATGGACGCCCGCCGCGGCCTGCCCCAGGACCTCCTGCGCACCAGCATGGCCGTGGCCGTGCGCGGCCTGGACGTGCCCCACTGGGTCGTGGTCCACGACGTATCCGGCCTGCCCCCCGGCGTGTACCGCTGGCCTGACCTGGACGAACCGGTGCGGACTGGCGTGCTGCGCGACGAGCTGTACCGGGTCTGCCTGGACCAGGCTCTGGCCCGCGACGCCGCCTTCGTGGCCATCGCCGCGGCCGACCTGGCGGCCCTCGGTGATGCGGGCTACCGGGCGGCGCACCTGGCCGCCGGGCTGGCCGAAGGCCGGCTGCACCTGGCCGCCTACGCTCTCGGGGCCAGCGCCACCGGGATGACCTTCGTCGACAGCGAGGTACCCGCCGTTCTGGGCCAAGCCCTCGATGGCGTGCTGTTCACCTGTGTCGGTGTTCCGCTCTACCGGTCGGCGCCGGGCGGCCCGCCCGGTGCGCCGGCCACCGTCCGCCGGGTCACCCCGGCGGACTGAGCGACCCAGGCCAGCCCGAGAAGAGCAGGCCGGCCCTGAGAGCATGATGGTCATGGCTGAGTCTGGTGTGGTCCGTGCCGGTGTCCTTGACGTGGCCTTCGAGCGGCACGGGAACGCGAACGGGTGGCCGGTGGTGCTCCTGCACGGGTTCCCCTACGACATCCGTGCCTACGACCGGGTCGCGTCGGCGCTGGCCGGCGCCGGCGCCGACGTCGTCGTTCCCTACCTGCGCGGTTACGGCGCCACCCGCTTTATCAGCGGCGACACGATGCGCTCGGGCCAGCAGGGCGGTCTGGCCCACGATTTGCTCGAGCTGATCGACGCCCTCGGCCTGGCCGCGCCGGTCGTGGCCGGCTACGACTGGGGCGGACGGGCCGCCTGCCTGGTCGCCATGTTGTGGCCCGAACGGGTTTCCGGGCTGGTCAGCGTGTCCGGTTACAACGTGCAGAACATCCCGGCGTCGGGCCAGCCCGCTCCGCCCGAGGACGAACGGCGGCTCTGGTACCAGTACTACCTGCACAACGAGCGGGGCCGGGCCGGCCTGGCCGCCTACCGCGAGGACTACACCCGGCTGCTGTGGCGGGAGTGGTCGCCGAACTGGAAGTTCACCGAGGCCGAGTTCGCCGCCACCGCGCCGTCCTTCAGCAACCCCGACTTCGTCGATGTCGTGGTCCACTCCTACCGGCATCGTTACGGCCTGGTCGCCGGCGACCCCGCCTATGACCAGACCGAGCGCGCGATCGAGGCCCAGCCGGTCATCACGGTGCCCACGGTGATCATTGACCCGACCGAGGAGACCCTCGCTTCGCCCGACTCCCGAGCCGAGCACGAAACCCACTTCACCCACCTGGTCGAGCTCCACACCGTCGCCGCCGGGCACAACCCAGCTCAAGAACAGCCCGCCGACTTCGCCGCCGCGATCCTGCGCCTGCACCACCGCTGACCAGCCCTGTCGGCCCCGCCAGCTGCTCAGCCGGAAACCAGTCCCAGCCGCCCGAACAGCTCGTCCAGCAGCGCGGGCACCGCCGCCGCCGACGCCGCCCCGCCGAAGACGTAGTAATCAGGCCGGATCACAACGGCCTCGTAGCCCACTGCGTCGAGCCACTGCTGGTAACGGCCGTCCACGTCGATCACGGCCCCGGTCCCGTCGGCCACCCCGGCCCCCTCGGCGTCCGGGGGCAGCACGCGCACGACGTGGGCCCCCAGTTCGGCCAGCGACGCCCGGGCGGATTCATCAATATTTTTAATAGACTCCCCCCGGCCCAGGAGTACGAACCCGGTGCCGACTACCTGGTCGAACAGCCCGGTCGTCCCGGCCGTGGAGCGGACCAGGCCCTGCGGGCTGAGCTGCCCCGCGACGCCGGCCGGCCTACCATCGGCGGTCACCGAGAGCACCCCCGGGCCCAGCACCGGCGGGGGGATCGGCGGCAGCGCGACCTCGGGCCGGCCTTCGGCCTTGAGCATCACCTCGTCCCGCGCCGCGACCGCGGCCGGGTCGGTCAGGCAGATCACGTTGCCCAGCTCGACCGACATGCCGATCGCGTTCTGGATGTGGGCCGACCGCTCCGAGGTGTAGGTGTCCAGCAGGGCGTCACCGGCCCGGCCGGACAGGACCAGGTCCAGCTTCCAGGCCAGGTTGGCGCAGTCGCGGATGCCCGAGCACATGCCCTGGCCCGCGAACGGCGGCATCAGGTGGGCGGCGTCGCCCGCGATCACCACCCGGCCCCGGCGCCAGGCATCGGCCCAGCGGGCCTGGAACGTGTACACGGTGTGCCGCTCCAGCTCGGCGTTGTCCGGCGTCAGCTCCCACCGGGCCAGCAGCCGCCAGGCCGTCTCCTCGTTGTTGAGCTGTTCAATCGTCTCGTGCGGCAGCCGCATGAACTCCCAGCGCCGCCGGCCCGGGCCGCCGGACACCACCGTGGTCGGCCGGACCGGGTCACAGATCTGCAGGTTGAACGGCTTCCAGACGCGCTCCTGGTCGTGCGGGACCACGTCCAGGATCAGCCAGTCGTAGAAGAACCCCAGGTCGGTCAGGCCGGTGCCCAGCCGTTCGCGGACGAAGCTGTTGGCCCCGTCGCAGCCGACCACGTACCGGGCCGCGATGACCTCAGACCCGCCGTCCGGGCCGGTCGCGGTCACTTCCACGCGGTCGTCGTGCTCGGTCAGGCCGGCCGCCTGCCAGCCGCGCCGCACCCGCACGGCCGGGAACGACTCGGCCCGCGCCGCCAGCACGGCCTCCAGCCGGGGCTGGGCGAACATGTTCGACGCCGGCCACCCGCTCAGGCCGGCCGCGCCCCAGTCGAAGTGCAGCAGCGTCCGGCCGTCAGCGTTCTGCCAGTCGTACTCGCCTGACGGCATGCTGATCGCGGCCACCTCGTCGCCGATCCCGGCCGCGGCGAAGACCCGGGCGATCTCGTCGTCGTAATGCACGGCCCGCGGCCGCGGGTAGGGCTCGGCCTTCCGCTCCAGCACCGTCACCCGGTAGCCGCGCTGGGCCAGCAGGATGGTCAGCGTCTGCCCGACCGGCCCGTACCCGACCACCAGCACGTCACAATCAACGGGCCGGCCGGCCGGCGTCGCCTCCGGCATCAGCCGCCCCCGTGGGTGCCGGTCATCAGCGCGGCCAGGTCCTCCGGGGCCAGGAACGACGCGGGCGGCGGCGGCCCCCAGTTGTACAGGCCGCGCATGCCTTCCCAGGTCCGCGGGGTCCACAGCGCGTCGTCCACGATGCAGTCCAGGTCGGAGTAGTACTCGGAGAAGTTGCCCGCCGGGTCGCGCAGGTACCAGAAGAAGTTCGAGCCCACGTGGTGCCGGCCCAGGCCCCACACGTGCCGGGCCGGGTCCTTCTCCAGCATCGCGGTCGCGCCCCGGCCCACCTCATCGATGTCGTTGACCTGCCACGATGTGTGGTGCAGGAACGCCACCGGGGCCTGCTGGACGAGCACGTTGTGGTGGTCGGTCGAGCAGCGCATGAACGCGGCCAGGCTTGGCACGGTGTCACTGATCTTGAACCCGAGTCCCTCGGTGAACAGCCGCTGCGAGCCTTCCTGGTCGGTGGAACCGAGCACCACGTGCCCGAGCTTGCGCGGCTGCACCGGAGTCTCACGGAGCACGCCCGGGGCGCGGGTGTTGGGCCGTGCGAGGTGCCCGGGGGTGTTGTACGGCGGCGACGGCGTGTCTTCCTGACTGATCCGCCCGGCCACCTCGACCACCACGCTGACCTCGGTGCCGGGGTCGTAGGTGCGCACGCCGGTCGCGGTCTTCTCCACCGCGAGGTCCAGGCCAGCCAGCGAGGTTGCGACCCGTTCGATGTCGTCCGGGTCGTCCGCGCCGACCCGCAGCTCGACCAGCCGGCGCCGCGGCGTCGGGACCAGCGTCAGCTGCTCACCGCCGTCCCCGGTGCTGAACTGACGGCTGCCGGCCCCCTCGCCGCCCTCGGCGGTGCCCTCGGTGAGGCCGAACTCCGTGTAGTACCCCGCGGTCTCCTCGACGTTGGGCACGCCGATCGTGATCCGGGTCAGCCGGTGCAGCGCCATGGCTCAGCCCTCGCTGGGGGAGACGGGGTAGCCGAAACCAGGCACGAAGTGGTTCTGCAGCTCCCCGAGCCCCTCGATGGAGCTGGTCAGCACGCCGCCGGGGGGCAGGAAGCGCTTAGGCTCGCGCGCGTTACCGACCCCGGACGGGGTGCCGGTGAAGATGATGTCGCCCGGCAGCAGCGGGCAGATGTACGACAGCTTGGACACCAGCTCGCGCACGTCGAACATCAGGTCGCTGGTCCGCCCGTCCTGCAGCACCTCGTCGCCGAGCCGGCAGCCGATGGCCAGGTCGTCCGGGTGGTCCAGCTCGTCCACGGTGGTCAGTGCGGGTCCGAGCGGCGCGAACCCGGGGTAGGACTTGCCCAGCGAGAACTGCGGGACCGGGCCGGCCAGCTGCACGACCCGCTCGGACAGGTCCTGGCCGATCATGAAGCCGGCCACATGGTCGTAGGCGGCCTCCTCGCTGACCCGGTGGGCCAGCGCGCCGATCGCCACCACCAGCTCGACCTCCCAGTCGACCGAGGTGCTGGGCAGCTCGACGGTGGCGTTCGGCCCGGTGATGCTGCTCTGGAACTTGGTGAACACGGTGGGGGAGTCCGGCTTGCCCATCTTGGACTCGTTGACGTGCTCGGCGTAGTTCAGCCCGATCGCGAACACCTGCCGGGGGAGCGGCGTCGGTGGGCCCAGCTCGGCCGGGTCGATGGCCAGGTCGGCCCGGCCTTCCTGGCCGGCCGCCCAGTCCCGGAACTCGTCCCACTGGGCGAAGATCGCTTGCGGGTCGGCCGGGAACCGCCCGTCGCTGGCCTTTTCCACATCCAGGCCGGCGCCGGACGCATCCAATAGGACCAGCCGCTGGCCGAGGTTGACGATCCGCACGTGGACTCCTTTTCCCTGTGCCCTGCCGCAGTGCGCCTTCCCTGGGCCCCATGTGGGCCTGCAGCGTGCCCCTTGCTGGGGTCGTCAGAGCGAGTCCATCCTCAGCTGGCTGAAAGTCGATTGTCAATAGATAATCGATTTAGTGCCGAGTGATATTATCCTGCTCATGGCCAAGCGAACGGGCGGCGAGAGTCTCGCGGTCGATGTCTACGACCAGCTGCGGACCGACATCTTCGACCGCCGGTTCGCGCCCGGGCAGCGGCTGAAGCCCGCGGAGCTGGGGGAGCGGTTCGGGGTCAGCATCAGCGTAATGCGCGAAGCGCTCGGCCTGCTGGCGGCCCAGAACCTGGTCCGCATCGAGCGGAACCGCGGCTTCCACGTGATCACACTGTCCCCCGATGAGCTGGCCGACCTGACCCTGGCTCGCAAGATCAACGAGGGGGCGGCGCTGCGGAGGTCGGTCGAGCGCGGCGGGGTCAGCTGGGAGTCGGAGGTGCTGGCGGCCCACCACCGGATGGCCAGCGAGCCGATCTACCGGCCCGACGATCCGCACTCGCGTAACCCGGCCTGGGCCGCGGCGCACATCGCGTTCCACGACAAGCTGATCGACGCCTGCGGCAGCCCGGTGCTGCTGGATATCTGCCGCCGCCTGTCGGACGCGGCCGAGCTGTACCGGGCCTGGTCCGGGGCGTGGGCCGAAGGCCGCCGGCCGGTCAAGCGGGACATCGCCACCGAGCACCGGCGGCTGATGGAGGCCGCGCTGGCCCACGACGCCGACCTCGCCGTGCAGCTGTTCGAGGCGCACGTCGACCGCACCGCCACCATCCTCATGGACCACGCCGACCCGGCCCCGGCCAGCGCATCAGACAACCCAGCGGAAAAGGCACACTGACCGTGCCCATCCTCCAGCCGGCCGCCATCGACCTGCACGCCCACTTCCTGCCCGAACGGTACCGGGCCAGCGCGCTGGCTCATGGCCACGGGAATCCGGACGGCATGCCGTACCTGCCCGAGTGGGACCCGGCCGCCGCGGTGACGATGATGGACGAGGTCGGCATCGCCGCCGCCGCCCTGTCGCTGTCCTCGCCCGGGGTGGACTTCCTCGGTGACCCGACCGAGCGACGGGCCCTGACCCGCGCGGTCAACGAGGACGGCGCGGCCGCGGTGGCGGCCCACCCGGCCCGGTTCGGCCTGCTGGCCAGCCTCCCGCTGCCCGACACCGACACCTCTTTGGCCGAGCTGGCCTACGCCTTCGACGTGCTGGGCGCCGACGGCGTGGGCCTGCACACCCACTACGGCCAGGTCTACCTGGGTGACCCCCGGCTGGAACCGGTCATGGCCGCCCTCGACCGGCGCGGCGCCCTGGTCACCATTCACCCCGCCTCGCCCTGCGGCTGGGAACAGGTGTCCTTCGGCCGCCCGCGGCCCATGGTGGAGTTCCTGTTCGACACCACCCGGGCCGTGGTCAACCTGGCCCTGAACGGCGTGCTGGAGCGGTACCCGGCCATCCGCTGGGTCGTGCCGCACGCGGGCGCGGCGCTGCCGGTGCTGGCCGACCGGGTGTCCCGGCTGGCCCCGCTGATCAGCCCGCCTCCCGACGGCGGGGACGCCCCCGACGTGCTCGGGTCGCTGGGCCGCCTGCACTACGACCTGGCCGGGGTGCCGCTGCCGCGGGCGCTGCCCGCGCTGCTCAACCTGGTCCCGCCGGGCCAGCTGGTCTACGGCAGCGACTACCCGTTCACCCCGGCCCCGACCGTGGCCGCGCTGGCGGGCGCGATCGCGGCCACCGACGTCCTGGACGAGGTCACCCGGGCCGGCGCGCTCCGCGACAATGCCGCCGCCCTGCTCCCGCGCCTGGCCGGCACCCCCGCCGCGCGCTAACCCTCCCGGTGGGCCTTGGCCAGCGTGACGAACGCGTCCAGCGACCCGGGGTCGTCGACCGCGCTCAGGCTGAGCACGGCGTCGGGCTCGGCCCCCAGCATGATCCGCTTGATCGGGACCTCCAGTTTCTTACCGGTCCGGGTGTGCGGGATCGCGGGCACGGCAAAGATCTCGTCCGGCACGTGCCGGGGTGACGCGTCCCGGCGCAACGCGCCGTTGATCGCCTCGCGCAGCTCGTCGTCCAGCTCCCGACCGTCGTCCAGCACCACGAATAGCGGCATCCAGTACCCGCCGTCGGGCAGGTCGGTCCCGATGACCAGCGCCTCGCGGACCCCCGGCAGCCGCTCGACCACCTGGTAGATGTCGGCGCTGCCCAGCCGGACCCCGCGCCGGTTCAGCGTCGCGTCCGACCGCCCGTGGATGACCACGCTGCCCCGGTCGGTGATCGTGATCCAGTCGCCGTGCCGCCAGACCCCGGGGTAGACGTCGAAGTAGGCCGCCCGGTACTTGGCCCCGTCCGGGTCGTTCCACAGGTACACCGGCATGGTCGGCATCGGCTTGGTCACCACCAGCTCGCCGACCTGGCCGCGCACCGGCTTCCCGTCGGCGTCGAAGGCGTCGGCGGCCACGCCCAGGGCCCGGCAGGAAATCTCGCCCGGCCAGACCGGGACCACGGGTGAGCTGGTCACCAGCGCGGCCACGATGTCGGTGCCGCCGGAGGTCGACATCAGCGGGACGTCCGGCCCGAACTGGTCCCGGACCCAGTCGAACGAGTGCGCGGGCACGGGCGAGCCGGTAGCGCCGATCCGCTTCAGCGCCGGGTTCGGATCGGGGATCACCCCGCGGCGTTCGCAGGCCTGCAGGTAACCGGGGCTGGTACCCACCACCGTCACCTGGTGCCGGGCGGCCAGCCGCCACAGCTGGCCGGTGTCCGGGTGGGCCGGGCTGCCGTCGTAGGCCACCACGCTGGTGCCGGACAGCAGGGCGGAGATGTTGAAGTTCCACATCATCCAGTTCGTGGTGGTGTACCAGAACAGCCGGTCCTCGCGGGTCAGGTTCATCCCCAGCCCGAGGGTTTTGAGGTACTCCAGCACCACGCCGCCGTGCCCGTGCACGATGCCCTTGGGCACGCCGGTGGTGCCGGATGAGTACAGCACCCAGAGCGGATGGTCGAACGGTACCGGCAGCGGCGCCAGCCGGGCCGCCCCATCCGCCTCGTCTGCTCCGTCCGCCTGGTCCAGCAGCGCCGGGTCGGCGGCGTCGGCCCACTCGGTCACCGCCACCGCGTACGGGGCCGGCGGCAGCCCCAGGTGCCGCAGGTGCAGCACGTCGGTCAGCGTTGGCAGCAGGGCGCTGAGCCGGACCGCCTCGTCCCGCCGGTCGTGCGCGCGGCCGGCGAAGTGGTAGCCGTCCGCGGCGACCAGCACCTTCGGCTCGAGCTGGGCCAGCCGGTTGGCCGCCGCCCCGGCCGCATAGTCCGGGCCGCAGCAGGACCAGACCGCGCCCAGGCTCGCGCTGGCCAGGAAGGCCACGATGGCGGCGGCGCCGTTGGGCAGGTACCCGACGACGCGGTCACCGGTACCTACCCCCAGCCGCCGTAGCGTGGCCGCGGCCGCGCTGACCTGGCGCTCCAGCTCCGCCCAGGTGACCTCGGTGCTGCCGCCGGCTTCGGTCAGCTTGACCACCGCGGTGGCGTCCGGGTCCCGGTCGCGGAACACGTGGGTGACGTAGTTCAGCCGCACCCCGGGGAACCAGGTCGCCCCGGGCATCTCGGTCGTGGCCAGCACCGTCGTCGGCCCGGGCTCGGACTGGACGCCGAAGTACCGCCACACCGCGAGCCAGAAATCGTCCAGGTGCTCGACCGACCAGTGCCACAGAGCGTCGTAGTCCGGTAGGTCCAGGCCGTGCTCGGCCGCCACCCATCGGGTGAACGCGGTCACGATCGCCTGGTCGGCCTGGGCCGGGTCCGGCCGCCAGATCGGTTCGGGTTCGGTCTCGCTGGCCATCCCGCCCGTTCTCCCTCAGCTCGCGGCCGGGCCCGCGTCGGGCTCGGCCAGGTCGCGTGCGGCCCCGCTCTCCAGGTAGGACTGCAGCAGCGTCGCCGTCTTGTTGATGTGGTCGGTCAGCAGCACGACCGCGCGGTCCGCGTCGCGGTCGAGCGCGGCCTCCATCAGCGCGCGGTGCTCGGCGGGCACGTCCCGCGCTTCGTGCGCCTCGGCCGACAGGCCCGACCAGCGCCGGTACAGCTCCGCGGTTTCCCTCAGGCTGGCGGCCAGGTCCCGGAGCCGGGGGCTGGGACAGGCGCTGAGCAGCGCGCTGTGGTACTCCGCGTGGGCCCGGGCCCAGTCTTCGGTCGTGGTCTCGCCCGGCTCGGCCGGGAGGTACCGGGTGCGGGACAGCCGGTGATGGCTGGCCACGACCCGGGCCTCGTACTCGACGTCGGCGTGCTCGACGGCCCCGCGCAGCCCGGCTCCCTCGATCAGGATGCGCAGCCGGGAAACGTCGCGGACGTCCTCGATGTCCAGCTCGACCACGGAGAACCCCAGCTGGGGCGCGGCCACCACCAGATCCTGCTCGGTCAGCCGGGTGAGGGCCTCGCGCACCACGGACAGGCTCACGTTGTACTCGGTGGCGATCGTGCGCGGGCTGAGCTTCGCCCCCGGCGCGTACCGGCCCGCCAGGATGTCGGCCCGGATGCCGGTGTACACCGCCCGGCTCAGGCTGCGGTGCGTCGCACGATCGGGCATCAACTCTCCTTGGCACTCACCAAAACCGTATCGCAGCGGTCATTCGGGGCCACGGCCGAGCCGCCGCACACAGGACGATCTCAACTGTCATCAACGAGTATCCACAGTTGAATCGATTTTTACCAGAAGAATCCTTGACATCTTCCTTGGGCGAAACTCACACTCAACTCAGCAATATGCGCTTCCGAATCGATCGCTGACCCCGCAGGCGATCTTCTTCTTTCGCAACTGCATGCCGCTCCCCAGCAGACTTTCCGGAGGGCCAGGACAATGTCGTACAAGCCCCGTCATCGCAGCTACGCCCTACGCGCACTGGCCGCCGCCAGCCTGGGCGCCGTCACCTTGCTCGCCGCCGCCTGCGGCAGCGGTGGCTCGTCCTCATCCAGCAGTTCGGGAGGATCGGGCTCCAGTTCGAGCTCGGGTTCCGGCTCCAGCAGCGAGCTGACCGCGGCCAACGCCGACGTGTCGCAGTACAGCAAGGTGGTGAGCAGCTATCCGGCCCAGCAGACGATCAGCGGGGTCAGCAAGCTGAAGGGCAAAACCGTCTGGTACATCCCGATCGGGGCGTCGGTGCCGATCCTGGCCGCCTTCGGCTCGGGTACGCAGCAGGCGCTGGCCAAGGTGGGCATCACCACCCACATCTGTGACGGCAAATTCCTGCCTACCAACATCGCCGCCTGCATCTCCCAGGCCGAGACCGACGGGGCCGACGCGGTGGTCACCGGCTACGTGGACTACGCCTCGATGCCGACCTCGTTCAACAGCCTGGTCTCGCACCACATCCCGGTGCTGATCGCCGGGGAGGCCCCGGACGGCGGCAAGACCTCCAGCTCCCAGCTCGCGTTCTTCAACGCCATCGGCACCCTCGACCTGATGCAGAAGCTGGACATGGACGCGGTCATCGCCGACAGCAAGGGCAAGGCCAACATCATCTACCTGGGCGTCACCGACTCGCCGCAGACGCTCGACGGGGCCAACTACGGCAAGCAGTACCTGACGTCGCACTGCTCCGGCTGCCAGCTGACCGAGATCAACTACAACACGGCCAGCATCAACAAGGTGCCGTCCCAGGTCAGCTCGGCCCTCATCTCGCACCCGGACACCACCTACGTGGTTGACGAGCTGGATGCGGCGGGCCAGTACAGCGTCCAGGGCATCCAGAGCGCGGGCTACTCCAACAAGGTCAAGCTGGCCGCGACCAACGGCGCCCTGGACTCGGTCCAGCGGATCAAGTCCGGCACCCTGCAGTTCGTCGACATCGGGACCAGCCCGATCTACGAGGGCTGGCAGTTCGCCGGTGGCATCCTGGCCATGATGCAGGGTCAGACCCCGACCTTCACCCCGGGCGTGGTCCGGGTGTTCAACACCGGCACGGTGAAGGGCCTGACCCTGACCCCGGCCGCCTACACCACCAACACCTGGTACGGCAGCGACGCTTACGAGCAGACCTTCCTGACCGCGTGGGGGGTCAAGTAAGTGGCGGGTCCCGCTGCTAGTGACCGGCAGGCGGGCCCGGCCCGCCTGTCGGTCCGCGCGCTGACCAAGACCTTCGGCTCGGCCCGGGTCCTGACCGACGTCGAGCTGACCGTCCGGCCCGGCGAGGTACACGGCCTGGCCGGGCAGAACGGCTCGGGCAAGTCCACCCTCATCAAGATTGTCACCGGCCTGTACACGCCCGATCCCGGTGCGGAGTTCGAGGTGGACGGCGAGCCGGTGCGGCTGCCGGTCCGGTGGCCCGAGGTCCACGCGGCCGGCATCTCGGTCGTGCACCAGGACCTGGGCCTGCTTGACCAGCTCACGGTGGCGGAGAACATCTGCATCGGCGGGTTCCCCACCACCCGGCTCGGCCGCATCAGCCGGGTCCGCCGGGACGAACTGGCCGCGCGCACCCTGGACCGGCTCGGGGTGCCGCTGACCCCGGGCCGGCTGGTCGGCACGCTGACCGCCGCGCAACGGGCCGAGGTGGCCATCGCCCGGGCCATGCGCGACCACACCCCGGGCTCGGGCTTGATCATCCTGGACGAGTCGACCCGGGCGCTGTCCGGCGCTGACCTGGAACACATCCACCAGCTGCTGCGCCGGATCGCCGCCGACGGCAGCTCCGCGCTGATGGTCAGCCACAGCCTGCCCGAGCTGATCGCGGTGACCGACCGGGTCACCGTGCTGCGCGACGGCCGGGTGGCCGGCGCGGGCCTGCCCACACCAGGCCTGTCCGAGCCGGAGCTGGCCCGGCGCATGCTCGGCAGCACGGTCGAGGCGGTAGCCCCGCGCGAAAACCGGCCCCTCGCCCCGGCCGCCTCCGGCACAGCCACAACGTCCACGGCATCGGCCACTTCAATCACATCTGCCACTTCAGACACTTCAGGCACAAAAACCTCACCGAACGCGGCGGTCACGGTGACCGGGCTGACCGGGCCGAAGCTGGCCGAGGTCAGCTTCACCGTGGCGCCGGGGGAGATCCTGGGTATCACCGGCCTGCCCGGCAGCGGCTACGAGCAGCTTCCGTACCTGGTCACCAGGGCCCAGGCCGCCACCGGCGGCCAGCTCGTCACCCGGACCGGGAAGGTGACGCTGGCCCGCGGCAGCGTGGCCGCGTGCCTGCGGGCCGGAGTGGTGCTGGTGCCCGAGCGCCGCGACCGCGATGGCCTGGCCTTCGAGCTCAACGTGCGCGACAACATCAGCCTGCCCAAGCTGACCCGCAACGGCCGTCCCTGGTTCGTGGCCCGCCGCTGGCAGCAGGACGACGCCGACGCCGCGGTCAAGACCCTCGGCATCCGGCCCAGTACCCCATCCATCCTGGTCAAACAGCTCAGCGGGGGGAACCAGCAGAAGGTCCTGCTGGCCAAGTGGCTGACCGTGGGCCCCGACCTGCTGGTCCTGCACGAGCCGACCCAGGCCGTGGACATCGGCGCGCGCACCGACATCCTGCACGCGCTGCAGCGCGCGGCCAACACCGGCGTGGCGGTCCTGCTGGTCAGCAGCGAGCCGGAGGACCTGGTCGCCACCTGCGACCGGATCCTGGTCTACGGCCACCAGGTCGGGCTGCGCCCGGCTCAGGCCGCCACCCCGGAACAGCTCATCGAAGAGATCTACGCGACCAACGAAGCCACCGCAGGGAGCGGGAAATGACCATGTCCGACCAGACACGTCAGCAGGCTCCGATATCCAAGAGCGGCGCCCCCACTCCCACCCGCGAACTGATCAGGGACCGGGCCCAGTGGCTCGGCTCCCGCTACGCGCTGCTGGCCGTGTGGCTGCTGATGGCCGTCATCTACGGCTTCGTCACCCCGCACAACTTCCTGCGGATCAGCACCGCGCAGGCCATCTTCGGCTCCCAGTCGCCGCTGCTGTTCCTGTCCATCGCTGCGCTGTGCACGTTCGTGGTCGGCGAGTTCGACCTGTCCTTCGCCGGGGTCATGGGCCTGTCCGCCACGATCATCCCGGTGCTGGCCGGGCTGCACCACATGAACATCGCGCTGGCCTGCGTGATCGCGATGGCCTGCTGCATCGCGGCCGGCGCCGTCAACGCCTTCTTCATCGTCAAGCTGGGCGTGTCCTCGCTGATCGTCACGCTCGGCACGGCCAGCCTTTACCTGGGCATCGCCGAGCTGCTGTCCAACCAGAACAGCGTGTCGCTGACCAACCAGCACTTCGGCCAGATCGCGCTGCACGACTTCCTCGGCCTGCCGCTGTCGTTCTGGTACGGCCTGGTGCTGTCGGTGGGCTTCGCCTACCTGCTGAAGTGGACGCCGATCGGCCGGCACATCGTGTTCGTCGGGGCCAACCGCGAGGTGGCCCGGCTGGCCGGGATCAACGTGAACCGCATCCGGGCCGGCAGCTACATCGCGGCCAGCATCGTGGCCGCTCTGGCCGGCCTCATGCTGATCGCCACCGTGGGCGGGTTCGACCCCACCGCCTCGCCCAGCTACCTGCTGCCCGCGCTGGCCGCGGTGTTCCTCGGCACCGCGGTGGTCATGCCCGGCCAGTTCAACCCGCTCGGCACGCTGATCGGCATCTACTTCCTGGAAACGGGCATCATCGGCCTGCAGCTACTGGGTTACAGCGGTTGGGTCCAGGACGCGTTCTACGGCGCCGGGCTGGTCGCCGCGGTCACCGTGGCCCACCTCGTCCGCAACCGCACCCGGGTCGCCTGAGCGCGGCCGGGTCCTACCGAATTGGGGCACAGTGCGATTCATCAAGGCCGACACAGAGCAGGGTCCGCGGCTGGGAGTCCTGCGGGCCGACGGTGTGGTGGAGCTGTCCGCGACCGAGGCCCGGCTGGAGCCGCACTTCGGTGACGACGGGACCGCGCTGCGGGAACTGGGCCAGGCCATCCAGGCCGCGCCGGGCGCCGAGGTCGCCCTGGCCGAGCTGGCCCTGCTCAAGCCGGTCGACCCGGTGGCCATGCGCGACTTCATGGTGTTCGAGGAACACGTCGCGCCGCGCTGGCGTCAGCTCGGCCGCAACCGCGGCCCGGACGTCTGGTACGAGCAGCCCATCGGCTACTTCAGCAACACGGCCACCATCCGCGGCCCGCGTGACCCGATCGAGGTCCCCGGTGGCTCCCAGCGGCTGGACTTCGAGCTGGAGGTCGGTGCGATCCTGGGCCGGGACGCCGTTTCCGTCCCTCCGGAGCAGGCCGCCGACCGGATCGCGGGCTTCCTCATTCTGTGCGACTGGTCCGCTCGCGACCTGCAGTTCCACGAGATGGACGGCAACCTCGGCCCGTTCAAGGGCAAGGACTTCGGCTCCTCGCTGGGCCCCGTCTTCGTCACCCCCGACGAGCTGTCCGGCTACCGGACCGGCACCGGCTATGACCTGGAGATGACGGCCAGCGTCAACGGCCGGGTCTACGGCCGTGACCGCTGGTCCTCGGCCTCCTGGTCGTTCGAGGAGCTGGTCTCCTACGCCTCCTGGAACTCCCGCGCCGAAGCCGGCTCACTGATCGGCAGCGGCACCTGTCAGGGCGGCTGCATTCTCGAGCTGTCCATCCGGCACAGCCCCGAGGAGTACCCCTGGCTCGCCCCGGGCGATGAGGTCCAGCTGGCCATCGAGCACATGGGCGAGATCCGGGCCCAGGTCCGCCCGGCCGCCCGCGGCCCCTGGCCCGCCCGCCGTCCCGCGCCGGCCACCCCCGAGCGGACCCCCGCCTGACCATCGTCCCCGGCCCCGCCTGACCGATGTCCCCGGCCCCGCCTGACCGACGTCCCCCGCTCCCGCCTGACCGACGTCCCCGGCCCCCGCCTGACCGACGTCCCCGGCCCCCGCGTGACCGGCCCCCCGGCCCCCGCGTGACCGGCCCCCCGGCCCCCGCGTGACCGGCCCCCCGGCCCCCGCGTGACCGGCCCCCCGGCCCCCGCGTGACCGGCCCCCCGGCCCCCGCGTGACCGGCCC
This sequence comes from Streptosporangiaceae bacterium, assembly GCA_965277615.1. Lineage (GTDB taxonomy): Bacteria > Actinomycetota > Actinomycetes > Streptosporangiales > Streptosporangiaceae > Bog-532. The sequence continues at coordinate 2,150,085 of CBDIDG010000006.1, read as the reverse complement.
CCCGGCCCCCGCGTGACCGGCCCCCCGGCCCCCGCGTGACCGGCCCCCCGGCCCCCGCGTGACCGGCCCCCCGGCCCCCGCGTGACCGGCCCCCCGGCCCCCGCGTGACCGGCCCCCCGGCCCCCGCGTGACCGACCCCCCCGGCCCGTTTGGAACAAGGTTCTATTTGTGTCAGGATGGTGTTCATGGCGACCAGGGCACAGCGGGCCGAACGGCGCACGGACGCGCTGTCCAAGGAGCGGATCGTCGCGGCCGCGATCGAGATCCTCGACACCGAGGGCGAGGCCGCGCTGACCTTCCGCGCGCTCGCGGCCCGCCTGGCCACCGGGAGCGGGGCCATCTACTGGCACGTCGCCAACAAGGACGAACTGCTCGCGGCGGCCACCGACGGCGTCATCACCCGGGCCATGGCCGGAGTGGTCAGTGGTGCGGAGCCGCGAACGGCGATCCGGTCCAGCGCGCTGGCCGTGTTCGACGCGATCGACGCGCACCCCTGGGTGGGCACCCAGCTGTCCCGCGAGCCGTGGCAGCCCGCGCTCGTGCAGATCTTCGAAGGCCTGGGCGGCCCGCTCCCGGCGCTCGGTGTCCCCGTCCGGGCCCAGTTCGACTCCGCGACCGCGCTGGTGAACTACATCCTCGGCCTGGCCGGGCAGTACGCCGCGGGCGCCCGCCTGCTGTCGCCCGATACCGACCGGGCCGCATTCCTGGGCAACATCGCCGCCCAGTGGGCCGAGCTGGACCCGGCCAAGTACCCGTTCGTGCACCAGATGGCGACCCAGTTGCCTGGCCACGACGACCGTGAGCAGTTCCTGGCCGGCATCGACCTCATCCTGGCTGGGATCGCCACCGTCCGCTAAGCCTCAGACCCCACCCCCTGCCCGCCCCGGCCCCGCCCCGCCTCCGCTCCGGCCCCGTCCCCGCCCCGTCCGATCAGCGTGTTCAAAAACTGTCGTTATGACGACACTTTTTGAACACGCTATTTAATGAGCCCCCTCATCCGGGGTTCAGTGCGCCCCGTCATCCGGGCCCGGCCGCGTCGCCCCGGCCCACTCGCCGACCCCAGCCCCAGCCCCAGCCGACTCAACCGCCGCCTCTCTGCCCGGCGCGCGCCCACCCAGCCCTATACGTGACAGCCACCTCGTGGGTCCCCGCACGCCCGGGGTTCTTGTGCACCCGATGGCGCCATCGGGCGTGCTCTAACGACCCAATGGCCCATCGGGCGGCTGCTAGTCGGGTCGATGGGCCCCAACCACTCTGACCGCCGTGGCTGCGGCCCTGGTGATCTGGGCCCCGCTGCGCGCCCGTCGCCAGCAGGGTGCGCCGGCGCCGCTATAAGTCCGAGCTGACCTCGATCACGGAGTCCAGGGTTCCGTAGGCGTTCTCCTCGTAGCGGTCGGCGTCCGGCCCGTTCTCCCAGGTCACACCGTCTAGCAGGTACTTGTACCGGTAGCTCCCCGGCACCAGCGGCACGGTGACCTGCCAGCTCCGGTCAGCCGACCGGGTCAGGCTGATGCCCTCCGGCGCCCAGTTGTTGAAGTCCCCGCACAGCGCCACCCGCTCGGCCGCGGTCTCGGCCGGCAGCGAGAACACCACCTCCACCGTCGGCGTGGACGTAGCCGGCTGGGTCTGCCCAGCCTCGTCGGCCAGCCGGGCGTTCCCGGCCGCCCAGGCTTCGCCGACCTCGGCCTCTCCCGCCCGGTCCACCTCGCCCGAAGCCTGCTCCCAGACCGACTCGCTCGTCGTCTCGTCCGGCGCCGCCTTCTCCGAATCCGACGTCTCAGCCCCATCAGTCACAACAGCCTCCTCTGCCCCATCTGGTCCAGCAGCCCCGCCAGCCCCCGCAGTCTCAGCAGTCCCGTCGGCGCTGCTCCCGGGCCCGGCCGCCTCATCGGGCCCGGCCGTCCCGTCGGCCTCGTTATCCCGGAGCAGGTCTTGGCCGCGCTGGGCGATCTCATCGTCGTCCAGCAGCCGGCCGGCCAGCCCGTCCAGCGTGCCCAGGAACCGGCGGTAACCCTGCCGAGCCGGCGCGGCGTCGTCCCCGTGCCGAGCGATGACGCGGTCGCCGAGCTCCTCGAGCTGCTCCCGGACGGTCTCGTACGGCTGCTTGCCCTTGCGGCGGACGTGCGACATGTCCATCGTGATGTGCTTCCTTGGCTCGCGGTCCGGGGGCCCGGGACTCCGGGGCCAGGGTCCGTCATGGACAGTGGGTCAGGGTCCGGTATCGACAGTAATGCCCGACCGGCACCGACGGGTGTCCCCGGAGCTTCGCCGCGGCAAACGCCCCCGGTACGTCGTGCACCACCCCCGACGCTACCCGGACGACGTGGCGGCCCAGCATGCGGCCCGCCCGGAGCTGCGCCGCGGGTCGGGCCGCTGGGCGGGCCAGCAAGCCGCGGTAGGCAGGCCGCGGCAGGAAGGCCCGTCAGCCGCCGCCGAGCCAACTCTCAGCGGTCATTCAGGCCGGGCCGGTATTTTGGCGGCATGGACGAATTCCGTGCCCGCCGGGTAGTGGATCAGTTGCGCGACCGCGGGGTCAACGCCCACCTGCTCCGGGCGAACATCGGCCAGTACGGGGTCAGGGTGTCGCTGCCCGGGGGCCGCGAGGCCGAGTGGGACACCGACGGCACCGCCGGGCTCGAGGCCCAGGTCATGCAGGACGGCATGCTGGTCGGCTACGTGCCGCAGATCGACGGCTCCGAAGACTTCGACGAAGCCCAGACCGTCGACGCCATCGCCCGGACCGACTACGACCAACCCATCGCCCGCCAGCGGGCCACCGCCCCGGCCGCGCCGCCGCTCACCCGCGAAGGCGGCCTCTTCCGCCGCTTCCTGGACGGCTTCCGCTACCGCTAGCCGCCGGAGCCAGCCACCCCCGACCCGGGACCAGCCCCCGAGCCCGCCCCGGCCAGGGCCGGCTCGGCCGTCACCGGCGGCGGTCCTTCGGCCAGGTGCCGGGCCAGCTTCTGCAGCAGCGCGGCCAGTTCGGCGTGCTGCTCCGGGTTCCAGTCCTGAACCAGGTCGGCCACCGCATCGTGCCGCGCCGTGACCAGCCGTTCCGCCGCCGCCTGCCCAGAAGCAGTCAGCGTGACCGGCCCGTCCACCCCGGGCGGCGGTCCGCCCGGCACCCCCGTGGCCCCGGGCACCCCCTCCGACGGCCGGGCCCCGACCGCGCCGTTGGCCCACGTCACCAGCCCGCGTCCGGCCAGGTTGGCCAGCAGCAGCCGGATCGTGTCGGCGGGCAACTCCAGCCGCTCGCTCCGGGCCGCCACGTCGTCCTCGGGATGCTCGTGGATGCGCAACAGCAGCCAGCATCCGGCCGCGTCGATCGTCACCTCAGCCCGGTCGGCCAGCCGCTCGTAGATCCGGTCCCGGGGCTGGCCACTGGCCAGCTTGCTCAGCGCCCGCGTGATCTCGTCGATCGAGGTGCAGGCGGCGGGGGCCGCGGTCGGGGCCAGCGTCTGCGCCGGGTTGGTGGCCTTGCTGGTCTGCCGCAGCGGGACCTCCTTGAGCAGCCAGCTCAGGCCGAACGCCACCGCGGCGATCGGCGTCGCGACCAGGAACACCGTGTGCAGCGAGGACGCGTAGGCCAGCTGGTACCCGTGGTGGACCGCGGGCGGCAGCTTGGCCAGTGCGGCCGGACTGCTGCCCTGGGTCCCGTTGAACCCAGCCGGCAGCGACAGCCCAGCCAGGTAGTGCTTGAGGTTGCCGACCAGTTGCGCGGAGAAGATCGCCCCGAACACCGCGGTGCCGAACGAGCCGCCGATCGAGCGGAAGAACGTCGCCCCCGAGGTCGCCGCGCCCAGGTCGCCGTACGGCACCACGTTCTGCACCGCGATGACCAGTACCTGCAGCACCAGGCCGATCCCGATGCCGAGCACGAACATGTACAGCGAGCTGGCCAGCACCCCGGTCGCCACTCCCAGCATCGACAGCAGGTACAGGCCCACGGTCATGAACCCGGTGCCGACGATCGGGAACACCTTGTACCGGCCCCACTTGCTGATCGCGAAGCCGGAGCCGGTGGAGGTCAGCAGCAGGCCGAGGACCAGGGGCAGCAGCCGCAGCCCGGAGATGGTCGGGCTGACCCCCTTCACCACCTGCTCGTACTGCGGCAGGTAGGTGATCGCCCCGAACATCGAGAACCCGACCACGAACCCGACCGCGCTGCTGACTGAGAACACCCGGTAGCGGAACAGGCGCAGCGGCAGCACCGGCTCGGCCGCGCGCCGCTCGGTCAACACGAACAGGACCAGCAGGACGACCCCGCCCACACCCATGATGATGATCGGCGGCGAGGCCCAGCCGTAGGTGCTGCCGCCCAGCGTGGTCAGCAGCACGAAGCTGGTGGCCGCGGCGGCCAGCAGCAGGCTGCCGAGGTAGTCGATCTTGTGCGCGACCCGGCTGGTCGCCGCCGACGGCAGTACGGCCGCGGTCACCAGCAGCGCCACGACACCGATGGGCAGGTTGATGTAGAACACCCAGCGCCAGGACAGGTTGTCCACGAAGAACCCGCCGATGAGCGGGCCGATCACGCTGGTCACTCCGAACACCGCGCCGAAGATGCCCTGGTAGCGCCCGCGCTCGCGGGGCGAGACCACATCACCCACGATGGTCTGCGCGCCGATGATCAGGCCGCCGCCGCCAATGCCCTGCACGGCCCGGAACGCGATCAGCATGGTGATCGAGCCGCTCAGCCCGGCCAGCGCCGACCCGATCAGGAAGATGACGATCGAGGCCTGGAAGAAGATCTTGCGCCCGTACTGGTCGCCGAGCTTGCCCCACAGCGGGGTCGAGGCGGTGGAGGCCAGGATGTACGCGGTCACCACCCAGGACAGGTGCGACAGCCCGTGCAGGTCGCCGGCGATCGTCGGCAGCGCGGTGGCCACGATCGTCTGGTCCAGCGCGGCCAGCAGCATCCCCAGCAGCAGCGCTCCGATGATGACCAGCAGCCGCCGGTGGCCGATCTCCGGTGCGGAGCTGGTGGGCGCAGCGGATTCAGCCTGGGCGGTGGTCATAGCCCATTGTCTCGCGACCCAGTACTTTTGCCGGGACGGGCGACCGGCAAACTGGCACCGTGTCCCGCCGACCCGCCCCCCATGATCCCCGGCCGCTGACCCGGGTCGCGCTGGCCGGCAGCTGCGCCGGGTTCGTGGTCATCGGCGTCCTCCAGTCCCTGTACGGGCCGGCCATCCCGGCCTTCCGGGCCAAATTCGCGGTGACCCCGTCCGTGGCCGGGCTGGGCCTGTCGGCCGACTTCGCGGGCGCGCTGATCGGCATCGTCGGCTACCACCTGCTGGCCCGGGCCGGAAGCACAGACCGGCGCCTGCTGGCCGTCTCCTACGCCCTGATCGCGGCGGGGACGATCGGCTTCGCGCTGGCTCCCTCCTGGCCGCTGGCGCTGGCGGCCGCGCTGTTGACCGGGCTGGGCTCAGGCGGTATCGACTACGGCCTGAACCACCTGTTCACTTTTGCCTACGGCCGCCGCAGCGCGGGCATGCTCAACCTGCTCAACGCCTACTTCGGCGTGGGCGCGGTCATCGGCCCGGTATTGATCGGCTGGGTCGGGGCCACCCGCTACCCATGGCTGTTCGGGGCGGTGGCGGTGGCGTCGCTGCTGCTGATCTTCACGGTGGCCGGCGTGCACCCGGACCGCGCCGTCGCACCCGCGGAGGATTCTTCAGCTCTAATAAGGTCTCCTGCCCCAGGCTCACGGCCCAGCCGGCGTCACGTCGGCGTGATCGTGGCCGCGTTCGTCGCGCTCTACGTGTTCTACGTCGCCATCGAGTCCGGCGTGGGGGGCTGGGAACCGACCCAGCTCGAGGCGGTCGGCTACTCGGCCACGGTCGCGGCCACCGCCACCTCGGCGTTCTGGCTGGCTCTGACGGCCGGCCGGTTCCTCGCCGTCCCGGTCAGCCTGCGCTGGCCCGCGCCCGCCATCGTGACCGTGTGCTGCGTGGGCATGGCGGTGTTCCTGGCCCTGGCCACGATTCCGGCGCTGGCGCCCTGGGCCTATGGCGGCCTCGGCTTCATGTGCGCGCCGATCTGGGCCACCGGGCTGCCCTGGCTGGCCCGGGCGGCCCCGCAGGTCGCCGCGGCCAGCGCCTACGTGATCGCCACCTCGATGCTGGGCGGTATCGTGTTCCCGCCGCTGCTGGGCCGGGCCATCGAGGTGGCCGGGGTGCGGTCCGTCCCGCTCATCTTGTGCGCGGTGGCCGTGGTGTGTACGGCGCTCAGCCTGTGGCTGCGCCGTGCCACCAGGACCGCACCGGCGGCCGGGTCCGCCGCCGCTCAGTCAGCCTCGGCGCTGAACGAGCCGTAACGGACCGGGCCGGCTGGCTCGTAATGGGCGATGATGACCCCGGTGCTGGTTGTCCGGCTGTCCAGCAGCTTCAGCGCCCGGGCCGGTGCGCCGTCCCGGAACAGCTTCTTGCCCGTGCCCAGGTGTACCGGGAAGTAGTACAGCAGGTACTCATCGACCAGGTCGGCGCCGATCAGCGTCTGCAGCAGCTCACTGCTGCCGTGGACCTGGAGCTCGCCGCCTTCGCGCTCCTTCAGCTTGGTCACCTCGGACACCACGTCCCCGCCCAGCAGCGTGGAGTTATTCCAGTCGACCGAGCTGAGCGTGGTGGACGCGACGTACTTGGGCAGCGAGTTGAGCTGGCTGGCCACCGGGTTGTCCGGGTCGGTCACCGTGGGCCAGTACCCGGCGAAGATCTCGTAGGTCTTCCGGCCCAGCAGGACGCCGCCGGCCCGCGCCATCCAGCTCACCACGGACGCACCGAAGTCGTCGTCGCCGTACGAGAACGACCAGCCGCCGTGCTCGAAGCCGCTGTCCAGGTCTTCGTCGGGCCCGCCCGGAGCCTGCATCACGCCGTCCAGGGTCAGGAAGGTCTGCACTGTGAGTTTCATGTCCGGGCAGACGCACGGTGCGCGACGAAATCATCGGCCGGCCGGCGACAGGTGCGCGGCCGGCCGCTGACGTCAGGGGACGATCGTCACCGGGCAGGGCTTGCAGCGCAGCAGCCGGTGTCCCAGCGAGCCGAACAGCCGGTGCCCGAGACTGCTGGACGCGCCAACGATGATCATGTCCGCGCCGGACTCGGTGGCCACCTTGCGCAGCTCGGCCAGCGGGCTGCCGTTCCTGATCACCACCCGGGCCCCGCAGCCCCACGCCGCGACGTCCGCGGCGATCTGCGTCCAGACCTCGTCCTCCATGTCCTTCTGGGCCTCGGCCTCGGCCGCCACGATGCCGGCGTCGACCCACCCGGACAGGGCGACCGGGGTACGCAGCGGGGCCCGGACGTAGACCGCGATCAGCCGACCGTGCTGCCGCCGGGCCAGCCCGGCCGCGTAGGCCAGGGCCCGCAGCGAGGTCGGCGAGCCGTCCACGCCGACCACGACGGCGCCGGGTCCGTCGGTGCCGAGTTCGGCCTCGCCCGCCGGGGTGGCCCACCGGGCCGGTGCGGAGGCGTGATCGGGGTCGCGGCGCCGCTGCCGCTGTGGTTCGTCGTCCGGCCACCGCGGGTCGATGCTGGTCACGACGTCACCGCCTTTTCCTGCTGTTCGTGCGCGATGATCCTGCGCAGCGCGGGCATGGCCGCGACCAGCGCGGCCCGGTCCCGCGCGGGCAGGGAGTCGAGGTCGGCCAGCAGCGTCCGGGTCCGGGCCGCCTCCAGGTCGTGCATGACCTTCTTGCCGTCCTCGGTGAGGCAGACCGTGACCACCCGCCGGTCGGTTCCCCCGGTGTCACGCCGGACCCAGCCGAGCCGTTCCATCCCGATGATGCAGCCCGACATCGTCGGCTGGCTCACCGAACACCCGTCGGCCAGGCTGGTCACCCGCTGCGGTCCCGAGTCGTGCAGGAGCAGCAGCGTCCAGGCCTGGGTCAGGCTGATCTGCGGCGGCAGGATGGCCCGGCGCAGCAGCATGGACAGCTCCACCAGCGCGGCGCCCAGCTCGTCGGCCAGCCGGGTCGCCCCGGCGTGCTCGGTGAGCTGGGCGGGAGCGGCCATTGGTCAGGCCTCCCGGTCCCGGATGATGACCACCGGGCAGAGAGCGTGGTGCACGACGTGCTGGCTGACCGAGCCGAGCAGCGCCTCGGCGAACCCGCCGTGGCCGCGGCTGCCCACGACCAGCAGGCTGGCGTCGGCCGAGCGGTCCAGCAGGATCTGCGCCGGGTGGCCTTCGGCCACGAAGCTGCTGATCTTCACCGCGGCCTCGGGCCCGGACGAACGCGCGTTGCTGGCGGCGACGATGGACTTGGCCAGCGTTTCGGTGGCTAGTTCGTCGTAGTTGACGTCGTCGGGGAACGGCACCCCGTAGCTCTGGGGGTAATGCCAGGCGATGACGGCCTCGATCGAGGCGTTAGTCAGCGCGGCCTGGCCGATGGCCCACTTCAGGGCCTGGATGGAGGACGGCGAGCCGTCCACTCCGACCACGATCAGTGGTTCCTGTGATGCCGACATGGTTTCCTCCTTGAAACCAGATCCGGCAGGGTAGGGGCGGCCCAGCCCGAAGACGGGTTTGGGGCCCGGCTCCTTCCCGCGATGTCCCACCACAGGACATCACCGGTTCACCTTTCCAATGTATATAGGCCCCCTATGCATGTCAACCACGCCATTGACCGAGCCTTTGCCCGAATTTGACCTTGATCCTGGCTGGCCCTGATCCGGCTAGCACTGGTCCGGCTAGCACTGTTTCAGCAGAGCTTGCGGGCAGCGTACTCAGTCGTATTCGCTGCTTGGGGTCAGGGGGTGGTTGCAACGCTGCTGGTATCTGGCGGGTTCAACAGTAGGTCGTTGAGGGCTTCGGCGGGGGTCCGCCAGCCGAGGGTTGATCTGCCCCGAGCTTTCCGGACAGCGGATTTGTGGTTAATTCACGCTGCGGACTGCCGTTCCAGGTACTCATCGTGGACTTGCTGCGGGGTCCGGTACTGAAGCCCGGAGTGCCTGCGTCTGGTATTGTACCGGAATTCGATGTACCTCACAATGTCGCGGCGTGCATGATTCCGGGTCGGATACTGGGTGCGGTGAACCCGCTCGTTTTTCAGTGCGGCGAAGAATGACTCTGCCATCGCATTGTCGTAGCAGATCCCGGTGCGGCCGGCGGACTGGCGGAGGTTATGCCTCTTCAGTGTGGCCGCGAACTGGCAGGACGTGTAATTGCTGCCGCGGTCGGAATGGAAGATGGCCTTCTGGGCGAGCGAGTAATTGCGGGCGGCCATCTCGATGGCCTGCTCGATGAGCGGGGTCTTGTAGTTATCGTCCGCCGCCCAGCCGATCACGGCTTTCGTATGGCAATCAATGACGGTGGCCAGGTAAAGCCAGCCCTCCCAGGTCGGAATATAGGTGATATCGCCGACCATTTTCTGTCCGGGCGCCGCGGCGGTGAAGTCCCGGGCCACCAGGTCGGGGATGTCGTGCTCCTGGCCGTCGCCCTCGGTGAGGCTGGCCCGCCAGGGCCGCGGCTGGCAGGCCTCCAGGCCCAGCTCACGCATCAGTGATCGCACCAGCTCCGGCCCGGCCGGCACGCCCCAGGCCGCCAAGTCCGCGTGGACACGCCGGTACCCGTAGGTGTCATCGGAATCCCCGAATGACTTCTGCACGTACAGCGCGAGTATCCCGCGCCTTTTAGCCGTGGCCGATTCCGGCCTGGCCCGCCAGTCATAAAACCCCGAACGCGATACCTCCATCCAGATGCACATCTTCACGATCGACGGCAAGTACTGCACGCCCAATTCCCGGTAGATCGCGTACTCCGCGTCGATAAACTCGAATTTCTCGGTCACCGATGATCTTTGGCAAAGTACGCGGCGGCTTTTTTCAGGAACTCGTTTTCCATCTTCAGTTCCCGGGTTTCCCGCTCAAGTTCACGCAGCCGTGCGCGCTCACCCGCTGATAGCGGCGGTTCCTCGCCGGCGTGCTCGCGGCGGTAGACGTTCACCCAGTTACCCAGGGTGCCCTCATTAATACCGAGCTCCTTCGCCACGCGGGCAATCGGACGCGACGTCTCGATCACCATCTTCACGGCTTCTTCTTTGAATTCCGGAGAGAAGCTCTTCTTCGGTCGGGGCAAAAACCTCACCTTTCCAGATAGTCCATCTTAATTGATGGACTGTCCGGAAGCCTCGGGGCACCTCAGGTTTGCCGGGGGCGCCGGTTGAGTTTGGCGGCGATGCCGTCCAGGTGGGCTTTGCTGTGGCTGGACAGGACGGTCCCTTTGGGGAAGTACTGGCGCAGCAGCCCGTTGGTGTTCTCGTTGCTGCCCCGCTGCCAGGGGCTGTGGGGGTCGCAGAAGTAGATGTCCAGGCCGGTGGCCAGGGTGATGTCGGCGTGGCGGCCCATTTCGCTGCCCTGGTCCCAGGTCAGTGACCGCCACAGATGCGCCGGCAGGCCGCCCATGGCCGCGGTCATCGCGGCGGCGACGGTGACGGCGTCGCGGCGGCCGGGCAGATGCAGCAGCAGGCAGTACCGGGTGGACCGCTCGACCAGGGTGCCGATCGCCGAGCCGCCGTCCTTGCCCACGATCAGGTCCCCTTCCCAATGCCCCGGCACCGCCCGGTCCGCCGCCTCGGCGGGCCGTTCGCTGATCATCACCATGTCCTTGAGCTTCCCGGCGCCGGAATGCCGGGCCCGGCGGGGCCGGCGCACCGCCCGCCCGGTCCGCAGGGCCGAGGCCAGCTCACGGCGCAGGGCACCACGGCCCTGGACATACAGGGACTGGTAGATGGTCTCGTGGGACACCCGCATCTCGCTCTGGTCCGGGAACCTCGCGGCCAGGGCGTGGCTGATCTGCCGCGGTGACCACTGCTCGCGTTCCAGCCAGTGTTCCACCTGCGCCCGCAGCACCGGATCGCCCGCCAGCTTGGCGACCTTCGGCCGCCGGGCCCGCCCCTCCGCCGTGACCTGGGCACCCAGCGCCCGGTACCGGCCCCGGCTGGTCCGGTTCCGGGCCACCTCCCGGCACACCGTGCTCGCAGGCCGGCCCAGCCCCGCCGCGATCGCCCGCAGCGACCGGCCCGCCGCCAGGCCCACCGCGATCTCCTCCCGCTCAGCCACCCCCAGATACCGGCCGCCCACCCGCTGCGCCCCGTTACTTATCACCCCGCCAGCCTGCCGGAACCACACCTCAGCCGTCTGCCGCGGCACCCCGCACCGCGGCCCCGCCTGCCGCCAGCCCACCCCCGCCCGCACCAGCTCCCAGAACTCCACCCGCACCACCCGCGGCACACCCCGCGAACCCGCCTTCAGCACCACAACGACCCCTCCACAATCAAGCCGTTGCAACCACCCCTTGAAACCACCCTGAGAGTGCTGCCCGGTAGTGGATCACTCCCGCCCGCGCTTTCGCCGGTCGCGAAAGCGCTTCTCCCGCCCCAGGACCCCCGGCTACCGTGACCTCACGAGCGTCGTAGCACCGTGGCGTCCGAGCTGGGAGGCAACCGCATGGCGGATATAACCGTGATCGGCCCGGGCGGCCGGCGGCCGCAGCGCGCGGAGCCGCTGCTGCGCACGCTGCTCGGCGACGTGCTGCGCCGGGCCCGGCACGGGCAGCGGCGCACGCTGGCCGACGTGGCCCGGGCGGCCCGGGTCTCGATGCCTTACCTCTCCGAACTCGAACGCGGCCGGAAGGAAGCCTCCTCCGAGGTACTGGCCGCGGTCTGCGCCGCCCTGCGGGTCGAGCTGTCCGACGTGCTGGCCGAGGTCGGCCAGGAGCTGGCGGCCGAGCGGGCCCGCCGCCTGCTGGCCGATCGTCTCGCCCGCGAGCGGGCCCGGCGCGACGGTATCGAGGAGATCCCGGTGGTGATCCCGCTCGACGCCGTGCGCCGCCCCGCCGCCCCCGGGCTGGGCCGCCCGGGCGCCCCCGCCACCAGCCGGCCCGGCGAGCTCCGCAGCGCCCTCGCCGCCTAACCCCGGGCCAGCCCCCTGGCCCGCCCCAGCTCCCGCCGGGCTACGCGCTCAGCCGGGCTACGCGCTCAGCAGCTCGGGCGTGGCCAGTTTGCGCGAGCTGATTACCGCGTCGGCCAGGCCGTAGTCCACCGCTTCCTGCGCCGAGAACGTATTGTCACGGTCGGTGTCCTGGCGGATGCGGGCCACCGGGTGGCCGGTATGCCGGGACAGGATCTCCTCCATGTCGTCCCGGATCCGGGCCACCTCCTTGGCCTGGACGGCCAGGTCGGGCAGGGTGCCGCGAGCCTCGGCTGACGGCTGGTGCAGCAGCACCTTGGCGTGCTTGAGCACGGTGCGCTTGCCCGGGGTGCCCGCCGCGAGCAGGACCGCGGCCGCCGACGACGCCTGGCCCATGCAGGTCGTGGCCACGTCCGGGCGGATGAACTGCATGGTGTCGTAGATCGCGGTCATCGCGCTGTACGAGCCGCCGGGGGAGTTGATGTACAGGTTGATGTCGACGTCCGGGCTGGCGAACTCCAGGTGCAGCAGCTGGGCCATGATCACGTTGGCCACCCCGTCGTCGATTTCGGTGCCGAGGAAGATGATGCGCTCGGTCAGCAGCCGCGAGTAGATGTCGTAGGCCCGCTCCACGCCGGCGTTCTTCTCCACCACGGTCGGAATCGTGTACTGCCCCATGAAATTCACACTCCTGCCATCGCCGGGCGGACATCGCGGACGCTCTCCACGATGTGGTCGATGAACCCGTAGGCCAGCGCCTCCTCGGCGTCGAACCAGCGGTCCCGCAGCCCGTCGGCCTCGATCCGCTCGATCGGCTGCCCGGTGTGCTGGGCGGTCAGCCCGTTCACCGTCCGGCCGGTGCGTTCCAGCTGGCCGGCGTAGATATCGATGTCGGCCGCGGTGCCGCCGAACCCGGCCGAGCCCTGGTGCATGAGCACCTGGGCGTGCGGCAGGCTGAACCGCTTGCCCGCCGCGCCCGCGCACAGCAGGAACTGGCCCATGCTCGCGGCCAGGCCCATGGCCAGCGTGCTCACGTCGTTGGGGATCAGCCGCATGGTGTCGTAGATGGCCAGCCCGGCGCTGACCGAGCCGCCGGGGGAGTTGATGTACAGGCTGATGTCGCGGCCCGGGTCCTCCGCGGACAGCAGCAGCAGTTCGGCGCACAGCCGGTTGGCGATCCGGTCGTCGACCTCGGTGCCGAGCACGATGATCCGCTGCTGCAGCAGCCGGGCGGTCAGCTGATCATCGAGCGGCCCGGCCAGCGGTGTGTCGGCGGTGGCAGCCGGCATGACGGCCCCCTTTCAGGCAGGGATTTTGATTCTTAATTAGCTCAACCCTGCGCTGCGTCCCGGCGCGCCACCAAGAAAATCTGCCCTGGGCAGAGGAACGCCACCGCGGGCCCGGTTCCGCCCGCGGCGCCGGGTGACCAGCGGACGGGGTACTCCAGCGGGCATGGCAAGCTGGCTTCATGCCCGAGATGCCGCCCAGCGCCAAGGCAACCCTGACCAGCCTGCCCTACCGGGTGGCGGCGCGGCGGATCATCCTGCCCTGGATCCTGCAGGACGTGGAGCCGTCGGGGGAGGGGCTGGAGATCGGCGCGGGCCTGGGTGGCCTGACCGCTCAGCTGCTCACGCTGTACCCGCAGTTCCGCATGGTGGCCACCGACACCGACGTCGAACGGGTCGGCATGGCCGAGCAGGTGCTGTCGGGCTTCGGCCAGCGGGCCAGCGTGCAGCGGGCCGACGCCACGGCGCTGCCGTTCCCGGACGGCCGGTTCGACCTGGTGGTGTCGGCCGCGATGCTGCACCACGTGATCGAGTGGGACAAGGCGCTGGCCGAGGCGGTCCGGGTGCTCCGCCCCGGCGGCAAACTGGTCGGGTACGACATGCTCAACACCGCCCCGGCCCGGCTCATGCGCGTCGGCGAGCGCGACGGCACGACCCTCCTGCATCCGGGCCAGCTCAAGACCGCGCTGGACCACCTGGGCCTCACCGCCCTGCAGACCCGCAGCGCCCTGGCCGGCACGGTCATGCGCTTCAGCGCCCGCAAGCCCGCCGCGCTCAACTGACCACCTGACCTGACCTGGCCAGCTGGCCACGCCCCTCAGCGGCAGGGTGGCTGGTAGGGAGTCCCGGGCAGGTAACGGGCCCATTCGGACCAGGTGATCGGGTCGCCACCCATACTGCACACGGCGCGGGCCGCGGCCGCCGCCGTGGTGTCCCACAGGTGCACGCTGCCGTCGGCGCTGCCCGCGGCCAGCGTCGACCCCGTGGGGCTGAACGCCACCGTGTACACGTGGTCCGACGGCCCGGTCAGCGTGGCCAGCGGCGCGGGCCGGGCCGGATTGCCCACGCCCCACAGCCACACCGTGTCGTCGGTGCTGCCCGCGGCCAGCATGGTTCCGGACGGGCTGAACGCGATCGAGTACACGTAGCTGGCCGGTCCGGTGAGCGGGTGGCCCAGCCGCCGGGGATGGGCCGGGTCAGCGATGTCCCACAGCCAGACGGTACGGTCGGCGCTGCCCGCAGCCAGCACCGGCTTGGCCGGGTCGAACGCCACCGAGTACACGGTGTTGGCCGGCCCGGTCAGCGCCGGGCCGAGCTGGCGGGGGTGAGCCGGGTCGGCGACGTTCCACAGCCGGACCGTCTTGTCCGCGCTGCTCGCGGCCAGCATCGTCCCGGCCCGGTTGAACGCGACCGAGAACACGTAGGAACCGAACCCGCGCAAGGTGGCCACCTTCCGGGGGTGGGCCGGGTCGGAGACGTCCCACAGCCGGACCGTGTAGTCGTCGTCGGCCGTGGCCACCAGGCGCCCGTTGGGCGAGTAGGCCACGTTCTCCACGTAACCGGTGTCCGACGCCTGGACCGTGCCTTCGCTGACCAGGCGGGACTGGCCACCGGCCGTGGTCACCCGGTACATCCGCAGCATCCCGTCCAGGTAGCCGGCCGCCAGCACCGAACCGGACGGGCTGAACGCGGCGCCGCCGGGACTGGTGCTGGGCACGGTCACCGCCGGGCCCAGCGGAACGCGGCGGGCGGCGTCCCACAGCTGCAGGTTGCCGCTGGCCACCGCGAGCATGTCCGGGTGCGCGGCGCTGAACGCGACCCCGTTCACCAGGCCGTCGGTGGCCAGCACGGCGGGCGGCAGGGCCCACACCCGGACGCTGCCGTCGGCCGCCCCGGTGATCAGGTGCTGGCTGCTGTCCCAGGCCAGGGTGGTGACCGGGCCCGGGTCCGGCAGCGTGGCCACCGGTGCCGCGGTGGCCACGTCCCACAGCTGGGCCGAGCCGTCGCTGCTCCCGTCGGCCAGCAGCGACCCGTCCGGGCTGAACGCCACCGCGTTGATCCAGCTGGTGGCCCCCTTGAACTGGCCCGTGGGGTGCGGCCGGGCCGGGTTGGTCACGTCCCACAGCCACACGGTCTTGTCCTTGCTGCCCGCGGCCAGCGTTCGGCCGTCCGGGCTGAACGCGACCGAGAACACCACGTCGGCCGGGCCACTCAGGGTGGGCAGCGCCGCCGGCCGGCCCTTCGCCCCCGGCCCCTTCGCTCCGGGCCCCTTCGCCACTGGCAGGGTCCAGCGCGCCACCGTGCCGCCCGAAGTGCCTGCGGCCAGCTCGGTGCCGGCCGGATTGAACGCCACCGTCTGCACGTAGTCTCCGGCGGTCACCGGCAGCGCGACCGGGCGGCCGGGGGCGGGGGCCGTGCCGCCCGCGCCCATCGTCCACAGCCGCACCGTGCCGTCCGCGCTGCCGGCCGCGAGCGTGGTCCCGGCCGGGCTGAACGCCAGCGCGTACACCGTGTCGGCGGGGCCGGTGAGCGGCTGGCCGAGCTGGACCGGCCGGGACGGGCGGGCCACGTTCCACAGCTGCACCACCTCGCCCGCTCCGGCCACGGCCAGCACCTTGCCGTCCGGGCTGAACGCCGCCGCGTAGAAGGCCTGTTTCTGCCGGACGAACGGCTCGCCCAGGCTGACCGGGTGATCCGGGCGGGCCACGTTCCACAGCCGCACGGTGCCGTCAGCGGCGGCCACCGCGAGCATCCCGTGGTCCGGGCTGAGCGCCACCGCCTGAACCGTGTCCGACGGCCCCAGCAGCCGGGCCGCCAGCGGAGTGTCGGATGAGGTCAGCAGGCTGCCACGGGCCTGGGAGGTGGGCGCCATCCGGTAGGCGGCCAGGCTGAGCTGCTCGGCCAGCGTGGGGTCCTGGCTGCGCAGGTTCATCGCCTCGGCCGCATCTTGGCGGGAGTCGGCCTGGTTGCGCTGCTGGCCGGCGTCCGCCCGTTGCTGCCAGGCGTAGCCGGCCAGCGCCGCGGTCCCCAGCAGCACCACGGCCAGCGTCGCCGCCAGCCGCCGGATCCGGCGGCTGACCTGGCGCTGCTCGGCCTGCTCGGCTCGGTACCGGGCGAACGAGGCGTCCACGAACCGGAGCTCGGTCGCGCTCAGCGTGGCCCGCCGCTCGGCGCTGGCCGCCGCGGCGGCCGGGGTACTGGTCGCCGGCTCGGCCGCCCAGCCGCGAGCCATGGCCAGCCGGCCGCCCCGCAGCAGGTCGGCGTCGTCGCGGCCGGCGTCCTGCCAGAGCTGGGCCGACTCCGCGATCCGGCGGGCGATGACCAGCTCGGCCCGGCTCTCGTCGATCCAGCTCCGCAGCTGCGGCCAGGCCGTCAGCAGCGCCTCGTGGGTGATCTCGGCCGTGTGCTCGTCGCTGGTGATCAGCCGGTCGTCCACGAACAGGGCCAGCACCGTGCTCAGGTCGTCGTCGGCCGCTTCTTCCAGCTCCGTAGGGGCGGTGGCCAGGTCAGCCAGCGGGACCCGGCGGCGGGTGTCCGCCCCGTCGTCGGCCACCCACACCAGGCGCAGGAACAGCCGCCGTGCCGCCCGCTGCTGGCTCGCGGTCAGGCCGGCGTAAGCCAGGTCCGCGGACCGGGCCACCGCATCGGTGATGCCGCCGCTGGCCCGGTAGCCCTCGATGGTCAGCCGCCCGGACCGGCGTCCTTGCCAGGTCGACAGCAGGGCGTGCGAGAGCAGCGGCAGCGCCCCCGGGTCGTGCGCGCCCCGGCGGGCACTGACCGGACGCAGGTCCCGCAGCATCAGGTCGGCCAGCCCCGGCTCCAGGTCGAGGTGAGCGGCCTGGGCCGGTCCTTCGATGGCCGCCCTGACCTCCTGCGCCGTCATCGGCCCCACCACGACCTGGCCGTCCTGTAGCGACCGGGCCAGCCGGGGATCGGCCAGCGCCCGGCCGTAGAAGTCGGCCCGCAGTCCCAGCACCACCAGCGCGCCGGGACTCCGGTCCGGGCCCGGCCGGGCCAGCGCGTACACCCGCTCGATCAGCTCGTCCCGTTCGGCGTCGGCCACGCCAGGCGCGAACACCTCCTCGAACTGGTCCACCACGATGGCCAGCCCCGGCCCGCCGGCTGGCTCCGCTGAGCCTGGGGCCGGCTCCGCTGGGCCGGTGGGCGGCAGCGCCGCCGCCAGCGCCTGGGCCGGGTGGGCGCCCGGAGTGAAGACGATGACGGCCGTGCCCGGGGCCAAGGCGGGGATCAGGCCGGCCCGCAGCAGTGACGACTTGCCGGCCCCGGACGGCCCGGTCACCACCAGGGGCAGGCCCTGGGCCTGCACCCGCTCGGCCTCGGCCGCCAGCCGCGCGGTCAGGTCGGCCCGGCCGAAGAACCAGGCCGCGTCCTCGGTGCGAAAGAAGGCCAGTCCCCGGTACGGCGCGGGTGCGTTGGCGGCGGGACGGCCCGGCGTCGGCCGGACCCGGTCCCGGGCCGCCACCCAGGCCGCGGTCAGCGCCGGCTCGCTGCCCCCGCAGGCGGCCACGATCCGTTCCAGCATGCGGTCCCGGGGTGGTGGCAGGTGCCGGCCGTTGAAGTAATCGCCCAGCGTCGCGACCGGGATCCCGGTCGCCGCGCTGACGTCGCGGATGGACAGCCGGGCCGCGCCCCGTAGCTGGGTCAGCAGCCGGCCAAAGTCACCGCGGGTGTGACAGGCCTCCAGGTCGGTTAAGCCCGGCGGGCTGGCGGGCGTGTCCGGCATTCGTTCCCCTTACAACGTTCGGTCACGTATTTCGCCCAGGAGACTACAGACGACGTGAACCGGGTGTGACCCTGCCGGGCTAATTCATTGCCGCTTCAAACGGTGTTCTTTACCTGCGTCCTGCCCGGGCGAAATACCCGGACGAACCCGGACGCCCGTTTGCCCGGCCCGGGGCGGACCCGGCCGGTAATTTTCTCCTCGGTATCGGTCATTGCACCGGGGGGATGCCGTGACGGGTGCCTACAGGGG
Source organism: Streptosporangiaceae bacterium (assembly GCA_965277615.1). Classification (GTDB taxonomy): domain Bacteria; phylum Actinomycetota; class Actinomycetes; order Streptosporangiales; family Streptosporangiaceae; genus Bog-532. The sequence continues at coordinate 2,131,900 of CBDIDG010000006.1, read as the reverse complement.
CGGCACCGAGTCTGTCCGCCAGGGTGTGGCCCGGCCGTGTCGCCGGGCTCATGGCCTGCCCGCCTTGACCGGCTTTCTCGGTGTCGCCTCGACCGCGCCCGTCCTGTCTGCCAGCAGGGTTCAGGGTGCGCCGGCCGCGGCCAGCGAGCGGTACAACCCGAGGTGCCGCCTGGCCGCGGCCGCCCAGGTGTGGCGGCGGGCCAGCGCCCGCCCGGCCGCGGCCAGCGCCGGGTCCGGGCGGTCCAGCGCATCGCCCAGCGCGGCGGCCAGGCCAGCCACGTCGGCGCCGAAGCGGGCCGCGCCGCCGAACACCTCGCGCAGCACCGGCAGGTCCCGGGTCACCACCGGCACCCCGGCGGCCAGGGCCTCCATCGCGGCCAGCCCGAACCCTTCCGCCGTGGACGGGAACGCGAACACGTCGGCCGCGGCCACCAGCGACGGCAGGTCGCCGTGCGCCACCGGGCCGAGCACGATGGGCGTGACCCCCAGCTCGTCGGCCCGTGCCTGCCAGGCCGCCCGGTAGGGCCGGTAGTCGAACAACGTCTCCCCGCCCGCGATGACCAGGGCCGGAGCGGGACGCCCGGGTCGGGGGGTGGGGAGCAAACCCTGCGGGGCGGCGCGCAGCCGCGCGAAGCTGTCCAGCAGGTCGATCGACCCCTTGCGCGGTTCGATGCCACCCACCGAGAGCACGAACGGTCCCAGCTGGTGCCGCCAGGCCTCCCGGCGGGCGGTCGCGCCGGGGGAGGGGCCGGCCGCATCCGCGAACCGCCGGGCGTCCACCCCGTTCGGGATCACGGTCGCGGTGATGCCCCACCCGTCCCGCAGTTCGCGGGCCACCGCCGCGCTCACGCAGACGTGGCCGACGGGCTCGGTGATGGCCCGCTCGTGGCAGGCGGCCAGTTCCGGGGTCTGGAAGTGGTCGATGTGGTGCACGGTGCGCAGGCAGCGGCCGGCCGCGTTCGCGCTGATGCAGTCCTGGGCGTGCACGATGTCGTAGCCGGCCGGGTCGAACGCGTCCCGCAGGGTGCCGATCGAGCGCAGCACCCGGGCGCCGACGTCCTCGCCGTCCCGGTCCGGGAACGGCACGATGACCTGGCCCACGGCCGGGTCGACCGGCCGGAAGAACCCGCCGTCCCCGCCCCGGCCCAGCGTCCACACGGTCACGTCCGCGCCCGCCGCGGCCAGCGCCTCGGCCAGGGACAGCGTGTGCACCACCCCGCCCCGGGGCTTGGTCGAATATGTGAGGAGCGCGATCTTCACCGGCCCTCCGGCTCCTCGGTCGTGGTCCGGCTCTGGGTCGTGGTCCGCGCCGCCGGTACCGCCGGGAGCGCCGGCCCGGGCCGGTAGCTGTCCGGGCGGCGCTCGTCCAGGTGCCGCAGCACCCGGCGCGCGGTGCCGATCTGCTCGGCCACATCCAGCTCGGCCACGGCCAGGCCCGCCCGGCCCCAGGTCCGGGCCAGGATGGAGCCGCCCGGCCCGACCACCTTGGCCTGGCCCAGGAACCGCATCCCGCCCGTCGCCCCGGTCTGGTTGGCCGAGACCAGCACGACCTGGTTCTCCGCGGCCCGGGCGCAGTCATACAGGTCGAACAGCCAGGCCTGCCGGTCCTGAGCCAGCCGCGCCGCCCGGTTGGTGAGGCTGGTCGGCCAGGCCGACAAGCAGGCCAGGATGTCCGCCCTGTCCAGGGCCAGGGTCCGGGCCGCCTCCGGGAACGTCTTGTCGTAGTCGATCAGCAGGCCCAGCCGCCCGGCCGGGGTGTCGAACGCGGCAAACGAGTTCCCGGGCTGGTAGGCCGCCACCTCACCGGCGGCCAGGTGCACCTTGCGATGGCGGCCGAGCACGCCATCACCGGTCACGCAGACCGCGCTGTTGTACCGGTCGTCCCCGTCCGCCTCGCAGTAGCCGACGCACACCGTCATGTCCCCAGCCAGCGCGGACACCCGGTCCAGCAGCGGGTCGTCCGGCTTGAGCGCGGGCGGCAGCGCCTCCAGGTCAGGATGCCGCAGGTCGTCCAGGTAACCGCCGAGGGCCGCGTCCGGCAAGACCAGCAGCGCGGCCCCGGCCTGACGCGCGTCGGCGATGATCTTCGCCACCCGGCGCAGATCGAAGTCCAGGTCCCGGCCGAAGTGGGCCGCGGCCGCGGCCAGCCGGGTCACGGTCACGCAGCCGCCACGGGCGCCCCGTCCGCGACCGTTTCCGGCCGGGCCGGCGACGCCCCCACCGGGGTGTAGGCGTGCGGGCGGCGGTCGCGCAGGTGGGCCATGGCCCGGCGGGCGCCGTCCAGGGCCGCGGCCACGTCCAGCTCGGCCACGGCCATCCCGGCCGCGGTCCCGGTGCTGGCCAGCACGTCTCCGCCCGGGTCGACCACCTTGGCGCTGGCCACGAAGCGCATGCTGCCGAACTCCCCGGCCTGGTTGGCCGACACCCACACCACCTGGTTCTCCAGCGCCCGGGCCCGGTCGAACAGGTCGAACCGCCGGGTCCACCGGTCGTCCGCCAGGTCGGGGGCGGGGTTGGTCCGGGCCGCGGGCCACGCGGACAGGCAGGCCACGACCTCGGCGCCGTCCAGCGCGAGCGTCCTGGCCGCCTCCGGGAACGCCTTGTCGTAGCAGATCATCATGCCCAGCCGCCCGGCCGGCGTGTCGAACGCCGCGAACCGGTCACCGGCCGCGTAGCTGGCGTCTTCCCGCAGCGGCTGGTGCACCTTGCGGTGACGGCCGAGCACCCCGTCGCCGGTCACGCAGACCGCGCTGTTGTAACGGTCGTCCCCGTCGGCCTCGCAGTACCCGGCGCACACCACCAGGTCCCCGGCCAGTGCGGCTAGCCGCCGGATCTCAGGCCCGTCCGGGTCCAGCGCCGGGGGGCCCTCGTCCCCGGCCCCGGGACCCTGCGTCCCTTCCAGGTGGGACAGGTAGCCGCCCAGGCAGGCTTCGGGCAGGGCCAGCAACCGGGCGCCGGCTTCCCGGGCCTGCTCGATCAGCCGCCCGATCAGGCCGAAGTCCGCCTCCAGGTCGCGGCCGAACGTGGCCGCCACCGCCGCCATCCGCAGTGTGCTCACGCCGTGTCGCTCCTCATGCCAGCCCCCATACTCACGCCAGCCCCCATGCTCATGCCCGCCCCAATCCGGTCACCGCGCCCGCGATGACCTCGGTGCACTCTCCGTCCGGCCAGCGCAGCGTCACCCCGCGCCCGGCCCGCAGCTCACCGCATCCGGCGCTGGCCGCGGGGCCGGCGGGCAGCGGCCGGTCCTCGTCCGGTGCGGTCGTGGTGATCATGGCGAACCCGGGAAAACAGCTCAGCCAGTCCCCGGCGGTGGCCGCGTCCGGGCGCGGCACCTGGGCCACGTCCAGCACCGCCGCGCAGCCACTGGCCTCGGCCAGCATGCCGAGCGTGCCGGCGATCCCGGCCATCGATACGTCCTTGGCTGCGGCGGGCCGCCCGGCCGCCACCGACGTCAGCATGGCCCGCAGGTCCGGGGTCCGCCGGGTCGTGGTCGAGTCCCACTGCCGGCCCCGGTAGCCGGGCCGCCAGCCGCCGCCCAGGTCGGCGGTGATCCGGACCCGGTGCCCCGGACGGCCACCGCCCCCGGGCACTGGGTCCACCGTGCGGCCCAGTGCGGTCACGCTCAGCGCGGCGGGCACCCCGAGCTGGGTGTGGCCGCCCAGCACCGGCACGTCGTAAGCGGCGGCGGCTTGACGCAGGCCGGCCAGGATGCGAGCCGCGAACGAGGCGTCCCGGGCCCCAACCGCGTCCAGCAGCCCGGCCGGGGCGGCGCCCATCGCGGCCAGGTCGTTGACGTTGACCAGCACCGAGCACCAGCCCGCCCACTGCGGGTCGCGCTCCACCATGGACGGGACGATCGCGTCGCAGGCGGCCACCACGTCGGTGCCGGGTACCGGCGCCCCGTCGTCGCCGCCGAATCCGGCCCCGCCCGGGGGCCGCCCGCGGCCGTCCGGGCCGATGCCGCCCAGCCCGGCCAGCAGCCCGCCCAGCGGGCTCTTGGTCGTGGCGGCTAGCCCGGCCAGGCGGCCGATCGGCCACCGCATCAGCACGTGCGGGCGCCCGGCCACGCTGGTGGGCCGGACCGGCTGCCAGCCCAGCCGGCGGAAGAACCGTTCCTGGGCCGGCTGGACGGTGGCGTCGAACCGCAGCGCCCCGGCCTGCTCGGCGTGCGCGCAGGCCGCCCGGACCAGGTCCGCGCCCGCCCGCCCGCGCCGCGCCGCCGGGTCGACCACCAGCCGCCCGCCGTACCACCAGCCGATGTCCGGGCCGGGACCGGCCGGGCCGAGCCGGACCCCGCCGATCACCGCGCCGTCCGGTGCCCGCGCCACCAGCACCACGGTGCGCGGGTCGTCGTCGTGGTCGTCGGTGTCGCTGGCCTCGAACAGGTTCTGCTCGGCCACGAACACCCGGGTGCGCAGCTCCCGGTAGGCCGCCAGCGTGGCCTGGTCGGCGGCCGGCTCGATCAGGTACGCCGGCGGCGCGCCGGCCAGCCCGTTCCCGAGCCCGGGACGCTCCCCGGTAAGGACCTCGAACACCGCGCCCTCCTCAGCCGCCCGCGGCCTGCAGCGCGCTGCACGCCCCGCACGCCGCGCAGCCCGCCTGCTGGTCCGCCCCGGTCATCCCGGCCGCCTGCAGCAGCGCCGCCACCCGCTGGGTCACGTCCCGGACCAGCGACGGCGGCGGGGCCGGCACCTGGTGCCGCCGGGCCAGCGTCCCGGCCAGCGGCCGGTATGGCACCACGAACGGGTACACCCCCCGTTCGATCAGCCGCCCGGCCCCGGCCACCAGCTCATCCGGGTCCTCGCCCAGCCCGATCAGCAGGTAGGTCGAGACCCGGTTGCGGCCGAACAGCCGCACCGCCTCGTCCCAGGCCATCTCGTACGCGGTCATCGGCACCGACGACTTGCCCGGCATCCACCGGTGCCGGACCCGGGGGTCGAGCGACTCGACGTGGATGCCGATCGCCGCCGCCCCGGCGTCCCGTAGGTCCCGCAGCGCGGACAGGTCGGCCGGAGGCTCGCACTGCACCTGGATCGGCAGTCCGGGCACCGCCGCCAGAATGGCCCGCACGCACCGGGCCAGGTGCCGGGCGCCCCGGTCGGGGCCGGCCGTGGTGCCCGTGGTCAGCACCACCTGGCGCACCCCGTCCAGCCGTACCGCGGCCTCGGCCACCTCGGCCAGCTGGGCCGGGGTCTTGGCCGCCACCGTGCTCCCGGCGTGCAGCGACTCCTCGATGGCGCAGAACCGGCACCGGTCGGCCTCGCCGTACCGGATGCAGGTCTGCACCACCGTGCTGGCCAGCACGTCCGCGCCGTGCAGCAGGGCGATCTGCCGGTACGGCACCCCGTCCGCGGTGGTCAGGTCGTAGAACTTGGGCCGCGGCACCATGCCCAGCCGCAGCCCGGTGTCATCTTCTCCCAACCACAGCCGCCCGTCCCTGACCTGGTACGGGCTGTCCGGGTTGACCGGCACCGCGGCGTTGGCCCCGTCGATGGTCAGGTGGCCATCGTCGCTCGGCCCGGCGCCGCCTTGACGGTGGACCGGAGCCGCCATCCGCACGCCGCGGATCGCGATGTCGACTCGGGTGTCGATGCTCATTGCTCTCCTGTGCGTTGTCCTTCCCGGCGTCGGCTCAGAAGTTGTAGGTCGAGTTGATGATCGCGCCCTTGCGCTTGTAGTGGATGAGGGCGTCCTGCACGTCCAGCGGGTGGGTGGGGATGACCCCGTCGATCAGGTCTTCCTCCCGCGCGCCATGCAGCGACAGGCCGAACCGGCAGCAGTAGACCTTGCCGCCCTCGTCGATGAACGTCTTCAGCGAGCCGTTGATGTTCTGCTCACCCGGGAACGCCGATGCCCCGGTGGTGGGGAAGCCCCGGGTGGCCAGGCAGTTCAGTGAGCCCGGGCCGTAGAAGTAGATGGCCGACTCAAAGCCTTTCCGCAGCGCCCGGGTGGCCTGCAAGATGGCCACGAAGCTCACCGACGACTCGTGCGCGAGGCCGTGCACCAGCGTGAAGTAGACCTCGCCGTCCTCGGCCTGGTAGTCGGGGAACACCTTTGTCCCGCCGTAGATGCTCGACCCCTCCTGCAGGGACGGGTGCGGGATCTCGGTGATGGATTGCTTCTCGGTGTCGGACAGGTCGGCCGTCATGGCGATATCCCTTCTTTTTGGTGGAGCTGGTTGGTTATCCGTAGAGCTGGTCGAACGTGCCGCGGAAGATCAGGTCGGCCAGCTCGCCGTCCCCGGCCACGGCCCGCAGCCGCGCGTACTCACCGGGCTGGTCGCCCCAGGGCTCGTCGCTGGCGTAGAGCACCCGGTCGTGGCCGGCGCCCCGGCGGCTGATCTCGTCCATCAGCCAGCGCGGGGCGAAGCCGATGGCCCAGGACAGGTCGGTGTAGACCCGTTTGCCCGCCGCCACCCAGTCGAAGAACCGGCCGCCGGTCAGCTTGATGTGCCCGCTGACCCCGCCGCCGTAGTGCACCAGGTGCACCGCGACCCGGTCGGCGTAGGCGTCGACCAGCTGCCCGACCTCGTCGATGTCGGACGTGCCGCCGGGGGAGGTGTGCACGTGGACGACCAGGTCGTGCTGCTCGGCCACGGCGAAGATCTGGTCCAGCGCGGGCTTGCAGGCCGGGTCGCTGGCCCGCCCGCCGAGCAGGAAGCTGACCTTCAGCGCGCGCACGCCCGGCTCGCCCGCCAGCGCCAGCGCGGCCGTGGTCAGCTCCTCGTCCTGGGGCCGGGGCGAGGTCCACAGCCCGCACCGGATCCGGTCGTCGGCCTGGGCGGCCTCCACGACCAGCTCGTTGAACGCGAACGCGGCCGCCGCGTCGGGCACACCGTAGTTGGGCAGGATCAGCGCCCGCTCGGTGCCCTCGCGGTCCAGGTCGGTCATGAGCTGGGCGATGGTGGCCCGGGCACTGATGTCCGGGCTGACCGGCGGCCCGCCGTAGAACGGATAGGCCGGCAGCACTCCCAGATGCCGGTGCGCGTCGGCCAGCGGTCGGGGGGCGCGCATCAGGACACCGCCGTCCGCGGGATCGACCAGTCCCGGTCGGGGTAGGTCTCGGCCGGGCTGCCCGCGATCCAGCGCAGGTCGTCGCCCCACTTGCGGTGCCGGTAGGAGATGACCTGGGCGGCCAGGTGCCAGGCGTCCCGGGCCACGCCGGAGAACCGGCCCGAGCCCCAGGTGTGCAGCCACGGCAGCCCGAGGAAGTACAGGCCCGGGCAGTTGGTCACGCCGCGGTCGTGGGTCGGGTAGCCGCGGCCGTCGAACACCGGCACGTCGACCCAGCGGTAGTCGCGGCCGAACCCGGTACTCCAGATCACCGCGGACACCCCGGCCCGCTCCAGGTCCAGCTGGCCGGGACCGGACGGCGGGGTCCACACGGGGGTGTACCGCGCCTCGGCCGGCGCGTCCGCCCCGGTGGCGTCGATGAACGTGTCCACCGAGTCCTTGATCGACTCCGACACCTCGTCAGCGTGGTCCAGGTTGGCGGCCAGGTCGGCGGCGAAGCTGAGCCGCCCGCCGTCGATGCCGCCCAGCCGGCCGTACAGCCGCATGCCGTCCCGGGCGAACGCCCGCAGGTCGATGTCGTGGCCGCCGTCCCGCCCGGTCACGTAGTGGTTGGCCCGCAGCCGGACGCTCTCAGCGTCGGCGAACTCGTCGATGCCCTTGTCGTAGTAGCCCATGTCGTGCAGCCAGGCCACCACGTCCCGGCCCCGGTAGCGGCGGGCCACCCGGGGCGCGCTGCCCACGGCCAGGTGCACCTGGCGCCCGGCCAGGTGCAGGTCCTCGGCGATCTGGCAGCCGGACTGGCCGGTGCCGACGACCAGCACCGCGCCCGGCGGCAGCTGCCACGGCCGGCGGTACTGCGAGGAGTGCAGCTGCTCGATCCCGTCCGGCAGCCGTTGCCCGGCCGGCGGGATCGCGGGCAGCTGGTACGGCCCGGTCGCCACGACGACCTGGTCGGCGGTCAGGTCCCCGGCCGGGCTGGTCAGCTCGAACACGCCGTCGCGCCGCCGTCGCAGCCGGCTGACCTCGGTCCCGGAAACCAGCGGCGGCCCGAACGAGACGGCGTATCGCTCCAGGTAGTCGGCGATCTCGTCCCGGACCATGAACCCGTCTGGGTCCGGGCCGGCGTACGGGAAGCCCGGCAGCTGGCACTGCCAGTTGGGGGTGACCAGGCAAAATGAGTCCCAGCGACGCTCGCGCCAGTCGTAGCCGGGCCGGTTGCGGTCCAGCACGACGTGGTCCACGCCCCGCTCGGTCAGGCAGTAGCTCATCGACAGCCCCGCCTGCCCGCCGCCAATTACGGCGACGGAATGATGGCTCCCTGTGATGACCGGCATGAACAGCAGTACAAGACCGCCACGTTGCCGATCGGTTTCATCCGTAATATCCGCGCGTTACGCACGGTCAACCCAGGTAAGAGTCGTGTGACACACCGCAGCCCGCTGTGGCGTGCACCACAGCGGGCTGCGACGAGCCGATCCAGGGGCTGCCCTCTGGGCCGTGTCCTACGCCCCTGAAGGGTTCATCAGGTGGTGGTGCGGACGGCCCCTGCGCCCCCCGACGGGCGGTGCCGGTCGCGTCCCGTTACCGCCGCCCGCGGCAGCGCCGGCGGTGGTCGCCTTCTGCTGCGTGGTGTTGAGCGTGGCCGCGATGGCCGCGCCGTTGCCATCCAGGGTCACCGTCACCGGGTTCGTCAGCCCGAAGTTCTGGCAGCCGAGGTTGGTGAAGGACATGTTCAACCGGTTGGCCATGAACGTGAACAGGTTGTTGCCCGTGCCGGGAACCGGAGTCGGCCCGCCAGTCAGCAAGGTCTGGTTCTTGGCCAGGAAAGGCGTCTGCACGTTGACCATGTTCTGGCAGTAGTTGGCCGGGCTGTCCGCCGCGTTGTTGGCCGCGCTGATCGGCGCCTGGCCCACGTTGCTGCGGTACAGGTTGGTCTTGGTCGTGCTGGCCGCGTTGTTGACCAGGACCATCTCGTCGTTCTCCGGAACCAGGGCGACCGGCGCGTTAGCGTCCTTGGCCGCCATGATCTCGTCCAGCGCCTGCGAGGTACCCATGGTGCCGGCGTTGCTCAGGTCCGGCGCCTCCATCGGCGTGCAGCCCATGATCGGGTCGAGGAAGGCGTCCAGCAGCAGGTTGTCGCTGCCGTTGTTGATTTTCTGCCCCCCGGCCACCGCAGCCTCGTTGGCCGCGTTGTCCTGTGCGGTCTGGCCGTTGCCGTTGAGCAGGTACGTGGAGGTCACGTTGTCGCTCTGGTCCTGGTCGATCATCTCAAACGACCGGGTGGTCAGACACGGGCTGCCGGTCGCGGCCGACGTCCCCGCGGCCGGGACGGTCAGCGTGCCCGCGGCCTCGGCCCGGTTCACGGCCTGGAAGAAGCCCGTGCCGTTGCAGTAGGCAACCTGCCCGAAGATCGAGCCGTTCAGCCCGTTGACGCAGCGGCCCTGGGTCAGCGCGCGCCGGTTGGCGCCGACCAGGGTCAGGTTGGTGCCGTTGAACCCGAAGTCGACCGTGACCACCGCGCCCGCGGGCAGCGTCGGCACGACCGGCCTGACCGCGGGCTGGGTGCCCTGCGTGATGACCAGCGGCTCGTAGGTGCTCAGCTTGCCGGTGGCCGGGTCCAGGACCGTGGCCTGGACGAACGCGCCCAGGGCGGCGAAGTTGGCCATCGTGCAGCCGGACTGGGCCGGGGTCATGCCGCCGGCTCCGGTCAGCTGGTAGGGCGTGGCCAGGCCGGTGGCACTCAGCGGGTTGGCCGGGACGACGATGTCGCAGCTCACGTTGGCCGCCGCCGCCGCCGGGGCGGACGCCGCCGCCGATGGTGACGCGCCCACCGCGCTCGGGGTGGCCGAGGCGGCCACCGCGCTGGGTGTGGCCGAGGCCGCGCCGCTCGCGCTCGGGCTCGCGCTGGCTGTGGCCCCGGCGGTGGCCGCGGACTGCCGGATCGTAGTGTTCGAGGGACCGCCGGTGAACGCCAGCACGGCGCCCAGGACCAAACCCAGCGCCATCGGGATGGCGAGAGGTATCGCAATCCGCGCCGCCCGGCTCCGTGGCCGGCGGCGCCATGCAGGCCTATGCCCAGTGCGCATTCAATCCACCTCTATGTTGCTTGGTTGAGCTCCCGAGCGATCACGCTAGACCTGGCCAGGACGCAGCAATTGGCGAAATCAAATCGGTAATATTTCTGCCCCCGCCCGTCCGTTTCCGGCGGGCCACTATGTGAACCTGATTACCGAAACGTAACGCGCGGCTGGGTCGCCGGAACCAGCTCATCTTTCCGAGTCATTACGGACCGCCAGTTATGTTGCGTGAAGTCGGCCGGGGAGATAAGGAACGCCGCAGAAAAAGGCCGGGTCGCCGCGGCTCCGCGGGGACCCGGCCGCCGGCCGCATCGGCCGGCCCGGTACTCAGTGCCTGAGTTGCTGGGCCACCCGCAGGGCCTCGTTCATCGGCACGGCGTAGCTGGTGATGTCGGCCCCGTGAGCCGAGCCGGACAGATCGATCCCGACCATCTGGCCGGACAGGTTGACCACCGGGCCGCCCGTGCTCTGCCCGGCGAACACCTGGGCCGAGGTCGTCATCAGGCCGGCGATGCGACGGCCGCCGATGGTCGTGGCCGCGCCGGTGCTGCTCACATTGCCCACGGCCAGGGTGAACGTCTTGCCGCTGGCGTTGGTGCCGACGCGCTGCCGGACTGATCGCGAATGACCGAGGTCGCACCGAAGCCCACTGCGGTAAAAGCCGCCGCGGCGGCGATGTACGCGCCGATAACGAGCACGCGGCGTTTCCTGGCGTCTTTCACCGGGACGGTGTTGTTTGGCACCGAGCCCGCTGGCGTGTCGCTGCCGTTCACGTCGTCGTGTGCGTCCACGCGCCATATCTTCCTCGGATCAATTTCCTGCGGGCTGTGTTTTTAATAATTCACCCTAGGTGACCGGCAATCACGGAGTGGTAACATATAGGTGGTCAGGTGCCTCTGAGCGGGGGGAACGGATGGTCTCGGAATCGGCCCACCACCGGCCGCCGGACGCCCTCCGGCCGCTGGTGGCCTGGTATTCGGGTTACCGGCAGGTGGATGCGCCGCCGGCCCGGCATCGGGGGCTGCCCTCGCCCTGGCTGACGCTGATCATCACCCTGGACGAACCGCTGACCATCAGCGAGCACCCCGACCCGCACCAGCCCGCCAGCCAGCATCAGGTGCTGGTCGGGGGGCTGCATACGGTGCCCGCTCTGGTCACGCACGACGGCCGTGAGTCCGGGATCCAGCTGGGCCTGACCCCGCTGGGGGCCCGGGTCCTGCTCGGCCTGCCCGCCGGGGACCTGGCCGCCCTGGATCTGGAAGGCGATGAAGTGCTGGGCTGGTTCGCCGCCGAACTGCAGGAGCGGGTCCGGGCCGCGGGCACCTGGGCTGACCGGTTCGCGGTGCTTGACGGGCTGCTGGCCGCCCGGGCCGGCCTGACTGGGGCTGTACCGCCGGACCCGCCACGGCCGGACAGCTGGCCAGCGTCGTTCCCCCGGCACACCGGGCCGATGGACGCCCGTCACCTGATCGCGCCTGAGGTGACGCACGCCTGGCGGACCCTGCTGGCCACCGGGGGCGCGATGTCCGTGGCTGATCTGGCCCAGGAGACCGGCTGGTCGGCCCGCCACCTGGACAACCGGTTCCGGGCCGAGATCGGGCTGACCCCGAAGGCGGCGGCCCGGGTGATCCGGTTCGACCGGGCCCGCCGGATGCTGACGCGCCGGGTCAGCCAGGGCGGTCCGCCCGCGCTGGCCGACCTGGCTGCGGCCGGCGGCTACTACGACCAGGCCCATCTGGCCCGGGAGTTCCGCAGCCTGGCCGGCTGCCCGCCGAGCAGCTGGCTGGCCGAGGAGTTCCGAAACGTCCAAGGCGGGGTCCATGGCCACGGGGAAGAATCACGGTCATGACGGATCTAACTCCAGCACCCCAGGTATGGCCGACCCTCCGCGCCCGCGACGCCCTCGGGCTGATCAGGTTCCTGGTCGAGGCGTTCGGCTTCGAGGAGACCGTGGTCTACGCCGACGGCGACCAGGTCCACCACGCCCAGCTGTCCTGGCCGGAAGGCGGCGGGATCATGCTCGGCTCGGCCAAGCCCGCCAGCGACGGTGACCGCTGGCCCCTGGAACCAGGCAGCTTCGGCGCCTACGTGGTCACCGGCCAGCCGGACGAGCTGTTCGCCCGGGCCACCGCGGCCGGGGCCGAGGTCCTGATGGACCTGTACGACACCGACTACGGCTCCCGGGATTTCGCGGTCCGCGATCCCGAGGGCAACCGGTGGTCGTTCGGCAGCTACCGGGGCGAGCCGCGCAAGGGCGACGGCAATCACTAGTTAAGGCACGATCACCGGCCCGTAACGCCGCCCGAATTCCCGCGGCACCGCGTTACGGGCCGGCTGTCGTTGTCCCAGGTGAGTCCCTATTGTTGTAACTAATTGTAGCCATCTCTATCACTCTCAGTGCATGATGGACTATGCCGCGCCAGCATGTTCTGCTGTACGTGCGCGGCCCAGAGTCGAGACCGCGACCAGCAACGGATATCGCGAGAAAGGTGGGAACATGCCAACCCGATTCCTCCCCACCAGCGGACGAATCCTGGTAGGTATCGACGGCTCGCCTGCATCGGTCGCTGCGGTGCGCTGGGCTGGCCGTGAGGCGCAGTTGCGGGGCATGCGGGTGCATGTGGTCCACGTCCGGGACCAGCAACTGCCGACTCCGCATTACGCGCCCCAGCCCCGGGCCGGTGAGCCCGGCCAAGCCGGACCGGCTGCGGGGGAGACCCTGCAGGCGGTGGTGGACGAAGCCCTCGGCACCCAGCCGTCCGCCGGGGTAAAGGTCGAAATGGCCGATGGGCTGCCCGCCCGGGTTCTCATCGACCGGTCGGTTGGAGCCGAGATGCTCGTGCTCGGCAGCACCAGCCATGCCCAGTCCACCGGGCCCGCCACTCCGCCCGTCCAGTGCCGGAGCTCGCTCGGCCCGGTGGCACGGGACTGTCTGCACGCCGCGCCCTGCCCGGTGGTGGTGGTCCGGTCCGGCGACGTATCCGCAGGTGAATCGGCTGGACCGGGCGAGCGAGAGGCCGTGCACGCCTGACGCTCAGGTCCGGTGGCCCGTCCACCGCGGTGCCACCGCGCGCCAGCCCGCGTCCCAGGCCTTCATCCGCCGCCGCTCCAGCAGGTGGTGGGCGGCCGCCTCCGCCGCTATCAGCAGGGCCAGCATGCACAGCCCGGCCAGCGCTACGGACATGAACACGTTGCCCACGATCTCGGCGTGCCCTGGCGGCGGGTCGACGAAGTCCCCGGCCTCATCCACCCAGGTCCGCACCAGGCTGCCCCGCTTCGCGCCCACCGGGGCCAGCACGTCGCCGGTACGGACCGGGCCGTCCGGGGCAACCCAGCGGGCCGGGACCCACGCCACTTGGGCCCCGGCGTAGGGGTCGGGTTCGCCGACGGTGGGGGCGGGTTCCAGCAGGATGGCCGAGACCGTGTGGGTGGCCGCGTCCTGCGCCCGGACCTGGGTTACCGCGGAGTGGTAGGCCCACCGTCCGGCCAGGAGGGCCGCGGCCGGCACCACGGTCAAGATCAGCACCACCAGACCCAGCCGGACCGCGGTCTCGGCCCGGTCGATGCCCCGGCGCAGCGGATTACGGTCCAGGCCCAGCCAGCGGACCCCGCGGACCAGGCGTTGGTGCATCGCGCCCAGCGAACGACAGCTCGTCACGGCTTCCTCCGGTGCGCATCGAGCGCTCGTAGGAGGACTCTAAGCGGTGGCCGACACCAATTGGGACCAGAACCAGTGATGACCATGGTCAGCGCCGGTCCGGGCCGGCTTGGGTGCGCCTGCCGCTCCTCGCTCGGGTGCAGTTAGCTCAGGCGCTGGCCACCGGCTGGCGCAGTTCGGGGAAGCTCGCGTCCATGCCCGTGATCCGCATGATCTTGGCGATGCCGGGCCGGGTGCCGGTCAGCCGCAGCTGGCGTCCGGCCGTGCGGGCGCGGGCGGACATTCCGGCCAGGGCCCGCAGCCCCCGGGCGTCGCAGAACGACAGGCCGGTCAGGTCGACTTCGATCGGGCCGCTGCTGCGCGCGATGACCTGGGTGACGTACTCCAGCGCGACGTCCGTGGTGGCCGCGTCGAGTTCACCGCGGATCACCGCCGTCGCGTGTCCGTCGGGGTAGATCCGGTGGGTGAGCCCGAGTGCTGCCGGACCCTCTGCTTCGGCCGGCCCCCGGCCGACCGTTATCGTCCGCTTCACAACGTCAATCCCCTCCCAGGTCTGGCGAACCGCCAGTGACAGGTCACACCCTCCCGGTAACCCCGAAGCCGAGGCCAGTGCCCGATGCCCCCATTACGGCGAGCCCATGGTCCCGATCTACGCAGTAAGGCCCGAAACGGCGCTAACAGTAGATCCAGCCCACGCTGGGAAGATGTCCCGATTTTCCTGAACAATCGATCAGCGTAGGCCCAAACGTTGTTTTTGGCACGGAAGTTTCCCGTGTCGTGTCCGGTCATGACCGGCTCCCGCTGCCCGCGAGCGACCTGGACCGCACCAGTCCCAGCCGCCGGTGGTAGTCGTCCGCGCTGAGTTCGCCCGTTACGTACCGCCGGGCCAGCGTCTCCTCGGCCGATTCGGCCCGGCGCGGGTCCTCCGGCGGCCACGGCCCCGGCGGGCCACCCGGCCCGCCCGGGCCTCCGGGCCCACCCGGTCCGCGGCGCCCACCGTGGGCCCACTTCACCAGGGCCACAATGGCCCAGATGACCAGGGCCCAGAAGACGACCATCAGCAAGAGTCCCAGGCCCCAGGCCCACCAGTGGACCCCAGACCCCCAGTAGAACCCCATCGTGATCACCTCCTAGGACCACGATGCGCCCCGGCCCTGAACCAACCCTGAACGCCGCCTTCGAACTGACTGCGCGAAGCAAAGCCTTCACCCGAGGCGGTTACGGCACCTGGCCGAAAGGGCCCGGCTGGTTTAACCGCCACCACCGCCAGGGCGACGACCACGCCCGCGTTGACGGCCAGCTCGGTCATGGTGCGGGCCACGGGCACCTGCCCCAGGGACAGCTCTGCGCCGACCGTGAGGATGTCGCGGGTGGCCGAGATGATGCCGATGACCAGGAACGGCTGCAGCTGGAAGCCGCCGCCTTCCAGCCGGGCCACGATCGTGCGCAGTAGCTCGAGAACGACCACGATGAACAGCACGCTGTTCACGGCCCGGGTGACCGTGACCGCGAATTCCTCCTGGGCCGGCGCCAGGAGCAGGTCGTGCACCCCGTGGACGAACACGACGACCGCGATCACCAGCAGAGCGAGCGCGATGGTGATGAAGAGCACCGTCTCGCCGCGCTCCATGATCGTGAGCAGCCAGCGTGCTGCTCTGCCCTCCGCTGGTGGTGGAAGCGGCAGTCCTTCGTCGTCCAGTTTCTGGTGTTCCGGTGGGTCCATGAGCGTGCCTCCAACGAACCGTTCCGACCAGCCCTCTCCCAGACGTACGAGGCCGTGAATCCCATGCTGCCCCCGGCCCCCCGCGCATCTCCCTGCGGGTCGCTGATCCGGGCGACAGCTAGCTAACCGGGGGATATTGGCCGATTGCGGATCGGGCTAGCGTGAGGGATCGGGAAGATCGCCAAGTACGCGATGGCCCTGGTCGTGGTGATGGCCGCTCTGGTGGGGGGCCGGAGTGTGGGCCACCCGCCTGGAGGGACACATGGACACCCCAGCCACGCCTGCCAGGCCGTCGCCGGCCCACCACCGGGCTGGCCAGCGCTGATGGCGGACCCGCCGGCCAGCAGCGTCCCAGTTCCGGCCCGGCGGCGCGGCTACCGGCTCACGGCCGCGGTCCTGCTCCTGGTCATGCTGGGCGGCACCCTGCCGGTCCCGCTGTACGTGCTGTACGAGCGGCAGATGGGTTTCGGTCCGCTCGGGGTGACCATGGTCTTCGCCGCCTACGTGCTGGGCACGCTGTTCGCGCTGCTCGCTCTCGGTGACCTCAGCGATCATGTGGGGCGCCGGGCAGTACTGGCGTGCGCCGTGGCGTGCGCTGCGGTCAGCACGGTCCTGTTCCTGGCCGCGACCAATATCTGGTCGCTCATCGTGGCCCGGGTGGTGAGCGGGGCCGCCGCGGGCCTGGTCACGGGGACGGCCACGGCCGCCCTGGCTGAGCTGCAGCCCCGTGGTGACCGTCAGGCCGCGGCAGTAGTGGCGTCCGGGAGCAACATGACCGGGCTAGGTCTGGGGCCGCTGACCGCAGGCCTGTTTGCCGAGTATGTGGCCATGCCGCTGCACAGCGTGTTCTGGGCTTACCTGGGCATCTGCGCGGTGGCGCTTGCCGCGCTCCTGGCCATCCCCGAGACGGTCCAGAGCCCGGACCGGGCGATCAGCTTCCGGCCCCGGCTCGCCGCCCCGCCGGAGGTCCGGACGCCCCTGATCGGCTCGGGTCTCGGCGTCTTCGCCGCCTTCACCGTGCTGGGGCTGTTCAGCAGCCTGGTGCCGACGTTCCTGCACGGAATCCTCGGCGTGCACAACCTGGCACTCATCGGGGGCGCATCTTTCCTGATCTTCGTGACCGCTGCGGTCAGCCAGGCGGTCTCGGCCAGGATGGCCAGCCGCCGCAGCCTGGAAGCGGGGCTGCCGCTGCTGCTGGTGACCCTCGCCGCGCTCGAGTTGGCGCTGTTCGCCAAGGCCCTGTGGCTATTCGTGGTGGGAACGCTCGCGGGCGGGGTGGCGGTGGGGTTCATTTTCCGTGGCGGTCTCAGCGAGCTGAACCGTCTCGCCCAGCCGCAGCACCGCGCTGCGGTCGTGTCCACGTTCTTCGTGGCGGCGTACGTCGGCCTGGGGCTGCCAGCGGTTCTCACCGGCCTCATCTCCCTGCCCCTGGGACCGGTCGACGCGAGCGCCTGGGTCTCGGGTCTGGCCGCGGCGGCCGTCGTAGTGGCCTTCCTGGTGGTGCTGCGGAGCTTCGGAACCGCGGCCGGACCACGGCCCGCCGCGCGCCCCTGCGACAGCTGGTGCTCCCCGGCGGAGCCGGTCAGATCTTCCGCGCCGAGCTGAACCTCATCAACTGGGTCATCCTGCCGGACCGAGTCTCGTCTTCACGATGAGGGACGCCGGGCGGAGGGTGACTTCGAGGGTGGGGGAGGGGGTGATGATCTCGCCGTCGCTCTCGCGGGGGAGCGACGTGGTGGCGGTGATGTGGACGTGGCGGGCGCGGAAGCGTTCCAGGCGGTGGTCGTCGTGGCGGCTGCGGGTGAGCACGCGGTAGCCGACGCGGGCCCAGCCGGCCAGGCTGGACGGGGCCAGGACGCCGACGTCCAGCAGGCCGTCGTCGGGGCGGGCGTCGGGTAGCAGCGGGAAGCCGCCCGGCAGCAGACCGGCGTTGCCGACCACCACGCAGCGGGCCGCCCGGAGCAGCGGCGGGCCGCCGTCGAGCCGGATGGTGAATTCGCTCGGCGGTCCGTGCAGGTGGGCCAGGCCCGCGTGAGCGTAGGCGACCCAGCCCAGCCGCAATTTGAGCAGCCCCTGGGTCGCTTCCACCACCGCGGCGTCCAGGCCGATGCCGGCCATCGCCGCGAACGGGGCGCCGTCCGCGACACCCAGGTCGAGCACGGTCTCGTGCTCGCCGAAGCCGGTAGCTAGCGCCGCGCTGAGCCGACGCGGGATCCGCAGCGCCTTGGCCGCCAGGTTGGCGGTGCCGCGCGGCACGATGGCCAGCCGCACCCCGCTGCCGGCCAGCACGCTGGCGCAGGCCCGCACCGTGCCGTCGCCGCCGACCGCGAACACCAACTGCGCCCCGGCGTTGACCGCGTGCCGGACCAGTCCCTCGCCGTGCTCCTCATGGGTGGTGGGCAGGAACAACGGGGCCCAGCCGCGGGATAGCGCGGCCGCCCGGCAGGCGTGCGCGAACCGGTCCGGGTTCTGCACCCGGGTGCGGTTGATGATGAACGCGACCGTGGGGCTGATCTCCGGATCGCCCGGCGCGAGGTGCGGCGCGGCCTCAGCCGGTGTGAGTGCTCGCGGCATACCCCGATACTACGGAGGAGACCCCGGTCAGCCGTGCTTGGCCTCGCGCTGGAACACGGTCACGAACTCCCGGCCCTACTGCAAGGGGATGAGCGTGCGATCGCCCTCCGGGCGGGGGCCGAAGATGCGGCGGTCGGCCTCGGTGATGCGCAGGTCGTTGAGGCTGGCTTCGCGCCGGGCCATCAGGCCGGCCTCGTCGAACTCCCACAGCTCGTTGCCGTAGCTGCGCCACCACTGGCCGTCGTGGTCGTGGCTTTCGTACTGGAACCGGACGGCGATGTGGTTGCCGTCGAAGGCCCACAGCTCCTTGCGCAGGGCGTAGTCCAGCTCGCGCTCCCACTTGGCCGTCAGGAAGCGCACGATCTCGGCCCGGCCGGTGACGAACGAGTCGCGGTTCCGCCACACCGAGTCTTCGGTGTAGGCCAGCGACACCCGCTCCGGGTCGCGGGTGTTCCAGGCGTTCTCAGCGGCCTGGACCTTCTGCCGTGCGGTCTCGTCGGTGAACGGCGGCAACGGCGGACGGGTCATGAACGCTCCTAGAGTCAGGATCGGCGGGGCGACCGGAGGCGGGGCGACCGGAGGCGGGGCGACCAGAGACGGGGCGACCGAACAAGAGCCGGGCCAGCAGGCGCCAGCCCAGCAGGAACAGGCCCAGGAAGCACAGCGCGACGATGATGAACGAGACCGCGGTGCCCTGGCCGGCCACGACCCGCAGCACCATGCCCACCGCCACCGTGCCGAGCCAGGCCGCGACCCCGGACGGCACCAGGGCCGCGGGCCGCCGCCACACTCTGGCCACCAGCCAGCCGGCTCCCAGCCCGGCCAGGAACGGCCAGGCCGTGCTGGCCACCCCGGGTATGGTCTCGCCGTCGCGGTGGCTGGCCCGGCCGATGACCACGAACACCAGCACCGCGGCCACGTCCAGCACCGCGGCCCGTATTGCGCCCCGCGACCCGGTCATGACACCAGGTTGGGCGGGTCCTGGCCGGCCGCGAACGCGCCGATCTGCTCGGCCGCCACCCGCCAGGCGCGATCGGTCATGCCGGTCGTGTTGCCCCCCACGTGGGGGAAGATCAGCACGCCGGGCGCATCCCACAGCGGGTGATCGGCAGGCAGCGGCTCCGGGTCGGTCACGTCCAGCACGGCCCGCAGCCGCCCGGCGGTCAGCTCGGCCACCAGTGCGTCGGTGTCCACCACCGGGCCACGGGCCACGTTGACCAGCACGGCCTGGTCCGGCATCCGGGCCAGGAACCCGGCGTCGGCCAGCTGGTGCGTCTGGTCGTTGTACGGGACCATCAGCACCACCGCATCGTGCCCGCCCAGCAGCTCCGGTACTTCGTCAAACGACCGCACCCCGTCCCGGGCTGACCGCCCCACCAGCGTCACCGTCGCGCCGAACGGTTCCAGCTGGGACCGCAGGCTCTGGGCCAGGTCACCCGCGCCGAGCACCAGGACGCGCTTGCCGTCCAGCGTCTCGGTCGGGTGCTGGTCCCACTTGTGCCCGGCCTGGTTGGCCAGGAACTGCGGCACCTGCCGGTACATGGCCAGCAGCCCGGTCGCGGCCAGCTCGGCGGTCGAGCCGCCGTGGGCGCCACGCGCGTTGGACAGCAGCACCCCGTCCGGCAGCTTGCCCTCCCACAGCTCAACGCCCGCGCTGAGCGTCTGCACCAGCCGCAGCTTCGGCAGCTCGCGCATGGCCGCCAGCAGGCGGTCGGCGGTGCGGGCCGCAGGTGGCACGACCAGGACCTCGGCCGACGACGCCTCTTGCGGCCAGTCGTGGTCGGGGTCGTAGACGACCGGTTCGGCCCACTCCTGCCCGGCCAGCGCCGCCCGGCCGGTCTCGTCGGGTACCAGGACCGTCACCGTCATGCGTCCACCTTCCGCCTGCCTCTCGTCCGCCCACCAGGATGCCAGGCCCGCCCGGACGCCAGCCGGGCGGCCGGGCCCAAGGGTGGACTCAGGGGAACTCAAGGGCGGACTCAGCGGCTGGTCTCAGCGATTGGGCTCGACGATGACCTTGAGGCCTTCCCGGTGGACTGCCTTACCGAACGCGGCCGTGGTGTCGTCCAGCCCGAACCGGTCGGTGACCAGCGCGGCGGTGTCGACCTGACCTCGCGCGACCAGGCTGATGGCCCGTTCGTACACCTCGTTCATCCGGCGCACCATGGCGATGGTGAGGCCCTTGCGGCGGGCCACCGCGGCGCCGAACCCGATGTGGTCGTCCTCCGGGATGCCGCCCAGCGTGACCCGGCCACCGGCGCGGGTCACGTGCAGGGCCAGCCCGACCGCGGCGTCGCCGCCCGCGATTTCGAACGACACGTCTACGCCGTCACCAACCAGGCCCTCCAGGCCGTCGAAGCCGGGCCCAAATTCTCCCGGATCGGCCACCTGGTCCGCGCCCAGCTCGGCCGCGGCCTTCCGGCGGTGCGGCCGCGGATCGAAGGCCACGACCGACTCCGCGCCGGAGAGCCGCAGCAGCTGGATCGTCAGCAGCCCGATCGGCCCGCAGCCGATCACCGCGGCCGTGCCCGCGAACGGCAGGTGCCCCAGGTCGATCGAGTGCACCGCCACCCCGAGCGGCTCCAGCATCGCGCCGTCACTGTCGGACAGTTGGTCCGGCAGCGGGTGCAGCAACTCGCTGGGCCAGGTCATGAACTCGCGCAGGCTGCCGTCGGTACCGCCGTGGCCGGAGAACCGCACGTGCGGGCACAGGTTCCGGTAGCCGTCGCGGCACACCCGGCAGGTCCCGTCCGGGATGGCCGGGTCGATCGCCACCCGCTGACCGCGCCGCGGGCCCGACGCGATGACCCCGGCGGCCTCGTGCCCCAGCACCAGCGGCTGGGACAGCTGGGCGTCGCCGATCGCGCCCTCGCTGAACCAGTGCAGGTCCGAGCCGCAGATACCGACCGCGGTGACCCGGACCAGGGTCTCGCCCGGCCCCGGCTCGGGAACCGGCTCGTCACTTACCCGGATGTCACCGACCCCGTACAGCCTCGCCGTCCGCATCCGTTCAGGTTACGCGGCGGCCTACGCCGGGAGCGGCCCCGGCTCCGGTGGTACCGGCGGGAGGCTCGGGTCGGGGATGGGGCTCGGCGGGGTCGGCGTCGGGCCAGGCTGCGGTGGCAGCGGTCCGGGCCCCGGTGGCGACGGCACCGGCGACGGCTCGGGCATCGGCTCCGGCTGCGGCGGGAGGGGCGAAGGCTCGGGCATGGGCCCGGGCTGCGGTGGGAGCGGGGACGGCTCTACGGGCGTGGACGCCATCGTGTTCATGTGCGGGCCCCTTTCCTTATCGATGATGATCAGCGGTTGTGCCCAGGATCGCCGGCCTTAACAGTCGCGGCCGCGCTCGACTCGCGGACGACCAGCCGGCAGGGGACGGTCCGCACCCCCCGCGCGGGCTCGCCGCCGATCGCGGCCAGCAGGTCCTGCGCCGCGGCCCGGCCCACGTCCTCCAGGCACATGTCCACGCTGGACAGCGGCGGGTCCGAGCCTCGCACCATCGGGTTCCAGTTGTCGAAGCCGACCAGCGCGATGTCGTCCGGTACCCGCCGGCCGGTCGTCCGCAGCGCGTCCCCGGCCCCGCGGGCGATCTGGTCGCTGCCGCAGAAGATCGCGTCCGTGTCCGGGCACCGGTCCAGCAGCCGCCCGGTGGCCACCCGGCCCCACTGCTCACTCCACTCGCCGTAGAGCACGCCCCCATCGGCGAACGGCACCTCCGCGGCCTCGAGCACCTCGCCCAGCCCGGTGGCCCGCTCCCGCGCGGCCAGGAAGCGTTCCGGCCCGGTGATGTGGGCGATGCGCCGGCGTCCGGTCTCCAGCAGGTGCCGCCCGGCGGCCCGGCCGCCGCCCGCGTCGTCCGGCAGGACGGCGGGCTCGTCGGAGTCGGCGGCCTGGGTCATCGCGTAGACCACCGGGATGCCCAGCCGGGACCCGACCGACGGGCGCGGCTCGATCCGGCGCCCGGTCACGATCAGCCCGTCCACCCGGCGCGCGGTCAGCATCTCCACATACCGGCGCTCGCGTTCGGGATCGTCCCGGCTGTCGCACATGAACACGGAGATCCGGCCGGCCCCCAGCGCGTCCTCGGCCCCGAGCATGACCGGGATGCTGAACCGCCCGAAGCTGTCGGTCGTGATCATCCCGACCGTGTAGGTCCGCCCGGCCAGCAGGGCCTGGGCCAGCGGGTTCGGGGCGAAGCCCAGCTTCCGGGCGGCCTCGGCCACCCGCTCACGCGTCTCCGGGCGCAATCGGCCCTGGCCGTTCAGAGCCTTCGAGGCCGTGCCGATGGACACGCCGGCGTCCGCCGCCACGTCTCTGATCGTCGCCCTTTTCATGTGCCGGTCCCAGAAGTGCTGCAAGGGGCGGGAATGTCCCGCCCCTTGCCTAATTTACTGGTCAGCGGACCCCGTAAAGGTGCTCCAGGGCCAGCTGGTCCAGGTGCTCGTAACCCAGCCCCCGGTTGGCGTAGGCGTCGATGTCGATGCTGACCTCGCGCACGTGGCGCCACGACTCGCCCTGGGCCAGGGTGGGCTGGCTGAGCTCGGCCACCTTCGACGCGGCCAGCGCCGCCTGCACCTCCGGGTCGGCCCGGAACTTGCGCACCTTGTCCCGCAGGATCAGGTAGTTGCGCATGCAGGCCGCGGCCGACACCCACACGCCCTCGTCGTCCTCGGTGCGCGGTGGCTTGTAGTCGAAGTGGACCGGCCCGTCGTACTGGCCGGCGTCGATCGCCTGCACCACCGCGTCCACCACCCAGAACGCACCGCCCACGTTGCCCGCACCGAACCGCAGGTCCTGGTCGAACCGCGGCCCGTGCTGGCCGTTCAGGTCGATGTGGAAGAGCTTGCCGTGCCACAGCGCCTGATTGATGCCGGCCGCGTAGTTCAGCCCGGCCATCTCTTCGTGCCCGATCTCCGGGTTGATACCGACCATGTCGGAGTGCTCAAGCTGGTTGGTGAACGCGATCGCGTGCCCCAGCGTGGGCAGCAGGATGTCGCCCCGCGGCTCATTGGGCTTGGGCTCGATGGCGAACTTGATGTCATAGCCCTGCTCGATGACGTACTCGCAGAGCAGGTCCATGCCCTCGGCGTAGCGGCTCAGCGCGGCCTGGATGTCCTTGGCCCCGCCGGACTCGGCCCCCTCGCGACCACCCCAGAAGATGTAGGTCTTCGCGCCCAGCTCGGCGGCCAGGTCGAGGTTGCGCATCACCTTGGCCAGCGCGAACCGGCGGATGTCGCGCTCGTTGGCGGTGAACGCGCCGTCCTTGAAGATCGGGTGGCCGAACAGGTTGGTGGTCGCCGTGGTCACCTTGGTGCCGGTCTCGTCCAGCGCCTTGCGGAACGCGGCGATCAGCTCGTCGCGCTCGGTGTTCGACGCCTCGAACGGGAACACGTCGTTGTCGTGGAAGTTCACCCCGTACGCACCCAGCTCGGCCAGCTTGCGCACGGCCCGGTCGGCCGCCATCGGCGGGCGCACCGGGCCGCCGAACACGTCCACGCCCTGCCAGCCGACGGTCCAGATCCCGAACGAGAACTTGTCCTCGGGCGCGGGGGTGTAAGTGCTATTCGGTGAGCTCACTAGCTGTTCCTTTTCCTCTCGTGCCACGACGCGGTGTCGTCCCGCAGCGTGGCGTATCGATCGCGGATATCGGGGCGCGGGTCGGCGGTGAACGTCTCCGCCGGCGAACCAGCCCAGTCCGGTGGGCTGTCCGAGCCAGAAAGGGCCCAGGCCGCCTGCCGGGCCGCGCCGACGGCCACGTACTCGGCCGGGTCGGGAACGGTCACCGGCACGCCGAAGATGGCGGGCGCGATGGACCGCACCGCGGGGGACCGGGCCGCCCCGCCGATCAGCACGACCCGCTCCGGGGTGATGCCGCAGTCGGCCAGGTTGCCGATCCCGTCGGCCAGGGAACAAAGCACGGCTTCGACCGCGGCCCGGGCCAGGTTCTCGGGGGTCAGGTTGGCGCTGGTGATGCCGTTCAGCACCCCGGTGGCGTCCGGGCGGTTCGGTGACCGCTCGCCGTCCAGGTAGGGCAGCAGGGTCAGGCCGCCCGCGCCGGGCTCGGCCGCCAGGGCCAGGTCAGACAGGCCGGGGGCGTCGGTACCGAGCAGCCGGGCGGTCAGGGTCAGCACCCGGGCCGCGTTGACCGTCGCCACCAGGGGCAGGAACTTCCCGGTCGCGTCGGCGAACCCGGCCACCGCGCCGGTCACGTCGGCGGCCGGCTGCGACGTCATCGCGTAAGCCGTGCCGGACGTGCCGATCGACACCACCACGTCGCCTTCGGTGATGCCGAGCCCGAGCGCGGCGCCCATGTTGTCCCCGGTGCCGGGGGACAGCACCGCGCCGTCCGGGGTTCGCCCCACCACCTCGGCCGGGGCGGCCAGCCGCGGCGTGGCCACCGGCCGCCCGAGGGCCCGCTCGGCGATGTCGGGCAGCCACTGCCCGTCAGCGGGGGAGAAGTAGCCGGTGCCGGAGGCGTCACCGCGGTCGGTCACCGGCTCGCCGTCCGGTACCGCCTTCGTGCCCGGGCGCCCGAAACCCAGGCGCCAGGTCAGCCAGTCATGCGGCAGCACCACCCGGTGCAGGCGCTCCGCCGACTCCGGCTCCCGCTCGGCCATCCAGCGCAGCTTGGTCACGGTGAACGACACGGCCGGGACGCTGCCGGTGCGGCGGGCCCACTCGGCCGGCCCGCCCAGTTCGGCGATGAGCTCACGGGTCTGGGGTGCGGCCCGCATGTCGTTCCACAAGATCGCGGGCCTGATCACCTCACCCGCCTCGTCCAGGGCCACCATCCCGTGCTGCTGGGCGGCCACGCCCACCGCGGCGGCCTGGTCCAGCAGGCCGTCCCCGGCCTGCCTCAGCGCCTGCCACCAGTACTCAGGATCGCACTCGGTGCCGTCCGGATGCGGAGCCGAGGCGCTGGCCACGATGGCCCCGTCCTCGGCCTGGCACAGCACCACCTTCGTGGACTGGGTGGAACTGTCCACTCCGGCCACCAGCATGGGCCACTCCCGAAAAGTTTCGCGAAATAATGCCGAACCAAGCTCCTCCGACACCGTAAGCCGTCGCACCAGGCCAGCGCCAGCCGGCCCGCCCGCGCGGCCGCCGCCGTCGTGTCCGGGCCGAGATGTAATCGGTTTCAAAAACCGGTCAAATGGTCCGTAACCACTCGTTAGTGGCCAGCGACCAGCGCATCTGCACGCATCAAATGAACGTGCATTTGGCCTTGCATCTGCATGTCGGGTCCGGCAAAATTGGGCCTGCGCGCCAGCATCGACGATTGGCGGGTCAGCCAGCGTCCCCGGGGTCGCAATGAGGTCCGAGAGCTTGAACCCGATTGGTGTGAGCGTTCACAACCGGGACCAGCGCAAGGTCCCGTTGCCCACGCGTACCAGGGTCCACCCGGTTCCTCACGAGACGCTGAACACCCCCCCGCGGCAGCTCGTGCCGGACCGCCCGCGCGTGGTCCGGATGCCATCGGACTGGTGGGACGCTCCCTCGGTCATGGCCCTAACCCTGACGCCGGGCCCGCAGCCGGCCCGCAGCGCCCGCCGGTTCACCCGGTCCGCCCTGACCCGCTGGCAGCTCGATCCGCTCATTGAAGACGCCGAGGTCATCGTGGCCGAGTTCGTGGCCAACGCGCTGTGCCACGGCGGCCAGGACGCCGAAGGCGCGCGCGGCCCGGCCCACGGCGACGCCCGCATCGGCCTGCGGCTGTTCCGCCGGGCCGGTGAGGTCATGTGCGCGGTCCTGGACCCCAGCGACGCCGCCCCCGTCCTCAAGGCGCCGATCCAGGACTCCGAGTGCGGCCGCGGCCTCCAGCTGGTCGACGCGCTCAGCGACGTCTGGGGCTGGAGCCCCGTCGTCGGCCGCGGCAAAGCCGTCTGGGCCATCCTGTTCTGTGCTTGATTACGGGGCCCGATTACCGGGCCCTATTACGGGGCCTGAGGCGCTCCGCGGCGCGACTACTGGCCTGCGTTCGGTAGTGTCCTACCCGCATCTACCCGACCTGGGCGAGTTCGAGGGGGCGACGCGATCATGGCGTGGACCTGGCGATACGAAAAGACCGACGGCGCCGCGGTGACGGCGGCCGACCTCCCGGAAGCGATCTTCGCCAGCCAGGGTGACGCGGAAAGCTGGCTGGGTGAGAACTACCGCGGCCTGGTCGAGGCCGGGGTGGATCAGGTGACCCTGCTCGAGGACGACCGGACCGAGTACGGCCCGATGACCCTGCACCCGGCGACTTAATTAAATCAATATTTTTAACAAACTCGCCTGGCGCAGAGCCGGCTTGCGCCGCCCGGTCCCCGCGGTCTGGACGCCCAGGGCCCGGCGGCCGCGAGTGTGACCGGGGCCGCGGCGTAACCGGGGCCGCGGCGTAACCGGGGCCGCGGCGTAACCGGGACCCGGGAGTGTGACCGGGACCCGCGAGTGTGACCGGGGCCGCGAGCGCGACCGGCGGCCGGACGTACTACGGGCGGCCCGCAGTGGCTGCGGGCCGCCCGGAGCGGCTGGCCGCCGCCGCGGCCATGACGGACGCCGGCCACGGGCGGCGGGGAGGGTTACGGGCGGCTGGGCGGGCTGGCCGTGCGGCCCGGGTCGCGCTCGATGTAGCCGCCCAGCACGTCGTCGATCCGGCTCAGCAGGCCCGCGTCCAGCTTGACCCCGGACGCCTTGACGTTCTCCTTGACCTGCTCGGGCCGGGTCGCGCCGATGATGGCGGCCGACACGTTCGGGTTCTGCAGGGTCCAGGCCACGGCCAGCTGGGCCAGCGACAGGCCGGCCTCGTCGGCCAGCGGCTTCAGGTCCTGGATCCGGGTCAGCAGGTCGTCCCGCATCCAGCGGCTGATGAAGTCGGCCCCGCCCGCCTGGTCGGTGGCCCGCGAACCGGCCGGATGCGGCTGGCCCGGCAGGTACTTGCCGGTCAGCACGCCCTGGGCGATGGGGGAGAACACGATCTGGCCGATGCCCTCCTGCTCGGACAGCGGGATGACCTCGGCCTCGATGACCCGCCACAGCATGTTGTACTGCGGCTGGTTCGACACGATCCGGTCGAAACCCATCTCGTCGGCGATCTTCAGTGCCGCCGCGATCTCCTCGGCCCGCCACTCCGACACCCCGATGTACAGGGCCTTGCCTTGCCGCACCACGTCCTCGAACGCCCGCAGGGTCTCCTCCAGCGGCGTCTCGTAGTCGTACCGGTGGGCCTGGTACAGGTCGACGTAGTCGGTGCCGAGCCGCCGCAGCGACCCGTTGATCCCCTCCATGATGTGCTTGCGCGACAGGCCCCGGTCATTCGGGCCCGGCCCGGTCGGCCAGTACACCTTGGTGAAGATCTCAATCGATTCGCGCCGGACGCCCGCCAGCGCCCGGCCCATGATCGCTTCGGCCTTGGTGCCCGCGTAGACGTCCGCGGTGTCAAAGCTGGTGATGCCCTCGTCCAGGGCGGCCGCGACGCACTGTTTGGCCGCGTCCTCTTCCACCTGCGAACCGTGGGTGACCCAGTTGCCGTAGGTGATCTCGCTGATCTTCAGACCGCTCTTGCCCAGGTGGCGATGTTCCATAGCACGACCCTATCGAGGGCCGCCGGGGCAGAAATCGAGGGCCGCCGGGTCAGTACTGGTCGCCGGGGCGGATCCGGGGCGGCGGCACCCGGAACCGGCGGATCTGCAGGGCCCGGAACACCGCGTACGTGGTCAGCCCGCGGGTGCTCTCCCCGGGCAGCCGCTCCCGCACCAGCTTGGTCAGCTTGAACCGCAGCCAGGCCGCGTCCACCACGACCAGCAGGATCAGCACCAGCGCGATCGGCTCGGCGTACAGCTGCAGACCGGACTTCTTGATGAACAGCACGATGACCAGAACGATCATCAGGTACATGTAGTACTCGCTCAGCCGCCGCCGCGAGTCGATGTAGTCGCGGGCCAGCGCCTTGACCGGGCCGCGGTCCCGGGCCGGCAGGGCCCACTGCTCGCCGCGCCGGATGGCCTCTTGCCGGGCCCGCCGGTCGGCCTGGCCGTCCGCGCTGCTGGTCTTGGTGCCGCCTCGGCTGGAGCCGCCGCTGCGTGCTGGCGTGCCCGTGATGCCCTGGCGGCGGCCGCGCTCGGCCTCGCTGCGCTTGGGCGTGGCACGGCCCTTGGCCGTCTCGGCCGCGGGCCGGACTTTTGTCGTCTGCTGGGCGCCCAGGCTCTGCTCGCCCTGGTCGTCCTGGGCGGTGTCGCCGCGCGCCCCGGCATTACCTCGTCGGAACACAGCTGCAGCCTAATGGAACGGACCACCCGATGCGGAGATGAAGCCCGGCGAATGCGGCACAGAGGTCATCATGGCGCTTCATGTTCGCCCGTACGACGGGCACCGCGTAGGGTGGATGCCAATTGAATTGGGCGGCACTGTCCGCCCTGCTGGCCGCGCTCGACGGCAGGCGCGACCGCAGGTGGGCACAAGGCACGAAGGGGACGGCCGCGTCTATGAGCGTGATGAAGCGGGTCACACTGATCTTCCGGTCCAAGGCCAACAAGGCCCTGGACAAGTACGAAGATCCCCGTGAGACCCTGGACTACTCCTACCAGCGTCAGCTTGAGATGCTGCAGAAGGTCCGGCGCGGGGTGGCGGACGTGGCCACCTCCCGCAAGCGCGTCGAGCTGCAGATGAACCAGATCCAGCAGCAGTCCAACAAGCTGGAGAAGCAGGCCAAGGACGCGCTGGGCGCCGGCCGCGAGGACCTGGCCCGCGAGGCGCTCACCCGCCGGTCCTCCGCGCAGACCCAGCTGAGCGACCTGCAGACGCAGTACGCCTCGCTACAAGCCGAGGAGGAGAAGCTCACCGTCGCCTCCCAGCGCCTGCAGTCCAAGGTGGACGCCTTCCGCACGCGGAAGGAGACCATCAAGGCCACCTACACCGCGGCCGAGGCCCAGACCCGGATCAACGAGGCCTTCTCCGGCATCTCCGAGGAGATGGGCGACGTCGGCATGGCCATCCAGCGGGCCGAGGACAAGACCGCGCAGATGCAGGCCCGCGCGGGTGCCATCGACGAGCTGCTGGCCTCCGGCGCCCTCGAGGACGTCTCCGGCGGCGGGCCGCGCGACGACATCCAGGCCGAGCTGGACCGGATGGGCGCGGGCAACGACGTCGAGCTGGAGCTGCAGAAGCTCAAGGGCGAGCTGGGCAGTGGGTCCACGCCCGAGCTGGAGGCCGGTACGCCCGGCCAGGCCCAGCCGCAGAGCACGAGCGCACCCCGGACGGCCAGCAGCAACGGCGAGCAGGCCTTCCCGGCGGCCGACGTGGGCGAGTCCGCCCTGCCGTCGGCCGAACCACCCCGGGCCGGTGACGGCACGTGATCATCCGGATCCTGGGCGAGGGCCAGCTCAGTGTGGACGACGCCGAAACCACCGTGCTGAACGAGCTGGACGCCCAGCTGGCCAGCGCGGTGGACAGGGGTGACGAGGCCTCATTCCGCCGTGCGCTGAATGAGCTGCTGACGCAGGTCCGGGCGGTCGGGAAGCCCTACCCGGCGGATAGCCTGGAGCCGTCGGAACTGATCCTGCCGCCCGAAGACGCGAGCCTGGCCGAGGTACGCCAGATGATGACCGACGAGGGGCTTATCCCCGGCTGACGCGGGGGCTGCTCCTCGCGGCTCGCACCTTCAGCGACTGGAGAGGGAACGTTCATACAAGTTCCAGCGTCACCTGGATAGATTGCATGTATGTACGCCAGAGCCGGCGAACCCGGTTCTGGCCCTTGAACTGGAGGTGACGTGGTGGCGCGCACTAGGTATGCGCCCGACCGGGGACTTACGGCCCGCATGGGCCTGACCATGTTCCTGCTCGGACTCGTATTCGTGGCGTTTGTCGCCGCAATCATCGGCATCTCGGCCGCGTTCCATGCGTCTGACGGTGCCATTATCTTCTTCGCCGTCGTCCTGGGTGGCGGGCTGGCTATCGGCTCGCTGTTCTACTCGGACAAGATTGCCCTGTCCACGGCCCAGGCCGAGGTGGTGACTCCGCAGCAGGAGCCGGAGCTGCACGGCATCGTGGACCGCGTCTGCGCCCTGGCGGACATGCCCAAGCCGCGGATCGCGATCTCACCGACCGACCTGCCGAACGCCTTCGCCACCGGCCGTAACAGCGAGCACGCCGTGCTGTGCGTGACGAAGGGCATCCAGCGGCGGCTGACGCCCGAGGAACTCGAGGGCGTGATCGCACACGAGCTCTCGCACGTGGCCCACAAGGACGTCATGGTGATGACGGTGGCCTCGTTCCTGGGCGTGATCGCCGGCCTGCTGATCAGGTTCTCGTTCTACGGTGAGCTCTTCGGCGGCGGCGGTCGCAACAACAACAACAACAACAACCAGAGCGCGCTGCCCATCCTGCTGATCATCATGGCCGTCAGCATCGTGGTCTACGCGATCAGCTTCCTGCTCATCCGGCTGCTGTCGCGCTACCGTGAGCTGGCCGCTGACCGGTCCGGTGCCCTGCTGACCGGGCAGCCGTCCGCCTTGGCCAGCGCGCTGACCAAGGTGAGCGGGAGCATCGCCCGGATCCCGACCAAGGACCTGCGCGAGGCCGCGCCGCTGAACGCCTTCTACTTCGCCCCTGCGCTCAGCGCGCAGCAGGCCCAGTCGAAGATCGGCGAGCTGTTCTCCACTCACCCGTCGCTGGACAAGCGGCTGGCTCAGCTGTCCAAGATCTCCGCACAGCTGGGGCAGCACTAGCCGTGGGCTTCCTAGACACGCTGCTGGGCCGGACCAAGCCGGTCGCGCCCAACCTGGACGTGCTGTTCCAGCTGCCGTCCGCGGCGGTGACGCTGGAGGCGGCGACCGGCTTCAAGCCGACCGGCAGCGGCTCGGTCTGCTTCCGGCCCGTGGAGGGCCGGGCGTTCGCGGACGTCGAGAAGGACGTCCGCGAGCTGCTCGACATGTCCGGGGCCAAGACCGGCACGCTGCCGGTCGAGGTGACCAAGGACTCGTTCGGGTTTACCTGGCTGGTCAGCTCGCACTTGTCCACCGAGGTCGAGGACCTGGTCACCGACCTGCACGCGGTGAACTCCGCGCTGGTCGACAACGGGTTCGGCCCCCAGCTGCTGTGCACGCTGGTCGCCTTCCGCGACGACGCGGGCCGGCGGCTGGGCCTGGTTTACCTGTTCAAGCGGGGCACGTTCTACCCGTTCGCCCCGCTGACCGGGGAGCGCCGCGACAGCGCGCTGGAGCTGCAGATCAAGGGCGCCCTGGAGGGCGACCTGAAGCTCGAGCCGGACCTGGCCCGGTGGTTCCCGGTGTGGGGCGCGCCGGGCCTATGAGAAATCAGGCCGGCGGCACGGAATGCCGCCGGTGGGCTTATCGTTGTGCGTGAGAGCTAAGCACGCGAGCACTCCAGACTTAACCGAGGCAGGAGCTACATAACGATGACCGTTCAGCAAGAGACCTCTCAGGGCATCCTCCTCACCGAGGGTGCGGCCGCGAAGGTCGGCAACCTGCTCGCGCAGGAAGGCCGTGACGATCTCAAGCTGCGTATCGCCGTGCAGCCGGGCGGATGCTCCGGTCTCCGCTACCAGCTCTACTTCGACGACCGCGCCATCGACGGTGACATCGTCACCGACTTCGGCGGCGTCGGGGTGGTCACGGACAAGATGAGCGCCCCGTACCTGATGGGCGCGACCATCGACTTCGTGGACACGATCGAGAAGCAGGGCTTCACGATCGACAACCCGAACGCGTCAGGCTCTTGCGCCTGCGGCGACTCGTTCCACTGACCGGTGCGAATCGCGGTCACGGGGTCGGTGGCCACCGACCACCTGATGACCTTCCCGGGGAAGTTCACTGATCATCTGATCGCGGACAAGCTCGACCGGGTCTCGCTGTCGTTCCTAGTGGACGGCCTCGAGATCCGGCAGGGCGGCGTCGCCGCAAACATCGCCTTCGGCATGGGCTGCCTTGGCCTGCAGCCCCTGCTCGTCGGCGCCGTGGGGCAGGACTTCGCGGAGTACCGCACCTGGCTGGACGCGCACGGCGTGGACACCAGCGGCGTGCTGGAGTCCAAGAAGAACCACACCGCCCGGTTCGTCTGCACCACCGACCAGGACGGCAACCAGATCGCGTCGTTCTACCCCGGTGCGATGGGTGAGGCCCGGGACATCTCCATCGAGGACGTGGCCGCCCGGGCCGGTGGCGTCGACTTGGTGCTGATCGGCGCGGACGACCCCGAGGCGATGTTCCGGCACACGGCCGGCTGCACCGCCGCGGGTATCCCGTTCGCGGCCGACCCGTCGCAGCAGCTGCCGCGGATGGACGGCGAGCAGACCCGGTCCCTGGTCGACGGCGCGGCCTACCTGTTCTCCAACGAGTACGAGCTGGCCCTCATCGAGCAGAAGACCGGCTGGACCGCCGACGAGATAGCCGGCCGCGTCCAGGTTCAGGTCACCACGCTCGGCGCGGAGGGCGCGCGCGTCATCCAGACCGGCCAGTCGCCGATCACGGTACCGTCCGTGCCCGACGTCCAGGCGGTCGACCCGACTGGCGGCGGCGACGCCTTCCGTGCGGGCTTCCTGGCCGCCGTGGCCTGGCAGCTCCCGCTCGAGCGGGCGGCCCAGCTCGGCTGCCTGGTCGCGGCGTCCGTGCTGGAGACCGTGGGCACCCAGGAGTACCAGCTCACCCCGGACGCCCTCACGGCCCGTTTCGAGACCGCCTACGGCCCCGACGCCGCCAAAGAAGTAGCCCAGCACCTAGGCTGACCCCAGCCACCGCACAACGGCCGCTCGCCGCCCCCTAGGGCCCGGCAAGCGGCCGTTAGCGTCCCCGGCCCCCGCAAGTGGCCGTTAGCGTCCCAGGCGTCCCCTCGGCCTCCCGGTCGTCCCCGGGGCCTCACAGGCGGCCGACGCCGTCCCAGGCGTCCCTCGCGCCCTTCCCGCGCCGTTCTTGCCCTGGCGTTGCGGAGGCGCCGCGCCACGAACGTTGGCGATGGCGCCTTTACCCCTGCTGCAGCATGGGCAATGGCGCCTTTACCCCTGTAAGACGAGCCATCGCACCCGGCCTGGTCCTATGCTGTTCCGCCCCAGCCGCCCCAGCCGCCCCAGCCGCCCCAGCCCCGGTCAGCGGGCTCCGGCGCCCGTCCGCCCCAGCGGGCTCCCAGTCCCCGTCCCGTTCGGCGGGCTCCGGTCTCCACCCGCCCCAGCGGCTCCCCCATGTCCGCCCCAGTGGACTCCTACGCCTCAGTGGTCCCAAGGGCCCCGGGTCCCTATGTACGCGATGGCGCATCGACGACACCCCGCTGTAGGCAATGCCACATTCTGCACCCGGTTCAGCTCTGGGCTGGGCCGGTCCAGATGCCGATCGCGTTACCCGCGGGGTCGCGGATGACGGCGATGCGCAGGGTGCCCTCGGAGTAGGGCTCGACTACCTCGGCCCCCTGCGCGGCCGCACGCTCCAGGGCCGCCCCAAGGTCCTCGACGTACACGTACGGCCGGACCCCCGCCTCCCCGGCCGGCTCCAGGTCGGTCCGCCAGTGGCCGATGACGTGGCCGGTCCCGTCGCTGAAGCTGGGTGTGTCCGGGTCGCCGCGCAGCTCCCAGCCGAACACCGCCTGGTAAAAGGCGGCCGACCGTGCGACGTCCCGGGCCGGGATGGCCAGGTACGACACCCCGCCCGGCCGGGCCACCGAGCCCTCGACCCCCGGATCGTCCGCCTCGTCCTGCTCCGTCATCGCTACTCCTCAAGGAAATTAGATATGGCTGTACCATAGCGAATTGTGGAGCAATTGGGCACCCGGTCCGGGCCGCAGGAACGGCGCACCTACCGGTCGGCCCGGCGCCAGCAGCAGGCCGCACAGACCCGGGCCCGGGTCTGCGCCGCGGCCACCGGGCAGTTTCTGGCCGCCGGGTACGCCGGGACCACGGTCAAGGCCGTCGCCGCGGCGGCCGGCGTGTCCGTTCCCACCGTGGAGGCCGCGTTCGGGACCAAGGCGCGGCTGCTCAAGGCGGCCATCGACGTGGCCACCGCGGGCGACGACGCGCCCGTGGCCATGCTGGACCGGGCCTGGGCGGTGCGGGCCGCGGCGGTGCCGGACCCGGAGGGCTTCGTGACCGAGTTCGCCGCCGTGCTCACCGCCTCAGCCGGGCGGGCCGCGGGACTGGTCCTGGCCGCCCTGGACGCCGCCCCGCTGGACGAGGAGATCGGCGCGGTGGCCACCCAGATGGCCGCTCAGCGTGAGGTGATGGCGGCCTGGCTGGTGGACGGCTTGGGCCGCCGGGGCTCACTGCGGGCCGGTCTCGACCAGGCCGAAGCCGTCGACACCGTGTGGCTGCTGATGGACCCGGTGGTGTTCACCCGGCTGACCGGGCCGCGCGGCTGGCCGCCGGCCCGGTTCCAGGTGTGGTTCGCTGCCTCGGTGCTGCGCCTGCTGGCCTAGCGCCGCTGGAACGACTGGACGTACTGGTGCGGCGACCCGATCCCGGTGGCGTCGTCGTACCCGCGCACCGCGTGCAGCGCAGCCGCGCCCTCGCCGTCGATCCCCAGCGTGCGCAGATAGGTCAGCAGCGGGCCGGCCTTGGTCGCCGGGTCGGTGTAGTTCTGCCGGACCTCGGCCAGGTAGCCCGGGCCCAGCGGGTGGTCGGTCACATCGCGGAAGGCAGGGGTCCGGTACCGCTGGTAGATGGCGGGGTTGGCGAAGCCGATGTCGCGTCCGGCGGCCTGCTGGGCGTCGGCCTCGATGCCCGCGAACGTCGGCGCGGCCACGCTGGTGCCGCCGGTGCGGCTCAGCGAGAAGGCGTACGTCGTGCCGTCGGGCTGCAGCGTGGTCTCACCGACCAGGATCCCGGTGCTCGGGTCGGCCAGCGCGGACACGTCCGGCTCGACCCGCATCGGGGCGGCGCTGACCGTGCCGTTGGGCAGGTGCGTGGCCAGGCTCCTCGGCACCACGCCCCGCTGGTAGGAAGGCTGCGCGTAGACGGTGCTGACCCCGCCGCCGCTGGAGCCGTCGTAGTCGGCCGGGTAGGCGCCGGGCGGCGGGGTGGACCAGGAATTGCCGTTCGAGGCCAGCTGGTCGTTCATCGTGCCCCAGGAGGTCTCGAACTCGTAGTTCTTGGCCGGGCCGATGGCCAGGCTGGTGCCGCCGACCGAGGTCACCCACGGGCTGGCCGCGGGGTAGTCGGTCTGGATCTGGTCGGACACGCCGGGGTCCTCGTCGGGTGACTCGTAACCCGAGTCACCGGAGGAGAAGAAGAACCCGATGCCTTCGGTCGCTCCGACCTCGAACACCTGGTCGTAGGCGCCGGAGATCGACTCCAGGTCGGACGGCTCGCCGAACGAGCTGCTGACGATGCTGGCGAGGTGGTCGTTGACGATGAACGCCTCGGCGGCCAGCAGGTCGGAGTCGTTGCAGCTCGCGCCGGCCACGAAGTTGACACTGGCGTTGGGCGCCTGGCCGTGGACCGACTCGACGTCCAGGGTCTCCTCGGGGTACCAGCTAGCCGCGCCGCACTCGTCGGTGCTGTTGAAGCTGGACGGCAGGTACTGGTGGAACTGCCCGGTGGCGAATGGCTGGTCGCCCACCGTGGCAGAGAACTCGTTCGCGTCGGTCAGGATCGAGGGCGAGGCGTAGGCGTCCACGATGGCCACGCTCTGGCCCTTGCCGGTCATCCCCGAGGCGGCCACCCCGTAGGCGCCGCGGACCTGAGCCGGGGTGTACCCGCAGTTGGTCCAGGGCTGATGGATGCCGTAGGCCTTGGGCTCGTTGACCGCGATCTTCTGCGCGTAGTACTGCGAGCAGGTGCCGGCCGTCCAGTAGTTCGGGGGCGGGGGCGGCAGCGTGTCGGCCGGCCGCATCTCGTGGGTGGCGTTGTCGAGCCCGGTCACCGCGACGATCCCGTGGCCGACCGAAGCGGGGGCGCTGGCCGCCTGCTCCGGTGCCCGGTCGGTCCGCTTGTCCGGTCCCCGGTAGTTGTGGAACGTCACGCTGAACGCCTTGGCCGCGTCGGTCACCGAGCCGGTCACCGAGATGTACCCGTCGGCCTGGTCGTTGACCGCGGTCACGGTGAGGCCCGCGCCGGTCAGCCACGACTTGATCGCGTCGATCTGGCTGCTGGTCGGGCCGAACCGCTGCTGGACCTGCGCCGGGGTCAGGTACTGCCCGTAGCTGGCGCTACCCGGCGTGCTGACCGCCTGGGCGTACGCGGCCAGCCCGGCCGGGTCCTGGCCCGCCAGGTAGACGCGAGCGTTGACGGTGCCCGTGGTGACCGCCTGGGCCGACACCCGCTGAGTCGTGCTGGCCCAGGACGGGTGGGTGTTGGGGATCGACGATCGCGGCGACGCCTGGCTGGGCGACGCGGCGGCGATCGCACCCGCGCACAGGATCGCCGCCGTACCTGCGGTGGCGATGGTCCTGACCCGCGTAGTGACCACTGGCATGGGTGAACCTTTCCTCCGGACCGAGGGGCCAGGCGGCCTCGGCGCTACGGGTCACCTTGGTGCCCGGGCCGCTACGGCGCAAGTAAATAGCCGCACTTTTGTTGGAGTGGATGTGCTTCCGTTACTCGGACGCGGCCTTGGCGTCTTCTCCGGCCGGCTTGCGCGCAACCGGGCCAACCAGGGCCCGCGCGGGCCCGCTACGGGGTGCCTGCGCCGGCCGCGGGGATGCGGCGATAGCGTGGCAGGCATGGGACCTGCGCTGGCTGGCGGCTATCACGGGCCGCCGCAGCTGACCGTGGCCCGCGCCTTCACCGAGTGGACGTTCGACCCCTGGATGCTGGGGCTGATCCTGCTGCTCGGGGCGGCGTACCTGGCCGGCTTCTACCGGCTGCGCAGCCGCGGGGCGCCCGGGGGAGGGACGCCTGGACGGGGGGCGCCTGGAAGAGGGGCCGCGGCGGCGTGGCCGTGGACCCGGGTGGTCAATTTCGGGCTGGGCCTGGCCATCATCGCCATCGCCACCCTGGGGTCGTTCGGCGTCTACTTCAGCGTCCTGTTCTTCATGCGGTCGTTCCAGACGATCCTGCTGCTCCTGCTGGCCCCGCTGTTCCTGGCCCTGGGACGCCCGCTCTCGATGGCCATCGCGGTGTTCCCGCGGGCGGGCCGACGGCTCGACCGGGCCATCCACAGCCGCGTGGCCCGGGTGCTCACGTTCCCGGCCATCACCACGCTGGCCCTGGTCGCGGTGCCGTTCGTCATGTACTTCACCACCTGGTACACGGCCTCGTTCCACAGCGTCGCGGTGCGCGAGCTGACCCACCTGGCCCTGATGATCCCGGGGTTCGTGTTCTTCTGGACGCTGCTGCGGGTCGATCCGGTGCCGAAGGCCTACTCTTACGCCGTATCCCTGTGGATCACCGGTGCCGAGGTGATCGGAGACGCCTTCCTGGGCCTGGCCGTGATCGCCGACACCAACCTCATCGGCGGGGCTTACTACCACGCGCTGGCCCGGCCGTGGGGGCCCAGCCTGGGCACCGACCAGATCCTGGGCGGCGGCACGCTGTGGATCTTCGGCGATCTGGTCGGCCTGCCGTTCCTGGTCGCCCAGCTCATCCAGTTCATCCGCGAAGACGAGTCCGAGGCGGCCGTGATCGACGCTGAACTGGACGCCAGGGAAGCAGCCCGGGATGCGGCCCGGGCCGCCCGCAAGGCCGCCGCCATCGCCGCCGAAGGCAAACCCGCGAAATCCCGCCCCGCCGCGCACAACGCCACTTCAGAAGCCGGCGCCACTTCGGCCACAGCGAGCTCAGCCACGGCGGACCCAGCCACGGCGGACCCAGTCACAGCGGACCCAGTCACAGCGGACCCAGTCACAGCGGACCCACTAACCCCACCAGCCTCAGCTGATACTGCGTCTTCTTCAGATCCAGCGGATGCGGAGGACACGGATCTCGACGATCCCGAGCGTCCGTGGTGGGAGTCGGATCCCCGGTTTTCCGAGCGGTTCCGGCAGCTCTAAGGGGCTTGCGTCGCGAAATGAGCCCCAGGGGGTGTTTCGCAGTGGCCGGCACGTGGCAAATTTGATTCGTGGCCCAGATCAACGCCGCGGACGACGCCCTCGTGGGTGACTGGCTTTCGTTGCCAGATGTCGCCGCTCGTCTCAGCATCCCTGTCGGCCGTGTCAAGACGCTCCTGCGCGACCGCAAACTGCTCGCCGCGACCCGCCCGGACGGCGCGGTCGGTGTGCCGGCCGCGTTCCTGGACGGTGATCAGGTCGTCAAAGGCCTGCACGGGACGCTGACCCTGCTGCTCGACTGCGGGTTTGGCGACGTCGAGGCGCTGCGCTGGCTGTTCACCGAGGACGACACGCTGCCCGGCACGCCGATCCAGGCGATCGCCAAGCAACGCGGGAAGGAAGTCAACCGCCGAGCCCAAGCCCTCGCCATCTGAGGGACGCCGCCCCGGACGGATCAACCCTTGAGGTAGATGAGGGCGGTCAGGGTGCCTACTACGGCGGCCGTGACGGTGCTGAGGACTATGGGGGCGGGCTCGCGGACGCGCCAGGCGTTCAGGGCGACGAGCAAGATGATGGCTACGGCAAGCTGGATGGCCCAGTAGCGCGACGACGTGCTGCCTGCGATCACGGTCAGCCCGTAGACGCTCTCGCCGCCCAGCAGGCCGGCCGCGGCCCCCGCGCCCAGGGCGGCCGTGACCGGTGAGCCGCGGCGGACCCAGGACGCGGCCACGCCCAGCAGCGGGCCGATGATCACCGCGGCCAGCATCCAGAACCGGATGCCCGCCGGCGACTCGGGCACATGCCGGCTGATGGCGGCCAGGTAGTAGCCGCCGACCAGGCCGGCCAGCCCCAGCAGCCCCCACAGGGCCGCCCGGCCGGTGCCGGTGGCGAACAGCGCCAGCACGAACGCGACCGCAGCCCACGACGCGCCCGAGTTGGCCAGCGATGCACTCGACTGCGGCAGCCAGACCTGCCCAAGGTCGGTCAGCGCCCCCAATCCAAGCGCCACCGCCAGCACCAGCAAGGTGCCGGCCGCCTGCACCCGCGCCCCGACCGAACGGCTTACCGATTGCGTCATGACACTCCTGAAAGGGGGAGCCCCGATTATGCCGCCCCAGCACGCGGCCGGCACCCGTTCGTCTCTGGTATCAACAGGATGGTGACCCAGACCAGCGACCCGCGTCCCGCGGCCGACCAGCGCCGGCCCGGCAAGCGGGCCGGGGGCCGGGTCCGGGACACCGCGCCGGCCGCGGAACTGCCGGTGGCCAAGGTCGCGGTGGACATCCCGCTGGCGCACCTGGACCGGCCGTTCGACTACCTGGTGCCGGAGCGAATGGCGGCCGACGTGGTGCCGGGCTGCCGGGTCCGGGTCCGCTTCTCCGGCAAGCTGGTGGACGGGTACGTGCTGGAGCGCATCGCCCAGAGCGAGCACCAGGGCCGGCTGTCCTACCTGGACCGGGTGGTGTCGGCTGAGCCGGTGCTGACCCCGGAGCTGGCCGGGCTGGCCCGCGCGGTCGCGGACCGGTACGCGGGCACGCTGGCCGACGTGCTGCGGCTGGCCGTGCCGCCGCGCCACGCGGCCACCGAAGCCAAGCCGTCACCGCCCGCCGCTGGGCCGCCGGACCGCCCCGCGCCCGGGTCCTGGTCGCGCTACCCGGCCGGCGAGGCGTTCCTGGCCGGCGTGGCGGACGGGCGCGCCATACGGGCGGCCTGGTCGGCGCTGCCTGGCCCGCAGTGGCCCGATGAGATCGCGGTGGCTGCGGCCACCGCGGCGGCGGCGGGCCGGGGCACGGTGATCGTGGTGCCCGACGTCAAGGATCTGGCCCGGGTGGACGCGGCGCTGACGGCCCGGCTCGGCCCGGACCAGCACGTGTGCCTGACCGCCGACCTGGGCCCGTCCGAACGGTACCGGCGCTGGCTGGCGGTGCTGCGCGGTTCGGTCCGCATCTCGGCCGGCACCCGGGCCGCGATGTTCGCGCCCGTCCACGACCTCGGGCTGGTCGTGCTGTGGGACGACGGCGACGATCTGCACGCGGAACGGCGCGCGCCCTACCCGCACGCCCGCGAGGTGCTGGCGCTGCGCGCGCACCGGCAGGGCGCGGCCGCGCTGATCGGCGGGTTTTCCCGCACCACCGAGGTGACCCAGCTGGTCACCTCGGGCTGGGCCCGCACGCTGGCCGGGGACCGCGGAGTGCTGCGGGCCACCGCGCCCCGGATCCGGACCACGGCCGAGGAGGACGAACTGGCCCGGGACGCGGCCGCGCTCAGCTCCCGGCTGCCCAGCCTGGCCCTGCGCACGGCCAGGGCGGCCTTGGCCCACGGCCCCGTCCTGGTCCAGGTGCCGCGGCGGGGCTACCTGGCCGCGATCGCCTGTGGTCGGTGCCGGACCCAGGCTCGCTGCACCGTGTGCTCAGGCCAGCTGGAGATCGCCTCCGCCCGGCAGATTCCGCACTGCCGGTGGTGCGGCGCGGTCGCCGCGAACTGGAGCTGCCAGCGGTGCGGCTTCACCCAGGTGCGGGCCATGGTCACCGGGGCGACGCGGACCGCGGAAGAACTCGGACGGGCCTTCCCTTCGGTGCCGGTGCGATTCTCCAGCGGCCAGTCGGTCATCGCCAGCGTGCCGGCCGACCCGGCGGTGGTGGTAGCCACGCCGGGGGCCGAGCCGGTCGCCGCCACGGGCTACGCGGGCGCGCTGCTGCTGGACGGCTGGGCGCTTCTCGGGCGGCCCAGCCTGCGGGCCGACGAGGAAGCCCTGCGCAAGTGGCTGAACGCGGCCGCACTGGCCCGGCCCGATGCGACCGTGCTGATCAGCGCGGACGCCAGCCTGCCGGCCGTGCAGGCGCTGATCCGCTGGGACCCGGTCGGCCACGCCCAGCGTGAACTGGCCGAACGTGAGGAGCTGGGGTTCCCGCCCGCGGTCCGGATGGCCGCCGTCTCGGGGTCGGCCGCCGCGGTCGAGGAACTGCTGGGCCGGGTCGGGCTGCCCGATAGCGCCGAGGTGCTCGGGCCGGTACCGGACGAGCAGGCGGCGGCGTCCCAGGGTGGCCCCTCCCAGGGTGGCCCGTCCCCGGACGGGCCACCCCAGGACCACGAGACCGAGAGCGCGGACACCCCGGTGCGGGCGCTGATCCGGGTGCCCCGGGCGGAGGGTTCGGCTCTGGCCCGGGCGCTGCAGTCGGCCCAGGCCGCCCGCAGCCCGCGCAAGGACGCCGGGGTGGCCCGGGTCCAGCTCGACCCGGCCGAGCTGATCTGACCCCACCGCCGACTGGGCCGCCGACCGGGCCGCCGACCCTGCCGCCCGACTGGGCACTGACTGGGCCACTGGCTGGGCAGCGGCCTGGCCAGGCGACGGACCCGGCTGACCGGCGCGGTCCGCCCGAGCATTTGGACCGAGGCCGTAAGGTGCCTGTGTGGCAACCTCGCATGAGAGCGTGCCCCCCCGGTCGCGGGGCGCGGACAGCCTCACCCGGATGCCCCCGGTCCGGCTCGCGTCCCGTGATGAGCTGACGGCCGCCGCCCGGGTGGCGCCGCTGTTGCGGGCCGCGCAGGACCTGGCCGCGTGGGCGGGCAAGGACCGCGTGGTCACTGGCAGTGGCGACCTGACCGACACGGGCGCGGCCGAGGCCGCGGGCACGCTCGACCTTTCCCTGGACGAGATTCACGCCGCCTGGGCCATCGCCCTCGGCACCGCCATGGTCACGGTCGATGGTGACCAGGCCGGCCCGGGGGACCGGTTCGGCGTGCTCGGTGCTGGCCGCCCGGACGAGGCCCTGGACCTGTGGGGCGCGGCGCTGGACACGGTGCTCGGGCTGGAGAACCTGGACGGCCTGACCACAGCGCTGTACACCGCGGCCCGGCCGGTTCGGCTGGACGCGCTGTTCGAGGCCTACGCGGCTGCGGTGGGCGCGATGACCGACT
Organism: Streptosporangiaceae bacterium; assembly: GCA_965277615.1. Taxonomy (GTDB): domain Bacteria; phylum Actinomycetota; class Actinomycetes; order Streptosporangiales; family Streptosporangiaceae; genus Bog-532. Next base: position 2,090,030 of record CBDIDG010000006.1, on the reverse strand, counting down.
CCTCGGGCACTCGCAGCCCTGGCGATCCCGCCGGTTCCGCCACGGCCGAGCCGGACGGGCCGCCGGCCCCCGGCCTGGAGCCGGGTCTGGAGCTGCTGGCCGACCTCGGTGTGGTGGAGCTGGGTGCGGACGAAGACGACGCTGACGAGGCCGGCCTGACCGTCACCCTGTCACCGATCGGGCTGTGGGCGATCCGTGACCGGCTGCAGCAGCGGGGCTGGCGGGTGCCGGTACTGGGCGGCAGTGCGGACGGCGGCGCCGCGGCCGTGCTGGCCGTGCTGGCCGACTACGACGCGGAGGACGGCGAAGCGGAGATCGCCGCCTGGCTGGCCCGGCGCAGCCCGGCGCAGGCCGCGGAGGAGCTGACCGAGGCGGCCAGCCAGGGCTCGCCTGGATTGCGCGGAGCCGCGTTCGCGGTGATGGACCGGGTCGGCTCGGCTGCGGTGCCCGCCGTCCGGCGCGCGCTGGCTGACCCCGTGCTGCGCCCGCACGCGGCGGTCTGGCTGCGCGAGCACGGTGAGGAGGCCCGTCTCAGCCGCGAAGACAGCGCCTGGCTGCTGGTGGACCTGGGCGCCGGGCTGCTGGAGGAGGCCGCGCCCGACGCCGTGGTGGCCGAACTGCTGCCGGACCTGCCGCCGCACGCGCAGGCCGAGCTGGTGGCCGGGTTGTGGCGGGTGGAGCACCCGGCCGTCACCGAGCTGCTGACCACGCTGAGCAACCACCACCCGGAGCCGGACGTGGCTAAGGCGGCCCGCAAGGCCGCGTTCAAGGCCCGGTCGCGGTTTTGACCGCCTCCGGCCGCCTAAACTGACACCTAGGTAACAGCGCCCTTACGCGGGCGTGATCGATGCCCGTCTGGGCCGGGAGGATTTTCGTGAGCGTCAAGGCGATCCGGCTGTTCGGTGATCCGGTGCTGCGCACCACTGCGGAGCCGGTCCGAGATTTCGATGCTGAGCTGCGCAAGCTGGTCAAGGACCTCACCGACACCATGATGGACGCGCCAGGCGCGGGCCTGGCCGCGCCCCAGATCGGTGTGGGGCTGCGCGTTTTCACCTACTTCGTCGACGACGAGCTCGGGCACCTGATCAACCCCAGCCTCGGCCTATCCGAGGAGCAGGACACCGACGAGGAGGGCTGCCTGTCGTTCCCCGGCCTGGCCTTCCCGACCAAGCGCGCCTGGGGCACGGTGGCCAAGGGCTTCAACATGTACGGCGACCCGGTGACGCTGGAAGGCACCGAGCGGATGGCCCGTTGCTTCCAGCACGAGACCGACCACCTGGACGGCGTGCTGTTCATCGACCGGCTGGACCCCGAGCAGCGCAAGCTGGCCATGAAGGCCATCCGCGAGGCCGAGTGGTCCGGCATGGCTGTGCCCGAGCTGCGGTCCTCGCCGCATCCCACGCTCGGCAAGGCGCTCTGACCGGCTGATGCGGCTGGTTTTCGCCGGGACCCCGGACCCGGCTGTGGTGGCGCTGGAGGCCTTGCTGGCCTCGCGGCACGAGGTCGTGGCCGTGGTCACCCGGCCAGACGCCCCGGCCGGCCGTGGCCGTCACCTGGAGGCCAGCCCGGTGGCTCAGCTGGCCGAGTCGGCGGGTCTGGAGGTGCTCAAGCCGGCCAAGGCGCGCGACCCGGAGTTCCTGGACCGGCTGCGCGCGATCGGCCCGGACTGCTGCCCGGTCACCGCGTACGGCGCGCTGCTGCCGCAGGTGGCGCTGGACATCCCGGTGCACGGCTGGGTGAACCTGCACTTCTCGGTGCTGCCCGCCTGGCGCGGTGCAGCCCCCGTACAGCACGCGCTGCTGCACGGCGACGACGTGACCGGCGCGACCACGTTCCAGATCGTCAAGGAGCTGGACGCCGGGCCGGTGTTCGGGGTGCTGACCGAGCCGGTCGGCCCGCGCGACACCGCCGGTGACCTGCTGGGCCGGCTGGCCGTGTCCGGTGCCCGGCTGCTGGTCGACACGCTGGACGGCATCGAGTCCGGTGAGGTACGGGCGGTCCCGCAGCCGGCCGAAGGCATCAGCTACGCGCCCAAGATCAACCCCGAGGACGCCCGGGTCGACTGGGGGCTGCCGGCGGCGGCCATCGACCGGCTGATCCGCGGCTGTACCCCTGAACCGGGGGCCTGGACGGAGTTGAGCGGGGTCCGGCTCAAGCTCGGCCCGGTCGAGCTGGCCCCGGCCGCGGCTCTGGACGGCGTGGGCCCGCTAGCCCCGGGGGAGTTGCTGGTCGGTCGGCGCTTCGTGCTGGCCGGGACCGGCACTGAGCCGGTCCAGCTGGGCTTGGTGCAGCCGCCGGGCAAGCGCCCGATCCCTGCCGCCGACTGGGGCCGGGGCCTGCACCAGTCCGGCCCCAACGCTCCGAAGCTGGGCTGACCGTGGCCCAGCGAACCCAGCGCGGCCGGGGGCGGCCCGGACCCCGATCTGGACCCCGCCGCGCCACCCGGGCCGACCCGGTCCGCCGCGTGGCCTACGACGTGCTGGCCGCCGTGGACGAGCGGGGTGCCTACGCCAACCTGATGCTGCCCGCGCTGCTGCGCGAACGCGGTATCGAGGGCCGGGACGCGGCGCTGGCCACCGAGCTGACCTACGGCACACTGCGCGGCCGCCAGATCTACGACGCGATCCTGGATCTGTGCAGCGACCGGCCTGTCGCCGACATCGACCCGCCGGTCCGCGAGGTGCTGCGGCTCGGCGCCCACCAGCTGCTGGCCACCCGGGTGGCCAGCCACGCCGCAGTAGCCACGTCGGTGGACCTGGCCAAGGACGTGATCGGGATGCGGCCGGCCGGCTTCGTCAACGCGGTCCTGCGCCGGGTCAGCACCCGCGACCTGGACGGCTGGGTGGCCATCATCACCCCGGACCGGGCCGCCGACCCGGTCGGGTACCTGGCCGCCGCGTACAGCTACCCACGCTGGATCGTCACGGCGTTCGCTGATGCGCTCGGCGGCGACCTGGCCGAGACCGAGGACACCCTGCGAGCCGGAAACACCAGGCCGCAGACCACGCTGGTGGCCATTCCGGGCATCAGCGATCAGGCCGAGCTGACCACGGCCGGCGACGGCGCGCCCGCTCCCGCGCCCTGGTCGCCCTACGGCGCGGTACTGCCGGGCGGCGACCCGGGCGCCATCGCGGCCGTGGCGCAGGGTCGCGCGTTCGTCCAGGACGAGGCCAGCCAGCTGGTCGCGCTGGCCCTGGCCCACGCCTCGGCCGACCCGGCGGATCAGGCCGGCGAGCCCTGGCTCGATCTGTGCGCCGGTCCCGGCGGCAAGGCGGCCCTGCTGGCCGGCCTGGCCGATCAGGCCCACCGCGGTAGTCACCTGATCGCCTCCGACCTGCGCCCGCACCGGGCCGGGCTGACCGGTGAGCACCTGCGGCGGCTGCCCAGCGCGGCCACGATCGCGGCCGACGGGCGGGCCGGGGCCTGGCGCCCGGGCACGTTCGCGCGGGTGCTGGCCGACGTGCCGTGCTCGGGCCTGGGTGCGCTGCGCCGGCGCCCGGAGGCCCGCTGGCGCAAGTCGCCTGAGGACGTCGAGGGCCTGGTCCCGCTGCAGCGCGACCTGCTGAACGCGGCCATCGACAGCACAAGGCCCGGTGGCGTGGTCGGCTACGTGACCTGCACGCCACACCAGGCCGAGACCGAAGGAGTGGTGGCGGACGTGCTGGCCGCCCGCGAGGACGTGACCGTGCTGGACGCGCCGGCCATCCTGGCCGACGCACTGGGCCGTCCCGTCCCCGGCGTCAGCCGCGGGCCCGGTGGCCAGTACGTCCAGCTCTGGCCGCACCGGCACGGCACCGACGCGCTGTTCCTGGCCCTGCTGCGCCGAACCTGAGCTGGCCGGGCCCGTGGCCGGTCAGGACGTGAGTGCACGGCCTGATCCGGGGCGGACCCGCTTGCCGCCGATGTCGGCCCGCTCGCCCTCGGCGTAGCCGGACCGGTAGCCGTTGCCGGAGTAGGTGATCCGGGTCCGCCGGGTCCGCGGGTAGGCCTCCTGCACGTGCCGGCGGACCACCAGCGACCGGTCGGCCAGGACCAGCTCAGTTGACGTGCCGCCGCTGTCCCGGCCGCTGCTGGTGGCGTCGCTGGCCGCCCGCTCCTCGGCCGCCCGGACCCTGGCCGTCACTGCGCTGGAGTAGCCCAACAGCCAGCTGCGCCGCCACGCCCGCGGGCTGCGCGCGGTGGCCGGCACCAGGGTCGCGGCCAGGCCGTGCGCCATCTGCACCAGCAGCGAGGTGTACAGCAGCTCGGTCCGTTCCAGGTCCGAGGCGTAGCCGAAGACGTGGACCCGCTTGCCGTTGGCCACCGGCAGCAGTACGCACTGGCAGCGCATGGCACTGACCAGCCCGGCCAGCAGGTGTGCGCGCACGTCGGCCCACGGGTTCGGTACGTCGATCACCCGGTCGGCGGGCCGGTCGGTCTCGGGCCGGGTCGCCGCCAGCAGCGCCCGGTCGATCCCGTACCGGGCCATCAGCTCGGCTGCCTTCGCGGTCAGCGCTTCGGCTTCGGCCGGGGTGACGCTGTCGTCCTCGGCCTTGGCCAGCAGCTTCCGGACGCGTTCGAGCAGGGTCTGCTCGGACCGGGTCGCCTCCGGCTGATTTGCTGACGGCTCTGGTCGTTCCACGCCCCAAACGGTACCCAGAGGCAGTGACAGTGTTGGCTCCGCCCGCCCATCCCGGGGTTTGCTCCGCCTGCCCGTCCCAATGGCTGCGCCCGCCCGGCACAATGACTGTCATGGCCGTTCAGATCTCGCCCAGCATCCTGTCCGCGGACTTCGCCCGGCTCGCCGACGAGGCCGCGGCCGTGACCCCGGGCGCCGACTGGCTCCATGTCGACGTCATGGACAACCACTTCGTGCCCAACCTGACGCTCGGACTGCCGGTCGTGCAGTCTCTGCTCAAGCACACCAGCCTGCCGATCGACTGTCACCTGATGATCGAGGACCCGGACCGGTGGGCCCCCGGCTACGCCGAGGCCGGGGCGCGCAACGTCACCATCCATGCCGAGGCGGCGAAGGCACCGGTCCGCACGCTGCGGGAGATCCGCAACGCCGGCGCCCGGGCCGGGCTGGCCGTCAACCCGGGCACCCCGGTGGAGCCATACGAGGACCTGATGGGGGAGATCGACATGCTGCTGCTGATGACCGTGGAGCCTGGTTTCGGTGGCCAGCACTTCCTCGACCTGGTCATGCCCAAGCTGCGCGGGGCCCGGGCCATGGTCAACCGGCACGGCGGCTCGGTCTGGCTGCAGGTCGACGGAGGAGTCAACGACGAGACCATCGAGCGCTGCGCCGCCGCCGGGGCCAACGTGTTCGTGGCCGGCTCGGCGGTCTACTCTGCCGATGACCCGGGCCGGGCCGTGCGGGCCCTGCGGGCCCAGGCCGAACAGGCCACCGCTCACGCCGACTGGGCCAAGTGAAGCGGTTATGACTGCTGATGTCACCGAGCCCGCGGTCCGGGCGCGGCCTCAGCGCAGCGCAGGGCCCGCCTCAGCACTAGGCCCGCCTCAGCGCAGGGCCTGGGTCCCGATCACCGACAGCAGCCGCAGCTTCTCCGCCGCCTCGCTGCCGGCCGGGGCGGTGTAGGCGATGATGCGCAGGTCGCTGCCGTCCACGGTGAGCACGTCGCAGTCCACGGTGACCAGGCCGACGTCCGGGTGGTCGAAGGTCTTGTGCGCCTCCCGGTGCGTGCCGACGGCCCCGGTCTCCCACAGCGTGGCGAACCGGGGGCTGGCCGCCCGCAGGTCGGCGATGAGCTGCCGCAGGTCCGTGTCGTCGGGATAGCGGGCGGTGGCCGAGCGCAGGTCCGCCACGGTCGACTCCTCGAACCGGGCCTCTTCCTCCGGCGTGCGCACCACCCGGGCCTGCCGGCCGGTGAAGTGCCGCCATAGCACGTTCCGCATCCGTCCGGTCAGCGCGGATGGATCCCCCATCAGCGCCGCCCATAGCGGGTTCCAGGCGATCAGGTTCCAGGCCGCGTCGTTGACGCCGACCGGCACGCCGGTCAGCTGATCCAGCAGCCGCTGCACCCCGGGGGTGAGCTGGGCGGTGATGTGACCAGGCCGCGGCGGTGCCTGCCCGGCCAGCCGGAACAGATGATCCTGTTCCTCCCGGGACAACCGCAGGGCCCGGCCCAGGGCGCCCAGCACCTGCGCCGACGGTGCGGTGGCGCGGCCCTGCTCCAGCCGGGTGATGTAGTCGGCGGACACCCCGGCCAGCAGGGCCAGCTCCTCGCGCCGCAGCCCGGGCGCGCGCCGGGCCCGGCCCGCAGGCAGTCCCGCCTCGGCGGGGGACACCCGGTCCCGCCAGCACCGCAGCGCCGCGCCGAGCTCCCCATGATCAGTCATCCTCCCAGTATGCGCGGCCGGAGCCCACCGTTCCTGGTACCGCCAGTCCCAGGAAGAAGCGGCTACTGCCTGGCCTGCGGCCCGCCGGGCAGGATGAAGCCATGACCACCACCTTGATCACCGGCGCCAACAAGGGACTCGGCCGGGAGACCGCCCGCCAGCTGATCGCGGCCGGCCACACGGTCTACGTGGGTGCCCGGGACGAACAGCGCGGCAAGGAAGCAGCCGCCCAGCTCGGTGCCCGGTTCGTGCCCATCGATGTGACCAGCGACGACTCGGTCGCGGCGGCCGCGGCCCAGATCCAGGCCGAGACCGGCGGCCTCGACGTTCTCGTCAACAACGCGGGCATCCCCGGCGGCCGCATGTTCCCGGGCGACGTCACCGCGGCCGACGTCCAGCGGGTCTACGCAGTCAACGTGTACGGCGTGGTCCGGGTCACGCACGCCTTCCTGCCGCTGCTGGAGGCCAGCAGTGCCCCGGTCATCGTCAACGTCAGCAGCGGCCTGGGCTCGTTCGGCATCACCACCAACCCGGCCCGGATGGAGTCCCAGTTCCCGACCCTGGCCTACAGCTCGGCCAAGGCCGCGGTGAACATGCTGACCTCGCAGTACGCCAAGGCCTTCCCGCGGCTGAAGATCAACACGGTCGACCCCGGCTACACCGCCACCGACCTCAACGCCCACCACGGGACCCAGACCATCGAGGAGGGCGCCGAGATCATCGTCGCGATGGCCCAGATCGGTGCGGACGGCCCCGGCGCCCCGACCGGCGGCTACTTCGACCGGCACGGTCCCATTCCCTGGTAAACACGCAGCTATGGGCACGCCGATCACTGACCCTGACATCGCCGCGCTGGACCTGGCGGGCGCGCTGACCTGGCGCGGGACCGAAACTGAACCGCTGGGCGACTGGCTGCTGCGAGCCGGGGCCGGGTTCACCGGCCGGGCCAACAGCGCCCTGACCATGGGGGACCCCGGGGTGCCGCTGCCCGAGGCGGCCGCGCGTATCCGGCGCTGGTACACCGCCCGTGGCCTGACCCCCATGGCGTCGGTCAGCTATCCAGCGGGCCAGCCGGAGCGCAACCCCGTCGACCGGTTCCTGGCCGACCAGGGCTGGACGCTGCGCGACGAGGCCACGGTGATCGTGATGACCCGAACCTCAACGGCCGACGCCCCGGCTGTCACTCCGGCCGCCGCCCCGGCTGTCACCCCGGCCGCCGCCCTTCCGGTCCGCCTGGACGGTGAGCCCGGTCACGACTGGCTGGCGCTCTACCACTTCCGCGGCCAGCCCGAACTGCCGCCGGTCGCCCGGACGATGCTGACCTCGGCCCCCTGGCAGGCGTTCGCGTCGGCCCGGGACGGTGACCGGACCGTGGCCATCGGCCGCGTCGCCGGGACCGGAAGCAACGGGGACCACAGCAACGGAGCCCACAGTAACGGGGACCACTGGGCCGGCCTGACCGCGATCGAGGTCGACCCGGACTATCGCCGCCGCGGCCTGGGCGCCGCGGTCACCACCGCGCTGATCACCCACGCCGCCCAGCGCGGCGCCCGCCGCGTCTTCCTCCAGGTCGAGGACGGCAACCAGGCCGCGCTGGCCCTGTACGGCCGGCTCGGCTTTACTACGCACCACGGCTACCACTACCGCGTCGCTCCGCCGCAGGCCTGACTCCACGCCTAGCGCGTGGTGTACACCCCGGTGCTCTCCTGGTGGTAGCCCTTGGCTCCCACGGCCAGGGCCAGCGGGCTGCGGAAGTCGCGGTCCTCCCGCAGCGCGTCCAGCACGTACCGGAAGTCATACCGTGGCGTCCAGCCCAGCTCGGCCCGGGCCTTCGCGTTCACGTAGACCCGGCCGATGCCCGGGAACATCCGCCAGCCCCGGCTCGGGTACACATCCCCGAAATCGGGGAACCGGCGCCGTACCACCTCCGGGGCGGCGGTGCGCAGTTCGGCCAGGTCATCCCGGGTGAACGGAGTGGTCGCGCTGATGATGTACCGGCCGAACCCGAGCTGTGGCGCCCGCTCCAGGGCCAGCAGGTGCGCGTCGGCCACATCCTGCAGGTCCACCCGGCGGTACAGGTACTCGTTGGCCTTGATGTTCGCGTCCTGGTAGGCGGTGCGGACGTCGTCGACGTCGTCCGGCTCGGGGAAGAACCGGGCCGTGCGCAGCACCACCACCGGCAGGCCCCGGTCCCGCGCGATGATCTCGCACAGGTTCTCCGCCGCGGTCTTGGTCACCCCGTAGATGTTGCGCGGCACCGGGGCGACGTCCTCGGTGATCCAGGCCGCGGGCAGGCCGGCCGCCGGGGTCAGCGCGCGGCCGAGCGCGCTGGTGCTGCTGGTGAACACGAAGCTGGCCACGCCGGCTGCGGCCGCCTCCTCGGCCAGCGTCAGCGTCCCGGTCACGTTGGTGTCCACGAAATCCTGCTGGCGGTGCGAGGCCACGTGCGGCTTGTGCAGGGTGGCGGTGTGCAGCACGGCTGACACCCCGTCCAGGCAGGACCGGACCAGCTCTCGGTCGGTGATCGATCCGGTCACCGTGGTGCCGGGCGAGTCCAGCACGTCCAGCCCGGTCACCTCGTAGCCGCGGTCGCGCAGCACCCGGGTCAGCGCGTCTCCTAGATGCCTAGCGCTCCTGTCACCAGAATTTTCGCCATGGCCGACACGATAGGCGCGGGTCCCGCGCGACGGCATTCCGTTTTCCCGCCGCCGTCCGTTTCCCGCCGTCGGGCGGATGTCCCGGCGTCGGCCGGATGTGCGGTGCCGTTCCCGCGCTGGTCAATCCGGTCTTATACGGTAAATCAGGCCAAACGCCGACAAACCGGGAGCCCATGGTGTCAACCATCGATACCCCCGCCAGCAGCGAGACCGGGCCCGGCAGCGAGTTCGCCGCGCTGTCCCGGCGGGTGCGGCAGGCTGGCCTGCTACGCCGCCGCCGGGCCTGGTACGCCTGGCGGATCAGCGGCACGGTCGCGGCGCTGGTCGCGGGCTGGGTCCTGTTCGTGCTGGTGGGCAACTCCTGGTGGCAGCTGGCGGTGGCGGTCTTCCTGGCGGTGGTGTTCGCCCAGCTCGGTTTCCTCGGCCATGACGCCGGGCACCGGCAGATCTTCGCCTCCCGTCAGTGGAACTACGTGCTCGGGGTGGCCTGCGGCAACCTGGCCATCGGGCTCAGCTACGGCTGGTGGGTGTCCAAGCACAACCGGCACCACGCCCACCCCAACACCGAAGACGAAGACCCCGACATCATGATCGGCGTGCTGGCCTTCTCCGGGGGCCGGGCCCGGGCCGCGGCCGGGCTGCGGCGCATCATCTTCCGCTACCAGGCCTGGCTGCTGGCCCCGATGCTGCTGGCCGAGGGGCTGTCCCTGCACGCCTCCAGCATCCGGGCCCTGTCCCGGCGCCGGTCGGCCCGGGCGATCCGCAGCCGCGCCGCTGAGACCGCGCTGCTGGCCCTGCACTTCGCGGCCTACCTGAGCGTGGTGTTCCTGGTCCTGCCGCCGGTCAAGGCGGTGGTGTTCATCCTCGTCCAGCAGGGCCTGTTCGGGTTCTACCTGGGCTGCTCGTTCGCCCCCAACCACAAGGGCATGCCGGTGCTGGCGCCCGGGGACAAGGTGGGCTTCCTGCAGCGGCAGGTGCTGACCTCCCGCAACGTCCGCGGCGGCTGGCTGACCGATAACGCCCTGGGCGGCCTGAACCACCAGATCGAGCACCACCTGTTCCCGTCGATGCCCCGGCCGAACCTGCGCCACGCCCGGCCCCTCATCAAGGCGTTCTGCGCCGAGCGCGGGCTGCCCTACGCCGAGTCCAGCCTGCTCGGCTCCTACGCCCAGGCGCTGCGTTACCTCAACCAGGTCGGCCGTCAGACCCGGTGGCTGACCACCGATCCAGCAACGGCGGCAGCTCCGTCAGGCTCGTTATCACCGCGTCGGGCTCGGCGTCCGGGTAGGCCGGCACCTCACTGTGCGGGATGAACACCGCCCGCATGCCGAGGGACTTGGCCCCGTGGATGTCGTCGTAGGGGCGGTCACCGACGAACACGCAGGCCGTGGGGTCATCGACCCCGACGGCGGCCATGGCCCGCCGGAACGCCTCCGGATGCGGCTTGGTCCACGGGATCTCGCTGCTGTACACGGCGCCGTCGATCAGGTCCAGCACCTCGTCCCGGACGAACACCCGCTCGTGCGCGCTGCGCGGCCACATCGTGTTGGACAGCACTCCGACCTTGATCCCGCGCCGTCGCAGCTCACGCAGCACCGCCGGGGCGTCTGGGTCGGTCAGCGTGTGCGGCTCCCAGTGCTGGTAGTAGTCGGCCAGCAGGGCGTCGGTCGGCTCTACCCCGGCCCGGTCCATGACCTCGGCCAGCGTGGCGCTGGTAGAGGCGGTATCGGCGGCCAGCCACAGCGCATGCTCGGCGGCGCAGATGGCCGCGGCCACCTCCTCGGCTCGGCCCGGCGGGAAGTGCGGCGCGCACACCGTCCGCCACAAGGCCTCGTGGTCAATGGTGTGCCAGGGGGTCAGCGTGCCGCCCCAGTCAAAGATGACCGCCCGCACCGCCGTGGGCCCCGAGGCGCCTGTGGGCCCTGTGGCGCCTGTGGCGCCTGTGGGCCCCGTGGGGCCCGTCATGAAGCGTGCACCAGGCGGGCCAGCGCGGCAGCCGGGTCCGCGGCCGGGTCGTCGCTGGCCCAGCCGATGTAGGCGTCCGGCCGGACCAGCACCGTGGCCCGTGCGGGCTGGGCCAGGGCCACCGTCTCGGCATGCTCCGCCAGCAAACCAGCCGCCAAACCAGCCGGTGAATCAGCCAGCAAACCAGCCTCCAAACCAGCCTCCAAACCAGCCGGCGAACCAGCCAGCCGCCCGTCGCCCAGGTGGCCCCCGGCCGGGGTGACCAGCAGGAACCGGCCGCTCCGCAGCGCCTCGTACAGCCGGCGCCCGTCGGCCAGCCGCAGGTCGGCCACCCGCCGGCCGGTCAGCGGATGCGCGCCGCGGGGCGCGGGGTAGCTGATGGCCAGGCCGGAGATGGCCCCGGCCATGCGGTTGGCCAGCGGCCGGACCTTGCTCAGCGTGCGCACCGCGGCCGATCGCCCGGCCGCCAGGGGCGCCGGGACGTGCAGCAGCGCCCCCCGCAGCAGCGCGCTGCTCGTCCGCAGCACCTGTTCGCCGACCGGGTGCCGTTCGGCCTGATAGGTGTCGAGCAACCCGTCCCCGGCCCAGCCGGCCGCCACCGCGGCCAGCTTCCAGCCCAGGTTGGCCGCGTCCTGGATGCCGGTGTTCATGCCCTGGCCGCCGGCCGGGGAGTGCACGTGGGCCGCGTCACCGGCCAGGAACACCCGGCCGACCCGGTACTGCGGCACCTGGCGCTCGTCGCTGTGGAACCGGGACAGCCAGCGCGGCTCGCCCATCCCGTAATCGGTGCCGAACACCTGCCGCACGGTGGCCCGGATCTCGTCCGCGCCGACCGGGGCGTCATCTGGCTGCTGGTTGTCCCGGCTCCAGGCCACCACCCGGAACCAGCCGTCGCCGAACGGCGCGATCAGCGCGAACGCGTCGCCGGTGCTGTTCGCGGCCACGGTGCCGGTGGGCTTTTCAGCCAGCGGCACGTCGGCCAGCATGACCGACCGGACCACCGCGTGGCCCGGGAACGGCAGGCCCATCGCCGACCGGACCGTGCTGTTCGCCCCGTCCGCCCCGACCACGTAGGCGGCCCGGATCGTCCGCCGCTGGGTGCCCCCGGCCCGCTGGACCTCCACCTCCACCAGGTCGCCGTTCTGACGCAGCCCGATCACCTCGGCGCCCGTACGTATCTCCGCTCCCGCAGCGCGGGCCCGGCCGGCCAGCACCCGCTCGGTCTCGTACTGCGGGGTGACCAGGGTGAACGGGAACCGGCTGGGCAGCGCACCCAGGCTCAGCTCGCTCTGGCCGAACATCTTCAGCCCGCGCACCGGGGTGCCCCGGGCGATCAGGTCGTCGGCGATCCCGCGCGCGTCCAGTTCCTCCAGCGTGCGGGGGTGCACGGCGAACGCGCGGGTCAGGTTGGACTCACCGGTCCGGCGCTCGGCGACCGTGCACCGCACCCCGGCGGCGGCCAGGTCGCCGGCCAGCATCAGTCCCGCCGGGCCGGCCCCGGCGATCAGCACTTCGGTGTGAATGGCCATCTTAGGACCCATCTTTTCCCATCTGTTCAGCGGCGGGGAAGCCGCAGGGGTTCTCTTTCCCGTCCGCGGGGGGCCAGACTGGTGCCCGTGCATGATTTCGACCTGCTGGTGATCGGATCCGGCCCCGGTGGGCAGAAGGCGGCCATCGCCGCCGCCAAGCTGGGGCAACGGGTAGCTGTGGTGGAACGGCCGGAGATGCTGGGCGGGGTCTGCCTGCAGACCGGCACCATCCCCTCCAAGACGCTGCGCGAGGCGGTCCTGTACCTGACCGGCCTGGACCAGCGCGAGATGTACGGCCAGAGCTACCGGGTCAAAGAAGACATCACCATCGCCGACCTGACCGCGCGCACCCAGCACGTGGTCAGCCGGGAAGCCGACGTGCTGCGCAACCAGCTGACCCGGAACCGGGTCGCGCTCCTGCCCGGCCTGGCCCATTTCGTCGAGCCGAACGTGGTCGAGATCGACAGAGGCGACGGCGGGATGACCCGCCGGGCCAGCGCGACCAACATCATCATCGCCACCGGCACCCGGCCCGCCCGGCCACCCAGCGTCGCGTTCGACGAGAAGACGATCATCGACGCCGACGGGATCATCCACCTGGGGCAGATCCCGCGGTCGATGGTGGTGTGCGGGGCCGGGGTCATCGGCATCGAGTACGCCTCCATGTTCGCCGCGCTGGGCACCAAGGTCACCGTGGTCGAGCAGCGCGAGCGGATGCTGGACTTCTGCGACCTCGAGGTGGTCGAGGCGCTCAAATACCACCTGCGCGACCTGGCCGTGACGTTCCGGTTCGGCGAGACCGTGTCTGGCGTTGAGGCCCACCCGCAGGGCGCCATCGCCCTGCTGGCCAGCGGCAAGAAGATCCCGGCCGACACCGTGCTGTACTCGGCGGGCCGCCAGGGCCAGACCGAGGAGCTCAACCTGCCCGCGGCCGGGCTGACCGCGGACAAGCGCGGCCGGATCAAGGTCGACGAGAACTACCAGACCGAGGTCCCGCACATCTACGCCGTGGGCGACGTGATCGGCTTCCCCGCGCTGGCCGCGACCTCGATGGAGCAGGGCCGCCAGGCCGCGCACCACGCCTTCGGCGAGCCGGTGCACACCGCGCACCTGCCGCAGCCGATCGGCATCTACTCGATCCCCGAGATCAGCTTCATCGGGCAGACGGAGGACCAGCTCACCGAGGCCTGCATCCCGTTCGAGGTGGGCGTGTCCCGATACCGGGAGCTGGCCCGGGGCCAGATCATCGGCGACTCCTACGGTGTGCTCAAGCTGCTGGTCTCGCCGGAGACCCGCCAGCTGCTGGGCGTGCACGTGTTCGGCACCGGCGCGACCGAGCTGGTCCACATCGGGCAGGCCGTCATGGGCTGCGGCGGCACCGTGGACTACCTGGTCGACGCGGTGTTCAACTACCCGACGCTGGCCGAGTCCTACAAGATCGCCGCGCTGGACGCGACCAACAAGATGCGCGAAATCAGTCGGCTGTCCAGCGACCTGCCGGTCTGACCACCCCGGCCGGCCCACCAGCCCCGGTGTGACGCACGACGCAGAACCCGGGAATAGCTGCTGTGGCACAATGTTTATCACTACGAAGCGTGCTCCGGGGTCGGTGAAAGTCCGAACCGGCGGTGATAGTCCGCGACCCAGCGCCCGAACAGGGGCTCTGGTTGACCCGGTGGAACTCCGGGACCGACGGTTAAAGTCCGGATGGGAGGCAGCACGCGCGCGGCAGGCGTGAGCCTGATGCGCCGGATACGTACGCGTATCTTGCCCGCGCACCCCCCGGAGCCAGGAGAAGGTCGGCTCCGAGGAGGGAAGCGCGGATGTTCACCGGGATCGTGGAAGAGCTGGGCGAGGTCGTCGCCCTGGAGGACCTGGGGGATGCAGCCCAGTTGACCGTGCGCGGCGCCCAGGTGACGGGTGACGTGTCCAACGGCGATTCCATCGCGGTCAACGGGGTGTGCCTGACCGTCGCCAGCTCGGTGGGTGAGGAGTTCACCGCCGACGTCATGCGCGAAACCCTGACCCGGTCCAGCCTCGGCTCGCTGGCCCCCGGCGCCCCGGTCAACCTGGAACGTTCGGTGCGGCTGGCCGACCGGCTCGGCGGCCACCTGGTGCAGGGGCACGTCGACGGCGTGGGTGAGCTGATCTTCCGCACCGCGGCCGAGCACTGGGACGTGGTGCGGATCGCGCTGCCGCCCGGCCTGGACCGGTACATCGTGGAGAAGGGCTCGATCGCGGTGGACGGCATCAGCCTGACCGTGGTGGCCGTCACCGGCAGCTGGTTCGAGGTCAGCCTGATCCCGGAGACGCTGAAGCGCACCACGCTGGGCCACAAGCAGCCGGGAGAGACGGTCAACCTGGAGGTTGATGTGATCGCCAAGTATGTGGAGAAGCTGACGGGAACGGTGAACCAGTGAACACGGACGAGGCGCCGACGACCACCACCCGGATCCCGCGCGGATCGGAGCTGGACTCGGTCGAGCAGGCCATCAAGGACATCGCCGCGGGCCGCCCGGTCGTCGTGGTGGACGACGCGGACCGGGAGAACGAAGGCGACCTGGTGTTCGCGGCCGAGGCCGCCACCCCGGAACTGCTCGCGTTCACGATCCGGCACGCTCGCGGCCTGATCTGTGTGCCGATGCTGAGCGAGGACCTGGACCGGCTGAACCTGCCCCAGATGACCAGCGACAACCAGGAGCACATGGGCACCGCGTTCACGGTCAGCGTGGACGCGCGGGTCGGCATCAGCACCGGGATCAGCGCGGCCGACCGGTCCCGCACCATCCAGCTGCTGGCCGACCCCATGGTCCAGGCGGGCGACCTGGTCCGGCCCGGGCACCTGTTCCCGCTGCGCTACACCGAGGGCGGGGTGCTGCGCCGCCGCGGGCACACCGAGGCTGCGGTCGACCTGGCCCGGCTGGCCGGCTTGCGGCCGGCCGGGGTGGTGACCGAGATCGTCAACGAGGACGGCACCATGGCCCGGCTGTCGCGGCTGCGCGAGTTCGCCGACGAGCACGGGCTACGGCTGATCTCGATCGAGCAGCTCATCGACTACCGGCGCCGGACCGAGACCGTGGTCACCCAGCAGGCGCGCACGATTCTGCCCAACACCTACGGCGACTGGCAGGCCTACGGCTACCTGAACTCGATCGACGGCACCGAGCACATGGCGCTGGTGCTGGGCGACCTGACCGATGGCGAGGACGTCCTGATCCGGGTGCATTCGGAGTGCCTGACTGGCGACGTGTTCGGCTCGCTGCGCTGCGACTGCGGGGCCCAGCTGGAGGCGGCCATGGCGCTGATCGCGGCCGAAGGCCGGGGTGTCGTGCTCTACCTGCGCGGGCACGAGGGCCGCGGCATCGGACTGCTGGGCAAGCTGCGGGCCTACCAGCTCCAGGACCACGGCTCCGACACGGTGGACGCGAACCTGGAGCTCGGCCTGCCGGTGGACGCGCGCGACTACACCACCGGGGCGCAGATCCTGGCCGACCTGGGCGTCCAGTCGATGCGGCTGCTGACCAACAACCCGGACAAGGTGGCCGGGCTGGGCCGGTACGGCCTGGACGTCACCCCGGTGCCGCTGCCGGTCCCGGTCACCGCCTACAACCTGCGCTACCTCGCGGCCAAGCGGGACCGGCTCGGGCACACGATCGAGAACCTGCCCCCGGCGCCGCAGGCCGGCGGTCCGGTCCGGGCTCAGGAGTCGGCGTGAGCGGCGCGGGCCGCCCGGCGCTGGAGACGGTCGACGCACCCGAGCTGACCCTGGCCATCCTGGGCACCCGGTGGCACGCGGACATCACCGACTCGCTGATCGAGCGGGCCGCCGCCGCCGCGGTGGCCTGCGGCATCGACGACCCGCTGGTGCTGCGGGTGGCCGGGGCGGTCGAGCTGCCGGTGGTCGCGGCCGAGCTGGCCCGCTACCACGACGCGGTGGTCTGCGTCGGCGCGGTGATCCGGGGCGGCACCCCGCACTTCGAGTACGTCTGCGACGCGGTCACCCAGGGGCTGACCCGGGTGGCCCTGGACGCCGGCACTCCGGTGGGCAACGGGGTGCTGACCTGTGACACCATAGAAGAAGCCCGTGATCGAGCCGGGCTGCCGGACAGTAGCGAGGACAAGGGATGGGAGGCCGTCGTGGCGGCGCTGGACACCGCGCTCCTGCTGCGCTCCATCCGCTGTTCCGGCCCTGACCGACGCCCGGCTCAGCCCCGGACCCGCGGCGTCGCGGCGGGCGGCGTGCCCCGACATTGACGTGACCCGTCTCCGTCCGTCACGTCTTTGCGCCCGTCCACCGATTCAAGGGGTTTCGTCGTGCTCTCCCTCGTCCTGCCCAAAGGCTCGCTGGAGCGAGCCACTCTCGACCTGTTCGATGCCGCCGATCTGACCGTCCGGCGTTCCTCCGACCGCGACTACCACGCGTCCATCGACGACCCGCGGATCGAGCGGGTCCGGTTCCTGCGTCCCCAGGAGATTCCCTCCTACATCGAGCGCGGCCTGTTCGACCTGGGCATCACCGGGCGGGACTGGATCTCCGAAACCCAGGCCGACGTGGTCTCACTGGGCGAGCTGCAGTACTCCAAGAACACCTCTCAGCCGGTCCGGGTGGTACTCGCGGTGCCGGAGAACTCCACCTGGCGAAGCGTCACCGACCTGCCAGAAGGCGTCCGCATCTCGACCGAGTTCCCGGGCCTGACCAAGCGGTTCCTGGACTCACACGGGATCAAGGCGGTGGTCATCCCGTCCTACGGGGCCACCGAGGCCAAGGTCCCCGACATCGTGGACGCGATCGTGGACCTGACCGAGACCGGGTCCTCACTGCGCAAGAACGGCCTGCGCATCCTGGACACCCTGCTGACCAGCTACACCGAGCTGGTGGCCTCGGCCGTGGCGTACGCCGACGAGGAGAAGCGGGCGGCCATGGACGACATCGCGCTGCTGCTGCGCGGCGCGATCCAGGCCCGGGGCAACGTGCTGCTCAAGCTCAACGTCCCGGCCGGGCAGCTCAGCGCGGTGACCGAGATGCTGCCCGCGCTGTCATCCCCGACCATCACCGCGCTGGCCCGCGGCGACATGAACGCGGTCGAGACCGTGGTGCCCAAGCGCGGGGTCAACACGCTGATCCCGGCGCTCAAGGCCGCAGGCGCCCAGGACATCCTGGAAATCCCGATCTCCAAGATCGTTCAGTAATTCCGATTTTTAATGACGTTACGGCCACCCCCAGTCACACCAGTCACCCGCGTCCCTGCAGACTCGGGTGACTGGTGTAACCAGGATTTCCGTCCCGGCCGGTAGCCTGACCCCATGCCCACCCAGGTCGCCGGTATCTTGCTGGCCGCGGGCGGCGGCAGCCGCCTGGGCCGGCCCAAGGCGCTGGTCGAGATCGGCGGCCAGACCCTGGCCGCCCGCGGCGCCGGCCTGCTGCGCAGCGGGGGAGCGGACCCGATCGTGGTGGTCACCGGGGCCGCCCCCGCCGACCTGCCCGGCGTGACCCTCGTGCCCAATCCGCACTGGCGCACCGGCATGGGATCGTCGCTGGTGGCCGGGCTCACGGCGGTGTCGGACCTGCCGCCGGACGGGCCCGGCGCCTGCCGCGCGGTCGTGATCGCCCTGGCCGACCAGCCCATGGTCGGGGCCGAGTCGGTGCGCCGCCTGATCGCCGCGCACGCGGCCGGGGCCACCGTCGTGGTGGCCGCCTACGACGGCCGTCCCCGCAACCCGGTGCTCATCGACCGCAGCCACTGGGCCGAGGTGCTGGCCACCAGCACCGGCGACACGGGTGCCCGCCCGTTCCTGCGCGCCCACCCCGAGCTGGTGACCGCGGTCGAATGCGGCGACACGGGCCGCCCCGACGACATCGACACCCCCGAAGACCTGGCCCGCGTCCTTTCTTCAGTCGAACAAAGATTCGAATGATTCGAGGCCCCGATTTAACGTCGGCGACTCTACTGTCCTAAATGACCGATTCGTGCCCTTTGTTGGGTCCGTGCGGCAAATTGGCGCCGAATTTGCCGCCTGTTGCTCCCCGGACGCCCCTCGGTCGCCGCTGAGCTTGGCCGATGTCGCAAAAGTTCGGCGAAACGCCCCTTCGGTAATTGAGTCACGTACGGGCTGATCTGTAGTTTCTTGGACAGCCAACAAATCTGGAGCGGAATTGACGGCACGGAGAACTCCCGTTTCCGCCGCGAAACGACGCCGCTACTTCTCGATTAGCGCCGCCTCGGGGATGGCTCTGGTGTTTGGCGTCGCCGTTGTCGTGGGCCCGGGATCGTCGGGTAATTCCGCCGCACACCGCACGGCCTCGCCGTCCGCACCTACGCCGGCCACGCCCAAGACGCCTCCGGCGCAAGACGGCGCGCAGGCCAAGCTGGAGGCCGAGACCACCTCGGCCGCGAACCCGGTCCCGAACTCCGTGCGGGCGGACCAGCAGCCGTCTTGGGACGTCAAGCCCAAGGTCGTGCAGTACCTCGGCTACCAGATCCAGGTGCCCAGCTCGTGGCCGGTCTACAACCTGGCCACCGATCCCTCCAAATGCGTCCTGTTCAGCACCCATGCGGTCTATCTGGGCATGCCGGGCAGCGGCCAGGACTGCCCGGCGTCTGCCATCGGCCACACCGAGGCGCTGCTCATCCAGCCGGTCAGCTCGGCCAGCCTGTCGTCCGAGGCCATCGTCGTAGGGGGCGGGGAAGCCGCCCTGTCGCCGGACACGGCGCTGCCGGCCGACACGACCGAGACCACCCACGAGTTCCAGGTCGACGTGGAAAAGGCCGGCGTGCTGGTCACGGCGGCGTACGGCCCGAACGAGCCCGGGCTGCGCTCGATCCTGGCCGGGGCGAAGATCTCCGGCACCAGCGCCCACGTGTCCGGCTCCGGTGCGTCGGGCAGGTCAGCGGCAACAGCCAAGCCGGCGGGGGGCCAGCCGCTGACGGTCGGCGCGTCGGCCACCGCAGCCAAGCCGGCCAAGTCGGCCACGTCGGCCACCGCGGCCACGTCCGCCTCGGCGTCCTCGTCCAGCGCCACATCGTCCTTCAGCGCCACATCGTCGTCCAGCGCGGCGACGTCCGCCGCGATCACCGGCATGGTCGGTGCTGGCCTGGCCTTTGACACCTGCACGGCCCCGTCGGCGTCGACCATGACCCGATGGCTGGCCTCGCCCTACCGGGTGATGGGCACCTACCTGGGCGGGATGAACTGGGCCTGCAGCTACGGGAACTTCACCGCGTCCTGGGTGAGTCACACGGCCGCCGAGGGCTGGCGGTTCGCGCCGCTCTGGGTGGGCCGGCAGGCCTCCTGCTCGACCATTCCCGGGGTCTCGAAGATCAACCCGTCGGACGCCGCCGCCGAGGGCGCGTCGGAAGCCAGGACCGCGGTCGCCTCGGCCAAGCACTTCGGGTTCGGTAAGGGCAGCCCGATCTACTTCGACATGGAGGGCTACGACGCCGGCGGCAGCTGCGGCCGCGCGGTGGTGAGCTTCCTCGGCGGATGGACCAGGGAACTGCACACCTACGGCTACGTCTCGGGCGTCTACACCAGCGCCGCTTCCGGGGTCAGGGATCTGGTGGCGGCCTACAAGAGCAGCGGCTCGTCACGCCCGGACGACATCTGGGCCGCCGACTGGAACGGCAAACCGGTGCTGACCGACTCCTTCCTGCCCGGCACCTACTGGGCCAACCATCAGCGGCTGCACCAGTACGCCGGAGCCCACAACGAGAAGTGGGGCGGCGCCACGCTGGACATCGACTCGGACGCGGCCGACGGGAAGGTGGCCGGCCAGGATTCCGTGGCCAATTCCTCCGCTCCGGCCGAGAGCGCCACGCCGTCCGAGCTGACCGCGGCCCCGGGCAAGACGGCCAAGGTGACGCTGACCCTGCACAGCCAGTCCGCGAGGTCCATCGATGTGCAGTGGCACGCGGGCGTGCCCAAGGGCATGTCGGCCACCCCCGGGTCCGGGACGGTCGACCTGACGGCCAAGGGCGTCTACTCGGCCACCGTGACCCTGACGCCGGCCACGTCGCTGGCTCAGGGGCGGTACGTCGTGCCGATCACGGTCAGCTCCGGCGGCCATACCGTGGCCGAGGCCTACGTCCTGCTGACCGTGGTGCGCTCCGGGGGATCGCTCCCGACCCATTCGCCGATCGTGCTGTACGCGGCGGACAAGTACGACATGGCCACCGCGGAGCAGGTCCGCCGCAGCCTGGCCCTGCCCGCCACCAACGTGACCGGCACCTTCAAGCAGGCCTGGAAGGACACGGCCGCGGGCAAGGACCTGGTCATCGCGGTCGGTGAGCCCGCCGCCGACGCGCTCTACTTCAACGTCTGCGGGTGGACCGATCCGGCAGGCTGGCCCGCGGGTTCGACCCCGTTCTACTACCCGGGCTATCCGATACGGAGCTCGATCGGCCGCAACTACTTCGAGCTGGCCAGCACGCCGACCACGGCCGACACCACCAAGCTGCTCACCGAGCTGACCCAGTACGCGCTGACCGGGTCGCTGCCGGGCTCCGGGCCCACGGCCATCGCGGCCACCCCGCCCGCCCTCCACTGCGAAGGGTCAGCCAAGATCCCGGTTCCCTGACGGCGATGTCGTGACGGCCCTGTTCCTGATGGTACGGTGCCGTAGCTCAGACGGCGGTGGCCTCGACGCCCCAGGTACGCGCGACGCTCTCCCCGGGCGCCAGCACGAGCAGGTCGTGCCCGGTCACGAGGGCGTCCGGCGGGCAGGTCATCGGCTCGATGGCCACGGCCCGGCGGTGCCGCTCGCCGTGCAGGGTGTCGCTGCTGAACACCTGCAGCCAGCCGTAGCCGGCCCCGGCCCACAGCGACACCTGCCGCCCGGCCGAGCGCAGGTGGGCCCAGACCCGGCCGTCGCTGGCCCGGCTCAGCCCGGTCAGCGCGTGATCGAGCACGGTGGCCCCGATCGCGTGCGCCTGGCGGAAGTCGTACGGGGTGCCGTCGACGTCCTGCACCGGGCCGGACGGGATGCCCCGTTCGTCGGTGGGCAGCCACTGGCGGGCTGGCAGTTCCAGCTCCCACTCGTCCAGCGGCGCCGGGCCGGCCGTGAAGTAGGGGTGCTGCCCGGTCCCGTAGGGCGCGGGCCGGGTGCCGCGGTTGGCCGCGGTCACCGTGACCTGCAGGCCGCCCGCCGCGGTCAGCCGGTACTCGGCGTCGACCTCCACCGCGAACGGGTAACCGGTGTAGCCGTGCGGCAGGTGGCTGAGCAGCACCCGGTCCGCTTCCTGCCGCACCGGCTCCCAGGTCGCCCAGCGGGTCAGGCCGTGGATGGCGTTGCCGTTCTTGGGCTCGCTCAGGTCGAGCTGGTAGCTCGCGCCCTCGAACTCGTAACGCCCGTGGTCTACGCGGTTCGGCCACGGCGCGAGCAGCTGCCCGGCCGCACCCGGCGGCAGCTCGTCCGGCGGGTACCCGTACACCACCGGCTGGCCGGCGTAGCTGAGCTCACGCAGCCCGGCGCCCAGCCCGGTCACCACGGCTTGGTAGTCGCCTGCGGTCAGCTCGTACTGCGCGCCGGTGACCGGGACGGGCGGCCGCGAGCCGGTCGCGCGGTCAGAGCCTGCTTCCGCGGAGCTAGTCGTCATGCCTGCCATCCTGGCAGTGATCGGGCCTCGCGCGCGATCCGGGTCACGTCCCCGGGCCCGCTGAGCGCGAGCGCCGCTGCGCAGCCGGCCATCAGGCCCCAGGTCAGCTCGGCCCCGCTGGCCCCGCCCGCGGACAGCAGGCGCCGCGCGGCCGGTTCGAGCGGCTCCTGGCCGGTGATGCCGTGCAGCACGGCCGACACCTGCTCCGAGGCCTGGCCACGGGCGGCGCAGTGCAGCAGCGCGGCGGCCAGCGGCGTGGTCCGCTGTTCGGCGTAGGCGGTCACGGTCGCGCCGAGCCAGCCCGCGAGCCACACCGGCCTGGTCCCGCCGGCCGTGGCCCCGCCCAGCAGCCGCAGGGCCAGCAGCAGGCCGCAGAGCATGCTGTCTCCGCTGGGGACCAGGCCGGGGCCGAGGCCAACCAGGTTCTCCGCCAGTTCGGCCGCGCCCGCCAGGTCGCCGGCCGCGCAGCAGGCGGCCAGCGCGGCCGGGCTGTCCAGCCCTTCGAGGCCGGGCCGGATGTCGGCCGCCGCGTACACCCGGGCCAGCGCGGTCACGCCGTGGTCCAGCCGGGCGCGGGACAGCGGGCCGAACACCGGGCACGGATCCCACCAGCGGCGGACCTGGACCTCCAGGCCGCCGGTGAGCACCCGCCCGTTGCCGGCCGAGGCGCCGTCCGGCCCGCCCGGCTCATCCGGCTGGTCCAGTTCCAGCGTGGGCAGCTTCAACATGATCGCGTTCGGCGGGCAGATCGCGCCCGACGCGGTCAGCGCGATCACCTGAGCCGCACCGAAGTCCAGGTAGATGACCGACCCGGTGGCGGCGAGCACGCGGCCCGGCCGCAGTGGCCCGCGCAGCAGGTCGAGCAGGGCCAGGCTGGCCACGCCCGGGACCACCCGCTGCGGGGTCCGGGGCGGCGTCGCGGCGGGCCGGTGAGCTGAGGGCGCGGTGCGCACCCGCCTGCTGGTCCTGTCGGCCACGTTCCTCACCGTACTGTGTTTATCTCCAGCCAAAAACGGCGCGGCGCAGAGAAACGCAGTGTGAATGGACGTTATTAAAAAATAAAAATGGGTGTACGGGTGCGCTGCATAATCATTTTTAATGACGTGAGAAGGGCCGGCGCTGGCAGCCGATAGAGCGGGAAACACCCGGGCGAAGTGCGGGTATGAGCAGGCCGGGGGAGATTGCTTGGGCCGGCGGGACTGCTTGGGGAGCGGGGGACCGTCAGCCCCGCCGGTTACTGAACCCTAGCCCGGCCGCTGCCCGATGTGTGGCTTTTTGAATGACCACGTAAGGGTTCCGAAATAGTTCGGTGGACGGCCGGTCAGCTCTTAGGGCCGAGCTGGCCGTTGCGGATGGCGTCCGCGGCCAGCACGCCGAACAGATAGAAGTAAGCCGCTTCCTCGTCTTCGAAGAAACGCACTTCGTGCCGGGCCCGGTCCGCGGCGCTGAACACCTCGTAGCCACCGCGGGCCTGGATCAGGCACATGGCTCCGTCGACCTCGCGGTCGACCGCGTACGACGACTGCGGGATGGCGGCCAGGTCGAGCAGCTGGGCGAAAATCGTCTGCGTGGTCACGCGCTGCTTGCGGGCCGACCGGCGGCCGACGTAACGGCTCCCGCTGGAGTCGGGTGCCGTCGGTGCGGCGTGCGAGGGTGTCGGTGCCGCTTCGGGTGCCGGTGCCCGTGTTACTTCTGGAGCGGGAGCGGCCGGGACCGGCGCGCCGTAGGCGCCGGTGAACGCGGCGGCCTGCCGGGCCAGCGGCGGGTCGTCGTAGCGGGGCCCGGGCGGGCTGGTCATCGGGTCCGGGCCGGCCGGGCGGGCTCCGCCGATGGCCAGCCGCGGGGAGGTGGCCGGGGCCGCGGTGCCGGGGGACGGGCTCCAGCGGCCGCCGTCCTCCGGGAACGGGGATCCGTGCCAGACCGCGGCCGCGTCCTGCGTCGGCGGGGCGGCGGGCCGGGCCGCATCGTTCCGCTCCCAGTCCCGGGCCGTGGGCTGGTCCCACTCGCCCGACGAGGCCGGGTTCCAGGCCATCGTGTCCTGCGGGTCCCAGTTCCGCTCCGGGTGGGCGTGGCGCGCGACGTCCCGGCCGGTCCAGCTGCCGGTGGTGGGGTCCGCCGCGGCGGCGACGTCGGCACCGTTCCAGTCGCCGGTGGATCGGCCGCCCGAGTAGCCGGGCGTGCTCCAGCGGTCGGCCTGCTCGGCGTTACGGGCGTTCTGGCCGCCGTTATTGTGACCGCGGTTATCGTGGCCGGCAGTGTTGTGACCAGCACTGTTGTGACCAGCACTGTTCTGGCTGGACATGTTGTGGCTGGCACTGGCCTGGTTGCGGGCTGCGCGCTCCACCTCGCGCGGGTCCCACGAGCCGGTGTCCGGTGCCTCCCAGCCGCCGGTGTCCCGCGCCCGCCAGCCGCCCCGGCCGCGCGGGAACGGGTCGTCGGGCTCCGGCGTCTCCTCCGGGCGGCCGACCGCGGCCCAGGTGCCGGTGTCCCGCGGGTCCTCGGCGTGGGTGTCCCGGCTGTCCCAGGACGCAGCCGGGGGCAGGTCGGGCAGGCGGGAGTCCGCGGCCCAGGACGGCCCGGTGTCGATCAGCCCGTTCGGCCCGACCATGCGCAGCGGCCCGGTGTCCGGCGCCGGCCCGCCGTACTCGCGGGGAGTGTGGGCCCAGGTCGGGACCGATCCGTCGTTCCAGCCGAGGCCGTTGCCGCTCCCCATCGCGGGCAGCAGGGCCAGTTCGTACTCGCCGCGCTCTTCCCGCAGACCGTCGATCTCCTGCCGGGGCACCACGACCTCGAACACGCCGCGGTCCACTTCCCAGAAACCCAGCCGGCGGGCCAGGTACAGGTCGCGGCCCAGGTAGGCGATGTGCATCCGGTCGCCCAGGTCGTCGAGCACCATGCAGCGCTCACCCCGGTACCGGCCGATCGGGCGGGCCTCCCACAGCGCGTCGATCTCGTCCACGCCGACCCGCTTGCGCCAGTGGTTGGACGAGGAGCGGAAGCCCAGTTCTTCCGGCGGCGGACAGGCCGCGAACAGGGTGACTTCCTCGTCGCTCGGGCCCACGCCCGCTTGGTACGACGCACCCTGAAAGCTCGCCATGAGCCGGTACCGCATGCCTCAGACCTCCCTCGTCGGGCGCCGCCACACCAGGCCGTCATACCTGGCGATCAGGTCATCGCCGCGCGCGGTGAGCCGGGAAATCGTGGCACCCACCGGGATCGGCATGGGATCGGTGTAGAACTCGGGGACGGCCCGGGCCGGTGCGGCCGGAGCCCGCCCGCCCCGGGACTGGCCGCCCGGCGACTGGCCTGGCCAGCCGTAACCCGCCCCGGCCTGGTCCAGCCCGCCCGGACCGGACGCCGCGACGTAGGTGTCCATCTCCCGGGCCAGCCAGCCGAGGAAGTAGATCTCGCCTATGTCCGCGGTGAACTCAGAACCCTCGTAACCGAGGTCGAGCTCGGCAAAGCACTCCGCCGGATCGCGGAACGTCACGTCGCGGCTGCGGTACACGAAGCCGGCGATGATCGAGCGCTGCCCGTTCAGGTACGGCCCGATCAAGCGGGGCGGGATGACCTTCCGCATCGGCGTTCCCGGCTCGATACTCGTGGCGGCGCGCCCGGTCCCGGTCACCATAGGCCGCGGAGCCCGCCGGTCGGGGAGCAGGCGGCCCAGCACCACGATGCCGCTGGAGCGACTGAGTGGGCTGGGGCGCATCCGCGCGGGGAGGCGGCACGGATGAGCAACGCAGCGGCCCGTCCGCGAACGGCGAACCTCACCTCGGGCCCCTCTCTGCGTGCTCTGTTGGTAATCAGTTGGTAATCCGTGCGATTCGGCGAGGAAAGGAACCTCTTCCCTGGCTGTCGCGCGCGCCGTTCACGAGAGTCCCATATCCATAATGCGCTCTCAACTGATTCGGCCAATCACGTCACCATCGGGCTGGTCAGACCCGTAATTGCCGGTTGATCAATTACTTAGAGGAGTCGACCAGTTACGAAGCTGTGCTAAGGGCAGACCATTCCGGGCCGCCGTCCACGTTAGTTCTGGGTGGGCGCTGGGCTGGCGCCGGGTCGGCCTCGGGCCAAACCAAAGTAATGATCTTGTGATCGGCCCGGCCGGGTGCCTTAATTTCCCGGGCCGGCCAACGGCGGCGTGGCCGGGGCGGCGGGCGGCGTAGGGTCGGAGCCGTGGCTGGGCTGAACACCGGTGGGCCGCGGTTCGCCGGAGACAACGGCGCCGCGGACCCGCGCATCGCGGCCGTCCTGGCGGCCTACGGAGCGGGCCAGGAGTCCGAACAGGCGGTGCTGACCGCGCTGGCCGGCTCGCGCCTGCTGGTGCCCCTGGTCGAGGCGCCCCCCGAGGCCACTGAGGTCGCCGGGGTTGCGGGGGCCGCTGAAGTCGCCGGGGCCGCTGCGACCGCCGGGGCCGCTGCGACCGGCGGGGCCGCTGGGGCCGCCGGGGCGAGCGGGGCCTGTGCGACCGGTGATGACCACGATGACGGATGCGACCACCGGGCGGCTCGGGAGCTGGCCTTTCCTACCCTGATCGGGCGGGACGGGCGGCCCGCGCTGCTGGCCTTTACCTCGCTGGCGGCGCTGGTGAGCTGGCGGCCGGAAGCGCGGCCGGTGCCCACCCCGGCCGGGCAGGTGTGGGCGACCGCGGTCGGCGATTCGTGCGCCGTGGTCATCGACGTGGCCGGCCCGGTGCCGATCGCGGTGGACGGGGCCCGGCTGGCGGCGCTGGCCGCGGGCGCGCCGCCGCCCGATCCGCAGGACGACCCCGACCTCCAAGCCGACGTCGCCGCCGCCCTGGCCAGCCTCCCGGCCGCCGCGGGCGGCCCGGGCTCTACCGAGCCGTCCGTCGCCGGCGCCGAACTGGCGGCAGGCCCAGACGGCACGGACCTGGCCGTCCGGTTGCTCATCCACTCCGGCCCACGGGGCCCCCGGGACACAAAGGACCCGCAGGCCACGCAGCAGGCTATTCAGCAGACCGTCCAGCGAGCCGCTGAAGCCATCGCGGGGCGCCTGGCCAGCCGGTTGCGGCGTGGCATCCAGTTTTCCGCCGCTCTCGCCCCAGCCACCCCTGTCACCTCCGCCGCCACTTCCGCCCCTGCAGTCTCACCGGCTCCCGGGCCCTCGCGCCCGCACGGATGATCTCCTGGGTGACCGCCGGCGTGGCCGGGGCGGCGGGCCTGGTCGTGGGGGACTACCTCACCGTGCTGATCGAACGGGCGCCGGGTGGCCGCACGGTCGCCGGTTCGCTGCGCGAGCTGGCGCCGGCCCCGGCCGGGAGGTGCCCGTGCTGCGGCATCCGGCTGGGCGCCACCGATCTGATCCCACTGGCCAGCTGGGCCCGGACCGGCGGCACCTGCCGGTACTGCCGCCAGCGCTTCGGCGGCTGGCACCCGGCGGCCGAGGCGCTGACCGCGGTGACGTTCGCGCTGATCGGGCTGCGGTTCGGGGCCAGCCCGGTGCTGCCCGCGTTTTGTTATCTGGCCGCGGTGTCGGTCGCGCTGGCCTTCATCGACGTGACCCACAAGCGGCTGCCCGACCTGCTCACGCTGCCCTCGTACCTGGTGGCGATCGTGGCGCTGGGGGTAGCGACCCCGTTCGTGCCGGACGGAACCGGCCACCTGGCGCACGCCGCCATCGGCCTGGCCTGCGCATCCGCGTTTTACCTGATTCTGGCCCTGGTGTACCCGGTGGGCATCGGCTGGGGCGACGTCAAGCTCTCCGGGCTGCTCGGCCTGTACCTGGGCTGGATCGGCTTTTCCGCGCTGGTCATCGGCCTGGCCGCCGGTTTCGTGCTGGCCGCCGGGGCCGGGCTGGCCCTGCTCGTGACCGGACGGGCCACCCGCAGCTCGCAGATCGCGTTCGGGCCGTACATGCTGGCGGGCGCGCTGGTGGTGATCATTGCCGTCGGCCCGCCAGGTTCCTGAGGGAATCCTCCGCAGCGCTCAGCGTCAGCGGCCACCCATTCCTCCACGGCGGCGACGATGGTCATTTCAATGCCACGGCGCCGCGAGCTGAAATCCGCAGCGTTATGACCGGGTTGGTCGCCATTTAGCCAATAGCGGCCCCGCACCGCAAATCTTGTGCTGGTGACTGTGGCCAGTCAGTGTATTCTGGCCCCTTGAATGACCGCCAAGTATGTCGCGGCGGAAAAAGAAAATACTTATCAACACGGGGCAAGACAGCGGCTTTACCATTAAAGGGGGATATATGCGAGGGGCCAAGAAAGTGATGCTGTGGGCATGCTGCACTGCTCCCGCGGTTGCGGGCCTGGTCATGAGCGGGGCGGGGGTGGCTGGCGCGGCGACCATCAGCTCGACTGCAGGTCACCGGCACCCACGGTGCGACTCCAGGCAGCTCGAAACCTGGGACCTCAACGGCGCGAACGTCGTCGACACAGTGCAGGCACCCACCCCCCTCAGCTATAACGTCACTTTCACCCAGCGCGGAAGCTGCCTGACTGGTACGCTAACGGATTCCTATGATGCGCCCGTATTCACCGGGCCGGTGACGGGTACGGTAAACGGCAACAAAGTCACCTTCAGTGTCACCTACCCACCGAATTCTGCCCAGGGAAAAAGGACGTTCACGGGCACAATTACTCGGGCCCACAAGAACCGGGGCGCCGTCTCCGGAACCTTTCACGAGTCCGGCCCCGAGAAGCTCACCGGTACCTGGGATCTCGCCACCGACGCTGTCCGGGCATGTTCAGAGTCTCACGGCTGGTGGCGATGGCAGCAGGAGTGCCCGGTCCGGTAGCAGCCGTCCCGGCGCAGGCACTGCGAGAGCCGCCCCGCGGTCACAGCCGCCACTAAGATCGCTTCCATGCTGCGCTGGCTAACTGCGGGGGAGTCACACGGGCGTGCGCTCGTCGCCATTTGCGAGGGTGTGCCTGCGGGCGTGCGGGTCACCACCGAGGAGGTCGCGGCCGCGCTGGCCCGGCGCCGGGCTGGCTACGGCCGCGGCGCCCGGATGAAGTTCGAGCAGGACGAGGTCGAGCTGACCGGTGGGGTCCGGCACGGGGTCACGCTGGGTGGACCAGTGGCGATCCGGGTCGGCAACACCGAGTGGCCCAAGTGGGAGACGGTGATGTCGGCCGATCCGGTCGACCCCGAAGTGCTGGCCGAACAGGCCAGGAACGCCCCGCTGACCCGGCCGCGTCCCGGCCATGCCGACCTGGCTGGCATGCAGAAGTACGGTCACGAGGACGCCCGCCCGGTTCTGGAGCGGGCCAGCGCGCGAGAGACCGCGGCCCGGGTGGCGCTGGGCGAGGTGGCCCGGCAGTTCCTGCGCCAGGCCCTCGACGTCGAGATCGTCAGCCACGTGGTGGCCCTCGGCCCGGTCAGCGCGCCGGACGGGCTGGTGCCCGGCCCGCAGGACGCGGCCCGGATCGACGCCGACCCGGTGCGCTGCGCCGACGCCGAGACCAGCGCGGCCATGGTCCAGGAGATCGACCTGGTCCGCAAGGAGGGCGACACCCTGGGCGGGGTGGTTGAGGTCGTGGTGCACGGCCTGCCGCCCGGGCTGGGCAGCTTCACCCACTGGGACCGCCGCCTGGACGCCCGCCTGGCCGCCGCGGTCATGGGCATCCAGGCCATGAAGGGCGTCGAGATCGGCGACGGTTTCACCACCGCGCGGCGCCGCGGCTCGCAGGCCCACGACGAGATCGAGATCGGCCCGGGCGGCGTGCACCGCCGGACCAACCGGGCCGGGGGGGTCGAGGGCGGCATGACCAACGGCGAGGTGCTGCGGGTCCGCGCGGCCATGAAACCGATCTCCACCGTGCCCCGCGCCCTGGACACCATCGACGTGGCCACCGGAGAGCCGGCCAAGGCCATCAACCAGCGCAGCGACGCGACCGCGGTGCCCGCCTCCGGCGTGGTGGCCGAGGCCATGGTCGCGCTGGTGCTGGCGGACGCGGTGATCGAAAAGTTCGGCGGCGACTCGGTGGCGGAGATCCAGCGCAACGCCGACTCCTACCTCAAGTCCCTGGTGATCACGTGAGCACTGAGAAGCCGGGAGCGCCGCTGGTCGTGCTGACCGGGCCGCCCGCCGCGGGCAAATCAGTGGTCGGGCGACTGCTGTCTGACCGCCTGGGCGCCGGGTTCGTGGACACCGACGCGGAGATCGAGGCGGCCGCGGGCAAGCCGGTGAGCGAGATCTTCGTCGACGACGGCGAGGACGCGTTCCGGGACCTGGAACGGGCCGCGGCCCAGCGGGCGCTCAGCGCCGACGGTGCGGTGGTGGCGCTGGGCAGCGGCGCGGTGCTCGACCCGGACGTGCGGCAGTTGCTGGCCGGGCGGCCGGTGGCCTTCCTGGACGCGGGCTTCGCCGCGATCGCCCGGCGGCTCGGCCTGGACCGGCCCCGGGTGGTCATCCCCGGCAACCCGCGCGGCCGCCTGCGCACGATGCTGGAGGAACGGCAGCCGGTGTACCAGCAGCTGGCCACGTTCACCGTGGCGGCCGACGAGCTGGCCCCGGAAGAGGTCGCCGACGAGATCGAGGCCTGGCTCACAGACCAGAACCCGCCCCCCACCACGGACCAGAACCCGTCGCCCATCACGGACCAGAACCCGTCTCCCACCACGGAAACACCAGCCCCATGAGCATCACGCGCATCCCGGTGGCGGGCGAGCGTCCCTACGACGTGGTGATCGGCACCGGCGTGCTGAGCGAGCTGCCCGGCCTGGTCGGGCCGGAGGCGACCAAGGTGGTGATCATCCACCCCGAGTCCGTCGGCGACATCGCCCGGCCCGCATGCCGGGCTCTGGATGAGGCCGGTTACCAGGTCATCGTGGCCGAGGTGCCGGACGGGGAAGCGGCCAAGCAGGTCAGCGTGGCCGCGGGCCTGTGGTCCCGGCTGGCGGCCGAGCAGGTGGGCCGCCGGGACTGCATCGTCGGCATCGGCGGCGGCGCCACCACCGACCTGGCCGGGTTCGTCGCGGCCAGCTACCTGCGCGGGGTCCGGGTGGTGCTGGTACCGACCACCCTGCTGGCCATGGTGGACGCGGCGGTCGGCGGCAAGACCGCGATCGACATCCCGGAGGGCAAGAACCTGGTCGGGGCGTTCTACCCGCCCGCCGGCGTGCTGGCCGACCTGGCCACGCTGGAGACCGTGCCCCAGGCTGACTACGTGGCCGGCCTGGCCGAGGTGATCAAGGCCGGCTTCATCGCCGACCCGGTCATCTTGGACCTGGTGGAAGCCGACGCCGACGGGGCCACCGTCCCGCACGGCCGGCACACCCGCGAGCTGATCGAGCGGGCCATCCGGTTCAAGGGCCAGGTGGTGGCGGCGGACTTCCGCGAGGCCGGGTTGCGCGAGACGCTGAACTACGGGCACACGCTGGGGCACGCGATCGAGCGCACCGAGGAATACCGGTTCCGGCACGGCGACGCGGTGGCCATCGGCATGGTCTACGTGGCCGAGCTGAGCCGGCTGGCCGGGCGGCTGGACGGTGCGACCGCGGCCCGGCACCGGACCGTGCTGACCGCGGTCGGCCTGCCCACCGCCTACCAGGCGCACCGGTGGCCGGACCTGCGCGCGGCCATGGCCGTGGACAAGAAGACGCGGGAGGCCCGGCTGCGGTTCGTCGTGCTGGACGGGCTGGCCCGGCCCGCGATCTTCGAGGCGCCGCCGGAGGAACTGCTGGAGCAGGCCTACCTGGAGGTGTGCCGGTGAGCGCGCCCGCGGCCACCACGACCCGGGGACCGGCCTGGTGATCGTCCTGGTCGGGTTCATGGGGGCGGGCAAGACGACCGTGGGCCGGTTGCTGTCCCGCCGCCTCGGCCTGCCGTTCGCCGACGTGGACGCGGTGATCGCCGAGCGGGAAGGCCTGGCCGTCCAGCAGATTTTCGCCGAGCGCGGCGAGCCGGCCTTCCGGGCGCTGGAACAGGAGACGATCGCGTCCCTGCTCAGCGGGCCTCGGCTGGTGCTGGCCCTGGGCGGCGGCGCGATGGAACACGAGCAGACCCGCCGCCTGCTCATCGAGTCAACGGGTCCCGGCGGCGCCGCAGAAGTGGTCTACCTGCAGGTTCCGTACGCGGGCGCACTGGACCGGGTGGGCGGAGACGACGGCCGCCCGATGCTGGCCCGGCCCGACCTGGCCCAGGTCTACCAGCGCCGGCTGGCCAACTATCAGGCCGTGGCCACGCTGACCGTGAGCACCGAGGGCCGGGGGCCCGGGCAAGTCTGCGCGGACATCGTCTCCCGGCTGGCCTCCTCACCCGGGTGGCCCGCGTACAGCCAGCCCGGCAACCGTTAGGCTCCCAGTAAAACCGAACGGCATTCGAAAGGCGGCGCCGCCAATGCGCGTGGGGATGGCGATCAACTACGCCGGGGGCTTCGCCGAAACCGTGACCGAGCTGGGCGACTACGAGAAGGCCGGCCTGGACATCGTGTTCGTGCCAGAGGCCTACAGCTTCGACGCGGTGAGCCAGCTTGGCTTCATCGCGGCCCGGACCGAACGGCTGCAGCTCGCCTCGGGCATCCTCCAGCTGTACTCGCGCACGCCCGCGCTGACCGCGATGACCGCCGCCGGGCTGGACTACGTCTCCGGCGGCCGGTTCACCCTGGGCATCGGCGCGTCCGGGCCGCAGGTCATCGAGGGCTGGCACGGCGTGCCTTACGACGCGCCGGTGGGCCGCAGCCGCGAGCTGATCGAGATCTGCCGGATGGTGTGGCGCCGCGACCGGCTCGTGTACAACGGCAAGCACTACCAGCTGCCGCTGCCCGCGGAGCAGGGGACCGGCCTGGGCAAGCCGCTCAAGCTCATCAACCACCCGGTCCGGGAGCGGATCCCGATCATGCTGGCCGCGGTCGGGCCCAAGAACGTGGCCCTCGCGGCCGAGCTGGCCGAGGGCTGGCAGCCGTTCTTCTACCTGCCCGAGCGGGCCGGTGAGATCTGGGGCCCGCCGGTGGCGCAGGGCCTGGCCAAGCGCGACCCCGAGCTGGGCCCGCTGGACGTGGTGGCGATGGCCCCGCTGATGATCGGCGACGACGTGACCAGTTACCGCGACCTGGCCCGCCCGTTCTTCGCGCTCTACATCGGCGGGATGGGCGCCCGAGGCCAGAACTTCTACCACGCCCTGGCCACCCGGCTCGGCTACGGCGAGGTGGCCGACCAGATCCAGGACGCCTACCTGGACGGCCGAAAGGCTGAAGCCGAGGCCCTGGTCCCGGACGAGCTGCTGGAGAAGACGTCCCTGATCGGGCCGGAAGGCTACGTCGCCGAGCGGCTGGCCGCCTTCCGCGAGGCGGGCACGACCACGCTGACCGTCACCCCGCTGGCCCCCGACCACGCCGGCCGCGTCCACCTCATCGAGCGCGTGGCGGAACTGGCCGCTTAGCAGGGTAGCCAGGCGTGCCTGAGCACCTGCGGCTCAGGAATTGCCTGCCCGCTCCACTTGCCGATGATGTGGCCGTGGCCGTCTCCCTCGATCGCCATGACGGGCTGGAACATCCGGCTGATGTACAGCACCGACCCACGGGGCATGGCCGCGGGCTGAATGATGTAACCGACCCACCCCGGGCCCCGGCCGACGGTTCCGGTAATGACCATATTTGTGCCGCCCGGGGGAACGGTTTTGGGGTAGTCGCTGATCACCGCCTTCTGGATTGCGGGCGGTTCGAGGTTGCTGGCCGGGGCCTGGCAGTCCGGGTTGTCAGCCGGAGCCTGGTCGGTGGACCCCGCCCACACCAGGGCCGGGATACCTTCCGCGCGCAGGGCGTCCTGCAGGCCAGCGGCGTCGGCGGCATCGACGATGTCTGAGATCGTGACCCGGACCGTGCCGTCGGGGTTGCGGGTGACGGCATAGGCGGGCATCCCGCCGCCGAGCAGCACGGACGGCACCACCGTGGCGGCGCAGGCGGCGACTGCGACCGCGGACAGGGCCAGAGCCAGCCGGCGTCGCCGGGGTCTGGCTGAGGCCGGGCCGGCCAGCAGCGCGAACCGGCGCCCCCGCGACCGGTTCGTGCGCAGGCCATCCACCACCCGGGCCCGGGCCCGGGCCTGGCTCGGCCCGACCTCCGGGACCGGCGGCTTCAGCTCGGCAAAAAGGGTCAGCTCATCCACGGTCGTTCTCCTCGATCAGCTCAGTGGGGTCGGCGCCCCCGAGCGCCGTCCGCGTCTTGACCCGGATCCGGTGCAGCCGGGACCGGACCGCGCTGACGGTCAGGCCGAGGGCCTGGGCCGCCTCCTCGTAGGTCAGCCCGGCCCAGGCCACCAGGAGCAGCAGCTCACGGTCCCGGCCGGGCAGCTGATCCAGCACGGTGGCCAGCTGCGGCCGGAACTGCTGCGCGGTGACCCGCTCGGCCGACCGGTCCCCGAAGTCGTCGTCGGCCGCCGCGGGTACGGGCGTGGCCGCGAGCATCCGCCGGTACCGGGCCTCGGCCCGCCGGTGCTTGCCGATGAGCCGGATCGCGATGCCGAACAGCCAGGGCCGGGCATCCGGCCAAGCCGGGTCGTAGTGGTCGCGGCGGCGGAACGCGGCTAGGAACGTCTCGGCCGTGACGTCTTCGGCCCGGTCCGGTCCGAGCCTGGTGTGGGCGTAGCGGAGAATCTCAGCCGCGTGCCGGTCGAAGATCTGGGCGAAGCAATCTGGCTCCTGGCGCGACCGCACGATGATCTCGGCGTCACTGGGCTCGGCGTCACTGGGCTCGGCGTCACTGGGCTCGGCGTCACCGAGCCCCGCGTCACTAGGCCCCGCGCGGCTGGCCTCGCTGGCGCGCATGGTGCCATTCTCGGTGGGCGCGGTCCACTCCGTCACCACAGCCGATGCCTGTCCATCGCCACTCCCATCGTGTTCCCCCACCCTTACTCACCCGCAGCCGCCGGGGGAGTTTCGCGGCGGGCGGTTACAGTCGGGACATGCCGGAAATCCATGCCGCCCGCCGGGCCCGGGCCCAGGCCAAGCTGGCCGAGCTGGAGGCCGACGCGGTCCTGATCACCGCGGGGCCGAACGTCCGTTACCTGACCGGCCTGGCCAGCTCGAACGCGGCGCTGCTGCTGCCCGCCGACGGGACCGGCCTGCTGGCCACCGACTCGCGCTACGAGCTGGCCGCGCTGCGGTACGCTCCCGACCTGGAGCTGACCGTGGGGCGCTTCATCGAGCCGATCCTGGCCGCCGCGGCCCGCAGGCGCGCCCTGCGCCAGCTCGCGGTGGAGACGCACGACCTGACCGTGGACCGCTACGAACAGCTGGTGGCGGCGGCCGAGAGCGTCAGCCTTATTTCTTTTTTTAACAAGGTCGAAGAGCTGCGGATGGTCAAGGAT
Organism: Streptosporangiaceae bacterium; assembly: GCA_965277615.1. Classification (GTDB taxonomy): domain Bacteria; phylum Actinomycetota; class Actinomycetes; order Streptosporangiales; family Streptosporangiaceae; genus Bog-532. The sequence continues at coordinate 2,054,667 of CBDIDG010000006.1, read as the reverse complement.
CCGTCCGAGCTGGAACTGCTCGGGACCGCGTGCCGGATCACCGACCAGGCCTTCGCGGACGTGCTGCCCCTGATCCGCCCCGGGCTGAGCGAGCGGGCGCTGGCCGCGGCGCTCGACCACCGGATGGGGGAGCTGGGGGCGGACCGGACCGCATTCGACACCATCGTGGCTAGCGGCCCGAACGGGGCGCTACCTCACCATGTGCCGTCCGGCCGGCCGCTGCGCCGCGGGGACCTGATCACCATGGACTTCGGCGCGCAGTTCGCCGGGTACCACGCCGACATGACCCGGACGGTCGCGCTGGGTGAGCCCGCGCAGTGGCAGCGGGACGTGTACGAGCTGGTCGCGGCGGCTCAGCGTGCGGGCTGCACGGCGGCCCGGCCGGGCGCGGCGTTGCGCGAGGTCGACGCGGCCGCCCGCGACCTGATCGCCGAGGCCGGTCACAGCGACCACTTCGGGCACGGGCTGGGGCACGGGGTCGGGCTGGAAGTGCACGAAGCACCGATGATCGGGTACGGAAGTACGGGTAAACTGGAAGACCAGGTTTCGGTAACCGTTGAGCCCGGTGTCTACCTGCCCGGCCAAGGCGGTGTCCGGATCGAGGATGTCCTGGTTGTCGGGGCTGGTGCGGCCGACGGGGCAGCCCAGATTCTCACGACGACCACCAAGGAACTTCTCGCCCTGTGATGGGCGGGCACGACGGGCAACAGGCGGAGACAGCAGACGTGGCGACGACGAACGACCTCAAGAACGGCATGACCCTGAACATCGACGGCAACCTGTGGACGGTCGTCGAGTTCCAGCACGTCAAGCCGGGCAAAGGCGGCGCCTTCGTGCGCTCCAAGCTGAAGAACGTGATGACCGGCAAGGTCGTCGACCGGACGTTCAACGCGGGCGTCAAGGTGGACGTGGCCAACGTCGACAAGCGGGACATGCAGTACCTGTACCGCGAGGGCGACGACTACGTGTTCATGGACACCACCGACTACGACCAGCCGCACGTGCCCGCGTCCACCGTGGGCGAGAGCGCGAACTACCTGCTCGAGGAGCAGATGGTCACGATCGCGTTCAACGACGGCGTGCCGCTGTACGTCGACCTGCCCGCCGCGGTCGAGCTCACCGTCAGCTCCACCGACCCGGGCCTGCAGGGCGACCGCTCCACCGGCGGCACCAAGCCCGCCAAGCTGGAGACCGGGGCCGAGATCCAGGTCCCGCTGTTCATCTCCACCGGCGAGAAGATCAAGGTCGACACGCGGACCGGCACGTACCTCGGCCGCGCCTGATGCGCCGCGACTGCTGTGCCCGCTCGTAGCAAGGCGCGTAAGCGCGCCCTAGACGTGTTGTTCGAAGCGGAAGTACGCGGTGAGCCGGTGCTGCCGCTGCTGGAAGAGCGCTCGGCGGCCAAGGCCGACGACGGGCCGCCGGTGCCGGAGTATGCCGCGGACCTGGTCCGTGGCGTTCAGGCGCACCGGGAGCAGATCGACGAGCTGCTGGCCACCTACGCCGAAGGCTGGACGCTGGACCGGATGCCCGCGGTCGACCGCAACATCTTGCGCATCGGCGCCTACGAACTGCTGTGGGCGGACGATGTGCCGGACGGGGTGGCCATCAACGAGGCGGTCGAGCTGGCCAAGGACCTGTCCACCGACGGGTCCCCGGCCTTCGTGAACGGGCTGCTGGCCCGGTTGCTGGAGCTGAGGCCGACGCTGGCCCTTTGAGGCCGGACCGTGCTGGCTCGGGCCGTGCTGGCTAGGCGGCGCTGGCTCAGACGGCGGCGAAGCGGATCCGCAGGCCCGTCTTGCGGATCACCCGGTAGAACCAGAGCGCGCACAGCCCGGCCCCGACCACCACGCCGCCCACCGTCACCGCGGTGTAGAGGACGAGGAACAAGGTCAGCGGCTCGGTCAGCATCATGACCGACAGGCCCACCGTGGTCAGGAAGAACAGGCCCGCCCACAGCCAGGTGGCGCCCTGGAAGAAGCGGTGCAGCGCCGGGTGGTGGGTGGACGGCTGGCGCAGCGCCACCACCTCCGCGGCCAGCTGAGCGATCAGCGGCTTGCGGGTTGGCGCGGTGCGGGCGAACAGGACGCACATCACCAGATTGGCCAGCGGGAACTGGAGCAGGAAGAAGAACACGTTGCCGGTGCTGACCACCACCACGGCCTGCACGGTCATGACCAGGGCCGAGATCGTGACCAGGCCCGGCACGGCGCCGGTGACGATCTTGCGGACGATCGCGACCAGCCACAGGATGGCGGCGGCCGCGATCATCGCGGCGTTCCGCCCGGCGAGCTCCTGCCCGACGATGTAACCAACGCCGGGCAACCCCACCGATTCGGTGAGGTTCCAGACCACCGTCCGCAACAGACGGCCGGGGCGCGGCAACTCGAGGTGCTCAGCCATGGCGAAGAGAATACGTGCTCGGCCTGGGCGGAACCCGCATATCCCGTCAGAGTGTCTTAAGTACGTGAGGAATCAGTCGGTGGCCTGGGGCTTCGGGCTCGTTCATGTCGGCGAAAATGTCCCCGCACCGCACTACATTGAAGCTACGTAAGGGGGTGCGGTGGAAGTTCAGATCAGTCGCCGCTCTGTGGTCTGGGACGTGCTGCGCGAGGTGCTAGCGGCGCGCGCCGCGCAGACCGGCCGGGACCGGCTCGACGTCATCGACGCGGGCGGGGGCACCGGCGGATTCGCCGTGCCGCTGGCCGCACTGGGCCACAACGTAACCGTGGTCGACCCCAGCCCGGACTCGCTGGCGGCCGCGCAGCGACGGGCCGCCGAGATGGACGTGCGGATCAGCGCCGTCCAGGGCGAGGCGGCAGGCCTGGACGGCGTGGTCGGCGAGGACGCGGCCGACCTGGTCATCTGCCACAGCGTGCTGGAGTACGTGGACTCACCGGCCGACGCGCTGGCCGCCATCACCCGGGTGCTGCGGACCGGCGGTACGGTCAGCGTGCTGGCCTCCGGCAAGGTCGCAGCGGTGCTGCACCGGGCGCTGACGGGCCGGTTCGACGAGGCCCGGGCCCTGCTCGAGGGGGACCGGGAAGCTCACCCGGGCACGGGGCCGCGCTGGTTCACCTTGCCCGGCCTGACCGAGCTGATCGAGGGAGCCGGGCTGACCCCGGGGGCCGCCCACGGGGCGGAGATCTTCGGCGGCCTGATCCCCAGTGTGCTGGTGGACGCCGACCCGGGAGCGGCCGGGTCCCTGCGTGCGCTGGAGACGGCGGCCGCGACGTACCCCGCGCTGCGCGACATCGCCGCGAAGCTGCACGTCCTCGGGCGGCGCTGAGGCGGCCACCGTGACTGTGCCCACCGAGACCGGCCCGGACGACACTGGCTGTCACATCCTGCACGTGGACATGGACGCGTTCTACGCCAGCGTCGAGATCCGGGATCGCCCGGAACTGATGGGCAAACCGGTCATCGTGGGCTCGCCCAACGGGCGCAGCGTGGTGCTGTCCGCCTCCTACGAGGCCCGCACGTTCGGGGTCCGGTCAGCCATGCCGGGGGCGGTGGCCCGGCGGCTGTGCCCGCAAGCGATCTTCGTGCCACCACGCCGCGGGGCCTACAGCGAAGTGTCCAAGCAGGTCATGGCGGTGTTCCGTGCGGTCACCCCGATCGTGGAGCCGCTGGCTCTGGACGAGGCCTTCCTGGACGTGGCGGGCGCCCGGCGGCGGCTCGGGTCCCCGGCCTGGATCGGCGCGGCCATCCGCCGCCAGATCGAGGCCGAGCAGGGGCTGACCTGCTCGGTGGGGGTGGCCCCGTCCAAGTTCATCGCCAAGATCGCCTCGGTGCGCTGCAAGCCGGACGGCCTGCTGGTGGTCCCGGCGGACGGCGTACTCGAGTTCCTGCACCCCCTGCCGGTCTCGGCGCTGTGGGGAGTGGGGCAGCGCACCGGCGAGACGCTGGCCCGGCTGGGACTGAGCACGGTGGGTGACATCGCCCACGCCCCGCTGGCCACGCTGCAGCAGCACCTGGGGGCCGCGGTCGGTGCCCACCTGGCCGCGCTGTCCTGGGGCCGGGACAGCCGCGCGGTGACCCCGCACGCGCCGGACAAGAGCATCGGCGCCGAGGAGACCTTCGCCATCGACGTCACCGAACCGGAGGTGGCCCGGCGCGAGTTGCTCCGGCTGTCCGAGCGGACCGCCCGTGCGCTGCGGGAGGGCGGCTGGGCGGGCCGGACGGTGACGGTCAAGCTCCGGCTGGCCAGCTTCAACACCATCACCCGGTCCCGTACGCTGCCCGACCCGACCGATCTGACCCGCACCATCTACGAGACCGCGTGCGCGCTGTATGAGGGCTCCGGCCTGGACGGGGCAGCCCGGCTGCGGCTGATCGGGGTCCGGATGACCGGGCTGACCACCGCGTCGGACGCCACCACCCAGCTCGCACTGGACGACAAGCCCACCAGCTGGCGGGAGGCCGAGCGGGCCATGGACCGGATCACCCAGCGTTTCGGGGCGGGCGCGGTCCGGCCCGCCGTGCTGGTCGACGGGGAGCGCGACCAGGGTCGCCGCGACCAAGGTCGGGAGCCCGGCCACCGGCCCAGCGGGTACCGTGAAAGCAGCCCGGACAGTGGGTGATAGCCGGCTTGACCCCCTTCGCGGGGGGCCAGGGCGGGGGCACCCTTCCACGCAATGCTCTGAGACTCGTATTCTGGAAGTGGATCCGGGGAGACTGGTGGCGGTCACCGTACCCCCGATCCTGCGCGCAAGGTTCCATGGGAGGCGTCGTGCCGCTCTCTGAGCATGAACAGCGTCAGCTCGAGCAGATCGAGCAGGCGCTTTACAGCGAGGATCCAAAGTTTGTTCACGCGGTTCGCTCCAGCGACCCACGTGTTCATTACAAGCGACGGGCCGTTCAGGCCGTAGCCGGATTCGTGCTGGGTGTCGGGCTGCTGCTCGGTGGGGTCATTTCCCAGTACATCTGGGTGGGCGTCGCCGGATTCGTCGTGATGCTCGTCTGCAGCATGTGGGCGCTGACCAGCTACCGGCACATCAACGCGATGTCGACCGCGGCCGGCTTCGGCCGTCCGCGGCGCTCCAAGCGGGCCCGGCGGCGTCAGCAACGCCAGCAGGGCAAGGCGGCCGGGATCCGAGTAGCCCAGCCGGGCATGATGGAACGCCTGGAGGAGCGCTGGCGGCGCCGTCAGGAAGGCGGCCTCTGAGCCGGGGTAATTCCGGCTGCGTGGCCGCGGCCGGGGCCCACCACGGCCCATGATCGCTAGCTTGCGTCGCCGGAGCCGGAGTACCCATTCCAGTGCGACCGGCCCGCTCGTCGGCTACCCGGCAGGTGCCGCCCCACCTTGGACTGGGCCTGGGTGGCGGCACCCGACAGGGTGACCGTCAGATTCCGTAGCGGTACGTACGCGGACGCCGGGGTCAGCCGGGCCCGCCAGCGGGCCCGCCAGGTGGCGTTGGCGGCCAGGCCGTGCCGGATCAGTTCCAGGTCGGCCCGGGTGGGTGCGGTACCGGGGGAGCCCGCGTAGCTGGCGCGTTCCTCGGCCAGCGCGACCCGGCCCAGGGCCTGCGCCGCCGGTGCGGCCAGGTGCGATTCGTCGGTCACCCGCAGGGCCACGGCCCGGGGTGACTCGCTCGGCCGCCGGGCCACGTAATAGTCGGCCAGCTCGTCCAGGGTCTCCCGCCAGGCGGCGTGAGCCCGGGCCAGGTCCCCGGTGTACGCGAGCCGCCGCTGGCGGACCAGGAACCGGCTGGCCGGCGGGGCGATGACCAGCACCGCGAGCAGCGCGAGTAGCGCCAGGCCGATCGGCTCGAACGGGAAGCCGGAGCCACCGTTGGCCGCGCTGGTCCCGGCCCCGCCGATGCCGCCGTCAGCGAGCTTCTTGCCCGAGCTGACCCCCGGCTTGGTGGTGCTGGAGCTGCCCGAGCCCGCCGGGGTGGAGCTGCCGGCCGCGGCGGAGCCGGTGCCGTTGCTGGTGATCTGCGGGACCGTGTAGGTGGGCGGCACCGCGGTGCCCTGGCCGCCGCTGCCCGACGGGGTGGGCTCGAACCGCAGCCAGCCCAGGCCCTGGAAGTACAGCTCGGGCCAGGCATGCGCGTCGCTGGTCCGCACCTGGTAGGTGTTGGCCTGCCCGGTGGCGGTGCCGGGCGTGAAGCCCACCGCGACCCGGGACGGGATGCCGAGCAGCCGGGCCAGCACCGCCATCGCGAACGCGAACTGCTGGCAGTATCCGCGCTTGGACACGGTGAGGAAGTGGGTCAGGCCGGCCGCGTCGGCGGGCTCGTTGACGTTCACGCTGTAGTTGAACCCGCCGGTCTCGGTGAACCAGTTCTGCAGGGCCAGCGCCCGGCCGTACGGGGTGGTCGCGCTCTTGGTTACCTTCTGGGCCAGCGCGGTCAGCGACTTGAACGGCGCCGGGACGGTCAGGAACTGGCTGGTGATGGCGGCGGGCGGGATCCCGGTCCGGGCCAGCTGGTCGGCCGTGGGCTCCACGTCCTGGCTGGTGACCGTGTAGGACAGGCCGGACAGCGGGTTATTGAACCCGAACACCATGCCGGTGTTGTCGTTGATGACCCAGTGCCCGGATACGTTGATCTTGGTGGGCGGATACGGCACCGGCAGGAAGCTGACCGCCGAGTCGCCGGATGCGGTGGAGCTGAACGTGACGTGCGTGGTCTGGGAGGTCACGGTCGGCTTGGTCGCACTGGTCAGGCCCTGGGCCTTGGGCAGCGTGCCGGCCGCCGGGGCGTTCGAGCCCAGGTGCGGGCTGAGCGTCCAGCGGGTGGTGGACAGGTTGCCCAGCACGTACATCTGCAGGTACTGCGGCTCGGGATCGCTGGTGGTGTAGGTCAGCACCGATTCCGAGTCGCCCTCGCGCAGGTCCTGGGTCATCTGGGCTAGCGGGTCCGGGACCGAGGTGCCGCCCCCGGTGCCGAGCCCGTTGCCGGCCGGGCCGAACACGTTGACGTGCGCGGGGAACATGCGGTTGACCCGCAGCCCCGGGATGAACAGCGGCACGAGCAGCGCCAGCACGATCGAGATCAGGCCGATCCGCCGCCCAGCCGAGGCCAGCGTGTTCACGTCGGCGGGCCTGACGGCGCCGGGGCCGGGGCGGCCCGTGGCCGGCTGGCCGTAGCGGTCGGTCCGCCACAGGCTCACGGTCCGGCCCCAGCGCCCGATCCGGTCCCGGCCGTCCGCGGCCAGGATCACCAGGTACCCGATCGTGCCCAGGCAGAACACGAGGGCGGTGCCAAAGCCGCTGCGGATCGCCGGGGTGGTGGACGGCACGATGAACAGGGCCAGCAGGGCCAGCCCGGCCAGGGCCGAACGGCGCAGCCGCGCGGCCAGCAGGTCAGCCGCGATCGCGGCCACCCCGATGCCGGCCACGGCCAGCAGCAGCAGGCCGGGGGTCAGCGGCACCGGTGGTGAGAACCGGTCCGCGTCGGTCATGCCCTGGGTGGCCACCTGCCAGACGTGGCCGAGCGAGGTCGCGTTGGGCACGACCAGGAACCACGACTGGTGCGGCGCGAACAGCACGTTGAGGTAGAGCAGCAGGCCGGCCAGCGCGGCGGTTACCGCCCCCACCGACGGCAGCACCGGTGATGGGCAGCGCCGGGTCAGCAGGCCGACCGCGGCGGCCACGGCCACCGCGCCCAGCCCGGCCCAGAACCACACCAGGCCCACGAACAGCGCGTACAGCGCGGTGGACGCGAGCAGCGTGCCCACCGCGGCCGCGATCGTGAGGCGATAGTTCATGTTGGTCCGGCCCGGTCGCCGCGTGTCCCCGGCTCGCCCGGCGCCTGCCGCCGGCGCCAGGTCTCCGCCCCGGTCCGGCGCCCGGGTTTCCTGCAGGCTCATGCGGTTTCCTCACTCGGTGCGACGTTCAGCCGGGCCGCGGCGGGCGACGGGGCCTCGGTGCTGATGGGGCGGCGCAACGAGGCATTGGACGCCGGGTGGTGCAGCTCCCGCCAGGCATCGGCCAGCGGCGTGCTCCCGGTGGCCGTCACCACCCGCCAGCCCGCGGCCATCAGGATGCTGGCCGCGGCCAACGGCGGCTCCCGGTCGCCGGTCCGGTCAGCGGCCTGCTCGGCGGCCCAGTGCGGGCCGTCCAGCAGCAGCGCCATGGCCGGGGAGGTGCCGTGGTGGCTGGCCGCGAGCAGCCGGGCCTGGGCCGGGGACAGCGCCCCGACGATCGCGATGACCTGGCCCCGGTTGCTGGTCCGCAGCGCGGCCAGACCGCGGTTGAGGTCGGTGCCGCGTGAGGTCCGGATCACGGCCAGCCGCTCCAGCAGCGACTCGGCCGCGGGCCCGGCCGGGGCGGCGTCGCCGGTCTCGGTGATCAGCTGGGTCTCGATGCCCTGGCCGACCAGGTGCACGCCGATAGAGGCCATCGCGTTCACCGCATACTCGAAGGAGGAGTCCGGGCCGCTGCCTACGTGGGCCTTGCGCCGGGTGTCCAGCAGCAGCAGGGCCCGGTTGTGCCAGCGTTGCTCCTCGCGCCGGACCATCAGCTCGCCGTACCGCGCGGTGGACCGCCAGTGCACCCGCCGCAGCTCGTCGCCGTCCCGGTAGGCCCGGGGCGCGATGTCGTCCTCACCGGCGGCCGCGACCGTACGCAGGCCGCTCTCGCCGTCGCCGAGCCGGTTGCCGACGATCGACACCCGCGGCAGCGCGATGATCTGCGGCGTCACCACCAGCGTGCTCTTGGTCGCGAACGACCGGCCGATGGACGCCAGCCCGAAGGCGTCGGCCACCCGGACCTGCAGCGGGCCGATGGTGTACTTGCCCCGCTGGTCCAGCTCGACCTGGTGGCTCAGGTCGCGGCTGCCGCCCGGCTCGATGGACTCCAGCACGAACCGCGGCCGGCCGGCCGGGCCCGCCATCGCCGCCGGGGTCAGGTCCTCGGCCAGCAGCAGCCCGGTGCGCAGCCGGGAGACGTTCAGCAGCCGGACCCGGGCCTCGGCCGTCTGGCCCGCCTGGATCCGGCGCGGCACCAGCTGCCTGGTGCAGGACAGCCGGTACCGGGCCCGGCTGGTGGTCAGCGCGGACAGCACCGGGAGCGCCATCAGCAGCAGGCCGATGCGGAACAGATCGGCCTCGCTGAAGATCAGGCCGGCCACGGTCGCCACCGCGCCCACGGCCAGAAACGTCTTGCCCCGCGTGGTCAGGGCGTTCAGCAGTGCCCGCATCTACGTCCTTCGCTCAATCGCTGGACCGGCCGTGCGGAGGCCACACCGGGCCGCTACCGCCGGACCGGGAGCGGCAGGCGGGACACGATGCCGGCCAGCACCTGCTCCGGGAACTGTCCCGCGACCAGGGCTTCGGGCGTCGGGAGCAGCCGGTGCGCCAGCACCGGCACGGCCAGGGCCTGCACGTCGTCCGGGATCACGTAGTCGCGGCCATCCAGGGCGGCCCAGGCGCGGCTGACCCGGAGCAGGTGCAGGGTCGCCCGGGGGGACGCGCCCAGGCGCAGGTCCTCATGCGAGCGGGTGGCGTTGACCAGGCTGATGACGTACTGCTTGAGCAGGTCGGAGACCGTCACCCCGCGCACCGCGGCGGCCAGGTCCCGGATGTCGGCGGCGTGCGCCACCGGCTTCACGTCATCCAGCGGCGACGCCGACCCGTGCGTCTCGATCATCTCCAGCTCGGCCGCAGCCGTCGGGTACCCGATCGAGATACGGGCGGTGAACCGGTCCCGCTGGGCCTCGGGCAGCGGGTACGTGCCCTCCATCTCCACCGGGTTCTGGGTGGCGATGACCATGAACGGGGACTCCAGCGGGTAGGTGATCCCGTCCACCGTGACCTGGCCCTCTTCCATGCTCTCCAGCAGCGCGGACTGGGTCTTGGGTGAGGCCCGGTTGATCTCGTCGCCGACCACGATGTTGGCGAACACCGGGCCCGGCTTGAACTCGAACTCCCGGCGCTCCTGGTTATAGGCGCTGACCCCGGTGACGTCGCTGGGCAGCAGGTCCGGCGTGAACTGGATACGCCGCACCGAACAGTCGATGGACTTGGCCAGCGCCTTGGCCAGCATGGTCTTGCCGACGCCGGGGACGTCCTCGATCAGCAGGTGCCCGTCGGCCAGCAGCACGGCCAGCGTGAGCCGGACCGCGTTGGCCTTCCCGTCAATGACCGATTCGACCGACGCCCCGATGCGCCCGGCCACCCCGACCAGGTCCTCGAGTGTTCTGCCGGGCTCCCGCCCCGTCTCCACCACCACATGGCCTCCTCATGGGCCGCGCAGGCCCCACCGGCCTGGTGCCGTGCCGGCCGCGGGCGGAACTGTGCCTGACCACCGTAACGGCCACATAACGACAGTACGTCCTAGCCCTGTCGCGGCGCGACGCTTGGTGCCCCCAAGGCAGCGCTTCCGCGCACCTGAGAGGCGGTCTCAACCCTAGATACGTAGCCGCGGCCCCAGTGGCTTGCCCGCGACTTGCCCGCGGCTGGCCCGGGCTGGCTCTGGGCTGGCCCTGGGCCTCCCGGCGGCTGGCCCGGGTGATGGTCCAGCGGCGGATTCCCCCGTCCGGCCACCCAGCGCCCGGGTGCCGCACGTGCCCCCACCTGCCCCCCACTTGCCCCCCACTTCGCACCACCCTTGCTGAGCTGCAGTTTTGTGGGGCGACAACCGCAAAACACGCCGGTTTCAGCGTTGACGGTGGGGGAATGTGGAGTACAGTGGAGCGCGGTGGGGCGATTAAGTCAGCGCTGCTCTCGAGCCAGGGGAGGTGGGTGCGGTGTTCCTCGGCACGCACACACCCCGGCTGGACGAGAAAGGGCGGCTGATCCTGCCCGCCAAGTACCGGGACGACCTTGCTGAGGGGGTGGTGATCACGAAAGGCCAGGAGCGCTGCCTCTACGTGTGGCCGCTCGCTGAGTTCACCCGGGTCACCGAGGCCATGAGCGCCGCTCCAGTCACGGGCAAAGGACTTCGGGACTACAGCCGGGTGCTGTTCGCCAGCGCCTCGGACGAGGTTCCGGACAAGCAGGGCCGCATCACCGTGCCCCCGGCGCTGCGCAGCTACGCCGGCCTGGAGCGGGACTGCGTGGTCATCGGGGCCAACACCCGGATGGAGATCTGGGACGCGACCTCCTGGGAGACCTACCTGACCAGCCAGGAGGAGTCGTTCTCGGACGCATCCGAGGAGGTGCTGCCCGGGATCTTGTGAGGCCGGTGCCCGGCGGGGTCTCCACCCGCGCTGGGCCGCCCGGCTGGCTGGCATCACTTCCCCGGTGCCAGGCGGCTGGCGGCCCGCGCGGCGCGGATGGAGTCCCGGCCAGGTAACCGGGGAGCCACAACACCGGTGCCATCGCAGACAAATCGACAAATCGACAAAGAGATATGTCAGCCGCGGCGACCAGGAGCGAGGGGTGGTCTACATGGGCAAGGCATCCGGGCACGTGCCGGTGATGCTAGACCAGGTGGCCGCGTTGCTCGGGCCCGCGCTGGCCGCGGACGGTGCGGTGCTGCTGGATGTGACCCTCGGCCGGGCCGGGCACACCCGGGCCCTGCTCGCGGCCTACCCCGGACTGATGGTGATCGGTGTCGACGCCGACATGACCGCGATCGAAGAGTCGCGGGCCGCGCTGGGCGCTGACGCCGGCCGGGTGACGCTGGTGCATTCCTTCTACGACGAGATCCCGGCCATCGTGGCCGCGGCGGGCCTGGACAGCGTGCAAGGCGTGCTGTTTGACCTCGGTGTCTCGTCCCCGCAGCTGGACGACCCGGAGCGCGGCTTCGCCTATTCCTACGACGCACCGCTGGACATGCGGATGGACCAGTCGGCCGAGCTGACCGCGGAAGAGATCGTCAACCGCTACCCGGCCGCGGAGCTGGCCCGGGTGCTGCGGGACTACGGCGAGGAGCGTTTCGCCCGCCGGATCGCGGACGCGCTGGTGCGGGAACGATCCAGGGCCCCGGTGACCTCAACCTCCCGGCTGAGCGAGATCGTGCGGGACTCGATCCCCGCGGCGGCGCGCCGGACCGGTGGTCACCCGGCCAAGCGGACGTTCCAGGCGCTGCGGATCGAGGTGAACGGGGAGCTGGTCGTGCTGGGGCGGGCCTTGCCCGCCGCGCTCGACCTGCTGTCGGTGGGCGGGCGCATTGCCGTGCTGGCCTACCACTCGCTGGAAGACCGCGTGGTCAAGCGGGCGCTGGCTGGGGCGGCGGCCGACACCACCCCGCCTGGCCTGCCGGTGCCCCTGCCGGAGCGCGGACCGCAGTTCCGCCTGCTGACCAGGGGCGCGATGCGCCCGACCCCGGAAGAGCTGACCGCCAATCCCCGAGCCGCTTCCGCGCGGCTACGAGGCGCGGAACGAATTCGCAAGGCTGCCTGAAGGGCGGATGGACATGGCTACCCGACTAACCGGCACTCCGTCCCCGCCGCGTGGGCGAGGTTACCGTGACGGCGGCCAGCCTGGTCCGCGCGCCCAGGCCGGCCCGCGGGCCCAGAGCGGGGCGCGAGCCCAGCCCAGCGGGCGAGCTCAGCCCAGCGGACGAGCTCAGCCGAGCCCGCGGACCCCGGCCGACCGCCGGGGGCCAGCCGCCCGGGCCCAGGCCCAGGACCTTAAGCCAGCCCAGGACCTTAAGCCAGCCCAGGACCTTAAGCCAGCCCAGGGTCTTCGGCCGACGCAGGGTGGTCTGCAGGCGCAGGGCGGTCCCGGTACCCGTACCCGGACTCGGCCCGCGCCACGACCGACTGCGCCGTGGGCGGACAGGCCCCGGGCGGGCACCCAGACGGCCGCCCCAGCCCGGACCACGCCCAGGACGGTTCCCCCGCCGCGGCCGGTGGCTCCGGCCCGCCCCAAGCCGCCGCCACGGCCCGCCTCTCCGCCCCGCCCCAGCGCCACGCCCCGCCCGAGCGCAACGCCGTGGACCAGCGCCGCGGCGCGGAGCGCCCGCCGGCGCCGGATGCCGTTCCTGCTCCTGGTGGTGGGCATGCTGGCCGGAGCGCTGGTGTGCATCCTGGTCATCAGCACCACGCTGGCGGCCGGGTCGTTCCGTATCCCCACCCTGGAGAAAGAAAACGCCGCCCTGGCCAAGCAGCAGCAGCAACTGCAGCAGCAGGTGTCGCAGGACCAGGCGCCGAGCGTGATCGCCCAGCGGGCCGAACAGCTCGGCATGAAGCCGGTGCAGCAGCTGGAGTTCCTCAATATCAAGACGGGTCAGGTCTCCAGCAACGCGGCCACCGGCGCGACGGCGCAGATCAACGTCCCTGGTTACACCCCGTGACCTTTCGCGGCGGCGGACGCGACCCGCGCGGCGGATCGGGGGCGGGCCGCGGCGGCCTGGGTCCCGGCCGCCCCGGCCCGGTGCGCGGCGGCGGGCCGGCCTCCCGGCGTCCCGGTGACGAGCGGCGCCCGCGCCCAGCCGGCCAGAGCGACCGGGCGGGCCGGGGCACCAGCGACCGGGGCGGCCGCAGCGCCGGGGAGCGTGGTGCACGCCCGGGCAGCCCCGCGTCGCGGGCGGCCCGGAGTCAAGCTCCCCGGGCGAAGGCGCAGCCGCCCAAGACGCAGGCCCCCAAGAATCAGGCCCCCAAGAATCAGGCCCCCAAGAATCACGCCTCCGGGAACCGGGCCTCCAGAAGCCAGTCATCCCGCGGTCAGGCCGGCCCGGGCCCGGCCGCCCGCCCCGGCCTGCTCCGCAACGGGCGCCCGCCGCACCCGCCCCGCCGGAACGTGGTGCGCCGGGTGCTCCGGCCCCGCGCCGACCCCGGGCGGCGGCTGGGCATCACGCTGCTGGCCATCGCGTTCTTGATGTCGCTGTTCGCCGGGCGGCTGGTGCAGTTGCAGGGCTTCCAGTCCAGCACCTACCAGCGGCTGGCCCAGGATCAGCGGCTGCAGACCGAGAGCCTGCCCGCGCTGCGCGGCACGATCACCGCCGCGAACGGCCAGGTGCTGGCCGAGACCCTGGAGACCTACCTGGTGTACGCGGACCCGGTGGAGATGACCCCGGCGCAGCTGCCCCAGGTCGCGGACCAGCTCGCGGCCCCGCTGGGTATGGACGCCGGCACCCTGCTGAACATGCTGCAGCACCCCACCTCGCCGCAGTACGTGGTGCTGAAGAAGGGCGTGAGCCAGGCGGCGGCCAACCAGATCAAGGCGCTGAGCCTGGCATCCGACCCGGCTGCGGCGCGCACGGCCGGTGATACCAACGGGTCGACCACGTTCAGCGGCCTGCCCGGCGTCTCGATGACGGGCAGTTACGTGCGCACCTACCCCGACGGCGCCTCGACCTCGAACCTGCTCGGGATCACCAGCAGCACCGCCGCCGGCGGCCTGAAGGGCGCGGCGGGCCTGGAACTGACCGATAACGCGCTCCTGGCTGGCCAGCCGGGCCAGGAGCAGTTCCAGGTGTCGACCAACGGGGAGCAGATCCCGCTGGCCGCGGCCAAGAACACGCCCGCGGTCAACGGCAGTGACGTGAAGCTGACCATCGTGCCCACCCTGCAGTGGGAAGCTCAGCAGGCCTGTGAACAGCAGGTGGAGAAGGCCGACGCGGACAGCTGCACGGTGGTCATCGAGCAGCCCAAGACGGGCAAGATCCTGGCCATGGCCCAGTGGCCCGCCTACTCCGCCACCGGCAGCAGCGGGACCACCAGCGAGAACCTGGCCGTGCAGGACGTGTTCGAGCCGGGCAGCACGGCGAAGGTCATCACGGCCGCCGCCGCCATGGAAAAGGGCGGCCAGAGCATCACCAGCACCTACACCGTGCCCGACACGATCACCGAGAATGGCTTCAGCTTCCGTGACGCCGAGAACCACCCGGTCGAGCGGTGGACGATCGCCGGCATCCTGGCCAACTCCAGCAACGACGGCATGGTCCAGGTGGTCAAGCACGTGCCCCCGCAGACCCAGTACCAGTACCTGCGTAACTTTGGCCTCGGCTCGGTGACCGGCCTGAACCTGCCGGGGGAGAGCCAGGGCATTTTGCCCGCACCGTCCTCGTGGTGGGGCAACGAGCGGTACACGCTGTCGTTCGGCCAGGGCGTGGACGTCGACGCGGTGCAGATGGCCAGTGTGTACTCGACCATCGCCAACGGGGGCGTGCGCGTCCAGCCGACGCTGGTCCAAGGGGCCACCAACAGCTCGGGCAAGTACCAGGCCGCGGCCGCCTCCCCCACCCGCCGGGTCATCCAGCCCAGCACGGCCAAGAACCTGATCGCGGCGATGCAGCAGGTGCCGGCGATCGACGAAGAGGCCAACGAGCCGTGGGGGATCATCCCCGGCTACGCGATCGCGGCCAAGACCGGTACGTCCCAGGAGTGGGACGCGAGCCAGAAGTGCCTGTGCAAGTACGGGGCCAGTTACATCGGGCTGGCGCCGGGCAACAATCCGAACCTCGTGGTCGCGGTCAACGTACAGAACCCCAAGAAGGGCGGATACTTCGGCGACGTCGTGGCCGGGCCCGTCTTCTACAAGGTGATGGAATTCGCGCTGCAGACCATGAAGATCCCACCAGACGGGGCCAAGCCTGCGGACGTGCCGCTCACCGGGCCCTGATTGGAGGTAACCTCTCCGCGTGTCCGTGGCCATCCGTCCCTCCCGCCCACAGGCCCGCCCGCTTTCCGGACTGGGGTTGCTGCTGGGCATCAAGCTGACCGCTGGTTCGACCGATCCGGCTTCATCGTCCGATCAGGACTGGCCGGGCGAGGACCAGCCGGTGACGGGCGTCACCCACGACTCACGGGCGGTTCAGCCCGGTGACCTGTACGCCGCACTGCCCGGCAGCCGGGTGCACGGGGCCGAGTTCAGCGCGGCCGCGGTGGCGGCCGGCGCGGTGGCGATCCTGACCGACCCGGACGGCCGGGACCGGGCCGCCGCGAGCGGGGTGCCGGTGTTCGTGGTGAACGACCCGCGGGCCCGGCTGGGCGAGGTGGCCTGCTGGGTCTACGGCGACCCGTCCCGGCGGCTGAGCCTGATCGGCGTCACCGGCACCAGCGGCAAGACCACCACCAGCTACCTGCTCGAGGCCGGGCTGCGGATGGCGGGCCACGTGACCGGGCTGATCGGCGGGGTGGAGACCCGGATCGGCCCGGAACTGCTGGCCAGCGAGCTGACCACGCCCGAGGCCACCGACCTGCAGGCGCTGCTGGCCACGATGGCCGAACGCGGCGTGACCGGCGCGGCCATGGAGGTGTCCAGCCACGCGCTGGCGCTGGGCCGGGTGGCCGGTACCCACTACGACGTCGCGATCTTCACCAACCTGTCCCAGGATCACCTGGACTTCCACGCCGACCTGGAGGACTACTTCGCGGCCAAGGCCCGGCTGTTCACCCCCGAGTACGCCGCCGCGGGGGTGGTCAACATCGACGATGGCCATGGGCGCCGGCTTGCGGCCAGCGCGCCGATCCCGGTGACCACGTTCTCCGCCACCGGCAATCCGGACGCGGACTGGCGGGCCGAGAACGTGCGGGTCGGGGCGGACGGCAGCACGTTCCGGGTCATCGGGCCCGGTGGTGTGGAAGCCGACGCGCAGCTGGGCCTGGTCGGCCCGTTCAACGTGGCCAACGCGCTGGGCGCGATCGTGGCTTTGGTCGAGGCGGGCATCGGCCTGGACGACGCGGTGGCCGGTATCGGATCCTGCCCCGGCGTGCCGGGCCGGCTGGAGCGGATCGACACCGCGGGCATCGACACCGACCTGACCGTGCTGGTCGACTACTCGCACAAGCCCGGTGCGGTCGAGGCCGTGCTCGGCGCGCTGCGCCCGGTGACCCAGGGCCGGCTGACCATCGTGCTGGGCTGCGGCGGGGACCGGGACCGGGCCAAGCGGCCGCTGATGGGCGCGGCCGCCGCCGAGCTGGCCGACGTGGCCATCTTCACCAGTGACAACCCACGCTCGGAGGATCCGCTGGCTATCCTGGCGGCCATGCTGGATGGCGCGGTCACGGTGCCGGAGCGGCGCCGGGCGCACGTGATCGTGGAGCCGGACCGGGCCGCGGCCATCGGCCTGGCTATCGCCACCGCGGGCAAGGGTGACGTGGTGCTGGTCGCGGGCAAGGGCCACGAACGCGGCCAGTACGTACAGGGCACCGTGCTCCCGTTCGACGACCGCGAGGTCACCGTGGAGGCGCTGCGGCGCCGCGCCCAGGCGGCGCGGCCGAGGGGAGAACTGTGATCCCGCTCTCGCTCGACGAGATCGCCCGGATCACCGGGGCCCGGCTGGACGGGGGGGCCGATCCGGCCGCCGTGGTGACCGGGCCGGTCGTGATCGACTCGCGCCGGGTGGGTCCCGGTGGTCTGTTCGCCGCGGTCGAAGGGGAGCGGGTGGACGGGCACGATTACGCGGCCACAGCCCACGCGGCCGGCGCGGTGGCCATGCTCGGCACCCGCCCGGCCGGGGTTCCCGGGCTGATCGTGGACGACGTGCCCGGCGCGCTGGCCAAGCTGGCCCAGGCCGTGATGGCCCGGCTGCCGCATGCGACGATCGCCGGGCTGACCGGTTCGGCGGGCAAGACCTCGACCAAGGACCTGACCGCACAGCTGGTGGAGCGGCTCGGCCCGACCATCTCGCCGGAAGGCTCCTACAACAACGAGTTCGGCTTCCCGCTCACCGTGCTGCGCGCGGACGAGCAGACCCGTTACCTGGTCCTGGAGCTGGCCGCGCGCGGGCCCGGCCACATCGCCTACTTGTGCGAGA
This sequence comes from Streptosporangiaceae bacterium, assembly GCA_965277615.1. GTDB lineage: Bacteria > Actinomycetota > Actinomycetes > Streptosporangiales > Streptosporangiaceae > Bog-532. The sequence goes on along the minus strand of CBDIDG010000006.1, from coordinate 2,037,068 downwards.
TCGCCCCGCCCCGGGTCGGCGCGGTGCTCAACGTGGGGCACGCGCACACCGGCGAGTTCGGCGGCATCGAGCAGGTGGCCCGGGCCAAGGGGGAACTGCCCGCCGCACTGCCGGCGGCGGCGGCCGGCGGGGTAGCGATCCTGAACGCCGACGATCACCGGGTGCGGGCCATGGCCGGCCGGACGGAGGCCCGGATCGTCACGTTCGGGCTGGGCCCGGAGGCCGACTTCGGCGCCGCGGACATCCGGCTGGACGACCTCGGCCGGCCATCGTTCACGCTGATCACCCCGGCCGGGCGGGCGCCGGTCCGGATGGGGCTGCACGGCGCCCACCAGGTGCCGAACGCGCTGGCCGCCGCGGCGATCGCGGCCGAGCTGGGCCTGGACACCGAGGGCATCGCCGACGGCCTGTCCACCGCCACGGCACGCAGCCGGTGGCGGATGGAGGTCGGGCAGGCGCCGGGCGGGGTGACCGTGATCAACGACGCCTACAACGCTAACCCCGAATCGGTCCGGGCCGCACTGGACGCGCTGGGTCACCTGGCCCGGGCGGGCCGGGCGTTCGCCGTGCTGGGCCAGATGGCCGAGCTGGGCGAGGAGTCGAGAGACAGCCACCTGGAGGCGGGCGCGCAGGCCGCCGGAACCGGGGTGGCTGGTCTGATCGTTGTGGGGAAGGAAGCTGAACCTATCCTGGACGGGGCGCTGGCCACTTCCGGCTGGCACGGCGAGGCGATCGGCGTGCCGGACATCCCGGGGGCGATCGCCGCACTCCGCGGCCGGCTGGCCGCGGGTGACGTGGTACTGGTCAAGGCCTCGCGCGCCGCCGGGCTGGAACGGGTCGCCGCCGCGCTGCTGTCGCAGCCGGCCAGCGAGAAGGAGACGGCCCAGTGAAGGCCCTGCTGATATCGGCCGCGGTGTCCATGGCGGTGGCACTGCTCGGGACGCCCATCGCCATCCGGGTGTTCTCCCGGCACGGCTACGGGCAGCCCATCCGCGAGGAAGGACCGGCAGGCCACGCCAACAAGCGGGGCACGCCGACCATGGGCGGCACGGTGATGATCATCGCCACGCTCATCGGGTACTTCGCCGGGCACATTGCGACCGGCGAACCGGTCTCGGTGTCCGGGCTGCTGGTGCTGTTCCTGATGACCGGGCTGGGCGCGGTCGGGTTCGCGGACGACTTCATCAAGCTGTACAAGCAGCGCAGCCTGGGCCTGCGCAGCGGGGCCAAGCTGACCGGCCAGGTCATCGTGGGGGTGGTGTTCGCCATCTTGGCCCTGCACTTCCCGGACGGTTACGACCTGACCCCCGCCTCCAGCCACCTGTCGTTCCTGGCCGACTTCGGCATCTCGATCGGTCCGATCTTCTTCGTGATATTCGTGGTGGCGATGGTGGCCGGCACGTCCAACGCGGTGAACCTGACCGACGGGCTGGACGGCCTGGCCACCGGGGCCACGATCCTGGTGCTGGCCGCCTACGTGATCATCGGCAACTGGCAGCTCCGCAACGACTGCACGTCGGGACTGGCCCCGAACTGCTACGACGTCCGCGACCCACTGGACCTGGCCGTGGTCGCGGCCGCGCTGATGGCGGCCTGCGTCGGCTTCTTGTGGTGGAACGCGCCGCCGGCCCGGATCTTCATGGGCGACACCGGCTCGCTGGCCATCGGCGGCGCGCTGGCCGGGCTGGCCGTCACCACCCGGACCGAGCTGCTGCTGCTGATCCTGGGTGGCCTGTTCGTGGTCATCACGCTGTCGGTGATCATCCAGGTCGGGTCGTTCAAGATGACCGGTAAACGGGTGTTCCGGATGGCCCCGTTGCAGCATCATTTCGAGCTGTTGGGCTGGGCCGAGACCACGATCGTGGTCAGATTCTGGGTCATCTCCGGCATGTTCGTCGCGCTGGGCCTAGGCGTGTTCTACGTGGGCTGGTTCCCAAAGTAGGACCCGGATTGCGCGACACGCGCCGGATCTCCCCGGTATTGGCGGGCCGTCCGCCGAGACTGGAACCATGGTGGAGCGCGCGGTGGATGCCCGGTCGGCCGTTGGTGGACCAGCCATCGATGGCGAGGACAAAGCCAGCGATGCCGGCCTGGCCGGGCTCGGCCCGTCAACCGTGGCGGTGGCCCGGGACCGGCTGGCCACCTGGTCGGCGTTCCTCGATCGCCCGCTGACCTCGTACTACCTGATCATCGGCATCACCGGCCTGCTCCTCGGGCTCGGCCTGGTCATGGTGCTGTCCACGTCCTCGGTGCAGGACCTGGCCGAAGGCCTGCCCCCCTATTCCGACTTCAAGAAGCAGCTGCTCGGGGCGGTGATCGGGCTGCCGATCATGTTCCTGGCGGCCCGGTCGTCGCCCCGGCTGTTCCGCGCCGCGGCCTACCCCCTGCTGGGCGTGTCCATCCTGGGCCTGGGGCTGACCCTGATCCCGGCGGTCGGCCGGTCGGCCTACGGCGCGTCCCGCTGGATCGCCGTCGGGCCGCTGCAGTTGCAGCCATCGGAGTTCGCCAAGCTGGCCCTGGTGCTGTGGGGCGCCGACCTGCTGGCCCGCAAGGAACGGCTGCGTCAGCTGGAGGACTGGCGGCACCTGCTGATCCCGCTGCTGCCCGGCGTCGGCCTGCTGGCCATGCTGGTCATGGCCGGTGACGACCTCGGCACTACGTTCGTGCTGCTGGTCATCTTCATCACGTTGCTGTGGGTGATCGGTACCCCGGGCCGTGTCTTCGGCGGCATGCTCGCGCTGATGGGCCTGGTCATGCTGCTGCTCGCGGTCACCTCCGCGTACCGGCTGAAGCGGCTGACCGGCTTCGTCAACCCGCAGGGCGGCCCGATGGGCCCCAACATGCAGGGCATCCAGGGCAAGTACGCGGTCGGCTCGGGCGGCCTGTTCGGGGTCGGGCTCGGCGCGAGCGGGGAAAAGTGGGGTTACGTACCCGAATCCACCTCGGACTTCATCTTCGCCATCATCGGTGAGGAGCTCGGCCTGGTCGGCACGCTGTGCGTCTGCCTGCTGTACGGCGGGCTGGCTTTCGCCGGGCTGCGGGTGGCCCGGCGCGTGCAGGACACCTTCTCCCGGCTAGCCGCCGCGGCCATCACCGCCTGGGTCGTCATGCAGGCGGTGGTGAACATCGGCGCGGTCATAGGAGTACTGCCAATTACCGGTGTGCCCCTCCCGCTGGTCTCGGCCGGCCTATCCTCGCTATTGGTCACGATGGTCGCTCTCGGCATGCTCATGTCGTTCGCACGGCGCGAGCCCGGGGCACGGGAGGCATTGGCGGCACGAGGCCCGGCGTTGCCGTTGCGTCTTCTAAGCTGGCTTGGCCTGACGCAGCGACCTGACTGAACGAAAGGCCCAGCGATGAGGGTTGTACTCGCCGGCGGCGGATCCGCCGGCCATATCGAACCGGCGCTTGCGGTGGCGGACGCGCTGCGGCAGGCGGACCCGGGGGCCATGATCATCTGCCTGGGCACCGAACGAGGACTGGAAACCCGCCTGGTCCCGATGCGGGGCTACGAGCTGGCGATGATCCCGGCGGTCCCGTTGCCCCGGTCCGTCACCCCCCGCCTGCTCGCGGTGCCGGGCAAGCTGGCCGGCGCGGTCAGCACCGCCGCCGGGGTCCTGGACCGGATGAAGGCCGACGTCGTGGTGGGCTTCGGCGGCTACGTGGCCACCCCCGGCTACCTGGCGGCCCGGCGCCGGCACGTGCCGATCGTGGTGCACGAGGCCAACCCCCGCCCCGGGCTGGCCAACAAGCTGGGCGCCCGGCTGACCGAGCACGTGTTCACCGGGCACCCCGCCACTCAGCTGGCTCACGCCACCTACCTGGGCATCCCGATCCGGCGGCAGATCGCCGACCTGGACCGGCTCGGGCAGGGGGACAAGGCCCGGGCCCACTTCGGGCTGCGCCCGGACCTGCCGGTGCTGCTGGTCACCGGCGGTTCCCAGGGGGCGAGGTCGCTGAACAACGCGCTGTACGGCGCCATCGACCGGCTGCGTTCGGCCGGGGTGCAGATCCTGCACATCACCGGGCCGCGCAACGAGGCTGAGCTGCCGCCGCCGGCCGGCGCGCCGTACGTGGCGGTGCCCTACGTGGACCGGATGGACCTGGCCTACGCCGCCGCCGACTTCGCACTGTGCCGGGCCGGCGCCATGACCTGCGCCGAGCTGACCGCGGTGGGCCTGCCCGCCGCGTTCGTGCCGCTCCCGATCGGCAACGGCGAGCAGCGGCTCAACGCCGAGCCCATCGTGGCCGGCGGTGGCGGCCTGCTGGTCGACGACGCCGACCTGACCCCGGAGTGGATCCGCGACGTGCTGCTGCCGGTGCTGCTGGACATCGACCGGGTGGCGAACATGTCCGAGGCGGCGGCGGCGCTCGGCCGCAAGGACGCCGACCGGGCCATGGCCGAGGCGATCATCAACGTGGTCCGCATGTCCCACGAGCAGGGTCCAGCCGACGAGTATCCGCCCGCCAGTGACCAGCCCGCCCAGCACTTCCACCCCGCACCGGGTCAGCCCGGCCCGGACCGGCCAGCCCGAAACCGGGGGGTTCCGGATCGGCCAGTTCCGAATCGTGCCGCGCGGCCAGCCGGCCCGGTGCCGCCGGAGGCCTCGAGGCGGCCGGGCCCTCCCCGGCAGGCGGGTGCCCCGATGCCGCCGGGCGGGCCGATGCAGCCGGGCGGGCCGATGCAGCCCGGCGGGCCGATGCCCGCCAGGCCGTCGGCGGCCGGCCAGCCCGGGCCCGCGTTCCCGCCCGCCCCGGGGGTGCGGCGTTCGCCCGGCGCGCAGGGCACGCCCCGGTTCCAGCCTGCATCGGGCGGCCAGCCCATGCCGGGCGGCCAGCCCATGCCGGGCGGCCAGCCCATGCCGGGCGGCCCGCCGCGGCCGGGGAATCAGTCCCCGCCCGGTCACCAGCCGCCCCGGCCGGACAGCCAGCCCATGCCCGGAGGCTCCGCCGCGGCGGCGAGCCGAGAGCAGTGGTTCGAGCCCCGGTCCCGCCGGCAGGCCGAAGCCTGGGGCAGTACCGACCCGGCGGCCCCGCGGCACCCCGCACCGCCCGGCACCGGCGGCCCGCCGCCCGGCCCGGCGGCGCCCGGTGGTCAGTACGCGCCCGCGCCGGACGCCGGTCCGCGCCAGGATGGGCCGCCCTGGCCCGAGGCCGAACCGCAGCCCGAGGCGCGCCGGACCGCGCAGCGCCGGGGCCAGCCCCGGCACGGCCGGCACCGTTAGCTGAACCGGGTCCGGCTCTGTCCGCTACTGACCTGGCCGGATCTTGTGCTGAACCGAGCTGGCCCGTGCCCTGAATCGGGCCATCAGCTCGGTCTGACCTCGGCGTGGCGGCTGGCCTGGCCCGCGCCACCCGGCAGAATGAACCACAGGAGGACATTCCATGGCCTTGGTGACCCCGGTCGACACCGTGCCGGTGGATCAGCTCGGCCGCGTGCACTTCGTTGGCATCGGCGGCGCGGGCATGTCCGGGATCGCGCGGGTCATGCTGGCTCGCGGCGTCCCGGTCTCCGGGAGCGACGCTGGGTCGGCCCCCGTGCTGGCCGAGCTGGCCGCGCTGGGCGCGGACGTGCACGCGGGACACGACGCCGCCCACCTGGGCCAGGCCGACACCGTGGTGGTGTCCAGCGCCATCCGGCCCAGCAACCCGGAACTGGCCGCGGCGCGCGACCGCAACCTGCGCGTGCTGCCCCGGGCCGCCGCGCTGGCCTCGATCATGATCGGCCGCCGGGCCACCGCGATCGCCGGTACCCACGGCAAGACCACCACCACCTCGATGCTGACCACGATCCTGCGCGAGTGCGGGGCCGATCCGGGCTACGTGATCGGCGGCGTGCTAGCCGAGACCGGCCGGGGCGCCGAGGACGGCAGTGGGCTCGACCTCGTGGTGGAGGCGGACGAGAGCGACGGGTCGTTCCTCATGCTGTCGCCGTACGTGGCGGTGATCACCAACGTCGAAGCCGACCACCTGGACAACTACTCCGGGCTGGACGAGATCCTGGCCGCGTTCGAGGCCTTCGCCCGCCGCATCACCCCCGGCGGCGCCCTGATCATCTGCGCTGACGACACCGGGGCCCAGGCGGTGGCCGAGGCGTCCCGGGCCCGGGACATCCGGGTCCGCAGCTACGGCGAGGCGGCGACCGCCCACTACCGGGTATCGGAGTTCAGCCCGCGCGGGATGGGCAGCACGTTCGTGCTGACGGCGGGCCCCGCCAGTGCTAGCTCAAAGAGTGCTGGCCTAAACAGTGCTGGCCCAAACAGTGCTGGCCCAAACAGTGCTGGCCCAAACAGTGCTGGCCTAGACGGGCCGGAGCCGTTCGAGAGCACGGTCACGGTCGCGGTCCCAGGCCGGCACAACGTGCTCAACGCGGCGGCGGCCATCGCGGCCGCCACCGAGCTGGGCGTGCCCGGCCCGCAGGCCGCCGCGGCGCTGGCCGCCTACCGGGGCGCGCACCGCAGGATGGAGCCCAAGGGCGAGGCGGACGGGGTGCGGGTGCTGGACAGCTACGCCCATCACCCGACCGAGGTCGCAGCCGACCTGGCCGCGGCCCGGGACCTGGCCGACGGGGGCAGGGTCCTCGCCGTGTTCCAGCCGCACCTGTTCAGCCGGACCCGGATCTTTGCCACCGAGCTCGGTGCCGCGCTGGGCCGGGCCGATGAGGCGGTGGTGCTGGACATCTACGCCGCCCGCGAGGACCCCGAGCCCGGCGTCACCGGCCAGCTGGTGGCGGACGCGGTCCCCGACGGCCGAGGGCACTTCCGGCCCGGCCCGCTGGCCGCGGTGCCGGCCGTGATGGCGGATCTGGCCAAGCCAGGTGACCTGGTCCTGACCATGGGCGCCGGCGACGTGACCACACTCGGCCCGGCGATCTTCGCGGCGCTGCGGGCCCGCGGCGCCGGGGCGCCCGGCCCAGCCGGGGCGCCCGGCCCAGCTACGGAGGAGACCAGCGGGTGACCAAACCACCGTGGCCGGCGAGCGAGGCTGGCTCCGCGCCGACGCCGGTCGCCGATCCGACCGGCCCGGCTCTGGAGTCGCCGGGCCGGTCGCGCAGCCCGTGGCGGACCGCGTTCTTCGTGGTACTGGCGGTCGGCGTGGTCGCGGTGATCGGCTGGCTGGTGCTGGCGCCCAAGCTGCTGGTGGTCCGGTCCGTCGTGGTCAGCGGCAACCACCTGGTGTCGGTCAGCCAGGTCCGGGCGGCGGCCGGCATCGTCCCGAAGACCCAGATGCTCCACATCGACACCTCGGCTGCAGCCAGCCGGGTCGAGGGGATCAACCAGATCCAGTCGGCCACGGTGAGCAAGTCATGGCCGAACCGCATCGTCATCACCGTGCACGAACGGACTCCGGCGCTGGCCGTGGCGTCCGGCCTGGCCCCGGGGACCGAGGCCGATGGCTACGACCTGATCGACAAGGCCGGGGTGGTGGTCCGGTCAGCCAAGACCCGCCCGGCGGGCATGCCGGTCTTCCAGACGTCGGCGGCAGCCAGCTCGCTGCGGGGCAACCCAGCGGTGGGGGCCGCGGTCACGGTGCTGCACGAGCTGCCCGCGTCGCTGGCGCGCGCGGTGCGCAAGGTCTCGGCCGCGGACGCGGACAACGTCCGGATCGGGCTATCCACCGGAGTGACGATCGTGTGGGGTGACACCAGCCGGGCCCAGCAGAAAAGCACCGAGATCACGGTCCTGATGCGGACGACCCACGTGAGCTATTACGACGTCAGTGCACCGGGAAGCGCGGTGACAAAGTGATATCCGGTGCAGAGCACCCGGGCGGGACCGTCCGGCGGGGCCCGGAGCGGGCCCTGGACAAGTGGTGCACGACACGCCGCCAGTGCATCCGCGTGGTTAGTTGACCCTGGTGACCTGCGACCCTACTGTCCCTAGCAATTGCCGGGCAGACAAAACTCTAAATCTCAACCTGAAGGTGAAACCTGATGGCGAGGCCAGCTGGTGAACACCAAAACGGCCAATGCCAAAGGCGGCGAATTCCGCGTCGCCGCCCGGGTTTCCCAAGTCCAGCGCCAGTCCAGCGCCATGATCGGCCGGAATTGGCGTCCGGGGATGCAGCAGAGTTATTAACGAGCGGAAAGGTACCCTCCTCGTGGCAGCACCGCAGAACTACCTGGCGGTCATCAAGGTCGTCGGAATCGGCGGCGGTGGCGTTAATGCCGTTAATCGAATGATCGAAGAGGGGCTCAAGGGCGTCGAGTTCATCGCGATCAACACGGACGCGCAAGCGCTGCTGATGAGCGATGCCGACGTCAAGCTGGACGTGGGCCGGGAACTCACCCGTGGCCTGGGGGCCGGAGCCAACCCCGACGTCGGTGCCAAAGCGGCCGAAGACCACCGCGAAGAGATCGAAGAGGTGCTCAAGGGCGCCGACATGGTCTTCGTCACGGCGGGCGAGGGTGGCGGCACCGGCACCGGCGGCGCGCCCGTGGTAGCCAACGTGGCCCGCTCGCTCGGCGCGCTGACCATCGGCGTGGTGACCCGCCCGTTCGGCTTCGAGGGCAAGCGGCGGGCCGTCCAGGCCGAGGCCGGGATCGAGCGGTTGCGCAGCGAGGTCGACACGCTGATCGTGATCCCGAACGACCGGCTGCTGTCCATCTCCGACCGGCACGTCAGCGTGCTCGACGCATTCAAGGCCGCCGACCAGGTGCTCCTGTCCGGTGTTCAGGGCATCACCGACCTGATCACCACGCCGGGCCTGATCAACCTGGACTTCGCCGATGTGAAATCGGTCATGTCCGGCGCCGGTTCGGCCCTCATGGGGATCGGCTCCTCGCGCGGCGACGACCGGGCCGTGGCCGCGGCCGAGATGGCCATCTCCAGCCCCCTGCTCGAGGCCAGCATCGACGGCGCGCACGGAGTGCTGCTGTCGATCCAGGGTGGGTCCGACCTGGGGCTGTTCGAGATCAACGAGGCGGCCCAGCTGGTCTCCAACTCGGCCGCCGTGGACGCCAACATCATCTTCGGTGCGGTCATCGACGACGCACTCGGCGACGAGGTGCGGGTGACCGTGATCGCAGCCGGGTTCGACGAGAACCAGATGGGCTACTCCGCGCCCGCCGTAGCCAGTGAGCCCGCCCCCGCGCCCAGCCGGGAGAGCGCACCGCTTCGCCCGGCCGGCGGGCCGTCGAACCGGTCAGGCCCGACCCTCAGCAGCTACGCGGCCACGCCGGTGGCCAGCCGCTACGTTGCCCCTACCCCCGCTCAGGGCAGCCCGGTCCAGGCCAGCCAGGCCAATGCGGGCGAGCAGACCATGGCGTGGTCCGCGGCCGACGAGGCGGCCAGCTCGGTGACCGCCAGTCCCGTGGTGGCGGGCAGCGTCGTCGAGGACGAGGAGCCGGCCGTCACGGCCAGCGATGGCAGCCCGGCGGAGACCGTGGATGCGGCCGGCACGACGGCCGAGGACGCGGGCGGTTCCGAGGCGGTCAGCAGCGACAGCTCGGCCCAGGACAGTGCCAGCCACGACAGTGCTAGCCACGACAGTGCTAGTCACGACAGTGCCAGCCCCAGCGGCGGAGACCACGAGGCGCCAGCTAGCGGGAGCGTGCCGTCCCAGGCCAGCTCCCACGGGGCCAGCTCGAACGGGGCTAGTTCCAGCAATGGTGGCTCGACGGGGCGGACGTTCGACGTGGCTACCACCCGGCGGCGCCCGGTCATCTTCGAAGAAGATGACGACCTGGACGTGCCTGACTTCCTCAAGTGACCGACGGCCCCCGGTGAGCGAAGCCCCCGAAGCTCGCCGGGACGGGCTGGCGGGCCGGCTGGCGGACCTCTGGCGGCGGATCGACGCCGCCTGCGTGGCGGCGGGCCGGTCTCGGGACGAGATCACGCTGATCGCGGTGACCAAGACGTGGCCCGCGTCCGACGTCCGGCTGCTGTACGAACTCGGCCAGCGGGACTTCGGGGAGAACCGCGACCAGGAGGCGGCGCCCAAGGCCGCCGCCTGCGCGGACCTGGACCTGCGCTGGCACTTCGTTGGCCAGCTGCAGACCAACAAGGTGCCCAGCGTCACGAGCTACGCCGACGTCATCCACTCCGTGGACCGGCTGCGCCTGGTCCGTGCGCTCGGCCAGGCGGCCCGGCGGCGGCAGCGGGTGATCACTGCCCTGATCCAGGTCAGCCTCGAAGGCCGGGACGGCGACCCGGGCCGGGGCGGTGCCCCGCTGCGCGAGGTGACCGGGCTGGCCGAGGCCATCGCCGCTGAGGCGAACGAGACAAATGACACAGGTGACCTCGCCGGAGGCCTGCGGCTGGGCGGGGTGATGGCGGTCGCGCCGCTCGGGGTGCCGACCGCCGACGCGTTCGCCGGGCTGGCGGCCTGCTCGGCCGCAGTACGAGCGGTCAGACCGGCGGCAACGATGATTTCGGCGGGCATGAGCGGTGATTTGGAGGAGGCTGTCGTGGCTGGTGCGACACACCTGCGAATTGGTACGGCGTTGCTCGGCGATCGGAGGCTGCCTGTCATGTAATGTCCCTCGCGTGAGCCTTCAATGGGCTTACGGGCACGGCAGCGTGCGGGAATGGATTCGCAGTCGGAGTTGCGGGGAGTTCCGGAAGATAAACCTTCCGGATCTAGCGCGGGGGGCTGCCAGACAGGCACGACGGAGGACTGACGGATGGCCAGCGCAATGCGCAAAATGGCGGTCTACCTCGGCCTCGTGGAGGACGATCACCGCTACCAAGACGGGTACGAGTCGTACGACGAGTACGAGGAGTACGAGGAACAGCCTGATCGCTTCGACGGCCCGGAAGATCTCGATGGGCAGCCAGCGCCAGGCCCAGGACAGAACGGCTTCCTAGGGGCGCCGGTGCGGCAGGAGGGTGCCCGTCAGGTAACCGACCTCGCGCGTATCACCACGCTGCACCCTCGCACCTACAATGAAGCACGTACCATTGGGGAACACTTCCGCGAGGGAATCCCCGTCATCATGAACCTGACCGAGATGGTCGACAGTGACGCCAAACGTCTGGTCGACTTCGCGGCAGGCCTGATCTTCGGACTGCATGGGAGCATCGAGCGGGTGACCAACAAGGTCTTCCTGCTGTCTCCCGTGAACGTCGACGTGACGGCAGAGGACAAGGCTCGCATCGCGGAACGTGGCTTCTTCAACCAGAGCTAGCGACTACCAGTGACGGTGTGATGCGGACCAGCTACAGAGCGGCCGGCGGCGCGACGCCCGGACCAGGGGCGGGCCATGGGCATCCTTAAAGTTGTCCTGTACTACGTACTGACGATCTACCTGGTCATCCTCATCGCGCGCATGGTCGTCAGCTGGATCCAGATGTTCGCGCGGCAGTGGGTGCCCAGGGGAGTGGTCCTGATCATCGCCGAGGGCATCTTCACTGCCACAGATCCACCACTAAAATTTCTACGTCGCTACATACGCCCCCTGCGCATAGGTACAGTAGCCATTGATCTCAGCTTCATGGTGCTGTTCATCGTGATCCTGGTCCTGCTCGATGTAGTAGTACCGAGGATCTGATGGGGTACCGTCTTGAGATCACAGCCAAGCGCGCCGAGGAGACATAATGCCGCTGACGCCCGCGGATGTGCGGAATAAGCAGTTCAGTACGACCAGGCTCCGGCCCGGCTACGACGAGGAAGAGGTCGACGCCTTCCTCGACGAGGTCGAGGCCGAGCTCGACCGGCTTATCCAGGAGAACGAAGAGCTCCGGGCGAAGCTGGCTGAGAGCCTGCGGGGAGGCAAGTCCTCTGTTCCGGCGCTGAGCTCACCGCTAGCGGAAACCAAGATGGACATGATGCCTCCGGAGCCACCGCAGCGGCCAGAGCCGCCGCAGCGGCAGCCCGAGCCGGTCATGATGGGCTCGATGCAGCCGGTCGAGGACAACATGGACACGGCCGCCCGCGTCCTGTCCCTGGCGCAGCAGACGGCCGACCAGGCCATCGCCGATGCCCGCCGCGAGGCGGACGAGACGCTCGGCCGCGCCCGCCGCGAGGCGGACGAGGTGCTGACCAAGGCGCGCCGCCAGGCCGAGCAGATCACCGGCGACGCCCGGGCCCGGGCCGAGAGCCTCGAGCGAGACGCTCAGGAGCGGCACCGTCAGGCCATGGGTTCGCTGGTCCAGCAGCGCGAGGAGCTTGAGCGCCGGGTCGATGACCTGCGGGCGTTTGAGCGGGAGTACCGCAGCAGGCTGAAGGCGTACCTGGAAGGCCAGCTTCGCGACCTAGAGGCGGGCGTGACCGACAGCGGTGCGTTCCCGACCATGGGTTCCACGCCGCAGCCGGCCATTCCGGCCGGTCTCGGCCAGCCCAACCCGCGCAACGGCGCTCAGCCGACCGGTCAGTACGCGGTGCCCGAGGTTGTCCAGCACGCAGGTAGCTTCCACGGCGACAGCGCTCCGGCGCACGACCGCCGCTAAGTTCGACCCCCGTAGCCCGGTTGTGAACGCCAGCCGGGCTACGGGGATTTTTTTGTCCACTTGGAGCGGCGTCGCCTTGGGGCGTTGTGACGATGAGGGCGGCTGGCGGCCGCGCGTTCTGGGAGAACACCTGTGATCAGGTTCAGCGCGTCGCTGGTCGTGGTGGGGATCGGACTACTCGTCGCCGGGAGCGTGACCAGCAGGCTGCCACTGATCTACATCGCCATCGGGGTCAGCGCCGTCGCGCTGCTGTTCCTGATCATCGGGGCCATCGTCAACCGGGCTGAACTGCTCGGCCGCGAGCCGGAGAGCGCCGTCGGCGGTCAGACCGAACGCGGCCAGACCGAGCGCGATGAGTACGCCGGGGAACTGGACCAGGCACCCGAGCCGGCCACGACCGCGGTCGGTGCCAGCGCCGGGGCCAGTGTCGGCTCGGGCCGGAGTTACGCCGGGGAACGGCCGGCGGACCCTGGTTACGGAGCGGCGCCCACGCCGCCGGACCGTCCCCGCGAGACATCGTTCCCCGACCAGTTCGTGTACCGGGACAGCGGCGACGCCGAACCAACCCGGGGCGCCAGCCGGTACGAGCGGTTCGCCGGGGACGGAGAGCGCGGCCGGCCGAACGAGCCCCAGCCGCGGCCGCAGCGGCCGTTCACCGAGCCGGAGCCGACCAGGATGGACCTGTCGGCCGCGGCCGTGCGGGAAGCGGGACGGCAGCAGGAGCGGGAGCGATCAGAGCGGGGCCAGCAAGAGCGGAGCCAGCCGCAGCGGAGCCGGCCAGAACAGGCTCAGCCGTTCGTTGACCCGCAGCCGACGCGGATGGACTGGGCGGGCGGACTGCGCGAAGCCGAGCGGCAGGAACTCGCCCGTCAGGATCAAGAGCGGCGGGCCCGGGAGCGTCCGGAGCGGGATAAGCGTGGTGGCGACCGCGCGGATCAGCCGTTCGTGGATCCGGAGCCGACCCGGATGGACTGGGCGGCCGATTTCCGCGAGCACGACCAGCGCGGGGGGACAGCCGCGCCCGGGCGGCCATCCGGAGAGCGTGAGACCGCTCACACCGGCCAGGTCGTGCCCACCCGGCCCACGCCGATCCAGCAGCCTGCGTCGACCCAGCAGCCTGCGCCGACCCAGCCCACGCCGGCCCGCCAGGACAAGCTGCTCGTCGGCCGGCCGGACAGCGCCCGGCCGGACAGCGCCCGGCCAGACAGCAAGAGCCCGGTGGAGGGCCGCGAGGGCCAGGAGAGACCAGCGGGCCGAGAGCAGCCCGGAGAGCCGGAGCCACGCCAGGACCCCGAGCAGCACCGCGAGCCGCCGGAGCCGGAGCAGGCCCGCGAGCCAGCGAAGCCCACAGCCGCCGCAGCGGCTCAGCCGCCGGGCGACCTCAGCGCCAAGCCCGAGGCCGACCGGTCCAGCGACAACGATGCCGGGGACACTCAGCGCCCAGCGGAACAGGCCACGACAGGCCAGAGCGACACCGACCGCTCCGCCCAGGCCAGCGCGACCCGGGCCGAGGAAGCCCTGGTACCTGCGACGGCCGACCCTCTCGCTGACCAGGCCACGGCCACCGACGATCAGGACAGCTCCGGATCAGAACCGGCAGCGACCGCGGCCGCCGAACCCGATCAGGACGTGACCGTGGTTCCGGGCGTGCCTCGCTTCCACCGCAGCGACTGCATCCTGATCCGGTTCATGGGCGAGGGCGACCTGCAGCGGATGCCGGTCGAGCGGGCCAAGGAAGCGGGCTGCACCCCGTGCCGAGCCTGCCAGCCCGAAGGCGAAGAGGACGACTGAGCGCCAGGGGCCGGCCGCCGGACCACTCCGCATGAGGCCCGGCGCCGGCCACCGGAGAGTCAATTAAAAAATAAATAAGAGCGCGGACAGCACGCGGCCCGGCACCGGTGAGCGGTCGCCCACCCGTGCCGGGCCGACGCAGCGTCTACGCCCTGCCCAGCCAGAAGTTCAGGCCGAGCCCGGAGTCGTGGTGCTCATGCACTCCGGCCCCCGCTTCGGCCGGGGGGTGGCCGTCCTGGTAGCTGGTGGCCAGCACCTCGTTGGCGATCAGCGGGCCCTGCTCCTCCAGCGCGGCCGAAAGCTCCGGGCCGCTGGCCTCCCACCACAGCTTGATGCGGTCGGTGACGTCGAGGCCGTCGCTCTTGCGCGCGTCCTGGATGAGCCGGATCGCCTCGCGGGCCAGCCCCTCGCGGCGCAACTCCGGCGTGAGCAAGGTCTCCAGCGCCACGGTCTCGCCGCCGTCGCTGGCCACCGTCCAGCCTTCCTTGGGGGTCTGGGTCACGACTACCTCGTCCGGGCTGATGGTGACCGGCTCGCCGTTCACCATTACCGCGGCCTGACCGTCCTCACGCAGGACGGTGGCCAGTTCCGCGCCATCGGCCGCGCCAATGGCGGCCGCGACCGGGGGAGTGCCCTTGCCGAACCGGCGGCCCAGGGCGCGGAAGTTCGGCTTGACCGTGTAGTCGACCAGGTCGCCGCCAACCGAGGCGAGCGGCTCCAGCGCGTGCACGTTGAGCTCCTCGGCGACCTGCGCGCGCAGCTCAGCGGGCAGCGACGCGAAACCGGTCGCGCCGACCAGCGCCCGGGCCAGCGGCTGCCGGGTCTTGACCGTGGCCGTGGCCCGGGCCGACCGGCCCAGCTCGACCAGCCGCCGGGTCAGCGCCATCTGCGCAGACAGCTCCTCGTCGATGAGCGCCGGGTTCGCCTCCGGCCAGCGAGCCAGGTGCACGGACTCCGGTGCGTCCGGCGTGCGCAGCGCGCTCCACACGTGGTCGGTGAGGAACGGCGTGATCGGGGCCATCAGCCGGGTGACGGTCTCCAGGCACTCGTACAGCGTGGCGAACGCGGACGAGGACGCCGGCGTGCGCGGCCCCTCCCAGAACCGGCGCCGGGACCGGCGCACGTACCAGTTGGACAGGTCGTCCAGGAAGCCCGCGATCCGCCGGCCCGTGCCCGCGGTGTCGAAGCCCTCCATCAGCTCGGTGACGTCGCGGACCAGCGTGTGCAGCTCGCTCAGCACCCAGCGGTCCAGCACCGGGCGCTGCGCCGGGGCGGGCGCCTCGCTGAGCCGGTCCGGGCCCCAGGCGTTGCCGTCGGCGGCCGCCGCGTTGGCGTACAGGGTCAGGAACGAGACCGTGTTCCAGTAGGTCAGCAGCACCTTGCGGACGATCTCGTCCAGCGTCGCGTGCCCGACCCGGCGGGTCGACCACGGCGAGCCAGAGGCGGCGAAGAACCAGCGCAGCGCGTCCGCGCCGTGCTGCTCCATCAGCGGCAGTGGCTCGAGGATATTGCCGTAGTGCTTGCTCATCTTGCGGCCGTCCTCGTCGACGACCAGCCCGAGGCAGACCACGTTCTCGTAGGAGTTCCGGTCGAACACCAGCGTGCTGACCGCCATCAGCGAGTAGAACCAGCCGCGGGTCTGGTCGATCGCCTCGCAGATGAACTGGGCCGGGAAGGCCCGCTCGAACTCTTCCTCGTTCTGCCAGGGCGCGCCGTACCGGGCGAACGGCATCGACCCCGAGTCGTACCAGGCGTCGATGACGTCGGGGACCCGGCGGGCCAGCGTCCCGCAGTCGGGGCAGCCGAACGTGATCTCGTCCACAAACGGCCGGTGCGGGTCCAGGCTGGACAGGTCCTGCCCGGCCAGCTGGGCCAGCTCAGCCCGGGAGCCGACGCAGGTGATGTGCTCGTTCTCGCACTCCCACAACGGCAGCGGCGTGCCCCAGTAGCGGGTCCGGGACAGGGCCCAGTCCACGTTGTTGCGCAGCCACTCGCCGTACCGGCCATGCTTGATGTTCGGCGGGTACCAGTTGGTCTTCTCGTTCTCGGCCAGCAGCTGATCCTTGGCCGCGGTGGTGCGGACGTACCAGGACGGCAGCGCGTAGTAGATCAGCAGCGTGTGGCAGCGCCAGCAGTGCGGGTAGCTGTGCTCGTACGGCTCGGACCGGTACAGCAGCCCCCGGTCGGCCAGCTCCTGCACCAGCCGCGGGTCGGCGTCCTTGAAGAACATGCCGCCGACGATGGGCACGCTGTCCTGAAACTTGCCGTCCAGCCGGATCGGGTTCACCACCGGCAGCCCGTGGGCCCGAGTGACCTGCATGTCGTCGGCGCCGAAGGCCGGGGCCAGGTGGACCAGGCCGGTGCCGTCCTCGGTCGTCACGAACTCCCCGGGCAGCACGACGTGCGCGTCCGGGATCTCGATCAGGTCGAACGGGCGCTGGTAGGTGGCCCCGAGCAGTTCCTGACCGGGGAAGCGGGCGGCGACGTGCCAGTCCTCGCCGAGGACCTTCGGCATCAGGGCCTCGGCCAGCACCACACTGTTGCCATCACCGGCGCCGCCGCCGGCCCGGCGGGCCAGTACGTAGGTCACCTCCGGGTGCACGGCCACGGCGGTGTTGGACACCAGCGTCCACGGCGTCGTCGTCCAGACCAGCAGATCGGCCCCGGCCAGGTCGGGGTGGGCGCCGTCGGGCAAGGTCAGCAGCGGGAAGCGGACGGTGACCGACGGGTCGCGGACGGTCTGGTAGACGTCGGGCTGGCCCATCTCGTGGTCGGACAGCGGGGTACCGCAGCGCGGGCAGTACGGGCTGATCCGGAAGTCCTTGACCAGCAGGCCCTTGTTGAAGATCTCCTTGAGCGACCACCAGACCGACTCGATGTAGGCCGGGTCCATGGTCCGGTAGGCCTTGGACAGGTCGATCCAGTAACCCATCCGCTCGGTCAGCGCGGTGAACGCGTCCACGTGGCGCAGCACGGACTCCCGGCAGCGCTCGTTGAACTCGGTGATGCCGTAGGCCTCGATGTCCTTCTTGCCGGATATCCCCAGCTCACGCTCGACGGCCACCTCGACCGGCAGCCCGTGGCAGTCCCAGCCCGCCTGGCGCTGCACGTAGAAACCCTGCATGGTCTTGAACCGGGGGAACACGTCCTTGAACACCCGGGCCTCGACGTGGTGCACGCCCGGCATGCCGTTCGCGGTGGGCGGGCCCTCGTAGAAGGTCCAGGGCCGGCCGCCCTCGGTCTGCTTGAGCGAGTGCTCGAAGACGTTCGAGGCCTCCCAGCGGCCCAGCATCTCGCGCTCGATCGCGGGCAGGTCGATCTGCGCCGGCAGCCCGGGGAAACGCGGTGCGTCCGGGGATAGGTCAGATGCCTGCGACATGGTGCGGTGCCTCCAGCAGTTCCGGGCCGATGCTCGTTCCCGGTGTGACGTTGCTGGAGGGACGAGACTTCCGCTCGTTGCGGCGGTCCCGCGGTACCACCCTCCTTGGCCGCTGCCAATGCTCCGGATGGTCTCCGGTGGCGCGACGGCCCGCTCGAGGATCCTGCGGCCGGGTCTACTGGGCCCCTGCGGTTCGCGGGACGGTTCTTCCGGCGGCTCCGGGGTGATCTGGTCCGCTGGGCCTGGCCCCGGGCTCACACTGTCCCCGGTTCGCTCCTGGCAGGCGGTCAGCGGCAGCTGTCCCCATCGATGCCGTGCAGGCCCCCAGAATATCCGACGGCCGGAGGATCCCGGACCGTATTACTGGCCGCTCACCGGGCGCACCGCTGGCCACTTGTCGGGGCGTACTGCTGGCCACTCATCGGGCGGCGGATCAGGGCGTTCGACCAGCCGGAATACCGGCCCGGCCGAATGCGTTCACGCAGGCTGCATCCAGTTTTGCCTTAGCGCCGAATTTATTTGCGGAGGTAGCCGGTACCGGCTTATCCTCCGTTGACCGTTCAACATTCATGATCGTCTATCGCCCGTCGTGGGAGGCGCGATATGACCACCGCTCCGCAGTTCGAGGCCGCCACTCTTCCGGTGCGTCCAGGGGAGGAGCCGTGGACCAGCGCCGAGCTCGCCGAGGTCCGGCAGACGCTGGAAGAAGAAGCCGCGGGACTACGGGACGACCTGGCTAAGGCCGAGTTGCAGGTGGCCGACCGGCTCAACAACGGGCTGAGCGACGCCGGTGACGACGAGGCCGACGTGGGGGTCAAGACGTTCGAGCGCGACCACGAGTTCGCCATGATGAGCAACGCGCGGAATCTGCTCGAGCAGACCGAGAAGGTACTGGCCCGTATCGATGCGGGATCATATGGAGTGTGCGAATCCTGCGGGCAGCCGATCGGGAAGGCGCGGCTGATGGCGTTCCCGCGCGCGGTACTGTGCGTGACGTGCAAGCAGCGCGAAGAACGACGGTAACGAGCGACGGCCAGCCAGCGGCCGACGCCGAGGCGCCCCGGGGCAGGAAGCTCCCGGTGGTCATCGGCGTAGCCGTGTTTGTGCTGGCCCTCGACGTGGTGACCAAGATCGTGGTGGTCCACACGCTGGCCCACCATGCGCCGATCCGGCTCCTGGGCGGCTTTCTCACGCTGCAGATGCTGCGGAACAGCGGGGCCGCGTTCAGCATCGGCACGTCGATGACGATCGTGTTCACGGTGATCGCCGTGGCCGTGATCATTTACATTCTGCGGGCCGCCCGCAAGCTGCGCAGCCTGCCCTGGGCCATCACGCTGGGCCTGCTGCTGGGCGGGGCCACCGGCAACCTGTCCGACCGCATCTTCCGTTCACCCGGGGTGCTCCGCGGCGACGTGGTCGACTGGATCGAACTGCCGCACTGGCCGGTGTTCAACCTGGCCGACTCGGCCATCGTCTGCGGCGGGGTGATCGCGGTACTGCTGGCCGTCATGGGCCAGCGCATGGACGGTACCCGGGAAGGCCGCGAGCCCGCGGATGCCCTGGCCGAGGACGGCCCCGGCCAGACCACGCAGACCGCGCCGACCACGCAGACCGCGCAGAGCACGGAGGGCAGGGATGACCGCGGATCAGCGTTATCTGCCGGTCCCTGACGGACTCGACGGCGAACGCCTCGACGCGGCCCTGGCCCGGATGTTCGGCCTGTCCCGCTCCCGCGCCGCCGAGCTGATCACCGACGGCATGGTCCTGGTCGACGGCCGTCCGGCGGCCAAATCGGACCGGGTCTCGGCCGGGGAGCCGCTCGAGGTCACGCTGCCCGCGCCGCGGCCGGTGGAGCCCCCGCGCGCGGTCGATGGCCTGACCATCGTGTACGAAGACGACGACATCATCGTGGTGGACAAGCCGATCGGGGTGGCCGCCCATCCGGCACCGGGCTGGACCGGCCCGACGGTGATCGGCGGCCTGCAGGCGACCGGGCACACCACCGCGACCAGCGGCGCGGCCGAGCGGCAGGGCATCGTGCACCGGCTGGACGCCAACACCACCGGCTCCATGGTGGTGGCCAAGAGCGAGCAGGCCTACAGCGCGCTGAAGCGTGCGTTCCGCGAGCGTGAGGTGGAAAAGCGGTACCACGCCCTGGTCCAGGGGCACCCGGACCCGCTACGCGGCACGATCGACGCCCCGACCGGGCGTCACCCGTCCGGCGATGGCCGGTTCGCGGTGGTGGCCGACGGCCGCCCGAGCGTGACCCACTACGACACCATCGAGGCCTTCCGCGGGGCCAGCCTGGTCGATGTGGGCCTGGAGACTGGCCGCACCCACCAGATCCGCGTGCACATGTCCGCGATCCGGCACCCGTGCGTGGGGGACCTGATGTACGGGGCGGATCCGGTGCTGGCCGACCATCTGGGGATGCACCGGCAGTGGCTGCACGCGGTCAGCCTGGCCTTCCATCATCCGGTCGACGGGCGCTGGGTGGAGTTCCGCAGCGATTACCCGGCCGACCTGCAGCACGCGCTGGACGTGCTGCGGGCCGAGAGCTGAGGGTTCACACCGGGTACGTCGCCGGGCCGGTGGTGTAAGACCGGCCCGCGGGCGTGGTCCAGGTGTGCTCACCGGGCTGGTACTGGTCGAGCCGCCACCCGGCCGCCTGTT
Organism: Streptosporangiaceae bacterium; assembly: GCA_965277615.1. Lineage (GTDB taxonomy): Bacteria > Actinomycetota > Actinomycetes > Streptosporangiales > Streptosporangiaceae > Bog-532. The sequence goes on along the minus strand of CBDIDG010000006.1, from coordinate 2,016,836 downwards.
TGGCCTGATGGTGGTGCCGGCAGCACGGCCCGGTGTTGCAGGCACACGTCCGGCCGCCCTGCTCGAAGGGGACCGCATGCTCAAAGTCGCACCGCCCGGCGGCCCGCCGGCACGTCGGCCACGTGCACTCGCCGTCCCGGATCTCTACCAGGTGCCGCAGCCGAGCCGGGGGCCGGTAACCGGGCGACTCGTCCCGGTGGTCGCAGTGCACGACGGGCACCGGGCCGATGTCCACCACGAACTCCCGGCGCTCACCCAGCCGCAGCCGCCAGCGGCCGTACCCACCGGGTGGCCCGTGGTCCCGTTCCGGGGTCAGTGCCGGGTGCCCGGGCTGACGGGCCGTCGTAGCCGCCGCCCCCTCGGCCGGGCCGGTGCGAACCGCCCGCGCGCACCCATGGCCGACGGCCTGACCACGCTGATCGGTCACGGTCACGCACCAGGTGCTGCGAGGATCGGCCGCCGCATCCCGGACCAGCCGGCGCGCCACGTCCGGATCGACTGCCCCGAACCCGGCCGCTTCGCCCGGACGCTGCGACCGGCCCGCGGCAGTACTGAGCGGCACGGTCAGGTTGACGCTGGCCCGTGTCCCGTGGGCCGGCTTGGATGCGGGTGGGGATGTCGCCTCGCCGGTCTGAGCCTCGCTGGTCTGGGCCTCGCCGGTCTGGGCATCGCGGGGGCGGGAGTCGACCCCGAGGGTCAGGTCGAGGAACGCCCGGGCCCGGAGCTGATCCATGGTGCCGTCCAGGCCAGCGGCCTTCAGTTCCCGGGCGTAGGCGGTGATGCGCTGGTCGGCGGCGAGCGCCTCGGCCGGCGGCAGATCCCGCCCACACAGCGCGGCCGTGCCCGCGTCCTCCCGCCACAACTCGACCCGGGCATCCTTCTCGGCCTGTTCCCGGCGCCGCCGGGCCGCGGCCGGGTCCACGGTCAGCACGGCCCGGGCCAGCGCGGCCCGGAGCTGTCCCGGGGTCTTGGTCTCGATACCGGGCAGCACGAGCGCTTCGACCGCGGCGGCGGCACGAGCATTGAGGGTCCGGGTGGCTTCGGAGATGATCTGCGCCTTGTACTCGTCGATCGCGCCTTCGAGCAGGGCCCGCGCCGTCCCGGGCAACCGCCCGGCCAGGTCATAGGCCAGCGCGAGCTTCTTGTCCCCGGCCCGGGCCGAGATGGCCATCGTCAAGGCGAGTTCATCGGCGCAGAACTTCCCCCACGCCGATGGCAGCTCAGCCGGACCCTGGGGCGCGCAGCCGGGTGCCGGGCGGCGCCGGATCAGCTCGGCCGTCACGGCCAGCCGCCGGGCCGACGCCCACGACTCGATCCGCTGCCAGGCCCGGAGCATGCCGATCAGCTCGTCATCGGAGGCACCCCGGCCGCGGCCGTCGTCCCCGGTGGCCTCCTCGCAGAACGAAGCCAGCGCCACCCCCGGCAAGGCCAGGTCCAGCGGGGCCTTGGACGCGAACCCCGCGGCCGGCCCGGCCCGGGAGACCGGCGGCGGGCCCGGGGGAGTGATCCCGTGCAGGTAGCCAGCGTCAGCCGCTTCGGGCGGGGCTGAGTCGGCGTCCCTCGCGCCCGCATCGGCCGCGGCGAAGATCTCGGCCAGCGGGACACCGATTTACTCCGGCGGGCACGAGCTGTCCAGCGGGTCCTGGGAGTACCAGCCCTCCGCGCCGCTCCAGCCGTCGTCGCTTAAGCCCGGCCGGTCAGCGCCGTCCTTGTTCCCCCGCACTGCGCCACCTCCCAGCCGGAACCGAACGATACTAGTTTTCGACAAAAGTATCAGTTACCATCGGCCAATGTCTAGCTGTTCGAAAACAGTTTTGATAGCCCCATCCCCTCGTCCCCCGTCATGCCGGTCATCTCGCGACCCCTGACGGCCCGCCATCAGTCACGGCACACTCCGTAACAAGGCGAACCCGGCCCACCCGCCGCAACCGGAATTCCCCGCCCTTTCCCTCCGTCTCCGGCGTGTGTGGATCCGGGAACCAGGCCCCGCGATGTAGGCTCGGATCACCGGGTCGGCACGGTCCCCCCACAGCGGAATTACTCGCCTCACCTGCGGGGCAGGGCATGTGCCGCTTCCCCCCGGCACCGTTCGGTAACGATGACGCGCGCCCAGCCAAGGGTCATTCACGGGCTGCGCGCAGCATGCCCGAAGGAGGCGGCTTAGTCCATGGCGGAACCCGCGACCCGTCAGCCGTTCGCGCACCTCCACGTGCACACCGAATACTCCATGCTGGACGGCGCCGCCCGCCTGAAGGAGCTGTTCAAAGAGGTCGAGCGGCAGGGCATGACCCACGTCGCGATGACCGACCACGGCAACATGTACGGCGCGGCCGAGTTCCACCGCCAGGCCAAGGACGCGGGCATCACGCCGGTGATCGGCATCGAGGCCTACGTCGCGCCGGAGAGCCGGACCAACACCAAGCGGATCTTGTGGGGCCAGCCGCACCAGAAGAAGGACGACGTCTCGGCCAGCGGCGCGTACCTGCACAAGACCATCTGGGCTCGCAACAAGACCGGCCTGCACAACCTGTTCAAGCTGTCGTCACGCTCCTACGCCGAGGGCTGGCTGGTCAAGTGGCCCCGGATGGACAAGGAGATCCTGGCCGAGCACGCGGACGGCCTGATGGCCTCCACCGGATGCCCGTCCGGTGAGCTGCAGACCCGGCTCCGGCTGGGCCAGTTCGACGAGGCACTCAAGTCCGCCGCCGAGTACCAGGAGATGTTCGGCAAGGAGAACTACTTTCTGGAGCTGATGGACCACGGCCTGGACATCGAGCGCCGGGTCCGGGACGGCCTGGTCGAGATCGGCCGGAAGCTGAACATCCCGCCGGTGGTGACCAACGACTCGCACTACACCAGGGAAAGCGACTCGGTCAGCCACGACCTGCTGCTGTGCATCCAGACCGGCAAGACGCTGGCCGACGCGGACCGGTTCCGGTTCGACGGCAGCGGCTACTACATCAAGGCCGCGGCCGAGATGTACGCCGGCGACAGCTCGGACATCTGGCAGGAAGGCTGCCGTAACAGCCAGCTCCTGATCGCCGACCGGGTGGACACCACCGGCATGTTCGACTTCGTCAACCTCATGCCCCGGTTCCCGATCCCGGAGGGCTTCGACAGCGAGGACGAGCTGTTCCGGTCCGAGGTGTGGAAGGGCATGGACCGCCGCTGGCCCGGCGGCTACGACGAGGACCACAAGCGGCAGGCCAGCTACGAGATCGACATCATCTCCCAGATGGGGTTCCCGGCCTACTTCCTGGTCGTGGCGGACTTCATCATGTGGGCCAAGAACCACGGCGTGGCGGTCGGCCCGGGCCGGGGCTCGGCCGCCGGGTCGATCGTGGCCTACGCGCTGGGTATCACCGACCTGGACCCGCTCCAGCACGGCCTGATCTTCGAACGGTTCCTCAACCCCGAGCGCGTGTCCATGCCCGACATCGACGTGGACTTCGACGAACGTGGCCGGGCCGACGTCATCCGCTACGTGACCGAGAAGTGGGGCTCGGACAAGGTGGCGCAGATCGTCACCTACGGCACGATCAAGGCCAAGGCCGCGATCAAGGACTCCACCCGCGTGCTCGGCTTCCCGTACGCGCTCGGCGACCGGATCACCAAGGCGTTCCCGCCCGCGGTGATGGGCAAGGACATCCCGCTGTCCGGGATCTTCGACCCCAGCCACCCCCGGTACAACGAGGCTGGCGAGCTCCGCCAACTGTACGAGGCCGAAGCCGAGATCAAGCAGGTCATGGACAAGGCCAAGGGCATCGAAGGGCTGATCCGTCAGCCCGGGGTGCACGCGGCCGGCGTGATCATGAGCGCCGAGACCATCACCGACTACATCCCGGTGTGGACCCGGCACGCCGACGGCGCCGTCATCACGCAGTTCGACTACCCGACCTGCGAGGGCCTCGGCCTGCTCAAGATGGACTTCCTGGGCCTGCGGAACCTCACGATCATGGCCGACGCGGTGGCGGCGATCGAGAAGAACCGCGGGACCAAGATCGACCTGCTCAGCCTGCCGCTGGACAACCGGCCGGCCTACGATCTGCTGTCCCGCGGTGACACCCTCGGCGTGTTCCAGCTGGACGGCGGCCCGATGCGGTCGCTGCTCCGGCTGATGAAGCCGGACAACTTCGAGGACATTTCGGCCGTGCTGGCCCTGTACCGGCCCGGTCCCATGGGCGTGAACTCGCACACCAACTACGCGCTGCGCAAGAACGGCCTGCAGGACATCACGCCGATCCACCCCGAGCTGGAGGAGCCGCTCCGGGAGATCCTCGAGCCCACCTATGGCCTGATCGTCTACCAGGAGCAGGTGCAGAAGGCGGCCCAGATCCTGGCCGGGTACTCGCTCGGCCAGGCCGACCTGCTCCGCCGGGCCATGGGCAAGAAGAAGAAGGAGATCCTGGACAAGGAGTTCGTCCCGTTCCAGCAGGGCTGCCGGGAACGCGGCTACTCCGACAAGGCGATCCAGGCCGTGTGGGACGTGCTGGTCCCGTTCTCCGGCTACGCCTTCAACAAGGCCCACACCGCCGGGTACGGGCTGGTGTCGTACTGGACCGCCTACCTCAAGGCCAACTACCCGGCCGAGTACATGGCCGCGCTGCTGACCTCGGTCGGTGACGACAAGGACAAGTCCGCTCTCTACCTGAGCGAGTCCCGCCGGATGCACATCAAGGTCCTGCCGCCGGACGTGAACGAGTCGGTGGCCACGTTCACCGCGGTCGGGGAGGACGTCCGGTTCGGCCTGGCCGCCATCCGCAACGTGGGCGTCAACGTGGTCGAAGCGATCGTGGCCACCCGCAAGTCCAAGGGCGCCTTCACCAGCTTCTCCGACTTCCTGCGCAAGGTGCCCACCGTGGTCTGCAACAAGCGGGTCATCGAGTCGCTGATCAAGGGCGGCGCGTTCGACTCCTTCGATCACCCGCGCAAGGGCCTGGTCATGGTGCACGAGCAGGCCGTGGACTCGGTGATCGACATCAAGCGCAACGAGGCCATCGGCCAGGACTCGCTGTTCGGCGGGGACGAGGAGACCGAGGCGTTCTTCGACGTGCCGATCCCCGAAGGCGACGACTGGGACAAGGCGACCCGGCTCAGCTTCGAGCGCGAGATGCTCGGGCTCTACGTCTCCGACCACCCGCTGTTCGGCGTGGAGCACCTGCTGGCCCGGGAGGCCGACTGCTCGCTGGCCGACCTGCTCAGCGCCGAGGAGCCCAGCGAGCAGCCGCGGAGCCAGGGCGGCCGCGACGGTGGTCAGGTGGTCAAGGTGGCGGGCATCTTGTCCGGGGTCCAGCGCAAGGTGACCAAACAGGGCAACCCGTGGGCGGCGGCTACGCTGGAGGACCTGGGCGGCGCGATCGAGGTGCTGTTCTTCCCGGCCACCTATCAGCTCTACGCGACCTCGATCGCCGAGGACGCGATCATCACGGTCAAGGGCCGGGTCGACCGCCGGGACGACGTGCCCAAGCTGATCGCGATGGACGTCACCGTCCCCGACATGACCGTGGGCGACGGCGGCCCTTTCGTGGTCTCGATGCCGGTGACCCGGTGCGTCCCGCCGGTGGTGGAGCAGCTCAAGGAAGTGCTGATGACCCACCCGGGCCCGACCGAGGTCCACCTGAGGCTGCGCGGTAACCAGCGGACCACCGTGGTCCGGCTGGACGACAAGCTGCGGGTGGCCAACTCCCCGGCTCTGCTCGGGGACCTCAAGCAACTGCTCGGCCCGGCCTGCGTCAGCTAGCTGGTCAGGTCTCCGTGGCCTTGGGCCGCACCCGCAAATGGGCGCGTTCCCCCTGCCGCCCGAACAGGCACAGGAACTCCACCGGCTCGCCGTCAGCGCTGCCGAACCAGTGCGGCAGCCGGGTGTCGAACTCGGCCGCCTCGCCCGGGGATAGGACCAGGTCCTGCTGGCCGAGCAGCAGCCGCATCTTCCCGTTGAGCACATACATCCACTCGTATCCCTCGTGCACCTTGAGGTCGGGTTGCTGCGCTTCCCGCTGCCCTTCCCCCCGAGCTTCCCGGTGGGCCGGGATGACCATCTTGTAGGCCTGAACACCGCCCGGCCGGCGGGTGAGCGGCACGATGGTCCGGCCGTTTTGGCTCAGCGGGCGCAGGTGGATGCGCGGGTCGCCGGTGGCCGGCGCGCCCACCAGGTCGTCCAGCGGCACCCCGTGGGCCTCGGCCAACGGCAGTAGCAGCTCGAGGTTGGGCCGTCGCCGCCCCGATTCCAGCCGGGACAGCGTGCTGACCGAGATGCCGGTGGCCGCGGACAGGTCGGCCAGCGTGGTGCCGCGGCGCTGACGCAGGGCCCGCAGCCGCGGCCCCACGTCGCTGAGGACCTGCTCGAAGTCAGCCACGCCGTCGATTTTGCCAGATCAGCAACTCAGCTTGCGATCCGTGCCGGTGTGGCCCGGATTCAGTTTTACATTTTTAATAGGCGTACTGGGTGCTCCGCCGCCGCGCCGCGCCGCCCGGTACCCGTGGGCGCGCCCCATTGACAGCCCCGGCGACGACCGATGTACTGCCGATCATGACGGCATCAACGGCGACTTCTGCGGCTGCTTTCCCGGTCATCACGGCGTTTGAGCTTCGGGAGTACACCCAGCTGCTGGAGGACAGCCGCCGGCCCGCCGTGGTCGTCCGCCCGGCGTCGGCCTGACCGTGCCGGAGGAGCGGCGTTCGCTGCTGGGTGACGCCGACCGTGACCGGCTGGTCGCCGTGCTGCGCGAGCACTACGCGGCGGGCCGGATGGACACCGAGGAATTGCGCCGCCGGGTCGGGATCGTGCTGGCCGCGGCCTACGCCGACGAAGCGGCGCAGGCCCTGGCCGACCTGCCGCCGCTGGCCGTGTCCGGCGACCCGGCCGGCGGTGCAGCGGGCAGCACGGCGGGCGGCCCCGCTGCGACCCCCGGCCCGTCCCGCTGGCGCAAACGGCACGCCCAGGTGGACCAGCCTCAGCCCGGCTGGGTCCCGACCGCCGAGCGGTTCCGCGACCCGTCGAGCGGCACGATCATGCGCGTGTGGACCGACCCGGCCGACGGCAGCCGTCATTACGTCCCCGACGACGACCCGGTCTAGCCTGGGAGGTATGGCCGCCTATGCCATCTCCGAAGTCGAGATCTACGACGAACAGCAGGCCGATCGCTACCGTGAACTGGCCGCGGCCTCCATCGCCCAGTACGGCGGCCGGTACCTGGCCCGCGGGGCCATGCCCCAGGTACCGGAGGGGGACTGGTCGCCGGACGAACGGGTGGTCATCGTAGAGTTCCCCAGCATGGCCCGGCTCCGCGAGTGGTACGCGTCCCCGGAGTACGCTCCGGCGCTAGCGATCCGGCAGGCCGCGCTCGGGCGACGGCTGCTGTTCGTCGAGGGGGTGGCCTGACCGCCGGTGGACACCGAACCCCAGGACCCAGGGTCCAGCCAGCCTCATCAGTCACAAAAACCACAGCAGTCACAAGGACCACAGCAGTCACAAAAAACACAGCGGCCTCGCGAGCCTCTCACCCCCCGGGCCGTCGGCCGAACCGCCGTCGCCCTGCTTATCCCGCTGGCCGCCACCGCCGTCATCGGTATCCCAGCCGGGTACATCTGGGCCCTGCTGGCCCCCCGCGCGCTGGCCCAGGTGGTCAGCCGCGGCGCGGCCCAGGTGGTCAATCCGGAAACGACCGCGTTCATCGCCGCGGACGCCTGGTTCGTCCTGATCGCCGTGGTCGGCGGCCTGTTCACCGGGATCGCTGGGTACCTTCTGCTGGTCCGCCGCTGGGGCGCGCCCGCCGCGCTGGGCCTGATTCTGGGCGGCCTGGCCGCGGCCGCGCTGATGATGTGGATCGGCGACAACTACGGACACGCCGCGTTTCAGCACCGGCTGCTGACCGATCGGGCTGGGACCTACCTGCACGCGGCCCTGTCGCTGGGGTCCAAGGGCGCGCTGGCCTTCTGGCCGATGCTGGTGGCCCTGGTCATCGTGGTGCCGGAGGCGGCCGCCTACCTGCGCAGCTCCCGCAAGGATCGCCCGGCCGAGCCCGCCCAGCCCGCCGAGCCAGCCGAGCCCGCCCAGGCCGCCGGCCACCCGGCCCAGGCCGTCGGCCACCCGGCCGAGCCCACTTCGGACCAGACCGCCGAGCCCACCGTCAGGGACACCGCGCCCGAGCAGTAACCCGGTCCTGCCCCGACCAAGACCCGGCCCTGCCCAGGCAAGACCCGGCCCGCGTGTCCGCATTGTGGGACGACGCCGACGTCCCACCGGCCACTCTCCGTAGACTGAGCGGGTGATTCCCCGTATCGACCGCATCGACCTGCGGGACCGTGACACCGCCGCGCTCAGCCGGGTCAGCCTGTCCGGAGTGCTGCCCCGCGCCACCCTGGACGTCGCTGCGGCGGCCGAGCAGATCCGGCCGGTGTGCGACGACGTACGCCAGCGGGGCGCCGCCGCGGTCCGCGAGTACACCGCCCGGTTCGACGGCGTGGACCTGGAGACGACCCGGGTGCCTCCCGAGGCCCTCGAGGCCGCGCTCAGCGCCCTGGATCCGGCCGTGGCCCGCGCGCTGGAGGAGGCCGCCCGGCGCGCCCGGCTGGTGCATGAGGCTCAGCTGCCGCCGGCTGAGAACACGGTCTCACCCGCCGACGGCCTGACCGTGACCGCCCGGTACGTGCCGGTCAGCCGGGCGGGCGTGTACGTGCCGGGCGGGCTGGTCGCCTACCCCTCGTCCGTGGTCATGAACGTGGTCCCCGCCCAGGTGGCGGGGGTACCGTCGGTTGCGGTGGCCTCCCCGCCGCGGGCCGACCAGGGCGGCCTGCCGCATCCGGCCGTACTGGCTGCCTGCGCGCTGCTCGGCGTGGACGAGGTGCACGCGGTGGGCGGGGCACAGGCCCTGGCCATGTTCGCCTACGGCACCGACGTCTGCGCGCCCGCCGACGTGCTGACCGGGCCCGGCAACGTGTACGTCGCTGCGGCCAAGCGGCTGCTCGGCGGGGTGGTGGGCACCGACGGCGAGAACGGGCCGACCGAGATCGCGATCATCGCGGATCACACCGCCGATCCGGCCTACGTGGCCGCGGACCTGATTGCCCAGGCCGAGCACGACCCGCTGGCCGCCACCCTGCTGATCACCTCTGACCCTCACCTGCCCGACCGGACCGACGCCGAGCTGGCCCGGCAGCTGCCGGACGCGCTGAACCGGGAGCGCATCGAGCAGGCGCTGAACGGCCAGTCCGCCTACGTGCTGGTGCGCGACGTGGACGCGGCGCTGGCCGTGTCCGACGCCTGGGCGCCGGAGCACCTGGAGGTGCAGACCGAGGACGCGGGCAAGGTCGCCACCCGGGTCCGGAACGCCGGGGCCATCTTCGCCGGGGCCTACTCCCCGGTCTCGCTGGGCGACTACCTGGCCGGGTCCAACCACGTCCTGCCCACCGGGGGTACGGCCCGGCACGCGGCCGGGCTCACCGTGCTCCCGTTCCTCAAGCTGGTCAACGTGATCGAATGCTCCCGCGAGGGCCTGGCCGGGGCCGCGCCGTACATCGACGCCCTCGGCGGCGAGGAGCAACTGGCCGCCCATGTCGCCGCCGTCCGGGTCCGGGTTCCCAAATGAGCACCCCCGACGCGACCACCCCCCACGCGACGACCACGACCGCGGCCACGGCACCTACCGATGGCTCCGACCTGCCGCTGCGCGCCGACCTGGCCGGTATGGAGCCCTACGGAGCCCCCCAGCTCAACGTGCCGGTCCGCCTGAACACCAACGAGAACCCGTACCCGCCCACCCCCCGGCTGGCCCAGGCCGTGACCGACGCGGTCGCGGCCGTGGCGGCGGGCCTGAACCGGTACCCGGACCGCGACGCCGTGGCCCTGCGCCAGGATCTGGCCGACTACCTGGGCCACGGCCTGACCGCCGACGAGGTGTGGGCGGCCAACGGCTCCAACGAGGTCATCCAGCAACTGCTGCAGGCGTTCGGCGGCCCCGGCCACGCCGCGCTGGGTTTCGAGCCGTCCTACTCCATGCACCCGCTGATCGCCCGGGTGACCGGCACAGAATGGTTCGCGGCCTGCCGGGAGGAGGACTTCAGCATCGACCCGGACAAGGCGGCGGCGCAGATCCGCGACACCCGCCCCGAGGTCGTCTTCCTGACCTCGCCCAACAACCCGACCGGCACGTCGGTCTCGCTGGACGTGGTCCGGGCGGTGTGCGAGGCCGCGCCCGGAGTGGTCGTGGTGGACGAGGCCTACGCCGAGTTCCGCCGGACCGGGACCCCGAGCGCGCTGTCGCTGCTGCCGGAGTATTCGCGCCTGGTCGTCACCCGCACCATGTCCAAGGCGTTCGCGATGGCCGGGCTCCGGGTCGGATACATGGCCGCCAGCCCCGAGCTGATCAGGAAGCTGCTCATCGTCCGGCTGCCCTACCACCTGTCCGCCGTGACCCAGGCCGTGGCCCGGGCCGCCCTCACGCACGCCCAGGACCCGCTGGCCAGCGTGGACGCGTTGCGGGCCGAACGGGACCGGTGCGTGGCCTGGCTGCGCGGCCTCGGCCTGTCCGTGGCCGACTCCGACGCCAACTTCGTGCTGTTCGGTGAGTTCGCCGACCGGGACGCGATCTGGCAGCAGCTGGTGGACCGGGGCGTGCTGATCCGGCAGGTGGGGCCGCCGGGCTGGCTGCGGGTCTCGATCGGCACGCCCGAGGAGATGGCGGCGTTCCGGGCCGCCCTGAGCGAAGTACTGAGTGAGGTGGTTCCGGCGTGAACCGGGAACGCAAGGCACGCGTCGAACGGCTCACCCACGAGACCCAGATCCTGGTCGAGCTGGACCTGGACGGGATTGGCGTGTTCGAGGTGGATACCGGGGTCCCCTTCTTCGACCACATGCTGGGCCAGCTGGGCAAGCACGGCGGGCTCGACCTGACCGTCCGGGCCAAGGGCGACACCGAGATCGACGCCCACCACACGGTCGAGGACACCTCGATCGCGGTGGGCCAGGCGCTGCGGGAGGCCCTGGGCGACAAGTCCGGGATCACCCGGTTCGGCGACAGCCTGGTCCCGCTGGACGAGACCCTGGTCCAGGCGGCGGTGGACCTGTCCGGGCGCCCGTACGTGATGCACGAGGAGCCGGCCGGGATGGCCCCGCTGATCGGCAGCTACGACACCACGCTGACCCGGCACATCTTCGAGTCGATGGCCGCCTCGGCCGGGATCTGCCTGCACGTGCGGGTGCTGTACGGGCGCAACCCGCACCACATCGTGGAGGCCCAGTTCAAGGCGGTGGCCCGGGCCCTGCGGACCGCGGTCGCGCCGGACCCGCGGGCCGGCGGGATCCCCAGCACCAAAGGCGTGCTGTGACCACCGAGGGTGTGCTGTGACGACCGAGGCGTGCTGTGACCACTAAGCCGAGGGTCGTGGTCCTGGACTACGGCTCGGGCAACCTGCGGTCGGCCGAACGGGCCCTGGCCCGGGCCGGCGCGGACGTCACGGTGACCGCCGATTCCGATGCCGCCCAGGACGCGGATGGCCTGGTCGTTCCGGGTGTGGGCGCGTTCGCCGCCTGCATGGCCGGGCTGCGGGCCGTTGGCGGCGACAAGCTCATCACCCAGCGGCTGGCCAGCGGCCGCCCGGTGCTGGCCATCTGCGTCGGCATGCAGGTGCTGTTCTCCTCGGGTGAGGAGCACGGCCTGCGTACCGAGGGCTGCGGGCAGTGGCCGGGCACGGTAGAGCGGCTGAACGCGCCGGTGCTGCCGCACATGGGCTGGAACACGGTCTCCCCGCCCGCGGGTTCGGCGCTGTTCGCCGGGATCGGGCCGAACACCCGCTTTTATTTTGTGCACTCCTACGGCCTGCGGTACGCCCGTGCAACCCGGCTGCGGGAGTCATCGGCCCAGATCACCTGGGCCACTCACGGCGAGCCGTTCGCGGCCGCGGTCGAGGACGGCCTGCTGGCCGCGACCCAGTTCCACCCGGAAAAGTCGGGGGACGCCGGCGCCACCCTGCTGTCCAACTGGCTGGAGACAATTCGATGACGCTCACCCTGCTGCCCGCGGTCGACGTGGCCGACGGCCAGGCGGTACGGCTGGTCCAGGGCGAGGCCGGCACCGAGACCGGCTACGGCGACCCGATGGAGGCCGCGCTGGCCTGGCAGCGGGCCGGCGCCGACTGGATCCACCTGGTCGACCTGGACGCGGCGTTCGGCCGGGGCTCCAACGCGCGGTTGCTGGGCGACGTGGTGAGCCGGCTCGACCTCAACGTCGAGCTGTCCGGCGGCATCCGCGACGACGCCTCGCTGGCCGCGGCGCTGGCCACCGGCTGCACCAGGGTCAACATCGGCACCGCGGCGCTGGAGGACCCGGACTGGGTCCGCTCGGTCATCGCCCGGCACGGCGACCAGATCGCGGTCGGCCTGGACGTGCGCGGCACACGGCTGGCCGCCCGCGGCTGGACTTCCGAGGGCGGCGACCTGTACGAGACGCTGGACCGGCTGAACGCCGACGGCTGCGCCCGGTACGTGGTCACCGACGTGACCAAGGACGGCACCCTGCGCGGGCCCAACCTGGACCTGCTGCGCGACGTCTGCGCCCGCACTGACCGGCCGGTGGTGGCCAGCGGCGGCGTGTCCAGCCTGGCCGACCTGGAGGCCATCGCCGGCCTCGTCCCGCTCGGCGTCGAGGGCGCGATCGTCGGCAAGGCCCTCTACGCCGGCGCGTTCACCCTGGAAGAAGCGCTCGAGACCGCGCTCACGACGGTGTCCCCGTGACCGTCGCGGTCCGGGTCATTCCCTGCCTGGACGTGGACGGCGGCCGGGTGGTCAAGGGCATCAACTTCCGCGACCTGCGCGACGCGGGGGACCCGGTCGAACTGGCCGCCACCTACGACGCCGAAGGCGCCGACGAGCTCACCTTCCTCGACATCACCGCCTCCAGCGGCAGCCGGGAGACCACCTACGACGTGGTGCGCCGCACCGCCGAGCAGGTTTTCATCCCGCTGACCGTGGGCGGCGGGGTCCGCAGCGAGGACGACGTGGACCGGCTGCTGCGGGCCGGTGCGGACAAGGTGTCGCTCAACACCGCGGCCATCGCCCGCCCGGAACTGCTGGGAGAGGCAGCCCGCCGGTTCGGTTCCCAGTGCGTGGTGCTGTCCGTCGACGCCCGCCGCTTCAGCGGCCCGGCCCCGGCAGGCGGCAGTGGATTTGAGGTCACCACCCACGGCGGTCGCACCGGCACCGGCATCGACGCCGTGGACTGGGCCCGCCGGGGCGCCGAACTGGGCGCCGGGGAGATCCTGCTCAACTCCATGGACGCCGACGGCACCGAGGCCGGCTTCGACCTGGAGCTGATCGCGGCCGTCCGGGACGTGGTCAGCGTGCCGGTCATCGCCAGCGGGGGCGCGGGCCAGCTCGGCCACTTCGCCCCCGCCATCGACGCCGGCGCCGACGCGGTGCTGGCGGCCAGCGTGTTCCACTTCGGCGCCCTGCGCATCGGCCAGGTCAAGGATGCCCTGCGCGCCGCCGGCCGCCCCGTCCGCTGACGCCGGCTAGCCCGGCGGCAGGCCCGGGTCCGGGAACCCGGGCAGTCCCTGGTCGCCGCTGGTGCCGCTGCCGCCCCGCGCCTCCTGGTTGCCCGCCACGACGGTGGTCCCGCTGGCGCCCGCACCCGCGCGCGCCGGAGCGGCCGAGCCCGGGTGGGCTGCCATCGCCGCGCCGGTGATGCCCGCGTCGTTGAACATCCCGGCCGGTACCACCGTGGCCTGCAGTCCGGTCATCAGCGGCAGGAACTTGTCCGACTGCTTGCTGATCCCGCCGCCGATGATGATCAGCGCCGGGGACAGCAGGGCCTCGATGTGCTCCAGGTACTCGTTGACGTTTTTGGCCCAGTGCTTCCAGCTCATGTTGCCCGCGACCTTGGCCCGCTCGGACGCCCGCTCCTCCGAGTCCTTGCCCCGGATTTCCAGGTGCCCGAACTCGGTGTTGGGGACCAGGATGCCGTCCACGAACAGCGCGCTGCCGATGCCGGTGCCCAGTGTCACCATGTGCACCGTGCCTCGCTGGCCCTTACCGGCGCCGAAGGTCATCTCGGCCACGCCGGCCGCGTCCGCGTCGTTGATCAGCCGGATGTCCTGGCCGACCGCCTGGCACAGCAGCTCCCGCGCGTCCAGGCCGATCCAGGCCTTGTCCAGGTTGGCCGCGGTGCGGGTGACGCCATTCATCACCACGCCCGGGAACGTGCAGCCGATCGGTCCTGACCAGGAGAAAGCGGCTACGAGCTTCTGCACGACTTCGGCCACCGCCTCCGGCGCCGCCGGATGCGGGGTGGCGATCTTCACCCGGTCGGCCAGGAACTTGCCGGTGTCCAGGTCGACCGGCGCAGCCTTCATCCCGGTGCCGCCGATATCGATGCCCAGTGCGTGCATAATGCGCTCCTTCTCCCTCCCGGGCGGCCGGAGCCAGGATCCCCTGGCCGGCATCGCCCAGTATTCCGCACTCGCGAGTAAGCTCGTGCCTAGTACATGCCCCATCAGGGCGTGTGTAGCCGCAGAAAGGGGGCGGCTGATGCGGTGGGCAAAGGTCGTCATGATCGCGCTCGGCGCCTTGATCGCCTTCATTGTCATCGAGTCGGTCTTCCGGCTGCTGGAGTGGGCGGTCATCGCCCTCGTCATCGGCTTGATCATCGCCATCGCGGTCAAGGCCCACAGCCAGTACAAGCTGGCCCGGGAGCGCCGCGCCGAGGTCAAGGAAGAGAAGGCCGCGCGCAAGCACGAAATCCGTGACGAACGGGTCCAGCCCGGCCGGGAGATCACCCCGGCGCCGGCCTGGACGGTGGAGAACACCAGCCCGGTCGCCCGCGACGACGTCGATGCCGAGTTGGCCCGGCTCAAGCGCGAGATGCGTTCCTGATTTTATCTTTTAACAAACTCCCGCGTCTCAGAGCCGCCAGGTCGCCTGGGACATCATCTCGATCGCGGCGTCGGTGCCGTCCATCCGGATCTGGGCCGCCGACCGCCGTCCCGCGGTGTAGAGGGTGAGTTCCGCGGGCGTGCCGATCACGGTCACCACCGGGGTGCCGCGCCGTACCGTCATCCGGTAAGACGCAGGCCCGGCGTCCGGGCCTGCGTCGGCGGCCCGGTCGACGGCGCCATCTTCCCGGGCGTACTCGACCCCGATCCGTACCTTGCGCAGCAGGAACCGGGCCAGCTTGAGCCGGTCCCACAGCGCGTCGGACAGCCCGTCAGTCAGTTCCCGCGGCTTCCAGCCCGCTTGCCCGCGCCGCAGGTCCTCGTGGTGCACGAAAAATTCGACCGTGTTGACCCGCTCGTCCATGCCCGGCAGCCCGTACAGGGACAGCGTGGGCGGCCCGTTGCGGATCGTCTCGATCAGCTGCTCGAACGGGGTCCGGCTGGCCAGTCGCTGCTGCACCCGTGCGGTGTATCCGGCCAGCGGGCCACCCGGGATACCCGCGCTGGCGTCGATCCGGTGCTCGCGCAGCACCAGATGGGCCGCGAGGTCCCGGGCGGTCCATCCCGCGCACAGCGTCGGCGCGTCCGGACCCACCTCGGCCAGCGTGGCGCACAGTCCGGCCCGCTCGTCCCGCGAATATCCCATCCGGGCATGGTAGGGGGTGCTCCAGGCCCGGCGGTAGCGTGCCTTGGCTAGGCTGGCTGCCATGAGCACTGCCGCCCAGCCGTCTGCCCTGGATCCCGAGATCGCCCGCCGCCTCAAGCGCGACGACGTCGGCCTGTTCCCGGCGGTCGCCCAGCAGCATGACACCGGCGAGGTGCTGATGGTCGGCTGGATGGACGACGAGGCGCTGCATCGCACGCTCACCACCGGCCGCTGCACCTACTGGTCCCGCAGCCGCCAGGAATACTGGGTCAAGGGTGAGACCTCCGGCCACCAGCAGTGGGTCAAGTCGGTGGCGCTGGACTGCGACGGCGACACCGTCCTGGTCCAAGTCGACCAGGTCGGCGCGGCCTGTCACACCGGCGACCGGACCTGCTTCGACGCCGACCGCCTGGACGCCGTGGTGGGGGAGCGCCCCGAACCGGTCACCGCGGATGGCTGATCCCGCGCGCGCCGCCGCTGCGCCCGCCGCCGCGCGTACTCCGGCCGTCCCGCGGCCCCGGCGTGAGTTCGTGCTGATGCTGCTGCTGGGCGCGGCCGGGGCCGGGCTGGCGCTGCTGGCTGTCCGGCAGGGTTGGGCCCGCGCCGTCTACACCGAGCCGAAGCCGCTCCCGTCGCAGTCGATCACGGTCACCGGCCAGGACCTGGTACCCGCGGCCGGGGCGCTGGCCCTGGCCGGGCTGGCCTGCCTGGCCGCGATCATCGCCACCCGCGGGGTACTCCGCCGGGTGGCCGGCGCGGTGCTGGCCTTGTGCGGGGTCGGCGCGGCCGTGGCGGCCAGCGGCTCGCTCAGCGCGGCCCGCATCGTCGCCGCCGCGTCGTCCAAGGTCAGCTCGTCGGCCTCGGTGGCCTCGGGCGGTTCCGGCTCCACCACCGGCGGGTCCGGGGCCGGCTCCTCAGCCGGTGCGGTGGTCACCGGCGACTCCTCGGTCCACACCGTGCTGCTCGGCGTCCCCTGGAGGGTCGCGGTCTTCGCCGGCGCCGCCGCCCTCATCGCGGCCGGCCTGCTCACCGTGTGGCGCGGCACCCGCTGGCCGGTCATGTCCGGCCGCTACGAACGCCCAGCCGGCCAGCCCGGCCAGACCGGCCCGGCCGTCCCCACCCGTCGCCCCCGCCCCGGGCCTGGCTCTGCCCCTGCGCCCGCCCAGCTGGACCAGGCTGCGCTGTGGGACTCGATCACCCGCGGCGACGATCCCACCCTCGGCCCTGACCCCGGCGACCCCGGCGACCCCGGCGACCCCCCTCCGGGCCGCGCCGCCGGCGTCTCCGCCCCGAGTCCCACCAACGCCGAAAACACCGAGAGCACCGGTGGGCGCACCGCCCGCTGACCCCCCGCCGATCCTCGGACCCGGACCCCCTCACGGCGCCGGTCCCGCCCTGGCCCCCGGTGCCCTTCTCGGTTCCGCGCCCGCGCCCGGTACCGCCGTCCCCGCGCTCGCCGTCCTGCTAGCCGAGCACGAACCCGAGGTCGCCGAGCTGGCCCGCCGCTACCTCACCCGGGCCGGCGCCGCCGTCACCATCACCACCGGCGCCGACGAGACCACCGCGGCCCTGATCGCCCGGACCGCCGACGTCGCCGTCCTCGACCTAACCATGCCCGGCCTGGACGCCCGCCGCCTCCGCCGCCTCATCATCGATCAGCAAAAACCACAGCAACCCCAGAAACCTCAAAAATCCCAGCAACCCCAGCAATCCCAGCGAACCCAGCAAACTCGAGAAGCACCCCAGTCCCAGGCCACCCGGACGCCTCGGGAAGCCCCGCCGCCTCAGGAAGCCCCGCCACCTCAGGAAACCCTGCCGCCCCGCCTGCCTACCCTGTTCCTGCTCTCGCCCAGCATGCGCCCCCGCGACCTGCGCATCGCGGCCGAATCATGTCTCTACCGCCCGTTCAGCCCTCGCCTGCTGGTCTCCCGGGTCCTGGCCGTCGCCCCCCGCCCCGCGGCCAGTCACTCCGCGCCCGATCAGCCCCTGCCTCCCACCTCCACCAGCAGTCCTAGCTCCACCAGCAGCCCCACCGCCACTAGCAGCCCCACCACCACTAGCGGCCCCATCCGCATCCCGGTCCCCACCAGCCCCCTGACTCCGGCCGAGTCCGCCCTGCTGTCCGCCCTGGCTGACCACCCCGGCCACGTGCTCAGCCGTAGCCGCCTGCAGGCCATCGTGGGCCGGTCCACTCCTGGCCACCCGGCGTCCGGCCGGGCCATCGACGTTCACGTCAGCTCGCTCCGGGCCAAGCTGCCCGATCCGGGCCTGGTCCGCACGGTCCGCGGCGTCGGCTACATCCTGGACCAGCCCAGCCCGACCCTGGACCAGCCCAGCCCGGCCCTGGATGAGCTCAGCCCGACCCTGGACGACCCCGGGCAGACCGGCTCAGACGCACCGGGCGGGGAAGGCGGGTAACATTCCCTGAACACCACGGCGAACGGGCGCTGAATGCGCACATCGCTTACCCGCGGCACTATTAACCGTGGGGTGCCTGCCGGGCCGTTCAGGTAGCCCAGCTAGCATCGAGGAAATCCCAGTCGATCCTTGAGGGGACTGCGAACCGCGTGACAGTGCTCGACGAGATCCTGGACGGCGTACGCGCTGATCTCGCCGAACGGCAGCAGCGCGTTTCCCTTGACCAGCTCAAGGAAATGGCTGCCGCCGCGCCCTCGCCCCGCGACGGGATCGCCGCGCTCAAGGCCGACGGCGTCAGCGTCATCGCCGAAGTGAAGCGGGCCAGCCCGTCCAAGGGCGCGATGGCCGAGATCACCGATCCCGCGGCGCTGGCCGCCGCCTACCAGTCCGGCGGCGCCCGGGTCATCAGCGTGCTGACCGAAAAGCGCCGGTTCAACGGGTCGCTGGAGGATCTGGCCGCCGTCCGCAAGGCCGTCCAGGTGCCGCTGCTGCGCAAGGACTTCGTGGTCAGCTCCTACCAGCTGTGGGAGGCCCGTGCCTACGGGGCCGACCTGGTCTTGCTGATCGTGGCCGCGCTGGAGCAGAGCGCGCTGGTCTCGCTGGTGGAGCGGGCCGAGTCGATTGGCCTGGTGCCGCTGGTCGAGGTGCACGCCGAGGGTGAGCTGGAGCGGGCGGTGGACGCCGGGGCCAAGGTCATCGGGGTCAACGCCCGCGATCTGACCACCCTACGGCTGGACCGGCGTACCGTGACGGCCATGCTGCCGCGGATCCCCGATCCCATCATCAAGATCGCTGAGTCGGGCGTCCGCGGTCCGCACGACCTGCTGGCCTACGCTGCAGCCGGGGCCGACGCGGTGCTGGTGGGGGAGAGCGTCGTCACCGGCAAGGACCCGCGTGCGGCCGTCGCCGACCTGGTGACGGCGGCGAACCATCCCGCGCTCCGGACGGACCGCTGATGACCACGACCAGCCACCTCACCCCGCCTGGACCGCCTGGGCCGCCCGGCCCCGCTGTCCCCGACGACACCGGCCACTTCGGCATCTACGGCGGCAGCTTCGCCCCGGAGGCGCTGACCGCGGCCCTGGACGAGCTGACCGAGCAGTACCTGGCCGCCCAGGCCGATCCGGCCTTCGGCGCCGAGCTGTCCCGCCTGCTGCGCGACTACGCCGGCCGCCCGACCCTGATCACCGAGGTGCCGCGGTTCGCGGCCGAGGCGGGCGGCGGCCGGGTCTTCCTCAAGCGTGAGGACCTGACCCACACCGGCTCACACAAGATCAACAACGTGCTCGGCCAGGCGCTGCTGACCCGGCGGATGGGCAAGACCCGGGTCATCGCGGAGACGGGCGCCGGCCAGCACGGGGTGGCCACCGCTACCGCCTGCGCCCTGTTCGGCCTGGACTGCGTGGTCTACATGGGCGAGGAGGACACCCGGCGCCAGGCGCTGAACGTGTCCCGGATGCGCATGCTCGGGGCCGAGGTCGTCTCGGTCCGGTCCGGCAGCCGCACGCTCAAGGACGCCATGAATGAGGCGTTCCGTGACTGGGTGGCCAGCGTGGAGAACACGCACTACTGCATCGGCTCGGTCGGCGGCCCGCACCCGTTCCCGATGATGGTGCGCGACTTCCAGCGCATCATCGGCGTAGAGGCCCGGGAGCAACTGCTGGCCCAGGTCGGCCGGCTGCCGGACGCGGTGGTGGCCTGCGTCGGCGGCGGCTCCAACGCCATCGGCATCTTCCACGCCTTCGTGCCCGACTCCGGGGTGCAGCTGATCGGCTGCGAAGCGGGCGGCGAGGGTCCCGAGCCGGGCCGTAACGCGGCCACCTTGACCTCCGGGTCGGCCGGCGTTCTGCACGGCATGCGCACCTACCTGCTGCAGGACGAAGAGGGGCAGACGCTGCCGACGCACTCGATCTCGGCCGGCCTGGACTACCCGGGCGTCGGGCCTGAGCACGTCTGGCTGCGGGAGACCGGCCGGGCCAGCTACCGGGCCGTCACCGACCAGCAGGCCCTGGACGCGTTCAGCCTGCTCTGCCGGACCGAGGGGATCATCCCGGCCCTGGAGTCCTCGCACGCCCTGGCCGGCGCCCTGCAGCTCGGCCGCGAGCTGGGCCCGGATGGGCTGCTCCTGGTCAACCTGTCCGGCCGCGGCGACAAGGACGTAGCCACCGTGTCCGAACGGCTGGGCTTCCTGTGACTGCGCCGGCCGTCCCGGTCAGCCCGGTCGGACAGGCCTTCGAGAAGGCCGCCGCCAGCGGGCGCGGCGCGGTCGTCGGGTACCTCCCGGCCGGCTTTCCCAGCGTGGACGGCGCGATCAAGGCCGCCGTGGCCATGGCCGAGTCCGGCGTCGACGTCATGGAGATCGGCCTGCCCTACTCCGACCCGCTGATGGACGGCCCGGTCATCCAGGAGGCCGTGCAGGCCGCGCTGACCAGCGGCACCCGGGTCACCGACGTCCTGCGCACGGTCGAGGCGGTGGCCGCGGCCGGCGTGCCCACGCTGGTCATGACCTACTGGAACCCGGTCGACCACTACGGCGTCTCCGCGTTCGCCCGGGACCTGGCCGCGGCGGGCGGCGCCGGCCTGATCACCCCGGACCTGCCCCCCGAAGAGGCGGGGCCCTGGCTGGATGCCTCCGACACCTACGGCCTGGACCGGGTGTTCCTGGTCGCGCCCAGCTCGACCCTGGAGCGGATCCAGACCGTGACCGCGCGCTGCCGCGGTTTCGTGTACGCGGCGTCGTTGATGGGCATCACCGGCACCCGGGAGATGGTCAGCGACCAGGCCGCCGGGCTGGTGGCCAAGGTCCGTGAGTGCACTGACCTGCCGGTCGCGGTGGGCCTGGGCGTGCGGGATGGGGCGCAGGCTGCGGAGGTGGCCCGGTTCGCCGACGGCGTGATCGTCGGCTCGGCGTTCGTGCAGCGGCTGCTGACGGCGTCCAACCTCGACTCGGGCGTGACCGCGGTCCGCGAACTGGCCGCCGAACTGGCCGCCGGAGTACGCGGAGCGCCTGCTGCGGGGAGCTGACGCAGACGAACTCACCGGTCGCGTTCCTGCCGAGTCCGGCCCGGGGCGAGTGGCACCTGGGGCCGGTTCCGGTGCGGGCCTACGCGCTGTGCATCGTGCTCGGCATCATCGGCGCGGTGTGGCTCACCGCCCAGCGCTACGCCAAGGCCGGCGGCCGGGCTGACCTGGTTCTGGACGCGGCCGCGTGGGCGGTGCCGTGCGGCCTGATCGGGGCGGCCGCGGGTGGCCTGGTCGACGTGGCCCGGCACCTGTTCCCGACCCATCCCAACGTGTGGTCGGCCGCCCGGGCCTGGGACGGCGCCATCGGCGTGCCCGGGGCGATTGGGCTCGGCGCGCTCGGTGCGTGGATCGCCTGCCGCCGGGCCGGGGTCCGGCTGGGCCCGATGGCCGGCGCCGCTGCCCCGGCCGTCGCGTTCGGGGCAGCCTTCGCCTACCTGGGCGGCTGGTTCAGCCAGGCCACCTACGGGCGGCCGTCGGGGCTGCCCTGGGCGGTGGAGATCGCGCCCGCCCACCGGCTGGCGGGGTATGAGAACTTTGCCACGTTTGAGCCGGTGTTCGGGTACGAAATGCTGTGGTGCGTGGCCGTCGGGTTCGTCGTGATGTGGGCCGCACGGCGGTTCGCACTGATCGGCGAGCGGGCCTTCTCCGTCCAGCTCGCCCTGACCTTCGCCGGGTTGTGCGCGGCGGA
The DNA here is from genome assembly GCA_965277615.1 of Streptosporangiaceae bacterium. GTDB lineage: Bacteria > Actinomycetota > Actinomycetes > Streptosporangiales > Streptosporangiaceae > Bog-532. The sequence goes on along the minus strand of CBDIDG010000006.1, from coordinate 1,995,135 downwards.
ATCGCTGCTCATCGGCCCGGCTCCGCAGCTGGCCGGGCTGCGCGTGGACCAGTGGGCCGAGATCGTCACCGTGCTGGGCGCGGTGGCCTACCTGTACCGGAGCAGGCACCGGCACGGCCCGGACGTCATTGCCCCGCCGTTGCCCTGCAGCGACACCGGCCACCCGGCCGCATCTTCAGTCAATTCACAGTAAATGCCCGGGCCCCGGGCCTTGTTACACGGGGCGGTTCCCGTTAACCTCCCGGGTACGCTCCCGTTAACTAATGATCTTGATGGTTAGAAATTCCGGCTGGTGGGAACGCCGATTAACCAGTGGATATTCACAGCCTTCAAGATCTTGGGCGGGATTCGTCCGGTGATGTAATGTGGGCGTAACTTTCGCGTAGCCAGCGAGCCGCTCCGGCGGACTTCGCGGCAGGGCCAGCGCCGTCCCGACCGCAGCATCTGATAGCAGACGAGACGACGACAGGAGTTTTGATGGCGCCTGCCGGCAGGGAAAAGACGTGGGACCACGTAGGCCGTGGTTCCGCTCACGCCGCTCACGCGGGCCAGGGGACGAGCCAGTCCACCGGCCTTTACGATCCCAGCTTCGAGCATGACGCGTGTGGCGTCGCCTTTATCGCTGATCTGACCGGCCGACCCGGGCACGATGTCGTGTCCAAAGCCCTGACCGCCCTGTGCAACCTCGAACACCGCGGCGCCCAAGGTGGCGACCCCGGTACCGGGGACGGCGCGGGCATCTTGACCCAGATCCCGGACGCCTTCTTCCGCGAGGTCTGTGACTTCGACCTGCCCCCCGCGGGTTCCTACGCGGCCGGCGTGGCCTTCCTGCCCACCCCGGTCGCCGTGCAGGAGGAAGGGGCCCGCGAAGAGGAGCCCGACCTGTCCGCGTGCGAGCAGGCCATGGCGGTCATCACCGAGCTGGCGCAGGCCGAGGGCCTGACCGTGCTGGGCTGGCGGGACGTCCCCTACGACCCCGACGCCTGCGGGCGCGGCGCCCGCTCGGTGCTGCCGCACCTGGCTCAGCTGTTCGTGGCCGGCCGCAGCCGGCAGCGCGGCATTGAGCTGGAGCGGATGGCCTACTGCCTGCGCAAGCGGGCCGAGCACGAGACCGGCACCTACTTCGCCAGCCTGTCGCCGCGGACCATCGTCTACAAGGGGATGCTGTCCGCGCCCCAGGTCGAGCCGTTCTTCCCCGACCTGTCGGACGAGCGTTTCCGCTCCGCGCTGGCCCTGGTGCACTCGCGGTTCTCCACCAACACGTTCCCGTCCTGGCCACTGGCCCACCCGTACCGGTACGTCGCGCACAACGGCGAGATCAACACCATCCGCGGCAACCGGAACTGGATGCGGGCCCGCGAGGCCATGCTGGCCACCAGCCTGATCCCGGACAGCGCGGACGGGCGTGGCCTGGACCGGCTGTTCCCGATCCTGGATGCCCACGGCAGCGACTCGGCCAGCTTCGACGAAGTCCTGGAGCTGCTGCACCTGGGTGGCCGCTCGCTGCCGCACGCGGTGCTGATGATGATCCCCGAGCCGTGGGAGAACCACGAGGAGATGGACCCGGCCCGCCGGGCCTTCTACCAGTTCCACGCGGCGATGATGGAGCCCTGGGACGGCCCGGCCCTGATCGCGTTCACCGACGGCACGGTGATCGGCGCGGTGCTGGACCGCAACGGGCTACGCCCCGGCCGGTACTGGGTCACCCGGGACGGCCTGGTCATCTTGGCCAGCGAGGTCGGCGTGCTTGACATCGACCCGGCCACCGTGGTCCGCAAGGGCCGGCTGCAGCCGGGGCGGATCTTCCTGGCCGACACCGGCGCGGGCCGGATCGTGGAGGACGAAGAGGTCAAGGCCGCGCTGGCCGAGGAGCACCCGTACGAGGAGCTGCTGCACGCGGGCCAGGTGCACCTGAACGACCTGCCGCCCCGGGTGCGGCGGCTGCCCGGCCCGGACGAGCTGGTCACCCGGCAGCAGATGTCCGGTTACACCGAAGAAGAGCTGCGGGTCATCTTGTCCCCGATGGCCCGCACCGGGGCGGAGCCGATCGGCTCCATGGGCACCGACACCCCGCTGGCGGTGCTGTCTGACCGGCCCCGGCTGGTCTTCGACTACTTCACCCAGCTGTTCGCCCAGGTCACGAACCCGCCGCTGGACGCCATCCGGGAGGAGCTGGTCACCTCGCTGGCCAGCACCACCGGCCCCGAGCAGAACCTGTTTGACCCCTCGCCGGCGTCCTGCCGCCAGGTGGTGCTGCCCTACCCGGTCATCAGCGACAGCGACCTGGCCAAGATCGTGCACGTCAACTCCGACGGCGACCTGCCCGGGTTCGCGGCCCACGTGATCGACGGCCGGTACCCGGTGGCGGGCGGCGGGCAGGCACTGCGCCAGCGGCTGGCTGAGATCTGTGCCGAGGCGTCAGCCGCGATCGAGGACGGGACCCGCATCGTGGTGCTGTCCGACCGGGGTGTGGCCCGCGACGGCGAGCCCACCACCCCCGACCGCGAACTGGCGCCGATCCCGTCCCTGCTGCTCACCGGGGCCGTCCACCACCACCTGATCCGGGAGAAGACCCGGACCAAGGTCGGCCTGGTGGTCGAGGCGGGCGACGCCCGCGAGTGCCACCATGTGGCCCTGCTCATCGGCTTCGGCGCCTCCGCCGTCGACCCGTACCTGGCCGTCGAGACCGTCCAGGACATGGCCCGGCGTGGCGTGCTGGAAGGCGTGGCCGAGGACAAGGCGGCCGGCAGCCTGATCAAGGCCCTGAACAAGGGTGTGCTGAAGATCATGTCCAAGATGGGCGTGTCCACGGTGGCCTCTTACGAGGGCGCGCAGATCTTCGAGGCGGTCGGCCTCGGCGAAGAAGTCATCGACACCTGCTTCGCGGGCACCACCTCCCGGCTGGGCGGCGTCGGGTTCGACGTGCTGGCCGCCGAGACCGGACGCCGGATGGCCCGGGCCTTCCCGGCCGGCGGCAACCAGCCCGCGCACCGGCGGCTGGAAGTCGGCGGGGAGTACCAGTGGCGCCGCGAGGGCGAGCCGCACCTGTTCAACCCGCAGACGGTGTTCAAGCTGCAGCACGCCACCCGCACCCGGCGGTACGAGGTCTTCAAGGAGTACACGTCGCTGGTCAACGACCAGGCGTCCCACCTGATGACGCTGCGCGGGCTGATGCGGCTGCGCGGCGTGGAGGCGCCCCGGGTCCGCGAGCCGATCCCGATCGACCAGGTCGAGCCGGTGTCCAGCATCGTCCGCCGGTTCTCCACCGGGGCGATGTCGTACGGCTCGATCTCGGCCGAGGCCCACGAGACCCTGGCCATCGCCATGAACCGGCTCGGCGGCCGGTCCAACACCGGCGAAGGCGGCGAGGACGCCGAGCGCTTCGCCCGGGACGGCGCGGGTGACCTGCGGCGTTCCGCGGTCAAGCAGGTAGCCAGCGGCCGGTTCGGGGTCACCAGCCACTACCTGGTCAACGCGGATGACCTGCAGATCAAGATGGCGCAGGGGGCCAAGCCCGGCGAGGGCGGCCAGTTGCCCGGGCACAAGGTCTACCCGTGGATCGCCAAGACCCGGCACTCCACCCCCGGCGTCGGGCTGATCTCGCCGCCGCCGCACCACGACATCTACTCCATCGAGGACCTGGCCCAGCTCATCCACGACCTGAAGAACGCCAACCCGGCGGCGCGGGTCCACGTGAAGCTGGTGTCCGAAGCCGGGGTGGGCACGGTCGCGGCCGGCGTCTCCAAGGCCCACGCTGACGTGGTGCTGATCTCCGGCCACGACGGCGGCACCGGCGCGGCCCCGCTGACCAGCCTCAAGCACGCCGGCACGCCGTGGGAGCTCGGCCTGGCCGAGACCCAGCAGACCCTGCTGCGCAACAAGCTGCGGGACCGGATCGTGGTCCAGGCCGACGGCCAGCTCAAGACCGGCCGGGACGTGATGGTCGCGGCCCTGCTCGGCGCGGAGGAGTTCGGCTTCGCCAGCGCCCCGCTGGTCGTCGAGGGCTGCATCATGATGCGGGTCTGCCACCTGGACACCTGCCCGGTCGGCATCGCCACCCAGAACCCGGTACTGCGCAAGCGGTTCTCCGGCCAGCCCGAGTTCGTGGTGAACTTCTTCGAGTTCATCGCCGAGGAGGTCCGCGAGTACCTGGCCGCGATGGGCTTCCGCAGCATCGCCGAGGCCGTCGGCCAGGTCACCATGCTGGACACCCAGGAGGCCGTGGGGCACTGGAAGGCCCACGGGCTCAACCTGGAGCCGGTGCTGTACATGCCGGACCTGCCCGAGGGCGCGGCCCGGCGCAACACCACCACCCAGGACCACGGCATCGACCGGGCCCTGGACAACACGCTGATCCAGCTGGCCGAGGGGGCGCTGCAGGATGGCCGCCCGGTCCGGCTGGAGCTGCCGGTGCGGAACGTCAACCGCACCGTCGGCACCATGCTCGGCTACGAGGTCACCAAGCGGTGGGGCGCCGAAGGCCTGCCGGACAACACGATCGACATCTCGTTCCGCGGCTCCGCGGGCCAGTCGTTCGGGGCGTTCCTGCCCCGTGGGGTCACCCTGCGGCTGTCCGGTGACGCCAACGACTACGTGGGCAAGGGGCTGTCCGGCGGCCGGATCACGGTCGCGCCCGACCCCGAGGCCAACTTCGCCGCCGACGAGCAGATCATCGCGGGCAACGTCATCGGCTACGGCGCCACCGCGGGCGAGATCTACCTGCGCGGCGTCGTGGGCGAGCGGTTCTGTGTCCGGAACTCGGGCGCGGTCGCGGTGGCTGAAGGGGTCGGCGACCACGCCTGCGAGTACATGACCGGCGGCAAGGTGGTCGTGCTGGGCCAGATCGGCCGCAACTTCGCGGCCGGCATGTCCGGCGGCCTGGCCTACGTGCTGGACCTGCCCGCCCACCGGGTCAACCCGGAGATGGTCGACCTGGACCCGCTGGACAGCGACGACGAGGTGTTTCTGCGGGAGATCGTGGAGCAGCACGCCGCCGAGACCGGGTCGCCGGTGGCGGCCGGGCTGCTGGAGGACTGGGACGACGCCCTGTCCCGTTTCGGCAAGATCATGCCGAAGGACTACAAGCGCGTGCTCAGCGCCACCATGATGGCCGAGCGTGAGGGCCGGGACGTGAACGAAGCCGTCATGTCCGCCTCGCACGGCTGACCATCACACAAGCTTGGGCAGTGGCCGTCCGTGTGGCTGCCGCCCAGGTGCGGGACCCGCCAACGGCGCCGGGTCCCCCAAGCACAATCGCGTCACCTACGAAGCAAAGGACGAGCGCCCGATGGCCGATCCCAAGGGATTTCTGACCACCCCGCGCGAGACCCCGGCCCGCCGGCCGGTGGACGTGCGGATCCGGGACTGGCGCGAGGTCTACAACGACTTCCCGGCCGGGCGCCTGGAGCGCCAGGCCGGCCGCTGCATGGACTGCGGCATCCCGTTCTGCCACACCGGCTGCCCGCTGGGCAACCTGATCCCGGAGTGGAACGATCTGGTCTGGCGGCACGACTGGTACGAGGCCTCCGAACGGCTGCACGCGACCAACAACTTCCCCGAGTTCACCGGCCGGCTCTGCCCGGCGCCGTGCGAGTCCGCGTGCGTGCTCGGCATCAACTCCGACCCGGTCACGATCAAGCAGGTCGAGGTGGAGATCATCGACCGGGCCTGGGCCGAAGGCTGGGTCCAGCCCGAGCCGCCGCTGGTGCGCACGGGCAAGAAGGTCGCGGTCATCGGCTCCGGCCCGGCCGGCCTGGCCGCGGCCCAGCAGCTGACCCGGGCCGGGCATGACGTCACCGTGTTCGAGCGGGCCGAGGCGCCCGGCGGCCTGCTCCGTTTCGGCATCCCCGAGTTCAAGATGGAAAAGCGGCACCTGGACCGGCGGCTGACCCAGATGCGGGCTGAGGGCACCGAGTTCAAATGCGGCGTGACGGCCGGCACCGACGTCACCGCAGCCGAGCTGCGGGCCGAGTTCGACGCGATCATGCTGGCCGGGGGCTCGACCGTGGCCCGCGGCCTGCCGGTCCCCGGTGGCGACGCCGACGGTATCCACCAGGCCATGGAGTTCCTGCCGCTGGCCAACCGCGCGGTCAACCGGGCCGGCCAGGCCGGCGGCGCAGGCGGCGCCCGGGTGGAAGACCCCGCCATCAACGCCCGCGGCAAGCACGTGGTCATCATCGGCGGCGGCGACACCGGCGCGGACTGCCTGGGCACCTCGCACCGCCAGGGCGCCGCGTCCGTGACGCAGCTGGAGATCATGCCGCAGCCGCCGGAGCTGCGCCCGGACCACCAGCCGTGGCCGACCTACCCGATGACGTTCCGGGTCTCCAGCGCGCACGAGGAGGGCGGCCACCGCATGTACGCCGTCTCCACCCAGGAGTTCGTCACCGACGAGGCCGGGCACGTGCGCGCGCTGCGCCTGGTCGAGGTGGAGTTCTCCGGCGGCAAGTTCGAGCCGGTGCCCGGCACCGAGCGGGACCTGCCCGCCGACCTGGTCCTGCTGGCCATGGGCTTCACCGGGCCGGAGCGGGGCGCGCTGCTGACCGACCTCGGCGTGGACTACGACCCCCGCGGCAACGTGGCCCGTGACAGTAACTACGCCACCTCGGTGCCGGGGGTCTTTGCGGCCGGCGACATGGGCCGCGGCCAGTCGCTGATCGTGTGGGCCATCGCCGAGGGCCGCAGCGCCGCCGCCGGGCTGGACGCTTACCTCAGCGGCGACAGCGTGCTGCCGGTGGCCATCCCGCCGACGGCCCGCCCGATGGCGTAACCGGACCACCCGCACCAGCGGGATCCAGACGCGGCGGCCGCTCTACCGCGGCCGTCGTCCCAGCGGCCGGCCGGAGACCAACGGCGTTCTCCGGCGGCTACGCTGCTGGCCCCCTGGCTACGCCGCGCACCCGTGGCTACGCCAAGCGCCCATGGCTACGCCGCATCCCCTGGAACGGCCCGCCCCGAGCCGGCTAGAGCCAGCCCCGCGGGCCCAGATCACCGAGCAACTGCACAGCACACATGATCGTCATGGCCAGCACCACCCAGTAGCCGATCGCGAAGACCGTTCCGGTGCCCGACGTGTTCATGATGCTGCTCCGGCTCTCCGCCCTGCGTTTCCCTTATCTCTAACAACGTTAGAGATGGCCTGGGTCCGCAGCCATTGCTCCTCGTCAGCACCCCAGGGTGAAATTTGTCAGGTCGTGGCCGGGGGCCGTCCCGGTTGCGCACAGCTGGTTAAACCTGGATGACGCCCCTCGGCGGCCAGGCCCTTTGCTCCTACAGTGGTATAGACCACCTGTCGCCGACCTCGGAGGAGCGGCTATGAGCCGCCGCGCCAAGATCGTAGCCACGCTCGGGCCTGCCACCGCCAGCACCGAACGGATCGCCGCGCTGGTCGCCGCGGGCCTGGACGTGGCCCGGCTTAACCTGAGCCACGGCCACTACGCCGACCACCAGCTGGCTTACGACCGGATCCGGCAGGCCTCCGACGCGGCCGGCCGTAGCGTCGGCGTGCTGGCCGACCTGCAGGGGCCGAAGATCCGGCTGGGCACGTTCCCCGGCGGCCCAGTGCGGCTGGTCCCGGGCGAGGAGTTCACCATCACCGTGGCCGACGTGCCCGGCGACCGGCACGAGGCCTCCACCACCTACCAGGGCCTGGCCCAGGACGTACGGCCCGGTGACTGCGTCCTGATCGACGACGGCCGGGTCCTGCTCGAGGTGGTCGCTGTGACCGGGGACCGGGTCCGCACCGTGGTCCGGGTGGGCGGGACGATCTCGGACCACAAGGGCATCAACCTGCCCGGCGTCCCGGTCAGCGCCCCGGCCCTGACGCCCAAGGACCAGGCCGACCTGCGCTGGGCCATCGGCCTGGGTGTTGACCTGGTCGCGCTGTCGTTCGTGCGACACCCGGAGGACGCCGACGCCGCCCGCCGGGTCATGGACGAGTACGGGGTCCGGCTGCCGCTGATCGCCAAGATCGAGAAGCCCGAGGCGGTAGCGGCGCTGCCCGAGATCGTGGACGCGTTCGACGGCATCATGGTGGCCCGCGGCGACCTCGGGGTCGAGCTTCCGCTGGAGCAGGTCCCGCTGGTGCAGAAACGCGCGATCAGCCTGGCCCGGGAGAAGGCCCGCCCAGTCATCGTGGCCACCCAGATGCTGGAGTCGATGATCTCCGCGCCCCGGCCGACCCGGGCCGAGGTCTCCGACGTGGCCACCGCCGTGGACCAGGGCGCGGACGCGGTGATGCTGTCGGCCGAGACCAGCGTAGGGGAGTACCCGGTCGAGGCCGTGGCCACCATGTCCCGGGTGGTCTGCGCGGCCGAGGAGGAGTCGCTGCGCCCGCTGTCCTCGCTGGCCCGGGTGCCCACCACCACCGGCGGGGCCATCGCCCGGGCCGCGGCCGAGGTCGGGGCGGTGGTCGGAGCCCGGGCCCTGGTCGCGTTCACTCTGACCGGGGAGACCGCCCGGCGGCTGGCCCGGTACCGCTCGCCGATCCCGCTGCTGGCCTTCACCTCATCGGTGGCCACCCGCAGCCAGCTCTCGCTGACCTGGGGCGTCGAGACGTTCATCGTGCCCGAGGTCACCCACACCGACGAGATGGTCCGCCAGGTCGAGGCCGCACTGCTCACCATCGCCCGGCTGGAGAAGGGCGACAAGGTGGTGATCGTGGCGGGCAGCCCGCCCGGCAGCCCGGGCAAGACCAACGCGCTGCGGGTGCACCGGATCGGCGACGCCGTGGCCCTGCCCTGAGGCTGGTAGAGTCACCTCCCGGGTCGTGACTGGCGCTGAGGTGGAGTACCACCGGGGAGCGGCCGTCTGGCTCGCCGCGCGCCTGGGCACCCGTCCTAACCGTCTGCCCGGGAGAGAAGCGATGGCCGAGACCGAGATCAACGTCAGCTCCGAGGTTTCCACTGGCTATCACGCCATGCTGGACGTGATCGGGGCCTCCGAGCCCCGGATCGCCCGCGCCATCGGCGACGAGCTGGCCAACCAGCGCCGCCAGCTCAAGCTGATCGCGTCGGAGAACTACGCCTCGCCCGCCGTGCTGATGGCCATGGGCACCTGGCTGTCCGACAAGTACGCCGAGGGCACGATCGGCCACCGCTTCTACGCCGGCTGCGAGGTCGTCGACGAGGTCGAGTCCATCGCCGTCGAGCACGCCCGGGCCCTGTTCGGAGCCGAGCACGCCTACGTCCAGCCGCACTCCGGCATCGACGCCAACCTGGTCGCCTACTGGTCGATCCTGGCCAAGCGGGTCGAGCGCCCGTTCCTGGACGAGGCCGGGGCCAAGAACGTGGACGCCCTGGACCCGGACGCCTGGGCTCAGCTGCGAGCCCAGTTCGGGTCCCAGCGGATGATGGGCATGTCCCTGGACGCCGGCGGTCACCTGACCCACGGGTTCCGGGCCAACATCTCCGGCAAGATGTTCGACCAGGCCAGCTACGGCACCGACCCGGAGACCGGGCTGCTGGACTACGACACCATCGCCGCCCAGGCCCGCGAGTTCCGCCCGCTCATCCTGGTGGCCGGTTACTCGGCCTACCCACGCAACCCCGACTTCGCCCGGCTGGCCGAGATTGCGGCCGAGGTCGGGGCCACGTTCATGGTGGACATGGCCCACTTCGCCGGGCTGGTGGCCGGGGGTGTGCTGACCGGCAACCTCAACCCGGTCCTGCACGCCGACGTGGTCACCAGCACCACGCACAAGTCCCTGCGCGGCCCTCGCGGCGGCCTGGTGCTGTGCACCCCGGAGTATGCCCCGTTCGTGGACCGCGGCTGCCCGCTGGTCCTGGGCGGCCCGCTCGAACACATCATCGCGGCCAAGGCGGTGGCGCTGGCCGAGGCCCGACAGCCCGCGTTCGCCGACTACGCGGCCCAGATCGTGACCAACGCCCGCGCGCTGGCCGAGGGCCTGGTCCGCCGGGGCGTCACCCTGGTCACCGGCGGCACCGACAACCACCTGGTCCTGGCCGACGTCGGGGCCAGCTACGGCCTCACTGGCCGCCAGGCCGAGACCGCCCTGCTCGAGGCGGGCGTGGTCACCAACCGCAACTCCGTGCCGCGCGACCCCAACGGCGCCTGGTACACCTCCGGCATCCGCCTCGGCACCCCCGCCCTGACCACCCTGGGCCTGGGGCCGGCCGACCTGGACGAGGTGGCCGACATCATGGCCACCGCCCTGTCCGCCACCACCCCGCAGGCCGGCTCCAAGGCCAAGCACCAGCTCGACACCTCCGTCGCCGAAGCCTGCCGCGCCCGCTGCGCCGACCTGCTGGCCCGCCACCCCCTCTACCCCGAGATCCAGCTCTAGTATTTGGCCCCGACAAACTCATCCAGCCGCGCGACTGCCTCCCGCCGCGCCACCGAGATCGTGGTGCGGCGGGAGAAGCGCCAGTCAACGCCGAGCCGATCCAGCGCCTGCCCGCACAGGCCGAGGATGTCCGCGGACTCGTTGGTGAACATGTAGCGCGGGTACACGTACCACCGGTCGCCACGGGCGAGCGGGCGGCGGACCCGGGACAGGAACCGGCAGCCGTCCGAGTGGAACAGCCCGCGGGCGAACGCGCCCGGATGACGATCAACAAGGTCCTGCTGCCACGGGTCCAGCTTGATGACCCGGAGATGCTTCTTGCCCGGTCCGTGCTGCGGGAACAGGCACGGCCAGTGCCGCGAATAGGAAATGACTTCTGTGCAGCCGTCTCGCGGCCGCAGGGAAACCTTGTTCGCGGGCCTGATCGCGCTCATTGCGGCCTGGCATTCCGCTCGCAGACCGGGCCATGCGTCGGCGCAGAAGATACGCAGCGCCCACACCCCTTTGGCCGGGTCACCGCCCACGCTGATACAGCCATCGCCGAGGTACAGCCCAAGCAGATAGGCGTAATCCCATTGCGGCTCGGGCGGTCGCGGCGGGGCGATGCAACGAGGGCAAACTGCCCGATCCCGCGGCTTATCCGGATGCTCGCGCCAGTCGCGTAAGGTCGCCCGGGAAATACCGGTGACCAGGCTGGCCGCCCGCAGGCTGACGCCCGTCTGCAGCAGAGCCAGCGCCTGCTCGCGCACTGCTTGGTCGTACATGTCGGTAGTGTCACACCAGCCACCGACAAACGCCGTCAATGATTGACGGGGTAGCGCACAATGCGGTGGATTGGTGCCCCGGGTGGGATTCGAACCCACACTGCACGGATTTTGAGGCCGCGGACTCTGCCGATTGGTCTACCGGGGCCGTCGTCCGTTATGGGGACCGGCCAGAGCTAAATGTACCCGCTGCCTGTACTCTCGTCAGCGTGAGCCAGAAGCAGCTACGAGTCGTTATCGCCGAGGATGAGGCGCTGATCCGCCTGGACCTCAAGGAAATGCTGGAAGAAGAGGGCTACGCCGTGGTGGCCGAGGTGGGTGACGGCGAGGCCGCCGTCGAGCAGGTGACTGCCCTGCGCCCCGAGCTTGCCATCCTCGACGTCAAGATGCCCGTCCTGGACGGCATTTCGGCGGCGGAGCGCATCGCGGCGGAGCGGCTGGCCCCGGTGGTCATCCTCACCGCGTTCTCCCAGCGCGAGTTGGTGGAGCGGGCCCGTGACGCGGGCGCCATGGCTTACCTGGTCAAGCCGTTCACCAAGGCGGACCTGGTGCCAGCCATCGAGATGGCGGTCAGCCGCTTCCAGGAGATCACCACGCTCGAGTCCGAGGTCGGCAACCTCCGCGAGCGCCTCGAGGTGCGCAAGGTCCTGGACCGGGCCAAGGGGCTGCTGCAGGCCGAGCACGGCATGACCGAGCCGGAAGCGTTCCGCTGGATCCAGAAGACGTCCATGGACCGCAGGCTCACGATGCGTAAGGTCGCTGAGGCCGTGATCGAGGGCACCCTCAACGCCGCCGAGCAGCCCGAATCGTCACCGTCCTGACCCCCAAACCGGGATCCTTAGGACAAAGAGGAGCCCGGGGTGCCTTTGGTGCCGTATCCGCCTTCCCCGGTCGGACACGTTCTCTACTGAGCTCCCCGGGCTCTCTACCTCCACGGTAGCGAGCTAATGCGGTACAAAGCAAAGGCGGGCCACCCCTAAGAGGGTGGCCCGTCGTAGTTTCTTCGCCCGGCGTTTACGGCCCGACCGCGGTGAGCCCCCAGCCGATGCGTTCCGTTGATCGATGACCAACCCCCTGTAACGGCTGCGTCGCCTGGGCTTAATCCTGCGCCGCGCCCGGCCGACCAAGATCATTACTCAGAGTGAATGCGCAAGGGGCCGTGACCCAGCGTGCGGCATCCCAGCTTGAAGACGCAACCGATCCGGGTTCTGCCGCCCAGGCGCCGCTCCGGCCGGTCCAGTAGTGACACCAGGTAACAACACCACTACGGGTAGAGCCCCAGAAACCGGCACTCGCCGCGCCGTTCAGCCCGATCCAACATAACGATCTCGTCTCCACCCCGGTCGTGCCCGCGAACACCATCCGAACGTCACGTTCGGGACCTTGGTCCCCAATTCCGAAACAAATTTCCCGCCGCGCCCGACTCGCCTCGAGTCAGCCGCGAGCTCCGCCCCGCTTTAGTCCCGCGAGCCCGGCCCGCTCTAACCGCCGTGCGAGCCAACTCCGGCACCCCGCCGTTTGGCTCCCGCCCGCCTGGATCCCGAGCCCGCCAGCTTCCCGGCCTGTGTCCGGGATCCCGAGCCTGCCAGCTCCCCGGCCCGTGTCCGGAACCCAAGCCCCGCCACTCGCCAAGCCGCGCCCGGCCCCTCAACCCACCGTCCGGCGTGGTTATGCACTGAATGTGCATAGTTAGCCCTCTATGAGGCATTTCCTGGTCTTTTTCGCGGCAATAGGCTTATCCGCAATTGATTTGTTACCGGAAAGAGACCCAAGCCGACCATTTTGGGCAGTCGCGGCGCAGGTCAGCGACGATCCAGACACGAAGGGCGAATTTCTTGCACTGTTTCGGCCCTTCTTGTGGGAAACGGCGTGACTTTTAAGTTGTTAGCGCTCACAATGCCATGAAGAACCGGCGGAAGCCGTACGTTCTATCACCCCGAGGAACCCAACGAAGGGAGCCTTCCTTGTCTGAAACTTCAGTACAGCGGCGATTGTTCGGGCGGCGTGCCCGTATCGGTGCGCTGTCCGCAGTGACCGCCGTCGCGGCCACCGCCGGGGCGTTCGGGGCCACAGCGGCCTCGGCCGCGCCCGCCAAGCCCGCGCACCACGGCGGTGGCCCCAGCGTCACCAGCGCACCGTTCGGCAGCGCCTTCGACAGCTACGCCGGCAAGAACCTGCCCGTTTCCCGCTACACGCTGAGCAACAGCAACGGCGTCTCTGCCCAGATCCTCACCTACGGCGGCATCGTCCAGTCCATCAACGTGCCCAGCCGCAACGGGAAGGAAGCCGACGTCGTGCTCGGCTTCAAGACCCTGGCCGACTACGTGAAGTACGCCAGCCCGCCGGTGACCGCCAACGGCGGCCCGTACTTCGGCGAGATCATCGGCCGTTACGGCAACCGCATCGCCAAGGGCACCTTTACCCTGACCCAGCCGGGTGCCGGGCCCGTCAAGTACACCCTGCCGATCAACAATGGCGTCAACAGCCTGCACGGCGGCCTGGTCGGCTTCGGCAACCACGTCTGGGCGGCGAAGGCGGTGCACGGCAGGGGCACTGCCGGCGTGCAGCTCACGCTGGTCAGCCCGAACGGGGACTCAAGCGGGGCCGCCGGGTCGCCCGGCTGCCCCACCGGCTGCACCGGCTACCCGGCCAAGCTCAAGGTGGTCGTGACCTACACCCTGAACAACGCCGGCCAGCTGGCTATCCACTACAAGACGACGGACGAGTCACCCAACCTGAACTCGGTCATCAACCTGACCAACCACAGCTACTTCAACCTGGCCGGCGAGGCGTCAGCTGCGGGCTCGGCCTACGGCCAGTACGTGCAGATCAACGCCAACAAGTACTCGCCGACCGACACGACCCAGATCCCGCTCGGTTATAACGTTCCCGTCGCGGGCACGCCGTTCGACTTCCGCGCACCGCACACCATCGGCTCGCGCATCGACGACGTCAGCGCCCCGGACAATGCGCCGGCCGCCGACAACCAGCTGCTCATCGCTCAGGGCTACGACCACAACTGGGCGCTGAACAAGCAGATCAAGTCGACCACCGGGCCGCGGGGCCTCAACCTGGCCGCCCACGCCTACGATCCGAAGAGCGGTCGCCTGCTGACCGTCTGGACCGACCAGCCGGGTGTTCAGTTCTATAGCGGAAACTTCCTCACCGGGACCCTGGTGGGGATCAGCGGCCACACCTACCGGCAGGGCGCGGGCTACACGTTCGAGACCCAGCACTTCCCGAACTCGCCCAACCAGCCGAACTTCCCGTCCACCGAGATTAAGGCCGGGCAGACCATCAACTCGACGACGATCTTCGCTTTCTCGTCGTGACCTGCTCAACCTGACCTGTGATTAACGAGGGGCCTGGCGGCACATGCCGCCAGGCCCCTCCGCTTTGACCGTAGGATCGATCCGTGGCGACGAAGACGGGGACCGCAGCAGGCGGCCAAAGCGGCCAGCAAGCCGATGAGCAGCACAAAGAGCCGGCGAACGGGCGGCTGCTGTTGCTCGACGGGCACTCCCTGGCCTACCGGGCGTTCTTCGCGCTGCCCGCGGAGAACTTTTCCACCACCACCGGGCAGCCGACCAACGCCGTGTACGGGTTCACGGCCATGCTCATCAACGTGCTGCGGGACGAGCAGCCCACCCACGTCGCGGTGGCCTTCGACCGCAGCGAGCCGACGTTCCGGCACGAGCAGTACGTGGAGTACAAGGCGAACCGGCGGGAGACGCCGGAGGATTTCCGCAGCCAGCTCAGCCTGATCTTCGAAGTGCTGGACGCGCTCGGCATCAAGCGGCTCTCCGTGGCCGGTTACGAGGCCGACGATGTGATCGCCACGCTGGCCACCCAGGCCGAGGATGAGGGCATGGACGTGCTCATCGTCAGCGGCGACCGCGACGTGCTCCAGCTGGTCGACGACCACGTGACCGTCCTGATGACCCGGCGCGGCATTACTGACATGTCCCGCTTCACCCCGGCCGCGGTCGAGGAGAAGTACACCCTCACCCCGGCCCAGTACCCGGACTTCGCCGCGGTGCGCGGCGACCCCAGCGACAACCTGCCCGGCATTCCGGGGGTGGGGGAGAAGACCGCGACCAAGTGGATCCGCGAATTCGGCTCGCTGGAAGAGCTGGTCAACCGGGTCGACGAGGTCAAGGGCAAGGCGGGTGACGCGCTCCGCGAGCACCTGGGCGACGTGCTGCGTAACCGGCAGATGACCGCGCTGGTGCGGGACGTCCCGCTGGGCGACATCGGCGCCGCCCCTGAGGACCTCATCCCCAAGGTCTGGGATCGCGACCAGATCCACCAGCTGTTCGACACGCTGCAGTTCCGGGTGCTGCGTGACCGGCTCTACCAGACCCTGCCCGACGGCATCTGCGGGGTCGCCGCCTCCGATGGCCAGGCCACCGAGCCCGCCGCCGGATTCGAGGTCGAGGTCACCCTGCTCGGCCCGGACGAGGTGGCCGAGTGGATCGCTGACCACGCGGCCGAGCCCGCGGACGACGCGGCCGCCATCACCCGGGCTGGGCTAGCGGTGGCCGGTACCTGGGGCCGCGGCACCGGCACGCTGACCGGGATCGCCATCGCCGCCACCGACGGCCACGGCGTCTACCTCGACCCGACCGCGCTGACCGAGTCCGACAGCGAGGCGCTCGGCGGCTGGCTGGCCGCGGCTGACCTGCCCAAGGCCATGCACGACGCCAAGGGCCCGATGCACGCCTTCGCCGCCCACGGCTTCGAGCTAAACGGGCTGACCAGCGACACCGCGCTGGCGGCCTACCTGGCCCTGCCCGGCCAGCGCTCGTTCGACCTGGGCGACCTGACCCTGCGCTACCTGGGCAAGGAACTGCGCGACGACGTCGGCACCCCGGAGCAGCTCACGCTGGACGGGTCGGGGGAGGAAGACGCCGCGGCCAACCTGGTGCTGCACGCCCGGGCCGCCGCCGAACTGGCCGACAGCCTCGACGCCGACCTGGAACGGCGCGGCGCGGGCACCCTGCTGCACGACGTCGAGCTGCCCCTGGTCGACGTGCTGGCCCGGATGGAACGCACCGGCATCGCCGCCGACACCGACCACCTGGCCGACATGTCGGCCACGCTGTACGGCGAGGTCAAGGGGTCCGAGCAGGCCGCGTTCGCGGCCGTCGGGCACGAGTTCAACCTCGGCTCGCCCAAGCAGCTCCAGGAGGTGCTGTTCACCGAGCTGGGCCTGCCCAAGACCAAGCGCATCAAGACCGGCTACACCACCGACTCCGACGCGCTGACCTCACTGCTGGCCCAGACCGAGCTCCCGGTAGCGCAGCAGGTGCTCGAGAACCTGCTGCGCCACCGCGACGTGGCCAAGCTGAAGAGCATCGTCGACTCGCTGATCCCGATGGCGGACGACCACGGCCGTATCCACACCACGTTCAACCAGATGATCGCGGCCACCGGCCGGCTGTCCTCCACCGACCCCAACCTGCAGAACATCCCGATCCGGACCGAGGAGGGCCGCGGTATCCGGCGCGCGTTCGTGGTCGGCCAGGGGTACGAGACCCTGCTCACCGCGGACTACAGCCAGATCGAGCTGCGGATCATGGCCCACCTGTCCGGGGACGAGGCGCTGATCGCCGCGTTCGAGTCCGGGCACGACTTCCACGCCGCAACCGCCTCCCGCGTGTTCGGGCTGCCGCCCGAGGAGATCAACGGCGACCTGCGCAACCGGATCAAGGTGATGAACTACGGGCTGGCCTACGGGCTGTCCGCGTTCGGCCTGTCCGACCGGCTGCACATCCCGTCGGATGAGGCCCGGGCGCTGATGGACGAGTACTTCTCCGAGTTCGGCGGCGTCCGCGACTATCTGCGGGACGTGGTGGCCCAGGCCCGGCAGGAGGGCTACACCGAGACCATGTTCGGCCGCCGCCGGTACCTGCCCGACCTGACCTCGGACAACCGCCAGCGGCGCGAGATGGCCGAGCGGATGGCGCTGAACGCCCCGATCCAGGGCTCCGCGGCCGACATCATCAAGATGGCCATGCTGGCCGTGGACCGGGCTATCGGCGAGCGGGGCCTGAAGTCCCGGATGCTGCTCCAGGTGCACGACGAGCTCATCTTCGAAGTGGCCCCCGGTGAGTTTGAGGCCCTGTGTGAGCTGGTCAACCAGGAGATGTCGGCCGCCGCCGACCTCCGGGTCCCGCTCGAGGTCTCCACCGGCTCCGGGCACAGCTGGTGGGACGCCGCTCACTGAGCGGAATATCGCGGGTCAGCGACGTGTTGAGAAATCCGCGCTAGGACTCGCCAGGACGGTCGCTCGGATTGACCCAGTGGCGTTGCTCTCATATTCTGAGCGTTGCGCTGTGTCCTCGTGTGGTCCGCTTGTCACTTGACCTCACCGTCGGTCATTCGGCCGTCATCAAGGCCGGTTCCGCCGGCTTCGCAGGTTTCGCGATTCCTGGTCCTGCCCGCAGGTGCACGCCCTAGCGCGCCCTCAATCCCTGTCCGCATCCGGAGCCAACCCACACATGACGAGCAGTACAGAAGCACCCTCGACCCCTAAGGTAGCGGTCAACGACATCGGGTCCGAGGAAGCATTCCTCGCCGCGATCGACGAGACCATCAAGTACTTCAATGACGGCGACATTGTCGAAGGAACCGTCGTCAAGGTCGATCGAGACGAGGTCTTGCTCGACATCGGCTACAAGACAGAGGGAGTCATTCCCTCTCGTGAGCTGTCGATCAAGCATGACGTCGATCCCCACGATGTGGTCAAGACTGGTGAGCACATCGAGGCCCTTGTCCTGCAGAAGGAGGACAAGGAAGGTCGTCTGATTCTGTCCAAGAAGCGCGCCCAGTACGAGCGCGCCTGGGGCACGATCGAGAAGATCAAGGAAGAGGACGGCGTGGTCACCGGCACGGTGATCGAAGTCGTCAAGGGCGGCCTGATCCTCGACATCGGCCTGCGCGGGTTCCTGCCCGCCTCGCTGGTGGAGATGCGCCGCGTCCGCGATCTGCAGCCGTACGTGGGCCGGGAGCTCGAGGCCAAGATCATCGAGCTGGACAAGAACCGCAACAACGTCGTGCTGTCCCGGCGGGCCTGGCTGGAGCAGACCCAGTCCGAGGTGCGGCACACGTTCCTCAACACCCTGCAGAAGGGCCAGATCCGCAAGGGTGTGGTCTCGTCCATCGTCAACTTCGGTGCGTTCGTGGACCTGGGTGGCGTGGATGGCCTGGTGCACGTGTCCGAGCTGTCCTGGAAGCACATCGACCACCCCGGCGAGGTTGTCGAGGTCGGCCAGGAGGTCACGGTCGAGGTGCTGGACGTGGACATGGACCGCGAGCGCGTCTCGCTGTCGCTGAAGTCCACCCAGGAAGACCCGTGGCAGCAGTTCGCCCGTACCCACCAGATCGGCCAGGTCGTGCCCGGCCGGGTCACCAAGCTGGTGCCGTTCGGTGCGTTCGTCCGGGTCGAGGAGGGCATCGAGGGCCTGGTGCACATCTCCGAGCTGGCTGACCGCCACGTGGAGATCCCCGAGCAGGTCGTGCAGGTCGGCGACGAGATCTTCGTGAAGATCATCGACATCGACCTGGACCGGCGCCGGATCTCGCTGTCGCTCAAGCAGGCCAACGAGGGCACGATCGGCGAGGCCGTCGGCGACGACTTCGACCCGACCCTGTACGGCATGCCGGCTACGTACGACGAGGCCGGCAACTACGAGTATCCCGAGGGCTTCGACGCCGAGACCGGCGAGTGGCTCGAGGGCTACGACAGCCAGCGTGAGGAGTGGGAGCGCCAGTACGCCGAGGCGCGGACCCGCTTCGAGGCGCACCGGCGGCAGGTCGAGGAGGCCCGCAAGGCCGACTCGGAAGCGATCGCCAGCGGAGAGGACGGGGCTGCGGCCGCGTCGTCCAGCTCGGCGCCCGCGCCTGCCAGCAGTTCCCGCAGCACCTCCACCAGCTCGCCCCGCTCCAGCAGCGGCCCGGCTGGTAACGGCGGCGCGCTCGCCTCGGACGAGGCCCTCGCGGCGCTGCGTGACAAGCTGTCCGGCGGCCAGGGCTGAGCCACCCACTGGGGTTCACCTCGGCTTCACGTCCCGGACGCACGTCCGGACCATGATCGGGTGGAGTTTCCCGCGTCCTGCGCGGGAGGCTCCACCCGATCACTTTGTCCAGGAAACCTTGCGGAGGTCACGTGCTTCGAGTCGGGCTCACCGGCGGGATCGGATCCGGCAAGAGCGAGGTGTCCAAGCGCCTCGCCGCCTACGGCGCCGCCCTGATCGACGCGGACGTGGCTGCGCGGGCCGTGGTGGAGCCGGGCACGCCGGGCCTGGGCGAGATCACGGCGGTGTTCGGCCCGCAGGTGCTGCTGCCGGACGGCCACCTGAACCGGGAACGGCTCGGTCAGATCGTGTTCGCCGATGACGACGCGCTGGCCAAGCTCAACGCCATCGTGCACCCGCTGGTGCACGAGCGGACCCAGCAGCTTGAGCAGCAGGCGACCGCCACCCTGGGCCCGGGCGGGATCATCGTGCACGACGTGCCGCTGCTGGCCGAGAACGGGCTGCAGAACGGCTTCGACACCGTGATCGTGGTCGATGCCCCCGACGACCAGCGGCTGCAGCGGCTGATCGAGACCCGCGGCATGACCGCCGAGCACGCCAGGGAACGGATGGCCGCCCAGGCCGGCCGGGACCAGCGGCTGGCCATCGCCGACATCGTGGTCGACAACTCCGGCACCCTGGCCGACCTCGACCAGCAGGTCGCCGAGGTCTGGTCCGTGCTGCACGACCTGGCTGGCCGGGGCGACGGCACCGGAATGTCAGACCCCCCACGTACTGTTGAAAAGTAAGTAGGGGTAGCGCTCTGGCGACCCTGCTTCTGGCGGCTTTGCTCAACCGAAACTGCTCGCCGCTCGCATACTGAACTTCCCGGAGGTGGCCCATGCGTCCTGTGACCGATCTCAAGCGCCGGGTCGCGCCCTTCCAGGTCATCACCGAGATGACCCCGGCTGGGGACCAGCCCGCGGCCATCGCCGAGATGGAGCGCCGGATCAACGCGGGGGAGCAGGACACGGTCCTGCTCGGCGCGACCGGCACCGGTAAGACCGCGACCGTGGCCTGGCTGGCCGAGCGGGTGCAACGGCCCACCCTGGTCATGCTGCCGAACAAGACGCTGGCCGCGCAGTTCGCCAACGAGCTGCGGGAGATGCTGCCGGAGAACGCGGTCGAGTACTTCGTCTCGTACTACGACTATTACCAGCCTGAGGCGTACATCCCGCAGACCGATACCTACATCGAGAAGGACTCCTCGATCAACGACGAGGTCGAGCGGCTGCGCCACTCGGCCACGAACTCGCTGCTGACCCGGCGGGACACGATCGTGGTCGCCTCGGTGTCCTGCATCTACGGCCTGGGCACCCCGCAGGAGTACGTGGACCGGATGCTCACCCTCAAGGTGGGCGACACGATCGAGCGCGACGCGATGCTGCGCCAGCTGGTCGGCATGCAGTACGCCCGCAACGACCTGTCCTTCACCCGGGGCACGTTCCGGGTGCGGGGTGACACGATCGAGGTCATCCCGCAGTACGAGGAGCTGGCCGTCCGGATCGAGATGTTCGGCGACGAGATCGAGCGGCTGATGACGCTGCACCCGCTGACCGGCGAGGTGGTCAGTGAGGACGAGGAGCTCTACATCTTCCCGGCGTCGCACTACGTAGCCGGGGCCGAGCGCATGGAGCGGGCCATCGCCGGCATCGAGGCCGAGCTGGCCGAGCGGCTGGCCGAGCTGGAGCGCAACGGCAAGCTGCTGGAAGCCCAGCGGCTGCGCATGCGGACCACCTACGACATCGAGATGATGCGGCAGGTCGGCAGCTGCGCCGGCATCGAGAACTACTCGCGGCACATCGACGGCCGCGCGGCCGGTACCGCGCCGAACACGCTGATGGACTACTTCCCCGAGGACTTTCTCCTGGTCATCGACGAGTCGCACGTCACCGTGCCGCAGATCGGGGCCATGTACGAGGGCGACGTGTCCCGCAAGCGGAACCTGGTCGAGCACGGCTTCCGGCTGCCCAGCGCCATCGACAACCGGCCGCTGACCTGGGACGAGTTCACCGAGCGGATTGGGCAGACCGTCTACCTGTCCGCCACCCCCGGGCCGTACGAGCTGCAGCGGGTGGGCGGCGACGTGGTCGAGCAGGTCATCCGGCCGACCGGCCTGATCGACCCCGAGGTGCTGATCAAGCCGACCAAGGGCCAGATCGACGACCTGCTGCACGAGATCCGGGTCCGGGCCGAGCGGAACGAGCGGGTGCTGGTCACCACGCTGACCAAGAAGATGTCTGAGGACCTCACCGACTACCTGCTGGAGAACGGGGTCCGGGCCCGGTACCTGCACAGCGAGGTGGACACATTGCGCCGGATCGAGCTGCTGCGCGAGCTGCGGGTGGGTGAGTACGACGTGCTGGTCGGCATCAACCTGCTGCGGGAGGGCCTGGACCTGCCCGAGGTGTCGCTGGTGGCCATCCTGGACGCGGACAAGGAGGGCTTCCTGCGCTCCGGTACCTCGCTGATCCAGACCATCGGCCGGGCCGCGCGTAACGTGTCGGGCCAGGTCATCATGTACGCGGACAAGATCACCCCGTCCATGCAGCACGCGATCGAGGAGACCAACCGGCGCCGGGAAAAGCAGGTCGCCTACAACACCGAGCACGGCATCGACCCGCAGCCGCTGCGCAAGAAGATCGCCGACATCCTGGATCAGCTGGTCCGCGAGGACGCCGACACCGACGAGCTCATCGGGGGGGCCGGGAGGCAGCAGAGCCGGGGCAAGTCGCCGGTGCCGGGGCTGTCGTCCCGGGCTCGCGCCGCGGCCCGGGGCGCCGGTGCCGGTGTGGGCGAGGACCTGACCGGCGAGGGCGGTGGCCCGGCTCGCGACGACCTGGTCGAGCTGATCAAGCAGCTCACCGAGCAGATGCACGTGGCCGCGGCCGAGCTGCAGTTCGAGGTGGCGGCCCGGCTGCGAGACGAGATCCGTGAGCTCAAGCACGAGCTAAGGGGCATGCAGGCGGCCGGCGTCTGAGCCGCAGGTGCGGACCCGGACGTGGTACGGGTCCGGATTCATTATTTAACTTTCTGTGGTGGCCGCCTTCAGGAATGCTGGGGGCAGGCTGGACGTTCGCACGGTTGGCCCCTGGCACGAGTTCAGGGCGTCGTGCGGGTTCAGGAAGCGTTGACCCGGAGGCATAAGGTCGTGAGCTGTGGTAGCTAGCCTGGTGGCTGCCGTCGTCGCGGCTGTCTGTTACGGCGTTGCCTCGGTCATGCAGGCCATCGCCGCCCGCGCCGCGAGCCACCGGCCTGCGGCAGGCACCCCCGGCCAGGAGGGGGCCGCGCCGCCGGGGCTCGACCCGGGCCTGCTGGTCCGGATGCTGGGTCAGTGGCGGTTCGTGGCCAGCCTCGGCCTGGACACTCTCGGTTTCCTCGGCCAGCTGATCGCGCTGCACCGGCTGCCGTTGTTCGCCGTGCAGGCCATGATCGCCGCCAACCTGGCCGTGACCGCGGTCGTCGCCACCTGGCTGATCGGCGCGGTCCTGCAGTGGCGGGAGTGGGTCGCGGTCGGCGGGGTGGTGACCGGCGTCGGGCTGCTCGGCTCCTCGGCCGGCCCGGAGGGGGCCAGCCAGGCCAGTGTGGTGTTCAAGCTGTCCCTGATCGTCGCCGTGGCCTGCTTGGCCCTGATCGGTGTGGCGGCCGGCCGGCTGCCCGACCCGCTGCGCACCCCCGTCCTGGGCATCGTGGCCGGCACCGGGTACGGCGTGCTGGGCGTGGCCGCCCGCGTGCTGAACGGCTTCTCCCCGCTGTCCCTGATCCGCGATCCGGCCACCTACGCGCTGATCGCCGCGGGCATCGTCTCGTTCTTGTTCTACGCCTCCGCGCTCGAGGCGGGCAGCGTCACCGTGGCCACCGCGGCGGTGGTGCTGGCCGAGACCCTGCCGCCCGCCGCGGTCGGGGTGGTGTTCCTCGGTGACCGGACCCGGCCCGGCATGGGCGGGATCGCCATCGCCGGGTTCGTGCTCGCCGTGTGCTGCGCGGTCGCGCTGGCCCGGTTCGGCGAGGCCCATCACGACGACGACAGGACCGGCCCCGACGGCGAGGCGATCACACAGCTGGCGGGCAAAGCCCACACCTAACCGCCACGTGGACACGTGGCGGAACCTCAATGGCCCGTCCGCGGGTCGGCGCCTGTTATTCTGGTGGCCCGTGGACAGGCGGACTCACCGTCTTATCGACGACCACGGGAGCCTAACCTTGGCTGCATCACCGCACCGGACCCGGCCGGTTTCTACCAGGCATCTTTTTGTCACCGGAGGGGTCGCGTCCAGTCTGGGCAAAGGGCTCACCGCGTCCAGTCTCGGGCGCCTGCTCAAGCTCCGCGGCCTGAACGTCATCATGCAGAAGCTCGACCCGTACCTCAACGTCGACCCCGGCACGATGAACCCCTTCCAGCACGGCGAGGTGTTCGTCACCGATGACGGGACCGAGACCGACCTGGACGTGGGGCATTACGAGCGTTTTCTCGACACCCACCTGCAGGGCTCGGCCAACGTCACCACCGGCCAGATCTATTCGGCGGTGATCGCCAAGGAGCGCCGCGGCGACTACCTCGGCGATACCGTCCAGGTCATCCCGCACATCACCAACGAGATCAAGACCCGCATCCTGGACATGGGCGGGCCCGGCGTCGACGTGGTCATCACCGAGGTCGGCGGCACGGTCGGTGACATTGAGTCGCTGCCGTTCCTGGAGGCCATCCGCCAGATCCGGCATGAGATCGGCCGGGACCAGTGCTTCTTCCTGCACGTGTCGCTGCTGCCCTATATCGGGCCGTCGGGTGAGCTGAAGACCAAGCCCACCCAGCACTCGGTGGCCGCGCTGCGCAGCATCGGCATCCAGCCCGACGCGATCGTGTGCCGGTCCGACCGGCCGATCAGTGAGGGCCTGAAGCGCAAGGTCAGCCTGATGTGTGACGTGGACGAGGAGGCCGTGGTCTCAGCCCCGGATGCCCCGTCCATCTACGACATCCCCAAGGTGCTGCACAGCGAGGGCCTGGACGCCTATGTCGTCCGGCGGCTCGATCTGCCGTTCCGCGACGTGGACTGGAGCGAGTGGGACGACCTGCTGCGCCGGGTGCACCGGCCGGCCCGGTCGATCACGATCGCGCTGGTCGGCAAGTACGTGGACCTGCCCGACGCCTACCTGTCCCCGGCCGAGGCGCTGCGCGCGGGCGGCTTCGGCAACGACGCCAAGGTGAACATCCGCTGGGTGCCGAGCGACGACTGCGAGACTCCGGAAGGCGCCGCCCAGGCGCTGGAGGGCGTGGACGGCGTGCTGATCCCCGGCGGGTTCGGTGTCCGCGGCATCGAAGGCAAGATCGGCGCCATCACCCACGCCCGGACCAACGGCATCCCGCTGCTCGGTCTGTGCCTGGGGCTGCAGTGCCTGGTCATCGAGGCCGCCCGGCACCTGGCCGGGCTGGAGGGGGCCGACAGCGCCGAGTTCGACCCGGACACCCCGTTCCCGGTCATCGCGACCATGGCCGACCAGGAGGACGTCATCGCGGGGGAGCGGGACATGGGCGGCACCATGCGGCTCGGGTTGTACCGGGCCGCGCTGACCGAGGGCACCCTGGTCCGCGACCTGTACGGAGAAGGCTCGGTCGAGGAACGGCACCGCCACCGGTACGAGGTCAACAACTCCTACCGGGAACGGCTCGAGCAGGCCGGGGTGGTGTTCTCCGGGCTGTCGCCGGACGGCCGCCTGGTCGAGTTCGCCGAGCTGAGCCGGGACCTGCACCCGTTCTTCGTCGGCACTCAGGCCCACCCCGAGTTCTTGTCCCGGCCGACCCGGCCGCACCCGCTGTTCAGCGGGCTGATCGCCGCGGCCATCGAGCGCTCCCGGGCCGTGCCGGCTGCCGACCCCCGGCCCGAGCAGCCCAGGGCGGCCGCCACCGCATGAGCAATCACATCGTGGACTCCCCGGCCCACTGGCCCGTCGTCGCCTCGGCCGAGCAGTTCCGGGGCAAGATCATCAGCGTCCGCACCGACACGATCCGGGTGCCCGAGGGGACCACCGCCGAGCGGGAGGTGGTCGAGCACCCGGGTGCGGTCGGCGTGGTCGCGCTGGACACCGATGACCGGGTGCTGATGATCCGGCAGTACCGGCACGCGGTTGGCCGGGAGCTGTGGGAGCTGCCCGCCGGGCTGCGGGACGTGGCCGGCGAGCCCACCGCCCAGACCGGCCGCCGGGAACTGCTGGAGGAGACCGGCTACCAGGCCCGGGACTGGCACGTGCTGGCCGACTACTTCAGCTCCCCGGGCATCCTCACCGAGCGGCTCCGGGTCTTCCTGGCCCGCGGCCTGGAAGAGGTGCCCGCGGCCGACCGGGATTTCGTGCCGGAAAACGAAGAGGCGCACCTGGTACTGGACTGGGTGCCGCTGGACCACGCGGTCTCCCTGGTGCTGGCCGGTGACCTGCATAATGGCGTTGCCGTCGTCGGTCTCCTGGCCGCCCACACCGCCCGCGAGAACGGCTTCGCCGGTCTGCGGGACGCCGACGCGCCGGAAGACTAAGTAAGCCCGGCAACGGAGCCGGGCGTGGGAAAGGAACAGCGATGATTGTTGGCGTCCCGCGGGAGATCAAGAACCGCGAGTACCGGGTAGCCATCACTCCGGCCGGGGTGCACGAGCTGGCCCGCCACGGCCACGAGGTGGTGATCGAGTCCGGGGCCGGGGTCGGCTCATCCATCCCCGACGAGGACTTCACCGCGGCGGGGGCCAAGATGCTGCCCACCGCGGACGACGTCTGGCAGAGCGCCGAGCTGGTGCTCAAGGTCAAGGAGCCGGTGGCGGAGGAGTATCACCGGATGCGCCGGGACCAGGTGCTGTTCACCTACCTGCACCTGGCCGCGTCCCGGCCCTGCACCGACGCGCTGCTGAGCTCCGGGATCACCTCGATCGCCTACGAGACCGTGCAGCTGCCCGACCGGTCGCTGCCGCTGCTGGCGCCGATGTCAGAGGTCGCGGGGCGGATGGCCCCGCAGGTCGGCGCGCACCACCTGCAGCGCGACGGTGGTGGCCGCGGCGTGCTGATGGGCGGCGTGTCCGGCGTGTACGCGGCCAAGGTGGTGGTGCTCGGGGCCGGTGTGTCCGGCATGAACGCGGCCGCCATCGCCCTCGGCATGCAGGCCGAGGTGCTGCTGCTCGACCTGAACGTCGCCCGGCTGCGGTCCGCGGACGCGATCTACCAGGGTCACCTGCAGACCGTGGCGTCCAACGCCTACGAGATCGAGCGCGCGGTCCTCGACGCCGACCTGGTCATCGGGGCCGTGCTGGTGCCCGGGGCCCGGGCCCCCAAGCTGATCACCAATGACCTGGTGGCCCGGATGAAGCCCGGCTCGGTACTGGTGGACATCGCCATCGACCAGGGCGGCTGCTTCGAGGCATCCCGGCCGACCACCCACGACGATCCGACCTACCGGGTGCACGACTCGGTGTTCTACTGCGTGGCCAACATGCCCGGCGCGGTGCCGCACACCTCGACCTACGCGCTGACCAACGTGACGCTGCCGTACATCACCGCCATCGCCGACCGCGGCTGGCGGGACGCCCTGCGGGCCGATCCCGCGCTGGCTCTCGGCCTGTCGACCCACGAGGGCGCGCTGACCTGCCAGCCGGTCGGGGACGCGCACGGCCTGCCGTCCACCCCGGTGGCGGAGGTCCTGGACTGAGCGGTCCTGGCCTGGGTGGGCCGGCATTGAGCGGTCCTGGCCTGAGCGGGCCGGCACTGGGCGATGGTGCCGGCGTGGCCGAGGCGGTCCGCGGCTACCTCGACCACCTGCTGGTCGAGCGGGGCCTGGCCGCGAACACGCTGACGTCGTACCGGCGTGACCTGACCCGGTACGCCCAGGCGCTGGCCGCGGCCGGGCGGACCGGCATCGGCCAGGTGACCCAGGCCGATATCGCGTCCTACCTGGCCCGGCTGCGGGAGGGCGACGAGGACCACCCGCCGCTGGCGGCCAGTTCCGCGGGCCGGGCCATGGCCGCGGTCCGCGGGCTGCACGCCTACGTCTTCGCCCAGGGCCTGACGGCGGCCGACCCGGCCCGGCCCGTGCCGCCGCCAGCGCCGCCCCGGCGGCTGCCCAAGGCCATCTCGGTGGCCGAGGTCGAGCGGCTGCTGGACGCGGCCGGCCCGGGTGACGGCGGCGACCCCCGGCCGGTCCGGGACCGGGCGCTGCTGGAGTTCCTGTACGCCACCGGGGCCCGCATCTCCGAGGCCACCGGCCTGGACGTGGACGACCTGGAACTGGACGGCGAGTCCGCCGTGCTGCTGGACGGCAAGGGCGGCAAGCAGCGGATCGTCCCGCTGGGCCGGTATGCGGCCGCCGCCCTGGACGCCTACCTGGTCCGGTCCCGGCCCGCCCTGGCCGCGGCCGGCACCCGCTCGGCCGTCCCGGCCCTGTTCCTCAACGCCCGCGGCGGCCGGCTGACCCGCCAGGGGGCCTGGGGCGTGCTGCACGCCGCCGCCGCCCGGGCCGGGCTGCCGCAGGTGTCCCCGCACACCCTGCGGCACTCGTTCGCCACCCATCTGCTTGACGGCGGGGCGGACATCCGGGTCGTACAGGAACTTCTGGGGCACGCCTCGGTGACCACGACCCAGGTGTATACCCTGGTGACGGTCGAGAAACTGCGTGAAGTGTATGCTGCGGCGCACCCGCGGGCGCTCGGGTAGCGCCCCGGCTATTTATCTCATTTCCGGTGCTTCACGGCGCGTCCGCTTGAACGGGGTCAAGCGGAGGCCATAAAGTCCGGGACCTAGTGGTGTAAGTGAAATTTCCACCGGGAGGATCAGCAGCTTGGTGGCAACCCGATTGCTAGAGCCAGCGGCGGCAGGGCTAGGGCCCACCGGACGACCGTTGTCGGCCTTTCCTGATCCCAAGCCGCTGGACCATCATGGTCCGGCTCGGATCGTCGCCGTCTGTAACCAGAAGGGCGGCGTGGGTAAGACCACCACGACTATCAACCTGGGCGCGGCCCTGGCCGAGCAGGGCCGCCGGGTCCTGCTGGTCGACTTCGACCCGCAGGGCGCGCTGTCGGTGGGCCTGGGCATCCAGCCGCACGAGGTCGAGTCCACGGTCTACAACCTGCTCATGGAGCGGGGTACGACCGCGCACGACGTGATGATCAAGACCGCGGTCCAGGGCATGGACCTGATGCCAAGCAACATCGACCTGTCCGGCGCGGAAGTCCAGCTGGTGCACGAGGTCGGCCGGGAGTACGTGCTCGGCGGCGCGCTCGAGGAGGTGCTCCCCGAGTACGACGTCATCATGATCGACTGCCAGCCGTCGCTGGGCCTGCTGACCATCAACGCGCTGGCCTGCGCGGCCGGGGTGCTGATCCCGCTCGAGTGCGAGTACTTCGCCATGCGCGGGGTGGCCCTGCTGATGGAGACGATCGACAAGGTCTCCCGCAGGCTCAACCCGAAGCTCGAGATCGATGGCCTGCTGGCGACGAGGTACGACTCACGCACCCTGCACACCCGTGAAGTGCTGACAAATATCGTGAATGGCTTCGGCGACAAGGTCTTTCACACCGTGATCAACCGCACCGTCCGGTTCCCAGACGCTACCGTGGCAGGGGAGCCCATCACCCGGTTCGACTCCGGATCGATGGGGGCGAGTTCCTACCGTGAACTCGCCAAGGAGGTACTGGAGCGGTGGCGTCTAGCAGAGGACGGTCACGAAGGGTAAGCCTGCCGGGCATCGCGGAACTGCTTCGGCCCGCTACACAGGGGCCGGAGCTCGCGGCGCACCGTCCGGCCAGCGGCCGGGAGCAGCACGCCCATAAGATCACCGTCTACCTGTCCGCCGATGAGCTGTTCGAGTTGGAGCACGCCCGGCTGGCGCTGCGCCGCTACGGGATCACGACCGACCGAGGCCGGCTGGTTCGTGAGGCTATCGCGGTTCTGCTCGCAGATCTGGACGCCCGCGGCGAGACCAGCGTGCTGGCCCAGCGTATCGCCGGCCCGGATGATTCCTCCGGTCCGCCTGCGCCGGATGCTGCGGTGGACGGGACACCGATCGCGCCGGATAGCTTAAAGGCACCACCGACCGTGCCCGCCGGTTCGGCCTGAGGGAGGAGTCACCACGGCTGACAGCCTGGCCGGCGACCTCGGCCTGTACGAGGAGGCGGAGTCGCCGGGCGCCGACGCCCCGCCGGGCCAGCCCGGCTTCCAGGTGCACCTTGACGTGTTCGAAGGCCCGTTCGACCTGCTGCTGGGGCTGATCTCCAAGCACAAGCTGGACATCACTGAGGTCGCGCTGTCCCAGGTCACCGACGAGTTCATCGCCTACATCCGGGACCGGTCCGGCGGCTGGGACCTGGACCAGGTCAGCTACTTCCTGGTCGTGGCGGCGACGCTGCTGGACCTGAAGGCCGCCCGGCTGCTGCCTTCGGGCGAGGTGGAGGACGAGGAGGACCTGGCCCTGCTCGAGGCCAGGGACCTGCTGTTCGCCCGGCTGCTGCAGTACCGCGCGTACAAGGAGGCCGCCGCGGTGTTCGCCGGCCGGATGGCGGTGGCCGCGCGGCGGTTCCCGCGCCGGGTACCGATGGAGCCGCGGTTCGCCCAGCTGTTCCCCGAGGTCTTGCTCGGCCTGGGCCCGGTAGAATTTGCCCGGATCGCCGCGCGCGTGCTCACCCCACGCCAGGCGCCCACGGTGTCCACCGAGCACATCCATGCCCCGTTCGTGAGCGTCCGCGAGCAGGCCCGGCGGCTGGCCACCCGGCTGCGGCGGCTCGGCCGGGCCAGCTTCCGGCAGCTCACCACGGACTGCGAGGCCACCTACGAGATCGTGGCCAGCTTCCTGGCCCTGCTCGAGCTGTTCCGGGAGGACCGGATCGCGCTGGAGCAGGTCACGCCGCTGGGGGACATCTACGTGACCTGGAACGCGGCCAACGACGATGGCGAAGACGACGTGGCCCGGGACGCTGACGAAGGCACCGACACCGACGACGCGGAAACCAATTAGGACATGGACGAGTACTCAGACCTGCCGGACGACGCCGGCGAAGCGGCCACCGAGCCGACCGAGCCCGACGGCCCGGGCGTACGGGCTCAGCTGGAGGCGATCTTGCTGGTCGCGGACGAGCCGGTGCCCGCGGTCGTGCTGGCCCAGGTGCTGGA
This sequence comes from Streptosporangiaceae bacterium, assembly GCA_965277615.1. Taxonomy (GTDB): domain Bacteria; phylum Actinomycetota; class Actinomycetes; order Streptosporangiales; family Streptosporangiaceae; genus Bog-532. The sequence goes on along the minus strand of CBDIDG010000006.1, from coordinate 1,964,857 downwards.
ACGCCCCACCGGCGAGGTCACAGACCTGCTGCGGGCCACCGCGGTCGCCTACGAGGCCGAGGGCCGCGGCTTCGACCTGCGGGAGATCGCGGGCGGCTGGCGGTTCTACACCCGCGAGGAGTGCGCTCCCGTGGTCGAGCGCTTCGTCAGCGAGGGCCAGGAAGTCCGGCTCACCCAGGCCGCGCTGGAGACTCTGGCCGTGGTGGCCTACCGGCAGCCGGTCAGCCGGGCCCGGGTCTCCGCCGTGCGCGGCGTCAACTGCGACGGCGTGATGCGCACGCTGACCCTGCGCGGGCTGGTCGAGGACTCCGGCACCGACCCGGAAACCGGAGCGATCCTGTACCGCACCACCGGCTACTTCCTGGAGCGGCTCGGCCTGGCCACCCTGGACGAGCTGCCCGACCTGGCCCCGTTCCTGCCGGACAATGTGGACGACGTGGCGGACGGGGAGGACGTCGCCCATGAACACGCGTGACGACGACTTCGACGACGACTGGGGCGACGAGCCGGGGGAGCGGGACAGCCTCACCGACGTCCCCGGCGGCGTCCGGCTGCAGAAGGTGCTGGCCGCGGCGGGCATCGGCAGCCGCCGGCACTGCGAGGAGTTGATCGGGGCGGGCCGGGTCGAGGTCGACGGGGAGACCGTCCGCCGGTTCGGCGCCCGGGTCGATCCCGAGCATCAGATCATCCGGGTCGACGGCAAGCGCATCCCGACCCGGCCAGACCTGGCCTACCTGGCCTTCAACAAGCCGCCCGGTGTGCTCACCGCCATGTCCGACGACCGGGGCCGCCCCACCATCACCGACTACCTGGGCGACCGGGCCGAGCGGCTGTTCCACGTCGGCCGGCTTGACTACGACACCGAGGGCCTGATGCTGCTGACCAACGACGGGGAGCTGGCCAACCGGCTGGCCCACCCCCGGTACGGCGTGCTCAAGACCTACCTGGCCGAGGTGCCTGGGCCGGTGTCGAAGGACCTGGGCCGGCGGCTGATGAGCGGGATCGAGCTGGACGACGGGTTGGCCACCGCGGACCGGTTCCGGGTGGTGGATCAGTCCGGGAAACGGGTCATGGTCGAGATCACTCTGCATGAGGGGCGCAAGCGGATCGTGCGCCGGATGCTGGGCGAGGCCGGCTATCCGGTGCAGCGGCTGGTCCGCACCGACGTGGGCGCGGTCCGGCTCGGCCACCTGAAGCCCGGTGCGGTCCGCGAGCTGACCACGGCGGAGATTGGCGAGCTCTACGCATCGGTAGGCCTATAACCTGGTGACGTCAGCCTGCAGCGGTCTGAGGAGGGATATACGTGCCGGTCAGAGCGATCCGGGGCGCGGTGCAAGTCGACGCCGACGAGCGCGAGGCGATCCTGGAAGGGACGACCGAGCTCGTCAGCGAGGTGATGGCGCGCAACGACCTGGTGCCCGACGACGTCATCAGCGTCATCTTCACCGTCACCCCCGATCTCACGACGGAGTTCCCCGCGCTGGCCGCGCGCAAGATCGGTTTCCAGGACGTGCCGCTGCTGTGCGCGACCGAGATCCCGGTGCCCGGTGCGCTGCCCCGGGTGGTCCGGCTGCTGGCGCACGTGGACACGGAGCGCTCGCGCCGCGAGATCCAGCACGTCTACCTGCGCGGCGCGGCCGCGCTCCGGCTCGACATCGCCCAATGAGACCAGCGTGAGGCTGGCCTCATGAGCAGCACCATGACACCGGGGCAAGCGCCGCGGCGGGTCGTCGTCGTCGGCACCGGCCTGATCGGGACATCGGCCGCGCTCGCGCTGCGCCGCCACGGCACCCAGGTGTGGCTGTCCGACGCCGCCCCGGCCGCCGCCGAACTCGCGGCCGATCTCGGCGCGGGCCAGGTGCTGCCCGCGGCGGGCGTGCCCGGCGGCCCGGCCGACGTGGCCCTGATCGCGGTGCCGCCCGCCAGCGTGGCGTCGGTGCTGGCCGCGGCCCAGCGAGCCGGCCTGGCCCACTGCTACACCGATGTGGCCAGCGTCAAGGCGCAGCCGCTGGCCCAGGCCCGGGACGCGGGCTGCGACCTCACCCGGTACGTGCCCGGGCATCCGCTGGCGGGCCGGGAACGGTCCGGTCCCGCCGCGGCCCGCGCCGACCTGTTCCTGGGCCGGACCTGGGCGCTGTGCCCGGCCCCGGAGACCGCCCCGGCCGCGGTGGCCGCGGTCTCCGCGCTGGCCGCGGCGTGCGGCGCCGAGCCGGTGGTCACCGACGCGGCCACTCATGACCGCTGGGTGGCGCTGATCTCGCATGCCCCGCACGTGGTCGCGGCCGCCCTGGCCGCCCAGCTGGCTGCCCCTTCGGTTCCGCCGGAGGCTCTGCAGCTGGCCGGGACAGGGCTGCGCGACGCGACCAGGATCGCGGTCGGCGACACCGCCCTGTGGCGGCAGATCCTGACCGCCAACGCGGCTCCGGTGGCGCAGGTGCTGGCGGCCGTGGCCGCCGACCTGGCCCAGGCGGCCCGCGACCTGACCTCGCCGGACACGGGGGACGGCGCTGCGTCCGGTGACAAGCAGCTGACCGAGCTACTGGACCAGGGCCGGGCCGGGGTGGCCCGCATCCCCGGCAAGCGCGGCGGTCCCGCCCGCGCGTTCACCGCCGTCCAGGTCGTGATCAGCGACCAGCCTGGCGAGCTGGCCCAGCTGTTCGCGGTGGCCGCCGCGGCCAGGATCAACATCGAGGACGTCGCTATCGAGCACTCACCGGGCGCTCCGGTCGGCGTGGCCGAGCTGTCGGTCCGGCCGGACGCCGCTGGGTCGCTGATTACCGTGCTGACGGACGCCGGATGGCCGGTACGCCGGTAACCTGGCGAGTGTGAGTATTTTTGCCGGAGGTCACGGCGCAGCAACAAGCCACGGAATCGTCATCGCCGTCGACGGCCCATCGGCCTCGGGCAAATCAAGTGCCTCCCGCGGCGTGGCCCGCGCCTTGGGCCTGCGCTACCTGGACACCGGCTCCATGTACCGGGCGCTGACCTGGTGGCTGCTGGCCCGCGGCATCCCGGCGGACGATCCCGCGGCGGTGGCCCAGGCCGTCAGTGAGCCCATCATCGAGGTCGGTACCGACCCCGACAGCCCATGGGTCCGGGTCGACGGCCAGGACGTGACCGCAGCCGTCCGCAGCGAGGAGGTCACCAGCGCGGTATCCGCCGTGGCCCGGGTGCCGCAGGTTCGCGCCCGGCTGATCGCGCTGCAGCGTGAGATCATCGCCCGCGCCCGGGCCGAGGGCCGGGGCATCGTGGCGGAAGGCCGCGACATCGGTACCGTGGTCGCCCCAGACGCGGTGGTCAAGGTCTACCTCACTGCCAGCGAGCGGGTCCGGGCCCAGCGCCGGACGGCCGAGTCGGTGGCCAGCCCCGACGTGACCCCCAGTGCCAGCCAGGCCAGGGCCAGCCAGGCCAGGGCCAGCCAAGTCAGTGCCACCGAGGCTGACCAGGCTCGCCGGGACCGGATGGACGCGGGCCAGCTGGCCCGGGCCGACGACGCGGTCGAGATCGACTCGACCATGTTCGGCCTGGAGGACGTCATCGGCATGATCGCCGGCCTGGCCCAGGAGCGGGCCGGCCTGACCGACACCGCGCGGACGACCCGATGAACCCCAACGACCCGATCAACCCGGACGACGAGGTCGTCGGCGGCACCAGCGAGGAGTTCGTGCCCGGCATCGACGAGTTCGTGCCCGGTGTGGACGAGCACTACGAGCCGGACAGCGAGGACCCGGCGGGCCGGGTCGATCTGGGCGACGACGACCTCAACGACGATCTCGATGACGGCGAGCTGGACGAGGAGTTCATCGCCGACCGCCCGGTCGTCGCGGTCGTCGGGCGGCCCAACGTCGGCAAGTCGACGCTGGTCAACCGGGTTCTGGGCAGCCGCCTGGCCGTGGTGGAGGACACCCCCGGCGTGACCAGGGACCGGGTCGCCTACGACGCGAACTGGCGGGGCCGGATGTTCACCCTGGTCGACACCGGGGGCTGGGAGCCGTCCGAGGAGAAGACCGGTTCGCTGGCCGCCCGCATCGCCGGTCAGGCCCGGATCGCGGCCAGCACCGCCGACGCGGTGCTGTTCGTGGTGGACGCTACGGTCGGCGCGACCGACGCCGACGACGCGGTCGCGGACGTGCTGCGCCGTTCCGGCGCGCCGGTGGTGGTCGCGGCCAACAAGGTCGACAACGCCGCCACCGAGCTGACCGCCTCCGCGCTGTGGTCGCTGGGCCTGGGTGAGCCTCGCCCGGTCAGCGCGCTGCACGGACGCGGCAGCGGCGACCTGCTGGATGCCGTGCTGGAGGCGTTGCCAAAAACACCACCGCAGCCCCACACCGCCCCGGCCGGCCCGCGCCGGGTGGCCCTGCTGGGCAAGCCCAACGTGGGCAAGTCCAGCCTGCTCAACAAGCTAGCCGGGGAGCAGCGGGTCCTGGTTGACGACGTGGCCGGGACCACCCGGGACCCGGTGGACGAGCTGATCGAGCTGGGCGGCAAGACCTGGCGGTTCGTGGACACGGCCGGCATCCGGCGCCGGTTCCGGGAGAACCAGGGCGCCGACTACTACGCCGCGCTGCGCACCGCCGGGGCGCTGGAGGTGGCCGAGGTCGCGGTCGTGCTGGTGGACGCGAGCGAACCGCTGACCGAGCAGGACCTGCGGATCATCTCGATGGTCATCGAGGCGGGCCGGTCGCTGGTCATCGCGTTCAACAAGTGGGACCTGGTCGACGAGGAGCGCCAGCACTACCTGGAGCGTGAGATCGACCGCCAGCTGTACAACGCACGCTGGGCACCCCGGGTCAACATCTCCGCCACCACCGGCCGCCATGTCGACCGGCTGGTGCCGGCGATCGAGACCGCGCTGGCCGGCTGGGAGACGCGGATCTCCACCGGCCGCCTGAACGCCTGGCTGAACGGCCTGATCGCGGCGACGCCGCCGCCGGTGCGCGGCGGCCGGCAGCCCAAGGTGCTGTTCGCCACCCAGGCCGGCATCCGGCCCCCGCACGTGGTCCTGTTCACCACCAGGTTCCTGGAGGCCTCCTACCGCCGGTTCGTGGAGCGCAAGCTGCGCGAGGAGTTCGGCTTCGACGGCAGCCCGCTCAAGGTCTCGATGCGCATACGGGAGAAGCGCGGCCGCAACGCCGGCTCCCGGGGCTCCAGCGCCAGCCGCCACTGATCGCCAGATGGACCTTCCCGGCCTGACCCAGACCGATCGCCGCCGGGTCTGGCACCCCTACGCCCCGATGCCCGGCACCCACCCGCCGCTGGCGGTCGAATCCGCGGCCGGGGTCCGGCTCCGCCTGGCCGGGCCCGCCGGTACCGGGGAAACCGGTGCCGAGCTCATCGACGGCATGTCCTCGTGGTGGGCCGCCATCCACGGCTACCGGCACCCGGCCCTGGACCAGGCCGCCTCGGCCCAGCTAGGGCAGATGAGCCACGTGATGTTCGGCGGGCTGACGCACGAGCCGGCCGTGCGGCTGTGCGACCGGCTGGCCACCTTGAGCCCCGGCGGCCTGGAGCACGTGTTCCTGTGCGACTCCGGGTCGGTCTCGGTCGAGGTCGGCGTCAAGATGTGCCTGCAGTACTGGCGCTCCCGCGGCCGCCCGGCCAAAGAGCGCCTGCTGACCTGGCGCGGCGGCTACCACGGGGACACGTTCTGGGCCATGTCGGTGTGTGACCCCGACGGCGGCATGCACAAGCTCTGGGACGGCGTGTTGCCCCGCCAGGTGTTCGCCGGCCTGCCGCCCGCGGGCTTCGCCGCTGGGGTCGACCCCGGGTACGCGGACCACCTGACCGCCCTGATCGCCCGGCACGCAGACGAGCTCGCGGCGGTGATCGTCGAGCCGGTGGTGCAGGGGGCCGGTGGCATGCGGTTCCACGATCCCGGCTACCTGCGCGTGCTCCGGGACGCCTGCGACAAGCACGGGGTCCTGCTGATCTTCGACGAGATCGCCACCGGCTTCGGCCGCACCGGCCAGCTGTTCGCGGCCCGGCACGCCGGCGTCAGCCCGGACGTGATGTGCGTCGGCAAGGCGCTGACCGGCGGCTATCTCACGATGGCCGCCGCCCTGTGTACCCCCGAGGTCGCCGACGGCATCTCCGCGGGCGACCTGCCGGTGCTGGCCCACGGGCCGACGTTCATGGCTAACCCGCTGGCCTGCGCCATTGCCAACGCCTCGCTGGACGTGCTGCTGGACGGCTACGCCCGTGGCTGGGAGCACGAGGTCGGCCGCATCGAGGCCGGCCTGCGGGCCGGTCTGGCTCCGGCCGCGGAGCTGCCCGGCGTGACCGACGTCCGGGTCCTGGGCGCGATCGGCGTCGTCCAGCTCGACCACGAAGTCGACCTGCGCGCCGCCACCGCCGCCGCCGTCCGGGCCGGAGTATGGCTCCGGCCGTTCCGCAACCTCGTCTACACCATGCCCCCCTATATCACCTGCGACCCCGACCTGGACCAGATCTGCACCGGGGTGCTGGCCGCCGCCGCGGCCGGCTAGGACACCACGGCCGGCCTGCGGGTATGCCGAAGCTGACGTCACGCACCGCGGTGACGCCGCCGAACCGCTTGGTCAGGTGCTCGACCTCGATCGCGTTCACCAGCCACCGCCGTCCCGGCGGTCCTGGTTGAACCGCAGCACGGCCACGACCAGGACCAGCAGGCCTACGGTGAACATCACCAACATGTGCAAGGCGGCGCCGAGCAAGGCACACGCCAGGCCGATGAGCAGCCGGATCACGAGCTTGGTGCGAGCGGAGCCGTGCATCATGTCGTCTCCTCCGGGTAGTGCGTTCTCCGTACATCAGCCAGCATGCGGGCCGCGTCCCGTGGGCCAGCCCGGACGTACGCTAACTGCGTGAGCAGCGAGGGGCAGGGCACGCTGACCATGGCGACCCTGCGGCGACAGCGGCTCCAGCGCCAGGAGCTGGCCCGCCGGGTGCTGCCGATCGCAATGATCGCGGTCATCGTCGCCGCGGTGCGAACCCAGCCGGAGCCGGGCGCGCACGGCGTTCACCTGGGCATCGCGCTGGCGGTGGCCGGTCTGGCCGTGACCACCGCCGGCCTGGCGCTGGCCCGGAACCACCCGCGCCCGCAGGGCGTGGTGTTCGCGTTGCTGCTGGCCAGCTCGGCCGCCCTGCTGTGGCTGCAGCCCGGTGGCCCCGGCGTGATCGCGGCGGTGGCCACGCTGCTGGCCGCGTTGTTCGCCCGGCGCATCGACGCCCAGGACGCCCGAGCCGACCGGATGCTGGTGGTGCTGGAACAGACCCGCGGCGCTGAGCTGCGCGCCGCCGCCCTGGCCGAACGGCAGCGGCTGGCCCGGGAGATGCACGACGTGCTAGCCCACTCCCTGTCTGGGCTAGTCATGAGCTGGAGGGGGCCCGCCTGCTGGCCGCCTCCGACCCCGCAGATCCCCGGCTGACCGATACCATCGATCGCGCCCACCACCTGGCCCGGTCCGGCCTGAACGAGGCCCGCCGCGCGATCAGCATGCTCCGCGACGATGAACTGCCCGGCCTGGAGAGCATCGAGACGATGACCACCGAGTTCACCCGCGACACCGGCGTCCCGTGCTAGTTCGCGATCTCCGGCTCGCGCCGTGACGTCGCCTCAGAAACCCGGCTCGCGCTCTACCGCGTGGCCCAGGAGGCGCTGACCAACATCCGCAAGCACGCCCATCCCGACCGGGCCGAGGTCACCCTGGCCTACGAGCCGCGATCGGTCTCGCTAACCGTGGAAGACGTCGAGGCCAACCCGGTCCCGGGCCATCCTGGGGTCACCGGGGCCGCCTCGCCCCTGGATGGCGGTTACGGCCTCACCGGCATGCGTGAGCGCCGCAGACGACCAGCGGGTCGTCCGGGAGGGGCTGGCCATGCTGCTCAGCCTGCTGCCCGACGTCGAGGTGGTGGGCACCGCGGCCGACGGGGAAGAGGCGGTCCGGCTGGCCACCGCCACCCAGCCGGACGTCGTGCTCATGGACCTGCGCATGCCCCACCTGGACGGGGCCGCCGCCACCCGCCGGCTCCGGGAACGCTGCCCCGACGTCCGCGTCATCGTCCTCACCACCTACGCCGACGACCGCTCGGTCATCGACGCGCTGCGGGCCGGCGCCCGTGGTTACCTGACCAAGGACGCGGGGGCCGAGGAGATCCGCCGGGCCCTGCACGACGTCACCAGCGGCCGCGCGGTCATCGACCCCGCCGTCCAGGCCCATCTGGTCGATGCCATCGCCGCCCCCGGCGACGCGCCTACCGCTCCGGCCGCGCCCGCTAGCCCCGCCGGTCCCGGCGCACCGGCCACCCCGGCCCCGGCCACTCCGGCCCCGGCCACCGATCCCCTTCCGGATCCGCAGGTTCTGGCGGCCAACCTGGGTCTCACCCCACGCGAGGGCGAAGTGCTGGCCCTGATCGCCGAGGGCCTGTCCAACGCGGAGATCGCCGGCCGCCTGGTGGTCAGTGAGGCCACCGTGAAAAGCCACGTCAACCACCTGCTGGCCAAGATCGGGGTCCGCGGCCGGGCCCAGGCCGTCAGCGTCGCCTACCAGCACGGTCTCACCCCGCCAAGGTCGCCCCGCTGACCGTTCCGCGGGTACCTCGGGCCAGTGAGGGGACGAAGTATGTCAAAGAACCCTCTGGCGTTCTTCCCGTGCGGCGTTCACAATATGTAGATTGTTATGTTTTCGCCGACAGCAATGTGAGGTCGCCGCGAAGGTGATCGTTACCTACAGTTAACACCAAAGTCACTCTCTGTATGAGTTAATGTTTTCATCGGTCAGCGTGGGGGGACACCTGATCAAGATCCAACTACCAGCCGGGGGTTACCGATAGATGGTGGTTGACCTGCAGCCAAACCTGGAAACCTTGCCCGTCATCCTGGACACCGAGATCGGCGGTGAGCCGGATGACGCCATGGCCTTGGTGATTGCTGCGCGTGAGCTTCCCGAGCTGGCCCTCGTGATCACCTCGGACGAGCTGGGCGGTCAGCGAGCGCGGTTCGCCCGCTACCTGCTCGACAGCGCCGGGCGCGCGGATGTGGCCGTAGTCGCCGGTCATCAGCTCAGCGAGACGCCGCCGTACTTCGCCGACGGGCTGGTGCCGGACTGGGTGGCGCCCGCGTCCACCGACGTCGGCCGGGCTGTCGCGCAGGTCTGCGCCCGGTCGGGTGGGGTGGCCCGCTGGATCGGCCTCGGCCCGCTGTCGAACCTGGCCGCCCTGCTGGCCCGTGAGCCCGGGCTGGGCCGTCGGCTGTTCGTGACCCAGCTGACCGGCACCTGGAGCGGCTCCGGCCAGGCATTGCCGCCGCGCAATTTCCGGCTCGATCCCGCCGCCGTGCGCCAGGTGCTGGCCCACGCACACCACCTGCGGCTGGTCAACTACGCCCTGCCCGCCGGGCAGCAGGCCGAGCTGACGGCGACGTCCCCGGCCATCCGGCAACTGGCCGACGCGGCCCCATCCTGGGCGGGTGTGCTGGCCGCCCACTGCGGTCAGTTCTTCGCCCGTTACCACCCGGCGGTCATCCCCGGTGGCCCGCTCGCGCTGGCCGCCGCCCTCCGGGTGCGGTTCACCCCATTCGGCCCGGCCCGGGTCTTGGTGGGCGAGGCCGGCTGGATCACGGCCGACCACGCTGGTGCGCCGGGAACCCCGGACCCGGCGACCCCCAACCCAGTCACCCCGGCCCCGCGGACAGCGACGACCGCCCGGCCCGCCGTCGATCCCTTCGCCGACCCGGGCGGCAACGTGCTGATCAGCCGGGACGTCGACTACCGGGCCCTGGCCGACTGGCTCAGCGTCCGGCTGAAGCCGGACGTCTGGACCCAGTGGGCCCGCCAGCCCGGTGCTGGCCGGTCCAGCCTGGTCGCGCGCACCAACCGGGCCGGCTGGGCCGCCCGGGCGGTCCACGCCTGACCCCCGGCCGCACCAGCGAACCGCCGCGCCCAGAGCCGGCCGCGCCCAAAGAGCCGGCCGCGCCAGGGCTTTGGACGCACCACCAGCCGCGGCCCCACCGCCCGCCTCAACTGACTCGGCCGTTAAGCCGCGCCGTCGGCCACCTCGCGGTCCAGCTCGAACCAGACCGTCGTGCCCGCCAGGTCGCGCAGGTATCCCCACCGGGAGGCGAGCTGCTCGACCAGGAACAGGCCGTGGCCCTGGGATGCGTAGCGGTCACCCTGGACCTCTGGGCCGCGGTCGGGCGACCCGTCGTCGATGACCTCGACCATCAGGCCGCTCTCCCCGTCGATGACTACGACGGTCACCGTGCCCTGACTCCCGCCCGAGCTGGTGTGCAGCATCGCGTTCGTGACCAGCTCCGAGGTCAGCAGCGCGGCCGTATCCACCGTGTCCTGCTCCAGCGCGGTCCGGTCGGCCAGGCCCGCGACGAAGGCCCGGGTCCGCGACACATGTTCCGGCATGCCGGGGACGGTGAGGCTCCCCAGCACGACCGCCGCCGGTGTCATAGCCGCCCAGGCCGGCAATCGCCAGCCGAGATTTGCCTCATACCGCTTCCCTCCCCATGACCACGCCCAGCCGGTCCAAAGCGGACTTTGCCACTTCCAGGCGTTTGCATAGCGCTATGGGTAATAATGTCATCACGCAGCGTCAAAAAAGATAATGGTCCGAACGGGTCGCTCGACGCAAGTGCATGAAACAAATTTCTTGGATGAAATCCCGGATGGGATTTCATCGCCGGTCATGGTGCTGTATCGTACTGGTTGTCAGGAACGGTTCGAAGTTGTCTCGTCACCATGCGCAATCATGCGGTCGGCCACAGACAGTTGTGTCCCGCTCGCCGGATCTGGGCGTAAATCGCCCGGATGGCCCGAGGAGGTGAGCCGCCCGTGACGATGGGTCCCACCGTCCGTCGCCGGAGGCTTGGGTCTGAGCTTCGCCGTCTCCGTGAAGATCATTCGATCAAGCTGGAAGAAGTGGCCGAGCGCCTCGGCGTGGCCGCGTCTACGCTGTCCCGCATCGAGACGGGCAAGGCCCCGACCAAGTCGGTGTATCTGACCGCGATGCTCGAGATGTACGGGGTGACCGACCCGGCTCAGCGGCAGGTCCTGGTGGACATGGCCCGCGAGGGCCACCGCAAGGGCTGGTGGTCGGTCTACGATGACGTGCTGCCCACCGGGTTCGGCATCTACGTCGGGCTGGAAGCCGAAGCTGCGGGCCTGCGTGCCTTCGAGGGCGATGCGGTCCAGGGCCTGTTCCAGACGCCCGACTACGCCCGGGCCATCCTGCGGGAAGTGCAGGTCCGCGACACCGACGAGCAGGTCGAGCGGCTGGTTGACCTGCGCATGAAGCGGCAGGAAGTGCTCGACCGCAACCCGCCGCTGGACGTCTGGATGATCTTGGACGAGGCCGTGGTTCGTCGCACGATCGGCGGCCCCGAGGTCATGCGGGACCAGCTCGCCCGGCTGGTCGAGGAGAGCAAGAAGCCCAACGTCACGCTGCAGGTCCTGCCGTTTGAAACCGGCTCACACGCGGGATTGCGCGGCCCTTTCTCCATCCTTGAGTTTCCCGAGCGCGCCGACGCCGACGTGGCCTACGTCGAGTCGGTGGCCGGGATCATCTACCTGGAGAAGGAGCGGGAGGTACGCACGTGCGCGGAAGCGTTCGACCGGCTTCGTGCGGCCGCCCTCTCGCCGGGCCAATCCTCCGATCTGATCTTCGAGGCCGCCAAGGATCTCAGCTGATCCGCGGGTTCACGAGCCAACTTGGGAAACAGGGTTCCACATCTAAAGAAAGAAGGGGCGGATGGATACCGACCTGACAGGGCTGCGCTGGTTCAAGAGCAGCGCAAGCAGCACCGGCGGATGCGTGGAGATCGCCCACCTGACGGACGGAGGAGTCGCGGTCCGAGACACGAAGGACCGCAGCAAGACCCCGCACGTCTTCAACCGGCACGAGTGGGAGTGCTTCATCATCGGCGCCAAGAACGGTGAGTTCGACCTTCCCAGCTGAAGTCCAGCTGAAGTTCGGCTCTCCACGTCCCGGGGTTACGGCTCCGGGCGATTGGGGGGAGTGGCGGGTCCCGCTGAGGGGTAGCGGGACCCGCCACACATTTTTGGCCCCATCAGCCGGGCCAAGTTGGTGGGGCCAGGTAGTAGGGCCCAGTCCATCGAACCTGGTCAGTCGACCTGCGCCGGGTCGCAGCGGCCGATGAACGCCTCCCACGCACCGGCCGTGAAGACCAGCGCCGGACCTGCGGGGAACCGGGAGTTCCGCACTGCGATCCGTCCTTCGGCCAGCGCCGCGGTCTCGACGCAATTGCCGCCGGTCGGACCGCTGAAGCTGCTCTTCCGCCAGCGGGCACTCCGAAGCTCGCGCGCGTCGGTACTGGCGTCATTGGCGCCAGCGACGGACGGACGGCTCATTGGTTTCCCTCCAGCTCGCTGATGATCGACCGCAGGATGCCCGGGGTGGCGGCCGGCCGTGCGCTCACCAGGCTGAGCCGCTCCATGGCCAGCATGTACTGGTCTACGTCGACCTGCTTGTCCAGGTAGAGGGCACTGGTCAGGTGCTCGACGTACACGATGTCGGGTAGCTCGCGGTCACCGAACCGCAGCACGCTGAAACCGCTCGGGACCGCGTGGCCGCCGACGCCGTATGGGACCACCTGCAGCGTCAGGTTGGGCCGCTCGCTGGCTTCGAGCAGGTAACGCATCTGGTCGCAGTGGGTCCTGGTGTCGCTGACCGGCCGTCGCAAGGCCGGCTCCTCGACGACCACCCACAGGTTCAGCTCACCGGCGGCGAAGCGGCGCTGCCGCTCCTTGCGGATCAGCACGTGCCGCTCGGCCTCGGCCGGGGAGAAGTCGCCCAGGGCGAAGACCGCCGCAGCGTAGGCCTCGGTCTGCAGCAGACCCGGGATGAACTGCGGCTCGTACATCCGGATGGACGCGGCCGACTCTTCCATCCCGACATAAGTCTGGAACCATTCGGGCAAGATATCGGTGTGGCGGTGCCACCATCCCGGCCGATTGGCCTGCTCCGCGAGCGCCAGCAGCTGCTCGCGGTCGTCGCGCTCGACGCCGTAGTAGGTCAGCAGGTCCAGGATGTCGATTTCGCGGATCGCGTTCCGGCCCAGCTCGATCCGGCTGATTTTGGATTCCGACCCGCGAATGACCCGGGCCGCCTGCTGAGCCGAGACGCCTCTGCTCTCCCGCAGCCGGCGCAAATGTGTGCCGAGCAGGATGCGAAGGACAGTTGGTCCATGGGTCGGCTCTGTCATCAGACTCACCTGTCCTCTCCGGATCGCCGTCCGTGATCCGCTCGTGCCCGGTAGCTCGGGGGCGGCCCTACCGGACATACCGGCCGATCGGGCCGATCGGCCGGTACGGCCGACAATCCAGGCTGGCCGCGCTGCCTGTTGGTACCCACCCGGCGGCGCCAGTTGGGCGCTGGCGCTGCCGAGTCTCCAGATGCCGTGACCGCCGGGACAGTACTGACGTGACCGGCTACACTGACGTCCGGACATACGTGTCGCAAATCATAAGACAAAACTGTCGTCGAGAAGTGTCTTACCCTATGCACATCGGTGGCGCAATTGCGTACAACTCTAAAACACTTCCTTGCGCCAATCTCATGATAACGCATATGGGATTTCATGCCATGCCCCCAGGCGTCTCTGGGCAAGGTCGCGTCGCGCAACTTGTGAATCCATTAAGTGCGTGTTCGCTCTTTGCTGTGCCACTGATGGCCCTCCGTGGCCCAAAATCGCAGGTAGCAGCCTGTAGCGACCGAGCGACGCGTCGCTTCGGCCGGGGTCGGCGCCCCGGCCCGGGCCCGGCCGCGATCCGGCCGGGTCCGACCGCCTCGGCCGGTTGCGGGCCAGCCGAGATGGAGCCGCGTGTGCACGCTCCTTCGCTAGCGTGGACGGGACTGTGCGTGCCGTCGGCCCCAGGAACCAGAGGCCGGTTGACCGCCGGCGGACCCCCGGGCCGCGCCGTTGGCGGTCCCGAGAGGTGGGCCCCAGGCCTGCTTGGCCGCCCGGCGGCGATGGCCGGACCCGGCCGGCTTGTGTCCGGACGTAACTGGGGGGTACGGGCCGCCGGGCCGGAAAGCGGCCGGTGCCGTCACGTAAATTCGACATCTCAATATCCGCTGAGCGGGATCGGTGTTGAATTTTATTTTAGCTGGCCATTATTTCGAACCGGGCCATGCACGTGTTCAGCGCAATTTACTTATCACAGTGTTGTGGGAGTATTCGAGTGACCGAAAACGAGGGCTGGAGAAATAAATTCCGGCCTGACATCCCGAGTACGGCCAGGATTTACGACTACCTGCTGGGCGGGAAGGACAACTACCCGGCCGACCGGGCCGCCGCGGCGGAGATCGCTCAGGCCCTGCCGAACGTGCGCACCTCGTTCCGGTGGAACCGGGCGTTCCTCGGCCGGGCGGTCCGCTATCTGGCCACCGAGCAGGGCATTCGGCAGTTCATAGACGTCGGCACCGGGCTGCCCACGGCCGGCAACGTGCACGAGGTGGCCCAGGAAGCGGCCCCCGGCACCCGGGTGGTGTACGTGGACAACGACCCGGTCGTGCTGGCGCACGGCCGTCACCTGCTGCACGGCGTGCCTGGCACCACGATCATCGAGCACGACCTGCGCCGGGCCAAAGACATCCTGGACGACCCGGAACTGCGGGCGCTGATCGACTTCGGCGCGCCCGTGGCCGTTCTGCTGGTCGCGATCCTGCACTTCATCGCGGACGCCGACGACCCGGCCGCCGTGGTCAAGAAGCTGCTGGCGCCGTTCCCGTCTGGCAGCTACCTGGTCATCTCGCACGGCACCGCCGACGCGGTACCCGCGGTCCACGACGCGGCCGCGGTCTACCGGCAGTCCACTTCCTCGGCGCACGTCCGCCGCCGGAACCAGATCGAGCGCCTGATCAACGGCCTGGAACTGGTCGAGCCCGGCATCGTCTGGCTACCCCACTGGCGCCCCGACCCCGGCTCAGAACCGGTGCCGAACCCGTCCGACGCCTACTGCTACGCCCTGGTGGCCCGCAAACCCTAGCGATCCCCCGACCACCCTCCCGCCGGGCCTGCTGAATAGGATCGGCGCTATGCGCTACAGGTCACTTGGATCATCGGGACTGCAGGTATCGGCCGTGGGCCTCGGCTGCAACAACTTCGGCCGCCGCCTCGATGTGAACGGGACGCGGGCGGTCATCGACGCCGCCATCGAGGCGGGGATCACGCTGTTCGACACGGCCGACATCTACGGCGGCCATGGTGCGTCGGAGAGCGTCATGGGGGAGGTGCTGGGCCCCCGCCGGGACCAGATCGTGCTCGCCACCAAGTGGGGTAACCAGAACGCCGACATGGGCTACGGTCCGGCGGCTGGGGCCAAGGGTGGCCGGGCCTACACCAAGCGGGCCGTCACCGAGTCCCTGCGTCGGCTGCGCACCGACCACATCGACCTGTACCAGCTGCACACCCCCGACCCGCACACCCCGATCGACGAGACGATCCTGGCCCTGGATGAACTGATCTCCGAGGGCAAGGTGCGCTACATCGGGCACTCCAACTTCTCCGGCTGGCGGCTGGCCGACGCCGACCACGTGGCCCGTGCGCTCGGCCGCAACCGGTTCATCTCGGCTCAGAATGAGTGGTCGCTGCTGGACCGGGCGGCCGAGGCCGACGTGGTGCCCGCGGCCCGGAACTTCGGGCTGGGTGTGCTGCCGTTTTACCCGCTGGCCAATGGCCTGCTTACCGGCAAGGTCCGGCGCGGCCAGGAGGTGCCGGCCGGGACCCGGCTGGCCGAGCGGAGCAGCTACATCACCGACGAGAAGCTGGACCGGGTTGAGGCGCTGATCGAGTGGGCCGAAAGACAGGGCGCCAGCATCCTGGAGGTGGCCATCGGCGGGCTGGCCGCGCTCCCGGGCTGCGCCTCGGTCATCGCCGGGGCGACCAGCCCGGAGCAGGTGAAGGCCAACGCGGCCGCCGGGGACTGGATCCCGACCGAGGACCAGCTGGCCGAGCTGGACAAGATCGTCCCGCCGCCGTCCGCAGGCCGCTGAGGGACCCGGGCCCCGCGGTCCTAGCGGGCGGCCGCCGCGGACTGGTACAGCGTGCCGACGTTCGAGCCGAAGGCAATCGAGTAGGACACCGACGAGCTGTCCCCGCCCTGCTGGTAGCCGCCGATGACGCCGGCCACCGTGCCCTCGCCCGTAGCCTGGTTCACCCGGACCAGGAACGGGCTGCCGCTGGTGCCGTCCGGGTAACCCCCGCAGTCGAACTCCAACTGGGTCGCCCCGGTTGAGCCAGCACCGGTTGAGGCCGTCCCCGTTGAGGCCGCCCCGGTTGAGCCAGCCCCGGTTGAGCCAGCACCGAATGCCTTGGTCCGGTTCTCGCACACCACCGGCTCACTGCTCCCGTCCGGATACCCGGTCACCTGGGTCAGCTGGCCGGCAGGCTCGCTCAGGCCGAGTTGGTTAGCGCCGGTGACATCCTCGATCTCGGTGCCCGCAGTATCGGCCTTGACCTGCAAGAACGCCACGTCGTCGGCGATGCTGCCCGAAGCCGACCACGCCTGGTCAACGAAGACCCGGGACACGTACCAGATGCCGTAGGGGGTCTTGCCGTCGTGATATCCGGGCCCGAACGCGATCGGGCCCGACCGGCCGGTGACGCAGTGCGCGGCGGTGATGAGCAGGTTCCCGCGCGGGCTGTGCACCACGCTGGCCGTGCAGAAGTGGTGGCCCAGCGTCCCATGGCTGACCGTGAACAGGGCCCCGGTGGTTGGCGTACCCGCGAACCATGCGCCGTGCTGCGTCACGGCCGGGGCCGGCTGAACCGCGGACGCCATCTGCGTGGTCAGGCTGCTGGTGTCACCGTCGGCGGGGGAGGCGAACACGATAGCCACGATGGCCAGCGTCGACATGCCGGCGATCCGGGCGGACGGTCGGGCCAGCCAGCGGAGCTCAGGTAGGAATCGCATGGCCTCCCTCTCCGCTACCGCCCTGATTCCATCCTGTTGGGCGAGTCTGAGCGAAAGCGGAGAGATTAGCTTCGGAAAGGCTGAATGCTGGCTGAATCCCTAACCGGTCAGGCCGGGTCGATGGTCCAGTGCCCGGCGGCCAGGATCACGTCTCCGGATGGCCGAGCTGTACGTCGTGCGCCTGCGCTTCGCCGGAGGAGACCCGCAGCCGGCTGGCGGCCGGCGGGTACCCGCTGGCCACCACGGTGTAGTCGCCTTCGGGCAGGTTCTCGAACGAGTAACCCCCGTTGGCGCCGGTCTGGGCCAGCCCGGCCACGTTGCCGTCGCTGTCCAGCAGCATCACCCGGGCGTCGGGGATCGCGTCGCCCGCCGTGGTGCGCGCGGTCCCGCGCACCCGGGCCCCGCTGCGCAGTTCGGCGTCCTGAGTGGTCGCGTCGCCGTCGGCCACGGTGACCGGCAGCGCCGCAGGCTGGTAGGCCGGGGCGCTGAGCGCAAGCGCGTAGCGGCCTGGGGCCAGGTCGGTGATCAGGTACCGGCCGTGGGCGTCGGTGCTGCGGGCCGCGACCACCTCGCCCCGCGTGTTGGCCAGGGTCACGGTCACCCCCGCCAGCGGGCCTCTGGTGCCCGCCGCGCGGACGGTCCCGGCCAGCTGGGACGCCCCGGGCAGCAGCACGTCCACCTCTACCGGCCCGGTACCGACGCGCACCGCCGACGCGTGTGGCTGGTGGCAGGGGGCCATGGCGATCAGCGTGTACGGACCGGGGGCGGGGGCGCAGACCTGGTAGGCCCCGCCGGCGTCGCTCTGGCCGTGGGCGGCCTGCCGCCCGGACAGGTCGATCAGCGTGACCGTCGCGCCGGGCAGCGGCGTCCCGTCCGGCTGGCGTACGTAACCGTGCACTGGCGGAGCCTCCGGCCCGTCCGCCCCAGCCGCCCCGTCCGCCTCAGCAGGCGCGCCGACCGAGGCCAGGATCAGGTCCAGGTCGCCGTGCTTGCCGTCTCCGCGACCCTGACTCTGACCGTTGCCGTCGCCGTTGCTGTGGCCGTTGGCCACCTGCCGGGCGGCCGTGGCATCCAGGTACGCCCCCGTAGCGCTGCTGGCCGCGCCGGCCGGTGCGGCCACCGCGTCCTCCGGCCCGATCGTGGTGCGCAGCTTCTTCTCCTTGAGGAAGAAGGACAGCACGAACGCCGCCGCCAGCACCGGCACCAGGGCCAGGAATATCGGCGGCAGCGCGTAGGCGTACGCCGTGATCAGGGCACTGTGCACCGAGGCCGGCAGCGCGTCGAGTTCTTTGGGCGTCAGGGCCTGCACGTTCGGCAGGTGAGTACTGGACCCGGGGGGCAGCAGGTGCGAGATCTTGCTGGTCAGCCGGCTGGTGAACGCGGCCCCGACGATGCCGCTGCCCACCGTGCCGCCGATCTGGCGGAAGTAGTTGTTGGCCGCGGTGGCTGAGCCGAGGTCCTCGCGCGGCGCCGCGTTCTGCACCACCAGGACCAGGATCTGCATGACCAGGCCGATGCCGAAGCCGAGCACGGCCATGTAGATGCCGTTCTCCACCCGGGTCGAGGTCGGGCTCAGCCGGGACAGCAGGCCCATGCCGACGGTGGCGATGGCCGTGCCCAGGATGGGGAAGATCTTGTACCGGCCGGTGGCGGACACGATCCGGCCCGACCCGATCGACGACACCAGCAGGCCGCCCACGAACGGCAGCATCAGCAGCCCGGACACGGTGGCGCTCACGCCGTCCACCGTCTGCAGGAAGAAGCCGATGTAGGACACCGCGCCGAACAGCGCCACCCCGACCACCAGGCCGATCAGCCCGGCGATGTTGAAGATGTTGCTACGGAACAGCCGCAGCGGCAAGATCGGCTCGGCCGCGCGCCGCTCCGCCAGCAGGAACAGCGCGGTCAGCACCACGAAACCCGCACCGAGGCCGATGATCTCGGCCGAGTCCCAGGCGTACTTGGTGCCGCCCCACACGCCGAACAGCACGATGCAGACCGACGCCGCGGCGATCAGGAACATGCCCAGGATGTCGAGCTTGGGCCGGTGGTTCTGCTTGGCCAGGTGCAGGGTGAAGATCACCACGGCCAGGGCGATGATCCCGATCGGCACGTTGACGTAGAACACCCACCGCCAGCTCACGTTGTCGGTGAGGTAACCGCCGATCAGCGGCCCGGCCACGGTGGCGATACCGAACACCGCGCCGATGAAGCCCATGTACTTGCCCCGCTCCCGCGGCGGCACCACGTCCCCGATGATGGCCTGGGCCCCGATCATCAGACCGCCGGCCCCGACCCCCTGCAGGGCACGGAAGCCGATCAGCTCGCCCATGTTCTGCGACAGCCCGGACAGGATCGAGCCGACCAGGAACACGCCGATGGCGAAGATGAACAGGCCCTTGCGCCCGAACAGGTCGCCGAGCTTGCCGTAGATCGGCAGCCCGATGGTGGCGGTCAGCAGGTAAGCCGTGGTCACCCAGGTCAGCTGGCTCACGCCGTGCAGGTCCCCGACGATGGTCGGCAGCGCGGTCGCCACGATGGTCTGATCCAGCGCGGCCAGGAACACCGCCAGCATCAGCGCGATGAAGATGACCGCCACGTTGTTCGTGACCGGCTGCCCGCTGTCCGGCTGCCCGTCCGGCTGCCCGTCCGGCCGCCCGCTGTCCGGCTGCCCGGGCCCCTGGGCTCCCTTGGGCCACTCGTGGGCCGGGGCGGCGTGCTGCCGCAGGGCTGACTCGCTCAACTGACTCCTCCTCGCGGGCCGTCTCCCGTCGTCTCCCGGGGGCCCTCATTAATTCCGTGTACCACCGCGAGCTCGCCCTTGAGCAGGCCGAAGATCTCGGCCAGGTGGCGCTCCAGTGGTTCGTCCCTGTGCCCGGTCGTCCAGCGCTGGACGGCCACCCGGATCCCCGTCGTGGTCATGGCCGCCATGAGCTGCGGATACGTGTCGTCCGGGGCGCATCCCAGGCGCGCCGCCACGGCGCAGGCCACGACCGTGTTGAATTCCTCGAGCCGGGCGAACATCGCCGTGATCAGCGCAGGGTAGCGCGTGATCACCTGCCAGCGAAGCTGTACCTGTTCCCGGCGCATCGCCGCGGCCGCGGCCAGGTCGAGCGCGACCGCGTGCATGCCGTCGAGCACGCTGGCGGCGCCGGCCATGATCTCGCTGACCTGCCGCGCGTCGGCCGCGAACAGGTCATCGCCGACGATCGCCTGTTCCTTGCCCGGGAAGTAGTTGAAGAACGTCCGGGGTGACACGTCGGCTGCGGCGCTGATCTCTTCCACGGTCAGGTGCTCCAGCCCATGCTCCAGCGTGAGCCGTAGCGCGGCATCGTGTAGCGCCTCCCGGGTCGCCCGCTTCTTGCGTTCGCGCAGGCCTCCCTGGTCACTTTGAGTAACGACGCTGTCAGTCACAGTCACCAGTGTTGCACCACCTGCAAAGTTTCACAAACTGCAAGGTCAGACTGTCAACGGAGATAGGCCGAGGTCACCGGCACGTGACGTCGTTGAAGGTACACTCGGAGGGCGTAAGGACCGATCCTGACGCATAGATCGAGACCGTCACGTCGTTACCCGGAGCGACGGACAGGTCGTACGGTGCGGGGGTCATGGACACCACGCCCTGGTCCTCGGTGAACTCGGCGTTCTGCACGGCCGAGATGGTGTCGCCGGGCAGCGCCACCACCAGCCGCCAGCCGGAGATGGTGGCCGAGCCCTGGTTGACCACCGTGACCTGGCCGGTGAACCCCCCGGCGACAGGGATCGCGGTGTAGCTCACCTCGAGCGCGGGCGGCGGCGCGCTTCCGGTGGCCGTGGCGGGCGGCGGGACCGCCACTGGTGTGGCCGTGGCCGTGGCCGGCGCGCTGGCCGTCCGGGCTGGTGACGACGGCCGCGGTCTGGATGAGGAAGGCGTGGCGGAGGCTCCCGTTCCCGCGCCGATCGCCGCGGACGAGGGAATGGGGAGCTGGCAGACCCGGCACACCACCGGTGGCCCCAGCCCCAGCGCGCTCAGCAACGGCGGCACTCCGAGATACCCTGCCACCACGACAAGCGCGAGCCCCGCGCCGACCAGGGCCAGCCACCCCTGCTTCCGGTACCGCGACCGCACCGGGGCGGCCGCGGCGGCTGGTAGGGTCGGCCGGCCCCGGGACAGGCCCCCGAGGACCATGGTGTCGGCGGCCGGCTGGGGATCCTCGCCGCGGATGTACACCCGGGCCCCGCCGGCGCCGAGCCCGGGCCGGTGCGCCGGCCACGCGGGCCAGGCCTCGACCGCCCGGTCTACGTGATCGCGGCCACCCGACGCCGCGCCGACCGAACTGGTGTGCCGTCCCCGGCCCCGCGGCCGCGTCGCCTCGCCCACACGCCGATGGTCCACCCCGGAGTAATGTTTCAGAATAATGAGGCTCCGGCGATAAGAACTTCGTTAGACCTCGGGCCCGCGCTGGCACCTCCGCCGCCACCTCCAGCTGATAACAGCAAGAAGCGCCGCGGCGGTCTTGACCTCATCCTTCGCCGGCCGGCTGTGCTACTCCGGCCGGTCGGCCGAGCGCGGGTCGGGCTGGTCGATGGTCCAGTGCCGCGCCACCGTGGCCAGCCACAGGTCGTCGTCACCGTGCCCGCTGGAACTCGGCTCGCTGGAACCGTGCTCGCTGGAACCGTGCTCGCTGGCACCCGGTCCGCTGGCAACCGGCTCGCTGGCACCCGGCCCGGATGGCGAGCCGTCGTCCCTCGGCCGCGCCGGCCAGGGCCTGGGCTGGCACCGGAACCGGCTGATGGCTCGCTGGCCACCCTCCTGGTCGCCGTACAGCAGGTCGACCATCCAATCGCCGCGGTTCTCCACTGTCTTCCGGGCGTCCGGGTAGCGCGGGTCGGCCAGGTCCCGGATCGCCCCCTGCCAGAATCCGATGTCGCCCACCGGGATGTACATGTCCCGGGTCTGCATCACGAACTCGTCCAGCGGTGGCATCGGCTCGTTGGGCTGCGGGGCGGAGTTGGTGATCAGCCGCCAGCCGTGCAGCACGGCGATCCCGTTGCCCACGTTGCGCAGCGACAGCGAAAAGTAGATCACGCTGTCGCGGGGCCCCAGCCGGCCGTCGCCGCCGCCGATCTCGGCCACGGCGGACCCGCCCGGCACCCGGACCCATTTGTTGTCGCCGAAGTTCACCTTGAGCGGCTCATCACTCAGCCGCGACGGCATCAGCAGCGGCCGCAGGCTGGTCAGCAACGACTGCTCGGCCGCCCGGGCGGTTCGGTTGCCCGACCGCACCGCCGAAAACGTCGCCAGGGCCAGCACCAGCGTGCCCAGCGCGGTACCCAGATCCGCGATCGTGGCCCAGGTGTCCGCGCTCACCAGGTCACCGAAGTCACGACGCCATCCAGGGCACCAAGGTCACCAGCGGTTGTGGACCGCTGCGCGGAAGTACTTGTCGTACAGGTTCTCGATCGCATCCAGGGTGGGCTGATCTAGGGGCGGCAGGCCGGCCGCGGCGGAGTTCTGGCGGGCCTGCTCCACGTTGCTGGCCCCCGGGATGACCGTGGTCACGCCGGGCTGCTGGATGATCCAGCGCAGCGCGGTCTGGGCCGCCGTGGCTCCGGCCGGCGCCAGCGCGGCGAACTCCAGGGCCGCCTCCACTCCGGCGTCGTAGTCGACGCCGGAGAACGTCTCGCCGACGTCGAACGCCTCACCGTGGCGGTTGAAGTTCCGGTGATCGTTGGCCGCGAACTGGGTGTCCCGGGTGTAGCGCCCGGACAGCAGCCCCGACGCCAGCGGCACCCGGGCGATGATCCCGACCCCGGCCGCGGCCGCGGCCGGCAGCACCTGGTCCAGCGGCTTGCGCCGGAACGCGTTGAAGATGATCTGCACGGTGGCGGTGCCGGGCCGCGCGATCGCGGTCAGGGCCTGGTCCGCGGTCTCCACGCTGACCCCGTAGGCCGCGATGCGCTCCTCGCTGACCAGGGTGTCCAGCGCGTCGAACACCTGGTCGCTCGCGAACACCGCCGTCGGCGGGCAGTGCAGCTGCACCAGGTCGAGGGTGTCCACCCCCAGGTTGACCCGTGACCGGTCCGTCCAGGCCCGGAAGTTCTCCAGCGTGTAGTTCTCCGGTACCTGGTCGACCCGGCGGCCCATCTTGGTCGCCACGGTCAGGCCCTGCCCGGCGTTGCCCGCGATGAACCGGCCGATGATCCGCTCGCTGCGGCCGTCCCCGTACACGTCGGCGGTGTCCAGGAACGTGACCCCGGACTCCACCGCCGCCTGCAGCACATCGAGCGCGTCGCGCTCGCTGACGTTGCCCCAGTCGGCCCCGAGTTGCCAGGTGCCGAGCCCGATTACCGAAACGGGCCGATTGGTCCGGCCCAAAACCCGCTGTTCCACGATTAGTGATCCTACCGGGCGCGCTCTGCCCGCCTCCGCCGGTGGAAGCTATTAACCTCGGGCTTTCGCCGGGGTTAATCGGCCTGCCGTTCTTTATGTGAAAAAAGGTATGAAAAAAGTGCCTTCAGCTGGGACAATTGGGCTTGTCTAAGGTCCTGACCGTCCCGAGTCAAAGGCACTTTCCAGGTGAAGAATAGCGCACGCACTGCCCGGGTTACCGTCTCTGCTGACGGCCCCGGCCTGGTGTCCCAGGCCGGGGCGGTCCTGCTGTGGGAAACGATGCGGGTCACCGGCCTGAGCCGGGGCCTGTCCGGCGGGCTGGCCCGGTGGCGGGCACCGCGGGCGGTCCACGACCCCGGGAAGATCATCGCGGACCTGGCCGCCGCCGTCGCCCTCGGCGGGGACTGCCTGGCCGACATCGCGGTGCTACGGGAGCAGCCGGAACTGGCCGGGCCGGTCGCGTCCGGCCCCGTGGTATCCCGGCTGGTCAGCGTGCTGGCCGGGGACCTGTCCCGGTCGCTTAAGGCAATCCGCGCTGCCCGTTCCGCCGCGCGGGAGCGGGCCTGGGCACTGGCCGGGGACAACGCTCCCGGCGCGGACGGCCTGGTCACGATAGATCTGGACGCCACCGTCGTGATCGCGCACTCGGAGAAAGAGCAGGCGGCTGCGACCTGGAAGAAGACGTTCGGGTTCCACCCGATGACCGCCTGGGCCGACCACGGCGCCGGCGGGAACGGGGAACCGCTGGCCATCGCGCTGCGGGCCGGGAACGCCGGCTCGAACACCGCCGCCGACCACATCGAGGCGGCCAGGCTCTCTCTGGCGCAACTGCCCCGCCACCAGCGGCGCAAGGTCCTGGTCCGCACCGACTCCGGCGGCGGCACCCACGAGTTCCTGACCTGGCTGACCGCGCCGTCGCGGCGGCTGCACTACTCCATCGGCATGACGATCACCGAGGACATGCAGGCCGCGATCCTGAAAATGCCCGCGTCCGCGTGGACGCCGGCTTACGACGGTGACGGGCAGATCCGCGACGGCGCCTGGATCGCCGACATCACCGGGCTGCTGGACCTGTCCGGCTGGCCCGCCGGGATGCGGGTCATCGTCCGCAAAGAGCGCCCGCACCCCGGTGCGCAGCTGCGCTTCACCGATATCGACGGGCACCGGTTCACCGCCTTCGCCACCGATGCACGCAAAGGCCAGCTCGCTGACCTGGAACTCCGCCACCGGCGGCGGGCACGGTGCGAGGACCGGATCCGCTGCGCGAAGGACACCGGGCTGCGGAACCTCCCGCTCAAGGGCTTCGCGCAGAACCAGGTCTGGTGCGAGATCGTCGCCCTGGCCTGCGACCTGCTGGCCTGGACGCAGCTGCTCGCCCTCACCGGGACCGCCCGCCGCTGGGAACCCAAACGGCTCCGCCTGCGCCTGTTCTCCGCCGCTGGCCGGCTCGTGCGCGGAGGCCGCCGCCTGCGGCTCCGCCTCGCCGAACGATGGGCCTGGGCTGCGGACATCACCGCCGCCGTCACCCGCCTGCAGGCCCTCCCCTCCGGCTGAACAGCCGGAACAGCCACTACGGCAAAGAAGGAAAACACCAGGGGCCGTGGAACCCCGCCTACCCGGCGCGACAACCGGGCAGCCAGGCACGACCCAGCCTGAAAATCACCCACCAGCCGACACCTCAGGCCAGCACATCAGCGGCGCGAAAGATCGAGGTTAAGAGCCGGTGGAAGATGGACCTGCGACCGATCAAGCGACGACGCCGGGAGGAACACCTGTGAAAGCGGCACGGTATGAGAAGACGGGCCCCGCGCGCGAGGTGCTGACCGTGACCGACACCGAGCGGCCCGAACCGGGACCGGGCGAGGTCCGGGTCCGGGTGCACGCCTCCGGGGTCAACCCGACCGACGTCAAAGCGCGCAGCGGCGCCGTACCGCGCCCGATCGACGAATTCCAGATCCCGCACCAGGACGGGGCCGGCGTCATCGACAAGGTCGGCGAGGGCGTGGATCCGGCGCGGAAGGGGCAGCGCGTGTGGCTGTACTTCGCCGCGCACGGACGGCGCTGGGGCACGGTGGCCGAATGGACCGTGGTCCCGGCCGATCTGGCCGTACCGCTGCCCAGCCGGGCCAGCATGGAACTCGGCGCGACCATGGGCGTGCCCGCGCTGACCGCGCACCGCTGCGTCTTCGCCGACGGGCCGGTGACCGGGAAGACCGTCCTGGTCCAGGGCGGGGCGGGCGCGGTCGGGCACTACGCCATCGAGTGGGCCAAGCGCGGCGGGGCCCGGGTCGTGACCACGGTCAGCAACGAGCAGAAGGCGGAACAGGCCCGCGCGGCCGGGGCCGACCTGGTGGTCAACTACCGCGAGGGTGACGTGGCCGAGCAGGTGCGGCCGTTCGCGGAGAAGGTGGACCGGATCATCGAGGTCGCGCTGACCGCGAACCTGGACGCTGACCTGGCCCTGTCCGGCCCGGAGACCGTGATCGTCACCTACGCCGCCGACGGCCAGGACCCGGTGCTGCCGGTGCGCGCCTGCATGGCGGCCAACGTCACGCTGCGGTTCGTGCTGCTGTACGGCGTCCCGCCGGCCGCTCTGGCCCAGGGTGCGGCCGACATCACCGCGGCTCTGGAAGAGGGGGCCCTGACCCCGCTGCCCCCGCACCGGTACCTGCTCGACGACGTCGCCGCCGCGCACGAGGCGGTCGAAAATGGCGTCAGCGGCAAGGTATTCGTCATCCCCGCACGAGAGGTGTAGGGATATAACGGTCCTACCGTTATCTCCTGGGAACTCGAGCTGGTTTATTCTGACCCAAAAGCCCGGAATTACACCCGATCGTTAACCGTCGGCCAGCGTCCGGCCAAATCGGCTTGTTCCTAACCCCAGAACCCGGAGTCGTTGGTGCCACCGAAAAAGATCTTGGTGCCCAGGCGATCTTTGCGGCCCCGGCCGCCGCAGGCCGGCAGGGCCGGTAGGAGTAGGGGTAGATGGCGCCGTGGTGCCGCCCGGGCGTGTTCTTGCACACCCGGGCAGCGCCTGAGCGGGTGGACGCGCAGGGAGACGAAATAGCCGACCCCCAAGATCACGATAATAAGGACGAGCGCAGCCATAGCAGAACTCCTGTAATAGGTTCCGCATTGTTGATGTGGATAGCGTAGACTTGTGCAATCTGACCTGAAACTTATTTTAATTAGCCAAGACCATCGGCAATGGCTCAAATGACGCAATAGCCCCGGTAAGCCGGTAGCTGGTAAGCCGGTAGCCGGTAATCAGTAACCGGTAGGCGCTCCAGCCCAGCCTGACCGCCAGCCCCACCCCGGCCAGCGCGACGATCACCCGCAGCCCCTCCGGCGGCATCCGGCGGACCACCTTGGGCCCGGTCCACCCCCCGATCAGGAAGCCCGCGGCCAGCGGCAGCACGAACGACCAGCGCACCGGGGCGAACACCGCGAACCCCACGGCGGCCACGAAGTTGGCCAGCCCGCTGATCACGTTCTTGAGCGCGTTCAGCCGGGCCAGGGCCTCGTCGATCATCATCCCGAGCACGGCCAGCAGCAGCACGCCGCCGCCCGCGCCGAAGTAGCCCACGTACATGGCCGCCGCGAACAGGGCCATCGTCAGCGGGACGCTGCGCTCACCATCGGGCCGGGCCGACAGGCTCTTCACCCGCGGCTGGATCAGCAGCAGCACCGCCGCCCCGCCGATCAGCACCGGCACCACCAGCTCGAAGCTGTGGGCGGGGGAGAGCAGCAGGGCGGCCGCGCCGGCCGCCCCGCCCACCGCGGTCACCGTGCCGAACCGGCGGACCCGGGTGCCCTGGCCGGTCAGCTCTGGCCGCGAGCCGGCCGCCGAACCGGCGCCGGTCAGCACCAGCGACACCGTGTTGGTCACGTTCGCGGTCAGCGGCGGCAGGCCCAGCGCCAGCAGGACCGGGTAGGACACCAGCGATGCCAGGCTGAACACGGTGCTCGCGATCCCGCCCGCGGTGCCCGCCGCCAGCAGCACGAGCGCGTCGGCCAAGGTCATGATGACTGGGTCATGAAGGCTGGGTCAGGCCAGGCCGGCCCAGCGCAACGGCAGCCGGTCGATGCCGTAGATTCCCTCCACGCCGCCCAGCTCCGGCGGCCCGTCCAGGGCCAGCTCCGGCATCCGCGGGACCAGGAACGTGAGCGCTTCGGTCAGCTCGGCCCGGGCCAGGTTGATCCCCAGGCAGAAGTGCGGGCCCGCCCCGAACGTCAGCAGGCCGGCGTCACGTTCGGCGGTGATGTCGAACTCCTCGCCGCCCGCCTCGCGGTTGCCCCGTTCGGCGCACACCGCCACGATCGTCCCGGCCGGGAACGTGACGTCGCGGTACTCGATGTCCTCGGTGCAGATCCGCGCCGTGAACGGGGTGATCGGCTCGAACCGCAGCACCTCCTGGACCGCCCGTGGCACCAGCGAGGGGTCGCTGGCCAGCCGGGCCCACTGCTCCGGGTGCGCCGCGAACAGCCGCAGCGCGTGGCCGAGCTGGCTCTGCGTGGTGTCGATCGCGCCCGCCAGCACGTTCACCACCAGGTTCACGCACTCTGCGGGGCCGAGCCGCCCATCCCCGTCCGCTTGCGCCGCCAGCAGCGCGCTGGCCAGGTCGTCCCGCGGCTGTTCCCGCCGTTCGTCCAGCAGCGCGGCCGCGTACGCGCTGACCTCGGCCACGGCCTGCTCGATCTCGGGCACCTGGGACTGCAGCGCCGCAATGTCGAACTGGCGCTGGACCAGGTTCGACCACTCCTGCAGCCGCGGCGCGTCCGCCGCGGGCGCGCCAAGCACGGCCGCGATCGTCAGCGCCGGATAGGGCCGGGCCACCGCGGCCATGAACTCGCACGCCGTGGCCGGGCTCACCGCGTCCCACAGCTGGGCCAGGAAGTCCCGCATCACCGGCCGCCAGCGGTCGGCCGCGCGGGGGGTGAACGCCGGCCCGACCAGCGCCCGCAGCCGCCGGTGCGCAGTCCCGGTCAGGTTCAAGATGTTGGTGTCGATGTGGTCCCACAGCGGGCCGGACGTGATGCCGAAGAACTCCGCGATCTGGCGGCCCGGGAACGCGGCCGCCCGTGAGCGGAGGAAGAACTCGCCCGCTTCGCGGTCCAGCACCAGGTAGGCCAGGGGGGAACGGGCCAGCCAGCCCTGCGCGCGAACCTGCGCCAGCTGGTGGTGGTAGCGGTCGGCGGCGAAGTCCGGCGCGGTGTAGTCGAACGCCGGCAGGTCCAGCTCGGTCACCGTGGTCATGTCACGCTGACCCTAACCCACCTGTCTGGCTCACCCCGGTCTGCCCCTACCCGTCCCCACCTAGCGGCAAGTGGCTGGACCCGGAGGAAACCTGACCGGGCCCAGCCACTGTCTGTTCGGTCAGCCCTGGGCCGCGACCGACACCGGCTGCCACTCGCGCCAGGTCGCTAGCCGGGACTCGTAGTCCGCGGTCGCGATACCCAGCGGTGCTTCGCCCAGGAAGATCCGCAGCGGCGGGGTCTCGGCGTCCACGATGCGCAGGATCGCCTCCCGGGTCGCCGACGGCACGCCCGGGGAGGACACCCGCTTGGCCCGCTGCTCGGCCGCCATCTCCCGCACCTTGTCGTAGGCCGGGTTCTGGGCCGAGGTCTTGGAGGACGGGCCCGCCCAGTCGGTGTCGTATCCGCCCGGCTCGATCAGCGTGACGTTGATGCCGAACGGCTTGACCTCCTGAGCCAGGGCCTGGCTGAAGCCCTCCAGCCCCCACTTGGAGGCGTGGTACGCGCCCACGTTCAGGAAGGCGGAGATGCCGCCGATGGAGGACACCTGGATGATGTGGCCGCTGCCCTGCTCGCGCAGGTAGGGCAGCGCCGCCTGCGTCACCCACAGCGCCCCGAACAGGTTGGTCTCCAGCTGATCGCGGACGTCCTGCTCGCTCAGCTCCTCCACCATGCCGAAGTGCCCGTACCCGGCGTTGTTGATCACGATGTCGAGCCGTCCCAGGTACTCCTGGGCCTGCTTGACCGCGGCGAAAGCCGCGGCGCGGTCGGTGACGTCCAGCTTGATCGGGAGCAGCGCGTCCCCGTACTTGGCCACCAGATCGTCCAGCGTGGACGTGTCGCGCGCCGTTGCGGCCACCTTGTCGCCGCGTTCCAGGGCTGCGATCGCCCACTCACGGCCGAAGCCGCGCGAGGTGCCAGTGATGAACCAGGTCTTCTGGGTCATGAGGTCTCTTCCCGGTGTTGATGTTTGCTGTCCGGTGGTTTCTAACCCGGAGGAGCCTCCGGTATTCCGTGAGCTGTCTCAAAATGCGCCGTGACCACCGGGTCGCTTAACACCGGCCGACGGGTAGGCGATCATGGTGGCGGCACAGACAAGGAGGCTTCATGATCTTCATAACGGCAAAGTTCCAGGTGCGTCCCGAAGACGCCGACCGGTGGCCGGAAATCGTCAATGATTTCACCCAGGCCTGCCGGAAAGAGCCGGGCTGCCTGTGGTTCGACTGGTCCCGCAGCCTGGACGACTCCAACGAGTACGTCCTGGTTGAAGCGTTCCGCGACGGTGAGGCGGGCGGCGCCCACGTCAATTCGGCCCACTTCAAGGAGGCGCAGCAGACGCTGCCGCCGCACCTGGTCCACACCCCCAAGATCATCAGCCAGAACGTGGACCAGGACGACTGGTCCGAGCTGGGCGAGCTGGCCGTCAAGTAGGCCCGGCCCCCGCGTGGTCAGGCCCGCTGCCGTGCTGCCTCGTACAGCAGCACGGTGGCGGCGCTGGCCGCGTTGAGCGAGCTGGCCGACCCGCTGATCGGGATCCGCGCGATCGCGTCGCAGGCGGCCCGCCACGCCTCGCTCAGCCCGCTGGTTTCGTTCCCGATCACGACCAGCGTGGGCCCGGTCAGATCGTGCCCGGCCACGTCGACCGGGCCGTGTTCGTCGGTGCCCAGGACGGTCAGCGGCACCCCGGCCCGGCGCTGCCCGGCCACCCACTCCAGCACCTCAGCTGGCCCCTCGGCCCGGACCACCGGCACCGCGAACAGCGACCCCGTGCTGGCCCGCACCGCCCGCGGATCGTACGGGTCCGCGCCGTGCCCGGTCACGATCAGCCCAGCCGCCCCGAACGCGTCCGCGGACCGGATCACGGTGCCGATGTTGCCCGGGCTGGACGGCCGGTCGAACGCCACCCCCAGGAAGCCCGCCCGCACGCCGATCCGCCCGAAGTCATCGTCCGGCATGGCCACCACCGCGATCAGCTCGGGCGCAGCCTCATCCTTCTCGCCCAGCTCCCGGACCAGTTCACCCGCCATCGCCACCCGCTCGGCGCTGGCCGCCGCCGGGGACTCCAGCACCGAGTCTGCCCACCGCGACAGCCGCCGGTCCGCGTCGTAGATCAGCGCCCGCACCGGCCACCCGTGCTCCAGCGCCAGCGTGATCGGCCGGACGCCCTGCACCACGAACTCGCCCGCCTGGCGCCGCTTGCGCCGGTTGCCCAGCAGCGCCTGCCACTCCTGGAACCGGGCGTTCCGGCTGCTCACCCGCAACGCTCTAGCCAACTTGCCCCTCCGGCCGACTCGGTGATCCCGCCGCCCTAGCGTCCCACCCGGCCGCCCGCGCCAGCCAACAGCACCGAAGGCGTCAACGATGCAGTCCCTACGTAACGGTTAATTCTGGGTCATCGGCTTCAGATCAATGACACGTAACCCTGTTCCGCTATGGGGCAGAAGTTACTATTACGTCCGCGGTAAGTCTTATACCGAGTGGTGATCGTGCCGGGACGGGCCCACGGTCCGGCCGCGGCGGGAGCGGACATGAACGAGCGCAGCCCGGCCGAACGCAGCGACCTGTTCGCGGCCGATTGGGCATCGGCCCTGACCGGCGCGATCGACGTGTCCCCGCCGCTGGACGAGGTTGCTGACCTGCTGGTCGCCCTGGCCGCGGACACGCTGGCGGTGACGCGGGACACCCCGTTCCAGCCCGAGCGGGCGGCCAAGATCGGCGCCGCCCTGGTGGACGCCAGCCTGGTCGACCCGGCCGTGCTCGGTCGCAGCCTGACCGTCATCGCCCGCCAGCTGTGCACCGGCGATGCTGCCCTGGCCACGGACCCGGGCCGGGTCGCGGCGGTCCAGGAGGCCGTGGCCGCGGGTTACGTCCGCGCTCTGCGCGACCGCACGCGGGCCGAAACCCAGCGCAGTGCGGACGAGCTCCGCCGCGGGGCCGAGGCCCGGTTCCAGGCCGAACTGCGGCACCAGGCCCAGCACGACCCGCTGACCGGGGTGGCCAACCGGGCGCTGTTCCTGGACCAGCTGGCCGCCGTCGTCGCCCCGGCCACCACAGCAGCCCAGAAAGCTTCAGGGACCTCGGCCGCCGAAGCCGCCCCGGTCTCCGGCCGCATCGGCATCTGCTATCTGGACCTGGACGGCTTCACCTCGGTCAACGACGCCTTCGGCCACGACGTGGGGGATGAGCTGCTGGTCGCGGTGGCGCGGCGGCTGCAGGGCCGGGTCGGACCCGGGCACGGCCTGGTCGCCCGGGTCGGTGGCGACGAGTTCGTCCTGCTGGTCGAGCCGTCCGGCGGCATCGACGCGATGGTGGCGCTGGCCAGCGACGTGGTCACCTCGATCGAGCGTCCGTTCCGGATCGGCCAGCACCGGATCGGCCTGACCGCCAGCGTCGGCATCGTGGAACGGCCCGCGGCCGGGGCCCAGGCGGCCGACCTGGTCAAGGACGCCGACAGCGCGCTCTACCGGGCCAAGGTCGAAGGTCCCGGCCGCTGGGCCGTCTACGACGCGGCCCAGCAGGCCACCGACAGCGCGCGGATGGCCCTGACCACCTCGATGCGGTCCGCCCTGGAGGCCGGCGAGTTCACCGTGGTGTACCAGCCGATCGTCGCCCTGCCCGGCGGCGAGCTGCGCGGGGTGGAGGCGCTGCTGCGCTGGGATCACCCGACGCTCGGTGTCCTGGCCCCGGAGGCCTTCATCGAACCGGCCGAGTCCAGCGGAGCCATCACCCCGCTCGGCCGCTGGGTCATGGAGACCGCGTGCGCGCAGGCGGCGCAGTGGTACCGGGTCCGCCCGGACGGCGCGCCGTTCATCAGCGTCAACCTGTCCGCCCAGCAGGCCACCGATCCCGGCTTCGTCGGCGATGTGGCCCGGATCATGGCCGGCACCGGGCTGCCGCCGGCCCTGCTGCAGCTGGAGCTGACCGAGAGCGCCCTGGTCGGAGCGGACAGCCGCCCGCTGGAGACACTGCAGAAGCTGTCCGCGATGGGGGTCCGCATCGCCGCCGACGACTTCGGCTCGGGTTACTCCAACCTGGCTTACCTGCGCCGTCTCCCGGTCGGCTCACTCAAGCTGTCCGCGTCGTTCATCAAGGAGCTGTGGCCCGACGGCCCCACCGACGAACCGGTCATCGCGGCCCTGGCTGGCCTGGCCCACCGGCTCGGCCTCGACGTGACCGTGGAAGGCGTGGAGACCAGCGAACAGGCCCGCCAGCTGTTCGCGCTCGGCTGCGACCAGGCCCAGGGCTGGTACTACGCGGCCGCGCTGCCCGGTGGCGAGATCACCGCCGTGCTCGGCGATCCGGCCCCGCCGCGCTTCCCGCTCAAGGCGCCCCCGCCGGCCTGAGCAGTGTCGCCTGAGCAGGCCCGCCGCAGAAGTCCCGCCTGGCCGGGCACAGTTACTGAACCCTGCAGCGTTGTTAATCGAAATTATGTTCGATATTATTTTAATGAGGCATCCACGGGCCAGACTTCCCCGGTGGCCCGGGGTTGTCTCGTCCGCTGGTCCTGAGCTGCTAGCCCCCGAGCTGCACGCCGACCGAGAGCAGCGAGCCCACCGCCACGGCAATGGACGGCTCGGTCCCCGACGGCGCATCCGAGGGTGTGGTGGGACTCGTGCTGGGCGGAGGGCTGGAGGGGGGCGTCGTGCTGGGCGGCGTGGTGCTGGGCGGCGTCGTGCTCGGGGGCGTCTTGCTCGGGGGCGTGGTGCTCGGAGGTGCCGCCGGGCTCGTGGGGGCCGTCGTGCTCGGGGGGGCCGCCGGGCTGGTGGGGGCCGAGCTCTTCTTGGTCCCGGTGGCCGGACTGGAGGCGTGGGTGGCCGGATGGGTCGCCGGGTGGCTGGCCGCAGCCGCCGCGACGCCGGTGCTCTTGGTGCCGCCCACCGCGTACAGGCTGCCGGCCCGGGTCAGGGCCCCGCCCACCGCGAGGAACGGGCCGCCGCCGCTCTGGAGGCGCACCGTCGAGGCGTTCCCGCGGGTCCCGGCGGCTGATATCCCCTTCGCCCCCGGCGCCGCCGCGGCCGGCGTGACCGGGCTGCCCTGGTTGCCGGCGACGGCCGGGCCGACCGGGGAGCTGAGGTTGGCCGGCTGGGACGCCGGCTGGTGCGGCTTCTGCGGCACGACCAGGATCGCCACCGCGGCCACGGCGGCCACGGCGGCGGTGGCCGCCGCCCCCGCGAGCGCGGTCAGGGGCCTGGGCCCGAAACGCCACCACGGACCGGACTCGGCCTCGATGGCGTGTGCCTCAGGGAACCCGTAGGCCCCGAAGGTCCCCGCGCGCGCGCAGATCGCAGCCCGCTCGGCCGCGGCGGCCGGGTCGGGGTCGGTGGCCAGGTCCAGTACCTGGTCCCTGAGCTCGGCCGGGATCGGCCCGAGGGGAATGAAGCCGAGCTTCAGCACCGGTCCCAGCACCTGGCGCTTGCGCCGGCTGCACACCGGGCAGCCCTCAATGTGCGCGGTGATCTGCTGGCGAAGCCGCGCGCTGGTCGTACCGTCCGCGCCGGTGACCAGGCTCTCCAGGTCCGGGCAGGCCTTCCGCCCGACCCGGGCCACCACCAGCGCGCCGAGCGCGGTGTCCAGGTGGGCGCGGGCCCGGGACACCAGCCCGTCCGCGTAGTCGCGGGGCATCCCGAGCACGTCGGCCAGGTCGGGACCGGTCAGCTGGTGCCGCAGGCTGAGCTCGATGATCTCCTGGTCATCGGCGGGCAGGCCGATGATCGCGGCCCGCACCAGGTCCAGTGGCTGGACCCTGGCGTCGTCGTAGACGTCGACGGCCACCCCGCCCGATTCCGGTGTGGCCGCTGGCCGGGCTCCGGCCTGCCGCCGCCGGTGGCACTCGTTCCGGGCCACCGCGTACAGCCAGGGCCGGAGCCGGTTTGGATCGTAGAGTTCGGACACCGCCGATGCGGCGATGACGAACGTGTTTTGAACCGCGCCAGCCGCATCGGCTGACTCCCCCAGTTGCGACCGGCAGAAGCTGAATATTCTGGCCGCATACCTGTCGTAGGCCTCGGCCAACCCCCGCGGGTCGCGCGCCACGATGGACGCGACAACCTCACTGTCCCGCATGGCACAACGGTAAACGAATCGGCACACGGCGGACACTACCCAGGCCGAACTGCAACCGTACGACAGCAGATTTTTTCTGGATAAGTTCTGTAAGGTCGGACTTCGCCCTGATGGTAGGAGAGATCGTGGATTCCGGACTCGCCGATCGGCTCGCCATCCGCGAGGTGGTGGAGACTTGGGCGGTCGCCCGTGACTCGGGGGACTGGGACACGTTCGGCGGCACCTGGCATGACGACGGCTACATGATGGCCACTTGGTTCCAGGGCCCGGCGGCCAAGTTCATCCAGGCCAGCCGGGACGGCTGGGACGCGGGCGTGAACATCTTGCATTTCCTGGGCGGCAGCCACGTCGTGGTCGCGGGCACCCGGGCCATCGCCCAGACCAAGATGACGATCATGCAGCGGGCGCCGGTGCACGGCGTGCTGTGCGACGTGGCCTGCATCGGCCGCTTCTACGACTTCTTCGAGGCCCGTGACGGGCGGTGGGGCATCGTGCTCCGCCAGCCCACCTACGAAAAGGACCGGCTCGACCCGGTGGACCCGGCCGCGTCGCTGACCCTGGACCCGGACCTGCTGGGCCGGTTCCCGGCTGGCTACCAGCATCTGGCCTACGTGCAGACCCAGCTCGGCTTCGCGGTCAAGCCGGACATGCCCGGCCTGCGCGGTCCCGAAGTCGACCGGCTCTACGCCGACGGTGCGGCCTGGCTGGCCGGCGGCCCGTCGCCCCGGGCCCAGGCCGGATGACCGCCGCCGCCCGTCCGCCGGCCGATGTCCCGGTCCTCATCGCGGGCGGCGGGCCGGTGGGGCTGGCCACCGCGATGGAGCTGAGCCAGCACGGGATCCGCAGCGCGGTGATCGAGCCGCGCCCGGAGGTGGCCTGGCTCCGGCCGCGGGCCAAGACCGTGTCCGCCCGGACCATGGAGCACTTCCGCCGCTGGGGTCTGGCCGATGAGCTGCGGGACCGGTCGCCGCTCAAGGTCGGCTGGTCATCCGACATCGTGTTCTGCACCACGCTCACCGGGCGTGAGGTGTACCGCTTCCACGACGCCTTCGGGCTGGGGCTGGCGGGCAGCGACCGGGTCGCCGAGCCGGGCCAGCAGGCGCCGCAGCCGGTGGTCGAGCAGCTGCTGCGCGAGGTAGCCGCGGCCGACCCGAACATCGAGCTGATCACCGGATGGCGGGTGACCGGGGCGATCCCGGACAGGGCCAGCGAGCCAGGCCCGGTTCGGGTGACGGCCGAGCCGGCCGGGCGGCCCGGCGGCCCGGCGCCCGCACCGGTCACGGTGGCGGCGGCCTTCGTGGTCGGCTGTGATGGGCCGCGCAGCGTGATCCGGGACGCGATCGGCGGCCGGTACGACGGCAGCGAAGACGGCCGCCGCAACGTCAACGTCACCTTCCGCGCCCCGGCGCTGGCGGCCCTGGTACCGCACGGGCCTGCGGTGCAGTACTGGGTGCTGAACCCGGCCCAGGCCGGGCTGATGGGCCGCCTGGACCTGGACGGCACCTGGTGGTGCATTGCCAACGGGGTCAGCCAGGCCAGCGGTGAAGCCCACGCGGCCGGCATCGTCCGGGCCATGACCGGCTCGGACGTCCCGTTCGAGGTCCTGGCCACGGACGCCTGGACCGCGCGCATGCAGCTGGCCGACCGCTACGGGTCCGGCGCCCTGTTCATCGCGGGCGACGCGGCCCACCAGAATCCGCCCTACGGCGGCCACGGGTTCAACACCGGCATCGGCGACGCGGTCAACCTGGGCTGGAAGCTGGCCGCCGTGCTGCACGGCTGGGCCCCCCGGTCGCTGCTGGACACCTACCAGGGCGAACGGCGGCCGGTGGCGCAGGACACGATCGCCGAGGCCCACCGCAACATGGCCACCCTCGGACCCGAGCTGGCCGACCCCCGGCTGGCCGCCACCGACGAGGAGTTCGCCGCGGCCCGGCCCGGGGCCCGGGCCGCCATCGAGCGAGCCAAGGACCGCGAGTTCCACGGGCTGGACCTGGTCCTGAACTACACCTACGCCGGCTCACCGATCATCGCCGCCGGCGCGGGGGAGCGGCTGCCGCACGCCTGGCTCGGCCCCGGCGACTCGCTCTACGATCACCTGGGCCCGGAGTTCACCCTGATCCGCTCCGGCACCCGCGACGACACCCTGGTCAAAGACGACACCCTGGTCAAAGCGGCCGCCGCCCTCGGCCTCCCGCTGACCGTCCTCGACCTCGACCTCGACGCCCTGGGCGGCGAGCTGGTCTTGGTCCGCCCGGACCAGCATGTCAGCTGGCGGGGCTCTGTCACCGACGTCGCCGGGGACCCGGAAGCGATCATCCGGCGCGCGTTCTCACCCGACAGCTAGGCCGCCCTGTGCCCCTGACCTCCGGAGTCCGGGTAGATAGTGCTGGCTGGACAGCGCTAGCTAGACAGCGCAGATCGAATATGAGATACCGGTATTCGATATCCGGCAGTACCCGCCCGGAGGGTCGTGGCCTCATCACCAGTGAAGTCGTCAACTTGTCGGTCTCGACGTACAAGCGAGCCGCCTACCTGGCCATCCGCGACATGATCGTGGAACTGGAAATCCTGCCCGGCGCCCGCCTGGTGGAGACCGATCTCGCCGCCCGGCTGAACGTGTCCAAAACCCCGATTCGCGAGGCCATCGCCTTGCTCGAGGCGGACGGCCTGGTCGACATCACGCCCTATCGCGGTGCCACGGTGCGCTGGCTGTCCACCCTGGAGATGGAGGAGCAGCGGTTTCTCATCGACGCCATCGAGTTGCCGGCCTTCCCCTTGGTTATCGAGCGCATCACCCGGCCTGAGCTGGCCGAGCTCGGCCAGGTCATCAAGAAGATGAAGCGGGCGCGGGTCAAGAACGACGGCCCGGCGTTCCGGCGGCTGACCTCCTCGACCCACGCGATGCTGTTCGCCCCGGTGCGGTACCCGCGGCTGGACCGCTTCGTCACGATCCTGATCGGGCCGGCTGGCCTCCGATATGACCGGGTGTTCGTTGACAATTTCGGCGACACCTTCGATCTCATGCTCGAGCTGGCCGTCGGCCGCTACGAGCGCATCAAGGCCGGAGACGCTGACGGCGCCGCCGCCCACGTCCGTTCCTGCCGCGACCAGATTGGCCAGCTGAACCGCTCTCGGCTGAGCCACGAACTGGTCGCGCCCTTCTTTGCCCCGGACAGCTAACCCCGTCCGGACCACCCTCACCGCCAATGGAGCCGTTGTGACCGATGTACCTGCGTTGTTCGACCTGTCCGGCAAGACCGCCGTCGTCACCGGCGGGGGAGGTGCGCTCGGTGCCGTCGTGGCCCGGGGCCTGGCCGCCGCCGGGGCCTCGGTCGTGGTCGTGGACCTGCGCCAGGCCAACGCCGAGAAGGTCAGCCAGTCCATCACCGAGACGGGCGGGCAGGCCGCCGGTTTCGGGGCCGACCTGAGCTCCGAGGCCGCCGTCAACCAGGTGTTCGCCGAGGTCGACGCGGCCTTCGGGTCGGTCGACGTGCTGGTCAACGCGATCTCGGCCCCGGTCGAGCGTCACCTGGCCGAGGACTACCCGCTGGACGAGTGGAACTCCTCGCTGGCCTCCAACCTCACCAGTTACTTCCTCTGCTCCCGGGCCGCCGCGACCCGCATGATCGCCGCGGGCGGGGGCGGCAGCATCGTCAACTTCGCCTCGACGGCCGGGGTGAGCGCCCTGGGCCGGGGCAACCTCGCCTACAGCACGGCCAAGGGCGGCGTGGTCCAGCTGACCCGCGAGCACGCCTACGTGTGGGCCGAGCATGGCATCCGGGTCAACGCGGTGCTGCCGTGCCAGTTCATCAACGACTGGTGGGCGGGCCAGATCGCTGATCCCGCCCATTCCGGGCTGGTGAACCGCGTGATCAGCGGCATTCCGCTCGGGCGGCTGGGTGAGCCGCCCGAGATCGTCGGGCCGGTGCTGTTCCTGGCCTCGGCGGCGGCGTCCATGGTCACCGGCATCATGCTCCCGGTGGACGGCGGCAACCTGGCCATGAACGCCGCCGCCAGCGTCGGCTGGTAACGGCCGGACGGTACGGGGGCCTGGTAGCAGGCCCCGTACCGTCAGCCCAGGTCGGCAGCGGTGGTCGTGCGGATGCGGGCGTCCGGCCGGGCCAGCAGCTCAGGGCGCAGTGCAGTGCCCAGGCCGGGTCCCGGGGGCGGTGCGATACGCCCGCCGTCGATGGCCGGCAGCGTGGTGACGATGTCGCCGTACCAGCCCAGGTAGTAGGCCCGCACCGTCTCCTGGACCAGGGCGTTCGGCACGCTGGTGGCCAGTTGCGTGGACGCGGTCAGCACGACCGGCCCGGTGCAGTCGTGCGGCGCGACCGGGAGCTCGTACGACTCGGCCAGCGCGGCGATCGCGCTGGCCTCGCTGAGGCCGCCCACCCAGCCGATATCGAACATAATGATCTGTGCGGCGCCGGCCTCCATCAGGCGGCGGAAGGTCCACCGCCCGGCCAGCGTCTCGCCCATCGCCGCGGGCACGCTGGTCGTGCCCGCGAAGCGGGCCGCGGCGTCCAGGTCATGGGCCTTGACCGCGTCCTCGTACCAATACGGGTTCAGGGACTCGACCGCCTTGGCGATCCGCACGGCCGCGGGCAGATGCCAGACCGCGTGCAGCTCGAGATGGATGTCCATCGCCTCACCCACGGCGGCACGGATCTGCTCGATCGCGGCGACACCCGCGCGCAGGTCGTCCGAGCGGATGTCATGGCCTCCGGCGGCCGCCGCGTAGGAATCGAAGGGCCAGATCTTCATGCCGCTGATGCCGTGGGCCAGGAGGTCTTGCGCGAGCTCTCCCGGCCGTTCGATGGCGGCCTGCAGATCTTCGTAAGGT
Source organism: Streptosporangiaceae bacterium (assembly GCA_965277615.1). Classification (GTDB taxonomy): domain Bacteria; phylum Actinomycetota; class Actinomycetes; order Streptosporangiales; family Streptosporangiaceae; genus Bog-532. The sequence continues at coordinate 1,925,397 of CBDIDG010000006.1, read as the reverse complement.
CCTGGCGGCTCGTCCTGCGGCAGGCCACGGTCCCCGGCGGTGGCGCGGTCCGAGGCCTTGAGCGCGCCCTGGTTACCGCGGCCGTAACGCGAGCCCGCACAGGTGTTGTAGATCCGGATGGAGTCCCGGGTCCGGCCGCCGAGCAGGTCGGTGACCGGCAGGCCGGCCGCCTGCCCGGCGATGTCCCACAGGGCGATATCGGTGGCGGAGTTACCGCGGGTCTCGGCCCCGGTGCCCTCGTAGCCGACGAACACGTCGTACAGAGCGCGGCGGTGCGCGGCGATCCGGCTGGGATCCTGGCCGATCAGGTACGGCGCGACGGTCTCGTGCAAATGAGCTTCCACCGTGGCCGGCCCGAGGCAGGTCTCGCCCAGACCGGTGAGGCCTTCGTCGGTCAGCACCTGCAGCCAGAGCATCTGCGGATGCTCGGGCAGCCTGATGGTCCGGATCCCAGTTACCTTCATGCCTGCTCCATGGCCCGGATCCCAGTTACCTTCATGCCTGCTCCTGCCCGGTCGCGGATACGCCTTCTGATAACAAATAACAATCTATAAATTATGATTTGCCAACCTGTGAACCCGTCGGCCAGATCTGAGGAGCGAGCCCGTGACGAGTTTTGACCTCCCCCCGGAACAGCTCCTCGCCTACCGCGGCCGCAATCCCCGGCCCGAGGATCATCCCCGCTACTGGGCGCAGGCTCTGGCCGAGCTGGACGCGGTCGACCCGGCCGTCAGCCTCGTCGCCCATCCACACCCGGCGACCGGGATGGAGTGTTTCGACCTCACGTTCACCGGGGTCCGCGGGGCCCGCCTGCACGCCAAGTACGTCCGCCCCCGCGGTGCTGATTCGGGCTGCCCGGCCGTGCTGATGTTCCACGGCTACGGGGCCAGCAGCGGCGACTGGTTCGACAAGCTGCCCTACGCGGCCCAGGGCTACTGCGTGGCCGCGCTGGACTGCCGCGGCCAGGGCGGGACGTCGCAGGACGCCGGAGTCACCGACGGGACCACGCTCGGCGGTCACATCATCCGCGGCCTGGATGACGAGCCGGGCAACCTGCTGTACCGCCACATCTTCCTGGACTGCGCGCAGCTCGCCCGCATCGTCATGGCCATGCCCGAGGTCGACGCCGGCCGGGTCGGGGCCACGGGGGCCTCGCAGGGCGGCGGCCTGGCCCTGGCCTGCGCCGCACTGGAGCCGCAGGTGGCCCGGCTCGCCGCCACCTTCCCGTTCCTGACCGATTACCTGCGGGTGTGGGAGCTGGATCTGGCCAACGAGGGTGCTTACGAGCAGATCGGCACCTACTTCCGCCGGCACGACCCGCTGCACGAGCGCGCGGACCTCACCTTCTCCCAGCTCGGCTACATCGACGTCCAGCATCTGGCCGACCGGATCACGGCCGAGGTGCTCTTCACCGTCGGGATGCAGGACCGGATATGCCCGCCGTCCTCGCAGTACGCCACCTACAACAAGATCCAGTCCGCCAAGCAGCTGCGGACCTACCCGGACTTCGGCCACGAGCCATTGCCCGGCCAGAACGACGCGGTCTTCGCGTTCATGGCCGGCCTCTAGCCCGAGGGTTCAGCCCGCAGTGATCAGCCTTCAGTGTTCAGCCCGCAGTAATCAGCACGGCGCGATCACCGTAGCCGCCGGGCCGCGGCCGCCCACGGCCGCTGGTCCCCGCAAGGCTCGAACCGGCGCAGCTCCTGCGTGTCGGCCACCAGGGCGCGCAGGCCAGCTAGATCCGCGGGCGCCGCGCCCAGGGCCCGCGCCTGGGCCAGCGCGTTGCCCAGCGCGGCCGCCTCCACCGGGCCGGCGATCACCGGCAGGCCGCAGGCGTCCGCCGTCAGCTGGCACAACAGCTGGTTTCGCACCCCGCCGCCGACCATGTGGATGACGTCGGCGGTCCGCCCCGACAGCTGCTGGGCCGTGATGATCGTCCGGCGGTAGGCCAGAGCCAGGCTGTCCAGGATGCAGCGGGCCACCTCGGCCGGGCCCTCGGGGACCGGATCCCCGGCCCGGGCGCAGGCCGCGGCCAGTCGGCTGGGCATGTCCCCGGGGGGCAGGAACACCGGATCGTCGGTGTCCACCACCGAGGTCAGCGGGGCCAGCCTGGCCGCCTCGGCCAGCAGGTCACCGAGCTCGACCGCCCGGCCCGCGGCCCGCCAACCTCGCAGCGACTCCTGCAGCAGCCACAGGCCGGTCACGTTGTGCAGGTACCGGATCCGGCCGTCCAGCCCGGCCTCGTTGGTGAACCCGGCCCGGCGGCTGGCCTCGGTCAGCACCGGAGCGTCCAGCTCCATCCCCACCAGCGACCAGGTGCCGCTGGAGATGTAGACGAAGTCGCGGCCGGACGCGGGCACCGCGGCCACCGCCGACGCGGTGTCATGAGAGCCGACCGCGATCACCGGCAATCCGCCCAGCTGGCCGGCGTTCTCGCCCACCCCTGGCTGGACCGGGCCGATCACGTCGCCGGGGGAGCGCAGCGGGGGGAACAAGGACCACGGGATCCCGGCCCGTTCGATCAGCTCCCGGGCCCACTCGCCCCGGCGCGCGTCGTACAGCTGGGTCGTCGAGGCGTTGGTGCGCTCGGCTCCGGCCACCCCGGTCAGCCAGTAAGCCAGCAGGTCCGGGATCAGCAGCAGCGTCCGGGCCGCGTCCAGCTGCGGGCTACCGGCCGCCGCCGCGAGCTGGTAGATCGTGTTGAACGGCAGGTGCTGGATCCCGGTCACCGCGTACAGGTCGGCCTGACTGACCCGGGCCGATAGCTTGGCTGCCATCCCGGCGGTCCGGTCGTCCCGGTAGTGCACGGGGTTGCCCAGCAACGCGCCCGCGGAGTCCAGCATCCCGTAGTCGACGCCCCAGGAGTCGATGCCCACGCTGGCCAGCTCGTGGCCGGCGTCCGCGGCCCGCTGGCCTGCCGCCGCGATGCCGTCCAGCAGTTCGCGGTACAGCGCCAGGATGTCCCAGTGCAGCGTCCCGTCCACCCGGACCGGCTCGTTCGGGAACCGGTGCACCTCGTCCAGGCTCAGCTGCCCGGGCCCGACCCGGGCCAGCATCACCCGCCCGCTCGACGCCCCCAGATCCGCCGCCGCGACGTCCACCACGTCAGCGCAGGAACCCGGCCGCCACGCCGGCGTCCACCGGCACGTGCAGGCCCGTGGTCAGCGACAGCTCCCCGGCGGTCAGCGCCACCACCGCCGCGGCCACGTGCTCGGGCAGCACCTCCCGGCCCAGCAGCGTGCGCTTGGCGTAGTAGGCGCCGAGCTCGGACTCGGGCACCCCGTACACCGCGGCCCGCTGCGCCCCCCAGCCCCCGGCGAAGATCCCCGAGCCGCGCACCACCGCGTCCGGGTTGATCCCGTTGACCCGGATGCCATGCGGGCCCAGCTCGGCCGCGAGCAGCCGGACCTGGTGGGCCTGGTCGGCCTTGGCCGCCCCGTAGCCGACGTTGTTCGGCCCGGCCACCACCGAGTTCTTGCTCACCACGTAGACGATGTCCCCCCCGAGCTCCTGGGCCATCATCACCCGCGCCGCCTCCCGGGAGACCAGGAACGAGCCGCGCGCCATCACGTCGTGCTGGACATCCCAGTCCGCCACGGTGGTCTGCAGCAGCGGCTTGGAGATCGACAGCCCGGCGTTGTTGACCACCAGGTCCAGCCCGCCGAAGGCCAGCACCGCCGCGCGCACCGCCGCCGCGATGCCGTCCTCGCTGGTCACGTCGACCGTGACCGCCACCGCCGCGTCGGCCGAGCCGATCCCGGCCGCCACCTCCGCGGCCGCGTCACCGTCCCGGTCGGCCACCACCACGCAGGCGCCCTCACCCGCCAGCCGCTGCGCGATGGCCCGGCCGATCCCGGACCCGCCCCCGGTGACCAGCGCGATCCTGGTGGCCAGGGGCTTGGGCCGGGGACGCCGGCGCAGCTTGGCCTCCTCCAGTTCCCAGTACTCGATGCGGAACTTCTCGGCCTCGTCGATGGGCCGATAGGACGAGATGGCCTCCGCGCCGCGCATCACGTTGATCGCGTTGACGTAGAACTCGCCCGCCACCCGGGCCGTCTGCTTATCCGCGCCGTAGCTGAACATCCCGATCCCGGGCACCAGCACGATGGCCGGGTCCGCGCCCCGCATGGGCGGCGACGACGGGTCCGCGTGCCGCTCGTAGTAGGCCCGGTAGTCCTCCCGGTAGGCCGCGTGCAGCTCGCCCAGCCGGGTGATCACCGCCCCCAGCGGCGCGGACGGGGGCAGGTCCAGCACCAGCGGCCGTACCTTGGTCCGCAAGAAGTGGTCCGGGCAGGACGTGCCCCGCGCGGCCAGCTCCGGGTGCCTGCTCCGCGCGATGAAGTCCAGCACTACGTCGCTGTCGGTGAAGTGGCCCACCTGCGGCCGGTCGGCCGAGGCCAGGCTGCGGATGACCGGGGCCAGCTCCGCCGCCCGGGCCTGCCGTTCCGGCGCGGGCAGCGGCTCGTAGCCCGCGATGACCGGGCCGAACGGCTCGGGCCGGCCCTGGGTGTCGAGGTAGGCCTGGGCGGTGCGGATGATCTCCAGCGAGCGGGCTTCGCATTCGTCGCTGGTGTCGCCCCAGGCGGTGATGCCGTGGCCGCCCAGGATGACCCCGATGGCATCGGGGTGTGCCCGCTGCACGGCCGCGATGTCCAGCCCGAGCTGGAACCCGGGCCGCCGCCACGGTACCCACACCACCCGGTCGCCGAAGCAGGCCTTGGTCAGCGCCTCGCCGTCGGCCGCGGTGGCGAACGCGATCCCGGCGTCCGGGTGCAGGTGGTCGACGTTGTCCGCGTCGACCAGCCCGTGCATGGCGGTGTCGATCGACGGCGCCGCGCCCCCCCGGCCGTGCAGGCAGTAGTCGAACGCGGCCACCATGTCGTCCTCGTGCTCCACCCCGGGGTACACGTCCGCCAGAGCCCGCAGCCGGTCCACCCGCAGCACGGCCAGGCCGGTCTCGGTCAGCGTGCCCAGGTCGCCGCCGGAGCCCTTGACCCACATCAGCTCGACCGGGTGGCCGGTGGCCGGGTCGGTGGCCTGGGCCTTGGCCGAGGTGTTGCCGCCCGCGTAGTTGGTGTTCCGCGGGTCGGCGCCGAGCCGGTTACTGCGCTCGATCAGCGCCGGGACCGCGGTGCTGGCGTCGGTCATGAACGTCTCTCCTCAGCTCCCGGCAGGCCGCCGTGCGTACGGCTCGGATGGAACGTTTCAAACTATGCCTTAGAGTCTGGAAGCTATCCCGTAACCCTGTCAATGCGGCCGTCGCGGGACTGGCTTGAATCGTTAAAATTTCTCAGTTCCCCGGTTGGTCTCTCCTGGAGTGGACTGGCCGACCCGGCGCAGGAGCCCTCTGGGCCACTTGACCAGGGAGGACGTGATGGCGGCCGGCATGAAGGACGTGGCCCGCCTGGCCGGGGTAGCGGTCGGCAGGTCTCAAACGTCCTCAACCACCCGGAGCTGGTGCGCCCGCAGACCCGGGCCCGGGTGGAAGCGGCCATGGAGCAGCTCGTCTTCACCCCCGACCTCATCACCCGCGCCAGCAGCCAGCCCTGGCCGGCATCCGCACACGCCGCTAACGAGCCGCCAGCCGGTCCAGCAGGATCGCCTCACTGATGCAGCAATTCAGCAGCTCGCCGAGGTGCACGCTCTCGTTTTCACTGTGCGCTCTGCTTTCCGGATCGGCGACCCCGGTGAGCAGCAATTGAGCGTCCGGAAACACGGTGGCGAGTTCGGCCACCATCGGCAGTGAACCCCCGCTGCCAGCATTTACCGGTGCGCACCCCCAGGTATCTCGGCAGGCGGCGTGAAAAGCGTCGAAGGCCCCGCCGGTGGCGTCAATCAGGTGCGGGCTTCCTTCATTCAGGAACGACAGCTTTACTTCCGCGCCCCAGGCGATCCGGGCCTTGCTGGAGAAGTGTTCCTCGATGGCCGTCCGCGCCTTCGTGGTGTCGTCACCCGGCGCCAGCCGAACGCTGATCTTGGCCCGCGCGACCGGAACGAGCTTATTGGCCGCGTCCGCCGTGGATGGGGCGTCAATTCCGAGAACAGCAACCGCCGGGCGGCCCCACAAGCGGTCAGCCAGGGATCCCTCGCCGATGAACCGCACCCCCGGTCGCAGGCTGGCGAACTGGCGGATATCGGCTTCGTTGACTTCCAGATCGAACGGCGCCCCTGAGTGCAGTCCTTCGATCGCGACGTTGCCCTGCTCGTCGTGCAGGGTGGCAATCAGCCGGGACAAGACCGTCAGTGCCTCCGGGACAGGGCCGCCGTAAGCACCGCTGTGGACCGCGTGGTCAAGTGTCCGTACCTCGACGATGAAGTCGAGAACGCCGCGGAGCGATGTGGTGAGGGCCGGTTCACCTATGGCCCAGTTGGAAAAGTCAGCCAGCACGATGACATCGGCCCGCAGTAGATCCTCATACCTACCCAGAAACCGGCTGAGGTTGGGGGAAGCAATTTCTTCCTCACCCTCGATAAAGACCGAAACAGTCACCGGAGGCTGGCCCTCCCAGGCCTGCAGAACGGCGGCATGCATGGCAATTCCGGCCTTGTCATCGGCGGTACCGCGCCCATACATGCGACCATTAAGTTCGGTCGCCACAAAGGGCTCCGAACCCCACAGCTCGGCCATTCCTGGTGGCTGGACATCGTGATGCGCGTAAAGCAGGACAGTCGGCGATCCATCGGGTCCAGGCGTGCGCCCGAACACCGCGGGATGCGTCCCGTCAATTGTCAGTAGCCGGGTGCCCTGAAGACCTGAATCCGCCAGCCAGGCCGCGGTTTCCTCAGCCGAGCGCCGAACCTCGCCGGGGTCATAGCCTTCATAACCGTCCGTGCTAACGGACGGAATCGAAACGAGGTGCTCTAGGCCTGCACGAATGTCCGGAAATACCGACTCCACCGCCTGGCGTACGTCGCCCGCGCTGGAGTTACCTTCAGCCGCTGGCACCAGCCGCGCCCCCGCCGCCGGCCATCAGTCGCGGTCTGGGTCCCCGCCCGCATTTGTCTCCAAAACGCAACATGCTTGCACGATACGGACACAACTGTCATCGGGCAATGGGCATCGCACGCGGTGTCAAGCTCACTCGATGACAATTGCAACTTTGTCATCATTGGCCACGTCCGCACCATGCACTAGTAATTGCCACGCAGATAGCACCCGGCATGAGGTCGCAAGGTCGTCCCTAGCCTGCTACGACGTGATCCCGCTCGAGGTAGGTCGACGGGTAGTCGATAGTGCAGACGAGAACGTCCCGCTTGGCGTGGCCAGTCTTTGGCGGGACCAGGGGAGTGGCGCCGTGCTTGAACCGTGCGTCCTCAAACACCATCAGCTCGCCCGGATTCAGTTGTTGCCACATGATGGGTTCGGCGTCGTCTGCCACACCTGGACGGCCCGTTCCGTCGTTGTCGTAGAGGTAGGACACCGCGCCATCGCCGTCCCGGGCCAGGACGTAGAGGAAGATGAACTCCTCGTCGTCCTGATGCGGCTTGGTCACCACATCGGTGTGAGTGCGGAACATGTTGACGCCGAACGTCCCCCGGGGCCGCCGCCGGTCCTCCGGCACCATCCGGATGAACATTTCCACCATTTGGCGCGCGACCGGGTTCTGCAGCAGCTCGATGCGCTTGTGGAAGCGATCGCCTTTGATGCCGGACCGGTCGTGGATGACGACGGTCTCGTACTCCGCGAGGGTCAGCTCATCACCGTCCCACTCGTACTGGATGACGTCACGTGCTCGCTCGCGGTCAACCGGGAAATCACCCTGGTCGTGCCGTAGCTCGTCCCTGTTGAAGTAGTTATTCAAGAATTCCCAGGCGCATTTATCCGGCAGGCCAACGTCCCACTCGCTGGTGATGGCGTAGCCCTGCAGGGAAATTTCATCGTGCACTCGCGCCATCGCTGACGACTGCGTCAGGTGGGAGTCTTCGGGCATCAATAACTCGCTCAGCTAGGGCGGTTAACCAGTCTGCAGATCTACAGTCTGGACTATCAATCTCGATCCGACTCTACTCGGAACCGCCCTGTGAAGTGGCTCGATCGGTGTCTTGTCTTGTTACATTCTGATTGCGCCTAGATGACTGCTATCGTGCGTTATTGCCAAAACGGTCACGGCTCGGATTGAGGTAATAGCAGGCCGTCTCGGATGCTGCAGATAAGCGTCCGAGAATCGTCTTCGCTCAGCGCCGCTGCTACTAGCGCGGCGTGCGCGTCGCGATACCGCTTGACGTCCTTGGGGCTGTCGATCGTCAGGAAGCCGTCCTGGGTTTCGATCTGGACCACGTCCTGCTCCAGATTCTCTGGATCCTCTGGATCTTCGTACTGGAAATACGCGTACATACAGGTCATGGTGGGCATCGGTGTTGCCGAGAACGGAAAAACGTGCAGAGTGACGTTCGCTTCGCCGGACCGGACCAGAAGCTCATCGAGCTGCTCGTGCATGGTCTGGACCGAACCCACGATCTGCCGTAGAGAGCACTCATGGGTCACAGCGACGAGCCTGAGCGGATCGAGACCGTTGCGGTGTTTCAGTGCTTCCTTGCGCTTCTCGCGTATCTGCAGCAATTCGGGCATTTGGTCTGCTGGCCGACGCTCCAAGTCGCGATAGTACGCCGCGGCGTACGCCTCGGTCTGCAGATGAATAGGAAGGAACGGAATGGTATAGACCCGTTCCACCGAGGCGTCCGCTTCGTACGCGATGTGGGTGTCGAGGCGGATGTGATCCACCAGCACGTTGTCGTCGAAGTTCGTCCACCAGCCGTTGACTTCAGACGCCTTGACCAAGCGGGGAAGCTGGCCAGCCTGCGGGGTCTCCTCCTTGCCGTAATGCTGAATGAGGTCGCGAACGTCGCGCAACCGCGGCTTTCCCTCGGCGTTCTCCAGCCTGGACAGCTTCGAGGTAGAAATCAGCAGAGCTTCGGCTACGTCGTTCAGGCTTTCCCCGGACTCATCTCGCCATTGCTTGAGTACGGCGGCGATCTTGCGCCGGGGGCCGAGGGGTCCGCTGGTCTGAGGCGGCATGACTTAGGGTCGCCCTGACGTCAAGTCGTTCCGAAAGCTGCGAGTCCCGGCCTGTGATCCACGGTATGGGAATCCCATAGAGCAACCGTACTCTCCGTCTACCCGGAAGGCATTAAATCGCGTCAGCGTGTCGTGATCTTGATGCTGGCGTTGTAGCGCGGTGACTTCAGCGACGCCACGGCGAGTCCGGCTGACCCTAGGTAGGGTCTCAGGCTGGAATTTTCCCAGGGAAGCCCCGCTTCGGACCCGTCCGGTCAAGTGGTCAGGGCCGGATCCGAGGGCTGACGCCGTGTCGTAGCGCATCGCGGGAGTCTAACTCCGGGCCGCCCTCAATGCAACCCCGTTTGTTCTCGTCCCGCTATGGGAATCCCAAAAAAGAGGTTTGCAGTAGGGAGTTGCATGATGGGCATTACATCCAAGATCCATCGCCCGTCGACAGGTCGGCGTTTCTTCACCGAGCCGGTTCAGGGCGGATGCTCGGCCGGACACCAGGCGGATCTGGGGAACACTACTCCGGGCCGGTCCGCCCCCGCCGGGATTCAGCGCCGAGTCTCTATCCCATCCATCACTTCTGGGGAACCTGAGGTTTCGCGGCCCCGCTCCGCCCAACTGCGGGTCCTGGTGGCCGCCTTGGCTGCGAGCGCGACTCTGCTCGCCCTGGCGGGCTGCATGGCTGGGGCCAGTGCCGACACCACCAAGCCGATCGTCATCGCGGCCACCGCGACGGCGAACGAGCCCGCCCCGGCGCTGTCCTCGGCCGACACCGCGCTCCTGCAGCGGGCTGGTGCCGCCGGCAGTGCCGCGATCGCCTACGTGGTCAGCCCGGCCAGCGGCCAGGCGGTACAGTTCCCGCTCACCCCGCGCCGGGCCGACGGTCAGATCGAACACGGCCCGCGGCGATCTACTCTGCTCGCGCAGAACCTCTCCCGTATCACCACCGAGCTCGGCCGGGAGGCGGCCACTGGTCCGTACGATCTGCTGACCACGATGCTGCAGGCGTCCCGGGCCAGCACGACGCCCGGCACGATGATGCTGCTGACGTCCGGAGTGACCACCGCCGGCGGATTCGACCTGCGTCAGGTGGGCTGGGCCGAGCCACCCGCCAGCGCTGCGGCCGCGCTCAAGCAGCGCGGCCTGCTACCCAACCTGGCCGGATGGACCGTTATGTTCTCCGGGCTCGGACAGACCGCGGGCCGGCAGCCCAGCCTGCCCCTGCCCCAGCAGACCGCCCTCGCCCGTGACTGGGTGGCGATCTGCCGCGCGGCCGGCGCGGCCGTGTGCCGCATCGACGACACCTCCCGGCCACTGCACCGCTCCAACAGCACCGTGCCGGTTCCGGTTGTCCCGGTTCCGGTCGTGCAGAGCATCACCGGCCCGCATGGTCAGCAGCAGTCGATCGTGCCGGCCGACCTGCTGTTCGCCTTCGGCAGCGCATCCCTGCTGCCCGGCGCGAACAGCTATCTCGCACCGCTCGCCACCCGGGCTGGTTCCGGGCAGCTGTCGGTGTCCATCACCGGGCAGGCGTCTCCCGACGGCGGGACCGCCTCTTACAATCTCCGGCTCTCAACGTCGCGGGCCCAGGCGGTTCAGCACCGCCTCATCGCGCTGGGTCTACCGGCCCAGCGGATCACCCATGTCAATGGGATCGGCACTGCGGGACAGTCCTGCACGGTCGGCGGAAAACTGGACGAGACCAAGTGTGCCCAGCTCCGTCGCGTGGTGATCACGTTGACCCCCATCACCGCTGCCTCGTAACCCGAGCAGGATGGAGCTCCTCATGGGATCACGTTTTCCCGCCGGACAGCAGCCACCCCCCGACGACCCCACTGAAGTCCCGCTGTATGTGCCCAGCCCCGTGCCGGACTCAGCCAGCGAACCATCACCCGGCCCGGACCTGGCCGAGACCGACCGGATCCGGCGCCGCCGCCCGCGCGGCCTCTTGCTACTGACCCGCTGCCGGATCGGCGTCGGCCGGTGGTCGCGGGCCAGCCGCCGCGCGGTCCGTGCCCTGGCCGCAGAGCAGGATGGCCACCCTGGAGCGCACGACTCCGTGCACGCCACCCACGGCGAAGACGCCCTGCACAGCATCGCGCGGCGCCGGGCGGGCCACGAGCTGTACACGGCCTTCCGGCGGCTGAGCCGGATGAACCGACGGGCCGATCGGCTCAAGGCCCGCCGTGCCACCCTGCTGGACCGGATCCGGCGCATCCCCGACGAGCACGTCGCGCACCCGGACGGCATTCCCCGGACGCTGCGGCGGACCGAAGCCGACCGCGACACTCTGGCCGCTCAGGTGGAATGGGAGCGGGGCCGCAGCAGCCGCAAGCATGACCGGCTGCCGCGCTGGTTCCGGTACCTGCCCCGGGTCGTGCTGGTCTTCGACTTCCTGCTGCTGATCTACTTCCTGTCCGGCATCACCGACGTGAACTGGGCCGACCCGCAGTCACCTCAGCTGGCGTTCGCCGCGGCCCTGGCCGCGATGATTACCGTCATCTCCTACGGGTGCTTCGCCTTCGCCGGGGACCGGCTGCGGGCCCACAAGGATCACGCGGGCCGGATCCCACTGGCCAGCCTGGACTGGCTGACCAGGATCGTCGTCGTGGCCTGTGCCCTGGGCATGATCGTGCTCGGGCTGCTCATGTTCTCCCGGATGTGGTCGGAGGTGCTGCTCGCCCTGGGCAACGGGGCCCGGGAGACTGCGCTCAGCGTGGCCGCCGCGGTCACTGCGGTGAGCATCCTGGCCAACTTGATGGTCATCGCCGTGCACGCCCGGGACGGCTCCGAGCAGACCGACCGGCTCAGCGCGTTCGGCCGGGCGACGCGGCGGCCGCTGGCCCGGCGGGACCGGATGCGGCGCCGCGTCATCCGGCTGGAGCACCGCATCGAGACCCGGGCCCGGGCCGCCCAGCGGGTGGAGGCCAACGGCCGGGCCCGGTCCATGCGTCCGCCGATGCTCGCGGACGAGGCGGTAAAGATCGCCCGGGCCAGCCACCAGCAGGCCGGTCACCTCAGTGAAGCGACGATCGCCGGTCTGGGCCGGCGAGCAGGCGCGCCGCACCACCCGGATCCCGTCACCACCTCGGCCGAGCGGGCGCTCCGGCTGGTCAGCAGCCAGATGGAGACCGATCTCCGGGCGGACCACCCGCTCGACAATGGAGCCAGTGGACTGGTCCCCGGCCCGCGACCGGCACCGGAGCCGTAGCCACGGTTGGTCCCGGCCGCCTCGCTCGCCCGTACGGGGTGAGCGGGTCGCCGGCCGGGACCGGCGGTCGGTGTGCGGCACGTCAGGCGGCTGGAGCTGTGACGGGTCGGCGGACCGGGCGCAGTCGGCGGGCCAGCAGGGCGACGGCGGCACCGAGCAGGGCGGCTCCGGCCGCGATCAGCGCGACCTGCCAGGTCGCGACGCCAACGCTGACCGAGGCCGGGGCGGGTGGGATCGCCAGCCTGCCCGTGCCCCCGCCGCCCGGCGCGACCGTCATCGCGAAAGCCGGCGCACCCGCGCCCAGGCTCAGCAGGCTGACGGTCGCGGCGATGACGAGCCCTACGGCCCGGCGGGTACGGAAGGCGGCCTTCCGGGCCAGGGTGGCCGGGCCGGTGCGGGGTTGAGATCCGGTGCGGTGCTGAGGTGAAGTGGTGTTCATGACGATCTCCTGTCTGCTCTGGCGCCAGCCGGCCAGCCCGGCCACCGCGCGACAGGTTCAACTTCGCTGCGGGCCCCATTCGCCCGGCAGGGGTCGTATTACCCCTTTGCCGCAGGCCCGGCCCCCTGGGTAAAACCCCCCCGCCCCCCAGGGGTAAAACGCTGACCACCGGGTTTTCAGGAAGCGGCATGATCTTCACCGCAGAAGCCTAATCACCGCTAAATCCAGGTTGCGGCTTGTCCGCCATGCGGCCTATGTGCCAGAGTCCCCCGATAACCAACAGCATCGACGCACGTCAGGAGACCTTGTGACCACACCCCCCGCTGACGGCTCAGCCGCTGAGGGTTCAGCCGCTGGGAGCCCAGCCCGGGAGCGTAGCCGCTTCAGCCGTTCACTGCCGGTGATTGCTGGCTCGGTGATTGCCGCGGCCGGCCTGGCCTTCGGGTCGCTGAGCGTAGCCGGGGCCTCAACCGGGCACCAGCCGCCGTCCATCGATCAGCAGGCGGCGCGGGTCAAGGCCCAGGACGCCTACACGCCGGTGAACGGCAACACCGAGCTGAACGTCAACGTGCTGGAAGACCAGATCGAGCACTACTACGGCTCGGCCAGCGCCACCTTCCCGGTCGTCGGCCAGGTCACCATCCCGTCGGCCACCAGCAACTACGCCAAGCAGATGAAGCAGATCGTGGCCAACGCCGAGTCCTACCTGGCCTGGGCGTCCTACCGCCCGCACGGCCACGGCAAGCCCGCGGTGGTGTTCGACATCGACGACACGCTGCTCAACACCTACGACTACACGCTGGCCGAGCAGTTCGGCTACACCTCGGCCTCCAACGCGATCTGGGTCAACGCGGCGGCGTTCCCGGCCGTGTTCTACATGCCCCAGTTGGTCAGCTACGCCGCCAGCCACGGCTACGCGGTCTTCTACATCACCGGCCGGCCGCAGTCCCAGACCGCGGCCACGATCAAGGACCTGACCAGCGCGGGCTACGCGGCCCCGCCGGCCGGGCACCTGTTCCTCAAGCCGTCCACACCGCCGTCCTACCTGCACTGCGCGGCCGCGCCGACCTGCACCACCATCGAGTACAAGTCCGGTACCCGTAAGTACATCTCCAGCCAGGGCTACTCGATCGTGGCCGACTTCGGCGACCAGTACAGCGACCTGCTCGGCGGCGACGCCGGCCACCAGGTCAAGCTGCCCAACCCCATGTACTACATCCCCTGACCTCCAAGCGGAGGGTGCGGCCCGGCCAACCGACCGGGCCGCATCCGCTTTGCGGCGATGTCACGTGACCTCTGCGGCATGGCAAGTAACCTGAGGTGATGGTGACCCGGGGGTGCAGTCAGTGCGGGAGGGTGTTCGCGCCGCGCCGCGAGCATGCCCGCTTCTGCACGCCGGATTGCCGGATCAGCTGGAACCGGGACCATTTGACCGACGCGTTCGCTGAGGAACGGGCACTGGAATGGTCGCTGAGCGGCATGTCTGAGGTGATCGAACGGCTCGGCGTCCATCAGGCCGCCAACCAAGCGGCTGCCTTTGAGGCGGTTGGTGAGGCGGTGTGGTGGGTGACCATCATCGACGCCCGGCTGATCCGCCAGTACATGGACATCTATGACGCGATCCTCGCCGCCCAACCCCCGGCTCAGCATCCGGTGATTGAGGGGACGCTGACGGGTCTGCGGTTCGTCCGGAACCAGCTCAGCGAGGACTGGCCGGGGACTGCTTTCATCGAGCCGCCCGCGCCGGGCGGGGATGGTGCGGCGATGACCGCGGCCTGGCGGTGGGCCCACCTACCCGAGCCAGAGCTTGCGGATATGCCCGCCCACGTTCAGCCGTGGGAGATGACCCGTTACCAGGCCTACCAGGAATGGCTGGCCGGAAACGCCGTGGGCCGGGTGTTTGAGCGGGCCGCTGGTTTCCTGCATCTGGCCGGTGGGCGGGCTACCGCTGGGGCCCTGACCGGCTTCCGCTGACTGGCCGCAGGCCGGGCACAGGGTATCGGCGCGATCCCGGACCTGAGATATCCGCAGTACTCCCGGTAGCGGATGGCTTCGGCGTGCCGGCCCCGTGGCGAAAGCTTGCCCAGCGCAGGGGTGCCTCAGGCCGGGGTGGGCTCGGCGGCGTCGCGGATGACCTGTTCGGCGGCGGCGATGACGTCGGCTTCTCCGGAGATCTCTTCCAGACTGCGGCCAGCCGGTTCGGGCAGCACTAGGGTCAGCAGCGCACCGAGGGCCGAAACTCCCGCGGTCAGCAGCAGTGTGCCGCGCAAGCCCAGCGAATGCTGCAGGAGGGGGAACAAGAACACGCCGATGAACGCGCCGAGCTTGCCGATTCCGGCGGAGATGCCGTGGCCGGTGGCCCGGACGCGGGTGGGGAACAGCTCGCCGGGCAGGACGAAGGTCGTGACGTTTGGGCCGAATTCGGTGAAGAAGTAGCTGATCCCGTAGACCAGCAGGAACGGGACGACCGCCGTGGTCATCCCGGGTACCAGCCCGATCACGGCGAAGCAGGCTCCCATCAAGATGAACCCGATGAGCTGGAGCCGGCGGTGCCCGATCCGGTCCATCTTGGCGATCGCCAGCATGTAACCAGGGACCGCGGCCACCACGAAGATCGCGAGCTGGATGGCGATCGTCGTGGTCTGGGAGGCGTGCGGGGAGATCAGGGCGATGATCTGCGGGGTGGAGATCGTGTTGCCGTAGTAGGCGTAGTCGAGCAGGAACCAGCAGCCCGCCGTCCCGGCGAGCAGCACCAGGAGCCTGCGGCTGGCCAGAAACGCCCGCAGGCCCACGGCCTCATCCGCGGCCTGGGTGCTGGGCTGGGCCGGGCTGGCCGCCTTGGCCTGGAAGCGGGGCGGCTCGGGCATCTTGCGGCGCAGCCACACGGCGGCGGCCGCGGGAATGGCGCCGATGCCGAGCAGGATCCGCCAGGTGGCGCCCGGGCCGGCGCCGCCACCCAGCAGGGCCAGGGCGATCAGCGGTCCCACGACCAGGCCGACGGCCTGGGCCGAGAAGACCAGCCCGACCATCCGGCCGCGGTTGCGGTGGTCGGCGTACTCGCTCATCAGGACCGCGCTGACCGGGTAGTCACCACCGACGCCGAAGCCGAGCAGGAACCGGAAGGCGACCAGCACGGCCAGCGACGGGGCCAGCGCCGACCCGACCGCCGCGATGACCATCAGCGCGGCTGACATCCAGTAGACCTTGGTGCGGCCGATCTTGTCGGCGACCCGGCCGAAGACCAGCGCACCGAGGAACGCCGCCCCGAGCATGACCGCGTTGAGCACCGCGAGCTGGCTGGTATCCAGATGCCACTCGGTTTTCAGCAGCGTGGACACGATGCCTATGACGAACAGGTCATAGGCGTCGGTGAAAAAGCCCATCCCGGAGACCAGCAATGCGCGCTTGCGCAGCCCCCGTACGCTCGCCTCGTCAGCTGGTCCGGCCAGGGAAGAGGTCCGAGTCTCGGACACTGGCATTTCCTGTTCATCTGTTGTAAACCTGCCGGTCGTTGCAACAACCGGCCGGGCATTCAGAATCCCCGCAGCACGGAAGTTACGCAGGAGATACGGCCCACCGCCGACTTGCAAGTGAACGGAAAATGAACGAGGTAAGTCTGTCAGGCGAACCAGCTGTCAGTGCCGTCGGCGGGATCAGGGCTGCGCAGGTCGTAGACAACCGCCGGAAGATCATTCCGCCTGGCCCCCTATATATAGGCGGGTCAATGGCGCCATCGACAGGTTCGGGCCGTGGGACCGCTAGACCAGACCCTCCGCCAGGGCCAGCCGGGTGAGATCGGCGCGCCGCCGGTAGCCGGTCTTGTCCCGGATCCGGTCCAGGTGGGAGCGGACCGTTCGCACGCTGATGAACAGCTCCGCCGCGATCTGGGCGTCGGTCCGGCCCCGCGCGATCAGCGCCACCAGTTCCCGCTCGCGCGGGCTGAGCACCACAGCCTCACCGGACGTATCGGCCAGGGCGATCATGGCGGCCAGCTCCGCCGCCGTGGCCAGCGTCATCGCCGCGCCACGCTCCTCGGCGGCCTGGAAGGCCGCCGCGCCCAGTGCCTCCCGGGCCGGGCGGGACGCTTCCTCCCGGCGCCGCACATCCTGCGGCACGTCGAGCAGGTCGTGGTCGTGGGACCGGGCCACCGACGCGCCCCACAGCGCGGTGGCCTCGGCCCAGCGCTGGGTGGCGGCGCACAGCAACCCGGCGCGGTCCAGGTTGTTGAGCAAGCCGATCGGGTCGCCGATCCGGGTGGACAGCTCCAGCGACTCGCGCAGGTGGCGGCCGGCCTCGGCGATCCGGCCCGCGTGCAGGTCCAGGTCGGCCAGCAGGCCTAGGCAGAACGTCTCGCTGAGCAGATCGTCGGCTTCACGGGCCCGGGCCAGAGCGTCCGCGCAGCTCTCCTCGGCCGCGGGCCAGTCACCGGTCTCGGTCAGGAACATCGTGAGGAACAGGCTGGCCCGGCGGGCGATCCAGCCCGGGATGACGGCGGGGTCGATCCGCGCGGCCTGCTGGGCCTGGGCCAGCGCCGTCTCCAGGTCGCCCCCGTAGTACGCGGTCAGGCCGAGGTTGGTCAGGGCCAGCGCCTCCCCGGGCTGGTAACCCAGCTCGCGGGCCAGAGTGACGGCCCGGTGGGCGTCGTCGAGACCCGGGCCAATCTGGTTCAGATTGGCCCGGGCGGCCGCCCGGCTGGCCAGCGCGTCGGCCAGCAGCGGCCACGGGGCCCGGTCGGCGACCTCGATGATCGCGGTGGCCGAATCCCGGGCCAGGGTGAAGTCGCCGTTGAGATGACCGGCCTGCCCGACCAGATACTGCACCGCGCACCACAGGTCGCCGGGCGCCTCGGCCTGTCCGGCCACCGCCCGCAGAAGCGAAAGGACGCCAGCCAGCTGTCCCCGGATGTACCACCACGGGCCCAGGGCGACCACGAGCCGGACGGCGATGTCGGGGGCGTGGCCCAGCGCCCAGTCCAGGGCGCGCCGGAGGGTGGCGTCTTCGGTGTCCAGCCAGCGCACCGCCGCTGGCTCCCCGGGGCTGGTCCGCATGGCCGCGGCGGCCTGCTCGGCCAGGCCCACGGCGTACCAGGCCAGCTCGGCCTGGGCCGCGGACTGCTCACCCGCGTCGTCCAGCTGCCCGGCTCCATAGGCCCGCAGGGTGTCCAGCAGCAGGTAACGCGACCGGCCGTCCCGGCCGGTTGACGGCGGCGCGACCAGCGAGCAGTCCACCAGACGCAGCACGGCCACCTCGGCACCGGTCCCAGCCACCGCCTGCGCCCCGTCCAGGGTGAACGGCCCCGGGAACACCGAGAGCTGGCGGAAGACCCGCTGCTCGGCCTCGGTCAGCAGCTGATAGCTCCAGTCGACCGTGGCTGCCAGCGACTGATGGCGGCCCGCGGCCAGCCGGTCGGCGCCGATCAGCACGCTGAGCCGCGCGTCCAGGCGATCCAGCAACTGGGGCAGGCCGAGCGAATCGACCCGGGCTGCAGCCAGCTCCAGGGCCAGCGGCAGCCCGTCCAGCCGGCGCACCAGCTGCGCGACCAGGGGACCCGCTTCGCGGTCCGGCCGGAACCGCGGATCCGCCTGCCGGGCGCGGTCGCTGAACAGCGCCATCGCCTCCGACCCCTCGGCCTCATGGCCCGGCTCGGGCACCGTCAGCGGGGCCAGCCGGTAGCGGGTCTCACCGGCCAGCCCGACCGGCTCCCGGCTGGTGGCCAGGACCCGTACGTCGTCGGCGGCCGGCAGCAGTGTCCCGCACAGTTCGGCCACAGCCGCGATGACCTGCTCGCAGTTGTCCAGCACGATCAGCAGCTGCTGCCGGGCCAGGGCCGCGGTCAGCGTGTCGGTCACCGGAATCCCCGGCCGGTCGGGCACACCCAGAGCCGCGGCCACCGCCGCCGGTACCCGGCCCGGATCGGTGACGGCGGCCAGCTCGGCCAGCCAGACCCCATCTGCGTAGCGGGCGGCCACCTGCCTCGCCACCTCGCCCACCAAACGCGTCTTGCCCACGCCGCCGGGACCGAGCACGGTCACCAGGCGGCCGGTGCCGAGCAGGTCTGCGACGTCACGGATCGCCCCGGTCCGGCCCACGAAACTGGTCAGCGCCGATGAAAAGCCATGCATGTCCGGCTTCATCTCGACTCCATCCGCCCTTACGGCATCACCCTAAACGCCGAACGGGCACAATCGGGGGGTGCTGACGATCGGGGTGGTGGTGCTGGGCACCACCGACATGCCGCGGGCCCAGGTGTTCTGGCGCGCGGCGCTGGGCTATGACCTGCGCGAGGACGGCTTCGGGGGCTGGTCGACCGTGCTGGAGCCACCGGGTGGCGCGGCCGGCACCCGGATCGCGCTGCAGCGCAGCGCGACCCAGCCGCAGGACTACCCGCGGCTCCACCTCGACCTGCACGTGGCCGATGCCGCCGAACAGCAGGCCGAGGTGGACCGGCTGGTCTCGATCGGGGCCGAGCGGGTGATCTGGGACAACTATCCCGACGACCCCGACTTCGTGGTGCTGGCCGACCCGGACGGCAACCGGTTCTGCATCGTCGACCTGAGCCACGAGGACCAGGAACGCACCAGCCCTTAGCTGGCCCTACCGTGTCACCGCAAACCGGTAGCCGGAAGACCGATGACCGGTGGCGGCCAGCGTCGTTAGATGGGTCATGACGATGGAAACGGACTTCGACTCGTTGCTGGAACGGCACCGCCGCGAGCTTCAGGTGCACTGTTACCGGATGCTGGGCTCCTTCACCGATGCCGAGGATCTTGTCCAGGAGACGTTCCTGCGGGCGTGGCGGCACCGCGACCAGCACGAGCCGGGCTCGAACCTGCGGGCCTGGCTGTACCGGATCGCCACCAACGCCTGCACCGACGTGATCCGCAGCCGACGCCGACAGGTGCCGGCCGGCGGCACCCCGGCCGAGGTCCCGTGGCTGCAGCCGTGCCCGGACGCGCTGCTGGACCAGATTCCGGACCAGGCCGGAGGCCCGGAGTCGGCCACGATCGCCCGGGAAACCATCGAGCTGGCCTTCATCACCGCCATCCAGGCCCTGCCACCCCGGCAGCGGGCCGCGCTGGTGCTGTGCGCCGGCCTGGGCTGGACCGCGGCCGAGGCCGCCGACACCCTGGCCACCAGCACGGCCGCGGTGAACAGCGCCCTGCAGCGAGCCCGGGCCGTGCTGCGGGAACGGCTGCCCCGCGACCGCAGCCAGTGGACGGTCGCTCCGCTGTCCGCGGCGGAGCAGGACGTCCTGCGCCGGTTCATCGACGCCCACGAGCAGGGTGACGCCGCAGCGGCCCGGGCCATGATGCGGGCCGACATCGTAGCCACCATGCCCCCGCAGCCGATGGTGTTCCAGGGCCGCGCGGCCATGGAGCCGCTGCTGCACCGCGCCTTCGGACCACCGGCGGACGGCGGGATGGGGCAGTGGCGGGCCCGCCCGACCGCGGCCAACCGGCGGCCGGCCGCCGCCTGCTACTTGCGCCGCCCCGGCGACAGCGTGTTCCGGGCGTTCAAGCTGGACGTGCTGCGGACCGACGGGGACCAGGTCGCCGAGACGACCACCTTCGGCCCCGAGCTGTTCGGGGCCTTCGGCCTCCCCAAAGTCCTGCCCGCGAGCTAACCCCGGCGCAGCGGCGGCGAGAACGGCTCGCCATCCCGTTATGCCGCTAGCGTCCCGGTAACCCGATCGCGATCGAGCCACACGCGGTGTAACCGGCTTCACTCACCCCGTGGCCGCTGGTATGTTCCGCGGAGAGCCGGGCCCGCGAGCACCGGCCGCAACCCTGCGGAGAGTGATGACCAGCGCTGCCGACCGCGAAAGCGGCCCCGCCGACACCACCCGGGACGCTCCGCCGACCTCAGCGGCCCCGGCCGGCCCGGCCAAACCCAGGGCCCATCGCGGCCGCGCCGCGGCGGAATGGATCACGGTGCTGGTCCTCGCCGTGCTGCTGGCCGCCGGTCTGCGGACGCTGGTGTTTCAGCCGTTCAGCATCCCCAGCACCTCGATGGTGCCGACGCTGAACGTGGGCGACCGCATCCTGGTCCAGAAGGCCTTCTTCAACTGGCACGACGTACGGGCCGGCGACATCGTGGTGTTCAAGCACCCGGTGGCCGACACCAACTGCAGCGGCCCGGAAAACACCGACCTGGTCAAGCGGGTGATCGCGCTGCCGGGCCAGACCATCTACTCGTCCGGCAACTCCGTCTACGTCGACGGCCGCAAGCTGGCCGAGAGCTACCTGCCGACCCCCGACCCGCTCGGTCTGGCCATCCCCGGGGCCAGCGCCACCTCGCCCTACCGGGTCCCGGCCGGCGACTTCTACGTGCTGGGTGACAACCGCCAGATCTCCTGCGACAGCCGCTACTGGGGTCCGGTCAAGGGCTCCACCATCATCGGCAAGGCCGACCTGCTCTGGTGGCGCGGCGACCACCCCGATTTCCACGGCCTCTAGCCGCTACCGGCGGCTTCAGCTCGCGGTCAAGGGCGGCTTCGGCTAGCTGTCGCAGGCCGCTTCGTCGCCCGGGCAGGGGGTCTCGTCCGCGGTGCAGGGCTCGTCCGGGGTGCGCCGGGCGTCGTAGTTGCTGCGGGCGGCGTAGATGTCCTCGGTGTGGCTGTCGGCCCAGTCCACCAGCTGCTCGATCGTCTCCAGCAGGGTGGCGCCCATCGGGGTCAGCGCGTAGTCGACCCGGGGCGGGATGACCGGGTGCACGGTCCGGGCCACCAGCCCGTCGCGCTCCAGCCCGCGCAGCGTCACGGTCAGCATCCGCCCGGTGATCCCGTCGATGGTGCGGCGGAGCTCGTTGAACCGCTGGCTGCCCTGGCCGAGCCGGTCGATGACGAACACCGACCACTTGTCCCCGACCCGGTCGAGAACGTCGCGGGCGCGGCAGTCGGTGAGCGGCGGGCGCGCGACGGGGTCGCCCGCCCCTGAGGTGCCACTCGACCTGGTCACTGCCATGTAACCAGGATACAGGCTTTAGCCGGAAAGTTGAATGTTCAAGAAAGAACTTGACGTTTCAAACATTACGGTTACTATTGAGAACCTAAGCACGCACGAGAACTATGGCATGTACGCGATAGCGAGTTAAGGAGAGGCCATGAGCACCGCTGCTACTGAGGTTCCCGGTTACATCGCCGGCACGTGGGCGATCGACCCGATCCACTCCGAGGTCGGCTTCAGCGTCCGGCACATGATGGTCAGCAAGGTACGCGGCAAGTTCGAGAAGGTCGAGGGCACCTTCGTCACCGGCCCGACCGAGCTCGAGTCGAGCGTCAACGCCACCATCGACGCCTCCTCGATCACCACCAGCCAGGCCGACCGCGACAGCCACGTCCGCAGCGAGGACTTCCTGCACGTCGAGAAGCACCCGCACATCACGTTCCAGTCCACGGGCGTGCGCAAGGAGGGCGACGAGTACTTCATCGATGGCAACCTGACCATCAAGGAAGTCACCCGTCCGGTCACCCTGTCCCTGGAGATCAACGGCTTCGGCCCGGACGCTTACGGCGGCACGCGGGCCGGCTTCTCGGCCAAGGGCGAGATCAGCCGCAAGGACTTCGGCGTGAGCTTCAACGGCGTCATCCCCGGCACCAACGGCGCCGTGGTCAGCGACAAGGTCAACCTGGACCTCGAGGTCGAGGGCGTTCTCCAGCCGGCCGAGTAATACCACCCCGAGTCTTCTTTATCTTTAACGGCGTCACCGCCGCACCTCCTGTGCGGGCGGTGGCGCCGTTGCCTGTTCCGGGCCGTTGTCGTACTCACGTCCACCGACCTCGAACTACCGGCCGGGCGAACGCGGCAGGCTCGCTTCAGGTGACCGAATGACCAGCACCGACTCCATCGGGGCATCACCCAGTGCGGTGTAGCTGTGGTCGACGTCGCTGATCCACTGCGCCGCCTGGCCGGCGCCGATCTCTTCTTCCTGCCCGAGCCGGCCGATGCGGGCCCGGCCCGAGGTCACCAGCAGGTGCTCGACGACGCCGCGAAGGTGCGCCGGAGAGCGGTAGTGCACACCGGCGTCGAGATGCAGCCGGTAGACCTCCACCGTCTGGCCGCCGTCGTGGCTCACGTCGAGCAGCCGGGCCTCGACGCCCGGCGAGGCCACCCGGACGCCGGGCCGGTCCGCGATCAACGTCGCCAGCGGTACGCCGAGCGCGCCGGCCAGCGCGTACAACGTGCTCATGGTCGGGTTGCGGGCCCCGTTCTCGATCTCCGAGAGCGACCCCTTACCCACGTGCGCCGCCCCGGCCAGCGCGCCCACCGACAGGCCGCGGGCCAGCCGCTCCGCGCGCACCCGCTCGCCGACGAGCTGAGCCAGATTCTCCACAGCCCCGATTCTAGGTAATTCTGTTCTGTTTACAGAACACTCCCCGTTATTGTTCTGTTTATGGAACAACCCGGAGGCCCATCTGCGGGCGCGCGCGAGCATCCCAGCTCACCCGAGCCGTCGGGCCGGCCCAGCTCACCCGAGCCGTCGGGCCCGCCCAGCGCGGCCCTGGCCAGCAGCCCGCCTGTCCCCGGTCCGGCCGGCCACCCGGTCCTGGCCGGCCTGCTCACTGCGCTGGTCGGCTTCACCAGCTCGTTCGCGGTCGTCCTCACCGGCCTGCGCGGGGTCGGCGCCTCGCCCGCCGAAGCGGCTTCCGGGCTGCTGGCGGTCTGCGCCACCCAGGGGCTGGGCATCTTGTGGCTGGTCCGGCGGCACCGGATCCCGCTCACGCTGGCCTGGTCCACCCCCGGCGCGGCCCTGCTGGCCAGCACCGGCGTCGTGCACGGCGGCTGGCCCGCGGCCGTCGGCGCCTTCGCAGTGGTCGGCGCGCTCATCGTGATCACCGGCCTCTGGCCCCGGCTCGGCGCCCTCATCTCCGCCATCCCGACCCCGATCGCCCAGGCCATGCTGGCCGGGGTCGTGCTGGAGCTGTGCCTGGTGCCGGTGCACGGCTTCGTCGCCCATCCCTGGCTGGTCGCGCCGATCGTGCTCACCTGGGCCGTCATGCTCCGGCTGGCCCGTAAGTGGGCCGTGCCGGCCGCGTTCGCGGTCACGCTGGTCGTCGTCGGCATCGACGTGGCCCGCCACGGCGGCCTGCACGGGTCGCTTGTCCCGCACCTGGTCTGGACCGCACCCACGCTGACCCCGGCCAGCCTGCTCGGCCTGGCCATCCCGCTCTACATCGTCACGATGGCCGGGCAGAACGTGCCCGGGGTGGCGATCATGGCTTCCTACGGCTACCGGGTGCCGTGGCGCGAGACGATGGCGGTGACCGGCCTCGGTACCGCCGCCGGGGCGCTGGCCGGCGGGCACGCGATCAACCTGGCCGCGATCACCGCCTCGATGGCCGCCTCCCCGGACGCCGATCCGGATCCGCGACGGCGCTGGCTGGCCTCCTGGACAGCCGGCTGGGCCTACCTCGTGCTCGCCGTGGCCTCGACCGGCCTCACCGTGTTCATCAGCGTCGCCCCGGCCGACGTGGTCGGCGCCGTGGCCGGCCTGGCGCTGCTCGGCACGCTGGCCTCCTCGCTGGCCGCCGCCCTGTCGGCCACGCAGGGCCGTGAAGCCGCGGCGATCACGTTCGTGGTCGCCGCGGCCGGCCTGTCCTTCCTCGGCATCGGCGCGGCCTTCTGGGCCCTGGCGGCCGGTCTGCTGGTCCACGCGGTCCTGCCCCGGGCCACGCCGGGCGATCGGCCATCAGCTGCGCGGCTGGGGCGGTGATCCGGCTAGCGGAGTGGTGTCGTGGTACCGGACCTCGTAGACCCGTTCGGTGAACTTCCAGCCGTCACCGGTGCGCTGGTAGCGGTCGTGGTAGATGGCGTAGTTCACCTCCGACCGGCCGTCGCGGGTGCGGATCAGCTCCTGCATGTAGGCCCGCCCGGACGCGCGGTCGCCGTCCAGCTGGATCGTGCCCGGGTGCGTGTTCTGGACCAGGAAATCCACGAGCTCCGGCACCCGTGTCCCCCAGGCCCGGATCTCGTCCGGCCCGGTCAGCTCGGCCGGGATGTTGGGCATCCGCAGCGCGCCGTCCGGGGTGAACAGCGATGCGGCCCGGTCGTAGTCGCGCATCATGACCGCGTCGGTGAACTCGCCCCGCAGCGCCTCGATCTCGACGCGGTCGGCGATGGCCTGCAGGTCGCTCATCGCGCTCACTCCCGGACGAACGTGGCGTGGATGGTGACGGTGGCGTGCATCGAGGTCAGGCCGAGCGCGTTCCAGGTGATCCCGAAGTCGGCCCGGTTGATCTGGACGGCGGCGTCGAGACCGATCTCGCCGTCGCCGCGGACGGAGACCGTGGTCTGGACCGACAGCGGCCGGGTCTGGCCGCGGATGGTCAGCGCGCCGGTCACGACCACGCCCTGGCCCTGGGGCCGGATGCCGCTGGCGGCAAAGGTGATGTCCGGACTGTTGTCACTGTCGAAGAAGTCAGCCGACCGCAGATGGACGTCGCGCCGGGTGTTCCTGGTGTCGATGGACGCCGTGCCCACCGTGAGCCGGCCGCGGACCGTGCCGTCCGGCTGTACGGTGGCGGCCCCGGTGACCTCGCTGAACCCGCCGTTCACGGTGATCAGGCCCATGACCTTGGCCTTCAACCGGACGCTGGACGCGCCCGGGTCCAGGGTCCACGACCCGGCCAGGGTCCCGTCCGTCAGCAGATCCTGCAGCGCGGGTGGGGCTAGTTGCCCCGATGATGCTGGCATGGTTGCCTCCTTGTCGTCTGACCACCTCGACGAGGTGGCCCACCGGAGTGTGAGGCCCTGACACTGTGGCGCGCTATCTCGTCGAGTGGGTAGGCCCAGGCGATCAGGAAGGCCAACGGCAGATGAGCACCCCAGCTGATGAAGGACCCGGCGCACCCGACCCGAGCTTGAGCGCGGTCATGGGTGAGCGGCGTCAGCTGCTCAACCTGGCCTACCGGCTGCTCGGCTCGCTGGCCGACGCCGAGGATGCCGTGCAGGACACCTACGCCCGCTGGTACGCCCTGTCGCCAGCGCAGCAGGACGCCATCGAGTCGCCCGGTGCCTGGCTGACCACCGTGGCCAGCCGGATCTGCCTGGATCAGCTTCGCTCGGCGCGAGTCCGGCGGGAGCGTTACGTGGGTGAGTGGATTCCGGAGCCGCTACCCGAACCGGGGGAGTGGGCCAGCGCGGGGCAGAGCGGCCTGCCCGCCGACCCGGCCGACCGGGTCACCCTGGACGAGTCGGTCAGCATGGCGTTCCTGGTCGTGTTGGACGCGATGACCCCGGCCGAGCGGGTGGCGTTCGTGCTGCACGACATCTTCGGTTACCCGTTCCCGGAGGTCGCTGAGATCACCGGCCGCACTCCGGCGGCCTGCCGCCAGCTGGCATCCTCCGCCCGCCGCCGCGTCGGCGCGGCCCAGCCGGCCGCGGCCCCCACGGCCAGGCAGGCCGCCGTAGTCCGCGACTTCAAGCGGGCCTGGGAAGCCCAGGACATCAACGCCCTGGTCAGCCTGCTCGACCCCCGGGCCACGGCCATCGCCGACGGCGGCGGCCTGGTCCCGGCCGCGCTGGACCCGATCCACGGCGGCGAGCAGATCGCG
Source organism: Streptosporangiaceae bacterium (assembly GCA_965277615.1). Classification (GTDB taxonomy): domain Bacteria; phylum Actinomycetota; class Actinomycetes; order Streptosporangiales; family Streptosporangiaceae; genus Bog-532. The sequence goes on along the minus strand of CBDIDG010000006.1, from coordinate 1,899,188 downwards.
CGGTACCTGACCGATCTCACCGCCCGGGCGCCGGGCCTGACCATCGTCGAGCGCACGGTCAACGGCCAGCCCGGCTTGGTGGCGACCTACGAGGGCGTCCTCGCGGCCGTGTTCGCGTTCGGCATCGCCGACGGCCGGATCAGCCGCATCTGGGCCGTCCGCAACCCCGACAAGCTCCGCCCCTGGCTCCCCGACCATCCCCGGCCCTGAACCCGCGGCCCAGCACAGGGTGTGTCATCGTGATCCTGGCCCGTTCAGCGGGAGGCTTACGGTGAACACCGCGCCGCCGTCCGGGTGGTTGCCCGCGTGGAGGTCACCGCCGTGCAGGCGCGCGTTCTCCAAGGCGATGGCCAGGCCCAGGCCGCTTCCCTCGGAACGCGCCCGGGCCGTGTCGGCTTTGTAGAACCGGTCGAAGAGGTGCGGGATCGCGGTGGGGGGCAGCCCGTGGCCGTGGTCTCGTATCTCGACGGCCAGCTGCCCGCCGCCCTGGCCACCGGTTTGGATGCGGGCCCTCACGGTCACCGGCGGGCCGCCGTGACGCACGGCGTTGCCGACGAGGTTGGCCAGGATGACATCGAAGCGGCGGCGGTCCAGCCGTGCTGCCAGCCCGGCCGGCACGTCCGTGCCGACGCCGGACCAGCCCCGCGCGTGCAGGCACTGGCTGACCGCGTTCGCGACATCTGCCTCATCGGTGACCAGCTGCGCGGTGCCGGCATCGAAGCGGGAAATCTCGATGAGGTCTTCGACCAGCCGGTTGAGGTGCTTGACCTCCTGTCCGACCAGCCGCGCGGCCACCGCGGCGTCCCCGGTCAGCCCCGCGTCCTCGTGGAGTATGCCGACCACCGCGGTCATCGCGGTCAGCGGAGTTCGCAGCTCATGGGATACGTCACCGGCGAACTGCCGGGCGCGGGCGCCCATCTGCTCCAGCTCGCCCACCTTGTCCTCCAAGGCCGAGGCCATCCCGTTGAACGAGGTGACCAGTTGAGCCAGCTCGTCGCGGCCCCGCGGCTGGATCCGGACCGACAGGTCGCCGCCGGACATCCGCTGCGCGGCCCGGGCCAGCCGTCGCACCGGCAGCAGGACCGGCCGGGACGCGGCGATGGCCAGAGTGGTGATGATCACGAGCAGGGACCCCGCTGCCACCCCGAAGAAGACCAGAGCGGTATGCCGTATCGGATGGGGTACGGCCTGCCCCGGAACGCTGTGTACCAGGCCCTGCAGCCAGCGCGGCCCGACGATCACACCGTCCAGCCAGGTCGGGAGACGATAAGCCCCGATCAAGGTGTGGAACCACGACGAGGCCAGGGCGGACAGCAGCGCCACGATGATGAACGCAACGACCAGGCGGGTTCGCATCGGGCAGTCCTCCTACTCTCGGCTACACCGGCCCGAACCGGTACCCGAAGCCCCGGACGGTCTGGATGTAGCGGGGCTCGGACGTGTCGGTCTCGATCTTCGCCCGCAGCCGCTGCACGCAGGCGTCGACTAGCCGGGAGTCCCCGAGGTAATCGTGTTCCCAGACCAGGTCGAGAAGCTGTTCCCGGGAAAACACCTGCCGCGGCGAGCCGGACAGGACCAGCAGCAGCCTCAGCTCGGTCGGGGTCAGCGCGACGTCCCGGCCGTCCCGCCGGACGATCAGCGAGCCGCGGTCGATCACGAGCTCGCCGTACGTCTCCGCGGGCGAGCCGGCCCGGGCTGTCCGGCGGATCACAGCGCGGATGCGGGCATCGAGCACGCGCGGCTCCACCGGCTTGACCACGTAATCATCGGCGCCGGCCTCCAGGCCCCCGACGATGTCCAGGTCGTCGCCCCGTGCGGTCAGCATGATGACCGGGATGTCGCCGCCGCGACGCAGCCGCCGGCAGACCTCAAAGCCGTCCAGTCCCGGGAGCATCAGGTCGAGCACCACGACGTCCGCGGCGGCGTCGGGAAAATCGCGCAGCGCCGCCTCGCCGCTGTCGGCGGCACGCACGGCGTAGCCGAGACGCCGCAGCGCCAGTTCCAGGCCTTGCCGGGCGGCCGGATCGTCCTCGACCAGCAGTACGGTTGCCATTACCCGCCATTATCGCGGCGCTCAGGTCATGAGCCAGTCCTGGGATTGTCATGACCGTGTCACAGGTCCCCCTCCGGCGTCCGCTGTGACACAGCCGTGACGGCACCCGGACCTGCTGGTGAAGCCGGTACCGCACCGTCGCAGGCGTGCACCCAACCATCAATCGGCCCCCGCGGGGCCCGGCCGGAACACGAGCCGGTCACCGGCGGCGCAGGACAAGCCAGACGCTCCTGATCGCGCTCGCCTGCCTGGCCGCAGTCGGCGGCCTGGCCAGCCTGGCCGCCGCGAAGCTGCCCAGGTCTCCCTCCCGGCCGGCGGCCCTGCCCTGGCCGACGGCGTGGCCCTCCGGCACGTCCACGCCAGCGGCCAGGTCTGCCCCTCCGGGCCAGCCGAAGCTGGGCGCGGTCTCGTGGCCGGCCGACGGGGTCTCGGCCGCCGGCATCGGCGGCTACGGCGTGACGGACGGCCCGGGCGCGACCCGGCCGGTGCCCATCGCCAGCGTGGCCAAGCTGATGACCGCGTACGTGATCTTGCAGGACCATCCCCTGTCCGGGCACGGATCAGGTCCAGATGTCACGGTCGAGCCGTCGGAGGCAGCCGAGTACCCGGCGCAGGTCGCCGCCGGTGACTCGCTGGTGGCGGTCGCCGCCGGGGAGACGCTCACCGAGCGCCAGGCGCTGGAGGCGCTACTGCTGCCGTCAGCGGACAACATGGCCTGGATCCTCGCGCGGTGGGACGCGGGCGGCCAGGCCGCGTTCGCAGCCCGGATGAACGCCGCCGCCCGCAGCCTGGCCATGACCGGCACCAGCTACACCGACCCTTCCGGCCTGGACCCGTCCACCACCAGCACCGCGGCCGATCAGGTACGCCTCGGCATCGCGGCGATGGGAGTGCCCGCGCTGGCCGCGATCACGGCGGAGTCCACGGCGGTCGTTCCCGTGGCCGGCGTGGTCCGCAACACCAACACGCTGCTGGGCCAGGACGGGATCGTCGGTCTCAAGACCGGCAGCACGCAGGCCGCCGGCGGCTGCCTTCTCGTCGCGGCCTGGCCGGAGGTCAACGGGCACCGCACCCTGATCGTGGCCGCCACCTTGGGGCAGCCCGGCATGGCCGGGACCATCCTGCCGAACGCACTGCAAGCCGGCCACCACCTCGTGCTGGCCCTGGAGTCCGCCCTCGACTCCCGCGTCAACCTATGAAGCCGATCCGAATCGGCTCGTGGCCGGGGCCATGGAAGCGCGGCCCGGTGCTGGCGGCGCTGGCGGTGCTCCTGGCCCTGGTGATGCTGCTGCACGCCGAGATCCCGGACTGGGGCTGGAATCTCGGCAGCCTGGTGGAGACCTTCCTGCCGTGGTTCGGCTTGCTCATCCCGGTGCTGCTGGCCGGGGCGCTGTGGCGTCGCTCCGCCGTCGCGCTGGCCGCGCTGGTGTTGCCGGCCGTGGTGTGGCTGAACCTCTTCGGCGGGGTGCTCAGCGACAAATCCCACCCCGGCGGTTTCCTCACCGTGGCCAGCGAGAACGTCAACGCGGGCAACCCCGACCCGGCCGGCACCGCCCGCAACCTGGCCGCCTCCGGCGCCGGCGTGCTAGCGCTGGAGGAACTGACCCCGCAGGCGGTGGGCGTTTACGACAAGGGGCTGGCCCAGGCGTACCCGTACCACGCGGTGCAGGGCACGGTCGGCCTGTGGAGCAAGCGGCCGCTGTCAGGCACCCAGCCGATCGACATCGTGGACTACGGTCCGTTGGCGGCCACCAAACCGGCCAGCCAGAAGATGGCCCCGAACCGGGCGCTGCGGACCACGGTGGCCACGGGCCATGGGCCGCTGACGGTCTACGTGGCCCACCCGGGGTCGGTACGGGTCAATCCCAGGGCCGGCTACTGGACGGCCTCGCGCGACATCGGCCTGCAGGCTCTCGGCCAGGCCATCGCCGCCGATCCGAGTCAGCGGGTGCTGCTGCTCGGCGACCTGAACGGCACCACGGAAGACCGGGCGTTCGCCGGCCTCACCGCCCAGCTGCACCCGGCCCAGGCCGTGGCCGGGGACGGCTTCGGCTTCACCTGGCCGGCCTCCTTCCCGGTGGTGCGGATCGACCAGATCCTCGTCCGAGGCGTACAGCCGGACAGCGCCTGGGTGGGGCCGGCCAACGGCAGCGACCACAGGCCAGTGGAGGCCGTAATCAGCTGGTGACCACCGCGATGCGGTTCAGCTCAGCGCCACCCCACGCCGCACCTATCGCCGAAGCCATCGCCGCGCCGCTCCGTGTTACCCCCTGGACTCCAGACCTCGCCACCTCCGCCCGACACGATCAGCACCCGTTACCGTGTGCAAAAACTGTCACCAGGGCGACAGTTTTTGCACACGGTAAATCAGCGAACCCCGCACTCAGGCAACATCCTGCGAACCCGGCACCCAGGAAGCGCCGCGCTGATAACAGCAAGAACGAGCGATAGTTCCACGATTAAGTGATAACAGCAAGAAGCGCAGCGCGCCTCGGCAGGGAGCGGCCAGGCCGGGCGCTATCAGGGAGCGGCGACCAGGACCAGCCGGAGCCAGCCCAGCAGCGTGGCGAAGTCCTCGTCGATGACCGCCTGGCTGTGGTGCCGGAACCGCCCGGCGGCCTCGCTGGCGGCGAACCCGAGCACGGTCGTGCTCATCAGCCGTTCCGCGCGGGCGGCGGCCGCCTCGTCCAGACCGGCCTCGAGCAGCGCGCCCTGGACAAAATCGCGCACCCGGCGGGCGGCCGGCGTCATCGCGGGCCGGGTCAGCAGCAACGGGAACACGGTGGGGTGCTGCCGCGCGGTGGAGCGCATCGCCGCCGCCGTGGCGATCAGCCGGTCCGCCCACGGCCCGTCGGCCGGGGGGAGCGGAAAGCTGGTCAGCAGCCGCTCGACCAACCCGTCCAGCAGGGTCTGCTTGCCGTCCATGTGGCGGTAGAGCGCCATGGGGGTCACCGTGAGCCGCTGCGCGACCGCCTGCATGGTCACCGCGTCCAGGCCGTGCTCGTCGGCCACCAGCAGGGCCGCGTCGAGGATCGCGTCCCGGTCGATCTGGCGTCTCCGGCTCATCGAGCCCTCCTTTAATGGTCGGACACGGAAAGTATATGACGTATGCTTACAATATATACAATGGAGGTGGCCGTGTTCGTTCTCCTCAGTGACGGCGCCGGGCTGACCGCCCGCCAGTGCGCGACCCTGCTGTCCGCGGCGGGCCATCGGGTCGAGGCCCTGTCCCCGGACCCGCTGTGCCTGACCCGGCTGACCCGGCACGTGCGCGCGGTACATCGCGTGCCTGGTCTCGGCGCTGATCCTGGCGGCTGGCTGGACGCCGCGCTGGCCGTGGCCGTTCGCCGTCGCTGCGAGCTGTTCCTACCCGTCCAGGAACAGGTGACCGTGATGTCGCTGGCCCGGGAGCGGATCGCCGGCGCGGGGCTGCTGACCGCGGTACCGGACTTCGCCGCGCTGCGCCAGGTGCAGGACAAGGTCTCGGCCTACCGGACCCTGGACCGGCTCGGCCTGCCCCAGCCATCAGCGTCGGTCGTGGCCAGCCCGGACGATCTGGCTGGCGTCGGCCCGTTGCCCGTATTCGTCAAGACGCCCATCGGCACCGCGTCGGCCGGGGTCCGCCGGATCGCCTCCGAGCGTGACCTGTGCCGGTACGCAGCCCGCCTGGACTGGCGCCAGCCCGTGCTCGTGCAGCAGCCGGCCCGCGGGCCGCTGATCATGGTCCAGTCGGTCTTCGCCCGCGGTGAGCTGGTCGCCTTTCACGCCGCGGAGCGGGTCCGGGAGGGGGTCAGCGGCGGCGCCAGCCACAAGCGGGGCATCAGCCTGCCCGCGGCCCGGGACCACCTCGCGATGCTGGGTGCGGCCCTGAACTGGCACGGTGCGCTGTCGGCCGACGTGATCCTGACCGCCGCGGGGCCCGTTTTCATCGACATCAACCCCCGGCTGGTCGAGCCGGTGAACGCGCAGCTGTCCGGGGTCGACCTGACCGGCGCCCTGGTCGAGGTGGCCCGGTCAGGGACGGCCCGCCCGCAGGCCGCCGGTCACCCCGGCGTGCAGACGCACCAGACCCTGCTGGCCATCCTCGGCGCGGCCGCTTGCAGCGGGCGCCGCCGCGACGTCGCCCGCGAGCTGGGCCACGTCCTGACCCGCGGCGGACCCTACCGGCACAGCATCGAGGAGCTGACTCCAGTGCGCTGGCCCGGGGCCGGCGCCGATCCGGCCGCCGCGATCCCCGGTATCGCGGCGGCCCTGGCCACCCTGGTCCGCCCCGCGCTGTGGCGCCAGTTCGTCACCGGTGCCGCCAGCGCCTACTCGCTCACCCCCGCCGCCTGGCAGACCCTGCTCGCCCAGCACGAGACCCAATCCCAGTCCCAAGCCGGGACCCAGACCCAGTCCCAAGCCGGGACCCAGACCTACGCCCAGGCCGTTACCGGACACTTCCCGCGGTGAGCCCGCCGACCAGGTACTTCTCGATGAACGCGAACAGCACCACCACCGGCACGATGCCGATGATCGACGCCACGAACAGGTACTGGTACTGGGTCTGGTAGAGGCCAACGAAGGCGTTGATGCCGACGGTCAGCGTCTCCCGGTTCACGGTCGGGTTGTTGAAGATCGTCTCCGCGACCACGAACTCGTTCCAGACCTGGATGAACGTGAAGATCACCGCGGTCACGATGCCCGGCTTGGCCAGCGGCAGCACCACCCGGAACATCGTCCGCAGCCGCCCGGCCCCGTCCACCATGGCCGCGTCCTCGATCTCCTTGGGGATGCTGGCCAGGTAGCCGTTCAGGATCCAGATCGAGAAGGCCAGGTTGAAGGCCGAGTCGACCGCGATCAGGGCCCAGTAGCTGTTCACCGCGCCGTTGACCAGGGTCACCTCCCGGTAGATGCCGATCACCAGCGCCACCGGGGCGAACATCTGGGTGATCAGCACCAGGTACAGGAAGGCCCGTTTGCCGCGGAAGCTGTGCCGGGCCGTGTAGTAGGCCGCCGGGAGCGAGACCAGCAGCACGATCGCGGTCGAGACCGCCGCCACGATCAGGCTGTTCACCAGGTACGTGGCCAGCGGGATGATCTTCCACACGTGGGCGAAGTTGCTCCACTGCCAGTGGGTCGGCAGGTACAGCGCCGGGTTGTGGAACAGGTCCTGCTGGGACTTGACCGCGCCCAGGAACATCACCACGTACGGGGCCAGGAAGAATGCGGCCACGATCGCGCCGCCGGCCATCAGCCCGGCCGGCCGGACCGGTGACCACAGCCGCCCCACGGCCGTTCCGAGCCGCTGACCGGGACCAGGTGGGCGCGGTACCGACGGGGTCACGCGGGAACGTTGTTCAAAATCATCGCGGGGCGAGGCGGCGGCGGGCCGCTGGGGGGCGGCGGGCACCGGCGCGGTGCTGGCCCCCATACCCGCGCCGGATCCGCCCGCCGCAGCCGCGCCCGTCTGCGAGGTCATCGCGGCTCCGGTCGCCGGCGGCGCGAACACGGCCCGCACCCGGCGCCGCACGCGGTGCCGCCGGCTGGCGGGCCCGTACCGGCCCGAGCGCCCTGCCCCCGAGTCATCGCCGGCATTCCAGCGCACCCGGCGCAGGAAGACGGTGACCACGAGGAGCAGGAAGACCACGTTCAGCACCGACAGCGCGGCCGCCTCGCCGACGTCCAGCCGGTAGGTGAAGGCGATCTTGTACATGAACGTGATCGTGGTGTCGGTCTGGTCGCCGGGCAGTTTCCCGGTGATGACCCAGATGATCGGGAACGAGTTGAACACGTAGATCACGTTCAGCACGGTCGAGGTGAGCAGGGCCGGCCGCAACAGCGGGAACGTCACCTTGCGGTAGGTCTGCCACGCCCCGGCCCCGTCCACCCGGGCCGCCTCGTACACGTCGGCCGGGATGGCCTGCAGCCCGGCCAGCATCACGAACGTGCTGAACGGGATGGACACCACGATGCCGACCACGATCAGGGCCCAGAAGTTGGTCGAGTTGTCCTGGTACCACTCGACCGGGGTGTGGATGATCCCCAGGTCCAGGAGGACCCGGTTGAGCATGCCGTAGGCGCCCTCGTAGATGTAGCGCCAGACGGTCGCGGTCATGACCAGCGACGCGGCCCAGGGCACGATCAGGGCCCAGCGCACGATCCGGCGGCCCGGGAACCGCTTGTTCAGGAACTGGGCCAGCGCCAGCGAGATCCCGATCGTCGCCACGACGACCAGCACCACCCACAGCACCGTGTTGACCAGCACGTGGCCGAGCGCGGGTTCATCGAACAGCGTGCGGTAGTTGCCGACGCCGGCCGATCCCTGTGACAGCCCGATTGAGTTGAACTTGATGAACGAGGTCCTGATCATCTCGATCGCGGGGTACACGATGATCAGCGCGATCAGGATCAGGCTCGGGCCGAGCCACGCGAGCGGGCCCAGGCGCCGGGCCCACACGGCCAGGCGGCGCGACAGCGGATAGTTCCCGCTGCCGCGCCGCGAATCAGCGACCGTCATCCGGACGTTTGTGCGATCTGCTGGATCTGGCCGAGCACCGCGCTGGCGTTGGCCGACGGCGCCACGGCCGTGCCCAGCTGGCTCTGCACCGTGCTCTGGACCTTGTTCCAGGCCGGGTTGGTGCCCGGGTAGAACTTGGCCGACGGCAGCAGCTTGATGCCCTCACCGGTCACCGGGTCGCTGGCCATGGCGGAACTGGCCGACTTGGTGGTGGGCAGGAAGCCCTCGTCCTTGACGAACTTGAGGTAGTTGCCCTTCTGGTACACGTAGTCCAGGAAGCTACGGACCATCGCGGTGTTGCCCGGCTTCTTGAACGCCATCAGCAGGTCCTGCACGCCCAGCGTGAACTGGGGGATGCTGGCGCTGGACCGCGGCCACGGCGCCGAGGACCACTGCACCGACGAGCCCTTCATCGAGGTGGTCTGGAACGTGCCCAGCGGCATGACCTCGGTCATGGCCACCTTGCCCTGGGCGAACTCGGCCCAGCAGCCATCGGTGCGGTTGGTCGAGCCCGGGTTCGGCTCGGTCACCTTGTCCGTGTTGGCCAGCGTGCGCAGGTAGTTCAGCGCCTGCAGGTTCTTGGTGCTGTTGACCGTGAACTGACCGGACGGGTTGGTCCAGCCGCCGCCGTTGGACCACATCCACAGCGACCACTCGGCCTGGGCTTCCTCCGAGCCGAGCGGCAGGCAGTAGCCGATGTAACCGGCCTTCTTGGCCTTTTGCGCGTCGGCGGTGAGCTCAGCCCAGGTGGTCGGGGGCGAGGTGATGCCCGCCTTGGTGAAGGCGGCCTTGTTGTAGCCGAGCGCCCGGACGCTGGCGATCCACGGGATCGCATACTGGGTGCCCTTGATCGAGTCGCTGGCCAGGAACGAGGACTCGAAGTCCGCCTCGGTGCTGGGGGAGAGCACGTCCTTGGCCGGCTGGAGCAGGCCGGAGGCGGCGAACGTGCTGTAGGCGTTGAAGTTCAGCACGTCCGGGTAGTTGCGGGTGGAGATCATCGTCGGCACCTGCTGCAGCAGCGTGTCCCAGTCGATGACCTTGAGATTGACCTTGATGTTCGGGTTGGCCTTCTCGAAGTTCTTCACCAGCGTGGTCCAGTACGGCCCGCTCAGGCTGCTGTACTGCGCCATAACCACGCTGATCGTGCCGCTCGCGCTGCCGCCCGAACTGCTGCCGCCGCTGCTGCTGCTGCCACCGCAGGCCGCCGCCAGCCCGACCGCGGCCACCGCCACCGCCGCGCCCGCCGGTCTGGCCCATCGAGGCCCGGCGCCCCGCCAGGCCCTCCGGGCTCCACGCCTGATAGACATCACGAAAGTGCCTCCTGGCTATCCAGCCGCTGGTCAAGCCCGGCTTGACCGCGAACGGTTGTCTGGTGACATATAAAAGGTTATTTATTAAAGAGTCCTGCATATCATGCTCCTGGCGGCCTGCACGGTCAAGGGCAACGGGTCCGGTCGGCCTGAGGGGGTTCGATGGAGGCGTCGGCTCATGGCGGTCCGCCGCTGCTGCGCCAGATCAACAGCGCGCATGTGGTCGCGACGCTGCGCGGGGCCGGCCCGCTCAGCCTGTCCGATCTGGCCACCCGGACCGGGCTGTCCCGGCCCACCGTCGGGCAGGTCGTCGACCAGCTGCAGGCCAGCGGACTGCTGGCCTGGGTCGAGCCGGGCCAGGCGCCGCGGGCGGGCCAGGACGGGGCGGATCAGCGGTCGGCCCGGTCCGGCCGGCCAGCCCGGCTGGTGCGGTTCCGGGCCGAGGCGGCGTACGTGGTCGGCATCGACATCGGCCGGCACAAGGCCCTGGTCACCGTGGCCGACCTGGCCGGGTCGATCGTGGCCCGGCACCGGGAGGACGCGTCCGGGGCCAGCAGCAGCGCCGACCTGCTGGCCGTGCTGCGCACCGCCGCCCGCGGTGCGCTGGCCACGGCGGGCATCCGGCGCACCGACGTGGCCAGCGTCGCGGCCGGTACCCCCGGCCTGGTGGACTGGCCGCGGGGCGCGGTCACGCTGGCGCCCGGGCTGCCGGGCTGGAAGATCGAGCTGGCCCGCGAGCTGCGCCGCTCGTTCCGCTGCCCGGTCCAGGTGGAAAACGACGCCAACCTGGCCGCGCTGGCCGAACGGCGGCACGGCCTGGCCCGCGATGCGCACACGCTGGTCTTCATCTACTGGGGCGAACGGGTCGGCGCCGGCGTCCTGATCGGCGACCGGCTGCACCGCGGCGCGGCCAACGCGGCCGGGGAGATCGGCTTCCTGGCCCTGGACCCGGGCACCACCGCCGCACCGGACGAGTTCGGCCGCGGGCCGTTCGAGCGGATGGTAGGGGCGGAGGCCATCGTCGAGGTGGGGCGGAGCGCGGCCGCGCGTCACGGCGGCGTGCTGGCCGGGCTGGGGCTGGACCGGGCGGATGCGCGCGGGGCCGAGGCCGTGTTCGCCGCCGCCGCCGAGGGCGACGTGGCCGCGGTCGAGGCGGTGCACACGATCGCCCGCCGGTTCGCCCGCGGGCTGGCCCCGGTGCTGCTCGTGCTGGACCCGGATCTGGTCGTCATCGGGGCCGGGGTGTCCCGGGCCGGGTCGGCCCTGCTGGCCGCGATCGAAGACAGCGTCGGCCCGCTGACCCTGGTGCCGCCACGGCTCGAACTGTCCCGCCTGGGCGACGAAGCCGTGGCCCTGGGCGCGGTGGAGCTGGCCCTGGCCGACGCCGAGACCCGGCTGCTGCCGGCCCCCGGTTACCCCGGCTAGGCCGAGGTCAGGTCCAGCCCAGCGTGGCGGGCACCATGTACAGGCCGAACCCGATCACGATCAGGCACAAGGTGGTGCAGGCGGCGCGGTAGGCGCCGCGCATCCGGTGCTCGGGCGGCAGCGCCTTGCGCTCCAGGACCAGCAGGAACCCCAGCACGATCGGCAGCAGCAGCGCGTTCATCACCTCGACGTCCACCGCCAGCTTGACCAGGTTGACGCTGGCCAGGACGAGGATGGCCCCGAGCACGTGAGCCAGCCCGTAGACCAGGTAAAACTTGGCGTTCTGGCGGTTGATCCGCTCGTTCAGGCTGTGCTTCCAGCCCAGCACCTCGGAGATGCCCCAGGAGCCGGCCAGCGAGACCACGATCGCCGCCACCAGCGCGCCCCCCAGGACGGCCGCGCCGATCAGGACCTTAGCCGAGTTGCTCCCAATGTACGGGCCGAGCGAGGTGGCCAGCTGGCCCACCGTGTTCAGGGCCGCGCCCCGGTTGACCTTGAAGACCGTCGCGGCGAAGGCCACGATGACCACGATCATGATGCCCTGGGTGATGACCGCGCCCACCGCGGTGTCCCGCCGCTCGGCCCGTAGCATGCTGGGCTTCAGGCCTTTGTCGACGATCGCGCTCTGCTGGTAGAAGATCATCCACGGCATGGCCACCGCGCCGACGTTGGCCGCCAGCAGGTACACGTACCCCTTGTGGCCCAGCGGCAGCGTGCCCAGCCCGTGCAGCAGGTCGTGCCCGCTGGGGTGGGTCAAGATCATGGCCGGGATGAAGGCCAGCTCGGCCAGGCCGATCGCGATGCCGATCCGCTCCACCCGGCGGTAGCTGCCGGTGAAGGCCAGCCCGAGCAGGAACGCGGTGGTGACCGGGATCGTCACCCAGCGGGAGATCCCGAACAGCTCGCCGACCCCGGCCACGCCGGCGAACTCGGTCAGCAGGGCGCCGATCGCCGACGCCAGCAGGGTGCCGGCCGAGATCAGGCCCCAGCCCACCCCGAACTGCTCGCGGATGAGCCGGCCGTGCCCCTTGCCGGTGACCACGCCCAGCCGGACCACGATCTCCTGGGCCATGAACAGGATCGGGATCAGCACCAGCTGCGGCAGCACCATGGCGTAGCCCCACTGCGTGCCGGACTGGGCCGCGGTGATCAGGCAGCCCGCGTCCGTATCGGCCAGCATCACGATGAGCCCTGGCCCCCACACCGCGAGCAGGCCGAGCGCCAGCCCGCGCCGGGGCGAGGGCGGGGCGGGGGAGCGGGAGGTGAGGTCGCCGCGGCTGACACGCGTACTTTCAGCCGTCAACGATTCTCCCGCGTCATGGCCAAGGTTAGGCTTACCTAAGGTCCGCCCACGATAGCGGTCCGGCTCCCCGGGCTGTCAACCGCCTGCGGCTTAAGATGGCGTAAATCACCGAGCCAATGGAGGCCGCGCGATGCCATCGGGACCCACGTTTGCGATCGTCGGTGCGTCGCTCGCCGGGGCCAGGGCCGCCGAGGCCCTGCGCACCGAGGGGTTCGAGGGGCAGATCATCCTCATCGGTCATGAAGCGCATTACCCCTACGAGCGGCCGCCGCTGTCCAAGGGGTACCTGCTCGGCACCGAGGAGCGGGACTCGTTCGCGGTCCACGAGCCGGGCTGGTACGCCGAGCACGGCATCGACCTGCGGCTCAGCACCGGGGTGACCGCGATCGACCGGCAGCTGCGCCAGCTCACGCTGAGCACCGGCGAGACCGTCGGCTACGACAAGCTGCTGCTCACCACCGGGGCCACACCGCGGCTGCTCGAGGTGCCCGGCGCGCTGGCCAACGGCGTCATGTACCTGCGCTCGGTCGACGACAGCGACCGGCTGCGCGAGACGCTGTCCTCGGCCTCCAGCGTGGTCGTCGTGGGGTCCGGCTGGATCGGGCTTGAGGTCGCCGCCGCGGCCCGCACGGCCGGCGTCGCGACCACCGTGGTCAGCCTGGATGATCAGCCGCTGCAGCAGGTGCTCGGGCCCGAGGTGGCCCCGGTCTTCGCCGACCTGCACCGTGAGCACGGCGTCGACCTGCGGCTCGGCACCGAGGTGGACCGGGTGCTGGTCAGCGCGGACGCGGTCAACGGCGTCCGGCTGGCCGACGGCACCGAACTGGCCGCGGACGCGGTCATCGTCGGCATGGGGGTCATCCCCGCGGCCGGGACGGCGCGGCAGGCGGGTCTCGAGGTGGATGGCGGCGTGCTCACCGACGCGGCGCTGCGCACCTCCGACCCGGACATTTATGCGGCCGGCGACGTGGCCCGGGCCTACCACCCGCTGATCGGCCACCGGGTGCGGGTCGAGCACTGGGCCAACGCGCGGCACCAGCCGGTCGCCGCGGCCCGGGCCATGCTCGGCCAGGACGTGGCCTACGACCGGCTGCCCTACTTCTTCTCCGACCAGTACGACCTGGGCATGGAGTACACCGGCTACGTCGCACCGGACCGCTACGATCGCGTGGTCTTCCGCGGCGACGTGGCCAAGCGGGAGTTCGTGGCCTTCTGGCTGTCCCGCGGCCTGGTGCAGGCCGGCATGAACGTCAACGTCTGGGACGTGGCCGACGAGATCCGGGACCTCATCCGCGACGGCCTGCCCGTCAATCCCGAGCGGCTGGCCGACCCGGGCGTGCCCATCCCGGACACCCGGGCCAAGTCCTGACGCCTCAGCGGCTCAGCTGGTGGACCTTACGTTCCAGGTGCCCGTGCATGATCTCGGCCGCGCTGTCGGCGTCCCGGCGCCGTAGGGCCTCGGTGAACTGCTCATGCTCGCGCGGGCTCGAGCCGTTCGGCTGGGCCGCGGGCGCCTGCCGCCGCGACATGAGCAGCGGCTCGCAGAACGACTTGACCATCATGATGATGGCCGGGTTATGTGTCGCCGCCGCGACCCGGACGTGGAACTCCAGCGACAGTTCGTCCGGGTAGTCACCGGTCCCCACCGCGGTTTCCGACCGCTGGCAGACGGCCTCCAGGCCCGCCAGGTCCTCCTCGGTGGCCCGTTCGCACACCAGCGGGACGATCCCGGTCTCCAGGACCATCCGGACCTCGCTCATGTCGGCCGGGCTGACGACCGACAGCGTCAGCAGGTCGGCCAGGCCCTCACCCACCCGGTCACTGGACGGAGCGGTGACGAACGCCCCGCCGCGCGCCCCGACCCGGATCTCCACCAGCCCGCTGGATTCGAGCATCCGGAGCGCCTCACGCACGGTGACCCGGCTGACCCCGAACCGCTCACACAGATCGCGTTCGGGGGGCAGCCGATCCCCGGGCTTGAGCTGCCCCTGCCGCATCAGCAAGCGGATCTGCTCGACGATGATCTCTGAGATCCGGCCCACGCTCACCCGGCTGAACATGTCCGGCTCCGCCGGAGAAGGAATGGCAGGCAGCTTGGCCTGGACGGTTTCCCGCGATACAGCCATTGGTCACCCTCCCTCCCACCCGCGCCGGGGATGCGCTCCGGGCTGGGTGCTCACGCACCTCCGGAGCCTTCACCGGCGCGGCCAGATCGTTCACTCTACGTTCACTTTACGTTCAGAGGCATTATGGTCCGCGGCGGCGAGGCCAGCCGCTGACTTGAAGTTTCTACTAACCATCCGGGGTCTGCGCAAACCCCGAATCCGGGGCTATCGCGAGGCGTCCCGGCCCGGGTACGCTTCCTCGCGGTATTTGCGGAAACGTACCCGGATGCCGGTAGCACGCCCAGGGGCGGCCCCAGTGGCGCTCAGATGAGGCCGAGGGACTTCACCGCGTCGCGCTCAGAGGCCAGTTCGGCCACGGTGGCGTCGATCTTCTCGCGGGAGAACTCGTTGATCTCCACGCCCTCGATGATCTCCCAGGCACCCTTGTCCGAGCGGACCGGGAACGAGCTGATCAGGCCCTCGGGCACGCCGTAGGAGCCGTCGGACACCACGGCGGCGGACGTCCAGGACGTGCCGTTCACCCAGTCGTGGACGTGATCGATGGCGGCGTTGGCGGCGGACGCGGCCGAGGACGCGCCGCGGGCCTCGATGATGGCAGCGCCGCGCTTGGCCACGGTCGGGATGAACGTGCCGGTCAGCCACTCGTGGTCGACCTGGTCGGCGGCGGGGCGGCCGTTGACTTGGGTGGTGTACAGGTCGGGATACTGAGTGGCCGAGTGGTTGCCCCAGATCGTCATGTGCTCGATGGCGGTCACCGGCACCGACAGCTTGGTGGCCAGCTGGGTGAGAGCCCGGTTGTGGTCCAGCCGGGTCATCGCGGTGAACCGGTCGGCGGGCACGTCCGGGGCGTGGCTCTGCGCGATCAGCGCGTTGGTGTTGGCCGGGTTGCCGACGACCAGCACCTTGATGTCGCTGGCGGCGTGCTCGTTGATCGCCTTGCCCTGGGGACCGAAGATCCCGCCGTTGGCCTCCAGCAGATCGCCGCGCTCCATGCCCGCGGATCGCGGGCGGGCGCCGACCAGCAGGGCGACGTTGGTGCCGTCGAACGCGGTGGCCAGGTCGTCGGTGATGTCGATGCCGGTGAGCAGCGGGAAGGCGCTGTCATCCAGCTCCATGGCGGTGCCCTCGGCCGCCTTCAGCGCCGGGGTGATCTCCAGCAGGCGCAGCCGGATAGGCACATCCGGTCCGAGCAGCTGACCGGAGGCAACCCGGAACAGCAGTGCGTAGCCGATCTGGCCGGCCGCGCCGGTCACGGTGACGTTAACAGGGGTAGTCATGATGGGCAGATTAGTGTCTCCGCCAGCAAGAGCCGTACGCCGGTGGGAGAAGATGTGCTGCAGATTGGCTGCCGCCGCGGGAGGACTGAGAGGGAAAATGGCTGTCGTTGTCCGCAACATCCGCCGTACCGACGCTGCCCTGGCCGACGCCTTCGCCGAGTTCGGTGTGGCCACCACGCACGAAGCACAGGGCCGCACCGGGCTGCTCGCCCCCTACCTGAACCCGATCTATCCGGGGAGCCAGATCTCCGGCACTGCGGTCACGGTCAGCGTTCCGCCCGGCGACAACTGGATGATCCATGTCGCGGTGGAGCAGTGCCAGGCCGGTGATGTGCTGGTCGTCGCGCCTACGTCGCGCTGTGACGACGGTTACTTTGGTGAATTGCTGGCCACCGCGCTGCAGGCGCGCGGCGTGCGCGGCCTGGTCATTGAGGCCGGCTGCCGCGATGTGCGGGAGCTGGCCGCGATGCGGTTCCCGGTCTGGTCGCGGGCGGTGTCGGCCGCGGGCACGGTCAAGGCCACGCTGGGAGATGTGAACGTCCCGGTCGTCTGCGCCGGCCAGCTGATCACCCCGGGCGACGTGATCGTGGCCGACGACGACGGTGTGGCCGTGGTGCCCCGGGCCACCGCGGCCTCGGTGCTGGACGCGGCCCGGGGCCGGGCCGCGAAGGAGGCCGCGGCGCGCAAGCGCTACGCCGCCGGTGAGCTCTCCCTGGACGTGAACAGCATGCGGGACCGCCTGGCCGAACTGGGGCTGCGTTACCTCGACGCGCCGGCCAGCTGAACCGATGATCATCGACTGTCACGGGCACTTCACCACCGCCCCGGCCGCGCACGGGGCGTTCCGCCGGGCCCAGCTGGACCGGCTCGCGGCCCAGCTGTCCGGTGGCCCGCACCGGCCCATGCCGGAGCCCGGCGCGATCAGCGACGAAGAGCTCCGGGAGAGCGTCGAGGGCAACCAGCTCCGGCTGCTGCGCGAGCGCGGCACCGACCTGAGCATGTTCTCGCCCCGGGCGTCCGCAATGGGGCACGACGTCGCCGACCCGGCCACCGCCCGGGCCTGGGCCCGGGCCTGCAACGACCTCATCTACCGGGTCACCTCGCTGTTCCCGGCCAGCTTCGCCGGGGTGGGCCAGCTGCCGCAGGTACCCGGCGGGCCGCTGGGCGACAGCGTGGCCGAGCTGGAACGGTGCGTGACCCAGCTCGGGTTCGTCGGCGTCAACGTCAATCCCGACCCCTCCGGCGGCTACTGGACCTCCCCGCCGATGACCGACGAGTACTGGTTCCCGCTGTACGAGAAGATGATCGAGCTGGACGTGCCGGGCATGGTTCACGTGTCCAACTCGGTCAACCCGGCCGTGCACACCCTGGGCGCGCACTACCTGAACGCGGACACCACCGTTTTCATGCAGCTGGTGGAGGGTGACCTGTTCGGCCGGTTCCCGGGGTTGCGGCTGGTCATCCCGCACGGCGGTGGCGCGGTGCCGTACCACTGGGGGCGCTTCCGTGGCCTGGCCGAGCGAATGCAGCGGCCGCCGCTGGACGAGCACGTGATGCGGAACGTCTTCTTCGACACCTGCGTGTACCACCAGCCCGGGATCGACCTGCTGACCGCCGTGATCAGCCCGGACAACGTGCTGTTCGCCTCGGAGATGCTGGGTGCGGTCCGCGGCGTCAACCGCGCGACCGGCGCGGCCTGGGACGACACCAGGAAGTACGTGGACCAGGCGCCCCTGGACGAATCCTCCCGGGCCAAGGTCTACGAGCTGAACGCCCGCCGCGTCTACCCTCGGCTCGCCGCCCGGCTCGACGGCTGACCCGGCGGGCCGCTTACTCTGCTGTCATGGCTGACATCCGGGTAGGAACCGCGTCCTGGACGGACAAAACGCTGATCGAATCCGGGTGGTACCCGCCCGAGGCGAACAATCCGGAGAAGCGCCTGCGCTACTACACCCGCCAGTTCCCGCTGGTGGAAGTGGACTCCACCTACTACGCGCTGCCCGCGGAGCAGACCGCGGCCGCCTGGGCCCACCGCTCGCCCAAGGGCTTCGTGTTCAACATCAAGGCCTACAGCCTGTTCACCCACCACCCGACCCGGATCGCGGCGCTGCCCAAGGACCTGCGGCCAGTCGCGGAGAAGACCGCCAAGGGCAAGGCCAGCGTTTACCTCAAAGACGTCGATCCCGAACTGGCCGACCAGGCCTGGGAGCGCTTCCTGTCCGCGCTGGAGCCGCTGCGCCAGACCGGGCGGCTCGGGGCGATCCTGTTCCAGTTCCCGCAGTGGTTCGTGATCGGCCGGGAGCGCAAGGACTACATCCTGTCCTGCGCCGAGCGGGTCGCGCCCCGGCAGCTGTGCATCGAGTTCCGCAACAAGACCTGGCTGAGCGAGGACAACCGCGAGGAGACGCTGAAGTTCCTGGCCGACCATCAGCTGCCGTACGTGGTGGTGGACGAGCCTCAGGGCTACACCAGCTCGGTGCCGCCCGTGGTGGCAGCGACCGCACCCCTGGCCGTGGTCCGCATGCACGGGCGCTCGGAGAAGTGGGATTCGAACGACATCCAGGAGAAGTACCGCTACCGGTACTCCGAGAAGGAACTGAAGGAGTGGGCGGCCAAGGTGCGCCAGCTGTCCCGCGAGGCCGACATCACCCACGTGCTGTTCAACAACTGTTACAGCAACGACGCCCAGGTCAACGCCCAGCAGCTGATGGGTCTGCTGGGCGACGACGTGACCAAGCCACCAGGCTGATCACGGCCCACCCAGCCCCACCCAGCCCCACCCCGCGCCGCTTGTAGGCAATGGCGCGTTGCCCACACCCCGCTGTGGTCAATGCGCCATTGCCTACAAGGAAGCCGGCCCTGCCCCCGGTGCTGTAGCGGCGGCCGTGACGCTCAGAGGGCGGAACAGGCGGCGGCTGACCGCGGCCAGCGCGGCCAGCAGCGCCGCCACGAAGATGAGCAGGGCGTCGGGCGCGGACAGGTACTGGGTCGCGATACCCAGGCCGATGACCGGGACCGCCAGGCCCAGGTAGGCGGCCAGGAACAGGCCGGCCAGGGCCTCACCGCGAGCCCCCTCCGGCGCGATGCCGATCACGGTGGCGACGGCGCCCTTGAAGGTGGCCCCGGCGCCGGCGCCGGCCACTATGCCCCCCGCCAGCAGCAGGGCCAGGCTGGGTAGCCAGACCGCGACCGTGACCGCGGCCAGGCCGGCCACCAGCAGCGCGATCCCGAGGCCGAGCAGCCGGCGCAGCGAGACCCGGGCCAGCAGGATCTGGCTCACCGCCGCCGCCCCGAACACGGCGAACGCGGTGACCCCGGCCAGCGCGTGCGACCGATCGTGCAGCGTCCCGGCCAGGAAGCTCGGGGCCAGCGAGGTGAACAGGCCGAACACCGAGAACATCACCGCGGCGGTGGCGCCCGCGGCCCAGAATGCCTGGCGGCTGGCGGGCGGCACGCTGACCCGCTGGGGCCGGTAGGCCGGGCGGGGGTCGGGCCGGGTCACGGTCTCCGGGACCAGGGCCAGCCCCAGCAGGCCGGCCAGCATCAGCCCCTCGACCACGTAGTAGGACAGGTGCAGCGGGTCCGGCGCGTACTGGGCCAGCAGCCCGGCCAGCAGGGGGCCGAGCCCGATTCCGCCCAGGTTGGCCGCCGTCGACACCGCGTTCGCCCGCCCGCCGGAACCCCCAGAGGACCTGGACGCAACCGAGCCCCCGCCCGGCCCGGACCGGTGCCGCCCGGCCCGGTGCAGTTCGGTCAGGTGCGCGGTGGCGGTGGCGGTGAGCAGCCCGATGCTGACCCCGGACACGAACCGGGCCACCAGCAGTCCCGGGACGGTGGGCCAGGTCAGGAACAGCACTCCGGACACCACGTTGACCGCGATGGCCACGGCCAGCATCCGGCGGCGGCCGGCCCAGTCGGACAGGTGCCCGGCCAGCAGCAGGGCCAGGGCCACCCCCACCGCGTACGCAGCGAAGATCAGCGTCAGCGTGAACGAGCCGAATCCGTCGCGGGCCTGGTAGAGCACGTACAGCGGGGTGGGCACGGCCGAGAACGCCATCGTCACCGTGAAGGCGTAGGCCACCAGCCAGAACCCGGCCCGGTGCCAGCCCGCACGGCTCCGGCCGGCCCGGCCCGGCCGCCTCCCTTCACCCGGCTGCCTCTCTTCACCCGGCCGCCTCCCTTGACCCGGCTCGTGCGAAGCCAGCACACGCGAGCCTGTCGCGGCGGTCATGACGCCTCCCGATGAACATGTGGTGTCTGCGTACCAGGAGTAACTGATCGCCATCCGCGAACCATTTTTATTTAATAATCGATTATGCAGATCACAGGCACGACGGCGGACGATAATGAGCGGGTGGAACTCCATCAGCTGGAGTATTTTGTCGCGGTCGCGGAGGAGCTGAGCTTCACTCGGGGCGCGCGGCGGGCGCACGTCGTCCAGTCGGCCGTCTCCGCCGCGATCACCCGTCTGGAGCGCGAGCTGGACGCCCCGCTGTTCGAGCGGACCCGGCGCAAGGTGGTACTGACCGACGCGGGCGCCGTTCTGCTGCCCGAGGCCCGGGCCACGCTGGCCGCGGCCCAGGGCGCACGGGACGCGGTGGCGGCGGTGCGCGGCGGGCTGCGCGGCGCGGTATCGGTGGGGATCATGCTGTCCAACGGCCCCGTCGACCTGGCCGCGGTGCTCGGCGGGTTCCACGCCGCGCACCCGGACGTGGTGGTGCACGCCCGGCAGGCGGCCGAGGGTACCGCCGCGCACCTGCGGGACCTGCGCGACGGCGCGCTGGACATCGCCCTGGTCGCGCTGGCCGGGCCGCCGCCCGCGGGCATCGTGGCCCGGTCCCTGGCCACCGAGCACCTGGTCCTGCTGACCTCGCGGGACAGTGCACTCGCAAGGGGGCCGCACGCCGGGCGGACCAGCATCAGCCTGGACGACGTGGCGGGAGAGCCGTTCATCGAATCCCCGTCCGGTTGGGGCAACCGGGGCGTGGCCGACCGCGCGTTCGCCGCCCTCGGCCTGCAGCGCACGGTCCGGTTCGAGGTCACCGACTACCAGACGATGGTGGCCATGGTCCGCGGCGGGCTCGGGGTGGCGTTCATGCCGGCCTCGTCCGCCCGGCAGTTCACCGACGTGGCCGCCCTGACCGTGACCGGGGCCGACCTGAGCTGGAGCGTGTCGGTGGCGGTGGCTCAGGGCCGCCGGCTGTCCGCCGCCGCTCAGGCCCTGCTGGCCGACCTGGCCGCCGTCGCCAGCTAGCCGCGGCCAAAAGTTAGCCGGTCTTCTCCGGCCGGGCCAAGCCGTCCAGCCGTTCTTCGGCGAAGGTCATGCCCGCCACGGTGAACCCGCTGGCGACCGCGGTCAGAGCCGCGTCCAGGTAGACGGTCAGGTCACTGTCGGCCCGCGCACTCCAGCGTTCGTAGGCGGCCCGGCACGCGGCCAGCGTAGAACGCCCCACCACCAGCGGGAACAGCGACCATGGCGGCTGCCCGATCCGGGTCCCGACGAACTCGCTGACCGCCCGCTCCCAGTCGTCGTAGTGCACGGCCGCGCTGGACTGCAAGGCGGGTACCGAGCCGATCAGGTTCATCCGGGCCCGCAGCTCCGTCACGTCCTCGACCCGGTAGTGGTTGGCCGCGACCACGGCCTGCCGGATCGCGTCCATCATCGGCACCGATTCTGGCACCCGGGCCAGCGCGTCCCGGATCACCGTGACCTCGGAGTCGAACTCGCCCCAGAGCACGCTGGCCTTGGAGTCGAAGTACCGGAAGAACGTCCGCCGGCTCACGCCCGCCTCGGCCGCAATCTGCTCGATCGGGGTCTCGTCGAAGCCCTGCTCGGAAAACAGACGGAGCGCGATGAGTTCCAGCGTCCGCCTGCTAGTTCCTGGAGGCCGGCCTCGGCGGGCGACTGAGTCTGGTGAAGGCTGAAGATTGTCCATCAGTGCCCTCAAATTGTAGGCCCGCCTCTTGATTGCGTCACCGGGTGACGTAAAATTAGAGGGTATTCGTCACGCGGTGTCGAAATACGTTGAGGCACCGTCTTCGCAGCTGAGGAGCTGGCATGAGCGAGACGACCACGATCGCCGAGGCCCGCACCGCCGACCGCGAGCCCGATACTGAGGCCGTCCCCGACGCCGAACCCCGTGCCGAAGAGCTGCTGGTCGAGGAGATCTCGATCGACGGCATGTGCGGTGTCTACTAAAACCTCCAGTAGGCCAGCCCCGACCGGGACGACGCTGCCCCTGGTCGAGCAGTTTCAGTTCGGCCTCGACGCGCCGATCTGCCTGACCTGGGAGCTGACCTACGCCTGCAACCTGTCCTGCCGGCACTGCCTGTCCAGTTCCGGCCGCCGGGACCCGCGCGAGCTGACCACCGCCGAGTGCAAGGCCGTCATCGACGAGCTGGAACGTATGCAGGTGTTCTACGTGAACATCGGCGGCGGCGAGCCCACGGTCCGGCCAGACTTCTGGGAGCTGGTTAATTACGCCACCGACCACCACGTCGGGGTCAAGTTTTCCACCAACGGGGTCAAGATCACCCCGGACGTGGCCCGGCAGCTCGCGGCCAGCGACTACGTGGACGTGCAGATCTCGCTGGACGGTGCGACCGCCGAGGTCAACGACGCCGTGCGCGGCGAGGGCTCGTACGCCACCGCGCTGACCGCGATGGCCAACCTGGCCGCCGCGGGTTTCTCCGGGTTCAAGATCTCGGTCGTCTGCACCCGGCAGAACATCGGCCAGCTGGATGACTTCAAGGCCATCGCCGACCGCTACGGCGCCCAGCTTCGGCTGACCCGGCTGCGGCCGTCTGGCCGCGGCGCGGATGTGTGGGATGAGCTGCACCCCACCGCTGCGCAGCAGCGCGAGCTGTACGACTGGCTGGTGGCCCGGGGCGAGCAGGTCCTGACGGGGGACTCGTTCTTCCACCTGGCCGCCTTCGGCAGCGCGCTGCCCGGCCTCAACCTGTGCGGCGCAGGCCGGGTGGTGTGCCTGATCGATCCGGTCGGAGACGTGTACGCCTGCCCGTTCGCCATTCACGAGAACTTCCTGGCCGGCAACGTCCGCGAGCCGGGCGGGTTCGCCGGAGTGTGGCGGACGTCTGAGCTGTTCACCGAGCTGCGCCAGCCGCAAGGTGGCGGCGCCTGCACGTCCTGCTCGGCCTACGACGCCTGCCGGGGCGGCTGCATGGCAGCCAAGTTCTTCACCGGCCTGCCCCTGGACGGCCCGGACCCGGAGTGCGTCAAGGGCCACGGCGAACAGGCCTTGGCCAACCTGGCTACCACCACCGACGTGCCCCGACCCACGGGCGACCACTCGCACCGCACCCGCCCGGCCAGTGGCCCGCGAGCCAGCGGCCCGGTACCGCTCACCATCAGCCGGCGGCCACCCGATCGCGCCTGCGATGAGAACCCGCTGGCCGGCCTGGCCCTGGACGCCCCGTTAGCCCGTAGCTGACAACCATCCCGCACGTCGCGCTGACCGGTGCCGCCGCACCGGCGCCGGTCCTTGCCCGCGTGGGCGGTACCAACAGGTACCAACAGGAGGAAGACCCTAGAAAGGACCGGTCATGGGAAAGCTCGAAGGCAAGGTTGCCTTCATCACCGGCGCGGCCCGCGGTCAGGGCCGCAGTCACGCGGTCCGGCTGGCTGCCGAGGGCGCGGACATCATCGCCGTGGACATCTGCGGGCAGATCGATACCGTGCCCTATCCGATGGCGACACCAGACGACCTGGCCGAGACCGTCAAGGAAGTCGAGGGGCTGGACCGCCGGATCTTCGCCCGGCAGGCCGACGTGCGCGACGAGGCGGGCCTGAAGGCCGCCTTCGAGGCCGGCGTGGCTGAGCTCGGCCCGGTGGACATCGTGCTGGCCAACGCGGGCATCGCGCCCATGTCCCTGCACGAGGAGCACGGTGCCTGGCAGGACGTCATCGACGTCAACCTGACCGGCGTGTTCAACACCGTCGAGACCGCGATCTCGTCCATGATCGAGCGAGGCCAGGGCGGCGCGATCGTGCTGACCAGCTCGACCGCGGGGATCAACGGCATCGGCGGCCCGTCCCGCGGTGGCCTCGGGTACACCGCGGCCAAGCACGGCGTGGTCGGCCTGATGCGTTCCTACGCCAACAACCTCGCCCCGCACAGCATCCGGGTGAACACCGTCCACCCGACCGGAGTGAACACGCCGATGGTGGTCAACGAGGCCATGCAGGAGTTCCTGGAGCACGACCCCAGCCTGTCCAACGCGATGGCCAACGCACTGCCGGTGCCCATGGTCGAGCCGGTGGACATCTCCAATGCCATCCTCTGGCTGGTCTCCGACGACGCGCGGTATGTCACCGGCATCACCGTCCCGGTCGACGCCGGCTTCACCAACAAGAAGTGAGGCCGTGATGGCAGGCAGAGTAGAAGGCAAGGTCGCTTTCATCACCGGCGCGGCCCGCGGCCAGGGCCGCAGCCACGCGATCCGGCTGGCCCAGGAGGGCGCGGACATCATCGCGATCGACCTCGCCGGGCAGGTCGACTCGGTGCCGTACGCGATGGCGACTCCGGCGGATCTGGCCGAGACGGTCAAGGAGGTCGAGGCGCTGGACCGGCGCATCGTGGCCACCCAGGCCGACGTCCGGGACTACGGCGCGGTCAAGGCCGCGCTGGATGACGGCGTGGCCCAGCTCGGGCGGCCGGACATCGTCTCGGCCAATGCGGGTATCTTCAGCTTCGGCACGCTCGAAGAGCTGGACGACCGCACCTGGCAGGACATGATCGACGTCAACCTGACCGGCGTGTGGCACGCGGCCAAGGCCGCCATCCCGCACCTGCGCGCCGCCGGTGGCGGGGCGATCATCTTGACCAGTTCCTCGCTCGGGCTGGAAGGCATGCCGAACGTCGGGCATTACGTGTCGGCCAAGCACGGCGTGGTCGGGCTGATGCGGACGCTGGCCGTGGAGCTGGCCCCCGATTTCATCCGGGTCAACAGCCTGCACCCGACCACGGTCAACACCGACATGATCCAGAACGCCGCGACCTATGCGCTGTTCGCGGGCGACCTGCCCGAGGCCGAGCGGACCGCGGCGGTGGTGGAGGAGCGCTTCCAGTCGATCAACGCGCTGCCGATCCCCTATGTCGAGCCCGTCGACATCTCCAACGCGCTGTTGTGGCTCGCTTCCGACGAGGCCCGCTACGTCACCGGAGTCACGCTGCCCATCGACGCAGGCGAGCTCCTCAAGTAATCCGGACCAAGATCAGGACCACGATCAGGACCACGATCAGAACCGAGATCAGAAGAAGGCGAAAGGCATGGCAGGCAGAGTAGAAGGCAAAGTTGCTTTCGTGACCGGCGCGGCCCGCGGCCAGGGTCGCAGCCACGCGATCCGGCTGGCCGAAGAGGGCGCGGACATCATCGCGATCGACATCGCCGGGCAGGTCGACTCGGTGCCGTACGCGATGGCGACACCGGACGACCTGGCCCAGACGGTCAAGGAAGTCGAGGCGCTGGACCGGCGGATCGTCGCGACCCAGGCCGACGTCCGCGACTACGGCGCGGTCAAGGCCGCGCTGGACGACGGCGTGGCCCAGCTCGGGCGGCTGGACATTGTGGCCGCCAACGCCGGGATCTTCAGCTTCGGCCGGGCCGACGTGCTGGAGGAGCAGACCTGGCAGGACATGATCGACGTCAACCTGACCGGGGTCTGGCACGCGGCCAAGGCGGCCATCCCGCACCTGAAGGCGGGTGGCCGGGGCGGCTCGATCGTGCTGACCAGCTCGACCGCCGGGCTGATGCCGTTCGAGAACATGGCCCACTACACCTCGGCCAAGCACGGCGTGGTCGGGCTGATGCGGGTGCTGGCCGTGGAGCTGGCCCCGGACTTCATCCGGGCCAACTCGGTCCACCCGACCACCGTCAACACCGACATGATCCACAACTCCGCCACCTATGAGCTGTTCTCACCGGACCTGACCCCGGAGCAGCGCACCAAGGACGTGATCGGGGAGCGCTTCCAGACCCTGAACGCGCTGCCGATCAGGTGGGTGGAGCCGCGCGACATCTCCAACGCGGTGCTGTTCCTGGCCTCGGACGAGGCCCGCTACATCACCGGGGTGACGCTGCCGGTCGACGCCGGCGCGCTGCTCAAGTAACCGCATCAACTGCCAGCATCAACAGACCGAGGAGACACAGGTGACGTCAGCGATCGGCGCTGAGCGGATCACGGCCGTGCGCGACCGGGTCCGCCAGCACCTCGTGGGCCGCGAGCACGAGCTGAACCTCGTGCTCGCGGCCGTCGCCGCCGGACGTGACATCGTGCTCGAAGGCCCCCCGGGGACCAGCAAGAGCACGCTGCTGCGGGCCATCACCGCCGAGTGGGGCATACCGCTGGTGTTCGTAGAGGGCAACGCCGACCTGACCCCGGCCAAGCTTGTCGGCCACCACAACCCGGCCCGGGTGCTGCGCGAGGACTACAGCGCGGACAACTTCGTGGACGGGCCGCTGCTGGAGGCCATGCGGTCCGGGGGGTTCCTGTACATCGAGGAGTTCAACCGGGCTCCCGAGGACACCCTGAACACGCTGCTGACCGCGATGGCCGAACGCCAAATCGCAGTGCCGCGAGCGGACACGGTGGTGGCCCAGCCCACGTTCCGGGTCATCGCCTCGATGAACCCGTTCGACAACGTGGGGACCATCCGGCTGTCCACCTCGGTGCACGACCGGATGTGCCGGCTGGCCATCAGCTACCAGGACGCCGCGGCCGAACGCGGCATCGTGACGCTGCGGGCCCCGGTGCCGGAGCTGCCCGGCGACCGGCGGTCCCGGCTCATCGCCGACGCGGTGGCGGTGACCCGGGCCACCCGCGAGCACGAAGATATCCGCCAGGGCAGCAGCGTCCGCGGCGCCATCGACCTGACCCTGGTGGCGGCCCAGCTGCTGGAGCTGGCCGACAGCACCCAGGACTCGGCCGACCCGGCCGAGGCGGGGGAGAATTACGCCGACATCGTGTTCGACGCCATGGTCGTCGCGCTGTCCGGCCGGATCTTCCTGGACGAGACGGTCGAGGCCACCCCGGAGCAGGTCCTGCGGCAGATCTGGGAAGACCACTTCATCCTGGAGCCGGCTACCGCCGAACCCGGTTGAAGAGCGGTCGAGGCCGACTCGCCGATCAGCCGCCCCGGCCCCCCGCGCCGGCCGCAGCTGAAGCCGCTGCGCCGGCGGCCCAAGGTCCTCGACGAAGAACCGACCCTGCTCGAAGGCGGCCGGGGCGGCGGCCCGGGCCTGGTCCTGGCCGGCCAGCGGCCACCGTCTGGCCGCGGCCGTCCCCGTCCCGGCAGCGGCGCGCCCGCCGAGACCGCCGAGCAGGGCACGCTGCTGGGCGCGATCCCGGACGAGGTCGCCCCCGATCCCGAGGTGCTGCGCCGGGCCCGGCAGATCGCCACCCGGCTGGCCGTGCCCCGGCCCCGGCGCGACGTCACCGCGCGCCGCGGCGTGGGCGAGCTGGCCAGCCTCCGGTACCGCGGCGGCTCGGACGACATCGACCTGGACCGGACCATCGACCAGCTGGCTGAGCACCCGGTGCCGGAGGAAGACGACATCATCGTCCGGGAGCGGGTCCGGACCCGCCGGTCGGTGGTGCTGCTGGTAGACGTGTCCGGATCAATGCGCGGGGAACGGGTCCGTACCGCCGCGGCCACCGTCGGCGCGCTCGCGGCCGAATTGACCCGCGACGACCTGGCTGTGATCGCGTTCTGGTCCGACGCCGCGGTGCTGAACCACCTGGGCCACCGGGTCGTCCCGCAGCAGCTGCTCGACACCATGCTCCGCATCCCGGCCAAGGGCCTGACCAACGTGGCCTTCCCGCTCCAGGTCGCCGCGCGGGAGCTGGCCCGGGTGCCGGCCCGGGACGCCCGGGTGCTGCTGCTGTCGGACTGCGTGCACAACGCCGGCCCGGATCCCCGCCCGTTCGCGGCCCGGCTGCCCCGGCTCGACGTGCTGCTGGACACCTCCGGCGAGCAGGACCCCGACCTGGCCCGGGACCTGGCCCGGCTCGGCCACGGCCGGCTCCTGCGCGCCGCCACCTACCGCGATATCGCCCCCGCACTGAGTACGCTGTTCGCCGCCTGACCTAGTGCCTGACCCGGGGCCAGGCCAACTCGAGGAGGAGCTCATGTCCGTCGTCGTCGTCGCCACCATCACGCCCAAGCCCGAATTCCGGGATGACGTCATCGCCGCTATGAAGCAGGCCGTCCCGCTGGTCCACGAAGAAGACGGCTGTGAGCTGTACGCGCTGCACGCCGACGATGAGCAGCTGGTGATGGTCGAGCGCTGGACCTCCCGGGAGGCGCTGAAGAAGCACGGCACCGATTCAGCCGGGCTGCGCGTGTTCAACGAGGCGATCGACGGCAAGCTCGCGGGCACGACCGTGGTCCTCCGGCTCGACGCGATCCCGGCCGGCGACCCCGCCAAGGGCCAGCTTTCTTGACCCAGCTCGCCACGCTGACCTCACCCGAGGCGGCCGAGCGGGCCGCGGCCGGCGCGGTGCTGGCCGTGCCCGTGGGCTCGACCGAGCAACACGGGCCGCACCTGCCGCTGACCACCGACACTGACCTGGCCATCGCCCTGTGTGCCCAGCTGGCCAGACAAACCGAGCCGGGCGCCCAGCTGGACTCGTCGGTGGTGGTGGCGCCGCCCATCTTTTACGGTTCCAGCGGTGAGCACGAAGGCTTCGCGGGCACGATTTCCATCGGCCAGGAGGCGACCGAGCTGCTGCTGACCGAGCTGGGCCGGTCGGCCACCCGGACCTTTTCCCGCGTGCTGCTGGTGTCCACCCACGGCGGCAACACCGAGGCCGTCCGCCGGGCCGTGGCCCGGCTGCGGGCCGAGTCCCGCGACGTATCGGTGTGGTTCCCCCGCTGGCACGGGGACGCGCACGCGGGCCGGGCCGAGACCTCGCTGCAGCTGGCGCTGACCCCGGACGCGGTCCGGCTGGACCGGGCCGAGGCCGGCAACACCACCCCGATCGCCGAGCTGATGCCGGCCCTGCGCGCGACCGCGGTCCACGGGGTCAGCCCCAACGGCGTGCTCGGCGACCCGGCCGGCGCGTCCGCGGCCGAGGGCACCGCGATGTTCGCGGACCTGCTGGCCGACCTGAACGGCTACCTGGAAAGCTGGCCCGATGGCCAGCTCTGAGTCGGACGAGCGGCGCGTGGCCCTGGTGACCGGGGCGGCTCGCGGGATCGGTGCCGCCACCGTGGCCACCCTGGCCCAGGCGGGCTGGCGGGTGCTGGCCGTGGACTGCGTCACCGACGACCCGGACCTGCCTTATGCGCTGGGCACCCCGGCCGAACTGGAGCAGGTCGCGGCCGACGCCGGCCCGAACGTGGCCACCTTCCAGGCCGACGTCCGCGACGTGGACGCGCTGGCCCGGGCCGTCGCCGCGGCCGAAGACCGGTGGGGCCACCTGGACGCGGCCCTGGCCGTGGCCGGGGTCATCGCCGGCGGCGTACCCGCCTGGGAGGTGCCGCCCGGCACCGAGCAAGCGGTCATCGACATCGACCTGGGCGGGGTGATCAACCTGGCCCGGGTGGCGGTGCCCGCGCTGCTGCGCCGGCCCGCACCCCGCCGCGGCCGGTTCCTGGCCGTCGCCTCCGCCGCCGCCACCCGCGGGCTGCCCATGCTGGCCGCCTACTGCGCGGCCAAGGCCGGGGTGGCCGGGTTTGTCCGGGCCCTCGGCACCGAACTGCGCGACTGCGGGGTCACCGCCAACGCGGTCAGCCCCGGCTCGACCGCCACCCCGATCCTGGACGAGAGCGCCCGCCTGTACGGGCTGCCGTCGGCCGGGAGCTTCGCCGCCCAGCAGCCGCTCGGCCGGCTGCTCGACCCGGCCGAGGTCGCGGCCGTGCTGGCCTTCCTGGCCGGGGACGGCGCCAGCGCGATGACCGGCGCCGTCGTCCCGGTCGACGGGGGACTGGCCCTCTAGTCCGCTGGCCCTGCTAGTCGTTCCCGATCTTGTCCAGCTCGGCCAGGGCGTCAGCCGGCAGCTCCAGGCCGGCCCCGGCCACGTTCTCGCGCAGGTGCGCCACCGACGAGGTGCCCGGGATGAGCAGGATGTCCGGCGACCGGTGCAGTAGCCAGGCCAGCGCCACCGCCAGCGGCGTGGCATCCAGCTGCTTGGCCACTGCGTCGAGTTCACCGGACTGCAGCGGCGAGAACCCGCCCAGCGGGAAGTAGGGCACGAACGCGATGCCCTGCCGGGCAGTCAGGTCGACCAGGCCGTCGTCACCGCGGCGGGCGACGTTGTACATGTTCTGCACGCACACGACCGGCGCGATCGCCTGCGCCTCGGCTAGCTGGTCGGCGTTGACCGTGCTCAGGCCCAGGTGCCGGATCAGCCCCTGCTGCCGCAGCTCGGCCAGGGCGGTGAACTGCTCGGCGATGGAACCCGGTTCGGCGCCCTCAAACCCGCCCATCCGCAGGTTCACCACGTCGAGCGCTTCCAGGCCCAGGTGGTCCAGGTTGTCGTGCACCTGCTGCCGCAGCTCTTCCGGGCTGCGCGCGGACGGCCAGCCGCCCTGCTTGTCCCGTCGGGCTCCGACCTTGGTCACCAGGTGCAGGTCTTCCGGATAGGGCGACAAGGCCTCCCGGATGATCTCGTTGGTCACGTACGGCCCGTAGTAGTCGGACGTGTCGATGTGGTTGATGCCCAGCTCGACGGCGGCCCGCAGCACGGCGACGGCCTCGTCCCGGTCCTTCGGCGGCCCGAACACGTGCGGCCCGGCCAGCTGCATGGCGCCGTACCCGACGCGGGTGAGCTCGAAATCACCAACCGGGAAACGGCCCCCGGGAAGGTTGGAGGTGGTCATGAGTTCCTTCCTGCCCGCGACAAGTTGCCGCGGACGGTTCCACTCTGCGCAACAGCTCACGCGCCAGCCAGAGTCCCCATCTTCCTGGGACTGTCAGGGCCAGCCTCATCTGCCCGCCCTACCCAGGACCCGTCAGTCAACTCGGGGCCTTCGCCTAAAGCCCTGGACGCCTAGTAATCCGATGCCTAGTATTGCGAGGTATGAACCGCGAACGGATCAAGGGTCATCTGGACCTCCTGCTGCTGTCGGTCCTGTCCGCCGGGCCGGCCCACGGTTACGCGATCATCTCCGCGCTGCGCGACCGTAGCGACGGCACCTTCGACCTGCCGGAGGGCACGATCTATCCCGCCCTGCACCGGCTGGAGGACGCCCGGCTGCTCACCAGCTCCTGGGCTGCGGGGGAGGGGCGGCGGCGCCGCGTCTACGCCCTGACCGACGCCGGGGCGCACGCCCTGGCGGCCGAGCGCACCGAATGGCGCCGGTTCTCGGCCGGCGTCGGGGCCGTCGTGGGAGGTCTCACATGAGTGACCCAGTAGAGGACTACCTGGACCAGCTCTACGCCGGGCTGCGCACCACACCCCGGGAGGCGCGCCGTATCATCGCCGAGGCCGAAGATCACCTCCGCGAGGCCACCGCGGCCGGGATCGAGGCCGGCCTGTCCGAGCCGGAAGCGCAGCAGGCCGCGATCTCCAGCTTCGGCTCGGTGCGGGCCGTGACCCGGGCGCATGCCCGCCGGATCCCGCCGCTGGCCGTGTTCGGTGAGCTGGCCATGGCGGCGTGGAAGCTGACCTCGATCGCGGTCCTCGCGGTGGCGGGCAGCGGGCTGGTCGCCTTCGTCATGAACCAGGTCGCGGGCCCTCAGTTCGTGGGCGGCAACCCGGCCAGCGCCGCCGGCCTGTCTGGCGCGGCCTGCCGGCACTGGATGAGCTTGTGGCCGCACGTCCAGTACTGCGGGCAGGCCGCCGTGCTGGAGAACAGCAGTGACGCGGTCACGCTCCGGCTGCTCACCCTGATCCCCGGCCTGGTGCTGTTCGAGGGTTACCTGCTGGCCCGTCGCTACCAGCGCACGCGCGGCTGGCGCGCCGACCTGCTCCCGGACGCCTTCGTCCCCACCGTCGCCGCCTGCCTGTTCGGCGGGCTCACCGCGGGCCTGGTGCTGCTGGCCGCCGCCGCACCGACCGCCGCCACCGGGACCGGCGGCCCGGGCAGCCTCCTGTCCGCGGCCATCGTTACCCTGCTGGTCACGATCGGCTTCGTGCCCGCCCTGCGCCGCGCCCTGCTCCGGCACGCGTACGGCTGACCGTCCGCGTCGGCCGATCTCTTTTCCCCTTTAATTTTCTCTCCCGGAGTCCAGGTGGGTTGGACCGTCATGATGGGCGAGCTGGAGCGGCAACTCGCGGAGGTTGCACGGGAACGGGACGAGCTGGCCCGGCAGCTGGCCGCGTTCCGCCAGCTCGGCTCCGGCTGAGGAAAGGATCCCGATGGCACCGCCGTTGCCCGCCGCCGAGCTGCACCTGCACGTCGAAGGCACGCTGGAGCCGGAACTGCTGGTCGCGCTGGCCCGCCGTAACGGGGTGACGCTGGCCACCACCGACCTGGCCGAGCTGCGCGCCCGGTACCGGTTCGCCGACCTGCAGTCGTTCCTGGACCTGTACTACGCCAGCCTGCCGGTGCTCGTCACCGACCAGGACTTCTACGACCTGGCCTCGGCCTACCTGGACCGGGCCGCGGCCGCCGGGGTGCGCCGCGCGGAGATCTTCGTCGACCCCCAGACCCACCTCGGTCACGGTGTGCCGCTGGCCGCCGTGTTCGCGGGCCTGACCGGCGCGCTGGCCGACGGCCGGGCCCGGCACGGGCTGTCCGCCGACCTGATCCCGTGCTTCCTGCGCAACCTGGGCCCGGCCGCCGCCGACGAGACGCTGACCGCGGTGCTGCCGTTCCGGGACCAGTTCATCGGCGTCGGCCTGGACTCGACCGAGATCGGTTTCCCGCCGTCGCTGTTCCGTGACGTCTACCGGCGCGCCGCCGCCGAGGACCTGCACCTGGTGGCCCACGCCGGCGAGGAGGGCGGGCCCGAATACGTGTGGGAAGCCCTCGACGTGCTCGGGGCCGAACGCATCGACCACGGCATCCGGGCCATGGAAGATCCCGCCCTGGTCCGCCGGCTGCGCGACGACCAGGTCCCGCTGACCGTGTGCCCGCTGTCCAACGTGGCCCTGCGGGCGGTCGGCTCGCTGGCCGAGCACCCGCTGCCGGACATGCTGGCCGCGGGCCTGCAGGTCACCCTGAACAGCGATGACCCGGCCTACTTCGGCGGCTACCTGGGCGAGAACGTGACCGCGGTGCGCCACGAGCTCGGCCTGGACGACAAGCAGTTCGCCGCGCTGGCCCACAACTCGTTCGACGCTTGTTTCGCGCCCGCGGCCGACAAGCTCCGCTGGAAGTCCGAGGTCGACGCCGCCCTCGGCGCCTAGGCCCAGACCGGCTGGCCCATCGACGGTTTACAGCCAGGCAATTGCGCGAGATACTCGCGCTGAGTGTCTCACCCATAGCAGGTGGTTACAGCGCTCCCGACCCGTGGCAACGGCGCCAGCACCACAGGAAGAGAGCATCCGATGGTCTGCTACGCCCCCAGTACCGGCACGCTGGCCGCGATCGGCGTCGGCATCTACGTCCTGTGGCATCGGACGATCGGCCACCTGCTGGGCCTATTTGGCGCCGTGCTGGAGATCGCCCTCATCCTCAGCGTCGAGGTCGTCTCGGCTATCGCCCTGGTCTGGCTCACCCGCCAGATCCGCCGCCGCCGCGCCGCGGCCGGCGCCTGCACCACCTGCCGCTTCCGCTGCCAGCAGGCCCTGGCCCGCCGCCCGAACCTCCTGGTCAACCGGGTCGACCGCCGCATCCCCGCCCCCGCGCGCCCCGCCCTGACCTGCCACCCCGCCGCGCCGCTGCTCCCCGCCCGCGCCGCGGCCGTCCTCCCCGCGGCCCATCGCGCTGGCCTGGCCGCCACCGCCCGCCGCCTGCGCCCCGCGCTCCAGCTCTCCTGTCCGGCCGCCCTGGCCGACTCAGCCCGGGCGGCGGCCGCCACCCCGGTCGCGGTCGCCGCCCGGGCCCAGCTACCCCGGGGTCACGGCGCGGCCCGGTTCATGGGCCCCGTCCCGGCCCCGTTCTCCGTCCGTGGCCCCGTGCACGCCCCTGTGTCCACGCGGCCTCCGTCCGCCACCCGCATCTCTTCCCCCACCCCGGTCCCGGCTGCCGCACCCGCCTCAGCGCCGGAGCCGGAAGCGGTCGACATCGACGGCTGCGTCCTGACCCCGGACGGCGTGGACCTTGCCGGGTCCCCGCTGGCTACTCAGCCCGGCTGACCACGGCCTGATCGGCCAGGGCACGGACGTCGCGCGCGATCGTGGGCCACAACGGAGCGGGCAGGTCGTGCCCCACGCCGGGCAGGATCACCAGCCGGGACCCGGCGATGGCCCGGGCCGTGGCCCGGCCCGCGCTGACCCGCAGGATCGGGTCCTGGTCGCCGTGCAGCACCAGGGTGGGCTGCTTCAGGTCACGCAGCTTGGGGCCGTGCCACGACGCCCCCGCCTGCCGCGCCTGCGCCCCGGTGTCCCGCGGTCCGGCGTCGACCTCGCGCTCGATCCACTCCCGGGCCGCGTCCTCGTCGAACGGGTAGGCCGGCGACGCCACCCCCCGCGCCACGGCCAGCGCGGCCGCGATGTCGCCCTCGCGCCCGGCCGGGTGCTTGTCCCGGGCCAGCCGGGCCAGCAGGCCGAACCGCACGTACCGGCCTGCGGCCAGGCCGGATACGTCGCTCGGCAGGGCCGCGGCCGACGTCACGGTCAGCACCCGGTCCGGGTGCCGGAGCGCGACCCGTTGCGCGATCACCCCGCCCAGCGAGGCGCCGAACACGTGCGCGCGGTCCCAGCCCAGCGCATCGAGCACCGCCACCGCATCGTCGACCATGTCCTCGGACGTGTAAGCGCTCCGCTTGCGCGCCACCGCCGCGAACGGGTTAGCCGGCCCGGCGCCCGGCATCCGGGTGGACTGGCCGGCGTCGCGCTGGTCGTACCGGGCCACCTCGAACCGCTCGCCGGCCAACGCCCGCGCCAGACCGGTCGGCCACCAGAACCGGGACACGCCCAGCCCCATGATCAGCAGCAGCGGGTCCCCGTCCGACCCGATCAGGCGGTCGTAGGCGATCCGCACCGCCCCGTTCTGCGCGTACGCCGTCGGCGTCCACGCGCCCTCCCAGGACTCAGCCACAGGATCCTCCATTATTGCGATCGATGTTCGCTTTAACCCCAGCCTAGTTTCTGAGTACAGTGTTCGCAATGAATCAGCCACCGCCGAGCATCTGGCTCCGTCCGGAGCGGTCCACCCGCGGCCCGGTGCCCGAGCACAGCCGGGCCGAGATTGCCCGGGCCGCGATGGCCCTGGCCGACGCGGGCGGCCTGACCGCGGTGACCATGCGCTCGGTGGCGGCGGCCATCGGGACCGGCCCGGCGTCGCTGTACCGATACGTGACCACCCGGGACGAAATCCTGGAGCTGATGGCCGACGAGGCCGCGGGGGAGTACCAGTTCGCCCCGCCCCCCAGCGCGCCCCTGGCCGGGCTCCTGGAGCTGGCTCACCAGGCCCGGCACATCTTCGGGCGGCATCCGTGGCTGCTCGACCTGCCTGCGGCGGGCGGCCTGCCCGGGCCCAACGCCATCGACTTCACCGAGCACGTGCTGGCCGTCCTGGACGGCACCACGCTGACCAGCGCCGCCCGGCTGGAGCTGGTCGGTATCTTCACCGGCCTGGTCCGCCTGCTGACCCGCACCGAAGCCGATCTGCGGCGGGCCGGGCAACAGCTGGCGCAGTGGCAGGGCGCCCTGGCCGGCTACCTGGCCTCCGCGGTGGCCGACGGCCGCCGCCCGCACCTGGCCGCCGCCCTGGCCAGCCAGGGCGGCGGCCAGGTCACCGGGGCCGGGGCTGGCACCAGCCCCGAGCCGACCTCGGCTCCGCCCGCGGCCGACGACCTGTTCGACCAGACCTTGACCCGGCTCCTGGCCGGCCTGCTCGTATCGTGAGGGGCGTGCCACCGAACTTCCCGCCGGACCACGTGACCACGCATCCCCGCCCGGACACCGTCCTGTTCGACCTGGACGGCACCCTGATCGACTCGGGACCATCGATCCTGGCCGCCCTGCGCAAGGCGTTCGCCGAGGAGGGCGTGCCCGCGCTGCCGCCCGCCGCCGAGCGATCCCTGCTCGGCCCGCCGCTCTACCGGGCCCTGCCCCCGCTGGTCGGCGACGCCTCCGACCGGGTAATCCGGACGTACCGCAGGATTTTCGTGGCCGAGGGCTTCGCCTACCAGGCCAAGGCCTACCCGGGGATCGAGGCCCTGCTGGACGGGCTGGCCCGGCACCACGTGCGGCTGGCCGTGGCCACCAGCAAGCTGGAAACGTCGGCGCGGGCCATCCTCGAGCACCTGGGGCTGGCGGGCCGGTTCGCCACGATCTGCGGCGACACCCAGGACGCCGGGCGGCCGACCAAGGCCGAGGTCATCGCCGAGACGTTGCGCCGCATCGGGGCGTCCCCGCACCGCGCCGGGGAGTCCCCGCTGACGGTGATGGTCGGCGACCGCAGCCACGACGTCATCGGCGCGCGCGAGCAGGGGCTGCCGTGCCTGGGCGCAGGCTGGGGCTACGGGTCACCGGGTGAGCTGGAGGCGGCCGGTGCGCGGGCGATCCTGCCGGACCCGGCCGCCCTGGCCGCCGCCTGGCAGCTGGCCTGATCCCAGCCCGGGGGCCGGGACGCACCGGCCGATGTGCACCGGCCGATGTGCACCGGCCGATGTGCACCGCTCAGTCCGTGAGGCCGCCGAGCCAGCTCTGCCAGGCCTCGGTCTCGGCCGCCGGGTCGCGGTCGTCGAAGTAGTGCGCGGTCGCGAAGACCATGTCGTTGTAGCCGTGGATCAGCATGTACATCGCGTTGTCGGTCCGCATGCCCACGAAGCTGGGCGAGCCCACAAACTCGACGGTGCCGTCGACCGGCTCGATCCCAGGCACGCTGAGCCGGGCCGGCTGACCGTCGACCGCGTCCGCGCTGACGCCGACCGCCGCCGTCATGGCCGCCCACGAGTCCTTGGTGATCGGCCCGGGCAGGAACAGCCCGCTCTTCGCGGTCCGCGGGGCGAAGTGCTTCAGGTAGACCGCGAGCTTGGTCATGTAGGCGTGGTCGCCGACGGACAGGCCGTTGTATTCGGCCTCCCAGTCGTCGCCGAGGAGACCGCTGTGCACCACGCGCACCACCGCGCCGCCGCCGTCACGCGACTCGATCAGCCACTCGAAGGCCATGAACGTGCCGTCCGGGTTCTTGTTCTCCTGCGTCGCGTAGCGGTGACCGGGCTCCCAGGCCGTGATGCTGGAGGTGGACGTCTCGCCGAACATGGCGAACGTACTGGTCTTGTTGGCGCTGTCGATTTCGGTGCGCCCCATCAGCCAGGAGTCGACTCCCGGCCCCGACGTGATCGCCTGCCACACCTCGTCCGGCGTGGCGTCGACGGTGAACTCGTTGCGTACTTCGAAGGGATGCGTCATGACTGCTGCTCCTTTGCTGGCGGGTCGGCGTCTTCGGTGATGCTCGGGTGCACCGCGGCGATCAGGCGGTGCGGCCGGCCATCTTGGGTCTGGTATTTGCTGATGAGCCCGGCGACCGCGTCCGTGAGCTCAGCCACGAACGCGGCCCGATCGGCCGGCGTCGCGAAACGCACTTCGGCGTCGAGCCCAAACGTGGACAAGGGTTTGTTGGCCCGGGCCGCCCCGTTGATGAGCGCGCCGGTCTCGCGGACCAGCCGCGCTGCGAGCGCGAGCAACCAGCGCGCCGACAGCCGATCGGGCGACCGGGCCGGATTGGGCGCGACCGCGGCGAGCGCGGCCGGTGAGATCACATAGGCCGCGGCGGAAGCCTGCACGACCCGCTCGGTCATGTTGCCCCGGCGGCGCTCCTCGACCAGCTCCACCAGACCGTGCTGCTCTAGGGTCTTGACGTGGTAGTTGACCTTCTGCCGAGCCAGCCCAAGCTGGGCCGCGAGGCTGGTCGCGGTGTGTGGCTCGGCCAGCTCGGCGAGCATCCGGGCCCGGATCGGATCGAGCGAGACCTCCGCGGCGGCGGCATCCTCGATCACGGCGACATCGTGCATGCCCCAGAATCTGCCACCGACAATTTATTTTGTCAAGGCAGTAAAATCTGTCGGTCCAGCCGAGCCGTCAGACCGCCTCGGCCTCGCGGGGTGCCGACGTGGCCCACCGGATCGTGCCCACCACCGCCTGTCCGGCCGGCCGGACCAGGGCTGCCTCCGCCACCGGCAGCCACGGCAGCCGCAGCGGCCACCGGGCCCACCCGGGCAACAGCGACACCGCGGCCCCGCCCAGCAACCCGTACGGCGCCCGGGCCAGGGCCGGCAACGGCGGGTTCAGCAGCAGGAAGCGGGCCGCGGCCCGGGCTTCCGGCGTGCTGGCCAGCTCGCCCCGGTAGGCCTCGATGCGTTCCTTCAGGTCCCGCTCGGTCAGTGGCGGGTCGGGTACGCCCAGCGCCGCCCCGATCCGGGCCACGTCGGCCACGTAGCCGTCCCGGCCGGCCTGGTCCAGCGGCTCGGCCCCGAACCGGGTGTGGGCGCGCAGGAAGCTGTCCGCCTCGGCGATGTGCACCCAGGTCAGCAGGTGCGGGTCGGCTGCTGCGTACGGACGGCCGTCCGCGGCCACGCCGGTGACCCGCCCGTGGATGGACCGGACGCGGCTGATGGTGGCCTGGGCGTCGCTGGCCCGGCCGAACGTGGTCACGGCCAGGAAGTAGCTGGTCCGCTGCAGCCGGCCCCACGGGTCGCCCTTGTAACCGGAGTGTCCCGCCACCGCGGCCATGGCCAGCGGGTGCAGCGACTGCAGCAGCAGGGCCCGCAGGCCGCCCACGAACATCGACGAATCGCCGTGCACCCGCCGGATCGGCCGGTCGTCGGCGAACCAGCGCTCGCCGTCCGGGGCGAAAATCACCTCGTGGTGCGCGGGTCCCTCCGGACCCGCGACACGCTGGAAGATCTGCGCGCCCACCCGGCCGCGCATCCGGTCCGCCGCATCATGCCATCCCATCTCGCCAGTATGAGCCACCGCCCGTGATAGGAAGACAGGGGTCAGCCCGCCCGTACCGCCGAGGAGAGGCATGCCCAGCGACATCGAGTTCAGCATCGGCGCCCACGTCCGCTGCACCGACGGGGAAGTCGGCCACCTGGTCTGGGTCGTGGCCGACCGGAAGACCAGCCCGTGGGTCATCACCCATCTGGTGGTCGAGCCGGCCCACCGGTCCGGGCTCGGCCGGTTCGTCCCGCTGGACCACGTGAGCGAGGTGGACCCGGAGACCGGGGCGATCACGCTGACCGACAGCCAGCCGGAATTCGAGCAGCTTGACTCGGCCGAGATGACCGAGTTCGTGCCGGGCAGCGAGGCCTACGAGGCCTACGGGCCGGCCCAGTTCGTCACCCGGCCCTACTACGCCGACGAGGTCAACCTCAGCGGGAACGACGTGCCGGAAACCGCGCTCACCGTGACCAGCGACGCGCCGCTGCCGGACGGCGACCACGGCGTGGCCGTGCACGCGGTGGCCGCCCACGCCACCGACGGGGCCGTCGGTCACCTGGACGGCCTGGTCATCGACCCCGGCACCCACCAGGTCACCCACGTGCTGCTCCGTGAGGGGCACCTGTGGGGCCGCAAGGACGTGGCCATCCCGCTCTCCGCGGTCCGCGACCTGGATGACGACGGGCTGCAGCTCAGCGTGACCAAGCAGGAGGTCGGGGAGCTGCCGGCGGTGCCCATCGCCCGCCGGCACCGGTAGGCCGCCGTGCCCGCCGGGGCGGCGCACCAGCCGGGAGCGCGGCAGTACGTGGTGATCGGGGCGGGCGTGCTGGGGGTGACCCTGGCCGCCCGGCTGGCCGAGACCGCCGGGCCCGCCGCGGCCGTCACGCTGCTGGAGCAGAAGCGGCCGGCCCACGCCGCGACCCGGTCCAGCTTCGCCTGGCTGAACGCCAACCACAAGCTCCCGCGGGCCTACCACGACCTCAATCACGCCGGTCTGCGGGCCTGGTCCGCGCTGGCCGGGCGCCTCGGCCGCCCGGACTGGTACCGGCCGTCGGGCAACCTGGAGTGGGCCTGCACCCCGGACGCCGCCGCCGAGCTGACCGCCCGGGTCGCCCGGCTGGCCGAGTGGGGCTACCCGGCCCACCTGATCAGCGCCGGGGCCGCGGCCGAGCTGGAGCCGTCGCTGCGGCTGCCCGCGACCGTGGCCGCCGTGGCCTGGTTCCCCGAAGAGGGCTACCTGCTCACCGAGCCGATGGTGGCCGGGCTGGCCGCCCGCGCCGTCCGGTACGGGGCCACCGTGCTGACCGGCGCGCCGGGCCACGTGACCGGCCTGGACGTGGCCGACGGCGTGGTCCGGGCGGTCCGCACCGCGGCCGGCCAGGTCATCCCGGCCGACGTGGTGGTGTGCTGTGCCGGCCGCTGGGTGCCGGAGCTGGCTGCGCTGGCCGGCTCGGACACCCCGATTCCGCTGGTCCCGTGGGTCCCGCCGGGAGCCGAAGCCCCGGGCCTGGTGGTCCAGGCCGGCCCCGTGCGCCCGGCCGCACCGGGCCCGTCGCCCGGCCCGGCGCCCGGGCTGTCCCGGATGGTGCACGCCCCCGACGTGCACTTCCGCCCGCACACCGCGGGTCAGGTCCACCTGGAAGCCCCCGACGTGCACGCCGACCTGCACACCGGAGAGCCCGCCCTGGGCGACCTGGCCCGCGAGCTGCTGCGCCGGGCTCAGCGCGTCACCGGCGCCCTGGACTCGGCCGAGGTGACCGGGTACCGGGTGTGCGTCCGCCCGATGCCCGTCGATGGCCAGTCCATCGTCGGCTGGCTGCCCGGCGTCGAAGGTGTGTACGTGGCCGTGACCCACAGCGGCGTCACGCTCGGCGCGCACCTGGCCGAGCTGATGACCAGCGAGGTGATGACCGGGGCGGCTGTTCCGGAGCTGGCGCCCTACCGGCCCGGGAGGTTCTCCGGCACCGCGCCGTAGGCTAGGCAGTACGGGGTACGGGGTACGGGAGGTGCCGATGCCGGACGCAGAAACACAACCCACGGGGACCAGCCGCGCCGACCAGGTCATTGCGCAGTGGCGGCAGGCGGCGGAGCACCACGACACGGCGCAGGCCATCGCCTGCCTGGCCGACAACGTCGTGCTGGTCTCCCCGCTGACCGCTCAGTTCACCTTCGACGGCCGGGACCGCGTCGGCGACGTGATGGCGGCCGGATTCCAGGTCATCGACGACATCCGGTTCCACACCGAGGTCGGCGACGACCGGACCCGGGCCCTGTTCTACCGCGCCCGCTGCGGCAAGCAGGCGCTCGAGGAAGCCCAGCTGCTCCGGCTCAACCACGACGGCCTGATCACCGAGATCACGCTGTTCGGCCGGCCGCTGCCCGGGCTGACCGCGGTCATGCGGCGGATCGTCCCGCTCATCTTGGGCCGCCAGGGCAAGCCCCAGCTCGGCGCGGTGCTCGGCGCGG
Source organism: Streptosporangiaceae bacterium (assembly GCA_965277615.1). Lineage (GTDB taxonomy): Bacteria > Actinomycetota > Actinomycetes > Streptosporangiales > Streptosporangiaceae > Bog-532. The sequence continues at coordinate 1,857,766 of CBDIDG010000006.1, read as the reverse complement.
TCACCGTGCCGCTGCACGCCATCACCACCTCCGGCGAGCAGCGGATCGTCCCGCTGGGCGATCCGCGCCGTCCGCCCGGCTTGCGGTGGCGCCGCCGTGTCCACCGTTGACGACGCCGCCCGGCTCGCGCTGGCCCTCCCGGAGGTCACCGAGACGGCGCGGCACGGGAACCGGACCTGGGCCGTGGCCGGTAAGGCGTTCGCCTGGGAGCGCCCGTTCAGTAAGGCCGACCTGAAGCGCTTCGGCGACCAGACCCCGCCCGACGGCCCGATCCTGGCCGTCAGCACCGAGGACCTGGCCGAGAAGGAGGCGCTGCTCGCCGCCCACCCGGACTGCTTCTTCACGATCCCGCACTTCGACGGCTACGCGGCCATCTTGATCGAGCTGCCCCAGGTCACCGGCCCGCTCCTGCAGGAAGCCCTCACCGACGGCTGGCTGGCCAAGGCGCCAGCCAAACTGGCCCGGCAGTTCGTCCACGGTTAACCGGTGTGGCCCCTGGCCCCTTACGGGGCCGGGTCGCCCGGGGTGACCAGCCCGGTCTCGTAGGCCAGGATGACGGCCTGAACCCGGTCGCGCAGCCCCAGCTTGGCCAGCACGTTGCCGACGTGGGTCTTGACCGTGGCCTCGGTGACGAACAGGGTGGTGGCGATCTCGGCGTTGCTGCGGCCCCGGGCCAGCAGCAGCAGGACGTCTCGTTCCCGCGCGGTCAGCGAGGCAACCCGGGACGGCGCCGGTGACACCGCGGGTGGCCGGCGCGCGAACGCCTCGATCAGCCGCCGGGTCACCGACGGGGCCAGCAACGCGTCCCCGGCCGCGGCGGCACGGATGGCCGCGATCAGGTCGTGCCGGGGGGAGTCCTTGAGCAAGAAGCCGCTGGCCCCGGCGCGCAGCGCTTCGTAGACGTAGTCGTCCAGGTCGAAGGTGGTCAGCATGACCACCTTCGGCGGCGCGCCCGCCTCCGGATCAGCCGCGCCGGTGATGAGCCGGGTGGCCTCCAGGCCGTCCATGCCCGGCATCCGGATGTCCATCAGGACCACGTCGGGCGCGGTCGCCGCCACCGCGGCCACCGCGGCTTCCCCGTTGGCCGCCTCGCCGGCCACGGCGATGCCGTCGGCGGCGTCCAGGATCACGCAGAACCCCGACCGGACCAGCTCCTGGTCGTCGACGACCAGCACCCGGATCGGGTCCATCGACCCCGGCGGGGCGGGCCCGGTCATCGGGCCGGCAGCCGGGCTAGCACGGAAAAGCCTCCGGCCGGGGTCGGCCCCAGGGACAGCTGGCCGCCGCACGAGGCGACCCGTTCGGCGATGCCGGCCAGCCCGAGGCCAGACCCGGGCAGCGCTGGCCCAGCCGGTACCAAACCGTCCCGCCCCAGGCCACGGTGCGGGCCGGAATCAGCCACGGACACGGTGACGTACCCGGGTTCGTAGGTCAGCGTGACCGTGGCCCGGGCGGCGTGGGCGTGCCGGATGGTGTTGGTCAGAGCCTCCTGGACGATGCGGAACGCGGTCAGGTCCACCCCGGGCGCCAGCCGGGCCGGCGTACCCACCACTTCGAAGTCGACCGGCAGCCCGGCCCCGCGCACCTGGTCCAGGACCCCGCCCAGCTCGGCCAGCGACGCGGACGGAGCCGTCTCCAGCCGCTCGGACGGACTGCGCAGCACCCCGAGCAGCCGCCGCAGCTCGCCCAGCGCCGCCCGGGCCGTGTCGCCGATGATATCGACCGAGCGCTTCGCCTTCTCCGGGTGAGCCGGCAGCAACGACGCCGCCGCCTCCGCCTGCACCGCCATCAGGCTGACGTGGTGGGCCACCACGTCGTGCAGCTCGCGGGCAATGGTGGCCCGTTCCTGAGCCGCAGCCCGGGACGACTCCCGGTCCAGCTCGGCCTCGGCCCGGGTGGCGCGGTCCTGCGCCGCCGTCAGGCTGGCCCGGTTGGCCCGGGTCAGCACCCCGGCCACGCCCGCGGTGAGGAAGATGAACGCCTGCGTGATCGCGTCGTACGGCTCGTTGTGACCCGGCGCGGCCAGCGACACCGATATCCCGGCCGCCACGCAGCCGGTGACGATCCAGCGCCAGACGGGACCGGACCGGTCCATGACCGTGTAGTAGGCGATGGCCACCGCGAGCGGGAACGGCGCAAACAACAGCCCGGCCTGGTCGTAGCTGACCCTGGCCCCCCCGATGGCCAGCGCGAACAGCACGGGGTGCCAGCGGCGGCCGACGAGCAGCACGCCCTGCAACGCGACCAGCATGATGGCCAGCCACAGCGGGTGCTGCTGGGCCCGGTACGGCAGCACCGACAGGACGTTGACCACGGCCAGGACCAGACCCAGCGCGCCGTCCTGCAGCAGCTCCTGCCGCCGCCGCGGCCACTGGTTCACGCGCGCGACCAGCGACTGCGGGAACCTGGTGAGCCGCGTGGCCGTGTACACCACTCGATGCTACGGCCCGCCTGCCCGGCGGCGGATCGGCCGCGCGGGGGAGCGGCTGGCTCATCCGCAGTGGGGAGGTGCGCCCCTGGCCGCCGCCCCCTGGGTCCGGCTTGCGGACGAGGGCGACATCGCCCGTCCGCTCGATGTGCCCGGGTGGCCCCCGCGACCACGATGGTAACCATGATGACCATCGGCAGCTCCCGCCAGTCCGCCCCGGACCAGCGGCCCACGCTCACCCCGGCCCCGGCCCGCTGGATCGCACTGATCGCGGTGGCCGCCTTCGGCCTGGAACTGGCGGTCAGCGCCCGTTACGGCTACGTCCGCGACGAGCTGTACTTCCTGGCCGCCGGGCACCACCTGGCCTTCGGCTATGTCGACCAGCCCGCGCTCACCCCGCTGCTGGCCCGGCTCGGCCAGCTCGCCACCGGGAACACGCTGGTCGGCTTCCGGGTGCTGCCCGCGCTCGCGCTGGCCGCCTTGGTCGTGGCCACGGCGGACATGAGCCGCCAGCTCGGCGCGGGCCGGACCGGGCAGCTGCTGGCCGCGCTGGCCACCGCCACCTGCGGTGAGTTCCTCGGCGCGCTGCACGAGCTGACCACCACCACCCCGGACCTGGTGTGCTGGGCGGTCACGCTGCTGCTGGCCACCCGGCTGCTGGCCCGCCAGGACCCGCGCTGGTGGCTGGCCATCGGGGCGGCCGTGGGCGTCGGAGCCGAGGCCAAGTGGAACATCGGCTTCCTGGTCCTCGCGCTGGCGGCCGGCCTGCTGGCCACCCCGCAGCGGCACCTGCTGCGCAGCCGCTACCTGCTGGCCGGCGTCCTGATTGCGGCCGCCCTGGCCGCGCCCGACCTGGTCTGGCAGGCCATGCACGGCTGGCCCAACCTGGACGTGTTCCGCGCCCTGCAGACCCAGGCCGGGGCCAACCGGATCAGTTACTGGCCGGCCCAGATCTTCTTTACCGGCCCCGCGCTGACCCCGATCTGGGTGGCGGGCCTGGTGTGGTCGCTGCGCCACCCGGCGGCCCGGCCGTTCCGCCCGCTCGGCCTGGCCTGCGCGATCGTGATCGTGGGGCAGTTCGTGCTGGGCGGCAAGCCGTACTACCCGGGCGGGGCCTACACGTTCCTGTTCGCCGCGGGCGCGGTCGCGGCCGAGCGCTGGCTGGCCGCCCGCTCGCCGCGGGCCACCGGCACGTCCCGGGGCGCGGTCAAGCTGGGTGCGGTCATGCTGATCAGCGCGGCCATCGGGCTGCCGATCGCGCTGCCGGTGCTGCCCGCCCGTGCGCTGCACACGCTGCCGCTGCAGAAGGTCAACTACGACCTGGGCGAGACGATCGGCTGGCCCCAGGAAGTGGCGCTGGTCGCCCGCGAGTACCACGCGCTGCCTGCGGCCCAGCGGGCCCGGACCACGATCCTGACCGGCAACTACGGCGAAGCCGGCGCGCTGGCCCGGTACGGCGCGGGGCGCGGGCTGCCCACCGCCTACAGCGGGGCCAACAACTTCTGGCTCTGGGGGCCGCCGCCCGCCAGCGCGACCGCCGCCGTCGCGGTCAACGTCGACCCGGCCCTGCTCCGCCGTGAGTTCGCCTCGGTCCGGCAGGTCGCCACCTTCAGCAACGGCCTCGGCGTGAACGACGACGAGCAAGGTGCGCCGGTCTACCTGGCCACCGGCCTGAAGTCCTCCTGGGCCACCGCCTGGCCCGCCTTCCGCGACTACTCCTGACCGGTGGCGGGCCCGGTCCGGCGGTCAGCGCACCGCCTGGACCTGGGTCGTCTGCGCGACCAGCCGCTCCCGGTCGTCAGGTAAAAAACCAGGTGTCACCCCGGTCTGGCGCTGCCAGGGTGGGGGCATGGAATCGGTGGCCAATGGCGGCGGCGCTGCGGAGTACGGGGACCGCATCGCCGACGTGTACGACGAGTGGCATGGTGCCCGCGACGACGTGAGCCCGGTAGTGGAGTTCCTGGCCAGCTGGGCAGCGGGGGGGGGACCGGGCCGCCCTCGAGCTGGGCATCGGGACCGGCCGGATTGCGCTGCCGCTGGCCGAGCGCGGGCTGCGGGTCGACGGCATCGACGCGTCGGAACGGATGGTGGCCCAGCTGCGGGCCAAGCCGGGCGGGGCCGACCTGGCCGTGACGGTCGGGGACTTCGCCGGACTGCCGGCGCCGGGCGGGCCGTACGGGCTGGTGTACGTGGTGTTCAACACCTTCTTCGTGCTGCTGACCCAGGAGGAGCAGGTCCGCTGCTTCGCCGGCGTAGCCGCCAGCCTGGTGCCCGGCGGCGCCTTCGTCATGGAAGCCTTCATCCCCGACCTGACCATGTACGACCGCGGTCAGCAGCGGGTCCGGGTGGACGGGTTCGCCCCGGACGCGACCCGGATCAGCGCCACCCTGCACGACCGGGCCGGGCAGCGGTTCAGCTCCCGGCACCTGGTGCTGAGCGCGGACGGCGTGCAGACCTACCCGGTCGAGTTGCGCTACGCCTGGCCCAGCGAGCTCGACCTGATGGCCCGGCTGGCTGGAATGGAACTGGCCGGCCGCTGGGAAGGCTGGGACCGGCGCCCGTTCACCTCGGCCAGCTCCAGCCACGTCTCCGCCTGGCGTACCCCCGCCCCCTGAGCCCCCGCCCGGAACAGGCCGGGGCTCACCGGCCTGGCGATGCGATCGCCCCGAGTGCGATCGCACTGGTCACCGCGGCCGTCCGGTCGTTGACGCCGAGCTTGCTGAACGACCGGATCAGGTGGGTCTTCACGGTCGCCTCGGTGATGGACAGCTGGTGCCCGATCTCCGCGTTGGTCAGGCCCCGCGCCACCAGCGCCAGCACCTCGGTCTCCCGGCTCGACAGCAGGTCGCGACGCGGCTGGCGGACGTGGCTGACCAGGCGCTGGGCTACCGACGGGGCCAGCACGGTCTCACCCCGGGCCGCGGCCCGGATCGCGTGGCTCAGCTCGGCCACGGGGGTGTCCTTGAGCAGGTAACCGACCGCCCCGGCCTCCACCGCGCGCACGATATCCGCGTCGGTCTCGTAGGTGGTGAGCACGACCACCCGGGCCCCGGGGGTGGCGGCCAGGATCTCCGCGGTCGCGGTCACCCCGTCCCCGCCCGGCATGCGCAGGTCCATCAGCACCACGTCCGGCCGGTAGCGGGCCGCCACCGCGACCGCCTCGGCCCCCGAGGCCGCCTCCGCCACCACCTCGATGCCCGGCTCGGCGGCCAGCATGCCGCGCAGGCCTTCCCGCACGATCGGGTGGTCGTCGGCCAGCACCACCCGAATAGCGGCGTCTGCCGTCACACCGGTACCTCCGCCCGCACACAGATCCCCGCGCCGGGCCCGCTGGTGACCTCGATCCGCCCGTTCACCTGGCCCAGCCGCTCGCGCATCCCGCGCAGCCCGTACCCGCTCGTGGCCCCGTCCACCGCAAATCCCCGGCCGTCGTCGCTGACTTGGAGCGACACCGCGCCACCGGTGTAGCGCAGGCTGACCCGCACGGTCCGGGCCTCGGCGTGCTTACGCACGTTGGCCAGTGCCTCCTGGGCCACCCGCAGCAGCACCACGTCCAGCGTAGCGGGCAGCGCCCGCGGCTCGCCGTCCTCGGTGAACGTCACCTCGATGCCGGTCTCGACGCCCAGGCGCTCGGTGACCCGGCGCAGCGCCCCGGACAGGTTCCCCGAAGCCAGATCGGCCGGGGCGAGCGCGGCCACCAGCCCGCGGGCCTCGGCCAGGTTCTCCCGCGCGGTCTCGGCCGCCAGCGAGATCTGCCGCCGGGCCGGTTCGGGCGTATCCGGCCCCAGGCCGGCCTCGGCCGCCTGCAGCAGCATGATGACGCTGGAGAAACCCTGGGCCAGGGTGTCGTGGATCTCCCCGGCCAGCCGCTGCCGCTCGGCCAGCGTGCCCGCTTGGTGGTGCACCGAGGCCAGCTCCGCCCGGGTCGCCTCCAGCTCCCCGATCAGGTCGGCCCGTTCCTGGCTCTGGTCGATGATCGTGTTGGCGAACCGGCCGTACACGAAGGCCAGGCCAATGCCGAACCCGGCGTTCAGCAGCGACTGGGGCACGACGTCCTGGCCCGGATGGCGCACGATCAGCACCACCGCCGCCACCGCGTTGAACATCAGCACCGCGTACATCGCCTGCCGGAACGGCAACAGGAAGAAGCACTGCGGCGACAGGGCGAAGGCCAGGAACCAGGCGTTCGGCGACAGGTACACCGCCACCCCGAACAGCGCGCTGATCCCCACCAGGTAGCCCCAGCTCCGGGCGCTGACCAGGCCCCCGTAGATCTGGGGCCGCCCCACCACGAGGTACCAGGGCACCATCGCGGCCAGGGCCACGCTCAGCGTGACCCTGGCCGGCGTGCTGAGCGGGGTCCACTCCGCCACCACCACGATGACCACGAACACCAGGGCGTAGAACACGTCCCAGCTCGCGGGAGCCAGCTCCCACGCGTGCGTCTGTGGCTCGGTTATTTTCACGGGCGCTCCGGTCACCGGCGGCTCTGCCACCGGAAGGTCCTGATGCACAGCACCAAGCCTGCGGCAACCCAGACCGCCAGCACTAGTGCGACCCGCCCGAGTTCCCACGAATGTGCGGGTTCCAGGGCGGCCGCCTGCGCCGGCAGGAACACCGAGCGCAGACCCTTGGCCATCCACTTCAGCGGGAAAATCGCGGCCACGACCTGCAGCCCGCGCGGCACGTCACTGAACGGCACGAAGATCCCGGAGATGAACTCCAGCACCAGGAACGGCAGCGTGATGATGGGGGAGGCGCTGCGCGCGGACCGGGCCAGGCTGCTGACGCCCAGGCCCAGCAGGGCGCACGCTGTGCCGCCCAGCAGGCAGATCCAGACCAGCGTCCACCACTTACCCGGCGTGGACGGCAGGTGCAGGTGAAAGAACGCCACGCCCACGACCATCAGCAGCACGACCTCGGCGATCAGGCACACGAACACCTGAATGATCTTGCCGATGAAGTAGGCGGCGTGCGGCAGCGGCGTGCCGTACAGCCGCTTGAGCAGACCCTGGTCCCGCTCGCTGGCCACGCTGATGCCCAGGTACTGGAAGCTGGTGGCCGCGATGCCGCCCGCGATCATCCCGGCCGCGTACAGCTGGCCGGTGGTCACCCCGGGCACCTGCACATGCTCGGAATTGAAGATCGACCCCAGCAGGAGCAGCAGTACCGCCGGGAGCGCGAAGATGAACACCACGGCTTCGCGCTCCCGGAAGAACGTGGTCACCTCGATGCGTCCCCGGCTCAGGCCCGTGGTCAGCAGTGAGGGCAGCGGCGCCGGCGCCGGGGCCGTCCGCGGCCGGGCCTGGGTAGTGGTGGTGGTCATGCCGCGCCTCCAAGGTCGCCGATCAGTTCCAGATAGGTGTCTTCCAGCGTCGGCCGGTTCACGGTCAGGCCCGGTACCTCGCCGCCGAACTGCCGGGCCAGCTCCGCGACCACCTGGGTCGGCGTGGGTGTCTGTACCGTCCGGCGGCCGTCCGCAGTGTCCCAGCCGACCCGGGTCGGCCGGTCCGCGCCGCCGAGCGCGGCGGGCGTGCCGGTTGCCACCACCCGGCCGCCGGCCAGCACCGCCAGCCGCCCGGCCAGGGCCGCGGCCTCTTCCAGGTAGTGGGTGGTCAGCACGACCGTGACCCCCTCGGCGGCCAGGGCCCGGATCAGCTCCCAGAACTGCCGCCGCGCCTGCGGGTCGAACCCGGTGGTCGGCTCGTCCAGGAAACACCAGCTCCGGCCGGCCCACGATGCCGAGGGCCACGTCCACCCGCCGGGCCTGGCCGCCGGACAGCGCGCTGATCCGCCGGCCGGCCTGCTCGGTCAGCCCCACCAGCGCGATCACCTCGTCCGGATCGCGCGGCCGCGGGTAGAACCCGGCAAAGTGCCTGACCATCTCCCGGACGGTCAGCTCCGGCCCGGCCGAGGCCAGCTGGAGCACGATGCCGATGCGGGCCCGCCAGGCCCGGCCCGCGCGGCCCGGATCCTGGCCGAGGACTTCCGCCACGCCCCCGTCGCGGCGGCGGAAGCCCTCCAGGATCTCCACGGTCGTGGTCTTGCCGGCCCCGTTCGGGCCGAGCAGCGCGAACACCTCGCCCCGGCCGATCTCCAGCTCGACGCCGTCTACCGCGCAGGTGTCCCCGTACCGTTTACGCAGGCCACTGACCCGTACCGCCGTGTCGTTCGTCATATCCCCAGCCTGGCGCCACGCGGGCCGCCCGGCACCAGGCAAAGGATGGGACCTGCTGTCCACCATCCGGTGGACAGGACTCGATTAATTTATTCGAAATTAATTCCGAAATATCGTTGTCAACGTGGCACTGTGACCGGGATCACGCTACGCTCGGCGGCACCAACCCAACCGCACACTCATGGGGGAACCGATGGCATCTGTGCTCAACCCGTACCTCAACTTCAACGGCACCGCCCGGCAGGCGATGGAGTTCTACCGCGGCGTATTCGGGGGCGAGCTGACCGTCAGCACGTTCGGTGAGCTCGGCATGGCCGAAGGCGCCGACGTGGACAAGGTCATGCACTCGCAACTGCAGACCAGCGCCGGGTACACGATCATGGGCTCCGACGTGCCCAGCCACATGGAGGCCGAGCCGCACGGCGGGTTCGCGGTCAGCCTCAGCGGCGACGACGACGCCCTGCACGACTACTTCGAGAAACTGTCGGCGGGCGGGACCGTCACCATGCCCCTGGCCAAGCAGGCCTGGGGTGACGAGTTCGGCATGCTGACCGACCAGTTCGGCATCCCGTGGATGGTCAACATCGGCCAGCCGCAGGCCAGCTGACCGACTGACGCGGCTACGCCGGCCCCGGGCTAGTCCTGGGGCTTGGCGTAGCCGAAGAACGACCGTTTCTTGATCAGCTCGGCTACCTCCACCGGGACCATGGTCTCCCAGGAGTCGTCGCAGGCGGCGATCCGGCGCAGCACGTCGCGGCTGAAGATCGGCAGGTACTCGGGCTTGTAGTTGGCGAGGTGGACGAAACTGCCCCGGCCCCACAGGTAGTCGTACAGCGGCTGCAGTTCGGTCCGGACCTTGATGTCATCCACGGTCTTGAGCTCGTCGTCGCCGGACGGTTTCACCGGGTAGACGTACAGCTTGAGGTCGTTCTTGAACAGCCGCCCGAAGCTCTCCAGGATGCCGCCGGGCAGCTGGGTGTAGTTCTTCTCGTCGAACAGGTCGATCAGGCTCGGCACGCCCATAACGATGCCGATCCGCTCGCTGGTCCGTTCGGCGATGTAGGCCGCCAGGCGATAGTAGTCGAAGTAGTCGCTGATCAGCACGGTCATGCCGCACGCCGCGAGCAGCTCGGCCCGGGCCAGGAAGTCGCGCCGGTCGACATCGGCGGCCCCGCCCGCCAGCAGGTTGCGCATAGTGATCTCGGTCAGGGTGAGCACCGGCTTGCCCGCTACCGCCGGGTCCTCCTCGAACCGGGCCTTGGCCGTCTCCAGCATGTCCAGGTTGACGTGCGTCGGCGGCCGGAAGCTGCCCCGCTCGACCAGCACCGGGTGCTTGCGCAGGACCTCGCTGGGCTGCAGCACCTCGCGGTCGGGGCCGAACATGGCCACCCCGCTCAGCCCGACCTGCACCAGCTTCAGCGCCATCAGCCGGTTGTCGACCCGGCGGAACTCGATGCCGCGGAACGCGATCATGTCGATCTCGATCCGGCCGGTGGTCAGCTTGTCCAGCAGGCTCTCGATCAGCTTGTCCGGCTCGTGATGGTGGAAGAACGCCCCGTACAGCAGGTTGACCCCGACGATGCCGAGCGCCTCCTGCTGCAGCCACGCCTCCACGTCCAGCATCCGGACGTGCATCACGATCTGGCTCGGTTCGTCGTGCGGCTGGGCCTGGAATTTCACGCCCATCCAGCCGTGACACTCGTTGCCACCCCGGAAGCTGCGCGCCACCACGGTGTCAGCGAACGCGAAGAAGCAGTTGTCGTCGCCGCGCTCGGAGTCCAGCCGCTCGACGTTGAGCGCGAACTCCTTGTCCAGCATGCCCTGGAGCCGGCTGGCCGAGACGTAGCGGTCCGCCTTGCCGTAGACCGCGTCGCTGACCGCCATGTCGTAGGCGGACATGGATTTGGCCACCGTGCCGGCCGCTCCGCCAACCCGGAAGAACCAGCGCGCTACCTCCTGCCCGGCCCCGATCTCGGCGATCGTGCCGTACCAGCGAGGGTCGAGGTTGATCTGCAGTGCCTTCTGGTGCGTGTCCGACGGATCGGCACCCACGATCAGCTCGGCCATCCATCCCCTCCCGCGATCAGGTCCGTTTCCAGGGCCAGTGTGGCGGAGATAACATTTACCGCAGATTACGTCTCTGTAACTTCAGGCGCAATCTAGGTAAACATGGTCCGCGCGACTGAGAGCCTGCTCGGTTGCGGACCCTCTCTGACCTGCTTCTTTTGCCCAAAAATGCCGTGCTGGACGATCGTCTAGGTTTGGGCAAATTCGGCCTCGTGCGCAAGCAGTGGAACCTGACGGCCCGGGCAAGTCAACCATCAGCGCCGTCAAGAGTATTTTTGCCAATCTTTTGCGCTAATGTCCGGCGACCCTTTACGCTCCCGTGATGTCAGGCGCTCCGAAGACCGTGCAGCAGCACGTGCAGTAGGTCAGCACGCTGGGCGGTCTTCCAGGTGAGCGCGAACTGTTCGGGAAGGAGCCCTTTGGGCGCCCTAGGTAAACACGCGAAGAAACGGCTGCCGATTATCGCCGCTGCACCCACGCTGGTTGGCGTTGCTGCGGCGTTTTGTATGTCAGCGGCACCCGCCGGCGCGGCCACCACTACGGCCACCGGCGTGGAGCACACTTCGGCCAGCGACACTGCCCTGCGGGCAGGCACTGAGCCGCAGCTGGTGGCCAGCTTCCGGGAAGCTGCGGCGAAGCAGACCGCAACCAAATCGGCGAGCAAATCGCGTACCTACAAGGTCAAGGCGGGCGACTCGCTCTCCAAGATCGCTCAGCACTACTACTCGGAAGCCGCCGCGTGGCCGGTGATTTACTACGCCAACCGCCACTCGATCAAGTCGGCGAACGAGATTTCGGTCGGCCAGAAGCTGACCATCCCGGCCAAGCCGGCCAAGATTCCGGCCGCCCCAGCGGTCCCGGTCGCGGCTCCGGTGTCTCAGGTGAGCACCTCCGCGGCGCCGGCTCAGGTCACCAGCACGGCCCAGCCCGCGAGCACGTACCAGCACGCGAGCACGTACCAGCCCGCCAGCACCTACTCGGGTGGGTCCGGCTTCCAGTCGTGCGTGATCTCCCGCGAATCCGGCGGCAACAGCCAGGTCATGAACGGCAGCGGCCACTACGGCCTCTACCAGTTCAGTGAAGGGACCTGGGAGGCGTACGGCGGCTCGGCGTCCAGCTTCGGCAACGCCAGCGTGGCCGAGCAGAACCAGGTGTTCAACAACGCGATCGCCCAGGGCGGCCAGAGCAACTGGTCTGCCTACGACGGCTGCTGATCAGCACCGTCTGATTGCATCGTCGATCCGCACTGCCGCGGATCAGCCTTCAGCGCCTGACTGCGCTCGAAGGCACTAGTGACACCCACGCCGCAGGTTTCCCCTGTACCTACGGCGTGCCCGGCGGGCGGGCCAGCGGCGCAAAGCCGCTGGCCCGTCTGCCCGGTAACCTCCCCATACCCCTTCGCCACGTTCTAACCCTCCACCGGTTTCGACGGTGAGAGGATGGCACGATGACCGATCAGGCCACGGAGGAAACCCCCCGGCTGACCCGCCAGCAGGTCTCGGACGCGGTTGGTCCGTCCGGCTGGCGCATCGTGGTCGGTGTCATCAGGACCTCGGTCCGGGTGGCGTCGCTGGCCCAGGCGGCCGACGTGGCCCGGATCGCCGTCACGGCGGCCGGATCCGGCGCCGGTCGCAGCCTGTCCGCCGATCTCCGGCCGGACCGTGTGGTGCTGACCTTGCAGTCCCCGGACGGCTGGGTCGGCCCGGCCGAGGTGGACCTGGCCCAGCGGATCTCGGCCGCCGTCCGCGAGCAGGGGCTGGCCACCGGTCCCGAAGTCGCGCTTGAGGCCGCGGACGGCTCTCGATCGGTTCAGGTGCTCGAGATCGCCATCGACGCGCTCGACATCCCGGCCATCCGCCCGTTCTGGCAAGCGGTGCTGGGTTACGGGGACGAGCCCGGGGCCGACGGCTCCGACCCGGGTGCGGGGCTGGCCGACCCGGTGGGCCAGGGCCCGACGTTCTGGTTCCAGCAGATGGACGAGCCCCGCCCGCAGCGCAACCGGATCCATTTCGACGTGGTGGTCCCGGACGATGAGGCCGGGCACCGGATCCAGGCTGCGCTGGACGCCGGCGGCCGGCTCATCAACGACTCCGAGGCTCCCGCGTTCTGGGTCCTGGCCGACCCCGAAGGCAACGAGGCCTGCGTCTGCACCTGGCTCGCCCGCGACGCCTGAGGGTCGCCAGCCCGGCGGCCGGCGGTAGCGTGGCCCGTGTGAACCAGGTGCGGAGCCACCACTACGAGACCACGGTGACCTGGACCGGTAACCGCGGCACCGGCACCAGCGGCTACAAGGCCTACGGCCGTGACCACGAGATCGCCGCGGCGGGCTGCGCCCCGATCGCGGGCAGCGCCGACCGGACCTTTCACGGCGACCGCGACCGCTGGAACCCCGAGCTGGCCCTGACCGCGGCGCTGTCCCAGTGCCACCTGCTGTCGTACCTGCACGTGTGCGCGGAGGCCGGCGTGGTGGTGACCGGCTACACCGACGACGCCCGCGGCACGATGACCGAGACCGCGGGCGGCGGCGGCCACTTCACCGAGGTCGTGCTGCGGCCGCGGGTGACAGTTCTGGACGCGAGCATGACCGAAGCCGCGCTGCACCTGCACGCCGAAGCCAGTGCCCGCTGCTTCGTCGCCGCCTCGGTCAACTTCCCGGTCCGTCACGAACCCGAGGTGACGGTGGCTCAGGGCTGATAAGAGCCGGGCTCCCAGGCCCGGGTGGCGACGCCGATCGCGTTCCAGGCGTTGATGGCTACGATCAGGCTGACCAGCGCGGCCACTTCGCCCGGCCCGAACTCGGCCGCCACTGCCTCGTAGTCGCGGTCCGGGACGTGCTCGCCGGTCATCAGGGTGACCGACTCGGTGAAGGCTAGCGCGGCCCGTTCCCGGGCGGTGAAGTACGGAGTCTCCCGCCAGGCGGGCAGCGCGTACAGGCGCTGCCCGGTCTCGCCGATGGCCCGCGCGTCCTTGGTGTGCATGTCGATGCAGTAGGCGCAGCCGTTGAGCTGAGAGGCCCGGATGCGGACGAGCTCGCGCAGCTTGGGGTCGATGTCGGCCCGATCGAGTTCCTTGGTCGCGGCCCGGTCCAGGTGGCCCATGGCCCGCGAGAAGTCGGCCGCGTAGGTGTCAATGTCCAGCCGGACTGGGATCTGGATGGTGGTTGCGGTGTCGGTCATGACTCCACCGTAGAAGCTGACCGGCCCACGAGTAAGGTCCAGTTATATGAAGAAAGACTGGGCCACTTCCGGACTGGACCTGCACCTGGAGCTGGGCCGCGATCAGCCCGGCCAGGGCGTCCGGGCTGGGCTGGAAACCGCGTTGCGGGAGGCGGTGCGGACCGGGCGGCTCGGTCCCGGTGTCCGGCTCCCTTCCTCGCGCGCACTCGCCGCCGACCTCGGGGTGGCCCGCAACACCGTGGCCGAGGCCTACGGCCAGCTGGTGGCCGAGGGCTGGCTGACCGCGGTCCAGGGCTCGGGCACCCGGGTCGCCGGCCAGGCCGTCACCGGCCCGCCCACCGCGGCTCACTTGGCCCCCGCCGCCCGGCAAGCCCGCGCGGCCGGGGCCCCCGCCGGCCCGGCGCCCGTCATCGGCTCGCCTGGGGCCGCCTCCTCCGTGCCACCTGGCCCCCGGGTCACCCCGTACCGGTACTCGCTGCGAGTGGGGTCACCCGACCTGTCGGCCTTCCCGCGGGCAGCCTGGCTGGCCGCGGCTCGCCGCGCGCTGAGCGCCGCCCCCAGCGAGGCCTTCGGCTATGGCCATCCGCAGGGCCGCCCCGAACTGCGGGCCGCCCTGGCCGAATATCTGGCCCGGGCCCGCGGGGTGCGGGCCCACCCGGACCGGATCGTGGTCTGCGACGGCTTCGGCGAGGGGCTGGCGCTGCTGACCCGGGTCCTGCGGGCCCGCGGCGCGACCACGCTGGCGGTCGAGGAGTACGGCCTGCCCAGCGCCCGGGCCACGGCCGTCGCGGCCGGGCTGCGGCTGGCCACGCTGCCGGTGGACGGCCACGGCGCCATGGCCGGTCCAGCTGGTCCGGCCAGCCCGGCCGGCGCCGCGCTGCTCACTCCGGCGCACCAGTTCCCGCTCGGGGCCGCGCTGGCTCCGGACCGGCGCACCCAGTTTGTGGAGTGGGCCCGGGACACCGGCGGCCTGGTCATCGAGGACGACTACGACGGGGAGTTCCGCTACGACCGCCAGCCGGTGGGCGCGCTGCAGGCGCTGGCGCCCGAGCACGTGGTCTACGCCGGGTCGGCCAGCAAGAGCCTCGCGCCCGGATTCCGGCTGGGCTGGCTGGTGCTGCCCGCGTCGCTGGTCGGCGAGGTGACCGTGGCCCGGGAGCTGACCACCGGGCCCGGCAGCCGGCTGGACCAGCTCACACTGGCCGAGTTCATCACCTCCGGCGGCTATGACCGGCACGTCCGCCGGTCCCGGCTGGCCTGCCGGCGGCGCCGGGACCGGCTGGCCGCTGCGCTGGGCCGGGAGGCCCCGCGGGTCCGGGTGACCGGGATCGCGGCCGGGCTGCACGCCCTGTGCGAGCTGCCGCCCGGCCTGACCGAGGACCACCTGGTGGCCCGGGCCGCGGCCCGCGGCCTGGAGGTGGAGGGCCTGGCCCGCTACCGCGCCACCGATGCGGGCCGCGGGCAGCCCGGCCGTCAGGCGCTGGTCATCGGCTACGGCTCACCGCCCGAACACTCGTTCAGCGGCGCCGTAGCCCGGCTCTGCGCCGCCTTCAACGACCTGGCCTGACCGGCCGTGGCACGCTTAGCTCACGACCGCGCCCCGCTCGATACTGCGCAGTACCCCGAGGAGGACCCATGACCGTGCCGCTCTGGGGTCGCGCGATCGCCGCCGTGGTCGGCGGTGTGCTGGTGATCATCGTGTGGAGCAGCGTGATTGGTGCGCTCATCGTGTCCCGGCCGGTGGGCAGCCGGCTGACCCGGGCCGCCGACAAGTGTGTTGATGGCCTCTTCCGGATGCTGGTCCGTCACCTTGACGACGGCCGCCGGGACCGAACGCTGGCCGTGGAGGCGGCCGCGATCTTGCTCGGCCAGCTGGCGGCCTGGCTTGGCGTGGCCTACCTCGGGATCTCGCTGCTGCTGTGGCCGTTCGAACCCCATGGGGCGGCCGCAGCCTTCGTCACGGCCGGCTCGTCCCTGTTCACCCTGGGCTTCGACGTACCCCCAGGCTCGGTCCCGGCGGTGCTGGTGTTTTTGGCCGCCGCCACCGGCCTGGTCATCATCACCCTGCAGATCGCCTACTTGCCCACCCTGTATGCGGCGTTCAACCGGCGCGAGACGGAGATCTCGCTGCTGAACGCCCGGGCCGGGGTGCCGTCCTGGGGGCCGGAGCTGCTGGCCCGCACCCACTACGGGCTGGGCTCGGGCGTGTCCACCATCAACACAATGCCGGACCTTTACGCCCAGTGGGAACGATGGGCCGCGGACGTGGCCGAGAGCCACACCACCTACCTGCCGCTGGTCCGGTTCCGCTCGCCCCGGCCCAAGTCCTCGTGGGTCACCGCTCTGCTGGCCGTGCTGGACTCCGCGGCCCTGTTCCTGTCGCTGTCGCCCGAGCATGCCCCGAACGTGCCCGCCCGGCTGTGCCTGCGCAGCGGGTTCGACTGCTTCCGCCGGATCGGCCAGGCCATGGGTTTCGACATTCCCGACGAGGCGGATCCGGAGGACGGCATCACCCTGACGTACGAGGAGTTCCTCGAAGGGGTGCAGCGCATGAAGGAGGTCGACTTCCCGCTGGAACGGGACCCGGCCGATGCCTGGCCGGACTTCGTGGGCTGGCGGGTCAACTACGAAAGGGCCGCCTACCTGGTGGCCTACGCCGTCGACCCCGTACGAGCCAAGTGGTCCGGACCGCGCCGTGACGGTCGCCCGGAGATCGAGCCGCTACGTCCCGCCCCCGGACGGCTCCCGCGTAGTAACGGCCATGACCCGGACCGCACAACCCCGGACGGCCATACTGAGGCTCATGAGCGAGCTCAGTTACCAGGAGTCGATCCTCATCGCCTGCCCCCCGGACAAGCTCTACGACCTGGTCTCGGACGTGACCCGGATGGGAGAGTGGAGCCCGATCTGCCAGGCCTGCTGGTGGGATGACGATGGCGGGCCGCGCCCGGGCGCCTGGTTCACCGGCCGGAACCAGACCCCCGAACGGACCTGGGAGACCCGATCCCAGGTCGTGGTGGCCGATCCGGGCCGCGAGTTCGCCTTCGAGGTCAACAACGGCTGGGTGCGCTGGAGCTACCTTTTCGCCCCGGCCGAGGGCGGCACCGAGCTCACCGAGACGTGGCACTTCCTGCCCGGGGGCATCGAAGGCTTCCACGGCCGCTACGGCGCCGGCGCCGAGGCTCAGATCGCCGAGCGAACCAGCGCCGCCCACCACGGCATTCCCGTCACCCTGGCCGCCATCAAGCGCGCCGCCGAAGCCGGCTAGCCCGGCCTACGAAGGCACGCTAGCCCGGCCTACATAGGCGATGGCGCCTTTCCCCTTGCTGGAACACGGGTAAAGGCGCCATTGCCCATGTCTTCCCGCGTTACGAAGCCTGCCGATCCGGCTGGGCGGCGGCCTTTTCCGCGGCGGCGGTGATGTTACGCAGCATGCCGCCGAACACGATGCCATGGAACGGCGAGATCGAGCGCCAGTAGGCGTGCCCGGTCAGGCCGTGGGGCTGGAAGATCGCCCGCTGCCGGTAGCTGGTCCGGCCGTCGTCGTCCCGGCCGACGTGCAGCTCCAGCCAGGCCAGCCCGGGCAGCTTCATCTCCGCCCGCAGCCGCAGCAGCTCGCCCGGGACAATCGCCTCCACCCGCCAGAAGTCCAGCGCGTCGCCGGGGCGCAGGTGCACCGGGTCCCGCCGGCCGCGGCGCAGGCCAACCCCGCCGACCAGCCGGTCCATCACACCGCGCACCGCCCACGCGGCGTCGAACGAGTACCAGCCGCTGGTGCCGCCGATACCTTCGATCACCCGCCACAACGCCTCCGGCGGGGCGTCCACCACGCTGGTGCGCTCGTCCACGTACAGAGAGCCGCCGGCCCACTCCGGGTCGCTGGGCAGCGGGTCGCTGGGTGCCCCGGGGATACTGGCCGACGACCAGCGGGTGGACACGTCGCCTTCCCGGGTGTGCGTCAGGGCCAGCTCGATGGCCCGGTCCAGTGGCAGCAGACCCTCCGGCGGGTCCGGGATGTACTGCGCGATGTCGTGCTCGGCCGCCACCACCTCGACCCGCAGCGACTCCACCAGTGGCCGGGCCAGGCCGCTGGGCACCGGGGTGACCAGCCCGACCCAGTGCGACGACAGCGACGGGGTCAGCACCGGGACCGACACGAGCAGCCGGGGCGGCAGTTTGGCCACTGCGGCGTAGCGCCGCATCATGTCGGCGTAGGTCAGCACGTCCGGGCCGCCGATGTCGAACCGGCGGTTCACGTCCGCGGGCAAGGTGGCCGCGTCGACCAGGTAACGCAGTACGTCGCGGACGGCGATCGGCTGGATCCGGGTGGTTACCCACTTGGGGGTGATCATCGCGGGCAGCCGTTCGGTCAGGTACCGCAGCATCTCGAACGAGGCCGACCCGCTGCCGATGATCACCGCCGCCTGCAGGGCCGCGGTCGGCACGCCGCTGTCCAGCAGGATGTCCCCGACCTCGGCCCGGGAGCGCAGGTGCGGCGACAGGTCACCCTCCTGGCCGGAGATCATGCCGCCCAGGTAGACGATGCGCTTGACGCCGGCCTCCCGGGCCGCGTCGGCGAAGGCCCGGGCCGCGTCCCGGTCCCGCTGCTCGAACGACGACCCGGTGCCGAGCGAGTGGATCAGGTAGTAGGCGACGTCGCAGTCGGTCAGGGCCTCGCGCAGCGCGGCCGGGTCGCTCACGTCGGCCTTGGCCACCTCGATGTCGTCCGACCAGGGCCGGTCGGCCAGCTTGCCCGGATCGCGGGCCATACAGCGGACGGTATAACCGGCGGCGAGCAGTTCGGGTACCAGCCGGCCGCCGATGTAGCCGGTCGCCCCGGTGACCAGACAGCGCAGGTGAGAAGCCATACGGTCAGGCTTTCCTGGGACAGCTGATTAAACCTGTGACACCGTTCCGCCCCGGTCGGACCGGCCGGCCGCGCACGTCACCCGCGGCTGGTCAGGCGTGGATCACATCGGTGTGGTGGCAGAAGTGCACCCGGGCCGCCCCGCTGGCCCGGATCCGGCCGCGTGAGGCCTCCCAGGCGTCCCGGTCCGCGGCCTGTCCCGGCGGCAGCTTCTGGTCGTCCGGCCCGGAGTACAGCCGCGGTGTGTAGGCCGCGTCGCCGATCAGCAGGTCGTCGCCGTCCGCGCCTCGGATGACCACGCTCTGGTGCCCGGCGGTGTGCCCGGGCGTGGTCATCACCGACAGCCCCGGCACGATCTCGGTGTCGCCGTCCAACAGCTCGAACCGGGCGCCGGCGAAGTCGAACCAGTCGGCCAGGTCGGGCGCCTCCCGCCGGGCCCGCGCCAGCTCGGCCCGCTGCACGTGGAACGCGGCGTGCTTGAACACCGCGTTCTGCCCGCAGTGGTCGAAGTGCAGGTGGGTGTTGATGACCAGGCTGATGTCGGCCGGGCTCAGGTCCAGCCCGGCCAGCGCGTCGGCCGCGGCCACGTTGACCGCCCGCCAGTCGTCCTGCACGCCCTGCGGGCCGCCGACGCCGGTGTCGACCAGCGCCGCACCGCCCGGGAAGGTCACTACGAACCCGTGTACCGGCCACTGGGCCTGCGTCCCCGGCGGCGTCACGGTGGACAGGTGCAACCGCTTGATCTCCAGTGCCACGCTGCCGTCTCCTTCGTTCCACCACTAAGTTTTGTCTCATGGCTGATGGATCCCCGGAAGAACATTCTGGCGGAGAGCTGGCGACCCGGAAGCTGCGTGCCTCCCACGACGACCGGGCCGCTACCGTCCGGCGGCTCCAGCAGGCCGGCGCCGCGGGCCGCTTGGACCCCGCTGAGCTGGACGACCGGACGACGGCGGCGCTGTCGGCCCGCACCCTCGGTGACCTGGACGCCCTGCTGGCCGACCTGCCTGGCCCGTCGCCGCTGAACTCGGCCGCCATCGCGCTGGACGACCGGGACCGGATCGAGTCCGCGCTGTATCAGGCCAAGCGGGACGGCCGCTGGCGGGTGCCGGCCGAGCTGGTGGTCCGGGTCGACAGCGGCAGCGTGGTCCTGGACTTCACCCAAGCCGAGATCACGTCGCCCACCCTCGACATCGAGGCCCGCATCCGGGGCGGCAGCCTGATCCTGATCACCCGGCCCGGGATCGACGTGCACACCCGCGACCTCATGGTCGACAGCGGCAGCGTGAAGGTCGACGCGCCCTGGGCTGCGGACGGGTCCGACGCCGAACCCGTCCTCACCCTGGGCCAGGCCGACGACCTCACCGTCACCGTGACCGGCACGATCGAGGTCGGCGACCTGACCGCCCGGCCACCCCGCCGCAACCTCAGGGAATGGCTGCGCGGCGATCCCCAGCCCTACACGCCCGGGCCCTAACTGCGCCCGGTCTAGCTTCGCGGCGGCCCGGCGGCCAGCCGCTCGGTCATCGCCTTGATCCGCTCGGCCTGGGTGTCCGGCATGCCCCACCGGCTCTCCACCCACCAGGTGGTGCCCGCCTCGGCCCAGGCCGCGACCTGCGCCGCGGCTGCGGCCGGGTCGTCAGCCGCGGTCTCGCCGTCGATCACCACGTCCAAGCCCTCCGGCGCCTCGTGCTCGGCCAGCCAGGCCCGCAGCGCCCGCACGTCGTCCGGCTGCTGCTCCCGTCCCTCCGGTACGAACTCGGGCAGGATGCCCTGGCACCGCAGCGCCCGGCGCAGTGACTTGGGCCGTGGCCAGCGCGCCGCCACCCAGACCGGGATCGGCTGCTGCACCGGCGCCACCATGGCGGCCAGGTCGAACGTCCCAGCCCGGTAGTGGTAGTGCTCACCGTCGTACCGGTCGCCGCCGCTCCATACCGTCTGCATCAGGTCGATGCCCTCGTCCAGCCGGGCCGCCCGGGTCTTCAGGTCGGTCTCCTCGCCGGTGTCCGGCAGCTCAGCGCCGAGCGCACCGAGCCCGACGGCCACGATGGCCCGGCCGTCCGACAACTGGTCCAGCGTGGCCAGCTGGCTGGCTAGCTTCCACGGCCGGCGGAACGGCAGCGGGGTGAGGATGGTGCCCAGCTTGACCCGGCTGGTCCGCGCCGCGATCGCGGCCAGCAGCGTCCACGGGTCCACCCCGTAGCCCGTCTCCCAGGAGAACACGCCGTCCCAGCCCGCGCGCTCGGCCAGTTCGGCCTGCTCCAGCTGCTCCGGTGCCGTGCCGCCGGGCAGCACCGCACCGTACCGAATCGCAGAATCGGTCATGCTCACCGTCTTATCAGCCCCCACCGACATTCCGCTGGGGCTGGCCCGCAGGGCACAATGCCCTCATGGCGAAAAACCCCGGTCAGGGCGATAGCGCTGGATCGCTCCTGAGCATCGGCTCCTCTGGCTCCATCCTGTCGATCGGTTCCACCGGCTCGATCTTGTCCATCGGCTCGGCCGGCTCGGTGCTGTCGATCGGCTCCGCGGGCTCGGTCGCCTCGATCGGCTCGTTCGCCTCCCTGGGCTCGCTGTTCTCCGCGCTGTCCATCGGCTCGCTGTTCAGCGTCCTGTCGATGGGGTCACCGTTCTCGGCCCTTTCCGGAGCGCGGCATGAGTGACCTGGTCCTGCCGGAGACCACCGCCGTGACCGGCAGCACCGCCGTGGATCTGGACGTGCTGGATGAGATCCAGCGCCGGGTGCTGTGGCTGGCGGTGCGGATGGTGGACTCGGCCAACCGCGAGCGTTCCACCGGGGACGGGGTCAAGGTCGGCGGCCACCAGGCTTCCAGTGCCTCGCTGGTCACCGCGATGACCGCGCTGTACTTCGCCTACCTGACCGCCCAGGACCGGGTCAGCGTGAAGCCGCACGCGTCCCCGGTGTTCCACTCCATCCAGTACCTGCTGGGCAACCTGGACCGCAAGTACCTGACCACGCTGCGCGCCCGCGGCGGCCTGCAGGCCTACCCGTCCCGGACCAAGGACCCGGACGAAGTCGACTTCTCGACCGGGTCGGTCGGTCTCGGCGCGGTCGCGCCCCTGTTCGCCGCGGTGGCCCGCCGGTACGTGGACGCGCACTTCGGCGACCGGCCCCGGTCCCGGTTCGTCGCCCTGCTGGGCGACGCCGAACTGGACGAGGGCAACGTCTGGGAAGCCATCTTCGACCCGGCCACGCACGGGCTGGGGAACGTGATGTGGGTGGTGGACTTCAACCGGCAGTCGTTGGACCGGGTGGTGCCCGGCGTCCGCACCGCGCACTGGCGGGGCCAGTTCGAGGCGGCCGGCTGGCACGTGGCCGAGGCCAAGTACGGGCGCAAGCTCCAGGCCAAGTTCGCTGAGCCCTACGGCGGCGCGCTGCGGGCCTGGATCAACAACATGCCCAACGAGCACTACCAGTCCCTGTTCGGCCTGGCCGGTAGCGAGCTGCGGGAGCGGTTCTACGATGGCGCGCCGCCCGGCGTTGACCAGGCCCTAGCCGACGTGGCCGACGACGAGCTGGCCCCGCTGGTCACCGACCTGGGCGGGCACGACCTGGCCAGCATGCTGGCCGCCTACGCCGCCTGCGATCAGGTCCGGGACCGGCCCAGCGTGGTCTTCGCCTACACGGTGAAGGGCTGGGGGCTGCCGATCGCGGGCAACCCGCGCAACCACTCCGCCCTGCTGCTGCCCAAGCAGATCGACGAGATGCGGACCAGCCTGGGCCTGACCGAGGCGACCGAGTGGGACCGGTTCGATGCCTCCACCGCGGCGGGCATCTTGTGCAGCCAGCGGCGCGAAGCCCTGCACCGCGAGCCCCGGACCCCGGCCGCGCCGGTGGCCGTGCCCGCCTCGACCGGCACCCACAGCACCAAGCCGATCTCGACCCAGGAGGTGTTCGGCCGGACCCTGGTCGGCCTGTCCCGGGACGAGGCGCTGGCTCCGTACCTGGTCATGTCGGCCCCGGACGTGGCCACCTCGACCAACCTGGCCGGGTTCATCAACCGGGTGGGCGTGTTCGCCCCGGCCGAGCGGCGATCCTGGCGCGACGACCCGGTGCTGCGCTGGGCCGAGGGCCCGAAGGGCCAGCACATCGAGCTGGGCATCTCCGAGATGAACCTGTTCCTGCTGCTCGGCCAGCTGGGCCTGGCCTGGGACTTGTCCGGGCAGGCGCTGCTGCCGGTGGGCACGGTCTATGACCCGTTCGTGTGCCGCGGGCTGGACGCGTTCATCTACTCGGCCTACTCCGGGGCCCGGTTCCTGATCGCGGGCACGCCGTCCGGGGTGACGCTGGCCCCCGAGGGCGGCGCCCACCAGTCGACGATCACCCCGTCGATCGGCCTCGAGCTGCCCAACGTGACGTTCTGCGAGCCGGCCTACGCCGCCGCCGTGGACTGGCTGGTGTGCGACGCGCTGGGCCGGATTGCCTCCGGGCCGTCCCAGACCCCGACCGCGGTGCCGGCCGAGAACGGCGCCTACTACTTCCGGCTCAGCACCCGCCCGCTGGACCAGGCGCCGTTCGCCGACGCGCTGGCCCGGACGGGCGAGGCCGTGCTGCGCCGTCAGGTGCTGGCCGGCGCCTACCGCCTGGTCGACGCGTCGGCGCTGGCTGAGACGGGCGCACCCCAGGTCCACCTGGCGGCCTCGGGCGCGGTGCTGCCCGAGACGCTGGCCGCCGCCGCGGAACTGGCCGACGAGGGGATCGCCGCCCACGTCGTCGACATCACCTCGCTGGACCGGCTGCACGCGTCCTGGCAGCGCACTCTGCGGCACGGTATCCGCACCGCGGCCACGCCATCCATCCCCGGCGCGCTCCGGGCCGCATTCCCCACCCGCGCCCCGATCGTGACCGTGCACGACGCCGCCTCGCACGCCATGGCCTGGCTCGGCTCCGCCCTGGGCGTCCCCTGCGTCCCCCTCGGCGTCGACCAGTTCGGCCAGTCCGGCAGCGTCCACGAACTCTACGAACTCAACGACCTATTGCCCGGCTCGGTGGTCAACGCCGCTCTGGCCGCCCTCTCCCTGACGTGAAGACCATTTTTATTTAATAAGGTCACCCGGGCCTGGGGTAACCGGGTGAACGCGGCGCAGCCCGGGCCGCAGTGCCTTCGGCGAGTACCCGCCGTCGGCCAGCCCGGCCTGCCGCTCGAATACGTTCCGGGCCCCGAAGTCCCCGGTCAGGGTCCACGACACCAATGCGGCCACCCCGTACAGCGGCAGCATGGGCAGGCCGCCGCACCAGGCGTACTGGGTGGCGTGCCGGGCCTCGTGGGCGAACAGCCGCCGATTCGCCCGGAACGGCTCGTCCTCCCACCGGGTGACCAGCACGTTGCCCAGGCAGAACGCCGGGGCCACCGGGACCGGCAGCCGGTACCCGGCCCCCACCAGCAGCCCGTCCCCGGCCCGCCGCAGCCGGGCCCGGCCCGCCACGGCCACCAGCACCCCGGCCGCCGTCGACCCGTTGACCAGGTTGACCGCCGCCCGCACCCGGTACCGACCCCGCATGCCCGCCATTATCCCCTTGCGTCACCGGGCCACCCGCGGGTTACGCTCGCAGCACGCCAGTCCGTCCTTCGAGGAGCTGAGGTGCCCGGCCAATCGCGCACGCGCTGACACCAGGTCGCTGACCCGTCATCGCGTGCTGCTCCACCGGACTCCGTGGTTGCGGCACGACCATCGTCGAAGGATGTCGTCGCCGTGCCGTCTTTCCCGCTGTCCTGCCTGACCTACCTGAGCGTCGCCGTCCCCGGCTCCAGCCTGGGCCTGCTGTGGCCGCTGATGCGGCTGAGCTGGCACCA
Organism: Streptosporangiaceae bacterium; assembly: GCA_965277615.1. Taxonomy (GTDB): domain Bacteria; phylum Actinomycetota; class Actinomycetes; order Streptosporangiales; family Streptosporangiaceae; genus Bog-532. The sequence continues at coordinate 1,833,237 of CBDIDG010000006.1, read as the reverse complement.
GCCGCTCGGCCTGCTCGGGCTGCTGCTGATCATCGGAGTGTCCGGCTCGGTGCTGGCCAGCGTGGTCACCGGCCGGCTGATGTCCCGGGTGCCCACCGGGCCGATCGTCGCGGGCGGCGCCGCCGCCATCGCGCTGGCCTTGGCCGGTGAGGCCGCCGCCCCGTCGGTCTGGGTGTTCGCCGGCGGCATGGTGGTGTTCGGGATCGGCGGCGGCGCGCTCGATACCGTGCTCAACGCGCACGCCGCCGTGCACTTCGGGCCGCGCCGGATCAACTGGATGCACGCCAGCTACGGGCTCGGCGCCACCGGCGGGCCGTTGCTGGCCACCGCGTTGCTGGCCGCCGGGCTGGGCTGGCGCGGCACCTACGGCGTGCAAGCGGCCGTCCAGGGGGCCGTGGCGGTGCTGCTCGCCCTGACCTGGCGGGCCTGGGACCGCCCCGTGCCCACCTCACCCTCACCCTCGTCAGCCCCACCAGACCTAAGAACCCCACCAGCCCCGCCGGCCCCACAGCCGCCGGCCGGCGCCCTATTTGTCCTGCTGGCCGCAGCGTTCGCCGCCATCGAGTGCGGGATCGAGTCCGGTGCCGGGGTCTGGGGCTACGTGTTCCTCACCGCCGGCCGCGGTCTGTCCGGGCCGGTCGCCGCCGGGACCGTATCGGCCTACTGGGCCACGATGTTCGCCGGCCGGGCCGTCCTCGGCCCGGTGGCCGAGCGCCTTGGTCCCGGCCGCATCCTGACCGGGGGAGTGGCCGGCCTGGTAGCCGGGGCTGCCCTCCTCACCGTGCCGGGACCGGCGGTGGTGCCGGTGGCCGGGCTGGCCGTGATCGGCCTGGCCGCGGCTCCGATCTTCCCCCTACTCACCCTGGCCACCGCCGAGCGAACCGGTGCCGCCGACGCCACCCGGGCGATCAGCCTGCAGGTCGCCGCCTCCGCGGGCGGCAACGCGGCCCTGCCCGCCGCTCTCGGCCTGGTCATCGGGGCGCTGACCGCCAGCGCCCTCGGCCCGGCCCTGCTCCTGCTCAGCCTGCTGCTGGCCGGCCTGCACCGATGGCTGGGCCGCCGTACCGGCTAGACGGGGGACGGTGACCGCACCAGGCATTAGCGTGGACGAACCGCGATGACCATGACAACCAAGGGATGTGACCGAGCTGACCCGTCTCCGCCGACACCACTGGTCTCGGGCCGGCCGCCGCACCAGGCTGCTGGCCGCGGCCGGGGTCACGACATCCCTGCTGGCGGTGGCCGCCTGCACGTCGTCCGCCCCGAGCCATCCGGCCAGCGCCTCGCCAGCCACGCCGTCCGCGAGCGCCACCGCAGCCTCGCCGGCCCCCTCGGCTTCGGCCAGCCCGGTCGGCCCGGGGAGCTCGGTCGCGGACTGGCCGACCTACGACCGGACCGCGGACCGGAGCGGCGTCTCGGTCAGCTCACCCGCCCCCACCAGTGTGAAAAAGGCGTGGACGGTACGGGTGGACGGCGCGGTGTACGCCCAGCCACTGATCGTTGGGTCAACGGTGATCATCGCTACCGAGAACGACACCGTGTACGCGCTGAGCGCGGCCACCGGCGCGGTGCGCTGGTCCCGGCACCTGGCCTCGCCGGTCCCGTCCGGCCTGCCCTGCGGCAACGTCGACCCGTCCGGGATCACCGGGACGCCCGTGGCCGACACCGCTGCTGGCCGGCTGTGGCTGGTTACGTTCACCGCGCAGCCGGCCTACCGGCACACCCTGTGGGCGCTCAGCCTGTCCACCGGGGCTACCGTGTCCCAGCGCGCCATCGACCTGTCCGGCAGCGACCCCAAGGCCCAGCAGGAACGCGGCGCCCTGACTCTGCTCGGGGGCAGGGTGTACGTGCCACTCGGCGGCTTGTACGGCGACTGCTCGGACTACAAGGGCCGGGTGATCGGCGCCCCCGTCTCCGGTTCCGGGCCGCTGGTCAGCTTCACCACCAACAACCAGCGCCAGGCCGGCATCTGGGCTCCGGCCGGTGAATCCGTCCGGGACGGCAGCCTGTACGTGGCCACTGGCAACGGCATGCCCTTCGACCAGGTGGCCGAGTCCGACAGCGTGCTCCGGCTCGGCCCCACTCTGGCCGTGCAGAGCCTGTTCACCCCGTCCAACTACGTGGCGCTGTCCAGCAACGACCAGGACCTTGGCTCGACCGCGCCGGCGCTGCTGCCTGGCGGCCTGGTGTTCGAAGTCGGCAAGGAAGGTGTCGGCTACGTGCTGAACGGCAGCCGTCTCGGCGGCACCGGCGGTGAGCTGACATCGGCCAGCGTCTGCGAAGGAGGGTTCGGGGGCGACGCCGTGGACGGCAGCACGGTCGTGTTCTCCTGCTACCGGAGCCTGCGCGCGGTGCAAGTCACTGGGGGCGCCAAGCCGCACCTGACCATGCGCTGGTCGGTGACCGGCGGCAACCCGGGTCCCCCGATCATCGCCGGTGGGGTGGTGTGGGACGTCGACCGGAACGGCACGCTGACCGGCTACCGGCTGTCCGATGGGCGACAGGTGTACCGGACCAGCGACGCCGCCCCCACCACCAGCTTCCCCAGCCTGGCCGCCACCGGCACCCGCCTGATCGTCCCGGCCGGCACCCAGGTCGTCTCTTACACGGGCATCTGAGGAGGCCGGAACGGTGACCTGGTCAGTCGTAGTGGCGTAGCTGGGGCCACATTTGGGCCCAGGGGTGGCGCACGCTCATACCGCGGTTGGTCCCACGGCCCGATGCGTTAGTACCGCGGCTTGATCTAGGTTCGCAGCGTGAGCCGGAGAATACTGATGTGATGAGCTGGGCGCGGCGCCGATACCGATGGATGGCCTGGATCGCTATCTACGCGCTGATCGGGCTGCTGACGTTCCCGCTGGAGGCGCCGGGGGCGACGGCATTGCCGGTTCAGTTCGCCGGCTACCTGACGGCCGGGATCGCCCTGCTGGTCGTGGCGGTGCTGGACTATGTGCCCGCGGCAGCGCGCTATCGGGGGCGCGTGCTGCCGGTCACCTTGTGCGCCATGGCCGCTGCGGGCGGACTGGCCGCCACCGCCGGGTTCAACGAGAACAACTGCGCGGTGACGCTGGCCAGTCTGGCCGCGACCGCGGCGGCGATCGAACTCCGCCGCTGGCAGGCCTGGCTCGTGGTGCTGTGCAGCGCCGTGACCCTGGACGCCAACGCGTTCATCTTCCACGACGGTTTCCCCGAGCTGTCCACGTTCCTGCTGTACCCGTTCGTTCCCGTGACCGGCCTGCTCCTTGGTCACTTCATCCGCACCCGGCAGGAGCAGGGCCAGCAAGCCGCCGCGCTGCTGGCCCGCACCCAGCAGTTGCAGGCCGAGCAGAGCCGGACCGAGGTGCTGAACGAGCGGGCCCGGATCGCCCGGGAGATCCACGATGTGCTGGCCCATTCGCTCGGCGCCCTGTCCATCCAGATCCAGGCGGCCCGGGCCGTGCTCACCGACCACCAGGACATCGACCGCGCCCTGGAGGTCCTGTCCGCCGCCCAGCGGATGGCGGCCGACGGCCTGACCGAGACCCGCCGGGCCGTGCACGCGCTGCGCTCTGACGCGGTGCCGCTGGAGCAGGAACTAAGTCAGGCGGCCCGGACCCACCGCGAGCGGTACGGCACCGACGCCGCCTTCACCGTCGGCGGCCGGCCCCGGCCGCTGCCGCCTGAGGCCACCGTGGCCCTGCTCCGGACGGCGCAGGAGGCCCTGGTCAACGCGGCCAAGCACGCCCCCGGTCAGCGGGTTTCGGTTCGTCTCGACTACGGCGACGACGTATCGCTCACCGTCGTGAACGACCTGCCCGGCACCGGCACCGGCACCGGCCCTGGCCGCGGCCCCGGCCCCGCGGCGCCCTGCCCCCATACCGTCGACGGCGGCTACGGGCTGACCGGGATGCGGGAGCGTCTCCGGCTGCTGAACGGGACGCTAGTAACCGGCCCCCAGGACGGGCACTGGGTCGTCGCCGCCGGGCTGCCGCTGGCCACGTCGTCCCCGTCGGCGCCGCCCCCCGACGTGCCGCATCCCGCCCCCGCGCTGGCGTCGTGACCACCCAGGCTCCGGTCCCGCTCCGCGTGGTCATCGCCGACGACCAGGCCAGCGTGCGCGAGGGCCTGGTCCTGCTGCTGGGCGGCCTGCCCGGCATCGAGGTGGTGGGGGCGGCCGCCGACGGTGAGCAGGCCCTGGCCCAGGTGGCCGAGCATCACCCCGACGCCATCCTGCTCGACCTGAACATGCCCGTACTGGACGGCATCGGTGCCACCCGCCGCTTGGTCGCCGAGCACCCCGCCGTGGCCATCGTCGTGCTCACCACCTATATCGACGACACCAACGTGCTGGAGGCGCTGAAGGCCGGCGCCCGCAGCTACCTGACCAAGGACGCCGACCGCACCGATATCGCCCGCGCCCTGCAGGCCGCCGCGGCCGGCCTGACCGTGTTCGACCCCCGCGTGCACGACACCCTGATGGCCGCCACCGCCGCACCTGTCCCGGCTCGGCCGGACTCCGGTGCCGCGCCCCGCGCGCTACCCGATGGCCTGACCCATCGCGAGGCCGAGATCCTGGCCCTCATCGCCCGCGGCCTGACCAACCCCGAGATCGCCCAGCACCTGTGCCTGAGCAACCACACGATCAAGTCTCACATCAACCGCATCTTCACCAAGACCCAGTCCCGCGACCGCGCCGCCGCCATCGGCTACGCCCACCGCCACCAGCTCACCTGAGCTGTCGCTGCTATTCCGGCGGCGGTGTGGTTTCGCCCTCCACGGCCCACATCGGTTCGGTAACCGGTTCCGGAGCCGGCTCCCATGGGGGCGCGGCCGCGTTGGCCGAGTCGGCCGGGTCGGCCGGGTCGTTCACCGGCACGGCGGTGTCGGGCCCGAGCCGGATGAAGTTCCGGAAGTCCTGGCGGTCCATCAACGGCGCGGTGGCCAGCGTTCCCTTTTCGTGCCGCGCCTTGCACCCGCGGGCCCGGATCGCGGCCCGGCACCGGCGCATCGCCCCGGGCAGCCAGCGGTCGTGCCACTCGATGGCCGCCGTGGCCGGGGCCTCGGGGTCCCGGTAGGCGGCGTACCAGGCCGCGCGCAGGGCGGTCAGCTCGTCCAGTACGTCCGCGTGCTGGTACCAGCAGGCGCCGAGCTTGTTGTACATCTCCGGGTGCCGGGTCCGCAGCACCTCGTCCACCCAGACGCCCAGGCTCTCCAGGGCCTGCGCCCGGCTGTCCCCGGTGGCCAGGTCGGGCCACCAGGACGCGGGGCCGTGGCCCTGGGCGGTGGCCAGGTTCTCGGCCACCTCCGCCACCGCGGCGACCTCGGCCCGCAACGTGTCGACCTCGCTGACCGTCTCGGCCAGGTCATCCACGCGGCGCTGCACCGTCGTGACGTCCTGGGCCGCCACCTCCTTGGCCACGTTGGCCAGGATCACGCCGATCTGCTCGACGTAGCCGCGCAACTGGTCGAACTCGGCCGCCGAGGTGCCCAGGCGCTGCACCGCCCGCGCCAGCTCTTCCTGCCGCTGGGCGACCAGGCCGATCTGCGCGCTCAGCGCGGCAGCGCTGGTCGCAGGCGCCTGGTCGTCAACCTGGGCCGGGGCAAAATCCCTCAAATCGCTCACAGACGCTCCTTACCCACTGTCGCGCATGTATCCCAGGTCACACCCGGGCTCTTCTCACTGATAACAGCAAGAAGCGGCCGCGCGGCCACCCAAAGCATGATCCATCAACGGGCAGCACTTTCAGCGAATACGACTGGGTGGTTTCAAGGGGTGGTTGCAACGGCTTGATTGTGGAGGGGTCGTTGTGGTGCTGAAGGCGGGTTCGCGGGGTGTGCCGCGGGTGGTGCGGGTGGAGTTCTGGGAGCTGGTGCGGGCGGGGGTGGGCTGGCGGCAGGCGGGGCCGCGGTGCGGGGTGCCGCGGCAGACGGCTGAGGTGTGGTTCCGGCAGGCTGGCGGGGTGATAAGTAACGGGGCGCAGCGGGTGGGCGGCCGGTATCTGGGGGTGGCTGAGCGGGAGGAGATCGCGGTGGGCCTGGCGGCGGGCCGGTCGCTGCGGGCGATCGCGGCGGGGCTGGGCCGGCCTGCGAGCACGGTGTGCCGGGAGGTGGCCCGGAACCGGACCAGCCGGGGCCGGTACCGGGCGCTGGGTGCCCAGGTCACGGCGGAGGGGCGGGCCCGGCGGCCGAAGGTCGCCAAGCTGGCGGGCGATCCGGTGCTGCGGGCGCAGGTGGAACACTGGCTGGAACGCGAGCAGTGGTCACCGCGGCAGATCAGCCACGCCCTGGCCGCGAGGTTCCCGGACCAGAGCGAGATGCGGGTGTCCCACGAGACCATCTACCAGTCCCTGTATGTCCAGGGCCGTGGTGCCCTGCGCCGTGAGCTGGCCTCGGCCCTGCGGACCGGGCGGGCGGTGCGCCGGCCCCGCCGGGCCCGGCATTCCGGCGCCGGGAAGCTCAAGGACATGGTGATGATCAGCGAACGGCCCGCCGAGGCGGCGGACCGGGCGGTGCCGGGGCATTGGGAAGGGGACCTGATCGTGGGCAAGGACGGCGGCTCGGCGATCGGCACCCTGGTCGAGCGGTCCACCCGGTACTGCCTGCTGCTGCATCTGCCCGGCCGCCGCGACGCCGTCACCGTCGCCGCCGCGATGACCGCGGCCATGGGCGGCCTGCCGGCGCATCTGTGGCGGTCACTGACCTGGGACCAGGGCAGCGAAATGGGCCGCCACGCCGACATCACCCTGGCCACCGGCCTGGACATCTACTTCTGCGACCCCCACAGCCCCTGGCAGCGGGGCAGCAACGAGAACTGAGGTGCCACACGGTTCCCGGACAGGGGATCCCATAGGATTCTTCTGGAAAGGAATGGGATCGAGTGGCCAGGAATCGCAGGAAGTTTTCTCCTGAGTTTAAGGAGGAAGCCGCCAAGATGGTGGTGGATACTTCCCAGCCTATTGCGCATGTTGCCCACGAGCTGAACGTGAATGAGACGACGCTTGGCAACTGGGTGAAAAATTACCGGGAAAAGCACGCGGACGACGAGCCCGCACTCCCGGTACCGGAGCGTGCACGGCTGCGCGAGCTTGAGCGGGAAAACCGCGAGCTGAAGATGAAGGTCGAGTTCCTTTCAAAAGCCGCGGCGTACTTTGCGGCGGAGCATCGGTAATCCAGAGGTATGAGTTTATCGATGCGGAGTACGCCACCCGTGCCGGGGATTCGGCATGCGCTCCCACGATTGTGCAAATGTGCACATGGCTTGAAGTTTCACGGTCAGGATTTTACGACTGGAAATCGCGGCCGAAATCAGCAACGGCGAAAAGGCGGGAACTGCTGAAAATCAAGGTAAAGGCATTGTTTGAGGAAAATAACGGCGAGTACGGGTACCGGCGGGTCCACGCTGTGCTGGCCCGCGGCGGCGAGCTGTGCAGCCCGGAGCTGGTCCGCCGGCTGATGCGCGAGCTTGGCCTGGTGCCTTGCCAGCCCAGGCCCTGGCGCCGGTCGCTGACTGAGCAGGGTGCGGCCGGCCCGATCCCGGACCTGGTGAACCGCGACTTCACAGCGCAACGACCCGGCGAGAAAATGGTCGGCGATATCACTTACATCCCGACGTGGCAGGGCTGGGTTTATCTCGCCACGGTGATTGACTGCGCGACCCGGAAAATAGTCGGCTGGGCGATGGACGACAATTATAAGACTCCCCTGATCACTGCGGCGGTCAAGATGGCCGCCCGTAATGTCAGGCTTCCGGAAGATGCTGTTTTCCACAGTGACCGCGGCAGCAATTACACGTCTGCGGAGTTCGCCAGAGAACTGGCCGCGCTGAAGATGCGCCAGTCAGTTGGCCGGACCGGGATCTGCTATGACAACGCTTTGGCAGAGTCCGTTAACGGGACGCTGAAAGTGGAACTGGTTCACCGGACCGTCTACCCGACCCGGAAGAAAGCGCAGCAAGACATTGCGCGGTGGATCGAGCTTCGCTACAATAAAACTCGTCTTCATTCAGGGCTTGGCTACCGGACTCCGCAAGAAGTCATGGACGAGCTCCTGAACGGGCAGGAAGCCGCGTGAATTAATCGCAAATCTTCTGTCCGAGAAACGCGGAGCACCTCAAACACCAACGGGCTGCTGCGCCAGTACTTCCCCAAAGGGACCGTCCTGTCCAGCCACAGCAAAGCCCACCTGGACGGCATCGCCGCCAAACTCAACCGGCGCCCCCGGCAAACCCTCGGCTGGCGGACCCCCGCCGAAGCCCTCAACGACCTACTGTTGAACCCGCCAGATACCAGCAGCGTTGCAACCACCCCCTGACCCCAAGCTGAGAACGCTGCCCGGAAACGGATCTTCAAAGAGACGGTGAGGGGGCCAGGAAGTCGGCGCCCATGAGGCGGATGGGGTTGTGCCAGCAGACGGCGCGCAGCCAGTCTGGGCCAAGGTCCAGGCGGGCCAGGCCGGCCAGCTGCTCGGCGTAGGGGTAGGGGATGTTGGGGAAGTCGCTGCCGAGCAGGATCTTGCCCGCCAGGCCGAGGTCGGCCACCCGGGGCCGCAGGGACGGCGGGAACGGAGAGAAGGACTCCCAGAACTCGGTGAACACCATCGTGGTGTCCAGGTGCACCCGTTCGTGCCGTTCGGCCAGGGCCAGGAACGGCTCATAGTCCGGGGCGCCCATGTGGGCGATGACGGCGGTCAGGGTGGGGAACTGGGCCAGCAGGCGGGCGAACGGCTCGGGGCCGGTGTAGGTCGTGCCGACCGGGGCGTGGCCGGCGTGGATGACGACCGGGATGCCCGCCTCGGCCAGCAGGTCCCACACCGGTTCCAGCTCCGGGTCGTCGGGCGGGAACCCGCCCACCTGCAGGTGGATCTTGAACAGGGCGGCCCCGCGGTCGATGGCCCGGCTCACGTAGTCCACGACTTCTGGTTCGGGGTAGAACGTCGCCGACGGGATACAGCCGGGGGTGTGGCGGGCAAACTCCAGCGCCCAGTCGTTCAGGTCCTCGGCCATCTTCGGCCGGTGGGCGTAAGCTAGCGCGCCGAACATCCGTACCCCGAGCGTCCGCAGGTGCGCGACCCGCTCCTCGTCGGTCCACTTGTACTGGATCGGCCAGGACATGCCGATCAGCGGGCCCGCCTCGTCGAAGTAGTCCCAGACCCGGCGGAGCATCCGCGGCGGCAGGAAGTGCACGTGGATGTCGGCCAGCCCGGGCAGCCCGAGCTCACGCCAGAACGCCGGGACGCGAGCGTCCTCGGCCGGGGCCGCCGGCCCGGTTACAGATACCACTTAGGCAGGATAGGACCCATGCGCGCGGCGTTCATCGAGACCTCCGGCTCCCCGGACCAGATCCGGTACGGGGAGCGGCCATGACCCGGGCCGAGACCGAGCTGAGCGCCGATTGCGGCCGGTGCATGGCGCTGTGCTGCGTCGCCCCCGGTTTTACGAAGTCGGCCGATTTCGCCATCTCCAAGCGCCCCGGCGAGCCGTGCCCCCACCTGGAGCAGAATTTCGGCTGCGGGATTCACGACCGGCTGCGGCCGAGCGGTTTCCCCGGCTGTACCGTCTTCGATTGCTTCGGGGCCGGTCAGCAGGTCACCCAGGTGACTTTTGCCGGCCGGGACTGGCGCAGCCACCCGGACCAGGCCCAGGCGATGTTCGCCTCGTTCGCGGTCATGCGGCAGCTGCACGAGCTGCGATGGCACGTCGACCAGGCGCTGACCCTGACCGAAGGCCTGGCCGAAGATCCGGCCGACGAGCTGACCGAAGACCTGGGCGGCAGCCAGCTGCGCACCGAACTGACGCAGGCCGACCAGACTCTGCGCGGTCACGCCGACTCGAGCCCGGCCGCGCTGGCCGCCCTCGACGTCGATCCGTTGTGGGTCACCGTCACCGCGCTGCTGCGCCGGGCCAGCCAGCTCATCCGGGGCGAGGTCCCGCCGGGCCGCGAGCGGAGCGGGGCCGACCTCATGGGCCGGCACCTGGCCGGGGTGGACCTGCGCCGGGCCAGCCTGCGTGGCGCCTACCTGATCGGCACCAACCTGGCCGGGGCGGACCTGCGGCTGGCTGACCTGGCGGGCGCCGACCTGCGGGGCGCCCAGCTGGCGGGGGCCGACCTGTCCAGCAGCCTGTTCGTGACCCAGGCCCAGCTCGACGCGGCCCGCGGCGACGCTAGGACGAAGCTGCCTCCGGCTCGCCGGCGTCCGGCGCACTGGCTGGGCCGGGGACCTGCGCCAGGTGGTGGTCGCTGATCCAGGCGTCGATCAGCTGCCACCAGTCGTAGAGCCACTTGACCTGGGTATCGTGGCCGGCGTCCCGGGGCACCTGGGGGGCCGGAACCCGCCACCAGCGCGCCACCACGGTCTGGTCGAACGGCAGGTCCCGCCACACGTCGCCCACGGTGACTAGCTTGTCCAGGCCCGCGTGGGCCACGAAGATCACGTCCGCTTCTGGGCAGGCCCGGATCGCGGCCAGCACCCCGCCCTCCCGGGGCGGCAGCAGGTTCGGCATCTGCCGGGCCCGTGCGGCCAGGTCGGCCCGGCCGCCGCCCTCCAGCCGCTGGATACCGCGCCGCCAGCGCCCCGGAGTCCAGTTGCCGCCCTCGGGGAAGAGCACCAGCGCGCCATCCTGGCCCAGCCCGTCGGCCAGCCGCTCGATCTGCTCGGTGAAGATATGGTGCCCGCTGTCCTGGTGCCGGATGAAGACGTTCGGCACCCGGTTGGCCACCACGTCCAGGATCGGGTCGAGCTGCAGCGAGGCCTTCATGACCACCCGCGGGCGCCGGTGGTAGAGGCTGAGCAGGGTGTGCACCAGCAGCACCGAGTCGCCTGGGCCGGCGTGCCGGCTGAGCACGATGACCGGCCGGGACAACCGGGCGATCCGCTCCTCCGCGGTCGCTTCCGGCTCGTCGATCTCCAGCCGCAGCCCGAACGTCTGCTCGGCCGCGCGGTACACGTGGTCCAGGAACCAGCGGATGATGGCGTAGTTGCGGTTCTGGTATGGCTCGGTGCGCATCCGGCCCCCGAACCCGCTGGCCACCCACAGCCCAGCCAGTACGAACAGGGCCGCGGTCTCGCCCGCCAGCCACACCACGGCGAACCACAGCAGCCGCAGCCCGCGCATCCGCCCCGGGCGAGACAGGTGCACCAGGCCCAGGACCAGGGCCACCAGCGCCAGCACCGGGAACAGCACGATCAGGGCGACCGCGATGATCATGACGACGGGCGCCAGCACCAGCCGTCGGATCAAGCGGGGCGGCACCATGGTCGAGCCCTTCAGCTCAGTGCTTGTCAGGTTAGGGCGGTCAGGTACTTGGTAGAGGCCATGTAGGCCCGCTCGATGTTCGCGTCCACATCAGTCTTGTTCCGGTAGCGCAGCTGTGACAAGTCCGGCGGCCGCTGCGTCCCACCGGACGGGAGCACGTGCACCGTCACCTCCTCGGGCAGGTGCGACATGTCCTCGTGAAACCGGTGCCGCCGGGCGATCTCGAACGCGACCAGGCCGACTTCCCACAGCCGCCGCGGCGGAGCGAGCGGGCGCTCGATCCGGCCCACCTGCAGCACGTACACGGTGGTGGCGCCGAGCCGGACGGCCCGCCCCACCGGGATCGAGTCGACTAGGCCGCCGTCGAAGTAGTGCTGGCCGTCGATCTCGACCGGCGGCAGCAGGCCCGGCACCGCGCACGAAGCCAGCACGGCCGGGGCCAGCGGCCCGCTGGTGAACCACTGGGCGGTGGCGTGCTCGATGTTGGCCGCCACACAGCTGAACGGCAGCTGCAGGTCGCTGAAGTCCTTGGCCGGCAGCTCGTCGTCCAGCATCCGCAGCAACGGCTCGATCTCGTGCAGGTGGGTGCCGGAGCGGGCCAGCCGGGTGGCCCGGCCCAGCAGCGTCCCGCTGAACGCCCGCTGCAGGTGGGCCCCCTCCCACAGCTCAGCCAGCCGGTCCGCGGCGCGGTCTGGGTCGGCCGCCACGAACGCCCCGTTGATGGCCCCCACCGACGTGCCGATCACCAGGTCCGGGCGGACCCCGGACTCGGCCAGGGCCCGGAGCATGCCCACCTCATGGGCACCGAGGACGCCGCCGCCCCCGAGTACGAACGCCGTTGTCAACAGGAAACCTCCAGGCGGCTACCAGCGGAGCTGAGCGACCGTGTCGTACTCGGAGGCGGGGTAGCTGACCAGCCCGTCAGACAGCGCGAAGATCCACTCGGAGATGCCCAGGGACAGGGCCAGCCGGCTGCACCGGGCACAGAAGTGCGGGTCCTGCAGGCGGACCGAGTCGTCGGCCTCCAGCCGGACGTAGATGAGCTTGGCCCCCTGCAGCATCTTCCAGCCGTCGCCGTCCCGGCCCAGGCCGATGGCCCGCTGCTCGGCGTGCGTCCGGCAGTTGTCGTGCACGCCGAACTCGGCCACCTTGCAGTAGCAGTGATCTTCGCCGGGGTACGGCACGCCGTTGGTGCCCCACGCGATCATGCTGCCGTCTTTGACCAGGACGGCGGCATGCCGCGTCTTCGCGCGTGAGTCCTTGGCGAGCCCGGCGGCCCGCTCAACCATTTCCTCCGCCTCGTGGCTTTCGTGCCGCTTTAGCGGCCGCCACTGGGGCCGGCGCCCTGGCTCCACGTCAATCACCTCTTCCAGCGAAGACTAGTTGTACGCGCGTCAATGCCGCTGCGCCAGCAAACGCGCATCGGCGGGTTGGTTGAATTAATCACATGACCACAGCAGATCATGGCGATCCGGCTCTTTCCGAGGTGGCGGATGAGGGGCTGGCCAGCTGGCTGGCCGGCCTCCGCCGGGCCAGCGCACCGGCCAACCGCGTCCTTGGCGTCCACCGGGTGCGGCTGGCCGCGCACCAGCGGGATGAGTCCCGCCCGCCCGGCCCGCAGCTACCGCTGGTCCGCAACCTGGTGGTCGGTGACCTGGCCGCCCGGCTGTACCGGCCCACGCCGGCCCCGCGGCCGCTGGTCATCTACTTGCACGGCGGCGGGTTCGTGCTGGGCAGCCTGACCTCGCACGACGCCGTCTGCCGCCAGCTGGCCCGCACCGCCGACGTGGCCGTGCTGGCGCTGGAGTACCGGCTCGCCCCCGAGCATCCCGCGCCCGCCGCCGTCGACGACGCCCTGGTGGCCTTCGCCTCGGCCACGGTTCATGGGGACATGCTGGGCGGTGACCCGGAGCAGGGAGTCGGGCTGGCCGGGGACAGCGCGGGCGGGGCGCTGGCCGTCCTGGCCGCGGCCCAGTTGCGCGACGCGGGCACCCCGGCCGCCTCGCTGCTGCTGGCCTATCCGAACGCCGACATGACGCTGGCGCAGCCGAGCATCACCCGCGAGGGGCACGGCTGGGGCCTGGAGGAAGACGACCTGCGCTGGTTCGTGGAGCAGTGGATCCCCGACCCGGACCGCCGGGCCGACCCGGCGGTCAGCCCGCTGCAGGCTGACCTGAGCGGACTGCCGCCGACCGTGATCGCGACGGCCGGGCACGACCCGCTGCACGACGAGGGCGCGGCACTGGCCCGGCTGATGGCCGCGGGCGGCGCGGACGTCCGCCATCGGCCGCACCCGGGCCTGGTGCACGGCTTCCTGGGCCTGGGGCAGATCTCGCCCGCGGCCGCCCAGGCCAGCGAGGACCTGTTCCGTGCCTACGGCGACTTGGTGCACGGGCGGCCGGCGGGGTCAGCTGCTGGCTGAGCCGCCGGCGATCTCGTAGGACCACAGCTCGCTGTGGGTACCGACCGGGGGCGGCGCCGCACCACCGCCGCGTTCGGCCGCGGACCGGTGCCCGTGCGCGAACGCGGGGGAGTGGACCCAGGCCTCGAACGATTCCTCGTCCCGCCACCGGGTGATCACCAGCCAGGTGGTGCGGTCGTCGGCCGGCTTGAGCAGTTCGAACCCTTCGAATCCGTCCTGGTCGTCGACGGCACCCGCGCGGGCGGCGAACCGGTGGGCCAGCTCGTCCCCGCTGTCGGCGGGCACGTCAATCGCGTTGATCTTCACTACGGTCATGGCTCGATGATGCCAGTTGGGCGAACCTGGGCCGGCCTCCCCCGGCCCGGGCCCGCGCAACCGGTCAGCCGCGCAGCAGCGGCTTGCCCAGCGGCATGGCCGGTCCGCCGGTGGCCAGCGAGGCCGCGCCAAAGAACAGATACACGCCAAGCGCAGTGAACACCAGCACCACGTAACCGCCCGTCTTGAGCAGGCCGGTGGAGCCCTGGTTGACGCCCAGGAACACCAGCAGCAGGGCCACGTCGACCAGGAAGAACAGCGCGGTGAACGCCACCGGCAGCCGCAGCGTGGCCAGCGTGAGCATCACGATGACGACCAGCCAGGAGACCAGGAACAGTTCCTGGGTCGATTGCGCGGCCGCGGCGGTGATGCCGAACCAGTTGTGGGTCAGTCCCAGGACCAGGACCGCGTAGCTGAACCAGAAGCCGGCGAAGATGCCCAGTACGGAGGCCACCGCGTTCTGCCCGAGCGACGCGGACCAGATCGTGGCGAGGATCAGGCCGACCGCGGTCGCGGCCAGGATGATCGGCAGGGACGCGCCGGTCGCGGTGGCGGGTACCACCCCGACCAGCACCAGGCCCAGGGCCGTGGCGCCGGCGATGAAGGCCGGCAGGCCCAGCATGAGCGGATCGCCAAACATCGGGCCGGTCGACGCTTGTTCGGTCAGCTCCTCCGCTTCCGTGACATCTACGGAGACGGGTTGTCCTTCGTTGGCGCTTGAGTCGACAGCGGTCATCGCTGCTCCTTTGCTTGGCAGAGCTCCACCGCCCCGCAAAACGCGGGCCTATGGCATCCGTACCCCCGCTATGACCTGCTGGTTTTCTCACTTTGAACCACGAGCCCGATTTGTCCGGTCCTGAGTCACCCTGATCGATCGTTCAACTGGCCGTTCCGCGGGCGCAGTGTGATCATGATCGGCGGGACGGGGAACGATGTCGGTGTGGCCAACAACGACCGGGTGCAGGCGGCCGCCGATCAGCTGTACGCCGCCGATCCCGCCGAGTTCACCGACCGGCGCAGCGACCTGGTGGCGCAGGCCCGCGCGGCCGGAGACCAAGCCGCGGCCCGGGCCATCGGGGCGCTGCGCAGGCCGACCCGGGCGGCGTGGGTCGTCAACCAGCTGGCCCGGGCCGACCCGGACGCGGTCGCCCGGCTCGGCCGGCTCGGTGACGAACTGCGGGCCGCGGAAAGCGCGCTGGACGGGGGCAAGCTACGGGAACTGTCCCAGACCCGCCGGAAACTGCTCGGCCAGCTGGCCCGGCAGGCCCTGGCCGGAGCCGGTGTCACCGACCCACCGGACGCGCTGCTGCAGGAGGTGACCGGCACGCTGAGCGCGGCCCTGGCCGACCCGCAGGTGGCGGCGAGAGTCGGGCAGGGCCAGCTGGCCAAGTCGGTGCAGCCGGCCGGATTCGGCTTCGGCCTGGCGGCGGGCGACGATGACGATGACGACGATGACGACGAGCCGAGCGCACCTCCCACCCCGAGCCCCCGGCCGCGCACCGGCCAGGAAGGGACCGGCCAGAAAGGGACCGGCCCGACCAGGGCTGAGGCCCGGCAGGCGGCCCAGGAGCAGGCCGGCCGCGAGCGAGCCCAGCGCGAGCAGGCCGAACGCGAACGCCAGCGCCGGGCCATCGACGAGGCCGCGCAGACCCTGGCCGAGGCCGACCGCGTGGCCGACAGTGCCCAGAGCGCCGAAGCGGACTGGGAAAACACCGTCCGCCGGCTGGAGGGGCAGCTGGAAGACGCCCAGGACGCGCTGGCGGACGCGAAACGCCGGTCCCGGGAGGCCCGCACGGCCCAGCGGCAGGCCCGCAAGGCCCTCGAACGGCTGCGCGACCGGGCCGGCTCGTGAGCCGGACTCGGAAACCAGTTACACGTAACGGCCGTGTATCGGGCAGGCTGGGAGCATGGCAGACTCGCTGACCCTGATGGCCGTGCACGCGCACCCCGACGATGAATCCTCCAGCACCGGCGGCGTGCTGGCCACCTACTCCGCCGAGGGCATCCGCACCGTCGTCGTGACCTGCACCAACGGCGAGTTCGGCGACGCCCCGGGTGGTCTCAAGCCAGGCCAGGACGGGCACGACGAGGACACCGTGGCCCAGATCCGGCTGGCCGAGCTGCACCAGGCCACCAAGCTGCTCGGGGTCACCGATCTGGAACTGCTCGGCTACCACGACTCGGGCATGGTGGAGTGGGACTACAAGAACCGGCCCGACGCGTTCTGCAACATCCCTCCGGCCGAGGTCACCGGCCGGATCTCGGCGCTGATCGAGCACTACCGCCCGCAGGTGGTCATCACCTACGACGACAAGGGCCTCTACCAGCACCCCGACCACGTCTACGCCAGCCAGATGACCCAGGCCGCGGTGGCGCAGACTGGCATCCCGGCCAAGCTGTACCTGTCCACGATCCGGGGCAGCAGCTGGTCCAACCTCCGCGACGCCCTGCGCGAGGCCGGCGTCGACATGCCGGACATGGAGCTCACCGACGCCCAGCGCGAGCAGGTGACCGCGACCGAAGCGGCCATCACCACCACGGTCGACATCCGCCCCATGCTCAGCCGCAAGCGGGAAGCCCTGATGGCCCACGTCAGCCAGATCCAGGAGTCCTGGTTCGCCAAGCTCCCGCCCGAACTGGCCGAGGAGACCTTCGGCTTCGAGTCCTTCATCCGGACCCGCGACACCACGGGCGCCCCCGTCCCCGAGACCGACCTGTTCGCCGGCCTGCGCTGACTCAGGGGCGGCCCGGGCGGATTTGGTCAATGGCCGCGCCACAATGACGAATCCGCCCCGGCAGCAGGCGGGGCAGCTCAGCCAGCGACGCTATCTCACCCAGTTCCCCGTCATTTCTGGGCTGGCGGGCGACGCAGCCGACCGACAGGCCGGCCCGGTTCAGGGCCCGGTAGATCGAGCGGCCAATTCCGCCCGCGCCGAAAATGACGGCGCGGCGGCCGGAAAGCAGTTTCGTCTGCCGGTGCCGCCATTGACGCTGGGCCCCCGGCCTGTAACCGCAGGGTCGCGGGCAGGTCCGCGCAGCTGACGGCTCCGGCCCCGGTGCTCACACAGCCAGCTGAGCTGTTCCCAGAGGAACACAACGTCGGCGTCGGCGGCATTGCGGGCCGGTTGCGCCCCGGACGAGACGAGCCGGATCTCGCCCCCCGGTCATGGGCGCGGCCGCCCGGCCGGCACCGCATCCACGGCGACCCCCAGCACCGCTACCACCGACCTATCCGGCACCAATTGTTCACGCCCCAATTCCCTTCGCCATTAAAAGTGACATCAGCCGCCCGTCAACAACATTAAAAATCATAAACATTTATAATGATGCCCTAAAATTCCCGGTCGCGGCCAGCCGCCTTGGCCCCGCCCCATCGCGGGAACGGCGAGCCCGCCTATCCGGCTAGCGAGTCCTCCCGGACCGCGTCACTCCGGCAGAAACAACCGCTAAAGTCCGGGAAATGGCCCATTATTAGAGTCGTCGCTGGGGACGGGCCATGGGAGGCCAATGATTGTGTCGCAGCCAACGCTGGAGTCGCTGCGCCGTTGGGACCCGGAACAGATCGGGCCGTTCACGCTGCTCGGCCGGCTGGGCGCTGGCGCCATGGGTCAGGTCTACCTGGGCCGATCCACCGCGGGCCGGCTGGTTGCGGTCAAGACGATCAAGATCGAACTGGCCGAGGAGCCCGGTTTCCGGGCCCGATTCGGCCGGGAGGTGGCGGCGGCACGGCGGGTCAGCGGCGTGTTCACCGCGGCCGTGGTGGCGGCGGACGCGGAGGCCGACGTGCCCTGGCTGGCCACCGCCTACGTCCCGGCGCCGTCGCTGAGCAAGCTGGTCAAGGCGACCGGGCCGCTGCCGGTGCCGACCGTGCGGTGGCTGGCGGCCGGCTGCGCCGAGGCGCTGGAGTCCATTCACCTGGCCGGCCTGGTGCACCGCGATCTCAAGCCGTCCAACGTGCTGGTGGCGCCGGACGGTCCCCGGGTGATCGACTTCGGCGTGGCCCGGGCGGCCGAGCGGGTCGCGCTGACCGTGACCCGCGGCGCGGTCGGGACCCCGGGCTATATGGCCCCCGAACAGGCCCGGGACTCCCAGCATGCGTCGCCGGCCAGCGACGTGTACTCGCTCGGGGCCACGCTGCTGTACGCCGCCACCGGGCACGCGCCGTACCGCGGCGACACCGTGATGGACGTCCTGGTCAAGCTGGCCACCGAGCCACCGGACCTGACCGGCCTGCCGCCGGAGCTGGCCGGGCTGATCAACGCCTGCCTGGCTCACAGCCCCTTGGACCGGCCCACGTCGGCCAAGCTGCTGGCCGGTCTGGGCTTGTTCGTCGAGGGCTCAACCGCGGCGGCCGACGGTCATACCTACCTGCCCGATTCAGCCATGGCCCTGATCGCGGGCTACCAGCGCAGCCCGCAGGCCGGGATCATCGACACCGCCGACGACGACCCCACCCACGACGAGCCGACCTCGGCCTCCCACACCGCGCTGCCGTCCCAGCTGCCGCGGCACGGACCACGCCACGGGCCGTCCAGCGGCGACAGCAGCGGGCCGGGTGGCCGGCCGCCCGGCACGACTGGCGCCAAGCCGAGCGGCCCTCGTCGCGGGTCCGGGCCGCGCGCCCGCCGGGTCCGGATCGGCCTCATCGCGGCCGGCTGCGTGGCCGGTGCCGCCGTCCTGGTCGCCGGGGGAGCGTACCTGGGGCCCAAGGTCGACCCCGCACTGACCTCGAGCACGGTGTCCTCGTCCGGCCCCGGGCCCGGGCCCGGCGAGGATCCGCCCAGCACGCTGCCCGCGGGCATCAGCAGCACGCCGAAGCTGGCGCTCGGCCAGCCGGAGGGTGACGGGGTGACCGGCTACGTCATCCACGGCATGGGCTTCGTTCCAGGCACCCCGGTCAGCGTCTCGCTGGTCGGCCACGGCGCCTCCAGCTGGCATCCGGAGGTGGACCCGAAGGGCACGTTCAACTACACGGTCGACCAGGATCACCTCTTCTTCCGCGGCGAGATCCCGATCGGGACCTACGAAATCCTGGTGACCGGGTCGGGTGGTCGCCGCGCGACGGCGAAGTTCCGGGTGAACCCGCCACCGCCGGCCAGCCCGCCGCCCGGACCGCCGCCGACGGGCCCCCCGCCAGCCGGAGCGCCGCCGACTGGCCAGCCACCCGGCGGCCAGCAGGCGAACTGAGCCGGGCTCGCTGGCGGCTAAGGTCACCCCGGGTCCGTCAGGCCTGCTGGGTCCACCACAGGTCCTCCTGGCGTGAGCACCAGGCTGGGTCGTTCAGCCGCCCCAGGTCGGCCCGGGTGATGATGCCGTGCTCGATCAGGATCCGCACGACGACCTCGTCCGACAGCCGCATGTTGGCCCCGATCAGGCCGCGCTCGGCGATCTTGCGGCGGATCACCTTGATGTGCTCGGACACCCGGGAGGACAGCCGGTCACGGAACCCCGAGTCGGTGTCGAAGCGCTCCAGCTCGTGGTAGGCGCCGGTCACCTCCAGCGCCGCGCGGGCGATCTCCGGCGTCCGCGGCAGCGGGGTGGTCGCGGCCGGGTCCAGCAGCCACGGGCGGCACCACATCAGCGCGACCAGGAAGATCTTGGTCATCGGGTCCAGGTACAGCGGCAGCAGCGTGGTCTCGGTGTCCGGGCGGACCCGGCCGGCGTCGTCGGCCACCGCGTCCCAGCTGGTGCTGCCGCTGATCGTCACCGCCACCGGCTGGCCCTCGTCCAGCATGGCCCGCGACCCGACCAGCGTGGTCCCGGTGCGCAGGAACCAGCCGCCCACCGGCTCGCCGTCCTCCTCCATCCGCGGCAGCCGGATCCGGTAGCCGTCCCCCTCGGTGTACAGCGCGTGCGTCCGGCTGATGTTGGCGATCCAGGCCCCGTCCGACAGCACGCTGATCACCCCGGCCCGCCGGGACAGCCCCCGGCCCACCGCGATGGTCAGATCGGCGTCGCTGCCCCGGCCGAAGATCAGGCGGCTACCCTCCGGTACCTTCACGACCAGCCCGGTTGGCGTCCTGACGTGCGCCGTCACCGTGGTGGCGGGCTGGATCGTCATCCGGTCGTTCCTCGGGTCGCGGTTCGGCGGGCAGGGGTGCTGCCGTATGGAGTGTAGGCCGGGCGCCCGGGCCGGGCTCATCCCCGAATTCGGGGATAGGCGCGCGGGCGGGGGCCGGGTTAGCTGGGTACCGCCGAGGCGAGGCGCTGGGCACGGCGATCGGGGGGGATCTGTTCGCGCGCAGCGCCTCGTTTCGGGCCGTCTGTGGTGGGGGCGGCGCGGAGCCAGGGCCCTCTTCCTCTGAGGGGATGGGAGGGGGCCCGTTCCGCACCGTCGTTTAGCCCGGCGGTCTGCGGATATAGCGTGGCTGGACCACAGCGACGATGATCCGGGAGGCGCCGATGCCGCGGAGCGCGCCGGTGGACGGCTTTTCCCTGGCCTACGACCGGGCCGGGACCGGCGAGCCGGTGGTGCTGCTGCACGGCTGGCCCGGCGACCGCACCGACTACCGGGTGCTCGGCCCCGCGCTGGCCCTGCCCAGCTCCTGCGACGTGATCGTGCCGGATCTGCGCGGGTTCGGTGAGTCGGACAAGCACCGGGCCGATCCGGCCGAACAGTACAGCCCGGCCGCGCAGGCCCGCAGCGTGGCCGGGCTGATCCGCGAGCTGGGCCTGGACCAGGTGCTGGTGGCCGGTTACGACATCGGCAGCCGGATCGCGCAGACGCTGGCGGCGCAGTACCCGGGCCTGGTCCGGGCCCTGGTCGTCTCGCCGCCGCTGCCGGGCATCGGGGCGCGGGTGCTTGAGCCCGGGCCCCAGCGCGAGTTCTGGTACCAGTCCTTCCACCAGCTGTCGCTGGCCGAAGAGCTGATCGACGGCCAGCCGGACCAGGTGCGCGCCTACCTGTCGCACTTCTGGGCCCACTGGTCCGGACCCGGCTTCGAGCTGGACCCCAGCTACCTCGACCACCTGGTCGAGGTGTACGGGCCGCCCGGGGCGTTCACCGCCTCGATCGGCTGGTACCGGGCCGGCTCGGGGGCGGTGGCCCGGTCCCTGGCCGAGCAGGCACCCGACCCGGCCGACCGCATCACGGTGCCGGTCACCGTACTGTGGCCGGAGTTCGACCCGCTGTTCCCGCGGGCCTGGTCGGACCGGGTCGGCGAGTTCTTCAGCGACATTAGCGTCCGCCCGGTCGACGGGGCTGGCCACTTCACGCCGCTGGAGTGCCCGGCTGAGTTCGCGGACGCCATCCACGATGCCCTGGTCGCGACCCGGGCCAGTGACCGCTAGCTTCGGACGCCCCGGCGTGCGAATCTGTACATAAAGGCATGGAGGCCTGGTGGGCCGGGACATAGACGCGATCAAGATCACCGGTGAGGATCGCCGTAAGTACCGCGACAAGGTACGTCGCTCGCTGGACGTGTTCGCCCGCATGCTGCGTGAGCACCGGTTCGAAGGCGACCCGGCCCAGGTGGGCGTGGAGATCGAACTGAACCTGGTCGATGGCCAGGGCGATCCGTCCATGCAGAACGCCGACGTGCTCGAGGCCATCGCCGACCCAGCCTGGTCGACCGAGCTGGGCCAGTTCAACCTGGAGATCAACGTGCCGCCGTGCGAGCTGGGCGGCACCGCCCTGGCCGAGCTGGAAAAGGAGCTCCGGGCCAGCCTGAACAACGCCGACGAGAAGGCCCGCAAGGTCGGCAGCCGGCTGGTCATGGTCGGCATCTTGCCCACGCTGGGTGAAGACCACATGCACGAGGGCACGATCTCGGCCAACGCCCGTTACCGGGTGCTGAACGAGCAGATCTTCGCGGCCCGGGGCGAGGACATGCGGATCGCCATCGACGGCCCGGAACGGCTGCTGACCCACGCGGGCAGCATCACCCCCGAGGCCGCCTGCACCAGCGTTCAGCTGCACGTCCAGGTCAGCCCGGAGGAGTTCGCCAACTACTGGAACGCGGCACAGGCCATCGCGGGCGTCCAGGTCGCGCTGGCCGCGAACTCCCCGTACCTGTTCGGCCGCCAGCTGTGGGACGAGACCCGGATCACGCTGTTCGAACAGGCCACCGACACCCGCCCGGACGAGCTCAAGCACCAGGGGGTGCGGCCGCGGGTGTGGTTCGGCGAACGCTGGATCACCTCGGTATTCGACCTGTTCGAGGAGAACATCCGGTACTTCCCGGCCCTGCTCCCGGTGTGCGACGAGGAGGACCCGGTGGTCGTCCTGGACCGCGGCGGCTGCCCCGGGCTGTCCGAGATGAGCCTGCACAACGGCACCGTCTACCGCTGGAACCGGCCCGTGTACGCGGTCGCGGACGGCCTGCCTCACCTGCGGGTGGAGAACCGGGTGCTGCCGGCCGGCCCGTCGGTGGCCGACGTGGTGGCCAACGCCGCGTTCTACTACGGGCTGGTGCGGGCCCTGGCCGAGGCCGAGCGCCCGATCTGGACCCAGCTCTCGTTCGCCACCGCGGCCGACAACCTGCACGAGGCGGCCCGGCACGGCATGGACGCCCGGCTGTACTGGCCGGGCCTGGGTGAGGCCCCGGCGGCCGAGCTGGTGCTGCGCCGCCTGCTCCCGATGGCCCGCGAAGGCCTGGCCTCCTGGGGCGTGGACACCGGGCTGTCCGACCGGCTGCTCGACATCATCGAGCAGCGCTGCCTGACCGGGCAGACCGGCGCCGCCTGGCAGAAGGCCACCGTGGCCGCGCTCAGCAGCCACGGCGCCGCCGACCGCGGCGAGGCCCTCCGCCTCATGACCCAGCGCTACATCGAGCACATGCACACCAACGAGCCCGTCCACACCTGGCCCATCAGTCATTGATTTAGCTGGCATTGATCAGCGGGCATTGATCAGCGGGCATTGATTTAGCTGGCACTGATCAGCTGGCACTGTCCAGCGCCAGGTACACGACCGGGCCGTCCTGGCGGAAGTAGTCGGCCAGGCGGGACAGCCGGGTCAGCTTCGGGTCGCCGGGGACGCCGTGCGACACCGCCCACGGGTCGCCCACGCGCCCGGACTCCAGCAGGACGGCACAGTGCACCCCGGGGAAGGTCCCGAACACGGCGATGTCGGCCGGCCGGGTCTGGGTGAACCCGACGGCCGGCAGGTGCTCCAGCAGCGTCCCGGTCCACCCTTCGCCGTTGTAACCCCGGCCGTTCGGATCCTCGATCCCGCTCCACCGCGCCATCAACGTCACAAAGCCCGAGCAGTCGGTGACGATCGGCTCGTCGCCCTCCCGGGTCGCGCCGACGGGGATCGGCCGGATCTGCTCGTACCGGAAGCGGTCCCGGTGGTCGACCGCCCACCGGCAGCTGGCCACCATGGCCCGGCGCTGGCCAGTCACTTAAACCCCCCTGTCAGCAGCGGAAACATGGGCGTAACAGTCAGTTCCGAGAATGACCCAATGGGAACCTTCACCGTCGGCAACGGTTACCGCTCTGACACCCCGCCGACGGGGTACCTCCCGATCGAGGAACACGGCATCGTCGGCGACCTGAGAACCGTGGCGCTGGTCGGCACCGACGGGACGGTGGACTGGTACTGCCCCTCCCGGTTCGACGCGCCGTCGCTGTTTGGCGCGCTGCTCGACGCCCGCAAGGGCGGTTACTTCTCGCTGTCCAGCCGGACCAGCCAGCGGCCCAAGCAGCTGTACCTACCCGACACCAACATCTTGATGACGCGGTTCCACGGCGCCGAAGCGGTCGGCGAGGTGATCGACTTCATGGTGCCGGACACCAGCGGCAGCGGCAAGGCCCGCGACCTGCTGGTCCGGCAGGCCCGCGCGGTCCGCGGCCGGGCCACCTTCGAGCTGGCCTGCCACCCGGCCTTCGACTACGGCCGGGCTCCGCACACCGTGGAGCTGGTCCCCGGGACCGGCGCCGTCTTCACCTCCGCCCGCGGGCAGTTCGTGCTGCGCACCACGGTGCCGCTCAAGATCGAGGAGTCCGGGGTCGCCGCCACCTTCACCGTGGACGAGGGCGAGACCGTCGACATCGAGCTGGAGTGGGCGGGGCAGGTGCGGCCGCTGGAGACCGGGGAGATCGAGCGGCTGTTCGCGCTGACCTCCGACTTCTGGCAGAACTGGGTCAGCCAGTCCAGGTACCGGGGCCGCTGGCGGGAAACTGTGCAGCGCTCCGCGCTCGTGCTCAAGCTGCTCGTGTACCACCCGACCGGCGCCCTGGTCGCCGCGCCCACCACCTCATTGCCCGAGGAGGTCGGCGGCCTGCGCAACTGGGACTACCGCTACAGCTGGCTGCGGGACGCCGCGTTCACCGTGTACGCGCTGATGACGCTGGGCTTCCTGGAGGAGGCCGGCTCGTTCATGGAGTGGGTGCAGCGGCGCTGCGAATCGGCCACCCGCGAGCGCGACATCATGATCATGTACGGCGTCGACGGCAGCGAGGACATCGGCGAGACCGTGCTCGAGCACCTCGAGGGCTACCGGGGCTCGCGGCCGGTACGGATCGGCAACGGAGCGGTGCGCCAGCGCCAGCTCGACGTATACGGCGAGCTGATGGACTCGGTCTACCTGTACAACCGCGAGGTGCCGATCTCCTACGACCTGTGGACCGGTCTGTCCAAACGGCTGGACTGGCTGTCCAAGCACTGGGAGGAGCCGGACGAGGGTATCTGGGAGATCCGCGGCCCGCGGCAGCGGTTCACCTACTCGGCCCTGATGACCTGGGTCGCCTACGACCGGGCGGCCCGGCTGGCCCGCGACCGCGGCCTGCCGGGACCGGTCGAGCGGTGGCGCAAGCTGGCCGCGTCGGCCCACCGCTACGTGCAAGAAGCCTGCTGGGACCCGGACCTGAAGACCTACGTCATGCACCCCGGCAGCCAGCTGCTCGACGCCTCGGTCCTGGTCATGCCGCTGGTCAAGTTCGCCGGCCCGACCGACCCGCGGTTCCTGTCCACGCTGGACCGGATCGGGGCCGAGCTGACCTCCGACAGCCTGGTGTCCCGGTACGCGCCCACCGGGCACGACGGGCTGGCCGGGGGCGAGGGCACGTTCACCCTGTGCTCGTTCTGGTACGTGGAGGCGCTCACCCGGGCCGGGCGGGTCAAGGAGGCCCGGTATGTGTTCGAGAAGATGCTCACCTATGCCAACCACCTCGGCCTGTACTCCGAGCAGATCGGCTCGTCCGGCGAGGCGCTGGGCAACTTCCCGCAGGCCCTCACGCACCTGGCGCTGATCAGCGCGGCGGTGAACCTGGACCGCGCCCTCGACCGCCGGTGAGCCCGGCCGCCGGTGAGCCCGGCCGCCGGTGAGCCCGGCCGCCGGTGAGCCCGGCCGCCGGTGAGCCCGGCCGCCGGTGAGCCCGGCCGCCGGTGAGCCCGGCCGCCGGTTACCCCCTGGGGGTTACCCCCGCTGGGCCGGGATGGTCCATTCCACCGGCGTGCCGTCGGCGCCAGTCTCGATCACGGTCTGGAAGCCCCGGCCGTCGACCGCGATGCTGACCCGGGTGGCCGCGCTGGCGTGGCCGTCCGGATTCAGCACCTCGGTCAGCCGGTCCATCAGCTCGTCCTGGGCCGCGGCGGCCAGCGCGGTGTCGACCGGGCCGCTGAAGCTGACTTCCGGAGCGGGAGACAGGCCACTGACCAGGTCCATGATCTGCTGGCGCAGCCCGCGCTGGCCGGGCCGCTGCTCCAGGCCGAAGATCGCGTCCCGGAGCATCCGCACGGTCTGGTCCAGGTCGTTGACCGTGATCGCGAGCTTGTTCCGGATCTCCCGTTCCGACGACCGCGACGCCACGCTCTGCAGCGCCAGCCCGGCGGCGAAGATCCGCTGGATGACCTTGTCCCGCAGGTCCGCGGCGATCCGGTCCCGGTCGGCCAGCACGGTCAGCTCGCGCAGCCGGCTCTGCAGCTGGGCCGACCGGTCCTGTGAGCGCTGGATCCGGTCCCGCAGGCCGTGCGTGGACACCGAGATCAGCGCAGCCAGCGTGGCCCAGAAGATGACGCGCCGGACCACCACTCCCGCCGGGGCGGCCACCGGGACCAGCGACACGATGACCTCCACGGCCACGATCGCGGCCACCAGGCACACCGAGTCCGTCCAGCGCTGGAACAACGCGGTCCACAGCACCGGCATCGCGATCACGATGCCGACGCCGCTGTTGGACCCCACCCCCAGGATCAGCGCCAGCACCGACCCGGTGTAGAGCAGCGGCACCAGCACCGGGGCCCAGTCCGGCAGCCGGGACCAGGGCAGCAAGAACGCGGCCGCGGTGGCCAGCAGCAGCACCACGCTGACCACCACGGCCCCGATCGACCTCGGCCCGGGTGGCAGGGCCGCGCTGGCCTCGGCCAGCACGGCCAGGATGGCGAACGGCAGCACGCGGGGCCACAGGGCCGGCCCCCGGAACGGGCTACCCGCCTGCCCGGAGGCGCCCGACGCCCCGGAGACCATGGCTGACCCCGCTCGGTATCTCCTCATACGTGCTGAAGTGACCTCATAGTGGCTGATTCGGGCGGTGATGGACGTTAACGCTGGGTGAGATTTTACGCGCCGGGCCGAACCCTTGCATAGCGGAATTGACCGGCAGTGACCGGCAGCTCCAGGTCACGCACCGGCAGGATTTTCCGCCCGATTTGACCGTTTGCCCCCGGCCCGGGCCGGGCACCCCAGTAACCACTTCCGACGGCCATGAGGTCGCTGGCCACCGCGCGCCGTACATCCTCTGAGGAGCCAGCACATGACCGATCCGGCCAAGCATCACCACCTCGAGATCAAGGACGGCGACGCGACCGTCGCCGCCGCCGACGTGACGATCGCGCCCGAGGACGGCCCCGGCCCGGTGACCGCTCAGACCTCCGTGCACGCGGTGCCCGGGCACATCCCCCCGGGCCGCCGGGCCAGCCTGGTCGACGCCGTGATGGACCTGCCCGACGTCCAGGAAAGCGCCCGCCTGGAAGCGGCCGTGCCGCTGGGCGACAGCGAGACGCTGGAGCGCCTGCGCGAGCGCAGCGAGAACGCCACCACCCGTGCGGCCGGCGCGAGTGCCCTGCTCGACGCCGACATCCCCGATCCGCCCGTCACCGACTGACCTAAGGCAGTGACCTAAAGCAGTGACCTAAAGCAGGGCGAGCTTCTTGACCAGCTTGTCCACCCGGTTGCGCGGGCCGAACACGCTGAACGCACTGACCCCGAGGTCCTCCGGCTTCGTCCCGGCCAGCTCACCCAGGTAGTCGTCGTAGACCCGGTTGGTCTGGGCCGACCTCGGCATGTCGGCCACCAGCACGCCGTCGGAGGCGGCGGCCCGGGCCCGTACCGCCGCGATCTCCTCCGGCGGGCCGCCCAGGACCGTGCAGCCCGCCCACGGCAGCCCGGGATGGTCGTGCCCGGATGCGTCCGGGCCCCCGCGGGCGATCAGCCCGGTCACCAGGGCACCGGTGCTGGCGGCCACGCAGGCCACCGCGTTGGCCATCAGCCCGGCCGGGACCGTCGTGTCCACCACGATCGCCCACTTGTACCTGGCCGACCGGGTCGGCTCGCTGGTGACGATTTCCTCGGGCTGGTAACCAAGCAACGAATCTCTCCTTCGTACGTCGATATGGCTGTACCCTAGGCAGCTATGCGGATCTATGGCAAACGATCCGTATTTCGTACGGGAGGGCAGCCGATATGGCGGATATGGACGAACTAGATACGGCGATTCTGCGGGAACTGCAGGCGGACGCACGCCGCACCAACCGGGACATCGCCGCCGCGGTTGGGGTGTCACCCACCACCGCGCTGGACCGGACCCGGAGCCTGCGCCAGCGCGGAGTGATCCGCGGCGCCCTGCTCGACGTCGACCTGGCCCGGATGGGCCGGCCGGTGCAGGCGCTGATCGCGGTCCGGATCCGCCCGCCGGCCCGGGACACCATCGAGCGGTTCCGGGACTGGGTGAGCGCCCTGCCCGAGACCATCGGCGTGTTCGTGGTCTCCGGCGATGAGGACTTCCTGATCCACGTGGCCGTGGCCGACAACCAGGACCTCTACGCCTTCGTCATCGACCGGCTCACCCAGCGTCCCGAGGTCGCCGACGTCCGCACCAGCGTGGTCTACGAGCACCTCCGCAACCCCCGCGTCGCGCCCCCGGCCCGAAATGTCCCAGCCGCGCGGTGAGATCATCGGCGGTATGGCGACGATTGGATTCATCGGCAGCGGCATGGTCGGCGGCACGGTGGCCCGGCTCAGCGTGGCCGCCGGGCACATGGTCGTGCTGAGCAACTCGCGCGGCCCGGACACCCTGAAGGACCTGGTGGCTGAGCTCGGCTCGCTGGCCCGGGCCGAGAGCGTCGACAACACCGCGGAGGAGGGTGATCTGGTGGTGGTGGCGACTCCGCTGGCCGCCGTCAGCCACATCCCCGTCCGCCCGCTGCAGGACAAGGCCGTGATCGACGCCAACAACTACTATGCACAGCGCGACGGGCACATCGCCGATCTGGACTCTGGCCAGGTCACCAGCAGTGAACTGCTGCAGCGGCACCTGCCGGGCGTCTCCGTGGTCAAGGCGTTCAACAACATCTACTACAAGCACCTGCGCAACCTGGCCCGGCCGGCCGACGACCCGATGCGCTCCTACCTGCCCATCGCGGGCGACAACGATCAGGCCAATGCGGCGGCGGCCGGTTTCCTCGACTCGATCGGTTACGGCGTGGTCGACTACGGCCCGCTGGCCGAGAGCTGGCGGCAGCAGCCGGACGAGCCGGTCTACGGCGCTCCGTACGGCCCGTTCGAGAACGAACGAGGCCGCCCCGCGGGCGAGGAAGCGATCCGCACCGCCCTGGCCGCCGCCCGGCGATGACGATCGGCGAGCCGGTCAGCGGGTTCGGCACGGTCAGCGGCGTGCCCGGGCTGCCGGGCGGCTTCGCGGACCGGTTCGAGAGCCGGCTGACCGACGTCGATGGGGTGCGGCTGCACACGGTGTCCGGCGGCGACGGGCCGCCGCTGCTGCTGGTCGGCGGCTGGCCACAGACCTGGTACGCCTGGCGCTACGTGATGCCCCGGCTGGCCGAGGACTTCCGCGTGATCGCCGTCGACCCGCGCGGCGTTGGCGTCTCCGACGCCCCGTACGACGGCTACGACTCGAGCACGCTGGCCCGCGAGCTCGTGGCCCTGATGGACCGGCTCGGGCACCACCGGTTCGCCCTGATCGGGCACGACGTGGGCATGTGGACGTCGTACGCGGCCGCCGCCGATCACCCGGACCGGATCGACCGGCTGATGCTGGCCGAGGCCAACATCCCCGGGGTGGCTCCCTCGCCCCCGCTGCTCGGGCCCGAGGCGGCCAACGACCGGCTCTGGCACTTCGCCTTCAACCGCAAGCGCGGCCTGAACGAGGAGCTGGTCCGCGGCCGTGAGCACCTGTACTTCGGCGACCAGTTCGCGGCCAAGGCGGCCATCCCGCTGCCTGAGTCCGCGGTGGGCTTCTACGTGCAGACCCTGGCCCGCAGCGCCGACGCCCTCCGGGCCAGCTTCGAGTTCTACCGCGCCATCGACGAGATCATCGCCCAGAACGAGCGCCGCCGCGCCCACCCGCTCACGATGCCGGTGCTGACCCTGGCCGGCGACCGGAGCCTGGGCCCCCGCGTGGGCGAGATCGGCCAGATCATCGCGCCCGACTCCACCAGCGTGATCATCGCCAACTGCGGGCACTACCTGCCTGAGGAGCAGCCCGAGGCGCTCCTGGACCACCTGCTAGCGTTCCTGCGCCCTAAGGCCGGCTGAACAGCTGCTGGCCGGGTGCGTTGGGCACCCAGTCCAATTCCTTTTCGAAGTGCACGGTGGTGCCGTCGGCCCGGTTCCGGGTCAGCCGGACGTTGTCCACCACGGCGTCGATGATTTGCAGGCCCCGGCCGTGCTCGGCGGTGGGGGACAGCGGCCCGGTCGGCGGCGAGAACGGCTGGCCGTCGTCCGTGCCAGTGCCAGGGTCGTCCCGGTGCGCGGTGTTCACCACCTCGATCACGCAGCGGCCCTTGCTCGCCTTGGCTTGGACCTCATACTCGTCGGCCGGGTCGGCGTGCTGGATGACGTTGGCGCACGACTCGGTGAGGGCCAGCGCGATGTCGGTGCGGGTATCCGCGGTGACGCCCAGCGTCTCCAGGCAGCCGTCGAGCACCTGCCGACTCACCGGGACGCTCGCAGCATCGCGTGGAAGGTACAGCACCATCTTGATTTCCATGACCTCCGCCTCCCGCGCACCCATGCCGAACATGACTTCTCGCATGTGCCCGGAAGGAAGGATCCCTAACGTCAGCCGGTCCGGTCCGGTAGCTGCTGCAGGGCCCAGGTGTTGCCGTCCGGGTCGCTGAACGTGACGAACGAACCCCAGGCCTGCACGTCGACCTCGCTCGCTTCGACACCGCGCTCGATCAGCTCCTTGCGCGCCGCCGCCACGTCATCGACCACGATCTGCAGGTTGCGGAGCGATCCGGGGGCCGAATCGATCAGCCCGGTCCCGATGGCGATCGAGCAGGCCGACCCGGGCGGGGTCAGCTGCACGAACCGCAGCGTGTCGCTGACCTTTTCGTCGTAGTCGGCGTTGAAGCCGACCTGATCGGCGTAGAACGACTTGGCCCGGTCGACATCAGAGACCGGTACGAACACCAGTTCAAGTTTCCAATCCATGCCCCGGACTCTAACCGGACCCACCGACAGTTCTGGCGCTGCGCTCCGGTCGCCCGCCGCTACGGGTCAGACCGCGTGTGCGTCATCCTTGGTGGCCTGGCGCAACACGTCCAGAACCTCCTCCTGGGCCGGGGTGGTACCCCGGCTGGCGGCGGGGGCGATCCCATCCTTGTGCGCGATCATCGGGATGTCCGGCTCCCCGTCCGCGGAGACCCGGGCCATGGACCAGCGGCCGAAGACCCTTGTCGCCGGCCCGGAAGCGATGACGGCGACGTTGTCGTGCCGTCCGTCCTGCTTG
The DNA here is from genome assembly GCA_965277615.1 of Streptosporangiaceae bacterium. Lineage (GTDB taxonomy): Bacteria > Actinomycetota > Actinomycetes > Streptosporangiales > Streptosporangiaceae > Bog-532. Next base: position 1,802,356 of record CBDIDG010000006.1, on the reverse strand, counting down.
ATCCGGGCGAACAGCGCGCGGATCGGCTCCTCGCTGCCTTCCAGCACCTGGGCGAACCAGTCGCCGTGGACCAGCAGCGCGCCGGTGATGTCCTGCTTCTTGTTGTTCGAGCGGGCCTCGCTGAACAGCGCGCCCAGTTCGGTCTTGCGGGTGTCCAGCGGGATGAGGTCCCGGCTCCGGTAGATCAGCCGGAACACGGCCAAGTCAGAGTTGGCACGGTCAGGACCTGGCGCAGCTTCGGTCATGTCGCGGTTCTCCCCTAGGCGCGGCGTGGACGGTTGCATCGTTATCGCATCGCTTCACTGCCGCCTCCCCGGTCTCATTTTGCGACCGGCCCGAATTTCTCCTCACCTGTTCGGGTGAGGCGGCGGGTCACCCAGGTCAGGCAGGCTGCGGCTGACTGGTTCTCACCGCACCGGCTCATCCACCCGGCTCATCCACTCAAGGAGCCACACCTATGCCGATGATCGATGTCACCGCCGCGACCGGCACGTTCAGCGACAAGAGCAAGCTGGCTCAGGACCTGGCCGCGTGCATGATGCGCTGGGAAGCCGTGCCGGACATCCCGTTCTTCGCCGACAACACCGCCGCGTTCGTGCACGAGCTGGCCCCGGATTCGCTCAGCAACGCCAGCGGCGACCACACCCACGTCCGGATCGCCGTGCTGACCCCGGTCGGCGTGCTGGACCGGGACAAAAAGCTCGGCGTGGTCCGGGAGATGACCGAGATCACGGCGGCCGCGGCCGGTGACCCGTCGCTCAGCGAGCGCACCTGGGTGCTGATCTCCGAGGCTCCGGACGGCGGCTGGGGTATCGGCGGGCACGCCTTCACCAACGCCGAGATCGCTCAGACCGCCCGGAAGATCCTGTCCGGCGGCTGAGCCCGCGCCGCCCCCGCGCCCACGGGAGTGCCCACACTGGCCGCCGCGGTCAGTTGTTCGTGCCGCAGGTTGGCCAGCTGGACCCGGGACTGAATGTGCAGCTTGCTGAAGATGGAGCGCACGTGGGTGCCGACGGTGTTGGGGGACAGGCCCAGCTGGCTGGCTGCGGACCGGTTGGTGTGCCCGGAACTGACCAGCTCGGCCACCTTGCGTTCGGCGTCGGTGAGCGCGTCCCAGCCCCGTGCGGGCCACAGCGGTGCCGCCTGTACCGCCGCCCACTTGGCCCGGCGGACGCCGGCCTGGCGCAGCGTTCGTTCGGCTGCCTGCCGCGCGGCCCAGGCGCCGGCCTGGCCGAACCCGTCCCACGCCTCGTCCAGCAGGCGTACCCCGGCCGCGCGTGAACCCGCGCCCGGCCCGGTCAGCAGCGCCCGTCCGTAGTCCTGCGCCGCGCTGGCCCGCAGCAGCGGCCGCGGGCTGCTCCGCAGGAGCTCCCAGGCTCGGCCGAGCAGGCTGGCGTCGCCCTGGGCCAGCCCGCGCACCTGGCAGGCCAGCCCGCCGAAGACCGGCACCTCCGGGTTCCGGGCCGCGGCCAGCTCGGCCACCGCCGCCGCCTCGGAGGCCAGTTTCTGGTCCCCGGCCGCCAGTCCCAGCTGGGCCACCAGCCGCATCGCCCCCGGCTGCCACAGCCACAGCGCGCCGTGGGTGCGGGCCGCGCGCAGAGCCCACCGCGCGGCCGCCGCTCCCTCGGCCGGCCGCCCCTGGGCCAGCGCCAGCCACCCGCCCGCCACGGCTAGGCCCGATCGCCACCCGCCGACCCCGGCCGCGTCCGATCGCCCGCGTGCGGCTTCGTCGTGGTTCTCTTTTCCATTTTTAACCAGGCCGCGACCAGCACTGGGTCCCTCGCGCAGCGCGGCGATCACCAGCCGGGCCGCCTGGGCCAGCTCCTGGTCCACGGGACGGTCCAGCTCGCGGCCCAGCTCCGCCAGCGCGGCCGCGCTGGCCTCGGCCTGGGCCAGCTGACCCAGGGCCAGCTCCTGCCACAGCTGGGCGCCGGCCAGCTCGGGCCAGGCCCGTGCCGCCGGGCCGGCCGCGGCCAGCAACAGTCCCGCGTCGTCCAGGCGGTCGGCCTGCTGCAGGGCCAGCACCTCGTCGGCCAGCTGGGCCGGGTGCTCCGGCCCGGCCAGCTGCCGCAGGGCCCGGGCGTGCCGCAGCGCATCCCCGGCCCGGCCGTGCCGGCGGCTGGCTTCGGCCAGGGCCTGCGTGGCCACGAGCTCAGCGGTTCCGTCACCCGAGCTACGGGCGGTGGCCAGGGCGTGGACGGCCGCCGCCCGGGCCGCATCCTCCGGGCCGGCGGCCGCCTGGGCCAGCGCTTCGGCTGCGGCCAGCCGGGCCCGCTCCGGTGATGGGATGCCGGCCCCGGCGGCTGACTGCCGGGCCCCGTCCGATCCCGGGACACCGGAACCGGCGGCCCGCAGCCGGATCAGCGCGTCGTCCGGGCGGTCCAGGGCGGTCAGCGCGCGGGCGGCCAGGCCCTGCAGCGCGGCCCGGTCGGCGGCCGAGTCGGCCCGGGCCAGGGTCAGCTCGGCGGCCTGCAGCGCGGCGGCGGCCCGCCCCGTGCGCAGCAGGATGCCGGCGTCACCGACGGTCTGGTCCGGGGTATCGGGGGAGAAGCGCCGGGCCACCTCGATGAGCGCCGCCGCCTCGGCCGGGTCGCACGGCAGCAGGTCGCCGGCCGCCTGCCGCAAGATGGCCGCCGCCTCCGAGGCCCGGCCGTCCCGGCCCGCGGCCCGGGCGTGCTCGGCCGCGGCCCGCGGGTCACCCGTGCCGGCCAGGTGCTGGCCGCAGCGCAGGTGCAGCCCGGCCCGCCGCGCGGTGGGCACGTCGCCGTAGACCGCCTCCCGGACCAGGTCGAACCGCAGCCGGACCGCGTGCCCGGAGCCGCTCAGCAGGCCCACGGCGATGGCCCGGTCGATACCCCGGGCCACGTCCGGCTCGGCCTGGGCGGGCAACAGCGCGCAGGCCTCGCCCACCGACAGCGCCCGGCCCAGCACCGCCATCAGCTCAACCAGCTCGCGCGGGCCGGGGCCGAGCCGGGTCATGACCCGTCGCACCGTTCTGACCAGCGCCGACGGGAGGCGGTCGGTGGGCTCGCCGCGGGCTGCGGCCTGCGCCACCCCGTCGATGACCTCGACGATCAGCCGCGGGTTGCCACCGCTGCCCGCCAGCATCCGCCGCAACGCCCCGTCCGGTGCGCGGCCGAGCCGGTCCCGGGCCAGCGCGGTCACGTCCGGCATGGCCAGCGGGGCCGGCCGGATCCACTCCACCGCCACCCCGTGCGGCCCCGCCTCACCCAGGCCGCGCAGGAAGTCCCGTGAGGTGCGCCGGCTGCCCAGCGCCCACACCACCGGCCGCCCGGCCAGCCGCGCGGCCAGGGCCTGCACCGTGGCCAGGCAGGCCCGTCCTGCCCACTGCAGATCGTCCACCACGATCAAGACCGGCGACTCGGCCGCCCGTTCCGCCAGCAGGCCGGCCATCCGGTCCACCAGCAGCACCGGGGCCCCGGCCGCGGCGGCATCTCCCGCCCGCTCGGCCAGCCCCGCCAGTTCCGTCAGATGGGCCGCGGGCAGCAGCGGCTCAGGCCCCGACCGCAGCGCCAGCAGCAGCGCTTCCAGACCATGGGCCCCCACCTCACCAGACCCGGTCTCGTGACCCCCGCTAGGCCCAGCCCTATAAACCCCACTAACCTCACCAGACCCACGGGACCCTGCAGCCCCGGCCGCCGACGGGCGTACCACCGCTGCCGCCCCGACCAGGAATCCGAGCGGGCCCGCCTCCGCCGCCACCGCGGCCAGCAGCGCGCTTTTGCCGATGCCGGGTTCGCCCGTGACCAGCAGCATCCCGCCCCGCCCGGTCCGCACGGCCCGGCGCAGCGGCCCCAGCGCAGCCGTCATCTCGGCCGAGCGCCCGCGCAGCACCACCCGCATGCCCCGACGCTAACCGCCGCCCCGGCCCCCCGAAATCACGGAAACCGCGTAGTCAGGGCTCGCCGCCACAACGCAGCCGCTGTGCTTAGGGTGATCCCTGGACCGCACGTCACCTCAGCGCCCGGGGAGTCCCGATGTCCGACCTGTGTTTCCTGACCGCCCGGGAACTGCGCGCGGCGCTGGGCCGCCGGGAGGTATCGGCCCGCGAGGTCCTGGCGGCGCACCTGGACCAGATCGAGCGGCTGAATCCGGAGGTCAACGCGGTGATCACGCTGGACGCGGAGCGGGCCGAAGCCGCCGCGGTCGCCGCGGACGAACGGGCCGCGGCCGGCGTGGACCTGCCGGTGCTGCACGGGCTGCCCGTGGCCCACAAGGACCTGCACGAGACCGCCGGGCTGCTCACCACCTACGGGTCACCGCTGCGGGCAAACTACGTGCCGGCCGAGGACGAGCTGGTCATCGAGCGGATGCGGCAGGCCGGGGTGATCACGATCGGCAAGACCAACGTGCCCGAGTTCGGGGCCGGGTCACACACGTTCAATCCGCTGTTCGGCGCGACCAGGAACCCGTACGACCGATCCAAGAGCGCGGGCGGCAGCAGCGGCGGCACCGCGGCCGGGCTGGCCTGCGGCATGCACCCGATCGGCGACGGCAGCGACATGGGCGGGTCGCTGCGCAACCCGGCCTCGTTCAACAACGTGGTCGGATTCCGGCCGTCGCCGGGCCGGGTGCCGGACTGGCCCGCCCTGATGGCCTGGGGCACGATGGGCGTCAGCGGCCCGATGGCCCGCACCGTGGCCGACACCGCGCTGCTGCTGTCCGTGCTGGCCGGCCCGGATCCCCGGTCGCCGATCGCGCTGGAAACGCCGGGATCCCGCTTCGCCGAGCCGTTGGAGTCCGACCCGCGCGGGCTGCGGGTGGCCTTCTCCCCGGACCTGGGCGGCGCGGTCCCGGTTGAGCCGGAGGTGGCTGCAGCCACTACGGCGGCGGCCCTGGTGTTCGCGGATCTGGGTGCCCGGGTCACCGACGCCAGCCCGGACTTCACCGGCGCCGACGAGGTGTTCCGCACCCTGCGGGCCTGGAACTTCGAGGCCACGTTCGGTGCGCTGGAGGAACAGTCGCCGGAGGCCTTCAAGGCCACGCTGCGGGACAACATCGCCCAGGGCCGCGCGCTGTCCGGCCGCGACCTGGCCCGGGCCGAGCAGCTGCACACGGCCCTGTTCGAGCGGGTCCGGCAGTTCTTTACCCACTACGACATCCTGCTGCTGCCGGTGAGCCAGGTGCTGCCGTTCGACGTGGACCTGGAGTACCCGACCGAGATCAACGGGGTGCCGATGACCGATTACCTGGACTGGATGGCCTCGGCCTACCTGATCTCGGCCACCGGCTGCCCGGCGCTGTCAGTACCGGCCGCCTTCAGCCAAGGCGGCCTGCCGATCGGCGTCCAGCTCGTCGGCCCGCACCACGCCGACTTCGCGGTGCTGCAGGCCGGCCACGCCTTCGAGCAGGCCACCCAGGTCGCCGCCCGCCGCCCGCCGGGGGCCTAGGTGATCGTGACCCCGCCGTCCACGGCCAGGGTCTGGCCGGTCACGTAGGAGGCGGCCTCGCTGGCCAGGAACACCGCCACCGCGGCCACCTCGGTGGACTCGCCCATCCGCCCGGTGACGATCCGCGGCATCATCTGGTCCAGATAGCCGGGCCGGTATGTCTCGGTCATCTCGCTGACGAAGAAGCCGGGCGCGATCGCGTTGACCCTGATGCCCTTGCGGCCGGTCCACTGCTGGGCCAGGTCGCGGGTCAGGCCGATCAGCCCGGCCTTGCTCGCGGTGTAGGCGGCCTGGGGCAGGCCACCCGTGGTGATGCCGAGAACGCTGCTGATGTTGATGATGCTGCTGCCCGGCCGCATGACCCGGCCGCAGGCCTGAGCCATCCAGTAGCTGCCGCTCAGGTTGACGTCCAGCACGCTGCGGAACTGCTCCGGCGTCTCCTTGGTGGCAGGCACCGCGGTCCCGACGCCGGCGTTGTTGATCAGCACGTCCACCCGCCCGAACTTCTGCATCGCGGCGTCCACCAGCCGCTGGCAGTCCTCCGGCGAGGCCACGTCGGTGCGGACGGCGATGCCCCGCCGCCCGGTGCTGTCACACACGTCGGCCAGGGTCTGCTCCAGCCGGTCCGCCCGCCGGGCCCCGAGCGCCACGTCGGCGCCCGCCTCGGCCATGGCCTGGGCGAAAGCAACTCCCAGACCGGAGGACGCGCCCGTGACCACGGCCACCTTGCCCGTCAGCCTGAACAAGTCGGTGATCATGGCGGCAGCGTACGCCGTCGGGTCCCGCGTGGTCGCATGCCGCCCCGGATACATAGTGGTCACAATGTGACCAGCGATCATTACAAGTTATTGCCGCTGGTAACAGGGGCTGGTTAGTGTCAGGCAGATGGCCGATCATCAGACGAAATTCCGCGTGCGCATCGCCGCGGTCGCCGGGCTGACCGCGCTCGCGGCCGCCGCGGCGGGGTGCAGCTCCAGCTCGTCATCTAACGGCGGCACGTCGGCCGGCGCGACCGCCAAAGCGTCGGCCAAGTCCCCGGCGTCGGCCAAGCCCACCGGGAACGTGAACGTTGCCTACGCCTCCTCGCTGCAATTCCTCAACGAGAAGATCGTCTCGCCCGCCTTCACCGCGGCTCAGGGCTACAAGTTCGTTGGCCACGGGGGGGCATCCGGTGATCTGGAGACGGACATCGCCGGCGGTGAGCTCAGCCCGAACGTCTTCGAGAGCGTCGGCGGGGACAACATCACCCCGCTCCAGCCGAAGTACACCAAGTGGTACGTGCAGTACGCCGGCACGTCGATTGTGGTGGCGTACAACCCCAAGAGCAAGTACGCCAGCGACTTCAAGGCCATCGCGGACGGCTCGAAGAATGTGTGCAGCCTGTTCAGCAGCACGCTGCAGTCGCCCGGCCTGAAGCTCGGCCGCACCGACCCGAACGTCGACCCGCAGGGCCGGGACTTCATCTACATGCTCGAGCTGGCCCAGACCTACTGCAAGCTGCCGTCCGACACCGTGGCCAAGATCCTCGGCACCTCAGACTTCGGCACGTCCAAGTCCTCGCAGATCTACGCCGAGTCCGCACTGGACTCGACGCTGCAGTCGGGTCAGCTCGACGCCTCCAGCGCGTTCATCACCCAGGCCGTCGAGCTGCACCTCCCGTACATCAAGCTGCCCGACGCGATCAGCCTGGCTAGTGCCGACGACGCCGCGGCCTACCAGAAGGCCACGGTCAAGCTGGAGAACGGCAAGACCAAGAAGGGCAGCCCGCAGGTCATCGACATCACCGCGATCGGCACGCCCACCGCCGCCGGGAACGCGTTCATCAAGTACACGCTCTCGCCCACCGGCCTGGCCCAATACAAGCAGGGCGGCTTCACCGTACTCACGCCGACGGTCTTCGGCGACAAGAGCGCGGTCCCCGCGGCCATCCAGAGTGAGCTGGGCAGCTAGCCCGAACGAGCCGAGGCCGACCGGACCCGCGCCGCCGCGGGTCCGGTCGGCCTCGGCGATCGTCTCGATCATCGGGGCGGCGGTCATCTGGATCGCACTGCTGGGCCCGGTCATCGCGCTGCTCACCCACCTGTCCTGGTCGGCCCTGCGGTCCGCGCTGACCGCGCCGGGAGCGTTCGACCCGCTGCTCACCTCGATCGAGTCCGGGGCGATCACGCTGGTCGTGCTGTTTTTGCTGTGCACCCCGCTGGCCTGGATGCTGGCCCGCGGCCGGCTGCCGTTCCCGCGGGTATGGGAAGCGGGCGTCCTGTGCAGCCTGCTGCTGCCGCCGCTGGTCATCGGCCTGCTGCTGGTCTTCCTGGTCGGCCCGTACACGCCCATCGGCGAGCTGATCGGCCACCTGCACCTGTCCGCCACCAACACGTTCCTGGCTCTGGTCATCGCCGAGGTGTACGAGTCCGCGCCGTACTACGTGGTCGGCGCGCAGGCCGCGTTCTCCGGGGTGGAGCCGCGGCTGGAGCAGCAGGCCCAGTTGCTCGGCGACCGGCCGCTGCGGGCCTTCCGCCGGGTCACGCTGCCGCTGGCCGCCCCGGGTTTGGCCATGGCCCTGTCGGTGGCGTGGGCCCGGGCCATGGGCGCGTTCGGCGCGGTGCTCATCATCGCCTACCACCCTTACGGGATACCGTTGCAGATCTATAACCAGCTGCAGGAGACCGGGCTGGCCACCGCCCTGCCGTTCGCCTTGGTCCTGCTGGTCGTGGCGCTGCCGCTGCCGCTGGCCGCCTACATCTGGAGCGCCCGTGCTGGACGCCGACGTCGAGGTTGACCGCCGCGACTTCACCGTGCGGGCCGCCGTCCAGGTCGCGGCGGGGGAGCGGGTGGCCTTGTTCGGCCCGTCCGGTGCAGGCAAGACCACCCTGCTGGAAGTGGTCGCGGGCCTGGTCGCCCCCCGCCGCGGCCGGGTGGTACTCGGCGGCCGGGTGCTTACCTCGACCGCGCCGCCGGTGCGGGCGGTACCGCCTTGGCAGCGCCGGGTCGGCCTGCTCCGCCAGGACCCGGGCCTGTTCCCGCACCTGTCCGTGCGCGGCAACCTGACCTACGCCCGGTCGGCCCGGCTCGGCGGCCCGGCTGAGCAGGAACTGGCCGAGGTGGCCGGCACGCTGGGCATCGGCGGACTGCTCGACGCCATGCCCGCCCGGCTGTCCGGCGGTCAGCAGCACCGGGTCGCGCTCGGCCGCCTGCTGCTGGCGCACTGCGACACGCTGCTGCTGGACGAGCCCTACACCGGGCTGGACGCCGGCCTGCGCCGATCCCTGACCGAACTGGTCGTGTCGCTGGTGACGGCGCGCGACGTGCCCGCCGTCCTGGTCGCGCACGAACTGGCCGACGCGCAGGCGTTCGCCGACCGCCTGGCCGTGCTCGACTGCGGTGAACTGCTCCAGCTCGGCCCACCCGACGAGGTCGTGCTCCGGCCCGCCTCCCGCCGGGTGGCCGAGCTGGTCGGCTACCTCGGGTTCGTCCCAGTGGGCCCGGCCGCGGTGGCCGGTGTCCATCCCGAGCGGGTCCTGGCCGGGGCCCACCCCGGCCGCGGCCTCGTCCTGACCGGGATCGTCGCCGCCCGCCGCCCGGCCGGGGCGGGGTGGGAGGCTGACCTGCGCGTCGACGGCACCGTGATCACCTGCCGCCTGCCGGACCGGCCCGCGGCCGACGGAAGTGAGCTGGTCGTGACCGCGATCGACCCGCCCCGCTTCGGCCCCGACGGCCGTCGTCAGGCCACGGAAGCGGGTGAGCGGTCCGCGTAGCGGGCCACGAACCGCTGCAGCAGGACGGGCGGCTGGGTCACGTCGCTGCGCCGGGCCATGGCCTTTACCTCGTCCGCTTCCTCGGGTGGGAAGTAGCCCGCGTACTTGTAGGCGTCGACCCGGGTGCACATGCCGACGGCGTCCAGCTCGGCGTGGAACTGGGTGGCGTAAACGTTGGCGCCGACCCGGAACGCCTGCACCGGGCAGGCCGCGTTGCTGGCCAGCCGGACGGCGTGCGGCGGCAGCGTCCGCACCGCCTCCTTGTGCCCGGTGAACGCGCTGAACGTGCCGGGCAGCGCCCCGAACAGCGGGTCGGCGCGGCCGTCGGCGGTGAGCGTGATCTCGACGCAGCTCACCGGCTCGCTGTGGTGGCGATCCAGCACCGCGCCCTCGTGACGGCCCAGTGCCCCGATCCCGTAGCAGGCGCCCAGGAACGGGAAGTCCGAGCTGACCACCTCGTGCAGCAGCGTGTGCAGGTCCGCCTCGACCCGGCGCTGGACCGCCGACTTGCGCTCTTCCGGGTCGGTGTAGTTGAACGGGCCGCCGCCCAGCATGATGCCGGACCAGTCCCGCAGGTCAATGGGGCCGAGTGGCCGCTGCTCCAGCCGGATCCGGTGCAGGCTGGCTTGGTCGAGCCCGGAGAAGGTCAGGAACGACTCGTACTCGTTGTCCGACGGCGCATCGTCGGCGCGGATGCCCAGCAGCAGGAACGGCTTCACCGGACCACCCTATTAAAATGCGCGGATGGCACGAGTCCTGATCACCGGCTCCACCGACGGGCTGGGCCTGATGGCCGCCCAGCTGCTGCTCGACGAGGGGCACGACGTGATCTTCCACGCCCGTTCGGCGGCGCGGGCCGGCGACCTGCGCCGCGATGAGCCCCGGGCCAGATCGGTGCTGGTCGGCGACCTGGCCAGCCTGGCCCAGACGCGCGACGTGGCGGACCAGGCCAACGCGCTGGGCCCGCTGGATGCGGTGATCCACAACGCGGGGGTCGGCTACCGCCAGCCGCGCCGGATCGAGACCCCGGACGGCCTGGCCAGCGTCTTCGCCATCAACGTGCTGGCTCCCTACCTGCTCACCGCGCTGATCACCGGGCCCGCCCGGCTGGTCTACCTCAGCTCGGGCATGTCGCACGGCGGCGACCCCAGCCTGGACGACCCGCAGTGGTCCCGTCGCCGCTGGAACGGCGCCCAGGCCTACAGCGACAGCAAGCTTTACGACACCGTGCTGGCCCTGGCCGTGGCCCGGCGCTGGCCCGGGGTGCTGTCCAACGCGGTCGAACCGGGCTGGGTGGCGACCCGGATGGGCGGCGCCGGCGCCCCCGACGACCTGGCCCAGGGCCCGGTCACCCAGGCCTGGCTCGCGGTCAGCGACGATCCCGCCGCCACCGTCAGCGGCGGCTACTTCTACCATCAGCAACCCCGGCCGCCCAATCCCGCCGCCCGCGACACCGCGCTCCAGGACGCCCTGCTGGCCTACTGCGCCGACCTGACCGGCACCCCGCTCCCGGCCGCCCGCATAGGCTAGCCGACATGCTCTTTCCCACTTCTCTGGTCGGCAGTTACCCCCAGCCGGACTGGCTCATCGACCGCGATCGGCTCAGCCACCGCCTGCCGCCCCGGGTCCGGGCCGCCGAGCTGTGGCGGGTAGATCCCAGCCACCTGGAGCAGGCCCAGCGGGACGCGACCCTGCTCGCGCTGCGCGACGAGGAGCGAGCCGGCCTGGACATCGTCACCGACGGGGAACAGGTCAGGGAGAGCTACTCTAACCGGTTCGCCACCGCACTGGACGGCGTCGACCTGGACAATCCCGGCACGCTGCTGGGCCGCAGCGGCATCCCGAACTCGGTGCCCCGCATCACCGGCCCGATCCACCGGCGGCACCCGGTCGAGGCGGCCGACGTGGCGTTCCTGCGGGCCAACACCGACCGGACGGTGAAGATGACCGTGCCCGGGCCGTTCACCATGGCCCAGCAGGCCGTGAACGACTACTACAGCAGCGCCGAGGACCTGGCGCTGGCCTACGCCGAGGTCGTCAACGCGGAGGTCGCGGACCTGTTCGCGGCGGGTGCGGACGTGGTGCAGCTGGACGAGCCCTACCTGCAGTCCAACCCGGACGAGGCCCGCAAGTACGGGGTCAAGGCGATCAACCGGGCGCTGGAGGGCATCACCGGCACCACCGCGGTGCACCTGTGCTTCGGCTACGCCGCGATGGTGGCCGACCGCCCCGAGGGCTACTCGTTCCTGCCCGAGCTGGCCGCCTGCGACTGCGACCAGGTCTCGATCGAGACCGCCCAGGCCAACCTGGACACCAAGGTCCTCACCGCGCTGGACGGCAAGACGATCATCCTGGGCGTCCTCAACCTCGGCGACGAGACCGTGGAGACGCCGGAGGTGGTGGCGGGGCGGGTCCGCCGGGCCCTGGAGCACGTGCCCGCCGAGCGGCTGATCCTGGCCCCGGACTGCGGCATGAAGTACCTGCCCCGGGAGTCGGCCTACGGCAAGCTGACGTCGATGACCGCGGCCGCGGCCCAGCTCCGCCAGGAGGTCTGACCGATCAGCCGGGAAATACCGAGGTCGAGTCGAGCACGCGGTTGATCTCCCGCAAGAGTCCCGGGATCGGCGCCTCTTTCGGTTCCACACCGGGACCGGGCTTGTAGTCACGGCCCGCGAGCGCTGCCATGAGGACGAGGACCGGTAGCGCGATGGCCACCCCCACCCCCGGGTTGAAATGGCCGGAAGCGGTGATGACCACCCCGATGACAACCGAGAACACGCCCAGCCCGCACACAATCATGAGGACCACCAGTGACATCACGGCTGTCGCCGCGGATCCCGGGCTTCCGATCGTCCCGGTGAAAGTGGTCCCGCCCTCCGAGGCCGGGTCAATCCGGGCTTCGAACCGCGCTCCGTAGCCCCCGGTTATCCCGGCCATCTCCTCGGTGAACAGCGCTAGGCGCAGTCCCGACGGCCAGAGTTCACCCTGGAACAGCGGGTCGGGCCGCGTGGCGGTTCGCCAGTCGGAATACCAGCGGTCTCTGCGGTAGGTGGTCACCTTGGCCAGTCGCCGCAGGCACTCGTCCGGTGAATGCGGTGACGTCACCACGACCGGGCGGCGTTTGTCGCGCGTTATGTCGTCGCGCAGGGCGGACCATCTGCTCGTCCCGGCCACCCTCTTCTCGGTCACGCCGCTTTTTAACGCGCGGACGGCCGTGGCGTCAACCGGCGGCAGGTAACCCGCTCCGCCGCTGTATCAGAACCGGCCCGGCTCCCTCCGCGAAAGCAACAGGGGGCCGGGCCGGCTCCTGTTCGGGGAGGAAATGGGGCGACGGGCATGGACGAGAACGGCTCCGCTGACTGGGCCATCTGCTGTTCCGGCGGCGGGATCCGGTCGGCGACCTACTGCCTGGGGGCACTGCAGAGCCTGGCCCGCGGGCTCTACCCCAGGACCAGATGGATCGTCGGGGTCTCCGGCGGCAGCTACATCGCCGCCTCGCTGAGCCTGGTCCGGCACAACCTCAGCCCGCAGCACACGCAGGCGGCCTACGGGCGCGGGTCGGCCGAGGAGCAGCATCTGCGCGACAACACCCGCTACATCGCCCCGGACGCCAAGACCGTCCTGGTCGGCGTGCTGTCCCTGCTGCTTGGTGTGGCGGTCACGTTCACGCTGGTGATGGCCCCGGTCTACGCGCTCAGCCACGTCTGGGGTTGGCTGCTGCGCACCCAGGGCATCCTGACCTGGACCCGGACCGGAGCGTCCGCGTCGGTCACGGCCTGGTCCTGGTGGCTGGCACCCGTTGCGGCGGCCGGCCTCACGCTGATCCTGTTCATCTTCTGGTGGGCCACGCTGCCCGCGCGGGGCGCCCTGCGCGGCGCGCAGCGGGCCCGGCGCACCGGCTGGGCCGCCGCGATCACCGCCGCCCTGGCCCTGGCCATGCTGGCCGCGCCGCCGGTGATCGCCTGGCTCTACCACAGCACCGGCACCGTCGGCACGATCGTCCACGCGATCGGCTTCGGCGGGACCGGGCACTGGTCGTTCGGCACCCTGGGCAGCCTGGCCGCCGCCCTGGTCGCAGCGGCGGGCTGGTGCCGGACCCGGCTGGCCCGGGTCAAGGCGGCCCAGACCCAGCAGGACCCGGCCGCCTCGACCGGGGTGGTCACGACCGTGGCCCGCTGGATCGTCAGCCACCTCACGCCCTGGCTGGCCAGCGCGGTCGTGGTCGCCATCGGCCTGGTGGCCACCCTGACCTGGATCGGCGCCGCCGCCCATACCGGCTACACGCCGGGCCAGCTCGTGCCCGTAGCCGTCGCCCTGGCGATCATGCTGAGCACCCGGGCCGTGGCCGACATCAACCGGCTGTCGCTGCATGACGTGTACCGCTGGCGGCTGAGCACCGCCTACGCCGTGACCCGCGCCGCCTGCGAAGCGACCGATCCGGTCCGGCGATCCGAACTGCTGGCCGGAGCCGCGCGCACCCGGCTGTCCGAGCTGGCCGCCGACGAAGCACCGGGCCTGGTCATCTGCACCACCGCCAACATCAACGCCAGCGGTGACGTCCGCCCCGGACAGGGCGGCTACTGCCTGGCCTTCGACCCGGAAAAGACCACGCTGCGCGGCGCCCCCGGCTCAGCCGTGCGCTGCGAGTCGGCCCGGACCGCGGACTACGAGAACCTGGCCGGGCTCACCCTGTTCGACCTGGTCGCGATCAGCGGGGCCGCGGTGTCGCCGCTGATGGGCAGCGCGACCAAGATCGCCTACCGGATCCTGCTCACTGCGACCAACGTCCGGCTCGGCGTCTGGCTCCCGCACCCCCGGGTGCTGCGCCACGCCCGTGCCTACCTGGACGGCCCCTTCGCTCGGGAGAAGGACAGCTGGTGGGCCCGGCCGGTCTGCTTCCTGCTGCTGTGGTACGTGCTGCCGCATCCGCACTGGCACGCCGGCGAACGGCAGAAGGAAAGGGCCGAACGCCGCGAGGCCCGGCTGTGGGCCCACGTGCTCCAGGCCCGGGCGGACGCCGCGGCCGGCCGCCGTCAGCGCCTCGGTGCCCTGATCTGCTGGCGGGTCATGCAGCCGACCATGGGCCTGCTGTGGGCCGAGGCCGCCGGGCACACCAGCTACCGCGCCACCTGGATCAACGTCACCGACGGCGGTCACTACGACAACCTGGGTCTGGTCGAGGCCCTGCGCCGTCAGGAAACAGCCCAGGTCCTCGTGCTGGACGCGAGCGGCGACCAGGTCAACACATGGTCCACCCTGGGTGGCTCGATGTCCCTGGTCCGGATCGACGCGAGCGTGGAAATCGACCTCAAGCCCAACGAGATGATCGATGACAACGGCCCGCACCTGGCCGCCGGCGAGGTGACCCGTCCCTGGGCGGCCGGCTCATTCCGGCGGCTGGACACCGACGCCACCGGCAAGCTGTGGGTCTGCAAGCTCGGCTGGTGGAAAGACGCGGCCTGGGACATCGTGGCCTACGCCAAGAACCACCGGGCCTACCCGTGCGAGCCCACCCTGCAGCAGCTGTACGACGGGTCCGAGTTCGAGGCCTACCGCGAGCTGGGCGCGCGCGCCGTGGACGTAGCCACCGCGGACGGCAAGCTGCCCAACACCCCGGGGCAGCCCAGCACCCCAGGCCAGCCCAGCACCCCAGGCCAGCCCAGCACCCCAGGCCAGCCCAGCACCCCAGGCCAGCCTGCCGGCCTGGCCGAACGCGCTGACCTCAGCCTGGCGGGAACGCGGCCGTGATCCGGTCGACCACCAGCTTGGCCGTCTCGGCGCAGGCGGTGGTGCCGCCGTTGGCGTACTCCTTGACCCCGTCGCCGACGTTCCACAGGTTCGGGATCGGGGTGGCCGGGGTCAGGTCGAACCCGGCCACGGCCCGTTGCGGCGGCCAGTCGTCCCGGGTCACCACGGTGGACAGCACCCGGGCCCCGAAGCCGGGGATCACGTCATCGATGTCGGCGAACAACTGGTCGATCTCGGCCGCCTCGTCGAAGTCACCCACCGACGGCTGCGGCACCCCGGCGGCCACGTACAGGTTCCAGCCGTCCGGCGCCATCTCCGGGCACAGGTCGGTGAAGTTGGCCATGTAGGCCAGCCGCCGGGTGACCGCGAAGCTGAGCATGCCCGGCACGTCGATCAGCCGTTCCTGGCTGGCGAAGTTGACGGCGATCATCGCGGCCGGCCGGTCGGCCCGCTTGACGTCGGCCAGGTAGTCCGGACCGAAGGTGTCCGGCCCGGTCAGCCGGACGGTCGCGGTCGGGCCGATGTCGCTGACCACGAACCGGGCCCGGACCAGCTCAGCCTGCCCGGCCGCCCCGGCGCCGCCGGAACTGCGCAGTACCGCCTGGCTCACCTGCCCGTCCACCACCGACAGCGACTCGACCTCGGTGCTCAGCCGGACCTCACCGCCGTGCCGGGTCACCACCTCGGCCAGCGCCCGCCACAGCCCGATCGTCCCCTCCGGGTGGAAGCCGAACCGCTTGAACGCGCTCTTGCGGGTGAAGTAGGTCAGGAACACTCGAGCCGGAAGTTCCTCCGAACTGACCGCGAACACCGAGCCGCACATGTTGCGGAAGATGCCCTGCACGGAGTCGTTGCGGGTGAACTTCCGCACCCAGTCCGCGGTGGACAGCTCGCCGGTCGGCAGCCCGCTGTCCGACCGGGCCGCGCCCAGCCCGGACAGCAGCTTGGCCCCCTGCCGGGTCAGCTTGGACAGCAGGAACCCCCAGCCGCCCCCGGTGACGTCGACGTCCTTGCCGCCGATCCGGTACAGCAGCGGCGGTTTGGGCTCGCGGACGTCGAACGCCGCACCGACCTCGTGGCAGGTCTGCTCGGTGATCCCGCCGGTCTCGATGACGATCGCGCCGTTGTTGACCTTGAACCCGTCGATGTCGTCGGTGGAGGCCCGGCCGCCCACCTTGTCCAGCCGCTCCACCACCAGCGTCCGGTAACCGCGGTGGGCCAGCCGGGCCGCGGTGAACAGGCCGCCCGCGCCCGCGCCGATGACCAGCGCGTCCCAGTGTTCAGGGTCGCTCATCCGCGCTCCCCGCCCACAATCGAAACGAACGACACACAACTCCCGGGCCGGCCGCCCAGGTTGTGGGTCAAAGCCAGCCGCGGGTCGGAGAGCTGCCGGTCACCCGCCTCGCCGCGGAACTGCAGCCAGGCCTCGTACAGCATCCGCAGCCCGCTGGCCCCGACCGGATGGCCGAACGACTTCAGCCCGCCGTCCGGGTTGACCGGCAGCCGGCCCGCCAGCTCGAAGTCGCCGGCCAGGATGTCCTTCCAGGCCTGGCCGCGATCGCTGAAGCCCATGTCCTCCATCAGCACCAGCTCGGTCGGGGTGAAGCAGTCGTGCACCTCGGCCAGCGAGATCTGCCGCCGCGGGTCGGTCACCCCGGCCTGGGCGTAGGCGTCCTCCACTGACCGGACCACCTCGGGGAACGTGGTGTAGTCGTAGTCCGGGTCCAGCGCACCCATGGTCGGCCCGGCCACCAGCGACAGCGCCTTCACGTACACCGGCCGATCGGTGTACCGCGGCGCGTCCTCGGCCCGGACGATCAGCGCCGCCGCCGCGCCGTCGGACACCCCGGAGCAGTCGAACACCCCCAGCCGCCCGGCGACCTTCGGGGCGGCCTCGATCTTCTCCTTCGGCACCTCCGCGCGGAACTGGGCCTTGGCGTTCCGGGCCCCGTTGACGTGGTTCTTCCAGGCCACGTGGGTCATGGCCGCGCGCATGTCGGCCGGGTCCACGCCGTACCGGGCGCAGTAGGCCGGGTCGAGCATGGAGAACGCGGCGGGGGCGGTCATGGACAGCTCGGACGCGGTGCCGTCGCCCGGCGGGTCACCCCGCAGCAGGCCGGAGAACCCGGAGTCCTTGAGCTTTTCCACCCCGGTGGCCATCACCACGTCGTAGGCACCGGAGGCCACCGCGTAGCAGGCGTTGCGGAACGACTCCGAGCCGCTGGCGCAGTAGTTCTCCACCCGGGTGACCGGCTTGTACCCGGTGGCCAGCGCCCTGCTCAAGGTCAGCCCGGACTGCCCGGATCCCAATGTCCCGAGCCAGTAGGCGTCCACGTCGTCCTGGCTGACCCCCGGCACCGAGGCCAGGCACTCGCCCACCGCGTCGATCAGCAGGTCCTCGGCCGACTTGCCCCAGTGCTCCCCGAACGGGGTGCACCCCATCCCCACGATCGCCACCCGGTCGGCAATACCGTGACTGCTCATGACACGACCCGAGCCTTCCAGAAGTAGTTGTGCACGCCGCCCGCCGTGAACAGGCGGCGGAACACCAGCTCCACCCGTGACCCGACCGCCAGCCGGTCCGGATCGGCGTCGGCCACCTCCAGCGCGTACCGGCCGCCGCCGTCGAAGTTGACCACCGCGTCGACCAGCGGGGGAGAGGGCGAGAAGGCCAGCCGGTCCACCGTGAACGTGGCCACCGTGCCCATCGTGTCCGCCAGTCGCGTCTCCGTCATCTGATCCACGGCACCGCAGCGATGACACACCCGGGCGGGCGGCAGATGGACGAAGCCGCACTCGGTGCACTGTGATCCGGAAAAGCTGAACTTCCACTCCCCGGCTCGCGCGCTCGGCGGGGCGGCCGGGCGGTCCGGCTCGGGCCGCCGCGGTGGCTCGCGGTCCAGCATCCCGCGCCAGGTCAGATAGCGGGCATACGGGACCGGCGCGCCCGCCTTGAGCTGCGCGTCCACGGCCACCGGCTGGCGCCGGGCCGGGAGCAGCCCGGTGGTACGGAGCACCAGGGCATCGCAACCGTCGGCGGCGTTCACCACCAGGATCGTCTGGTCCGGCTCGGCGTGGTCCAGCACGGCGGCCAGCGCCACCCCGGCGTCGGCCGCGCCCGCATGCCCCACCGGCGAGAAGCTGGTGGAGACGACCCCGGTGACCAGCGACTTCCCGCGCTTGGCCACGGCGCTGTTGGGGGAGACCAGCACCACATGGTCGGCTGCGGTCAGGCCAGCGTCTTTCAACGCTGCGGCCGCCGTGTCCCGGATCAGCGGCGCGTACTGCTCATAGCCGAACCGCTCCTCCCACACCTGCGCGAACGCCTGCTCCGGCCCGCGCCACCGGTCCAGCACCTCTTCCGTCCGCGCAGCCCGGCCAATCAGGTAGGCGATCGCACCGTCCGGGCCGTCCCCCGCGTCGCCTCCGTCACTCGCGCCACTTCTGTCGCTCTCAGCCTCATCGGTGCCAAACACGAACGCGGCCGCTGCGTCCCCGCCGCCGCGCTCGTCCGCCGACCCGGGCTGCCCGGTCCGCACGTCGGCCAGCACCGCGATCCCGCCCAGCCCGGCCGCGCTGACCAGCGCCGCCATCCCCGACCGGGCCGACCCGGCCAGATCCGCCGCGAACCCCGCACCACCCAGCCCCAGCGCGGTGTGTACGGCCGCCGCGTTGGTCTTGTCCAGGTAGGCCGGTGAGGTGGTGGCGAAGTACAGGTCACTGGGCGCCTCAAGACCGGCCGCCGCCAGCACTGACAGCGCGGCCCGGCCCGCCGCCACCCCCATGGTCGTGCTGTCCTCGTCAAACGAGGCCACCACCCGCTGGCCCCGGCCGCCACCGGTGCCCAGCGTCGCGCCCACCTCCGCCCGGTCCAGGCGACCGGACGGCAGGTAGGCGCCGTAGCTCAGCAGCACGCCCACGGGACTCCGCGCGTCGCTCACGCCCGCTCGAACACCGCCGCCACGCCCTGGCCGCCACCCACGCACATGGTCTCCAGCGCATAGCGCCCGCCGCGGCGGTGCAGCTCGTGCAGCAAGGTGGTGAGGATCCGGGCCCCGGTAGCCCCGATCGGGTGGCCGAGCGAGATCCCGGAGCCGTTGACGTTGAACTTGCCGTCGATCTCGTCCAGCTTCAGGCCCCAGCCCTGCAGCACCGACAGCACCTGGACGGCGAAGGCCTCGTTCAGCTCGATCAGGTCCATGTCGTCGAAGCCCAGGCCGAGCCGCCCGAACAGCTTGGCCACGGCCGGCACCGGCCCGATGCCCATGGTGGCGGGCTCGCAGCCGACCGCGGTCCAGCCCACCAGGTAGGCCACCGGCTCCAGGCCCAGCTCTTCGAGCTTGTCCTCGGCCACGACCAGGCAGGCGGCCGCGGCGTCGTTCTGCTGGGCCGAGTTGCCCGCGGTGACCGTGCCGTCCTTCATGATCGGGCGCAGCTTGCCCAGCGACTCCAGGCTGGAGTCGCCCCGGACGCCCTCGTCCCGGTCGAACAGCACCGGGTCACCGCGCCGCTGGGGGACCTCGACCGGCACCACTTCCTCGGCGAACTTCCCCTCCGCCCAGGCCGCGGCCGCGCGCTGCTGGCTGCGCACTGCGTATTCGTCGGCGGCCTCCCGGCCGATCCCGAACTGGCGGGACAGGTTCTCGGCCGTCTCGATCATGCCGCTGATCGGCCCGAACCGCCACTCTGGCTGTGACCGCTCCCGGCCCCGGTCCAGCCGGTCGTACAGGTTCACGTTGCCGGCCCGGCTGCCCCAGCGCACCGAGGTCGAGTAGTACTCGATGTTGCTCATCGACTCGACCCCGCCCGCCACCACCACGTCGGCCGCGCCGGTCTGCACCATCATCGCCGCCGTGGCCACCGCCTGCAGGCCGCCGCCGCAGCGCCGGTCGAGCTGCATGCCGGGCACGGCGATCGGCAGGTCCGCGTTCAGCGCGGCCCAGCGGCCGATGCACGGAGCCTCGGAGTTGGCGTAGGACTGGGCCAGCGCCACATCATCGATCCGGGCCGGGTCCACCCCCGACCGTTCGACCACGGCCCGGATCACGATCGCGGCCAGATCCTCGGCCGACACCGGGCGCAGCGTGCCCCCGAACCGTCCGACCGCCGTCCGCAGCGGGTTCACAATCGCGGCCCGGGTCATCGCAGGGCTCCGTTCATCAGATGCGTCCTCCATGAAGCAGCGGCGAATAGGTCCATAACGACGTTAACCCGCTCCCGCTCAGTCATCGCGCCAGCGATCCGCCGACGGGTCGAGCAGCTGGCTCAGGTGCTCATCCCGCAGCCAGATGATCGTTTCCAGCTCCAGCGCGTCCAGGTACCGGACGCGCCCGCCGCGCAGGTCCTCCAGCCGCAGCCGCACCCCGTTGGCCGTGTCGTCGAGCCGTACCGAGACCGCCGCGAATTCGCTGGCGACCACGCCGGTCGCGGCCGGATCTCTGGGCTGAGGATCGCTCATTAAATCAAAAATCCCAAGGTGGGCAGCGGTCCGTCCAAGTTGACCAGCGTCACCTTCTTGTACGCCAGCCGCAGCTCCCCGTCGGCCCGCCGCAGCCGGTAGGTGGTGCGGCCGCCCCACAGCTGCACGCCGCGCGCCCGCGACTCCAGCAGCATGAAGTTCGCCCCGACCTCGGTGTCGCCGTTCTCGGCCCGGCCCAGGATCTCCACGTTCGAGATCAGCCGCCGCAGGTTTGAGGCCGGCGACTGCGCGTACCGCTTGCCCGTGCGCAGCTGGTTCAGCCGGGTCGCGATCCGGTTCCGGTTATCGAAGATCACCGACACTTCCGACTCCGGGTCCGAGTCGGCCCGGCCGGCGGGCACCCAGTAGATCGCGTCGTCGGTCCAGAGCGCCTCCCACCCGTCGTAGTCGCTCTCATCCGCCAGCCGCGCCTCCAGGTAAAGGAACTCCTCCACCTCCACCCGCGTCAGCGCCACCCAGCCAGCCCCGCCACCACCATTGGCCCCATCAACCCCACCAGCCCCGCCGACCTCACGAGCCACGCCGACCTCACCAGCCCCGCGGACCCCATCAGCCACATCAGCCTCAGTAGTCACTGGGCCTCCATCAAGGCCCGGTAATGAGCCCAGAACCCGCGGATCCCGACCTCATCGGTGGCCGTCCCCACCGGGCGCCCGTCCTCATCGACCGAGTCCCGGTCCAGGCCCCGGCTCACGTCCAGCCACTCCGGTGACCGCGCCGCCAGGCCGGCCTGGTTCCGCTCGTACATCTCGGTGTCGTCGGCCAGCAGCATGCCCGCCGGCCCGACCGAACCGATCGACTGCGAGATCATCCGCCGGTTCAGCTCCCGGCCGCCGGCGAGCTGCACCGCGGTCACGTACTGCACACACTCCCCGGGCGCCACCGGCTGGATGTTGAACACCTGGATTTCGGCCACGAACAGGTTCGGGAAGATCATCACGTGCGGGCCGCCCTCGACCATGATCTGCTCGGCGTCGGCCCCGTAGGACTGCCGCATCGCGGCCACGTACTCCGGCACCCGCTCTTCCGTGGTGCCGAACCAGCGCATCGGCTGGCCGAACCGGCGGAACTCCGGCCGCAGGTCGTTCTCGCTGTGGCCGCCGCCCAGATCCCGGGTCACCGCGGTCGACTTGTCGCTGTACAGCGCGCCGATCGGGCTGCCCGTGACGCCGAAGATCGAGCCGTGCACGAACTGCGGGTGGTAGCCGTCGGTCTCGTTCTCGGCCAGCAGCTTCCAGTTGGCCCGGGTCTGGTGCTTGAGCCAGCCCGCGGTCAGCTCGATCCGGCCCTCGGGTGACAGCCGGGCCAGCCGGTCCAGTTCCCCGGCTGCCGCCCCCAGGTGCTCGGTCAGCGACGGGCCGTCGTCGGCGAAGCTGCCGAACACGAACCCCTGATAAGAAGCCACCCGCGTCACCCGGCCCAGGGCCAGCCGCCGTTCCAGCGTGCCCTTGCCGCCGTACCCCCGGTTGAAGGGATAGCCGAGCAGCTCACCGGTGTTGCGGTAGGTCCAGCCGTGATACGGGCAGCGGAACGACCCGGAGTTGCCCCGCTCGTCCTCGCACACCTGGTTACCCCGGTGCGCGCACCGGTTGAGCAGCAGGTGCACCTGCCCGTCCCGGTCCCGGGTCATGATCACGTCCTGCAGGCCGAGCTTCTTGCGCACGTAATCGTTCGGGTTCGCCACCTCGCTCTCGTGCCCGACGAACACCCAGGTCGTGTACCAGATCCGGGCCAGCTCCTCGGCGAAGATCTCGGGCGAGGAGTACAGCGACCCATGGACCTGCGTCGGCCGGATCAGCTCCCCGTAGTCGCGCCTGCTGACGGCCTCGAGCGTGTCGGTCACTGCGCCGCCCCGCGCACCTGCTGCTCGGCCATGGGGACCAGGCGATACTTCTGGACCTTGCCGGTGGGCGTCTTCGGCAGGTCGTCCTGCTCCAGGAAGACGACCCGCTTGGGCACCTTGAACCGGGCCAGCTTGGCCTTGCACAGCGCGATCACGTCATCCTCGGTGATGGCCGCACCCATTCGCCGGACCACCACGGCGCAGCCGATCTCGCCCCACCGCTCATCGGTCAGCCCGATCGCGAACACCTGCGCCACGTCCTCGTGCGCGCTGAGCAGTTCCTCGATCTCGCGTGGCATGACCAGCTCGCCGCCACTCTTGTACAGCTCCTTGCTCCGCCCGGTCACCCGCAGGTAGCCGTCCGGCCCGACCAGCCCCAGGTCACCGGATCGCAGCAGGCCTTCGGGGGACAGCACCGCGGCGGTCTCATCGGGCTTGCCCCAGTACCCGGTCATCGTGGTGGGCCCGAACGAGGCCAGCTCGCCCTCGGCCCCTTCCGCCAGCCGCTCCCCGGTCAGCGGGTCCACCGTGAGGTAATGGCACAGGTCCTCGCCGAACTCGGGCAGCCCGGCCGCATCGGCCAGTTTCGTCCGGCCCACCGTGCTCGAGGACAGCTCCAGCGGGTCCTCCGGCAGGGTCAGCGTCATCGCGCCGCCGCACTCGGTCATCCCGTAGCCGGTGACGATCTCGCTGATGCCCAGGTCGTCGCGGAACTTCTCCCAGATCCACACCGGTGCCGGGGCCGACCCGCACAAGATCGCGTTCAGCGTGGACAGGTCGTACTGCTTCAGGTCCGGGTGCTCGATGATGGCCACCGCCATGGTCGGCACGCACAAGATGTCCGTGGCCCCGTGCTGCTGCACCCCGTTCAGGTAGCCGACCGGGCTGAACGTCGTCTGCGGGATGATCGCGCCGCCGACGAACATGACCGACAGCAGGCCCTCGACGTAGCCGAACATGTGGTAGCACGGCAGCGAGAACAGCACCCGCCGGCCGTCCTCGTAGGCCCGGGTCAGGGCCGAGGCGTAGCCCGTCCGCTGCACGGCGTCGTGGGTGACCATGACGCCCTTGGGGGAGCCCGTAGTCCCCGAGGTGTAGAGGATGTCACCCACGTCCGCGGGCCAGGCCAGCCCGTCCGCGGTCCGCCCGGCGTGGTCGTCGCCCAGCCGGGCCAGGCCGTCCACTTCCGTCACGTTGTCCCGGTGCCGGTCATCGGTGCTTAGCAGCACCACCCGGCGCAGGTCCGGCACCGCCGCCAGCTCCAGCTCGCCGCCCCCGTCCCAGCCGGGCGCGATCTCGTCCAGCATGCCCAGGTAGTCCAGGCCCATGAACCCGGTCATCGTGATCAGCACATTGCACTGCGACTGGGCCAGCACGTACCCGAGCTCGTCGCGCCGGTAGAGGTAGTTGAACGGGATGGCCACCGCGCCCGCCCGCGAGATCGCGAACTTCAGCGGCACGAACTCCAGATAATTGGCCATCACCATGCCCACGCGGTCACCCGGCCGGACCCCCACCGCGGCCAGCCCATCGGCCAGCCGCCGGGCCCAGTCCGCGGTTTCCGCGTAGCTGACGGTCCGCTCGTCGGTGATCACAAACGGCCTCGTCCCGTACTGCGCAGCGCAGTCGTCCAGCCGTTCGTGGAGCGTCCGCGGCACCCACTCAGCGAACCGTTCGCGCAGCTCCTGGCGGCGCACCTCGATATCCAGGGCCACGGCGCCTCCCTTAATGGCGATTAAAAAGTAGCCTAGGTCATGCCTGGCCCGCACATCAAGCGAACCGGCCGCTACCGTCCTTCGAACTTCGGCGACCGCTTCTCCCGGAACGCGGCCACCCCCTCGGCAAAGTCGGCCGAGGGATATATGGCCAGCATCCCCTCTGCCTCCCGCTTCAGCGATCCTTCTCGTCCGAGCGGATAGTCGCGAAGGATGCCCTTGATCGTGGCCAGCGCCAGTGGCGGGCCGGCCGCCAGTTGCTGCGCGTCGGCCAGGGCCGTCACCACCGCGTTGCCGGGCTCGGTGACCGCGTCGATCAGCCCCATGGTCAGCGCGTCGGGCGCGCGGACCTGCTCGGCGAACATCAGGAACTGCTTGGCCCGGGCTGGTCCCAGCCGCTCCGCCAGCGTGGCCGTGATGCCCATGTCCCCGGCCAGCCCAATCCGGGTGAACGCCGCTCCGAATCGCGCGTCGGCCGCCGCCACCACCCGGTCGCAGGCCAGCGCCAGCGACAGACCCGCGCCGAACGCCGGCCCCTCGACCGCAGCTACCACCGGCTTGGGCCCGGACCACAGCGTCCGCACCACCTGCTGGGTCAGTTCGGCCCGCTCAACCGCCTCGGCGTTGGTCATCGTGTTCATCGTGTTGATGTCGCCGCCCGTGCAGAACGCGCCGCCCGCCCCGGTCAGCACCAGCGCACGCACCCCGTCGTCGGCCACCGCGGCCTCAACCGCCGCGATCACCTTGGTCCGCAGCGCCATGTTGAAGGCGTTGCGCACCTGGGGCCGGTTCAATGTGATGACCCGGACCCGATCCTCGTTCCTGGTCAAGACGATGGGCTCGTCGCTCATGGGCCGTGCCTCAGGATCCGCTGAACTTCGGTGCCCGCCGCTCCAGCACGGCCGCCAATCCCTCCCGCGAGTCGGCCGTGCCCGACAGCTCGGACACCGTCCGCGCCTCCTCGGGCAGCCGCTCGTAGAGGGTGGCGCCGACCCCGGCCCACATCAGCCGTTTGGTCGCGGCCAGCGCCAGCGGGGCGCTGGCCGCCAGCTCCGCGGCCAGCTCGTTCACCCGCTC
Source organism: Streptosporangiaceae bacterium (assembly GCA_965277615.1). Taxonomy (GTDB): domain Bacteria; phylum Actinomycetota; class Actinomycetes; order Streptosporangiales; family Streptosporangiaceae; genus Bog-532. The sequence continues at coordinate 1,777,331 of CBDIDG010000006.1, read as the reverse complement.
GCTGAGCGAGGCGTCCGGCACCACCTCGGTCACCACGCCCAGCTCGAGGGCCTCGGCCGCGGTCAGCGTCGGGTTGGTGAGCAGGATCCGCATGGCCTGCCGCAGCCCCACCAGCTGGGTCAGCGTCACCGTCGTCCCCGCGTCCGGCGCCATGCCCACCCGCACCGCGCCCGAGAAGAACCTGGCCGACTCCGCCGCCACCACCAGATCCGCCGCGCACACCAGCCCGAACCCGCCGCCGCCGGCCGCGAACCCGTGCACCTGCGCGATCACCGGCGGCCGCAACTGCACCAGCGCCGACGTGGCCAGTTGCAGCCAGGCCGTCGCCTCCCGCAGATAGTCGGGCAGCTGTTCGCCCTGGCTGGCGAACGTCCGCACATCCCCGCCGGCGCAGAAGTGCTTACCCTCCCCGCTGAGCACCACCACCCGAACCCGCTCATCACCGTGGCAGCGCACCAGCACTCCGTGCAGTGCCTGCAGCAGCTCAACGTTCATCCCATTGGCCGCCTCGGGCCGGTTCAGCCGAACCCGCGTCACCCCCGCCTGGTCCAGCTCCAGCAGCACCGGCTCATCACCAATCAGTGCCTCACCCACGCCAGCTCCCACTCATTAACCTCGCACCGCGACCCACGCCCGAACCGTACCCACCCCGTGCCCAGCGCCCCACCCCGTCCGGGTCCCACGCCGCCCATGTCCCGCGCGCCCCACAAGTCACACCCGCCCGCCAGCCGCGTGAGCCAGATTTTCGAATCCACGCTAAATTATCTCCCGAGGGGCCGTCAACGAGGCGGTCGAGGGGTGATCAGATGGATCTCGGTCTGGCCAACGCCCGCGTGCTGGTCACCGGCGGCGCGTCCAACATCGGCCGCGGCATCGTGCACGGCTTCGCCGCCGAAGGTGCCCGCCTGGTCATCGCCGACGTCGACGCTGAACAGGCGGCCAAGGTCCAGGCTGAAGCCCTGGAACGTGGCGCCGCCCAGGCCGAACTGGCCATCGGCGACCTCACCGAAGACGGCGCGGGGGAGCGGGCCCTGTCCCCCCTGCTGGACCACTGGGGCGGCATCGACGTGCTGGTCAACAACGCGGGCTGGAGCGTCCCCGGCTTCCTGGCCGAGGACACCGACCGCGCCAAATGGCAGCGCCTCGTCGAGGTGAATTTCTACACCGCCATCGCCTGCACCCAGGCCGCGATTCCGCCCATGCGCGAGGCCGGCGCCGGCGCCATCGTGTTCATCGCCAGCGACGCCGCCTTCGGCCAGATCCGCCAGGGCATCTACGGCGCGACCAAGGCCGCGCTGATTGCCCTGGCCCGCACCACCGCCCGCGAACACGGCCGCCACGGCATCCGCGCCAACGTCGTCTGCCCCGGCCTCGTCCTCCCCGAGAGCCCCGACGCCGTCGGATCCGACAGCCTCTGGGCCGTCGGCCAGGACGCGGTCTTCAACGACCAGCAGATCGACTACCTGAAGAAAGACACCCCCCTGCGCCGCCTCACCACCGCAGCCGACATCGCCAACACCGTCACCTGGATCGCCTCCGACCGCGCCGCCCGCCAGGTCACCGGCCAGGTCCTTTCGGTCAGCGGCGGCTACACCATGCCCTAACCCGCCGTTTCGGTTGCTTGCTGCGAGCCAATTACCCATTCATTCCGGCTTACCTGGCGGCCCAACTAACCTCGGGCTTTCGCCGGGGTTAATCGGCCTGCCGTTCTTTATGTGAAAAAAGGTATGAAAAAAGTGCCTTCAGCTGGGACAATTGGGCTTGTCTAAGGTCCTGACCGTCCCGAGTCAAAGGCACTTTCCAGGTGAAGAATAGCGCACGCACTGCCCGGGTTACCGTCTCTGCTGACGGCCCCGGCCTGGTGTCCCAGGCCGGGGCGGTCCTGCTGTGGGAAACGATGCGGGTCACCGGCCTGAGCCGGGGCCTGTCCGGCGGGCTGGCCCGGTGGCGGGCACCGCGGGCGGTCCACGACCCCGGGAAGATCATCGCGGACCTGGCCGCCGCCGTCGCCCTCGGCGGGGACTGCCTGGCCGACATCGCGGTGCTACGGGAGCAGCCGGAACTGGCCGGGCCGGTCGCGTCCGGCCCCGTGGTATCCCGGCTGGTCAGCGTGCTGGCCGGGGACCTGTCCCGGTCGCTTAAGGCAATCCGCGCTGCCCGTTCCGCCGCGCGGGAGCGGGCCTGGGCACTGGCCGGGGACAACGCTCCCGGCGCGGACGGCCTGGTCACGATAGATCTGGACGCCACCGTCGTGATCGCGCACTCGGAGAAAGAGCAGGCGGCTGCGACCTGGAAGAAGACGTTCGGGTTCCACCCGATGACCGCCTGGGCCGACCACGGCGCCGGCGGGAACGGGGAACCGCTGGCCATCGCGCTGCGGGCCGGGAACGCCGGCTCGAACACCGCCGCCGACCACATCGAGGCGGCCAGGCTCTCTCTGGCGCAACTGCCCCGCCACCAGCGGCGCAAGGTCCTGGTCCGCACCGACTCCGGCGGCGGCACCCACGAGTTCCTGACCTGGCTGACCGCGCCGTCGCGGCGGCTGCACTACTCCATCGGCATGACGATCACCGAGGACATGCAGGCCGCGATCCTGAAAATGCCCGCGTCCGCGTGGACGCCGGCTTACGACGGTGACGGGCAGATCCGCGACGGCGCCTGGATCGCCGACATCACCGGGCTGCTGGACCTGTCCGGCTGGCCCGCCGGGATGCGGGTCATCGTCCGCAAAGAGCGCCCGCACCCCGGTGCGCAGCTGCGCTTCACCGATATCGACGGGCACCGGTTCACCGCCTTCGCCACCGATGCACGCAAAGGCCAGCTCGCTGACCTGGAACTCCGCCACCGGCGGCGGGCACGGTGCGAGGACCGGATCCGCTGCGCGAAGGACACCGGGCTGCGGAACCTCCCGCTCAAGGGCTTCGCGCAGAACCAGGTCTGGTGCGAGATCGTCGCCCTGGCCTGCGACCTGCTGGCCTGGACGCAGCTGCTCGCCCTCACCGGGACCGCCCGCCGCTGGGAACCCAAACGGCTCCGCCTGCGCCTGTTCTCCGCCGCTGGCCGGCTCGTGCGCGGAGGCCGCCGCCTGCGGCTCCGCCTCGCCGAACGATGGGCCTGGGCTGCGGACATCACCGCCGCCGTCACCCGCCTGCAGGCCCTCCCCTCCGGCTGAACAGCCGGAACAGCCACTACGGCAAAGAAGGAAAACACCAGGGGCCGTGGAACCCCGCCTACCCGGCGCGACAACCGGGCAGCCAGGCACGACCCAGCCTGGGTCAAGTCCTTTGGCGTGGTGTTTGGCGGTTAGCGCGTGATCCTTTGTTGTGAGTTAGGCGCTGAGCGCCTGCAGGTCGCTGTCGGGGGTCACCTCCGTCCCGGTGCCGGCCGCCGGGGCCAGGGTGATGCGGGAGCGGGTGAGGATGTCCAGGCCGAGGTAGCGGCGTCCTTCGGCCCATTCGTCGTGCTGTTCGGCCAGGACGGCGCCGACGAGGCGGATCAGGGCGTCGCGGCTGGGGAAGATCCCGACGACGTCGGTGCGGCGGCGGATCTCGCGGTTGAGGCGCTCCTGGGGATTGTTCGACCAGATCTGCCGCCACAGTTCCTTCGGGAAGCTGGTGAACGCCAGGACGTCCGCGCGGGCGCCGTCCAGATGCTCAGCGACCTTGGGCAGCTTCTCGCTGATCGCGTCGATCAGCCGGTCGTACTGGGCGTGGACGGAGGCGGCGTCGGGCTGATCGTAGACCGAGTGCAGCAGGGTCTTGACCCACGGCCAGGACGCCTTCGGGGTGACGGACATCAGGTTCGCGGCGTAGTGGGTGCGGCACCGCTGCCAGGCCGCTCCGGGCAAGGTGGCGCCGATCGCCTCGGTCAGGCCGCGGTGCGCATCAGAGGTGACGAGCTGGACGCCGGTCAGGCCGCGGGCGGTCAGGTCCCGGAAGAATCCCAGCCACCCGGCGCCGTCCTCAGCCGAGGTGACCTGCAGGCCCAGGATCTCCCGGTGCCCGTCCGCGTTCACCCCGGTGGCCAGCAGCGCATGCACATTGACCACCCGGCCGCCCTCACGGACCTTCAGCACCAGCGCGTCCGCCGCGACGAACGTGTAGGGCCCGGCGTCCAGCGGGCGGGTCCGGAACGCTTCCACCTGCTCATCCAGGTCCCGGGCCATCTCGCTGACCTGGGACCGGGACAGCCGGGTGATCCCCAGGGACTCGACCAGCTTCTCCATCCGCCGCGTACTGACACCGAGCAGGTAACAGGTCGCCACCACCGAGGTCAGGGCCGCCTCGGCGCGGCGGCGGCGTTCCAGCAGCCAGTCCGGGAAGTACGACCCGGACCGCAGCTTGGGGATCGCCACGTCCAGCGTCCCCGCCCGGGTATCAAAGTCCCGGTGCCGGTACCCGTTGCGGACATTGACCCGGTCCAGTGACGGCGCCCCGTAGGGCGCACCGCAGACCGCGTCGGCCTCAGCGGACATGAGCGCGTTGATGAACGTGGCCAGCATCTGGCGCAGCAGATCCGGCGACGCGGACTCCAGCTGGTCGTGCAGGAAACGGGCAGGGTCGATACTGCTGGGAGCGGTCACCGCGAAATCTCCTTCAGAAGCACTGTGAGAGGTCTTCCAAAGGATCACGCGGTGGCCGCCCTACGCGTCTGCGCCACGCCCATCACCAGGGCCGTTCAACACACCACTCTGCCGGACGCCACTGGGCACCAGCGCCGCCTCGCTCGCGAACCGGACGTCTAACTAGCGGCTCCGCTCCGGCCGTGAACTGCGCATCCGGGCGCCAGCCCCGCCCCGCTCGCGAACTGCATGTTCATCATTATAATGAACTATTTTCGATACTGCCTTTGATATCGGCTCGTGGTTCGATAGTATGTTCCCATACAGCATCCAGAGCGATCGGCGGTGACGGGATGTCCGCGGGACCGATTTCCAGCCCATCCGAATATCCCGACGCGCCAATCCGCGACGACAGGCCCATTCGGGGTCTCGTCGCCAGCACGCCCATTGAGGACCTCATCGCTGCGGCAGACGCCGGACGGCACCAGCGTGCTCTGGACGCCGAGGACGAGATCCTGGCCGCGGGTTTCGAGCCTCGCCCGGCCGCAACCACGTCAGTCTCAGGTTCTGGCTTCGAATCGGGCGGGATACTCGACACGTCCGAGCCCAGTGCCTCACTGGCCGGGCTGACCGACTCGGTCACTCGCGACGGTCGCTTGGCCGAGCTGGCCGACGATGAGCTGATCGGGGTCATCCGGGCCTGGAGCCGGATCGAATCGTGGAGCTGTGGCGGGCTGATGATGGCCATCGCCGAGCTGGCCCGCCGCCGCCCCGCTGAGCGGACACCCCCCGCTCCACCGGGGGGATTCCCGGCTCAACTGAGCGAGTTCATCAGCGACGAAGTATCGGCGGCCCTGACTCTGTCCGTCCGCACGGCCGACACCTACCTGGACCTGGCGCTCGACCTCGCCATCCGGCTACCAGACACCGCGCGGGCCCTGCGCGCCGGCGTGATCGATCACCTCAAGGCCAGGCTCATCGCGGAGTCCACCCGGATCCTGAGCGACGCCGACGCCCGCGCGGTAGAAGCCCGGATTCTGCCCCTGGCCGGACGGCAAACCCTGGGCCGGTTGCGTGCCGCCGTGAGCCGCGCCGTGCTGGCCGTCGACCCCGAAGCCGCCGCCCGCCGCCGCGAAGAGGCCCAGAAGGACCCCCGGGTGCGCCGCTGGCAAGAGGATGCCGGTACCGCGGCCTTGGCCGGATTCGGCCTCCCGCCCGCCGACGTACTGGAAGCAGACCAGCGCATCACCGCTCGCGCCCTCGCCCTGCGCAATGCCGGCCTGCCCGGTTCCCTGGAAGAGCTACGCGCCCGCGCCTACCTCGACACCCTCCTCGGCCAAGACTCCATCCCCAGCCAGGACTCCAATCCCGGCCAGGGCTCCACCTGCAGCGACACCACCCCACCCCCGGCTGCGCCGGCCCGGCGGTCGCCTGCCGGTCAGCGGCGGCTCGCGGCGCGGCTCAACCTGACCATCTCCCTGACCACGCTGCTCGGCCTGGCCGATGAACCGGGCCACCTCGCGGGCTTCGGGCCGCTGGATCCATCGCTCGCCCGGGAGGTGGCCGCGCTGGCCGCGAACCACCCGGCGTCCCGTTCTTGCCTCACCATCACCGACGACGACGGCCGGCCCCTCGGCCACGGCTGTGCGCGAGGTCGCCCGCCCACTCCAGGCCAGTTCACTGGCCTCGGCCAGCTCACCACCCCCATACAGGGCGCCAGCCCTGGCCAGCCACGGCCATCCCACCGAAGGCCCGGCCCGTTCACGGTGACCATTCACCCGCTAGCCCGGGGCAGCTGCGACCATCGCTATCAAGAGCCGGGTTACCAGCCCAGTCGGCGCCTCCGGCACCTGGTCGAAGCCCGCACCACCACGTGCTGCGCTCCCGGTTGCCGGCGTCCCGCGGCGCAATGCGACCTCGACCACACGATCCCCTATGACCGGGGCGGCCGCACCTGCGAATGCGACCTGGCCCCGCTGTGCCGCCACCACCACCGCTGTAAACAGTCCGAGGGCTGGCACCTCGAACAACCGCAACCCGGCATCCTGCGCTGGACCACCCCCGCGGGGCGTCGTTACCTGACCCAGCCCGACGCCCCTGCCTAGGAGCGGGGACTGTCAACTTAACGGTGTAACTGGATCTTGATGGGTTACTTGCGTCCGGCGCTGAGGCGGCCGTCGAAGGTGATGTCGAAGGCGTTCAGGGCGCCTTTCCACCGGTTGGACCAGCGCTGGCGGCCCCGGCCGGTGGGATCCAGGCTGAGAATGACCAGGTAGAGGTGCTTGAGGGCGGCCTGCTCGGTGGGGAAGTGGCCGCGGGCCTTGACGGAGCGGCGGAACCGGGCGTTCAGGCTCTCGATGGCGTTGGTGGAGCAGATGACCTTGCGGATCTCGACGTCGTAGAGCCTGTCGCGGAATCGCGTGAGGGGGCGGTGTTGCGGGAGGTCCACGATGGTGTCCTCAAGTCGGGTGCAGCAGCGTAGGGGCCGCGTGAGGAAGGACCGGCTGGGAAGAGGGCCTGCTTCCGGAACCCAGGCGTGGCGCTCTCCCTCGATGGCCCCGGGGTCCTTGATGGCGGCTCGGTCAGGCTGCTGGGGCCGCCCGGTGGACCTTCATGAGGTTGAACGCGGTAGCGGCCAGGTGCAGTTCGCTGGTCGCGTTGTCCAGGCCCCGGCGTGAGAAGCGATCGATAATCTTCTTCAGGTTGCCGATGCCGGGTTCCACTGTCGCTCCGCGGCGCTTGTAGAGATCTCTGCCTTCGGGTGTGCGGAGCCGGTGGGCGTTGACTTCGCGTGGGGACGCACCCGCTGGCGGTGGCCCGTGGGCTGGTTCCTCGGCGGCGGCACGGGCCTGGTCCCGTCCTTTGCCCAGGGCAATCAACCGGTCCGGCCCGTCGGCTTTCAGGTTGGCGTCGCTGTTGTAGCCAGCGTCGGCCAGCACGGTGCCGATGACGTGATCGGCGTTCCCGGTCACGGCGTGCAGGCGCGCCGCGGCATCTTGTGCGGCACGCATCATCGGGGTGAAGGATCCTTGGTCGTTGGGTGACTGCCCCACCTGGACGGCGACGATCAGCTGGTCGCTGGTGACCGCGACCTGGGCGTTGAATCCCTGCAGGAACCCTCGCCGGGTCGGCATGATCCGCGACTGAGGGTCGGTGGTGTTCGCGACGACCTTGGGGAGCTTCTTCGCGGGCGACGCCGACTGGCCGGCGGCCGCGGCTGCCTGCTCCGCGTCCTCAGCGTTGCGGACGGCACCTCGGGCCCGCGCGATCCTGGTGCTGTCCTCCAGGGGCACCGGCGGACGCCCCATCGGCTTCTTCCCTGCCGCGATCAGGGCTGCGTACCGGTCGAGCTTGGCCTGGTGGATGGCGATCTCCCGCGCCAGGTGCGCGGCTGCTTCGGCCAGCCGGTGCGGTCCATCCGGGATCCGCCCCACGACTGGCTGCCCCTGCTCCGAGCGGTGGCGCCGCGCCAGCGCAGCAGCGTCTCGTTCCTCGTTCACGCGATCCCTTCGCCGGTGTTCAGCGTCGAGCTCCTGCGCCGCCAGCTGGATTCGTTCGCGCCGCCGGGTGCGGTCACCCAAGTCAGATGGGACACGATCCGGCTGATCATCAACATGACTCTCACGTGCTGCGGTGTCTTCGGCCTGGTCTGTCCGGTCCGCATCGGCGAGCATGCTCTTGACGTTCTGGCTGAACCACTTCCTGCCGCGGTTGGCGTCGATCGAGGCGTTGGCCTTGATCTTGGTCCCGTCGATGGCGACGGTGCCGAACCTGGCCAAACCTGCCCGCGCGGCGATCATCAGCACCTGTGCGAACAAGTCGCTGAACGCCTCCTGCGCCTCAGCGCGGAACCTGGCGATCGTGGTGTGGTCCGGGCCGTCCTGGGCGCACAGAACCCGGAACGCCACGTCGGTAATGCACATCCGTTCGATCTGCCGTGAGGACCGCACCCCTTGGCAGTAGGCATAAACCAAGAGCCCGAACAGCATCCGCGGGTCATACCCTGCAGCGCCTGCGCCACCGCGTCGCCGCGTCCGCTCCAACGCCGTGGTGTCGAGCGCATCGACGGTCTCCAGCACGAACCACACCAAGTGATCCGGCGGCAGCCACTCGCGCATGTCGACCGGCAACAGCATCGGCTGGTCACGCAGCACGAGACGATAAGACTTGGCCACGGCTCATGATCGCGGACCCAGCACCAGACAGGACAGGACGACACGCGATTCTGCAACAGGCTCCGAAGGCCAGGAACGGGGTGAACTCGGCCCAGGCGGCCTCCCACAGCTTGATGATGGCCGGGTAGCGGGCCTCCCAGCTGGCGCTGAACTCGGCGAACCGGTCCAGCGCCTCAGCGTCGGTGGCGGCGGTATAGATGGGTTTGAGGTCTTTGGCGAGCTTGTCCCAGTCCCGGCGGCTGGCATAGCGGAAGCTGTTGCGCAGCAGGTGCACGATGCAGGTCTGGGTCACCGCGGCGGGCCAGGTCGCGGCGATGGCCTCCGGGAAGCCTTTCAGGCCGTCGCAGACGACCATGAGCACATCGCGCGTGCCGCGGTTCTTGATCTCGGTCAGGACCCGCAGCCAGTACTTGGCGCCTTCCCCGTCGCCGTGCTCGCCGGCCCAGAGCCCGAGGATGCCGCGTTCGCCGTCGGCGGTGACGCCGAGCGCGACGTAGATGGGCCGGTTGGCGACCTGCCCATCCCTGATTTTGACGTGGATGGCGTCCAGGAACAGCACCGCGTAAACCGGGTCCAGCGGCCGGGACTGCCATTCAGCCAGCCCCTCCAGGACCCGGTCGGTGATCGCCGAGATGGTGTCCCGGGAGACCTCGGTGCCGTAGATCTCGGCCAGGTGGGCTTGCACCTCCCCGGTGGTCAGGCCCTTGGCTACCAGCGAGATGACCATGTCATCGATCCCGCCCAGCCGTCTGGCCCGCTTGGGCACGATCTGGGGGGCAAAGGAACTGTCCCGGTCCCGGGGCACCTCGATGCCCACCGGCCCGGCCTGGGTCAGCACCGTCTTGTCCCGGTGCCCGTTACGGGAGTTCCCGCTCCCGGAGCCGGCCGGATCGTGCTTGCGGTAACCGAGATGATCGTCCATCTCGGCTTCCAGGGCGGACTCCAGCACCACCTTGGTCAGCCGCCCCAGCAGCCCGCCCGGCCCAGTCAGTGGGATCCCCTCAGCCCGGGCCTGCTCGGCCAGCTGCCGGGCCAGCTCCTCATCGGATGCATCCACCCGGCCATCATTTACCGCAGGGCCGGCCGGTCCAGCGGTCCCCGCCACATCCACGTGCGCTGTGCTCATGGTGTCTCCTCTCAGACGGACCATCTGCCCGTCCTGTCACAGGAGTTACACCGTTGTTCTTACAGTCCCTAGGAGCGCACGAGCGTGCTCAGGCGCGAGTCGATGTCCCGGTCCATCGGGCCGCGAGTTCGGCCGGGTCAGCGGCGGGACCGGGCAGGGGAGCGGTGCCCGGGGCGTGCAGGGCCTGAAGAAACAGGGTCAGGTAGCGGCGGCGTAGCGCCTGGCCCGCGTCGGCGTTCGGCACGGTTACGGCGCTGAGCGTCTCGAGCAGGAGCACGACATCGGCCGGGTTGACGTCGGTGCGTAGTGCTCCGTCGCGCTGAGCTCGGTCATGGACGGCCGCGGCCAGGGTTCCGGCCCGCTGGGCCAGTTCGGACAGGTCGGGGGTGGGGGTGAAGGTGCCGGCCAGGCGCTGGGCCAGGGCCTGGCTTCCACCGTCGAGGATTCTGGTCAGGCAGTCGGTGTAGACGGTCCACGGATCGCGGTCGTCGGCCAGGGCGCGATCGAGCTCGGCGATGTAGCGGAGCAGTCCGTCACGGGCCAGCTCTCTCAGCAGGTCATCCTTGCTGGCGTAACGGCGGTACAGGGCGCTGATCCCGACCTTGGCCCGGTCGGCGACGGCGGAGATGGGGGCGGAGGGGTCGGCCAGGAAGACTTCGCGGGCCGCGGCCAGGATCTCGATGTCGTTGCGGGCTGCTTCCCGGCGCCGCCCGCTGAGCGGGCCCTCTGCCTTGCGCATGCGATGACCATACCACTGGAACGGAATGATCTGATCTGTTATATTAGAACTGTTCATTCCGTTCCACGAGAACGGGGCGCCTAAGACGTCTAATAATGGCCGAGGTCGGGGTGCTGGTCGCCCTGAGACGCCTGAGTCGCCTGAGACGTCCGTGCGAACAGTGGACTTAGGTAACGACGCCCGAGACCCCAGCGAGGGACTTCATGATTGAGCCGTTCACCGCCCGTATCCCGCAGGCTGACCTGGACGATCTCCAGCAACGTCTCGCGACCACCCGGTGGGCCCCCGAACAACCCGCTGGCCGCGACGAGGGTGCCTACGGCTTCCCGCTCAGCCGGCTCCGGCGCCTGGTGTCCCGCTGGCAGGACTTCGACTGGCGGCGTCAGGAGGACCGGCTCAACGCCCATCCGCAGTTCCGCACGGTCATCGACGGGCAGCCGGTGCACTTCCTGCACGTCCGGTCGGCGGTGCCGGGTGCCCTCCCGGTGGTGCTCAGCCACGGGTGGCCGGGATCGGTCTTCGAGTACCTCGACCTGATTGACCGCCTGACGGATCCGATGGCACACGGCGGCGAACCGGCGGATGCCTTTCACGTGGTGCTGCCGTCGCTGCCCGGTTACGGCTTCTCCGGCCCCGCGCTCGCGGCCGGCTGGGGGACCCGGCGGATCGCCGCCGCCTGGGCCGAGCTGATGACCCAGCTCGGCTACGAGCGCTACGGCGCCATCGGTAACGATGCGGGCTCGATGATCTCGCCTGAGCTCGGGCGGCTCGAGCCGGAGCGTGTGGCCGGGGTGCACGTCACCCAGCTGTTCAGTTTCCCCAGCGGTGACCCGGGTGAACTAGCTGACCTGGACCGCGGGGAGGAGGATGCCATGTCGGTCCTGAACTGGTTCTGGCAGCACAAGGGGGCGTTCAACGTGCTCCAGGGCCAGCAGCCGCAGACCCTGGCCCACGCCTTGGCCGATTCCCCGGCTGGACTGCTGGCCTGGAACGGCCAGCTGTTCGACGAGGCTCTCGACGACGACTTCATCCTGGCCAACGTGTCGCTGTACTGGCTCACGGGCACCGCCGGGACGTCCATCCGCCACTACTACGAGGACACTCACGCCGCCGCTGCACCTCCTCCCGGCCCGACCGCTGTCCCGGTGGGGCTGGCGGCCGCCTCCGACGGCGATTTCCGCTCAATTCGACGGTTCGCCGAGCGCGACCACACGAGGATCACCTCGTGGACCGAACTGCCCGGCGTGACCGGCCACTACAGCGCCCACACCCACCCCGACGAACTGGCCGCGGACATCCGGAGCTTCTTCCGCCCCCTCCGTCCTGTCACCCGCACCAGCACCACCGCCACCAGCACCACCACCGGCAACGCCATGACCAAGGAGCTGTGACCGCCATGCCCGGCATTACCTGGAACGTCATGACCGAATCCCTCGACCTGCTGCAGACCGCCGCCACCATGATCAGCGACACGAACGACAAGGCGCCCACCCCGTGCGCCGACTGGACCGTCGCCCAGGTTCTCCAGCACGCGGCCGGAGACCAGCTGGCCTGGTCGGCCGCGCTCGGAGTGGGCCGCGGGCCAGCCGAGAACCCCTTCGCTCCCTCCGGGCACCTCGACGGCAGCGCCCCAGACTTCCTCGAGCCGGCCCTCGCCACGGCCCGCACCGTCTGGGCCGGAATCAGCCACGATCAGCCAGCGGTACCGACGCCGCTGCCGCAGGGCGAGTTGCCCGCCGAGGTGGCTGCGGCGGCCTGCGCGCTCGACGCCGCCGTGCACGCCTGGGACATCGCCGCCGCCCTCGGCCAGCCCGGGTTCCTGCCCGACGAGCTGGCCGCCCAGCTGCTGCCGGCCCGGACCATCATCGAGCCACTGCGGCAGTACGGGGCCTACGCCACCGCGCTGGCCCCGCAGCCGGGTGACGGCCAGTCGGCCGAGCTGCTGCGTTACCTCGGCCGTGACCCCCAGTGGCGACCGGGGGCGTGAGCTGGCCACCGCGCGACCGCGCCACCACGGGGACAGCGGTATAAACGCCTGAGATACCGAGGAGGCGCGGATGAGCGACAACGGCTTGATCACGGTCCGGTGCGAACGGCCCGTCCGGGAGACGGTGGACCGGCTGGCCGAGGTGGTGGCCGCGGCCGGGCTCACGGTGTTCGGGCGCGTCGACCACGGCGGGAACGCCACCGCGGTGGGGATGCAGCTCCGGCCCACAGAGCTGCTGATCTTCGGGAACCCGCGGGGCGGCACGCCGCTGATGCAGGACCAGCAGACCGCGGGGATTGACCTCCCGCTTAAGGCCTTGGTCTGGGAAGACGCGGACGGCGCGGTCTGGCTGACCTGCAACGACGCCGAGTGGGTGGCCCGGCGGCACGGCCTCGGGGCCCACAGCCAGAACGCGGTCGAGGCCATGGCCAAGGGCCAGGCCGCCGTCGTCGCGAAGGCTGCTGCGGCTGACCCAGCCAGCTAACTTAGGCGAGCTAACTCAGCGGCGCGGACGCGACCCCGTGCCGGACGATGGACTGGGCCGTCGCCACCACGGCGTCGATCGAGCTGCGCTTGGGCGACCACCACTCGGCGGCCCAGTTGAGGATGCCGATGATCAAGGGCTGGGCCAGATCGGGGTCCAGGCCCGTGCGAAGTTCCCCGGAGGCGAGCGCGTCGGCGAACAGGTCGCGCCAGACGGCCGCGTACTTACGTTCCTCCACGATCTGCCGGGATCGGATCGCGGGCGGAAGCTGGCTGATGTTGCGGATCACCGCGTGCGCGAAGGCGGACTCCGACATCAGCTGGCGCAGGTGCGCGTCGATCGCGATGTCCAGCCGGTCCAGGGCCGAGGCGTCCTCCGGGGCGGCCGCCAGCGCGGCCGACACGTACTCCCGCAGCCGGATCGTCCCGACGGTCACGACCTCCTCGATCAGCTGCTCGCGAGACGGCCAGTAGTAGTAGATGGCCGGGGCCTGGACGCCGGCTTCCTCGCCCACGTCCACCAGGCGCATGCCGGCGTAACCGAGCCGGCTGAGCGTGATCGCGGCCGCGTGCAGCAGCCGCTCCCGCGTGCGCTCGGCTTTGGTCTGGCCCTGCCCAGGGGAATCGTGAGGATCCTTTACTGCTGGCACCGGCTCACCCTACTCAACCCAGGCCGCCACGGCTGATGAGCTGGGAGACGATCACGTTGCGCTGGATCTCGTTGGTGCCCTCACCGACGATCATCAGCGGCGCGTCCCGGAAGTACCGTTCGACGTCGAACTCGGTTGAATATCCGTAACCGCCGTGGATGCGCACGGCGTTCAGCGCGATCTGCATGGCCGTCTCCGAGGCGAACAGCTTGGCCATGCCCGCCTCGAGGTCGCAGCGTTCGCCGGCGTCGAAACGCTCGGCGGCGAACATTACCAGCTGCCGGGCGGCGGTCAGCTGGGTGGCCATGTCGGCCAGGTAATTGCCGATGGACTGGTGTTTCCAGATCGGCTTACCGAACGCCTCCCGTTCCTGGGCGTACCTCAGCGAATCCTCGAACGCGGCCCGGCCCACGCCCAGCGCCCGGGAGGCGACCTGGATGCGGCCCGTCTCCAGGCCCTTCATCATCTGCGCGAAGCCGGCCCCTTCCGCACCTCCCAGCAGCGCCGACCGCGGCGCCCGGTAGCCGGTGAACACCAGCTCGCACGACTCGACGCCCTTGTACCCGAGCTTGCCCAGATCACGGGATACGGTCAGGCCCTCACCCGGCTCGACCAGCAGGATGCTGATGCCCTTGTGCCGGGGCTGGGCCGCCGGGTCGGTCTTGACCAGCAGCGCGATCAGCCCGGACCGCCGCCCGTTGGTGATCCACATCTTGGACCCATCGACGGTGTAGGTCTCCCCGTCAGCCCCGAGAGCCGCCGTGGTCAGCATGGCCTGCAGGTCCGAGCCGCCGCCCGGTTCGGTCAGCGCCATCGTGGCCCGCAGCTCGCCGGTGGCCATCCGGGGCAGGTACCGCTCCTTCTGCTCGTCGGTGCCGAACGTGACCAGCAGCTTGGACACCACGGTGTGGCCGCCCATCGCCCCGGCCAGGCTCATCCAGCCGCGGGCGAGTTCCTCGGTGATCAGCGCATAACAGGGCATCGACACCTGGATGTCGCCGTACGGCTCGGGGATAGCCAGCCCGAAGATCCCGAGCTGCTTCATCTGGTCGATGAGCTTTTCCGGGTACTCGTTAGCGTGCTCCATGTCCCGGACCACGGGGCGTACCTCGCGGTCCACGAACTCGTGCACGGTGTCGACGACGTCCTGCTCGTCCTGCGACAGCCGGGTCAAAGTTGCTCCTCAGTACGACGCGGGCAGGCCGAGAGAATGCTGGGCCACGAAGTTCAGCACCATCTCCCGGCTGGTCGGCGCGGTTCGCAGCATCCGGGCCAGGAACCACAGGTCGGCCAGGCCGTACTCGCGGGACAGGCCGTTCCCGCCGTGCACCTGGATGGCCTGGTCCAGGGTCTTCAGCGACGCTTCGGCCGCGGCGAACTTGGCCATGTTGACCGCTTCGGCTGACTGGCCGCCCACGCCCAAAGTATCGGCCAGCTCGGCCGCTCGGGCGGTCAGCAGCCGGGCCTGGGTCACCGCGATGTGGCACTCGGCCAGCGGGTGCGCGACCCCCTGGTGCGCGCCGATCGGGGTCTTCCACACGGCCCGCTCCCGGGCGTACCGGGTGGCCCGTTCCAGGGCGTAGCGGGAGATCCCGTTGCTGATCGCCGCGGCGGTGACCCGCTCCGGGTTGAGTCCGGCGAACACGGCCCGGAACCCCTTCCCGGCCTGGCCGACCAGCGCGGTGGCCGGCACCCGCACCTCGTCGAAGAACACCGTGAACTGCTTTTCCGGCTGCACCAGCTCGGCCTCGATGGCGTGCATCGTGAGGCCCGGTGACCCAGCCGGCACCACGAACATCGACATCGGCGTGTCCCGGCCCGCGCCAACGCCAACGCCAACGCCGGCGTCGGCGTTGGCGTTGGCGTCCAGGTCGGCGTCCACATCGCCGTCCCGGGTGACCAGCAGGATCGCGTCGGCCTGGTCGGCCCCGCTGATCCAGTACTTGGTCCCGCTGATCACGTAGTCGTCGCCGTCCCGGCGCGCGGTCGTGCTCAGCGCGTGCGTGTTCGACCCGGCGTCCGGCTCGGTGATCGCGAATGACATGGTCTTGGTGCCGTTGGCCAGGCCCGGCAGCCAGGCCCGCTTCAGCTCCGGCGACCCGTGCGCGGCGATGATCGACCCGCAGATGGCCGGGGCGATGACCATCATCAGCAGCGGGCAGCCGGCCGCGGAGACCTCCTCGATGACCGCACACAGCTCGGCCAGGCCCGCGCCGCCACCGCCGTACTCCTCGGGCAGGTGCACGCCCAGGAACCCGGCCGCGCCCAGTTCTTCGTACAGCTCGGTCGGCTCCTTGTGCGAGGTCGCACAGTCAACGAAGTACTTGTGCCCGTACTTGCCCGCCACCTGGCGCACCGCGTCGCGCAGGTCCGCCTCTTCCGGTGAGATCGGGATAATGTCGGTCATCAGTGGCTCCCCGGCGGCAATCTTCTAACGGCCGTTAAAAGATAACACGGGCCGGGCCGAAGGCCTGGAGGATCAGGCCCCGGGATTGTTCAGCAGCCGGGCCAGCACCTCGGCGTGGCTGATCTCCGGCGTCTTGGTCGCGGTCAGCAGGGTCAGCGGACCCTGCTGGCTCAGCTCCCGCAGCCGGTCCAGGGCGGTGGCGCGCGCCGGGTCGGCTAGTTCGGCCTGGTAGCGGGCGCTGAACTCAGCGAAGAGAGCCGGGTCGTGGCCGTACCAGTGCCGCAGTTCGTTCGACGGCGCCACCTCTTTGCACCACAGATCCATTGGCGCGTCGTCCTTGCGCAGCCCGCGCGGCCACAATCGGTCCACCAGCACCCGGGTGCCGTCATGGTCTGGCGGCAGCTGGTAGATGCGGGCCACGTGCACGGTGGGGGAGGCGCCCATGCCGGTCATTGTCTCTTACATTGGGCGGTAATGGCCGAGCAGAACCGGGTGACCCCACTGGGGGAGATCGTCGCCGTCCCGCTGCGCGGTGCGTGGACGGGGAACCGGGGCGTGCTGCACGAGGGCGGCAGCGCCAGCGAGGGCCAGGGCGGCCACCGGATCGTCCGCTCGCACGCCAGCGACCTGTGGATCACCTGCGCGCTGGAGTTCCGCGGCCGGTGGCGGGAGCAGTGGCTGCCGCACCGGTACACGCACCTGTTCTTCCACGACGAGGCCGTCTCGTTCGCCGCCGGGCACCGGCCCTGCGCCGAGTGCCGCCGGGGCGATTACCGCGCCTACCAGCAGGCCTGGGCCGCCGAGGTGATAACAGCAAGAAACCCAGCGGGCCACGCCACCCCGGACCCGGTCCTGGCCCCGGTCACGGCCCCGCTCCCTAGCGCCAAGCAACTGAACGCCCAGCTGCACTCCGAGCGGATCGTGCCCGGCACCCACCGCCGGCGCCTGCACGAACTGCCCTGGGCCGGCCTGCCCGACGGCACGTTTGTGCTCGAAGACGGCCAGGCCGCCCTCGTTCTCGGCGACGCCCTCGTGCCCTGGACCACCGACGGCTACGGTGCCCGCCGGCCGCGTCCCACCGCTGGCACCGCTACCGTCATCACCCCGCCGTCCACCGTGGCCGTGCTGCGGGCCGGCTACCCGGTCCAGATCGACGACACCGCGAAAGGCACCGCGAAAAGCTAGCCCGGGGCTAACCCAGCGCCAACCCGCGGCTAGCCCGGGATCCCGAACGTCTGGTCCAGCCCTTCCCGGCCCGGGTCGGTGACCTTGACCGCCCGGCTCCCGGCAGAGCGCTGGATCCAGCCCAGCTCGGTTACCCGGTCCAGCAGCCCGCGGCCGAGCGCGCCGGACAGGTGATGGGCCTGCTCACTCCAGTCGACGCAGTAGCGGATCAGCCGCCGCCGCGGCGGGATCCGGACCCCGAACTCGGCCAGGAACTCCTGCCCGGCCGGGGTCAGCGTGTAGTCCACCTCGTGCCCGTAACCGGCTCGATGGTCGCCCGGGGTCCGGCCCACGTCGTACTCGCCGTCTCCGCCGGCCAGGTACCCGCGCTCGATCAGCGTCCCCATCAGCCTCACCCCGAGCCGCCCGGCCAGGTGGTCGTAGCAGGTCCGGGCCTCGCGCAGCGCCCGCGCCCGAGTGTCCTGCCGCAGCGAGCGCACCGGGACGGCCGGAGCCACCTGTTGCAGGGCTTCGATCAAGCGGCCCACCTCGGGCCCGGCCAGCCGGTAGTAACGATGCCGCCCGTGGCTCTCCACCGTGAGCAGGCTGGCGTCGGTCAGCTTGCGCAGGTGGCTGCTGGCCGTGGCCGGGCTCACACCGGCCTCGTTGGCCAGTCGGCTGGCGGGCAGCGCCCGGCCGTCCCCGAGCGCGAGCAGGATGCGGCATCGCCCCGGGTCGGCCACCAGCGCCCCGATGGCGGCGATGTTGCTGTCCCCGGCCAGCGGCGCCCGGGTCTGCCGTTCAGCGGTCTGGCTCACACCCCGAGTCTAAAAGCCCCACGCTTAGACCCCGTCGAAGCATCCCGGTCAGGACGGCGGCTTCGGGAAACGTCCGCAGTTCGGGCAGATGGCCACTGGTTGCGGCAGCCCGCCGAAGTCCATCGGGCACCAGAAGCAGCACATACCCATCGTGGCCCGGTAACGGCGTATCGGGTCTCCGCCCGCTGGGCCGTACGGCCCAGCCGGGGAACCAGCGGGCGGCCAGCCGGGCGCCCCGGATTGCTGCTGCTGAGATCGCTCCCACGCCGCCCGGCTGCTGTGCCTGAGCTCGTAAGTCTGCAGGTTATACCGCACCCGCTTCAGGAGCCCGTCGAGCTGCTCAGCAGCCGCCGGCCGCCCCGCCACTCGCAACGGCTCAACCGCTTGTTGCCAGGCCCTGAACTTGCCTTCGAAAGCATGCAGTTCGTTGAGGAAACCCTGGATCTGCGCCGACGTGGCGGTGCTCGCGACCGCGTCGAAATAGTTCAGGCGGCTTTGCAGCTCGATGGCTTCGAAATTGATCCGGCTGACCCAGGCCTGCTCGTCAGCCTGGCCGGGCGGTGTGAACATGTTCATGGACGGCCATCCCCCCACTGGACAACCCGCGGCTTTCTCGTTACTGCGACGGTGATCCGGGCCCGGCGGCCTGTCAAGCAGTACCGAAGCAAGAAACCGGGCCCGCGAGCCACCCAGGTGCGTTTTATTAATTAACAAACTCTCCGGTGGCCGGCGCGCGGCCGATGCTGACGAAGCCAGCGGCCGCGGCCATGGCTTCCGGCACCCCGGCTCCCAGCTCGGCCTGCGCAGCGGCCAGGGCGGGGACCGTCGGCGTGCCCGCGGCCAGCCGTCGGTGGAAGGCCACCATCAGCGGTACGGTCTCGGCGTCCGGAACGGGGATCACCGACGCCACGACCTGGCTCGTCCCCAGGGCCAGGAACGTGGCCGATAGCCCGATCAGCTCATCACCCGCTTGCACCGCGGACCGGCCGACGTCGCAGGCGGCCAGCACCACCACCTGGGGCGGTTGCCGCAGGCGTTCCACGTCGTAGACGGTCAACGGGCCGTCGGTGAAGGTCAGCGACGTGAACAGCGGGTTGCTGGGGTGCACCCGGCCGTGCGCGGCCAGGTGCACAACGCCGGCACCATCGAGGGCGGCCGCCACCGCGTCCACCGTCGCCGTCACGCCCTGGCGCGGCGTCACCCGGTGCAGCGCGGCCACCGCGTCGGCCTCTCGTTCGGCCCCCGGCAGACCCGGCCCGGCCGCCACCACGACGGGCCCGGCCGGCACCGCGGGTCCGGGGGGCTGGTCCCGGCTCGCGCTCGCCCCGCCCCCGAGCCACAGGGCGGCCGACGGGGTGACGGTCACGGGACGGCCGGCGCACGAAGGCAGGATCGACCACGGCAGCGACTGCAGGGCTCCGGTCGGCACCACGACCAGCGGCCGGTCCCCGGTCGTCGCGGCCACCGGGCCCAGCAGCAGCTGGTCCAGCCGCCGGGCCGCGTCGGCCAGCAGCATCCGGGCCGCGGTCTTGCTGGCCGCCGCGGGCTGCTGGCGACCCAGCCGGTGCAGGGCGAACCGCAACCGGTCGACAAGCTCGTAGACTCGCTCCGCCGGGCCGAGCATGTGCCGGCCGATCCGGCCGTCGGCCACCGTCACCACGTGCAGCGTCCCGTCCAGGACGATGAACTCCAGCAGCGCCGCCGGGCCCAGCGCCGTGGTCAACGACCGGACCAGGCTCGGCCGCGACGTCCGGGACCGCCACGGTTCGGCCTCGGCCGGCAGCCGCCGGTGATAATCGCGGATCCAGCGTTCCAGGGTCAGCTGCCGGCGGGCCAGCACCGCCGTGCTGCCCCCGGCCCCGCGGGCGCGGAAGATGTCGCTTACCGTGGCCCGCAGGTCGGACAGCGCCGCGGCCAGCTCTGGGTCCGCGGGCGGCCGGACCGGCCGGCGCATCAGGTGGCTGGCCCGGCCCTGCTCGGCCCACTCCAGCACGGCGGTGGACCGGCCGCTGGTGAACGCCATCCGCAGCCCGAACGTGGCCACGTCGGCCCGGTGCCCAGACGCGTGCGCCCGCAGGTCGGTGGCGCCCAGACCGGTCCAGTGCTCGTCGAATACCCGTAGCGCGGTGCGGGCGGCAATGGTCGCCCCGCGCTGGTCTCCCGCCACCCAGCGCCGCTGCGCCTCGGCGTGCCAGGCCTGAGCCCGCTGCAGGGCGGGCCCGCGGCTCCGGTGCCGGGCCGCCGCCGTGAACTGCGCATCAGCCCGGCTGGGCCAGCCCCGCGACAGCGCCAGGTGGCCGGCCAGCAGCCGGGCCTGCAGCGCCAGCCGGGCCCAGCCCGCCGCGGACAGTTCGTCCGCGGCCCGCTCCACCGCTCCGACGCTGGGACCGGGGCCGGCCCCAGGGGCCGCCGCGACCTGTGCGCGCAGCACGGTGAACCGGGCCAGCGCCGCCCAGCGCAGCCGACCTTGCTGGCTGAACTCGCGGGCCGCGGCCCGGGCCTGCTCCAGCGCGGGCCCGGCCTGGCCGTCCAGCAGGTTCGCCTGGGCCAGCAGCAGGCGGGCCTCGGGCAGCGTGAGGTGCCGCCGCTGCTGCTCGAGCTCGTGCACCGCTGCTCCAGCCGCCTGCCGGGCCTCGGTCAGCAGCCGCACCGACAGCAGCAGCTCGGCCCGGTCGGTCAGGAGCTCGGCTACCGGGACGCCGTGTTCCCGCAGCCGCTGTTCGGCCTGTTCGAAGTAGTGCAGCGCGGCCGGCACGTCACCGCGCAGCCCGCTGACCCAGCCCAGGTTCTGGCGCACGTACCCGAGTTGCAGGGGCAGGTCGTACCGGACGCACAGCTGCTCAGCCTCGCGCAGGTCGTTGTCGGCGGCGGTGAACTCCTGCCGGTAGCCGTAGATGACGGCCCGGTTGAGCAGCAGCTTTTCCACCCAGACCGGGTCCCCGTGGCGGCGCAGCGCGGCCAGCGCGGCGTGATAATCGGGCAGAGCCTCGTCGATCCGGCCCAGCAGGGACAAGATCGCGCCCCGCTGGGCCTGGGCCCGGGCCCGGGCCGCTCCGGTCAGGTCGGTCAGGGCGGCCTCGATCTGGCGCAGCGCGGCACGGCTCTGACCACGATGGTTTAATGCCAGGGCCAGCCCGGCCCGGGCGTCGGCGGCCACTTCGGGCGACCCGGATCGCTCGCCGAGCCGCACCGCCGCACGCAGGTGCCGCACGGCCGCGTCCGGGTCTTCGAGCCGCAGCGCGGCCACCCCCAGCGCCCGCTCGGCCACCGCCCAGGAGGCGAAGTCGCGGTCCTGCCGGGCCCGATCGGCGACATGGCCGGCCAAGGCCACCGCCTCAGCCGGTCTGGCTTCGGCTAGGCGGCGGGCTCTGCTGGCTTGTTCGGCCAGCCCCCAAGCCAGCACTTCCACAGTCGATTCTAGGCACGAGCAGGCCGTACGTCGTCAAGCAGAAGTTTTTCGCAGCCCGGTGTATCAGGGGGCGAACTACCGCCTCCGCATCTTCGGAAGGACCCTGACCAGCGTGGGAGGGACGCATGACCGTTCGGCATGGCTCCGTGGAAAAGTTCCACGATGACGAACTCATCGTGGCAATTCCTCAGCTCAGCGTGGTACGCGAGGAGCTGCAGGACTTTGGTGTGGAGATTGGTGACCGGGGCATCGAGGAGAACGGGGTGCTGGGTCTGGCTCGGCTGTCCGAGCTGAAAGGCATCGAGAAGGCCGTCCGCAAGCTGGAACGTGACCGGTCCGTGGGCCAGGAAATCAAGGCCTACCGCAAGCTGCGCCACGAGGCCCATCCCGACGCTCCGCCCGTGTCCGACCTGGCCCTGCTGATTTACGGGGTCAAGCTGCGGCTGGCCCGGCGCTACCCCGGCTGGCAGATCGCCATCGGCAAGAACTACCGGCCGTCCCTGGTCCGGGGCAACCCGCATACCGACGGCACGGGCCGCCCTAAGCCGCACACCGATGGCGCGGGCCATCCCCTGCCGCACACCGACCCGCACACCGACGGCGCCGGCACGCCGGCCTCGGCCCACTCGGGCTTCACCGGCCCGATCCTGCGGCCGGGACCCCACACCGACGGCGCAGGCCATCCCCTGCCCCACACCGACCCGCACACCGACGGCGAAGGCCGGCCGACCACCACCGGCGCGATCGACCCCGAGGCCGGGGACCGGGAGCTGGGCCGGGGCGTCCGGGTCGGCCTGGTCGACACCAAGCTGTTCCCGCACGAAAGCCTGACCGGCCGCTACGTCGGCCGCGCGGCCGACGTCCTGTCGCCCGCGCAGCCCGTGTTCACCGAGTTCGACGGGCACTGCACCTTCGTCGCCTCCTGCATCCTGCAGCAGGCGCCCGCGGCCACGCTGTACCTGCGGCACGTTCTTGACCACCGCGGTGACGGCACGGTCTGGGAAGCCGCAGCCGGCATCGCCGAGCTGATCCCGCTGGACCTGGACGTGGTCAACCTGTCGTTCGGTGAGTACATGACCGACGACGACTCCGCACCGATGGTGCTGGACGCGGCCATCCGGCGGTTCGGCCGGGACACCGTGGTGGTCGCCGCAGCCGGGAACAACGGCGACGTGAACGGCTCCCGGCCCGCGGACGTGCCGGCCGGCGTCACCCCGAGCACCACGTCCTACCCGGCCGCGCTGCCGGAGGTCGTGGGCGTGGGCGCGATCGACGCCGACAACAAGCGGGCTCCGTTCACGCCGGATCCGGCGCCGTGGATCTCGCTGCTGGCCCGGGGTACCGACCTGAACGCCGCCTACCTGCGGGGCGAGGTGCGGCTGCCCGGCCAGAGCCAGACGACCAGGTTCGACGGCATCGCGAACTGGGCCGGGTGCTCGTTCGCGGCCGGCGTGGTGACCGGTGTCATCGCCGCCCGCACCGAGCCGGGCCGACGGTCCGCGCGCGAGGCTCTGGACGAGCTGATGGGCTCGCTTCGCTACGAGCCTCAGCCCGGGCTCTTGATCAACTAGGCGAAGGACCCGATGATGAGCCCAATGGCAGGCCCCACAGCAGGCCCCATGGCAGGCCCCGCATGATGCGGGCCAGCCCCGCGACCGCGAGCCGGCGAAGGACATCCATGCGCGACGATCCGGAGGTCATCGCCCTGGTCACTGCAGCCCGGGATGGTGACCAGGGCGCCTGGGACGAGATCGTGGACCGGTACGCGCCGCTGGTCTGGGCCATCTGCCGGCGTTACCAGCTGGGCCGACCCGACACCGACGACGTGGCTCAGACTGTATGGCTGCTGCTGGTGGAACAGCTCGGCAAGCTCCGGCAGCCCGCGGCGCTGCCGGGCTGGATCGCCACCACCACGGCCCGGGAGTGCCTGCGCGTACTGCGGACGGCCAGCCGGTACGACCACCACGAGCTGCCCGGCGACGGCCAGCTCGATCCCGGCGAATCGCCGATGATCGAGCAGGAAGTGCTGGCGGCGGAACTGCGCGCGGCGGTCCGTGCCGCGTTCACCCAGCTGCCAGATCGTTGCCGGCAGCTGCTGTCCATGCTGATCAGCGACCCTCCGGTGTCGTACGCACAGATCAGCGCCACGCTGTCGATCCCGATCGGCGGTATAGGCCCGCAGCGGGCCCGGTGCCTGGACCGGATGCGCCGTTCTGCGTCCTTGTCGGCGTTCACCGACATCGAGCGGGCAAACCAGTGATACGAGAGGTGGATACGAACATGTGGGACGACGAGCAGCTGCTAGCGCTGCTCAAGGAGGCGCTGCAGGACAGCCAAGCGGTGCCTTCCGACTTCATCGAGGCGGGCAAGAACGCCTACGCCTGGCATGGTGTCGACGACGAACTGGCCCAGCTCAGCTACGACTCTGAGCGGGACCGGGACGCAGTGGCGGGGGTGCGGTCCGAGGCAGCCTCGATCCGCGCGCTCACCTTCACCTCAGCCAACCTGACCATCGAGCTCGAAGTGGGTGAGAACGCACTGCTGGGCCAGCTGGTGCCGACCGGAGAGGGCACGATCGACGTGCAGACCCGGGCCGGTGACGTCGCCACCGTTTCCGTGGACGAAGTGGGCTGCTTCCCGATCAGCCCGATCCCGCCCAGCCCATTCCGGCTCCGCTGCCGGACCGCCAGCGGCCCCAGCGTCGTTACGGGCTGGATAACGTTGTAATCGGGACCTAGACCCGCGGGCCGCCGCCGTCGGGGGTGACGGGACAGTAACCGACCGGGTGCGCCGCGCCGGTCAGCGGGTGCTCCTGGGCCAGCGCCTCGATGTAGGGAGCAGGGCCGGGCTGCGTGTCCGTGCCGTGGAACACCACGCTGTCCGCCCCGGCCGCACCCAGTTCGGCCGCCCGTTCCAGCAACCGCTCGCGCCGGATGGCCAGCGGCTCGGCCGCCACGTCCAGCTCGGTGAAGACGGTCACGTGCGTGGCACCGTCCCGGCCGACCGCCGCTCGGCCCTCGGCCAGCAGTCCACAGGCCGCCCGGATGTCCGCGGCCGTGGCCACGTCGTCCAGGATGACGCCGTCGGCCAGCTCGCCGGCCAGCCGCACCGTCCGCGGCCCGCGCGCGCCCACCAGCAGCGGGGGCACCTGCTCCGGCGGCCAGTCCAGCTTGACCTGGTCCAGCTGCACGTACCGGCCGTCCGCGGTCACCGTGCCCCCGTTCAGCAGGTCCCGGACGGCCGCCGTGTACTCGCGCAGCAACGTCATGGGGGACGGCACCGCCGCCCCGATCTGTCCCATCCACTCCTGTACGCCGTGCCCCAGGCCCGGCATGAAACGCCCCGGCCACATCCGGGCCAGGGCGGCGATCTCCATCGCGGCCAGGGCCGGATTGCGCAGCGGAACCGGCAGCAGCCCGACCCCCACCTGGATCCGGGCCGAGCAGCTCAGCGCGGCGGCCGCGGAGGTCAGGCCGCCCTCAGCGAAACAGTCCTCCCACAGCCACAGCTCCGCGATCCCGGCCCGGTCGGCCGCCTGCGCCGCGGCCCGCAGGTCCTCCGGCGGTGATTGCGGCCGGAATGTCACTCCCAGCGACGGGCTCTCAGCCAAGATCGGTCCCTTCCGTGGTCAGTCCGGCCATGATCAGTTCGGCCTCGTCAGTTGGGGTGGCCCGTGTTCGCGGTGTCCTGCAGGTAGCGCAGCACCGCGAGCACGCGCCGGTTGTCATCGGAGTCGAGCGGCAGGTCCAGCTTGGTGAAAATGCTGTTGATGTGCTTGTCCACGGCCTTGCCCGTGATGAACATGGTGGCCGCGATGGCCCCGTTGGACCGTCCCTCCGCGATCAACCCCATCACCTCGCGTTCCCGCGGGCTCAACCGGGCCAGCGGTGCGCTGCGCTGGTGCCGGCTCAGCAGCACCTCGACCACCTTCGGGTCGAGCACGGTCCCGCCCGCAGCCACCCGGCGCACCGCGTCCACGAACGTCTGCACGTCCGAGACCCGGTCCTTGAGCAGGTAGCCGACGCCTTCGGTGCTGTCTTCCATGAGCTCGCGGGCGTACAGCTGCTCCACGTACTGGCTGAGGACCAGCACCGGCTGGCCAGGGCGCTTGGCCCGGGCCTCGATCGCGGCCACCAGGCCCTCGTTGGTGAACGTGGGCGGCATCCGGACGTCCATGATGACCACGTCCACCGGGGCCTGCTTGTCCAGCGCCCGGGCCACCTCCACCGCGTTGCCGACCTCGGCCACCACGTCGAAGTCATGCGCCCGCAGCAGCCGGGCCAGGCCGTCCCGCAGCAGCGTCAGGTCTTCAGCGATGACAACTCGCACGGCACCTCCATCGTGACGGTGGTGGGGCCGCCGGGCGGGCTGCTGAGCTCTATCATGCCGTCGAACGATTCCAGCCGCCGGGCCACGCCCTGCAGGCCGGTCCCGGCGTCGAGGCGGGCGCCGCCCCGGCCGTTGTCGCCCACGATCACCGACAGCAGGCCCCCGTCGTACCGCAGGCCGACCCAGGCCGACGTGGCCCCGCTGTGCTTGACCACGTTGGCCAGGCACTCGGCCGCGGTGAAGTAGACCGCCGACTCCACCGGCACCGGCGGGCGCCCGGGCAGCCCACCGGTGATGGTCACCGGCACGGCCACGTCCAGGGCCAGCGCCCGGATCGCGCCTTCCAGTCCCCGGTCGGCCAGGACCGGCGGCTGGATGCCGCGCATCAGCGTGCGCAGGTCGTCCAGGGCGGCCAGGGTCGTGGACCGGGCTTCGGTCAGCAGCCCGGGCAGCTCGTTCGGCTTGCTGGCCAGCAGCGACTCGGCCAGGCCCAGGCTCATGGCCACCGACACCAGCCGGGCCTGGGCGCCGTCGTGCAGGTCACGCTCGATGCGCTGCAGCTCGGCGGCCTGGGTATCCAGCGCGCCGCGCCGGGTCCGGGTCAGCACGTCGACCCGGTCGGTCAGGGCCTGCTCCCGCGCGTCAATCCGGCCCCGCGCCATCCAGACATGCAAGGCGAGTAGCACCCCCAGGCCCAGGATCGGCCACACCGGCCAGAAGTAGTGGAACCCGGACAGCATCCAGATGACGAGGAACATCACCGAGAGGGCGAATGACGCCGACAGATGCAGGGAGAGGGCGCGGCGTCCCGGCGGGGCACGCAGGCCCCACAGGGCCGAACCCTGCAGCCAGAGCGGCACCCCCAGCCCGAACCACACCCAGGCCGGCCAGAAGTGCCCGTGCGCTCCGGTCAGCGCCCAGCCCAGCGCGAGCCCGCCGCCGATGAGCACGGAGATGAAGACCTCGAAGCGCAAGAACGTCCGCCAGCCGGCATACGGCCGCCCCGGCCGGCCTGGCTGCGCGTCGACGCTCACGGTACCGACGATAAACGACCACGCCCCGGCGGGCGATTGTCCCGACCCGTACCGGATCAAAAGTGGGGTTAACCCCCTCCACAAGATGGGTGGCAATCCCCTGGTGAGTGTCGGTGGTCGCCCATAGCGTCAATGACATGACATTGCGACCGATGATTCGGGGCCTCGGCGCAGGTCCGTTGTACGGGGTTAACCAGATGCGCGGAATACCCTCCGCGCGGCACGGTGTTCTTGAAGACCTGAACGGGGGCAAGCGATGATCGCGATCGTGTGGGCGCTCAGCGCGGCCGTGCTCTACGGCACGGGTGCCGCGTTGCAGCAGCATCAGGCGGCCGCCGCGCCGGACCGGGCGGCGGGCCGTCCGGGCCTGCTCCTGCTGCTGATGCGCCGGCCCTGGTGGCTGCTGGGCATCGTCGGGGAACTCGGCGGCTTCGCCACGCACGCCTTCGCCCTGCGGTCCGGCCCGCTGACCGTCGTGCAGATGCTGCTGGCCTCCTCGCTGGTGTTCAGCGTCGGCACCGTGCACCTGCGGTCCGGCCGCTGGCCGAGCGCGGCCACCTGGGCCGCGGTCATCGCCGTGGTGGCCGGCATCGGCTCGTTCGTCGCCCTCACCGCGCCGGCCCTGGCTCACAGCCAGGGACAGCCGTCGGGGGCTGCGCTGGCCGCGCTCGGCCTGGGCGGCTTCGCGCTGCCGTTCGCCGTGGGTGGCCTGGCCAGCCACGGCCGGCGCCGGGCGCTGCTGCTGGCCGTGGGCGCGGGCCTGGCCGACGCCGGCGTGGCCGTGGTCACGATGGCGTTCACCCACAGCCTGAGCCACGGCGTGAGCGGCATGCTGACCTCCTGGCCGGCCTACGCGCTGGCCATCGGCGGCCCGTGCTCGCTGCTGCTGACCCAGACCGCCTATCAGGCCGGTTTCCCGATGGTCTCGCTGCCGGTCATCACCGTGGTCAGCCCCATGGCCGCCCTGGCCGTCGGGGCCGGCCTGCTCGGCGAGACGACCCGGCTGAACCTGCTCACCGGCGCCGGCGTCGGACTGGCCGTCCTGGTCACCGCGGTCGGCCTGGTCACGCTGGCCCGGACCGGCTCGGTTCCGCCCGCCCAGCCGGCGGCCCGACCGACGGCCCAACCGGTGGCCCAACCGGTGGCGCAGCCTGTGGCCGGCGACCGGCCCCGTGGCGTGCCCGGCCGGGACCCGCTGACGCCTGCGCGACGCCGGCCGGCCATCCTGGGCGCCATGCGTCCCCTCGCCCTGCACATCGCCGCCGCGGCCCGCCCGGCGTTCGGCGGCTTCGCCTTCTGGGCCTACCCGGCCTGGGGGACCAGCCCCTACTGGGAGAGCATCCCGCCGGAGGCCGGCACCACACGAGCGTCCAGCGCGCCGGTACCCGTCGGGCCGCATGAGACCGGGACGTACCGGGCACCGGCCCACGCCGGGCCCCCGGCTCGCTGAGCGGGTCGCGCCAGCCACGCCCCTACCGGTCATCGCGACTGGCGGGGCGTGGCTTTGACGCGTTGGCCCTGGCCAGCTTCGCGGTCCTGGGCCTGCCCGATGGCATGCTCGGGCCGGCCTGGCCCGAGATGCGCCAGACTTTCGGTGCCCCCATCGCCGCCTTGGGCCTGATCCTGCTGGTCAGCACGGGCGGCTCGGTCGCGATCTCCGTGTTCGTGGGCTGGCTGATCCAGCGCATCGGCGTGCCCGCTCTGCTCGCGACGGCCGGTATCTGCGCCGCCCTGGGCGGCGCGGGGTTCGCGCTGGCCCCGGGCCTGTGGCTCATCCTTGCCGTCGCGATCCTGGTCGGCGTGGCCGCCGGGATGATGGACGGCGGCCTGAACACCGCGATCGGCTTGGCCGGACGCCCCCGCCTGCTTAATTTGCTGCACGCCGCGTACGGGGTGGGCACCACGATCGGCCCGCTGCTGATCACGGTGGCCATCGTGACCGGCTCCTGGCGCCCGGCCTACGCCGTCCTGTCCGCGCTCGACCTGGTCATCGCCACCCTCTGGCTTCGCCAGCGCCGCAGCGACCGCCTGCAGGCCGCGCTCAAGCCCGCCACCTCCGCCACCTCCGCCGAATCTGCGAAGCCCACGAGCCCCAGCCCTGTGGCGGGGAATCCGCACCCGAGCGAGGGCTGGTCCCGGCGCCGGACCTCGGCCGCGGTCACCGCGGGCATGGTTCTCTTCTTCGTGTACACCGGCGTGGAGGTGGGTGCGGGCCAGTGGGAGGCCAGTTACTGTCGCGGCCACCTCGGTCTGTCCGCGTCCGCGGCCGCGATCGCCACGTTCTTCTACTGGGCCGCCTTCACCGGGGCCCGCATCGTGCTGGCCGTGCTGCCGCGCCAGCTCGAGCTGGTCCGCATCATCCGGTGGGGGAGTGCCCTGGGCGTCGTCGGTGCGGCCGCGATCTGGTGGCAGCCCAACCGCGCCGTCGCCCTGGCCGGCTTCATCGTCCTCGCCGGGGGACTGTCGGGCGTCTTCCCGGCCCTGATCGGCCTCACCCCGGCCCGCATCGGCCACCGCCGGGCCGAGCACGTCATCGCCTGGCAGGTCGGCGCGGCCGCGGCCGGCGGCTCGGGCCTGTCGGCCTTCCTGGGCTTGCTCATCGGCCTGAACGGCCTGCAGATCCTCGGCCCCGCGCTGACCATCGGCGCCGTACTGCTGATCGTGGCCAACTACGTCCTGGCCCGCGTCGCCCCGATCACGCCAGCCAGGTAGGAAACGGGTGATGGACGACTTCTTCGCCACGCTGAGCCCGTGGTGGCCACCGGGCCGGGCGGACCTGCACTGGCACCTGCTGCCCGATCCGGCCCGGCTCGC
Organism: Streptosporangiaceae bacterium; assembly: GCA_965277615.1. Lineage (GTDB taxonomy): Bacteria > Actinomycetota > Actinomycetes > Streptosporangiales > Streptosporangiaceae > Bog-532. The sequence continues at coordinate 1,747,635 of CBDIDG010000006.1, read as the reverse complement.
CGCCGTGGTCACCGGGCCCTACCGGGACCTCACCCACCGCCCCGGCCTGGCCCCGGTCGAGCCGCGCTGGTGCCACATCACGGTCCAGGACGTCGCTCCCGTCGCGGACGTCACCCCCGAGGAGCTGGACCGCATCGTGACCCAGGTCCGTCGGGCCTGCGCCGAGCTGACCCCGCCCGAGCTCACGCTGGGCCCACCCGAGCTGGGCCGGTTCGGCGTCGGCTGCCCGGTCACCCCGGCCGCGGGCGCCCGCGCTCTGTGGCAGATCACCACGGCCGCCTCGCGTGCGGTCACCGGCGCCCGGTTCCCCACCCGCCCGGCCCGCTACCACCCTCACCTGTCCCTGGCCTACGGCGTAGCCCCCAGCCGCGACGAACCCCTGGGTCACTGGCTGGCCACGCACCCCACGGCCACGATGACGTTCACCGCCGCCCAGCTGACCCTGGTGGCCCAGTCCCACGACGGTGCCCGCGCCATCACCTGGCGCCCCCTCGCCACCATCCCCCTCACCGCCCCCGCCTGACCGGGGAACAACGCCGCTCTATCCTGGCCGTGTGGGTCGCAGGGCCAGTGCCCCGCTACCGTGTGCAAAAAGTGTCGCTATAACGACGGTTTTTGCACACGGTAGCTGGCTAACCCTCCGAGACCGGGTGCGCCGGCCCAGGCCAGCGGCTGTGCCCTCGCCCCGACCCCGCCGGCGCCCCAACCCCGCCTCGGCCCCAGCCCCACCCAGCCCATGCGTCACACCCGCCGCATGAGCCTCTCCGCTCCGGGTTCTCCGGTAGCGCCCCCGCTACCGTGTGCAAAAACTGTCACTATACCGACGGTTTTCGCACACGGTAATTGGCGAAGCCCCCGCTTCTCGGCCCGGGTCAAGCCCATCTGAGCCCCGGGTAGCCCGCCCGACCGGGCCCGGCCCCCGCGCGGCCCCGGCTGACCGGGACCGCCGCCATTCAGCTAGCGCGGGGGAGGGCCATCACCTCATCGGCGGCACGGTGGCCGCGGTTTAGGACGGGCCGTAGGAACCGCCCGGTCGACGACCCCGGGCTCGCGGCCACCTGCTCGGGCGTGCCCTCCGCGATCACCTGGCCCCCGTCGGGACCCGCGCCCGGCCCCAGGTCGATGACCCAGTCGGCCGTCTTGATCACGTCGAGGTTGTGCTCGATGACCACGACCGTGTTGCCCTTGTCGACCAGCGCGTGCAGCACCTCGAGCAGCGTGCGGACGTCCTCGAAGTGCAGTCCGGTGGTCGGCTCGTCCAGCAGGTACAGGGTCTGGCCGGTGGATCGCCGCTGCAGTTCGGCCGCCAGCTTGATCCGCTGCGCCTCCCCGCCGGACAGCGTGGGCGCGGGCTGGCCCAGCGCGACGTAACCCAGCCCCACCTGGACCAGGGCCCGCAGCCGCCGGGCGATCCGCTCGATCGGCGCGAAGAACTCCAGTGCTTCGGCGATCGTCATGTCCAGCACCTCGGCGATGTTCTTGCCCTTGTACCGGACCTCCAGGGTGTCCCGGTTGTACCGGGCCCCGTGACACACCTCGCACGGCACGTACACGTCGGGCAGGAAGTTCATCTCGATCCGGATCACGCCCTCGCCGGCACAGTGCTCACACCGGCCGCCCTTGACGTTGAACGAGAACCGGCCCGGCTGATACCCGCGCACCTTGGCTGCCGTGGTCTCCGCGAACAACTCGCGGATGGCGTCGAACACCCCGGTGTAGGTGGCCGGGTTCGACCGCGGGCTGCGCCCGATCGGGGACTGGTCGACCCCGATCACCTGGTCGATCTGGTCCGCGCCGGTGACCCGGGTGTGCCGCCCGGGTGCCTGCCGGGTGCCGTTGACCTGGCTGGCCAGCGCCGGATACAAGATGTCGTTGACCAGCGACGACTTGCCAGAACCGGACACCCCGGTGACCGCGGTGAAGGTGCCCAGCGGGAACGCCACGTCGATGTCGCGCAGGTTGTGCTCCCGCGCGCCCATGACCACGATCTCGTGGCCGGCCTGACGCGGCCGCCGCTGCCCCGGCACCTCGATCCGCCGCCGCCCGGACAGGTACGCCCCGGTGATCGACTCCGGCGAGTTCTCCAGCTCGGCGACCGGCCCGCTGAACACGACCTGGCCACCGTCCCGCCCGGCCCCTGGCCCGATGTCGGCCACCCAGTCGGCGGCGCGGATCGTGTCCTCGTCGTGCTCGACCACGATCAGCGTGTTGCCCAGGTCGCGCAGCCGGGTCAGCGTCCCGATCAGCTGCTGGTTGTCCCGCTGATGCAGCCCGATCGACGGCTCGTCCAGCACGTACAGCACCCCGGACAGGCCCGACCCGATCTGGGTGGCCAGCCGGATCCGCTGCGCCTCCCCGCCGGCCAGCGTCGCGGCCGGCCGGTCCAGCGACAGATAACCCAGGCCCACGTCGATCAGGAATCCCAGCCGCGTGCTGGCCTCCTCCCGGACCCGGGCGCTGATCTGCTGGTCCCGCTCGGACAGCTCCTCCGGCCCGGCCAGCGAGGCCACCCAGTCCGCGGTCTCGCGGATCGGCCACGCGGTCACCTCGGCGATCGAGCGGCCCGCCACCGTGACGGCCAGGATCTCCGGCCGCAGCCGGGCCCCGCCGCAGGCCGGGCAGGCCATGGCCCGCATGTAGCCCCCGAACTTCTCCCGCGCCGCGTCGGACTCGGCTTCGGCGTACCGCCGCTCGATCCAGGTCAGCACGCCTTCGAACCGGACCCGGTAGGAGCGGTCCCGGCCGGACCGGGTGCGGTAGCTGACCCGCACCTGCTCGCCGGTGCCGTGCAGCACGGCCTCCCGCGCCGCCTCCGGCAGCTCGTCCCAGGGCACCTCGAGGCTGAAGCCGCCCGCGTCCGCGGCCGCCCCGAGCAGCCGGGTGAAGTACTCCCGGTCCTGCCAATTCGCCCAGGGCGCGACCGCGCCGCCGGCCAGCGTCTTGCCGCCGTCCGGTATGACCAGGCTGAGGTCGGGCACCAGCTGGGTGCCGAGTCCCTCACAGACCGGGCACGCGCCCAGCGGCGAGTTGAACGAGAACGACTTCGGTGTCAGCTCGTCCAGCGCCAGCGGGTGCCCGTTCGGGCAGGACAGGTGCTCGGAGAACCGCAGCTCCCGGCCCGGGTCGTCCGCGGGCCGGTCGATCAGCTCGGCAATGGCCACGCCGCCGGCCAGCTTGAGCGCAGTCTCCACCGAGTCGGTGATCCGCGCCCGGCTGGCCTCCCTGGCCACCAGGCGGTCAACCACGACCTCGATGGTGGCCCCGGCCGCCCCGCCCGCCGCTTCCAGCGCGGGCTCGTCGTCCAGCCGGTACACGGTGCCATCCACCCGCACCCGCGCAAAGCCCTTGTTCCGCAGATCATCAAACTGCACTGCGGCCTGGTCCGGCCCGACCGGCGCGAGCAGATAGAAGCGTGTGCCCTCGGGCAGGTCCAGCAGTTCGTCGACGATCTGCTGCGGCGTGTAACGGCGGATCAGCGCTCCGCACACGGGACAGTGCGGCTGCCCGATCCGGGCCCACAGCAGCCGCAGGTGATCGTAGATCTCGGTGATGGTGCCCACCGTCGACCGCGGGTTCTTCGACCCGGCCTTCTGGTCGATGGCCACCGCGGGGGTCAGCCCCTCGATCGCGTCGACGTCGGGCTTGTCCAGCTGGCCGAGGAACTGGCGGGCGTAGGCCGACAGGGACTCGACGTACCGGCGCTGCCCCTCGGCGAAGATCGTGTCGAAGGCCAGGCTCGACTTACCCGAGCCGGACAGCCCGGTAAAAACGATCATGGCGTCGCGTGGCAGGTCCAGATCGACGTTCCGGAGATTGTGCTCGCGTGCGCCACGGACGATCAAACGGTTATTCAACAGCAGCTTTCTGTTCTGTGCGACAGCGTTCTACGTAGGCTCTCTCATAACACTTTTCCGGGCCTATCCGTTCCCGCGTACCGCCCTCGTAACCCGTCGTTAGCTGCGGTGACGCTTAGCCGTGGCGGGAGGACACCAAGGACGCGAACACCACCGTGCTGCTTACGTAGTGACCGGTGGAGAAGTCGAACGCGCCACCACAGGTAATAAGGTGCAGAGCTGCGTGGTCGGTCGAGCCGTAAATGGTTTTGGTCGGGAAATCGACCTTCGGATACTCGCGCACTCCGGTGACGCGGAAAACCGCCGTAACGCCGTCCGCCAGCGTCACGTCAACGGTGTTTCCTGGCCGCACCGCGCCGAGGCGATAGAACACTGCCGGGCCGTGCAGCGTGTCCACGTGGCCCTCAATCACCGACGAGCCGATCTGGCCGGGCGTGACCGAGTACTTGTACCAGGCCGCCTCCATGGGCCGGTTGTACACCGAGGGGACCTGGATGGTGCCGTCTGCGTTCAGCCCGAGATGCAGCAGGCTGGACTGCACGCCGATGGCGGGGATGCTCACCGCCACCGGCTCCGAGCGAGGCAGGCGCGGGCCGTGCGCGTTGACCGTGGTCGCTCCGGCCGCGCTCTGGCCCGGCTGGGGGGCGTGGTGCTGGGTCAGGGCGGCCACCCCGATCGCCCCGGCGCCGCCCACGATCAGCACGACGGCCACAAACCCGGCCAGCCGGGCGCGCCAGTTGACGGGCGGGCGCGGCGGCAGGTTCATCCCCGTACCGCTGGTAAAGACGACACGGAACCCCGCTATCCGCCTCCACTCGGGGTCCGCCAATGCCGCCTCCTTCCGCAATGGGTCTTACTCGCGTAGCCTAATATTCCAATGGAAATTAGGCCATTGCGCATCCGAGCCGTCCGCCCGGCTACCTATTTTGCCGGGCGCGCTTTTGCGATGCTGCACGCGGTCTGCGGGGCCACCGTTACGCTGGCCCAGCCGTTTCTTGTTCGAATACCGGTTTGCATAAGCCGGTCCGGGGGAACAGCCGCAGGGCGGCTGTGACATCAGGAGGTTTCATGCGGTTGCGCTGGGTCGGGCGGACCAGATTCCGCACGCGGTGGGCCGCTGTCCTCTGCAGCACCGTGACCGTGTTCGCCGCGCTGGCCGTCTCGGCCTGTACCGGCTCGGGGACGCCGGGCGCGGGCGCGTCGGCGTCGTCCACCTTTTTCACGGCCAAGGCCCCGGGTTCCTCGGGCACTCCTACGCCCATCATTACCGTGACGACGACCGAAGCTCCGGCCAGCCCGTCTGCCTCTCCGTCTCCGTCAGCCTCGCCCAGCCCCCAGGAGTCCACCCTGGCCCCCATCGGCGCCCCGTCCACCGGCGGCGGCGGCACCGCTGGCCTGCAGCACGTCATGCTGTTCGGCCTGGGCGCCCTGGCCCTGCTGGCTGGCCTGGGCAGCCTGATCTACCGCCGGAGAAGCCTCAACCGCTGACCGCGCTGTCGGCCTCTACGATCGCAGCATGAGCTCCCGGCAGACCACGCCATCCGGGCGGCCGCGGGCCCGGTCGCTCGGGGTGCCGTTCGACGGTGACCCGGGCCCCAGCAACGCGATTACCGACGTCGGTGGGGTGGAGGTCGGCTACGTCACGCTGATCGAGGGATCCGGCCCGATGCGGGTCGGCGAGGGCCCGGTGCGGACCGGAGTCACCGCGATCCTGGCTCGCGGCCGGGACGGCTGGGGCACCGGGTGCGCGGCCGGGTTCCACTCCTTCAACGGCAACGGTGAGCTGACCGCCTCGCACTGGCTGGCCGAGACCGGCATCCTGTCCTCGGCCGTGCTGCTGACCAACACCTACGCGGTCGGCACCGTGCACCGCGGCGTGGTCGACTGGATCAACCAGAACCGGCCCGGCCAGCTGCCCTGGGAGTTCCCCGCCGTGGGCGAGACCTACGACGGTTACCTCAACGACGTCAGCGGCGCGCACGTCGCACCCGGCCACGCGGTCACCGCCATCGACCAAGCCCACGGCGGCCCGATCGAGGAGGGTTCGGTCGGCGGCGGGACCGGCATGTGCTGCTACGGCTACAAGGGCGGCAGCGGCACCGCGTCCCGGCTGGTCCCGCTGGGCGGGCAGGCGTACACGGTGGGGGCGTTCGTGCAGGCCAACTTCGGCCGCCGGCGCCACCTGACCATCGCCGGGCACCCGATCGGGAAGGACCTGCTGGCCGACAATCCGCTGGAGGAGACCGACTGGTTCCTGCCCGCCGGCGCCGGATCGATCATCGCGGTGGTGGCGACCGACGCGCCGCTGCTACCGGGCCAGTGCAGCGCCCTGGCCCGCCGGGCCACGCTGGGCATCGGCCGTACCGGGACCACCGGCTCGCACAGCTCCGGTGACATCTTCCTGGCCTTCTCGACCGCCAACCCGGGTCAGCTCGGGGCCGAAACGGGGCCGGATTCCGCTGTGCCGGGCCAGCTGCGGAGCCTGAGCTTCCTGGGCTGGGACGACATCGACGGGCTGTTCGAGGCCACGGTTCAGGCCGTCGAGGAGGCCGTGCTCAACGCGCTGGTGGCCAACGCCGAGATGATCGGCCGCGACGACCACCGGATCCCGGCCCTGCCCCGGGACCGGGTGGCGGCCCTGTTTAGCTAACACCGTTTCAGCTAGCCCGTTCGTTCTGACGGGAGGTCTCTGCCGCGGCCAGGCTGACGTTGGTCAGGCGTTCCGCCTCGGCCCACAGCCGCGCGGCGGTGGCCGCGTCCCGGGCCCGGCGCGGGACCCGCGCGGTGACGGTCGGGCCGACCAGCCCGAACCGGCCACCCGGCCCGTAGTAGCCGCCGTTGACCGCGTCCGGGCTGGTCGCTGCGTACAGCAGCGGCTCGGTGCCGGTATCCACCTGCTGCGTGGGCAGCATCCGGCTGACCACTCGCATCGGTGTGAGCCGGGGCCTGTCCAGGCCCAGGCTAGGACCCGCGGTCTGCAGGTTGGTCTGGGTGAACCCGGGATGCGCGGCCGTGCTCAGCAGGTTCCAGCCTTGCCCGGTGGCCAGGTTGGCCAGGTGCTCGGTCAGCATCAAGTCGGCCAGCTTGGACTGGGCGTAGGCGGAGTTCGCGCTGTACCGGCGGCTGGACTGCAAGTCATCAAAGCGGATCCGGCCAAAGTTGGCGGTGCCGCTGCTCATCGTGGCCACCCGGGGCGCCGGTGCCGCCAGCAGCAGTGGCAGCAGCCGAACGGTTAGCGCGAGCGGCCCGAGGAAGTTGGTGCCGAACTGCAGCTCGAACCCGTCGGCGGTGGTCATCCGGCTCGGCACGGCCATCACGCCGGCGTTGTTGACCAGCAGGTCGAGCGGCGTACCTTCGGCGATCAGGCCGTCGGCGAACTCGGCCACCGAAGCCAGGTCGGCCAGGTCGACCCGGCGCACCTCCAGCTGGGCCTGCGGCTGCTGGGCCAGGATGCCGTCCCGGGCCTGCTCACCTTTGGCCACCGTGCGGACGCCCATGATCACGTGCGCTCCGGCCGCGGCCAGCCGCCGGGCGGCCTCCTGCCCGGTACCGCTGTTGGCCCCGGTGATGACGATCCGCCGGCCGGACTGATCGGGAACTGAGTACATGACGCGCCTCCGCCAGAAGCTTTATAAGACCATCGGTCTCTTACACTGCTGAATTTAGCAGACCGCCGGTCTCTACACAAGGGACCGGCGGTCTGTAACATAAGGGCATGACTTTGTTTCAGCGGGCCCGCAGTGCTGAGCAGCGCGAAGTGCGCCGCCGCGCCATCTTGGACACGGCGGCAGCCATGCTGGCCGAGATGACGGTGGCCGAAGTCACGCTGAACGAGCTGAGCCGGCGCGTCGGCCTGGCCAAGTCCAACGTGCTGCGGTACTTCGAGTCCCGGGAAGCGGTGCTGCTCGACCTGCTCGGCTCGGAGTGGCAGGAGTGGCTGGCGGCGCTGGCTGGCGAGCTGGACGACGCCGTGGACCCGTCCGCGCCCGTCGCAGCCCGCGGCGACCAGCTGGCGGCCGTCCTGGCCACCTCGCTGAACAACAGGCCGGTGCTGTGTGATCTGGTCAGCGCCCAGGCCGCCGTGCTGGAGCGCAACGTCTCCCCGCAGGTCGCCGCGACCTACAAGCGGGCCACCATCGCCGGCCTCATGGACCTGGGTGTCCTGCTCCGCGGCCACCTCGGCGAGCTGAGCGACCACGACGCCCCCCGCCTGGCTGCCGCCGCCATGGTCACCGTGGGCGCGCTCTGGCCGCAGTGCCAGCCGTCGGCCGCCATGCTGACCGCCTACGAAGCCGATCCCAGCCTGGCCGCACTCCGCCTGGACTTCGAACCCGCACTACGCGAATTCCTCGAAGTCTTCATCTCCGGCACCCTGGCCCGCGCGGACCGGTAGCGCCGCGGACCGCTGGCTCAGGGGCTGCCGCCCATGCGGTCGATCAGAACACTGCGGCTCACGCCCAGCTGGGTGCAGAACTGGTCCAGGTCTTTGGCGGTGATGGGATCTTGCAGGGTCCGAGCCGCTATGGCGGCTGCTTCCGGCATTCCGGCTCGGCGCAAGCTCTTGATGAACTGCTGCACAGTAAGGTCCACGGGGACCTCCTCGTTACGGAAGGTGGCCCCGGACACCCATTGGCCGGGGCCCGCCGATACCGGTGATAACTCCGGCCCGCGCTGGATTAGTTCCGTTCTGGCCGTTCTCGCACCGATGTTTCCTCGCCGTTCGGGCGGCGGCTACTTCGACGGATGGACGACCAGGGCGCTGCCGCCGCCCAGCCGGACCGGCTCGGCGATCGGCTCGACCTTGCCACCCCCGAGCACCTGCAGCGCGGTCGCGTCACCCGGGTAGTAGTCCAGCGGCAGGATCGCGCCACCCGTCTCGGTGAACTTCTCCCCGTACTGGCTGGTCAGCTGCTTGGCCACCGCGCTGTTGTAGAACAGCGGCTCGGCACTGGAGGTGGCCGAGTTGGTGTTGCTGACCCGGGGCGCGGCCAGCGCGTCGGGCAGCGACATGCCGAAGTCCACGTGGTTGATCAGAGTCTGCAGGATCGTGGTGATGATCGTCGAGCCGCCGGCCGCGCCGATGCTGAACACCGGCTTACCGTGCTGCAGGGCGATGACCGGGCCCATGCTGGACCGCGGCTGCTTGCCGCCCGCCGGCAGGTTGGGATCGGTGGCACCGGCCGTGGCCGGCGCGAAGTCGAAGTCGGTCATCTCGTCGTTGAACAGGAAGCCGTAGCCCGGCACGGTCTGGCCGCTGCCGCCGAAGAAGTTGATCGTGTTGGTGTAGGAGACGATGTCGCCCCACTTGTCGGAGGTCACGATGTTGTTGGTGTGCAGGCCCTCGTTGGTGGCCGCCGCCGTCGACGACTGGCTCGGGCAGGCCGCATACGGCGGGTACGGGTTGCCCGGGGCCACCGGCGAGGTCAGCGCGGTCGAGCCGATCAGGCACTGCCGGGTCGCCGCGAACGCCGGGCTCAGCAGTTGCCGCGTGGGCACGCTGACGTACCGGGGGTCACCGACGTAAGCGTTCCGGTCGGCGTAGGACAGCCGGGACGCCTCCAGGTAGTGGAACAGCGCGGTGGCCCGCGACTCAGACGACAAGTTGTAGTGGGACAGGATGTTCAGCGCCTCGCCCACCGTGGTGCCGCTGCTGGACGGCGGGGCCATGCTGTAGATGTCCAGGCCGCGGTAGTTCACGTGGGTCGGCGCCTGGACCCGGGCCCGGTAGTTGCGCAGGTCGCTCGTGGTCATGATGCCCGGCAGCTGGACCACGGTCTGGCCGGGGGTGGTCACCGGGTGGTCGTCGGCGTGCACGATGGCCTTACCGAGTGGCCCGTCGTAGAGGTAGGACGGCCCGTACTTGGCCAGCAGTGCGTAGGTCTTGGCCAGGTCAGGGTTCTTCAGCAGGGTGCCGACCGGCAGCGGCTGGCCCGCGCTGGTCAGCAGCCAGTGGCTGGCCGGGTAGGCCTGCAGCTCGGGCAGTTCGGACTGGGTCAGCTGCTGGAAGTCCGCGTCGGTCCGGAACCCGTTCTTGGCCAGGCTGATCGCGGGCTGCAGGTCAGCACCCAGGCTGAGCCGGCCGTACTTCTTCAGGGCCGTGGACCAGGTCGCCACCATCGACGGCACGCCGGTGGCCAGCGGCTGGTCGGAGGCGTAGTCGTAGCCGTAGGGCTGACCGGTCTTGGGGTCGATGAACATCGTGGTGGTGCAGGCCTGCGGGCAGTTCTCCCGCCCGTCGATCGTGACCACCTCGTGCTGCTTGGCCAGGTAGATCACCATGAAGCCGCCGCCACCCGGGCCGGCCACGAACGGAATCGTCACCCCCAGCGCGCTGGCCGTGGCCACCGCGGCGTCGATCGCGTTCCCGCCGTGCTTGAGCGCGTCGATGCCGGCCTGGCTGGCCCCCAGGTCCATGGACGCCACCCCGCCGCCCGTGCCCACCGCCACCGGCTGCTTGGTCGCCGGGGCCGAGGCCGAGGCCTGCCCGGCCGCGCTCAGCTGGGCGGGCACCGCCACCAGCAACGCAGCCAACGCAGACAAGGACGAGACCGTGATCCAGCGGCGACGCAGACGCATAGGGGACCTTTTCTGTTCGAATATGTCGCGTCCATACTGGTCTACTGCGGTCTGAGTTATCAAGAGAGACGGAGAGCGACGATCAGCCCGCAGATTCCTTCAACGCCGCGATGAGGTCCGGGGCGGCCTGGAAGAACCGGTCCTGCTCGGGCTCGGTGCCGCCGATCTGGACCAGCGCGACATCGGTGAAACCGGCCTTCCAGAAGGCCGACACCGCCTCGGCCACCGCCTCCACCGAGTCACCGCACGGGATCGTGTCCGCGACGTCCTCCGGCCGCACGAACTGGGAGGCCGCGTCGAAGCCGGACGTACCGGGCAGCTCGGCGTTGACCTTCCAGCCGCCGCCGAACCACCGGAACAGCTCGTGGGCCCGCTGCACGCACTCGTCGCGATCTGGGCCCCAGCAGATCGGCAGCTGACCGACCTTACGCGCGGGCGGCTTACCCGAGGCCGCGTCCCACCACGGCCCGAGTGAGGGGTCCGGCTCGACCGCGATCATCACGTCGGCCAGCGGTGCGAACAGCTCACACGACTGCTGACCGGACACCGCGATGCCGATCGGTACCGGCTCCGGCGGCAGGTCCCACAGCTTGGCCGAGTCGACCTGGAAGTAGTCGCCCGCCAGGTTGACGTAGCCGCCCTCGAACAGCGCCCGGATGATCGTCGTCGCCTCGGCCAGCATCTCCTGACGCTCGTTGGCGCTGGGCCAGCCGCCCCCGGCCACGTGCTCGTTCAGCGCTTCGCCCGCCCCCAGCCCGAGGGTGAACCGGCCCCCGCTCAGGACTCCGAGCGTGGCCGCCTGCTGGGCCACCACGGTCGGGTGGTACCTCATCGTCGGGCAGGTCACGTAGGTCATCAGCTCGGCCCGCTCGGTCGCCTGGGCCACCGCGCCCAGCGTGACCCAGGCGTTCGGGGCGTGGCCCATGCTGTCCAGCCACGGGAAGTAGTGGTCGCTGGAAACCAGCAGCTCGAACCCGGTCTGCTCCGCCCGCGCGGCCCAGCGCACCAGGTCGCCCGGGCCTGCCTGCTCGGTCATCAAGGTGTAGCCCACGGTGGCCATAGGTGCCCGCCCCTCGTATCGGATCAGGTGACCCCGTCTAACTGACCAGCGAACCCGCCGGTAAACCGGCCCGGCCGCAACGCAACAACGCAGCAGCGCAACAAGGCAGCAGCGCAATAACGCAACAACGCCCGTCCCGCGCGATCTTGCGGAACGGGCGCCGGTGGCCAGGCTTACTTCTTGAACGCGTCCTTGATCTTGTCCCCGGCCTGCTTGAGGTTGCCCTTGGCCTGGTCGGCCTGGCCCTCAGTCTCCAGCTCCGGGTCGTCGGTGGCCTGGCCGACGCCTTCCTTGACCTTGCCCTTGAGCTCGGTGGCCTTGTGGGCTGCCTTGTCCTCAGTCGCCATGGTCTGTCACCATCCTTCCGTTTCACCGTTATCCCTTCCCACAGGGCAGCGGCCAAACAGGTTGCCCCCTTTATTCGGGCCGCAGGAACGCCTTCATGGCCGCGATCATCATCGCGATGTCGGCCGTGCCGGACAGTTCCCGAACCGAGTGCATCCCCAACGACGGGTTGCCCACGTCCACCGTCTGCACGGCCAGGCCGGCGGCCACGATCGGGCCGATGGTGGAGCCGCTGCGCACGCCGCTGCGGTTGACGAAGTACTGGACCGGGACGCCGGCCTGCTCGGTCGCGGCCACGAACGCCGCCTGGGTCAGGGCGGTGGTGGCGTAGCTGACGTTGGCGTTCACCTTGATCACCGGGCCGCCGCCCAGGGTGATCCAGTGCCCGGGCTCGTGCCGGTCGGGATAGTTCGGGTGGGTGGCGTGGGTCATGTCCGCCGACACATGCAGCGAGTTCGTCACCGCGCGCAGGAACTCGTCCCGGCCGCCGCCCCGAGCCAGCACGGACCGCTCCAGCTGCCGGCCCAGCCAGGCCCCGTCGGCCCCGGTGGTGGCCCGGCTGCCGATCTCCTCGTAGTCGAACAGCACGATCGCGCTCACGTGCGCCGCCGCCGGGTCGGCCGCCACCTCGGCCAGCGCGGTCACGCTGGCGAACGAGCAGTTCAGGTTGTCCTGCCGCCCGGCGCTGACGAACTCCTCGGACAACCCGGCCAGCGTCCCGCCGGCCACGTCGAACGTCACCACCTCGAAGCTGAGCACGTCGCCCGGGGTCACCGCCAGCTCGGCCGTCTCCAGCTCGGCCGCCAGGAAGCGTGCGAACCCGCCCGGGTTCGCCTCTCCCAGCGACCAGATCGGCACCAGGTGGCGCTGGGCGTCCAGCTTCAGCCCCTCGCGCACCCCCGGGTCGAGGTGGATGGCCAGCTGCGGCACCCGCAGGATGGGCCGGTCCACCCGCATCAGCCGGAGCTGCGGCCCGTCCGGGGTACGTACCACCACCCGGCCCGCCAGCCCCAGGTCCCGGTCCAGCCAGGAGTTCAGCAGCGGGCCGCCGTACACCTCCACGCCCAGCTGCCGGAACCCCGCGCTGGCCGTGTCCGGCCGCGGCTTGACCTTCAGGGTCGGGCTGTCGGTGTGCGCCCCGAGCAGCCGGAAGCTGGCGTCGGCCGGCGCTCCTTCCGGCACCGCCCAGGCGAACAGCGAACCGCCGTCGGTCACCACGTACCGGCCCGGGCCGGACGGCCAGCCGTCGGCCAGGCCGAGCTCGGTGAAACCGGCCGCGATCAGCCGCCGCTGGCCCTCCGCCGCGGCGTGGTACGGCGACGGCGAGGCGTCGATGAACTGGATCAGGTCGAGGGCTGTGTCCCGGGCAGTCATGGCTCCATCCTTGCCGATAACGTGACCCAGGACGGCGGCAGCACGCCGAGGGTCGCAAACGAGGGGGCCGGAATGGGCAGGAAGCGCGCGCTCACCCCGCTCGGGGCCGTGGTGGGGGGCTTCCTCGCCGGGACCGCGGGCACCGTAGCCATGGACGCCTACCGCTACCTGCGGTACCGGCAGGGCGGCGGCACCGACAGCCTGCTGGCCTGGGAGTTCCCGCCCGTACCGACCTGGGAGGATGCACCCGCGCCGGGCCAGGTGGCCAAGCGCGTGGTCGAGGGCTTCACCCAGAAGCCGCTCCCGGACCGCTACGCCAACCTGGCCAGCACGATCATGCACTGGGGCTACGGCTCGGCCAACGGCGTGCCCTACGGCGTGGTGGCCGGCTCGCTGCGGCGCCCGACCCCGGCCACGGGCCTGCCGTTCGGCGTCGCGGTCTGGCTCACCGGCTACATCGTCCTCCCGCTCGGCCGCCTCTACCAGCCCATCTGGAAGTACGACGTCAAAACCCTGGCCGAAGACCTCAGCGGCCACCTGGTCTTCGGTGCCGCGACCGGCACCGCCTTCTGGCTCTACACCAAGCTGACCTGACCGCGCTGGCTCGCTCTTCCCGCCTCACCCCCGTCGGGTGAGGCGGGGCCGGCGACTGGCCTGATCGACTTGTCCTGCCATGGGCACTGATATCCAAGCCAGCACCGAAGACAGACGGGCATCTGGCCGGGCTGCGCGCCAGCGCGCACCGCGGAGGGCGCTCGGACGTTGGGACGAGAATGACCGCCCGCATGACCCTTTGTCCACCATCCTCAGCCAGAACGCGATGCGGGTTCCCGAGCTCCTCCCCATCCGGCATCAGCGGATGGCCGTCTCGCCCTGGAACTTCTACCGGGGCGCGGCCGCGGTCATGGCCGGTGATCTCGCCGCGGAGCCCGACAGCGGGCTGACCGTGCAGCTATGCGGCGACGCGCACGTGCTGAACTTCGGCTTGTGGGCCACCCCGGAACGCAACTTGGCGTTCGACCTACGGGACTTCGACGAGACCTACCCCGGGCCATTCGAGTGGGACGTCAAGCGCCTCGCCGTCAGCCTGGTCGTCGCGGCGCGGGAGCACCAGCTCGGCCGGCCGGTGGCCGAAGCCGCAGTGCAGGCCTGCGTCGAGGCCTACTGTACGCGCATGCGCCGGTACGCCAGCCTGCCCGAATTGGATATCTGGTACGACGGCATCCACGCCGACAGCCTGGTCGGCTACTTCGAACCGGCCGACCAGGGCCGGGTCTCGATCCACATCGAAAAGAAGCGGCAGCACCGGACCAGCCGCGGGGCGCTGGCCAAGCTGACGACGATGACGCAGGGACGGCCCCGCATCACCGAAGACCCGCCGATCCGCGTCACCGTGGACGACCAGGAACAAGCCGACATCGTCGGCCACCTGCTGGCCGAGTACCGGCTCAGCTTGCAGGAGGACCGCCGGGCTCTGTTCGACCGGTTCACCCTGGTCGACGTGGTTCGCCAGGTGGTCGGGGTGGGCAGCGTCGGCATGCGGGTCTACCTGGTGCTACTGGAGGGCCGCAGCGGCGCCGATCCGTTGTTCCTCCAGCTCAAACAGGCCGGACCCTCGGTGTACGAGCCCTCACCTCCGGCCGGTGCGGGCGGCAACCACGGCGCGCGGGTGATCCGCGGCAAGCGGCTGATCCAGAGCGCCACCGACATCTTCGTCGGCTGGGGTTCGCTGCACGGCCGGGACTACTACGTGCGGCAGTTCCGCGACATGAAGATCATTCCCAAAACGGAGCTGATCGCTCCCCGGCTCGCCGTGTTCGGCACCGCGTGCGGCGAGGCCCTGGCCCGGGCGCACGCCCGGACCGGGGATCCGGCGGCCATTGACGGCTACCTCGGCAAAGGCGCTGTGTTCGGCACCGCGGTCAGCCGGTTCGCCGAGGCCTACGCCGACCAGAACGAGCGCGACCACGCACAGCTGGTCAGGGCCATCGAGACCGGTGCCGTCGATGCCGCGCCCGCTGACGCCCGCTGATGCCGGGCGCCTGTTCATCCCTGCCGGGTGAGGCACACGGGGGCCGGAATCGACATGCTGCTGTGACATGAGCCAAGCGGTGTTGACGAAAAGGTCGCTGGCGGCCCTGGCCGCCGCTGCCACCGTGGTCCTGGCCGCCTGCAGTTCCGGTGGCGGATCTTCCGGTGGCACCGGGGGCGCGTCGGCCAGCGCATCTGCATCCGCATCAGCGTCAGCGTCAGCCCGGCCTACGCCCGTGCTGACCGTGTGCCAGGACGTTAACTCCGTCCGCCACGCCCTGAGCAGCATCGTCGCGACCAGCATCGGCCAGGCGCCGATCAGCGAGATCCAGGCCGTAGCGCGGGCCATGCAGACCGCCCTGACCGATCTCAGTAACACCGTCTCCGGCCAAACCGAGTGGAGCAGCCAGATCGCCGCCGTGAAGACGCAACTGGACCGGCTGCAGTCTGCCGCCAGCAGTGACGCCTCGGCCCCGCCCACCAACGGCGGCCGGTCCACGGTCGCCGCGGCCAAGGCCAGCGTCGTCGCCGCCACCGGGCGGCTGCTGTCCGCCGTCGGCAACCGCTGCCCGGCCCCGACCTCCACCCCCGTGCCCAGTTCCTCGTGACCGAGGACCAGTCTCATGACCGACCGCGTGTGGTCCGGCCTTGACGAGCTGAGGCCGGTTCTGGCTGACTTTTACCGGGACTTGCACGCCCATCCCGAACTGTCGCGGCAGGAGCACCGCACCGCCCAGCGCGTGGCCCAGGCGTTGCGGCCCCTGGGGTTCCAGGTCACCGAGCAGATCGGGGGCACCGGAGTGGTCGGGCTGCTGCGCACCGGCGACGGCCCCGTCGTCATGCTGCGCGCCGACATTGACGCCCTTCCGGTCCAGGAGCAGACCGGCCTGCCGTACGCGAGCACGGTCCGGCAGACCGGCGAGGATGGCAGCGAAGTGCCGGTGATGCACGCGTGCGGCCACGACATGCACGCCACCTGCCTGCTTGGCGCCGCGGCCTTGCTGGCCCGGGCGGCCAGCACCTGGTCGGGGACGCTGCTGGTCGTGTTCCAGCCCGCCGAGGAACTGGCCCGCGGAGCCAGGGACATGGTTGACGACGGGCTGTTCGAGCGGTTCGCCCGGCCGGATGTGGTGCTGGGCCAGCACGTCAGCCCGCTTCCGGCCGGCCTGATCGGCTACGCCAGCGGGCCGGTCATGGCGGCGGCTGACTCCGTGCAGGTCATCCTGTACGGCCGGGGTGGTCACGGATCGCGGCCGGAATCCACCGTCGACCCGGTCCTGATGGCCGCGCACGTGGTGACCAGGCTGCAGGGGATCGTGGCGCGGAATGTCCCGCCCGGCGAGCCCGCGGTGGTCACGGTCGGGCGGCTGCAGGCCGGGACCAAGGACAACATCATCCCGGACACGGCCGAGCTGGGCATCAATATCAGGTCCTACTCCCAGCCGACCCGGGACGTCATCCGCCGGGCCATCGAGCGCATCATCCAGGCCGAGGTCGCGGCCAGCGAAGCACCGCGCCCGCCCGCAATCGACTGGAACGTGAGCGCCCCCCTGCTGGTCAGCGATCCGGCCGCGACCGCGACCACGATTGCCGCGTTCAGCAGGCACTTCGGCCAGCAGCGCCTGCTGCCCATGCCGCGGGTCAACGCCAGCGAAGACGTCGGGGTCTTCGGGGACGCGGCCGGTGTGCCTACCGTGTTCTGGTTCTGGGGCGGCCTCGACGCCGAAACGGCCGGCCCGGCTCTGCGCGCCGGGAAGCTGGACGCCCTGCCGGGCAATCACTCACCGCATTTCGCCCCGGTCATCGAACCGACGCTGAGCACGGGCGTCGAGGCGCTGACCGTGGCCGCCCTGGCCTGGTTCGGTGCGGACATCCCGGCGGCCCAGTCATGACGAGGCGGCGATGGCTGTAGATCCTGGCGCCCGGGCCGGTCAGGCGCTACCGGCCGCGGCGGGCGAAGAACGCGAAGAAGACGCCGCGATCACCCCCGCCCGGCCCGCACCGCAGTTCTGGTCCCGCTGGCGGTCGGTCTTCTTCGCCCCAGTGGGCGACGGGCAGCGGCGGCGCCGGGGGAGTGACGGGCTGCGGCTGGCCAGCGCGGCGCTGGCCCTGCTCTGCTGCCTGCTGGTCATCCACTTCGACTCGCGCGTTGACCGGGCGATTACCCAGGTCCTCCATCCGCCGCCGCGGAGCATCACCTGGCTGGTGACGGTGGTGTACCAGGCCGGCTCGTTCGGCGTCATCGCCGTGATCCTGATCGCGGCCCTGCTCGCCCGCCGCTGGGTGATCGCGCGCGACGTCGGGCTGAGCGCCGCGATTGCGGCCGTGATCAGCGGCCTGCTGGTGGTAGCGCTCGGCAGCAGCGGTGGCCGGTCTTCCGGGGTGACGATCGCGGGCTACGTGCTCAGCTTTCCGGTGCTGCAGGTCGCGCTGTTCGCGGCGGTGGCCACGGCGGCACTGCCGTATCTGGGACGCGGCCTGCAGCGCATTGTCGAGATCTTCATCGCCCTGGTCGCCCTGGCCTGCGCGGTCGGGGGTCACGGACTGCCGCTCAATGTCGTCGGCAGCCTGGTCATCGGCTGGGGAGCGACGGCGGTAATCCGGCTGGTCTTCGGCTCACCGCTTGGCCTGCCGTCCGGCGCCGACGTGCGCGTTCTGCTGGCCGATCTCGGCATCGGTACCGATGGCATCCACCCGGTGGCCCGGCAGGTGTGGGGGGTCGCGAAATACCAGGCCACCGAGACCGGCGCCGGCGGATCAGCGACCGATGCCGATGGATCAGCCGGCCGCCTGGACGTATCGGTCTACGGCCGGGACGCGGCCGATGCGCGGCTGCTGACCAAGGCGGGCCGGTTCGTGCTGTACCGGGACTCCGGGCCGAGCCTGGCGGTCACCCGGCTGCAGCAGGTTGAGCACGAGGCTTTCCTGACCTTCCGGGCCGCCCAGGCCGGTGTGACCGTGCCCGAGGTGGTCGAGGCGGGGACGGCGGGCCCGTCCGGGGACGCGGTGCTGGTGGTCCGGCCGCCGGCCGGTTCAGCCCTGGCCGATGCCGACGCCGCAGCGCTCAGCGACGCGGCCCTCGCCGACCTGTACCGCCAGCTGCTGAGCCTGCGCCGCGCCCGGATCGCCCACGGCGCCATCAGCGGTGAGACCGTGCTCGTCGACGCGACGGCGCAGACCGTGGTGCTGACCGATTTCCGTAACGGTGTCGCCAGCGCCTCGGCGACCGAGCTCGACCGCGACCTGGCGGGCGCGCTGGCCGCGACTGCGGTGGTGGTCGGAGCCGAGCGGGCCGCGGCGATCGCGGCCCGGAGCCTGACGCCGGAGGTACTCGGGAGCGTTCTGCGGCATCTGCACAAGCCCGCCCTGGACCCGGCCGTGGGCCGGAGCCTGAAGGCCCAGCCGAAGCTGCTGGAAGAGACCCGCCAGCAGGCCGCCCAGGCCGCTTCGATCGATCCGCCGGAGCTGGTCCAGCCCCGCCGGGTGAGCTGGGCGACGCTGATCATGGTGGCCGGCTCGCTGATCGGCGGCTGGGCCCTGATCGGCGTGCTCATCGACGTGTCTCAATCATTCGACACCGTCATCGGGGCCGAATGGCTCTGGGTCATCATGGCGCTGGTCCTCGCCCAGCTGGCCTACGTGGCCTCGGCCGT
This sequence comes from Streptosporangiaceae bacterium, assembly GCA_965277615.1. Lineage (GTDB taxonomy): Bacteria > Actinomycetota > Actinomycetes > Streptosporangiales > Streptosporangiaceae > Bog-532. The sequence continues at coordinate 1,728,742 of CBDIDG010000006.1, read as the reverse complement.
CGAGGGAGTCGGCAGCGTGGCCGGGCCGCTGCCGTTCGGCCGGGCGGTAGCCGTCGAGATCGCCAACGCATTCAGCGCGCTAGCCGGCGGTAGCGCCGCGGTCTTCGCCACCCGGGTCCGCTTCTACCAGAAGCAGGGCTACGACAGCTCGGTGGCGCTCAGTTCTGGCGCGATCATGACCGTCGCCAGCTGGCTCGCGACGGGGGTGCTCCTCATCGTGTCGCTGCCGTTCGCCTGGGGATCCATCCACCTGGAGCTGACCCCCGAGTCCGGCGGGAACAGCAAGCTGGTCTGGATCATCCTGGCCGTCGTGGTCGCGGTGGCGATCGTGGCTGGCCTGGTCTTGGGGGTGCCCCGGTTCCGCCGGCTGGCGGCCAGCAAGCTGCTGCCCCGGCTGCGGGACGTCTGGTCCAACCTGGCTCAGGTCGCCAGCTCCCCGCGCAAGCTGGTCCTGCTGCTGGCAGGCTCGTTGGCCTCGGAACTGCTGGTGGCGATGGCGCTGTCGGTGTCGCTGCGGGCCTTCGGTGACCACCTCCGGCTGCCCACCTTGATCGTGGTCATCACCCTGGCCGCGATGATCGGGGCCGTCGCTCCCTCACCAGGCGGCATCGGTGTAGTGGAAGCGGGCATGATCCTCGGCCTCACCGCGGCCGGCGTCAGCGAAGCCGACGCTACCGCTGCGGTCTTCATCCAGCGCCTGTTCACCTCGTACCTGCCCCCGATCTGGGGCTGGGTCACCCTGCTGTGGCTGCGGCGCCGGGACTACTTGTAGGCGCCGGGGACCACTGGTCAGGATCCCCGGGGGATCAGTCGCTGGCGCCGGAGTGGTTACCCCAGCGCAGGAACACTGCGAGCGCGATGATCACCGCGGTGATGCCGCCGCCAAATTCCAGCAGATCCAGCGGCTTGGGGGAGGCCACCGCCTCCTCGGCGAACGTGACCGCCAGCACCAGCACGATCATCGAGACGACCCGGCTCTTCAGCTCGTTCAGGTCGTGCATAGTCAGCCAGCCCGGCATCAGGTCCTGGCCCCTGACCCGGATGTCGCCGATGAACAGCTCGTAGAAGCCGAGCGCCGCGATCAGCGCGGTGGCGCCGATCAGGAACAGGTCGAACTCCAGCAGCAACGCGCCGATATGGTGCCCGGCCGGGAACGGGTGCGCGGCGACCTGGCCGATCGTGTTGAACAGGACCGTCACCGCGTAGACGAATGAGGCCAGTGCGGACAGCAGCAGGAACACCACCGGCACCAGCGCCAGCCACAGCGAAGCGGTCAGCGCCCGCTCCGTCCCCTCACGCAGCCGCCGTCCGGGCCGCTCAAGCCGGGGCTCCGTGGTCTCGCTCTCCGCCTGGTCTGGCATGGCGCTCATGATTTCACGGCGCCCGGGCCCGCGAGACTCTGGATCAGCCGGAGTCTGCGCCGAAGGCGGCCGCGGCGAGCCGGGCCACTTCCTCAGGCGGTACGTCCCTGAGGTGCTGGTCGACGGCCCAGCGATGACCGAAGGGGTCGATGAACTGGCCGGTCCGCATCCCCCAGAAGGCGTCGTGCAGCGGCTCGAACTCGGTGGCGCCGGCGTCCAGGGCCCGCCGCCACGTCGCGTCAGCGTCGGCACGGCCATGTGCAGCGCCCCGTAGGTCCCGCCGAGCGTCTGCGGCGAGACGATGCCCAGGTCCGGGAACTCGTCGCTCAGGGCCAACGTGCTGTCGCCCAGGCGCAGCTCGATGGTCAGGATCTGGTCGCCCGGCAGCGTGATGCGGCTGGTCTCCGCCGCACCGAGCACGGATTCGTACCAGGCCGCCGCCGCGCCGGGGTTGCGGGTCACCAGGTGACAGGTCAATGTGGTCATGAACCGACTATACATAGTGTATAGACAAATTGTCTATACACCTTGCTGCTAGGCTCGGTGGTCATGGCAGAACAACCCGGCCCCAATGCGCGCCGGTCAAAAGGCCGCCGCGACCACGACCGGGCGGCCGAGCCCGCCAGCGGTGATGACCAGTCCGGTCTGCGGGATGCCATCCTGGCCGCCACCGAACGACTGCTGGCGGAAAGGTCATTCGCCGACCTGGCCGTCAGCGAGATCCTTACCGCCGCCGGAGTGTCCCGGGGCAGCTTCTACTTCTATTTCGACAGCAAACATGACGTGCTGGCCGAGCTCGTCCGGCGTGCGGTCGCCCGCGGCCACGACGCCGCCGCGCCCTGGCTGGCCCGTCCCGCCGACCCAGAGGCCGCGCTGCGGGCCGGCATCACCGCGGGCGCCGAGCTGTGGCGGGCCAGCGCGCCGGTCCTGCGCGCGATCGTGGAGAACTGGCGGACCGATCCGCGCCTGACCGCGCTGTGGCTGGAGCAGATGCAGACCTTCACCGACGCCACGGTGGCTCAGATCACCGCCGACCCGTCCAGCGCACACCGGCTGGCCGGGCAGGACGTGGCCGCCGTGGCCAGCGCGCTCACCTGGCTCGGAGAGCGCCTGTACTACCTGGCGGCCATCGGCAGCCCGCCGTTCGATGACCAGGACACTCTGGTCGAAACCCTGCTGTTCCTGTGGACGTCCGCGCTCGGTGCTCAGCCAGGACCAGTCAGTCAATGACCCGGCGAAGCCCTGGACGACCAGCTGCCCGCTGACCCAGGCATTGTGACCAACGCGGTTCAACGTTCTTGCAGTTGCTCCTGCCGAAGCTCGGCCCAGCCGTCGCGCCAGCTGGGCCAGGCCGGCTTCCAGCCCAGTTCCTGCCGCGCGTACCGGTTGCTCGCCCCGCGCGCGTGACGGGGCCGCCCCGGCGCGGCCGCGGCCATGGCCGGGGCGGGAGCCGGGGCTCCGACGGCCGCGCAGAACACCGGCACCCACACCGAGGCCGCGGCCGGCTCGTCGTCCACCACGTTGACCGCGCCCGGCGGCCAGTCCAGCGCGGCCGCCGCCGCCGCCGCGGCGTCGTCGACGTGCACGAAGCTGCTGATCTGGCCTGTGCTGCGGAGCTGGCCCGCCATCGCCGCCTTAGCCACGGCCCCGGCCGCCCAGTACCAGGTGCCGGGTCCGTACAGCAGCCCGTTGCGCAGGATGACCGGCTCGGGCAGCTCGCGGGCGGCCTGCTCCAGCACGCGGACGGCGTCCACGGTGTCCCGCCGGGTCGCGTCCGCCGCCCCGGTGTCCAGCGGGGTGGCCTCGTCCGCGGCTCGCCGCCGCCCTGATAGGCCCAGGCGATGCTCTGCACGATGAACCGCCGGGCACCTGCCGCCCGGGCCGCGTCGACCAGGTTCCTGGTACCGGCCCGGCGTACCTCGGCGTTGCCCGGCCCGACCCCGCCCGCCAGGTCGGTCAGCTGATGCATGACCACCTCGGGGGCGGCCGCGACCACGACCTGCCGCACCCGCTCCGCGTCGAAGACGTCGCCCGCCGCGACCTCGGCTCCCAGCGCGGCCAGCGGCCCGGCCTTCTCGGGCCGCCGGGCCAAGATGGTGACCCGATGCCCCTGATCGAGCAGCAACGGCACGATCCGCTGACCCAGTACGCCGGTGCCGCCGGCGATGACGATACGCATAGGCCCACGGTAGCCAGCCGGTGGCCCGCAAGCCTGAGCCACTTAGCCCTCCGTTTTGTGGGCCAGTCCGTGATGCCAGGATGGACCCGACGATCGAATCGGTGAAAGGAGCCCGCGATGGCGCGGCGCGTGGACAGCGAACTGCTGCTGGTCGGAAGCCTGCCCGCGGACTCGACCGAATCGGCCTTGCGTTCGGCCGCCGGGTTCTTCGGTGACCTGGTGTTCGCGCTGCCGGACGGCGAGACCGGCCCGCGGGCCGGGTGGGTCAGCTACGAGCGGGAACTCCTGGCCCGCCCGAACCCCGGCGTGGTCGTGGTCCAGGAGACCGAGTCACCCACTGGACTGCCGCGGCACGCCTACGAGACCCCGGTGTTCGGCATTCGGCCTGGGGTCAGTCAGCTGCACTGGGACACCTGGCCCCGCATCGATGACGCGATCGCGGGCTACCAGGAGTTCACTGCGCTGAGGGCGGACGGCGTGATCCCCGGGCACTTGCGCTTCCAGGTCGGCTTGCCGTTCCCGGCCAGCGCGCTGAACGCGTTCAAGGCCGACTTCGCCGCCGACTACCCGGTCGCGGCCCGGGCCTTCGAGGACCTGGTGGGCCGGGAGCTGACCCGGCTGACCGCGGCCATCCCGCCGGAGGACCTGGCCATCCAGTGGGACATGGCCTACGAAACCCAGGACCTGGAGGGCGTGCTGGCCTGGACCCCCGAGGGGGCCTGGGAACGGTTCGCCGGACCCGTCACCCGGCTGACCCGGCTGATCCCCGAGCAGACCCTGGTCGGCTACCACCTGTGTTACGGAACGTTCCCAGAGTGGCCCATGTACGAGGCTCGGGACCTGGGCCTGCTGGTCCGGATGGCCAACTTCGCGGTGGCGAACTCGGGCCGGACGGTCGACTGGCTGCACCTGGCCGGCCCCCGTTACCTGCGCAGCGAGGACCGCGCCTTCTTCCGCCCGCTGGTCGACCTGGAACCGGGCGACGCGCGGGTCTTCCTCGGCATCGTGCTGCCCGTCGACGGCGCTGCGGGCCTGCGCCGCCGCCACGACACCGCGTCCCGCTACCTGGACGACTTCGGCGTCGCCATGTACTGCGGTTTCGGCCGCCAGCCCGGCGCGGACGGCACCGAGACCATGCGCGAGCACGCCGCGGTGGTCCGCACGGTCCGCGACCTCTAGCTCGCCGCCACCGGCCTCGGGGCCTCGTCCGACTTGACCTGCTGGGCCACCTCGCACAGGTTGCCCAGCGGATCGAGGCTCTGCGCCCGGCAGGCCACCTGGCTCAGCAGAGCCAGGAACGTGGTGGTGTCGGTGTCCGGCAGCGGGCTGAGCACGTGCGCCTCGACCCGGCGCAGCTCATCCTGCAGCTGCCGCCAGGTGGCGCGGCCCCGGTCGGTGGCGGTCACCAGCCGGCTGCGCCGGTCGGCGGGGTCCGGGCGCCGGGCCACCAGGTCCAGCCGCTCCAGGTCGTCAATCAGATAGGTCAGTACGGTGCGGTCGATGCCGAGGTCCTCGGCGATCGCGCCCTGGTTGCGCGGCGGCTCACCGACCGCGGCGGTCAGGATCTGATACCCCCGCGGGCCGCCGGGCAGGTCACGCAGCGCATGGTCGGACGCCTTCACGTACGCGCGGAACACCACGCCCAGCATCCAGCCCAGGTCGCCCTGGAGGTTGCCGGGTGAACCCGGGTCCGGCTGCCGTTCTGCCATGCCGTTAGGATAGCGCAGCATCACAGATATTCTGCCTCTAAAATAATCTACCGGGCATAATATCTGGATAGCAGCAGTTGGCCGCAGGAGACCCCCCGACGCACCAGGAGCGACGATGAGCACGCCCATCACGCTGACGGCCGGCCATGACTGACTACGGCCACCCGCTGCTGTTCGGATCGTTCATCACCCCGGCCGCGGCCGACCCGGAGCGGACCGTCGGGCTCGCCGTGCTCTCCGAGCAGGCCGGGCTGGACCTGGTGACCTTCCAGGACCATCCCTACCAGCCGGCGTTCCTGGACACCTGGACGCTGCTCAGCTACGTCGCCGCCCAAACCAGCCGGGTCCGGCTCGCGGCCAACGTGACCAACCTGCCGCTGCGCCCGCCGGCCGTGCTGGCCCGCTCGGTGGCCAGCCTGGACCTGCTCAGCGGCGGCCGGGCTGAGCTCGGCCTGGGCGCCGGCGCGTTCTGGGACGCGATCGAGGCCATGGGCGGCCGCCGGCTCCGCCCCGGCCAGGCCCGGCAGGCGCTGGACGAGGCCATCGGGATCATCCGCCAGACCTGGGCCGCGGACCAGCGCGGTGGTGTCCGTCTCAACGGCGAGTTCTACCAGGTGAACGGGGCTAAGCGCGGTCCGGCCCCCGCGCACGACGTGGGTATCTGGCTCGGCGCCTACAAGCCGGGCATGCTCGCCCTGACCGGGCGTGCGGCCGACGGCTGGCTGCCCTCGCTCGGCTACCTGCAGCCCGGTGACCTGGCCGCGGGGCACAAGGTCATCGACGAGGCGGCCCAGCAGGCCGGGCGGTCCCCGGACCAGATCCGGCGGCTGCTCAATGTCTCGGGCCAGTTCGGCCCGGTCAGCCGGGGCCCGCTGGACGGCCCGGCCGATCAGTGGGCCGAGGAATTGGCCGAGCTGGCCCTGTCCGACGGGATCAGCGCGTTCATCGTGGCGGCCGACGACCCGGATGACCTGCGCCGGTTCGCGGCCGAGGTCGCGCCCGCCGTCCGCGAACTGGTCGCGGCCGAGCGCGCCACCGCCCCAGCCACCCCGGACACCGCCCCAACCACCCCAGCCACCCCGGACACCCTGGCCACCGGACCAGCCACCGCCCCGGCCACCCCAGCTGCCACATCACTCACCTCAGCCGCTTCAGCCTCGTCAGCCACCACCGGCGGTGCCTTCGCGCTCGTGCCCACCCCCGACGACGGGACCCGCCGCAGCACGACCCGGGTCTGGGACGAAGCGGACCGGCCCACCGGCCCGGCCCGTGACCCGGCCCGGACCTACACCGCCCAGGAGCAGGCCGACGGCGGCCAGCTGATCGAGGTCCACAACGCGCTGCGGGCCGAACTCGACCAGATCTTCGACCTGATTGACCAGGTCGCGGCGGGTACGATCAACGCCGCGACCGCGCGGTCGCACCTCAACGAGATGACGATGCGGCAGAACAACTGGACCCTGGGCACGTACTGCGAGTCCTACTGCCGGGTCGTCACCATGCACCACACCCTCGAGGACCAATCGCTGTTCCCGCAGCTACGGCGGCGCGACCCGCGGCTCACCCCGGTCATCGAGCGCCTGCAGGCCGAGCACCGGGTCATCCACGACGTGCTGGACGGCGTGGACCGCGCGCTGGTCGCGTTCGTATCCACCGACGACCGGGACGCCGCGCTGTCCGGCCTGCGCGCCGCGACGGATCTGCTCAGCGACAGCCTGCGCTCCCACCTGTCCTACGAAGAACGTGAGCTGGTCGAGCCCATCGCCCGCCTGGGGATACTCTGACCAGCCGCTACGGCCCTAACGATCACCGCTGAAACAGGAGTCCAAGGAATCATGCCCACGCTCACGATCATCGTCGGCTCAACCCGTCCCGGCCGCGCCGGCCAGCCGATCGCCGAATGGTTCGCCGACCGGGCCCGGACCCACGCCGGGTTCGACGTCGAGGTCGCCGACCTGGCCGAGATCGGGCTGCCGCTGCTCGACGAGCCGAACCACCCCCGGCTCGAGCAGTACACCAAGCAGCACACCAAGGACTGGAGCGCGATCGTCGACCGGGCCGACGCGGTGGTCTTCGTGACGCCCGAGTACAACTACGGCTATCCCGCGGCGCTCAAGAACGCCATCGACTTCCTGCACCGCGAGTGGCGGGACAAGCCGGCCGGCTTCGTCTCTTACGGCGGTGTGGCCGCCGGTACCCGCGCCGTCCAGCAGCTCAAGCAGGTTGTGACCACGCTGCGCATGACCCCGGTCTTCGACAGCGTGAACATCCCGTTCCACGCCCAGCTGATCAAGGACGGCAAGTTCGAGGCCACCGACCTGCTGAACCAGGCCGCCGACGCCATGCTGGACGAGCTCGTCCGGGTCGAGGCCGCGCTGCACCAGCTGCGCGCCCCGGCCGCCCAGCCCGCCTGATCTGCGGGGCCAGATGCCGCCGCCCCCGGTGTTCGCCCTCACCGGGCACACCGCACTGATCACCGGCTCGGTCCGGGGACTGGGCCTGGAGATGGCCCGCGGGCTGGCCGCCGCGGGCGCCCGGGTCGTGCTGAACGGACGCGATCCCGCCCGCCTCGGCCAGGCCTCCCAGCTGCTGGCCGACGAGGGCCTCAAGGCGGTCGCCTGCCCGTTCGATGTCACCGACGGCGACGCCACCACGGCGGCCCTTGAGTCCCTGCTCGGGGGCAGCGGTCCCGTCGACATCCTGGTCAACAACGTCGGGCAGCGTGACCGTCGCGGTCTGGACGCGGTCACCGCCGCGGATCTGGCCCGGATGGTTGACACGCATGTGGTCTCCGCGTACCGGATCAGCCGGTACGTGGCCCAGGACCTGATCCGCCGCGGCCTGCCGGGACGGATCATCAACGTGTCCTCGGTGCTGGCTCACCTGGGCCGGCTCGGGGACGTGGCCTACCCGGTGGCCAAGGCCGGCCTGGACGGCCTCACCCGCTCTCTGGCCGCCGAGCTGGGCCCGCACGACATCACCGTCAACGCCATCGCGCCCGGCAGCTTCGCCACCGAGACCAACGCCGCGCTGGCCGCCGACCCGGTGTGGCAGGAACGGCTGCGGATGCGCACCGCGCTCGGCCGCTGGGGCCGCCCCGAGGAGATCGCCGGCGCCGCCGTGTTTCTGGCCAGCGGCTCCGCCTCCTACATCACCGGTCAGGTCCTCGCGGTCGACGGCGGCATGACCGTCACCTTCTGAGCCGCCGCGGTCAGCCGGCCACCCGGTCGAGCCAGCTGATCAGGTCGCCGATGACCTCGTCGCGGTTGGTCTCGTTGAGGATCTCGTGCCGCGCGTCCGGGTAGGTGATCACGGTGACGTCGGTCAGGCCGCCCTCCTTGAGCCGATCCACCAGCGGCGTCAGCAGCGTGAGCCCGCCGTTGACCGGGTCCAGCTCGCCGGCCGCGATATAGACCGGCAGGTCGGGTTTGATGTTCGCTATCTCGGCCGGATCGGCCAGCGCGCGGGCGCCCTCGAACATCTGCTTGGCCGAGTCGGCGTCGAGGCCGAAGCCGCACAGCGGGTCGGCGACGTAGGCGTCCACGATGGCCTCGTCCCGGGTCAGCCAGTCGTAGTCGGTCCTGGCCGGCGCGAACGGGGCGTTGAACATGGTCAGGTCCAGCGGCTGGTCCAGATCGAGCGCGGGCTCGAGCAAGTCGATGACCGCAGTGCCGGTCAGGACCGCGGCGTCCACTTCCCAGCTGTGCCGGAGCAGGTACTGCTGGACCGCGAACGAGCCCATGCTGTGCCCGAGCAGCACCAGCGGCAGCCCGGGTTGCTCGTCCCGGATCCGGGCGCTGAGCCCGCCGATGTCGTCCACCAGCGCCGGCCAGCCGCCGTCCCCGAGGTTCCCGGGCTCGCTGATGACGCTGGCCCCGTGCCCGCGGTGGTCCTGCCCGTACACGGCGTACCCGGCATCGTTCAGCGCCCGCGCGACGTGCTCGTACCGCTGGACGTGCTCGCCCATGCCGTGCGTCAGCTGGACCACGGCCCGCGGCGCGCCGGGCGGATCCCACCGGTACGCCGTGATCTGAGCCCCGTCTTCCGACGGATACGTGAAGGTGCTCGACGCCATCGGGACATCCCCTTCGAATCGGTGGCCGATCATACCCTCCCGATCTTCGCATGCCTCAACAACTTGTTGACAACAAAGTGTTGGCGGGTGAGGGTGACGGTGTGGCTGACTTTCACCCTGATCACCAGCACGCGGCCCGGGAGGCCGACGCCCGCCAGGAACTGCTGGCCGATGGCGCCGCCGAGCTGCCCCGCCCGCCGTGGCGGCATTCCAGCGAGCCGCCCCCCGCGGCCGAGCTGATCCGCCTCGCGCTCTGGCGTGCGGGCCGCGATGACCTCGGCGAGCAGGCCCTGCTGGCCGCCGTGGCCTTGCTGCCCGCGGCCCGGGCCGAGACGGACCAGCTCGAGGCCGCGCTGCTCCTGACGGCCCGGTCGTCCGGCCTGCCCTGGCCGAGGATATCCCGGGCCATGGGGCTGGCCTCGGCCCAGGCCGCGCAGCAGCGTTTCGAGCGGGTGACCGGCCGGGTCGAACACGGGCCCGCCAGCCGGGCCGGACACCGGCGCAGCCCGTGACCTATGAGTCCGCCCCGGAGGATCTGGCCCTGCTCGGGGCCAGGGTGCTCGGGTTTCCCCGGGCCAGCCGGATCGCCGCCCGCTACGGCCTCACCCTGACCGTGGTCGAGGAGGCACTGCTGGATTTCGAGGCCCGGGGCTGGGCCCGGCACACGACCTTCGCCGAAAGCTCGGGCTGGTCCACCACCGAGGCGGGCAAGGCCGAGGTCGAACGCCGCCTGGCCGCGGAGCTGGACCGGGCCGGCGCCCGCGATGCGGTCAGCGCCGCGCACGCCGCCTTCGGCCCGCTCAACCGCCGCTTCAGCACCGCGTGCACCGACTGGCAGATCCGTCCCACCCGCGTCGATCCCATGGCCTTCAACGACCACAGCGACTGGTCCTGGGACGAACGCGTGCTGAAGTCCCTGGCCTTGGCGGGCAACACGTTCCGCCAGCTGTGCGACGAGCTGGCCGCCGTCCTGGCCCGCTTCCACGGCTACGCCGACCGCTACTTCGCCGCCCTGGCCCACGTCGACGCCGGCCGCCGCGCCTGGATCGACGCCTACGACCGCGACTCCTGCCACCTGGTCTGGATCCAGTTCCACGAAGACCTGCTGGCCACCCTCAACCTGCCCCGCGGCTCCGAAGCTTCCGAATAAGCGGCCGGGCGGCACCCGTTAACCTTCCTGGTTGTCGCCGCGGCGGCGGGTCAGCTTGATGCGGCGCTGGCGGGCGGTGCGCGGCTCGGCCAGGGCCACCGCCGCCGCGGGCAGCGTCGGACGAGGGCGCCGGGGCTCGCGGACACCGGCCAGCGGGGGCTTTCGGCCGCGGTGGGTCAGACGATCGAAGAGCCGCCGCCACCCGGCGACCGTGTGCCCCCACGCCAGGGACAGACTGGTTAACGTCATGTCCCCATTGTGCGCCGAATAGCTCTTCATCCGAGGCGCGAGCCAGTCCCGTTGGGCGTTATTAAATCCATTTTTATTTTTAACAAAGATCCGTATGGTCGAGGCGATTACCTCGGTATCGAGTCAGATTGTGGAGGGCTGAAATGGCCGTCACCAGGCTGTTGTCGGTGGACGACGCCGAGGAGCTAGCCGCCCTGGTGGGCGAGAATCGCGAGTTCCTGTCCCCGTGGGAGCCCCAGCACGACGAGCTTTACTTCACGGTCGAAGGCCAGCGCGACAGCCTGCGGCGAGCGGTCGAGGCCTATGCCCTGGAGGCAATGGTGCCGCTGGCCATCGTGGCCGAAGATGGCCGCTTGGCCGGGCGCATCAGCATCAACGGCGTGACCCGCGGCGCCTTTCAATCGGCCGCGCTCGGCTACTGGGTGAGCCAATCCCATAATGGCCGCGGCCTGGCTACGGCGGCCGTGGCCGAGGCCATCGGCGTCGCGTTCAAGCAGCTCGGCCTGCACCGCCTGCAGGCCGAGACCCTGCTGCACAACACCGGGTCCCAGCGGGTCCTGGCCCGCAACGGGTTCCAGCCCTTCGCCATCGCGCCGGCCTACCTGAAGATCGCCGGCCGCTGGCAGGACCACATCATGTTCCACCTGTTCAACCCGGCTGAGTGACGGTGGACGACGTCGCCTTTCTGGCCGACGTAGCCAGGCAGCTCGGGGACCTGCCGGCCGTGCAGGCGGTCACGCTCGGGGGCTCGCGGGCCGAGGGGACGCAGCGGCCGGACAGCGACTGGGATTTCAGCCTCTGCTACCGGGGCCGGTTCGAGCCGCAGACCCTGCGGGACATCGGCTGGCCCGGTGCGGTATCCGAGATCGGCGGCTGGGGCGGCGGTGTCTTCAACGGCGGCGCGTGGCTGGAGATCGACGGGCGCCGCTGCGACGTCCACTACCGCGACCTGGACACCGTCGACCGCGAGCTGGCCGAGGCGAGCGAGGGCCGGTTCCGTATCGAGCCGCTGATGTTCCACCTCGCGGGCATCCCGTCCTATCTGGTCCTGGCCGAGCTGGCGGTCAAGCAGGTCCTGCGCGGCCAGCTGCCGACCCCGGAGTACCCGGCGGCCCTGCGGGCGCGGGCACCCCGCGTGTGGTGGAGCCGGGCCGACCGGACGTTCAGCTACGCGCGCGACAACCAGGCCCCGTACGGGCGGCTGGTTCAGTGCGCCGGGCTGGTCGCTCAGGCCGTGTCCCAGTCGGCGCATGCGGTGCTCGCCGCCCGGGGCCAGTGGGTCACCAACGAGAAGACCCTGCTCACCCGGGCCGGCCTGCGTCAGGTCGATGAGTTCCTCCCGGCCGCCAGCCCCGCACCCAGGACGCTGCGCGAGCTCGTGGAACGGTCTCGAGCCCACTGCCGGGCCGCCGTGGAGGCGGCTGGCGGGGCCGAACCCTGAGCCAGCGCCACGTCCGGCTCTCACGTCATACCGGCCTCCAGCGTCACGCGGTGCAGGCGCCAGCCCCAGCCTCTGCCGCCTGGCCTCGCGTAACACCCCCGATGGCGCCATCGGGCGCGCGGGAACCCGGGGGCGGGTGCGAATCGCCCGGTTATTCGGTTGGCCGCGGGGCGGACCGGGTGCTGGAATGTCGCGGTGGACCGTGCTGCCGTGCTGGCGAAGTTCAACGACCAGCTGCGCCGTAATCCAGCCGCCGCGGCGGGGTCCCGGGTCGAGCGGGACGAACACGTCACCCGGGTCATCTCCGCCGGGGATGGCTGGAGCGGCGTGCTGTGGTCCGATCTCGCCGCCCTGGGCCCAGCCGGCGCCGGCGCCGTGATCGCGGCCGAGGTCCGCCGGTTCGCCGGCCTGGGCCGTCCGTGGGAGTGGAAGTACTACTCCTACGATCAGCCCGCCGATCTGCCCGGTCGGCTCACCGAGGCCGGCCTGGCCGCCGAACCCGCGGAGACGCTACTGGTGGCGGAGATCGCCCAGCTGGACCTGGACGTCCGGCCGCCCGCCGGGGTGGAGCTGGTCCCGGTCACCGGAGCCGACGGGGCCGAGGCTGTGGTGCGGGTGCACGACGAGGTCTTCGGTGGTGACCACGCGGCGGTCGGCGCGGCTATCACGGCGGCCCTGCTTTCGCAGCCGCGTCCGGTTCAGGCTGTGGTCGCCCAGGCCGGAGACGTCGCGATCTCGGCCGGGCGGGTGGACTTCCCGGACGGCAGCGACTTCGCCAGCCTGTGGGGCGGCGGGACCCTGCCGGCCTGGCGCGGCCGCGGCGTGTTCCGCTCGCTGGTCGCCTACCGGGCCCGGCTGGCCCGGGAACGGGGTTACCGCTACCTGCAGGTCGACGCGTCCCCCGACAGCCGGCCCATCCTGCAGCGCCTGGGCTTCGCCGACCTCGCCACGACCACGCCGTTCGCCGGTCCCGCAGGGGGCAACCTCTAGCCTGCCGCAACAACGGCCGCTAGCCCAGCGCGGCCGTCGTGGCCCGGAGCTCAGCCAGGGACTGGCGGGTGAGGTCGGGCAGCGTCTGCTGGCTGGCCGGATCGGCCCACTGGCTGAAGGCCCGGTCGAAGGCGCGCATGCCGAGCTCAGCGGCCAGGCTCGCGGTCAGCTCCGGTACACCGCGCTTCTCCAGAGCCTCGCCCATGGCCTGGGTCAGGCCGATGTGCTTGAACGCCGAGCGTTCCCGCAGCTCGCTGTGGGCCGCGATGACCGGGAGCAGCCGGGCCGCGAACTCGCGGCGTTCGTCGGTGAAGATGGCGGCGAGGGCGTCCAGAGCCGCGCCGACGGCCTGCACCGGCGTGGCCGGGCTAGGTGCCGCGGCGATCGCGTCGGCCAGGATCCGGCTGTGGATCTCCTGGCCCGCGAACAGCACCTCCCGCTTGTCCGGGAAGTGCCGGAAGAAGGTCATCTTGGTCACGCCGGCCCGTTCGGCGATCTGGCTGACGGTGGTGGCGTCGTAGCCCTGCTCGGTGAACAGGTCGAGCGCAGCGCGCATCAGCCGCTCTCGCGTATTCGGTTCCCATCGGGCCACCAGGACAGGATAGATGATGTGACTCGGTAACGTCACGAGTGATAGGGTGACGTTACCAAGTCACATTGGGTGTCCGGCTCATCCGGACGCCACATCCTCAGGAGCTGCCATGCGTGTTTTCGTCACCGGCGCCAGCGGTCACATCGGCTCGGCCGTGGTCCCGGAGCTGATTCAGGCCGGGCACGACGTCACCGGCCTGGCCCGGTCCGATGCCTCGGCCGCCGCCGTGCAGGCCATGGGGGCCGAGGTGTACCGGGGCGAACTCAGTGACCCGGACGGGCTGCGCGGGGCCGTGGCCGCCGCGGACGCGGTCATCCACCTCGCGTTCGACCACGCCATGATGACGGGCGGGGATTTCGGCGGGGCCGTGGCCACCGACCTGGCCGTCGTGCAGGCCCTGGGCGACGCTCTGGCCGGCACGGGTAAGACCTTCGTCGGAATCGGCATGACCCCCACCACCGGTGACGCCAGGCGCGATGCCGCGATCGCGGCCAATCCCCGCTCGGCCGTCTCCCAGGCCATCGCCGGGTTCAGCGATCGCGGCGTCCGGACCATCCTGGTCGCGGTCCCGCCGGTCACGCACAGCTCGCAGGACAAGATCGGTTTCGTCCCGACCCTGATCCGAATCGCCCGGGACAAGGGCGTCTCCGGTTATGTCGAGGCGGGCACCAACCGCTGGCCCGCGGTCCACACCCTGGACCTCGCCGTGCTGTTCCGGCTGGCGCTGGACCAGGCCCCGGCTGGGGCTCAGCTGCGCGGCGCGGCCGAGGACGGCATCGAGGTGCGGGAGATCGCCGCGACGATCGGCCGCCACCTGGGCATCCCGGCGGTCAGCATCCCGGCCGATCAGGCCGCGGAGCACTTCAAGGCCTTCCCGTTCATCACGATGGACATCACGATGCCGAGCGCCATTACCCGCGAACTCGTGGGCTGGGAGCCGACCCGCCCCGGGCTGATCGCCGACCTGGACGAAGGCCACTACTTCGCCACCGACTGAGGCCGTAGCGCCAGGTGCGCCGACCCAGCCAGCCCCGAGCCCCCGGGCTAGCCGACCCGGCCTCAGGCGAGACGGCCGGTGACGTCGAATCGGGCTTCGCCGTCCACCAGCGTGGCCAGCACGCTGATCCCGGCGATGTGGCGCGGGCTGACGGCCGTTGGGTCCTCCGACAGGACCACGAGGTCGGCCAGCATGCCGGGGGCTATCGTGCCCCGGCGGTTTTCGGCGTGGCTGGCGTAGGCCGAGCCGCTGGTGTAGGCGCGCAGCGCCTGCTCGGGGGTGATCGCCTCCACCGGGTTGAACGGCGCCCCGGTGGCGGTGCGCCGGTTCACCATGTCGTGCACCCCCAGCAGCGGCGCCCCGGTCACGACCGGCCGGTCCGAGCTGCCCGGCAGGGTCAGGCCGGCCGTCAGCAGCGACTGCTGCCGGTACAGCCAGCCGTGCCGCTCCGGCCCGACCGCGGCGAGCATGCCGTCGCCTAGCTCAGTGGCGAACCGGCCCTGGGGGACCGCGATCACGCCGAGCTGAGCCGCCCGGTCGACCTGGTCCGGACGGGAGGTGGCGAAGTGCTCGATCCGGTGCCGGGGGTCCGCGCGCGGGTACCGCCGCTGCGCCTCCGCGTAGGCATCGAGGGCGAGGTCGATGGCGCGGTCGCCGATCGCGTGCGCGGCCACCTGCCAGCCCGACCGGTGCGCGGCGATGATCGTGCCGGTCAGCTCGGCCGCCTCAGCCTGCAGGTAACCGTGGTTACCAGGCTGGCCGGCGTAGCCGTCGTGCATGGCGGCGGTCCGCCCCACCAGTGACCCGTCGGTGAAGATCTTCATCGCGCCGATCCGCAGCCAGTCGTCACCGAAGCCGGTGCGGATGCCGAGGTCCAGCCCCAGCTCGAGGCCGTCGTCGGGGTGGGCGGCGAGCGGGTGCAGCGCGTCGCTGACCACCATCAGCTCGACCCGGACCCGCAGCCGGCCGCTGTCCCGCGCGGCCTGGTAGGCCGCCAGCTCGACCGGCGTGTGCCCGATCCAGCCGCCGCCGATGCCGGCCTCGTTGACGCTGGTGATGCCCTCGCTCAGGTACTGGGCCCCAGCCCGGTCGATCGCGTCGGCCAGGGTGGACACCGGGTAGGGGCGCACCAGGTCGGCCACCAGCTCCTGGGCCGTTTCCTGCAGCAGGCCGGTCGGGCGGCCCGCGGCGTCGGTCTCTACCTTGCCGCCGGGCACGTCGATGGCGTGGTCGGCCAGGCCGAGGTCGGCCAGCACCGCGCTGCTGACCACGCACATGTGCCCGGAGGTGTGCCGCAGCCAGACCCGCCGCCCGGGCGCGGCCTGGTCCAGGTGGTCCCGGTGCGGGTGCCCGCCTAGCTTGTTCTGGTCATAGCCGGCCCCGATGACCCAGTCGTCGCCGGCCGTGGCCTCCGCCTGCCGGGTGACCGCGGCGTACAGGTCGTCCAGCGTCGGTGTCACCGACGGACGCAGGTCGGCCTCGCTCAGCGTCAGCCCGAACCAAGCCATGTGGTTGTGGGCGTCATGGAACCCAGGCAGTACGGTCGCGCCGGCCAGGTCCGCGACCTCCCGCGCCGGCGGGTCGGCCCGGCCGGGGTCGAGCGCGATGATCCGCCCGCCCGCGATCGCCACCGACCGGGCCCGCGGCCGGGCCGGGTCCATGGTCAGCACGTTCGCGTTGACCAGCAGCAGGTCGGCCGCGATGGGCTGGCTAGGCATCGGCTGCTCCCAGGGCCTGGAACGTCTCGCGGTACCAGGGGCTCCACGGGGCCGGACGGCCCGCTTCGTCGATCTTCACGATCACCCGGTGCCCGTGCGCGAGCGTCTGGCCGTTGGCGGGATGGGCGCAGCGGAACTCATAGGTTGCGCTGGTCCGGCCGAGCTGCCCGGCCGACAGCTCGACCAGCAGCGCGCCCGGTGACTCCAGCGGAGCCAGGAACTCGATATGGAAGCCACGGACCACGTAGCGCAGGTCCGGGTCGCGCTCGGCGTAGCTGGTCCAGGCCAGGCCGAGCTGTTCGAACAGCGCGGACTGGGCCCGCTCCACGTGTACCGCGAACCTGGTGTTGTGCAGCACGCCGTTGAGGTCGAGCTCGTCGAAGTACACCGGGCTGAGCCAGGAGAACGGGGCGGTCATGCGCCACCCGCCCCGGTGCCGTCGGCGCTGTCCGCCCAGGTGCCGTCGGCCGCATCGAACACCGGGCCAGCCAGCGTGGCCAGCTGCTTCTTGACGACGCGCTCGGAGTCGGTGCGGGGCAGGTCACCGGCCGGCTGCCAGAACCGCGGCACCTTGAAGCTGGCCAGCCGCTCGCGGCAGTAGGCGGCCAGCTCGGCCGGGCCGATTTCGGTGCTGTCGCCGGTCACGTAGTACGCCTTGACCTCCTCGCCGCGGATCTCGTCCGGGACCGCGGTGACCGCGGCCAGCCTGATCCCCGGGTGGGCCAGCAGTACCTCCTCGACCTCGCGCGCGGCCACGTTCTCCCCGCCGCGCCGGATCATGTCCTTGATCCGGCCCGCGTGGTAGACCCGGCCCTGGGCGTCCATCCGGCCGAGGTCGCCGGTGTGGAACCAGCCGTCGCGCAGCACCTGCGCGGTCGCCTCGGGGTCGCCGTCGTAGCCGTCCATCATGCCCGGGCCGGACAGCGTGATCTCCCCGGTCTGCCCGGCCGGGACCGGCCGGCCGTCGTCCCCGGTGATCTGCACCTTCCGGTAGCTGACCGGGCCGCCCAGGCATCCGGTGCCGACCAGCTCGTCGTGGTCGGCATCGGTGACGCGCAGGTCGGCGCCGGTCTCCGTCATCCCGAACGCCTCGTACCAGGGCACGTCCCAGCGCTTCTCCAGCGTGGCGTGGAGGGTGGGCGGGATCGCCGAGCACTGCACCACCCGGACCCGGTGGTGGCGGTCATCCGGGCTGGACGGCATGCGCAGCAGCAGTCCCGGCATGGCGCCGAGGCAGTAGAAGTACGTCACCTGATGCTCGCGTACCTTGGCCCAGAACGTCGACGGATGGAATCCGTCCAGGATCACCAGTTCCGCGCCGGCCAGCAGCGCGGCGGCGACGTTCCACTGCGGGTCGATGTAGCTGAACGGCTGCGCGGTCAGCATCACGTCGTCCGCGCTGAGGTAGGGAAACTCGCCGACCAGGCTGCCGGCGAGCCGGGTCCAGTACGAGTGCGGCAGCACACAGCCCTTGGGGCGGCCGGTGGTGCCCGAGGTGAACTGGATGTTCGCCGTCCCGGCCGGCTCCGGGAGCCCGAAACCGCCAGCCTGGTCCGTCTGGCCGGCCGCGGCCACCAGCTCCGGGGCCGGAACGATCCGGCCCAGTGCGGGCAGATCCGGGGGCAGCCGGTCCAGCAGCGGCCCGAACTGGGCGCCGGGCACGATGGCGGACACGTGGGCCCGGCGCAGCACGTGCTCCGCGTCCGCGGTCTGGTACCGGGTGTTGAGCGGCACGGCCGCCGCACCCAGCAGTGACAGGGCGATCCAGGTCAGCGGGAACGCCGCCTCGTTCGACAGCAGCAGCGCCACCCGGTCACCGGCCCGGACGCCCCGGTCGCTCAGCACCTGCGCGTAGCCGCGGGTCAGGCGGTCCACGTCGGCGAACGTCAGCGTCTCGCCCGGGTCGAACCGCCACGCCACCCGGTCCGGCCACCGCTCGGCTGCGGACCGGACCGCCCCCGCCAGCGTGGCGGCCAGCTCCACCGGCTCAGCGTTCACCGTCTGCTCCGTGCCGGCCGGCTTCGGGGGCCACGGTGAGCGCGGCGAAGTCGACCTCGGCCGCCATCGCTTCTTCCAGCGCGCTCTCCGCGCCCCGGTCCAGGGCCTGCTTGGCCAGCGCCAGCGCCAGCGCCGGCCGGTCCCGCAGCCGGGCCGCGATCTCCGCCGCCACCTTCTCGTGCTCGCCGGCCGGGGCGACCTGGTTCACCAGCCCCAGCTCGAGCGCGCGGGCGGCACCGAACCGCTCGCCCAGCAGCAGCAGTTCCTTGGCCCGGACCGGCCCGACCAGCAGCGGCAGCAGCCGGGAGATGCCGCCGGTCACGCTCAGGCCCACCGACACCTCGGGGAACCCGAACTGCGCGTCCTGCGCCGCCACCACCAGGTCGCAGCCCAGCGCGAACTCGCAGCCCGCGCCGAGGGCGTAGCCGTGCACGGCCGCGATGACCGGGCCGGGGAACCGGCGGATGGCCCGGGTCACGTCCTGGATCTGCTCCACCCGCAGCCGGGTGCCCAGCACGTTCTCCGGTGGCAGCGGCTCTTTCAGGTCATGACCGGAGCAGAAGGCCCGGCCCCGGCCCGCCAGCACGATCGCCCGCGCGCCGTCCTGCCCGGCCCGGACGAGCGCCGCGACCAGGCCGGCCGTCAGCTCCGGCACCACCGCGTTGAGCCGTTCCGGCCGGTTCAGGTGAATCCACGCCACGGACCCGGCCAGCTCGTAATCGACCACCATGTCAGGAGCCTTTCTGGTCGTGGTCCGGTCCCGCCGCCGTGGCCACCTCGTTCGCGGTGATCTCGGTCGCGGCGATCTGGGGATCATCGGGGTCCAGCCGCCAGCGGTACCGGTACACCGCGGCCACGATGGCGGGTGTCCCGGGCAGCCCCGCGTCGCCGGTTGAGGCGGCCATCAGCCGCATGGGCGTCCAGTGCTGGCGGCCGTCGCTCCCGGCGTCGTCGCTGCCGGTGTCGTTGCTCACGCTTTCGTTGCTCACGCTGTTGTTGCTCACGCCGTCGTCGTCGTGCGGGTTGCCGTAGCCCCGGACCGGCAGCAGGTGGCCCCCGTGCCGCTGGTAGAAGCGGATCCGCCTGCTTCTGATCTGCACCTCGGCCGGATCGCAGCCGGGTTCGTCCGGATCCTCGACGTCCCATACCAGCAGCGGGTAACCGGCGGTCCGCAGCCAGGCCATGAGCTGGTCCCACATGATCCCGCCCAGCCCCTGCCCGCGCTGGCCTGCCACCAGGTACCGCAGGAACATCCAGCCGGTGCCGCCGAGCGGCCGGACCATCACGAACCCGCGCGGCTCGCTGCCCTGCATCAGCGCCAGCGCGCTCTCGTCGTCCTCGCGCCCAGTGGTGAGCGAGGCGAAGTCGGCCCGCAGGTGCGGGGCGAACCCGTCCTCGTAGATGCGGCGTATCTCGCTGACGCGCCCGGGATCGAGGTCGTCTACCGGTTCCAGCGCGTAGCCCTCGTTGGTCACCGGCTCCATGACTCTGTCTCCTTACCCCTTCGGACTAGCACTGTCTCAGCTAGCACTGTTCGAGCTAGCAGTGTTCTAGCCACGTTATTGCTTCGCCCGCCGTGGCCACGGTGGGGGCGTCCGGGGCGGGCGGCCGGTCCACCATCACCACCGGCAGCCCCAGCCGCCGGGCCGCGGTCAGCTTGGCCGAGGTAAGCGTGCCTCCGCTGTCCCTGGTGACCAGGACGTCGACCGCGTGCCGGCGCATCAGGCCCGTCTCGTCCGCGACCTCGAACGGACCGCGGGCCGTCACGACCTGGAGTCGGGGCGGCAGGGGCGGGTCCGGGGTCTCCACCGACCGGATGAGGAACCAGCGCTGCTCGTCGGCGGCGAAGGCGGACACTTCGGTGCGGCCGACGGTGAGGAACACCCGCTCGCCCGGCAGGTCAGCGGCCGCGGCCGCCAGCGACGGCACCCGGCGCCAGTCGTCATCCGGGCTGGCGGTCCAGCCCGGCCGGCGCAGCACCAGCAGCGGTAGGCCCAGTCGCTGCGTGGCGGCCACCGCGGCCGCGGTCATGGCCGTGGCGAACGGATGGGTGGCGTCGACTACTGCGTCGATGCCTTCGGCCGCCAGCCAGGCACCCAGCCCGTCC
The DNA here is from genome assembly GCA_965277615.1 of Streptosporangiaceae bacterium. Classification (GTDB taxonomy): domain Bacteria; phylum Actinomycetota; class Actinomycetes; order Streptosporangiales; family Streptosporangiaceae; genus Bog-532. The sequence goes on along the minus strand of CBDIDG010000006.1, from coordinate 1,708,176 downwards.
GCACCGCCGAAACCGCCGACCCGGGTCCGCCCGGCCGGCCGCGCCGGGTCGCTGGTCCGGCCGGCCAGGGAGCTGATCACCTCAATGCTGGGCTGGTCCGCCAGGCGGGCCGCCAGGTCCCGCGCCTCACCAGTGCCTCCCAGCACCAGCACACGCTTGGTCACGACTGCATCGTAGGGTGCGGTCCATGAAGAAGATCGCGGTCATCGGCATCGGCGCGGGCGATCCCCGGCACGTCACGATGGAGGCGGTGGACGCCCTGAACGGGGCGGACGTGTTCTTCGTGCTGGACAAGGGACCGGCCAAGCAGCAACTGCTCGACCTGCGCCAGGAGATCCTCGGCCGCTACATCAGGGACCACGCGTACCGGCTGGTGCACGCGCCGGACCCCGAACGCGACCGCATCGCGGGTGGCAACGCCGCAGCCGCGGGTGCGTACGCCGAAGCGGTGGCCGACTGGCGCCGCCGCCGGGCCGACGCCTACGAGCAGCTGATCACCACCGAACTGGGCGACGACGAGACCGGGGCCTTCCTGGTCTGGGGTGATCCCGCCCTGTTCGACAGCACCCTGCCGATCCTGGCCGACGTCGCCTCCCGGGGAGTCCCCTTCGACCTGGCGGTCATCCCCGGGATCAGCAGCGTTTCCGCGCTCGCGGCCCGCCACCACATCGGGCTCAACCAGGTCGGCTCGCCGGTGACCGTGACCACGGGGCGCCGCCTGGCGGGGGAGTGGCCGCCCGGCGCTGACGACGTGGTGGTGATGCTGGATTCCCGCCAGGCCTTTCAGCAGTACGCTCGCGACGACGTCGACATCTTCTGGGGCGCTTACCTCGGCACCCCAGACGAGATCCTCATCGCGGGCCCGCTGTCGCAGGTCGCCGACCGCATCGCGGCCGAGCGGGCCGAGCAGCGCGAGCGCAAGGGCTGGATCATGGACACCTACCTGCTGCGCCGGACCGCGCCGGACCCCGCCGGCTGAAGGACTTAAGTCACCGATTTGTTTGATGGGCGTGACCGTGGCAACGTAATCGGTCACTGGTGCGTCCAACTACATCGGGACAAACGAACAAATAAGCAGCGATGGCCAGACGACCGACGGCCGTACCTGCACCCAGGCCTGGGGGGGCTACAGAGAGTATGCCGACGACCAGCAATATTGCATGGCAAGAAGTTCCGCTTTCGTACGAGCAAGAACAATTGTGGTTTTCGCACCGTTTTATGGCGGATTCGTCCCTGGATCACGAATGCGTGATGGTGACGGTTCCGGCGGGAAAATTGGACGCCGATGCGCTCCGGGAGAGCCTGGCCGCGTTCATTGAGCGGCACGAGATCTGGCGGACCACCTTCCCCCGGGCGGACGATGGGACCGGCCGCCCCGTGCAGGTGGTGCAGCCGGAGGGACAGTTCACCTGGTCGGTCCTGGACCTGAGCGACCGGTCCAGCGCTGAGGCTCAGGCTGAGGCACTGCGGCGCGTACAGGCCGAGGCCCAAGAGCCCTTCGACCTGGCCGGGGGCCCGCTGGTCCGGGCTCTCTTGGTGCGGTTCAGCCCGGACGAGCACCGGCTGTACCTGACGCTGCACCGCATCGTCGCCGACTGGGTCTCGCTGACCGGGATCTTCCTGCCGGAACTGCAGGCCCTGTACGAAGCCAGGATGCAGCGGCACGCCGCGGATCTGCCCCAGGTGGAACGGCAGTACACGGACTACGCCAACTGGCAGCGGAACCGTCCCGGCGCCGAGCGGGCCGAGCACCTGCAGTTCTGGAAGGAGTACCTGGCGGGTGCGCCCGCGACGCTGGAGCTGCGGGCCGACCACCGGCGGCCGAGCGGGCCGCAGCTGCGGGGCGGGGTGCAGCCATTCGAGCTGAGCACCCAGCTGGCGGCCGGTCTGCGCGAGCTGAGCAGGCAGGAGCAGGTGCCGCTGCGGACGACGCTGACCGCGGCCTTGGCCGCGTTGCTCTACCGCTACACCGGGCAGCAGGACCTGCTCATCGGGACCATCCCGGAGCGCGGACCTGGCCCGCTGGCCCAGCCGATGATGGGGTGCTTCCCCAACACCGTGGTGCACCGGGCCGATCTGGCCGGGGAACCGGCCACCCGCGAATTGCTGCGCCGGACTCAGGCCGCCAGCCAGGACATACTGCCGCATCAGAACGTGCCCTTCGACGCGGTGGTCAAGGAGCTGAAGCCCGAGCACACCCCGGGGCGCCCGCCGCTGGTCCAGGTGGCGCTGGCCGTCGCGCCCGCTGTGGCTGCGGCGCCCGCCTACCCGCCGGTGTCCAGCTCGGCCTGGGAGCTGACCCGCGTAGGCCTGGACGCCCCGGCGCCCAAGTTCGACCTGCTCGTTGAGGTGGAGGAGCGGACCGAGGGCCTGGCCGGGCGGTTTGTCTTCCATCGCGGGCTGTACGAGCCGGAAACGATCGAGCGGATGGCCGGGCACTGGCAGCTGGTGCTCGAACAGATGGTGGCGGCACCCGAGCGGCCGGTTACCGAACTGGAACTGCTCACCGGGCCGGAGCGGACCCAGCTGCTGCAGCAGTGGAGCGCCGGCGGTCCGGTGCCGGCCGGCCCGGATGTCGCGGAGCTGATCGGAGCGCAGGCCAGGAAGACCCCAGGCGCGATGGCAGTGGTGTGCGGGTCCGAGCAGCTGAGTTTCGGCGACCTGGACACGCGGGCCGGCCAGCTGGCCCGGTACCTGCAGGAGCACGGGGTAGGCCCCGGCGTGGCCGTGGGCGTGTGCCTGGAGCGCTCGCCCGAGCAGGTGATCGCGCTGCTGGCCATCTTCCGGGCCGGTGGTGTGTACGTACCGCTGGACCCGGCGGCCCCCCCGGAGCGGATCCGCTACGTGGTGGGGGACACTGGCATGCCGCTCATGCTGACTCAGCCCCTGCTCCGGGAGCGGGTGGACCGGACCGGGACGCAAGTGGTGTGCCTGGCCGAGGCCGAGGCGGCGGTGCTGGCCGAGCCGGCCCAGGAACAGCCCGCGCCGGTCAGCCGGACGGACCAGCCGGCGTACATCATCTACACCTCGGGTTCGACCGGGCAGCCCAAGGGCGTCGTGGTCGAGCGCGGGGCGCTGTCAGCCCACTGCCGGACGATCATCAAGGTCTGGGGTCTGGGCCCGCAGGACCGGGTCACGCAGTTCAGCCAGTACAACTTCGATGCCTCGCTGGAGCAGATCCTGCCCGCGCTGGCCGCCGGAGCCCAGCTGGTCATGCGGGGCGATGAGATCTGGTCGCCGCGCCAGCTGCTCGATGAGCTGCAGACGCATCAGGTGACGGTGATGATCCTGCCCGCGGCGTACTGGCAGCATGCGGTGCGCGAATGGGCCCAGACGCCGGATCTGCTGGCCGGCCTGCCGCTACGGCTGGTGGTCTCGGGCGGAGAACAGCTGAGCCGCCCCATCCTGCAGCAGTGGCCGCGCCTTGGCCTGCCGCAGGCCCGCCTGCTGAACGTCTACGGCCCGACCGAGACCACGATCACCGCGACCATGGCCGAGATCCGGCCGGACGATGAGTGGATCACAATCGGGCGGCCGCTGCCGGGACGGACGACCTACATCCTGGACCACCGGGGCCAGCCGGTCCCGGCCGGTGTGGTGGGGGAGGTGTACGTGGGCGGTGAGCTGCTGGCCCGCGGTTACCTGAACCGGGCCGAGCTGACCAGCGAGCGCTTCGTGCCCGATCTCTTCGGGCCCGATTCCTCCGGGGCCGATTCTGCGGCGGGCGAGCCGCACGCGCGGCTGTACCGGACCGGGGACCGGGCCCGTTACCTGGCCGATGGCCGGATCGAGTATCTGGGGCGGGAGGATCAGCAGGTCAAGATCCGCGGTTACCGGATTGAGCTGGGTGAGGTGGAAGCGGCGCTGGCTCAGTACCCGGGCGTGGCCGAGGCCGTGGTGGTGGCCCGGCCGGGCAGCCGCGGGGCGGAGCTGGCCGCTTTCGTCGTGGCCCGGCCCGGGGTTCAGCTGGACCAGGCCGAGGTGCGCGGGTTCCTGCGCGACCGGTTGCCGGCCTACATGGTGCCGCCGGTGGTCGAGCCGCTGGCCGACCTGCCCTGGCTGGCCTCGGGCAAGCCGGACCGGCGGCGCCTGATGGATATGCCGCGCGAGTCGGGGCGGACCGAAGAGGGCTACGTCGGGCCTCAGTCGCCGATCCACGAGCAGCTGGCGCAAATCTGGGAAGAGCTGCTCGACATCAGGCCCATCGGGATCAGCGACAACTTCTTCGACCTCGGCGGTCATTCGATGCTGGCGGCCCAGCTGATAGACCGGATCGACCAGCGCTACGGCAAGAAGGTGACCCTCTCGACCCTGTTCGGGAAGCCGACGATCGAGCAGCTGACCGAAGAGCTCGAGGACCTGGGTGCGCCGGTCGATGACCAAACCCGGAAGGTGCGACTGCGTCCGGTCCAGACGGCCGGGACCAGGCGGCCCTTCTTCTTCCTGCACGGAGACTGGACCGGAGGCGCCTTTTACTGCTACGCGCTGGCCCGGGCCTGTGGTCCCGAACAGCCCTTCTACGCGCTCGAGCCGTACGTGTTCAGCGACCAGGATCAGAGTCAGTCGCTGACCCTGGAGGCGGTCGCCGCGGCGCACCTGGACGCGATCCGGGAAGTGCAGCCGCACGGACCCTACCGGCTGGGCGGGTTCTGCAACGGGGGGCTGCTGGCCTATGAGATGGCGCGGCAGCTGGAGCGCGACGGCGAACAGGTCGAATATCTCGGGCTGGTCAACCCGTCGTCCCCGTTCCAGAGCAGCCTGGTCCAGGGCACGGTCGACGGGCTGAACCAGATCCTGCGCGTGCCGAGGGGCGCTCAGGTGACCGGCTACTTGCGGGTGCGGCAGGCGCTGCGGCATGTCTACCGGTGGCTGCGGCCCGAGGGTGAGCGAGTGGAAGACTTCGGGAAGCTGGTGGTGATCGACCCGCGCCTGGCCGCGATGTTCCCCCCGGCCAGCGCGATGTACCGGGACTACGTCGGGGTCTTCAGCTGGCTGGCCGGACGCTACCGTACTGGCCGCTACCACGGCCCCATGACCTTCTACTGGGCGCAGGAAATAGTGGACGAGGGCACCCGGGCCTGGCGGCCGCTTCTGGTGCCCGGCGGCTCGGCCCGCTACCAGGAGCACACGATCGAAGGAGCGCTCATGTCCAGCGTCACCGACCACGTCGAGGGGCTGGGCCGCCTGCTGAGCGCCGACCTGGACCAGGCCGGAGCACCCAGCCCGGCCCGTGTCATGTCGGACCATGTCATGGAGGAGTCCCGGTGAAGATCGCATGCGTCGGCGCGGGGCCGGCGGGCTTGTACTTCTCGCTCCTGCTGAAGCTCCGCCAGCCGGAGCACGAGATCACCATCTACGAGCGGAGCGCACCCGGCGTCACGCGGGGCTGGGGCGTGGTGTTCTGGAACGACCTGCTGGACCAGTTGCGCAGCGCCGATCCGGTATCGGCCGACCAGATCGCTCAGGCCGCGTTTCCCTGGAGCAACGAGATCGTCGACGTCGCGGGCACGTCGATCCTGCACGGGGTCAGCCAGGGCTACGGCATGAAGCGGCGCCAGCTGCTGGACATTCTGGTGCGCCGGGCGCAGGAAGTTGGCGTGCGGATTGAGTTCAACCACGAGGTGACCTCGGCGTCGCAATTGCCGGAGGCCGATCTCATCGTGGCCAGCGACGGGGTCAACAGCCAGCTTCGCCAGGAAGCCAAGGGCATCAAGACGGAGGTGCGCCCGGGCACCAACAAGTACATCTGGCTGGGCACGGAAAAGGTGTTCAGCACGTTCACTTTCCCCTTTGTGGAGACGGGCAGCGGCTGGGTGTGGGCCCACGCCTACGGTGTCGACGCCGGCTCCAGTACCTTCATCGTGGAATGCGGACAGGAAACCTGGGCCGGCCTCGAATTCGGCACTATGCCGTCGGCGGAATGCCTGGCCGCGCTGGAGAAGATTTTCGCCGCGCAGCTGGACGGACAAGGCCTGATAGGGCAGAGTTCGGACGGCCTGAACGCGCAGTGGGTGGATTTCCGCACCATTACCAACGACCGCTGGTACGACGGCAAGGTCGTGCTGATCGGGGACTCGGCCCACACCACCCACTTCAGCGTCGGATCCGGGACCAGGCTGGCCATCGAGGACGCAATCGCGCTGGCCGGCAGCGTGCAGCGGCACGATGACGTGAGCGTGGCGCTGGCCGCGTACCAGCGGGAACGGCAGGAGGCGGTCCTGCGGACGCAGATCGCGTCCCGGTACAGCTCTCAGTGGTTCGAGAACGTCCCCCGGTACATCGGCCTCACGCCGAAGCAGTTCTCCGCGCTCATGCGGCGGCGGCGCTCGCCACTGATGCCGTACATCTCCCCGCAGTTGTACTACTGGTCCTGGCCGACGACGCGGGAGCCGCCGTTCGTGGACACCCTGCGCCGGCTGGCCGGCCCGGTCGCGGGCAAGGTGTTCGGACTGCTGCAGCGGTCACACCGGAACTGACGTTACGGCCGGTTCGGCTTCCCGCTCACTGTGCTGCTTACTGGGCCGCTCACCGGTTCACCAGCCAGGTCCGGAAGTCCCATACCCCGGGGTCAAGGTCGCGGGTCAGCTCGAAGTCGGCCTGATAAGCGGGCGGCTGGGCGAACCAGCCGAACATCGCCTGCAGGTCGGCATCGTCGGACAGCGCGTCGAGCGGCAGCGCTTCGTACCGGGCCTTGCGCCCGTCCGCCGAGCCGAACGCCGCCGCGATCTGCTCACCGGTCAGCTCGTCGCCCGCGATCTCGACCGCGCCGCCACCGATCCGGTCCGGGTCCAGTAGCGCGACCGCCGCTACCTGCCCGATGTCCCGCGTCGCGACCATCTGCAGTGGCACCCCGGCTGGCAGCGGCAGCCGGACCACGAGCTCACCGTCCTCATCAGCCGGTGCGGCATTGGAGGCGAAGTTGTCCATGAAGTACGCCGGGCGCACGAACGTTGCCGCCAGCCCGAGTCCGGCCACGTACTCCTCGACCCGGTGCTTGCTCTCGAAGTGCGGGATCCCGGTGTGCCGCTCCGCACCGCCGACCGAGCTGTAAACGATCCGGGGGACACCCGCGGTCTGGGTGGCCCGGCCGATGGCCTGCCCGTGCTCGACCTCGCCGTCCGTGCCCTTGGGCCCGGTGAAGGTGGTCATGGCGAACACGGCGTCCGCGCCCCGGAACGCTTCGACCAGCGTCTCCTCTTGATCCAGGTCGGCCCTCACCAGCCGCGCCCCGCGGTCACGCAGTTGCTGCGCCGCGGGGCTGCTGGTGTCCCTTACCACCGCGCGGACGGCTGCTCCCGCGTCCAGCAGGGCGTCGGCCGTGGCCCCGCCCTGCTGCCCGGTCGCTCCCACCACCGCGATCGTGGGTCGGTCATTCGATTGATTTGTCATCCCCATTCACCTCCTGCGCCCGTGCCCGGCGCGTTCGCCCCTCTAGCTGTGAATCCGGGTCCTACCCGGCGTGTACCGACCTATCCGGACGAAAGCTTCCGGTTCTGTGAAAGCCGTCACAAAGCGGCGGTCATCGATTCAAATCCGTTGCTAACGACGCAATCCGTGCGGCGTGCGGTCCACGTAGAACATGCAAAGGAGCAGTGAATTTTGATCGCTGGGGGGCCCGGGCCGTTACCGCGTGCGGTGACGGCGGTGACCCGCGGTCGTGCGTAGGGGGACGAAAGAAATAGCATGCCGATGAGCAAAGAAGCCGCCCGGCAGGAAAAGCCGCGGTCATATGGGCAGGCCGAACAGCTGAGGTTCTGGCGGGGATACCTGGACGGCGCGCCAGCCGTGCTGAACGTGCCGGCCGATCACCGCCGACCGGAGCAACCAGCCCGCCGCGACGGAGTGCAGCCCTTTGCGCTGGGCGCCGGGCTGACCGCCCGGCTGCAGGAGCTGAGCCGGTCCGAGCAGGCGACGCTGGGCACGACGTTGACGGCAGCCTTCGCGGCCTTGCTCTACCGCTACACCGGCCAGGAAGACCTGCTCATCGCGGTGGGACAGTCCCCCCGCACCGTGGTGCACCGGGCGGATCTGGCCGGGGAGCCGACCACGCTGGAATTGCTGCGCCGGACCCGGGCCTCCAGCCAGGAAACGCTCCCGCACCGGGACGTACCCTTCGACGCGGTGGTCCGGGAGTTGCGGCCCGAGCGTATCCCGGGCTGCCCACCGCTGGTCCAGGTGGCGCTGGCCATCGTGCCCGCCGCGACCTCCGCCCCGGACCCAGCCCCGGCTCCATCCCCAGGGCCGACGTTCGACCTGTCGGTTGAGGTGGAGGAACGAGCGGACGGCCTGAGCGGCCGGTTCGTGTACGACCGCGGGCTGTTCGAGCCGGCCACCATCCGGCAGCTGGCCCGGCACTGGCCGCTGCTGCTCGAAGGGATGGTGGCCCAGCCGGAGCGGCCGGTCGGCCAGCTGGAACTGCTGGCCGAGCCGGAGCGGCGGCAACTGCTGGAGCAGTGGAGCGCGGGTGGCGCCGTGCCGGACGGCCCGACGGTCGAGGAGCTGATCGAAACCCGGGCCCGGACCCGCCCCGACGCGGTGGCGGTGGTGTGCGAGGGAGTGCTGCTGACCTACCAGGAACTGCTCGGGCAGGCCAGCCAGCTGGCCCAGTACCTGCGGGGATGTGGCATAGGGCCCGGTGTGGCCGTGGGCGTGTGCCTGGACCGCTCGGCCGAGCAGGTGGTCGCGCTGCTGGCCATCCTCCGGGTCGGGGGCGTGTACGTGCCCCTCGACCCGGCGACCCCCGCCGAGCGGATCCGCTACGTCGTGCAGGACACCGGCATGCCACTGCTGCTGACCCAGGCGTGGCAACTGGAGCGGGTGGGCGGGAACGGGACGCAGGTGGTGTGCCTGGATGCCGACCAGGCCACCATGGTCCAGGCCGGCGAGCAGCAGGCCGCGCACCAGGAGGTAGCGCACCAGGCGGCGGGCCAACAGGCGGCCTACATCATCTACACCTCGGGCTCGACCGGGCAGCCCAAGGGGGTCGTGGTCGAGCAGGCGGCGCTGTCGGCGCACTGCCGGGCGATGATCGAGGTTTACGGCCTGGGTCCGCAGGACCGGGTCCTGCAGTTCAGCCAGTACAGCTTCGATGCCTCGCTGGAGCAGATCCTGCCCGCGCTGGCCGCCGGGGCTCGGCTGGTCATGCGGGGCGACGAGCTCTGGTCGCCGCGGCAGCTACTCCGCGAGATCAAGCGCCAGCAGCTGACGGTGCTGAACCTGCCGTCGGCGTACTGGCAGCAGGCGATACGGGAATGGGGCCAGCGGCCGGATGCGCTGACCGGAACCCGGCTGCGCCTGGTGATCGCGGGCGGGGAACGGCTGGGCCGCCCAGGGGTGCAGCAGTGGCCGCGCCTCGGCCTGCCGCAGGCCCGGCTGCTGAACGCCTACGGTCCCACGGAGACCACGATCACCGCGACCATGGCCGAGATCCGGCCGGACGATGAGTGGATCACGATCGGGCGGCCGCTGCCCGGCCGGACGACCTACATCCTGGACGGCCACGGTCAGCCGGTCCCGGCCGGCGTGGTGGGGGAACTCTACGTGGGCGGTGAGCTGCTGGCCCGCGGTTACCTGAACCGGCCGGAGCTGACCGCGCAGTGCTTCGAGCCGGATCCCTTCGCCGGGCATCCGGACGCCCGGATGTACCGGACCGGGGACCGGGCCCGTTACCTGGCCGATGGCCGGATCGAGTATCTGGGGCGGGAGGATCAGCAGGTCAAGATCCGCGGTTACCGGATTGAGCTGGGTGAGGTGGAAGCGGCGCTGGCTCAGTACCCGGGCGTGGCCGAGGCCGTGGTGGTGGCCCGGCCGGGCAGCCGCGGGGCCGAGCTGGCCGCCTTCGTCGTGGCCCGCACCGGGTCCCAGCTGGACCCGGCTGGGCTGGCCCAGGTGCGCGGGTTCCTGCGCGACCGGCTGCCCGCCTACATGGTGCCGCCGGTGATCGAGCCGCTGGCCGACCTGCCCCGGCTGGCCACCGGGAAGCCGGACCGGCGCCGCCTGCAGGAGACGCCGCGGGGCGCGGGGCGCCCGGCCGAGGGTTACGTGGCCCCGCGGCTGCCGATCCACGAGCAGCTGGTCCGGGTCTGGCAGGAACTGCTTGACGTTCGGCCCATCGGGATCACCGACAACTTCTTCGATCTTGGCGGCCACTCCCTGCTGGCAGCCCAGCTGGTCGACTGGATCGATCAGGAGTACGGGCAGAAGCTGGGGCTCTCGACCCTGTTCGGCCGGCCGACGATCGAGCAGCTGACCGAGGAGCTCAAGGACCTCGGCGGGCCGGAGCCGGAGCGGGCCGCACGGGTGAAGCTGCGGCCGGTCCAGGAGAACGGGACCAGGCCGCCGCTGTTCTTCCTGCACGGAGACTGGACCGGCGGTGCCTTCTACTGTTTCGCGCTGGCCCGGGGCTGCGGGGCGGACCAGCCCTTCTACGTCTTGGAGCCGTACGTTTTCAGCGACGCCGAACCCGTGCCGACGATGGAGACGGTGGCCGCCGCGCACCTGCAGGCGATCCAGGCCGTGCAGCCGAAGGGACCCTACCGGCTGGGCGGATTCTGCAACGGCGGCCTGCTGGCCTATGAGATGGCCCGGCAGCTGGAGCGGCAGGGGGAGCAGGTGGAATTCCTCGGCCTGGTCAACCCGTCGGCGCCGTTCCAGGCCGGCCCGGTCATGGCCCTGGCGGACAGGCTGTACGGGGCGCTACGCGTGCCGACGAGCGCTCAGGTGACCAGCTACCTGCGCCTGCGGCAGGCGCTGCGGCACATCTACCGGCGGCTGAATCCCGGGGGGCCGCGGGTGCTGGACTTCGGGAAGCTGCTGGTGATCGAGCCGCGCCTGGCCGCGATGTTCCCGCGCCGGGAAGCGCTGTACCGGGACTACGTCGGGGTGTTCGACTGGCTGGCGGCGCACTACCGGACCGGCCGCTACCGCGGCGAGATCAGCTATTACTGGGCGCGGGAAGATCCAGCCATCGCCCGGTCCTGGCGCTCGCTGATCAGGCGCAACGCGCCGGCCGGGCACCGCGAGCACACGATCGAAGGCGCGTTGATGTCCAGCGTCACCGATCACGTGGAAGGGCTGGCCCGCAAGCTCAGTGCCGACCTGAACCAGGCCGGGCCGTCCGGCACCGGGGCGAAGGCAGCACACTGAGTGGATGCGCGTACTCGTCACCGGCCACCGCGGAAACGTGGGCGCGACGGTAGCTCGGCAGCTGACCAGCCGGGGTCATGACGTCACCGGGTTCGACCTTGCCGACGGCGACGATCTTCTCGATCTTGCCCAGGTGAAAGCGGCGGCCGTGGGCTGCTCGGCCGTGGTCCATCTCGGTGCGGTGGCCCATGACTCACTCGGCCGCCCGGAGCAGATCATGGCGGTCAACGTCCTGGGCACCTGGCACACGCTGCTGGCGGCCGAACAGGCCGGAGCGCAACGCTTCGTCCATTTCTCCAGCGGTCAGGTCTTCGGGACGGCGGAAGGCGAACGGCGCCCCGATTACTTTCCCCCGGACGACGCGCATCCGCGCCGGGCCATGCACGCCTACGGCCTGTCGAAGATCCTCGGTGAGGATCTGTGCGCCGGTTTCACCGCCCGCACCTCGATCCCGACGGTGTCGCTGCGCCCGATGTGGGTCTGGCATCCGGAGCGATACGAAAAGATCGCGGCCCAGTGGCGGGCCAAGCCCGCCTCGGAGTGGGAGCCGTTCTGGGAATTCGGCGCGTTCGTGGATGTGCGGGACGTCGCGTCGGCGGTCGAATTGGCCCTGACGGTTCCCCTGGCCGGGCACCATCGCGTCACGCTCTGCGCCGCCGACATCGCCGCCACCGAGCCCAGCCTGGCCATGGCCGCCCACCTCACCCCAGATGTGCCGATTAAAGATAAGGCTCTTTACCAAGCCAGACCGTGGCGGGCCCTGGTCGACTGCTCGGCCGCCGAACACGTCCTGGGCTGGCATCCTCGTTTCTCCTGGTCCCGCCACGGCCAGGAATGACTGGTTAGCCCTCCCTGGCCCTCCGCTGCGGCTAGCATGCCGGTTTAGCTATTCCGGCAGCTCCGGGGGACGACAGCCGGCAGGGGGAGGACGCAGCCAGTGGCTCGCCTGGCGATCACGAAGGACGTCCTGTCGGCCTTCGGCAAGCTTGACAAGAACGTCCAGGGCGCGGTCCAGTCGGCCATCTCCGACTTTGCCAGTGGCGATCACGGTGCGGCACAGCTGGAGAAGGTGCCCGGCCGGCTGGACGACCGGATTCGCCTGCTCCGGGTCGATGACGCCTGGCACGGCGCCGTGCTGGTCCCGGACAGCGGCGACACCTACTGCCTGCTCACGATCCTGCCGCGCGACGAGGCTGTCGGCTTCGCCACCACCCGCCGCGTCGTCGTCAACCCGGCCACCGGCATGCTGGAAGTCTCCCACCCGGACGCTTACGCACAGGTGCAGCCGGCCCTGCAGGCTTCCCTGGACTCTTCCGGGCCGGCCACGGCCGACGCGGCGGGGACGCGGCTGTTCGGCGACGTCAGCGAACCGGACCTGGCCCGGTTGGGTATCGACCCGCGTATGCGGAAGCTGGTCCGCCTCCTGGTCAGCGAGGCCGACCTGGACGCGCTGCAGTCGGTGCTGCCCGCGGCGCAGTACACCGCGCTGCACGCACTGGCCAGCGGGATGACGGTCGAGGAATCCCGGGCCGAGGCGGCGCAGCTTCTCGCGGGTGCCGCCAAGAACCAGCGGATCGACGCCGCTGATCTGGTCGCGGCCATGGAACGGACCCCGGCCCAGGTCGCGTTCGTGTCGGGCCGCGACGAGCTGCAGCACATCCTGGCCTACCCGTTCGCGGCCTGGCGGACGTTCCTGCACCCCAGCCAGCGCGAGACCGCCTACCGGCCGAGCTACAGCGGCCCGGCCCAGGTCACCGGCGGTCCCGGGACGGGCAAGACGGTGACCGTGCTGCACCGTGCGGCGTTCCTGGCCGCACGCACCGCCGGGGCATCCCTATCCGGCCCAGCGCCGGCGCCGGTCCTGCTGACCACGTTCAACGGCAACCTGGCCGAAGCCCTGCAGTCCCAGCTCGATCTGCTGATCCGCGACCCCGCGGTACGCGGCCAGATCCAGGTCAGCAACGTCGACCGGCTGGCTTACAGCATCGTCACCCAGGCCCGCGGCACTCCGGTCATCGCCGACGAACGCGTGCTGCGTGCCCGCTGGGCGCAGGCGGTGGCGGCGCTCGGCCTGGACTTCACCCCGGCTTTCCTCAAGAACGAATGGGAGCAGGTCATCCTGGCCCAGGACCTGCGCAGCGAGCAGGCCTACCTGGCCTGCCCGCGGACCGGCCGTGGACGCCCGCTGACCAAGGCCCAGCGGAGCAGGGTCTGGCAGGCCACCGAGCGCGTCATGGCCGAGCTCGACGCCGCCCACCAGACCACCCACCTGCAGCTGGCCAACGAGGCCGCGCACCTGCTCCGGGAGTGCGAAGCGCCGCGCTACCAGCACATCCTGGTCGACGAGGCCCAGGACCTGCATGCGGCCCACTGGCGGCTGCTCCGCGCCGCGGTCACCGAAGGACCGGACGACCTGTTCATCGCGGCTGATCCGCACCAGCGCATCTACCCCAACCGGGTCTCGCTGGCCAGCCTGCGGGTCAGCGTGCGCGGGCGGAGCCGGAAGCTGTCCCTGAACTACCGCACCACCCAGGAGATCCTGGCCTGGGCCATGCCGCTGCTCGGCTCCGATCCGGTCACCGGCCTGGACGGTGAGGTCGACTCCCTGCTCGGCTACCGGTCCCCGATGCATGGCCAGCAACCGCAGGTCCGCTGGGCCGCCACGCGCGGCGAGGAGTTCGTTTTCCTTTTTGAACAGGTTCGCTCGTGGCTGGCGGCCGGCTTCGAGCCGGGAGCCATCGCGATCGCGGCCCGATCGGCTGGCCTGGTGCGGGAGGCCCGTGAGGCCCTCAGCGCCGCCGGTCTGGCTACCACCCCCGTCACCGGCCGCGGCGACGCACCGGGCGTCCGGGCCGGCACCATGCACGCCATGAAGGGCCTGGAGTTCCGGGCCGTGGCGGTGATCGGCGTCGAGGACGGCGTGGTCCCGGACCCGGCCGCCCTCACCACCGACGACGGCGACCCCCAGGCCCACGTCCAGGACCTCCAGCGGGAGCGTTGCGTCCTGTTCGTGGCCTGCACCCGGGCCCGGGACCACCTCTACGTCTCCCACGCCGGTGAGCCCAGCCCGTTCCTGCCCCGCTGACCATTCCGACCGCAGAAATGGCGGTAGGCCGGGAGGGTATCCCGGCCTGCGGCCATGAGCTGGTGGTGCTGGGTGGTGCCGGTCAGCCGGCCATCTGGTTGTTGCCGTGGACCAGGTAGTTGTCCAGGGCGGCCTGGGTGGCGCTGTTCATGGTGCCGGTCTGGGGCAGGTTGGCCTGGCGCTGCAGGTCCTTGATGGCGGCGGTGGTCTGCGCGCCCATGATCCCGTCAACCGGGCCTTCGTAGTAGTTGAGCTGGCCCAGCTCCTGCTGCAGCTTCTTGACCGAGGCCGACGGGACGACGGCCGGGGTGCTGGGCTGGGCCGGGTTGGCCTGGGCCGGGGTGGTGGGCTGGGCCGGGTTGGCCGACGGCGCGGTGGCGGGGGCTGAGGTGGAGGCGGCGGGGGCGGGGGTGTGGCTGGTGCTGGAGTGGGTCAGGCCGACGGCGGCCAGGGCGACCAGGGCGGCGGCGATGATGGTGCCGATGGCGATGGCGGCGATGCGGTAGCCGGACGGGCCCTGGTTGGCGGGGCGGGGGGCGTGGTGGCCGGTGTACTGGTCGTTGTCCTGGCTGGCGGGGCGGGTGTCGTACTGGGTGCTCATGGCGGGGTCTCCGTGTTCTGCGGCTTGTTTCTTGCTGATAGATCCAGTTTCGATCTAGCCGAGAACAAAAACCCTGGGAAAACTCCCTAGTCGCCAAACCCTAGGGAGGCAGTTCCCCGGGAGCCCGCAGCCACGGCTACGGCCTGGCCCAGCCGCCACAGCGTAAGCGGAGCCGGTATCAATCCAGGGGCGCCGTCAGCTCGATGTTGATGTCGTCGGGGTCCTGGAAGGAGAGGATCGCGATGCCCGCATCGGGCAGGTCCTTGACCTCGCCGTGCTTGATGTCGTTCTTGGTCAGGGCCTCGGCGGCTCGCTCAAGGTCCGTCCGGGAGGCCACGGCGAAGCTGACGTGGTCAAGCCCCGTGCGCTGGGAGTCGAACTCCGCCGTGCCGACCGGCCGCAGGCCGAACAGGGCGCCCTGCGGGGTCTGGTAGACGGTGCCGCCGTAGAGCTTCTCCGGGGAACTGGCCACGCCGGGCTCACCGGCTGACTCCGAGGCGTCGATGGCGACCGGCCAGCCGAAGACCTGGTCGTAGAAGGCCTTCGAGCGGTTGATGTCGGTGACCGTGAGCCGAACGTGGGCGAATCCCGTGCTGCTGATCAATGCCATGCGCCTGCCCCTACCCCTTGAGCAGCGCATACACCCGTCCGGGCTCAGGCAAAAGGTCACGGGGCGGGGACCGGTCGAAACCGGATTGATTGCGCCGGCTAACCATTTGCCCCTCCACGGCGTAGGCTCCGCGCTTGATGGCGGTGACCGGGGACTCGCTGACGGTACGCCGGATGCGGGCGTCCGGCGTGGTGATCATCGCTGCCGCCCTGACCACCCTGGTGACCGCGGCCCTGGCCGCCACGTTCGCCGTATACAGCGCCGGTGCGCTGCCCCAAGCGGTCCGGCACAACCTGGCCACCGCCAGCGGGACCACCCTGCTGGTCAGCGGGGCCGTCGACCGCGGCCAGGCCGATCAGATCACCGCCAGCCTGCCCGGCCAGCTCAGCCAGGCCCTGGGCCACGCCCCGTTCCGCTTCGACAGCGCGGTCCGCTCCAACGCCCTCGGCTTCATCGCCGGGGCCCGCCCGGCCGCACCGGCCGGCGCGGGCTCCGGCAGCGGCAGTGGCGGGAGTTCCGGCGGCAGCAACGTGCTGATCTCCGAGGCCGCCGCCTTCACCGCCATCACCACCCACGCCGTTCTGCTCAACGGGCACTGGCCGGGGCCACCCCGGGCGGGCGCGCCGATCCCGGCCGCGCTGCCCGCGACGGCCGCCGCGCTGCTGCACGTCCAGCCGGGTGACGTGATCCAGATGCAGGACCGGGTGAGCGACGGCACGGTACGGTTCACGATCACCGGCCTGTACCGGCCCCGCCAGCCGTCCAGGGGCGCCGGCGCCTACTGGGACCTGAACGACGTCGGCTTCGCCGGGGCGACCACCTCCGGCGGCTTCACCAAGTACGGCCCGCTGACCGTGAACCCGGGCGCGTTCCGCGGGCCGCTCACGGTCGGGGCCGGAGCCTGGCTGGCCCAGCCGGACACGCCGGCCATCCCGGAGAGTCACTTCGATCAGGTCGCCGGCACATTGTCCGGACTGATCCAGTCGCTGCAGAGCGGCAACAGCCTGCCCAGCCTCAACGTGGCCACCGGCCTCCCGGCCGTGCTGACCGGGACGGCCAGTGATCTCAGCGTCGCCCGCTCGCTGCTGGCCATCTGCGCGGTCCTGGTCGTCCTGCTGGCCGTGGCCAGCCTGCTCCTGGTGGCCCGGCTGCTGACCGGGCAGCGGGAAGGTGAGCTGGCCATGCTGACCGCCCGCGGCGCCACCCGCTGGCAGCTGGCCCGGCTGACCCTGGCCGAGGCGGTGCCATTGTGCCTGGCCGCCGCGGCCGTCGGGAGCCTGGCCGGCATCTGGCTGGCCCGGCTGGCCGCCGGGACCGGCACCGTGCCGTTTCCTGCGGCCCTTAACCAGGCCTGGCCCGCCGGGCTGCTGGTCGCGGCCGGAGCCGTGGTCATTGTGCTGGTGCCGGTGCTGCGGACCGTGACTCCCGGCGCGGCCCGCTCCCGGCGCGGCCGGACCGCCACCGTGGCCGGGGTCAGCCGGGCCGGCGCGGATGTGGCCCTGCTGGTCCTGGCCGTACTGGCCGGCCTGGAGCTACGACGCTACTCAGCCGTGTCGGCCCGGCCCGGCTCGGGCGGCCTCGGTGTGGACCCGGTGCTGGTCCTCGCCCCGGCCCTGGCCCTGGCGGGCGGCACCACCGCGGTGCTGCGGCTGCTGCCGGTAGCCGCGAAGCTGGCGGACCGGCTCGCCGGGCGGGGCCGCCGGCTGACCGGTGCGCTGGCCGGCTGGCAGATCAGCCGACAGCCGGTCCGGCAGAGCGGGGCGGTGCTGCTGGTCGTACTGGCCGTCGCGACCGGAACGCTGGCCATCGCCCAGCGGCAGAGCTGGATCGGATCCGGCCACGACCAGGCCGCGTTCACGGCCGGGGCTGACGTGCGGGCCGACCCGCCCGGGCCGCTCACCCCGGGCCAGACCGGGCAGCTCAGCCGGGCTCCGGGGGTCACCGCGTTCATGCCGGTCGTATCGTTCCCGGCCGCCAGCGGCCAAGGGGAAACGCTGGCCCTGGACAGCAGGCACGCGGCCGGGGTGACGTTGCTGCGCGCCGACCAGGCGCCGCAGCCCGCCGCCGCTCTGCTGCGCCAGATCACCCCCCGCGGGCCATCACCCGGCCTGACCCTGCCCGGCCGGCCAGCCGGAATCCGGCTGGCCGCCGCGATCGGCCCGGCGCGGCTGGCCCTGGACCCGGTCGAAGTGAGCGTGACCGTCGCCGACCCTGAGGGGGACGTCTACCAGCTGGATGCCGGCGCCCTGCCGGCCGACGGCCGGACCCGTACCCTGACCGCGGCTCTGCCCGGCGGGACCGCCATCTACCCGCTCCGGGTCATCGCGATCACCGCGTCCTACCAGCTACCGGCCCATCGGCCGGCCACCGCCGCGGAGTTTACGGTGGACCGCCTGGCCGGGGCCGGATCCGGCGCCGCCACGGCCATGCCCGGGACCGACCTGCGAGCCTGGCGGGCCGTCGCCTCCTCCGGTGACCTGGACCTGGTCCAGGCCACGTTCCCCGGCCCGGTCGGGCCGACCGGAACACCGCAGGTGACACCGTCCGCCCCCCGGACCGCCGGCTCGGCCCGGACGGTCGGCTTCGCCCCCGGCTACGGTCAGCAAAAACCGGGCCAGTCCGGCCTGCAGCCGGTGTCAGTGGCCGGCTCGCTGTCGCTGACTGCCCCCATCCCGGCCGTCGGCACCGTGCCCGGCCTGGCCACCCGGGCCTTCCTGACCGCCACCAGATCCCACGTCGGCTCGGTGGTGGAAGCCAGCGTGGCCGGGGCCACGGTCGGCGTGAAAATCGTCGCGGCCGTCTCGTCCTGGCCGACGGTCAGCGGTCCCGGCGGAGCCCTGATCGTCGACCTGAACACGGTTCAGAACATCCTGGCCGCCGGCGGGCAGCCCCCAGCCGAGCCGTCTGAGTGCTGGCTGGCCACCAGCTCAGGAACCGTCCCGCCCGGCCTGGTTGCCCGGCTGCCCCCGGGCACCACGGTGACCAGCGCCACCCAGCTGGCCAGTGACCTACTGAACGACCCGGTCTCGGCTGTGCCGCAGCGGGCCCTGCTGGCGGTGGCCATCACGGCCATACTGCTGGCCATCACCGGGTTCTGCGTCAGCATCGCCGCCGGAGTCCGGCAGCGCCGGGCCGAGAACGCGCTGCTGGCCGCGCTCGGGGTGCCGCCCGGCGCGGCCGCCGGTCAGCTGGGGCTGGAGAAACTGCTGCTCAGCGTGCCATCGGCGCTGGCCGGGTTGGCCCTCGGGGCGATCGTGGCCGAACTGCTGGTCCCGGCGCTGACCCTGACCACCTCGGCGGCCCATCCGGTGCCGCCGGTGCTGATCCACTTCGGCTGGCCGCAGACGCTGGGCCTGGCCGTGGTGGTCGCGGTGATCCCGGTGCTGGCCGCGGTCCTGGCCATGGCCCGGCGGCCCGATCCGGCCGCCGCTCTGCGGGCCGCGGAGGCGGCGTGAGCCGGCCCCGCGGGTCCCTCGGCCCGCTGCTGGGCGAGGCCCGGGGCAGCCTGGTCACCCTGGCCGTGCTGGTGGGGGCCTGCATGTTCGCCGCCCTGGCCGGTCCCGCGCAGAGCCTCCGGGCCGAGACCCAGGCCCTGCACAACACCATGGCCGGGCTCAGCCCCCTGGTGAAAGTGATCACGGCCACCACCGACTGGCAGACCTTCACTCAGCAGCTCAGCCCGGGTGCCCCGTATTACCTGGGCGCAACTGACCTGAACAGCGCCACCGCCGCGCTGGCCCGCGGGTTCACCCACGCCGGGCTGCCGGTCGGCTCCGGTGCCTGGGTCGGGCTGACGTCCCCGCTCTACCCGGTCATGTCGGGCGCCGGGCCGCGGACCAACACCGGCGCGCCGCCCAAGCTCGCGGTGCTGGGCCGGCCCAAGCTGGCCAGCTACGCCCGGCTGACCGCCGGGTCCTTCACCGCTTCGGTACCGGCGGGCGCCGTGCCGTGCGCGGTCTCCACCGCCACCGCGGCCCGCTACGGCCTGCGCCCCGGGTCCCGGCTGGTGCTGGACGCGCCCACGGGCCCGGTCACCCTGGCCATCACCGGCGTCGTGGCCGCTCGCGACCCCACCTCGACGTTCTGGCAGAGCGACGGCCCGGCCGCGCCCTTGTACAACAAGCCCCTGAACGCGGTTCCGTACTGGAGCGGTTCGATAATCGCCGACCCAGGCCAGGAAGTGATCCTGGAGCGCGTGTTCGGCGCCTCCAGCCTGGGCCTGACCTGGGAGGTGCCGCTGGACCCGGGACGGCTCAGCGCCAGTCAGGTCCGGCCGGTGTACAACGCGCTGAACCAGGCCACCCAGACGTTCCCGCCGCTGGGCCCGCTCAGCGGGGCGTCCGGCGCCGTCACGGTCAGCTCGCCGCTGACCAGCAGCCTGGGGACGTTCCTGGACACCGAGGCCGAGGTCGACACCGTGCTCGCCCTGCTGTTTGTCAGCCTGATCGTGGCTGGTGCCACGGTCATCGCGGTGGCGGCCCGGATGGTGACGGTCCGGCGGGGCCCCGAACTGACCCTGCTCCGGGCCCGGGGCGCGTCGGTGGCCCAGCTGTCGGCCCACCTGCTGCAAGGCACGGCGGCCGTGGTGCTGCCGGCCGCCCTGCTCGGGATCGGGCTGGCCTTCGCCATCGAGACCACCGCCGCGTCCTCGGCCCTCGGGTGGTCGCTGGCCGTGCTGGTCCTCGTGGCCGGCCTGGCGGGCCCGCCAGTGATCGCCGCCGTGCGGCACCGCCGGCCCGGCCCGCCCGCGTCCGCGGCCCAGATCACGGCGGCGGGGGAGGCCGCCCCACGGCGCATCGCCGTCCGCCGCTGGGTCGCCGAGGCGACCGCCTGCGCGGCGGCCATCGCCGGCCTGGTGGTCCTGCACGACCAGGGTCTGCCCGGGCCCGGCCAGACCGACCTGATCCTGGCCGCGACCCCGGTCCTGGTGGCCGTCCCGGTCGTGCTGGTCGTCCTGCGGCTGTACCCGCTGGCCGTGCGGGCCCTGCTGGCTGTGGCCGCCCGGGCCTCCGGCGCCACCGGTTTCGTCGCCCTGGCCCAGGCATCCCGGAACGCCGCGGGCGGAGTCCTGCCCGTGTTCGCGGTGGTCCTCGCGCTCAGCGTGGCCGCGTCGGCTGGGATGATCCGGGACGCGGTCAGCCGCGGCGAGAACGCCGCCGCCTGGGCCGCCACCGGGGCCGACGTGGTCATCACGAACCGGCTCGGACTCTCGCCACCCGCCTACGACCACGTCACCCCCGCCGCCGTGGCCCGGATCGCGGCCGTGCCCGGAATCCGGCAGACCGCCGTGGTCTGGGAGACGAGCTGGAGCGGCCCCGGCGGCCAGGTCATCACCGTGCTGGCCGTCGACCCGGCCCGGTACGCCGCGCTGACCAAGACGACCCCGTTTCCGTCCTTCCCCGCCAGCGAGCTGGGACCGGCGGGCGCCACCAGCCAGCCCGCCACGGCCAGCACGATCATCCCCGTGGTGGCGTCGCCCGCGGCGGCGGCCTTCCTCGGGCGGCCCGGCGGCCGGGCCGGGGGATTGGGCCGCCCGGCCACCGTCCGGCTTACCACGCGCCAGCAGGGCCTCGGGTCCATCCGGATCCGGGTCACCGGGTTGCTGCGGTCCACCCCGGCCCAGCCCAGCGGCGGCGGAGCCTGGGTGATCATGCCGCTGCGGACCCTGCCCGGCGCCGCCGGCATCCCCGTCCCGGAGAACCTGCTGGCGGCCGGGACCGCAATCAGCAACCAGAAACTGACCGCCGCCGTCAACGCCGTGCTGCCCGAGGCCGCCGTCATCACCCGGTCGGCGGTGCTGAAGTCCTTGACCGCCGCGCCCCTGCCCCGGAGCGCGGACCTGCTGATGCTGCTCACGATCCTGGCCGCGGCTGGCCTCGGCCTGGGCACGGTGATGATGGGCCTGGCCCTGGGGGCAGCCCAGCGGCGCCGTACGCTGGCCCGGATGACCACCATGGGCCTGGACCGCCCGATCGGGCTGGTCGTCACCGAGGCCATGCCGGCCGTCCTGGCCGCCGCCGGGGCCGGCTTGGTCTGCGCCCTGGTCCTGCCCGGGCTGGTCGGCCCGGCCCTGAACCTGGCCGTGTTCACCGGCTCGGGGGAACCGGTGGCGGTGCGGCCCGGCTGGGCCGCGATCGGGCTGTCGGCCGCGGCCGTGGTCGTCATCGCCGCCGCCGCGCTGGCCGGGCAGACCCGGGCCCTGCGCCGTCGTGGCGTGACCAGCCTGCTGCGGGCAAACTGAGGGGGACGGAGAGGACTCGATGGGTACCAGCATCGCCGATCTGGGGGCCGAGGCCGCCCGCCAGCACCGGGACTTCGGCGCGGGCTCGCTCATCGTCTGCGACCGGCTGGTCCGGATCTACGCCGCCCCCGGCGGGATCGAGGTTCAGGCGCTGCAGGGCCTGGACCTGCTGGTGTCCCAGGGCGAACTGGCCGCTCTGGTCGGCGCCTCCGGCAGCGGCAAGTCGACCCTGATGAACATCCTGGCCGGGCTGGACCGGCCCACCGCCGGGTCGGTCCGGGTCGACGGGCACGACCTGGCCGCGCTGACCGCGAGGCAGCGCCTGGCCTACCGGCGCCGGACCATCGGCTTCATCTGGCAGCAGACCTCCCGCAACCTGCTGCCCTATCTGACCGCCCAGCAGAACGTCGGCCTGCCGATGCGGCTGGCCGGGCGCGGGGCCCGGGAACGCCGGTCCCGGTCGGCGGACCTGCTGGACCTGCTCGGCCTGGCCGACTGCCACGAGCGCCGCCCCGATCAGCTGTCCGGCGGAGAGCAGCAGCGGGTCGCGATCGCGGTGGCCCTGGCCAACGAGCCGAAGGTCCTGCTGGCCGACGAGCCCACCGGCGAGCTGGACACTGCCACCGCGGCCGAAGTTTTCGCCGCGCTGCGCACCGCCAACGCCGAACTCGGGGTCACCGTGCTGATCGTCACCCACGACCCGGCGGTGTCGGCCCAGGTCCGCCGGGTCATCGCGATCCGCGACGGGCGAACCAGCGCCGAGACCCACCGGGCCGACCCGGGCGCCGCCACCGGTGACGATCCGGGTTCTGCGGTGGAGTACACCGTCCTCGACCGGGCCGGGCGGATGCAGCTGCCGCGGGAAATGACCGAGCCGCTCGGTATGGCCGGCCTGGTCCGGCTGCAACCCGAACCCGACCACATCGGCGTGTGGCCCGACGGCCGCCAAGCCCGTGATCGCCAGACCGGGGATCGAGATGACTGACCTGGCGCCGGTGGTCACGGTGGACAAGGTCGTCCGCACGTTCGGGACCGGGCACACCGCCACCCGGGCCCTGCGCGGGGTCTCGTTCACGGTCCCGGCGGGCGAGCTGGTGGCCCTGCGCGGACGGTCCGGCTCCGGCAAGACCACCCTGCTGAACATCGTCGGCGGCCTCGACCGTCCCGACCAGGGCCGGGTCGAGGTGGCCGGCCACGATGTCACCGCGCTGCCCGAACGAGAGCGGCTGCGGCTGCGGCGGGAAACGGTGGCGTTCATCTTCCAGTCATTCGGCCTGATCCCGATCCTGTCCGCGGCCGAGAACGTCGGGGTCCCGCTGCGGATCGCCGGCCGCCCGGCTGGCGAGCGGGAGGAACGGGTCCGGCTCATGCTGGACATCGTCGGCCTCAGCCCGCACGCGCGGCAGCGGCCCGCGGAACTGTCCGGCGGTCAGCAGCAGCGGGTCGCGATCGCCCGGGCCCTGGCCGGCCGCCCCGACGTCCTGCTGGCGGACGAGCCGACCGGCCAGCTCGACTCCGAGACGGCCAAGCAGATCATGCGCCTGCTGCGGGTCGTCGTGCAGTCCGAGCGGGTGACCGCCCTGGTCGCCACCCACGACCCGAACCTCATCGACCTGGCCGACCGCGTCCTGTACCTGGAAGACGGTCAGATCCGGGCCGGCTGAAGGATAGGGGTTGGCGCCGCGGCCTGCCGCGCTGCTGGCCGGCGCTACGGGCCAGGGACAGGAACATGCCCAGCACGCAGATGCCCGCGAGGACCGCGAGCGCGGTTCGGTAGCCGCCGGTGAAGTTGTCGAGGGCCTGCGGCGACAGGCGGGACAGGGTGCCCGCGTAGGCGGCCTGCTTCTGGCCCGGGGTCAGCGGGCTGGTCACGATGGCCAGCGACATCGCGGTGCTGACGACGTAGCCGGTGTTCTGCAGCATGGACCGGACCCCGTTGGCGATGCCACGCCGGCCGGGCTCGACTCCGCCCATAATCGAGGTGGTATTCGGAGTCATGAAGATCCCCGTGCCGATGCCGACCGCGAGCAGGCAGCCGCCGATGACCGGGTAGGCCAGCGACGGCGAGATCGTCGCGGCCAGCACGGCCAGGCCCGCGGCGGCGATCGCCATGCCCGCGCTCGACACCCAGCGCGCCGGGTAGCGCCGGGCCAGCCGGCCGGCCACCGGGGACGCCAGCACCATGCCCCCTGCCACCGGGATCACCCGCACCCCGGCCTGGAACGGGTCGGCGCCCGACGCGGCCTGCAAATACAGCGCCATCAGCAGTACGACCGCGAAGCGGGCCACCGCCATCAGCATGCCGCTGGCGTAGGCCATGGAGCGCTCGTAGTCACTGAACATCGACAGATCAAGCATCGGGTACCGCCGGCGGTGCTCGACGACGATGAAGACCGGCAGCGACACGGCGAACAGCGCCCCGCCCACCAGCACCAGCGGGTTCGACCAGCCGAGCGCGCCGCCCTCGGACAGGGCCAAGACCAGGCCGCCGACCAGGGTGAAGGTGAGCAGCGCGCCTACCAGGTCAAACGGCTCGCGGCTGCGATGCGGTGG
This sequence comes from Streptosporangiaceae bacterium, assembly GCA_965277615.1. GTDB lineage: Bacteria > Actinomycetota > Actinomycetes > Streptosporangiales > Streptosporangiaceae > Bog-532. The sequence goes on along the minus strand of CBDIDG010000006.1, from coordinate 1,683,941 downwards.
ATCGGCGCGCAGCGTCCGCCGGGCCCACAGCAGTCCCGCGACGCCGAACGGCACGTTGAACCAGAAGACCGCGCGCCACCCGAAGGCGGTCGCCAGCGCACCACCGACGAGCGGCCCGGCGACCTGCGCGGCCGCCGCGGCGGTGACGTTGAAGCTCAGCCCGGTGCTCAGCAGCCGGCGAGGGAAGGCATCGGTCAGCAACGCGGTGGTGTTCGTGATGAGCGCAGCCGCCCCAACGGCCTGCAGAGCTCGGCAGACCGCGAGGACCAAGGCGGAGGGCGCAAAACCGCAGAGCACGCTGGCGCCGGTCAGGATGGCCAGCCCCACCATGTACAGGCGGCGCCGGCCAATCATGTCCGCTACCCGGCCGAACACCAGGATCAGGATCGTGTTCACCAGCATGTAGGAAAGGACGATCCACGATGCCTGCGTGGCGTTGGCCGAGAAGTGCCTGGCCACCACGGGGAGCGCGACGTCCAGGGTGGAGGTGTTGGTGCCGGCCAGCAGCACACCGAGGCTGGTCACCGATAGGACCCGCCAGGCGTAACGCGCCAGCGCGGTATCGTCGGCGGCACGGCCGGTATCCGTGCCCGTACTCATGCCTGGTGTCTCCGCCGCCCGATTGATCAAATATCAGCCTCTAGATTAGCCGCCGCCTCCGGGACGCGGAACGGCAGGTCTACCCCTCGCCCGGCGGTGCGCCGGAGATCGCCACCCGCATTACAGTGCGGCCAGGCGTGGCGCGGCCCGTTCTCCCAGGGCGCTGGCGATGTCCGGCGGCAGCGGCACGGTCGAGCCCTGGAATCCGCGGAAGGGCCAGAACGAGCTCAGCTCGGCCGCCGCGCGCAGCTCCACTCGCAGCAGCGGCGGGTCGATGCGATGGTCGACCCTGATGTCGGTCCGCCACCGCGCGTACGGAGAGTCGCCCACCTGCCATTCGGGGTCCTCATGGGTGGGCGCCAGGATTGTGGCCAGATAGTAGATACCCGGCGCTTCCCGGCCCACCACCTGGAGCCAGACCCGATCGCCCGCCGCCGTCTGGTCCCGGTACCGCGGCGTCCGCCATGACCGCAGCGGCGACTCGGCCAGCGCGGCCTCCAGGTCATGCCGCTTGCTCTTGCCGCTGCCCTGGAAGATCCAGTCCGTCATGCCCCGAAACGCTACTGCGACTCGGGCTGCTCCTGGCGCATGATGTCGAGCACCGCGTCCGTGACCACGAGGTCGGCTGCGGCCGCCTGGATCATGGCTCTGATCCCTCGAGCCAGCGTCATCTTGCTGATCGGCTGGTCGAGTTTCACGCTCGCCAGGGCCAGCCATCGATTGAGTAGCTGATAGTCGTCGGGGGTCAGGTCGACCGTGATCCGGATGGGCTTGGGACGGGATTCCTTGGCGCGGGACTCTTTCTCAGGCTGGCTCCCGCGCGGGGGCGGACCGTATGGCATAGCCAAAGTCTGCTGGATGTACTGCATCTACTGCAACGGGTGGACCCGTTCGCGTGTCTCCAATCGGGCGGGTCCGGCCGCGGCCGCGCAGTCCGGGCAGTACCTCGTCTCTGGGACGGCGGACAGGTCATCGGTGGGGATCACCGACCCGCACTGCTCGCAGCGGCCGAAGGAACCAGCAGTTAGCCGGGCCAGGGCCTCCTCGACATCGGCCAGCCGGCGCCGGGCGGCCACGGTGCGCCGCAGCAGCCGTTCCGCCGCGTCACCACGGACGTCGGCGGTGGCGGCCGCGACCGCGTGGTAGGCCAGCGAAAGCTCGGTAACCTCTCGCAGCCGGGCCTGCCAGCGGGCCTCCAGGAGCGACCGCCAGGCTACGGCCGGGATTGCGGTTTCTTCTCGGGGCATAACGCTTCCTGTCGATCGGCCCGTTGGCCGGGCGGTGGCGCCGGCTCTTACGAGGGCGTCATGGTCAGTCGACCCGGTGACCATGACCACGCCGTGAAGCTGGCGTGGTGGTGGTGTGGAGACGGGCCTGGGGCGGCACTTCGCCGGTCTGGTTGACGGGGATTCTTGTCGGGGTCAATCAACACGTATATAAAGATGACATGAGTATGCGCCCGTTGCAGGAGCCGACATTCCTGATCCTGACCGCCCTGGCAGCTGGCGCCCAGCATGGCTACGGGATCATGAATGACGTCGCGCAGATCTCCGGGGACGCCGTGAAACTGCACGCCGGGACGCTGTACGCCGCGCTGGACCGGCTGACCGCGGAGGGCCTGGTCGGCGTCGACCGTGAGGAGGTCGTCGACGGCCGGCTGCGCCGCTACTACCGGCTCACCCCGCCGGGTGCGGGACGGCTGGCGGCCGAGGTTGAGCGACGGCGTAGCCAGAACGCGGTCGCGGTGCGGCGGCTGGGGCTGGCGGGCGGTGCGGCATGAACGCGGCCCGCGAGCTGGAAGGCCGGTACCGCCGTCTGCTGGCCCTCTACCCGGCCGAGCACCGGGCCGAGCACGAAGAAGAAATGCTCGGGGTGCTGATGACCGCGGCACCCGCGGGCCAGCGCCGTCCGCGGCTGGCCGAGTCGGCCGCGCTGATCGGGGGAGCGGTCCGGATCTGGCTGCGTCCGGGCCGTGGCTCCGCCTTCCAGCGGTGGAAGGACGGGCTGGCCGCGGTCAGCGTCCTGCTGCCGCTGCTACTGACGATCTACTGGGCCATCGGGGAGCTGGACACGCTCTTCTTCACGCCCTCGCTCAATCCGCAGGCCTTCCACGCCCTGGCCTACTCAGGCGCACGGACCACCGGCCCGTGGCTCATCGTGGCCGTGCTGGCTCTGTTCCGGCTGCGGTGGCCGCGGTCGTGGTCGCCGCCGGAGCGCTCATCATGACCACGCTCGGAACCGCGACCGAGCTCAACCTGAGCTTCATCAGCCCGCCGTCCATGCTCTACGCGGTCGGTCTCGGGCTGGAGATCACGGCCCTGGTGGCGTCGCCCGGGCCGAGGCGGGGACGGGCGATCCTCACCTGGAAGCAATACGCCCTGGCCGGGGTGGTGGCCGTGACTATCTCGTGGGTCAGCAACTGGCTGTGGCTGGCCCACCAGGGCATGTCGGACGCGATCATCATCGCCGTGGCCGCAGCCGGTATCGCCCTGCTGGCGGCGTCCGCACCGTACGGCCACCGTAGCGCGGCGCTGCTGTTGCTCCCGGGTTACTATCTGGCCCTCGGCTTGGTGGTGGCGCCGTCGATGACCGGCGCCACCGCCTTCGACAGCGGAGTGTCCGGGTGGGAAGGGCTGCCCCGGATCATGCTGACCTGCGCGCCGCTGGCCCTGGCCGTGAGCCTCGCGATCATCATGGCCGTCCGCTATACCCGGCGCCCCCTGCCTGCGGTCCCTCGGCCACCAGATCAGATGTTCAGCTGAGGGACCGGTCGGCCTGAGATCAGGTCCGCCCCCACCAGGAGGGCGCTGGCCGTCACCCGGTGATCCCCAAGGCTAATCATGGGGGTGACCATTGTTAATCAGGACGATGAGATACTCTAGCTGAGCTGGCACTCCGGCCTGGCCGAGGGTTTATCCAGCTACACCAACTGCTCGGGACCCCGGCAGGTAATCCCAGGCACGCCCCGTGGGCGCGTGGTCTCGCGCCCATCCATGAATTTTGACTTCAGCTGCTCACCATCAGGAAGGAACCAGGCAATGATCAAGTTCCTGCGCGGCCTCGGAATCACCAGTGACGTCGCTTACCTCGCCGGAATGGCCTCGATCGGGGCGAGCATCGCCGCGTGGACGCTGTCCAGCCGGATGGAGAATGCTCCCGGCGAGAAGGCCGACCGGTGGGGTATCTATGTCGGCCTGTGGGCCCCGACGTTCATGGCCCTCGGCAATGCCATCCAGACCGCCGAAGCCAGCGACCAGCCAGGGTCCGGAGCCAGCGAGTAGTACCGCACCGCACCGTGTGCTGGCACCCCCGGCCGAGCCGGGGGTGCCAGTGAAGCTTGGTATGGCCCAACAGAGTCATCTTGGATATCGACGGGGGACCATCTGTCTTCCTATCGTGCTGATGTGCGGATCGGGCGGGATGGTTCGTTGAGCGGGTGACACCTCTCTCCGGAGCATCCCGACCAGCCGCCTACGGGGCAGATAGCGAGAGGGGATGGTACCGGTGCAGTGGCGCGATGCCACCGTCGGTGGGATGGATACGGCAGGTTCGAGGGGCCCGGCTCTGCCAAAAGGACGTGATCTTCCCTGCCTGCAGGATCCGGAGATGTTCTTCGCCGATTCTCCGGACGATGTGGAGCAGGCGAAGGCCATGTGCCGGGGATGCCGGGCCAGGGTCGCCTGCCTGGCCGGAGCGCTTGAGCGCAGCGAGCCATGGGGTGTCTGGGGCGGCGAGCTGGTGATGAGCGGCGCGATCGTGCCGCGCAAGCGCCCTCGCGGACGTCCCCGCAAGAGCGACGTGGCCGCTTAGGCGTTCACCGGGAGGAAAGGGCGCGTTCCAGCATGCGCAACGCCGCCGGCAGTTCGGTGGTGCTGACCGCGCCGAATCCGATCACCAGGCCTGGTTGCGCCGGGCTGGTATGGAAGCAGTCGTGCAGGCCGGATACGGCAATTCCGTGCCGGGCCGCGACCTGCAACACCTCCTTCTCGCGGAGCCCTTCCCGCAACATGGCGGCCACGTGCAGCCCGGCGTTGGAGGTACGGGCGGTGAGCTGACCGGCCAGCGGGCCGGACAGTGCCGCGGTGAGGATGTGGTGGCGGTCGGCGTAGACGCGCCTGCTGCGCCGGATGTGCTTGTCGAGCAGGCCATCTTCGATGAAGCCGGCCAGGGCGGTCTGCATGGCGATCGGCGGGTGCCAGTCGATCAGCTGCCGCAGCGCGATGACTGGCTCGGCCAGTGGGCTCGGGACTACGACGAAGCCGAGGCGGACCGACGGGGAGAAGGTCTTGGAGAAGGAGCCGACGTACACCACCCGGCCGTTTGTGTCGAGGGCCTGCAGAGGCTCCAGTGGCCGGTCGACGTAGCGGAATTCGGTGTCGTAGTCATCTTCGAAGACCGCGGCGTCGTGCTGCTCCGCCCAGCGCAGTAGCGCCCTGCGCCGTGGCATCGACATCGTCATACCGAGCGGATATTGATGCGAGGGCGTGACGTATACGATGCGCGCTGAGGGGGGCAGCAGCTCCACGACCAGGCCCTGGTCGTCGACGGGTACGCCGACGACCTTGGCGCCGAGCGCGCCGAACAGGCGGGTCGCCGGCACGTACCCGGGATCCTCGACCGCGACGCAGTCGCCGGGCTCGAGCAAGACCCGGGCGACCAGGTCGATGGCATGCTGAGTGCCGCAGGTGACGACGACCGTGTCCTCTCGGGCGGCCACCGATCGCGACCGGGCGATCCAGCTGGCGATCGCCCGCCGCAGCCTGATCCTCCCGGCTGGGTCACCGTACTCCCGAGGCTCGGCCGTGACGGCGGCGGCGACCCGGCGGCGCCACATCGCCGCCGGGAACAGCGCGGGATCCGAAAGGCCCGGCCGGAGATCGAAACGGTAACCGTACGGGGGCGGCCGGAAGTACGGAGACCAGCCCGCGAACCTGGGGCTGGGGCGAAGGGCGGCCGCCGCAGCCACCGCCTTTGGCGGTGCCGGGGACGCGGATGCCACCACGCTGCCGCCGCCGGCGCGTCCCTCCGCGTAGCCCTCGGCCGTCAGGCGGCCATACGCAGTCGTCACCGTATGCCGGGACACACCGAGCTCATCGGCCAGCTGGCGGCTCGGGACGAGCTGATCTCCGGGCAACAGGCGGCCCCCGGAAATAGCCAGGCGCAGCTGCTCGTACAGCTGCCCGGTCAGCGGCTTCCCCGATTCCGGGTCAAGGAAAATGTCCACCTAGCGGGTATAACACCAACTTGGTATGGCCGAACAGTTCTTTTTTGGATATCGACGGCGAACCATCTGCCCCATAAATTGCTGGTCACCAAACCGATTCACCGGCCGTTGCTTCAGCGGTGGGAGGAGTATCCGTGCCTGGGGTCCAGCTGCTACTTGATGGCCTTTCCTTTGGCGAGTCGCTGCGCTGGCATCAGGGCCGCCTGTGGCTGGCTGATTGGGGTGCGCAGGAGATCGTGGCGGTCGATGGCCAGGGCCGGCCCGAGGTGATGGCCCGGGTTGATTTCCCCGCCTTTCCGATGTGCATTGACTGGCTGCCCGACGGCCGGCTGCTGATCGTCGCGGCCCGCTACGGCCGGTTGCTGCGGCAGGAGCCGGACGGATCGCTGGTGACCCACGCCGACCTGAGCGGCCTGTCTGATCCTGGGCATCCCTGGAACGAGATCGTGGTGGACGGGCGGGGCAATGCTTACCTCAACAATCAGGGCTTCGACTTTCCCGGTGGCGAGTTCGCGCCCGGCACGATCGCCCTGCTCAAGCCGGACGGGTCGGCCCGGCTGGTCGCTGACGGGATCGCCTTCCCTAACGGTATGGCCGTAACACCAGATAACTCGACGCTGATCGTGGCCGAGTCCTACGGCCAGAAGCTGACCGCGTTTCAGATTGCCGCCGATGGCACCCTGTCGCAGCCACGGGTGTGGGCCGACCTCGGCGACGGCGTGCCCGATGGCATCTGCCTCGACGACCAGGGAGCCATCTGGTACGCCGACGTTCCCAACCAGCGGTGCGTGCGGGTGCGCGAGGGAGGAGACGTGCTGCAGATTACCCAGCTGGACCGCGGCTGCTTCTCGTGCGCGCTCGGCGGCCCGGACCGGACCACCCTGTTCATGGTGGCCACCAACTGGCGCGGTACCGAGCGGATGACTGATGAGTCGCAAACCGGCCAGCTGCGGACCGCCCGAGCACCGGCCCCTGGCGTCGGCTGGCCCTGAGCCGGCGCGCTGCCACGTCGGCGAACCGCAGGCGCAGGAGAATATCTGAATGACCGCGATCACGATCGATGGCACGGGAGGCGGTCGGGTCTTTGATGGGGTCGGCGCCATTTCCGGCGGCGGCGGTAACTCGGTGCAGCTCATCAGCTACCTCGAACCTCAGCGCAGCGACATTCTGGACTACCTGTTCAAACCCGGGGCCGGCGCGGCCTTGCAGATCCTCAAGGTCGAGATCGGCGGCGACGCCTTCTCGTCCTGCGGAGCCGAGCCGAGCCACCAGCACAGCCGTGGCGTCATCAACCCGGGCGGCGGCTACGAGTGGTGGCTGATGGGCGAGGCGAAGTCCCGCAACCCGGCCATCAAGCTGTACGCGCTGGCGTGGGCCGTACCCGGCTGGATCGGCGGCGGAAACTTCTGGTCCCAGGACATGGCCGACTACCTGGTGACCTGGCTGGATTGCGCCGCTGGCCACGGCCTCACGATCGACTACCTCGGTGGCTGGAATGAGCAGGACTACGACGCGGCGTGGTTCAAGTCGCTGCGGGGCTCCCTCGACGCGGCCGGGCACACCGGCACGAAAATCGTCGCGTCCGACAAGGATCCTTTTAACTGGGCGATCGATGGCACGTACCGGCCGGAGGTGCCGTGGGCCATCGCCGAGGACATGAAGTCCGATCCCGAGCTGGCGTCGGCGATCGCGGTGCTGGGCGCCCATGACGTCTGCTCCTATCCCACTACCGGGATCCAGTGCTGGTCGACCGCGACCGCGGTGGCCTCCGGCAAGCCGCTGTGGCACAGCGAGGTCGGCGCGATGCCGGGCTCGGACGGCTCAGCGATGATCCGCTCGGTGATCCGCGGCTATCTCGACGCCCAGCTGACCGGTCACATCCAGTGGCCCCTGATCACCACGCAGCCGCCCGGCCTGTACTACCTGGACCGGGGCCTGATCTGGGCGGCGGAGCCACGCTCGGGCTACTACCTGCCGAAGGCCATGCTCGGTGCCATCGCTGCGGTCACCCAGTTCACCGAGCCCGGCTGGATCCACGTCGACGCGGCCTGCGGATACCTGGGCGGGGACCGGTCCAACGGCTCCTACCTGGCCCTGCGGGCACCGGACGCCAAAGCCTGGAGCCTGATCGCCGAAACCACCACGGCCACCTCACAGCAGACCATCACCGTGTCAGTCGAGGGCGGCCTGCCGGGCGGCACGGTCCACGTCTGGCGCACCAGCCCGGCATCGGACAACCCGGCCGACTGGCTGCTGCGTCGGGCCGACATCGCTCTCGACGCCGACGGAAGCTTCACCTTTGGCTGCCTGGCCGGCTTCATCTACAGCTTCACCAGCACCACCGGCCAGGGCGTCATGACCCCACCGATCCCGGCCAGCCAGCCCTTCCCGCTGCCCTACTCCGACCAGTGGACCAGGACCGCGCCCGCAGCCGGGACGATGCCGCCTTTCCTGGCCCCGCAAGACGGCAGTTTTGAGTTTGCTCCCGCGGCCGACGGCTCTGGCGCGTACGTCGTGGGCCAGGCCACACCGCAGCGACCAATCTTCTGGCACCCGCGCGACCAGGCCGCGACGCGTTTTCCTTACGCGGTCATCGGCAGCAGCGACATGGCCACCGACTACAAGGTCAGCGCCTGCCTATGCTTCACCGCCGGCGGCCAATCCGGCGGGCTTATCGCACGGTTCAGCCGCCAGGGTGACCAGATTTTCAACTTCCGCGGCTACCTACTGGATCTCGGGTCGGCCGGCGGCTGGTGGCTGACTAAAAACAGCATGAGTATCGGCAACACCGTGCTGGCCAGCGGCTCGATAGCGGCGCCGTCGCCGGGGGAGTGGACGGCGCTCGCGATCGCGGTCCACGGGACGACGATCACCGCCTGGGTGGATGGCCAGCCGGTGGCTACGGTCACCGACCATGACCCGAACTACGCCACCGGCATCCCCGGGATCGAGACCGACGCCTTCCGCGGCACCTGGTCATCCACTCAGTTCAAGGAGTTCTCGGTGAGCCCGTACTGAAGCGGCCCGCGGCGCGCTGGGTTTCGATGAGCGCGATCATGGGACGGTGTCCGATCACCCGGAGCGCTGGCTTTTCCCGCTCACCCAGGTCGAGCTGCGCCAGCTGTGGACTTACAGCGATGACGATCTCACCACCAAGGGGTACCCGTTCCCGGGCGGTGACACCAGGGCCGGGAGCTGGGCCTTGGTCGACCGGGCCACCGGTAACGTCCGGGGCGTGGTGCGGCCGGGGGAGTTCTCCCGCCGGTTTCATCCGGTGGACGTGTTCAACGACGTGCCCGGCCTGCCCAATTACCTGGGGTCGGTTACCGCAGCTGATGGCGCCGCGCTGGTGGACCTGGTCCTCGATCGCAACCCCTTCATGCTCGCTAATGGACCCGGCCGGGTAGCCCGGCCCCACACGCTCATGGTGCCCCGGGTCCATCGGGACGGATGGTCGTCGGCCACGGCCCAGGAATTGGCGGCTCGTTCTACCGCGATGACCTTGATCGCGCAGTGGTACCGCGACCTGGACCGCGGACAGGTGGTGTTCGGGGCCAATGACAGCGCCGCCAACCTGGCCTACCTGCGCGATGTGGAGGTCGCGCGTGGGACCGCCGCCGCTGGCCCTGGCGGGGTGATCACCAAGAATCCCCGCCAGGAGGCGCAGCACGCCCACCTGCATGCGTTTTACGTGGAAGACGGTCCCATCGAGAACTGCGAGTCTTCGGCGCGGCCGGGGTCTGCTGTCATCGCCGAGGGTCAGCGGGCCTTCAGCCCTGCGCTCGGCACCGACGCCATCCGGGTGGACCCAGACGGTACGGCCTTCGCCGCCCACGTCCGGTCTGCTGCCGAGCCGTGGGGTGGCAGTTACTGCTCCTACCAACTGGGTCTCGACGGCCCTTTCTGGGTCATGCCTGACCTGGGACCATCGCAGGATGAGTTCAACCGGCGCCTGGCCCGGGCCGACGGCCTCCAGGCGGCGCCCGACCCGAACCTGGGCGGGGCCATCAACCTGGTCCGGCCCACCTTGGCCGATCCCAGGCGTCTCCACGCGGCGCAGCAGGCCACAGCTGAGCAGCGTGCGAGTTTCGAGATCTTCCTAACTCACCGCGGACTGAACCCGCGGTCGCTGTCCATGGAGGCGGGAGTCGGCGAACCCGAAACTGGGTGATTTAGCCGATTCGTGAGCCGTAGCGGAATCAGGAACGGCGGGGTTGGGCGTACCCGCCACCGGGCTCAGCGTTGAGGACGCACGCCCGGCGCGGGTGCGCCGTCGCAGCGCGAGGCACTTTGGGTCGATCACGGGCATTCGTCATCGCTGACAGGAGCCACCCGGCTCCCCCGTCTTCCCCGGTGCCAGGACGATCAGGACTGGATAAAGGCCAGCAGGTCGGGGTTGAGCACGTCGGCGTGCGTGGTCAGCATCCCATGCGGGAAGCCCGGGTACGTCTTCAGCGTGCCGTTCTGCACCAGTTTGACGGCGCGGGGACCCGAGGAGTCGTGCGGGACGACCTGGTCGCCGTCACCGTTCATGGCCAGGACCGGCACGGTGACCTTCTTCAGGTCCTCGCTGTAGTCCTGGCGGATGAACTCCGTGACACAGTCGTACTGCCCCTTGGCCCCGCCCATCATGCCCTGACGCCACCAGTTCGCGATGACCGGCTCGGAGGGGTCCACGCCCGGCTGGTCGAAGTTGTAGAACGGCCCGGACGCCACGGCCTGGTAGAACTCCGCGCGGTTCGCATCCAGCGCCGTGTGAAAGCTCTCGAAGGCGGCCTGGGGTACGCCGGCCGGGTTGGCGTCGGTCTGCAGGACCGACGGGGTCACCGCGCTGACCAGTATCACCTTCGCCACGCGGGACTCGCCATGGCGACCGAGGTAGCGCGCCACTTCGCCGCCGCCGGCGGAGTGGCCGATGTGGATGGCGTCGTGCAGGTCGAGGTGCTGGACCAGATCAGCAAGGTCGTCGGCGTAGTGGTCCATGTCGTTGCCTTCGCTGACCTGCGTGGAGCGTCCGTGGCCGCGCCGGTCATGAGCGATCACCCGATAGCCGTGGTGCAGGAAGAACATCATCTGGGCGTCCCAGTCGTCGGACGACAGGGGCCACCCGTGGCTGAAGACGATCGGCTGACCGGAGCCCCAGTCCTTGAAGAAGATCTGGGTCCCGTCCCGGGTCGTGAACTCGGCCATCATCTGCCTCGCTTCTCTGCCCATAAACCAGTTTGGTCACTGGAGTCCGACTCTAGCTGTTAGAGCTTTTCATTAACAAGGAAAGTTTGGCTCTGGCCACTAAGATTTCACCATGGACACCCAACCCGATCGATCACGGCGCGAGGAGTACGCCGACCAGACCCGCGCCGCGGTGATTGCCGCGGCCCGTCGGTTGTTCGCCGAGAACGGCTTCTTCCAGACGAAGGTCGAGCAGATCGCCAAGCTGAGCCGGGTGTCTCCCGCGACCGTGTACGCGCAGTGCGGCGGCAAGCAAGGCTTGCTGCGAATGCTTATGGACAGCTGGACGCAGTCTCAGGCCGTCGCCGAGTCTTACCAGGAGTCGCTCGCCGCCGCCGACGCTGCCCTCATCATGCAGACCCTGAGCGCCGCCTACCTCCAGATCACCAAGGAGTGGGGCGACGTCATCCGGGTGGTGATCGAGGTCGCGCCGCACGACGGCGAGTCCGCCGAGGTGCTGGCCACCGCGCAAAAGCGGCACAACCACAATCTCACCGAGATCTGCCGCCATCTCGAGCACATCGGCGCTTTGCGCGACGATGTCGACGCGCGGCTGGCCACCCAGATCATCACCTACTACTACGGCATCGACGGCCTGCTCCGAGCCCACGACGTGTTCGGCTGGTCGCTGGAGCGTGCGAACCAGTGGCTACTGGCCCACGCCTCCGCCGCGGTCCTGCGGTCACCGTCAAGCCTCTGAGTCGGCCTGACCGGTCACCGGTGAGGTTGCGGCTGCCCGGTGAGGAGTGCCCGGCAGGCAGCTGGCGGGTGCCCTGTCGCGGCCCGGATCGTCCTGGTCAGGTGGGAGTGATCTGAGAATCAGAGTTCAGCCGCGAGGGTGGCGAGGTCCTGCTCGCCGTCGCCGATCCGCTGCAGCGCATTGGTGACGCGCATCCGGTTCCGGTACTGGCTGACAGTGCACCCGGTGAGGGGGTAAACACGCGGCTGAGGTGGTGCGGGGAGCAGCCGGCCAGTCGGCTGAGCTCGATCAGCCCCAGGCGCGAGTCGGCGGCCAGGGCAGCTTTGGTCTGGCTTACCAGTCGCCTGTGGGCCGCGGCGGTGGCCGGGCGGCCGCTGGCTACGCGGTCGGGGAACCGGCGGGCCAGCAGGCCGGAGGCGAGCCGGGTCACCCGCTCGGCCAGGCTGCCGTCGGGGTCGCCGATCCGGGCCAGCTCAGTCGCTTGTCGCAGCGCTAGTTCGCTGGCCCCGTTCATCGGCAGCGCCGGATCCGCAAGATCCGGGGCGCCGCCGCTGAGCGCCGCGATCAGCCCAGGGTCGAAGCGGATGACGGTGCAGACATCACCCCCGGGGACCGGGTGCGCGAACTCCTCCACGGTGCCCGGTGCGCTCAGGTACGCCACGCTGCCGTCGACGAACACTTCCCGGCCGGCCACCCGGCGGACGAAAGCTCCGCGGTAGGTGGCGACGAGCACATGCCCGTGTTCCGCTTCCGGCTGAGCGAACCCGCCTGGGGCACCCGGGCAGCGCACTTCAGCGAGGCTGTACCCGCCTCCCGCTGCGAGCACCGATCCGTCCGGCACGGCTCCACGCTACCTGCGGCCCGGGAAACCGCGCATATATGTTCAAGCGCGGCCAGCCCTGGCTCGGCACCATGATCGACATGGAGATCGATCAGCCTATCGCCGCTCTGCAATCCGACGGCTGCCTGCTCGCGGACGCGGCCGGCCGCGCGGGCCTGGCCGCGCCGGTACCGTCCTGCCCAGGCTGGCGGGTAGCCGACCTGCTGCGGCACCTCCGCTACATCCACCAGTGGGCCGCCGCCCACGTGTGCGAGACCCCGCCCCAGGTAATCGCCGGCCCGCTTGAGGCCGAGCTGCTAGCCGGCGGCCCGCCCGACGCCGAGCTACTGGATGCCTACCGGGCCGGGCACCAGACCCTTACCGAAGCCCTGGGCTCCGCCGATCCCGCTCTGGCCTGTGCCACGTTCCTGCCTGCGCCGTCCCCGCTGGCGTTCTGGACCCGCCGCCAGGCGCATGAGACCGCCATCCACCGGGCCGACGCCGAACTGGCCGCCGCCGGCATCGTGACCCCCTTCGAGCCCGGGTTCGCGGCTGACGGGATCGACGAGCTGGTCACGGGGTTCGCGCCCCGAAAGAAGCAGTCCGGCCACGCCACCACGCGGACCCTGCAGCTGTACGCCACCGACACCGGCGACCGATGGCATGCGATCATCGGCCCCGATAGCACCCAGGGCCATCTCGCCCCCGGCCAGGGCGGCACCGTCCTGTCGGGCCGGCCTCAGAGCTTTACCTGCTGCTATGGAATCGGCGAGACGCTGGTACGCCAGCCGTGACCATCGCCGGTGACCCCGCCGGGCTGCGACTGTGGCAAGACACGGTGCAAGTCCGCTGGACATGAGGCGGGGGGCCGGCCATCCGGATGCGTGACTGAGCCCTCGTTCCAGCTGGCTACGGCCTAACGGGCTGAGAGCATCGGTCCGGCCTGCCGCGGGGGTCTCCGGCAGCGTGAGGGCGGCACGGAGCTGACGCCGGGAGGTGATGCCGACCTTGGCGAAGATGTTGCTCAGGTGGTACTCGATGGCCTTGGTGCTGAGGTAGAGCTCGGCGGCTACCTCCCGATTGGTGAGCCCTTCCGCCACCAGCCGGGTCACCGCTTGCTCCTTGGCCGTCAGGCCGTGGGGGTTTCCCGCGGCCAGCGACCCGGAGATACGCACGCCACACGCGGACAGCTCAGCGTCGCAGGCGGCCAGGAAGGGTCTCGCACCCAGCCCGGCAAGGGTGTCGTGCGCGGGGCGAAGCCACTGGATGGCTTCTCGGCGGTTACCGTCGGCACGCAGGAAGCGGCCATAAGCGACGGCCAGCAGCGCGTGTCCGAGCGTACCCCGGGCTTGGGCAGCGACATCGAGGCCCGCTGCGAAGCTGGCTCGCGCTTCCCTTGGTCTTCCCTGGGCGAGAGCCAGCGTGGCCCGGAGACGGTGGATGTCGAGGGCTGCAGCCGGCCGCTGAGCCGCGGCAGCTTCCGTCTCGTCCAGCGTCCGGGCCGCTTCGGCCAGCCGGGTCGTTGCGAGGAGGGCCTCTGCTTCCCGCAGACGCCAGGAAACAGGATCGAAGTTGGCGGTGAGGACCTTGAGATCGCCTCTGTGCAGCGGGGCCAGGGCGCCGATCACGGCATCCCAGGCGCCCTGGGCCCAAGCCAGGGTGGCCTCGGCGACGCAGGCGGCGGCGACTTCGCCGGGGACGTCCATTTCCCGAGCGGCCCGGCGGGCCCCTGCTACGTGCTCCGAGGCGAATCGCCAGTCACCTCTGACCGAGTAAATGTCGACGGCTACCTTGTGCGCCTGGGCCAGGAACCAGAAGTGCCCGAGATCGCGGGCGAGCGAGACGGCGAGGTCGGCGTGGGTTGCGGCGTCGTCCCATGCCCCCAGTCCGTACTCGGCCTGGGCCAGCGCTGCGTAAGCGTCGGGGAGACTGCGGAGGGGGGTCCCGGAGCGGGACCACCGCACGACCGCAGCGAGGTCCGTGACCGCACCAGCGAAGTCGCCGGCACTGGCTTTGAGGGATCCGCGGGTGGCTAGCAGTTCGGGCTCGAACGGCCGGGGAAGCATCGGGGCCGGCGACAGCCAAGCGAGCAGAGCTAGCGCCTCGGCCGTCCGCCCGGCCATGGCCAGCGTGCTGGCCAGCACCTGCCGGGCGGTCATGTCCACCATGGGATCGTCTCCGGCGCTCTCCAATGCTGTGGTCGCCCACCGCATGGCCTCGGCGGTATGTCCGCGCATGCTGCAGAACATCGCCAGCGACGAGGCGGCCGGACCGAGCACGGCGCGGTCGCCAGGGAACCGCAGGCTCTTGACGAGACCTTCCAGCTGCGCGTGGGCGTCGCCCACTTGCCCGGTCGCGGCGGTGAGGCAGGAAAGGATGAAGCGCTTACGTGGCCCGTCACCACACTCCCGGACCGCGTCAAGGTAACTGTGCGCATCCGCGTCCCCGGACATCAGCAGCAGCTCAACTGCTCTCAGCAGACAGTCCTCGCGGCGAGCTCGGCCGGCCGCGAGCTTCGCCGCGGACAGAAAGTGCTGGGCCGCGTCTGGCAGTTCCCCGGCGGCGATGTCACTTTCGGCCGTGGCCACCAGCTCGGTGGCCAGTTCGTCATCGGCGCCCTGGGCGGCTGCCACTCGATGGCCCAGCGATGCCGGTGCCGGGACGACGCGGGCGACGGCCAGGTGAAACTGGCGCTGCCGGGCCGGTGAGAGGTCATCATGGATCGCCGCCCGCACCAGCGGATGGGTGAACGCCGCCTCCACCTTGCCTGCCCGCATGGCCGAGGTCAGCAGCCGGGCGGCACACGCCTCGTCGAGCGCGGCCACGGCGTCGTCGATCCCAGCCACCTGGGCCGCGAGCGGCAAGGAAAAGTGGCGGCCAATGACGCTTCCTGCTCCGAGCAGGTTCTGGGCCGCATCTGACAGCCGCGCCACCCGGGTGATCACGGTGGCGGCGTAGGAGTGCGGCGCGGGCAGCGGCAGCGGGCTGCGTGCGTCGGCCAGCGCGCTGGCCGGAAGCTCTTCGAGCAGGGCCCGGACGTAGAGCGGGTTGCCGCCAGTGTGCTCGCAGAGCCGTTCCCGTACAGCGGGCGATAGCTCGAGGCCACACAGGGTGCTGGCCAGCGGACGCAGATCGGCCGGAGCCAATCCGCCCAGCCGCAGGCGCCGCGCTTGCTGGCTGAGCAAACGCGACCAGCTGTCGCCGAGCCGGGCGAGGCTGTGCGGGCGGCTCGTCAGCAGCACCAGCACGCTGTCCCGGCGCAACCGCCGCACAGCGAACAGCAGGGCCCGGGCCGAGGGGAGGTCGGCCCACTGCAGGTCGTCGACGACAATGACGACGACTCCCCGTTGCTGCAGTGCGCCGAGCGCGGCCAGAAGCGCGGCGCCCTGAGCGAAACCGTCCGATCCTGAGGCGCTCCCGGAGTACGCCGGGCCGTCGGCCGCGCGCACGCCGGGCGGCATCCCCGACCATAGCTGCGAGCTGATGCCGTGGTCGAGGGAGACCTCCGTCTCGTCGCCGCTGGCCCACAGCGTCTCCACATCAGGCACCCCGGCCAGGAACCGGCGCAGCAGGGTCGTCTTTCCTATGCCCGGCTCACCCTCGACGGCGACCACCACCGGGCGTCCATCCCGCGCCTCACGCAGCGCGCCGTGCAGGACGTTCAGCTCATCCTCGCGAGCGACAAAGCACTCGCTGATCCCCCCGTTGCCGGCCATCCCGCCCCAGTAATCGAATCCTGACGGCGCTGGAACCGCGCCACCAGAGTCAACATGATCACGTTAACTCTGTGCACGCAGGTGCGTCCAGCCGAGAACTTAGGGGACTTCCTAGGGAATTTCCCTAAGCGCCGATCCGGCTGGCGGGAGCCAGAATAGCCCCATTCGTTATCCCAGCGCTGAAGGGGGCGCGCGTGACGGTTCGCCTTCTGATGCAGGTCACCCGGGATAACGACGGACGCCTGGGCGGCCAGGTCATTCCCGTGGGCAGTGAAGAGATGCATGGTTTCTCGGGGACGCTGGAGCTGCTCAAGGTCCTGGAAGAGCTCGTCCTTCCGGATAGCGAGAACGAGGCGCCCAAAGAACCGCAGCTTCCCGGGGACGACGACCGCCATTTAACGATCCCTGAAGTCCCTGGGCTCTAATCCCCGAAGCGGTACAGGTAGAAGGAGACGACCAGTCATGTTCACTGCCCTGGCCCGGAGCGTCGTCGCGCATCCCTGGCGGACCATCGTGGTCTGGCTGATTCTGGCCGGGGTGGCGATCGGTCTGTCCGCCAGCCTGAGCAGCGTTACTACCAGCAATCAGCAGACCTTCTTGCCCAAGTCGTTTGAGTCAGTGCGGGCACAAGACGTCGGGAACAAGTACTTCCCGGCTCAGTCGGGCGCCACCGGGAGCCTGGTCGTCTACCGCCAGGACGGCGGCCCACTGACCCAGGCTGACCAGTCCAAGGTGTCCGGCCTGGCCACGTCGCTCACGAATGACAAGATCCCTGGGGTGCTGTCGGTCAAAGCCTCCTCTAGTTCGTTCTCCAAAAACGGGAAGGTCGCGGCCCTGCAGGTCGCCTTCAAGGGCCAGCCCGGCGACTCGCAAGTCAACTCGGCGGTGACCACCGTCCGGGATAAATCTGACGCCTACCTGGCCGGGAGCGGCCTCAAGAACGGGCTCACCGGGAACGCAGCGATCTCCGTCGACACCACTGACGCTTACGACCACGCTGACACCATCATCACGATCGCCACGGTCATCCTGATCCTGCTCATGCTGGGGCTCATTTTCCGCAGCCCCATCATCGCCGTGCTGCCCATCGTCGTCATCGGCATCGTTCTGTCGGCCACGTCCGGCCTGACCGCCGATCTGGCCAAAGCGTTCGAATTCCAGGTTGGCAACTCTCTGGCTTCGATCCTGACCGTGGTGCTGTTCGGTATCGGCACCGACTACATCGTCTTCATACTGTTCCGCTACCGGGAACGCCTGCGGCACGGCGTCCCGCCCACGGAGGCCCTGGTCTTCGCGTGCAGCGTCGTGGGCAAGGTGGTGGCTTCTTCCGCGCTCACCGTGATCGGTGCCTTCGCCGCGTTGTTCCTGGCCAAGCTCGGTTCACTCACCACGCTGGCCCCGGGGCTGATCGTGGCGGTGGCGGTCATGCTCGTCACCGCCCTGACGCTCATCCCCGCTATCTTCGCTTTGCTCGGCAAGCATCTTTTCTGGCCCCTCGGCCCGGGAAAGGTGGCAGAGTCCAGCGTCTTTGCCAAGCAGGGCGCACTGGTGGCACGGCGGCCCGCCGCACTGGTGGCGGGACTGGGCCTGGTCCTGGTCGTGCTGGCGATCTTCTCCGGTGGTTACAAAGCTACCTACGACACCCTGTCCGAGCTGCCGTCGAGCACTTCGTCGCAGCTGGCCTTCAACACGCTCGGCAGCGCCTTCCCGGCCGGGTCACTCAGCCCCACCCAGGTATTCGTCACCGGGAACACGCCGCTCACCCAGAGCTCCCTGTCGTCCCTCACCACCAAGCTCGGGCAGGCCCACGGGGTGGCGCAGGTGGCCGCCCCGCAGTTCAGCTCCGACACCAAGGCCGCCCTCATCAACGTCGTCCTCAAGGACGACCCCTACTCCAGCACGGCTCTGGACAACGTGGCGAACTCGGTGCGCCCGGCCGCCCACGGTGCTGTGCCCGGTGACCAGGTGCTGGTCGGCGGCCAGACTGCCACCTTCGTCGACATCCGCACCCAGCTCAACGCCGATACACGGCTGGTGATCCCGGTGGCCTTCGTCATCATCGCCATCATCCTGGCCCTGCTGCTGGGGGCCTTGGTGGCCCCGCTCAACCTGCTGGCCTGCGTGGCCCTGGCCTTCGCGGCCACGCTGGGGGCAGTGGTGCTCGTCTTCCTGCATGGGCTCGGGTACTCCGGGATCGACTTCACCATCCCGATGGTCCTGTATCTGTTCGTGGTAGCGATCGGTACCGACTACAACATCCTCCTGGCCTCCCGGCTGCGCGAAGAATTCCACAACGGCTTCTCCGCGCGCGAGTCGGCCCGGATCGCCATCGTCAACGACGCTCCGACCGTGGCCGCGGCCGGCATCATCCTGGCCCTCACGTTCGCCTCCCTGATGCTGGCCGGGATTGCCAACCTCACCGAGCTGGGCTTCGGCGTGGCCGTGGGGATCATCATCGCCGCCTTCGGGATGGCGCCGGTGCTCGTTCCCGGCCTCTCGGCTTTGGAGGGCCACGGCTTCTGGTGGCCCGGTCATGCCCGCGCCCTTCCGGAAGCCGATTCCGGCCAGCCAGGGGCCGTCGATGGGCAGCCGGTGGCGGCATCCGCGGACGGCGCTCGTCCCACCAGCGCGCGGTCCCCAGATGAAACGCCGGATGAAACCGGGGAGAAAATCAGCTGAGGCCGGACGGGGTTGCGGCGGCCACCGCTTGATCATCGGGGCCTGTGGCCCCTCGTGATGATCTTGCGGTGGCCGAGTCCGGGGGAGTCGACCTGCGTTGGCTCCCGCTTCTGGCTCCCGCCGCGCTTTGCCTCGAATGCCGGGACTCGGAGCCATCATCGTCGCCATCTACCTCCCCTCCACCCTGTACCCCGCCGGCGCAGCGGAGGAAGCGCTCGGTCCCACAGCCCTGGCGTGTAACGACATCCGCCGTAGGTGTTAGACGGGCCGCCGTGATGCTCGCCATGATCGGCCAAGGACAGAAAGCGAGGTTTCCATGGCTGATGAGCCGACGACAGCGACGATGAGGCCCACGATTTCCGGTGCCTGGGCGGACACGATTATCTCCGCGGCGACATCCAGGGCAGCGGCCATGTCCGTTGCCGTCACCGTGGTGGTGGTCGACGAATCGGGAGTGGTCAAGTCTATGACCAGGATGGACGGGGCCCCGCTGGTCAGCGTGCGGACAGGCATCAACAAGGCCTACGCCGCCGCCGCGATCGGGATGCCGCCGGACGACTTCTACTCCGCGATCGAGGCTGATGGCGCGGCGGTGGCCTCGTTCGCCACCCGGCCCGGCCTGGCGCTGGTCGCCGGTGGCCTGCCGGTGGTCGTCGACGGACAGGTAGCGGGCGGGGTCGGCGTGGCCGGGGCGATGACGGGCGCGGAGGACCGTTCCATCGCCGAGGCCGCCGTCGCGGCGGTCACCGGGTAGCTCTCCGGACTGCGGTCACAGGTCCAGCGGATGCAGGGGAATGATTTCGGTGCTGATTAGGCCGGCCTGCGCCAGGGGGAGGTCGGCCGTTAGCCGCGCGGCCTCGGCCTCGTCAGAGACGTCGAACATGAGCACGGCGCCGGGACGCCCCGGGCTCCACGCGCCGGTGAGCACGCCGCTGCCCTTCAGGTCGCGCAGCGCGGCCGTCTCAGCGAGAACCAGGCGCCGGAACTCCGCTTGATCCGCGCCCTCGGCCGGACGGCAGATCACCAGAATCAGCATGCTGTTCCATTTCGCTAGGGCTGGAAGCCGGATTCGGTCCAGCGCTCGAACACGTCTGTCTTCTCCTGCGGCCAGGCCCCGTCGCAGGGCATCGTCCCGTTACGGAGCCGGTCCAGGATGTCCGTAGCGTGGGCCTGGACGTCGGCCGGTGACCAAGGTCGAATACAAAGATCATCGATTCACGGTCGTAGGATGGCCTAGCGTGAACATCGAGTTGCGGCATCTGAGATATTTCGCCGCGGTCGCCGAAGACAAGAGCTTCACGGCCGCCGCCCGCCGGGTCCACGTCGCCCAGCAGGTACTGAGCACCCAGATCAGGCAGCTGGAAGAAGCGGTGGGGGCCCAGCTGCTGGAGCGCGGCACCCGCGGCGTGACCGTCACCCCGGCCGGGGCGGCCTTCCTCGCCGCGGCCCGGGAAACGCTGGCCAGCCTGGACCGTGGCGTCACGGCGGCGCGTAACGCGGCCCGGGCGGTGACCGGCACCTTGTCCGTCGGGATCAGCCTCGCGGCCGGCGGTGAGACCAGAACCATGCTGTTGGCCGCGTTCGAGCGCGCCTACCCGCAGGTCGACGTGCGGCTGATCACCTTCGATCTCACCCAGCCGGCGTGCGGGCTGATGGACCGCAGCAGCGATGTCGCCTTGCTGCGCCCTCCGGTGGCCGCTGCCGGGATCGAGCTGCGGCAGCTCGACGAAGAATCCCGGGTGTTCGTGCTGCCCGCCGGGCATCCGCTGGCCTCCCGCGACACGCTCACGCTCGCTGACGTGGCCGGCCAGCCCTGGGTGGCTGCCAACCTGGCCACCGACGGGTGCGCCCCAGCGCCGTGGCGGGATGACTGGCTGATCAACCCCCGGCCCGGCGGTGACATGCCCCTGATCGGGGCGGTGGCATGCACGATCGAAGAATGGCGTGAGCACATCGTGGCCGGCCACGGCCTGAGCCTGTGCCCGGCATCGGCCGAGACTTATAACGCACGGCCGGGCATCGTGTTCGTCCCGGGCACGGACGTGCCACCCACCGCGCTGTGCGTAGCCTGGCGCGCCGACGACGACCGGCCGGTGGTGCGCAGCTTCGTCAATCTGGTGACCAGCGTGGCAGGCCAGGGTCCGCGAGATCACGACGCGGTCGCGGTGGCTTAGGCCGCGGTTGCCGCAGGTCTGTCGTGCCGTCCGCATGAGCTCTACGCTCACCAGAGAACCTCCGGGGTACCCGGATCACTGGATCCAGGCTCTGCGAGCATCCTCCCGGGCACCACCGGCAACCGGCCAACACCTGTTACGGATAACGGCACAGCCCACGGCTGTGGGGCGCCCCTGTTCCGCTCGTTAGCTAAGCCTTGGACCGCCCCGGCAAATTTGGAGGCACTTTCTTGCCGGTATGATTAATTTACCAGGTTTTCCTGATGCGAGTAGTAGCTTTCCTCGAATTCTTCGGGCGGAACGTACCCGCAGGTAGAGTGCAGCCTTTCCCGGTTATACCAGGCCACCCATTCCAGGGTCGCGAGCATGACATCGGCCATCCCTGCCCACGGACCTTCCCGCTCGATTAGCTCTTTCTTGTAAAGACTGTTCAGTGCCTCCGCAGCTGAATTGTCATAGGAATCTCCCTTGCGGCCTACCGAGCGGACCGCTCTGATCTCGCCGAGCCGCTCGGCATACCGGATCGACGTGTACTGCACGCCGCGGTCGGAATGATGAACAAGGTTCCCGCCGATCCGGTCACCACGCGACCAGATCGCCATTTCCAGCGCGTCGAGGGCAAGCTCCGCCCGGAGCGAATCCGAAACCTGCCAGCCGACAATCTTCCGCGAGAACAAATCGAGAATGAACGAGGCATACACGAAACCGCCGGCCGTCTCAACATAGGTAATATCGGCAACCCAGCGCCGGTTCGGCGCGGGCGCGGTAAAGTCCCGCTCCAGCAGGTCAGACGGCCGCTCATGCCCCGGCCCGGCCGGGACCGTCGTCCGCGGCCTCTTCCGCCTGGCCGACACACCGGCAATCCCAAGCTCGCGCATCAGCCGCTCGACCGTGCACCTCGCCACGTCAACTCCCTCCCGGATCAATTCGCGCCATACTTTCCGCGCACCGTAAACCCCGCGGCCTTTCCCCTTCCAGACGCGCACGATCTCCTTCTTCAGCTCGTCATCCCGGGCATCTCGCGCCGGCGGCCTCTCCTCTCTCTTTTTCGCCGCATAATAAGTGGACGGCGCAATCTCCAGGACCGCGCAGGCCGGTTCCACTCCGAACCGGTCCTTATGCGAATCGATGAACTCGACTAGCGCGGATACCGGGGGTCGAGTTCCCGGGCGAAATAAGCACTCGCCGCCTTCAGGATCTCATTCGCCCGCCGCAGCTCGCGGTTCTCCCTTTCCAGCTCCGCGATCCGCTTCTTGTCATCAGTCGTCGTGCCCGGACGCTGACCGCCGTCGATTTCCGCCCGCTCGACCCAGTTCCGCAAAGTCTCGGGATTTATGCCGAGACGCTCGCCCACCCGGGCAAGCGTCCCGCGGGAATTCCCCGACTCCGCCCGCAGCTCGAAGACCATCGCCACCGCACGTTCCCGCAGCTCAGCGGGGTGCTGCTTCCGTGACACCATGAGCCCCAACTTTCCCAGAAGTCATGGCCTCCAAGAAACCCGGGGCGGCTCAGTGTCCTCCAAATCGTCCCCCTGCGGAGTTTCACCGTCTGCGCCGACAGTTCCTGGCGGGACCCCAGCGCCAGACTGTCATGCTTCTGGAGAGCACGACTTCGACGCAGGTGTCCCGGTGCACGTCCTGCGGAGGATCGCCGGGCACGGATCACTGTCCACGACGCAGCGCTACCTGCGCCCGGATGACCAGTCGATCACCGACTAGCCGTGAAACTAAGTCGGGACGGCGGGATTTGATCCCGCGACCCTTGATCCCCAGAACGTTAGAGGAAGCGATTTCGCAGCTCAAATGGCTGTGATGGGAAGCGTGCCGTTCGGTGACGTGCGGCTCGTCCGGGTACGCGCACAGCGTGTGGTCCCAAATGGTCCCCTGATCTGGCCGCCTGCCGGCTCAGTCAAGAAGCTTGAGGAACTCGCCTGGAGTCAAGCCTGCCGAAGTATCGACGCCAGCGTTCCGCGCTTCACGACGCCATGCACAGGGACGACTACCGCCCGTCCTTCCGGACTTCGGTATACCGCGTGGCTGCCCTTCGTGCGCGCATAAGAGAAGCCGGCCGACTCCAGCGCCTTGATGACCTTCCTTACTGGCAGATCAGAAAGCGCGGGGCTCACGCGGCGGGCAGCTGGAAGGAGGTCACCAGCGGCGTGGCCGTGACGTGCCCGGCTGGATCGTCCACTTCCTCCAGATACAACTCGACCGCCTCAGCGAGGTTCGCCAGTGCCTCGTCGATCGTGTGACCCTGGCTGGCCACGTCGACTTCCAGGCACTGCGCGATGTACCAGTCTTCTTCCTGGTGCAGCGCGGCAGTCAGGGTACGCGGCAGCTCCGGCATGGTTTCAGCATAGCTTTCTGCCGACTGGGATTGCTGGCTCCGAGTTTTCAGCTGAGTGACCGTGATGGTGGCCGGGTTCCAGGGCCGCCTCGCGGCGATGACTAGCGGCGGAGGTTCCATATCGGCGAGCGCGTTACTGGACCAGCCAAAGCCTGATCGCGCTACGGCTCGGGGATGCCCAAACCCGCCCTCCGGCCCGTTCGGCCGGGGCACTTATTCGATCAGGGCCTTATATCGTTGCGCCCGTATGCGTAGGTGTTCGGTCATGACGCTGGTCATCTGCTCGCGGGTGGCGCTCGCCGGGAGCTGTGGCCACCACAAGGTGAGCTTCAGCTGGGTCGTGCTGCCCTCCGGCCGCAAGGCGCAGCACAACTCGTCATGCGGCGGGCCAGCCCGCCGCCACGTGACACTGGTGCCCTCATCGATTTCGCATACCCGGGTCAATGCCGCGGGGAGCCGTCCATCGGGCTGCCGGACGATGGCGTAACTCAGGGCACCCGGCCGCTGCCCGGGTGTTCCCGGGACGTGACCGCCGTAGACAGCTTGGGCGGCCAGGCGGTTGGCCTCGCCGGAGCGGACCGCCTGCCACAGCGTCGTGTTCGGCGCGCTGATCGTCACCGCGGTTTCCACCGTGAAGGAGTCCTTCGGCGGTGGCGCCTCCGCCATGGCCTGCTGGGCGGCCACCGGGATACCTGCGCCAGGTTGCGGTGCCCGGTTCTCAAGGACTGCCCGCAGGTTCTCCAGCCACTGGCTGAGTTGCCGGCTCCACATCAGCTCCGCGTCCGGCACCGCGTCACGCTGAGCGTATGTACGCACGGCTGCACCGACTTTCACCCCGCGTCCGTCCGGTGTGACCGACAGCGTGAATACGCGCCTGCCAGCGGGCAGGCTGCCGCGGGCCTGCACCGTGATCTTCTCGCCGGGAACCTTGGCACATACCTCGAAGACATCGGTCCCGGATCCGTCCGCGGAGCCGTTGATCCACAAGAACAGGTGCCCGCAACCAGGGGGAGAGGCGGCCACGTCGAAGGCGAAACTGGCGCCCGGGTAGAGGCACCACGCGGCCGGGCCGCTGAGCAATGGCCATGCCTGCCCGGGGGACGTAGTGACGGTCACCGACCGCTTGGCCTCGATCTGCTTCTCCCACATAAGGGCTCCTGCCGTCCCGGCTTGCTGCCGCATGTTGTATCACGCCTTTGCCACGGACGTATACAGGTCACGGACCGCGGGCGCTCTGGCCGGCGCCGGGGCCGCCCTGGCGCTTATTGGCACGCGCTTATTGTCAGGCGCTGTCAGCTGCATGCCCGGTTGACGATCACCAGAGCCGTACCGTCGCCGACGAGGACGTGGCGGGGTAGCGGTGCCCGCCACGTGGCGCTGCCGCAGACCTGAATCAGGCACCGAAACGCTCGCCGCATCCACAAGATCGCTTAGAACTTGTGAGAGACATGGCCCCCGGACGACCATCAGAGCTGTCTTTCACGCCCGAAAAAAACGGCCTCCGACCTGTGAAAACTAAGTCGGGACGGCGGTGTCCTGGTTCAGGACATAGGAATCGGGTGTCTCAAGACATAGGAATACTCCAGCCGCCAGGGTCGGGCGATGTCGAAGGCGCGCCTGGTGATCACGGCGGTGGTGGTGGAGGGCCGCTCCCAGCGGGAGGTGGCCCGGGCTTACGGTGTCTCGCAGGGCTGGGTCAGCAAGCTGGTGGCCCGGTACCGGGCCGAGGGGCAGGTGGCGTTCGAGCCGCGGTCACGGCGGCCGAAAAACGCACCCCAGGCGATCCCCGAACAGGTCGCGGACCTGATCATTCAGCTGCGGAAAGACCTGGCCGGGCAGGGCCTGGACGCGGGCCCGGACACGATCTGCTGGCATCTGGCCCACCACCACCAGATCCGAATTTCCCGTGCCACGGCCAGCCGGTATCTGGCCCGGGCCGGCCTGGTGACCCCCGAGCCGGGCAAGCGGCCCAGGTCGTCGTATCTGCGGTTCGAAGCTGAGCAGCCGAACGAGTGCTGGCAGTCCGATTTCACCCACTATCCGCTGGCGGACGGGACAGGTACTGAGGTCTTGACCTGGCTCGATGACCACTCCCGGCTAGCGTTGTCGGTGACCGCGCACCGGCGGGTCACCGGCCCGATCGTGCTCGCCGCGTTCCGGGCCGCGGTGGCCGCCTACGGGCCGCCGGCCTCGACCTTGACGGACAACGGGCTGGTGTTCACCGCCCGGTTCGCCGGCGGGAAAGGGGGCCGCAACGCCCTGGAGAACGAGCTGCGCCGCCTCGGGATCACCCAGAAGAACGGGAAACCGAACCACCCCCAGACCCAGGGCAAGGTGGAGCGGTTCCAGCAGACGATGAAGAAATGGCTCGCCGCCCAGCAACCCCAGCCCGCCACCCTCACCCAGCTGCAGGTGCTGCTCGGCGCCTTCGCTGACCAGTACAACCACCGGCGGCCGCACCGGTCCCTGGCCCACCGGTCCACTCCCGCCACCGCCTACGCCGCCCGGCCCAAAGCCGTCCCCGGCGACCGTACCGCCGACACCCACCACCGCGTCCGCACCGACATCATCAGCACCAGCGGCTCCGTCACGCTGCGCACCGGCGGGAAACTCCACCACATCGGCATCGGCCGCATCCACGCCGGCACCGCCGTCTTGCTGCTGATCCAGGACCTGCACATCCGGATCCTCAACGCCGCCACCGGCGAACAGCTCCGCGAACTGACCCTGGATCCCACCCGCAACTACCAGCCCACCGGCGCACCCAAAGGACCCACCCGCCGGCGCCCCGCAACAGAAAACCCCGAACCCTAAAGCAGGTTCGGGGCTATTCCTATGTCTTGAGACATCACACGGTCGGGCTGGCGGGATTTGAACCCGCGACCCCTTGACCCCCAGTCACGAACGACCCGTCTGACCAGGTCGGACGGAGTCGGGGGACTGTCAACTTAACGGTGTAACTGGATCTTGATGGGTTACTTGCGTCCGGCGCTGAGGCGGCCGTCGAAGGTGATGTCGAAGGCGTTCAGGGCGCCTTTCCACCGGTTGGACCAGCGCTGGCGGCCCCGGCCGGTGGGATCCAGGCTGAGAATGACCAGGTAGAGGTGCTTGAGGGCGGCCTGCTCGGTGGGGAAGTGGCCGCGGGCCTTGACGGAGCGGCGGAACCGGGCGTTCAGGCTCTCGATGGCGTTGGTGGTGGTGATCAGGGTGCGGATCTCGCGGTCGAAGAGCCTGTTGCAGAATCGCGTGTCGTCCTGTCCTGTCTGGTGCTGGGTCCGCGATCATGAGCCGTGGCCAAGTCTTATCGTCTCGTGCTGCGTGACCAGCCGATGCTGTTGCCGGTCGACATGCGCGAGTGGCTGCCGCCGGATCACTTGGTGTGGTTCGTGCTGGAGACCGTCGATGCGCTCGACACCACGGCGTTGGAGCGGACGCGGCGACGCGGTGGCGCAGGCGCTGCAGGGTATGACCCGCGGATGCTGTTCGGGCTCTTGGTTTATGCCTACTGCCAAGGGGTGCGGTCCTCACGGCAGATCGAACGGATGTGCATTACCGACGTGGCGTTCCGGGTTCTGTGCGCCCAGGACGGCCCGGACCACACCACGATCGCCAGGTTCCGCGCTGAGGCGCAGGAGGCGTTCAGCGACTTGTTCGCACAGGTGCTGATGATCGCCGCGCGGGCAGGTTTGGCCAGGTTCGGCACCGTCGCCATCGACGGGACCAAGATCAAGGCCAACGCCTCGATCGACGCCAACCGCGGCAGGAAGTGGTTCAGCCAGAACGTCAAGAGCATGCTCGCCGATGCGGACCGGACAGACCAGGCCGAAGACACCGCAGCACGTGAGAGTCATGTTGATGATCAGCCGGATCGTGTCCCATCTGACTTGGGTGACCGCACCCGGCGGCGCGAACGAATCCAGCTGGCGGCGCAGGAGCTCGACGCTGAACACCGGCGAAGGGATCGCGTGAACGAGGAACGAGACGCTGCTGCGCTGGCGCGGCGCCACCGCTCGGAGCAGGGGCAGCCAGTCGTGGGGCGGATCCCGGATGGACCGCACCGGCTGGCCGAAGCAGCCGCGCACCTGGCGCGGGAGATCGCCATCCACCAGGCCAAGCTCGACCGGTACGCAGCCCTGATCGCGGCAGGGAAGAAGCCGATGGGGCGTCCGCCGGTGCCCCTGGAGGACAGCACCAGGATCGCGCGGGCCCGAGGTGCCGTCCGCAACGCTGAGGACGCGGAGCAGGCAGCCGCGGCCGCCGGCCAGTCGGCGTCGCCCGCGAAGAAGCTCCCCAAGGTCGTCGCGAACACCACCGACCCTCAGTCGCGGATCATGCCGACCCGGCGAGGGTTCCTGCAGGGATTCAACGCCCAGGTCGCGGTCACCAGCGACCAGCTGATCGTCGCCGTCCAGGTGGGGCAGTCACCCAACGACCAAGGATCCTTCACCCCGATGATGCGTGCCGCACAAGATGCCGCGGCGCGCCTGCACGCCGTGACCGGGAACGCCGATCACGTCATCGGCACCGTGCTGGCCGACGCTGGCTACAACAGCGACGCCAACCTGAAAGCCGACGGGCCGGACCGGTTGATTGCCCTGGGCAAAGGACGGGACCAGGCCCGTGCCGCCGCCGAGGAACCAGCCCACGGGCCACCGCCAGCGGGTGCGTCCCCACGCGAAGTCAACGCCCACCGGCTCCGCACACCCGAAGGCAGAGATCTCTACAAGCGCCGCGGAGCGACAGTGGAACCCGGCATCGGCAACCTGAAGAAGATTATCGATCGCTTCTCACGCCGGGGCCTGGACAACGCGACCAGCGAACTGCACCTGGCCGCTACCGCGTTCAACCTCATGAAGGTCCACCGGGCGGCCCCAGCAGCCTGACCGAGCCGCCATCAAGGACCCCGGGGCCATCGAGGGAGAGCGCCACGCCTGGGTTCCGGAAGCAGGCCCTCTTCCCAGCCGGTCCTTCCTCACGCGGCCCCTACGCTGCTGCACCCGACTTGAGGACACCATCGTGGACCTCCCGCAACACCGCCCCCTCACGCGATTCCGCGACAGGCTCCGAAGGCCAGGAACGGGGTGAACTCGGCCCAGGCGGCCTCCCACAGCTTGATGATGGCCGGGTAGCGGGCCTCCCAGCTGGCGCTGAACTCGGCGAACCGGTCCAGCGCCTCAGCGTCGGTGGCGGCGGTATAGATGGGTTTGAGGTCTTTGGCGAGCTTGTCCCAGTCCCGGCGGCTGGCATAGCGGAAGCTGTTGCGCAGCAGGTGCACGATGCAGGTCTGGGTCACCGCGGCGGGCCAGGTCGCGGCGATGGCCTCCGGGAAGCCTTTCAGGCCGTCGCAGACGACCATGAGCACATCGCGCGTGCCGCGGTTCTTGATCTCGGTCAGGACCCGCAGCCAGTACTTGGCGCCTTCCCCGTCGCCGTGCTCGCCGGCCCAGAGCCCGAGGATGCCGCGTTC
This sequence comes from Streptosporangiaceae bacterium, assembly GCA_965277615.1. Lineage (GTDB taxonomy): Bacteria > Actinomycetota > Actinomycetes > Streptosporangiales > Streptosporangiaceae > Bog-532. The sequence goes on along the minus strand of CBDIDG010000006.1, from coordinate 1,654,986 downwards.
GCCGTCGGCGGTGACGCCGAGCGCGACGTAGATGGGCCGGTTGGCGACCTGCCCATCCCTGATTTTGACGTGGATGGCGTCCAGGAACAGCACCGCGTAAACCGGGTCCAGCGGCCGGGACTGCCATTCAGCCAGCCCCTCCAGGACCCGGTCGGTGATCGCCGAGATGGTGTCCCGGGAGACCTCGGTGCCGTAGATCTCGGCCAGGTGGGCTTGCACCTCCCCGGTGGTCAGGCCCTTGGCTACCAGCGAGATGACCATGTCATCGATCCCGCCCAGCCGTCTGGCCCGCTTGGGCACGATCTGGGGGGCAAAGGAACTGTCCCGGTCCCGGGGCACCTCGATGCCCACCGGCCCGGCCTGGGTCAGCACCGTCTTGTCCCGGTGCCCGTTACGGGAGTTCCCGCTCCCGGAGCCGGCCGGATCGTGCTTGCGGTAACCGAGATGATCGTCCATCTCGGCTTCCAGGGCGGACTCCAGCACCACCTTGGTCAGCCGCCCCAGCAGCCCGCCCGGCCCAGTCAGTGGGATCCCCTCAGCCCGGGCCTGCTCGGCCAGCTGCCGGGCCAGCTCCTCATCGGATGCATCCACCCGGCCATCATTTACCGCAGGGCCGGCCGGTCCAGCGGTCCCCGCCACATCCACGTGCGCTGTGCTCATGGTGTCTCCTCTCAGACGGACCATCTGCCCGTCCTGTCACAGGAGTTACACCGTTGTTCTTACAGTCCCGGAGTCGGCCATGGAGCCTCTCACCTGGGAGAACTCCCTAAGAGCATCGCGGTCAGTCTGGGGGAGTCGACCTGCGTTGGCTCCCGTTTCTGGCTCCCGTGCTGACCCAGAGGAGTGCTTGGGGGTGAGTCTGGCTGACTGCCTATCGCCGTCGCGTTTGGCACGCAGCAGCGAGTGGCACTCACGCGTGAGGACGGCTCGCCCAGCGATGAGCTGGACGAACCGTCCTCGTGCCGGCCGCAGATGATCAGCCCGTTTAGGGGAAGGGGATGGCGTCCTGCTGGTATGTGGCTCCAGCCTTGGGCAGCACCCCGTTGATGAGGTAGCTGGCGATGGCGTTCTGAGCGCCGGTGCTGGGATTGGCCAGCTCGGTGTGACCATAGCCTTGAACGGTGATCAGCCGGGCGCCCGGGAGCAGGCGCGAGGTGAGCACGGAGTTCTGGTAAGCGGTGGCCGGGTCGCCGGTGTTGCCGATGACCAGGACCGGACTGGTGGCGTGGTTCCACGGTCCGCGGTAAGCGGACGCGGCCTTGACCGGCCAGTCGACGCAGTAGGCCGTCCACGCCCACGTCTGCGCGCCGGTACCGGCCCGGTGAGCCGACACATCGGCCTGCTGGATGGACGCGGCGACGGTCCCCGGGTTCGGGCTTTCACCGCAGATGACCGACAGCTTTTGCTCGGCGCTCGAGGACGGCGGCGCGGTTACGGCCGTCGCTGTGGCCCCCCCGGCGCTGGCCGTCCACAGCGTCTGCAGGCTGCTGGCCAGTCCGGTCCAGCCTCCGACGCCGATGGCGGGCTCGGCCTTCACGATGGCCAGGTCCGCGTCAGTCAGGTTGACAATGTCGCTTTCGCTGGCCGACGCCTGTTGCGAGCCAGAGCCGGTCACGATGGGCGACTTATGGGCTCGCGTGAGCAGCGTGCTGAACTTCTGCCGGGTGGCGGCTGGGGTGCCAGCCGAGAAGGCGCACTGCTGGGCGGTCGCCTTCCCGCACAGTGACAGGAATGAGTCCAGCGTCGCCGCGGTGGCTTTGTCTGAGCCGATCCGCAGGAAGCTGCTTAGCGAGCTGCCGCTGAACCACGCCGGCGGATAGATGTTCCCGTCCAGGACCATCTTGCCGACCCGGCTGGGGAACAGGTTGGCGTAGGTGGCACCGAGCAGGGTGCCGTACGAGATGCCGTAGTAGGACAGCTTCGATTGACCCAGCGCCTGCCGCATCAGATCCAGATCACGTGCGCTGTCCGCGCTGGAGACATGAGCCAGAAGTGCGTTGTCGCGTCCGCTGCAGTGCTGGTTCAGCTGTGCGTGCAGTGCCGCCCACTTGGCTTGCTGATCCTGGCTGATCGGCGGGAAGGCCACCGGTGCGACCAGCGCCGCCTCTTCGGCTGGGCTGTCGAAGCACTGGACGGTCGGCGTGCTGAGGCCGCCTGCTCCCCGGGGGTCCCAGGAGATGATGTTGTACTTGCTGACCACCTCGCTGCCGAAACCGCTCAGCAAGGCGGGAAGGTACTGTGAGCCGAGCTGGTCCGGGCCGCCGGGATTGAAGAACAGGGTGCCGGCCGACTTGCCCGCTGTGGCCGCGGGGTGCTCGACCAGGCCGAGAGAGATTTTCCGCCCGTCAGGATCGGCGTAGTTCAGCGGTGCCGAGATTGTGGCGCAGCGGAAACCCGTCAGCTGAGGCTGATCGGCTGGGCAACTGGACCAGGCGATCTCCGGTACCTGCAATGCCGAGTCCGTACCGCGTGACATAGCCGCTGTGGCTGCTGACGACTCAGGCTCGGCGGCATAGGCTGCGGTCCCGACCAGTGACACCACCGCTACGCCTGCTCCGATGCCGGCCAGCGACCAGCGAGACACCCGTTTCACTATCGGGACGGGGGCGGCGGGATGCGGACCAGCCCGGTCTTCGCCGTTCGGTTTGACGCTGCTCATGCGATGTCTCCTTTGTAGGTGGCAGTCGCATCACGGTCGCGCTTGAAGAACACCTGGCACACCAGTGCGGCTCCCTGGCCGGGACGCGGGGCTGCCTGCCAGTGGACGGCCCGCGGAGGTGCCGTGCCGGGCAGCCCGGCCGGGCGAGGGTGGCCAGGGACCGGACCCGTGCGCCACCCTGGCGTCGAAATGCCGCTGGCTGCCTGACCGTGAAGGCATGACGAATGACGGCGTGAGCGATCCGGCCCTGGCCTCGACCTGGCGGGCGATGGCGGACAGGCCGATCACCGCCGACCTGCTCGAGTGGCCGCCCGACGTGTTCGCGCTCACCAACGTGATCCTGGCCCGGTCGGAGGCGTTCCGCTTCGTGTTGTCCCCGGTCGGGGACTGGCCGCCCGCCCGCACTCCGGACTGGGAAGGCGCGGTCGGGCAGGCGGCGCGGAGCTGGGGCGCCTGGACCGAAGACCACCAGGGGGAGATCCCCGCCCTGGTGACCGAGGAGTGGCGCGTGCTCAGCGAGCGGGCCGGCCTGCCGATGGATCAGCTGGCGCGCGGACGGGACTGGCGGTTGTGCCAGGCTCTGCTCACGCTCCATGCCATCGCGGACGAGGCGTGTGCGGGGCTTGGGGTCGCGCTCGACACCTCTGACGCGACGGCCTGCGTGTATCGGGCGCGCGGCCGCGAGTTGCTGGCCAGGACCGGTTCGATAGCTCGTATCGATCCACGGTGGTTGCGGGTCCTGCCGAAGGTCCGCACGCCGCCGACAGGCCGGGCCGCGTTCTCGCGCTATGCCTGCGTCCAGGGCCCAGGCATCGAAGCCCGCTGGCACAAGATGCCCGCCCGCCATCGCGGCACCGACCTGAGCTCCGAATACGCGACACTCCTCCTGCTGCCATGGCCGTTGCGCGTCCGGACATCGGACTTCCGCCCGATCGAAGGGTCTGTGCGGCGGCAGGCCCAAGAGCCATACGGGTTCTTCGAGTTTGCCCCGCGCGATGGCCTCGACTTCGACCTCTTGGAGCGGGTGCTCGCCGCTGCTCGAGAGGAGGCCGGCAGTGTAGACGTCGTCTACCTGCCCGAAAGCGCCGTGGACGAGGACGAGATCGGCGAGCTCGAGGCGGTCTTGCAGCGCCACGGGGTGGTCTTCCTGCAAACAGGAGTGCGCGAGCATTCTCCGTCTGCGGGGTGGCTCCCGGGGAGCTCGATCCACATGGGGATCAGCTCGGTGCTGCAGAAAGGCGACCCGGGAACCAGCACCGACGGCTCACCGTGGTTCCACATCCGCCAGCACAAGCACCACCGGTGGTCTCTTGATTCATCGCAGATCGAGCAGTACCACCTGGGCGGCGTCCTGCACCCGCACGTCCGGTGGTGGGAGGCGATCGAGGTTCCGCGTCAGGAAATTCAATTCGTCGAGGTCGCCGAGCTCACGTTCGCCTGCTTGGTGTGCGAGGACCTCGCTCAGAACGACACGGTCGCTGAACTCATCCGTGCGGTCGGCCCGACGATTGTCTTTCCCGCCCTCCTCGACGGCCCGCAGCTCACCTCGCGCTGGGCCTCCCGCTACGCGAGCGTGCTGGCCGACGATCCTGGCTCGGCCGTGCTGACGCTGACATCGTTCGGCATGGTGCAGCGCTCGCGGCCACGCGGGAACGACGCTTCCTCGGTGATCGCCCTGTGGAAAGATCCCGCTACGGGGATCCGTGAGATCCCGTTGGAAGCCGGCGCTCAGGCTGTCCTGCTGACTGTGTGCATGGACCGTGCTGGTCGGCGCAGCGCCGACGGCCGGTCCCCGGTCAGCAACGGCACACAGTGCTTCGACGCGGCGGTTCACCAGATCCGGGTGCCGAGTGGGGGACCCACGGAACAGCGGTCGCTCGCCACGAGATCGGCGGCGCACCTCCTCGACTCTGAGGAGCTCACCGTCCTCACCGCCTGGGCCGAGGCCGTGTCCGAAGCACTGGTCTATGCGCCCAGTCGTGCCGCGGATGTGCTGGCCGCAGCAAGGCCAGCTGCCCCGTGGCGAAAAGCGCTCAACCTGTCTCCGCCCTCTCCCCGGATCGGTCACGGTATCGACCTCCTGGACGAGGCCCTCCAGGCGGCCACAAGCCAGAGCAGCGAGCTAGGTCCTGACGGGCTCAGCGCCTTCAGCGATCCGGCCTTTACCGGCGTTGACGGGCTCGACGGCCTGGTGCGCCGGGTGCTGGTGTCGACAATCGAGGCGCGTCTCACCCGGCAGCCTGGCCGCCCTCTGGCCACCGCACCTTGGCCACCGCCGCCTCCGGAGCCGCTCAGTTCTGCTGAATCCACCCCGCCAGTTAAGGAGAAGTAATGTCCACCATCCATCTGAAGCAGACGACCGTGGCGACGCCGGAGCAGTTTCTGGCTGCCCTCACCGACTTCGGGCCGGGCCGGTCGAAGGTGTTCGGGAACAGCGCCGATGACTATCTGAAGGTCCACGGCCAAGGCGCCGGATGGGCCGACGTGACCGAGGGCTCAGGCGGCATCTGGGAACGCCTGCGCTACGACTGGTCCGACCCTCGTCGCATCGTCATGACGACCACCGACTCGAACATCTGGGGCGGCCGCTCCGGCCACACCTACACACTGACGCCACAGCCGGACGGGACCACCCAGGTGGACGCCGTCGTGATCCGCGAGGGCAAGAACCTCAAGGGACGGGTGGTCGGCTTCCTCCTCGGCAGCATCGCCAAAGGGACCCTGGACAAGGCGCTGGGCAACACGGTTAAGGCCATCGAAGCCCGCGACACTCTTCCAGCCCAGTAACCACCGGAACAAGAGCCGGCCCGATCGCTGATCGGGCCGGCTTCTTTGGTCAGCGCAGCTGGCCAGGCACTGGCCACTAGCCAGTCCTGCTGTGCAGTTGGCGGACTCGAACGAAGCGGTGCGGGCCACACCATGGCCATGCACCAACCGCCCGAATCCAGCAGGAGGAGCACCGCCGTGACCACGTGGCTGAATGCGCCTTTTGAGCTGCAGTTCCGGGTCATCGATGGGCTGACGATCCGTTTCGCGGCCAGCGAGTACCGGCCGGACAATGCTCTCCTGCTCAGCCCCTGGCCGGAAAGCTTGCTGGCTTTCTTGCCGACCTGGTGGCGGCTGTCGGAGCACGCTCAGCTGATTGCTGTCGACCTGCCGGGGTTCGGGCATTCTCAGCGCCGCGAACGGCTGCTGTCGCCGCAGGCGATGGGCGACTTCATCATCGCCGTGGCCGACGCCTTCAACCTGGAGCACCCTCACGTTGTCGGCCCCGACATCGCGACGGCGGCAACGCTGTTCGCCGCGGCCCGGCATCCAGGCCGAATACGCAGCCTGGTCGTTGGCAGTGGGGCTGCCGCGGTCCCGCTCCGGCTGGATGGTGTGCTGAAACGCGTGGTCGAGGCCCCCAGCCTGGAGGACCTTCGCCGCGCCGACCCGCGGCGGCTGGTGAGCGGGGCACTGCGCGGCATCAGCCGGTATGCGCTGCCGGACGCGGTCCGAGCGGACTACCTGTCCGCCTACCAGGGCGACCGCATGGCCGAATCGATGCGGTACGTGCGTTCTTACCCGGCCGAGCTACCGGTGCTGGCCACGCTGCTGCCAGGCATCGGCACACCGGTAGAGATCATCGCCGGCGCGGCCGACGCGGACGTACCCCTGGCCAACGCCAGGTTCCTGCACCAGCGGTTGCCGCGCAGCAAGCTCGACATCCTCGACGTCGGCCACTTCACCTGGGAAGACGCCGCGGCTGAGTATGCCGCCGTCGTGACCGGCTGGTGGCGCGGAGACCACCTGATCCCGACCCCTGAACCAGGCCCTGACCCAGCCCCGGAGGAATGATTACCATGCCCACGACCAACGCTGCTCCTCAGCAGAACCTGCTCGGCCGGGCCCGCGAGAGCGAAGTACTGGACCACCTCGCGGCCAGGGTGCGGTCGGGCCAGGGCCAGATCCTGGTGCTTCGCGGTGAGCCCGGCGCGGGCAAGACCGTCCTGCTTGATTACCTGACCCAGCATCCGGCTGGCTGCCAGATCGCGCGGTCGGCGGGGGCCGAGCCCGAGGCGGGGATGGCGTTCGCCGGGTTGCATCACTTGTGTGCGCCGTTCCTGTCGCGGCTCGACCACCTACCCGGCCCCCAGCGCGAGGCGCTGCGCATCGCGTTCAGCATGCAGGACGGTGATACGCCAGACGGCTTCACGGTGGGGCTGGCCGTCCTCAGCCTCCTGTCGGAGGTGGCCCGTGAACGGCCGCTGATCTGCGCCGTGGACGATGCGCAGTGGCTGGACCGGGCTTCGGCGCAGACCCTTGCCTTTGTGGCTCGCCGGCTGACGGCCGAGCCGGCCGCGCTGGTGTTCGCGGTGCGTCAGCCCGGCGGCGGCCACATCCTGCCCGGGCGCCCGGAGCTCGTGGTCGGCGGCCTGGCCGAGAGCGATGCCCACGCACTGCTGAATTCGGCCGTCATCGGCACCCTGGATGATCGGGTCCGCGACCGCATGGTGGCTGAAGCACGGGGCAACCCGCGAGCGCTGCTGGAGCTGCCCCGACTGGCCCCGGACGAACTGGCGGGCGGGTTCGGGCTGCCCAGCGCGGTGCAGCTGCCCGGTTCGATCCGGGAAAGCTATCAGGAACGAATCACGACGCTGCCACCCGCAACGGGCCGGCTGCTGGTGGTGGCCGCGGCCGAGCCGACCGGCGATCCGGTGCTCGTGTGGCGGGCGGCAAGCAGGCTCGGGATCGAGGTTGCGGATGCGGGTCCCGCGGTTGCGGCCGGGCTCATTGACTTCATCGGCCGGGTACGGTTCTGCGATCCGCTGGCCCGGGCCGCGATCTATCAGCTGGCCACTCCGCCACAGCTCCAGGAAGCCCACCGGGCCCTCTCGGTGGCCACCGACCCCGATTCCGATCGCGACCGGTGGGCCTGGCATCGCGCGCACGCGACCTCCAGCCTGGATGAGGACACGAGCTCTGCCCTGGAGAGCGCGACCGGCCGGGCGCAAGCCCGCGGTGGTGCGGGAGCCGTGGCGGCATTCTGGCAACGGGCCGCCGAGCTCACACCCGACCCGGCCCGGCGGGCTCACCGCGCGCTGAATGCGGCGCAGGCCAAGCACGCGGTGGGCGGGCAGGACGCAGCGTTGCGCTTGCTGGCCATCGCGCAGACCGGGCCGCTCGACGAACGCGGCCAGGCGCGAGCGGAACTGCTCAGGGCCCGGACCGCGGTCCGCCTCGATCGGGCTCTGCTGCTGCTGAAGGTAGCCAATCGTCTCAAACTGCTCGACGCGGGGCTGGCGAGCGAGGCCTATCGTGACGCCTTCGAGGCGACCATCACCGCGGGCCGTCTGACCGGCGGAGGCGGGTTGCGCCACATCGCGGAGACGGTACTCACGGCCCGGCCTGCGCCGCGGTCCTCGCATACCGGCGAACTGCTGCTCAGGGCGCTGGCCACATTGGTCGCCGAGGGTCACGCTACCGGTGGTCCTGCGCTCCGGCGGGCGTTGAGCGCGTTCCGTCACCAGGGAGCACCAGAGCAGGACACCTTGGGCTGGCTGCTGTTTGCTACCCGCATGTGTCAGGTCGTCTGGGACGACGCGACCTGGGACACCATGGGTACCCGGTTGATTACGCTGGCCCGCAGGACCGGAGCGCTGGCCGTGCTTCCGGCCGCGCTGACCGGGAGCGTGGCTGTCCGGCTGGCCGCGGGTGACCTCACCGCGGCCGCCGCGCTGGCCGGGGAGGCCGAGAAAGTCGCGCAGGCGACCGGTGATTCAAAGGCTTCCTGGGGCTCTGCCCTGGTTGCCGCCTGGCGCGGTGAGGAGGCCGAGACCCGTCGGCTGGTCGCGTCGGCTGCGGTGGGGCCGGCGGGACGGGAGGACGGCTACGGGCTGACCGCTGCCGCCTGGGCGACTGCAGTGCTCGGCAACGGCCTGGGCCATTATGACGAGGCACTGGCCGCGGCCGAGCAGGCCAGCGAAGACCCTGACGAGCTGGGGCTGGCCACCTGGTCGCTGGCCGAGCTGATCGAGGCCGCGGTCCGGACCGGATCCCCCGAGCGCGCAACGGAGGCGATGCAGCGGCTGGAGGAGGCCACCAGCGGCGCCGCCACCGACTGGGCGCTGGGAGTTCAGGCCCGTTCGCGGGCCATGCTGATCGAGGACACACAAGCCGAGCCGCTGTACGACGAAGCGATCCAGCGGCTTGCCCGCACCACGGCCCGCGCCGAGCTGGCCCGCGCGCACCTGCTTTACGGCGAGTGGCTGCGCCGGCAGGGCCGTCGCCGCGACGCCCGGGAGCAGCTGCGTCTGGCTTATCAGTTGCTGGACGCGATGGGAATGGCGGCCTTCGCCGAACGGGCCCGGCGGGAGCTGATGGCGGCCGGCGAGGTGGTGCGCAGGCGCGCGATCGGGACGGTGGACGAGCTCACCGCGCAGGAGGCCCAGGTCGCCTGGCTGGCCGTTAACGGGAACAGTAATCCTGAGATCGGTACCCAGCTGTTCATCAGCCCGCGCACGGTCGAATGGCACCTGCGCAAGGTGTTCACCAAGCTCGGGATCGGCTCCCGGAAGGAACTGCGCGGAGCCCTGCCCGACCTGGACCGGGTTCGCTGGTCAGCGTTAAGACCAGGCGTATGCCCGCAGCACGGGGCATACGCCTGCGGTCATTTGGCCGCGGCTGGTCAGAGATGGTCGGCGTCGATCACGGCCTGGGCGAAGGCCCGAGGCGCTTCCTGTGGCATGTTGTGGCCAACGTCGAACACCCGGTGGTCGTACTTGCCGGTGAACTTGTCCCGGTAGGACGACCCGTCCCCGGCCGGGGTGAACGGGTCGTACTTGCCGTCGATGGTGATCGTCGGCACCGTGATGGCCGGTGCCTGCTGCAGTGTGCGCTCCAGGCGGGCGTACTCCGGCTCGCTCGGGTACAGGCTCTGCCGCCACCGGTAGTTGCCGATCACGATGGAGACATAGCCAGGGTTGAAGAACGCGGCCGCGGTCTGGTTGTAGGTCTCGGTGGAGAACTTCCACGTGGGCGAGTTGAACTCCCAGATGAACAGGCCCAGCTCGCGCCGGTTCTCCTTCAGGCCCTTCACCCCCCGCTCGGTGTCGAAGTAGTACTGGTACCACCAGGCGTTCTCTGCCTTCGGCGCCAGCGGCGTCTGCTGGGCGGCCAGGTTGGTGATCAGGTACCCGGTCACGGAAACCAGGGCTTTCACCCGCTGCGGCCACAGCGCCGCGATGATGTCACCCGTCCGCGAGCCCCAGTCATAGCCGGCCAGCACCGCCTGCTCGATACCGAGCGCGTCCATGAGAGCGAGGATGTCCAGCGCAAACGCCACCTGATCCACGTTGCGGGGCGTCGAGCGGGACAGGAAGGTCGTGCTGCCGTGGCCGCGGAGATAGGGCACGACCACCCGGTAGCCCGCGGCGGCCAGCATCGGGGCCACTTCGATGTAGCTGTGAATGTCGTACGGGAAGCCATGCATGAGGATGACCGGCGGCCCGGCCTCCACGTAGCCGGTGTTCAGCACGCCCGTCTTGATCTGCCTGACTGGGCCGAAGGACGCGCTCGCCGTCGTGCCCGCGACTGACCGGCTGGTCCGCGGCCTGGTGGTTCGGGCCTGCGCCGGGCTGGTCGCGCCAAGCTGGGTGGCTCCGGCCGCGAAGGCCGCTGCGCCGGCCGCGCCGAGGAAACGGCGGCGGCCGTGGTTGAGATGTTCGGGCGCTCCGCTGGTGTCCATGGATGAGCCTCCGTGCTCGATAGCCGCATCTGAAGGCACCAATGTCGCGCTCGCGCCCGGCGGGCCGCGCCTGCGCCGGACCCTGGCGGGCACCCTGGCTGGCTGCCGGGGTGCCGCCTGGGGCAGGAGGCGCCGGGACTAACCCGGGCAGGACCCGATGGAGCTGGCTGCGGGAACTGACTCCCAGCTTGGCGAAAACCTTGCTCAGGTGGTACTGGACCGTCCGGGCGCTGATGAACAGCCGCGCACCGATCTCCGGATTGGACAGGCCCTCCACGGCCAGCCGGGCGACCTGGGCCTCTTGGGCGGTCAGCGCTTCGGGCGCCGCGCCGGATCGGGTGGTCCGCTTGCGTACGGTCTCTCCGGTAGCCAGCAGTTCGCGGCGCGCCCGTTCGGCGAACGCTTCCAGTCCCATCGCTTCCAGCATTTCCTGGGCGGTGCGCAACTGCTCCCGGGCGTCGACGCGCCGGCCCTGGCGGCGCAGCCATTCCCCGTAGAGCAGGCGCCCGCGGGCGAGTTCGGGGCGGATCGGGGTGCGGCTCAGCTGGTCGATTGACTCCCGGTAATAGCTCTCGGTGGTGCCGGGCGAAGCGGTGGTTCCGGCGTCGCCGGCCAGGGCGCGGACCCGGGCTTCGATGCCGAGCGCCCACTCGCTGGGGTTCATCCGGGTGCGTTCGGCCACCCAGTCCATTACCGCCCTGACCAGGGCGGTGTCACCGGTCCGGGACGCTGCCTCGGCCAGCTCGGTCACCACCAGGGGGCCGTGCCCGACGGGGTCACGCTCGAAGGCCCGCCGCGCGGACCCGGCCGCCACGTCGTGGCGGCCCAGACCGTTGTGCAGCACCGCCCGGGCGTAGGCCGCGAAGCTGACCATCCGGCCCAGGCCGCGGATGGCCGCCTCCCGGTCCGTAACTTCGATGAGGGCGGAAGCGTCATCGCTGCCTCGCCAGGCCGCGAGCATCATCTCCGTGTACTCGATGGGGGAGCTGCCGGTCGCCTCGGTGATCAGGTGACCCTCTTCGAGCAGATTGGACGCGGCAGCCAGGTCACCGGCCACGGTGTGGGTCCAGCCGAGGTAGGTCAGGGCCGACTGCAGGTGGACCAGGGCGCCAGAGTCACGGGCGTACCGGACTTGGCTGGCGGCCAGGTCCTGCCACGCGGCAAAGTCCCACAGCTCCAGGGCAACGATGCCGCTTCCCCGTGAGGCTGCGAGCCAGAGCTGATCGCTGGCCTCATCGGTGGTTTCGTTGAGCGTGAGCAGCAGGGTCAGGGCATCGGCCAGCGCAGGGGCGGCCACGGCATAGCCCTCGGCCAGCCGGACCGCGAGCGCCTCGAGCAGAACGTTCACCGCCCGGGGGCGCGCGGGTCCGGCCGGGGCGGCCTGGGCGGCTGTAGCCGCCTGCCGGACCCCGGTCCGGTCGTCGGCCCACATCGCGGCGACCAGCGACTCCAGATGGGTCTCGCGGGCCGCACCGAGGTTGAACGGCTCGAGGTGCGTGGCCGCACTGAGCAGCAGCCGGGCCGCGTCGGTGCCCCGGCGCTGGTCAAAGGCAATCTGCCCGCGCAGCCGTTCCATATCGGCGTCCCGCGGTTCGTCTGGCGGCCCGGCCTCTACCGCGACCAATAGCCCCAGCGCGGCATCGGGTGCCCCGGCGTCGCGTTTGGCTCGCGCCGCCGCGAGCAGGCGCCGGGCCCGCCGCCCGGGGTCTGGCGTCAGCACCGCCGCGCGCTCGGCGAACGCGGCCGCCGCCGCCATGCCGCCGCGGGCCTGGGCTCGGCCGGCTGAACGCTCCAGCTCGGCCGCGACCTCCTCGTCGGGGCTGTCGGCGCCCTGGGCCCGGTGCCAGGCGCGCCGATCCGGGTCGAGCTCGGCGTCGGTGGCCTGCGCCAGCGCCCGGTGCGCGTGCTGCCGCTCCTGGACCGAGGCCGACTGGTAGGCCGCGGAGCGCACCAGTGGATGCCGGAAACGTATCTGGGCGCCGAATTCGATCAGACCCGACCTGGCCGCCTCGGCCGCTTGGTGTTGAATCCCGAGGGCGTCGGCGGCCCGCCACACCAGCACCGGGTCACCCGACGGATCGGCTGCGGCCAACTGCACCAGCCGCCGGGTACTGTCCGGCAGACTGTCGAGCTGCCGCCGGAAACTTTCCTCGATCCGTCCCGACAGCGGGACCGCTCCCGGCAGCCCGAACCCGCCTGCGAGCTGCTCCGGAGTCATTCCCCGGGGGAGCTCCACCAACGCCAGCGGGTTGCCCCGGGTGTCGGCCACGATCTGATCCCGGACCCGCGCGTCCAGCGGGCCAGTCAGCACCGAGTCCAGAAGCGCCCGCGACTCGTCCAGCCCCAAGCCCCCAACCGCTAGTTCCGGCAGCCCGGCCAGGTCATCCCCGGGGGTGCGGGCGGCGAACACCAGGCCGACCGGCTCGGCCGCCAGCCGGCGGGCGACGAACCCCAGGACCTGCGCGGATGCGCGATCAAGCCACTGCTCGTCATCGATCAGGCAGAGCAGTGGCTGCTCTCCGGCCGCGTCGGACAGCAGGCTCAGGACGGCCAGCCCGATGAGGAATCGGTCGGGCGCAGGCCCGGAACTGAGGCCGAAGGCGATCCGCAAGGCGTCCCGCTGCGGATCCGGCAGGCCGTCCAGGTGCCCGAGCAGGCCCGCGCACAGCTGGTGCAGGCCGGCGAAGGCCAGCTCCATCTCTGACTGCACGCCCGCGGTCCGGGCCACTTGGCTTTCCCGAGCTTGGTCGGCCACCCAGTCCAGCAGCGCGGTCTTGCCCACGCCCGGCTCGCCGCGGAGCACCAGCACCTGGCTGTCACCGGTCCGGACAGCGTGGACCAGCGAGCCGAGCACACTCAGCTCATCGTGGCGGCCAAGGAACCGGGGGGCACGTCCCCGCAGATTGGAGCCCATGGCCGACGGCCGCCGTGCCTGGGACGGTGCCATGATTCAAGGTTTCCCAAAAGGTCGGCAGGGATGCGCAACTATTTACCGATAAGAGCGTTTCGCCAGGCCACAGCCTATGCTTAGGACTCCACAGCGGGGAGGAGCGAGGATGGCCGGCCGGGGAGCCGGAACCGGTACTTCGCTAGCTCAGGGGGCGGTGGGCTTCCGGGAAGTGCTGTTCCAGTCGGTGGCCTTCATGGGCTGCGGAGCCACGATCGTCTCCGCGCTACCGCTGGCGATGGCCTACGCGGGCGGCGCCGCTATCATCTCGGGCATCTTCTGCCTGCTCGCCCTGCTGACCGTCGCGCTGTCGATCGGTGCGCTGGCCCGGCATCTTCCGGCCGCAGGATCGTTCTCCACCTATGCCGCCCAGGCCATCCACCCGGTGGCCGGGCTGCTCGTCGGCTGGGCCTACCTGTTGCTGTCGCTCCTGACCGAGCCGCTGCTCGCGCTCATCCTCACCGCCGCGCTGAGGGCGGCGAACGTGTTCCCGTCCAGCTGGTGGTGGCTCTACGCGCTCGTGGCCATCGCCGCGGTGACCGCAGTCGGCTACCTGGGCATCCGTACATCGTCCACGGTCAATGTGATCCTCAGCGTTTTTGAATTCGGTGTCTTCCTGGTCCTCTCGGTCTGGCTCGTCATCGCTGCGGGCAGCCGTAACACCGCCGCGGTCTTCAGCACCCAGTTCGCGAACGTCCCGCATCATGAGGGCTTCAGCGGAATTGCGGTCGGAATGATCTTCACCGTGCTCGCCTTCGGCGGATTCGAGGCCGCAGCCCCGATCGCGGAGGAAGCACGGGCACCGCGGCGCACGATCGGGCGCGCCGTACTTGTCGCCCTGCTGCTGGTGGTGTTCATCGAGCTTCTCAGCACCTACGCCGTGACGGTCTACTTCGGCCCGCAGAACATGTTGCAGTTCTCGCAGTTCGGCGGGGGATTCGGCGTCAACTGGGAACTGCTCGCCTCGAAGGTGTGGGGCGTGGCGTGGGTACTGGTGCTGATTTGCGTCCTCAACTCCTGCCTGGCCAACGCCAACGCCGGTTCCACCGCCGCAACCCGCACGATCTTCGCCTTCGGCCGGGTCGGAGTGCTGCCACCGATCACCGCGGCCGTCCATCCACGGTGGAAATCGCCTTACGTGGCCGTGGCCATTCAGTTCGTTGTCGCGGTCGCCGTCGTCTTTGGGACGGGGTTCGGGTTCGGGCCCAGTGACGGCTTCAAGCTCATTGGGACCCTCAGCGGCATGGTGTTCGCCCTGCTATATGTGGCGGTCAACGTGTCCTGCATGCTGTATTTCTGGCGCCGTCAGCGAGCGGAGTTCAGCTGGTGGCGGCACGCGCTGATTCCCGTTATCGGCATCGCGGTCCTGGTGCCGGTGTTCTTCACCGGCGCGGGCATCCCGGTATTCAGCTTCATCGACCCACTGGATCCGCCGCTGTCCTACGCGGGCCTGGTCTTGGTGGCCTGGATGATTCTGGGCATCGGCTACGTCGGCTACCTGGCCAGGCGCCATCCCCGACGTCTGGCCGATACGTCAAAAGTCTTTCTTCCGGGCTGACCTGATGACCGGCTCCCAGAACCGGCGAAGCCATGTTTCGTGGCCGCCACAGGTGATGAGCCGGGTGGGAATCGCCAAAGCTGTCGGGCTGGCTGGATCCCAAGTTATGTCTGTGGCGGTCGACGTATGGAGCTGGCGGGCCCGGATCCGGCTGGCTTGCGGGCAGACCATCAGCGACGTCTTCGCCAAGATTCCCGCCCTGGAGTCGGCGTTCGGCACCTTCCGCGGCGCAGTCCGCGTCTACCCGACCAGCGACGATCTTGCCCACCGGTGCGGGCTCCGGGGTCCTAAAGATTGACCCCACGCCGAGCGGGTCAACGGACGTCCCGGTCTGGTCAAGGTGTTCGCCGGAGTAACCGTCCAGCCCGACCCAGAAGGCGGAGTCCGAGGGGCAGCTGGCCTCACAGTCCATCGTCGGCTGGGTCCAGCTGCCGGACACGCCTGAGAAGCTGGTCTTCGTCGTGGCGCTGCTGGCGTCGCTCTTCTTATGCATGCGGCCAGCGTCGGCACCATCTTGGTGAGCCGGCATTACGTAATCGTGTGATTTGGTGCCCGATGTGCCCGCCCTAGTCAACCCAGGCGCGGACTGACGGACGCGCTCTCAGGCAACTCGAATCACACGGACTGGTGATGCGGGTCACTGCGACGGGTGCGACACTTGGCGCGGTCTGATCGAGATGTGGGGGACCAGGCGGTGCCGCGCCGATGCCCGAGGGAGTATCCATGAGCGCTAGCGGATCAATGTTTCTGGTCGCGGCGCAGGTGCCCGGGGATGTCGTTCCGGACCGGGCGCAGATGGCGGCCACGCTGGGCTTTCACATCATCTTGGCGTGTTTCGGCATTGCTTTTCCGTCGATTGTGCTGCTGGCCGAGTTCATCGGGCTGAGGCGGGGGAACCAGACCGCGATGCTGCTGGCGCGGCGCTGGTCGCAGGCGATGGGCGTGCTGGTCGCGGTGGGCGCGGTCACCGGGACGGTGCTGTCGTTCGAGATGGGCCTGCTGTGGCCGGGGCTGATGCGCCAGTACGGGGCGGTGCTGGGGGTGCCGTTCGCCGTGGAGGGGCTGTTCTTTTTCCTGGAGGCGATCTTCGCGGGGATCTACCTGTGGGGCTGGGGGCGGCTGCCGGGCTGGGCCCACTGGTGGTCGGGGATGCCGATCGCGCTCAGCGGGATCTTCGGGGCGATGGCGGTCATCGCGGTGAACTCGTGGATGAACACCCCGGGTGGCTTCACTCAGCGGAACGGCCAGATCACGTCGATCGACGTGTGGCAGGTGTTCTTCAGCCGCTCGGCCAGCTACGAGATGCCGCACATGATTTTGGCCGCGTACATGGTCGCGGGCTTCGGCGTGGCCGGAGACCCTCTCACCTGCAACAAACGCCCTAACGTCGTCGGGACCAGTCTGGGGGAGTCGACCTGCGTTGGCTCCCGTTCCTGGCTCCCGCGACGAGAGTAGTCCTCCGGGGGCGAACGCCTCACTGACCGGATCTCCCGTGGGGTGTGCAGAACGGGTTGATATGGCTGGGCGTGCGTGCCGGAGTGTGTCATCGCCTTCACCTCGCGGCGCAGGACACACACTGGGTTCTTGGCGCATTCGCGGATGCACTGGGTCGCAGTGGTACACAATGGTGCCCGGCGTGCGGCGACGGCGCATCGCGCTGGCTCCCGTGGGCCATGATCGCGCCGCCGCGACGAGGGACAGGTCCGGTGCCAGGGGGAGGACATGGGCAAGCACTCCAGGCCTGCGAGTCAGCGTGCGGAGCCGGACTTCCCAGGCCCGGGCGCACTGATCGCGCCGGAGGCCCAGCTGGCTGGGTACCGGGCCGCCGTCGATGACCTGGTGACGGAGGCGAGCAGGACGCTTGGCTCGGCTGATCCTTCCGCGGTAGGCGCGTTCGTCGGCGAGCGTCTCGTCCACCGCGAGTTTGCGCCGGTGCTGTCCCGGCTGAGAGGCGGGGCAGGCGCGGCTGCGGAGTACCTGGCCGCTGAGCTGGGCCGCTTCCGGCCCAGCGACCGTGGTACCGGCGACGTATGGTCCTTCGCCCGCATCATCCTGCTCTCCCAGATCGACACCATGTGGTGGGGCGAAACCATGCCTTTCGGCGCCGATGCCGACGTCACCCAGTCGGCCGAGCTGGTCGATCTGCCCCCGCTGAAGGCCGCCGCCGTGCTCGGGTTTCAGTACTGTGAGCAGCCGGTCGGGCTGGCCAGCCGGGCCCGGGACTGGGCCCGGCGGCAGGCCTTGCCGGACCTGAGGCCGCGGACAGCGGGCCTGCGGTTCACCCGGTCGCGCCCGGTCGTCGTCGCGCTGCTCAACGAGCTGGCCCGGGACCTGGCCACGGCGCTGCCCGCCGGCACGCCCCGGCTGTGGGTGACCAGCCTGGTCCGGAGCGTCGAGCATCAGCACCGGCTGCGGTCTCTTGGCTACGCTGCCGTCCTGCCCAGCTCACACTGTGCCGGGTACGCCTGCGACGTGGAGATGCAGTGGTTCCGCCGCTTTGACCGGGGCGGGGCGCTGGCCCGGCTGCTGCTGGAACGGCAGGAGGCGGACCAGATCAACGTAATTGACGAGGGCCAGGTGTGGCACCTGTGCGTCAGCCCCCGCGCCCGCGGCGACCTGCAGGCCGCCTACGATGCCCAGCTGGCCGGCCGCTAGCGCGGCCGGGAGAGGAATTGGTATGTGCGGTATCGCGCTGATCGTGGGGCCGGTTCCGGATGCGGGTTTGTTCGACCAGATGCTGAACGCGATCGCACCGCGCGGTGACGTCCGCGAGACGCTCAGCGATGACCGGCACCTGCTCGGCACCCAGCGGCTGAAGATCGTCGACCGGGAACGGGCGGTCCAGCCGTGGCACTCAACGGACGGCCGGTGGGCGGTTTGCTACAACGGCGAGATCTACAACTTCCGGGAGGTGCGGGCCGACCTGGCCGCCCGCGGCCACGAGCTGCGCAGCGATAGCGACACCGAGGTGGTTCTGGAAGCGTTCCTCGAATGGGGCGACCAGGCGGTGCACCAGTTGCGCGGCGAGTTCGCGTTCGCGGTGGCCGACCGGGCCGGGGACCGGGTTTATCTGGCCCGTGATCCGCTAGGGGTCAAACCGCTCTACTGGTCCCGGCAGCACGGTCATCTGTACGTCGCATCCGAGCTCAAGGCGCTGGTCCCGGCGGGCGGCCCGATCAGCGAAGTCCCGCCCGGCCATCACGGCTGGGGCGCCCCGGACACCGATCCCGCCGTCAGCGCGTACGTTGACCTGCTGACCATCGGCGACGGCGATGAGCCCATCACCGATCCGGTCGAGGCGACCCGGCTGGTCCGGGCCGCGGTGGAGGACAGCATCCGGGTCCGGCTGGACACTGACCTGACCGTGGGCGTCATCTTCTCCGGTGGCCTGGACAGCACGCTGACCCTGCTGCACGTGCGGGACCAGCACCCGGATTGTGTGGCGTTCACGATCGGCGCACCCGACAGCGACGACGTGGCGTACGCCCGCCGGGTGACCCGCGACCTCGGCGTCGAGCACGAGGTCATTGAACTGGCCCCGGGCAGCATCCGGTATACCGACGTCCGGGAGGCCATCCGGATGTCCGAGCTGACCGAGTACGGCGACATCATCAACGCGGTCATCTCCCGGCGGCTGTTCGACCACGTGCACCGCCGCGGCGTCAAGGTCGTGCTGTGCGGCGATGGTTCGGACGAGCTGTTCGGCGGCTATGAGATGTACCGGCAGCCCGATCCGGTTCTGCGGCAGCGGCTGTTCCAGCACAAGCTGCACAACCTGGGGCGGACCGAGCTGCAGCGGGTGGATCGCACCAGCATGGGCCAGGGGGTGGAAACCCGGGTGCCTTTCCTCGATCTCGCGCTGGTCCGGCTGGCCATGCGGCTGCCGATTGAGCTGAAGCAGCACGACGGGCAGGACAAGTGGATCCTGCGGCACGCTTTCGCCGACATCCTGCCGGAGTATGTCCGGAAGCGGCCGAAGAACCCGCTCTCGCACTCATCGGGCCTGCATGAACGGGTCCGGCTTTACCGGTCCCAGTTTCCGCGTATCTACCGCTCGTTTGGCTATGATCAGCTCGGCCCGATGCGGCGAGACTTCTCGATCGTCCTTGAACAGCACGGGCTGGACCTGGACCGGGCCCTGCGCGACGTAGACAGCCAACCCGACTACTCGATGACTGAGCACGCCCGCGACCTGGCCGGGGCGCTGCGCTGGAACGCCGTCGGTGCCCTGCGGCGGCGGGCGGTGCGCTGAGCTCGCCGTTGGCCACGGCTCGGCCGGATTACGTCGGCGGCCGCACTCCCGGGCTGACGGCACGAGGTGCCTGTGAGTGTGGGGCCTTCACCCGATAGGTGCCGAGGTTGTGGAGCGGACGGCGTAGCCCGATTTCAGTTCGGGTGCAGCCCTATTCCTCGCACCGTCGTTCTGCGGCAGGTGCGCCCACTTTCGATCCGCCCGTGAGCCTGGGGGGCGCCTGAGGCAAGCCATTCCAGCCATAAGCGTCACGCGGAATCGCCTTGTCTGCTCCTGCTGCTAGGTTGCTGACGCCCGTGCAACCTGTAGCGGACGGTCACCTTCAGGAGGATCCCGTGGACGAGGCGATAGCTAACGCGGTGAAGAACAAATTGCTGTCAGCTTTCCCCGAGGGCACGTTCGCCCGGGTGGATGTGCTTGGGTACGGTGACGATCCGGCTGTCGAGCCTGGGGAGACTGCGGTCCGGGTTTTCATCGACCGGGCAGGCAGACTGGAGGAGAACTGGGACAGCAAGGAGACGCTGGACGGCTGGTTCAAGGCCAACAGCGAGGGGCTCGACAGGCTGCATGACGGGCTGCTGCCGGCCATCGCGTGGATCGAGTTCTTTCCCGATACGCCCGAACGGCAGGCCATGCCTTCGAGGCCGGACTGGGGGCACGTGAGAAGCTTCCTGGGGAACCGGCTCAACGTGCTGGAGGCCATGCCGGACTTTACTCGGGTGGCGACCCTGCTGGGGCCTACTGACCTGGCGACTGTTGACGCGCTGATCATGGCGGGCGTCGCGACCAGTCGCGCGGAAGTCCTGCGGTGGGCGGTTGGCCGCATCCGCGAGAACCCGGCATACGCCCAGCTTCAGGACCTGGCGCAGGAGACCGACGAACTCAAGGCACAGTTCTAGCCAGCGATACGGCCGATGAGCCGATCTGCGTTGGCTCACGTTCCTGGCTCCCCGTGGTTTCTGCGGGCGGGAAAGGGGCCCCCATGCCAACCAAGATCAACAACGACTCGATGTCCCTGGAGATGACGGCCACGTCGCGCCCGCGACCTGCTATCAGTGAGCAACGCCGAGCGCCAGCTCGGCGGCCACGTCATGCGGGTCTGCGCAGGTCACGTCGTTGTGCTCATTCATGGCCCGCTGCTATCTCGGGAAGGTAGGCGGCCCGCAGTTTCTGCATACCGTCCCGAATCCGCGTCTTTGCCGTACCGAGGGGAATCCTCTCGGTATCGGCGACTTGCCGCCCGGTCAGGCCGTAGATCCCGGACATCGCCACCGCCCGTGCCTGCCGGGCGGGCAGTCCGGCGAGGGCCTTGCGCAGCCGTTCCGCGCTGTCGTGGGCGACCGTTGCCTGCTCCGGGTTCTCGGTCATAGCGGCAAGGACGATCGGCAGGTCGTCCGGGTCCATCGGCACCGCCGTTCGCGCGCGGACGGTGTCGATCGCCAGGTTGCGCGTGATCGTGGCGAGCCACGCCCGGACGGAGCCGCGTCGTGAGTCATACACCGACGCGTGCCGCCACGCCTGCTCGAAGGCACGCTGTGCGACGTCCTCGGCGGTGGCCGGGTCGCCGGTAACGGCCTGCGCAGTGCCGAAAACGATCCGCTGGAACCGTCGCACGAATGTGACCGCGAGGTCGGAATCGCCCGCGCCCAGGCCGGCGAGCAGCACCTCATCGGACTGCTCGCCCAGCGCGACGCCTGCACCCGCGGCCAGCTTGGTGCGGCCTGACACTTTGCTGATCATGGACTTGCCATCTCGTTCATCTCCCGTCTGGCGCGATGATCTACGCCAGCTCCGCTTAAATCACTCTCGACACAAATACGGGTGAAACGCCGTGAATTGATGTTGACGGTCAGCTAGATATGAGCAGGATCACTTTGACTACTGAAAGTCTTGCGGCGCCTAGAGAAGTTCACCAAAGGGTAGGCGCGCGGACATCGCGGAAAACAAGTGTCTTGGCCAATGTGCAGATAGACAGTGGCTATGCAGACGGCTCGCAAAGTGACTATGCACCAGCCCTGCCTGGGATGATCGGCTACTATCCGTGCTGCGAGGTGGTCAGGTGCGGGCCATTCCGGGCACCGCGGCTGATGCTGACACATGCTTTTCTCCGGTGTAGAGCAATTTGTGGAATGCCTACGCGAGCGTCACGCCCGCCATGCCGCACAGACGGTTGAGGCATGACATCGACGCTAGGTCCGGTGCGCATCCGCCGGGATTGATAGCCGTGGCCCGGTGGTGGATAGCGTGTTGATAGCCGGCCACGCCGGGACGGCCGCCGCGGTGCGCAGATCTGCCTGGGATCAGTCCTGCGGCGGGACCAGCGGTGCTGCGACTTGTCGGGCGGGAAGCGCGGGAGCAAGCTGGTTGCGTGAGCTGATGCCGAGCTTGGTGAAAACTTTCCGCAGGTGGTAGGCGACGGTGGCGGGGCTGATGAACAGCTGCGCGGCGATCTGCGGGTTGGAGGCGCCGTCGCCGGCCAGGCGGGCGATCAGCGCTTCTTGCGCGGTCAGGGTATCCGGCGTCTGGACGGTGCGCGGCCGGGCGTGCCCGCCGGTTGCCCGCAGCTCGATGCGCGACCGTTCGGCAAACGCCGCGGCGCCGACCGAGTCGAAAATTTCGTACGCCCAGCCGAGCTGATCGCGGGCGTCACGCCTGCGCCGCTCGCGGCGCAGCCACTCGCCGTAGGGCACCGTGGCCGTGTACCGGTCCGTGCGGGTCAGGGGTGACACCAAGTTCAAGAGGTCGGCCCGTCCTGGAGTTGCCCACTCAGGTGATCGAGGCGCTCCGAGCGCATCACACTCGCCAGGCTGCGGAACGGCTCGCGGCGGGGGAGTTGTGGGAGGAGCATGATCTCGTGTTCTGCCGCGAGGACGGGACGCCACTCGATCGTGGCACGTATGGAAGGAGTTCCACAAGATCACCAAGGCCGCAGACTCGGCAGGACCTGGACGCCTCGTGAGCTGCGGCACTCGTTCGTGTCCATTCTCAGCCGCGTGTCCGGCTTGAAGACATCAGCGATCCGGTGGGGTACAGCAGCGCATCGGAACCAGGCCGTACCACGGCGGGCTGCGTGGAGCCTCGGCGCTGGGCACCTTTTCCTGGCCGAACCCGCCTAATTGGTGGGCGGTGCAAGACCTGAACTCGTGACCTGTTCCGTGTCAGGGAAGTTCAGGCCGCCCTGCATGGCGCCGCCAGGGTGAACTGGGCTCTTGGCCAAGCGCCCAGGGTCGCCGGGCCGGACCTGGGCGCACAACTCTCAAGTGTTGGCCAACGCCACTGGCCTGGGCTGCAATTGTCAGACGGCGTGTTGTTGACTAGCTGGAGGACCATATGAGCGCATGTCGCCGGAGGTGTCCGTGAATGAATGACATGAAAAGCCGGGGGAGTCGTAAGGTTGCGGTGCTGGGGCCGATCCCTCGCGACCAAGTGGTGACCCATACCGGTGAGCGGTTCGAGAAGTACGGCTGCGTCATATATACGGCGGTTGCCCTCTCGGCTCTGCTGGATGTTGGCGACACGATCGTCCCGATATCACACGTCCGCCGGCGAGACGAGGGTCCGGTCAAGCAGATCCTGGGAGCCTTCCCGAATATTGACACCTCCGGTATAACGTCGTCGGCCGACCAGGGGGACGTCGTCGAGCTGCGCTATGTTGACCAGAATCGTCGCGTCGAGCGGCAGGCGAGCTTCATGAACCCGATCCTGCCGGCCGACGTCGACCAGGTGCTCGACGCCGACATGTTCGTCTGTGTCCCGATCACGGACTACGAGGTGGGGCAGCCGACGCTGCGGCACATCAAGGAGCACAGCCGGGCAACCGTGGTGCTGGACGCCCACGGCCCGGCGATCACGCTGACCCGCAGCGGCAAGCGCCATCCGCGGGTGTGGGCCGACCGGGACGTATGGCTTCCGTACACCGACATCCTGAAGATGAACCTTGACGAAGCGAGCTCGGCGTGGCTCGCCCAATCGGTGGAGGTGACGGCTGATCCGCCCCGGCTGGGCGATGAAGAACTGCGCGACCTGGCACGTCACTGCCTGGACCGCGGTGTCGGGGCGGTATGCGTGACCCTTGATGAGCGCGGCTGCGTGGTCTTCTACAGGAGCGACTCCGGCGGGATCGCCGAGGAGTTCGTGGATCGCATCGAGGTGGAGCATGTCGTGGACACGACCGGTGCCGGCGACTCGTTCGCCGCGGGGCTGGCCTACGGCTACCTCGCGTACCGGGATTACATCGTGGCCTGTCAGTACGGGAACGCGATGGGCGCTCAGCGCTGCACCGGCACGGAACTGAACGTCTACCTGCCACGAGAGGAAACCGAGCGGCAGATCCATGCGGCGTACGGCCCTCGACCGCAGGAGGAACTTTCCTGAACTCCCGGCGGTACGGATTCCGGTTGGCTGATCGTCGAGGACGGCTTCGCTGCCGCACTGGGGACCGTATCCATTGGCGCCTCCGTCGGGCACATGCAGAACCAGTGGAATGGGTACACCCTCGACGCGGCCGGCCCGCCGTCGGTGACCGCGAAGGCGGCTAGGCCGGCAGGAGGTGTCGTGGACGGTTTCTTGTTCGCATATGACGGCTTTGATCCCGGGGCTGAGGGTGTTCGCGAGGCGCTGACCTCGACGGGCAACGGTTACCTGTGCGCACGCGGCGCGGCCGAGTGGGAGGACGCCGACGGCGTGCACTATCCCGGCACCTACGTGCATGGCGGCTACAACCGCGAGACGACGATCCTAGGCGGGCTGCCCGTACTCAACGAGGACCTCGTCAACCTGCCGAACTGGCTGGTCCTCCAGTTGCGTATCGAGGGCGGGGACGTGATCCGGCTCGCCGACGTGGAGCTGCTCAGTTACCGCCATGAACTTGACATGCGGTTCGCGACTGTGATCCGCCACCTCTCGTTCCGTGATCATGAGGGCCGTGAGACGACGCTGCACAGCCGCCGCTTCGTTAGTATGGCCGGCGCCCATCACGGAGGGATCGAGTGGACGCTCATCCCGGGGAACTGGTCGGGGCGCGTCGAGGTGGTCACGGCGATCGACGGCCGGGTGAGCAACGCCGGGGTCGCCCGCTACCGGCAGCTGGAGGGCCGCCACCTAAACCCTGTGGGCCCGCGGACGCTCGGGCCCGAGGTTATCGCGCTGAAGACCGAGACCCGGCAGTCGAACCTGTACGTCAGCCATGCAGCCCGCGCCCGCGTGTTCCGCGGCGATCGGCCAATCCAGGTCGAGCGGCGGCTCTACCAGATGGAGGACTACATCCAGCAGGTCCTGGCCTTCGACGTAAGCCAGGGCGAGGCGACGCAGATCGAGAAGATGGTGACGTTCTACACATCCCGGGACCCGGCGGTCAGCGACACGCTGGTTAAGGCGGCCACGTCCGTGGCGCGGCACACTGATTTCGCCGCCTCGTTCGAGCGGCACGCCGCGGCGTGGGAGGAGCTGTGGCGGGTGTGTGACGTGCGAGTGTCCGGGGAGGAGGGCGTCCAGCTGCTGCTGCGGCTGCATATCGCGCATGTCCTGCAGGTCTGCTCCCGGAATACCGCCGACCTGGACGCCGGCCTGCCCGCCCGCGGCCTGAACGGCGAGGCCTATCGCGGGCACGTGTTCTGGGATGAACTCTACGCGTTCCCGTTCTTCAACGTCCGCCTGCCGGAGGTCACGCGAGGGCTGCTGATGTATCGCTACCGCCGGATGGGCGAGGCCCGGGAGGCGGCGCGGGGGGCAGGATTCCGGGGCGCGATGTTCCCGTGGCAGAGCGGCAGCGAGGGAACTGAGGAGACACAGCGGGTCCACCTCAACCCCGTTTCTGGCCTCTGGGAGCCGGACCTCAGCCACAACCAGCGACACGTCAACGCGGCGATCTTCTGGAACATCTGGCAGTACTACCAGACCACGAATGACCAGGCATTCCTGCGTGACTACGGCGCGGAAATGATGCTCGAGATCGCCCGTTTCTGGGCGTCCATCGCGCATTTCAATCCCGAGCGCGAGCGTTACGAGATCCACGGCGTAATGGGCCCAGACGAGTTCCACGACAAGTACCCGGATGCGGCCGACGGCGGCCTGCGGAACAACGCGTACACCAACGTTTTTGTGGCGTGGCTGTGCGATGTCGCTGGCAAGCTGCTGGCGTTGCTGCCCTCGAGCCGAGCGGAAGAGTTGCGCGAGCGGCTCGGCATCGGCGATGACGAGCTGACGGTGTGGCGGGACATGAGCCGCCGGATGTTTGTCCCGTTCCACGACGACGGGATCATCAGCCAGTTTGAGGGCTATGGGGACCTCGAAGAGCTGGACTGGGATGCGTACCGGGCCAAGTACGGCAACATCCAGCGGCTCGACCGGATCCTGCACGCGGAGGGCAAGGATCCCAACCGTTACAAAGTCACCAAACAGGCCGACACGGTGATGCTGTTCTTCCTGTTCCGGGACGAGGAGCTACGCGAGATTTTCGGGCGCCTCGGGTACGGCTACGGCCTCGACACGGTGCCGCGGAACGTCGCATACTACGACCGGCGCACCTCGCACGGCTCCACGCTGAGTTTCGTCACCCATGCCGGGGTCCTCGCCGCCATCGACCCGGAGAGCTCATGGGAACGGTTCCTGGTCGCGCTGCGCAGCGATGCCGAGGACGTTCAGGGCGGTACGACGAAGGAAGGCATCCATATGGGTGTCATGGCGGGGACGCTCGACCTTGTGCAGCGCAGCTACGCGGGCACCTATATCAGCGATGGCGTCCTGTGCTTCGACCCCCGGCTCCCGGGCCAACTCGGCGGCCTGTCGTTCTCGATGCAGTTCCGGCAGACCCCGATCCAGGTGACGCTGACCCGCGACCAGCTGACGCTGGCCCTGCACGCCGAGGGCGGGAGCCGCTCGGTGAGGGCGGCGGTCCGCGACGACGTTCGCAACCTGAGCGTGGGTGACAGGACCGTGTTCGAGCTCAGCCGCAACCACGCAACGACGGCGCCTTCCCGCCTCCGCTCCTCCGCTCCGGATTGAGAGCAGCGCGCAGCAACGCAGGAGACCTGGCAAGAGCACGATCTCGTGTTCTGCCGTGAGGACGGCACACCGCTGGGCCGCTGACACGTGCGGAAGGAGTTCAAGAAGATCACCAAGGCCGCGAGGCTCGGCGGGAGCTAGACGCCTCGCGAGCTACGGCATTCGTTCGTGTCCGTCCTCAGCGCGCACGATGTCCGCCTGGAGGACATCAGCGATCTGATGGGCACAGCGGCACGTCGGTCACCGAGACGGTGGACCGGCACGAGATCCGGCCCGCCTCACCAAGGGCGCCACGGCGATGAACCGCATCCTGAAGGCGAACGCCGGCAAGCCGACGTAAGCCTGATCCGAGAAACCCTGGGCTCCCGAAGACCGTTTAGAGAGACCTTTCAACCTTCTGACCAGTCGGGACGGCGGGATTAGAAGCCGCGACCCCTTGACCCCCAGTACGTTGGCGTAGGCGTCTTTGCAGCTCAGACGGCTTGTGTGGATACGACGCCAAGTTCGGCCACGTGGGGCTTGTCCGGGTGTGTGCGTAGCGTGTGGTCCCCAAATGGTCCCCAGATCTGGGCTCCTAGCTGGCGGCTAGCGATGGCCCCAGCGCTGTTGTGCTGCCTGACGGCTGACGCCGAGGCGGGCCGCGATCTCGGCCCAGGAGTACCCGGTCTCGCGCAGTCCGATCACGGCCTGGGCGATGGCCTCGTCCAGCTCGGTGGCAAGCCCGGCCATGTCGGCCAGGCCGTCAACATCGCCTCCCGCAACTCGCCTCGCGTAAGCGCGCATAACGCGTTGGACGAACCGGGCGTACTCGCGTCGTTCTCGACCGGCCGCGGCCGCCGGTTTGGTGTCAACCCGGCCTTGACACTGGATCGCCTGCCGGGCACGACTGCACCTGTGGGCTGGTCTGCCATGAGAGGGGCCACCGCCTGCTCCTTCCGCCTCGGCCGCCAGAGGGGGTCACGGCCTGGGGCCTTCACCCGATAGGTGCCGAGGTTGTGGAGCCGGGAGTGGAGGTCAAGTTGCGGTTGCTTGATGATTTGGAGTGCCAGAGGCTCCGCGCGAGCTGGGTTGTGCTCGTGTGGAGGGGGCAGGCCAAAGGATCATGCGTTCAGCCGCAGCTTGACTGGAGTGGACGGCGGAATACGATGTCGGACCGGGTGAGGCCCCTAGTCAGCCAGCCAGAACAGCGCGGAGATTGTACGGATGAAGGGGAACGCTGAGCTTCTATCTCCCTGCCGACCTGTCCTGAGAGGGCCATGCGTGGGGGAGCTGGCACCCTAGCCTCGGGCTTTCGCCGGGGTTAATCGGCCTGCCGTTCTTTATGTGAAAAAAGGTATGAAAAAAGTGCCTTCAGCTGGGACAATTGGGCTTGTCTAAGGTCCTGACCGTCCCGAGTCAAAGGCACTTTCCAGGTGAAGAATAGCGCACGCACTGCCCGGGTTACCGTCTCTGCTGACGGCCCCGGCCTGGTGTCCCAGGCCGGGGCGGTCCTGCTGTGGGAAACGATGCGGGTCACCGGCCTGAGCCGGGGCCTGTCCGGCGGGCTGGCCCGGTGGCGGGCACCGCGGGCGGTCCACGACCCCGGGAAGATCATCGCGGACCTGGCCGCCGCCGTCGCCCTCGGCGGGGACTGCCTGGCCGACATCGCGGTGCTACGGGAGCAGCCGGAACTGGCCGGGCCGGTCGCGTCCGGCCCCGTGGTATCCCGGCTGGTCAGCGTGCTGGCCGGGGACCTGTCCCGGTCGCTTAAGGCAATCCGCGCTGCCCGTTCCGCCGCGCGGGAGCGGGCCTGGGCACTGGCCGGGGACAACGCTCCCGGCGCGGACGGCCTGGTCACGATAGATCTGGACGCCACCGTCGTGATCGCGCACTCGGAGAAAGAGCAGGCGGCTGCGACCTGGAAGAAGACGTTCGGGTTCCACCCGATGACCGCCTGGGCCGACCACGGCGCCGGCGGGAACGGGGAACCGCTGGCCATCGCGCTGCGGGCCGGGAACGCCGGCTCGAACACCGCCGCCGACCACATCGAGGCGGCCAGGCTCTCTCTGGCGCAACTGCCCCGCCACCAGCGGCGCAAGGTCCTGGTCCGCACCGACTCCGGCGGCGGCACCCACGAGTTCCTGACCTGGCTGACCGCGCCGTCGCGGCGGCTGCACTACTCCATCGGCATGACGATCACCGAGGACATGCAGGCCGCGATCCTGAAAATGCCCGCGTCCGCGTGGACGCCGGCTTACGACGGTGACGGGCAGATCCGCGACGGCGCCTGGATCGCCGACATCACCGGGCTGCTGGACCTGTCCGGCTGGCCCGCCGGGATGCGGGTCATCGTCCGCAAAGAGCGCCCGCACCCCGGTGCGCAGCTGCGCTTCACCGATATCGACGGGCACCGGTTCACCGCCTTCGCCACCGATGCACGCAAAGGCCAGCTCGCTGACCTGGAACTCCGCCACCGGCGGCGGGCACGGTGCGAGGACCGGATCCGCTGCGCGAAGGACACCGGGCTGCGGAACCTCCCGCTCAAGGGCTTCGCGCAGAACCAGGTCTGGTGCGAGATCGTCGCCCTGGCCTGCGACCTGCTGGCCTGGACGCAGCTGCTCGCCCTCACCGGGACCGCCCGCCGCTGGGAACCCAAACGGCTCCGCCTGCGCCTGTTCTCCGCCGCTGGCCGGCTCGTGCGCGGAGGCCGCCGCCTGCGGCTCCGCCTCGCCGAACGATGGGCCTGGGCTGCGGACATCACCGCCGCCGTCACCCGCCTGCAGGCCCTCCCCTCCGGCTGAACAGCCGGAACAGCCACTACGGCAAAGAAGGAAAACACCAGGGGCCGTGGAACCCCGCCTACCCGGCGCGACAACCGGGCAGCCAGGCACGACCCAGCCTGAAAATCACCCACCAGCCGACACCTCAGGCCAGCACATCAGCGGCGCGAAAGATCGAGGCTAGGGATGCTGGCCAGTCATGGGAAAAGGCTGATGAGCCGAATCGGGGCCGGAAGCGCCCTAACGGACGCCGCGTTCCGACTGGTCGAGCTATTCGTCCGTCATCACTAGTGCCGTAGCATCCAACGTTTGCCCGGCTGGGACCAGATCCTGGTTTCTGACCTATATGAGCAGCCGCCCGCCTATGCGGGCACGTCGAACGAGATCCAGGTATCAGGCAGAAGATTGGGCTGCTCAGGTACAGGCCTTCGGTCCTTAGTCCAGGCGTCACCGGCAATCTCGGTGGCGACGTGGTGCCAGAAGCGGACTGCGGCCGCGTTTTCTTCCTGAAAGGCGGTCTCCCAGTGGCCCGGGTACCTGGTGACCACGTCTTGGACGGCACGCAGCCCGATCCCGGCCCGGCGTGCCCCGCGCACCACGAAGAAGCTGTTCAGGATGCGCTTCTGACTGTCCAGCTCGTGTACGAGGGCAAGGCCGACGGGGCGCTCACCGTATGCCAGCAGGTATGGCGTCCAGTGGGTGTCCTCAATTGCTGCCTTGAGCCGTTCGCTGTGGAACGTGCCGTCCGGATCGGGGAGCTGGTCCCTGAACTCGGACATGTCGTGCCAGAACATCAGCCATAGACGTTCCAGTACGGGGCGGTCGGCAGCGACGGCTTTGCGCACAGATACATCGGGCATGAAACTCCTCGGCAGGGGCGGCGAGTGACTGCACCCCCGTACCACATTTGCCCCGGTGCAAACGTTGCCTGATGCGGTACTAGGCGCGATGAGTCCGAACCAGCGTCATGAGCTGTGAGCGTGACTGATCGTCGCAGCGCCCCGGGGTGTGGCCCGGCGTGCGCCGGGCGGGCCGCCAAGGCCAAGCCCGGCGCGACGCCAGGGCCTGCGGCGCCGCATGACGGCGCCGCCTTGATGCGGCTGGCCGCCGCGCTGGTCGACCGGTCGGCTGACCACTATGCGGGCTGGGGTGAGGTGGTCACCTTCGCGGCCTGCACGGCGGCGCGCATCGGTGAGGTGTCCGGCGTCCGTAAGGCCGACATTGACCGTGACCGGTGGATCTGGACCGTCCGGCGGCAGACCACACCCGGCCCCGGCGGACTGATCGACAAGGCCACCAAGGGCAAGCGAGCCCGAAAGGTGCCGATCATCGAAGAGGCCCGCGAGCTAGTTGCCTCCCGCCTGGACGTGGTGCACGAACCGGACGGCCGGTTGTTCACCGGTCCGCGTGGCGGCCGGATCTCCACGGCGGTCTTGCGTGATGCCACCCACTGGGACGAGGTGGTGACCCGCCTCGGGTACGAGCACCTTCGCCGTCACGATCTGCGGCACACCGGACTGACCTGGCTGGCTGATGCGGGCGTCCAGGTCCACGTGCTGCGGAAGATCGCCGGGCACGGGTCACTGTCCACGACGCAGCGCTACCTGCACCCGGATGACCAGTCGATCACTGATGCCGGGGACGCCCTGAGCGCCCATATCTCGGTGCGCCGGTCCCCAGATGGTCCCCAGCTCCGAGTGGTCTAACAGATGATCAAGCCGACTAGCTGCGAAAACTAAGTCGGGACGGCGGGATTTGAACCCGCGACCCCTTGACCCCCAGTCGCGGACAAGGCGTCCGGCCAGTGCAACCGGGTCTGTTTCCGCAAGTCAGAGTCCAGCGGGCGTCCAGTGACGACGCCCAAGTCCGGTGCCGTCTTTTCAGTCTGTGAGACGGCTGTGATACTAAGTGCGAAAATCTGGCGACGGGCTGCACTCGATGTCTAGGGACGTACGGGGGAGTCCGCCGCCGTGCGGGCCGGTCGTCACTCGCTTAGTCACTCGGTACCGGCGGTGTCCTTCGGTTGCCCGCTTCGGCCTGCTCGCGACGGTAACGCCTTCCTCATGCGCGAGACCTTCACCTTGATAGGACCAACCGGATGGAAGACATCCTCTATGGCGTCGCCGTGGCGCATGGGCTGATCGATTACGAACGGTTGGCCCATCGTGTTGGATTGCAAGCAAACCACATGACTCACCTTCTAGCCGAGGTCCCTGAGAGGTCTGCACTTGAGGGGGAGCCAATGTGGACAGCGCTCTGCGTGTCAGCGCAAACTGATCGACCTCACGCCCAGTTTCATCAGTTGTGCCGGACGGCCGGCATCACGTCCACGGGCGGCGCCGACGGGACGAAGCCCTCGAAGGGCCCCATCGAGACGCCCGGGCACTTCACCACGTGATTGCAGATCTCGGTCTCATTCGGCAAAGCCGCGTCGGTGCCTAGCAGTGGGTGCATCTGCTGCCGAATTTCTTCTTCCAGATGCATCATCGCCGCGCGGGCGGATTCGGTTCCGCTGCCGTAACCCGGGTGGGCGGACCTATCGAACACCACTATCAGGTCAACGTCGTGAACAGGCCCAATCTGGGTCCCGCGAGCGAGGCTGCCGGACGGGATGACCTCAACGACATCGGGTAGCCGCTTAAGCTTCTCGATGAAAGCGTCGCGCCGTCACTTGGCCAGCAGCACCCCAATTGGGTCGCTTTCAATGTCGTGCCCGAAACGGCGGAAGGCGTCTTCTGAGTCCATTGCTGCCTCGCCAGGTAGTGGTCAACCAGGCTTAACCCTGCTCCCACCGTAAATGAGGGAAGCCGGGTGTCGACAGGCTCCGCGCTCGCCGCGCCGCCTGCGCCCCTCCGCGGGTCGGCCGCGCCGCCTACAACCGCTGGCGCACGGACAGCCGCTGACCTAGGCCTCAGGTAGTACCCGGCGGCCGATTTTGTATCTGCCGGGCCGACGCGGTGGCACGGGTGGCCGCCCTAGCGTGAGCAGGGTCAGAGCCGGGCCGATCGTGATCTCGGTCAGGGCCGGCCCAATGAGGCGTTGTGACGGGTGAAGGAGCACAGATGATCGAGGTGAACAACCTCAGCAAGCGGTACGGGGACAAGCTCGCGGTCGACGGCCTCGACTTTGTCGTGCAGCCAGGGGTGGTGACCGGATTCCTCGGCCCGAACGGGGCGGGCAAGTCAACGACGATGCGCTTGATCGCGGGCCTGGACGAGCCGACGCACGGCAGCGTCCGGGTCAACGGGAGCGACTACCGGTCGGCCGGCGCGCCGATGGCGGAACTGGGTCTGCTGCTGGAGGCGAAGGCCATGCACACCGGCCGGTCGGCCCGGAACCACCTGCTCGCGCTGGCCCAGACCAACGGGATCAGCCGGCGGCGGGTGGATGAGGTCATCGACATGGTCGGGCTGCGCGAGGTCGCCGGGAAGCGGGTCGGCGGATTCTCCCTCGGCATGGGCCAGCGCCTGGGCGTCGCCTCGGCCCTGCTGGGCGATCCGAGCGTGGTGGTGCTGGACGAGCCGGTGAACGGCCTGGATCCGGAGGGCGTGCTGTGGATCCGGAACCTGCTGAAGGGGCTGGCCGCCGACGGGCGCACCGTCTTCGTGTCCTCGCACCTGATGAGTGAGATGGCGCAGACCGCGACCCGGCTGATCGTCGTGGGGCGGGGCCGGCTGATCGCCGATACCTCCGTTGAGGAGTTCGTGACCCGCGCGTCCGGTCATTCGGTCACCGTCCGCACGCCCGAGGCCACCCGGCTCCGTGACCTGCTGCTGGGGCCGGACGTCACCATCACCAGCGACCAGGCCGACGTCCTGCACGTTCAGGGCCTGAACGCCGAGCAGATCGGCACCGTGGCCTGGCAGGCACACCTGCCGGTCTATGAGCTGGCCAGCCAGCAGGCTTCGCTGGAGCAGGCGTTCATGGAGCTCACCCAGGATTCCGTGGAGTACCGCTCCGCCGGCCCGAGCGCCCCGGTGGAGGTGGCGGCATGACCACGACCATGACATCCACGGCCACGGCCACCCCGGCGGCGCGCCAGCACGGGCTGCGGGTTACCCAGCCGCGGGTCCTGCGGTCGGAATGGACCAAGTTCCGGTCGCTGCGCTCGACGGTATGGACGCTGCTGACGGCGGTGGTGCTGTCGATCGGCATCGGCGCGCTCTTCTCGGCGGTGAGCGCCAGCCAGTATCACACGTTCGGTCCGGCGGACCGGGCGAGCTTCAGCCCGATCTCCACCAGCCTCGACGGCATGATGTTCGCTCAGCTGGCGATCGGCGTGCTGGGGGTGCTGCTGATCAGCGGCGAGTACAGCACGGGGATGATCCGCTCGTCACTGACCGTGGTGCCGCGGCGGCTCCCGGTGCTGTGGGCGAAGCTGGGGGTCTTCGCCGGGGTGGTGTTCTCGCTGACGCTGGTCACCAGCTTCGTGTCGTTCTTCCTCGGGCAGGCCCTGCTGAGCAGCCACCACCTGAACGTCGCGATCAGCGCTCCCGGTGCCCTCCGTTCGGTCATCGGCGCGGCCCTGTACGCGACGGTCGCGGGCATGATCGGGATGGCGCTCGGCGGGGTGCTCCGTAACACCGCCGCCGGGATCTCCACGTTCGTCGCCGTGTTCTTCGTGATCCCGCCGCTCACCGACCTGCTGCCGTCCTCGTGGTCGTCGCACTTCGCGCAGTACCTGCCCTCCAACGCCGGGGAAGTGCTGTTCGGGGGAGGGCGGGGCCTGGTTCATCCACTGGCGCCATGGAGCGGTTTCGGCGTCCTGTGCGCCTATGCGGTCGTGATGATCGGTCTCGCCGCGTGGCGGCTGCGCCGCGCCGACGCCTGATCAGGGAGGACAATCGGCTTAGTGACCTCGTTCCCGCTGTCCGGGCTCTTCGGGCCCGTAGGGCGTCCACCAGCGCGCTCGGTGCGCTGGTGGACGTTCGACGTGCTGGTGGCCGTGCTCGTCGCGGCGGTCTCGCTGCCGTACCACGCCCAGCTGCATGCCGGGCCGTCGGCGCTGGCCGTGGTCGTGCAGGTGGCGCTGACCGTGCCGCTCGTCGTGCGCCGGGTCTGGCCGGTCACGGTTTTCGGCTGGCTCTTCGCCGTCTCGGCCGCCGCGGGGCTGTGGGATGTCAACCTGGTCGTCAGCTTCGCCCTGGTGGTCGCCCTGTACACGATCGCGGCGCAGGCGCCCCGGCGCCGTGCCCTGGTGGCGGCCGGGCTGCTCGAGTGCGGGGTCGTCGCCGCGAGCATCAGCGTGGCCACCTTCAAGTGGTGGCACGCTGCGATCCTCGGCTCGGGCATGGTGGCCGCCGCGCTGGGGCTCGGCCTCTACACCGCGACCCGCCGCGCCTATCTGAAGGAGCTGCACGATCGAGCCGAACGGCTGGAACGGGAGCGAGATCAGCAGCTGGAGCTGGCGTCCGCTGCCGAACGGGCCCGCATCAGCCGCGAGATGCACGACATCGTCGCCCATCACCTTGCCGTCATGATCGCTCTGAGTGAGGGCGCGGCGGCCGCCTCGGCCGGTTCGTCCCCGCAGACGGCCGAGGCGATGCGGGCGGTTTCGGCCACCGGGCGCCAGGCCTTGGCCGATACCCGGCGGCTGCTCAGCGGACCCGCCGGGCCGCCCGGGCCGCCCGGGCCGCCCGGGCCGGACGGCGGCCGGCGGCCGCTGCCGGATCTCAACGGGCTCGACGCGCTGATCGCGACCGTACGCGCGGCGGGCCTGCCCGTCAGCTACGAGATACACGGTGCCCCCGTTCAGCTTTCCGCCGCCGCCCAGCTGGCCGTCTACCGGCTGGTGCAGGAAGCGCTCACCAACACTCTGAAGCACGGCGGGACCGGGGCCAGCGCGATCGTGAGCCTGGCGTATCTGCCCGGCCAGCTGAGGGTGGACATCGAAGACGACGGAGCCGGCGCCCGCGCGGCCCAGCCGGACACCGTGGGGCGCGGGCTGACCGGAATGCGGCAGCGCGTGCAGGCCTTCGGCGGCGAGGTGGAGGCCGGGCCACAGCCGGCGGCCGGCTGGCGGGTGTCGGCCCGGCTGCGGCTGCGGCTGGACCAGGAGGTACCGGTGTGATCCGGGTCCTGCTCGTCGATGACCAGTCACTGCTGCGGATGGGCTTCCGGATGATACTCGAAGCCGAAACCGACATGACCGTGGTCGGCGAGGCCGCCGACGGCGCCGCGGGCATCAGCATGTCGGCCGCCCTGCAGCCGGATGTGGTGCTCATGGACGTTCGCATGCCCGGCGTCGACGGCATCAAGGCCACCGCGGCCATCGCCGCCGCCGGGGGACAGTCGAAGGTGGTGATCCTCACCACCTACGACCTGGACCAGTACGTCTACGCTGGCCTGCGCGCCGGCGCCAGCGGCTTCCTGCTGAAGGACGCACCGCCCGCCGATCTGCTCGCGGCCATTCGAACCGTTGCCGGCGGCGAGGCGGTCCTGGCGCCCAGCACGACCCGGCGGCTGATCGACCGGTTCGTCCCGCTGCTGCCCGACCCCGAGCGCGCGACCCGGCGTGACAGCCTGCTCGATGTCCTCACCGAACGGGAACGCGAGGTGTTCCTGCTGCTGGCCCGGGGCCAGTCCAACCGCGAGATCGCCTCGGGGCTGCACCTATCCGAGAGCACGGTCAAAATCCACGTCGGTCATATCCTGGCCAAGCTCAACCTCCGCGACCGCGTGCAAGCGGTCGTCCAGGCCTACGAGTCGGGATTCATCACGCCCGAGAGCCAGTAGGGGAGCGCGGCCCCGGAAGCCGCGCCCGCACAGGCCAGGGCAAGTTGTGCAAGCCGATCTGAGCGGTCCGGCCACGTCCTGGGGGCCGGCTGACCCGCGAGTCTGGGATGATGCGCCGCTCCGCTGGCTGGTCGATTCGGGAGCCGTTTCCGGCCGCGAGGCGTCGCAGTCGGTCCGCATCGGCTTGGCCGACGTCGAACGGTTCCGCGCCACGGTCGAGATTTTCAGGCGACTTGACGACCGGTTCGGCGGGGGCCACGCGCGTCCAGCGCTCATTCAATACCTGAAGGCGGACGCTGGCCGTCTGCTGAACGGCCAATACACCGAGACGACCGGTCGAGCACTGTTTTCGGACCCGTAGATGCTAAGGAAGGTCTCCGCAAGATCAGGCTGCACGACTCGCGGCACACCACCCTGTCCCTGATGGAGAAGGCCGGAGTGCCGATCTCCATCGTCAGCAAGTGGGCGGGGGGCACTACGACGCCGCGTTCACCATGAAAACCTATGTCCACGCGAGCAACGAGGACCTGAAGCAAGCCACCGAGACGCTCGCCTGCATTCACAAGATCGCTTACAAACTGTGAGAGACAAGGCTCTCGGGCGACCACCAGAGCCCGTCTCTAACGTTGAAAAACGGGCTCTAATCTGCGGAAACTAAGTCGGGACGGCGGGATTTGAACCCGCGACCCCTTGACCCCCAGTCAAGTGCCCTACCAAGCTGGGCCACGTCCCGGTGCGCTGACGCACACACCCGCCTGAGCGGGCTTACTTACCTTAGCGTAGTGCGCGACCTGCCGGGGCCACGCTCGTAATGGCCAACGCCGTCCGCCGACTAAACGCGACCCGCCGACTAGTGGCCAGCATCGCCTGCCGGCTAAACGCCGCCCGCCGACTAGTGGCCAACACCGCCCGCCGACCGCAGGCAACCCGGTGTAATGGGGGAGTGACACCTGGCCGCGGCCTGGCGGTGATCAGAGCGGGCGGGCAATGCTCCAGGTGCTCCAGGTTTCTGGAAGGTTGTCGGCCGGGAACGACACGCCGGGTTGCAGGCCGTTAAAGATGGCGTCAACCACCTAGATTTGATCGCGGGCATCCGCCGGTATGCCGCGTTCGTCCATGGGTAACAAGCCGGAGCTACCGCGGGTGGCGTCCAGTCGGGCACGGGAGGCACTGCACCAGTGAGCGTGTTCGGGACGTCGCGGGATTCCTGGTCCAGTGGATCGGACGGATGGTACGAGGACACGGGCGGTGACACCCGGCCGTACCGTCGCGAGCCGCGGGCCGCACGCCCCGCGCCGAGGCCGCGGCCGCGGCCGCGGGCCAGGGCGCGCACGGGGCGGCGCTGGCCGCGGCGGCTGGCCAAGACGCTCCTGGTGCTGATCATCGTGCTGGTTGTGGTCTGCGGCGGCCTCTGGGTCTTCACGCCCTCGGTGAGCAACGCGCCCGCGCTCGTGCAGGAGCAGGCCGTCTCGCACGGGATCAGCTATCCCGGGGTCCAGCCGCCGACGCGGTTCACCCAGGCGCTGGTGGCCACCGAGGATCACCGGTTCTACTCCACCCCGGGCGTGGACCCGCTGGCCGTGGCCCGGCTGTTCTGGGGCGACCTCACCGGCCACCCCGATCAGGGCGGCAGCACGCTGGAGCAGCAGCTGGCCAAGAACCTCTACACCAGCGGGCGGTCCGGGTTCACCGTTGAGACCGAGCAGGTCGTGCTGGCGGTCAAGCTGGACCTGCACTACACCAAGGCGCAGATCCTGCAGATGTACGCCGAGATCGCCTACTACGGCAACAATTACTACGGGCTCCGCCAGGCCAGCTGCGGCTACTTCGGCGTCGAGCCCGCCAACCTGAGCTGGCCCGAGGCTGCGTTCCTGGCCGGCGTGGTCAACGCCCCCACGGCTGACGACCCGCGGACCAACCCGCAAAACGCCCGCAACCGCGAGGTCCACGTGGTGGGCCGCCTGGTCTCGGTCGGCGTCCTGACCCAGGCCCAGGCCAAGACCGTCTTGGCCGAGAACCTCCAGCTCGTCCCCGAAGGCACCGGCTGCCGCTCCTAGCGAGCACCTTCGCGAGGCGACATCACGGCACTCCTTAGGTCTCCGGCTGGGTGAGCATGCGATGGGCGAGGTCGAGCCGGGCCTCGACGTGGCTCGGGCGTAGGCGCCCGCTGGCTTGGAGGGTGGCCAGGCCGTGCATCGCCGCCCAGGCGACTTCGGCCTGGGTCTCGTCCGCATCGGGGAATGCGTCGCGGACGCCCGAGAACGCGCGCCGGAGTGGTTCGGGGGTGTCGTCGGCCGCGAAGGCCAGCCCCGAGGGCAGTGAGAACATCGCCTCATAGACCCGGGGATGGGCGGCGGCGAAGTCGAGGTAGGCGCGCATCCGCGCCTTCGGCGAGGCTTCGACCGCCCTGAGCGCCGCGGCGAGGTCATCGAAGCCGTTGAGCGCCACCGCGTCGATGAGTGCCTGGCGGCTGGCGAAGGCGGAGTAGAGCACCGGCTGGGTGACGCCGACCTCCCCGGCCAGGCGGCGCATGGTGACGGCGGGCCAGCCGTCGGCCTCGGCGAGGTCGCGGGCTGCGCCGATGACCTGATCGCGTCTCAGGTCCAGATCTGGAGCGGGTCTAGGGGACATGCCTATAGTCTAGCATCGTTATATAACGCTGTTAGATAAAAACCAGACCAGGAACTAGACAAAGATCCGAAGGGACCCTCACCATGCAGCTCGCCGCCCTGATCGTCGCGATCATCGCTTGTGCCGCCATCATCGCCATCGGCAGCCGCTTCCTGCTGGCCCCCCGACAGGCGACGCTCGCCTACGGTGTCGCCCCGGACAACGTCCGCGCCCTGACCGAGATCAAGGGCGTCCGCGACATCACCTCCGGGGTGGTGCTGCTCGTGGTCTGGGCCGCCGCGGGCCGCACGGCGCTCGGCTGGGCGCTGGTCGCCGCGGCGCTCACGGCGACCGCGGACGCGCTGATCGTGCTCACCAACGGCGGGAAGCTCGCGACCGTGCTGGGCATCCACGGGCTCACGGCGGCACTGCTCGTCGCGGCCGGCCTCGTTCTGGCCCTGGGCTGAACGGCCGAAGAGCCCGCCCACACGGAGTGGACGGGCTCTGACCAAGAACGAAGGACCAGGAACTAAGGACCAGCTCAGCCGATGGAGGGCGCCGGGTGGCGGCTCTCGCCGTTCTGCTCGTGATCATCCTGCGAGCCAGGGCCAGGGCCAGCATCAGCGGCACCAGAGTCGGGCATCATCGAGCCGACGTCGCCGTGGGCCTCGCCGTGGCCGGTGATGACCGGCTTGACCTGCTCGGCCAGCGAGGGAGCTTCCTCCACCTCGAGGAAAACGAACTTCCGGTAAGACCAGAGCCGGAAGATGGTGCCGAGACCGATGCCGAGGAGGGTGGCGATGTTGAAGGCCACGCCGCCGGTCTGGTTCATGCCGTAGTGGACGATGGCCACGACCGCTTCCTGGATGCCCAGGGCGATGGCGTTGAGGAAGACGAACATCAGCGTCTCGTGCCGCAGGCCCTTGCCCTGGCGGTGCTTGAACGCCCAGTGCCGGTTGCCGAGGAAGGTGACGGCGGCCGAGATGATGTAGCCGATGGCGGTCGCGCTGACCGGGCCCATGCCCAGGCCCAGGTGCAGGCCGTCGGTCACCCCGATCTGAACCACGAAGCCGACGCCGCCGACGATGGCGAACTTCAAGACCTCGTGAATGAGTACCGTGAAGCGCTGGTAAATGTCACGGATGTATTTCACCAGGTAAACGGTCCCTTCCCACATCATCAATCCCCGTGCCGAACGCTTGTTGAGGTTACCCCCCGAACCTGAGTCACACCGGCACAGGACAGAAAACGGTTATTAAATTGTCAG
This sequence comes from Streptosporangiaceae bacterium, assembly GCA_965277615.1. Taxonomy (GTDB): domain Bacteria; phylum Actinomycetota; class Actinomycetes; order Streptosporangiales; family Streptosporangiaceae; genus Bog-532. The sequence continues at coordinate 1,615,468 of CBDIDG010000006.1, read as the reverse complement.
AGACGCCGGGTAACGTCGCCAGGGTGCCGGACCCTGACCAGCTGAACCTACTCGTGCGTGCACGGAGCCTAACCAAGCGGTTCGGGGACTTCACGGCGGTGGCCGGCATCGACTTTGGCATCGCCCGGGGCGAGGCATTCGGGTTCCTCGGACCGAACGGCGCGGGCAAGTCCTCCACCATGCGGATGGTCGGCTGCGTGTCCCCGCCGTCCAGCGGCGAGCTCACCATCCTGGGCCACGATTCGGTCGCGGACGGACCCGCGATCCGGGCCCGGCTGGGTGTGGTCCCGCAGGAGAACACGCTCGACATCGAGCTGACCGTCCGGGAGAACCTGATCGTCTACGGCCGGTACTTCGGCCTGCCCCGGGCCGTGATCCGGGAGCGGGCCGCCAGCCTGCTGGAGTTCGTGCAGCTCAGCGACCGGGCCGAGGATCAGGTGGAGCCGCTGTCCGGGGGCATGAAGCGGAGGCTGGTCATCGCCCGGTCCCTGATCAACGACCCGGAGATCCTGCTGCTCGACGAGCCCACCACCGGGCTGGATCCGCAGGCCCGGCACATCGTGTGGGACCGGCTGTTCCGGCTCAAGCAGCGCGGCGTCACGCTGATCCTGACCACGCACTACATGGACGAGGCCGAACAGCTGTGTGACCGGCTGGTGGTGATGGACGCCGGGAAGATCGTGGCCGAGGGCTCGCCCCGGCAGCTGATCGAGCAGTACTCCACCCCGGAGGTGCTGGAGCTGCGCTTCGACCCCTCAGACCACCAGCTGGCCGCGGAAAAGCTCGTTGCCCTCCAGTCGGCCCTCCAGTCCGAGCGGCAGGAAGTGCTGGCCGACCGGGTGCTCATCTACACCCGGAACGGTGACCGGGCGCTGGAGGCGGCGCGCGCCCTCGGGGTCGAGCCGATCACTTCGCTGGCCCGGCGCAGCACCCTGGAGGACGTGTTCCTCCGGCTGACCGGCCGCCAGCTGGGGGACTGATGGCGGCACCGATCAACGCTCCGGCCACCGCCCGGCCCGCCCCGGCGGCTACCGGCCGGGGCCGCGCGGTCCAGCCCTGGGGCTTCGCTGTCCGCGAGTTGCGGTACTGGCTCACCAACTACCGGCGGACCTGGCGCGGCTCGGTGATCTCCAGCGTGCTGGGCCCGGTGCTCTACCTGAGCGCGATGGGCGCGGGCCTGGGCACGCTGGTCAACCGGCACAGCTCGGCCAGCCTGGGCGGGGTCACCTACCTGGCCTTCATCTCGCCCGGCCTGCTGGCCGCCACCGCCATGCAGACCGCGTTCGGCGAGTGCATGTATCCGGTGCTCGGCTCGGTCAAATGGATACAGAACTACTTCGCCGCCGCGGCGGGCCCGCTGCGCCCGGCGGACGTGTTCCGCGGGCACCTGATGTTCGTCACGCTGCGGCTGTTCATGACCTGCGGGATCTTCCTGGCCGTGATCGCCGCGTTCGGCGCGGTCAGTTCGCCGCTGGTCATCCTGACGCTGCCGGCGGCCGTGCTGACCGGGCTGGCGTTCGCGCCGGGACTGATGGCGTGGTCGGTGACCCGGACCACCGACGTCAGCTTCGCCGTGCTGATGCGGTTCGTGATGGTGCCGTTGTTCCTGTTCTCCGGCACGTTCTTCCCGATCAGCCAGCTGCCGGGCTGGCTGCAGCCGGTCGCCTACGTGACGCCGCTCTGGCACGGCGTGGCGCTGTGCCGCTCCCTCGCCCTGGGCCACGCCGACCTGGGGAGCACGGCCGTGCACGTCGGCTACCTCCTGGTGCTGGCCCTGGCGGGCTGCGTGGCCGCGCAGCGGACCTACACCCAGCGGCTCTATGAGTAACACCCCCGCGACCGCCCGAGCCTCCGCTTCGGCCCCCGCCACCGCGACCGGCGGGTCGCTGCAGTGGCTGCCCCTGCCCGGGCTGCCCGGCCGGGCCGGCCTGTCGCTAGTCGAGCGGAACGCCCGCGCCTACCGCCACCTGTGGATCCTGCTTGTGACCGGGATCCTGGAGCCCCTGTTCTACCTGCTGTCGGTACGGGTGGGCCTGGGGCACCTGGTCGGGACGGTGAACGGGCCCGGCGGCCAGCCGGTCGGGTACACCGAGTTCGTGGCGCCCGCGCTGCTGGCCACCACGTCGATGAACGGCGCGGTGTACGACTCCACCTTCAACGTGTTCCACAAGCTCAAGTACGCCAAGGTCTACGACGCGGCGCTGTCCACCCCGCTCGGGCCGGTGGACGTGGCCGTCGGTGAGGTGACCTGGGCGCTGAGCCGCGGGCTGATGTACGCGGTGCTGTTCCTGGTCGTGCTGGCGGCGCTGGGGCTGGCCACCACCCCCTGGCTGATCCTGGCCCTGCCCGCCTCGTTGCTGGTCAGCTTCGCGTTCGCCGGGATCGGGATGGCCGCCACCACCTACATGCGCAGCTGGAAGGACTTCGACTTCATCATCTTGGCCACGCTGCCCATGTTCTTGTTCTCGACCACGTTCTTCCCGCTCGCGGTGTACCCGCGGGCGCTGCAGATCGTGGTGCAGTGCACGCCGCTGTACCAGGCGGTGGACCTGCTGCGCGGCCTGGCTTTCGGCCACCCCGGGCCGGCCCTGCTGGTCAACGTCGCCTACCTCGCCGTCCTGGGCCTGGCCGGGCTGTACGTGGCCAGCCGCCGGATCCGGCGCCTCCTGCTCAAATAACCCGCTCAGCGGTGCGCATCTCCCGGGCCTGCTCCGGCTCGATCACCTCATCGCGCTCGGGCCGGGTCTCCACCGCCGGGCGGGTGGGCCGGATCGCGCCCAGCAGGGCCAGTGCCGCCAGCACCATAACCGCCACGCCGTACTGGACCGTGGTGTGCAGCAGGTTGTCCCCGTGCACCAGCAGGACGCCGGCGATGACCGCGGGCAGGCCCAGGGCCAGGTAGGACACCACGTAGACCACGGACAGCACTCCGGCCCGCTGGTGCGGCGCGGCCAGTGGCATCACCGACCGGATGGCGCCCTGGAAACCGCCGCCGAAGCCGATCCCGGCGATCGCCGTGCCCACGAAGAATCCGGCCGTCGACCGGGTGCCCACGGCGATCAGGGTCAGCGCGATCCCGGCCAGCAGCGCGCCGCCGCCGATCAGCGTGAGTTGCCGGGCGTTTTGCCGCTGGAGCAGCAGCACGGCCACGGCTCCGCTGCCGGCCAGCACGAACAGGGACAAGCCGCCGAGGACGACCGAGCCGGAACCGGAGACCAGCTTGACCAGGGCGGGCCCGAGCGCCCCGTACAGGCCGGCCATGGCCCACACCGCGACCAGGGCGGGCACCGCGAACAGCATCGGCCGCCGGACCGCTGCGGGCACCGCGAACTGGGGCCGCAACGAGGCCAGGGCGCCCGGGGTGGGGCTGGAGGTCTCCGGCATCAGCAGCACCCCGATCGCCTGGAGCACGAACACCCCGAGCAGGACCAGGTACACCAGGTGGGTGGGCTGCGGCAGGTACTGCACCAGCAGCCCGGAGCCGAGCGCCCCGGCCGCGCTGCCGGTGATCGGGGCCACCGCGTTGGCGATCGTGCCCCGGGTCTTGTTCAGGTCGAGCATGCCCGCCCCGATGGCCCCGGCGGCCGCGCCGGTGGACAGGCCCTGCACGACCCGGGCCACCAGCAGCTGCGGCACGCCGTCCGCGGTGATGAACACCACCATGGCCACGACCTGCACGGCCAGCGCGGCCAGCAGTACCGGGCGCCGGCCCACGTGGTCCGACAGCGAGCCCACGGTCAGCAGCGCGGTCAGCACGGCCAGCGCGTACACCCCGAACACAATCGTGGTTGTGATGGGGGAGAAGCCCCAGCGGCTGGCGTAGACCGCGTACAGCGGGGTCGGCGCGCTGGACCCGGCCAGGAAGCCCACAATGATCGACGCCAGCAGGTAGAACGCCGCCGTACGAGGCAGTCGTGGTGCTTTCATTTAATTAGCCTCCCGATGGTCTGACTCCCCGGACGATCCTCCGTCCTACGGAACAGACAGGTCTGTCTGATGTGGCTCCACGGTAGACAGACCGGTCTGGTATTGTCAAATGCATGAGCACCAGCACTGCGCGGCGCCCTTCAGCCCGGGAACGGCTGCTGGACGCGGCCGACGAGCTCTTCTACGAAGAGGGCATCCACATCGTCGGGATCGACCGCGTGATCGAGAAGGCCGGCGTGGCCAAGGCCTCCCTGTACAGCACGTTCGGCAGCAAGGACGAGCTGGTCCGGGCCTACCTGAACCGGAAGTACGACCAGCGCCGGACCCGCATCACGCAATGGCTGACCCGCTACAGCACGCCGCGGGGACGGCTGCTCGGCGTATTCGACGCCCTCGGCGACACGATCGCTCAGCCGGGCTACCACGGTTGCGCGTTCGCCAACGCCAGCGCCGAGTCCGGCCCCGGCAGCGTGGCCGAGCAGGTCACCCAGGAGTACCGGGCCTGGACCCGGGGCCTGTTCACCGAGCTGGCCCAGGACGCCGGTGCCGCCGACCCCGCCACCCTGGCCGCCCAGCTGCACCTGCTCTACGACGGGGTCAACTGGGCCGCGCGGATCGACCGCGACCAGGACGCGGCGGCCCGGGCCCGGGCCGCGGCCGAGGTCCTGCTCGACGCGGCCACCTTCTGATCCTTCGGCCGCCCGAGGACGCGCGTGTAGGCTGCGTGCGATGCGGGACAACGGGCTGAATGACGGCGGTGCCGAACCGCCCGGCACCACCCCGGCCAGCCTGCCCGCCGAGCCCGAGCCGACGTCAGTAGAGGCGACAACGCCAGCCGGAGTAGCGGCGACAACGCCAGCCGGCCCATTGCGCGCCTTCTTCGCCCGCTTGCCGCTGATAACAGCAAGAAGCGGGCCACGCCGCCCCGTGTGGTGGGCACCCTGGCTGATCGCCGGGTTCGTGTTCGCCGTCTACCTGGTGCTGTCGCTGTTCCGGTACCTGCAGTTCAACCCGGCGTCCTGGGACCTGGGCATCTTCACCGAGCAGGTCAAGCAGTACGCGCACCTGCACGCCCCGGTGGCCGACATCCGCGGAGCGGGGTTCAACCTGCTGGGCGACCACTTCTCACCGATCGTGGCGCTGGTCGCGCCGTTCTTCCTGCTCTGGCCGTCGCCGATCACCTTGCTGGTGGCCCAGGCCGTGCTGACCGCGGTGTCCGTGCTCCCGGTGACCTGGGTCGCGGCCGAGAAGCTGGGGCGCAGGGCGGGTGCGGCCATCGGGGCCGCCTACGGGCTCTCCTGGGGCCTGCAGCAGATGATCGACTTCGACTTCCACGAGATCGCCTTCGCCCTGCCGCTGCTGGCTTTCTCACTGGCCGCGCTGATCCGCGGCCGCTACCGCAACGCGGTGCTGTGGGCGCTGCCGCTGGTGTTCGTCAAGGAAGACCAGGGGTTCACCGTCGCGGCCCTGGGCGTGCTGATGATCGTGATCAGCCTGTGGCGGGACGATCCCCGGCCGTCGGTCCGGACCGCGCTGATCGGCGGCCAGTTCCTGGTCGCGTGGGGCATCGCCTGGTCGGTGCTGGCCATCGCGGTGATCATCCCGCACTTCAACCCGGCCCACCAGTACCTGTACTGGGGCGACGGCGGCACGTTCAGCCCCGGCAGCAGCTTCGGCGTCGGCACCACCGTCCGGCAGTTCTTCACCGCCTGGCCGGCCAAGCTGCAGACCGTGCTCATGCTGCTGCTTCCCACCGCGTTCATCGCGCTGTGGTCGCCGCTGGCCCTGATCGCGCTGCCGTCGATCGTGCTGCGCTTCCTGGCCACCAACGCCAACTTCTGGGGCACGCAGTACCACTACAACGCCACCGCGATGACGATCTTGTTTCTCGCGGCCATCGACGCCATCGTCCGGATCCGGGCGGCGCAGTCCGACCCGGACCGTGCCCCCCCGTCCGGCCCGCTGGCGGCCAAGGCGGAGGCCCGGCGGACGGCGCTGGCCACGACGATCGGGCGGCACGGCGCGGCGGCCATGCTGGCCATCGCGGCCGCGTTGATCTTCCAGTTCCCGCTCAGCAGCCTGTGGCTGCCCGGCACCTACCGGCTCGGTAGTCACCAGGCCGACATGCGCGCGGCCATGGCCCGGGTGCCGGACGGCGCCACCGTCACCACCACGCTGGACCTGCTGGCGCCTCTGGCCGCGCGCACGGACACGTTCTGGATCGGCAACAGCGGTAACCCGGACACCGAGTACATCGTGTTCGACGGCACCGACAGCGGTTACTCGCCCGAGCCGGCCAACATCCCGGCCTTCGTGGCCAGCCAGCACCGCGGCCGGCATTACCAGGTCATCTACGACACCGGTGACATCTACGTTTTCCGGCTGACCAGGGGGCAATAGCAGAATCAGGTTCGGTCGTTAGATACTGACCAGTAGATAAGCCCACTAGACGAGCCCAGTAGATGAGCGCCAGTCAGCGGGTACCACCCGGATCGGAGAGGGACGCGGATGTCGCAGGAGACACAGCGAATTGCCATCGTGACCGGAGCGGGGCGCGGCATCGGCGCGGGAGTCGCCCGCCGCCTGGCCGCCGACGGCATGGCCGTCGCCGTGCTGGACCTGGATGAGCAGGCCTGCCTGGGCACGGTCAAGGAGATCACCGACGCGGGCGGCCGCGCTCTCGGGGTCGGCGCCGACGTGAGCAAGACCGACCAGGTCGAGGCGGCCGTCAGCCGGGTGGCCGACGAGCTGGGTGCCCCCACCGTCCTGGTCAACAACGCCGGCCTGCTGCGGGACAACCTGCTGTTCAAGATGTCCGACGACGACTGGGACACCGTGATCGACGTGCACCTGCGCGGCAGCTTCCTGATGACCCGCGCGACCCAGAAGCACATGGTCGCGGCCAAGTACGGGCGGATCGTGAACACCTCGTCCAGCTCCGCGCTGGGCAACCGGGGCCAGGTCAACTACTCCGCGGCCAAGGCCGGGCTGCAGGGCTTCACCAAGACCCTGGCCAAGGAGCTGGGCCAGTTCGGCATCACCGCCAACGCGGTCGCGCCCGGGTTCATCGCCACCGACATGACCGCGTCCACTGCGGCCCGGGTCGGCATGGACTTCGACGACTTCAAGAACGCGGCCGCGGCCGGCATCCCGGTACGCCGCGTCGGCGTGCCCGAGGACGTCGCGCACACCGTCTCGTTCCTGGTCAGTGAGGGTGCCGGGTTCGTTTCCGGCCAGGTCATCTACGTGGCGGGCGGTCCGTTGTGCTGAACAACCCCGCGCTGGGCAACACCGCGCTGACCCCCGACGACATCCGGGCCAAGGTCAAGGACTTCCTGGCCGCGCACGACCCAGCCACCACGCCCCGGCTCGACTTCCTGCGGGCTCGCTACGACGCCGGGCTGGCCTGGGTGCACTACCCGGAGGGCCGCGGTGGCCTGGGCGCGCCGCGGGCCCTGCAGACCGTGACCGACCAGGCGTTCGCCGCGGCCGGCGCGCCGACCAACGACCCGGGCATTCAGGTCATCGGGCTGGGCATGGCTGCCCCGACCATCCTGGCCTTCGGCACCGCCGAACAGCAGGAACGCTGGCTGCGCCCGCTGTGGACCGGAGAGGAGATCTGGTGCCAGCTGTTCAGCGAGCCCGGCGCGGGCAGCGACCTGGCCTCGCTGGCCACCCGGGCCGAACGTAACGACGAGGGCGATTGGATCGTCAACGGGCAGAAGGTGTGGACGTCCCTGGCCCACCAGGCCCGGTGGGCCATCCTGGTCGCCCGCACTGATCCGGACGTGCCCAAGCACCAGGGGCTGTCCTACTTCGTCTGCGACATGACCGATCCCGGGGTGGACGTCCGGCCGCTACGGCAGCTGACCGGCGAAGCCGAGTTCAACGAGGTCTTCCTGACCGACGTGCGGATCCCCGACTCCCACCGGATCGCCCAGGTGGGGGAGGGCTGGAAGGTCGCTCAGGGCACGCTGATGAACGAGCGCGTGGCCATCGGCGGGGCCGGGATGCCCCGCGAGGGCGGCATGATCGGCCTGGTCACCCGGGCCTGGCGGGACCATCCGGAGCGGCGCAGCCCCGGGCTGCACGACCGGCTGCTGCGGCTGTGGGCCGACACCGAGGTGGCCCGGCTGGCCAGCCTGCGGCTGCGCCAGCAGCTGGCCGCGGGCCAGCCCGGGCCGGAAGGGTCGGCGGCCAAGGTCACCTTCGCCCGGCTCAACCAGGAGATTTCCGGTCTCGACGTGGAACTGGCCGGCGCAGACGGCCTTCGCTACGGGGACTGGTCCATGCGGCGTCCCGCGCACGCCGAGTTCCTGGGCCGCGATCCTGGCTTCCGCTACCTGCGGGCCAAGGGCAACTCGATCGAGGGCGGCACCTCCGAGGTGCTGCGCAACATCATCGCTGAACGCGTCCTCGGCCTGCCGTCCGAGCCGCGGGTGGACAAAGACGTTCCCTGGAAGGACCTGCCCCGATGACCACCACTGCTGACCTGGAAGGGGCGGAGCAGGCTGCCGCCGACCGTACGCCGGACCTGCTCTACACCGAGACCGAGACCGAACTGCGCGACAGCGTCCGCTCGCTGCTCGCCCGCCGGTGCAAGCCCGAGGACGTGCTGCCCCGGGCCGACGGCAGTAGCGGGACCGGCGGCGACACCGCGCTGTGGCACGCGCTGGCCGCCGACCTGGGCTGCGCCGGGCTGCTGGTGCCGGAGGAAGACGACGGCGCCGGGGCCACGTTCCGCGAGGCCGCCACCGTGGCCGAGGAGCTGGGCCGGTCCGTGGCCCCGGTCCCGTACCTGGGCAGCGCGGTGGTGGCCACCATGGCCCTGCTGGAGGCCGGTGACCACCAGTTGCTGCCCGAGCTGGCCCGCGGCGACGTGACCATCGCGCTGGCCGTCGGGTTCGCTACCGCGCCCGGCGACGAGTTCCCGCGCACGGCCCGGCTGTCTGCGCCCCGGGCCGGCGACGGCCACGGTGGCGCCCGGCTGCGCGGCGAGGTCCGCGGGGTGGCCGACGCGCTCGACGCCGACCTGCTGCTGGTCCCGGCCGATGGCGTGCCGCACGCCCTGTACGTGGTCGGCACCCGCAGCGAGGGCGTGCGCCGGACCCCCGTCAGTTCGCTCGACATGACCCGGCCGCTGTGCGACGTGGAGTTCGACGACGTGGAAGCCCGGCTGATCGCGTCCGGCTCCGGGGCCGAGGACGCGTTCCAGCTCGCCCTGCTGGCCGGGGCGGCCGGGCTGGCCGCCGAGCAGCTCGGGGTGGCCGAGAAGTGCCTGGAGCTGACCGTGGCCTACGTGAAGGAGCGGCGCCAGTTCGCCCGGCCGGTGGGCTCGTTCCAGGCCCTCAAGCACCGGCTGGCCGACCTGTGGGTGGAGATCACCCAGGCCCGGGCCGCGGCCCGGTACGCCGCGGCCTGCCTGGCCGAGGGCAACGACGACACCCCGGTCGCGGTCGCACTGGCCAAGGCGCACTGCGGCGACGTCGCGGTCCACGCGGCCGAGGAGTGCGTGCAGATGCACGGCGGCATCGGTTTCACCTGGGAACACCCGGCCCACCTGTACCTCAAGCGGGCTAAAGCCGACTCGATCGGCTTCGGCACTTCCAGCCACCACCGCGCCGCCCTGGCCGGCCTGGTCAACCTCCCGGGAGCGTGATGCGGCGGCCTCCCAAAGGCCACCAAAACGGGCCGGTCAAAACCTGGACGGTGAGTTCAGCAGGCCCTAACATGGCGGGACGCTTAGCTGGCCGGCCGCCTGCCCGCCTGTCGTTGCCTGGAAGGGGTGGGGTGGACGAGCTCACGATCTCGGTGACCGCTGGGTCCGCGTACACGCTGGTCACCCTGACCGGGGAGTGCGATCTGCACACCGGCCGGCAGCTCCGCGACGTGCTCACCTCCGAGGTGTCCCGCGGGACGCGGCGGATGATCCTGGAGCTGTCCGGGCTGGCTTTCATGGACTCCACCGGCATGCAGGTCCTGCTCAGCGTGCGTACCGTGCTGAACGTCCGCGGCGGCACGATGGCCCTGGTCGCCCCGCAGCCGGTGGTGGCCCGCATCCTGGAACTCACCGGCGCCGACCAGTACATTCCGGTGTACGGCAGCCTGGAGGACGCCCAGACCGCCGAATAACGGCGGAGGGTGCGGCATGACCACAGATCAGCCCGGGGAACGGCCAGGCGAGCTGGCGGATGAGCGGCCCGGCGAGCTGGCCGAGCGGCTGCGGGGCATCTGCCTGGCCCTGCCCGAGGTCACCGAGCGGCCCAGCCACAGCGCGCCGACCTGGTACGTACGGGACAAGAAATCGTTCGTCACCCTGTGGGCCCAGGGTCACCACCAGAACCAGTTCCCGCACCTGTGGTGCGCCGCCCCGCCCGGCGCCCAGGCCGAGCTGATCGCGGCCGAGCCGGACCGGATCTTCCGCCCCCCGTACGTCGGCGGCCGCGGCTGGATCGGGGTCCACCTCGACGGCGAGCCCGACTGGGCCGAGATCGCCGAACTCTGCCAGGACGCCTACGAAACCGTCGCCGCGGGCGGGCGGAGGTTATCCTCGCGGGTATGCCGACGTTGGCCGTCGCAGGCGCGGGCCCGAAGGGCATCGCCATCGCCGTCAAGGCGCGGGCCCTGGCCGCGGCCGGCCTGGACGCGCCCCGGGTGGTGCTCATCGACCCCGGGCCGGTGGCCGGGAACTGGACCGGCCGGCAGGGCTACACCTCCGGCTCGCTGCCGCTGGGCACGCCACCGGAGAAGGACATCGGTTTCCCCTACCCGGACAGCTGGGGTGATGCCTCGGCCGCGGTCACCGCGGCGATGGCCGGTTTTGGCTTTCAGCGGTACCTGATCGAGCGGGGCGACTACGCCGACTGGGTCGATCGCGGCCGGCTCCGTCCCACCCACCGGCAGTGGAGCTTCTACCTGCGCGACGCCGCCGCCAAAGCGGGAGCCGAGGTGGTCACGGCGCAGCTTGAGGGTCTGGAGACGGTGGGGGACCGGTGGCGGCTCGACCTGTCCGGTGGGTCCGCGCTGTGGGCCGACGGCGTGGTGTTCACCGGGACCGGGCCACCGATCCAGGTGCCCGGGCAGCCGGTGGCGCATCCGCGGGTGACCACCGGCCGCAGTTACTGGCAGCACACACCACGCCCCGGCCCGCACCTGGCCCAGAGCATCTGCGTCATCGGCAGCGGGGAGACTGCGGCCTCGGTGGTCATCGACCTGCTGCGCCGGGCCCACAAGTGGTCCACGGTCGACGTGGTGACCAGCCGCGGCGTGCTCTACTCGCGGGGCGAGAGCTACGCCGAGAACCGGTTCTACTCCGACCCGCGGGACTGGCCCGCCCTGGCCGAGCGGCACCGGCGCGAGTTCCTCGAACGCACCGACCGTGGCGTGTTCTCCGCGCAGGCCGAGGCCGTGCTCAACGCATCACGGCGGTTCCGCACGCTGGCGGGCCGGGCCGTGGCCATCGAGGCCAGCGACCATCAGGTTGTCCTCACCACCGAGTACGGCCCCGAGCGGGAGAAGGTGGCCTACGACTTCGTGGTGGTGGCCATCGGCTTCGAATCCCGCTGGTTCGAGTCCCTGCTCGGCCCGGAGGCGCGGGCCCGGCTCGCCGCGGCGAGCGGTGGACCGCGGGGCGGCGAGCTGCTGGAAAAGCTGATCGACGTGGACCTGTCGGTGGCGGGGCTCACCCCGGCGCTGCACCTGCCCATGCTGGCCGGGCTGGCGCAGGGCCCGGGCTTCCCCAACCTCAGCTGCCTCGGCCTGCTCAGCGACCGGGTCCTGCGCCGGTACGTGCCACTGCCCGCGCCAACGTCGGCCGGTACGGCGGACCGTCCGGCGGCCAGCGCGGTGGAAAGGAGCGAGCATGTCTGAGTCCGCGGATGAACCGGCCGGCGAAGCCTGGGAGGGTGACGACTGCGTGCACCGCACCGTTGTCTTCCCCATCGACCTGGCCGAGGCCCTGGCCGCCCAGGCCGTCCACCGCGGGTTGTCAGTCAGCGACCTGCTCGCGGAATACGCCGCCGAGGGCCTCCGCCGCGACACGCCGGGCTGACTGTTCACTGCCCGGCTAACCGGAGTATCAGGACGGGGCGCCGCGTCTCCGGTTGGATGAGAGCGCGACTAGGGGAGGGTGCCATGCCTGAGGACCTGTCCGGACTGAACAACGTCATCAGCCAGCATCTGGCCGAGCTCAGCAAGCCGGGCGTCCTGTCCGTGCGGCCGGGCTACAAGGTGACCAACGACTGGCTGACCTCGGCTCCCGCCATCGTCGTCACCGTGGCGCAGAAGAAATCGCAGCTGCCGGCGGCCGACCAGGTGCCGGCCGAGGTGGCCGGGGTGCCGACCGACGTCCGGCAGGCGTCGCCGGAAAAGCGCAAGGAACTGGAGGACCCGCAAGGATACGCCCAGGAGTACCGGCTGGCCCCGGATCAGGGCTCGGTACCGCACTTCGCGGACGAGCAGACGCTGGGCGGCCCGCATCCCGGCCTGCGCCCGGCCGCGCTGGCGTCGGCCCACGCCGCGCTGGCGGCGGCCATCTCCAAACCGCAGCTGGACTACAGCGGCCCGGCTGGCGTGACGCTGAACCCGGTGGAGGGGGAGGCCACTGTCCACCTGTGCGCCAGCCCGGACTCGGGCTGGCCCGCGCTCAAGGACTTCCTGGCCGCGACCACGGAGACGTTCACGGTGGGCCTGTATGACTTCACTTCGGCCCACGTCCTGAGCGCCGTGCAGGGCGACCTGAACGGCAAGCCGTTCAGCCTGGTGCTTGACCACCCGGCCAAGAACCCGACCGCGGACCAGACCGACCCGGACACGGTGGCCACGCTTCACCAGGCCCTGACGTCTGAGTTCACCCAGGCCTGGGCGCTGACCCGGACCGACAAGGACGCTACGGCCTGGATCTACCCGAGCGCCTACCACATCAAGGTCGCGGTGCGGGACCGCGCCGCGACCTGGCTGTCCAGCGGCAACTGGAACAACTCCAACCAGCCCGACATCGACCCGGCGGCCAGCCCGGCCAGCGCCGCTGACGCCAGCGAGGCCCGGCACCGCGACCGGGACTGGCACGTGATCATCGATCAGGCCCATCTCGCCGGGGTGTTCGAGGACTACATCAAGCACGACCTGGCCGTGGCCGCCGCGCACAACGGGCCGGCCGAGCAGGCCGGCCCGCCGCTGACGCCGCCCTCGCTCGGCAGCACCGAGACCCCCGCGTTCGCCACGTTCTTCCCGCCCCGGACGGTGACCGGCACGATGCGGATCACCCCGGTGCTGACCCCGGACCCCGGCGTCTACACCACCGCGGTCAAGGACCTGATCGCCTCGGCCACCCAGACGCTCTACCTGCAGTTCCAGTACATCGAGCTGCCCCGGCAGACCGATGCGACCTCCCAGGGTTTCGTCGACCTGGTGCAGGCCGTCATCGCCCGGCAGGCGGCCGGCGTCGACGTGAAGATCATCATGAGCGAGTTCGAGAAGGCCGGCTACCTGGAGCAGCTGCAGGCCCTCGGCCTCGACGTCGTGCACAACGTCAAGATCCAGAACAACGTGCACAACAAAGGCATCATCGCCGACGGCCAGCGGGTACTGGTCAGCAGCCAGAACTGGTCCACCGACGGCACCTTGTACAACCGCGACGCCGGCGTGATCATCGAGCATCCGGACGCCGCCCAGTACTTCCAGCAGATCTTCCTGCACGACTGGGACCACCTGGCCGCCCAGAAGGCCCAGGCTGACTAACCATCACGCTGCTGCCGTCCCGTATCGCGCGAGGACGGCGGCGCCGGACTGGTCGGCCGCCAGCAGCTCCAGGTGTGCGGGCGGACCGCCCGCCGGGAACAGCCGTTCCCCGGTGCCGAGGATGGTGGGGAAGGTCAGCAGCCGGTACTCGTCGATCAGGCCCGCGGCGATCAGCGGGTGGACGACGCTCAGGCTGCCGGTGATGATCACGTCGCGCGACTCGCGCTGCACTACGTCGAGGGGGTCGGCCGCGACCTGGGAGTTGGCCCAGTCCGAGGCGTCGGTCAGGGTGCGGGAGACGACCAGCTTGGGCACGGCGTTCATGCGCTGGGCGAACGGGGTGTCGCGCCCGGGCCAGATCTTGGCGAACAGCTCCCAGGTCCTGCGGCCCAGCAGCATGACCCCGTCGTCCAGCACGGCCCCGAGGCGGAACTTGTCCCCGGCGACCGCCTCGGGGCCGTGCCGGAAGGCCCAGCCGCCGGCCGGGGTGCCCCCGGACCCGTCCGGGTCGGACACGATGCCGTCCAGGGTGATGAACTCGATGACGATGACGCTCACGATGGTGTTCCCTTCGGTCGATGCTCGCCGGTACGTACTGGCGGCACCGCCCGGACTCATCGCACTGGGCGCAGCTCTCCAGGAAAAATCTGTTCCGGCAGCTGGAACAGCTCGAAGACCTCTGGGTCAGCGAACACCACGTTGCTGGTGACCAGTCCGCCGGCCACGGTGAAGACCTGCAGGGTGTGCCGCCGGTGCCCGCCCCCGGGTTCCGGCGCGTACGCGGCCAGCGCGGGCCCGCCGTTGGCGGTGAGGGGCCGCAGGGCCCAGCCCGGCCCGGCCCGCGCAGGCTGAACACGCGGTCCATGAACCGGCCGTAATCGCCGCGGCCCCGGTACCACAGCGGCACCGGCGGCATCTCCAGCACCGCCTCGTCGGCCAGCAGCCGGACCAGCCCCGGGACATCGGCCGCCTCGAACGCCTGGACGTAGCGCTCGATCACCGCTCTTGCCTCGGGATCGCCCGGTTCGGCCACCTCCTCCAGGCCACCGGTCTGTGCCAGCCTGGTTTGGGCCAGCGTGGCCCGGGCCCGCTGCAGGGCGCTGTTGACCGCCGGGACCGTGGTTCCGAGCTGGGTGGCGACCTCGGCCGCGCTGAACTCCAGCACCTCCCGCAGCACCAGCACCGCACGCTGCCGGGGCGGCAGCACCTGCATCGCGGCCACCAGCGCCAGCCGCAGCCCGGTCCGTACCCCTGGGTCGAACCGCGCGTCCGGGAACGGCTGCAGCCAGGGGATGTCGAACGACGGAGTCAGCGGTGCTGCGGGATCGCGGCTCGGTGCGCCCAGCCCGGACGGCAGCGGCCGCCGCGCCCGTCCCGTCAGCGCGGACAGGCAGGCGTTGGTCGCGATCCGGTACAGCCAGGTGCGGACCGAGGCCCGGCTCGGGTCATAGCGGTCGCGGGCCTGCCAGGCCCGCAGCATCGTCTCCTGGGCCAGGTCCTCGGCGTCGTGGACCGAGCCCAGCATCCGGTAGCAGTACGCCACCAGCTCACCCCGGTACGGCTCGAAGTCCACCGGCCCATCATGGCCCATCCCTACCCGGCGGGCGCGTAGGGACGACCTGGCCAGGGCTAACGCGAGGGTAAAGCTCACCTGCCGCATACGCGCCGCTAACATCAGCGTCATCGACGGAGCAGACAATGCCCAGGTGACGGGCGGATACGCGGACTGGCGGGGGCACGTGATCGTGTGCGGCCTGCACAGTGTCGGGCTGCGCATCGTCGAGCAGCTCAACCTGTCCGGCGTGCCGGCCGTGGTGGTCGACGACCAGCCCGATCCGGCGCTGGCCAGGCAGCTGGCCGGGTGGGGTGTCCCGCACCTGCCGGCCAGCTCGCGGACGGCGGCCATGCTGATGGAGGCGGGCCTGGCCGGCGCGGCCGCCGTCATCTGCGTGCTGGAAGATGACCTGCAGACGCTGGAGACCGCGCTGCTGACCCGCGAGCTGCGGGCTGACGTGCGGATCGTGGTCCAGCTGGCTAACCCGGCCGTGGGCCGGGCGCTGGCCCAGATCGACGTGGCCGTGCTGGACGTGGCCTCGCTGTCCGCACCGGCCATCGCCGAGGCCTGCCTGCAGTCCGGGCTGCAGGAGATCCTCCTGGACCGGGAACGATTCGTGGCGGCCAGGACTGTGGCGCCGCGCACCGCCACGCTCCGGGACCTGTACGGGGCGCTGGCTCCGATCGCGGTGCTGCCCGCAAGCGGCGACGACACCGTGATCTGCCCCGGCCGCGACCACCTGGTCAGCCAGGGGGACCGGGTGATCGTGTTCTGCGCCCCGGACGAGCTGCGCACAGCCGGGATCACCGGCCCGATCCAGGTCCGCCAGAACGTCAGGCGGCCCCGGGTGACCCGGCGGGCCCGGCAGCTGCTGGTGTCGCTGGCCCGGGCCGTCGCGGACCGGCGGATGGCCACCGCGCTGGCCGTGCTGATCGTGGTGCTGCTGGCGGCCACGCTGATCCTGCACGCCGCCTACTCGCTGCCCACCGCGTCTGGTCATCCCCGGCACATTTCCCTGCTGTCGGCGGCCTACTTCGCGGTGGAAACGGTCACCACCGTCGGGTACGGCGACTTCAGCTTCCGCGGCCAGGACCCGTGGCTGATCATCGGGGCCATCAGCCTCATGCTGCTCGGTGCGACGTTCGTGGCCGTGTTCTTCGCCACCCTCACCAACATGATCGTCAGCCGGCGCCTGGAGGAATCCCTCGGCCGTCAGCGGATCGTCGGGCTCAGCGGCCACGTCATCGTCATCGGCCTGGGCTCGGTCGGCATCCGGGTCATCCAGCGCCTGGTCAGCGCGGGCCGGGAAGTGGTAGGGGTCGACAAGGACGAGAGCAACCGCCATCTGGGCCAGCTTCGTGCGCTGGAGGTGCCGGCGATCATCGCCGACGCCACCTTGCCGGAGACGCTGGAGGCCGTCAGCCTAGCCAACGCGGCCGCGGTCGCCGTGGTGACCAGTGACGACCTGGCCAACCTGGAGACCGGCCTGGCCGTCCGCGACCAGCTGGGGGAGCGCTGGGACTCAGTCCCGGTCGTGCTGCGGATGTTCGACTCGCCGTTCGCCCGGTCGGTCCGGCACAACTTCGGCTTCACTTCGGTCCGCTCCACCGCGGCGCTGGCCGCGCCGTGGTTCGTCGGCGCCGCGCTCGGCCTGGACGTGCTGAGCACGTTCTACGCCGGCGACGAGCCGCTGCTGGTGGCCCGGCTGACCGTCAGCCCCGGCGGTGGCCTGAACGGCCTGGCCATGAGCGACCTGTCGGCCCGCACCCGGGTGCTGGCCATCCGCCGCGCCGCCGACGAGCAGCTACTGGAGCACCCGCCGCGCCGTGGCACCCGGTTCCGCGACGGCGACCAGGCCTTCCTCATCGGCCCGTACGAGGAACTGCTGGCCGTCCTGCGCCGCGACCGCCCCGCCCCGCATGCGATCGGGCAGCCTGAGAACGCGCCCACAGCCGACTAGCGCTCCCAGAGCCGTCTGACTCAGTCGGCGATCTCTGCGGCCTGGACGGTCATCTGCTCCAGCAACGGGCCGCCGAAGGTGGTGGCCATGGCCACGTCGGAGGCGTCGCGGCCGCGGCCGATCAGGATCCGGCCCTTGCGCCGGATGTTGTTCCGCGGGTCGAACGTCCACCAGCGGTCGCCCAGCCACACCTCCATCCAGGCCGCGAAGTCCATCGGCGCGGGGTCTGGCGGCACGTCCATGTCCGGCAGGTAGCCGAACACGTACCGGGCCGGGATGTTCAGCGCCCGGCAGAAGGAGATGGCCAGATGAGTGAAGTCCCGGCACACCCCGCGCCCGGACTCGAACACGTCGGCGGCGGTGGAGGTCGCGGTGCTGCTGCCGTAGGCGAAGGTCAGGTACTCGTTCACGTAATCGCAGATGGCCTGGACGCGGCGGTAGCCCGGGGTCAGGCCGCCGAACTTCGACCAGGCCTCGTCGCCGAGCAGATCGGGCAGGCAGAACCGGCTGGGCAGCGTGTAGAGCAGGGTGTCGTCGGGCAGGTTGCCCGGCAGGCACTCGGGGGCGTCCTCGTCGGCGTCCTCGGTCGCGTCCGGGACCGTGGCCACCGCGGCGTACCGGACCAGCGACCGGCCGACGGGCAGGATGGCCCGCGTGCACGGGTTGCCGTACAGGTCGGTGTAGGAGTGCAGCGTCATCGCCGGGTCGGCGTCGAGCTGCGCATCGGTCAGCGTGATTTCCGCTGCGGCCCGGGGCTCGATGTGGAACACCACCGGGGTCTCGACCTCCGCCACGTAGGTGAAGCCGCACCCAATTCCTACTCGCCGCGTTTGCACGGTTCCATCCTTAGCGCCCGATTGTTTCCGGCTGGTTTCCTGGTGTGCCCTGTCTACCCAGATGTAGCCGGCGAAGCGCAATCGGCATAAGGTCACGGCATGACCGACACGCTGCCGCTCTTCCCGCTCGGCACCGTCTTGTTCCCCGGCATGCTGCTGCCGTTGCACATTTTCGAGGACCGGTACAAGGAGCTGGTGCGGGACCTGCTCGACGGCCCGGAGCCGCGCCGGTTCGGCGTGATCGCGATCAAGAAGGGCCGGGAGACCGGCGTCGAAGGCGTCTCTTCGCTGTACGAGGTCGGCTGCACTGCGACCCTGCGCGAGACCGAGGGCAACGACGACGGTGGTTACGACGTCGTCGCCGTGGGCACCCAGCGGTTCCGGCTGGACACCCTGGATGAGTCCCGGGCCTACCTGCAGGGCGAGGTCGAGTTCCTGGCCGAGGACGAGGGCGACTCGGCCGCGGCCGGCCGGGCCGCGCACCTGGTGGCCGGGGCGTTCCAGGCCTACCTGGACGTGCTCACCGCCCAGGGCCTGGCCCAGGTCAACGTGCCCGAAGTACCCGAAGAGCCCGTCCTGCTGTCCTACCTGGTCGCGGCGTCCATGATCATTGACCTGCCGGACCGGCAGGCGCTGCTGGCCGAGCCGGACTCGCTCAGCCGCCTGACCGCGGAGCGGGCCATGCTGGTCCACGAGACCACCATGCTGCAGACCCTCACCGCCCGCCCCGCGCCCGACCTGCGCTACGCCCCGTACAACCCCAACTGATACCGGGCCGGACCAGTAATACCGGGCCGACCCGGGCCGTCAGCGCACCACCTGGACCGACAGCGGCAGGTCGCGCGAGGAGTGCCCGGCGTAGACCGTGTACTCACCGGGCGGGTAGACCCAGCCATCGGTGGCCTCGTCCCAGCGGGCCAGCGCCCGGCCCGGGACGGCGATCCGTACCTCCACCGTCTCCCCGGGCGTTGCGGTCACGGACGCGAATCCCGCCAGCGTCCGCACGGGACGGCCCCGGTCTTCGCCGGGTGGGGGAGCCACGTACACCTGAACGACGTCCCGCCCCGGGCGAGATCCCGTGTTCCGGGCCACCACCGTGACCTCCAGGTCCGCCCCGGCCGCCGCGCCCACGGCCATCGAGTCCAGGGCCCAGCTGGTGTACCCCAGCCCGTGACCGAACGGGTACCGGGGCTCGGTCCCGGCCCGGTCGAAACCCCGGTACCCGATCAGCAGGCCCTCGTCGTAGCGCAGCACGCCGTCCACCGGAGTTGCGTGCAGCACCGGGCAGTCGGCCTCGGCCGCGGGCAGTGTGACCGGCAGCCGCCCGCCGGGCTCGGCCCGGCCCAGCAGTACGTCGGCCAGGGCGTCACCCATGGCCTGCCCGGGCAGCCAGGCCCAGCCGAGCGCGGCCACGTCATCCGCCCACGGCGTCAGCACCGGCATGCCCGCGTTGACCACGACAATCGTCCGGTCGTTGACCGCCGCCACCCGGCGGACCAGCTCGTCCTGCCGCCCGGCCAGGGCCAGGCCCGGCCGGTCGTAGCCCTCGCTCTCCGCGGCCGGCCCGGAGCCGACGACGACCACCGCAGCGTCGGCGTCACCGGCGGCCCGCACCGCCGCGTCCAGCAGCGCATCCTCGTCCGGGGCCGGCACCACCCCGAGCCGGATCGAGATCGGGCCCTGCTTCCAGTTCTCCGGCAGCAGCGAGACCTCCAGCTCGGCGTCCTGCCCGGCCCGCAGCGGCACGGTGGCCCGGACCTCACCCGGCCGGACCATCGCCTCCACCGGGTCGGCCGGGATCGGGGTGCGGCCCTGGGCCTGCACCGTCCCGTCCACGGTCAGCGTGAGCTGCCCGACGCCGCCCGCGCCGATCAGGTGCGGGCCGTCCGAGGGGGCCCGGAACCGGGTCCGCAGCACGATCCGGCCGTCACCGCCCCAGCCCACCCCGTCCGGCAGGCCTTCCCACCAGGTGAACATGGTCGCGCTGCGGTGCTCGGCGGCCAGCAGGTCCCCGTCGGCCGCGCGGAACTCCAGCCGGACGCCGGCCCCGCCGGTGACCGGATCGGTCAGCGCAGACGGTTCCGGCTGCGGCACGGCCTCCCAGGTGACACAGCCGGGCTCGACCGTCAGCTCGGCCGGCCCGGTCTGGCCGGCCAAGCTGGCCAGCGCCGTGCGCAGGGCGTCGCCGGGGGTGGCCAGGCTGGCCTGCGGGACCGCGGCGCTGCCGCCGCCCTGGCTGACCGGGTGTACCGCGTTCGGCCCGATCAGGGCCAGCCGCCGGACTTCGCGGGGGCCGGTCAGCTCCAGCGGGAGCGCCTCGTCCTGGTTGCGCACCAAGGTGAACGCGGCCGCCGCGGCCCGCCGGAGCAGGGCCGGATCGGCTGGTCCGGCCGCACGGGCCACTTCAAGCCCGTCGGTCACGTCATTATTTATATAAAATGAGCCCCGTCCGCTGGGTTCACGGGCACCGACCTGAGTCGCCACGTGCCGTAGCCGCGTCAGCTTGTCGTCGATCAGCCCCTCCGGCACGCGCCCGGCTCGCACCGCGGCGGCCAGCCGTTCGCCCCAGGGGCCGTCCGGTCCCGGCATGGTCAGGTCCAGCCCGGCCAGGGCGGTGGCCTCGGTGCTGCGGGCCGCGTGCCAGTCCGACAGCACGATCCCGGCGAAGCCCCACTCGTCCTTGAGCACGCCGGTCAGCAGCGACGTGTTCTCGGTCATCGTGGCCCCGTTCACCGCGTTGTAGCCGGCCATCACCACGGCCACGCCGGCGTCGCGGACACACGCTTCGAACGGCACCAGGTACAGCTCGCGCAGCGTGGTCCCGGCCACGTGCACGTCGTAGGTCCAGCGCTGCGTCTCCGACTCGTTGCACAGGTAGTGCTTGATCGCGCAGGCCACACCGACGCTCTGCACCCCGCGCACGTAGGCGGCGGCAAGCCCCGCGGTGAGCACGGGGTCCTCGGAGAAGCACTCGAACCCGCGGCCGCCCAGCGGGGTGCGCATCAGGTGCACGGTGGGAGCGAGCAGGATGTCGACGTCCTTGCCCCGAGCCTCGGCGCCCAGAGCCGCCCCGACCTCGGTCACCAGGGCCGGGTCCCAGGTCGCGCCGAGAGCCGAGGGGCAGGGCAGGCTGGACGACGGCGCCCGCTCGTCCATGACGATGCCGCGGACCCCGGCGGGCCCGTCGGACATGGCCAGCGGCCGCAGGCCGAGCCGGTCCTCGGCCACGGTGCGCCAGTTGTCCGCCCCGGTGAGCAGGCGGATCTTCTCGTCCAGGCCCAGCTCCGCAGTCAGCGACGGCGGTACGGGTTTTCCAGAAGACGGGACGGGCTCCGCGCCGAGGCGCGGAGCCCGCTCGTCATAGCGGTTCGTCACTTACGAGGCGGCCTTGAGGTGGGTCAGGATGTAACCCACTTCCGGGTCGTCCGGCGCCGGGTCCATGTACGGGTTGGACTGAGTGGCCCAGCCCGTGATCCGGGCCGTGCTGTACTCGTTCCAGTCCGCGCCGTACATCAGCGGGATGGTCGGCATCTCGGTGGATTCGAGGTTCTCCAGCGTGTTCAGCTGGGTCTGCTGCGCGGTGGCGTCGTTGGTGTTCTCGAACGCGGTGATCGCGGCCTGGGCGGTGGAGTTGCTGTACCGGCCGTAGTTCGACGCTGCGCTCGCGCCCAGCTTGGCCGTCAGGGTGTTGTCCATCCAGTACTGGAACTGGCCGAACGGGTACGGGTTGGACGTGCCGCCCGCGCCACCGCCCCAGTGCACGACGGTCTGGAAGTTGCCGTCCTGGGTGTCGGTGAACCACGACGGCGCGGCCACGCCGTCCACGGTCGCGTTGATGCCGACCGCCTTGAGCTGGCCCGCGATCAGCTGGGCGTCCGCGTAATAGTCGGTGAAGGCGGTCGGGTCCTCGACCGAGAACGAGATCTCCTTACCGCCCTTGGCCCAGAAGCCCTTGCTGTCCTTCTGGTAGCCGTCCGCGGTCAGGATCGAGGACACCTTGCTGGCGTCGGCCGTGGGGGACAGGTCGTTGGCCAGCTTCTGGTTCAGGAACTGCTGCTGGGCGGGCAGGATCAGGCCGCTGGAGGAGGTCGCCGGGGCCTCGTAGCCGTACTCACCCTTGCTCGACAGCTGCTGCCGGTTGATGCCGGCGCTGATCGCCTGGCGGACCTTGGCGTCGGCCAGCGGGCCGCCCTTGGCCACGTTGACCCACAGCGTCACCGTGTTGCCGCCGGGGAACCAGTAGTGGTTGTGGGTCGGGTCCTTGCTCGTGTACAGCTGCTTCAGGTTGGGGATCTCGTTCCCGGCCCAGTCCAGCTGGCCCGCGGCCAGCGCGGTGGTGGCGGCCGTGTTACCCGAGTAGTAGGGGATGTTGACCTGGGTGATCGCAGGCTTGCCGCCCCACCACTTCGGGTTGGCCGTGAACGTGACCTGCTGGGTGGTGAACGACTTCAGCACGTACGGCCCGGTGCCGACCGGGTTGGCGACCGAGGCCGTGGCCACGTTGCTGAGCGAGGAGAACGTGTGCTTCGGGACCATGAACGTGTTGCCCAGGATGGAGAAGAGGTTCGCGTACTGGGCGGCCTGGAAGTTCAGCACCAGCGTGCTGGCATCGGGGGCCGAGACACTGGTGATGGTGGGGAGGCCGCTGTAGTTGGCCGCCGCGTTGGCCTTGATCGTATTGAACGTGAAGGCGGCGTCGGCGCTGGTGAAGGGCGTGCCGTCGCTGAACTTCACGCCCTGGCGCAGGGTCACGGTGAGCGTCTTGCCCCCGTTGGACCAGGCGTACTTGGTTCCAAGCATCGGGTGGATCACGCCGGGCTTGAGCGCGTTGAACTCGAACAGCGGCTCGTACAGGAGCGACTTCGCGTCCACCTGAGAGGCGAACGAGTTCACGTCGAACGGGTTGAAGTTCTTGATGAACGTGACGCCGGTGACGGCTTCCTCGGTGATGGAGGTGGTCTTGGACGAACTGCCGGAGCTGCCCGAACCGCTGCTGTGGCCGCTCGAGCAGGCCGCGACGCCCAGGCCGAGGACCATCGTTGCCGCGATGCCCTTCAGGTATCTGTGACTCATTGCTCTAAACTCCAAATTGCCCGGCCGGTTCTTCACCGGCCAGCGTTGTTGACCGTGTCGGGGTCTTTTCGCCTGGTATTTCGATGCGGGCCGGCCGGGCGTACGACCGGTCGCCGAGGCTGCCGCCCGGAGGCGGAAGCGGGATCGGGCTAAGCGATCACTCGGCGCGTCAACTCATCACCCCTCCTTGGATGGCTCGGCCGTACGGGATGGTGGTATCGCGGCCCCGGCCGCCGGCGTGGCCGCCGAGAGCGGCTTGGCCTGGCCGTTGAGCGGTTTGGCCTGGGCCGGGCTCAGGTCGCTGGCGTGCAGCCAGCAGGCTGCGCTGTGTCCCGGGGAGACGGCCACGGTGGGCGGCCGCTGCTCCCGGCACACCGCCATGGCGTGCGGGCACCGTGGATGGAACCGGCAGCCCGGCGGCGGTGACACCAGGCTGGGCGGGGCACCGCGGCCGGCCAGCGACGGTGGCTCGGGCCGGGCCGGGTCCGGCGCCGCCGACAGCAGCAGCTGCGTGTAGGGGTGGGCCGGGGCGTCGGTCAGCTCGGCGCTCGGGGCCGACTCGACCAGCTCACCCGCGTACATGACCACGATCGTGTCGGCCAGGTACCGGGCCGAGGCGATGTCGTGGGTGACGTACAAGATGGCCAGCTGGGACTTCTCCCGCAGGTCGGCCAGCAGGTTGAGCACGCCGAGCCGGATCGACACGTCGAGCATGGACACCGGTTCGTCGGCCAGCAGCACGTCCGGCTGCACGGCCAGCGCCCGGGCGATCGCCACCCGCTGCCGCTGGCCACCGGACAGCTCATGCGGGTACTTGTCGATGAAGCGGCCCGGCGGGTCCAGGGCCACCCGCCGTAGCAGCTGATCCATGGCCCCGTCCAGGTCCCCGTCGGTCATGTGGTGGATCTTCAGGGGCCGGGCCAGGTGGTACCGGATCGAGTGCACCGGATTCAGCGAGGCGAACGGGTCCTGCAGGACCAGCTGGACCCGCCGCGCGTACTCCTGCCGCTTCCGCTGGCCGGTCGGCACCTGCTGCCCGTCCAGCAGCAGCTCGCCCGAGGTGGGGGGGATGATCCGGGCCAGCATCCGGGCCAGCGTGGACTTGCCGGACCCGCTCTCGCCCACCACCGCGGTGACCGCCGAGCGGGGCAGTGCCAGCGACACGTTCTCCACCGCGTGCACGGCGGACCGGGACCGCACCCCGTGCCGGACGTGGAAGTGCTTGGTCAGGTTGCGGGCTTCCAGCACCGACGTGGCCGTCACCGTTTCGGTCATGCCTTTTCCTCCTCGGGGGCCACCGGGTCGGCTGGATCGGGCTTGTTCAGTCCTTCTGGCACCGGCTTCGCCGACTGCGGGTCGTGCAGCCAGCAGGCCACCTCGCGCGGGCTGCGGCCGTGCGGCACCGGCCCGGTGGTCAGCGGCACCAGCTCGGGCACGTCCACCGAACACCGGTCCATGGCGTGCAGGCAGCGCGGGTGGAACGCGCACCCGGACGGGATCGACCGCAGGTCCGGCGGTGACCCGGCGATCCCGGTCATCGCCTTCCGCTCCCCGTGCATGGGCGGGAACGAGTTGAGCAGCCCGTAGGTGTAGGGGTGGCGTGGCGCCCGGAACAGCGACTCCGACCCGGCCCGCTCGACCAGCCGGCCCGCGTACATCACCGCGATCTCGTCGGCCAGCTCGATCAGCAGCGACAGGTCGTGGGTGATGAACAGTGCGGCGAAGCCCAGCTCGTCCCGCAGCCGGATCAGCTCTTCCAGGATCTCGCGCTGGGTCACCACGTCCAGCGCGGTGGTGGGCTCGTCCATGATCACGACCTGTGGCTCCAAGGCCAGGCCCATCGCGATCATAGCCCGCTGGCGCATGCCGCCAGACAGCTCGTGCGGATAGCTGCCGAGGCGGTCGCCGGTGATGCCGACCATCTCCAGCAGTTCGGTGGCCCGCCGGATGCGGCCCGCGCGGTTCAGGTCCGGCCGGTGGGCCTTCAGCACGTCCTCGATCTGGTACCCGATGGTGGCCACCGGGTTGAGCGCGTTCAGCGCGCTCTGCATGACCACCGAGATCTCCGACCAGCGGATCCGCTGCAGGTCGCCTTCGTCCAGGTCCAGCAGGTCGGCAGTGCCCGCCATCGCGTCCGGGCCGCTCTGCGCGTTCGGGCGGGAGTGGAACAGCACCTCACCCCCGGTGATCACGCCGGGCTCGCGCAGCAGCCGGGTGGCCGCGTAGGCCAGCGTCGACTTGCCGCTGCCGCTCTCCCCGGCCAGTCCGAGGACCTGGCCGCGGCGCAAGGTCAGGTTGGCGTCCACCACCGCGTGCACGGCCTCTTCGCCCCACCCGTAGTCCACGCACAGCCCACGGATCTCCAGTACCGGGTCGCCCTGGTGCGCCGGCCGGCTGACCTCGCCGTCGCCTGCTGTCACCGGGGCAACCACGTGGCCGGCGCTCATCGGGCCACCTTCGCGGGCCCGGCCGCGGTCGCCGCCGTGGCCGTCGAGGCGGGCCGGTTCCTGACCACCGGGGTCAGGCCCAGCTTGGGGTGCCGGGGCAGCCCGGCCTTGCGCATGCCCTTCTTGGACAGGCCCCCGGCCCGCAGCCGCGGGTTGATGAACTCGTCCACGCCGAAGTTCAGCAGGGCCAGCCCCATGCCGACCAGGGCGATACACAGACCGGGGGGCACGAACCACCACCACGCGCCGGTCAGCGGGGCGTTGCTGGTCTGGGCCCAGTACAGCATCGTGCCCCAGTTCCACACCGAGGTGCTGGTCACGCCGAGGTAAGCCAGCGCGATGTAGGTGCCGATCGCGTACAGCATGGTGAACAGGAACGAGGAGGCCACGATGGCCACCAGGTTCGGCAGTACCTCGGAGAACATGATCCGGATCCGGCTCTCGCCGATGATCCGGGCCGCCTCAACGAAGTCCCGCCGCTTGACCGACAAGGTCTGGGCCCGCAGCACCCGGGCGCCCCAGGCCCAGCCGGTGATGGCGATGATCACGCCGATCAGCAGCGTGTTCGACCGGCCGGCGGGCGGCAGGTAGCTGAGGAGGACGATCAGCAGCGGCAGCCCGGGGATGGCCAGGAACACGTTGGCCGTCAGCGACAGCCCCTCGTCGGTGCCGCCGCCGAGGTAACCCGCGGTGATGCCGATGATCACCGACAGCACGGTGGCGACCAGGCCCGCGATGAAGCCCACCACCATGGTGGCCCGGGCCCCGTTGAGCAGCTGGGAGAAGATGTCCGCGCCGAGGTTGCTGGTGCCGAGCCAGTGCGCGGCCGACGGGTGCAGGTTCTGCGCGAACGAGTTGTCGTTGGGCGAGTAGGGCGCGACCCAGGGGCCGACCAGGGTCAAGATCGCGAAGGCCGCGATGATGATCAGGCCGGCGATGACCTTGGGGTTGCGCGGCAGCCGGATCGCCCGGGTCACGTTGCCCTTGACTGGTACCGGGGGAGTGAGCTGGCCCGCCGGGAGGGGGGCCAGGTCGTCGGCGTGGACGGTCATGAGCCTCAGGCCTCCTGCCGGACGCGGGGGTCCAGGGCGACGTAGACGAAGTCGGCGATCAGGTTGGCCGCCAGCACGGTGAGCGTGATGACCAGGAAGATCCCCTGCAGCAGCGGATAGTCCTGGTTGAGCACGGCCTGCAGCAGCAGGTTGCCGACGCCGGGGTAGTTGAACACCAGCTCGACCAGCAGCGCGCCCGACACGATCAGCCCGATGGCCAGGGAGAAGTTCGCGATGCTGGGCAGGATGGCGTTCCGGGCCGCGTAGGTCACCACCTTGCGGGTGGGCAGTCCTTTGGCCCGGGCCACCAGGACGAAGTCCTCGTCCATGGTGGTGACCATCATGTTCCGCATGCCGAGCATCCAGCCCGCGATCGAGCTGAGGATGATCGTGATGGCGGGCAGCTCGGCGTACCGGATCACGCTGGAGATGAAGGGCCAGTTGAACCCGGGGGTCAGCCCGCGTTGATAGTTGCCGAGCACCGGGAACCAGTGCAGGTTGCTGCCGAACACCAGCAGCAGCACGGTGCCGAGGAAGAAGTACGGCACCGCCTGGAAGAAGGTGGACGTCGGCAGCAGCCCGTCCAGCCAGGAACCTCGCCGCCAGCCCAGCGCGATGCCGAGCAGGGTGCCGACCACGAAGCTGATCACCGTGCACACGCCCAGCAGCCCGATGGTCCACGGCAGCGTCTGGCCGAGCACCGTGCTGACCGGAGCGGACAGCGTGATCGACTGGCCCAGGTTGCCGTGGAACAGCTGGCCCCAGTAGCTCCAGTACTGCGACCACAACCCCTGGTGCAGGCCCATCCCGAACTGGAGCTGGATGGCCTTCTGCATCTGCGGGGTGACCCGGCCCTGGAGCTTGCCGATCATGGTCTGGATCGGGTTGCCCGGCATCAGCCGGGGGAGCAGGAAGTTGATCGTGATGGCCACCCAGGCCGTGATGACGTACACGGCGATCTTCCGTGACAGGGGGATCATGCTGGATCACCACCCTCACAGCCGCAGCTCCGGCGGCGGATCAGCGTGGTCGGGAGCACCACATCTCTCATCGCGGGGGTCTCGTGGTTGATCATCGAATAGAGCACCTCGAAGGCTGTGGCACCAAGTTCCCTGATGCGCTGGCGGACCGTGGTCAGCTGGGTCTGCAGATGCCGGGCCACCGGAATGTCGTCGAACCCGGTGACCGCCACGTCCTCGGGGACGCGCACACCGTGCCGGTCCAGGGCGTAGAGCACGCCGATGGCGGTCTGGTCGTTCGCGCACACGATCGCGTCCGGCATGCGCGTTCCCCGGTCGAGCAGGCTGTTGATCACCTGCGCGCCGCCCCCCGCGGTGTAGTTCCCCTGCCACGCCGGGCCGTCCAGCAGGGTCGCCCCCGCGTTCGCGACCTCTGCGGCCAGGGAGTCGAACCGGGCGATGCTGTCCGGGCTGTCGATGTGACCGCCGATGTAGCTGATCGTCCGGTAGCCGTGGTCGTACAGGAGGTGACCGGCCAGGTCCCGCATCCCGGCCGCGTTGTCGCTGCGCACGTTGGCCGTCAGTGAAGTGGCCTCCGCGGCCAGCGTGACCACCGGGACCTGCCGGCCCAGCCATTCCAGCTGGTCCGCGTTCAGCACCCGGTCGTGCAGGATGATGCCGTCACTCTTGCGGGCCAGCGTGAGGATCCGGCCCCCCGGGTCGTGCTCGTCCAGCTCGACCGACCGCACCAGGATGTCGAACCGGCGCCGCTGCGCCGCCTCGGCGATGCCCCGGTTGATCATGTCGGGGAACTGCAGGCTGTCCTCTTCGTCGGCAAACAGGTCTTCCGGGTCCCGCGAGGTCCACGGCAGCCGGATGATCACGCCGGCCACTTCCTTCAGCCGGGCGCTCAGGGCCCGGGCCGCGTCGTCCGGCACGAAGCCCAGCTCGGCCACGGCCTGCAGCACCTTGTCCCGGGTCTCCGGGCGCGGGTTGCGGCGGCCGTTCAGCACCCGCGAGACCGACGCGATCGAGACCCCGGCCGACCGCGCCACGTCGTAGATGGTCGGGGCCTGGCTGACCCCCACCGAGCCTTGGGTGGCGGGCGCGGAAGGGGCGGGGGGCGCGGCGCTGTCCGCGTTCACCGTCGTCTCCGCGTCCACGGGCCGACCCCTTCCTGACAGCGGCCCGGCGACTGTGCCGAGCCTGGGCCAGCGCCTGCGCCGGGCCCCGAACCCGGCGCCTGTGCCGGGTCCCGCGCCGGTAAGCGGTAAGCGCTTACCGACGTGTCCTGAAGGTTACGTCTGTGCCTATACCTCACTCAAGGGTTAGTGCTGTGACCGTTACGGGAAAGTGACATACGGTTCCGGCCGGGGCCGAACCGGCTCGGTGCCCTGGCTCGGGTCGCCCGCGATCGGGCCGCCGGGGCGAAATCACCGCTCGCCGGCCGGTCAATACCCTTCTGACGTGGGGCGATGCCCTACCTGAGAGCCACCAGATGCCGGGCCCGGACGGCCGCAGGAAGCTGAAAGGACTGACACACTGTGGGGCTGGATGGGCTCTATGGGGCATTTCGACAGCTCTGGCCCGGCGTTGCGTCACACGGACGAAACATGAGCGTGCTGCTGACCTGATGCGTTACCGGCCGCGTAACAAACGGGAAATGAGCCGGAAACCGGCCCATGGGAAATATGTAGTCGTTCCGTGAAAGACACCGGAGCGGCCGGGGTGGGTCCGTATGGCCCTTTGGGGGAGACCCCTGGATACCCGCATGGCCTTTCCAAGGTAGCCCCCCTGGAGGCGCAGGGCAGTGATTCCATACGCATCATGGCTGAATGCCGGGGACAACTCCTGGCAGATGACAGCCGCCACGTTCGTCGGTTTGATGAGCATTCCCGCACTGGCCGTCCTCTACGGCGGTCTGGTGCAAAAAAAGTGGGCCATGAACACCGTGATGATGGTGTTCACCACCTTCGGCCTGGTCTTGGTGGTCTGGGTCCTCTGGGGCTTCGACATGGCCTTCGGTCACAAGTGGATCGGCACATTTGTCGGCATACCTGGGACCGTGCTTGGCCATAACGCACTACAAGGCCAAGCCAACGTCCCCTTGCTCGACGGGCTGATGCCCAAGTTCCGGTTCCCGCAGGCCTCGCTGGTCTATTTCCAGTTCGTGTTCGCGGCGATCACTCCCATCCTGTTCATCGGCGCTGTGCTCGGCCGGATCAACTTCCGGCTGTGGTGCATCTTCGTACCGCTGTGGATCACGTTCGCCTACTGCGTGAACGCGTTCATGCTCTGGGGTGGCGGTTACTGGGCCGGCAAGGGCGCGCTGGACTTCTCCGGTGGTTACGTCATTCACCTGGCCGCCGGTACCTCGGGCTTTGTCGCGGCCGCGGTCATCGGTCCTCGCCTGGCGCGGGACCGGGAACGGGCCATACCCAACAACCTGATGTTCGTCGCGCTCGGCGCGGGCATCCTGTGGCTGGGCTGGAACGGCTTCAACGGTGGTGACCCCTACTTCGCCGGGGCCGACGCGGCCGCCGCCGTCGTCAACACCAACGTGGCCACGGCCGTGGCCATGCTGACCTGGATCTTTATGGACATGTTCCTGAGCTCCGAGAAGAAGCCAACCTTCCTCGGCGCTCTCAACGGCATGATCTGTGGGCTGGTCGGTATCACCCCTGCGGCCGGTTTCGTCAACGGCCTCGGCGCCATCGTCATCGGCTTTGTCTGCTCGGCGATCGTCTGGGTGGCCTGGACCTACCTGCCGCGTTACGTGTGGCCGTTCAACAAGGTGGACGATGCCCTCGGCGTGGTCTACACCCACGGCATCGCCGGCCTGTTCGGCGGTCTGCTGACCGGCTGCCTGGCTGACCCGAACATGATCGAGTACCTGGGCCTGGGCAAGAACGCGGGCTTCAGCGGGGCGGGCCTGTTCTACGGTCACCCGAAGCAGCTGGCCATCCAGGCGGGCGCGGCGCTGACCATCATCGTCTGGGACGGGCTGGTCACGTTCATCATCCTGCGGGTCCTCGGCCTGTTCATGAAGCTGCGCATCCCCGACGCCGACCTGGAGATCGGCGACGTCGCCGTGCACGGCGAAGAGGTCTACCCCTCCGAGGATCTCGTCCGCGTGGCCGCCGGCTCCGGCATGGCGTCCGAACCACCACTCGAAACCTCCACCCCACCCTCGCCGGAGCGGACTCCGATCACCAGGTCGGACGACACCTAACCGGCACCACCCCGCACGTAGCGTCCGCCCCTGGCACCACCCCCGGTGCCAGGGGCGGACGTCGTCCCGGTGACCATGGACCGGTGCTGGGCCCCCACAATGGGATACGTGGCTGAACCGGTGACGAAGGCAACGACCCTGGTAACCGACGATGGCGTCCCGATCAACACCGTCCACCTGACCCAGGACAGCGACCTTGCCATCGTGCTCGTTCACGGGTTCACGCTGTCCTGGCAGCGGCCCGCGGTCTGGCGGATCGCCACCCGGCTGAACCGGACGGCTGGCGTGCTGGCCTTCGACCTGCGCGGGCACGGCTCGTCCGGTGGCCTGTGCACGATGGGCGACAAGGAGATCAACGACCTCGACGTGGTCGTCGCCTACGCCCGCGAGCTCGGGTACCAGCGGGTGGCCGCGGTCGGGTTCTCCATGGGGGCGTCGATCGTCTTGCGCTACGCCGGGCTGGTCGGTGGCGGCCTGGACGCCGTGGTGTCGGTCAGCAGCCCGGGCTGGTGGTACTACCGGGGGACCGAGCGCATGCGGCGCGTGCACTTCGCGGTCGAGCACCGCATCGGCCGCCTGATCACCAGGAAGGCCTACGACACCCGGATCACGCCCGAGGCGTGGGACCCGGTGCCGGTGCCGCCGGACCAGGCCGCGGCGAAGATCCAGGGCATCCCGCTGCTGGTGGTGCACGGGGACCAGGACCCCTACTTCCCGGTCGAGCACGCGCAGCAGATCTTCCGGGCCGCGAACGAGCCCAAGGAGCTGTGGCTGCTACCGGGCTACGGCCACGCCGAGACCGCCTGCCGGCCGGCGCTGACCGACCGGATCGGCCGCTGGGCCGCCGCCGCGGCCGGGGCCGAGACGGCCCAGGTCCTGGCCCGCGCGGCCGAAGCCGAAGCCGAGGCGGCCAGCGCCGCGGGCACCGAGCCACCGCCCGCCCTGGAGGCCGAGAGCAAGGCCCACACCGCCGTGGAGGCGGCCGGGGCGACCGGGCTGCCCCCAGGCGCCGGCTGAGCCACCGAGCCGGGGAGCCGCGGCCCCAGGGCCGCAGGCGGCCCGCCCGGTTACCAGCCTGCGGGCAAGGGCATGCCCTCGCTGTAACCCGACGCGCTCTGCAGGCCGATCGTGGCCCGTTCGTACAGTTCGTCGAGGTTCCGCGCGCCCGCGTAGGTGCAGGCGCTGCGCAGCCCGGCCACGATCGAGTCGATCAGGTCCTCCACCCCCGGCCGGCGCGGCTCCAGGTACATCCGCGCGGTCGAGATGCCCTCCTCGAACAGCTCCTTGCGGGCCCGGTCGAAAGGCGAGTCGCCGGCGCTGCGGTGCCGGACGGCCCGGGCCGACGCCATGCCGAAGCTCTCCTTGTACAGCCGGCCGTCGGCGTCGCGGAACGCGTCGCCCGGGGACTCGTAGGTGCCGGCGAACCAGGAGCCGATCATCACGCTGGACGCCCCCGCGGCCAGGGCCAGGGCCACGTCCCGCGGATGCCGGACGCCGCCGTCGGCCCACACGTGGCGGCCTAGCCGGCGGGCCTCGGTGGCGCACTCCAGCACCGCGCTGAACTGCGGCCGGCCCACTCCGGTCATCATCCGGGTGGTGCACATCGCGCCGGGGCCCACCCCGACCTTGACGATGTCCGCGCCCGCCTCGACCAGGTCGGTCACGCCGGACGCGGTGACCACGTTGCCCGCGGCCACCAGCGCGTCCGGGCAGGTCTCCCGGACCCGGCGCAGCGCGCTGATCATCTTGTCCTGGTGGCCGTGCGCGGTGTCGACCACCACCATGTCCGCGCCCGCGTCCAGCAGCAGCTTGGCCCGCGATCCCGGGTCGCCGTTCACGCCGATGGCGGCGGCTACCCTCAGCCGGCCGGTCTGGTCCGCAGCCGGCCGGTACAAGGTCGCGCGCAGCGCGCCGGTCCGGGTCAAGATGCCGACGCAGCGCCCGGCTTCGTCCACCACCGGGGCCAGCCGGTGCCGGCCCTCGTGCAGCAGGTCGAAGGCGTGCTCCGGGTCGGTGCCGGCCGGTATCGTCACCGGCTTGGCCGACATGACCTGGCGCAGCTGGGTGAACCGGTCCACCCCCTGGCAGTCGGCTTCGGTCACCACCCCGACCGGCTTGCCGTCCTCGACCACGATCACCGCGCCGTGCGCCCGCTTGGGCAGCAGGCTGAGCGCCTCGCCGGTGGTGTCGGACGGGCCCAGCGTGATCGGGGTGTCGTGCACCAGGTCACGGGACTTGACCCAGGTCACGACGTTGGCCACCACGTCGACCGGGATGTCCTGCGGCAGTACGGCCAGGCCGCCCCGCCGGGCCACGGTCTCGGCCATCCGGCGCCCGGACACCGCGGTCATGTTCGCGGTCACCAGCGGGATCGTCGCCCCGCTGCCGTCGCTGGTGGCCAGGTCCACGTCGAGCCGGGACGCCACCGCCGACCGGCCCGGCACCATGAATACGTCGTTATAGGTCAGGTCGTGTTGCGGGACCTCGTTGCTAAGAAATCGCACGCCCTAGAGTGTGCCCGCTGCGGCCGGATGCTACCGCCGTACGCTGGATGGATGACTGTGCCGGGGCTCGCCCGCCAGCTGCTGCGGGCCCGCCAGCTGCGGGCCCGCCAGCTGCTGCGGGCCCGCGACCTGGCCGATGCGCGGTACGCGGAGCCCTTGACCGTGGCCGACCTGGCCCGGGTGGCCGGGCTGTCCCCGGCCCACTTCAGCCGGGAGTTCCGCCGCGTGTTCGGCGAGCCCCCGCACCGGTACCTGCTGACCCGGCGGCTGGAGCGCGCGGCGGCCCTGCTCCGGGTGACCGACTGGCCGGTGGCCGAGGTCTGCTTCGCGGTGGGCGCCGGCAGCCTCGGTTCGTTCACGACCAGCTTCACCCGGGTCTACGGCTGCTCGCCGATGGCTTACCGCCGGTCTTGGCCCCCGGCCGCGCGGGCGGTGCGGGTTCCCCGCTGCGTGGCCATGGCGTTCGCCCGGCCGCAGAACCGCACGTTTCGAGAAGACGGGGTGGCCACCCGTCCGTAGGGTTCTTCCTGCCAGCGCTGCACAACCGCGATTTACAACCGCGCCCGCCGGCAGCGCTTCACCACAGGGGAGAATCGATGATCAGAATCGCCAACGCCCAGTTCTGGGTGCACGACCAGGATGCCGCCCTGGACTTCTACACCAAGACGCTGGGCTGGGAGGTGCGCTCCGACGTGACCGTGGCCGCGTGGAACTTCCGCTGGCTGTCGGTCGGCCCGGTCGGCCAGGACGACGTGGGGGTGGTGCTCATGCCGGTGGCGGGCCCGCCGATGCTGGACGGGCCGGACAGCGAGGCCCTGGCCGGCCTGGTGGCCAAGGGGGCCGGCGGCACGCTGTTCCTGGAGACCGACGACTGCCAGGCCGCCTACGACGAGCTGAGCGCGCGCGGCGTGACGTTCAACGATCCGCCCACCGCCCAGCCGTACGGCATTGACACGTCATTCCGCGACCCGTCCGGCAACAACATCCGGCTGACCCAGGTGCTGGAGTTCGACCCGTCCCGGGACAGCGCGCCCTAGCGCGGTCAGAACGTGGGGGAGGGTCCGAACGCGGCGAACATGATGTCGGCGATGCGGTTGGCCATCTCGTCGATGGGGAGCTTCACTTCGGCGCTCAGCAGGTAGTTGATGCGCTCCAGCATCATCAGGCAGGCGACCGCGGTCAGCTCGACGTGCTCGGGTTGCTGGCCCGCGCTGCGGGAGGCCACGGTCATGCCGGTGGTCATGGCCTCGGAGATGCTGAACAGCATCTGCAGGCCGTCGCCGTAGACCTCTTCGGGCACCAGGTCGGCCTGGCTCAGGATGCGGATCACGGTGGCGTGGGCCGCGTACACGTCGAAGAAGGTACGGACCCAGCGCCGCAGCACGGTGATGCCGGCCTGGTCCCGGGTCACGACGGGGAAATCGCCCGCCACCACTTCCATGTCACGCAGGGCGTCCTGGAGCAGGGCCTTGAACAGGTCCTCTTTGTTGGAGAAGTAGAGGTAGAAGGTGCCGTGCGAGATGCCGGCCCGGCGGACCACGTCATCGACCCTGACGCCGTGGAAACCGCGCTCCTCGAACTCGACCATGCCCGCGTCAAGCAGCCGTTTGACCGTGGCCCGGCCCTGAGCGCGAAGCTCACGGTCGCGGGCGGGCACGCCGCCCCCGTGCGATGGTGGCGGGTGACTCTCGTCTGTTTCAGGGACACCCGGGCTGTGGCTTCCCTCGTGGGTCATATAGAGAGACTAGCCTTCCGGTTCGCGGGCCGGTGGCACTCAGGCCAGGTGCCCGTGATCAACCCGGGTCCACCTGCGGCGCTGCTACCCTTCCAGCGGTGAGGAGTCAGGCCGCCCGTGCCCGGGCGGACGGCGTGCCCGAGGCGGCTAAAGCCACCCGGGCGGATGGCGTGCCCGAGGCGGCTGCGGCGGCGTCGGACGCGGCGTCGGACGGCACCGGACCGCCCGCCGCTGGCCTGCGCCGCCACTGGCGCGGCGTGACGATCCTCACCGTGGTCGCGGCCCTGGTCTACGTGACGGACGCGCTGATCCGGTTCCGCCGGTTCCTGTCCAGCACGTTCGACCTGGTCATCTTCGACCAGGGCATCCGGGGGTACGCGCACTTCAGCGCGCCGGTATCGATCGCCCGCGGGGTGGCCGACGGCGGCACCGCGCATTTCCTGCTGCTGTCCGACCACTGGTCGCCGCTGCTGGCCGTGCTGGCCCCGTTCTACTGGATCCACGACGGGCCGACCACCTTGCTGGTGGCCCAGGGCGTGCTGTTCGCGCTGGCCATCCCGCCGCTGTGGGCCTTCACCGCCCGCCAGCTCGGCCCGCTCGCGGCCTACGGCGTGGCCGCGGCCTACGCGCTGTCGCTGCCGATCATGGCCGCGGTGACGTTCGACTTCCACGAGGTCGCGTTCGTGCCCGTCCTCACCGCGGTGATGGCCGAACGGTTCCAGGCCGGCCGGCGCTGGCCCGCGATCGCCGCCGCGGTGGGCCTGCTGCTGGTCAAGGAGGACATGGGCCTGCTGGTGGCGGGCTACGGGGTCTACCTGCTGCTGACCCGCCGGCGCTGGACCGGGCTCGGGTTCGTGGCCGGCGGCCTGGCCGCGACCTGGCTGACCAGCCACCAGCTCATCCCGGCGTTCGGCGGCTCGGCCACCTTCTACTGGGCCTACGGGCAGTTCGGCCCGACCCTGGGCTCCGCCGCCGGGAACATCGTGACCCACCCGCTGCACGCCCTGCATGTCCTGGCCACGCCGGGGGTCAAGGTCCGCACGATGATCGGGCTGCTGGCCCCGCTGGCGTTCCTGCCGCTGGCCTCGCCGCTGGTACTGGCGGCCGTGCCGCTGCTGGCCGAGCGGATGCTGGCCTCCGGCTACCCGCTGTGGTGGCAGGCCAAGTTCCAGTACAACGCCTTCATCGTGATGATCATGTTCCTGGCCGCCGTGGACGGGG
Organism: Streptosporangiaceae bacterium; assembly: GCA_965277615.1. GTDB lineage: Bacteria > Actinomycetota > Actinomycetes > Streptosporangiales > Streptosporangiaceae > Bog-532. The sequence goes on along the minus strand of CBDIDG010000006.1, from coordinate 1,579,229 downwards.
CTGCGCGGCTGCAGCGCTGGTGGCAGCGGGCAGGCTGGCACCTGCCGCTGGGACGGGCGGGAGGGAACGAGCACCGCGGGGCGGGAGGGAACGAGCACCGCGGGGCGGGAGGGAACGAGCACCGCGGGGCGGGAGGGAACGAGCACCGCCGGGCCCGGGACTGGCCGCCCGCCACGATCTGGGCTTCGCTGGTGCTGATCGCGGCGCTGGCCTACGTGCCGTTCTCGCCGTTCGGGCAGCTGCTGCACCCCAAGTACTACATGGTCAACCCGCGGATGGCTGCGGCCGACCGGGCCGCCGCCCAGGTACCGTCGGGGGTCGAGGTCGAGGCGGCCAACAACGTCGGACCGCACCTGTCCGGCCGGGACACCGTGCTGCTGCTGGACGGCACGCCCCGGTGGGCGCCGTGGGTGGTGGCCGACACCAAAGGCCTGGACTTCCCGTTCTGCACTCCGCAGCAGCAGGCCCAGGACGTGGCTTACCTGAAGGCCCACGGCTACCGGCAGGTCTTTGCCGACGACGGCTACGTGGTCCTGCACCGGCCCGCGGACGCCAAGACCCGGCAGGCCCTGATCCACCCGCCCGAGGCGGCCCGGATCCACATCAACGTCTGCTACTGAGGCCCGGCTCCCCCCGCGCTCTTCAGTTGCCCGGACCCGCCAGCTACAGTTATCAAACTGTGGGAAGGGTGATCTGGCGCAGGCTCTGCGTGACCGCCGCCGCCGTCGGCTTGGGTGCCGTGGCGGCCACGGGCACCGGCTACGCCGGTGTCGCGAGCGCCTCGGTCATCGTCGTGCCGTCCGGGGTGGCGGGCCAGTCGTCCCACTCCCAGGCCACGGTCACCGAGCCGGTCACCCGCACCACGGCCGCCACCTCGCTGCCCCGCCAGCTGGTCGCGCCGGACGTGCTGGCCGTCATCCAGACCGGGATCCCCGCCTCCGACCTGCCGAAGCTCAAGAAGCTCGGCGGTGTCCGCGCTGTGCTCAGCGTGAGCGGCGGGGCGATCAAGATCAACGGCAAGCGGGTCAACGTGATCGGCGTCAACCCGGGGCAGTTCCGCTCCTGGACTGCGCCGACCACCGCCGGGGACCAGGCCCTGTGGCAGGCGCTGTCCCACGGGCAGTTCGTCACGTCCGCCGCCGCGCAGCGGACCCTCGGGGTGGTCAAGGGCCACGCTTACCCCGCCCTCGCGGCCCGTCCGTCCTCGCTGACGTTCGGCGGGTCGGCCGCGCTCAGCGTGCCGGGCGTGGACGCGGTGGTGAACCGGACGGTCGCCGGCCGGCTCGGGCTGGTCCCCAACCTGGGCGTGCTGATCAACGCGCCGGCCGACAACCTGACCTCGCTGGTGCAGAAGGTGCAGCAGATCACCGGGAACAGCAGCCACGTCATCAGCCTCCAGCCGACCACGGCCAGCGCACAGACCAAGCTCCCGGTGGACACCACGGTGTCCAGCGCGCGGCCCGCCACCTACCTGGAGCTGTACAAGGCGTCCGCGGCCCGGTACTGCCCCGGGCTGTCCTGGACCGTACTGGCCGCGATCGGTGAGGTGGAGAGCGGCGACGGGGCCAACGTCGGCCCGTCCAGCGCCGGCGCGCTCGGCCCCATGCAGTTCCTGCCGTCGACCTGGCAGCAGTGGGGGACCGACGGCTTCGGCGACACCGGAACGCCCAACATCTTGAACCCCTACGACGCGGTGCCCAGCGCGGCCGAGTACCTGTGCGCGGCCGGGGGAAACCAGGGCGGCCAGTCGCTGTACAACGCGATCTTTGCCTACAACCACGCCAGCTGGTACGTGGACGAGGTGCTGGCCATCGCGCGCGAGTACGCCCAGTCCGCCGGCTAACGCCGCGCCCTTACCGCGCCCGCAGCCGCCGCAGGCCAGCCAGGCAGATCAGCAGGCACGCCGCGCCGCAGCCGGCCGCGAACACGTACCCCGCGCGCGGCCCGTGCGCGTCGATCACGAACCCGACCACCGAGGACCCGGTGGCCACACCCACCGCGATCCCGGTGCTCAGCCAGGTCAGCGCCTCGGTGCCGCGGCCCGTCCGGGCCTGGGCCTGCACCAGGCTGAACCCGGCGATCAGCGTCGGGGCGATGGTTATCCCGCTCAGGTAGATCACCGGCACCAGCGTGAGCAGGCTGGGCTGGACCCAGAACGTGGCCACGCCGGTCACGGTCAGCGCCAGCGTGATCGCGAACCGGCGCTCGATGGGGGAGCGCCAGGCCCGCGAGCCGTACCACAGCCCGCCGGTCGCGCTGCCCAGGGCGTAGGTCCCCAGGATCAAGCCGGCCAGCGCCTTGTGCCCGAAGTGCTGGGCGAACCCGACCGTGCTCAGGTCGATCGACGCGAACATCGCGCCCAGGAACACGTACACCGGCACCAGGACGATCAGTGCGGGCGCCGCCAGCCCCCGCCGGCGGGACGTCTCTGGCGACCCCGAGCGGACGGAGATGGTCACCGGCGGCGGCTCGGTGGCCCGCTGGGCCACGAACCACAGCACCCCGGCCACGCACGCTGCGGTGGCCACCAGCAGCCCGGCGGCCGGGAAGACCTCGGTCGACAGCACCGTCACCACGGCCGGGCCGAGCACGAACACCAGCTCATCGGCCACCGACTCGAAGGAGAACGCGGTGTGCAGCTGCGGAGAGTCGGCCAGCAGGTTGTTCCACCGGGCCCGGACCATCGAGCCCAGCGACGGCATGCTCGCCCCCGACAACACAGCCGGGATGAACAGCACCCAGTCCGGCGCGTGCAACTCCACCGCCGCGATCAGCGCCGCGACGGTGACCGCGAACGCCGTCACCAGCGGGCGCAGCACCACCCGCTGACCGTGCCGGTCGGCCAGCTTGGCCACCTGCGGGGCGCAGCAGGCCGAGCCGAGCGAGCCCGCCGCCGCGACCGCTCCGGCCACGCCGTACCGCCCGGTGCCCGCCGCGACCAGCAGCACGGTGCCCAGCCCGTACATCGACATCTGCACCCGGCCGATGACCCCGGCCGCGGAGAACTGCCAGGTGCCCGGGATGCGGAAGATCTCGGCGTAAGGATTGCGGGTCAATCAGTTTCCCTCCCCGAGGACCCTAGCCGGTGGCGTGGCCACCACAGGCCGGCTGATTGTATGGATCCATGCCCGACTACGACGCGTTCCTGCTCGTCTCGTTCGGCGGCCCGGAGGGCCCCGACGAAGTAATGCCGTTCCTGCGCAACGTCACGCGCGGGCGCGGTATCCCGGACGAGCGGCTGGCCGCAGTGGCCGAGCACTACTACGCCGTCGGCGGCGTCAGCCCGATCAACCAGCAGTGCCGTGACCTCCTCGAGGCGCTACGCGCGGACTTCCCGGCGGCCGGCCTGGATCTGCCCATCTACTGGGGCAACCGCAACTGGGACCCCTACCTGACCAGGACCGTGGCCACCATGGCCGCCGACGGCGTCCGCCACGCGGTGGCCTTCGTCACCTCGGCCTACAGCTCGTTCTCCAGCTGCCGGCAGTACCTGGACGACCTGGACCGGGCCCGGGCGGAGGTCGGCCCGGCCGCGCCGCGGATCGACAAGATCCGCCGCTACTTCAACCACCCGGGGTTCATCGAGCCGTTCGCCGCGGGCACGCGCGCCGCCTTGGAGCAGTTGCCGCCGCAGGCTCGCGACCAGGCCCCGCTGGTGTTCACCGCGCACAGCGTGCCCCTGGTGATGGCCGACGCCAGCGGATCCCCCGCGGACTGGGGCGTGGCCGGCTCCGGCGGCCGGTACGTGGCCGAGCTGACCGAGGCGTGCCGCCTGATCGCGGACCGGGTCCCGGGCCCGGACCGCCCGTGGCAGCTGGTCTTCCAGAGCCGGAGCGGGCCGCCCAGTCAGCCGTGGCTGGAGCCCGACGTGGTCGACCACCTCGGTGACCTGGCCAAGCAGGGCGCGCCCGGCGCGGTGATCATCCCGGTCGGTTTCGTCTCCGACCACATGGAGGTCCAGCACGACCTGGACACCGAGGCGGCCGAAGCGGCCCAGGAGCTGGGTCTGCCGCTGGCCCGGGCGGCCACCCCCTGGTACCACCCGCAGTTCCGGGAGCTGGTGGTCGACCTGGTGCGCGAACGCCTGGAGGACCGGCCCTACGCGGCCCGGGCCGCGCTGGGCCCACTGGGACCGTCGACCGACGAGTGCCCGGCCGGCTGCTGCGTGTTCAGCCGCCCCGGAGCCCGCACGTGAGCGCCCGCGACCACGCACCCGACCTCGGGGAGCTGCTGGCCCTGGCCGAGCAGACCGCCACGGCCGCGGCTATTCTCCTGGCCGAAGAGGGCGCCGAGCAGCGCCCCGAGGTCGCCGCGACCAAGTCCAGCCTGACCGACGTGGTGACCGAGATGGACCGGCGCGCCGAACACCTCATCCGCGAGCGCATCCTCGCGGCCCGGCCCGGCGACACGATTCTGGGGGAGGAGGGCGGTGAGACCCAGGGCACGGCCGGCCCTGGCTCCGCCCGTTGGATCGTCGACCCCCTGGACGGCACGGTCAACTACCTGTATGGCCTGGCCGACTGGTGCGTCAGCATCGCCGCCGAGGTCGACGGCGTCGTTGTGGTTGGGGCGGTCGCCATCCCGCTGCGCGGCGAGACCTACCTGGCCGCCCGGGGCCAGGGCGCCACCGTGCGCACCGACACCGGCCAGACCCCCGCGGCCCGGAGCGGCCCGGCGGGAAGTGACCCCGCAGCGGGCGCCATACCCACGCTGCGCTGCAACCACGGCGTGCCGCTGGCCCAGGCCCTGGTCGGCACCGGCTTCGGCTACCTGTCCGGCCGCCGCCGCGTCCAGGGCGAGGTCGTCAGTGCCCTGCTGCCCCGGATCAGGGACATCCGCCGCGGCGGCTCGGCCGCGGTCGACCTGTGCTCGGTCGCGGCCGGCCGCCTCGACGCCTTCTACGAGCGCGGCCTGAACCCGTGGGACTACTCCGCCGGCGGCCTGATCGCTGAAGAAGCCGGCGCCCTCGTCACGGGCCTGGGCGGCCGCCCCGCCAGCCCCTCCTTCACCGTCGCCGCGGGCCCGGGCCTCCACCAAGAACTGATCGACGCCCTCACCGCCCTGGACCCCGAACGAGACGCCGACCCCGAGTAACCGCCTGGTCGGCGGACGCGTCGGAGGGGCCACCCGGGATCGGGTGGCCCCTCCGGCGGAAGTTCTTGGGTTAAGCGAGGCCGGGCTCCGCGATACCGTGCGCGGCGGCGATCCCGCGCAGGTGCTCGATCTCGTCGAGCTGGGTATCGGTGAGGTCCGCGTCGCCGGCGGCTAGGGCAGCTCGAAGAGACGCGTGAGCTTCCCTTAGACGAACGTGCAGAGTGGCCGCAAACTCGCCCATGCGACTCCCTTCGGTCGAACACGCGGATTTTGTGTGCCGAGTCCTACCCCCGGCCAGGTTCGCGCTAAACCCGGAAACGCCGGCTATATAAGGCGATTGGAGTGAGATCTGAGCCACCTGGGCATACCTCTTCGGACAATGGACTAACCCCACGGCGAACCCTGTCGTGCAAAGGACTTTGATGCCTGTACACTTCGCGTCCGACGGCGGTCGGAGCCGTGCCACGGGCGGCCCGTTCAACCAGGTGGCCTTGGCGGATCCGGCCGTGAGAACACGCAGAAGCGGAGGTGCGATGCACGTCACACCCTCCACGGCACAGCACCCGGCGCGCTGCGTGTGCCTGGCTGGCAAACGTGACAGAATTCCCCGCCGGATTCGGGCACAACTACGGTCTTCTGAGCGTTACACCCGCGCGACGAAGAGGCGCACAACGTGTGGAGGGGGAAAGAACCACCATGGCTACTGATTACGACAGCCCGCGTAAGACAGACGACGACCTGACCGAGGACAGCCTGCAAGAGCTGCAGGCCCGCCGGATGGATCAGTCGTCGAACACGGTCGACATCGACCCGGACGAGGCAGCTGAGGGACTTGAGCTGCCGGGTGCGGACCTGTCGGGCGAAGAGCTGGCTATCCGCGTGATCCCGCGGCAGGCGGACGAGTTCACCTGCTCACGCTGCTTCCTGGTGCACCACCGCAGCCAGCTCGCTGAAGAGCGGGGCGGCCAGCTCGTCTGCCGGGAGTGTGCCGCCTGAGGGCAGCCCGATAGTCGCTGCGCCTTATGCGGGTCAAACGGGGAGAAAATGGGACCCGATACCGGGAGCGCTTGGGCAATCTGCCGCCGCGCTCCCGGTTGATTCGGTCACTCGCCGGCTTTGCCGACCTGTCCTACCTGATGGGCGCGTACCTGCTTAGTCGCGGCCCGGGTCGCGAGCAGCCGGGCCGCTTCCAGCCCGACCCCCGTTACGACCGCCCAGCCGAGCGCCTCTTTGATTCCGACTTCCGGGTCCTCCGGGCTGACCGGAGGCTCCTTCCCGGTGGCCTTGGTCCATACGAACGTTATGAGCTTGCGGGCCACAAATGCCGCCGCGAACGCGGCCGCCATCCCCGTCACTCTGGTCACTATGTCTGTGCGCTGGTCTGACATGCCAGTGTTTCCTCCAAACCGGATCGTCAGATCATTCCACGTTGGCCGGCGTCGCCGTGCGGCCACGTTCGATCACCGCGGCCAGCTCGGCCGGCCGCCGCGTCCCGACCAGCCAGTACGGGACCTGCCCGTCCGGGTCGTGGACTTCCAGATAGACCGCTGACTTCAGGAACGGGCGGATCAGCATGTGGGCGGCCGGGTCGGCCTGCGGGCCGCGCATGGCCGCGGCCTGCTCCTCGTCCAGCGCCTGGACCGAGGTGACGCGGGCCAGCGGCAGCACCGAGCCCGCCGCCCGCAGCGCCCCGCCGGTGACCTCGATCACCCCGGCGCTCCAGGCCAGCAGCGCGGCGACGTACCCCACCGTGAACACGACGTAGACGAGCACGACGATCAGGCCGCTCAGGTTCGCGTAGATCGCGTACGCGCCCAGCAGCAGAATCACCGGCACCGCCAGCAGCCACCACGCGGCCGGCACGGCGAGCCGTTCACGGTAATCACGCATGCGCTCAACCGTAGTTGGTTAGATGGCTTCCATGACTGGGCCCCGCGAGTCCCACGAGCCGTCCGAGGTTGCCGACGTCCTGATCCAGCGGCTGGATCCCGGCCTGCCGCTGCCGTCCTACGCCCACCCCGGCGACGCCGGGTGCGACCTGTACGCGGCGCAGGACGTGGACCTGGGCCCAGGGGAGCGGGCGCTGGTGCCCACCGGACTGGCCATCGCCCTGCCCGCTGGTTATGCCGCCTTCGTCCATCCGCGCTCCGGCCTGGCCGCCCGGCACGGCGTGACGATCGTCAACGCGCCGGGTACGGTCGACGCGGGCTACCGCGGCGAGATCAAGGTGACGCTGCTCAACACCGACCACCAGACCCCGGTCAGCTTCCGGCGCGGCGACCGTATCGCTCAGCTGGTCATCCAGCAGGTGACGCCGGTGCGGTTCCACGAAGTGGACCAGCTGCCCGGATCGGCCCGGGGCGAGGGCGGGTTCGGGTCCACCGGCGGGCATGCGGCCACCGCAAGCCTGGCCTAAATACCCCCGGCTCCGAGTAGCGTGAACCCGTTACATCGGCTGTTGCAGGGTAACTCCCGGGTGACCCATCCTGGGGGGAGCAGACGAAGGAGCGTGCGAAGTGTTCCGTCGGCGTCGGCGCGAGGACGCGGACCAGGCCGAGTACTCCGGGGCGGATGCCACCGGCGGCGAGGATTGGGCAGACGACGAGGAGACCAGCGACGGGTTTGATGCTCACGAGGCACCCGACCTGTCCGCGAACGGGCTGGCTGGAGGTCCGTGGGACGCCGACGACGCGTTCCCGGTGCGGGACCGCGCCGACTTCGGCAGCGTGCTGGTCCCGATCACGCCCATGCAGCAGATCGAGCTGGCCACGGACGGCCAGCGGGTTATCTGGGTGTCGGTGAAGAGCGGCCAGAGTGAGTTGCGGGTGCATGCGTTCGCCGCGCCGCGCAGCGCCGGCCTGTGGGACGAGGTCCGGCCGGAAATCGCGGCCGAGCTGGCCTCGGTCGGCACCACCGCCCAGGAGACCGAGGGCCCGTTCGGGACCGAGATGTTCGCGCACGTCCCGGTGCAGCCCGGTAACCCCGCTGCGGGTACGGTCCCGATGCGCTTCATCGGCGTCGACGGTCCCCGGTGGCTGCTGCGCGGCCTGATCATCGGGGCCGCGGCCGACGGTACCGAACCGGCCGAGCCGTTCGAGGACATCCTCAGCGACGTGGTGGTGGTCCGCGGTGACCACCCCATGCCGCCCCGCGACATGCTCGAGCTGCGCCTCCCGGCCGAGATCCAGCAGGCCATCGAGGAGCAGGCGGCGGCCCAGGCCGCGGCCCAGGAAGCGGCGCAGAGCGTGGCCGATGGCGCCGGGGATCAGCCTCCGCACCAGATCGACCTCAACCCGTTCGAGCGCGGCCCGGAATTTACCGAGACCCGCTGACCGTCGAATTAACGCGCGGTAATACGCCGGTAACGCGGCCCCGATAGCGTTGTTTCATGGGGACCCCTGTACGTGCTGAGCAGCGGCCGGAGCGGCCGCGTGTCAAGATCACAGGAACGGTGCAGAGCATCCGGCATGACCGGATCGGCGGCATGCCTGCGCTCGAGGCGGAGATTCAGCCGCCCAATCGGGGCCGTATCGAACTCGTCTGGCTCGGCCGGGACACCATCCCCGGCATCGAGCCCGGCAGCACGGTGGCGGCGGAGGGCCGCCTGGCCGTCCGCCGCGGACGTACGACCATGTTCAATCCGCGCTACGAGCTGACCCCGGAGTTCCTCGCGGCCGGCTGAGACGCCAGCCGGGGTGCCCGCTGATCGTGTCGCTTGACCCGGTAGTCAGCGGCTGGACAGCAGCTCAGCGAGCTGGTCCTCCACATCCTGGCTGGCCACGAACAGCAGCTCGTCGCCGGCTTCCAGCGGGTCGTCCTGCTGCGGGACGATGACCCGGCCCTCGCGCAAGATGGCCACCAGGGCGGTGTCGGCGGGCCAGTCGATGTCGCCGTAACGCTGCCCGATCAGCGGAGCGTCGGGCGGCATGGTCAGCTCGACCAGGCTGGCCTCGCTCTGCCGGAACGTCATCAGCCGGACCAGATCGCCGACGCTGACGGCTTCCTCGACCAGGGCCGACAGCAGTCTTGGCGTGGACACGGCCACGTCGACGCCCCACGACTCGTTGAACAGCCACTCGTTGTTGGGGTGATTGATCCGGGCCACCACCCGGGGCACCCCGTACTCGGTCTTGGCCAGCAGCGACACGACCAGGTTGACCTTGTCGTCGCCGGTGGCCGCGATGACCACGTTGCAGCGGTGCAGGGCCGCCTCGTCCAGCGAACTGATCTCGCAGGCGTCCGCCAGCAGCCACTCGGCGCCGGGCAGGCTGTCGGCCTTGATCGACTTGGCCGACTGGTCGATGAGCAGGACTTCGTGCCCGTTTTCCAGCAGCTCGCCGGCGATGGACCGGCCCACCGCTCCGGCTCCGGCGATCGCGACCCGCATCAGCGGCCTCCCTCGGGCCCGGCGGACAGGACCTCAGAGATCCGGTCCAGGTCGTCTTCCTGGGCGATGACGTGCAGCACATCGCCCTCCTGCAGAACGGTGGCCAGGGTTGGCACCATGGCCTCGCCCAGCCGGTCGACGAAAGCGATGCGCGTGCCCGCGGCCATCTCGACCGCCTTGACCTTCTCACCCAGCCAGCGCTCGGAGAAGGCCACCTCAGCCAGCACGATCTTGCCGGTCGGGTCGCGCCACAGCGGCTCGGCCCCCTCAGGCAGCAGCTTGCGCAGCATCTGGTCGGCGGTCCAGCGGACCGTGGCTACGGTCGGGATGCCCAGGCGCTGATAGACCTCGGCCCGCCGGGGGTCGTAGATGCGGGCCGCGACCCGCTCGATCCCGAACGACTCGCGCACCACCCGGGCCGAGATGATGTTCGAGTTGTCGCCGCTGCTGACCGCGGCGAACGCGTCGGCATCGGCAATTCCCGCCTGGATCAGCACGTCCCGGTCGAATCCCATCCCCGTGACGCGACTACCCTTGAACGACGCCCGGAGCTTGCGGAACGCCTCAGGGTCCTGGTCGATGACGGCGACGGAATTGCCGCGGTCCTCGAGAATATGGGCGAGGGTTGACCCGACCCGTCCGCAACCCATGATCACGATATGCACGGCCGTCCTTCCAGGTTGATGCGCATCGCCAAAGTTATGCCCTCGGGACGGCGGTTGCGACACACGGCCGGCATATCCAGAAAGAAAGACGATGCCCTCAGAGGATATGGCGGTCCCGTCGCGCAGCGATCGAGTTGAACTGTCGCCTGGTGACGAGATCGAGCTGGTGGCCGGGGAAGTGGCGCATGGCGGCTGGTGCGTGGCCCGCCTGGACGATTCCGGCCCGGTGGTATTCATCCGGCACACCCTGCCCGGTGAGCGGGTGCGAGCCCGGATCACCGAGGTGACCTCACGGTTCGCGCGGGCCGACGCGGTGCAGATCCTGACCCCGGCGCCGGGCCGGGTCGAGCCGCCCTGTCCGTACGCGCACCCCGGCGGCTGCGGTGGCTGCGACTGGCAGCACGCCTCGCTGCCCACCCAGCGCGAGCTCAAGGCCGCCGTGGTGGCCCAGCAGTTGCGCCGCATCGCCAGCATCGAATGGCCCGTGACCGTGGAGGCCCTGCCCGGTGACCGGCCCAGCGATCCGGAGCCGGGGCTCGGCTGGCGGACCCGGGTCACCTTCGCGATCCGCCCGGACGGGCTGGCCGGCCTGCGCGCCCATCGGTCGCACCACGTGGTGCCGATCGACGACTGCCTGATCGCCCACCCGCGGATCCGGGACCTGGACGTCACCGGGCGGCGCTGGCCCCGGGCCCGGTCGGTCGAGGCCGCGACCGGGACCGGCGGCCCCGAGCGGGCGGTGATCGTCACCGGTGGCCGGCCGCCCGCGGGCCGGGACGAGATCGGCGCCGAGGCGGTGCTCGGGCAGGTACGGGGCCGGACGACCGTGTTCCGCGGCCGCCCGTACCTGACCCAACGGGCCGCCGGGCGGACCTGGCGGGTCAGCGCGGGCGGGTTCTGGCAGGTGCATCCCGCGCTGGCGGACACCCTGGTCGCGGCGGTCCTGGAGGCGCTGCAGCCGCAGCCGGGCGACACCGCACTGGACCTGTACTGCGGGGCCGGGCTGTTCACCGGGGTGCTGGCCGCGGCCGTCGGCCCGGACGGCTCGGTGGCCGGGGTAGAGGCCGACCGGGCCGCGGTCCGCGACGCCCGCCGCAACCTACGGGAGACACCCTGGGCCACCGTCTACCAGGGCGACGCCGGCCGGGTGCTGGCCCGGCATGAGGCCGACCTGCCTCCGGCGCGGCTCACGGTCCTGGACCCGCCCCGCACCGGGCTGGCCCGCGACGTCATCGACTACCTGAACCGCCCCGCTCCCGCGCCCGGGGGCCAGCGGCGCATCGCCTATGTCTCCTGTGACCCGGCCACCCTGGCCCGTGACATCGGCCTGCTGCTCCCGCACGGCTGGCGGCTGACCAGCCTGCGGGCCTTCGACGCCTTCCCCATGACCCACCACGTCGAGTGCCTGGCCACCCTGATCACCGGGTGACGCCGGGCCGGGCCGGCCCGGCCCCCGTGCTTGGATGGCCTCATGAAACTCCGGATCTTCATCGAACCCCAGCAGGGCATGGACTACGCCACCCAGGCCAGGGTCGCGCTGGCCACCGAGGAGCTGGGCTTCGACGCGTTCTTTCGGTCCGACCACTTCCTGGCCATGGACGGGGACGGCCGGCCCGGCCCGACCGACTCGTGGGTGACGCTGGGCGCGCTGGCCCTGCAGACCAGCCGGATCCGGCTCGGCACGCTGGTCACCGCGGCCACGTTCCGGCTGCCCGGGCCGCTGGCCATCGCGGTGGCCCAAGTCGACCAGATGAGCGGCGGGCGGGTCGACTTCGGCGTCGGCACCGGCTGGTTCGAAGCCGAGCACACCGCCTACGGCATCCCGTTCCCTCCCCTGGGGGAGCGGTTCGACCGGCTCGAGGAGCAGCTGGCCATCATCACCGGCCTGTGGGAGACGCCGGAGGGGGAGACGTTCTCCTTCGCCGGGACGCACTACCAGCTAGCCGAGGCGCCGGCCCTGCCCAAGCCGGCCCAGCGGCCCCGGCCTCCGGTGATCCTGGGCGGGGCGGGCCCGCGCCGCACCCCGCGGCTGGCCGCGCGGTACGCCGACGAGTTCAACCTGGGCTTCCGTCCCCTGAGCGATACCGAGCCCAGCTTCGGCCGGGTGCGGGACGCCTGCGCCGAGGCGGGCCGGGACCCGGCCTCGATGCGGTTCTCGGTCGCGCACACGGTCGTCTGCGGCAAGGACGACGCCGAGGTGGCCCGCCGGGCGTCGGCCATCGGCTGGACCGCGGATGACCTGCGCACCCGGGGCATCACCGGCACCCCGGCCCAGGTGGTGGACACCATCGGCGAGTTCGGCCGGGCCGGGGCGGACACCGTTTACCTGCAGGTACTGGACCCCACCGACCTGGCTCACCTGGAGCTGATCGCCGCGGACGTGCTGCCCAGGGTCTAGCGGCCGAAGGCGGCCTGGACCGCGTCCCGGCCACCCCGGGCCGCGGCCAGGAACCCGTAACTGCCCTGGTCGCGCAGTTCCCGCGCGGCGTCGGCCAGCGCGCCGAAGGCCACGAACGCGAACGCCCCGCCGACCGAGATCCGGCGGACCCCGGCCGCGGCCAGCTCGGCTACCTCCGGCGTCCCGGCCATGGTCAGCACGTTCACCGGGCGATCGACCGACGTGACCACCTCGCGGATGTCGTCCAGGCGGGTCAGCCCGGGCGCGTAGAGCACGTCGGCCCCCGCGGCCTGGTAGGCCTGCAGCCGGGTGATGGTGTCCTTGAGGTCGGGCCGACCGTGCAGGAAGTTCTCGGCCCGCGCGGTGAGCACCAGCCGGGAGCCGGGGCCGTGGGCCGCCTCGGCCGCGGCCGCGATCCGCTCGGCCGCCCGCCCGACGTCGTAGATCGGGTCGTCGGCCCGCCCGGTGAAGTCCTCCACCGAGCAGCCGGCCAGTCCGGTCCCGGCGGCCAGGCGGATTGTCTCGGCCACCCCGTCCGGGTCGTCGGCGAAACCGTTCTCCAGGTCGGCCGAGACCGGGATGCTGACCGCAGCCGAGATGACGGCCGCGTGTTCCAGGGCCTCGTCGCGGGTCACGCCGCCGTCCAGGCGTCCCAGGGTCGCCGCGAAGCCCGAACTCGTCGTCGCGACGGCTTCGAAGCCCAGGGAGGCGAGCAGGACGGCGGAACCGCCATCCCAGGCGTTGGGCATGAGCAGTGGTGCCTGGCCCTCGTGCTGGGCGAGGAACTTGTCGGCCTGGCTGGCTTGGTCGGTCACAGCGTCAATGTATCGACCTGCGCATTTGGCTTGCACCTCTATTACGGGCAATGCGATCGTGGTTGGGTGCGTCTTGGCTCCGTCTCCGCCGGGAGAGAACGGGTCCTCGTGACCCTGGCGGTCGCGGGGTCCCTAGGGCTGCCCGGGGGGCTCCAGCCGTGAGCCGTTTCCGGCCCGGCCGGCGCAAGGATGATCGTCCTGAGGGCGAGCCCTTCGACGGCCGTGACTACGCCGGGGACGCCTACGACGAAGGACTGTACCGGGACGACCCGTTGCGCGGCGGTTACGCTGCGCCCGACGACAGCGACCCCGGTGGCCGCGCGCGCACCGACGCCGGCCTGGACGACCTGAACCACCGGAGCGCGGAGGCCGCCCCGGACCGGGCGCAGAGGCCACACGGGCCGCACGTACCGCGGTTTGGCAAGAACAACGATGTCCTCCAGCCCACCTCGGTGATCGCGCCGGGCGGCCTGGTCGGCGGACCGCCGGACGAGGGGGACCCGCGGGGGTACGACACCGCCGGAGCCGGGTTCGATGAGGCCGTCGGCTACCCGCCGGCGCCGCCGTATCCGCCGCGGGCCGGGTACGGCTACGTGCCGGGTTACGACCAGGCCGGCTACGGCGACCAGGCGGGGTACGGCGGGCCGTACGCTGGCCCGGACTACGGCGCCGTTCCTGAGTACGGGCCGCACCACCCGGACTACGGCCCGACCCACGGGGCCTCCGCCGGGTACGAGGCCGGTGCGGCCTACCCGCCCGGCCCCGACTCCGAGGTCGATCCCGGCGAGGACGAGGCCGACGGGTACGAGCCGCTGCCGCCGTACGCGGCGCCGCCGGAGTACCGCGCCGGACCCGCGTACGGGCCCAGGTACTACCCTCCCGCCGACCAGGGCTACTACCAGGCCGGGCCGCCGCCCCCCGCGTACTATCCGCAGGACCGCCGCGGGCCCGTTCCCGGCTACCCGCAGGACCACTACCCGGCCGCGGGGTACCGCGGGCCGCAGCCGTACGACCAGGGCTACGCCTACGGGGTTAGCGAGGGCGAGGAGTTCGTCCCCCATTCCGGGTCCGCCGAGCCCGGCCCGGACGCACCCTGGGGTGGCCTGCTCGCCACCGGCCCCATCCCGGCCGCCGGCCGCCAGGAGCCGGCCGGCTACGACGAGAGCCGTGGCCGGTACCCGGACGCGGCCGATCCGCGCTCCCGGGGACCGGTGCCCCCGCGCGGCTACCCGCCGCAGCCGGTGAGCCAGCCTCCGGGCGGCTACCCGCCGCAGCCGGTGAGCCAGCCTCCGCGCGGCTACCCCCCGCAGCCTGGCAGCCAGCCTCCGGGCGGCCTGCCTCCGGCCGGGTACGCGCCCGGACCGGGATACGGGCCGCCGCCCGGTCGCCGCCCACCGCCGGACTACCAGCCTGATTACGTCTACCCGCCGCCAGGCCAGGCCGGGTACCGGGAGCCGGACGACCGGTATCCCGAGCCGCAGGACGAGGACGGCTACGGTCCCCGTCCGGCCGAGTACCGCAACCATGACCCGCGGGCCCAGTACGCCGAACCGGCTCGTCCGGCCCAGTACGCCGAACCGGCGGGCCCGGACCGATACGACCGCGATGGCGGCGGCTACGACGACGTCGTCGGCTACGACGACGCCGGCCAGTACGCCGAGCCCGCCCGCTACGACAGCACCGGCTACGAGAACAACGCCGGTTACGACGACGCCGGTTACGGCAATGGCTACGACGTGGCCGACGGCACCTACGGCTACGCCAGCCCGGCCGAGCCGCCGGCCTACGACGACCGCGAACCGGCGGGGTACGCCGACACCGGCATCGCGCCGTCGGCCTACGCCATACCGGACAGCTACCCGCCGGACCGCTACGCGACGAACAGCGTCCCGGCGGACCGCCTCCCGGCGAACAATGCCCCATCGAACAGTGTCCCGTCGAGCAGTGTCCCGGCCAGCGCGCCGCCGCCGGCCTACCGCGACCCCGGCGAGCCGGCCAGCTACGACCCCCCCGCCTACCGCGAGCCCGTCGGCGCCGTCGACCCGGTCGTGTACTTCTCCGCCCCGGACGAGCCAGCCCCGCCCGCCGAGCCCGCCCCAGCACGTGAGCCCGCCCCAGCACGTGAGCCCGCCCCAGCACGTGAGCCCGCCCCAGCACGTGAGCCCGCTGAGCCAGCCGAGACCGCCCAGTCGGCCGAGCCACTTCCACCCGCTGAGTCGGCCGGGCCCGCTGAATCGGCCGGGCCCGCCGCGGCCGAGCCTTCCGCGGCGCCCAACCGAGCCGAGCCGGAGGCCTACGTGGCCCCGGCCGACCCCAACACCGGGGCCAGGACCGAGCCGTTCCGCGGGCCGTTCGAGCCGCCGCCGGGGCAGCCCAAGCTGAGCGAGTTCGTGCCCAGCAGCTCGTCGCCAGCTGAGCCAGCTGATTTGGCTGTGCCGGACGGGCCAGGGGAGCGGGATGAGCTGGGCCAGCCCGGTACGTCCGGCCCGGCCGCCGCGTTCAGCCCAGCCAGCCCGGCCGAAGAAACCGATGTGGCTACCGAACCGCGCCCGACGCTGGCCCCGGCTCCGCCGGGCGCCTCAGCCGAGAAGCTCGAGAAGATCAAGGACCTCTACCTCACGGTCGAAGCCATCGGCGACGACAACGTGGGCAAGCACTTCGACGAGCTGATGACCCGCCAGCGCGAGCTGATCTCCGAGTACTTCCGGGAAACCGGAATCGGCAAGGGCCGCCCCCAAGCCACCCAGACCGATCAGCCCAACTGAGCCAGTGCGTCGGCCAGCGGGGCCAGCAGGTCCGGCTTGGCCGCATGGGGCAGGTTCATGATGGCCAGGTCGACGCCGGCGTCCTGGTAGGCCGAGGCCAGCGCGACCGCGGGCTCGATGCCCTGGTCCATCCGGATGTTGACCGAACAGGTGATCTCGCTCGGGTCGCGCCCGATCCGGTCACAGTGCTCGACCAGTACCTGCTTGAGCTCCCGCCAGTCGTCCACGCTCTCCGGCAGCAGGTTCCACTGCGCGGCCCAGCGGGCCGCGGTCCGCAGCGTCCGGGTCCGGCCGCGGCCGCCGATGGTGATCGGGGGATAGGGGCGCTGCCGCGGCTTGGGCTCACAGCGCGCGTCGGTGAGCTTGACGTACTGTCCCGCCAGCGTGGTGGTCTCCAGGCTGAGCAGGCAGGCAATGGCCTCCACACCCTCGTCGAACCGGTCGAACCGCTCCTTCAGCGCGGGCAGTTCGATCCCGTAGGCGTCGCACTCCATCTGGTTCCAGCCCGCGCCCAGGCCCAGCTCCAGCCGCCCGTCGGAGATGATGTCCACGGTCGCGGCCATGTTCGCCAGCACCGCCGGGTGCCGGTAGATCATGCCGGTGACCTGGCAGCCGATCCGGATCCGCCGGGTCGCCTGGGCCATCGCGGCCAGCATCGTCCAGGCCTCCAGGTTCGGCCCGTCGAAGGGCTCGGTCAGCGGGTAGAAGTGGTCCCAGTTCCAGGCCGACTCGAACAGCGGGATGGTGTCTGCGGCCACCCAGATGTCCCGCATCTGCTCCCAGGTCGTGTGCTCGGGGCGTGTCTTGATCGCGAACCGCATGAGCAGCGCCTCCTCGGCCGTGGACTCGCTGGCCGGCCGCCACGAGTGTCGCGGTTGACCCTAGCGCCGGGGCAAAATGGAGGCATGTCCGGGTTCCCGGCCCAGCACTGCCCGCACTGCTGGGGTGACTGCGGCGGCACCTGCCTGCTGCCTGGCCTGGACGGCTGTATTCACCGGGCCCCGAAGGTGCCGCTACGGGTGTGGCTGCGCGGGATCCGTACCCGCCGTTTCTGGCGCCGCGTCCTGCTCGGCGTCCACGGATCCTGATGATCCGTCGGTAACCATTATTACTCATCAGTAACTAGGTACCTTGCTGGATAGCTTGATATCGAGATACTGTAAGTTGAGACGCTGAACAGGTGATGATGCAGCCGGAGCCGGGCAGCCATACGGCCACGAGGCCAGCTCCGGACATGGGCAAGGAGGCTCACGACGATGACCGGGAACAGCTTTGACAGCCGCGGGACGCTCACGGTCGGGGACAAGCAGTACGAGATTTACCGCCTTGATGCTGTCCAGGGCGCCGAGCGCCTCCCGTTCAGCCTGAAGGTCCTGCTGGAGAACCTGCTCCGCACCGAGGACGGGGCCAACGTGACCGCCGACCACGTGCGCGCCCTGGCGGGCTGGGACCCGAAGGCCGAGCCGGACACCGAGATCCAGTTCTCCCCGGCCCGGGTCATCATGCAGGACCTGACCGGGGTACCCGCCGTGGTCGACCTGGCCGCCATGCGCGAGGGCATGGCCGCCCTCGGCGGCGACGCGACGAAGATCAACCCGCTCGTCCCGGTCGAGCTGGTCATCGACCACTCGGTGGTGGCCGACTTCTTCGGCGGCCCAGACTCCTTCGCGCGCAATGTGGACCTGGAGTTCCAGCGCAACTCCGAGCGCTTCCAGTTCCTGCGCTGGGGCCAGTCGGCGTTCGACGGCTTCAAGGTCGTCCCGCCCGGCACCGGCATCGTGCATCAGGTCAACATCGAGTACCTCGCCCGCGTGGTGATGAGCAAGGACGAGGACGGGACCACCAGCGCCTACCCGGACACGTGCGTGGGTACCGACTCCCACACCACCATGCAGAACGGCCTGGGCATCCTGGGCTGGGGCGTCGGCGGCATCGAGGCCGAGGCGGCCATGCTCGGCCAGCCCATCAGCATGCTGATCCCCAAGGTCGTCGGGTTCCGGCTGACCGGTGAGCTGCCGGCCGGGGCCACCGCCACCGACCTGGTGCTGACCATCACCGAGCTGCTGCGCAAGCACGGCGTAGTCGGCAAGTTCGTCGAGTTCCACGGGGACGGCGTGGCTGCGGTGCCCGTGGCCAACCGGGCCACGATCGGCAACATGAGCCCCGAGTTCGGCTCGACCTGCGCGATCTTCCCGATCGACGACGAGACCCTGACCTACCTGCGGCTCACCGGCCGGTCGCAGGAGCAGACGGCGCTGGTCGAGGCCTACGCCAAGGAGCAGGGCCTGTGGCATGACCCCGACCGTGAGCTGGTCTTCTCTGAGGAGCTCGAGCTCGACCTGGCCACCGTGGTCCCGTCGATCGCCGGGCCGAAGCGCCCGCAGGACCGGGTCGCGCTGACCGACGCCAAGACCGGCTTCCGTGCGGTGCTGGGCAACTACGTGGCCGACCCGGAGCCCAACGACGGAGTGGCCGACACCTTCCCCGCCTCTGATCCGGTCGCCGACCAGCCCGGCGATACCGCGGCCGACGAGGACCCGGGCGAGCCGGCGCAGGAGGGACACCCGCTGCACTCCACGCCCACCCCGGTGACGATGGCGGACGGCACCGAAGTCACCATCGACCACGGCTCGGTGGTCATCGCGGCCATCACCTCGTGCACCAATACCTCGAACCCGTCGGTCATGGTGGGCGCGGCCCTGCTGGCCAAGAAGGCGGTCGAGGCCGGGCTGAGCAGCAAGCCCTGGGTCAAGACCACGCTGGCTCCCGGGTCCAAGGTGGTCATGGACTACTACGAGCGGGCCGGCCTGGTGCCCTACCTGGACAAGCTCGGATTCAACCTGGTCGGGTACGGCTGCACCACCTGCATCGGCAACTCCGGGCCGCTGCCGGAGGAGATCAGCCAGGCGGTCAACGACAGCGACCTGGCCGTGGTGTCGGTGCTGTCCGGCAACCGGAACTTCGAAGGCCGGATCAACCCGGACGTCAAGATGAACTACCTGGCTTCCCCGCCGCTGGTGGTGGCGTACGCGCTGACCGGCTCGATGGACACCGACATGGTCAACGAGCCGATCGGCACCGGGCGCGACGGCCAGCCGGTGTACCTGCGTGACATCTGGCCCTCGCCCGCCGAGATCGCCGAGATCGTGCAGGACGCGGTGGCGGCCGAGATGTTCTCCCGCGACTACGCGGACGTGTTCGAGGGTGATGACCGGTGGCGCGGCCTGGACGTGCCGAGCGGCGACACGTTCGTCTGGGACGAGCACTCGACCTACGTGCGCCGGCCGCCCTACTTCGACGGCATGCCG
Source organism: Streptosporangiaceae bacterium (assembly GCA_965277615.1). Lineage (GTDB taxonomy): Bacteria > Actinomycetota > Actinomycetes > Streptosporangiales > Streptosporangiaceae > Bog-532. The sequence continues at coordinate 1,559,797 of CBDIDG010000006.1, read as the reverse complement.
GACGAGCCTGAGCCGGTCAGTGACGTCCACGGCGCTCGGGTGCTGGCCCTGCTGGGCGACTCGGTGACCACCGACCACATCTCGCCCGCGGGCGCGATCAAGAACGGCAGCCCGGCCGCGATCTACCTCAACGACCACGACATCCCCCGTAAGGACTTCAACTCCTACGGGTCTCGGCGCGGCAACCACGAGGTGATGATCCGGGGCACGTTCGGCAACATCCGGCTGCGTAACCAGCTCGCGCCGGGCACTGAGGGCGGGGTCACCACCAAGCTGCCCGAAGACGAGCAGATGAGCATCTACGACGCCTCCCGGCAGTACATCGCCGATGGCATCCCGCTGATCGTGCTGGCCGGCAAGGAGTACGGCTCCGGGTCGTCGCGTGACTGGGCGGCCAAGGGCACCGCGCTGCTGGGCGTGCGGGCCGTGCTGGTCGAGTCGTTCGAGCGCATCCACCGGTCGAACCTGATCGGCATGGGCGTGCTGCCGCTGGAGTTCACCTCGGGAGACTCGGTGGAATCGCTCGGCCTGACCGGGCACGAGTCGTTCGACATCACCGGGATCGAGGAACTGAACTCCGGCACGGTCCCCGGCGAGGTCACGGTGACCGCGGACGGCAAGGAGTTCAGGGCCAAGGTCCGGATCGACACCCCGGGCGAGGCGGCCTACTACCGTCACGGCGGGATCATGCAGTACGTGCTCCGCTCCCTGCTGGCCAAGTAGCTGCTCTCCCGGCGACTGCCGGCGGGGGCGCACCCGATCCCGCCAGGAAAACGCGGTCATCGAGCCCTGACCAGTAGTACCTGACCAGTAGTAAGGAGCGTGATCTGCGTGCGTGCGATCGTCATCGAGGAACTCGGCGGGACCGAGGTCATGAAGTTCGTCGAGCATCCCGATCCGGAGCCGCAGCCGGGCCACGTGGTGGTCCAGGTGGCCGCGGCCGGGGTCAACTTCATGGACATCTACCAGCGCCAGGGGGTCGGCGGTTACAAGCCCGCCGAGTTCCCGGTGGTACAGGGGGCCGAGGGCGCGGGCACGGTCACCGCGGTGGCTCCCGACGTCACCGAGTTCTCCGTGGGGGACCGGGTGGCCTGGGCCGGAGTGCCCCGCAGTTACGCTGAGCAGGCCGCGATCCCGGCGGCCCGTGCCGTACCGGTGCCGGACGGCGTCAGCCTGGACATCGCGGCCGCGGTCATGCTCCAGGGCATCACCGCGCACTACCTGTGCGTCAGCACCTACCCGGTCCGCGAGGGCGACGTCACCGTGGTGCACGCCGCGGCCGGCGGCGTCGGCCTGCTGCTGACCCAGATGATCAAGCGACGCGGTGGCGTGGTGGTGGCCACCACCTCGGGCGGCGCGAGCGGGGAGAAGACCCAGCTGGCCCGCGAAGCGGGCGCCGACCAGGTGGCCGGCTACGAGACGTTCCTCGACGCGGTGGCCGACGTCACCTCGGGCCGCGGCGCGCACGTGGTCTACGACGGCGTGGGCCAGGCGACGTTCGACGACAGCCTGGCCGCGCTGCGCCCGCGCGGCACGATGGTCCTCTACGGCGCGGCCAGCGGCCAGGTTCCCCCGTTCGACCCGCAGCGCCTCAACTACGGTGGCTCGCTCTACCTGACCCGCCCGACCATGGCCAGCTACATCGCCGACCGCGACGAGCTGCTCGGGCGGACCCGCGACCTGTTCGGCTGGATCGCCGCGGGCGAGCTCACGGTCCGCATCGGGGCTACCTATCCGCTGGCCGATGCCGCGCAGGCGCACGAAGATCTGGCCGCCCGGCGCACCACCGGCAAGCTGCTGCTGCGGCCCTAGCGGCTTTCCCCGGCAGGAGAAGTTTCGGTAGTTTGACCGGACGATGGCTAATTTTCCGGCGACGGACGGTCCGGCCCGGCGGTCGCTGGAAGCGACGCTGCTCGTGGTCTCGATCGCAGCCCTCGCGTTCAACCTGCGCGCCGCGATCACCAGCCTGCCACCGGTCTTCCCCGAACTGCAGTCCGCGCTGCACCTGTCCTCGGCCGCCATCACCCTGCTGGCCGCGACCCCCGTGCTCTGCTTCGGGGTCTTCTCCGGGATGGCGGCCTGGCTGAGCCGCCGGTTCGGCGACGAGCGGGTGCTGTTCGGCGCGCTGATCGGGGTGTCGGCCGGGTTGCTGCTGCGTGGGGCCTTCCCCACCGCCCTGCTGTTCCCGGGCTCGATCCTGGCCCTGGGCTCGATCGCCATCATGAACGTGCTGCTGTCCAGCATGATCAAGCGGCGCTGGCCCGAACGGGCCGGCCTGCTGATCGGCATCTACCTCACCGCGCTGTCCGGTGGCGCGGTGATCGCCTCGCTGATCAGCGTGCCGGTGTTCGACGCGTCCCATGGCTCGGTCGAACTGACCCTCGGCCTGTGGGGCCTGCCCGCCGTGGCCGCCGCGCTGATGTGGATCACCCAGCTCCGCTACGGGCCGCCGCCGCGCCCGGCCGCCCCCATGGCTCCGGCGGGCGTGTACCGGTATCCGCTGGCCTGGCAGGTGACCGCGTTCATGGGTTTGCAGAGCCTGCTCTACTACGCGGCCGTGTCCTGGCTGCCGGAACTGTTCCGCGACCGGGGCGACAATGCCGGGACCGCGGGCGTGCTGCTGGCCGTGATGGGGCTGGGCAACCTGCTCACCTCGCTGCTGACCCCGGTGCTGGCTCACCACTTCGCGGACCAGCGCGTCATCGTCGTGCCCGCCGTGGCCGTCACCGCCGTCGGGCTGGCCGGGTCGCTGTGGGCCCCGCTCGGGTCGGCGGTGTTCTGGGTGCTGATCCTGGGCGCGGCCCAGGGCGCCGCGCTCGGCCTGGGCATCTTCTTCACCGTGGCCCGGGCGCCGGACCCAGGCACGGCCGCGTCGCTAGGCTCGATGGCCCAGTCGGTCGGTTACTTGGTCTCGGCGGCCGGTCCACTCGCGGTAGGGTTCTTGCGCGCGGCCACCGGCAGCTGGACGGTTCCCATCGTGCTGCTGCTGGCGATCTGTGCCGTGGAGCTGATCGTGGGCCTGCTGGCGGGACGGGACCGGATGATCCCGGCCCGGCACCACCACGAGGACCTCGCCACCACGGACACCTTGCCCCGCTGACACCTGCTGAAAGCCTCCGATTTTCCGCGTGCGGCGCGGCGTGTTGGCTGGACATTCAGGCCGCGCGCAATCTATGACAATTCGTCGCGGATTTCTTAGCCGTTGTCGCAATCCGCACGGCCGTCAGCGGAGTACAAATAATCACAGGAAGAACACGGGGGCCGGCGCGGAACATGTATCCCGCCGGTAGGGGTCGATGGAGGTAACGTGCAGCTGCTTAGCGTGCGCCAGCCCTGGGCATGGGCGATAGCGCGCGGCCGCAAACAGGTGGAGAACCGGACGTGGGCGCCGTCCTACCGGGGGCCGGTGGCGATCTACGCCTCGATGCGGGTGGATCTGGCCGCCGCGGAAAGCCCGCTGCTGTGGTTCGCGGGATGGGACCCAGATGATCCGGTGGCAGCGATCGGCGGCATCGTGGCCATCGTGACGCTGGCCGACGTCTGCTCGGCCGCCGTCGACGGGGAAAGCTGCGACTGCGGCGAGTGGGCCGACCCGAACGCCTACCACTGGCGCCTGGCTGATCCGCAGCCGCTGGCCCGGCCGGTGGTCAGCTTCGGCCGGTCTGGGCACATGACCGACGTCATCCCGGTGCGCGCCATCGGCCAGCCCAGCCCGGCCGAAGAGCCTCAGGCCGCGCTCTGGGAGCCTGGCCCCGCCATCGTCGCCGAGGTCACCGCCGCCGCCCAGCTCGCCTAGCGCCCGGCCTGAGATTGGTCTGGCGCCATCGACCCTGCGGCCGTTAATAGCCTTGCGCTGTAACCCCAATGGGGGTAGGACAGAGGTACTAACCGCTCTATAACCCCGTTGTGAGAGCTGTGGTGCCGAAGATTAACGTGTACCTGCCCGACGACCTGGCCGACGCGGTCAAGGAGATGGGCGTGCCGGTGTCGGCGATCTGCCAGCGCGCGCTGGAGGCATCGGTGCGCAGGGTGACCGCGGTCCGCCAGGCCACCCTGGGCCAGGTGCCCCTGGACGACCCAGCGGGCCGAATGGCCCACTTCACCGCCAAGTCACGAGCGGCGGTGGGGCTGGCCGTGCGGTCGGCCCGTGCGGGCGGCTCGGACACGGTGGGGACCGAGCACCTGCTGGCCGGTCTCCTGGCCGACGACACCAACCTGGCCATGGTCGCCCTGACCAGCATGGAGATCGAGCCGTCCGCGATAGGACAGGCCCTGGCCGCGGCCGGGGTGACCGCCGCCGCGGCCGAAGCGACGGCGGCGTCCGCGGCCCGCGCCGACCCTGACACTGACCCTGGGAAGGGCCTTGGCACCGGCCCTGCCGCTGGTGCCGGCGCCGGCACCAGCGGTGGAGCCCTGCGCTTCTCCGGGCCAGCGGCCAACGCGCTGGAATTGGCGGTGACCGAGGCGATCAGCCTGGGGCACAACTACGTCGGCTGCGAGCACCTGCTGCTGGGCCTGGCCAGCGAGACGGAGGGGACCGGCGGCGCGGTGCTGCGCGACCTCGGCGCCGACGCTAGGCCGGTGCGCCGGGCCGTGACAGCCGCGCTGGCCGGCTATACAGCTATCAGTGCCTCAAAGCAGGCGCGGGCCCAGGCGGCCAGCCAGGCCAGCCAGCCGGGCCAGGCCAGCCAGCCCGGCGCGGGGCAGATGCTGGCCATGCTGCGCGACGCCGTGCGGCGGGAGATGCAGCCGTTCACCGAGCGGCTGGAAAGGCTGGAGGAGCGCCTGGGGCCCGAAGGGGACCAGCCTTAGGCGACACGCCCGTCAGTCTTTGCCCGGGTGTCGCGCACGTCCCGTGGGCGCCGCAAATAGACTCGGTGAATTGCCGTCCCATGCGGCCCCCGGAACACGAGGAGCGCACCAACGTGACCCTGCTGGAGTCCATCGCAGGCCCGGAAGACCTGAAGGGCCTCAGCCAGGAGCAGCTTGCGGTCCTGGCCAGCGAGATCCGCGATGCCCTCATCGAGACCGTGATCCGCACCAGCGGGCACCTGGGGCCGAACCTCGGCGTGGTGGAGCTGACCATCGCGCTGCACCGGGTGTTCGCCTCGCCCCGGGACAAGATCATCTTCGACACGGGCCACCAGTCGTACGTGCACAAGCTGCTCACCGGCCGTCAGGCCGAGTTCAGCACGCTCCGGCAGCGCGGCGGCATGTCGGGTTACCCCAGCCGGGCCGAATCCGACCACGATGTCGTGGAGAACTCCCACGCCTCGACCAGCCTGTCCTACGCCGACGGGCTGGCCAAGGCGTACACGCTGCGCGGTGAGACCGACCGGGCCGTGGTCGCGATCATCGGGGACGGCGCGCTGACCGGCGGGATGGCCTGGGAGGCGCTCAACAACATCTCGGTCTGCGAGGACTCCCGGCTGGTCATCGTGGTCAACGACAACGGCCGGTCCTACCAGGCCACGATCGGCGGCCTGGCCAACCACCTGAGCACGGTGCGCATCACCCAGCGCTACGAGAACGTGCTCGACTACATCAAGACCACGCTGTCCCGCACCCCGGTGGTCGGGCCGCCGGTGTACGGCACGCTGCACGGCATCAAGAAGGGCCTCAAGGACGTCCTTCAGCCTCAGGTGCTGTTCGAGGACCTGGGGCTGAAGTACGTCGGCCCGATTGACGGTCACGACGAGGCCATGGTCGAGCAGGCGCTGCGCCGGGCCAAGGAGTACGGCGGCCCGGTGCTGGTGCATGTGATCACGCGCAAGGGCTTCGGGTACGCCCCGGCCGAGGAGAACGAGGACGACCGGCTGCACCAGGTGCCCGGGGCACCCCGGCCCGGGACGGTGCCGGGCGCGTCCACGAAGACCTGGTCTCAGGTCTTTGGCGAGGAGCTGGCCGCCATCGGGGCGCAGCGCCCGGACGTGGTGGCGATCACCGCGGCCATGCTCAACCCGACCGGCCTGGGCCCGTTCGCGCGTGCCTTCCCGGACCGGGTCTACGACGTCGGCATCGCCGAGCAGCACGCGGTGACCAGCGCGGCCGGGCTGGCCATGGGCGGCCTGCACCCGGTGGTGGCGATCTATGCGACGTTCCTGAACCGGGCGTTCGACCAGGTGCTGATGGACGTGGCCCTGCACCAGCTCCCGGTGACCCTGGTGCTGGACCGGGCCGGCGTGACCGGGCCCGACGGGGCCAGCCACAACGGGATGTGGGACGGCTCGATCCTGCAGGTGGTGCCGGGCCTGAAGATCGCCGCCCCCCGGGACGCGGCCCGGGTGGTCGAGCTGCTCAACGAGGCGATCGCGGTGGCCGACGGACCGACCGTGGTGCGCTTCCCCAAGGGCACGGTGGGTCACGAGGTCGAGGCGGTGGCCAAGCTCGGCGGCATGGACGTGCTCCGCCAGCCCGGGACCGAGCAGTCCGGGGCCGAGCAGCAGCCCGACGGCGCAGTGGCTCGCGACGTGCTGCTGCTCGGGGCTGGCCCGATGGCGATGATGTGCCTGACCGCGGCCGAGCGGATGGCCGACCACGGCATCGGCGTGACCGTGGTCGACCCGCGCTGGACCAAGCCGGTCGACGAGGCCATCATCGACGCGGCCCGGCAGTACCGGCTGGTGGCCGTGGTCGAGGACAACGGCCGGGCCGGTGGCTTCGGTGACGCGGTGGCCCGGCTGCTGCACGACCACGATGTGGACACCCCGGTCAAAACGTTCGGGCTGCCGCAGCGGTTCCTGACCCATGGCGACCGCAGCGACGTGCTGGAGGAGGTCGGGCTGACCCCGCAGCACCTGGCCCGCCAGCTGACCGAGGCGGTGGCCCGCCGGACCCCCGCCGACGTCCCGGAGCAGAATCCGCCCGTGCGCCAGCCAAACCCGCAGGTGCGCCAGCCGACCGAAGGGCAGTAACGTCGAGAGCGTGGCTGCCAACGTGCTCAATGTCGCGGTCGTCGGTTCTGGCCCCGCCGGGCTGTACACGGCGGAGGCGCTGGTCAAGCACTCCGCCGCGCTCCCGGACCCGGTCCGTGTGCGGGTCGACGTGCTGGACCGGCTGCCGACGCCGTACGGGCTGGTCCGCTACGGCGTCGCCCCGGACCACAAGTCGATCAAGTCGATTTCCGAGTACCTGCGCAAGGTGCTGGAGAGCCCGGACGTCCGGTTCATCGGCGGCGTGCACTTCGGCCAGGACGTGACCCGGGCCGACCTGCTGTCCGCTTACGACGCGGTGGTGTACGCCACCGGCGCCATGCGGGACCGGCGGCTCGGCATCCCCGGGGAGGACCTGCCCGGCAGCTACGCCGCCACCGACTTCGTCAACTGGTACTGCGGGCACCCGGACGTCGGCCCGGCCGCATTCACGCTGGACGCCGAGTCGGTCGCGGTCATCGGGGTCGGCAATGTGGCCGTGGACGTGGCCCGGATCCTGGCCCGCGACCCGGCCGACCTGCACACCACGGACGTGTCCCAGCCGGTGCTGGAGGCCCTGCAGGCCAGCAGCGTCCGCGAGGTCCACATGATCGGCCGGCGAGGGCCGGCCTACGCCAAGTTCACCACCAAGGAACTGCGTGAGCTGGGGGAGCTGTCCGGGGTCGAGGTGGCTGTCCCGGCCGGGGAAGCCGAACTGGACACCTTCGACGCGAGCGGGACCGGAGCCGAGCTGGCCGAGTCCGACCGCCGGGTCCGCGGCAACATCGTCATGATCAGAAAGTGGGCCGAGGGCGAAGGCCACGCCTCGGACGGGCCGGACGCCCCGGACGGGCCGGCGCGGACGCTGACGCTACGGTTCTGGCTGCGCCCGGTGGAGATCACCGGCGACGAGCGGGTCACCGGCCTGACCCTCGAGCGGACCCGCCTGGACGAAAACGGGGTGTTCCAGGGCACGGGCGAGCTGGAGACGCTCGACGTGCAAATGGTGCTGCGTTCGGTGGGCTATCAGAGCGTCCCGCTGGACGGCGTGCCGTTCGACGAGCGGAACGCGGTGGTCCCCAACGACCAGGGCCGGGTGCTCGGCCCGGACGGCGCGCCGCTGCCTGGCGAGTACGTGTCCGGCTGGCTCAAGCGCGGCCCCACCGGCGTCATCGGCACGAACAAGTCCGATGCGGCCGAGACCGTCCGCTCGCTGCTGGCCGACCTGCTCGGCGACGAGGCGGTGGACGTGCCCTTGCCGCGGCCGGGCATGCTTCGCTACCCGGCCGCCGACGGCTCGGCCGCCGGCGGCCCGGACTCCGCCGCCGATGGGGCCCAGGACGGCAAGACCGCCCTGGAGCAGATGCTGGCCGACAAGGGCATCCGGCCGGTGAGCTATGAGGAGTGGCTGCGGGTCGAGGCGGCGGAGGCCGACCTGGCCCGGTCGCTGGGGCGCGGGGACCGGGTCAAGCTGCATGGCCGGGACGCGCTGTTCGCCGCCTGCTGGCCCACCGAACCCTAGGAGGGGGACGCCCCGCCCGAGGAGGGGGACGCCCCACCCGCGCGTTCGGCCGCCGACGGTTCCACCGGGGCCAGCGGCCAGCCGCCCGCCGCCAGGTGGGCCCGGACCCGGTTGACGTCGGCGTCGGTCGGCTTCTGGTGCGTGACCTCGTTGATGGCCCGCTTGATCACGGCGGCCGAGTCCGGGTCGCTCTCGCCGGCCAGCTCGTCGGCGATCGCCAGCATTTCCACGTCGGTCAGCTGGGAACCGAGCACGGCGAACAGCGGGATGTAGTCGGTGGCGGGCACCCCGTCGGGGTAGCCGGCCCGGAGCCAGCTGACGACCAACTGCAGAACGTAGGGCAGGGGCATGGCCTCAGTTTCTCTCGATGTCGGTGTCTAGGCCGTCCCGGAGCTGAACTGGTCGGGGCGGGCCAGTGGCCAGCCGCCCGCAGCCAGCCGGGCCCGGACCCGGGCGACGTCGTAATCGTTCGGATGAACGTTCGTCACGTCGGTGATCGCCTTCTTGATCGCGGCCGCCGACTCCGGATCGCTCTCACGGGCGAGCTCGTCGGCGATGGCGTGCAGGTCCTCGTCGGTCACCTGCGTGCCCAGCAGGGCGAACAAGGGGATGTAGTCGGTGGGCGGAAGTCCTTCGGGGTAGCCGGCTCTCAGCCAGCTGAGGATCGAGTGCGCGAACGAGGACACCGGCATGACTGGGCTCCTGTTTTATGTTGATGCCGCCCGGCCCGCGCGGGGACCGGGCGGCCAAGACGATAAGGCTTAGCTGCCGTGGCTGCTCGCGACGATCAGGTAGATGCCGTACCCGATCGCGCCGAGCACGATCGCGAAACAGAGACAGGCCGCGACGAGGCCGACCGGGTTGCCCCCGTAGACCCGGCTCTCGTCGGACTCGGTGGTGCCCCCGGCCCCGCCCGCGCCCGCGGTCTGAACGCGGTTGCCCATGTTCAGGGCGACCAAGCCGACGGCGAACAGGGCAGGCAGCCCGGCTCCGCAGACCAAGCCCAGGATGACGATCTGCCACAGGGCGTGCCAGTTGACCCAGTCGTTCATGTTTCTTCTCCCTTGCCGTCAGACTGCGGCGGGCTCTTGCTCGGGAGCGACCGATCCGCTCCACTCTTCGTTGACGTTGTCGTGCCCGACCCGGTTCTGGCGGGCCCGCATGAACACGAGCACCGCGATGGCGATCAGGATCGCCAGGGCGACCAGCACGCCCGGGAGACCGTGGATGGCCTTGGCGAGCGCCTCGCAGCCGGCCCCGACCAGGGCCGCGCAGGGCAGCGTGAACAACCAGGCCGTGGCCATCCGGCCGGCCACGTTCCAGCGGACGTCGGCGCCCTTCTTGCCGACGCCGACGCCAAGGATCGATCCGGTCGCGACGTGGGTGGTGGACAGCGAGTAACCGAAGTGGCTGGACAGCAAGATGATGGCGGCCGAGGCTGATTCGGCCCCCATGCCCTGCGGCGGGTCGATCTCGACCAGTCCCTTGCCCAGCGTGCGGATGACCCGCCAGCCGCCCGTGTAGGTGCCGATGCTGATGGCCAGCGCGCAGGACAAGATGACCCAGAACGGCGCCTGGGAGCCGGAGGGCAGCGAGCCGTTCGCGATCAGGGCCAGCGTGATGACGCCCATGGTCTTCTGCGCGTCGTTCGTGCCGTGCGCCAGGGAGACCATCGACGCCGACCCGATCTGGCCGATGCGGAAGCCGTGGGTACGGGTCCCTTCCGACAGGTTCCGGCTGATCCGGAAGATCAGCCAGGTCCCGATGGCCGCGACCCCGAGGGCGATGATCGGGGACAGCCCGGCGGGGATGATGACCTTGGAGAACAGGCCCTTCCACTTGATCGCGTCGCCGCCCGCCGCGGCGATGGTCGCGCCGATCACCCCGCCGATCAGGGCATGCGACGAACTTGACGGGATGCCGAAGAGCCAGGTGCCCAGGTTCCAGATGATCCCGCCGACCAGGCCGGCGAAGACCACCGTCACGGTGACGTCGGCGGTCTGGACGAGGCCGTTGGCGATGGTCGCCGCGACCGCCAGCGAGAGGAACGCGCCGACCAGGTTGAGTACCCCGGAAATCGCCACCGCGACCCGCGGCGGGAGCGCGCCGGTGGCGATCGAGGTCGCCATCGCGTTGCCCGTGTCGTGAAAGCCGTTGGTGAAGTCGAACGCCAAGGCGGTTATTACGACCAATACGATAATCACGTCTTTCGTCACGCCTGTAAGAGAGCACGGTGGCCAGGTCGCTAGCAAGGCCCCGGCCCAAGTTCCGGTCAAGGGTTAAGCGGTGCGACACTTTTCGTTAACCTGCTGGCCTCATTTGCCCTAAATCTCGCCTTGACCTGCAGTTTCTCCGACAATGAACTGCGGTCTACCGGTTCATTCCGGTCGGATCAGGGGCCGGCCCGGCCTGCCCGATGCGGCCACACTGACCACCGCCCGCGGCCGCCGTCCAGCGGCCCGGTCCCAGCCGCACCGGGCGGCCCGCCCAGCAGCCGGTCCCAGCCGCACTGGGCGGCCACGCGGGCCGCGCCCCAAAAAGATTTTCCCGGGGGTGATCATGCCCCGTCGGCCACGCTTGCCGCGTCAACCATGCCTCAACTGCCCAAACGTGTACGGTCACCGCCGTACAACCCCGGCATCACACCGACCCTCAAGATCATGAACTTTTTTGTTTCTTCTAGTGTGTTTGTTGCCTACTCGGCCGGTTACATGAAGCGCGTCCCATTCTCACCGAATTTCAGAGAGAAGGAACGATGAAAGTACCGTCCATGCGAATGATGGCCATCTCAGCGGGCTCGGTGGTAGCGCTCACCGGACTCACCGCGAGTGCGGCCGGTGCGGCCGTAACGGCGACCACGTCGACCACGGAAAAGACGGCCACGTCGGGCCCGGCGGCGTCCGTGGGCAGCCTCACCTCGGTCGTGAAAGGAACGTTCACCAATTCGGCCGGTAAAGGCACCTTCAGCGGCACGTTCACGCCCCAGAAGTTCACCGTCGTGGGCGGCGTGCTGCAGGCCACCGGGGTGCTCAAGGGCACGCTCACCAACGCCAACGGGACGTCGCTCGGTACCGTGAACCAGACCGTGACCGACTCGGTGAACACCAGTGCGGCCGCCAACGCTGTGGCCGGCTGCCAGGTACTTAACCTGGTCCTGGGCCCGCTCAACCTCAACCTGCTCGGCCTCGTGGTCACCCTCAACCAGGTAACGCTGAACATCACCGCGGTGCCTGGTGCGGGCAACCTGCTCGGCAACCTGCTGTGCGCGGTGGTCAACCTGCTCAACGGCACCGGCGGCCTGACCTCGCTGTCGGCGCTGCTCAACCAGATTCTCGCCGCGCTGGGCCTGTAAAGGCCGCTCACCAGCCATTCCGCTGATCGCTAGAGATTGGCATACCCTGAATCGAAGCTAACCCGGCTGGTGAGCATGATCAAAGCGCAGAGCTAATCCCGATTACCCCGGAATTCCGCGCGCCGTATTCCGATCTTTCCGATGGACTGCGGTGCCGCGGAATTTCGGCATGCCCGCGCCCGAAAATCGGGTAGCGGGTGCTCCGAATGGGCCAGACCCGGGATCGCCACCACCCGAGTCAGCGCCGGTAAATGTTGACCATTGTTGACTTTTCTGGCCGCTCGCCGTACGCCGGTCAGCGCACGCCCGCCGACCGGCCGGGTCCGGGCGGGGGGCGGTCACACCAGGTCACCTGTTACATGCGACGCTTTCAGGACAGAACCTGCAATGCGGCGGCACCCACGCCAGCCTGCGAAAACCTTTCACCGCGACCTGGAGCTTGGAGCCCTGCCGTGACCGAAGCCCACGAAGATCTGTCCGAGCCTGCACCACACCCGCATCACCATGCGCGGGACGGGCACGGGCAGCACGAGGGCGGGTCGCGCGACCATCCGCACGAGTCCGGTCACCAGCCCCAGCACGAGAACACCCAGCGCGGGAACAAGTGGTGGACGCTGGTCGCGGTGTGCCTGGGCACGTTCATGCTGCTGCTGGACGTCACGATCGTGAACGTGGCGCTGCCGGACATCCAGACCGCGCTGCACTCCAGCTTCTCCGACCTGCAGTGGGTGGTGGACGCCTACGCGCTGACCCTGGCCGCGTTCCTGCTCACCGCGGGCAGCCTGGCCGACAATTACGGCCGGCGGCGGATGTACCTGATCGGCCTGGTCATCTTCACCGCCGCCTCGGCGCTGTGCGGCTTCGCCACCAGCACCCTGGTGCTGCAGCTCTCCCGCGCACTGCAGGGGGTCGGCGGGGCGATCATGTTCGCGGTCTCGCTGGCCCTGCTGGCCGACGCGTTCCGGGGCAAGGACCGCGGCACCGCGTTCGGGGTCTGGGGCGCCATCACCGGGCTGGCCGTGGCCATCGGCCCCCTGGTCGGCGGCCTGCTCACCTCCGGCCTTTCCTGGCGGTGGATCTTCTTCGTCAACGTGCCGTTCGGGATCGCGGCCGTGGTCATCGCGCTGCTGAAGGTGTCCGAGTCGCGCGCCCCGCAGGCCAGCCGGCCGGACTGGTTCGGCTTCGCGTTGTTCACGGTGGCGTTGGCCAGCCTGGTCTACGGGCTGATCGAGTCGAACGAGAAGTCTTTCACCAACAGCCTCGTGCTCGGCTGCTTCGCGCTGGCCGTGGTCCTGCTCATTGCGTTCGTCATCCTCGAGATGCGCATCGCGCACCCGATGTTCGACCTGACGCTGTTCCGGCTGCCGACGTTCTCCGGCGGCTCGGTCGCGGCGTTCGGGGTCAGCGCGTCGATCTTCGCGATGCTTCTCTACCTCGTGCTGTACTTCCAGGACATCCTGGGCTATTCGGCCCTGCAGACCGGTCTCCGTCTCATGGTTATTTCCGGCGGGATCCTGGTGACCTCCACGGTGGCCGGCCGGCTGTCTTCGAAGGTGCCGGTTCGCCTGCTCATCGGGCCCGGCCTGATCCTGGTCGGGGCGGGGCTACTGCTCATGCGCGGGCTCAACGCGGGCTCCGGCTGGACCCACCTCATCCCGGGCATGATTGTCAGCGGCGTTGGTGTCGGGCTGGTCAACCCGCCGCTCGCCTCCACCGCGGTCGGCGTCGTGCGCCCGCAGCAGGCCGGAATGGCCTCCGGCATCAACTCCACCTTCCGCCAGGTCGGCATCGCCACCGGCATCGCGCTGCTCGGCACGCTGTTCTCCAGCCAGGTTAAGAGCGAGGTGGTGCGCCAGGTGGCCGGAAAGGCCAGTCTGGCCCACCAGGGCCCGAAGATCGCCGCGGCGGTTCAGTCCGGCGAGGTCGGCCAGCTCATCGCCAAGCTCCCGCCGCAGGCCCGGCAGGCGACCGCGCAGATCACCCGGGGCGCGTTCGCCTCCGGCCTGGACCGCATCCTGCTGGTGGCGGCGATCATCGCGCTGGCCTCCGGCGTGCTGTCGTTCCTGCTCATCCGGGACAAAGACTTTGCCCGCCCCGAATCCCGCCCCGAATCCGGCGCCGAAGCCGCCAGCTGATCCCGCCGCGCGGGCCGGCCGTTCCCTTTCCCGGCCCGCGTACCGTGTGGGGGTGACCGCGCGCCGCTGCTGCTCCCTGATCGCCGGTTTGCTGCTGCTGGTCCTGCTGGCCGCCTGTTCCTCATCGAGTTCAGCGGCTCGCCCCCGCGTCACCCCCTCCACCCCGTCTACCCCGGTCGCCCCGGGCACTGCGGCCGCGGCCCCCAGCCACCACCAGACCGTGACGTCGCCATCGGGTCCCTATGTGGCGCTGGGGGACTCGTTCACCGCGGCACCGGTCTCGTCCCGGCTGAGCGACGCCGCCGCCAGGGTGTGCCAGCGCTCGGCCAGCGACTACCCGTACCTGGTCGCGGCGGCCCTCGGCGCGTCGGCCCGGCTGACCAACGTCAGCTGCTTCGGGGCCACCACCCGCGACCTGAGCCGGGCCCAGCACACCAGCGGGCCGGCCAGCCCGGCCCAGCTGGACGCGCTGTCCGCCGCGGACCGGCTGGTCACCGTCCAGATCGGCGGCGACGACATCGGCTTCAGCGGGATCGCCACCACCTGCGGGGAACTCAGCCTGACCAATCTGACCGGGGACCCGTGCCGCCAGCACTACACCAAGGGCGGCCCCGACCAGCTGGCCCAGGCCGTCGCCCAGGCCGCGCCCGAGGTCGCGGCGGCGTTGGCCACCATCCGGCAGCGGGCGCCGCACGCTCGCCTGCTGGTCGTCGGTTACCCGGACATCTTGCCGGTGCGCGGTAACGGCTGCTGGCCCGAGGTGACCGTCGCCCGCGGTGACCTGCCCTACCTGCGCGGCGTGGAGACGGGACTCAACGCCATGCTCAAGGCTCAGGCGGCCCGGGCCGGGGCCACGTTCGTGGACACCTACACGCCGGGCATCGGCCACGACGCCTGCCAGCGCGCGGGCACCAAGTGGGTGGAAGGCCTCATCCCCACCTCGGCCGCGCTGCCCCTGCACCCCAACGCGCTGGGGGAGGCGGCCATGGCCCGCGAGATCGAGGCCGCGCTGCGCTGATCGCGCCCCGGACTGACACGCTAGGCTGGCTGGTTGTGGCTGAGGTAAGGATTCCGGGGTCAAAGTCGATCACCGCGCGGGCGCTGTTCCTCGGCGCTTGTTCCTCCGGGCTGAGCTATCTGCAGCGGCCGCTGCTCTCCGACGACACCGAGGCGTTCACCGACGGGCTCACCGAGCTTGGCTACCAGGTGCAGAACTCCGGCGGCGACGTGGTGGTCATGGGCAGCCCCAGCGGGCCGCCGGCCACCTCGGCCGAGGTCTACTGCCGGGACGCCGGGACCGCCGCCCGGTTCCTGCCCGCGCTGGCCGCGGCCGGGCACGGGACCTACCGCTTCGACGCCTCGGCTCAGTTGCGCCGGCGCCCGGTCGGGCCGATGCTCGCCGCGCTGCGCGAACTGGGCGTGACCGTCACCTCCGAGGGTGCCGACGGGCACCTGCCCCTCACCGTGACCTCGGACGGGCTGACCGGGGGAGCGGTGACGCTGGACGCCAGCGTGTCCTCCCAGTTCCTGACCGCGCTGCTGATGGCGGCGCCGCTGGCCCGCGAGGGCCTGACCATCGCCGTGACCGGCATGGTGTCCGCCCCGTACGTGGAGATGACGGTGCGGATGATGCGCCAGTTCGGGGCGAAGGTGACCCGGGACGGCGACACGTTCACGGTCAAGCCGGGCGGGTACGCGGCCCGCAGCTTCTCGATCGAGCCGGACGCCTCGGCCGCCAGTTACTTCTTCGCCGCCGCCGCGATCACCGGGCAGACCGCGCTGGTGCCCGGCCTGGGCGTCGACTCGCTGCAGGGGGACGTGGCCTTCGCCCGGGTGCTTAAGCGGATGGGCGCGACCGTGGAGGTCTGGCCGGACGGGCTGGCCGTGACCGGGACCGGGACGCTGCACGGGGCCGAGTTCAACCTGCGCGACATCTCCGACACCATGCCAACGCTGGCCGCCATCGCCCCGTTCGCCGACGCCCCGGTCCGCATCGTCGACGTGGCCAACACCCGGGTCAAGGAGTCCGACCGGCTGGAAGCCTGCGCGGTCAACCTCCGCCGCCTCGGCATCGAGGTCGCCACCGGCCCCGACTGGATCGAGATCTGGCCCGGCGACCCCAAGGGCGCCACCATCGACTGCCACGGCGACCACCGCATCGCGATGAGCTTCTCCGTCACCGGCCTGCGGACCCCCGGCATCGTCCTGGACGACCCCGACTGCGTGAAGAAGACGTTCCCCGACTTCCACCAGGTCCTGGCCTCCCTCCGCCAGGAGTGGGGCCTCTAGGCCGGAGCGAAGCATCGACCGGGCTGAGGAGCTCGGGCGTCTCCTCAGTCCGGGAGGGTTCGTGGCAGCCCCATGAAGGCCAGCATGCTGGGGTCGAATCGCGTCATCGCACCGATCCGGTCGCCCGCCAGGGTGAGGACCAGCAGCCCGATCGCGTGCGCGACGGGAGCCTGCGGGTCGCGGACGTAGAGGCCGAATGCGGGCTGGCCGTTGGCCCGCGTCGCGACCAGCCTAGGCGGGGTGGGCCAGGTCGCCGTCGCGGTCAGGAACCGGTCCGCCAGGTCGCGACCCTGCCATTCGAGCGGTATGGGGGGCATGGTCAGCCAGACGTCCTCGGTCAGGAGGCCGACGATGCCGTGGACATCCTTGGCCTCGAAGACCGCGGTGAACCGCTCGACCAGCTTCCGCTCGGCGGCGGAGCCCGGCGCCGGTGGTTGCTCCTGCTCCTGCGACGTAGGGAGCTCGCGCTGCAGCGTAGCGCGGGCCCGCTTGAGGGCGCTGGTCACCGACTCTTCGGTCGAGTCAAGGACCTGCGCCACCTCGCGGGCGCGGAATCCCAGCACGTCGCGCAGGATCAGCACGGCACGCTGGCGGGGCGGCAGCAGCTGCAACGCGGTCACGAAGGCCAGCGAGACGGCTTCCCGGGCTTCGAAACGCGCCGCTGGCCCGGGGGAGGTGTCCTTGAGCTGATCGAGGAAGAGGTCAGGGTAGGGCTCGAGCCAGAGCACCTGCCCGAGCCGGGTCGGCTCGGGCAGGTCAGGCCAGGACGCTGAGCTGCCCGCGCTCTGGCGCCGCCGTCGTGAGCGCTGCGCCTTCAGGCAGCAGTTTGTCGCGATCCGGTAGAGCCACGTCCGGACCGACGCCCGCTCCTCGAAGCCGCCGAGGCCCAGCCAGGCGGACAGCAAGGTCTCCTGCAGGGCGTCCTCCGCGTCGTGAACGGACCCGAGGACGCGATAGCAGTGCAGCTGCAGGTGGGGCCGGTACGGCTCGACCAGCTGGCGGAACGCCTCCTGGTCGCCAGCCCGGGCCCGGGTCAGCAGGTCCGTAGTCACTTCACCCGGGTCTTCAATCGGTACGTCGCAAGGTTCCCATCAGTAAAGACCCCGCGCGGGCCGCAAACTGGGCGGTTCCGGGCCGCCCGGTTTCCGGGCCAGCCGGGATCTACCTCCGGTGACGGTGACAGTGACAGCAAGTGCCGGTGTGCCGCCGGCCCTGGTCTGAAGGAACAGCGAAATGCGGAATGTGATCGAGTACACCCTGGTCTCGGCGGACGGCGTCTTCGATGAGTCCGTGGTCCGGGGCTTCATGGAATACCAGGACGACGCCTACGTGCGCGACGGTCTTGGCCTGCTGACGGAGTGCGATGCGATGCTGTTCGGCCGTAGCACCTACCAGATTTTCGCGCAGCTCTATGGGGGCGGCAGGGCCCACCCCTGGGCCGGCCGCCTGAACGCCATCCCGAAATACGTCTTCAGCTCGACGCTGGGCCGCGCCGACTGGAACAACTCGACCCTTGTCCGGGGCGACGCCGTCGCCGAGGTGACCCGGCTCAAGCAGCAGGAAGGAGGAGACCTGCTGATCTTCGGCCACGGCCTCCTCGGGGAGACGCTGCTGCGGGCCCAGTTGATCGACGTGATCGACCTGTCCGTCTATCCCGTCCTCGCCGGGAGCGGCAAGCAGTTCTTCCGCGACGGCCAGGCCGCCAAGCTGCGGCTCGCCGCGGTCAAGACGTTCTCGAAGATCGTGAAGACGACCTACGAACCGCAGTACTGAGCAGGCTGCCGGTACGTTGACCTGGCCCGGATCCCATCCGCGGACCCGGATCAGCTGCGCAACTGCTGGACCAAGCCGAGCGAGTCCTGGTAGGCCCAGCTGCCGGTGACCTTCCCGTCCGCCAGCTGGTAGATCCGGATCGCGCCGAAGCTGACCGGCCGGCCGGTCGGCGCGAAATCCCGGAACGGCCCCTGGTGCGTGCCCGAGAACAGCAGCCGGGCCGCCACCTTGTCCTCCTCGGCGATCAGGTCATCGATCCGGACCCGCAGATCCGGGAACGCCGCGGTCAGCAGCTGCTGCAGCCCGGCCGCCTCGGCTTGCATCCCCGCGGCGAAGAACTCCGGCAGCCGGTCGGCCCGCCCCGCGTTGAAGACCTCATTAATCATCGTGCGAATGAGGTCTTTACTGGTCTCACGGTCCATGACGCTCCTTCATCTTTAATGACGCCGCGCCGCGCTGACTCGCGACTAGGACACGTGTCCCAACTTACAGGACCATTGTCCTGATTACTAGGTCGGCCGTCCTGCCTCAGCTACAGTCGACCCGTGCGCACCGGGACCGTGATCTCACCGAACCAGGACAGCAAGCGGCGCCAGATCATCGAGGCGGCGCGGGAGGTGCTGGCCCGCGACGGGCTGGCCGGCTGCACGGCTCGGGCCGTGGCCGACGCCAGCCCGCTGACCAAGAGCGCGATCAACTACTACTTCGCCAGCATGGACGAGATCATCGACCTGGCCGTCGCGGCCCACGTCGAGGCCATGCTGGTGGCGCTGCGCCAGACCGCCGAGCACCATCGCGACCCGTACCGGCGGCTGCACGCGGTGGTGCAGGCCTACCTGGACACGTTCGCGGACCAGCCGCACGCCGCGTATCTGTGGTTCGAGTACTGGATCGCGGCCAGCCGCCGCCAGGCCCCGGCGCCGGTCGCGGCCATGCTCGACGCCGTCCGCGACCTGCTGGTTGACCTGCTGGTTGAGCTGCTGGCCCAGCAGCCCGACCCCACCGGCCGTCCCGGCCCCGATCCGGCCCAGGCCGCCAACGCGCTCTTGTCGTGGCTGCTCGGCTCGATCGTCCAGCAGCAGGTCCACCCGCTGGCCCCCGCCACCCTGGCGGCAGAAATTGACCGCCTCCTGTCGATTAGCGCCCCGCGCCAGTCGTCGTATGGATAGCAGGGCCCGCCGGGCCCGGACACGATGGGACATCAGCTATGGCGAAGTACATGCTCCTGATCTTCGGTGAGACCGAGCAGTGGAACGCGATGACCCCGGCGCAGGCCGAAGCCCACATGGCCGCCCACGGGACCTTCGCGGCCACCGCGGGCTCGGCGCTCGTTGACGGTGCGCAGCTGGAAGCGGAGTCGACCGCCACCACGCTGCGCTCGGACGGCTCTGGTGGCATCTCCGTGACCGACGGCCCGTTCCTGGAGACCAAGGAAGCGCTCGGCGGTTACTACGTGATCGAAGCGTCCGACCTCGACGGGGCGATCAAGGCCGCGTCGATGCTGCCGGAAGTGCAGCACAGCCACAGCGGGGTGGAGATCCGGCCGGTGGTGGACCACGGCTGACCAGCCGGGCCCTGGGGTGGTCGCGGCGGTCGCGGAAGCGCACCGCCGCGACTGGACCCAGGTGCTCGCCACCACCGCCCTGCTCACCCACGACCTCGACCTGG
The DNA here is from genome assembly GCA_965277615.1 of Streptosporangiaceae bacterium. Lineage (GTDB taxonomy): Bacteria > Actinomycetota > Actinomycetes > Streptosporangiales > Streptosporangiaceae > Bog-532. Next base: position 1,540,147 of record CBDIDG010000006.1, on the reverse strand, counting down.
CCGAGGAGTGCACGCAGGACGCCTACGAGCAGGCCCTGCGGGCCTGGCCCGACCACGGCGTCCCCGATCGCCCCGGCGCCTGGCTCACCACGACGGCGCGGAACCGGGCCCGGGACGTGCTGCGCCGGGAGTCCGCGTTCCGCCGGGCGATGCCGCTGCTGGTCCCGGAGCAGACCGAGCCGGGGCCCGAGACCGGGTTCGGTGATGACGGCCGGCTCCGGCTCATCTTCACCTGCTGTCACCCGGCGCTGTCGGGCGACGCCCAGATCGCGCTGACCCTGCGCCTGGTGTGCGGCCTGTCCACGGCCGAGGTGGCCCGGGCCTTCCTGGTCCGGGAACCGACCATGGCCGCGCGCATCACCCGGGCCAAGAAGAAGATCAGCGCCGCCCGCATCCCCTACCGGGTGCCGTCACCGGACCAGCTTGACGAGCGGGTCAGCGTGGTGCTCGAGGTCGTCCACCTGATCTTCACCACCGGCCACACCGCGCCCGAGGGGCCGCGGCTGGCCCGCCGGGACCTGGTCGACAGCGCGATCAGCCTGGCGCGCCTGCTGCACCTGCTCATGCCCAACCAGGCCGACATCAGCGCTCTGCTGGCGCTGCTGCTGCTCATCGACGCCCGCGCGCAGACCCGGGTGTCCGCGGACGGCCGCCTGCTGCTGCTCTCGGAGCAGGATCGCACGCGCTGGGACCGGCAGCTGATCAGCGAGGGCACCGGGCTGCTGACCGACGCCCTGCGGCGCGGGGGGCCGACCAGGTACGCGGTCGAGGCCGCGATCGCCGCTACCCACGCCGAGGCGCCGGCCTGGCCGGACACCGACTGGGCCGAGATCACTGCGCTGTACGACGTGCTGCGCCGGCTGTGGCCCTCCCCGGTGGTCGAGCTCAACCGGGCGGTCGCGATCGGCCTGCGGGACGGCCCGGCGGCCGGCCTGGACGCGCTGGCGCCGATCCTGGCCGACCCGGCGCTGGCCACCTACGGCTACCTCAGCGCGGCCCGGGCCGACTTCCTGCGCCAGCTCGGGCACTGGCCCGAGGCGGCGCAGGCCTACGAGGAGGCCCTCGCCCTGACCGGCAACCAGGCCGAACGGGCCTTCCTCACCCAGCGTCTGACCGAGGTCCGGGCTCACCGGGGCTGATCCGGCGGGCCAGCAGGTAGGCCTGCGGCGTCGGCTCCCGCGGCCCCGGATCGCGCAGGATCCTGGTGTGGGTGATCAGCCCGGCCGCGGTCAGCAGGTCCTCGATCCAGGCCGGCGGCAGGCGGTAGGCGTCCAGGGTGATGGCGTGGCCGTAGGCCTGGTGCAGGTGCACCTGCTCGTCGCCAGCCTGGAAGGCGAGCAGCAGCTCACCGCCGGGACGCAGGGCCCGGCCGAACTCGGTGAACACCTCAGCCAGCCGAACGGGTGGGGTGTGGATGATCGAGTACCAGGCGACCAGGCCGGCCAGCGCGCCGTCGGCCACGGGGAGGGCGGACATATAACCCTGCGTGAAACTCAGGCCGGGATGTGAGCCCCGGGCCACGGCCAGCATGCCGGGCGACATGTCGATCCCGAAGATCGGCAGGCCCAGGCGGTCTAGGTGGGCCGTGATGCGGCCCGGCCCGCAGCCCGCCTCGGCCACCGGCCCGGCGGCCCCCGTGGCCCGCACCAGCTCGGCGAACGCGGCCAGCGCGGCCCGGTCCACCGGACGGCCGGCCAGCTCGTCCCGCAGCAGGCCGGCGTAGTCGGCCGCGACCGTGTCGTAGGCGGTCCGGGTGGCGGCCAGGTAGCCGGCCGGTTCAATGGATTCGTCCACCCCGAGACCGTACTGCGGTGGAGCGATTTACCGATCACCGATCGGGGTAGTCTTCCTGGCCAGACAGCAGGCGGACTGGCCCGGCCGCCGGCTGGGATCAGTGCACGCCGATTACCTACTTAGACAACCGACATAACCTTTATTTCGGCCGGGCGGAGTCTCACGTACTGAGGAGGCCCAGGTGGCTTTGCCGGACTTTCTGGTGATCGGTGCGCCCAAGGCGGGCACCACGGCGCTGCACGCCGCCCTGGCCCAGCACCCGGGGCTGTACATGTCGCCGATTAAGGAGCCCAAGCACTTCCTGACCGACGGCCCGCCGCCGACGCGGGGCGGCCCAGGCGACGTGCAGACCTACCGCGAGCACGTCTGGCGCCGGGCTGACTACGAGGCGCTGTTCGACGCAGCGCCGCCCGGGACGTTGCGCGGCGAGTCGACCCCGCTGTACCTGTACGACCGGGACGCGATGCGCCGGATCCGCGAGGCCATACCGGACGCCAAGCTGATCGCGATCGTCCGGGACCCGGTGGAGCGGTCCCACTCCAACTGGACCCACCTGTGGTCGGCCGGACTGGAGCCCATCGGCGATTTCGTCCAGGCCTGCGCTGAGGAGCAGCGGCGGATCGACGCGGGCTGGGCCTCGTTCTGGCACTACACCGGGCTGAGCCGGTACGGCGAGCAGCTCGAGCGCGTGTTCTCGCTGTTCCCGCGGGACCAGGTGCTGGTCATCCGGTACCGCCAGCTGGTGGACGAGCCGGCCAAGACGCTGGACGAGATCTTCGCCTTTCTTGGTGTGGAGCAGAGCGTGGTCACCGAGATCCCGCGGCAGAACGTCACGTCGCACCCGGAGGCCACCCTGTCGCACCGGGCCGTGGCCCAGTTGCTGCGGGCCAGCGCCGCGGTGGGCCGGTTCCTGCCCGGATCGGCCTGGGACGCGGTGACCGGCGGGCTGGAACGGTTTCTGCAGCGGCACAGCCGGGAGCGGCAGCCGCTCAGCTGGGAGCAGCGGCAGGCGCTCATCCCGCGGTTCGAAGCCGACCTGGAGCTGCTGGAACGGGTGCTGAACGCGGACTTCAGCGACTGGCGGGCGCCGCGGGACCGGTCCGGCGGCCTGGTCGGTACCCGGCCGCAGGGGCAGACGCAGGCCCGTAACGGCCGCCCAGTCCCATCCGACTAGCGCAACTCGGTACGGAGTTCGTGCGCGCCGTCGGCCCGGGTCATCTCGTAGTAAAGGCGCTGACGGCCGTCCGGCAGCGGCAGGATGTCCAGGTAGCGCAGGCCACCGCCGTGGTACGGGGACGCGGCCACGGGGTCAGCCCCCACCGGGGTCAGCACGGTCGGCTGGGTACCGGTGGCCACGCCGGTCCGCTCCTCGTAGTTCTCGGCCGCGCTGGCCCGGCCGTCGTAGTAGGCCACGATCGTGGCGCCGCTGAACACCACCGCGGTGACCCTGGTCCCGCGTGCGTCCCAGTGGCCCGGCCGGCCGCTGAGGGCCACCCCGTCCCAGGTCCAGTCCAGGCCGTCCGGGCTGGTCGCGTACTCGGTGACCATCTGGTCGGTCTCGGCCGGGTCGTCCAGCGGGTGGCAGGTGACCCACATGTGCCAGCCGTCATCGCGGCGGACGATCACCGGGTCCTTGACGCCCTTCTTGGCGTCGCCGGGCAGCACCATCTGCCGGGTGCGGGCGCTGAACTCGGCCGGATGGGCCGCCTCCAGCACTTCCACCCGCCAGTGCTTGGTGCCGGGAGTGGCCGAGCTCAGGTACAGCCGCCAGGTGCCCTCCGGAGTGCGCACCATGAACGGGCGCTCCAGCGAGTCGGTGTCCATCTCGTCTTTGGAGATCATGGTCAGCGGCTCGAAGTGCTCCCCGTCGGTGGACCGGGCCACCGCGACCGCGTAGCCCCGCCCGTGGCCCAGGGGCCGGCGCAGCCGGTAGGACAGGAAGATCTCCCCGTCCGCCGCCACCGCGGAAGGCCCGCCCGCCCAGTATCCCGGCCCCGGCCCGGGGGGAACTACCGCGACGCGGCCCTGGCCGGGCCGGGGCAGGACCAGATCGTCCGGCAGCGGTGGCGGGGGAGCCGCCGTGGCTGGGGCCTGTTCGGAGTCCGCTGAGCCTTCTTCACCTGGGAGCACTCGCACATGATAGGCAATCGGGCTGGTCGGCGTGGCCGGCGTGCCGCGTCCGTTATCCGGCTCGAGGTCATTACTCTCAGTACATCTGCTTACAGAACGGATACAGAGTGTCACACCGGCCGGGGGGTTCTCCGCATCTGACCGGCCTGTGACAATGGGAGCATGAGCGACGGCGAGGCGACCCCAGACGGGGACATCGACATCAGCCCGGCGGCCGAGAGCAGGGCTGAGGCCACCAACGGCCAGATTCATGACGCCATGCCGCTGGTGACCGCGAACCGCGACGCCCCCGAGGGCATCGCGCCCGCGCACCGGAACGGTTCGGGCCGGCACCCGGACCCGGACACTCCGCCGCCTGACCGCCTGACCGCGCACGGCCTGGAGGCGATCGACCAGGTGGTCAGCCAGGCCAAGCTGGGCCCGCTGCCGCCCGACCGGTACCTGGACCGCGAGGAAAGCTGGCTGCGCTTCAACCAGCGGGTGCTGGAGCTGGCCGAGGACGACACCGTCCCGCTGCTGGAGCGCGTCCGCTACCTGGCCATTTTCGCCAGCAACCTGGACGAGTTCTTCATGGTCCGAGTGGCAGGCCTGATGCGCCGGATGGCGGCCGGGCTGCCGGTCGAGGGGGTCAGCCTCCAGCTCCCCGGCCAGGTGCTGAACCGGACTCTGGAGCTGACCGGCCGGCTGACCGCCCGGCACGCGGCCTGCTTCAGCGAGCAGGTCCTGCCCGCGCTGAACGCCCAGGGCATTGAGATCCTGCGCTGGAAGGAGCTGTCCTCCGGCGAGCGGGACAACCTGCGCGAGCTGTTCCGTGAGCGCATCTACCCAGTGCTGACCCCGCTGGTGGTCGACCCGGCCCACCCGTTCCCGTTCATCTCCGGCCTGTCGCTCAACCTGGCCGTGATGGTGGCCGACGGGCGGACCGGTGCGAGCATGTTCGCCCGGGTCAAGGTGCCGCCGCTGCTGCCGCGGTTCCTGGCCGTCTCACCCCATCGGTTCGTGCCGATCGAGGACGTCATCGCGGCCCACCTGACCCAGCTGTTCGCGGGTCTGGACATCGTCGAGCACCACGTGTTCCGGGTCACCCGCGTGCGGGACCTCGAAGTCGACGAGGACATCACCGAGGACCTGCTGCAGGCGCTGGAGCGCGAGCTGCTGCGGCGTCGTTTCGACCCCGCGGTCCGGCTCGAGGTCGAGGACTCGATGTCCAGCGACGTGCTGGACCGGCTGGTCACCGAGCTGGGCGTGGACCGGCGGGCGGTGTACCGGGTCCCGGGCCCGCTGGACCTGTCCGGCCTGACCGCCATCGCCGACCTGGACATCGGCGAGCTGCGCTACCCGCCGTTCGTGCCCTCGTCGTCGGCCATCCCCAAGGACACCGACATCTTCACCGCGCTGCGCGAGCGGGACGTGCTGGTGCACCACCCGTACGACTCGTTCACCACCAGCGTGGAACGGCTGATCGACGAGGCGGCGGCCGACCCGAGCGTGCTGGCCATCAAGCAGACCCTGTACCGGACCAGCGGCGACTCACCGATCGTGGACGCGCTGATCGACGCGGCCGAGCTGGGCAAGCAGGTCGTGGTGGTGGTGGAGATCAAGGCGCGCGGCGACGAGCGGGCCAACATCGCCTGGGCCAGGAAGCTGGAAGAGGCGGGCTGCCACGTCGTCTACGGGTTCGTGGGCCTGAAGACGCACTGCAAGGTGCTGCTGATCGTGCGCGAGGAGGCGGACGGGTCGCTGCGCCGGTACTGCCACATCGGCACCGGCAACTACAACCCGTCGACGGCCCGGCTGTACGAGGACTTCGGCCTGCTCACCGCGGACCCCACCGTGGGTGAGGACGCCACCGACCTGTTCAACCACCTGACCGGGTACAGCCGCCAGGACTCCTACCGGCGGCTGCTGGTTGCCCCGGAATCCCTGCGCGCGGGCCTGGTCGGCCGGATCGCCCACCAGGCGGAGCGGAAGCTGGCGGGCAAACCGGCCCGGATCCAGTTCAAGTGCAACGCGGTCATCGACGAGGTGATTGTCGACGCGCTGTACCGGGCGTCGCAGGCCGGTGTGCCGATCGACCTGTGGGTCCGTGGCATCTCGGCCGTCAGGCCCGGGGTGCCCGGGCTGTCCGAGACGATCCGGGTGCGCAGCATCCTGGGCCGGTTCCTGGAGCATTCGCGGGTCTACTCGTTCGGCACCGGAGAGCCAGCGGAAGACGGCGCCGGCACCGATCCGGACGAGACCGGCGAAGTGTGGCTGGGCAGTCCGGACATGATGCACCGGAACCTCGACCGGCGGGTGGAGGTCATCGTCCGGGTCGGCGACCCTGGGCACTGCCGGGAACTGCGCAAGCTGATGGACCTGGGCATGGACGACGGCACCGCGTCCTGGTGGCTGGACGGCGACGGCACCTGGACCCGGCACAACCTGGCCCCGGACGGCAAACGGCTGCGGGACATCCAGTTCAAGCTGATCCGGGACCGGCATCCGCGGTCGGGCGATGGCTGACGACCGCGGCGAGCCGGGGTCGGACACGCTGTCCATGCTCTCGGAGATCGAGGCCGCGGGCGTGGTGCCATGGCGGCGCGGCCGGGATGGACCCGAGGTCCTGCTCGTCCACCGCCCGCGGCGAGACGACTGGTCGCTGGCCAAGGGCAAACGCGAGCCCGGGGAGGAACTGCCGCAGACGGCCATCCGCGAGGTGGCCGAGGAGGCCGGGCTCCGGCTGCTGGCCGGCCGCCGCCTGGAGACCGTTCACTACCTGGTCGGCGGCCGCCCGAAGCGGGTGGAGTTCTGGGCCGCGGGCGAGCCGGCCCGGCCCGGCCAGCCGGCCGCGTTCGTCCCCAACGACGAGGTCGACGAGGTGCGCTGGTTCCGGCTGCCGCAGGCCCTGGAACGGCTGTCCTACGCCACCGACGTCAGCGTGCTCAACGACTTCGCGCGCTGGCCGTACCGGACCGTCCCGCTGGTGGTGCTGCGGCACGCCTCGGCCGGGCACAAGAAGGACTGGACCGGCGACGACCTGCTCCGGCCGCTGGACTTCAAGGGCCAGTCGCAGGCCCGGACGCTGGTGTCGCTGCTCGGCTGCTTCGGGCCGGTCCGCGTGGTCAGTTCCCCGGCGGCCCGCTGCCTGGCCACCATCGAGCCCTACGCGGGGCACGTCGGAGCGCCGGTGGTGGTTGAACCCGCGCTCATGCTGCCGCGCCACTCCGATTCGGATACGTCAGCTGACCAGGTCACCCATCCGGAAGTGGTCGACGCGGTGCGCGGCATGCTCGCGGACGGTATCCCGACCGTCATCTGCGCTCACCGGGAGAATATCCCGGACATCATGGCCGTGGCCTGCGAGTACCTGAACGCGCCCCCGCCGCCCGACCCGTCACTGCGCAAGAGCGGCTTCTGGGTGCTGCAGGCCGCGGAGTCGATGCTGGCCGGGATGGAACGCTACGACTTGTCCGGCTTATTGACCGAGGCTTCAGCCTCAGGCGCCGCCGGAGCCTCGGGAGCCGCCGGAGCCTCGGGAACCTCGGGCGCCTCGGGAACCTCGGGCGCCTCGGGAACCTCGGGCGCCTCGGGAACCTCGGGCGCCTCGGGAGCCGCAGGCGCCGCAGGCGCCTCGGAAGTTTCGGAAGTCTCAGGCACCTCGGAAGCCTCAGCGGTGGCCGAATCGGTCTCGGCCCGGGGCTGCCGGGTCCGCCGGTGCTTGCGCACCCGGACAACGACCAGCACCACGACCGCCACCGCCAGCGCGATCAGCAGGTACAACGAGTACCGGGTGATCTGCTCGTAGATGGTGGTGATGTGGCTACCGGCCAGGTAGCCCAGGCTGACCCACAGGCCGACCCACAGCGCGGCCCCGAGCGCGTTGAACGGGATGAACCGCTTCCAGTGCATGCCGGTGATTCCGGCCACGATCCCATTGGCCTGGCGCAGTCCCTCGATGAACCGTGCCGCCACGATGATCTTGCCGCCGTGGTGGTCAAAGAATTGCTCGGCCTGGTCCAGCCGCTTGGGGGTCAGGAAGATGTACTTGCCGTACTTCAGCGCCAGCCGCCGGCCGCCGAAGTGCCCGATCGCGAAGCCGATGTTGTCGCCCAGCACCGCGCAGATCCAGGCGATGACGCCGACCGCGACCACGTTCAGCTTGCCCGCCCCCGCGTACAGCGAGGCCGCGATGAGGATCGTCTCGCCGGGAACCGGGATGCCGAAGTCCTCGACTAGGACCAGGCCGCCCACCGCGAGGTAACCGTAGTGGTTGAGGATCGGTGCGAGCGTACCGAAGATCCCCGGCAGCTCCGGCGTGCTCATGGCGTATCAGGCTGAGGGCTGCCCACGGCTTCGATGGCCGCGGCGATCGGCCCGGCGGTCAGCTCGACCTGCCAGCGGCGGGCCCCGAAACCGCTCAGCGCCGCCTCGACCGCCAGCGGGTCCGGCGGTTCCGGCGGCTCCCAGCTGATCCGGCGCACGGCGTCCGGGGGCAGCAGGTTCTCCGTCGGCATCGTGTGCCGTTCGGCCAGCTCGGCGATGGTGGCCCGTACCGCGGCCAGCCGGGCCGCGGCCGCCGGGTCCCGCTCGGCCCAGCGGTGGGTGGGCGGCGGCCCGCTGGCCACCGCGTTACCGCCGGTGTCGGGCAGCGCGTTCTCGGGCAGGCCGCGGGCCAGCCGGATGGCCCCGAGCCACTCCGGCAGGTGCTTGCGTGCCACCCGGCCGGTGAACCCGCCGATCTTGGTCAGCGTGCCGTTGCTGGTGGGCAGAGACCGGGCCGCCTCCACGATCGCCGCGTCCGGCAGCACCCGCCCGGGGGACAGGTTCAGCTCCTGGGCGATCTGGTCCCGCTGTTCCCACAGCGCCCGGACCACGGCCAGGCTGCGACGGCTGCGGACCCGGTGGATGCCGGACGTCCGGCGCCAAGGATCGGGCCGCGGCGCGGGCGGGGCGGCCGACAGCACCGCGGCGAACTCCTGCTCGGCCCAGTCCAGCTTGCCCTGCTCGACCAGCATCTCGGCCAGCGCGTCCCGCAGCTCGACCAGCACCTCGACGTCCAGCGCGGCGTACCGCAGCCATTCCACCGGCAGCGGCCGGGTGGACCAGTCGGCGGCCGAGTGCCCCTTCTCCAGGTGCAGGCCGAGCACGGTCTCGACCAGCGTGCCCAGCGCGACCCGCGGGAAGCCGAGCAGCCGCCCGGCCAGCTCGGTGTCGAACAGCAGCCGGGGCCGGTAGTTCAGCTCGGACAGGCAGGGCAGGTCCTGTGACGCGGCGTGCAGCACGGTCTCGGTGTCGGCCAGGACCGCGTCGATCCCGGACAGGTCCGGGCACAAGATCGGGTCGATGAGCACCGTGCCCGAGCCCGCCCGGCGCAGCTGCACCAGGTAGGCGCGGTGGCCGTAGCGGTACCCCGACGCCCGCTCGGCGTCGACCGCGATCGGCCCGGTCCCCCCGGCCAGCGCCTGGATGGCCCGTTCCAGCGCCTCGGCACTCTCCACCACCGGCGGCAGGCCGTCGCGCGGTTCCAGCAGCGGCACGACCTCGGTGGCCTCCGGGTCGACGTCCGCTGGCTCGGCGCCGATTTCTGTGGGCCCGCTGTCGACGGATTCGCCCTGGTCCGGGGCGGGCTGGCCCTCAGCGGTCACCGGCGCCGCCGTGGGCGTGATTCCGCCGTCCGGCCCGGCGGCAGCGGGTGCGTGCCCGGCGCCAGCGGCGGCACGCCGGCCGCGGCGGCCAGTGAGTCGCACCAGGCGGTCACGTGCGCGCCGATGTCCAGCGCGGCCGGGTCGCCGGGCCCGGCCGCCGTGGCTGATCCGGCGCTCGCGGTCGGCGACCACGAGGCGCGCTGCTCGAAGCCGTACACCGGCGGCTCGCTCTCCTTGCCGCCGAAACCTTCCGTGGTCACCCGAGTCACGGTACCGCTCGGGCTCCCGTACCCGGGCGTGCGGGCCTCCAGGGCCTCGATCAGCCAGTCCCAGCCGACCTGGCACAGCATCGGATCGGCCGCGATCTCCTGGTCCACTTCGGCCCGCAGGTAGCTGATCAGCCGGTAGCAGCCGGGCCAGCCGTCGTGTCCCACCGGGTCGTAGAGCAGGACCAGCCGGCCCCAGGCGATCTCGGCGCCGTCCCGCTCCACGGTGGCCGACGTCGCCGCGGCGAACGGGGCCAGCTTCTTGGGCGCGGGCACGTCCTCGAAGGAGAACTCGGCTCGCAGCGAACCCTGCTCCTTCAGCCCAGCCTGGAACGCGGCCTGCGCCGAGCTGAACACGGCGGTCGCCAGATCAACGGCCTGCCCATCTTCGGGTGGCGTTTCGTCAGGCGCCCGGCGTGGCCGGATAGGCCCGTCGGCCGATCTCATATACAGAGCGTATGCCGCGCCCGCTGCTTTCTCGTGCGGGTTTTGGCGCTATTGCCGTAGCTGACCGGCTTGATCCGTTGCGGCAAAAGCGTCATGCCGCCCGGCCGGGATTACGCGGTACTGCGGTGCGGAACGGCTCTGCCTGCGGCAAGAAGCCGACAATGAGGGCAGTTCCGCAGGTGCAGCAGGCCCATTCGGGGCAGTGCCCGTCCGGGGAGTCCGGGCAACTTCCTGACGCGTCGTGAAACTGCTCGAACAGCTGCTCCGCAGCGCATCCGGGACAGTACCAGGGCATCTGGCTCATCTGCCTGTGACCTCCTTCGGCGCGATTTCACGAGGGCTGGGATTGATATTGGCACGGGTGTACGACAATGCGCGGGAGGTTGCGCGGCGTGTCCGTTATCCGCGACGGATACGATCCCAGGTGTGCTCGCCAAGGATTCGCCGTTCCTGCGCGCCTGCCGCCGGGAGCCGGTGCCGTACACCCCGGTCTGGTACATGCGGATGGCCGGCCGCTCGCTGCCGGAGTACCGGGCGGTCCGGGCGGGCGTTCCCATGCTGGAGTCGTGTACCCGGCCCGACCTGATCACCGAGATCACCCTGCAGCCGGTGCGCCGCTACCCGGTCGACGCGGCCGTCTTGTTCAGCGACATCGTGGTCCCGCTGAAGGCGGTGGGCGTCGGCATCGACATCAAGCCCGGTGTCGGCCCGGTCCTGGACAGCCCGGTACGGTGCGCCGCGGACCTGGAGCAGCTGCGCCCGCTGGAGCCGGGCGACGTCCCCTACGTCTCCGAGGCCGTCGCGACCCTGGTCGGCGAGCTCGGGACCACCCCGCTGATCGGCTTCGCCGGAGCCCCGTTCACGCTGGCGTCCTACCTGATCGAAGGCGGCCCGTCCCGCCACCACGACAAGACCCGGGCCCTGATGTACGGCGAACCGGTCCTGTGGCACGCCTTGATGCAGCGGCTGACCGCCATCACCACCTCGTTCCTGGAGATCCAGGCCACGGCCGGTGCCGCCGCAGTCCAGCTGTTCGACTCCTGGGTCGGGGCCCTGGCCCCGGCGGACTACCGCGAGTTCGTCTCCCCGTACACCAGCCAGATCTTCGCCGCCCTGGCCGCCTACGACGTGCCCCGCATCCACTTCGGCGTGGGCACCGGCGAATTGCTCGGGGTCATGCGCGACGCCGGCGCCGACGTGGTCGGCGTGGACTGGCGCGTCCCCCTCGACGAAGCCGCCACCCGCGTCAGCGCCGGCACCGCCCTGCAGGGCAACCTGGACCCGGCCGTCCTGCTGGCCCCCTGGAGCGTGGTGGCGGCCCGCACCCGCGACGTGCTGACCCGGGCCCGCGCGGCCGAGAGCCACATCTTCAACCTCGGCCACGGCGTCCTGCCTGACACCGACCCCGACCAGCTGGCCCGCCTCACCGACTTGGTCCACGAAGCCACCGCCCGCTGATCATGGCCTGGGACGTTCTGAAAGCCCTCCGCCCGCACGCCCAAGCATCGATTGTGGACGTCAACGACGGAATCACGTCGGCGGCGGGCATCGCGGAGGGTTTCGTCAGCGCCGGTGCGTCGACCAGGACCCTGCTGCTGGCCGGTACGGCCGTCATCCTCGCCGGGGGATCGGCGGTGGCCGGGGCCCGCTACACCGAGGTACGGACCGAGTGGGAGGTGAACCGCGCACGGCTCGAAGAGGAGCGAGCCAGCATCGAGGCCGATCCCGCCGGTGAGCTGGAGGAACTCGTCGGGATCTATGAGGCCAAGGGTCTGGACCCGCGACTAGCTCGCCAGGTCGCCGAAGCGCTTACCGAACTCGATCCGGTCGCCGCCCACGCCGACGCGGAGCTGCGTCTGGAGAAACTGGGGCCGAAGAGCGAGGCGGTACCGGCCACGGTGACCGCGGGCCTGTCCTACGGGATCGGCGCCGCTGTTCCGCTGGTTGCGATGCGCTGGCTGCCGTTGCATGACCGGTTGACCGCGACTTTTGTCATCATCCTCATCGCCCTCGCCCTGACGGGCTGCTTTGCCGCGTGGTTGACGGGTCTGCCCGTGCTGAGGCTGGTGCGCCGCAATGTCCTGCTGGGAGCGGCCATCATGTCGGTCGGCATCCTGGTAGGTCTCGCCCTGCATTGAGGAGACGTTGTGACCGCATCAGAAGCAGGCCAGCCCGCAGCCCTGGCCCCGGAGACCGATGCGCGGGTCCGGGCCAGCATTGCGCGGCAGACCATGCTGACCACGCTCGGGGTGACGATCGAGCGGCTGGAGCCTGGCTACTGTGAGCTCGGCCTGGCCAACCGGCCCGAGCTGACCCAGCAGCACGGGTTCATCCACGCCGGTGCGATCACGGCGATCGCCGACTCGGCCTGCGGGTACGCGGCCTACACGCTGATGCCCGCCGACCGGGACGTGCTCACCGTCAGCTTCAGCCTGAACCTGATCGCCCCCGCCTCGCTGCCGAAGTTCGTGGCCACGGGCCAGGTGATCCGGGCCGGGCGGACGATCACCACCTGCCGCGGCGAGGTCGACGGGGTCGGGGAGGACGGCCAGCGCACGGCGGTCGCCCTGATCCAGGCGACGATGATGGCCGTCACCCGCATGTCGGCCTGAGCGCGGTGCGGGCCTGAGGGCTGGGCCAGCCTAAGCGCTGGCGGCCTGCCGCAGGGCTTCGCTGAAGGTCTCGGTGGACTGGGCGCCGGACACCCCGAGGCGGCCGTCGAGCACGAAGAACGGCACCCCGTTGATGCCGAGCTGGCGGGCCTGGTCCTCGTCCTCGCGCACCTCGGCGGTGTAGTCGTCAGAGTCCAGGACCTGGTGGACGTCGTCGGGGTCGAGCCCGGCCCCCTCGGCCAGCTTGGCCAGCGTGTCCGGGTCGAAGATGTCGGCCGCTTCGCCGAAGTAGGCCTGGTAGATGCTGTCCAGCAGGCGGTGCTGGAAGCCCTGGTCGGCGGCCAGCCGCAGGACCCGGTGCAGGTCGAACGTGTTGCCCAGCACCCGGTCGGCCCGGAAGCCGAGGCCCTCGGCCCGGGCCAGCCCGGCCACCCGGCCCTCGGCCGCCTCGGCGTCGGCCGGGGACAGCTGGTACTTGGTGGCTAGCATCTCCATGGTCGGCATGGTCTGACCGCGCGGCCAGGATGGGTCCAGCTCGAAGGCGTGGTAGACCACTTCCACGTCGTCGCGCCCGTCGAAGCCGGCCAGCGCCTTGTCGAACCGTGCCCGCCCCACATAGCAGAAGGGGCACACCACGTCACTCCAGATATCCACGCGCATAAGCCCAAGCCTAACCACCTAGGCTTGGCCGGTGAGCAGACCGCATGTGGTGATCGTGGGCGGCGGCATCGCGGGGCTGGCCGCCGCGTACTTTCTGCGTGATGAGCCGGCTGAGGTCACCGTGCTGGAGGGGTCGCCGCAGCTGGGCGGGAAGCTGACCGCCTCCGAGGTGGCCGGGGTCTCGGTGGACGCGGGCGCCGAGGCGCTGCTGCGCCGCCGGCCGGAGGGCACCGAGCTGATCAGCGCGGTCGGGCTGGGGGACCGGCTGGTGCTGCCCGGCACCACGGCCTCGGCCATCTGGAGCCGCGGCGCCCTGCACCCGCTCCCGCCGCGGCAGTTCATGGGCGTGCCTGCGGACCTGGACGGGCTGGCCGCCAGCGGGGTGCTGTCGGCTGCCGGGCTGACCCGGGCCCGGCAGGACCTCGAGCTGCCCGCCACCCCGCGCGACGGCGACGTGCCGGTGGCCGCCTACATCGGGGCCCGGTTCGGGCCGGAACTGGTGGACCGGCTGGTCGACCCGCTGCTCGGCGGGGTTTACGCCGGGCGGTCGGAGCAGCTGTCGTTCGAGGCCACGCTGGGCCCGCTGGCTTCGGCCGCCGGGTCGCACCGGTCGCTGGCCGAGGCGGTGGGGTCCCTGATACCGGCGCCGCCGGCGGCACGGCCCGGGGCGGACGCGCCCGCCCGGCCGGCCGTGTTCACCACGCTGACCGACGGGCTGGGCGCGCTGCCCGCGGCGGTGGCGGCCGCCTCCGGCGCGACGGTACGGACCCGCGCTACCGTCCGCGAGCTGACCCGCACCGCGACCGGATGGCGGCTGGTGGTCGGGTCGGCCGCGGACCCGGAGGAAATCCTGGCTGACGCGGTGGTGCTGGCCCTGCCCGCCCGGCCCGCGTCCCGCCTGCTGAGCGGTGTGCCCGGGGCGTCGGCGGCGGCCGCGGCGCTGGCCGCGATCGAGTACGCCAGCATGGCCATCGTCACCCTGGCCTACCCCAGGTCCCGTTTCCCCGTCACCCGGGAACGCAGCGGCTACCTGGTGCCCGCGGTCGAGGGCCGGGCGGTCAAGGCGGTGACGTTCTCCACGATCAAGTGGCCGCACCTCGCCGCGCAGCCCAGCGGCGGCGAGCCGGTCGACATCATCCGCTGCTCGATCGGCCGGATCGGGGAGGAGAGTGTGCTCCAGCGCGATGACGCCGACCTGGTCGCACTGGCCGCGGCCGAGCTGGCCGACCAGACCGGCGCGCAGGGGCCGCCGGTGGACACCAGGGTCACCCGCTGGGGTGGCGGGCTGCCCCAGTACACGGTCGGCCACCTGGACCGGGTCGCCACCATCGGTGAGGCGGTCGGCGCCCAGCCCGGCCTGGCCGTCTGCGGCGCGGCCTACGCCGGCATCGGTATCCCCGCCTGTATCGCCACCGCCGACTCGGCCGCTCAGCGGGTCAGGGACTTCATTAAATCAACCATGAGATCAATCCCCGGGTGACCCCACCGGATCGGGCGGGCCGTGGCGTGACCGACAATGGGGTTATGGCTGCCAACGACGACGCGGGGCATGGCGAGGGGACCGGGGCCCGGCCCAAGGCGCGGGACCTGAACGATCAGATCCGGTACACGATGTGGTCCGTGTTCCGGGTCGCCGACCAGTCCGCGCTGGACGCCGCCGATCGTGACACCACGGCCCGCGAGGTCACCGACCTGCTCGACCAGTCCGCGGGTAAGGGCACGGCCACCCGTGGCTGCTACGACGTGCAGGGGCTGCGCGCCGACGCCGACTACATGTTCTGGTGGCACGCGCCCACGTCGGACGACCTGCAAGAGGTCTACACCAGGTTCCGGCGGACCCGGCTCGGCCGGGCCAGCGAGCCGGTCTGGTCGGCGATGGCGCTGCACCGCCCGGCCGAGTTCAACAAGGGCCACATCCCGGCGTTCCTGGCTGACGAAGAGCCGAAGAACTATGTCAGCGTGTACCCGTTCGTGCGTTCCTACGAGTGGTACCTGATCGACCCGGGCGAGCGCCGCAAGCTGCTGGCCGAGCACGGCATGATGGCCCGCGAGTACCCGGACGTGCGGGCCAACACGGTGGCCAGCTTCTCGCTCAACGACTACGAGTGGATCCTGGCCTTCGAAGCGGACGAGCTACACCGGATCGTCGACCTCATGCGGCACCTGCGCGGGGCGCAGGCCCGGCGGCACACCCGGGTGGAGATCCCGTTCTACACGGGCCGCCGCAAGCCGGTCCGTGAACTGGTCGCCGCTCTGCCGTAGTCGTGGCCGATGATCTGCGCGTCAACAGCTGGCTGGTGATTCCCGCTGGTGAGCTGCGTGAACGCTTCTCCCGCTCGTCCGGGCCCGGTGGCCAGGGCGTCAACACCGCCGACACGCGGGTCGAGCTGTCGTTCGACATCGGCCGCTCGCCGGCGCTGCCCGAGTACGCCCGCGTGCGGGCTCTGGACAACCTGCGCGGCCGGGTCAGCGAGGACGGCGTGCTCACCGTGGTCTCGTCCGAGCAGCGCAGCCAGCTGCTGAACCGGCGCGCGGCTCGGGGCCGGATGGCCAACCTGATCCGGGAGGCGATCGCGCCGCCGCCCGCGCCCCGCGT
The DNA here is from genome assembly GCA_965277615.1 of Streptosporangiaceae bacterium. Classification (GTDB taxonomy): domain Bacteria; phylum Actinomycetota; class Actinomycetes; order Streptosporangiales; family Streptosporangiaceae; genus Bog-532. Next base: position 1,524,015 of record CBDIDG010000006.1, on the reverse strand, counting down.
TGCGACCCGGCCCAGCCGCCGGGCCAAGGAACGGCGGGTGGCCGACAAGCGGCGCCGCAGCGCGGTCAAGCGCAACCGCCGGGTCCAGCCCGGCGACGAATAAGCCGGATACCACCGGGTGGCGGGTCACCGCGGTCAGAGCGCGGGGACGTTGACCACGATCGCTTCCTGGGTCGAGCGCGCGATCACCACCACCGCGTCGGTGTCCGGGGACGGGTTCTCCTCCCGGTGCGGCACGTGCGGAGGCACCCACACGTAGTCGCCCGGGCTGGTCTCCAGCCGGGTGATCTCGCCGCTGCCCGGGTCCCGGAACACGAACACCGGATGACCAGAGACCACGTAGATGCCGGTTTCCGACTCGCCGTGGTGGTGGTCGCCGGACGACGCGCCGGGCAGCACCACGGTCCGGCCCATCCACAGCTCCCGGGCGCCGACGATGTCACCGGAGATGGCCGCGGACCGCTGCATGCCCGCGGTCTGGGCCGTGCCCGCCGACAGCTCCCCGCCCCGAATAACCCGCAGCTCGCTCATGGCCCCAGCTTAATGAGTCGGAACTGTCCGGGGCTGATGGGATACTCGGGACATGCTGCAGGAAGCGACGTGGGGAAGGCTGGTCGGGCGGGACATCGAGTTCGCCCGCATGCTCACGTTGCTCGATGACGCCGCGTCCCGTCAGGCGGTGGTCGCGCTGGTCAGCGGGGACGCCGGCGTGGGCAAGACCCGGCTGGTGACCGAGGTGACCCGGCGGGCGGCCGCGTCGGGCTTCACCGTGCTGTCCGGGCACTGCGCCGAGCTGGGTGAGAGCGTCCCGTACCTGCCGCTGGCGGACGCGCTGCGGAACGCGGCGCAGGCGCCGGAGACGGCACCGCGGCTGATGGAGGCGCTGGCCAGCCGCCCGGCGCTCGGCCGGCTGCTGCCCGAGGGGGAGACCTCGGTCGCTGCTGACGGGGAGAACATGGGTGTGGCCCGGCAGCAGATGTTCGGCGCGGTGCTGGGGCTGCTCGGCGAGCTGTCCGCCGCCGCCCCGGTGCTGCTGGTGTTCGAGGACCTGCACTGGGCTGATGCGTCCACGCGTGACCTGCTGACGTTCCTGTCCCGGGTGCTGCGGACCGAACGGGTGGCGCTGATCGGCACCTACCGTACGGACGACCTGCACCGGCGGCACCCGCTCCGGCCGGTGACGGCCGAGTTGCAGCGGCTGCCCAGCGTGACCGCGATCCGGCTCGGCCCGCTGACTCCGGCCGCGCTGGCCGAGCATCTCACCGCGCTGGCCGGGCTGCGCCGGGAAGACCTGGACGCGGCCCAGCTGAACGGCATCATCGAGCGCGCCGAAGGCAACGCCTACTACGCCGAGGAGCTGCTCGCGGCGGCCGCGGGGGAGGAGGCCCACGGTGTCCGGGGTGACTCCCGGGTGCTACCCGAAGACCTGGCCGCGCTGCTGCTCGGCCGGGTGGAACGGCTGTCCGACCCGGCCCAGCGGGTGCTCCGGGCGGCCGCGGTGGCGGGCCGCCGGGCCGACGACGAGCTGATCCGGGCCGCCTCCGGGCTGCCGCTGGCCGAGTACGAGGAGGCGATCCGCGAGACCGTCACCCAGCAGCTGCTGGTCCCGGAGGGCGACGGGTACTCGTTCCGGCACGCGCTCCTGCGTGAGGCGGTCGAGGCCGACCTGCTGCCCGGGGAGCGGACCCGGCTGCACGGGGTGCTGGCCGGGCTGCTGGCCAACGATGAGGGGCTGGCCACCCAGGCCGGGACCGCGGCCGAGCTGGCCCACCACTACCTGGCCAGCCACGACATCCCCGGCGCTTACGCCGCGTCCATCCGGGCCGGAGCCGAGGCCGAGCAGGTGGGTGCCCCGGCCGAGGCGCATCGGCACTACGACCAGGCCCTGGCCTTGTGGGACCGGATCCCCGACGCCGAGGAGCGCGGCGGTGTATCGCGCGGCCAGCTGGTGCTGTACTCGGCCAATGGCGCGGCGGCCAGCGGTGACGTGGTCCGGGCCGTGCACCAGCTCCGGACACTGTGGGCCAGCTTCGGCACCGAGACCGACCCCGTGCTGGTGGCCCGGGTCGGTGAGCGGCTGGCCAACTACCTGTTCCAGGCGGACGTCTTCGTGGCGGTGCAGGAAGCGACGGAGGTGGCCCGGGCCGCGATCGACGTGCTGCCCGAGCACCCGGCCACGGCCGAACGGGCCCGGGCCATGGCTACCTACGCCAGTGCTCTGATGAATCTCGGGTTCGAGGACGAGGCGGCGGCCGAGTGGGCCGAGCGGGCGCGGGCCGCGGCACGGGCCGCGGACGCCTCCTCGGTCGAGGCGGACGCGCTGGTCACGCTGGGTGCGCTGGCCCGCCGGGACGGCCGGGACGACGAAGCCATCAAGCTGTTCGCCGCCGCGCTCGAGCAGGCCCGTAAGGCCGGTGTGCTGAGCGTGGAGCTGCGGGCGGCCGCCATGCTGTCCCGCGCCCAGCTTGAGCTGGGGGAGCTGACCGACTCCGCGCGGGTCGCGCACGAGGGCGTGCAGCGCGCCGATGAGACCGGCCTCAGCCTCGCGCCCTACGGCCTGGACGTTCAGCACCTGCACTTTCAGGCCCACTACGCGCAGGGACAGTGGGACCATGCGCAAGAGCTGTCCAACGAATGGGCTGTGCGAGTGGACACGCTGCCCGAGGCGGTCCTGTCGGCGATGGCCTTGTTCATCGACGTGGCCCGGGGCAACGCGGTCGCGGCCGAGCGCCGGGTCTGGCTGGAGCCCCTCTGGGACCAGGACAAGCTGTGCGCCTACATGGCCCGGGCCATGTACGCCGAGCAGGCGCTCTGGCAGGGTGACACCAGCCTCGCGGTGGCCGAGGCCGAGGCCGCGATCGCCGGCGACTGGGATGAGCACTACGGGTTCGCGCCGTCGGTGATCCGGCCTGCGGCCATCGCCATCAGCGCCCATGCGGACCGGGCTATTCAGGCCCGGGCGGCTGGGCACACGGCCCGGGCCGAATCCGAGGTCGAGGCGGCCCGGATCCTGCTGGACCAGGCCCGCAAGGGCACGATGCCTTCGGTCCAGCGTCAGCGGGTGCTCGGGCCCGAGGGCCATGGCTGGTTGGCCCGGGCCAAGGCCGAGTTCGCCCGGGCCCGCGGCGAGAACGATCCAGCGGCCTGGCAGACGGTGCTGGACAAGTTCGGCCCGGGGTTCGTCTACGAGGTGGCGAGGACCCGGTGGCGGCTGGCCGAGGCCCTGGCCGAGACCGGCGAACGCGCGGCCGCGCAGGAGCAGTGGGACCAGGCCGCCGAGATCGCGGACCGGCTGCGGGCCGCGCCGCTGCGGCGGGCCCTGGCCGACCTGGCCCGGCGGGCCCGCCTCGACGACCCCGGTGCGCACCCCGACGGGGCACCCGCGCCTGGGGGTGCGGCCGGCGGGACCGGGGCCGCGCTGTCCGCGCTGACCACCCGCGAGCGTGAGGTGCTGCGGCTGATCGCGGCCGGGCGTTCCAACCGCGAGATCGGCTCTGAGCTGTTCATCTCGGCCAAGACGGCCAGCGTGCACGTGTCCAACATTCTCGGCAAGCTCGGCGTGGCCAGCCGCACCGAAGCCGCCGCTATCGCCCACCGCGAGGACATTGCCCGCAGCGTATAGCTCATATCACGCAAAGTAGTTACAAAACGCACCAATCCACCTCCGGTGCGGCTCCGAATGTCCCGTATGAGCGAACCAAGCCATCTGGGTGAGGGGGTCATCGGGCTGCTGCGGCCCGCAGCCGGACTGAGCCTGCTGGGTGAGTACCAGGCCGGCGAGTCTGCCGAGCCCCGGTTCCTGGTCCGCCGCAGTGACGGGCAGGTTATCCAGCTGTCCCGGTTGCTGTACCTGGTGGCCGTGGCCATCACGGAAGTGGCGGTGCAAGGGAACGGCGCGGCGGCGGCGGAAGTGGTTGCCGAGCAGGTGAGTCCGGAGTTTGGCCAGGAGGTGACCGCGGCCAACGTCCGTTACATGGTGGCCACCAAGCTCGCTCCGCTCGCAGTGGTGACCGCCGAGGCACCCGGCCCGGCCGACCCGCCAGCGCAGCCCGGCCCGCCGTCCCAGGCCCGACCGCCGTCCCAGGCCCGACCGCCGTCCCAGGCCCGACCGCCGTCCCAGGCCCGACCGCCGTCCCAGGCCGGGCCGCCGGCGCAGGCCGGGCCGCCGGCGCAAGCCACAGCGGGCGAGGTGACCCGGTCCGGCCGGCTCCGGGGCCGCACGGCCGTTCTGGGCGCAATCGGCGTCCTGGCCGGTGTGGCCGGGGTGACGCTGGCGGCGATGGCGGTGACCCGATCCGGGCCGGCCCCCGCGTCGGTCGCAGCCAACCAGGCCCAGGCCGCGGCCTGGGTCGCGCAGCAGGTGAGCCCGGGCACCGTGGTGTCCTGCGACCCGGCCACGTGCGGGCAGCTCCGGCAGGACGGTTTCCCCGCCACCCGGCTGATGACGCTGGGCCCGGCCAGCCAGAACCCGCTCGCTTCGGGGGTGGTGATCGGCACGCAGGCCGTGCGCGACGAGTTCGGCGCCAGCCTGGCCGCGGTCTACGCGCCGCTGGTGCTGGCGGGCTTCGGTTCGGGCGCCAACCGGGTCGAGGTCCGGGCCACCGCCCCCGACGGCGTGGTGGCCCTGGAGGCCGTCGTCAGCGCCCAGCAAGCCTCGGCCAGGTCCGCCGGGCAGCAGCTGCTGCGGAACCGGACCGTCCAGGCCACCCCGGCCGCTCGGCGTGACCTGCTGGAGGGCCGCGTCGACGCTCGCCTGCTGGCCAATTTGTCGGTGCTGTCGTCCCAGTGGCCGTTCAAGCTGGTGGCCTTCGACGATGCGCCGCCCGGCGCCAGCCCTGCGGTCCCGCTGCGCGGCGTCCAGCTCAGCGCCACCTCGGCCGCGGGCCGGTCGGCCATCCTGGCCTTCCTGCACGCGCAGCGGGGCATGTACCGGCCGGCCATGGCCGCCGCGGCCAGCGACGGCAGCGGTCAGTCGGTGGTGACCGCCCGGTTCGACGCCCCCGACCCCATGCTCACGTCAGCGCCCGCAACGGGGCCAGCGTCCGCGCCGTAGCTGGCCAGCAGGGGCAGGGCCCGAGCTGTGGGCGAGTCGGGCTCGGCCGTGTAGACGACCAGGCGCTGTTCTGGGTCCAGCGGCGCGGACACCGTCTCCACCTCGAAGCGCAGGCGGCCCGCGACCGGATGGTCGATGTTCTTGACCAGTGAGGAGTAGTCGACGACCCGGTGGTCATGCCACCAGGCGTCGACCTGGGGATCGGCGCGCAGGTCATCGATGAGGTGGCGCAGCGCGGCGTCGTACGGGCGGCGGCCCACCTCGCGGCGCAGCGCGGCCATCGACGCCGCGGCGAACATCTCCCAGTTGATGATGCGCTGGCGGGCGAGCGGGTCCTGGAACAGGAAGCGAGTGAACGACGTGCCCTCGCCGAACGGGCGGCCGAGCACCGTCTCCAGCAGCGCGTTCTGGGCCAGCACGGCGCCGCGGTAGCCGAGCAGCAGCACCGGCAGATGATCGAGAGCGGTTATCAGCCGCAGCAGCCCCGGATCGGGACGCTGGCGAGCCCCGGCCGGCCCGTGCCCGGGCCGGGCCGCGGGCGCGGCCAGGTCGCGCAGGTGCGCGTGCTCGGTCTCGTCCAGCCGCAAGGCCCGAGCCAGCGCGTCCAGCACGGCCACCGAGACGTGGGCCTGGCGACCCTGCTCGACGCGGCTGAGGTAGTCGGTGCTCACCCCGGCCAGCATGGCCAGTTCCTCGCGGCGCAGCCCCGGCACGCGGCGGGGTCCGGGGAAGGCGGCGATGCCCGCCTGCGCCGGGGTGATGCGGTCCCGCCGAGCGCGGAGGTATTCGCCCAGCTCAGGACGCCGGGCCGGCCTGGATGTCACGAACCTCATGCTAGGTCGGCCGCCGGCCGATCTGGGTGGTCACGCCGTGCCCAGGTTCAGCCTGGCCTGGCTGGCGCTGCCTGCGGGCCGTAGAACGGAGCCATGACGACAGCAAACCAGACTCGCCCGCGGCTGGCGGGCCGTACGGCCATCGTGACCGGTTCGACCAGCGGTATCGGGGCGGCGATCGCCCGGGCGCTCGCCGCGGACGGTGCCACGGTGGCGGTGTCCGGCCGGGACGCCGACCGGGGCCGCGACGTAGTGGACGGCATCGCAGCCGTCGGCGGCCGGGCGGTATTCGTGCCGTCCGACCTGGCCGGCCCCTACGCCAGCCTGCGGGCCTTCGCCGCCGCGGCCAGCGCGGCGCTCGGTGGCCGGGTCGACATCCTGGTCAACAACGCCGGCCTCTACCCGGCCACCTTGACGCCGGACCTGGCCGACGCCGACCTGGACGCGATGCTGGCGGTGAACGTGCGCGCACCGCACGTCCTGGTGGCCGAGCTGGCCCCGGCCATGGCCGGCCGCGGTTCCGGCGTGATCGTGAACATCGGATCCTGGATGGCCCGCACCGGCAGCCCGTTCGCCGCCCTCTACACCGCGACCAAGGCCGCCGACGAACAGTTGACCCGGGCCTGGGCGGCCGAGTTCGGGCCCCGCGGCGTGCGGGTCAATACCGTCGCCCCGGGCGCCACCCTGACCCCCGGCAACGCAGCCGCCAAAGACGTGATCGAGCAGCTGACCGCGGCCACCCCGGCCGGGGTCCCGGTTCAGCCCGAGGACGTGGCGGCGGCCGTGGCCTTCGTCGCCTCCGACGACGCGAAGATGCTGCACGGCGCGATCATCGACGTCGATGGCGGCATCTCCGCCACCCGCCCAAGCTGACCAGTTAGCGCAGCGGGCCAAAGAACGCGGCCAGGTCGGCGGCCAGCAATTCCGGCTGTTCGTGCGGGGCGAAGTGGCCGCCGCGCGGCATCTCGGTGTAGCGCACCACGTGGTACGTGCGCTCGGCCCAGCTGCGCGGCGGCTGGGACAGGTCCTTCGGGAACACCGCGACGGCGGTCGGTACGTCGACCCGGCTGACCCGCTCGGTCAGGCCCCGCGCGTACTCGTAGTACGGCCGGAACGAGGTCGCGATGCAGTTGGTGTGCCAGTACAGCGAGGCCTGGGTCAGGATGTCGTCGTCGCTGAAGACCGAGGACAGGTCACCGCCGTGATCGCTCCAGGCCCGGTACTTTTCCACCATCCAGGCCAGCAACCCGGCCGGGGAGTCGGCCAAACCATAGCTGAGCGTGATCGGGCGGGTCATCTGCTGGTGCTCGTAGGCGCCGTCGGCCGTGAACCAGCCCGCGACCTGGGCGAGGTAGTCCCGTTCCGCGGCGGTCAGCGTGGCCGGGTCGTAGGCCGCCGGATCGGCCACCGACATCAGGTGAATGCCGGCCACCGCCTCAGGATGGGCCTGAGCCAGCAGCGACGTGGTGCCGGCGCCGAGATCGCCGCCGTGCGCCCCGTACCGGGTGAACCCCAGCTCGTCCTGCATCAGGCGATGCCACAACTCGTGCGTGGGCACCGGGCCGGGCAGGGCCGGCGGCTGCGGGCTGAACGGGAAGCCGGGCAGGCAGGGCACGATCACGGTGAACGCGCCGCGTGGGTCACCGCCCCAGCGTGACGGCGTGGACAGTCGCCGGGCCAGCCCCACCAGTTCCAGGAAGCTGCTGGGCCAACCATTCGTCACCACTAGCGGCAGGTTCCCACCCTGTTCGGCGTCGAACCGCAGGTAGTACACGGGCTGGCCCGCTCCGGCCAGGACCGCTGTCCCCCAGGGCAGGGCGTTGATCGCGGCTTCGTGCCGACGCCAGTCGTAGCCGGCCGCCCAGTAGGAGACCAGCCGCCGGAGCTCGTCCACGGCGGTGCCGCCCGTCCAGTCGCCCGGTGCCGTCCCGGGGTACGGCTGCGGCCAGCGGGTCGCCGCCAGCCTGTGTCGCAGCTCCGCCAGCTCGGCGTCCGCGACGGTGATCACCGGGCCGGAGCCAGGGCGGCCATGATCTCGGCCGCGCGGGCCACGGCCGCGGCGTGGTCGACGTCGGGGGAACCGACCAGCTGGTCCCAGTTCAGGTCGTAGAACAGCTCGGTCACCCCGCGGTCGGCCAGCCAGTCGGCGTCCGCGCGGATCTGGTCGTAGTGACCCGACAGCAGCCGCCGCTCGCCGCGGTCATTCCTGACCTCCTCACCGGCGCGGACCACGCCCCGGCAGACGATCCGGACCCGATCGGGGTCGCGCCCGGCCGCCGCCGCCGCGGAGCGCACGATCTTGATGTCATCGGTGATGCGGGTCAGGTCGGCCCGGCTGGACGTCATCCAGCCGTCGCCGATCCGGCCCGCGCGCTCCATGGCCGGGCGGGACATGCCGCCCAGGATGACCGGCGGCCCGGGCTGCTGCACCGGCGTCGGCTGCTGCCGTCCCGGCGGCACCGTGTAGAACTCGCCGTCGAACCGGCACAAGCCGTCCGGGCCGTGGCTCCACAGCGCGTGCAGCGCGGCCACATACTCCGAGGCCCGGGCCCCGCGCCGGGCCATCGACGCACCGGTCAGCGTGAACTCCGCCGGCAGCCAGCCGATGCCCAGCCCCAGGTCGAGCCGCCCGTTCGACAGCACATCCACCGTGGTGGCCTGCTTGGCCAGGTAACCGGGAGAGATGAACGGCATGTTGATCAGTGAGACGCCCAGCCGGATCTGCGACGTCCCGGCGGCCAGGAAGCCCAGGGCCACCATCGGGTCCAGCACGCTCTGGTAGACGGGCTCCATCGGGGTGTCCTCCGGTACCAGCAGCCGCTGGAACGTCCACAGCGACGCGTACCCCGCCTCTTCGGCCTGCGCGCCGAAGGTGGCCAGATCCCTGGGTGTGGCCCACGCTCCCGCCACCGGTGCTCCGAAACCAATCTCCATGCCCACCACCCTAGACAGTGGGTCAGTGCACCGCCCCGGGCGGCAGCCGCCAATGCTGCCACCCCCGGTGAACGCGAAAGTACCGCGACGGGCCTGGCGGGACCGCCGCCAGCTGGGCCCGTGGGCGCAGGGTGAGCCCGGCGGGCACCGGTTCCCACCAGGGCTCGCCCCCAAACAGCCTGCTGAACAGCTCCGGCGGTGCGCCGGTCCCCGCCCATCGCGGCCGGCCGGCCGGTCCCAGCACGAGTTCGGCCGGGGCGGGCTGGTCCGCCCGCTGCCAGCGGAAGTCGGCCGACAGCCGGAGCGCCGTATCGGTGTTGGGCAGCGCGGCGTGCGGCGTCAGGCAGTGAAAGACGATCACGTCGCCCGGGTGGTAGCCGGTCGTCGCCCAGTCCGGCTCGCGCTGACTCAGGACCTGCGGCGGCACCGGCGCCGTTAGGTGGCCACCGGGCCGGACGGCCAGGCCACCCAGCCGGATCGGAACGTCCATCAGGGGTACCCAGCTGGTCAGCATGTCCTGCACGCCGGAGACCGCGTAGTCGTAGTGCACGTACCGGCCGAGTGGCCGATGCCGGCGCAGGCCCTCGGGATGCACCGCCCGCAGCACCTTGGCCGGGTAGGAGAACGCCTGCGGGCCGAGCAGCTGCTGGACCAGGCCCCGCAGCGGCGGCAGGTAGGGGATCTGGTTCAGGCCTGGGTTGGTGATGGCCGCCCGGAACGCCGGGTCGGCCAGCGCCTCCCGGACGGTCGCCACCCCCGGTCCGCCCGGGCCTGGCGACCAGCTGCCCGCGCGCAGCTGGCCCAGGATGGCCAGGCCGGCCGATCGCATCGTGGCCGGGGGGAGCAGGCCGCGGAAGAACAGGTATCCGTCCCTGGCCAGCCGGCCGGCCAGCGCGTCGCGGTCGCCGATCAGATCGTTCGAATCGGCCAGTTCCAGCATGCGGCCATCTGATCATGGGACACCGGGAGCCGCCTGCGACCACGGCCGGCCGGGCCTGGGAATCGGCTGGGAGCAGACTGAGAGCAGTTATCCGGGCGTTGCGGCCCAGGCCTGGCTGCGCTCCCATAGGACTTGGGCCAGTTCCGGGGTCGCGGCCCGGTTCGGCTCGGCCTCGCGGCTGTCGATGTAGAACCGGCCGGTGACCCCGGCCACGTCGGGCGAGGTGGCGCAGTAGAGCGTGGTCCTGGCCCCTTGCTCGGTGGTGAGCATCCTCCGGGTGATGAGGGGCCGGACCGGCCACGGCACCCGGCGCCAGATGTCCGAGGCGACCACCCCCGGGTGCAGCGCGTACGTGGTGATCCCGCGCCTGGCCGTGCGGCGGGCCAGCTCCTGGCTGAACAGCACGTTGGCCAGCTTGGACACCGAGTACTCCGGCATCGCGGTCAGGTGTGCGGTGCGCCGCCGCACCGCGGCGAAGTCGATGCCGGTGGCCGAGTAGTGGGCGTCGCTGGCCACCGTCACCACCCGGGCCGGTGCGCTGGCGGCCAGCCGGTCCAGCAGCGCCGTGGTCAGCGCGAAGTGACCGAGATGGTTGACCCCGAACTGCAGCTCGAACCCGTCCTTGGTCAGGCCCCGGTGGCCCGCCACGCCGGCGTTGTTGATCAGCACGTGCAGCGGTTCGTCCCGGGCCAGGAAGTCGGCCGCGCAGCGCCGGACCGAGTCCAGGTCGGCCAGGTCGAGCGGCAGGTACTGGACCTGATCCGAGCCGGTCTGCACGGTCAGCGCGGCCACCGCCGCCTCGCCCTTGGCCCGGGACCGGCAGGCCAGGTAGACCCGCCCGCCCCGGCCGGCCAGGGCCCGGGACGTGGCCAGCCCGATCCCGGTGTTGCCCCCGGTGACCAGGAACGTCCGCCCGTCCAGGTCACTCATGACCCAGCACCCCCGCCGCCACCTCGCGGGCGCAGCCCCACGACAGTGTGACACCCGCGCCGCCGTGCCCGTAGTTGTGCCACAGCACCCGCCCGTCCGCTAGCGGCTCGGCCTCCAGCCGGACCTCGGGCCGGGCCGGCCGGAGCCCGACCCGGTGGGCCACCACCGGCGCGTCCAGGACCCGCGGCTCGATCGCGGCGATGTCGGCCAGGATGCGTTCGGCCACCTCGGGCCGTGGTTCGGTGTCCCAGTCGCCGTCGGCCATGGTGCCGCCCAGGATCACGGTGTCCCGGTGCGGGAACAGGTAGATCACCTCCGGGACCGGACTGCTGTGGTCGATGTAGAACTCGTCGATGCCCGGGTTGGCGATGACCACGACCTGGCCGCGGATCGGGTGCACGGCCGGGTCCGGGACCAGGTGCCGGGCCGCCGCCCCGGTGCAGTTGACGATCACCGGCGCCGAGAATGCCCCATCAGCATCAGCCTTCACTTCGGTGAGCGACGTGATGGGATTCACATCAACCTTGACCCCGGCCCGTTCCAGCCGCGCCACCAGGTAGTCCAGGTACACCGGCATGGCGATCACCGGGGCGCGGTACCGCCAGCCGCACACGAAGCCCGGCGGCAGCTCACTGTCGCGGTAAAGCTCCAGGCCATCGGTCAGGTCGAGCCAGGGCGGGGGGTCGGCCGGGACGCGGGACACTTCCCGTCCGGTGCGGGTCACGACGCCGGTCGCCGGATCGGCTTCCAGCTCGCGGAAGACGGCCAGGCCGGTCCGGGCCCAGCCGCGCACCCGCTCCGCTGGACCACACGTCACCGGGCCCCACACCGCGCCCGCCGCCACCGAGGTCGTCGCCCCAGGCGGGCTGGCGGTTCGCACGCCGACCCGCAGTCCCGCCTCGGCCAAGGTGATGGCCGTGGTCAGCCCGATCACCCCGGCCCCAAGGACCAGCACCTCGAATTCGTTGGCGTTCGTCACGGTCTTGACGTTATTGGATCCGCATAGGGTGGGCGGCGACGCATCGGCCGGTTTGCCATGCCCAGTCCCCCCGAGCGGGGTAGACAAGAAGTGCCGGGTTCATCGCCGAGCCAGGCAGCCGGACCGCACGAACGTACCCAACACGGCGCGAAGGGGGATGATGAGCGACCGGCCTGGCATCGAGCTCAATACGGTTCAGCTAGTCTCCAGCATGGGCGCGGCTGTGACCGGCGCCGTCCTGACGTCCTATATCGGGGACGGCGGGACAATCCTCGGGACCGCCATCGGCGCTGGGGTCAGCACGACTGGTTTTGCCGTCTACAAGCACTACCTGGTCCGGACCAAGGAGAAGGTCGCCCCGGTCATCGTGGAGCACGCGCGCCAGTGGACCCCCACCGGCGCGGTGGCCAGTGACGCGCGACCCACCCGCCACGACGGCGTTACCCGGGCCGACGTCCCCCGGGCTGATGCTACCCGGGCGGACATCCCCCGGGCCGACGACGCCACCCGCGCGGACCGTCCGGCCAGCGGCGGCAACGGGAACAGGTACGGCAACGGCAACGGCTACGGCCCGAGTTACACCGCCGCGGACTGGGAACAGGCCCGCCGGACCGCGCCGGGCTGGGCCCAGCCCACTCCGGCCGAGCCCGGGTGGGGTCCCGACCCGACCCGCCAGGACCCTGCGCCCACCCGCCAGGACCCCGGGCCCACCCGTCAGGACGCTCAGCCAACCCACACCGCGCATTACGGCACCGTGCGGATGGGTGACGGGACCATGGTCAACGGTGGCCCCGGCCCCGATGGCTCCGGTTCCGGCGGCGCTGGTTCCGGCGGCGCGGGCGGCCGTGGCTCGGGCGGCGGCGCCGGCGACGGGCGGCACAGCAAGCCCGGACGCGGCCCGAAGTTCCTGGCCGGGCGCCCGGGCTGGGTCATCACGGTGGCCACCGCGGCCGTGGTGTTCGTCGCGGCCCTGGTCGCCATCACCTTCATCGAGCTGGGCACGGGCAAGCCGATCTCCGCCAGCGTGTGGAACCGGCACCAGACCGGAACCACGCTCGGCGGCAGCCACAGCACGACCCCCACGCCGTCCACCACCCCGACGCCCACGCAGAGCGGGACCACGCCGGGCAGCGTCGGCGCAACCGGAGGCGCGCAGTCCTCGCCCACCCCCACCACGTCCTCGACCCCGAACCCGGCGCCGAGCCCGAGTTCGGTCCCCTCGTTCGGCTCGACCCCTCGCGCCACCGCGCCCGCCACCGGCGGGGCCGGGGCTGGCGCCGGGTCCGCCACCGTGGCCCCAGGCCAGTAGGGCCGATGAAACTCTCACCCGAGGCGTGGCGCAAGCTGCACGACGTCTCCACCGCCAGCCTGACCAGCGAGCTGCTCAAGCTCGGTTTCCGCAACACGTTCATGGCCGGGATCCGGCCGCTGCGGCCGGACCGGCGGATGGTGGGCTACGCCTTCACCCTCCGCTACGTCCCGGCCCGCGAGGACCTCGACTTCCAGGTCGAGTACGACAACTGGACCAACCCGCAGCGGGTCGCGGTCGAGACCGTCGGCCCCGATCAGGTCCTGGTCATCGACGCCCGGGGCCAGCTCGGCGCGGCCTCGCTGGGCCACATCCTGGCCACCCGGCTGATGGTCCGGGGCGCGGCCGGCCTGGTCACCGACGGCGCGTTGCGTGACTCACCGGCCATCGCCACCCTCGACTTCCCGTCCTACGCGGCCGGCGCGCACGGCACTACCAGCTCTGTGCTGCACCATCCGGCCGACTTCGGCCTGCCCATCGGCTGCGGTGGGGTCTTGGTTGCACCAGGCGACGTCCTGGTCGGCGACGCCGAGGGCGTGGTCGTCGTCCCGGCCTCCGTGGCCGAAGACGTCGCCACCCGCACCTGGGACCGCGACCAGCTCGAAACCTGGCTTCAGCACCGCGTCGCGGGTGGCGCCAGCATCCGCGGCACCTACCCGCCCGACGACGAGACCAAGGCGCAGTTCCGCCGGGACACCGGCCACGGTTAAATCGCCGGCCCCAGCGGGGCTGGCGTCGCCACCCGGTCCAGCAGAACCATCGCGTCGTGATCAGGGGTGCCTGGCGCGGCTAGGTAGGCGATCAGGCGCTGGCCGTCGGCCCGGTTCACGTCGAGGGTCTGGTGGGCGAGCATCATCGCGCCGACCAGCGGATGCCGGAAGACCCGGTCGCCCGCGCCGGCTCGCCGTACCTCGTACCGTCCCCACAGGCGGCCGAAGTCCGGGCTCTTGACCAGCAATTCCCCCACCAGCGTGGCCAGATCGGGCGCGTCCGGGTCGCTGCCGGCCACGGCACGGAGCTGGGCGACGCAGCCGCGGGCTTTCTGCTCCCAGTCCGGGAACAGCTCCCGCGCGGCCGGGTGCAGGAACGTGTACCTGATCGTGTTGCGCTGGCGGGACGGCCAGTCGAGCAGGCCGTGATGGAGCTGGGCGCCGCCGGGGTTGGCGGCCAGCACGTCGTAGGTGCGGCTGAGCAGGTAGGCCGGGTTCGGGCGCAGGCTCTCCAGCAGCATGGCGACGGTGGGGCGGACCGCGCGCGATGGCGGCCTCGGCGGCACTGGGGCCCGGCGGGCGGCCTGTGCCGCCAGCGACTTCAGGTACTCGTGCTCCTCGTCGTCGAGCAGCAGCGCGCGGGCCAGCGCGTCGATGACCGCCGGGCTCGGTCTTGTCTCCCGGCCCCGCTCGAGCCGTGTGTAGTACTCGATGCTCATCCCGGCCAGCGTCGCGATCTCCTCGCGTCTCAGCCCGGGTGTGCGGCGTGAGCCGGTGCCGGGCGGCAAGCCCACGTCCTGCGGACGGACGCCTTCGCGCCGGGCGCGCAGGAAGCGCCCCAGCTCGGTCGACGTCTGCCCGTTGGCAATCTGGTCCGGCATGTAACGAGTGTGCCCGGTAAAACCGGCCGCTGGGGGACCGTGTCATTGCCCCCCTGGCCACGCCCCGCCTCATCGCGCCCGGTAACGGCCCGGTCTGCCCCGCGCGGGCCGCCCGCAGCAGGCTCGGGGCATGACCGACGCTGAAGTGACGATGACGGCGCGTTCCGCGCCCCACCGCGGCACGCCCATCCCCGCGCGGCTGACCCTGGTTGCGGCGCTTCTCGGGTTCTTCATGATCTGCCTCGACGCGACTGCGGTGAACGTGGCGCTGCCGGCGATCGGGCACTCCCTGCACGGGGCCACGGATGGCTTGCAGTGGGTGGTGGACGGCTACACGGTGCCGTTCGCGGCGCTGCTCATCTCGGCCGGTTCGGTGTCGGACCGGCCGAGACGCGCCGGGTGTTCGGCTGGGGCCTGGCCTTGTTCACCGCCGCGTCGGCCGGATGCGGGTTCGCGCCCGCGCTATGGGTTCTCATCGGATCCCGGGTGGTCCAGGGCGGCGCGGCGGCGCTGACGTTGCCCGCGTCGCTCTCGCTGGTCCGGCAGGCGTTTGACGAGCCGGCCGCGCGGGCGCGGGCGGTCGCCGTGTGGAATACCGGCGGCGCGGCCGCGATCGCGGCCGGCCCGGTGCTCGGCGGCGTCCTGACGTCGGCCGCAGGATGGCGTGCGATCTTCTTCATCAACCTTCCCGTGGGCGCGGTGACGCTGGTCCTGGCGGCCCGCGCGCCCCGGTCCCGCCGGCTGGCGACACCCCTGGACCTGCCGGGCCAGGCCACGGCGATTGCCACGCTGGCCGCGCTGGCCGCAGGGGTGATAGCGGGCGGCGCGAACGGCTTCACATCGCCGTCGGCCCTGGCCGCGCTGGGGGTGGCGGTCCTGGCGGCCGCTGCGTTCATCGTCGTGGAATCGACGGTGCGGCAGCCGATGGTGCCGCTCACGCTGCTGCGCTCGCCGGGTGTCGCCACCTACCTGCTGACCGGCTTTTCGATCAACGTCGCTTTCTACGGCATCGCGTTCGTGCTCAGCCTGTACTTCCAGCGGGTGCTGGGCGAGCCAGCGATCGTGGCGGGCCTGCTCTTCCTGCCGATGACGGGACTGCTGACGGTGGCCAGCCTCGCCTCCGCGCGCGTAGCCGCGCGGTGGGGACACCAGCTGCCGCTCCGTCTCGGGCTGATCACGAGCACCCTCGGCATGATCCTGCTGGTCTTCCTGCGCGGCCGGACCAGCCTGGAGATCGCGCTGATCCCGGCCGGTGCCGGGCTCGGCTTCGCCCTGCCATCCCTGACGTTCCTGCTGCTGGACGCGCTGCCCGCCGCGCAGGCCGGGCTCGCGGGCGGCCTGTTCAACGCGGCCCGGCAGACGGGCGGGGCGCTCGCGGTGGCGGTGTTCGGGGCGCTGATATCAGCCTCGTTCCCGGCCGGGATGCGCCAGGCCCTGCTGATCTCCGTGGCGTTGCTGGCCGCCAGCACCGCCACCGTGCTCGCCCGGCCGGGGAACCGTGCTGGTCCCCGGCCGGGCGAACTGAGCGAGCAGGTGGTCAGCCGGCGACCTTGACCCAGCCGCTCAGCTTGGGCGGATAGGTGGCCCAGTTCCCGGTGGCCCGGTAAACCCCGGTCCCGCTGCTAAGCCCGAAGGTGTAGGTCGTCGTGCTGACCGCGGCCGCGGCCAGCCCGGAGCCGAACACGCCGCCCATCGCGTGCCAGCCCGGTGTCGTGCTGAGGAACTTGTGGTAGTAGGCGACGTTGTTGGTGCCGCGCACGAAGCCCACCAGGGCCCCCGGCACGCTGGTCAGCCCCGGGCTCGAGTTGGTCAGGCCACCCGAGGCGACGAAGCCGCTCACGCCGGCGTGTGAGATGTACAGCTGGTGGTTGGTCCCCACGACCAGCAGGTACGTGCCGCTGATGGCTGCGGCGGCTGGCGCGGTGCCCGCCAGCAGGTTGCCGCCGTCGTTGTGCCAGGGGCCCCATCCGGCCGAGGTGTGGTCCCGGCCCCAGACCGCGCCGCTCGGACCGCGGGCGAAGACCGCGTAATCGGCGACGTTCGGACCCTGGAACACCGCCCCCGGCGCGGAGCTGACGTTGCCGCCGATAGAGGCCCAGTTGGTCCACTTGCCGTTGGTCCGGGTGGCCGTCCAGACGGCGCCGCCGCTGCCGGTGCCGAACACGATCGTCGACGTGCCGGCCGTAATGGCCGACACCGCGCCGGCCACCTTGCCGTTGCTGACCTGCGTCGCCGTGCCCGGTGTACCGCCCGCGGACGCCGTCCACACGGTGCCGTCGGCGGCGGTGTAGAACAGGCTCACCCCGGAGGCCGCCGCCGAGACCCCTGGACTGATGCCTTTGGCCGGCGGCGGCGGCGCCGCTGAGGCCGTGGTGGCCGGAATAATCGCCAAGCCCGCGACGCCCAACGAGGCGGCCAGGGCTGTGACCCCGGCCGCCAGCCGCCGGGTGCGCTTCGACGTCGATTCGGTCGCTCTGGTGGCAGGCCGTTGTCCGGCATCTGTCGATCGCATGTGTGCTGGTCCCTTCCCCATCCGGGAGCCGCACCCCGTGTACTGCCCCCGTAAACTACCGTCACACACCGGCAACAGGAGTCAACGGTCTAAGGACCCCAAATCATGGGAAACACGCATTGTTCACCGCCATGGCGGGCCGGGGTCACGGCTGTTTAGGCGGTCAGTATGTCGTCGGCTACAAAGAGTTAAAGGGTCCCCGGCGTGCCGCTCACCTCAGAGG
Organism: Streptosporangiaceae bacterium; assembly: GCA_965277615.1. Classification (GTDB taxonomy): domain Bacteria; phylum Actinomycetota; class Actinomycetes; order Streptosporangiales; family Streptosporangiaceae; genus Bog-532. The sequence continues at coordinate 1,506,711 of CBDIDG010000006.1, read as the reverse complement.
CGCTCCCACGCCTCGGTCAGCACCTCGCGCAGGATGCGCTCAATCTCGTCGAAGTGTTCCGGCCCGCAGATGAGCGGCGGCGCGAGCTGGATCACCGGGTCGCCACGGTCGTCGGCCCGGCAGACCAGGCCGGCGTCGAACAGGGCGGTGGACAGGAAGCCGCGCAGCAGCCGCTCCGACTCCTCGTCGCTGAACGTCTCCCGGGTGTCCTTGTCCTTGACCAGCTCGATGCCGTAGAAGTAGCCGTCACCGCGGATGTCACCCACGATGGGCAGGTCGTTCAGCTTCTCCAGGGTGGACCGGAACGCGCCCTCGTTGGCCCGGACGTTGCCGAGCAGGTCTTCCTTCTCGAAGACGTCCAGGTTGGCCAGGGCTACCGCGCACGACACCGGGTGCCCGGCGAACGTGACGCCGTGCAGGAACGTGGCCGTGCCCCGGTTGAACGGCTCCATCAGCGCGTCCCGCACGACCATGCCGCCCAGCGGCGAATAACCAGAGGTCAGGCCCTTGGCGAAGGTGATGATGTCGGGCTGGTAACCGTACCGGGACGAGCCGAAGTAGTAGCCCAGCCGGCCGAACGCGCAGATGACCTCGTCCGAGACCAGCAGCACACCGTAGCGGTCACAGATCTCGCGCACCCGGGCGAAATACCCGGGCGGGGGCGGGAAACAGCCGCCCGAGTTCTGCACCGGCTCCAGGTACACCGCGGCGACCGATGCCGGGCCCTCGCGCAGGATGGCCCGCTCGATCTCGTCCGCGGCCCAGCGGCCGAAGGCACCGATGTCGTCGGCCACGAAGTCCGGTGCCCGGTAGAAGTTCGTGTTCGGCACCCGGACCCCGCCCGGCGGCAGTGGCTCGAACGGGTACTTGATATCGGCCAGCCCGGTAATGGCCAGCGCGCCCATCGACGTCCCGTGGTAGGCGATGTCCCGGCTCAGCACCTTGTACCGCTCGGGCTGCCCGGTCAGCTTGAAGTACTGCTTGGCCAGCTTCCAGGCCGACTCAACCGCCTCGGAGCCGCTGGTGGTGAAGAACACCCGGTTCAGGTCGCCCGGGGCCAGGTCGGCCAGCCGCTCGGAGAGCTCGATGGCCTGCGGGTGCGCGTACGACCAGAGCGGGAAGTAGGCCAGCTCGGAGGCCTGCCGCGCCGCGGCCTCGGCCAGCTCGGTCCGCCCGTGCCCGACCTGGCTGACGAACAGCCCGGACAGCCCATCCAGGTAACGCCGGCCGCGGCTGTCGAACACGTACGGCCCGGATCCGCGCACGATCACCGGGACGTCGCTGTCGGCGTAGGTGGACATCCGGGTGAAGTGCATCCAGAGGTTCCGCTTGGCCATCTGCTGCAGGTCGGCGTTGGATTCGGCTGAGCTTGTCATCTGGTTCCCCATGAATAGGTCTGCTTGCGCAATTTCAGATAGACGAACGTCTCTGTGCTCGTCACCGAGGGCACGGCCCGGACCCGGCTGAGGATCTCCAGCAGATGGTCATCGTCTTCACAGACCACCTCGAGCAGGAGATCGAAGGAACCGGCCGTGATCACCACGTAGTCGATCTCGTCGATGCCGGCCAGCTTGTCGGCCACCTCTTCCAGGTCGCCGTCACACTTGACCGTGATCATGCTCTGCCGCCGGAAGCCGAGGGTGAGCGGATCGGTAACCGCCACGATCTGCATCACGCCGGCGTCGATCAGCCGCTGCACGCGCTGCCGGACCGCCGCCTCCGAGAGCCCGACCGCCTTGCCGATGGCCGCGTAGGAACGCCGGCCGTCCTGCTGCAGCTGTTCGATGATCCTCTTGGAGGTACCGTCGAGCGTTACGGCAGGCACCGGCAGCACCCTGGGGCCGTGCGCCATGAGCTCGCCTCCTTGCTTGGCATCATGAGTGACCTTAACGGGCATGTCAACTAATTCCGCAGTTGAATGCAAAGGTAGCCACTGATTCACTTGTGCCGAGGGCTTTTGTCTGCGAAGGTCGTTAGGTTGCGTACTAACGGAGGCTGACGATGGCTGAGCTGAAGAACTTTGTCGGTGGCAAGTACGCCGATACCCGTGACGGACGTACCAGTGACGTCATCGATCCCAGTACCGGTGAGGTCTACGCCCAGGCCCCGGTGTCCACCGCGGAGGACGTTGACACGGCGCTGCGCACGGCGGCCGACGCCTTCACCACCTGGAAGGACACCACGCCGGCCGAGCGGAGCCTGGCCCTGCTCAAGCTGGCCGACGCGGTCGAAGGCCGTTCCGCCGAGTTCGCCGACGTGGAGGGCCGGAACACCGGCAAGCCCATCGCGCTGACCATGAGCGAGGAAATGCCGCCGATCGTGGACCAGCTCCGGTTCTTCGCCGGCGCGGCCCGCGTCCTGGAGGGCAAGTCCGCGGGCGAGTACATGAAGGACCACACCAGCTTTGTCCGGCGCGAGCCGATCGGCGTGTGCGCCCAGGTCACGCCCTGGAACTACCCGCTCATGATGGCGATCTGGAAGATCGCGCCCGCCCTGGCCGCGGGTAACACGATCGTGCTCAAGCCGTCCGACACCACCCCGGCCAGCACGCTGCTGCTGGCCGAGGTCGCGGGGGAGTTCCTGCCGCCGGGCGTGTTCAACGTGGTCACCGGCGACCGCGACACCGGCCGGGCCCTGGTCTCGCACCCGATCCCGCAGATGGTCTCGATCACCGGCTCGGTCCGGGCCGGCCGTGAGGTGGCCAAGGCGGCCGCGGACGACCTCAAGCGCGTCCACCTCGAGCTGGGCGGCAAGGCCCCGGTCATCGTGTTCGACGACGCCGACATCGCCGCCACCGCCGAGGGCATCGCCGGGGCGGGGTACTTCAACGCCGGGCAGGACTGCACCGCGGCCACCCGGGTGCTGGCCGGCCCGGGCATCGCCGAGGAGCTGACCGCGGCCCTGGCCGAGCAGGCTCGCGGCACCACCACCGGCGGCCTGGACGTGCCCGACGCCGACTACGGCCCGCTGAACAACCCAGACCAGCTGGCCCGGGTCCAGGGCTTCCTGTCCCGCACCCCGGACCACGCCGACGTCGTGGCCGGCGGCCAGCGGATCGGCGACCGCGGCTACTTCTTCGCCCCCACCGTGGTCGCCAACCTGCGCCAGGACGACGAAATGGTCCAGGACGAGATCTTCGGCCCCGTGATCACTGTCCAGCGCTTCACCGACGAGGACGAGGCCGCCAACTGGGCCAATGGCGTCCAGTACGGCCTGGCCTCCAGCGTCTGGACCACGAACCACGCCCGGGCCATGCGGATGGCCAAGCGCCTCGACTTCGGCGCCGTGTGGATCAACACCCACATCCCCATCGTGGCCGAGATGCCGCACGGCGGCTTCAAGCACTCCGGCTACGGCAAGGACCTGTCCATGTACGGCCTCGAGGACTACACCCGCATCAAGCACGTCATGAGCTACATCGGCGAGTAGTCTCCGGCCCGGTTTGTTACCGGCCGGTTCATCCCCGGCAACTCACGTTAATGAGTTATAAATGCCTAGTTGGGATGGGTGGTCGCGGCCCGGGGTTCTTGAGGGGGGACCCCGGGTCAACGCCATTTCCCGGCATTTTTTATTTAACGACGTCCCCCCGCCCAGGCTCCCAGCCCCTGCGGAGTCACCAGCGGGAGGCGGGGGGCGCCGGCGGCCGCGGCGGCACGGGTGGCACCGGCGGGATCGGTGGCACCGGCGGCACGGGCGGCACAAACCCCTCGTCCCCAGCCCACGGCCCGGCTTGACCCGGCTCCCGGAACTCGCTCCCGGTCCACGGCCCGGCTCGGTCGGCCCGTGCGAACCCGTCTCCCGTAGCCGCAGCCCAGACCGAACGCGGGTCATCGTCCGCCGGCCCGGGGAACTCTCCATTCGCGGCTTCCTCCGCGGCATCGGCGGCCAGTTCGGCCCGTTCCTCGGCCGCGACCGCCGCCTCCTCCGCCCGCTCGGCCCGGAGCCGGGCTTGTTCCCACGCTTCCTGCAGCCGGGCGGCCCGCTCCCGTAGCAGCCGCTTTTCCGCGGGCTCGGCCCATTCCTCGGCCTCCTCGGCCGCCTCTTCCGCTTGCCCGGCCCGATCCTCGGTTCGCTCCGCTTCCTCCTCGGCCCGATCCGCCAGCTCCCGGGCCCGCTCCGCAGCCTCCTGGGCCCGCTGGGCCGCCGCTTCCAGCCGATACACCAGCGTCTGGCCGTCAATCTCCTCCGCGCTGACCCCCGCCGCCCGGGCCTCGAGCACGTACTGCTCCTCGGGCGTCAGCCCATCAACCTCTGAGCTGGCTCCGCTGACTCCGCCGGCTCCGCCGAGGACAATCCGGCGGGCGACCACGTAGGGCTCGCCGGTCTCGGCCATGCGCCGGCGGATAGCAGCCTTTTGCCCTTTGTTCTGCGTCATGATCTCTTCTTCCCGGCGAGGCGGCCCGCGTCTGCTCGCTCAGGCGAATATGACCAGACGAAAAGAATGGCGCGAGTCAATAGACCCTTGTCCTCGTCGTCACCCCGGCGCGGGCCGCAGGTAACTCGGAAGCAGGCAGGCGCTGCTGCCACTGTTACGTTACCTCTGCGCCCGCCCCATGGGCTAGGGAGTGGGTGCGGTCAGATGGATCCGGCCACTCGGCGTGGTCCACCGCAATTGGCCGGGAGCGACCTGTTCCAGTTGCCAGCCCTCGGATTGTTTGCATCGGTGGTGGTGGCGGCACAACGGAGCCAAGTTGCATTCGCAGGTCCGGCCGCCTTGGTCGTACGGCACTGTGTGGTCGAGGTCGCACCGAGCGGCGGCCCGGCCGCACCCCGGTGCGCAGCATGTCCTACGGCGGGCCTCGATCAGGTGCCGGAGCTTGCGGCTGGGCTGGTACGCCGGTTCCTGGTGGCGGTGGTCGCAGCGGTCGCCGGCCAGCGGGCTGATCGTCAGGGTGAAGCCGGACGAACGGCCGAGATCAGGTGGACGCCCGGGTATGCACCCGTGCCCGATGGCCTGTCCCGCCGCCCCGGTCACAGTCACGCAGAAGCGGGACGTGGAGTCGGCCGCGGCCAGCGTGGTCAGGTCCCGGGCCAGTGCCGGATCGACCGGCCCGAATCCGGCGACCTCGCCCGGCTCGGCCGCCAGCCCAAGCTGGGTGAGCAGCGGCACGGTTAGGTTGACCCGCGCGGCCAGGTGGTGCCGGCCTGGGGCGGGGCTGGGGTCCTGGCCCGGACCCGAGTCCTGGCTGGGAGTGGAACTTTGACGGGGAGTGGAGTCTTGGCCAAGGAGGGTGTCGAGGTAGGCGCGGGCGCGTAGCTCTTCCAGGGAGCCAGGCAGGCCGGCCTCACGAAGGGCCAGCGCGCGGTCGGTGAGGCGCTGGTCAGCTTCCAGTACTTCAGTCGGCGGTAGCCCGTAACCGGCCAGCGCGGCGGTGCCTGCGTCTTCCTGCCAGCGGCGTACGCGGGGATCCTTCTGCGCTTCCTCGCGCCGCTTGGTGGCGGCGGCGGGGTCGATTGCCAGCACGGCCCGGCTCACCGCGGCGCGGAGCCGCCCGGTCGTCTGCTGCCCGGCCGTGGGCAGGATCTGGGCTTCAACCGCACGGGCGTCCTCGTCGGACAGGACCCGGGTGAGGTTAGCTATCAAACGGGCCTTGGGGTAGTCGATGACTCCCTCGTGCAGGGCCCGGGCCGTCCCGGGCAGCCTGGTGGCCAGGTCCAGAGCCAGCTCCAGGTAGGCGTCGGCGGTACGGGTGGTCAGGGTTAGAGCCGCTGCGACCTCATCGCCGATGAATTCGCTCAGGTGCTCTGGGAATGACCCTGGCGAGGCCGCGGCAGCGGGCGCTGTCCGCTCGGCGGGGCGGCGACGGGCCAGCTCGGCGATGGCCGCCAGGGTGCCCGCGCAACACCACGACTCCAGCCGGCGCAAGGCCCGCAGCACGCCGATCAGCTCGTCGTCGTCCAGCCCGGCCAGGCCGCCGTCACGGAGAGCGGCGTCGACCAGGCCAGCCAGCGAACCGCCCGGCGGGCACACGTCGAGGATGCCGCCTGAGTCGAACCCGGAGCCCGATGGAGACGGCCCCATCGGCGTGCGGGGACGAAAGCCCGCGCAGAGGACTTCGTTCGTATCGCTGACGCGTTCGTGCCGCTGAGCGTCTATCGCGGCGAACAGCTCACTGGTGGGCACATCGGCGTATTCAGGCGGGCAAGACGATTCCAGCCCGAGACAATAACCGGATGCCGACGCACCCGAAAATAGCGGATTGTCGTCGCTGTATTCGCCGGATGTCAGCTCCGCCGTCATCATTCACCACCCATCCCAGCCGCTGCCAACGATGATACGAACATAATATCGAATAGATGGTCTGGCGAAAAGGAATTCGGCAACTATTTTTAATTACTGAAAACAACACACATGACTGCGGCCGGGACGTCGCGAAATGCACTTTGAGGCGTCGCGAAACGCGGGCGGCCCGGTCCGGCCAGAGGCCAAGCGGCAATCCATGCGAGGTGATAACAGCAAGAAGCGGCCGCGACCAGGGCGGGGCGAGATCGGGCGGTGGGTGCGGGTGAGCCGCTTGATCAGGACGTCTGGGTTGGGGTGCGGAGGCGCTGCGCTCGCTGACGCCGCACTGGCTGGCGATCTCGGTCCCGGACCGGACCGATCCGGTCACGCTCAAGCGGGATCCCGGTTTGTGCTCTCCTGAGTGAGGAGGGCCCAAACCGGGATCGCCGCCGAGGCCGATCAGGTCATCAGGTCGTCAGGGCGACCGGGATCGGCTCGTTGGGCACGAGCGTGGCTACTGAAACGTGCGGCCAGGTCAGGCCCTTGAAGTTCAGCATGACCGTCTGCGTGTACTGGATCTGGGTGTACCAGACCTCAGCAACGGTCTCCTCGGTGGTCGGGATCATCGCGGTCACCGAGTAGCTGACCACCGGGTCCCCGGCGTTCGCGGCGCCTGAGATGATGACCGGCTGCGTCCCGGTATTGGGGGGAACCGTAATGGTCTCCGTTACGGTTTCGACCCAGAAAGTCGCCGACATCTCGATCGCGTTGGCGTTCGGTGTGGTGGCGCCCGGGTCGCCGAGCAGGAACGCGATGTCGTCGGTGCCGCCACCGAACAGCGGGGCCTGGGGGATGGTGTCAATCAGGATGACGGTCGTGGCGATGATGTTCTGAGCGGCAGCGCGGTTCTTCAGGACGATGTTGGGGTTGTCCAGGATGTCCTGCGTAATCGTTCCGGCCGCGATGAAGCTGGTCAGGTCCTGCGGCAGCCGGAAGGTGTCGGTGTTGGCCGCGGTCTGGCTGGGGAACTTGACGGTCGCGGTCGGGTCCCCGATCTTGAAGGGCGTGATGTCGACCGGCTTTATCTGCGGGCCGCCGTTGATGGTGAACGAGGTGCCCTGAGCCTCGACGGTGGTGCCGTGCGGGATGGAGGCCATCCGCACCACCGAGGCGACGTTCACCGCGGGGTCGGTGGTGGCCGGGACGCTCAGCCAGACGCCGGGCTCGAAGTGGATGCCGACCGGGCTGGCCGGATCGGTGATGTCGTTGATGGTCTGCAGGTACGGAACCCCGTTGAGGAAGGCGTCGCCCTGCACCGAGCCGCGGTTGGGGATCGACCCGAGGGGCGCCGAGAACGACAGCGTCTCCTGGGTGAGGTTGAGCTCGAGGACGTTGTCGTTCGGGCCGGTGCCCGGGGTGGGCAGGGACGTCGGGCTGACCGCGAAGTCCTGCGGCCGGAAGATCGTGTTCAGGCCGTTGCCCTTGAACGTCCCGACGAAACCCGCGATGCCGCCCAGATCCGGCTCGGCTGGTGCGGCGGCTACGGCGGCGGCGAATTCCGCTCGCCGCTCTGGCGTGGACGGTACCTCGCCCCATCGGAACCCTCTGGTCTGTTCCAGGGCTTGTTCGGTGGGCACTATTTCGGCCATTATTTCTCCCCGATCTGCGAGTTGAATACGACGGAAAGCCGCGTGAACGTCACCCGGGACCCGCGGGAAACGTCGCTGGTACGGAGCCGCCGCCGGGCGGTCTGATACAGCGGGTGAAGAGATTTTCTGGACGCGTGCCCTGTCGCGGGCGGGCCATCAGCGGCGCGATAGATTCGGCGCGATGCGGATCACGTCGGAACAGGCGGCTGACCTGGCGGCCCGGGAGCATGCGCAGCGGGCGCTGGCCGGGGCGCGGCCGCGCTCGTTCTGGACCAGCCAGCCCGGCGCTCCTGATCCAGCCGATCCACTGGCCCGCCAGCAGCGGGCTGACCTGGTGGTGGTGGGTGGCGGGTTCTCCGGGTTGTGGACCGCGCTGCTGGCCCGGGAGCGGGATCCGTCCGCGGACGTGATCTTGGTCGAGGCGAGCACGGCGGGGTGGGCTGCCTCGGGGCGCAACGGCGGGTTCTGCTCGGCCAGCCTCACCCACGGGATCGGGAACGGGCTGAGCCGGTTCCCCGACGACATGCCCCGGCTGGAGCAGCTGGGCGCGCAGAACCTGGCCGAGATCGGCGCCACGGTGGCCGCGCACGGGATCGACTGTGACTTCGCCATGACCGGGGAGCTGGCCGTGGCCACCGCGCCGTGGCAGCTCGACGGGCTGACCGAGGAGGCCGCGGCGGCCCGGGCGCTGGGCCATGAGGTGACCGAGCTGGACGCGGCCGGGGTCCGGGCCGAGCTGGATTCGCCGGCGTTCCTGGGCGGGAGCTGGTACCGCGACACCTGCGCCATGGTCGACCCGGCCCGGCTGGCCCGCGGGCTGCGGCAGGCCTGCCTGGACGCCGGCGTGCGGATCTACGAGCACAGCCCCGTGCGAGCGATGCACGCCGACGGGGCCGGGATCGCGCTGACCACGCCCGCCGGCCAGCTGCAGGCCAACCAAGTGGTCCTGGCCACCGGGGCTTACCCGGCCCTGCTGCGCCGGATCCGGAGTTACTTCGTGCCGGTCTACGACTACGTGCTCGTCACCCGGCCGCTGTCCGCGGCCGAGCTGGCCAGCGTGGGGTGGCGGCACCGGCAGGGCGCGGCCGACAGCGGCAACCAGTTCCACTACTTCCGGCTGACGGCGGACAACCGGATCCTGTGGGGCGGGTACGACGCGGTCTACTTCACCGGCGGCACGGTGGGGCGCGGCCACGACCAGCGGCCGCAGACCTTCCACCGCCTGGCCGAGCACTTCTTCGCCACGTTCCCGCAGCTGGAGGACGTGACGTTCGAGTACGCCTGGGGCGGCGCGATCGACACCTGCAGCCGGTTCTTCGCGTTCTACGGCACCGCCTTCGCAGGCCGGCTGGCCTACGCCTGCGGGCACACCGGGCTCGGGGTGGGGGCCAGCCGGTTCGGGGCCAACGTGGTGCTGGACCTGCTGTCCGGCGAGCCCACCGAGCGGACCGAACTGGAGCTGGTCCGGTCCCGGCCGGTGCCGTTCCCGCCCGAGCCCGCGCGGACCGCGGTCGTCCAGCTCACCCGGGCCTCGCTGGCCCGGGCCGACCGGGACGCCGGGCGGCGCAACCTCTGGCTCCGCACCCTTGACCACCTCGGCCTGGGGTTCGACTCCTAGCCGCGGGAGTTTGTTAAAGAAAAATTTCCGCCCCAAGGCGCTGGGCCGCGATCTTACGTTGACAAGCGCATGAAATGCTCTCGACGGAGCACTGTGGTTCCGGGGGCAACGGTGCCGACCGGGTGGTCCCGGACGAAGGAGGAGACATGGCCGTGACGCCGCTACGGGAGCGGAAGGCGTGGCAGGCGCTGGAGCGCCATTACGACGAGATCGCGGGGCGGCACCTGCGTGACCTCTTCGCCGAGGATCCCGGGCGGGGTGAGCGGCTGGCCGCCGAGGCGGCCGGGCTGTACCTCGACTACTCCAAGAACCGGATCACCGACGAGACCTTGCGGCTGCTGGTCGAGCTGGCCGAGGAGTCCGGGGTGGCCGAGCGCCGGGACGCCATGTTCCGCGGCGAGCACATCAACGTGTCCGAGGACCGGGCCGTGCTGCACGTCGCGCTGCGGATGCCGGCCGGCACCAAGCTGATCGTGGACGGCCAGGACGTGGTGGCCGACGTGCACGAGGTGCTGGGCCGGATGCGGGACTTCTCCGACCGGATCCGGTCGGGGGAGTGGACCGGCTACACCGGCCAGCGCATCCGCAACGTGGTCAACGTCGGCATCGGCGGCTCCGACCTCGGCCCGGTGATGGCGTACGAGGCGCTGCGGTACTACAGCGACCGGGACCTGACGTTCCGGTTCGTGTCCAACGTGGACTCGACCGACTTCGTCGAGGCCACCCGGGACCTGGACCCGGCGGAGACGCTGTTCATCATCTCCTCCAAGACGTTCGTCACCCTGGAGACGCTGACCAACGCCCACTCGGCCCGCGACTGGGTGGTGTCCGCGCTCGCAGCGAGGACGCGGTGGCCAAGCACTTCGTGGCCGTCTCGACCAACGCCGAGAAGGTCCGCGAGTTCGGCATCGACACGGCCAACATGTTCGGGTTCTGGGACTGGGTCGGCGGCCGGTATTCGATGGACTCCGCAATCGGCCTGTCGGTCATGGTGGCCATCGGCCCGGACCGGTTCGACGAGATGCTGGCCGGATTCCACGAGATGGACGAGCACTTCCGCACTGCGCCGCTGGCGCAGAACCTGCCGGTGCTGATGGGCCTGCTGGCCGTGTGGTACCGGGACTTCTTCGGCGCCCAGACCTACGGCGTGATGCCGTACGACCAGTACCTCAAGCGGTTCCCGGCCTACCTGCAGCAGCTGACCATGGAGTCCAACGGCAAGCACGTCACGCTGACCGGGCAGCACGTGGACTACGACACCGGTGCGGTGTTCTGGGGTGAGCCGGGCACCAACGGCCAGCACAGCTTCTACCAGCTCATCCACCAGGGCACGGTGCTGATCCCGGTCGACCTGATCGGGTTCGGCAAGACGCTGAACCCGCTGAGCGACCACCATGACAAGCTGTCTTCCAACGTCTTCGCCCAGGCTCAGGCGCTGGCCTTCGGCAAGACCGAGGAAGAGGTCCGGGCCGAGGGCACGCCGGACAACGTCGTGCCGCACCGGGTGATGGAGGGCAACCGGCCCACCAACACGATCCTGGCCGAGGTCATTACCCCCCGGGTGCTGGGCGCGCTGGTCGCGCTGTACGAGCACAGCGTGTTCACCCAGGGGACGATCTGGGACATCGACTCGTTTGACCAGTGGGGGGTCGAGCTGGGCAAGGTGATGGCCCAGCAGATCATCCCCGAGCTGGAGTCGGAGACCGAGCCCGACCTCCAGCACGATTCCTCGACCAACACGCTGATCCGCAAGTACCGCGCGCTGAAGAACAAGTAACTGGGAGCTGACTTCGATGGCAACTGACAAGCCGATGCAGCTGGGCATGGTGGGGCTGGGCCGGATGGGCGCCAACCTCGTCCGCCGGCTGATGCGCGACGGGCACCACTGTGTGGTCTATGACATCAGCGCCGACGCGGTGAAGTCGCTGGAAGACGAGGGGGCCAAGGGCTCCACCGACCTGGCCACGTTCGTGAACATGCTGGACACCCCGCGCAACATCTGGCTGATGATCCCGGCCGGCCTGGTCGAGCAGACGCTGGACAAGCTCAAGCCGCTGGTCGCGGCGGACGACATCATCATCGACGGTGGCAACTCCTACTACCGGGACGACATCATCCGGTCCAAGGCGCTGCAGGCCGACGGCGTCCACTACGTGGACGTCGGGACCAGTGGCGGCATCTGGGGCCTGGAGCGCGGTTACTGCCTGATGATCGGCGGCCAGGACGAGCCGGTGGCCCGGCTGGACCCGATCTTCAAGACCATCGCGCCCGGGGTGGGCATGGTCCCGCCCACCCCGAGCCGGACCGAGGACCGCAGCACCGCGGCCGACGGTTACCTGCACTGCGGCCCGAACGGCGCCGGGCACTTCGTCAAGATGGTTCACAACGGCATCGAGTACGGCATGATGGCCGCGATCGCCGAGGGGCTGTCCATCATCGAGCACGCCGACGCCGGGGACCACATGGACGAGATCGACGCCGAGACCACCCCGCTGCGTGATCCGTGGGCGTACAAGTACAAGATCGACGTCGGTGAGGTGGCCGAGGTGTGGCGGCGCGGGTCGGTGATCAGCTCCTGGCTGATCGACCTGACCGCCGACGCCTTCGCCAAGTCCCCCGACCTGTCCGACTACACCGGCCGGGTGTCGGACTCCGGCGAGGGCCGGTGGACGGTGGAAGCGGCGATCGACACCGGCGTGCCCGCGCCCGTCATCTCCTCCGCCCTGTACGAGCGGTTCGAGTCGCGCGGCGACGGTAAGTTCACCGGCCAGGTGCTGTCGGCCATGCGGTCCGGCTTCGGCGGCCACCAGGAGAAGAAAGCCGACTGACCCGGCTGCGGCCAGGGATTAACTGGTTGCCGTCGGGACACAGCGCGGGGATAGTGCTGCGTTGTGCCCCGACGGTTCCGGCTGCTCATTGACGTCGAGCCGCTCAGGCGGTCGGCGGCGTTCCGGCGGCTGTGGGTGGGCAACACGCTGTCGGCCATCGGCGGCGCGCTGACCTTGTTTGCCGTCATCCTGCAGGTTTACCGGCTCACCCACTCCTCGTTTGCGGTGGGTGCGCTGGGCCTGGCCCAGGTGATCCCGCTGCTGACCGTGGGGCTGCTGGCCGGCTCGATCACCGACGCCATGGACCGGCGCCGGCTGGCCCTGATCACCGGGGGCGTGCAGACCGCGGTGTCGGCGGCGCTGGCGGCCCAGGCCCTTGCCGGGCTCCGGGTCACCGGGCTGCTGTACGCACTGGTCGCCATGCAGTCCGCGGTGGCCGCCATCGACTGGCCCGTCCGGGCCGCGATGGTGCCGAGCCTGCTGCCGGCCGAGCAGCGGACCGCCGGGCTGGCGCTGATCCGGCTCAGCTTCCAGGTCGTCCTGGTCGTCGGCCCGGCGCTGGCCGGGGTCATCACCGCCGCCCCGCACCTCGGCCTGCCGGCCTGCTACCTGATCGACGTGGTCAGCTTCGCGGCGTCCCTGTACGGAATCATCCGGCTGCCCGCCCTGCCGCCCCAGACTGTGACCAGGCCCGGGTGGCACGCCGCGGCCGAAGGGGCCCGGTTCATCCGCCGCAGCCCGCCGCTGGCCGGGGCGTTCCTGGCCGACCTGAACGCCACCGTGTTCGGGCTGCCGATCGCGCTGTTCCCGGCCATCAACGCGGCCCGGTTCGGCGGCAGCCCGCGCACCCTCGGCCTGTTCACGGCCGCGATCGGGGCCGGCGGCCTGGTCAGTGCCGCGCTGTCCGGGCCGCTGCGGCACCTGGCCCGGCCCGGCCGCGCCATGCTGATCACGGTCACCATCTGGGGTGGCGCGTTCGCGGGCTTCGCGCTGGCCCGCTCGCTGTGGCTGACCCTGACCCTGCTGGCCGCGGCGGGCGCGGCCGACACGTTCACGGTCGTGTTCCGCGGCGCCATCCTGCAGGAGGTCACCCCGGAACCGCTGCGCGGCCGGGTCATGGCCACCGACTTCGTGGTCGGCGCGGGCGGGGCCCAGCTCGGCAACCTGGAAGCGGGCACGCTGGGCTCGCTCACCACCCCGGGGATCAGCGCGCTGGCCGGGGGACTGGCCACCGTGGCCGGCGCATTGGTCATCGGCGTGCTGCTGCCGGGTTTCTACCGGTATCGGTGGGCTGGCCAGCCAAAAGATTCTGTGCCCTCGCCATCTTGATCGTCCGGGGTGGCAATTTCTGGGTGGGCCGGTCCCGGGCGGGCAGGCGGCGCAGATCGTCGGCGGTCAGCTCTCCGGTGGAGATGAGCAGGGTGGCCAGCTCCTCCAGGGCCCGCGGGCCACGCAGCCCGGGCACGCCCAGGCGGGCGTAGCGCTCGCGGATGTTCTCGCACCGCTTGACCACGGCGTGCTGGCCCCAGCCGATGCGCTCGGCCGCTTCGCGGGCCGTGCACGGGGTGGCCACCCCTGGGTAGCGCCAGACCAGGTACTTCTCGAATCGGGCGGCCAGGATCAGCCGGTCCGAATCGGACAGCCGGGGCCGGCTGCGCACGCTGGTCATGGCCCGTGAGTCCGTGGGCACCGCGGTCAGTGGGAGCGGCCCGGGCGCGCCGTCCTCGTCCGGCAGGTTCTCGTCGGGCAGGCGGACCAGCAGCGTGTAGTGACCTGCCCCGCCGGTCAGCCGGAGCTTGGCGTGCCACTGCTGCAGCGGCATGGCCATGCCCGGGGGCAGGTCGGCGCGGAAACCGCGATCCCCGGTCACGAACAGCAGACAAGCCCGACTGTCGTTCTGCACCCACCAGGCGCCGTCGCGGTACTGCAGGCGGCCCGCGGTCCGCGACAGCCCCCGGTCGGCCTCGTCCAGCACGACCGTGCACTTCTTCGAGCGGCCGAAGGTGAAGGTTTCCCCGGTCCGGACCCGCCAGGAACGCGGGCCGTACATCACGATCAGCGGATCTGTCTGGTTTGCCACTGAATCCCCGTTTTCAACCACATTAATTAGACTGCCGCGCCGGCCGTACAGTGGCCAGCGAATTACCCCTTGGCTGGGGAGCGCTCCCCTTGCTGGCCCCGGGCCGGTCGCGCACCCTGAAGCGGACAGGACGGCGGGGGCCGTCCTGAAATACACCAAAGGGGAACGTGATGATCACGAAGTTCAACCGCCGAGCGCCGCGGGGGCGGCGCCTGGCCGCCCGGGCGCTGGCCGCCACCATCGCGGGCGGCGGCCTGGCCGCGGTCCTGGCCGCGGGGACCGCGACCGCGGCCACCGCGCCGGCTCCGGCCGCGGGGATCGCTCAGGGCGCCACCCTGGCCGGTTCCACCCGCGTGGTCGGCTACACCGCGGCCGGCGGTTCGGTCTGGCTGCAAAACCTTGCCACCGGGGCGCTGACCCCGGCGGGCGGGCACCTGGCCAGCGCGCCCGGGCTGATGGGGAGCGGCAGCACCGTGCTCATCTTCGGACAGGGCCCCGGTGGCCACCTGTGGGAGAACAGTTGCACCCTGTCCGGCACGTGCGGCGCCTGGCAGTCGCTCGGCGGCACGATCTCGTCCAGTCCGTCCGCGGCGATCTCCGGCCCGGCGCCCGAGGAATACTCGGTCTACGCCCGCGGCAGCAACGGTGCGGAGTGGACCCGGCAGCACACCGCGGGCGGCTGGGGCACCTGGCGCTCGCTGGGCGGCAACCTGCTGGCCGGCACCGGCCCGGCGGCGGCCTACGTGTACGGTGACGGCCCCCACACGCTGGTGACCGGGACCAACCACGAGCTCTACGTCGAGGGGCCGGGTGTCACCGGCTTCAACCCGGCCGGCGGCCGCACCAACTCCTCGCCCGCGCTGACCGCCATCCTGGCCGCGCAGGGCCAGCCCGCCGCGCTGATCGGTTTCGTCCGCGGAACCAACAACGCCGGCTATTACCACCGCTTCATCGCCAACACCCCGGGCTGGCACTCCATGGGCGGCCGGCTCAGCACCGGTCCCGCCGCCTTCACCCAGGACCTGGCCACGATCCCGACCACCTTCGTCTACGCCCAGGGCACCGACCACCAGCTCTACCAGGACGCCGCCGACTGGGCCGCGCCCACTCCGGGCCTGACCGGCTGGCGCCTGGCCGGCTGAGCCCGGAGCCCGGAGCAGGAGCCCGGGGAGGGTGCACCCTCCCCGGGCTCCCACGCGTCGGCCCGCGCCCCTTACGGTTGCTATGTGAGCGCGCACCCACGTGACCGGGAGTACTGATGGCACTTGACGAAGCGACCACCGCACGGCTGAAGGACGCACTGGCCACGGTGGTCGTGATCCCCGTGACGCCGATGCGGCCCGACGGCAGCGTCGAGTGGGGCACCTACACCGACCTGATCCGGCGGGTGGTGGATTCCGGGATCACCGTGATCACGGCCAATGGCAACACCGGCGAGTTCTACGCGCTTACTCCGGCTGAAGCCCGGCAGGCCACCGAGCACGCGGTCCGCGCCGCCCGCACCGAGGCCGGGAGCGGCGGTTACGCCGACGTGCTGGTTGGCGTGGGGCACGACACCGCCAGCGCAATCGACGCGGCCCGGCACGCCCAGGACACCGGGGCTCAGCTGATCATGGTCCACCAGCCGGTGCACCCGTACCAGGCGCCCGAAGGGTGGGTCGACTACCACCAGGCCATTGCGGACGCCGTGCCCGACCTGGGGGTGGTGCTCTACGTGCGCAGCGAACAGGTCACCGGGGCCCAGATCGGCGAGCTGGGGGCGCGCAGCCCGAACGTGATCGGGGTCAAGTACGGGGTCAAGGACGCGGCCCGGTTCGGGGCAGTGGCCCGGGACGCCGGCCTGGACCGGTTCACCTGGCTGGCCGGGCTGGCCGAGCCTTACGCCCCCGGCTACTGGGCCTACGGCGCACGCGGGTTCACCTCGGGGCTGGCCAACGTCAGCCCCTCGGTGTCGCTGTCGTTGCTGGGCGCGCTGCGGACCGGCGACGCCGGCGGCGCGATGGACACCTGGGAGCTGATCCGGCCGTTCGAGGATCTGCGCGCGGCCGGCGGATCCGCCGACAACGTCAGCGTGGTCAAGGAGGCGCTGGCCCAGCTCGGCCTCTGCGGCCGGGACGTGCGGCCACCGAGCCGGGTGCTGCCCAAGGAAACCCGCGACGCCGTGACCGAGATCCTGCGGTCCTGGAACCTGGAGGAGAGCCGTTCGTGACCAA
Source organism: Streptosporangiaceae bacterium (assembly GCA_965277615.1). Taxonomy (GTDB): domain Bacteria; phylum Actinomycetota; class Actinomycetes; order Streptosporangiales; family Streptosporangiaceae; genus Bog-532. Next base: position 1,490,100 of record CBDIDG010000006.1, on the reverse strand, counting down.
GACGCCTGAGGAGCTTCGCAGCTTCAGCTGGTTCGGCAGCGACCGGACGTCGGGGCTGCGGGCGTTCGGCCACCGCTCGCGGATGCGCCAGCTCGGCTACGCGCCCGAGGAGCACCTGGGCAAGCCGATCATCGCCATCCTCAACACGTGGTCGGAGATGAACGGCTGCCACATGCACCTGCGGGAACGAGCCGCGCAGGTCAAGCGGGGGGTGCTCGAAGCGGGTGGTTTCCCGATCGAGTTCCCGGTGGCCACGCTGTCCGAATCGTTCCAGAAGCCGACCCCGATGATGTACCGGAACCTGCTGGCCATGGACGTCGAGGAGCTGCTGCGCTCCTACCCGGCCGACGGCGCCGTGCTGATGGGCGGGTGCGACAAGACCACCCCAGGGCTGCTGATGGGGGCAACCAGCGCGGGCCAGCCGGCCATCTATCTGCCCGCCGGGCCGATGCTGAGCGGCAACTACCGCGGCCAGACCGTCGGCAGCGGCACCGCCCAGTGGAAGTTCTGGGACGACGCTCGGGCCGGGCTGATCGGGGACTGCGAGCTGGCCGACCTGGAGTCCGGGATCGCCCGGTCGCCCGGGCACTGCATGACCATGGGCACCGCGTCCACCATGACCTCGGCGGCCGAGGCGCTGGGCATGACCGTGCCCGGGGCCGCCTCGATCCCGGCGGTGGACTCCGCGCACTACCGGATGGCCGTGGCCACCGGCGGGCGGATCGTGCAGATGGTCTGGGACGACCTGCGGCCGGCCACCATCTTGACCCGGGAGGCGTTCGAGGACGCGGCGGCCACCGTGCTGGCCCTGGGCGGCTCGACCAACGCGCTGATCCACCTGGTCGCGATGGCCGGGCGGGCCGGCGTGCAGCTCACCCTGGACGACTTCGACGAGATTTCCCGGCGGGTGCCGGTGCTGGCCAACATCCAGCCCAGCGGCACCTACCTGATGGAGGACTTCTACTACGCCGGTGGCCTGCGCGCGCTGCTGGCCCAGCTGGCCACCGTGCCCGGCGCCCTGCACCTGGACCGGCCCACGGCCAGCGGCGGGACGTTCGGGGCGCAGATCGCCGACGCCACCGTCTACAACGACGACGTCATCCGCACCCCGGAGCAGGCCCTGTCGGCCGAGGGCGGGGTGGCCGTGCTGCGCGGCAACCTGGCCCCCGACGGCGCGGTGGTCAAGCACATCGCGGCCGAGCCGCGGCTGCTCAAGCACACCGGCCCGGCCGTGGTGTTCGACAGCTACAGCGAGATGCAGAAGAACATCAACGACCCGGCGCTGAACATCACCGCCGACTCGGTTCTGGTGCTGCGCAACGCGGGACCCAAGGGCGGCCCGGGCATGCCCGAGTACGGCATGCTGCCCATCCCCAGCTACCTGCTCAAGCAGGGTGTCCGGGACATGGTGCGGATCTCCGACGCGCGGATGAGCGGCACCAGCTATGGGGCCTGCGTGCTGCACGTGGCCCCGGAGTCCTTCGTCGGCGGCCCGCTGGCTCTGGTCCGCACGGGCGACCTGATCACCCTGGACGCCGCCGCCCGGGAGCTTCGCCTGGAGGTGACGGACAAGGAACTGGCCGCGCGCCGGGCCCAGTGGCAGCCGCCCGAGCCCAAGTTCGAGCGGGGCTACGGTGTCCTGTTCACCGACCAGATCACGCAGGCCAACGAGGGGTGTGACTTCGCGTTCCTGGCCAAGCAGGGCCGGAACGTCGACCCCAATGCCGGATAACGTGACGATAACGAAGGGATGCTGATGATTCAGGGGTACAACCCACGGACGGGCCAGCCCACCGGGGAGCCGGTGGGGGAGACGACCGACGCCGATGTGGACGCGGCCGTCGCCGCGGCGGCCGAGGCCCTGCCGGCCTGGGCTTCCCTGGACGACGAGGCCCGGGCCCATGCGCTGGAGGCATTGGCTGACGCCCTCGATGAGCGGGCGGCCGAGCTGGTCGCCCTGGCCGACGCGGAAACCGCGCTGGGGGAGACCCGGCTGACCGGTGAGGTGGGCCGGACCACGGGCCAGCTGCGGCTGTTCGCCGGCGTCCTGCGCGACGGCGGCTACCACGATGTCGCGGACTCTCCGGCCGGGGGTGGCATCGCTGAAATCGGCCGCATCAGTCACGCGATCGGCCCGGTCGTGGTGTTCGCCGCGTCCAACTTCCCGTTCGCGTTCTCGGTGCTCGGCGGGGACACCGCGTCGGCGCTGGCGGCCGGCTGCCCGGTGGTGGTCAAGGCGCACGAGGGTCACCCGAACACCTCCGAGCTGACCGCGCAGATCGCCCACGAGGTGCTGGCCAAGGCGGGCGCGCCGCACGGGGTGTTCGCGCTCGTCCACGGGGTCGACGCGGGCCTGCGGCTGCTGAAGCACCCGGACATCGCGGCGGCCGGGTTCACCGGCTCGACCAGCGGCGGCCTGGCCCTGGCCAAGATCAGCGCCGACCGCGAGGTGCCGATCCCGTTCTTCGGCGAGCTCGGCGCGGTCAACCCGGTGGTGGTGCTGCCCGGCGCGGCGACTCAGCGTGCGGCGGACATCGCGTCCGGGTACGCGGGCTCGCTCACGCTCGGCGCGGGCCAGTTCTGCACCAACCCCGGCCTGCTGTTCGTGCCGGCCCAGGACGAGAACCTGCGCGGAGCGATCGCCGACGCGGTCAGCGAGTCCAGCGGGGCACCGATGCTATCCGAGCGCATCCACTCCAGTTACGAGGCGGCCCTGGCCGAGATTGAGGCACACCCGGCGGTGACGTCGGTGGCGGCCGGCGCGACCGGTGAGGGGCCGTGGGCCGCCACCCCCCGGCTGTTCGCGACCACCCTGGCCGAGTTCGCCGGCGATCTGCCCGTACTGGCCAAGGAACGGTTCGGCCCGGCCGGGCTGCTGATCACCTACCCCTCGCCCGAGGAACTGCTGCCGGTGCTGGCCCGGCTGGGCGGCAACCTGGTCGGCAGCATCCACGGCGACCCCGAGGACCGGGCTGACCTGGTCACGGCCCGGCAGGTCGTCGCGGTGTTCGAGCGCACCGTGGGCCGGATCGTGTGGAACGGCTGGCCCACCGGGGTGGCGGTCAACGCGGCCCAGCACCACGGCGGCCCGTACCCGGCCACCACCGCGCCTGCCACCACCTCGGTCGGCTCGACCGCGATCCGGCGGTGGCTGGTGCCGGTGGCCTACCAGGGGCTGCCCGCCGAGCTGCGGCCGGCTGGCCTGCCCGGGCCGCTGGCCGAGACCGCGGGCTGAGCCGGTGCCGGTCGCCGCGTACCTGTACCCGTGGGATGTGGACGGCGACCCCGGCGCGGCGGACCGGATCGCCGCGCTCGGGGTCACCGAGGTGTCCCTGGCCGCCGCCTACCACGCGGTGCGGGCGGTCACCCCGTTCCATCCCGGGCACCGGATCGTGACCCGGGACGCGGCCGTCTACTACCGGCCGGACCCGGCCCGGTGGGCTGGGGCGCACCTGCGCCCGGCCGGCCCGGACCCGGCCGGGGTGGGGTCGTTCGAACGGGCCGCCGACGCGCTGCGGGCGGCCGGGCTGCAGGTCAACGCCTGGGTGGTGGTGACCCACAACGGCCGCCTGGCTGCGGCCCACCCCGAGTGCGCCGTGCACAATGCCTTCGGTGACGCCTACCCTTGGGCGCTGTGCGCGGGCTCGCCGGCCGTGGCCGAGTACGCGGCCGCGCTGGCGGCCGAGATCGCCGCGCTGGACGCCGTGGCCGACGTGGAGCTGGAAGCCTGCGGCTGGTACGGCTACGACCATGGCAGCGCCCACGACAAGACCGGTGGGACGCCGGCCGGCCCGGCCGGCCCGTTGCTGGACGCCTGCTTCTGCGCCGACTGCACGGCCACGCTGCGGGTGGCCGGGGCGGACTCCGGGGCCATCGCGGCCGTGGTCCGTACCGCCCTGGACGGTGGCGGCCTGGTCTCCGAAGGCCTGGTTTCCGATGGCCTGGTTACCGATGGCGCGGTTTCCGATGGCGCCGTCCCGGCCGAGCTGGCGGCCACGCTGAGCTCGGTCCGGGCGGCCACGGCGGCCGCGTTCCTCGAGCACGTGGTGGCGGCGGTGCGTGCGGCCGCCCCCGGCCAGCAGATCCTGATGCACGCCCACCCGGACCCGGCCCAGGCGGGGTCGAACCCCGGGTACGAGCTGACCACGTTGCTCGGGCCGGCCGGTGCGGACGGCGTCATCCTGGCCTGCCCCGGCCCGGCCGGCCCGGCCGCCGCCTCGGTGGCCTCGGCCGCCCAGGAAGTGGCCGCGGTCGCGCCCGGGCGGCGGGTCATCGCCACCCTGCCCGCGGTGGCCGCCCTGGGCGCGGACACCGGCGAACTGCCCGCCAAGGCCAAGGCCGTGCTGGCCGCGGGCGCGACCGACCTGCGGCTCTACCACGCGGGCCTGGCCTCGGCCGCCGACCACGCCGCCCAGCGTGAGGTGGCCACCGCCGGCGGCGCAGCGTGAGGTGGCGGCGGCGATAGGCTGAGTTGGGTGAGCCCACAGATCGCCACCAACACCAGCGTCAGCCGGGACGAGCTGCTCGACTTCATCCGGCCCCGGCACCACGCCATCGTCATCACCGCCCGGGCCGACGGCCGGTCGCAGGCCTCGCCCGTCACCTGCGGCGTCGACGAAGCCGGCCGGATCGTCGTATCGACTTACCCGGAACGGGCCAAGACCCGTAACGCCCGCCGCAATCCGCAGGCCAGCGTGCTGATCCTGTCCGACGACTTCGGCGGCGCCTGGGTCCAGGTCGACGGCGACGCCGAGGTCATCGACATGCCCGATGCGGCCGAGGTACTGGTCGACTACTACCGCGCGATCGCCGGCGAGCACCCCGACTGGGACGAATACCGCCAGGCCATGACCCGGCAGGGCAAGTCGCTGCTCCGCATCACGCCCACGGCGTGGGGACCGGTTGCCACCGGCGGCTTCCCGGCCCGGCTGGCGGGCTGACCGCCATGGCCAACCTGCCGATGCGGACCCGGCGGCTGCGCGCCTGGATCGTCCTGATGTGGCTGGTGCTGGCGGTGCTGCTCATCGCCGGCCTGATCGTCGGCTTCACGGTCAGCGGCCTGGCCGGGGTCATCCTGTTCGGCGTGGGCGCGGTCGGCTACCTCGTGCTCGGCGCCATCGTGTTCGCGTTCATGCCCCGCCGGGCCTGACGCGGGCCTGACGCGGGCCTGACTCGGCGGGGCCATCGGTGTCGCGATCGGGTCGACGGTGGCCGCCACGCACTTCAAAACACTGCTCGGCGAAGGACGGCCCGCAGGCGTCGCGCTGACCGGCGGCTTCCACTGGGCCTTCTGGGTCTGCGGAACGATCGCCCTGCTCGCCCTGCCCGTGGCCGCCACCCTCATCGGCCATAAGACGGTCCCCGCTGGCCTAGAACCGGCGGAAAAATTTGCCGCGGCACCGATGGATTCCGGTCCGAGCGCGGATCAGAAGGAAGGTGAGCATGCATCTGTCAGCCCCCAGGCCCGACGTTCACCTTGAGCTCCGCACCACCGATCAGGCTCGGGCGACCACGGGCGGCGAGCGCGAGCTGCTCGAGGCCGCCCGGCGCGGTGACGAGGATGCCTACGGCCGGCTAGTCGGGCCGTACCGCGCCGAGCTCGACGCCCACTGTTACCGGATGCTCGGCTCGGCGGCGGACGCAGAGGATGCCCGGCAAGAGGCGCTGCTGCGCGCCTGGCGCGCCCTCCCACAGTTCGAGGGCCGGAGCTCGCTCCGTTCCTGGCTCTACAAGATCGCGACGAACGCCTGCCTCAGGGCGATCGAGCGTCGTCCCAAACGAGTGCTCCCGATCGACTACGCGCCCGAAGCCGACCCTCACGACAGCCTGGCCGAGCCAGTGACCGAAACGGTGTGGCTGGAACCCTATCCGGATGACAGGCTTGCGCTGGCGAGCAGGTTGGCCGACCCGGACGCCCGCTATGAGCAGCGCGAGAGCGTCGAGCTCGCGTTTATCGCGGCGCTCCAGCACCTGCCCGCACGGCAACGCGCCGCACTGATAATCCGCGACGTGCTCGGCTTTTCGGCCCGCGAAACCGCCGCGGCGCTCGAAACGACGCCCGTCTCCGTCGACAGCGCCTTGCAGCGCGCGCATAAGACGGTGGACGAACGACTGCCTAAGCAAAGCCAGCAGGCTACGCTGCGCTCGCTAGGTGACGCCGCATTGAGCCGGCTAGTGAAGCGATACGTCGCCGCGTGGGAGCGCAACGATGTCGATGCGGTGGTGGCCATGCTGGCCGAAGACGCGAGGATGGCGATGCCGCCGCGGCCAACCTGGTTCCGCAGACGGCAGCAGGTCGCCATGTTTCTCCGCGCGGGGCCGTTGTCCGGCGCGGTGCGGTGGCGGCTCATCCCGGCCCACGCCAACGGGCAACTCGCGTTCGGCTGCTACCTCTGGGACGAGGAGACGCAGAACTTCCTGTTTCACGGCGTCAACGTCCTCACCCTGCGCGGCGCGCAGATCGAGGAGACCACCACCTTCCTCAGCCCGGGCGTGGTCCGCAGGTTCGGCCTCCCCGACCGCCTCTACTCTTCGGCTTTCGCGCTCTGAACCAGCAGCGCCACGTGCAGCGACGTGCGCGACTCGGCCGAATCCAGGTGCACCCCGAGGATCCGCTCGATCTGCTGCAGCCGCTGGTAGAAGGTGGGCCGGGCCAGGTGCGCACGCTGCGCCGCCGCCACCTTGTTGCCCCCGGTCTCCAGGTAAACGGCCAGGCAGGACAGCAGGTCGGTGCCGTGGGCCTCGTCGGCCGCCAGCAGCGGGCCGAGCTCACGTTCGGCGAAGTTCTGGAGCCGGGCGTCGTCGCGCAGCAGGTGCAGCAGCCCGCGCAGGCGCATGTCGGGCAGCCGGTAGAACGGGCGGTCTTCCGGCCGGCGGATGGCGACGTCACCGACCTGGCGCGCCTCCAGGAACGACCGGCGGACGTCCCGCAGCGTCTCCGTGGCCGACCCGACCCCGAGCACGAACGGCTCGCCGCTGAGCCGGAGCTGCGTCCCGAGCCGGCCGGCCAGCGCGGTCAGCGCGGTGTCGGCGTCGGCTCGGGCCGACAGGGACAGCAGTGCCCCGGCCCGCACGTCATCCAGCGACCCGACCAGGGCCGGCAGCCGTCCCTGGCGGCAGACGTCGGCCAGCGCCTCGGTGACCTCGGCGATCCGGGCGTGGGCCGAAATGCCCGGCCCCGCGTCCTGGATCCGGACGATGACCGCGATCAGCTGGCGGCCGCTGACCGGGACGCCCAGCGCCCGGGCCCGGGCCGCCGCCTCGTCCGGGTCGGCGTGCGCGCTCTCCACGATCGCGCTGATCAGCGTGCGGTGCGCCTGCCGTTCCAGGCTCTCCTGCTGCCGGGTCAGCAGCCGACCGAGGGCCAGCGCGCTGGCCGCCCGCTCCAGCAGCACGGTATCGGCCGGCGTTGGCGGCTGGTCCAGCACCAGAATGACCCGGCCCCAGTCCTCGCCCCGGGCGCCCACCATCGTCACCAGCCAGCCGGCCCCCTCGTCGTAGAACGTCCGCCGCGGTCCGGACACCGCGCGGGCCTGGTGCTCGAAACCGGCCAGCAGCGCCCGCGGGTCGGCGCCGGCGGGGGACAGGGCCAGCACCCGGTGCGACAGGTCTTCCAGGATGACCGGCCGCCCGGCCAGCAGCGCGGCCTGCCGGACGATCTCCTCCGGCGGCGCCCCGGCCACCGACAGCTCGGTGAACGTCTCGTGTACGCGCTCGGACCGGCGCAGCTCGTCCAGCTGCGCGTCGATGATCATGGCGTGCACGGTCTCGGTGATGGCCACGAACGGGACCTCGCGCCGGAACGCGATCAGCGGCACCCCGTGCCGCTCGGCCGCGGTGACCAGCGCTTCCGGCAGCCGGTCATAACGGCGGCCCAGCTCCACGGCCAGCCCGCTCACCCCGGCCGCGGCCAGGTCGGCGGCGTAGGAGGCCAGCGGGTCCGGGTCGTCGGGCAGCGCGATGCCGGTGCTCAGCACCAGCTCACCGCCGTGCAGCAGCCGGGCCGCGTCGGTCTGCTCGATCGCGTGCACCCAGCGCACCGGGACCTCGAGCCTGCTGTGGCCGGCCAGCACCTGCGGCCGGCCGCGCCGCACGGCCTCTAGTTCCAGCACGTCCGCCAGCGTGGGCAGCACCCGCATCACCACCTGACAGACTGTTTGCGATTACCGCGATCTGCTTACATTATGTAGGCCGACGGCCTGGCTGCCGACCAGCACACTGGTAGGTATGGCTGATCTTTACGCCCGCCACCGCGCGGTCATCCCCAATTGGGTTGCGCTCTACTACGACGACCCCATCGAGCTGACCGGCGGCAAGGGCTGCCGGGTCACCGACGCCAATGGGCGCAGCTACCTGGACTTCTTCGCCGGCATCTTGACCAACATGCTCGGCTACGACGTGGCCGAGGTCCGCGAGGCGGTCGAGCGGCAGGTGGCCTCGGGCGTGGTGCACACCTCGACGCTGTACCTGATCCGCAACCAGGTCGAGCTGGCCGAGAAGATCGCCCGGCTGTCCGGAATTCCGGACGCCAAGGTGTTCTTCACCAACTCGGGCACCGAGGCCAACGAGACGGCCCTGCTGCTGGCGACCACGGCCCGCGGCGCCGACCAGGTGCTGGCCATGCGCAACAGCTACCACGGCCGATCGTTCGGCGCGGTGGCCATCACCGGCAACGCAGGCTGGAAGCCCTCGTCGCTGTCCCCGTTCGGCGTGCACTACCTGCACGGCGCCGACCAGAACCTGCCCGCGTTCGCCGGGATGTCGGACGCGGAGTACATCGAGGCCTGCGTGGCCGACCTGAAGAACGTGCTCGCCACCGCGGCCCACCCGGCCGATGTGGCCGCGCTGATCGCCGAGCCGGTGCAGGGCGTCGGCGGCTTCACCATGGCCCCGGACGGGCTGTTCGCCGCGTACAAGGAAGTTCTGGACCAGCACGGGATCCTGTTCATCTCCGATGAGGTGCAGACGGGCTGGGGCCGCACCGGCGAGCACTTCTGGGGCATCGGCGCGCACGGCGTCACCCCGGACGCGATGACGTTCGCCAAGGGCCTGGGCAACGGGTTCGCGATTGGCGGCGTGGTCGCCCGCGGCGACCTGCTGGACGGGCTGCGGGGCAACGGCGTCTCCACCTTCGGCGGCAACCCGGTCTCCACGGCGGCGGCCAACGCCACCCTGGATTACGTGCTCTCCCACGACCTGCAGGCCAACGCGGCCGCGCTGGGCCAGATCATCATCCCCGGCCTGCGCGAGGCCGCCGCGGCCAGCCCGGCGGCCGGCGTGGTCCGCGGCAAGGGCCTGATGTTCGCCCTCGACATGGTCGACCCCACCACCGGCCAGGCCAGCGCGAAGCTGGCCGCCCGCATGCTGGAGGAGACCCGCGAGCGCGGGCTGCTCATCGGCAAGGGCGGCCTCTACGGCAACACGCTGCGGATGGCCCCCCCGCTCACGCTGAGCGAGGCCGAGGCCCGCGAGGGCCTGGCCATCTTGATCGATGCCCTGAAGGCCGTGAGCGAGGAGACACAGTGACAGCTACTGGGAGCCAGCCCGACAAGCACATCACCCACTGGATCGGCGGCAAGCCGTGGGACGGCACCGCCGAGCGGCAGGGCGACGTCTACGACCCGGCCACCGGCCAGATCACCGGGCACGTCGACTTCGCCAGCCCGGCCGAGGTGGACGCGGTCGTGGCCGCGGCCACGACGGCCTCGGAGACCTGGAAGAGGGTCTCGCTGTCCAAGCGGGCCGCGATCTTGTTCTCGTTCCGCGAGCTGGTGCACAACCACATCAAGGACCTGGCCGCGCTGATCACCGCCGAGCACGGCAAGGTGGCCTCCGACGCGGCCGGTGAGGTCGCCCGCGGCCTCGAAGTGGTCGAGTTCGCCTGCGGCATCCCGCACCTGCTCAAGGGCGGGTTCTCCGAAAACGTGTCCACCGGCGTGGACTCCTACTCGATCCGGCAGCCGCTCGGGGTGGTCGCGGGCATCACCCCATTCAACTTCCCGGCCATGGTGCCGATGTGGATGTTCCCCATCGCCATCGCCTGCGGCAACACGTTCATCCTCAAGCCGTCGGAGAAGGACCCCTCCGCTTCGATGCTGATCGCGCAGCTGTGGGCCGAGGCCGGCTTGCCCGAGGGCGTGTTCAACGTGCTGCAGGGGGACAAGGTCGCGGTGGACGGGCTGCTCCACCACCCGGACGTGGCCGCGGTCAGCTTCGTCGGCTCCACCCCGATCGCGCGCTACGTCTACGAACAGGGCACCCAGGCGGGCAAGCGGGTGCAGGCCCTGGGCGGAGCCAAGAACCACATGGTGGTGCTGCCCGACGCCGACCTGGACCTGGCCGCCGACGCGGCCGTGTCGGCCGGGTTCGGCTCAGCCGGAGAGCGCTGCATGGCCATCTCCGCCCTGGTCGCGGTAGAGCCGGTCGGTGATGAGCTGATCGAGAAGATCCGCACCCGGATCAGCGCGCTGCGGGTCGGCCCGGGCACCGACGAGCGGGCCGAGATGGGGCCGCTGGTCACCGCGGCCCACCGGGACAAGGTCGCCTCCTACCTGGACTCCGGCGTGGCCGACGGCGCCACCCTGGCCGTCGACGGCCGGGCCCACCCAATCATCGGCGGGGAATCCGAGGGCTTCTGGCTCGGCCCCAGCGTGCTGGACCATGTCGCCCCGGGCAACAGCGCCTACGACGACGAGATCTTCGGCCCGGTGCTGAGCGTGGCCCGGGTCGACACCTACGCCGAGGCGGTCGAGCTGGTCAACAACAGCCCGTACGGCAACGGCACCGCGGTGTTCACCAACGACGGTGGCGCGGCCCGCCGGTTCGTGTCCGAGATCGGTGTCGGCATGGTCGGCGTCAACGTGCCGATCCCGGTGCCGATGGCGTTCTACTCGTTCGGCGGCTGGAAGAACTCGCTGTTCGGCGACACCCACATGCACGGCACCGAAGGTGTCCACTTCTACACCCGGGGCAAGGTCGTCACGTCCCGCTGGCTGGACCCCAGCCACGGCGGCGTGAGCCTCGGGTTCCCGGTCAACACCTGATCTTTATTTTTTAACAGGGTCCGCCCGTCCTAGGGATTCGACCCCGTGCTGGCCCCGATGGCCTGGGCTGCCGGGGAGCCCTGGGCGGGCGGAGCCCCAGGTAGGGCCGGCGCGGTGTTAGCTGGAGCGGTCGCAGCCGGTGCCGTGGCGGCGGGCGCGGCCAGCTGCATCGAGGCCAGGATGACCCCGATGTTGGCCGTGCCCAGGTTGTTCGGGACGGTCACGTACAGCACGGCCGGGGGCTGCCCGGCACCCCGGTCCACCACCTCGACCGCGCCCATCTGGGTCTGCCAGGCCAGGCCTTGGGCGGCGGCGTTCTGGTAGGTCATCTGGAACTCCACCAGCCAGCCCGGGTGCCCGCTGAGCTGAAGCGGGCTGTTCTCCTCGGTCGCCCGGACGTGCGGCAGCGAGGCGAAGTAGGCCGTGTCGAACGCGCTGACCAGGTTCATCGCCGTCTGCGGCAGGTCGGCGGTGCTGGTGTAGGCGTACTGCTGGGGGAGCAGGCCGGAACACGCGCTGGCGTACCAGGGGCTGCCGCCCGCCGGCGGGACCGTGCCCGCCACCGCGTTCTCACCGGCCGACCAGGCGAACACGGCGCTGTTCAGGCTGCCCGGGCAGCCCGGCTGCCACGGCGCGGCCAGCAGCGCGTAGGACAGGCCGGATGCCGTGTCGGCCACCGGGGTGCCGGTGGTGGCCGTGGTCGAGGGGACGTTGGTCGCCGACGGTGAGGGTGCCGCGCTGTGGGTGGCGGCGGGGTGCCGGGTGGCGGCGGCCGGCTTGGAGTGCGGGGCGGTGGACGAGGCGAACACGGCGACCAGCACCCCGGTGATCAGCATGGCCACGGCCGTGCCCAGGGCCACCGTCCACATCAGCCGGCTGCGGTTGCGCCGGAGCATGCCGCCGTAGTGGGTCCGTTCGACCAGCGGCAGGTTCTCCTCGGTGACCAGGGCGCTGCGCCGCCAGCCCAGCCTGGCCAGCGCGCCCGTGTTGCGGGCCCCCTGCCCGGCCGGCGTCGCCGCCGCTGCGGCGGGCAAGAGCGTGCCGTCCAGCACCTGGGTCGAGTTCTCGCCGCCCGGTCCCGAGCCGCCCGGTCCCGGCACGCCGCCCGGTCCCGGCACGCCGCCCGGTCCCGGCAACGCGACAGCTTGCTGATCGGGAATGCTGTCGAACCACTCGGTGAGCGATACCTCGTCGTTGGCCGGGGCGGTGGCGAAGTCCCTGACATCGGGCAGCACGGGCGCCGCCAACGCGGCGACCGGCTCATGAGCGGGCGATCGCTGTTCCTCGTGGCGGGCGGGGCTGGGCGACTGGACCAGGGGGGCGGTGTGCACGGTCCACTGCGTCCCGTCCCACCAGCGCAACAGAGTCCCCGTCTGGACGGGATCCTCGTACCAGCCGGGGGGCGGCATGTCCATGCGAGGCTCCTCCGCCGGCAGCACCTTTCCCGAGGTCAAGCAGATTATCGGATGACCTGGCCCGGCGCTGCGTGATGCGGACAAATCCCCGCAAGTGCCCGCATCAGCGAAATTCAGCCCGATCAGCGCGGGCGCTAGTCGGTGCGGGCGGTGACCTCGGTGGGGCCGGTCAGCACGCTCGGCGGGGGCAGGGGCGAGGGCTGGCCGGTGGCGTCGGTGGCCGGGCGTGCGCCCGATACGAACCGGTCCAGGTCGTCGCCGTCCAGGACCCGGGCCGGGAACGGGTCGGCCGCGGCCAGCCGGCTCAGCTCGGCGGCCGGCAGTGGGCACCGGCTGGCCGCCAGCACCAGGTTGCCGAACCGGCGGCGGCGCAGCACGGCGGGCTCGGCCAGCAGCAGGCCGTACGGGAAGGCCGCTGCTACGGTCGCGGCCTGCTGTTTGGCGAAGCCCAGGGGCGGGCCGTCGGCCACGTTCTGGATGAACACCCCGTCCGCGTCCAGTGCCCGCGCGGCCAGCTGGGCGCACTCGACCGTGGTCAGGTGCGGTGGTGTCCTGGCCCCGGCGAACACGTCGCTGATCACCACGTCGAACCGGCCGGGGGCGACCGAGGCCAGCACCTCGCGGGCGTCCCCGATGCGGACCCGGATCCGGTGCCGGGCCCGGCCGAGCGGCAGGTGCTCCCGGACCAGGTCCATCAGCGCGGCGTCGTACTCCGCGACCAGCTGCCTGGATCCGGGCCGGGTCGCGGCCACGTAGCGGGGCAGGGTCAGCGCGCCGCCGCCGAGGTGCAGCACCCGCAGGGGCGCACCGGCGGGTGCGACGGTGTCCAGCAGGTGCGCGATCCGCTGGACGTACTCGAACTCCAGGTCCTCCGGGTCGTCCAGGTCGACCTGGGACTGCGGCGCGTCGCCCAGGTACAGCAGCCACGAGCCGGCGCGATCCAGGTCGGGCACCAGCTCGGCCAGCCGCCCGTCGGCCACCTCCCGGTGCACGGCTACCCGCTGCGCCCTGTCTCCTGCCCGGCCCGCCATGATCCCAGTATCGCGGGGCCGGCCGACCAGAAGATCACACCGCGGCGAACGCGTCCTCCAGGATGGACAGGCCCTCTTCCAGCAGCGCGTCCCCGATCACCAGCGGCGGCAGGAACCGCAGCACGTTCCCGAACGTGCCGCAGGTCAGCACGACCAGGCCGGCCTGGTGGCACGCCTTGGCCACCGCGCCGGCGGTCGCCGGGTCGGGCTCGATCCCGCCGGGCTGGACGATCTCGACCGCGATCATCGCGCCCCGGCCCCGGACCTCGCCGATGTGCGGGTTGGCCTCGGCCAGCTTGGTCAGCCGCGGCACCATGATGTCGCCGATGTGACGGGCCCGCCCGGGCAGGTCCTCGGCTTCCATGGTCTCGATCGCGCCCAGGGCGGCGGCGCAGGCCACCGGGTTGCCGCCGTAGGTGCCGCCCAGCCCGCCGACGTGCACCGCGTCCATCAGCTCGGCCCGGCCGGTGACCCCGGCCAGCGGCAGCCCGTCCGCGATCCCCTTGGCCGTGGTGATCAGGTCCGGCACCACCCCCTCGTGCTCGGAGGCGAACCAGTCGCCGGTGCGGCAGAACCCGGTCTGGATCTCGTCCGCGATCAGCACGATGCCGTAGCTGCGGCAGAACTCGGCCAGCCCGGCCAGGAATCCGGGCGGCGGCACGATGAACCCGCCCTCCCCCTGGATCGGCTCGATGATGACCGCGGCCACGTTCTCTTCGCCGACCTGGGTGTGGATCAGGCCCTTGATCACGTCGAGCGCCTGCTCCCGGCAGGCTTCCGGGCCGCCCGGCCAGCGCAGCGGGTAGGCCATCGGGGCCCGGTAGATCTCCCCGGCGAACGGCCCGAACCCCTGCTTGTAGGGCATGTTCTTCGCGGTCAGGGCCATGGTCAGGTTGGTGCGGCCGTGGTAGGCGTGGTCGAACGCCACCACCGCCTGGCGGCCGGTCGCGTGCCGGGCGACCTTGATCGCGTTCTCCACCGCCTCCGCCCCCGAGTTGAGCAGCACGGATCGCTTCTCGTGGGTGCCGGGCGTGCGCCGGGCCAGCTCCTCGCACACCGCGACGTACTCCTCGTACGGCGTGACCATGAAGCAGGTGTGGGTGAACTGGGCCACCTGCGCGCTGACCCGTTCCACCACCCGCGGCGCGGCGTTGCCCGCCGAGACCACCGCGATGCCGGAACCGAAGTCGATGAGCGAGTTATTGTCCGCGTCGACCAGGACCCCGCCGCCGGCCGCGGTCACGAACACGGGCAGCACGTGGCTGACGCCGCGGGCCACGGTGCGCTGCCGGCGCTCGAGCAGTTCGCGTGACGCCGGACCGGGGATCTCGGTGACGACTCGGCGTTCCTGGGGCAGCCCGGGGCCGCCTACGGCCGGTGCAGAGCCCAGGGCAGGATCTGGTGCAGACGCGTTCATGCTGCCGACCCTACGCCTGACCGCCCGTGCGTCCCACCCCGTGCCGGGGCCCCGTCTAGGGTGGTCGGCGTACGACCGGAAGGAGCAGCCGATCATGGCCGAGAACGATCGCAGCCGCGGTGTCCTGTTCGGCGGCGTGTTCAGCCGCGGCGGGGTGGACGCCGGTGATGTCGCCTGGCTGCGGGCCATGCTCGACACCGAGGCCGCGCTGGCCCGGGCGGCCGAACGGGCCGGGATCGCGCCCGCGGGCTCCGGGGCGGCGGTGACCGCGGCGGCCGTGCCGGAGAACTTCGACCTGGCCGAGCTGGGGCAGCTGTCCGCGCTCACCGGCAACCCGGCCCCGGCGCTGAGCCGGGCCCTGGCCCGGCAGGTGCCCCGCGCGGCGGCCGGGGCCGTGCACCGCGGCGCGACCAGCCAGGACATCGTGGACACCGCGGCCATGCTGCTGGCCCGCCGGGCCCTGGACGTGATCGGGGCCGACCTGGCCACCGCGGCCGACGCGGCCGCCCGGCTCGCGGCCGCGCACCGGTCCACGATCATGATCGGCCGGACCTTGCTCCAGCAGGCCGTCCCGACCACGTTCGGGCTGGTCGCGGCGGGCTGGCTGAACGCGCTGGACGACGCCCAGGCGGGCCTGACCCGGGTCGCGGCGCAGCGGCTGGCCGTCCAGTTCGGGGGCGCGGCCGGCACGCTGGCCGCGCTGGGCGACCGGGGCCCCCGGGTGCTGGCTCTGCTGGCGCAGGAGCTGGACCTGCCCGCACCGCCGCTGCCATGGCACACGGACAGGCTGCGGATCCTGGACTTGGCCGCGGCGCTGGCCGGGGTGGACTCCGTGCTGTCGAAGATCGCCCGCGACGTCACACTGCTGGCCCAGACCGAGGTGGCCGAGGTCCGTGAGGGCCCCGGCGGCGAGCTGAGCGAGGGCGGCGGCTCACCGGCCCGCGGTGGTTCCTCGGCCATGCCGAACAAGCAGAACCCGGTGGCGGCCGTGGCCATCCTGGGCTGCGCCAAGCGGGCCCCCGGCCTGCTGGCCACGCTGGCCGCGGCCGGGGAGCAGGAGCACCAGCGGGCCGCGGGGGCCTGGCACGCGGAGTGGGAGCCGCTGGCCGACCTGCTCACGCTGACCGGCTCGGCTGCGTCCTGGGCCGCGGACCTGCTGGGCGGCCTGATCGTGGACCCGGCCCGGATGAGCGCCAACCTGCGGGCGGCCGGTGGCTTGCCGCTGGCCGAGCACGTCACCTCGCTGCTGGCCGGGACGCTGGGCCGGGCGGCCGCCCACGACCTGGTGGCCGAGGCTGCCGCCCGCGCGGTCTCGGCCGGCCTGCCGCTGCGCGACGTGCTGCTCGGGGGGCGCCAGTCGGCCGAGAAACTGGAGGCGGCCGGGATCACCCCGGAGCAGATCGACGCCGCGCTGGACCCGGCCCACTACCTGGGGGCCGCGGCCGAGTTCACCGACGCCGCGCTGGCCGCCCACGAAAACCTGGCCGCCCACGAAAGCCTGACCGCCGACGAAAGGAGCTGACCCTATGGACGATGCCGAACGTTTGCAGCAGGGCCTGTCGATCCGGCGCGCGGTGCTGGGCGACGAGCACGTCGACCGGGCCGTGGACCGGACCACGCCGTTCACCGCGCCGTTCCAGGATCTCATCACCCGGTACGCCTGGGGCGACATCTGGGCTCGGCCCGGCCTGTCCCGGGCCGAGCGCAGCCTGGTCACCCTGTCCGTGCTGGCCGCCCTGCAGCACGAGGGTGAGGTGGCCATGCACGTCCGGGCGGCGTTGCGGAACGGGCTGACCCCGGAGCAGATCCGCGAGGTCCTGCTGCAGGTGGCGATCTATGCCGGTGTCCCCACCGGGAACCGGGCCTTCGCTGTGGCTCAGCGGGTCCTGGACGACATTAAAAATGAAAATAAGACCGACCACGGTTCGACTGGCACCGAAGGAGCAGAACCCCAGCCATGACCGCAGACGTCAGCCCCGGCGGCCTGGTGCTGCCGTCCTACGGCCGCCCGCGGGGCGTGCACCCGCCACTGGACTCCACCGGGTACCGGTCGACTGCCCTGCGCCACCCGAAACAGCCGCTGGTGCTGCTGCCGCAGCGGCTGACCGAGGTGACCGGGCCGCTGCTCGGCGCGGACCTGATCACCCCGGCCGACTCCGACCTGACCACGCAGCACGCCGGGGAACCCCAGGGCCAGCGGATGATCCTGACTGGCCGGGTGCTGGATTCCGGCGGGCGGCCGGTGCCGGACACGCTGATCGAGATCTGGCAGACCAACGCGGCCGGGCGTTACCGGCACGCCCGCGAGCACCACCCGGCCCCGCTGGACCCGAACTTCACCGGCGTGGGCCGCGCGATGACCGACGCGGGCGGCAACTACCGGTTCATCACCATCCAGCCCGGCGCCTACCCGTGGGGCAACCACCACAACGCCTGGCGGCCGGCCCACATCCACTTCTCGCTGTTCGGCCGGGCGTTCACCCAGCGGCTGGTGACCCAGATGTACTTCCCGGGCGACCCGCTGCAGCCGATCGACCCGATCTTCAACTCGGTGCCGGACCCCCAGGCCCGCGAGCGCATGGTGGCCCAGTTCGACATCGATCTGACCCAGCCCGAATGGGCCCTCGGCTACCGCTGGGACATCGTCCTGCGCGGCCCCCAGTCGACCGTGTTCGAGTCGGAGGTGGACGGCGAATGACGCAAGGAATCACCCCGTCGCAGACCGTGGGGCCGTTCTTCGCCATGCGGCTGCCCTGGCCGGACGGCCCGTTCGTGGTGCCCGCGGACACACCAGGCGCGATCACCATCGTCGGGCGCCTGTACGACGGGGCCGGGAACGTCATCCCGGACGGGCTGGTGGAGACCTGGCAGGCCGACCCGACCGGCCGGTTCGCCCACCCGGACGACCCGCGCGGCCCGTCGGCGGCCGGTTATGCCTCGTTCCGCGGCTTCGGCCGGTGCCCGACCGCGCCGGACGGCTCGTACCGGATTGTCACGCTGAAGCCCGGCCCGCTGCCCGCGCCGGACGCCGGCCCGGGAGCCACCGAGGCTCCGCACCTGGACGTGACGGTGTTCGCCCGTGGCCTGCTGGACCGCCTGGTCACCCGGCTGTACTTCCCTGACGAACCGGCGGCCAACGCGGCCGACCCGGTCCTGGCCTCCATCGCCGACGACCGGCGGGACACGCTGATCGCCCGGGCCGAGCCCGCTGAGCCCGCCGATCCGGGTGATCCCAGCGGCCCCGGCACCGTGCTGCGGTTCGACATCCGGCTGCAGGGTGACGGCGAAACCGTGTTCTTCGATGTCTGAACGGCCGCCAGCCACACTGGTGGCCTCATTGACCGGCCCGGCCGGGGCGCCGGTGGTGGCCCTGGGCACCTCGATCGGCACCCACCAGGGCCTGTGGGACCCGCAGGCGGCCGTGCTGGGCCGGCGGTTCCGGCTGCTGCGGTTCGAGTTCCGCGGTCACGGCCCAGCCGGCGCCCAGTCCCCGGCTCCGGCTGGCCCGTACACAATCGCCGAACTCGGCACCGACGTGCTCGAACTCCTCAACCGCTACGACCTGGACCAGGTCGCCTACTGCGGCGTCTCACTGGGCGGGATGGTCGGGATGTGGCTGGCCGCCAACGCGCCGGACCGCATCACCCGCCTGGCGCTGTGCTGCACCGCGGCCTACATGCCGCCCGCCTCCATGTGGCAGGACCGCGCGGCCACGGCCCGGGCCGAGGGCCTGGGCGCGCTGGTGGGACCGACCACGGGCCGCTGGTTCCCGGCCGCCTTCGCCCGGCAGCACCCGGAGGCGGTCGCGCCGGTCGCGGCGATGTTCACCGGCACCAACCCGGAGGGGTACGCGGGCTGCGCGGAGGCCATCGCGACCATGGACCAGCGCGAGTCGATCACCGCGATCACCGCCCCGACCCTGGTCATCGCGGGCGCCGAAGACCCCTCGACCCCGCCCTGGCAGAGCGCGCTGCTGGCCACCTCGATCCCCGGGGCCAGGCTGACCGTGGTGCGCGGAGCCGCCCATCTGGCCAACTACCAGACCCCGGGCCCGGTCACCGCGGCGCTGGCCGCCCACCTGGCCCCGCTGCCCGGGTGAACCGGGGCACCAGACCGCTCACCTCCGGTTCGGCTTTCCCGCGCACTTGCGGCATGCTGGGCCCGGGGGATCGACGCATAAGGAGACGTGATGCTGCCCTGGTCGGCAGATCTGGCCGGACGCCTCGACGAGCACGTGATCACCAGCGAACTCCTGCGGGACAACCCGCTGGGTGATCCGTACGAGCGCCCGCTGCTCGTGTACGTGCCGCCGGGGTACGACGACGATCCCGGGCGCCGCTACCCGGTCGTCTACGTCATCCAGGGCTACACCGGCCACCTCAGCATGTGGCTTAACCGCTCGCCCTACCGGCAGCCGTTCCCGGAGACGGCCGACGCCGTGTTCGCCCGGGGCGAGGCGCCGCCCGCGCTGGTCGTGTTCGTGGACGCCTGGACGAAGTACGGCGGCAGCCAGTTCGTCGACTCGCCCGGCACCGGCCGCTACCACTCCTACCTGTGCGACGAGATCGTGCCCTGGGTCGACGCGAACTACCGCACGCTGGCGGCGGCGCCGCACCGGGCCATCACCGGCAAGTCCAGCGGCGGCTTCGGCGCGATGATCACCCCGATGCTGCGGCCGGACCTGTTCGGCGCGCTGGCCACCCACTCCGGCGACGCGCTGTACGAGTACTCCTACATCCCGGAGTTCGCCAAGGCCACCCGGCACCTGCGCGACTACGACGGCGACATCTGGCGCTGGTGGGACGACTTCCAGTCCCGGCCCTCGTTCACCAAGCCCGCCGACCACGACCTGCTGATGCTGCTCGGCGTCTCGGCCTGCTTCTCGGCCAACAAGGACGGCTCGGTCGACCTGCCCTTCGAGCCGGAGACCGGCCAGCTGCGGCCGGACGTGTGGCAGCGCTGGCTGGACTGGGACCCGATCCGGATGGCCCCGCAGTACGCGGACGCCCTCGGCGCCCAGCGCGGCATCTGGATCGACGCCGGCACCCGCGACGAGTGGTTCCTGGACGTGGGGGCCAAGGCGTTCCGCGAGACCCTGCGTGAGATCGGCGTCGGCGACCAGGTGATCCAGTTCGAGCTGTTCGACGCGACGCACATGGGCATCGACTACCGCTACCCGCTGTCGCTGGCCTGGCTGAGCCAGCGCATCGCGGAGTGACGAAGTTCTTACCGCTGCCCAAAGTCCTTAGGAGAGTATGAACCGCGCATCGCGCCACCGCGTGACCCGCTTGAGTGACATCGAGCGGATCGACGCGAAGGAGACGTGTGATGCGCAATCGCGGTATGGGTGCGGCCGGGGCCGCCACCGGCCTGGGCGGCCTGGTGCTGTTGCTGGCCGCGTGCGGTAGCTCGGGCACCAATCCCAACGCCGGGGCGGCCTACAGCGGGTCCGGCCTGGGTGCGACGCCGAGTTCGTCGTCGATGCCCGGCGCGGGGACGACCAGCGGCACCGGAGCCAAGACGGTCGCCCTGACCATCAAGGACACCAAGATCGGCCCGGTGCTCACCGACGCCAAGGGCGACACCCTCTACTGGTACGCCAAGGACACCAAGGACGGCCCGTCCACCTGCACCGGCGCCTGCCTGGCCGCCTGGCCGGCGGTCCTGGGCCAGGCGGTGGCCGCGCCCGGGGTCAAGTTCGCGGGCCAGCTGGGCGACGTCACCGACGCGGGCGGCGCCGTCCAGGCCACCTACAACGGCTACCCGCTCTACAGGTACCAGGCCGACATGGCCCCGGGCCAGACCAGCGGCAACGGCGCGGGCGGGGTGTGGCACGCCATCACCGGCTCCACCCTCACGGCCGCCGCGGGCAGCATGAGCTCGCCGTCGGCCAGCAAGGCCGTCACCTCATCGGGCGGCTACGGGTACGGCTCGGGCGTCCCGGCCAGCTCCGGCCCGTCTTCCCGTGACTCGGGCTCGCCCGCGCACACCAGCACCACGACCGCGCCGGTCCCGGCCGCTACCGCACCAGCTCCCGCGGCCACCACGCCAGCTCCCGCGGCTCCCGCGCCGGCCCCGACGTCCTCGGTCGTTGGCGGCGGCTGCGGCGAAGGAGCCTGCTGGTAACGTCGTGCCCCATGAGGCTCGCCACCATCAACACGTCCAACGGTCCCCGCCTGCACGTCCGTGGCCGCAGCGGTTACGTCGACGTGGCCGAGGCCACCGGCCAGGCCAAGTACGCCACCCTGCAGGCCCTGCTGGACGACGGCCCGGCCGGCCTGGAAGCGGCCCAGAGTGCGGCGGCGGCCGACGGCCGCGAGTACGAGGAGCGGTACTTCGGCCCGTCCGTGCCCGCCCCGCGGGTCATCCACTGCCTGGGCCTGAACTACGCCGACCACGTGGCCGAGGGCGGCCGGGACCTGCCCACGTTCCCGAACGTGTTCATGCGCAGCCCGGCGACCGTCCTCGGCCCCTACGCCGACCTGGTCGTCCCCGCGCTCACCGACGGCTACGACTACGAGGGTGAGGTCGGCATCGTCATCGGCGCCGGCGGCCGGTACATCCCGGCCGACGAGGCCATGGCCGCGATCGCCGGGTTCACCGTGCTGAACGACGCCTCCGCGCGGGACTGGCAGCGCGCCGCCAGCCAGTGGATCCCGGGCAAGAACTTCGACGGCTCGATGCCGATCGGCCCCGAGATCGTCACCCCGGATGAGGTGAACATCCTCGACACCACGCTGACGACCAAGCTGAACGGCGAGGTCATGCAGCAGGCCCGGACCTCCCAGATGCTGATCGACATCCCGAGCACGGTGGAGTTCTACTCCTCGTTCACCACCTTGCGCCCCGGCGACGTCATCGCCACCGGCACCCCCGGCGGCGTCGGTTACGCCCGCACGCCCCCGGTCTGGCTCGAGCCCGGCGCCACGATCGAAGTCACCGTGGACGGCCTGGGCACGATCCGCAACCAGGTCGTGGCTGAGCCCGGCGGTGACCGCAGCAAGTGGCGCTGGCACCCGCCACAGGACAGTTAGGCCAGGACAGCTAGCCCGGCCAGGTCTCGCCGGTCAGGCGCTGGTACACGTCGATGTAGCGATCCCGGGTCGCGGCCACGATCTCTTCGGGGATCGGCGGCCCGGGCGGGGTCCGGTCCCAGTCCAGCGTGGCCGACCAGTCGCGCACGAACTGCTTGTCCAGCGAGTGCTGCGGCCGGCCCGGCTGCCACTCGTCCGCGGGCCAGAACCGGGACGAGTCGGGGGTCAGCACCTCGTCGGCCAGGACGATCGAGCCGTCCGGGGCCAGCCCGAACTCCAGCTTGGTGTCGGCGATGACCACCCCCCGCTCGATGGCCAGGCTGGCGCCGCGCCGGTAGACCTCGAGCGTGACCCGGGCCAGCTCGGCCGCGACGTCCTGGCCCACCGCGCGCGTGGTCTCCTCGAAGGTCAGCGGCTCGTCGTGCCCTTCGGCCGCCTTGGTCGTCGGCGTGAACACCGGCTCGGGCAGCTGGGCCCCTTCGGCCAGCCCGGGCGGCAGCGCCACCCCGGAGATCGTCCCGGTCTCCCGGTAGGAGGCCAGGCCGAGCCCGGCCAGGTAGCCGCGGGCGATGCATTCGACCGGCACCATGTCCAGCCGACGGCACCGGATCGCCCGCCCGGCCCACTCCGCTGGCACGTCGGTGGCCGAGATGACGTGGTTTGGCACCACGCTCGCGAGCTGGCCGAACCACCACAGCGACAGCTGGGTCAAGATCTTGCCTTTGTCGGGGATCGGCGTCGGCAGGATCACGTCGTAGACGCTGACCCGGTCCGAGGCAACCAGGATGAGATCTTCCCCGTCGGCGTACAGGTCACGGACCTTGCCGGAATGGATGAGCCGCACGGCCACGAAGTCTAGCGGCGTACGATCATGGCCATAGCGGCGGAGGGCGGCGTGATGAGCGGCTCGTCAGCGGAATTCCTGCAGGTACAGACCACCACCGATTCACGGCCGGAAGCGATGGAGCTGGCCCGGGCCGCGGTCGAGTCCCGGCTCGCGGCCTGCGCCCAGGTGGCCGGCCCGATGACCAGCACCTACTGGTGGGACGACGGTATCGAGCGGGCCGAGGAGTGGCTGGTCATGCTCAAGCTGCCCGCCGACCGGTACGACGAGCTGGCCGCGCTGCTGACCGACCGGCACAGCTACGACGAGCCAGAGATCATCGCGGTCCCGATCCTGCGCGGCTCGGCCAGCTACCTGAACTGGATCACCGAAGAAACCCGAGCCAAGCTCTAACCTGCCCCGCCGACCACTCCAGCCCCGCGAATCAACTGACGGTTGGCGGCACGTTCCAGGTGTCGATTACCGGCTCGTCGTGCTCGGTGCCCAGCTCCGAGATCGTCCCGGTCCCGAGCGCGAACATGCGCCCCCCGTCCGGGGCCAACCCCAGGTAACGCGCGGTCAGCACGCGCAAGATGTGCCCGTGCGCGACCAGGGCCACGTTCCCCCGGTCCAGCAGCGGCCGCACCCTGGCCAGTACCCGGTCCGCCCGCGCCCCGACCTGCTCGATCGTCTCCCCGGGGTGCTCGGCGTCGCCCGGGATCACCCCATCCCGCCACAGGTACCAGCCCGGCCGCTCGGCCTGGATGTCCTTGGTCGTCCGGCCCTCGTAACCGCCGTAGTCCCACTCCCAGAGGTCCGGGTCGATCGTGACATCCTTTAGCCCGGCCAGCTCCGCCGTCCGGCGCGCCCGCTCCGCCGGGCTGCTGAACGTGGCCACCACGTCCAGCTTGGCCACCGCGGGCCTGAGCCGTTCCGCCGCCGCCTCCCCAGCCGCCGTCAGCGGAATATCGGTCCGTCCCGTGTGCCGGCCGTCCCGGCTCCACTCGGTCTCGCCGTGCCGGAGCACGATCAGCTCTCCCATGCCCCCATCTTGACCGCCCCCGCTCCCGAAAGCACCAGCGGATGGCGGCCACAGGCCAAATATCGTGTGCAAAAACTGTCGCCCTGGTGACAGTTTTTGCACACGGTAGCCGGGGCGCCCGCGACGTCACGGAGGCACGACCGCCAGGGTTCCCACAACATCCCCGGCGCTCACTTTGATCGTGAAAGTTTTCACAAGCGGAGGGGAGGGGGCGCCCGCAACCTGCGGAAGCGACGATCGGCACCCCTTGCTCGTGAAATTTTTCACAAGCGGGCGAGCGGGTAACCCGGCGAGCGGGTGGTCGGGGCGAGCGGGTGGCCGGGGCGTGCGGGCGACCGGGTGGGCGCCAGGTCGTTTACCTCCGCCTCTTGACCCTCATCGCACCCAGTGCTTATGTAAGGAAAGTTTCTTAATAATTTGACCTTGGGGGATCTGGTGAGGAGATGAAGCGATGAGCCGTTCGCAATGGAGATGGCTGGCCTCCGGTGCGGCGCTGGTGGCGGCAACCACGATGGGAGCCACCCAGGCTGCCGTCGCCCAGGCCCAGACCCAGGCGCCCGCCGCCACGAAAACCGCTGCAGCCACGAAGGCCCCCGCCGCCACAAAAGCCGCCGTAGCCACGAAAGCCCCCGCCGCCACAAAGGCCGCCGCCACCCCGTACCGAGCCTGGCCCCGGCAGGTCTACGCGCCCTACTACGAGTCGTGGCTGAGCGGCAGCATCGCCACCAGCGCCCAGCAGTCCGGGTCCCCGTACGAAACGATCGCGTTCCTCCAGACCGCCAGCGCCGGGTCGTGCGCGTTGACCTGGAACGGCGACGCTACCAATCCGGTACCGGGCAACACGTTCGCCACCGACATCGCGTCCCTTCAGCGCCGGGGCGGCAACGTGATCCCGAGCTTCGGCGGCTACACCGCGGACACGACCAGCACCGAGATCGCCGACTCCTGCACGGACGTGAACGCGATCGCCGCCGACTACGAGGCGGTCATCACGACCTACCACGTGACCCGGCTCGACATGGACGTGGAAGGGGACTCGCTGACCAACACGGCCGGCATCGCCCGCCGCAACCAAGCCCTCAAGCTGGTCGAGCAGTGGGCCGCGCGCCGGTACCAGCCGCTGCAGGTGCAGTACACGCTGCCGGTGGAGCCGACCGGGCTGACCGCGCCCGACCTGGCCGTGCTGGCCAACGCGGCCGCCACCGGGACCCGGGTCGACGTGGTCAACGTCATGACCTTCGACTACTACCTGGCCAGCGAGCCCAGCCCGCTGGCCATGGGCGCCGACGCCATCAGCGCGGCCGAGAACGCGCACACCCAGCTGGCGTCGGTCTACCCGCACGCCAACTCGGCCCGGCGCTGGGCGCTGGAGGGCATCACGCTGATGCCCGGCATCGACGACTACCCGGGCGGGACCGAGGTGACCCAGCTGGCCGACGCGCAGCAGGTGCTGAACTTCGCCCGCGGCCACGGCCTGGCCCTGCTGTCCATCTGGGCCATCCAGCGCGACAACGGCGGCTGCCCCGGCACCGTCGGCGCCAGCACGTGCTCAGGCCTGGCCCAGAACCCCTGGGACTTCAGTCATATCCTGGAGCGTTTCGACCGGTAGGAGTCTATTAATCGATATTTAACTGGTTCCGCCGCTCCGGGGCCGGCCGTCGCCCCGGAGTCCGCTCTGATAGGCATGCAGGCATGGCAGACAGCGAGGATTCCGAGGCCGAGATCGTCGCGCGGCGGGTGCTGCTCACCGGCGGGACCAGCGGGCTGGGCCTGGCCATGGCGTCCGCGCTGGCCCACGCCGGGGCCAGCGTCGTGCTGACCGGCCGGGACGCGGGCCGCGCCGAACAGGTGGCCGCCACCCTGCCCGGCGCGTCCGGCCTGGGCCTGGACACCCGGGACGAGGCGTCCGTGTCGGCCGCGGTCCAGGCCGCGGCCGGCCGGCTGGGTGGCATCGACCTGCTGGTCAACAACGCCGGGCTGGGCATGCGCACGGTCAACCCGCGGTTCATGACCGAGCCGCAGGGGTTCTGGCAGGTGAGCCCGGACGGCTTCCGGGCCGTGGTCGAGACCAACCTGACCGGGTACTTCCTGGTCGCCCGGGAGGTCACGCCGCTCATGCTGGCCGCCGGGCGGGGCCGGATCGTCAACGTCTCCATGAACCACGCCACCATGACCCGGCGCGGTTTCGTGCCGTACGGGCCGTCCCGGGCCGGCGCCGAGGCGCTGTCCCGGATCATGGCCGCCGACCTCGACGGCACCGGTGTGACCGTGAACCTGCTGCTGCCCGGTGGCGCGACCAGGACCGGCATGGTCCCGGACGGCGATCCGGGCCCGGCGCTGCTGGAGCCGGAGATCATGGGGCCACCCATCGTCTGGCTGGCCTCGGCCGACGCCGAGGGCACCAGCAACGAGCGGATCGTGGCCACCGAGTTCGGCGACTGGCTCCGTCAGCGCGCCCTGCCGCTCTGAGGCAGGCCCGTGACCTCTACCATCAGGGCATGGCGGCACCGACGGGGGACGGCCGCGAACCCGGCTCGCCGGGGCACCGCCGCCAGTTGGGGGTAACGGCTGCGGTCGCGGTGCTGGCCGTGGTCTGCCTGGTCGCCGGGATCGCCGCCGCGACCCGCGCCCACGCCGAACTGACCCGCAAACCTACCGGTGCCGAGACGTCCGCTGCGGCCGCCCTCGGGGTGGCCAGCCGGTGGGCCCGCGAGCCGGCCGGCCAGCTGTTCCCCGCGACGCTGCCCTACCACTCGGAGCTGTCGAACCGGGAATCCGCGCGCCGGGCCGGGATCAGCCCGGCCAGCAGCTGCGCCGCCGCCCTGGACGCGGCGGTGGCCGAAACCGCCCGCCGCGACGGCTGCCAGACGGTGCTGCGGGCCAGCTACCTGGACCAGCTGGGCGGGGTGGTGTTCACCATCGGCGTGCTGGCCTTTCCCACCCCGGGGCAGGCGGCCGCCTTCCTGGCCCGCTACCGGGCCGCCCAGAGGCCGGTCCGCGGGTTGCGCGCGGCCGCCTTCCCCGGCACGGATGCGGCCTCCTTTGACGACGCAGCCCGGCAGGTGGCCCTGAGCCGGCCGGCCGGCCCGTACGCCGTGCTCACGGTGGCGGGTTACGCGGACGGCCGCCTGGCCGGCGCCACCGGCCAGGCGCGCTCGGCCCCGTTCGCGCCGGCCGGCCAGTTGGCCGAGGACGTCGGGGCCCACCTGAGCCAGCCGGTCACCGTGACCTGTCACCGCCCGGAGTGGTCGTGCTGACCGGCCTGGTGGCCGCGGCCGGCCTGGCCGCCAGCCTGCTCACCGCGGGCAGCCCGGCCATCACCGGGCCCAACATCAGGGCGGCCGAACAGCCCCAGCTCAGCGCGGTCGGCGCGCCCGCGGCCTGGCCGCAGACCCGGGGCCAGGGGGTCAGCGTGGCCGTCCTGGACACCGGGGTGGATGCCTCCGTCCCCGACCTGGCCGGCACGGTGACCGTGGGACCGGACGAGACGCTCGGGGCCGACCCGGCCGGGTACCAGCCGCCGCACCTGCACGGGACCTACATCGCCTCGCTCATCGCCGGGCACGGCAGCGGGGCCGGCCGCCGGTCGGGGGTGATCGGTATCGCGCCCGCCGCCACCATCCTTTCCGTGCGGGTGATCCTGGACGACGGCGAACCCGGCTTCGGCTCGTTCGCCAACGAGCCCGCCAGCGACAACGCGGTCGGCAGCGGCATCCGGTACGCGGTCCAGCACGGCGCCGGCGTGATCAACATGTCGCTGGGCAGCGTCTCGCCGACCGAGAACCTGCGCACGGCGCTGGGCTACGCGGCCGCCCACGGCGTGGTGGTGGTCGCGGCGGCCGGCAACGACGGCGGCGCCGAGCAGGGGTACACGCCGTTCAGCTATCCGGCCGGGTTCCCCGGTGTCATCGCCGTGGCCGCGGTCAGCCTGAACGGGGACCGGGCCGGGTTCTCCGACGACAACTCCTCCGTCGTGCTCTCCGCTCCCGGCCTGAACGTGATTGGCGCCGGGCCCGGGGGCAGCTACCTGGAGGCCGACGGCACCAGCCCCGCTTCGGCCCAGGTGGCCGGGGTGGCCGCGCTGATCCGGGCCCGTTACCCGCGGCTGACCCCGGTCCAGGTGGAGCTGGCCATGACCTCCTCGGCCACCCACCGCCCCCGCGGCGGTTACAGCCCCGGCACCGGGTTCGGCGAGGTCGACGCGTCCGCCGCACTGACCGCGGCGGGCCGCCTAGCCGCCGCGCCGGCCCAGCCCGGCCTGGCCGCCGGCGCGCAGTTCGCGCACCCGGGCCCGATCCAGGTCGTGCACCGGGACGTGGCCGCCATCATCGGCTACACGGCGGCGGCCGCCGTGTCCGTCCTCGTGTTCCTGGCCCTGACCGCCGTGCTGGCGGTGCGGATCGGCCGGCGGCGGCGGCGGTCCCGAGGCGGCCAGCCCGCTGGCCCAGAGCAACCAGGGCCGCCCCGGCCGCCGGGGCCGTCAGAGCAGTTTGCGGAGCCTCAGTAGGTCGCGCATGCTGGCCTGGACCTTGACCTTGCCGGTGATCCAGGCCTTGGGGAACGCGGAGACGTTGTGGGCCAGCTCGAGCACGGTGTCGCTGCTGGCGGTGAGCCGCACGTCGGCCTGCGGTTCACCGGGCGCGGCCAGGTGCACCGGGTCGGCTCCCTGCGGGCCGAATCGGGTCACGAACGTGACCCCCAGGTCGGGCACCTGGCAGGAAAACGAGCGCCCGCTGAAAAAGGCGTCCCGGTCGCCGGGGTCCAGGTCGGCCAGCCGGGCCGTCAGCTGTTCAAAAGCCTGCTGGCATTCCTCGGCAGTCGCCATCGCGGCTCCCCTTCCACGATCGTCGGGACGGTAGCGTTCATGGCGGAGGGTAGCGCACACCGAGCGCCGGCGAACCGAGGGGCAGCATGGACACGACCGACGGCACCACCCCACCCGGGCATCCCATTAGCCCCGCCAACCCCGCCAACCCCACAAACCCAGCCAACCCCACAAACCCCACCAGCCCCGACAACCTCACAAACACCACAAACCCCGCCAACCCCGCGACCCTCACGGACCCCCCCAGCCCCACAAACGACATCGTTCGCCTGAACCTTGCTGGCCTCAGCGGCACCGGGGACACCCGGGTGGACGAGGCGGTGGCGCAGCTCGGCCGGCTGGACGACGCGCCGCTGGGGGAGCACCCCGCGATCCTGGGCCAGGTCCACGACCGGCTCCGCGAGGTCCTCGGCGAGCTGAGCCCGGGGGACACCCAGCGCGCCGCCGGGACGCCATGACCGGACGCACCACCCGTAAGGCGCCGCGAGCGCCACGGGCCCGGCTGGACGCCGAACTGGTCCGGCGCGGGCTGGCCCGCTCCCGCGAACAGGCGGCGGAGCTGATCGCGGCCGGGCGGGTCACGGTCAACGGCGAGGCCGCGGCCAAGGCGGCCACCCAGGTCACCCGGGACACTCCGATCCTGGTCGGTACGGACGACGGCGACCCCGGCTACGTCTCCCGCGGTGGCCACAAGCTGGCCGGTGCCCTGGCCGCGTTCGGCGACCTGACCGTGGCGGGCCGCACCGCCCTGGACGCCGGCGCCTCCACCGGCGGCTTCACCGACGTGCTGCTGCGGGCGGGCGCGGACCAGGTCGTCGCGGCGGACGTGGGGTACGGCCAGCTGGCCTGGTCGCTGCAGACCGATCCGCGGGTCACGGTCCGGGACCGGGTCAACGTCCGGTCGCTGCAGCCCGAGCAGGCCACCACCGCGGACGGGCGGCGGCCCGATCTGGTCGTGGCCGACCTGTCGTTCATCTCGCTCTCGCTGGTCCTCCCGGCCCTGGTCGCCAGCGCGGCCGACGACGCCGACTTCGTGCTCATGGTCAAGCCGCAGTTCGAAGTGGGTAAGGGACGGGTCGGAGCAGGTGGCGTCGTGCGCGATGCTGGACTGCGGGCCGAAGCGGTCAGCGCGGTCGCCCAGACCGCGGCCGGCCTGGGCCTGGGCGTGCTCGGCGTGACGGCCAGCCCGCTGCCCGGGCCGGCCGGCAACGTGGAGTACTTCGTCTGGCTGCGGCGTGGCGGCCCACCACTGGACGATGAAGACCTGCGCCAGGCGATCGCGGAGGGACCGCACTGAACCGGACCGTGAAGGGGCACACAGCAACGATGAGCGAAGGCAATGCCGGGAGCGGACGGGCGGCTCTCGTCGTGGCGCACACCGGGCGGAAAGACTCGCTCGCCAGCGCGCGCGAAGTGGTCTCCCGGCTGATCGAGGCCGGGCTGACGGTGCGGGTCCTGACCCCGGAGGCTGGGGACCTGGCCTGCGCCGGCGTGGAGGAAGTCACGGCCGGCCCGCGCGCGGCCGAGGGCACGGAGATCGTCATCGTGGTCGGCGGGGACGGCACGCTGCTGCGCGCGGCCGAACTGGCCCGCCCGGCGGGCACCCCGCTGATCGGGGTCAACCTCGGGCACGTGGGCTTCCTGGCCGAGGCCGAGCCCGAGGGCCTGGCCGACACCGTCGACCGGGTGGTGGCCAGGAACTACGTGGTCGAAGAGCGTATGACGATCGACGTCCAGGTGCTGTACGACGGGGTCCCGATCGCGGTGACCTGGGCCCTCAACGAAGCCACGGTGGAGAAGGCGGCCCGGGAACGGGTGCTCGAGGTGGTCACCGAGGTGGACGGTCGGCCGCTGTCCCGGTGGGGCTGCGACGGCGTGGTCTGCGCCACCCCGACCGGCTCGACCGCGTACGCGTTCTCGGCCGGCGGCCCGGTGGTGTGGCCCGAGGTGGAAGCCCTGCTCATGGTGCCGATCAGCGCCCACGCGCTGTTCGCCCGCCCGATGGTCGTCTCACCCCGCTCGGTCCTGGCCATCGAGGTCATCGGGGGCAGCAGCCGCGGCCCGGCGCCCGCGGGGCCGGACCTGATGGCAGAACCGGCCGGCGCGCCGTCGCCCGGTGCGGTCATGTGGTGCGACGGCCGCCGTATGGTCGATCTGGAGCCAGGGGCACGGGTCGAGGTCCGGCGCGGCGCGCTCCCGGTGCGGCTGGCACGGCTGCACGGGGTGAGCGCGGGGGCGGACGGCGACCTGGCCACCGACGACGGTGGTGCCCCGTTCACCGACCGGCTGGTGGCCAAGTTCGGCCTGCCAGTGAAAGGCTGGCGAGGGAGCCGGCTCGGTGGCAGGCCCGACGCGGAACTTGACGGTACAGAGGAGACGGGCTGACGGCCATGCTTGAGGAAGTCCGGATCACCGGGCTCGGAGTTATCGACGACGCGGTGCTGGAACTGTCCCCGGGGTTCACCGTGGTCACCGGCGAGACCGGCGCCGGCAAAACCATGGTGGTGACGGGGCTCGGCCTGCTGTTCGGTGGCCGGGCTGACCCGGCGCGGGTCCGGCCCGGGGCCCAGCGGGCCGTGGTCGAAGGCCGGCTGACGATCGACGTCGACGGCAAGGTCGCCCGTCAGGTTGACGAGGCGGGCGGCGAGCTCGATGACGACGGCGCGGCCCTGGTCATCAGCCGCTCGGTGTCGGCCGAAGGCCGTTCCCGAGCCCACGCGGGCGGCCGCTCGGTGCCGGTATCGCTGCTCACCTACCTGGCCGACGACCTGGTCGCGGTGCACGGCCAGTCCGACCAGCAGCAGTTGCTGCGGGCGGGCCGGCAGCGCGAGGCCCTTGATGCCTACGCCGGCGCCGAGCTGGCCGTCGTGCTGGCCGACTACCAGCAGGCCTACCAGCGGCACCGCGACGCCCGGGCCGAGCTGACCGAGCTGACCGAGCAGGCCCGCGAGCGGATCGCCGAGGCGGAAGGCCTGCGCCAGGCCCTGAACGAGATCGAAGCGGCCGACCCGGCTCCGGACGAGGACGTGGCGCTGCGGGCCGAGGAAGAGCGGCTCAGCAACGCCGAGGCGCTGCGGGCCGCGGCCACCGCCGCGCACGAGGCGCTGCTGGGCGACCCGTCCGCGGGCGCCTACGAGCGCCCGGACGCGACCGCGCTGGTCGGCGGGGCCCGGCAGGAGCTGGAGGCGGTGCGCCAGCACGACCCGGCGCTGGCCGGCTTGGCCGACCGGCTCTCCGAGGCCTCCTACCTGCTGGCCGACGTGGCCGGGGAGCTGGCCTCCTACACCGAGGCGCTGGACGCCGACCCGGCCCGGCTGGCCGCGGTCCAGGAACGCCGGGCCGGGCTGAGCCGGCTGGTCCGGACCTACGGGCCGCGGGCCGCGGCCGAGCTGGCCGCCGCACCTGTGGCCAGCGACGCCCCCGACGATGCCCCCGTCATCGACCCGGGCGGCGACCTGGCCACGGTGGTGGCCTGGACCAAGCCCGCCGCCACCCGGCTGCTGGAGCTGGAAGGCGACGACGACCGGATCGCCGGGCTGGCCCAGGAGGAAGCCGAGCTGGCCGAGCGGGTCACCGAGCTGGCGGGCCAGCTCAGCGCGCTGCGCCAGGACGCGGCCGAGCGTTTCTCCGCGGACGTGACGGCCGAGCTGACCGCGCTGGCCATGCCGCACGCGTCGCTGGTCGCGGTGGTCCGCCCGCTGGACGAGCCCGGCCCGCACGGCGCCGACGACGTGGAGATCCGGCTGGCCGCCCACCCCGGCGCACCGCCCCTCCCGCTGAACAAGGGCGCGTCCGGTGGTGAGCTGTCCCGGGTCATGCTGGCCATCGAGGTCGTCTTCGCCGGCGCCGACCCCGTGCCCACGTTCGTCTTCGACGAAGTGGACGCGGGCGTGGGCGGGAAGGCCGCGGTCGAGATCGGCCGGCGCCTGGCCCGGCTGGCGCGTCTGGCCCAGGTCATCGTGGTCACCCACCTGCCCCAGGTGGCTGCGTTCGCCGACAACCACCTGGTCGTGATGAAGGCCAACGACGGCCTTGTCACCAGCAGCGGCGTCACCCGGCTCGACCAGCCGGGCCGCGTCCGTGAGCTGTCCCGCATGCTGGCCGGCCTGGAAGATTCCGAGTTCGGCCGGGCCCACGCCGAGGAACTCCTGGACCTGGCCGCCCGCGAACGCACCTCCTGACCACCGCGCCCGCGCCTCCCAACCCCGGGCCTGGGCCACAACAACCCCACCGCCCTCGCCCGCCCCGTGCGCCCATCCACCCCACGGGCCGTGGCGCAGAAATTGCTGCAAGAAATTGACGGCTCTTGCCGTAAGCTTGCAGCATGGCACAGAGGCTAGGTGACGTAGCGCGCAAGGCCGGGGTGAGCGAGGCCACCGTGTCTCGCGTGCTGAATGGCCGCCCCGGGGTGTCCGAATCGACCCGGGCTGCGGTGCTGACCGCCCTGGATGTGCTGGGTTACGAGCGCCCGACCCAGCTGCGCGGGGACCGGGCCCGTCTGGTCGGGCTGGTGCTGCCGGAGCTGGAAAACCCGATCTTCCCTGCGCTGGCCGAAGTGGTCGGCGGCGGCCTGGCGCAGCAAGGTTTCACGCCGGTGCTGTGCACCAGGACGGCCGGCGGCCTGTCCGAGGCGGCGTACGTGAACATGCTGATCCAGCAGCAGGTGTCCGGGGTGGTCTTCGCCGGCGGCCACTTCGCCGAGGACGATTCGCCGCACGACCACTACCGGCTGCTGCACGACCGCGGTGTCCCGGTCATGCTGGTCAACGCGGCCGTCGACCAGCTTGGCTTCCCGCGCGTGTCCACCGACGACGTGGTGGCCGTCGAACAAGCCTTTGGCCATCTGTGGTCGCTGGGCCACACCCGCATCGGCGCCATCGTCGGCCCGGTCGATCACATGCCGAGCCGCCGCAAGGTCGCGACGCTGATGACCGAGTGCGAGCGAGCCGGGACCGAGGCCGCGGTGGAGCACGCGCTGTTCAGCATCGAAGGCGGTCACGCCGCCGGCACCCGGCTCATCGAGGCGGGCGTCACCGGCATCATCTGCGCCTCCGACCAGCTCGCGCTGGGGGCGATCCGCGCCGCCCGCCGGGCCGGCCTGGCCGTCCCGGACCATCTGTCGGTCGTCGGCTTCGACGACTCGGCCCTGATGACCTGTACCGCCCCGCCGCTGACCACCGTCCGCCAGCCCATTGAGGCCATGGGCCGCGCCGTCGTGGCCATGCTGGTCAACCAGATCGAAGGAGTACCGGTCGCCCCGGAAGAACTCCTCTTCGAACCCGAACTGGTCGTCCGCGGCTCCACCGCCCGCGTCGCCTGACCCACCCGGGGCGCGATCGCACCGCGCCTGGTGCTGACGTGCCCCCAGTGACCCACGAGGTCGCTGTGGTGGGTCCTCCTCCAACTCCCACGCACCCGATGGCGCCATCGGGCGCACCAGGGCGCGCCCAATGGCGCCATCGGTGTCGTTACGGCTGACCTCAGACTGCCTCACGCCCCGCGCATCACCTCGCGCCTCGCACTCCGCGCCCCGCGCCGGCTCCCCGCCCCGCGCTTCCGGCCTTCACGCCTGCCGCGATACGGACACCAGGCCGCACTCCGGACACGCGAGTTCTGGCCAGCCCGCAGCCTGCGATTACTCCGACGTTACTGTGTCGTTATTTTGCAAAATCTTATTCAGATATTGCGTTGATCTGGAGCCAGATGTAGCGTCATCGCCACCACACCGTGAGTGGCCGCAGCGGGGCTGGAGTCCTTCATCGCTTGCGGGACCGCGCATCGTGCGGCAGGTCAGGCCCATCAACGTAGAAGGTGCCCATGAAAGAAACTGGCAACAGCCCGGGCCGCCGGGACGCAGCAGGCCCGGCCCACCAGGACAACGCAGGCGCGGCCCACCAGGACGCAGGCCCGGCGCGCCGGCGCCAGACCACCCGCTTCGCGGCCGTGGCCACCCTGGCCGTGGCCGGGGCGGTGTCCCTCGCCGCCTGCAGCTCGGGTGGCAGCAGCAGCACCTCGTCCAGCTCGAACGGGCCCGTGAAGATCACCGTGGGCTGCGAGCCGCCCAAGACCCAGGCGGCCCAGCGGAAGTTCTTCGTCGACGACATCGCGGCGTTCGAAAAGGCCAACCCGAACGTCACCGTGGTGGGCGATGACACCAACCCGTGCGATGACCCGACGACGTTCGACGCCAAGCTGGCCAGCGGCAAGATGGACAACGTCTTCTACACGTACTTCACCGACGCGGCCAACGTCATCAACTCCGGCCAGGCGGCGAACATCTCCAAGTACGCCAGCCAGGTCAAGAGCCTGGGCGACATCCAGTCCGACCTGGTCAACCTGTACCGCCAGGGCGGCAACTCCAGTGGCGACCTGTACGGCGTGCCGGTGTCGAACTACACCCTGGGCCTGCTGTACAACAAGCAGCTGTTCCAGCGCGCGGGCCTGAACCCGAACCAGCCGCCGACCACCTGGGCCGACGTCCGGACGGACGCCAAAAAGATCAGCGCCCTGGGCGGCGGCATCGTCGGGTACGGCGACTACAGCGCGGCCAACGTGGGCGGCTGGCACTTCACCGCCGAGATGTACTCCCTCGGCGGCACGATGGTCAACGGGCAGAAGGCCGCGTTCGACAACGCCACCGGTCTGCAGCTGCTGAAGAACCTGCAGGCGATGCGCTGGACCGACAACTCGATGGGGTCCAAGCAACTGCTCCAGTACAACGACCTGCCGCAGCTGATGGGGTCGGGCAAGCTCGGCATGTACGTGGCCGCCCCGGACAACGTGACCTACATCCACCAGGAGTACGGGTCCGCGTACGCCAACCTGGCCGAGGGGCCGATGCCCGGCAACGGTGGCACGCTGCTCGGCGGCGACGGCTACATGTTCAACAAGAAGGACACCCCGGCCCAGATCCAGGCCGGGATCAAGTTCCTGAACTTCGAGTTCCTCGCCCCCGGTGCGGGCCAGTTCAACTTCGCGCGGGCCAAGGCGGCCGGTCAGCCCGTCGGCCTGCCCGAGCCGAACATCTGGACCGCGGGCACGTCGGTGGCCAAGAGCACCACCTCCAACGAGGACAGCAACGCGACCATCCCGGTGTCGAACTTTGCGCCGTACCTGAACGCCGCGCCGAACATGAAGAACGAGATCGAGCCGCCGCAGGCCCAGGCCATCTACGCCCAGGGCGACAAGGTGATGGCGGGCGTCCTCACCCAGCGCAATCCCAACCTTCAGCAACTGCTCAACACGTTCTCCTCGCAGGTCAACTCCATCCTCGCCAACCAGCAGTGAACCGCCCGGCGCCCTCCCGTCCCGCCGTCACCGCCGGGGCGGGAGAGCACCGTCGGCCAGCGTCTGTGAGAGGTGGTTAACGTGGCCGCGACCAGAGTGACCGATGTGGCTGGCGCCGGAGCGCGCCGCCGGCGGGTAGCGGCCCCGGAGACCCGCCGCCCCGGGGGCCGGCTCCGGTACACCCGCAAGGTCCGCGACAACACCAGCGCCTACGTGTTCCTGATCGGCGGCATCTTCTGCTTCGCGCTGTTCTCCTGGTACCCGATGATCCGCGAAGTGGTCATGAGCTTCCAGAAGACCAACTTCGCCGGCGAGACCACCTGGGTCGGGCTGAAGAACTACCGGCACATCGTGCACGACCCCAGCTTCTGGGGCGCGTGGCGGGCCACCGCTCTGTTCGCCGGGCTGGCCCTGGTGTTCGGGTACGCCATCCCGTTCGTGACCGCGGTCGTGCTCAACGAACTGCGGCACTGGCGCGGGTACTTCCGGCTGCTGGTCTACCTGCCGGTGATGATCCCGCCCGCCGCGGCTGCCTTCTTGTGGAAGTGGTTCTACACCCCGGACAACAGCGGGCTGTTCAACGCCGTGCTGCACGCCCTGCACCTGCCCACCTCGCAGTGGCTGCAGTCTCCGCACATCGCTCTGCTCTGCCTGGTGCTCTTCTCCACCTGGAGCAACATGGGCGCCGCGGTGCTGGTGTACCTGGCCTCCCTGCAGGGCATTCCGGGTGAGCTGTACGACGCGGCCGAGATCGACGGGGCCGGATTGGCCCGCCGGGTCTGGCACGTGACCGTCCCGCAGACCCGCCTGATCCTGTCGCTCATGCTGATGCTGCAGATCGTGGCGACCATGCAGGTGTTCCTCGAACCGCTCATCTTGACCGGCGGCCAGTCCGGCACGACCACCGTCGTCTACCTGATCTACAACTACGCCTTCGCGTTCAACAACTACGGGAGCGCCGCCGCGCTCGGCATCATGCTGCTGGTCGTGCTGCTGGGATTCGCGGGCGCATATCTCTGGCTCTCCCGCCGCGGCGAGGAAGGGTAAGCCATGGCTGCCGTCGAATCCGGGCCACGCACGCTGATCTCACCGGCCCAGCTCAGCCGGGGCCGCGGCAAGATCATCTACTGGATCGTGCTGGGGCTGCTGATCCCGCTGTTCGCGGCGATCTTCCTGTTCCCGCTGTACTGGATGGTGACGGGCGGGCTGAAATCCCCGTCCGAGGTCATCCAGACCCCGCCCAGCCTGTTCCCGGCCCACCCCGCGCCCCACAACTACGTCACCGCCTGGAACGACCTCGGTCTGGGCCGGCTGATCCTCAACACGCTCGTCTACGCGGGCGGCGCGCTGGTGTTCCAGGTGGTGTTCGACGTGGCCGCCGCGTACGCGCTGTCCAAGCTGCGGCCCATACTCGGCAATGTGATCTTGTTCGCCATGCTGGCCGCGATGATGATCCCGGCCACGGTGCTGGTACTGCCGCAGTACCTCACCGCGAACAGCCTGCCCTTCCTGCACACCTCGATCCTGAACACGCCGTGGGCGATCTGGCTGCCGTCGGTAGCCAATGGATTCAATATCTTTATTTTGAAAAGGTTCTTTGACTCGGTGCCGGCTGACCTGCTGGCCGCCGCCGCGCTGGACGGTGCGGGCCCGTTCCGCACCCTGTGGAGGGTCGTGCTGCCGATCTCCCGGCCGATCATCGGCGTGGTGTCGATCTTCGCCGCCGTCAACGTCTGGAAGGACTTCCTCTGGCCCCTGCTGGTGCTCAGCGATCCATCGGCCCAGACCATCAACGTCGGCCTGTACCACCTGAGCCAAGGCATCCCGGAGGACGTGTTCATCGCGGCCCTGGCCATCGCCTGCGTGCCGACGATCGTGTTCTTCCTGTTCTTCCAGCGCAACATCATGGCTGGCCTGACCGCAGGGGGCGTGAAGGGCTGAGGCACGCAGGCCCGGACCGTCCCATCTCGATCGGAGGAACGAAACCCCTGTGAGCGATCACACTCTGGCTCGGCCGTCCGTCGCGCCCGTCCCGGCCGCGCCAGGCTTCAGACCCTGGTGGCGTGACGCGGTCATCTACCAGGTCTACGTGCGCAGCTTCGCGGCCGGCCCCGGCGCCAAGGGCCCGGCCGGCGCCACCGGCGTGGGCAACCTGGCCGGGGTCCGGTCGCGGCTGCCCTACCTGGCCGACCTGGGCGTCGACGCGCTCTGGTTCAATCCGTGGTACCCCTCGCCGATGGCCGACGCCGGCTACGACGTGGCCGACTACCGGGCCATCGATCCGATGTTCGGCACGCTGGACGAGGCCGAGAAGCTGATCGCCGAAGCTCACGACCTGGGCATCCGCATCATCCTGGACGTGGTGCCGAACCACGGCTCGAACGTCCAGCCGTGGTTCGCCGCCGCGCTGGCGGCGGCGCCCGGCTCGCCCGAGCGGGACCGGTTCATCTTCCGCCCCGGCCGCGGCGCCCACGGCGAGCTGCCGCCGAACAACTGGACCTCGGAGTTCGGCGGCCCGGCCTGGACCCGGGCGGCCGGCCCGGACGGCCAGCCCGGCCAGTGGTACCTGCACCTGTTCACCCCGGAACAGCCCGACTTCAACTGGGCCAACGCCGACGTGCAGGCCGACTTCGAGGACGTGCTGCGGTTCTGGTTCGACCGCGGCGTGGATGGGTTCCGGATCGACTCCGCCGTGCTGCTGGCCAAGGACCCGGTCATGGCCGACTACGAGCCGGACGGCCCTGAAGGCCCGGCTGGCGGAGGCGCCGGTGCGGCCGGGGTGCACCCGTTCGTGGACCGGGACGAAGTGCACGAGGTGTACCGCGCCTGGCGCCGGATCGCCGACAGCTACCCGGGCGACCGCGTGCTGATCGGCGAGGTCTGGCTGCCCGACGTGGAACGGACCACCCGCTACCTGCGTCCCGGCGAACTGCAGACGGTGTTCAACTTCGACTTCCTGCGCTGCCCCTGGGACGGTGCCGAGCTGCGGTCGGTCATCGACGTTACGCTGGCCTCGCACGCCAGGGTCGGTGCCCCGGCTACCTGGGTCCTCAGCAACCACGACGTGATCAGGAACGTCACCCGCTACGGGCGGGCCGACACCTCGTTCGACCGCCCCGGCCATCGCATCGGCGAGCCCACCGACCTGGTTCTGGGCACCCGGCGGGCCCGCGCCGCGGCGCTGCTGTCGCTGTCGCTGCCCGGCACCGCCTACGTGTACCAGGGGGAGGAGCTCGGCCTGTGGGAGGTCGAAGACCTTCCCGATGAGGACCGCCAGGACCCGATGTGGCAGCGGTCCGGCCACGCCAACCTGGGCCGCGATGGCTGCCGGGTACCGCTGCCCTGGTCCGGCGACCAGCCGCCATTCGGCTTCCTGACCAGCGAGAATGGCTCCAGCGACCCGGCCGCGGCCGGGGTGCAGACCTGGCTGCCTCAGCCACCGGCCTGGTCCGGCCTGACCGTCGAGGCCGAGGCGGCCGACCCGGACTCGATGCTGTCCTTGTACCGGCACGCGCTCGCGGTCCGGCACCGCGAGCCCGCGTTCGCCACCGACAGCTTCACCTGGCTGCCTGGTCCGGCCGGCGTCCTGTGCTTTCGCCGCGGCACCGACGTCACGGTCATGATCAACGTCTCTGACGGCCCGGCTGAGCTTCCCCCGCATGAGGAGGTCCTGGCCGCGAGTTACCAGCCCGTCGGGGGAGTGCTCCCACCGGACGTCGCCGTCTGGCTCCGCACCGAACCATCCGCCGCTTAGCCGTCTGATAACAGCAAGAAGCGAGCCGCTCCACTCTTACCGTCCTGATCGCAGCAAGAAGCGAGGCGCCCTGCTCTTACTCTTCTGATAACAGCAAGAAGCGGGGGTCCGCAACCCGCCTCATACACTCACCCACTTACATATCCTCGCTGAGCGAGGATAAGATGGCTGGCATGGCGAGGAAGCAAGCCCAGCCGTGACCGTGCTGCTCGCGGTGATCACGGTGGCCGCGCTGGGCATCTGGATTCCGCTGGCCCAGCTCCTGCCGGGCACGCCGGCGCGCTCCCGTATCGTCTACGTGGCCATCGGCAACGTCGGCTTCGTCGGGATTGCCCTGCTGGTCAGCGGGGCACACCTGGGGCTCAGCTGGCGGGGCTTCTGGCTGCCGCTGATCGGCGGCGTGGTGTGGGCGGGGGGCAACTACTGCGTGCTCAAGGCGTCGCAGACGATCGGGCTGGCCCGGGCGGCCGGGACCTGGACGCCCCTCAACATCGTGGTTGCGTTCGCCTGGGGTGCGTTGCTGTTCGGTGAGCTGGACGGTTTCTCCGCCGCGCGATTCGCGATTCTCGGTATCGCCTTCGCCGTGGTGGTGGCCGGGGTACTGCTGATCGCCGGCTCCCAGGGGGGCTCCACCGGCGGGCCCCGCCCGTCATCCCCGCGGGCCGGGCTGCTGTGGGCGATCGGGGCCGGGGTCTTGTGGGGGAGTTACTTCGTTCCGGCGCAGTGGGCCGCGGTTCCGGCCCAGGTCAGCGATTTCCCGCTCGCGCTGGGCATCCTGGGTGGTGCCCTGGCCTTGGCTCTCCCGGCGGGCGAGCCGGTCAAGCTTCGTGTCCCACCAGCGCGTTGCTCGGCGCCGGTGTGCTGTTCGGCATCGGCAACCTGGCCCTGCTCGGTCTGGTGGCCCGGGTGGGCACCGGCACGGGCTTCACCATCGCCCAGCTCAGCCTGGTGGTGAACGCAAGCGTCGGCGTCTGGATCTTCCGCGTTCCCGAACCGGGCACCCGCCAGGCGCACAAGGTGCTGGCCGGCATCGTGCTGGCCGCCATCGGCGGCTGCGCCATCGCCGCGCTGCGCTGACCGGGCTCGCCGGTCAGGCGCGGGGCGGACGGGATGGGGATGCTCCGCCCAGGGCAGCCGTGACGAAGATGGCCCGGTGGTCCGATCCACCGGCTCTGAGCACTCGTCCCCGCGTCTGCAGGCCGGTCGAGGCCAGGCCGTAGTCGATGGCCCGGACGGGATGGCGGCCCGGGAACGTGGCCCGGCGCCAGCGGGGGACCACCGTCACCCCGGCCGGAAGGTCGTCCCGCCAGGTGGATACGCGGGTGTTGAAGTCCCCGCACACCAGCCAGGGGGTACCGAGCTGCTTCAGCAGGGTCCCGAGCCGGGCCAGCGCCGTGGCCCGCTCGTCGTCGCGGCTGGCGGGCAGGTGCGTGCTGCCGACCCAGACCGGCGTCCCGGCCACGTCCAGCCGGGCCAGCGCCACCGTCCGCGGTTCGGTCGGCTCGGTGTTGACGTAACGCTCGGGCGAGTGCACCCGCCACTGCTGCACGCCCAGGATCGGCGGCCGGGTCAGCAGCGCGTTCCCGTACCCCTCGGTCGCCGGCGACCCGCGGTACTCCAGCGCGGGCACGAACACCCACCGGTACCCCAGCCGCTCGCTGATCTCGCTCAGCGGTTCCGTTCGGCCCCATGCCGTACTGACCTCGGTCAGCGAGACGGCGTCCGGCCGCAGGTCCCGGATCAGCCCCTCGACGGCGGCCTGGTTCGGCTTCCCCCGGTCGTCCTTCCAGGAGTGGATGTTCCAGTGCAGCATGCTCAGCCGCCCGTTACCGTCCACCTCCGCAGGCTAGCCAAGCGCCTCACCGAGCTGGGTTCCGGGTGTCAGTCTTCGGGGTCTTTGACGTAGGTGCCGCGGCCCTGGACGCTGACGATCAAGCCCTTCTTGCGGAGCTCGGCCATGGCCCGGCGGACGGTGAGGTACGCGACACCCCAGCGTTCGGCCATGTCCCGCTCGGAGGGCAGGCGGTGGCCGGCCTGCCACTCGCCGGACTCGATGTGCGCCTCGACGTAGTCCACGATCTGCGCGTAGATCGTCTTGGGACCCTCGTGCACAATGTCCGGGCCTTGATCATCCACCACAACTGCATACCGTAGGGCACCGTTGACCTGCGATTACGCATGCAATGCCTCACAATGGCATGCATTGCTTCACAACTTGCCCAAGCGGCCGGCGGCCTGTGACGGGCCGCCGGCGCTGCGGTGACAAAAGTGACGGCTATGACGTGATAGTGACGAACGTGACGGCAAGGGCTGATCAGGCGGGGCGAGCCAGGGACAGGCCGAAGCGGCCCTGTCCGTCGGTCCACCAGCGGTCCAGGGTGAAGCCGGCCGCGGCTAGCTCCCGGGCCACGCCCTCGCGGCGGAACTTGGCGCTGACCTCGGTCCGCATCTCCTCGCCCGCGGCGAACTCGGCGGTGAGGTCGATGGCGGGCAGCCGGACGGTCTGCGGGCTGGTGGCGCGCAGCCGCATCTCGATCCATTCCTGCCCGGGATCCCAGCGGGCGACGTGCTCGAACGCATCGGGGTCGAAGTCGGCCCCCAGCTCGTGGTTGAGGACGGACAAGACGTTCTTGTTGAACGCGGCGGTGATGCCGGCCTCGTCGTCGTAGGCCGAGACCAGCACGGCCGGGTCCTTGACCAGGTCGGTGCCGAGCAGCAGGGCGTCGCCGTCGGCCAGGCCGGAGCGGATGCGGGCCAGGAACGATGCCCGCTCGGCCGGGAGCAGGTTCCCGATCGTGCTGCCCAGGAACGCGACCAGCCGCGGCCCCTCCGCACTGTCACCGTCGGCACTGTCGTCGCCGGCACTGTCACCGTCGGCACTGTCATCGCCCGCACCGAGCAGGCCGACGTACTCCTCGAAGTCGGACACCACCCCGCTGACCTCGAGACCGGGATAGTCGCTGAACAGGGCGGTGGCCGCCGCGAGCAGCGCCTGCTCGCTCACGTCCACCGGCACGTAGCGGCGCAGCGTGCCGGCCTCGCGCAGGGCGTCGATCAGCAGCCGGGTCTTCTCCGAGGAGCCGGAGCCCAGCTCGATCAGGGTGGCGGCACCGCTGGCCGCGGCGATCTGCGGCGCCACGGCCTGGAGGATCTCCCGCTCGGCGCGGGTCGGGTAGTACTCGGGCAAGGCGGTGATCTTCTCGAACAGCTCGCTGCCGGCCGCGTCATAGAACCACTTGGGCGGCAGCGTCTTGGGGGCGGCGGTCAGCCCGGCCAGCGCGTCGGCGCGCAGCGAATCAGCCAGAAAATCGGCGGGCAGACGGCGCTCGACATGCAACGAAGTCGTCATTGA
Source organism: Streptosporangiaceae bacterium (assembly GCA_965277615.1). Lineage (GTDB taxonomy): Bacteria > Actinomycetota > Actinomycetes > Streptosporangiales > Streptosporangiaceae > Bog-532. The sequence continues at coordinate 1,447,078 of CBDIDG010000006.1, read as the reverse complement.
CCCGGGCTCCTTCCGTCGGGACCGGACGTGCCGGCCATGCCCGCGGGGAAGCTGCCGTGCTGGACGCGCTCGGCGCTGTCCGCGGTGACCTCGGGCGGCACCGGCAGCGGCCGGACCTTCACGTCGCTGGCCGTGGCGATGACCAGGGACCGATCCGGGATCTCAGTCCAGGCCGGCTCCTCGTCGGCGGGCTCGGAGGCCACGGTCACGCTGTCCGCGCCGGCGGCGTGGCCTTGGCGGTAGAAGAGCGTGTGCCCGGCGGTGGTGCCCGCGATCACCTGACCGTCAGTGAGCAGGAAATTGAACCGGCCGGTCACCCCGGCCTGGTCCAGCAGCCCGATCACCGCGGCCAGCGCGTCGTCCGGGGTGGCGCCGTCGCGGAGCCGCTTCAGGGTCAGCGCCCACAGCAGCGCCGAATCGACCCGTGCGTCCAGGTTGAGCAGCTCTAGTGGGCTGAGCGTGGCGGCCAGCCCGGCCGCCGTGACCGGCCAGCCGGTCAGCGTGCCGTTGTGGCTGAACAGCCAGTGGTCGGCGCCGAACGGCGACGCGGCCGACGCGCTGGGCTCGGTGCCGGCGCTGGCGTCCCGGACCGCGGCCAGCAGCGCGCCACTGCGGGTGACCCGGGTCAGGTCGGCGAACGACGGGTCGGCCCAGATCGGCCCGGAGTTCCGGTAGCGGGCCGGGACCGGGTCACCGTCGGCGTACCAGCCGGCCCCGAAGCCGTCCACGTTCATCGTGCCGCTGTCCCGCATCATCCGGGGCGCCCACGCCTGCCGGTACAGGCCGTACGGCGGGTCGATGATCGCCTCGCGCAGGGTCACGGCGGGGCCCAGATAGGCCAGGTGGCGGCACATCAGAAGGCCTCCGCGGTGGCCGACCGGGCGGTGCGGAAGCCGGCGAAGATCTGCCGCCGGATCGGGTAATCCCAGTTACGGAAGGTGGCCCGGCAGGCGGCCGGGCTGACCGCGAACGACCCGCCGCGCAGGACCTTGTACTCGGGGCCGAAGAACACCTCGGAGTACTCGCGGTAGGGCCAGGCCTCGAAGCCGGGGTAGGGGAGGAGGTCGCTCGAGGTCCACTCCCACACGTCGCCGATGAGCTGGCGGGCACCGCACGGGGCCGCGCCGTCGGGGTAGGAGCCGGCCGGGGCCGGGTGCAGATGGGCCTGGCCCAGGTTGGCCCGGTCGGCCGTGGGTGCGTCGTCTCCCCACGGGAACCGGCGGGACCGGCCGGTGGCCGGGTCGAAGCGCGCGGCTTTCTCCCACTCGGCCTCGGTCGGCAGGCGGCGGCCCGCCCACCGGGCGTAGGCGTCCGCCTCGTACCAGGACACGTGCAGGACCGGCTCGGCCGGCGCGACCGGCTCGGTCACCCCGAACGCGGTGCGGACCCACTGGCCGCCGTCCCGCCGCCAGGTCATCGGGGCGATCAGCCCGGCGCGCTGCCGGTGGTCCCAGCCCTGCGGGGTCCAGAACCGTGGGTCGTCGTAGCCGCCGTCGGCGATGAAGGCCTGGTAGGCGGCATTGGTCACCGGGGTGGTGTCGATGAAGAACCGCGCCACCGGCACGGTGTGCGCGGGCCGCTCGTTGTCCAGCGCCCACGGCTCGTCCGACGTGCCCATGGTGAACGGGCCGCCGGGCACGGCCACCTCGGCCGGCAGGCTGATCGCGTCCGCCGGCGCGGCGGCGGGCGGTGGTGCGGTCAGCACCGCCGCGCCTTTACGCAGCTGGTGGGTGATCAGCATCGTCTCGTCGTGCTGCTGCTCGTGCTGGACGATCATCCCGAACGCGAACCCGCCGGTGACCAGGCGCCGCCCGCTGAACGGCGCCCGCTCCAGTAGGTCGAGGACCCGGCCCCGCACGGTCGCGGCGTAGCCGCGGGCCTCCTGCGGCGGCAGCAGCGGCAGCGTGGGCCGCTCGGACCGTGGGTGCTCGAACGCGTCGTACAGCGGGTCGATCTCAGGATGGATCGGGTCTTGGCCGCCCACCGCGCGCAGCAGCCACATCTCTTCCTGGTTGGCGATGTGGGCCAGATCCCAGACCAGCGGGGACATCAGCGGTGAGTGCTGGCGGATGAGGTCGTCCTCGTCCACGCAGTCGGTCAGCGAGACGGTCCGGTCCCGGGCGGCGATGAGCGCGGCCGCCAGCTCGGCTCGCAGGCTCTCTGCGGTGACCAGGGTCTCGGCCGGAGTGGTGGCACTGGTGGTGGGCGAGTCGTGTGACGCGGTCAATGCATCCCCTCAAGTTGATCGTCGGCTGGACATCGGCGTCTGAGCACGTAGCGTTCGGTGAATTCGGCCACGGATTGGCGGATGTCGGCCGGGGCATCGGCCCGGCCCAGTGCGGCGTTGGCCGCCTCGAAACATTGCTGGCTGGCTCGGGCGATCTCCGGGTCAGCGAGCCCGTCACGTGCTGCCCGCAGCCATGGATTCCCGGTTGTCGTGCCGTTCGGCACGTGATGGCCGTTTCCGGAAGTCAGTGGCTCCGTCGCGGCCATGGCTTCCTCGGCCGCCTTCGGGTCCTCGAACAGCGCCCAGGTCACGGCGGCGGGCACGATCCAGCCGTCGTCGCCGGGCTGCGCGTCGATCATGCGCAGCTCGAGGTGGCCGCGCGGCCGGACCGGCGGGAACAGGGTGGACAGGTGATAGGTCAGGTCATCCAGGGTCGGCCGGCGTTCCCCCTGGCCCCGCAGCCAGTCGCGGAACGTCAGCCCGGGCGGTGCGGACCAGAACGGTGAGCCGTCGCGGCGGACCACCATCAGCTCGGCGTCCAGCGCGTAGGCCGCGTAGGTGTCCCGGGGATCGCCGTCGCAGTCGGCGGGCGGCTGGGTCCGGCCCGGATCGAGGTGGGCCCAGACTTCCTGGCGGGTCGACCGCCAGCCGGACGGCCGGCCTTGCCGGAGCGGGGAGTTGGCGAACGCGGCCACCAGCACAGGGCCGATCTGGTGGGCGAGCCGCCAGCGCCAGCGGTACCCGCCGGTGACCGGGGTGTCCTGGCCGGCGTCCAGGCAGACCTGCACTGACGCCGTGTTGCACATCATCTGGCGGCCCCACGGGCCGCTGCGGTCGAAGAACTCCTCCATCGCCGCGTACCGGGGGAGATCAAGGACGCGGCGCGGTGGGCGGATCGGGTCGTAACCGTAGCCCTGGAGGGACAGGCCTGCGCGGCCGACGGCGTCCCGGAGGGTGGTCATCTCCTGCCGCACCGCGGTGACGCACTCGCCCAGGCCATCGGCGGGTGCGGAGCTCAGTTCCAGCTGGCCGCCGGGCTCCGTGGTGAGCATGCTCCCGGAGGGCAGCGCGGCTGGGTCGGGAAGGACGGCTGGTGCGGTGAGATCGGCCACGGCCGGGAACGTGCGCTGCGCCGGTACCGGCAGCGCTGGATCGCGGGCGTCGCGGACGAGCCACTCGAGTTCGACCCCGAGGCGGCGCGGCGGGCCGGTCTTGAAGGCGATGCCGTGCACGTGGGCTTCGGCTTCGCCCTCGGTCAGGCCACTATCGCGCGGTGAGTCATCGGGCCAGTTCACGGTCACCCCGTCCGTCTGCAGCGAGCACACATCTCAGGCCGAACGTAAACGGTGGGTCTGACAAAACGGGCTACCCGCCGTTCTGAAGGCCACGTGCTGGTCACCGCTAAACAACGAGGACGCCTCGCTGCGGATTCCCGTGGCGGCAGAGTCACTGTCCGTGAGTGGTTACCCGAGCGTGGTGGCGCGGACCGCGATCCGGCCCGGCTCGCCCGCCTCGACCGTGCCGACCAAGGCCGCCTCGGTCCCGGCGGCGCGCAGGTCCGCCCGCAGGGCGTCCACGCCGGCCGCCGGGACCGCGATCAGCAGGCCGCCGGAGGTCTGCGCGTCGTGCAGCAGCACCGCGGTCACGGGGTCGGTTTCCGGATCAATGTCGGCCACCGCAGACAGGTAAGACATGTTGGCGTTGGTGCCGCCGGAGATAAAGCCCGCGGCGGCCAGCTCGGCTGCTCCGGACAGCAGCGGCACCTGGTCGGCCCACACCTCGGCGGCCATCCCGCTGGCCCGCAGCATCCGGTGCAGGTGCCCGAGCAGCCCGAACCCGGTCACGTCGGTGGCGGCCTGCACCCCGGCCCGTAGCGCGGCCTCACTGGCCGGGCCGTTCAGCGTGGTCATGGCGTCGACCGCGCCCGCCAGCACCTCGGGGCCGGCCGCTCCGCGCTTGTGCGCGGTGGCGATGACGCCGGTCCCGATGGGCTTGGTCAGCACGAGCAGGTCGCCGTCCCGGGCCCGGTCCACGGTCATCAGCCGGTTGGGGTCGGCCATGCCCACCACGGCCAGCCCGTACTTGGGCTCCGGGTCGTCGATGGTGTGCCCGCCCACCACCAGGCAGCCCGCGGCCGCGGCCGCTTCGGCGCCGCCGCGCAGCACCTGCGCCAGCAGTTCGATCGGCAGCGTCTGCCCGGGCCAGGCGGTCAGGTTGAGCGCGATGACCGGGCGGCCGCCCATCGCGTACACGTCCGACAGCGCGTTGGTCGCCGCCACCCGCCCCCAGTCGCGCGGGTCGTCCACGATCGGGGTGAAGAAGTCCGTGGTCAGCACCAGCGCGCGGTCGTCGTCGAGCCGCAGTACGGCGGCGTCGTCCCCTTCGGCCGCGCCGACCAGCAGGTCGCCCGCGGCGGCGGTCAGGGCACCGGGCCCGCCCGTGCCCGGGCCGAGGGTGGCCATCAGCTGATCCAGCGCCGCCAGCGGCAGCTTGCACGCGCAGCCCGCGCCGTGCGACAGCGAGGTGAGCCGGACCTGATCGCTGACCTGATCTGTCACGGAGTGCCTCCTTGTTGGCCGGTGCTGCCACCCGTAGTGGCGGTGCTCCCACCCTGCCACCTGTCAGCCCCACCCGGCGCAGGAGGGCAAAGCAGTGCCAAACGTCATTCATTATGGAAAGCAGGACGCAGAGACGGTCGGGCCGGGGCGGTACGGGGGGCGCAGTCCGAAGACCGGATCTGAGATCCCGCCCATCGCACGGAACGTACGTGCTTGATAACACGCCGTAATTACTAAGATGACGGCGTGTGGTCGGGAGCTCTGGCAGGATGGAACAACGATGAAGGTGCCGTCCGTACGGATCCCGCTCATCCACCGCGGTAAGTCTAACGAGCTGCCCGGGGTGGTCGCCCCGGCGCGCCTGGACCGGCGGACCAAGAACCTGACCAAGCGGCTCCTGCCCGGCGAGATCGCCATCATCGACCACGTGGACCTGGACCGGGTCGCCGCCGACGCGCTGATCAGCCGGAAGGTCTCGGCCGTGGTCAACGCGGCGGTGAGCATGAGCGGCCGGTACCCCAACCTGGGCCCGCAGCTGCTGATGGAGGCGGGCATCCCGCTGGTCGACGACGTCGGCCAGGACGTGTTCACCCGGGTCCGTGAGGGCGCCACCGTCCGGCTCGACGGTGACACGCTGTACCTGGGCGAGCAGGTAGTGGCCAAGGGTACGCCGCAGACCCCGGAGTCGGTCGACGCGATGATGGCCGAGGCCCGGGCCGGCATCGTGACCCAGATCGAGGCGTTCGCCGCCAACACCATGGAGTTCCTCAAGCGGGAACACGAGCTCCTGGTGGACGGGATTCCGCTGCCCGACATCCGCACCCGGATGGACGGGCGGCACGTCCTGGTCGTGGTGCGCGGATACCACTACCGCGAGGACCTGGGCGCGCTCCGGCCCTATATCCGCGAGTACCGGCCGATCATGATCGGTGTGGACGGCGGCGCGGACGCGCTGCTGGAGGCCGGGTACGTGCCGCACGCCATCGTCGGTGACATGGACTCGGTGACCGATGAGACGCTGCGCTGCGGGGCCGAGCTCATCGTGCACGCCTACGCCGACGGGCGGGCACCGGGGCTGAGCCGGATCAAGGAGCTCGGGCTGACCGCCGCGGTCTGCCCGGCCGCGGGCACCAGTGAGGATGTGGCCCTGCTGCTGGCCGACGGCAAGGGCGCCAGCCTGATCGTCGCGGTCGGCACCCACTGGACCCTGGAGGAGTTCCTCGACAAGGGCCGGTCGGGGATGGCGAGCACGTTCCTGACCCAGCTCCGTGTCGGTACCAAGATCGTCAACGCCAAGGGGGTCAGCCGGCTCTACCGGAGCCGGATTTCCAGCTGGTCCCTCGTCGTGCTCGCGCTGGCCGCCGCCGTGACCGTGTTCGTCGCCGTCGCGGCCTCACCCGCTGAGCCCATCCTGATCCGATACTTCGAAGCAACGTGGCATTCGTTCTTCTCCTGGCTGACCGGACTTTTCACGTGATTGATTTTCGTTACCACCTGGTTTCTATTGTCGCCGTCTTCCTGGCCCTGGCCGTGGGGATCGTGCTCGGCTCGACCGAGCTGCGCGGGGCGGCGCTATCCGCGCTGGACCGGACCTCGAGTGCACTGAGCACCAAGCTCGAAGCGGCCGACAACGAGAACAGCGCCCTGCAGCAAGAGGTCCAGGGTGACCACCAGTTCGCGTCGGCCGCCCAGCCGGTGCTGCTGAAGCACCTGCTGGACAGCAAGAAGGTCGTCATCATCACCGCCCCTGGCGCGTCCAGCGGCGTGGTGAACGGCATCAAGACCAGCCTGAGCGACGCGGGCGCGACGGTCAGTGGCCAGGTCGCGCTGTCGTCCAAGTTCGCCGACACCAGCGCCAGCAACCTGAGCCTGCTCAGCCAGCTCACCGAGCGGGTCGCCCCGGCCAGCGTGACGCTGGTCAACGGCAGCCCGCAGCAGCAGGCGGCCCAGGTGCTGGCCAGCGCGCTGGTCTCGCAGGGCTCCGGTGCGGGCTCCGGCAACGCCAAGGGCGGCTCCGGCAACGGTTCTCAAAACGGCTCGGGGAACGGCTCGGTCAGTGCCCAGAACGCGCAGACCATCTTGTCCAGCTACTCGGCCGGGCAGTTCATCACGGTCAGCGGCCAGCCGTCGTCCGGCGCCACGCTGGCCGTGATCGTGGCCCCGGACTCCATCCCGCAGGGCGGCACCTCCGATCCGGCCAACCAGGCCGTGGTGGCGCTGGCCCAGGAGTTCGGCACGGGCAGCCAGGCCACGGTGGTGGCCGGGCCGACCGCCGCCTCCGGCCCGGGCAGTGCGATCTCCGCGGTCCGCTCCAGCGGCGCCGCCAACGACGCCTCCACGGTGGACAACGCCGACTCCGTCGTTGGCCAAATCGTTGTCGCCCAGGCGCTGGAGCAGCAGATGAATGGGAAGAAGCCCGGTAGCTTCGGTACCCAGTCCAATGCCAACTCCGCGGGACCGAGCCCGGCGCCGACCGCGAGCGCCTCGGCTAACTCGGCGAATTCTGCGAAGTCCTCAAAGGGGAAGTAAATGCCTTACGCCCGGCGCGCGGCGGCCTCCGCCACGACGGCGGTGATCGCGGCGGCCGCGGCCCGGGCCGCGTACACGTCGCTGACCCGCAAGCCACCGGGCGGGGCCACCCAGTGGACCCGGACCAACCACCGGGGTGAGCCGGTCACGCTGCTGGAGGGACCGGCTGCGGCCGTGGCCGGGGTCGCGGCGGCGCTGGCCGCACCGGGCCTGCGGACCCGCACCCGGGTCGCGCTGGCGGCCGCGGCCGCCGGGGCCGGGGCGTTCGGCGGCTACGACGACATCGCCGGGTCCGGGGCCAAGCGCGGGTTCCGCGGGCACCTGGGCGCGCTGGCGCACGGCGAGGTCACCACCGGTGCGGTCAAGCTGGGCGGTATCGGCGCGACCGGGGTGGCCGCCGCTACGCTCACCGGCGGCCCGGCCATCGATGTCGCGGTCAACACCGTGCTGGTCGCGGGCGGCGCCAACCTGCTCAACCTGTTCGACCTGCGGCCGGGCCGGGCCATCAAGGTGGCGCTGGCCGCCGGGCTCCCGCTCGGTATCAGCCAGCTGAGCCAGGGTCGTGCGGCCACATCGTGCGCCGTGGCCGTGCCCCTCGGCGCCGCCGCCGCGCTGCTGCCGGAAGATCTCGGTGAGCGGGCCATGCTCGGCGACGCCGGGGCCAATGCGCTCGGGGCCATGCTCGGCACCGCCGCCGCGGCGGGCCTGTCGCGGCGCAGCCGGATCGCGCTGCTGGCCGGCGTGACCGCGCTGACCGCGGCCAGCGAGGTGGTCAGCTTCACCAAGGTCATCCAGCGCACCCCGCCGCTGCACTGGCTGGACATGCTCGGCCGCCGCCCGGCCCACGCCGCCAGCCCGGCCAGCGGGCCGGTGCGCAAGAACGCGACGCCGCCGACCGCTGGACATCCGGCCGTGCCCGCGCAGGCTGGATCGCCCGGCCTGAACGGGAACGGCCACGGGCCAGGGGACCGCGACATCTCCGGCCTGGCTGTACCGCCCTCCCCGTGACAGCGCCGGCGGCCGAGCGAGGGGCCGCCCAGCCGCCGGGCCAGGGCATGGGCCGGGCCGCCGCGGTCATCGGGGTGCTCACCGTGGTGTCCGGCGTGGTCGGGTTCGGCCGCCAGCTGATCTTCGCGCACACCGTCGGGGCCAGCTGCGTCGGCACCGCGTACATCACGGCCAACCAGGTCCCGAACATTGTCTATGACATCGTGCTGGGCGGCGCGCTGACCAGCGCCGTGGTCCCGGTGCTGGCCGGCCCGGTGGCCCGCGGCCCGGACGGGGCGGCGCAGGCCCGGCAGATCGCGTCGGCCCTGCTGACCTGGGTCCTGCTGCTCCTGCTGCCGGTGGCGGCGGTGGTCGCGCTGCTGGCCGGCCCGCTGACCGCACTGCTGATCCCGGCCGCCCGGGGCTGCGCGCACGGGGCCACGCTGGCCGCCAGCGCCCAGATGCTGATCGCGTTCGCGCCGCAGATCCCGCTGTACGGACTGGCCGTGGTGCTGTTCGGCATCCTGCAGTCCCACCGCCGGTTCACCGCCCCGGCGCTGGCCCCGATCCTGTCCAGCGTGGTGGTGGCGGCCGCCTACGTCGCGTTCGGGGCGCTCGGGCGAGGTTTCCAGAACCGGCCGGGCGCGCTCCCGGCCTCGGCCGAGCTGACCCTGGCCCTGGGCACCACAGCCGGGGTCGCGGCCCTGGCCCTGACCGGGGCCGTGCCGGCCGCCCGGCTCCGGCTCGGGCTGCGGCCCGCGCTGCGGTTCCCCGACGGGGTCGCGACCCGGGCCCGGCGGCTGGCCATGGCCGGCGTGCTCACGCTCATCGCCCAGGACCTGTCCACCGTGGCCGCGACCGTGCTGTCCAACGCCCGTGGCACCAGCCACGCGCTGGTGCTGTACAGCTACGGCTGGCAGGTGTTCTTCATCATCTACGCCGGGCTGGCCGTCCCCGTGGCCACCAGCGCGTTCCCGCTGCTGTCGGCTCAGTCGGACAGCGGCGAGTTCCGGGCTACCAGCGCCGCCGCCAGCCGGGCCGTCCTGCTGATGTCGTGGCTGGGCGCCGCGGTGCTGGCTGGGGCGTGCCTGCCGCTGGCCCGGGTGTTCAGCAGCCACGACACGTCCCAGGCCCGCCAGCTGGCCGGGGCGCTGGCGCTGTTCGCGCCGGGCCTGGTCGGGTACGGGCTGACCGCCATCTTGTCCCGCACCCTGTACGCGGCCGGCCGGAACCGGGTCACCGCGGTGGCCATGACCGGGGGCTGGCTGCTGGTCATCGTGGCCGACCTGGCCATCGTGCCGTTCGTGCCGCACGCCTGGGTGGTGCCCGCGCTCGGCCTCGGCACCACGATCGGGCTGACCGCGGCGGGCCTGGCCCTGATCGTCGCGGTGCGCCGCACGCTGGGCCGAGCCGCGCTGCGCGGACTGCCCCGGGCCGGGCTGGCCGGGCTGGGCGGTGGCCTGGCCGGGGCCGCGGCCGGCTTCGGCGTGGCCGTGGGCCTGCCGGTACACGGCTTCGCGCCCAACGCGGCGGTCACCGTGCTGGCCGCGGCCGCCGCTACGGTAGCGTTTCTGGCCGTGACATTCCTGACCGACGGCGGCGACCTGCGCGCCGTGACCAGCCGCCTGCTCCGCCGGGCCGGCCGTGGCCGCCCACCGGCCGCCGGGGGACCGGCCGCCGGGGGACCAGCCGCTGGAGGGGAGGCCTCGTGAAGGTCGCATTCGTGCTCGGCACCACGGCCGGGGGCACCCTGCGGCACGTGCAGATGCTGGCCGCGGGGTGCACGGCGCGCGGGGTGCCTGCCCTGGTCTGCGGCCCAGCCGAGCACGCGCCGGACTTCCCCAGCTACCAGACCGTCCAGTTCGGCGACCGGCCCAGCGTCCGGGACGGGCGGGCCGTGCTGCAGCTGCGCCGGATCCTGGGCCGGGAGCAGCCAGACGTGGTGCACGCCCACGGCCTGCGGGCCGGCGCGCTGGCCGCGCTCGCCCTCAGCCTGGCCACCCGCCCTTCACGCGCGGCGTTGCCGCTGGTGGTCACGGTGCACAACGCGCCCCCGTCCAGCGGGGCCAACGCCACCGTTTACCAGGGCCTGCAATTCCTGGTCGCCCGCAGCGCGGCCGTGCTGCTGTGTGTCTCCCGCGACCTGGAGGACCGGATGCGCGGGGCCGGGGCCCGCGACGTCCGCCGCGCCCTGGTCCCGCCCTACGACCCGGAGGCCCCGGCTGAGTCCCCGGCCTCCACAGCGACCCCGGACTCCACAGCGACCCCGGACTCCAGAGGGGCCCCGGACCCGGAGGCCGTCCGGGCCGAGCTGGGCGCGCCGGGCCGGCCGCTGATCCTGGCGGCGGGCCGGCTGGCCCCGCAGAAGGGCTTCGGCCCGCTGATCGAGGCCGCCCGCGGCTGGCAGGACCTGTCTCCGGTGCCGCTGCTGGCCATCGCGGGCTCCGGTCCGCTGCAGGCCGAGCTGGCCGCGGCGGCCGCGGCCGTCGGCCCGTCCGTGGTCCTGCTCGGCCAGCGCGCCGACGTGCCGTCGCTGCTGGCCGCGGCCGACCTGTTCGTGCTGCCCAGCCGGTGGGAGGGCCAGCCGCTCATCCTGCAGGAGGCGCTCCGGGCCGGCCGGCCCATCGTGGCCACCCGGGCGGGCGGCACCCCCGACCTGACCGGCGAGGACGGCGCGCTGCTGGTCCCGCCGGACGACCCGGCCGCGCTGGCCGCGGCCGTGCGCCAGGTAGTGGGCGACCCGGCCCTGGCCGGGCGGCTGGCCGAGGCCGCCCGGGACCGGGCCCGCGCGCTGCCCACGGTCAGCGCGGCCGTCGAAGCCGCGCTGGCCATCTACCGCGAGCTCAGCGGCCAGCCCGCAGCACCGGATACCGCAGATGCGTGACCCGGTGACCGGCGATGATGACCGGATCGCCGAACCGGTGCGGGGCGTGGGCCAGGTCGCCGAAGTAGGCGATGCCCTTCCCCAGCATGACCGGGGCCAGGCTGATGATCACCTCGTCGACCAGGTCCAGCTCTAGCGCCTGGGCGGCGATGCTGGCGCTGGCGATGCAGACGTCCCTGTCCCCGGCGAGCTGACCGGCCGCGTCCAGGCCCTGCTTCACCCCGTCGGCGAAGCTGATCGTCTGCCACCGGCCGGCGTCCCCGAGAGCCTGATGGGTCACCACCACCACTGGGGCCCCGATCGGGTGGCGGTCACCCCAGCCGCTGGTGTGCTCGAACAGGCGCCGCCCGCACACCAGGGCGCCGGTCGTGCCCATCACCTCCCGCAGCATCCGGGCGCTGTCCTCGTCGACCTGGAACGACCATCGTTCGTCGGCGCTGGGCACCGTAACCGGTCCTGCCTCATACCAGCCGAACAGCTCGCCCACTCCGTCGTCCGGGTCGGCGATGAACCCGTCCAGCGACATCGTCATGTGCGTGAAGATCCTGCCCATCAGCGCCTCCCACCAGTGACCCATTCTTTAGCTGGTGTAACGGCCAGGGGCGGGAAAACTCATCGGTTCACGAGGGCACCGAGTTCGTCCGGGCCACTTCGGCGAACCACCCGGCGCTGCGCTTGGGGATGCGCCGCTGGGTGCCGTAGTCGACGAAGATCAGCCCGAACCGCTTCGAGTAACCGTGGGCCCACTCGAAGTTGTCCATCAGCGACCAGGCGAAGTATCCGCGCAACGGCACCCCATCGGCGATCGCGCGCCGGGCGGCCTGCAGATGGCCGTGCAGGTAGGCGATGCGCTCGGGGTCTTCGACGACGCCGTCGGGGTTCACGTAGTCGTAGCTGGCCGCCCCGTTCTCGGTGATGTACAGCGGTAGGTCTCCCGCGTCATCGTGCACCCGGAGCAGCAGGTCGTACAGGGCGTTGGGATCGACCAGCCAGCCCATGGCGGTGACGGGCAGGTGGTCCGGCTGCACGAACGTCCCGCCCGGCCGCCAGGGCATCGGAATATCGCCGCGCCGGAAGATGCCGTCTTCGCGCACGGCGACGATGTGCGGTGCGTAGTAGTTCACGCCCAGGAAGTCGATCGGCGCACCGATGGTGGCGAAGTCGCCGTCCCGGATCAGCCCGGGCCCGGGGGCCTGGCCCGGTCCGAGCCGGGCCGGGTAGGCGCCGCGGGTCAGCGGGTCCAGGAACACCGCGTTCAGGTCGGCGTCGATGTCGGCCGCCAGTTCCCGGTCGGCCGGGCGGCCCGGGTCGGCCGGGTAGACCTGGGCCAGGTTCAGCGTGATGCCCACCTCGGCCGGCCGCCCGGAGGGTGTGAGCCCGGACGGTACGGCCGAGCGGATGGCCGCGGTGGCCTTGCCGTGGGCCAGCAGCAGGTGATGCACGGCCGCCACGTACTGCTGCGGGTCGCTGATCCCGGGCGCGTGCTCACCGCTGCGGTACCCCATGCTGGACGCCACCCACGGCTCGTTCAGCGTGATCCAGCGCGGCACCCGGTCACCGAGGGCCCCGGCCACGGTGGCGGCGTAATCGGCGAACAGGTCGGCGGTGTCCCGGGTGGCCCAGCCGCCCTTGTCCTGCAGTGGCTGCGGCAGGTCCCAGTGGTAGAGGGTGACCAGCGGTGCGATCCCTCGCTCCAGCAGCCCGTCCACCAGCCGGCGGTAATGGTCCAGGCCAGCCTGGAGGGGAGCGCCGCTGCCGTCGGGCTGGATCCGCGGCCAGGCGATGGAGAACCGGTATCCGCTCACGCCGAGCTGGGCCAGCAGGTCCAGGTCGGAGTCCATCCGGTGGTAAGAGTCACAGGCCACGTCCCCCGTGTCGCCGTTGGTGGTCGCTCCCGGCTGGTGGCTGAAGGTGTCCCAGATGGACGGGCCGCGGCCGTCCTCGGCCACTGCCCCCTCGATCTGGTAGGCCGCCGTGGAAACGCCCCACAGGAAGCCCTCCGGGAAGGCGTCACGCCCCTGGCTCATCGGTTCTCCTCGGTCGGTCGTTTGGTTCGTGTTCCCCTGGGCAGCATTGACACCGCTGGTATCCCCTTTTACGATCACAATCCAACACGCAGATGTAACCGGTTACAACTATCCCTGACCATGCCCCGTGGCCGCTGGACGACGGCGTAACGCAAGGACACTTCTGATGCCCACCGTGTACGACGTGGCTCGCCTGGCCGGTGTCTCGACGGCCACGGTATCCCGCGTGATGCGCGGCTCGGACCTGGTCCGGCCGGTAACCCGGGATCGGGTACTGGCCGTGATCGAGGAGGTCGGCTTCGTCCCCGACGCGTCAGCCCAGGGACTGTCCCGGCGGCGCAAGGAGATCATCGGCCTGGTCGCGCTGGAACGCGGGGTCAATGAGACTGACATCGAGCGCGACGGCCTGCTGTTCGTGGACGTGGTGGTGCACGCGGTCGAGGCGGTGCTGCGCGGCACGGACACCTCACTGCTGCTGTCGTTCGGGCCCAGCGGTGAGCAGTTCCACCATCGGATCCGGGCCCTGTCCGGCAAGGTGGATGGCTTGCTGGTGGTGGAGGATGCGCTGGGGCCGGTCCAGCTGCGGGCCCTGGCCCGGCGGCTGCCGGTGGTGGCCATCGCCGCGTCGCCGGGCGACAGCGACCTGGACGTGGTCCGGGTCGACAACCCGGCCGGCATGCGCGCCATGGCCGGGCACCTGACTGCTGGCCACGGCTACCGGCGGCTAGGGTTCGTCGGCGGCCCGCCGGACGCTCCCGACGCGGTGGAACGCCTGGCCGCGTTCTCCTCCGCCGTGCGCGACGTGCCCGGCTGCACCGTCGACGTGGTCCCGGGCGGCGACTTCTCCGAGGCCAGCGGGCGTACCGCGGCCCGGGTGCTGCTCGGCCGCGAGGCCATCCCGGAGGCGGTGGCCTGCGCCAACGATCAGATGGCGATCGGCGTCATGCGCGAACTGCAGCGGTCCGGCATCCGCGTCCCCGAAGACGTCGCGGTGACCGGCTTCGACAACATCTTCCCCGGGCGGGTGGTGGAGCCGCCGCTCACCACGGTCGGGCAGCCCGTCCGTGACCTGGGTGCGCGCGCCGCCGCCCGGCTGATGGAGCGCATCGAGGGCAGCACCGAACCACCCCGCGCTGAGACCCTGCCGACTGAGCTCGTCCTCCGGCGCAGCTGCGGCTGCCCGCCGGGGGACCAGGCACCTGACGGCCCGCTCGGCGGCCGCTAGGCCAGGCCGGGTCCGCCGCATCCCGCTTACGCGGCGGCCCCGGCCGTGGGTCAAGCCACCGGCTTCCTGCGAAGCCGGTGAGCGGGCTCGTCACCAGCCGCGGTCGCGCCACTCCGCCAGGTGGGGGCGCTCGGCCCCCAGGGTGGTGTCGGCGCCGTGGCCGGGGTAGACCCAGGTGGCGTCGGGCAGCGGCCCGAACACCCGCTCCTCGAGGTCGTTCATCAGCGAGGTGAAGTCCTCGGGGCTGTTGGTCTTGCCCGGGCCGCCCGGGAACAGCGAGTCCCCGGTGAACAGGTGCGGCGTGTCCGCGAGCCGGCCCTCGGCGTCGTACAGGATGGCCACGCTGCCGGGGGTGTGCCCGCGCAGGTGGATCACGGACACCGCGGCGTCGCCGAAGCGCAGGATGTCGCCGTCGGACAGGTCGTCGTCGACGGGGATCGGCAGCTCGGCGGCGTCCAGGGTCTGCGCCACCACCACCCCCTGGGTGGCGGCGTGCACGTCTTTCAGCCCCTGCCAGTGATCCCAGTGCCGATGAGTGGTCACGAGCCAGGTGATGGGCGTATCGCCGATCATTTCCAGCACGCGGGCGGGATCGTTGGCGGCGTCGATGAGCAGGCCCTCGCCGGTGCCGGTGTCCCGGAGCAGGTAAGCATTGTTATCCATCGGGCCGACGGCCAGCTTGGTTACGGTCAGGCCGTCGATCTCGCGCGTGTCGGACGGTCCGCCGACCTTCACATTCCCGGTGTAAGTCACGCGCCAATGGTACGCAGCGAGGCCCGGAGGCGCTTGTTATAGCGAACACCGATTGCAACCAATTGATTACAATCGCCCGTCGGACTGTTGTGTGCGCACGGAGCCTATTGCCGGGGTTCTTGGTAAATGCCCAGGATATTACCGGCCGGGTCCCGGAACAGAGCGGTGATTTCCGGGGCATCTCCGCCGATCGGCTGGACGATCTCACCCCCGTGCGTCGCGATCTCCGCTACGGCTCGCTCAGCGTCGTCCACCATGATGTCGACGATCAGCCCCGGGCGGCCCGCCCACGGTGCGCGGCCTTCCACCCACATGCCGCTCACCTCGCCGATGGTGTCGTCGAAGGCCAGCTTCCCGTCCCCGTGCCGGCGCAGGGACCAGCCGAAGACCTCCTGGTAGAACCGGGCCGACGTGTCCACGTCGGCCGCCGGGATCTGCAGGTAACACACCTTGCCGTGGCGGCTCGTCGGCGGCATCGGGTTCCTCCTGGTCCGGTGTCCGCGCAGGTGAGCCGAGCCTACGTCGGTACGCGGCGACCAGGATTGGCGAAAAACGTCAGGCCAGCGGCAGGTGGTTGCGTTCGGCCGCCGACCGCGGCCGGTAGGCGCCAGGGGTCACCCCGGTCAGCTCCCGGAAGTCGTCGATGAGATGGGCCTGGTCGCAGTACCCGTACTCGGCCGCCAGCCGGGCCCAGTCCACGGGGTGCGCGGGCCCGACCGCGGCCAGCAGCCGTTGCAGCCGCTGGATCCGGGCGAACCGCTTGGGTGCCAGCCCGGTGTGGTCGCGGAACCGCCGGGTGAACGTGCGGGGACTGAGCCCCAGCTCCGTGCCGACGTCCCCGACCCGGCGGCCCCGCCCCAGCTCGATCGCGGCGTGGCCCATGGCTCGCCCGTGCGGCGGCGGCCCGGTCAGGTGGCGCAGCAGTACCTCCTCCAGCACGGCCAGCTGACGTCGCGGTTGGGCCGCGTCGAGCAGCCGATCCCGCAGCACCGTGCCGTCCCGGCCCCACAGCTCAGGCAGGCCAACGAGCTGGCCGGCCGTCTCGCCCAGAGGCAGGCCGAAGAATGCCGCCGCCCCGGCCGGGGTGAACGTGACCGAAAGCCCGCGGCGCTGGTCCGCGGTGTCGATGACCACCGCGTGGTCCTCCGCGCCGGTCAGTACCGCCCCGGGAGCACGCCGCACCGCCGTGGCACCGGGGCCGTGGTACGTACGGAACTCGTCCTCGTGCAGGTTGACCATGAGCCCGGTGCCGCCGCCGGGCAGCACCCGGTCCCGGCCCGCGGGCAGCGTGCTCTCGTAATAGCCGAGCGCGCTTACCAGCGGGACCAGCCGGGATGACCGGGGCGGTACGGCGAAGTGCATAGGCTGTTTAGCCTATGGCGCAGGCCCCACGGCATGGCTGAGGCTCCACGGTTGCCGTCGCCGCTGCAGGAAATCACCGACCCGGGGCTCGGGGACGCGGGGTTCAGGCTGATCCTGAAACGCGACGATCTGATCAGCGCGGAGCTGCCCGGCAACAAGTGGCGCAAGCTCACGCCCAACCTCGAGGCCGCGCGGCAGGGCGGCCACCGCGCGCTGCTGACGTTCGGCGGGGCGTACTCCAACCATGTGCGGGCCACCGCCGCGGCCGGGGCGCGCCACGGGTTCGCCACCATCGGCGTCATCCGCGGTGAGGAGCACTGGCCGCTCAACCCCTCACTGCGGTCCGCCGCCGACCGCGGCATGCGCCTGACCTACCTGGACCGGGCCAGCTACCGCCGCAAGACGTCGGCGGAAATCACCGGGGTCCTGCGTCAGCGGTTCGGTGACTTCTACCTGCTCCCGGAGGGCGGCAGCAACGCCCTGGCCGCCTGGGGCTGCGCCGAACTGGTGGCCGAGATCACGGTCCCGTTCGACGTGCTGGCGGTCCCGTGCGGGACCGGCGGCACCCTGGCCGGTGTGGCCGCGGGCCTGCGCGAGGGCCAGCGCGCCATCGGTTTCTCCGCGTTGCGCGGCGGCGCGCGCTTCCTGCCCGCCGCCGTCCGCGCCCTGCAGGACGAGGCGTTCGGCGGTCCCCGCGGCACCTGGCAGATCGACGATGAGTTCCACTTCGGCGGCTTCGCCCGCCGCACCCCGGAGCTGGACGCGTTCATCGCCGGGTTCGCGGCCCGCCACGGCCTCACTCTGGACCGGGTGTACGTGGCCAAGATGCTGTACGGCTTGTACGCCCACGCCCAGCGCGGCACGTTCGTCCCGGGAACCACTGTGGTCGCTGTGATTACCGGCTGACCGGCGGGGAAGACGCCATCGCGGCCCGGTGTTGACACCCGCGGACGGGCGCCATCGGGAAGCGGCCTGTTTTGTCAGACCCCATGGCTAGCATTGAAGTGGCGTTGTGCCTAACCCCGCGAGCTGCGCTGATGCGGCACGTCACAGCACCTTCCGCCAGAGCCTGTTGAGCCTTGAGAGAGAGCAGAGAGCCCAGTGGCTGACCGACTTCTCGTTCGCGGCGCACGCGAGCACAATCTGAAGGACGTCTCGATCGATCTGCCGCGAGACGCCCTGATCGTGTTCACTGGGCTGTCCGGATCGGGGAAGTCCAGCCTGGCCTTCGACACGATCTTCGCTGAGGGGCAGCGCCGCTACGTGGAGTCCCTGTCGGCCTACGCGCGGCAGTTCCTGGGCCAGATGGACAAGCCCGACGTCGACTTCATCGACGGGCTGTCACCGGCGGTGTCGATCGACCAAAAGGCGGCCAGCCGGAACCCGCGGTCTACGGTCGGCACGATCACCGAGATCTACGACTACATGCGGCTGCTGTACGCCCGGGTGGGCAAGCCCCACTGCCCGATCTGCGGCCGCCCGATCGCGCGGCAGAGCCCTCAGCAGATCGTGGACCGGGTGCTGGAGCTGGAGGAAGGGACCAGGTTCCAGGTGCTGGCCCCGGTGGTCCGCGGGCGCAAGGGGGAGTACGCCGACCTGCTCCGCGAGCTGCAGACCAAGGGGTACTCCCGGGCCCGGGTGGACGGCCAGCTGGTCCGGCTGGACGATGCCGCCGCAGGCAGCCTGCCCACGCTGAAGAAGTACGAGAAGCACGACATCGAGGTCATCGTGGACCGGCTCGCGGTCAAGGACAGCGCGCGGCGACGGCTGACCGACTCGGTGGAGACCGCGCTGGGCCTGTCCGGCGGGGTGGTGGTGCTGGACTTCATCGACCTGCCCGAGAACGACCCGCACCGGGAGCGGATGTACTCCGAGCACCTGGCCTGCCTGTACGACGACCTGTCGTTCGATGAGCTGGAGCCGCGCTCGTTCTCGTTCAACTCTCCGTGGGGCGCCTGCCCGGACTGCACCGGCCTCGGGACCAAGATGGAGGTCGACCCCGAGCTGATCGTGCCCGACCCGGCCAAGACGCTCGAGGAGGGTGCGCTGGCGCCGTGGAGTGGCGGGCACGTCAGCGACTACTTCGCCCGGCTGGTCGAGGCGCTGGGGGACTCGCTCGGGTTCCGGCAGGACACCCGGTGGGAGCGCCTGCCGGCCAAGGTCCGGAACGCGCTGCTTAACGGCTATGACCAGCAGGTGCACGTCAGGTACAAGAACCGGTACGGCCGGGAGCGTTCCTATTACACGCAGTTCGAAGGAGTCATCCCGTACGTCGAGCGGCGGCACGCCGAAGCGGAGAGCGACACCAGCCGGGAGAAGTTCGCCGGCTATATGCGCGAGGTTCCGTGCCCGGCCTGCCGGGGAAGCCGGCTGAAGCCGATCGCGCTGTCCGTCACCATCGACGAGCGGACGATCGCCGACATCTGCGGACTGCCGATCGGCGAGATGGCCAAGCTCATGCTGGACCTCAACCTGTCCGACCGGGACCGGCAGATCGCGGCGCAGATCCTCAAGGAGGTCAACGCCCGGCTGGGCTTCCTGCTCGACGTGGGGCTGGACTACCTGAGCCTGGACCGGGCCTCGGCCACGCTGGCCGGTGGCGAGGCGCAGCGGATCCGGCTGGCCACTCAGATCGGATCGGGCCTGGTTGGCGTGCTGTACGTGCTGGATGAGCCCTCGATCGGGCTGCACCAGCGGGACAACGCCCGGCTGCTGGAGACGTTGCTGCGGCTGCGCGACCTGGGCAACACCCTGATCGTGGTCGAGCATGACGAGGACACCATCCGGGCCGCGGACTGGGTGGTGGACATCGGCCCCGGCGCTGGCGAGCACGGCGGCTGGGTTGTGGTGTCCGGGACGGTCAAAGAGCTGGTCGAAAACGAGCGCTCGCTTACCGGCGCTTACCTGTCCGGCCGGGCATCGATCGCGGTGCCGGAGGAGCGGCGGAAGCCGGACAAGAGCCGCCAGGTCGTGGTCAAGGGGGCCACCGAGCACAACCTGCGCAACGTCGACGTGTCGTTCCCGCTCGGCTGCCTGGTCGCGGTGACCGGCGTGTCCGGGTCCGGCAAGTCCACGCTGGTCAACGAGATCCTGTACAACGCCCTGGCCAAGGAGCTGAACCGCAACCGCACCGTGCCGGGCAAGCACACCCGGATCACCGGGATGAGCCAGCTGGACAAGGTGGTGCACGTCGACCAGGGGCCGATCGGCCGCACCCCGCGGTCCAACCCGGCCACCTACACCGGGGTCTTCGACCACGTGCGGAAGCTGTTTGCCCAGACGACCGAGGCCAAGATCCGCGGCTACCAGCCGGGCCGGTTCTCGTTCAACGTCAAGGGCGGCCGCTGTGAGGCTTGTTCCGGCGACGGTACGATCAAGATCGAGATGCAGTTCCTGCCCGACGTGTACGTGCCCTGCGAGGTCTGCCACGGCGCCCGGTACAACACCGACACGCTCCAGGTGCACTACAAGGGCAAGACGATCGCCGAGGTCCTGGACATGCCAATCGAGGAGGCAGCCGAGTTCTTCGAACCTGTGCCGGCCATCCACCGCCATCTGAAGACGCTGGTGGATGTGGGCCTGGGCTACGTGCGGCTGGGCCAGCCCGCGCCGACCCTGTCCGGCGGCGAGGCCCAGCGGGTCAAGCTGGCCACTGAGCTGCAGCGCCGGGCGACCGGCCGGACGATCTACGTGCTGGACGAGCCCACGACCGGCCTGCACTTTGAGGACATCCGCAAGCTGCTCGGGGTCCTGCAGCGACTGGTCGACACCGGCAACACGGTCATCGTCATCGAGCACAACCTGGACGTGATCAAGACCGCCGACTGGCTGATCGACCTGGGTCCCGAGGGTGGCTCCGGTGGCGGGACGATCATCGCCACCGGTACCCCCGAGCAGGTAGCCGAGGTAGCCGAAAGCTACACCGGCCAGTTCCTCAAGAAGCTGCTGACCGTCTGACCGAGTGAGCCCGTTGCTTGCAATCGAAGTCGGCACCAGCCAGGGACCGGCGCTGCTGGACTGGACCGCGCCTGCCGCGGCTCCGGTCACGTTCGTCATGGCCCTGACCCACGGCGCGGGCGGCACCACCCGCACTTCGGACCTGTACGCCGCCCGCGACGCGGCGGTGCAGCTCGGCGGGGGCGTAGCCCTGGTGACCCAGCCCTACCGGGTCCGCGGCGCGCGCGCCCCCGGCTCGGCCGAGCGCCAGGATCAGGCCTGGATCGAGATCATGACCTGGCTCCGCCAATCGGGCCCCGCCACGCCCCACCTCGCCCAAGCTCAGCAGCCCCGCCAGACCCACCAAGCTCGACAGACCCACCAAGCTCAGCCCCGCCAAGCTCAGCCCCGCCAAGCTCAACAGTTCCACCAAGCTCAACGGACCTACCAGGCTCAGCAGCCCCGCCAAGCTCAGCAGCCCCATGAGCTTCTTGAGTCACAGCAGCCGCCCGAACCGATCCCGCTCATCGTGGGCGGGCGGAGTAACGGGGCCCGGGTGGCGTGCCGTACCGCGGCTGCCGTCGGGGCGTACGGGGTGCTCGCGCTGGCTTTCCCGCTCCAGCCCCCGGCGCGCCGGAACCGGGGGAGTGAGACGGCCACGTTTCCGCCCGACCGGTCCGCGGAGCTGCGGGCGGGGGCTGCGGGCGGCGCGCCCGTTCTGGTCCTGAACGGGGAGCGGGACCCGTTTGGGATCCCACCGGCGGATGAGTCAATTTCGGTCGTTGTGCTGAAAGACGAGACCCATACGCTGTCGAAAAGGCCCGCTGCCGTGACCGAAGCGGTGACGGCATGGCTATCTGTGGTGGTGCTCCAGGTGCCCGGGGGGAACCGGGTCGGCTAAGCGCCGCCCGAAAACGGGAGCCAAAGGGGCGCGGTAACCGCCTGTGAACGAAGGCGGCGCATAGTATTCACCCTTTGGTAACGATTTTATTGCCCGGCAATGACGGCCGATGCGGTTTTGTGACCATCCCCCGAACGGTGACCTAGGCCCCGTCGCGAATACCTTCAGCGATCTTTCGGAACAACTTAAGAAAAAAGCCCCGACCGTCTTAGGCGGCGGGGGCGTGTCCAGAGTGCCCGGAGTTGATCGTCGTCTTGAACACCAGGTCAGTGGGCCTGTGCGGGTCGATGCACCTGCCCCCCGGCAGCAGCTCACCGGTGTCTTCAAAAATCACGATTCCATTGCAGAGCAAGCTCCAGCCCTGATCGGGGTGGCTTGCCAGCGTCCGAGCCGCCTCGCGGTCCGGAGCGGATGCTTCCGGGCACATCGGCGTGTGTTGGCACATGACGTGCCTCCTTGCAGCTTATAAACGTGCATGTTCTGAATCACATGTTAGTGTGCCGCAGCTAGTGCGGCGGCAACATGGCTCTTTCTAACCGTTTTCCGGAGCGCCTTTTGTAGCTTCCGGCGGGCTATCCTCTATGGCATTTTGTGACTACGCCGCGTGGCCTGGTCATTACGCCTCTGCTCCGGGCCTGCTGGCGGCGGCTGGCCGCCTTCCGGACTCAGTGGCCTAGACCACTTGCTCTAGACCAACTGTGCTCCCGGGCCCCGGCTCGCGCAAGAGAGACACCAAAATTGGTCTGGTCCAATGCGTTGGCCGACTGCCCCTGGCCTGGTGCTCTGGTCCGCTGCTTTGGCCGTACCGGACCAGCGCCTTTAGTTGTCGCTTCCCACTCGCACCTACTTAAACGTCCCCGGCGCGCCGCGGGTTCGAAAATCACTGTAGGGCGGTGCCGCCCGGCGTGCGCGTCAACTGGCCAACACGCAGGTCGCGGTGCGTGTCGCACCAGCCTGAGTCGCGCACCTACCAGACAGAGCACGCGACTCCGCGCGTTGATACAGCCCGGCCTAAGGGAATAACCGGATCCGGCCCGGCCAGCGTCAGTCAGGGCAGCCAGAGTCAGTCCGGGTCAGACGGCGGGCTCGAACGGCCGCGGCGGAATGCCGTTCAGCCGGTGGTTCTCTCGCAGGGTCAGCAGCCGCTCGGCCTCGGCGGTCAGTGCGTGCACTTCGGGTCGGGCCATGGCCTTACGCCGGTAGATACGGTCGTCGTAGCCCAGTGGCCCGATCGCGGCCCGCTGAGCCGCGTACGCCGCGCGCATCACCGCGGTCAGGGCGGAATCCAGCGCGACGGCGAGCGGGCGCTGCTCGGTCAGCGGGGCGCGCCGGGCCTGGGACTCGCGCAGCCTGATCTCGGCCTGCTGAGCGTCCTCGAACAGCTCGTCGAACTTGCCCGCGAGCGCAACGTCCTCCGCGTGCTTGTTCAGCGCCTCGCTGCTGGGATGCTGCCGCTTCTTCACGCCGTGCCCTTTCCCTGACGGCCGTCCGGTACCGGGCCAGCGCCCCGCACCCGGGGTGGCGGCGCTACGCCCGCGCTAAGCGTACGCGCATCTCGGCCGCCGGATGGCATGGCATCCCCCGCAGCGGTGCGGTGTTGCTGGCTGTGTTGCTGCCGGTGTCGACCTCGCCGTGTCCACCTGGAACGACATCCCGGACATGCGTGCGGATCGTTACGGTGCCTGGCTTGTCTGGGTCGGCCAAACCTGGCACGCTGGCTCCCCCGGAAGCTTCGCGTACCGGCTGCCGGTTCTCGGCCAGGGAGGAACCGTGACGCGCGCCTACGCCGATGGTCGCCGATGACAGCTTGGTCGCCCGGTCCGGGTCTGGCTGCTTACCGTGACGGCGTCACCATCATCTGTGAGATCGCAGCCCTCTTCACCGCTGCCCAGTGGGCGGCCATCACCCCGTGCGGGGACTGGCGCGCCGCGGACATCGCCGGTCACCTGCGCTGCATGGCCGACGATTATCACGAGTACCTGGACGACGCGCCCGACAGCCGGCTGGCCCGGCTGATGGGTACCGGATTTCCCGCCGCGACGCTGGCCCGCAAGCAGGCCCGTCAGAACGCGGCCGAACTGGCCGAACTGCCCGACGTGCCTGCCCCGGAACACATTGCCGCGTTCGCCGAAGCGGCTCGTTCCTACGCCGACCGGGTCCCGCCGGTGTGGGACCGGCCGCATCACGGCTATCGCGGCACCGTGGTCACGGTCGGCGCCATGGCCGGTGTGGCCTGCGGGGAGTGGCATGTGCACGCCTGGGACCTGGCCCGCTCCCTGGGTATGGACTACCGGCCCGCGGACCCGGAGCTGGTCTTCGACGGCTGGTGGGCCGGGTCGCCCCAGCTCCGCCCGGCCGAGGCGGCGGGCCTGCTGGTCGCGGCCCCGGTCGACGGCGACGTGTGGGAGACGCTGCTGAGCGTGTTCGGCCGTGACCCGCACTGGCCCGCCTGACCCGCCAGTGCCAGCATGACTAGCGTGACCTTTGACGTAGAGACGGTGCGGGCCGCCTATCCGGCCCTTCGCGACGGATACGCCTACCTGGACGGGGCGGCGGGTACTCAGGTGCCGGACGCCGTCATCGACACGGTGGCCGCAGCCGCCCGGGGTGGGATTGGGAATGCGGGCGGTGCCTTCCCGGCCAGCCATCGGGCCACCGCGATCGTGACCGGCTGCCGGGAGGCCGTCGCCGACCTGGTCGGCGGGGAGGCGGCCGGCGTCATCCTCGGCCCGAACATGACGACCTTGACCTACCGCCTAGCCGGGACCCTGGCCGATACCTGGGGCCCGGGGGACGAGATCGTGGTCTCCCGGCTGGATCACGACGCCAACGTCCGGCCCTGGCTGCAGGCGGCCGCCCGGGCCGGTGTGACCGTGCGCTGGGCCGAAGTCGACATATCGACGGGAGAGCTGCCTGCGGAGCAGTACGCCACGCTGGTCGGCGAGCGGACCCGGCTGGTCGCGGTCACGGCGGCCAGCAACATCCTCGGCACCCGGCCCGACGTGGCCGCGATCACCGCCACCGCGCACCAGGCCGGCGCGCTGACCTATGTGGACGGTGTGCACGCGACGCCGCACGTCCCGGTGGACGTGCACGCCCTCGGGGCCGATTTCTACGCGACCAGCGCCTACAAGTGGTCCGGCCCGCACATCGGCACGGTCATCGCCGATCCGGCGCTGCTGGACACCCTGCACCCGGACAAGCTGGCGTCGTCACCGGACACCATCCCGGAACGGTTCGAGTACGGGACCCCGGCCTACGCTGACCTGGCCGGGGTGACGGCGGCCGTCGACCATCTGGCCAGCCTGGGCGGCGAGCGTTTCGGTACCCGGCGCGAGCGCATCCTGGCCTCGATGACCACGGTGCACGACTACGAGCAGGCTTTGTTCGGCACCCTGCTCGGCGGCCTGAACGCCCTGAGCCACGTGACCACGTACGGCAAGGCGGCGCACCGCACCGCGACCGCGTACTTCAACGTGCACGGGCGGCCGCCGGCCGAGGTGGCGGCCTACCTGGCCGAACATCGGGTCAACGTCTGGCACGGGCACAACTACGCCTGGGAGCTGACCGGCGTGCTGGGCCTGCGCGACTCCGGCGGCGCCGTCCGCGCCGGCCTGGTCCACTACAACAACCAGCACGACGTGGACCAGTTGCTGACCGCCGTCGCCGCACTGACGGCCTAACGGCGCGCCGGCCTAGGTGCGGACTGGCGGCCTGGCTGCGAGCCGGTGGCCTGGCTGCCGGCGTAACCTGGTGCTGACCGAGGAGGTGGCCGTGCCCGCGATTCGAGTGGCCGCGCTGGCGCTGATCACCTTCCTCAGCCACGTCGCCGGCTTCATCCTTCTGGGGCCGGCCGGCCCCGCCGGCCTGACCATCCTGAGCGCAGCCGTCCTGGCCGCCGTGCTGACCGGCCTGGTCGCGGTAACGATCGCGGCCGGCGCCCGGATCGCCCGGGCCGTCACCGCCACCCCGTTGCGGGGCCGCGCCTCGGGCCTGCAGGAGAAGTCCTGGTCGGCGGCGTTCCTCCGGCAGTGCAACCCCGACGCCGCGGGTCGGCCCCGGCCCCGCGCACCGTCGGCCGCCCCGGCGGCCTGATTCGCTCGTCGCGTCGGCGCGGCCTGACTCAACGCTAGCTTCAGCCGAGCCCCGCCCTCTCAACTGATAACAGCAAGAGGCAACTGCAGGCAATCCCTGGCCTCTTGCTGATAACAGCAAGAGGCAACGGCGACGTGGTGTCGTGATCACGGCCGTCTCCAGCAACCCATCGATCGAGCTGGCCCGCTGGAGGGTTTGTCATGTCCACCATCTTTGGCGTCCCCGTCGACGCCGCGTACTACGTTGTCTCCACTCTGGCGGCGGCCCTCACGCCGCTGACCGGCGGCCTCGCGGTCGCCGTCGCCATCGTCGCGTCCACCGTCGCCGTCCGCCTGCTCCTGCTGCCGCTCAGCTACTACGCGCTACGCGGCCAGGTGGCCCAGAGCCGCCTGGCGCCGCAGCTCCACGCGCTGCGGCAGCGACACCGCGGTGACCCCGACCGCCTGACCCGCGAGGCCAGGGCCCTTTACCGCGACCATGGCACCACCATGTTCGCCGGTTACCTGCCGTTGCTGCTGCAGTGGCCGCTGCTGTCGGTGATGTACCTGCTGTTCCGCTCGGGCACGGTCGGCGGTATGCCCAACACCCTGCTGCGGCACCACCTGTTCACCGTGCTGTTCGGTGCCCACTGGCTGACCGCACCCGGACCGCTGAGCGGGCAGGGTGCCGTTTTCGCCGGGCTGTTCGCTCTGCTGATCGTGGCCGGTTACCTGGCCGCCCGCGTCTCGCGCCGGCTGTTCCCGGCTTCCGCGCCGTCCCCGGCTCCCGGCTCCGTGGCGGCGCCGTCCCTGGCTCCCGGCTCCGTGGCGGCGCCGTCCCTGGCTCCCGGCTCCGTGGCGGCGCCGTCCCTGGCTCCCGGCTCCGTGGCGGCGCCGTCCCTGGCTCCCGGCTCCGTGGCGGCGCCGTCCCTGGCTCCCGGCTCCGTGGCGGCGCCGTCCCCGGCTGCTGGGTCCGCGGCCGCGGCGTCCGCGGCTGCTGGGTCCGTGGCGGCGCCGTCCCCGGCTGCTGGGTCCGCGGCCGCGGCGTCCGCGGCTGCTGGGTCCGTGGCGGCGCCGTCCGCGGCGGCCGACGCCCCGGCTCCTGGGTCCGAGGTCGCGTCATCCCCATGGATAGCCCGCCTGACGCCGCTGCTCACCGTGGTCTTCGCGGCGTTCCTCCCGTTGGCCGGTGTTCTCTGCCTGCTGACCACCACGGCCTGGACGCTGCTGGAACGCCGGGTCTTCGCTCACTACCTGCCCCCAGCCGAACCGCCGGTCACGCCGCGGCCGGCCAACACCTGATCGGCAGCCGCGGCCGGTCACGTCCCGCGATCAGGGCCGAGCGGATCTCAGCCGCCACGGCCTGAGGCTCGGCCCTGATCCGGGCGGGGGTGAAATGCAGGACCAGGACCCCCCGCGCCACCAGCCGGTCGTGCCGGCGCATCGTGCGCTGCCAGTCCTCCGCCGAGTAGTGGTACTCCCGCGAGTCCACCTCCGCGGCCACTCCGGCGTCCTCCCACCAGGCGTCGGCCACCGCGATCAGCGTCTTCTTCTCGTCGTATAGCCGTGCGTTGAACATGGGCATCGGCACCCGCTCCCGCCGCAGCAGCACCCGCAAGTCTCCCTCCGGCCCCGACCGAATCCCCTCCCGCACCTCCGCTAATGCCGCCCGCAGGAACGCTGACCCCTGGGCTGGCCCCTGTTCTAGCTCCATGCTGAGCATCTCGATCGTGCATCGCTGCTGCTGCACCGCCTGCGCGACCAGGGCTCGCACCTCCCGGGCGCTGCGCATGCGTCGCGCCGCGTCAGTCACGGCCCGGGCGGGCAGCACGAAGCGGATCTCGCCTGCGACACACACGTCCGCTGGCATCCGCTCGCTCCGCTGCACCCGGACGAACCCAGTGCCCTGCCGCCGCACATCCACTGGCACCACCACGTCGATCGGGTAGGCCTCCGGCAGCCTGAAGCCGTAGTGCCTCAGGGCGGCCATCCCGGTGAGGGCGCTGCGGGGTCCCGCATGGAGCAGCGCCGCGATCTCGCGCTGGTCGGGCGAGACCGCTCCAGTCACCGCGAGGTACACCCCAGGTATCAGCTTCTGCCAGGGGCCACCTGCGCGAAGACGGTGACGTAGCGGCCCGCGAGTCAAGCCGCAGGCCAGAGCCTGGTCGCGCCCGATGACGTAGTGCTGACGCCGCAGTAGGTCCGCGAGTTGGCCGTCGCCCGATGATGCTGGCAAGTTCATGCCTCGCAGCGTCACATGAGCCAACGACAAATCGACGGGCACGCTCGGCCAACTGCATGCCCGATGGCGCCATTGGGCACACTAGGGCACGCCCAATGGCGCCATCGGGCATAGGGGAGACAGCTGGATCGGGAGGGGCCGGGGTGCTGGGCGGTCTCTCGGGCTGCGTGTGGTGTGCGGGGCGCGTGAGGTGGGCGGGGCGCGTGTGGAGTGCGCGGGTGTGGAGTGCGCGGGTGCGGAGTGCGCGGGTGCGGAGTGCGTGGGGTGCTGGGCGGATCCGCGGATCCGCGGGTCCGCGGAGTGCGGGAGGTGCTGGGGCGTTGGGGTTAGGAGGATTTGACGGTTACTTGGGTGGAGGGGTAGCCGCTGGCTCCGTTGGGCTCGGGGGGAGCCTGGTTCGCGGTCTGGGTGTAACCGGTCTTATCGGTGGCGCGCGCCTCGATCACATGGTTGCCGGGGGGTGCATCCCAGTAGTAGGCCCACTGACGCCAGGTGTCGACGCCGGGTACGGCGGCCAGGGTGGCCTGGTGCCACGGGCCGTTGTCGATCCGCACCTCGACCGCGTCGATGCCGCGGTGCTGGGCCCAGGCCACCCCGGCGACGGCGGTACGCCCGGGCTTGACCGAGGCTCCGCCGAGCGGCACGTCGATCCGGGACTCGGTCTTGATCGGGGCCTGCTCAGACCAGCCCCGCTGGGCCCAGTACGACACTTCGGCCTGGTAGGTGGTGACCTTGATGTCGGTGACCCACTTGGTCGCCGAGACGTAGCCGTACAAGCCGGGCACGACCATCCGGGCCGGGAAGCCGTGCTCGACCGGGAGCGCGGTGCCGTTCATGGCCACCGCGAGCAGGGCCTCACGGCCGTCCAGCACCACCTCGATCGGCGTGCCCGAGGTGAACCCGTCGACCGAGGTGCAGAGCAGCTGAGTGGCGCCGGCCCGCGGGCGGGCCGAGCGGATGAGGTCGGCCAGGCTGGCGCCGAGCCACTTCGCGTTGCTGATGTACGGGCCTTCCACCGGGTCAGAGACACAGGTCAGGGTCACGTAGTGCTCGACCAGCGGACGGCGGAGCAGCTGGGCGAAGCTGATCGTGATCTCCCGCTCGACCATGCCGTGGATCCGCAGCTGCCAATTCGCCGGGTCGACCTGAGGCAGCACGATCGCGGTGTCGACCCGGTAGAAGCTCGTGTTCGAGGTGACGAACGGGCTCAGGTTCGGGATTTTCAGGTCGACCCCGGCGGGCAGCGGCGGCGCGGGGTCGGTTGCCTTCGGGAGACGGACCGACGACCGGGCCTGGGTGACGCTCTGCCGGGCGTTCAGCTCCCGGCCGGCGAACGCGGCCACCGCGGTGGTGCCGACCGCCAGCCCGCTGGCCACCAGG
This sequence comes from Streptosporangiaceae bacterium, assembly GCA_965277615.1. Classification (GTDB taxonomy): domain Bacteria; phylum Actinomycetota; class Actinomycetes; order Streptosporangiales; family Streptosporangiaceae; genus Bog-532. The sequence goes on along the minus strand of CBDIDG010000006.1, from coordinate 1,417,994 downwards.
AAGCGGCGCCGCCCCGTCCGGTCCGGCGGCCGGTAGGTCCAGGTCTCCGGGGACGGCCCGGCGGGCCCCGGCTCACGGGGCGTCCACGAGTCCTCGGCCTTGCCCGCCGGATCCTCCGTGCCGGACCGGGTCCACGCCGACGCCGAGGCCGGGCTGACCGTGCCGGCGGAAGTGCCGGCGTGAGTGTCGCCCGGGTCAGCTTCGGTGTCCGGGGCCGGCGCGGCGGGCTGCTCCGGCCCGGCCGGGGGCGGGGGCGGGACCGCCGTGGGGGTGGCGGTGGCGTCCAGGGCCCGCTGGGTCAGCTTGGTCAAGAAGAACGCGGCCACCAGAGCGCCGAAGACGGTCGGCGCGGCCCAGCCGGGGTTGGCCTTCGGCAGGCTGATCGCGGCGGCTACGCCCACCGCGGCGAAGATGGCCAGGCCGAGATAGCCATAGGCCAGGCGCCGCAGGGCCAGTACCCCGACCACCGCGGCGAAAATGGCCAGCACGACCAGGATGCCCGCGACCAGGACGTTCTTGTCGTTGGAGCCAAAGGCGGAGATGGCGAAGTTCTTCACCGGCGGCGGCGCCAGGTTGATCGCGGCCTCGCCGACCACGGCCCACGGGGCGCCCTGGCGAACGGTCAGGCCGGACACGAGCTGGCCGATGCCCATGGCCACGGCCGCGGTCAGTACGCCGACGGTAGCGCCGTAGAGGTCCCGTCGGCCATGGCGGATCAGGCCAGACGAAGACGACTTCCCCCCGGAGTCACCGGGTGTGTAAGGGTTCGCAGCCCCTCCAGTTGCCGTGCGCGCCGCCGGTCGGCCCGCAACAACCAGTTATACGGACGCGAAGCGCTCCCGGATTTCAAAGTACCGTTGTTTCAATCCTCAAAGATCCAGCGGGTAGGCGATCCGGTGAAATCCGCGTCCTGCATGCCGAACACCCGGTGCGGCCGCACCCCGAACGTCGCGTTCACCGCCGGGTCGAGGAAGCTCACCTCGATATGCGTGGCGTACTTGGCGTTCATCAGGTCGATAACCCGCTGCAGCCGCGCCGGTTCGGTGACTATGGTCGCCTGGCCCTCGATGATGACCGGGTCGGAGGCGTCGGTGGTGATCACACAGTTCGGGTCGGCCCGCAGGTTCTTGGTCTTGCGGGAGCCGACGGCGCTGGAGAACCACAGCATGCTGTCGTCCCACATGGCCCAGACCGGCATCAGGTGCGGCCGCCGGTCGGCCAGACGGTCGCGACCCAGTAGTTGCGAGCCTCGGTCAGCCGCTGGGCCGCCCACGACCAGTCGAGGAGGCCGCTGCCCTGATCGGCACCCGTGATGCCGTAGCCCGGCATGTAGGGCCGGCTGACCCGCGGGATCTCCATGGCGGCATGTCTACCATGCGACAGAGCCCCTGGGTGGGGCTAACGTGGGGCGCGTGAAAGCATCTCCCGAAGCACAACTACGCCTGCTCGAGCTGGCAGATCTGGACGCCGAGCTGGGGCGGCTGGACCACCGCCGCCGGACCCTGCCAGAAATCGCTCAGCTGGAGCAGATCGGCGCTCGCACCGGCGAGCTTCGGGACGGCATCGTGATGGCCGACACCGACCTCAGCGACCTGGGCCGGGAGCAGACCCGCGCCGAGCGGGACGTGGAGCAGGTCCGGCAGCGGATCGACCGCGACCGGTCCCGGCTGGACGGCGGTCAGGTATCAGCGGCCCGCGAGCTGTCCAACCTGCAGTCCGAGGTCGAGTCGCTGCTGCGCCGCCAGTCCGACCTGGAAGAGGTCGTGCTGGACGCGATGGAGCGCCGCGAGACCGCCGAGGCGCGCCGGGCCGAGCTCGTCACCGAGCAGCAGGCCCTGACCGTGCAGGCGGCCGAGCTGACCGCCAAGCGCGATGCCGCGCTGGAAGAGATCGGCGAGCAGGCGGCCAAGGCGGAGGCCAGCCGGACCGAGGTGGCCGCCGACGTGCCCGCCGACGTGCTGACCCTGTACGACAAGCTGCGAGCCCAGCAGGGGGTGGGTGCGGCCATGCTGCGGCGCGGGAGCTGCGAGGGCTGCCACCTCACGCTGCATACCGTGGACCTCAACCAGATCCGTGCCACCCCGGCGGACGAAGTAGTCCGCTGTGAGGAGTGCCGCCGCATCCTGGTGCGCACCGCCGAATCCGGCCTCTGATGCCCAGGTTCATCGTCGAAGCGGACGGTGGCTCGCGCGGCAACCCCGGGCCCGCGGGTTACGGCGCGCTGGTCCGCGACCCGGAGACGGGGATCGTGCTGGCCGAGCGGTCCGAGTCGATCGGCACCGCGACCAACAACGTGGCCGAGTACAACGGGCTGATCGCCGGACTGCGGGCCGCGGCCGAGATCGACCCGCGGGCCGACATCGAGGTTCGGATGGACTCCAAGCTGGTCGTGGAGCAGATGTCCGGCCGGTGGAAGGTCAAGCACCCGGACATGAAGCCGCTCGCGCAGACTGCGGCCGAAATCGCTCGCTCGTTCCCCGGGGTCTCTTACACGTGGGTGCCGCGGGAGAAGAACAAGGACGCGGACCGCCTCGCCAACGAGGCGATGGACGCCGCGGCCGGGCGGCCCAGGGGCCAAGGGAGCCGCCTGGACCCTAAGCCGGCCCGTGACCGGCAGCCCACCCTAGACCCGCAGCCCACCCTGGTCTCGCGGCCGGTCCCGGACCCCAAACCGGTGTCCGGCCTGGGCTGGGGACCGGCCAAGGGCCAGCCGACGATCACGCTGCTGCTGCGGCACGGGCAGACGCCGCTGTCGACCGAGCGGCGCTTCGCCGGTATCGGTGACATCGAGCTGACCGAGACCGGTGTCCGTCAGGCCAAGCTGGCGGGGGAGCGGCTGGCCGCCCGGGGCGGCGGGGTCAACGTGATCCTGACCTCACCGCTGCGGCGGGCCCAGCAGACCACGGCCGAGGTGGCCGCGGCCACCGGCGCGGAGGTGGTGGCGGATGACGACCTGCGCGAGACCGACTTCGGCGCCTGGGAAGGCTTGACGTTCGCCGAGGCCCAGCAGCGGTGGCCGGACGAGGTGACTGCGTGGCTGGGCGACCCGGAGGTCGCACCCCCCGGCGGCGAAAGCTTCGCTGCGGTCGGGATCCGGGTGCGGCGGGCTCGGGCCCGCCTGCTGGACCGCTACGCGGGCGACACCGTGCTGGTGGTCAGCCACGTGACGCCGATCAAGACGCTGCTGACCGAGGCGCTGCTGGCCCCGCCGGCCGCCATGTACCGGATACACCTAGACGTGGGGGCGCTGAACGAGATCCACTGGTTCAGCGACGGCCCAGCGGTAGTTAGGTCACTGAACGATACCGGCCACTTGCGGTAGTGGCCTGTTCAGCGGCACCGTACGGTAATGTCGGCTGGCGCCGGGCCTCTGCTCGGCGCCGGTAATGTGTGCTCCGGGTCACGAAGGATTCCTCATTTATGGCTGATCGTTCGCAGCTCAGCGCCCCTGGGAGCCTGGCGAACGCCGATGGCATCACCAAGGTCGTCGCGCCGCTGCCGAGTGAGCCCCTGGCTCAGCTGGCGGCCAACGCTGGGCTGAAGCCAAGCGCCGAACGGCCCGGGTTGTTCGACTACCTCGGCAAGCTGTGGCAGCGACGGCACTTCATCCTGACCTACGCCACGGCCCGGAACGTGTCGATGTACACGGACGCGCGGCTCGGCCAGGTGTGGCAGGTGCTCACCCCGCTGCTCAACTGCGCGGTGTACTACCTGATCTTCGGCATCTTGTTCAAGGCCAACCGGGGGATCGAGCACTACATCCCGTACCTGGTCATCGGGGTGTTCATCTTCACCTTCACCGAGCGGTCGATCCTGACCGGTTCACGGGTGATGCACAACAACCTGTCGCTGATCAGGGCCCTGCAGTTCCCCCGAGCGTCGCTGCCGCTGGCCTACACCATCGTGGAGCTTCAGCAGCTGCTGCTGTCCATGGTGGTCATGGTGATCTTCGTGCTCGGCTACGGCGAGCCGCTGACCTGGTACTGGTTCCTCGCGGTGCCGGTGCTGCTGCTGCAGTCGACGTTCAATGTGGGCGCGGCACTGATCATTTCGCGTATCGGCGCCGAGCTGAACGACGTCAGCCAGCTGGTGCCGTTCCTGACCCGGGTGTGGCGCTACTTCTGCGGCGTCATGTACTCCATCGCCAGCCTCCCGGCCGTGCTGCCGCAGTGGTCCAAGGACTTCTTGCAGCTGAACCCGGCCGCGGTGTACATCTCACTGATGCGGCTCGCGGTGATGAAGAGCCAGCGCACCAACGCCCCCGGGGCCGAGCCGTACAACGCGAAGATCTGCGCCGCCTTCCACGCCCACCTGACCGAATACCACGCCCAGGCGTTCTGCCACCCCGAGGTCACCACGTCTGAGCTGTGGGTGGCCGGCGTGGGCTGGGCGATTTTCGCGGCGGTCGTCGGCATCATCTACTTCTGGCGGGCCGAAGCCCGCTACGGCCGCGGGTAGGGCTAGCGGGGGACGGGGATGGCGAAGGTCTGGCCGGTGTCCTGGCGGGCGTTGAGCCAGTCGCCTGAGCCCAGCGTGGCCAGCGTGGCCAGGGCCCAGACCGTGACCGGGTCGGCGTGCGGGACGCGGAGCAGCCTCTCGGCCGCGGGGCGGCTGACGATCGTGAACAGGCCGCCGTCGGTCCCAGTGCTGAGCACGTAGTCGCGCAGGAACCCGGCCACCTCATCGCCGTAGCTGCGCCGCCAGTCGAAACGGGCCCGGCCGCCACCGGCCAGAGCCGACGCCGACGCCGACGCCGGGGGAGCGGTGACCGGGGCCACGGCCGGCGGGCACTTCCACTGGTCGGAGGCCAGCGGCAGGTCGGCCAGCGGCGGGTACAGGGCCCGGATCGCACCGCGCACCAGCCGGTCGTCGAGCCGTTCGGCCAGCGGGACGGCGCGAGCCGCCCTGACCACCTGGTCATCGAAGAACGGCTGGGCCAGCACGGACCGGATGGCGTACGCCTGCCGGGCCGCCGCTGACCACCGGCCCGCCCGGTTGACCAGATAGAAGTCGTCTAGCGCAGGACCGGGCCGGGCGGCCACGGCGGCGGCCCATGGGGTCAGGCCCGCCACGTAGCCGGCCCGCCAGCGGGGCCGCAGTAGCGGCACCCGGCGCATGGTCAGCCGCCGGAACATCTCGGCTGAGGCCGCCGCCCGCCGCGCCGCCGAACCCGCGATGAGCTTGGCGTAGCCGCCGCGCAGCAGCTCACCGCCGTGGCCGCCGATGGCGATGGCCGCCTCGGCCGGGTCCGGGTCGGGCCGGCCCACGTTCTCGAAGGCGGACAGCATGCCGTCCGCCACCAGCACGCCGGCCCGCAGCCGGGCCAGCACGTCGACCTCCTGGACCGTGGCCCCGGCGTCCTGGGAGGTCTTGGGCTCGGCCACCTCGTGGTCCAGGCCGAGCTCCCGGGCCACCTGCGCGGCGACCACCACGTCGGGGTGGTCGGCGAAGCCGTAGGTCCGGGCCCTCGTCGGCACCTTGGCCTCGGCCAGCGCGGCCGCGATCAGCCGGCTGTCCTTCCCGCCGGTCAGGCTGAGCTCCACCGGCTGGACCGCGTCCCGCAGCGGGGCGACCGCCTCGACCAGCGCGGCGGCCAGCCGCTGGGCGCCGTCCTGGCCGCCGGCGCCGGGTTCGCTCAGCGGCGGCCGGCGCGCCTGCCTGAACACGCCCCCGGTGGCCCGGCCGGACGCGCCCGGCGCCAGCGCCTGCACCCCGGCGAACGGGGTGACCGCCCCCAGCGGGTACCCGGGCCCGAGCAGCCCCGCGTACAGCAGCGGGTCCGGGCTCCCGATCCGCCCGGTCACGGCCGCGGCCCAGCTGGCCCGGTCCGACACGACCACCGCGCGGCCGGTGCGGGCCAGGTAGACCGGGTCGACCCGGGTGATGCCGGTCGAGGCGGTCACCGTGCCGCCCGCCTCGTCACTGGCGCGGATCGTCCCCCGAGCCGAGCGGAGTACCCCCTCGGCCGCGTCCGGACCCCAGGTGAGCAGGGCCGCCCGCCCGTCCGGGGCGCGCCAGGCCACCCGGGCCGGCCCCGGCACGGGCAGCGCCCGGGGGTCGGCGGCGCAGCCGCGCCGGGTCAGGTCCGCACAGGTAGCCGCGTCCGGGGCCGAGACGGCCAGGGTGAAATACATGCCGCGCGGGTCAGGGCATGCCCGGCAGTGAGAACCGCGCCACCGAGCTGGCCGGCGGCAGGTCTTCGGTCATCAGCCGGTACCAGGTCGGGAACACCGTACGCGGGTTGTAGGTCTCCATGGCCTCGGCCTTGGCGATGGCGCCGGCCTCCCGCCACTTCTCCTCGGTGTCCAGCGCGGCGATGGCCGCGGCCATGTCGGCCGTGGTCTGGTGGATCCACCGGGTGTCGTAGACGGTCTCCGCGCCGGGCCAGGGCCGGATCACCGGCACCGCGCCGGACACCATGCCCTCCACCGGGGCGACGTGGAAGCTCTCGTCGTCGCTGGTGGACAGCACGAACCCGATCCGGCGCAGCCAGGCGGGGACGTCCCGGCCGGCCTGGTCGAACACCACCGCCCCGCGCAGCAGCGAAGACCGCTGGATCCGGTGCAGCGCCGCCGCGTAGTGACCGCGTTCCTCCGGCTTCTGCCAGATCCACCAGTGGTCCCAGGGCATGCCGGACTTGACGTTGAGCAGGTACCGCTCGTCGTCGCGGCGCAGTTCCTCCAGCACGTCCAGGGCCAGGTCGAGCCGCTTGCGGGACGGCACGATGCCGATGAGGCCGAGGCTGAACCGGGCCCCGTCCAGCTTGGGCCGGTCGAGCTGGCTGACCTGCACCGTGTTGGGCACGGACACGATCTTCCTGGCCGGCCAGCCGGTCTTCTCCTCGGTGAGCTGCGCGTAGTACTTGTCCACGCACACCACCTGGTCGACGTTCTTGATCAGGACCCGGTACGGGTAGCGAGCGAACAACTCGAACCGGTGCAGCCGGATGATGAGCCGGGTGCCCTTGCGCTTGTTGTGGCTGTACCAGATGGCGTTCGGCCCGCACCACTCGCAGACGACCACGTCGGCCCAGTCCAGGATCCGCTGGCTGGCGGCCTCGTCGTGCTCGCCGAGTGAGATCCAGTGGTCGGTCCGCACCTCCAGGCCGGGCTGCTGGCTCAGGTAGTTCAGCAGCGGGGTCATGAACTTCAGGTCGTGCCCGGCCACCGCGACCTTGACCGTCTTGGTGCCGGGGAGGACGTCAATGCGCGGGAAGGCGTCGTCCAGGTAGCGGCGGACCCGCCCGGACGCCTCGTCCAGCGTGTACCCGGCGGCCGCGGCCGAGGTCCGGCTGGCGGCCAGCTTGACCATGGCCGGGTCGGCGGCCGCGCTCTCGGCGATGGCCACCACGTCGTCCAGGTCCCGGGCGAACATCGGGTAGTCGGCGCCGAGCAGGTCCTCGTGCATGGGCGTCCGGTTCAAGATGACCGGCAGCCCGAGCAGGCCGAACTCCAGCACCTTGGTCGACAGCTCGAGGCTGGCGTCCAGGGACGGGTGCCGCCAGCCGAGCCCGATGTCGGCCGTGGCGGCGATCCGCATCGCGCCCTCGCGCGAGTGGCCGCCGTGCCACACCACCCCGTTGGCCGGCACCGCGGGAGCGGCGGCGCTGCCGTCAGAACCGGCGGCCGTGCCGTCAGAACCGGCGGCCGTGCCGTCAGAACCGGTGGCCGCGGCGGGCGGCTCGCCCAGCGCGTCGCGCATCCGGCGGTGGTAGCCGGGATCGTCCGGGTCGTTGTGGATCTTGTCGCCGACCATGTGCAGCTCGGCCTGGACCCCGCGCTGGGCCAGCAGCCCGGGCAGTTGCGTCATCTCGTAAGTGTTCCACCGGGGCGCGAACTTGCCCGTGTACACCAGCCGGAGCACCCCGGTGGGTTCAGCTGGCGTCCCGGTCGCCTCGGGCACGGGCGGCACCACCGGCGGGAACAGCACGCATTTCCCGCAGGCCTCGGGCACGCTGCCTTCCAGGAAGGAGCGCAGCTCCTCGGTCTGGCACAGCACGTACTGAGCGGCGTTGGCCACGCCGGCCAGCCAGCTCACCGCGTCCGGGGTCATAGCCGGGATGGACTGCGGGATGTCGGTCAGGTAGGCCCACAGCCGGCCGCGGAAGTCGTCGTCGGTGACGACCTGGTCCACCAGCCGGCGGCCGCGCAGCACCACGATGTCGTGGCGGCCGTCACCGCTGGCTCGCTCCGCGTCCACCGCGCTGAGGACCTGCGACGCCTGCTTCGGGGTCAGCCCGTTGGCCCCGATGCCGGCCAGCAGCTTCTCCTCGACGGGCCGCCGGATGGTGACCCCCGGCTCGGCCTCCAGCGGGGTCAGCAGCCGGTCGGTCTGGACCGGGGCCTTCAGCACCAGGGTGACCGTGCAGCCCGCACGGGCCAGCGCCAGCACCATGGACTGGACCCAGATCGCCGACCCGTCGATCAGGTTCAGGTTGACGTCCCCGTACACCAGGGCCGACCGCGCGGACATCACACGTGCTCCTTCTGGTTGGGCTGCCCGTTGGCTGGCTCGGTGACTGGCCCGGGGGCCGGCTCGCTGGCGGGCGACACCGCGAACAGCCGCAGGCCCCGCCGGGCCCAGGCCGACCGGGGTGGCGCTCCGGTGCGGAACAGTTCGGTCCGGGCCACGGCCGGGTCCAGGGCCTCGGTGAACACGTAGTCCGCTCCGGGTACGTAACCGACCGCGTCGGCGCGTGAGCACTCCAGCGCGCACACCAGCTCCAGCAGCCAGGACGGCGGGTAGCTGGTGCCCGGCTCACACACCGCGGCCCATGGCGAGGTGGCCCGCCGTGCGGCGGCGGCCACGCCGTCGCCGGTGACCACGGTGACCGTGACGCCCTCGGCGGCCAGCCGGTCCAGGGCCAGCCGGTCCAGGTCCCCGGCCGACCCGGGTGCCGCGCCGCTGCGCCACACCACGACCTCGGCCGGCCGCAGCCGCTGGCTCAGCAGGCTGTCGGCCAGGATCCTCGCGTCGGCCGCATCGCGCAGCCCGGCCAGCACCGCCACCCGGCGGCCCGGCACCGGCCGCGCCGGCAGGCCCACCTGGCGCGCCAGCTCGGCCAGCCGCACCGGGGTGGCCTGGGTCTCGAACAGATCGTGCAGGACCGCCTTGATCTCGGCCATGCTGCGCGGCCCGGCCGCGCTGGCCGCGGCCAGCTCCGGGCCGCCGGTGCCATTTACCAGGGCGGTCACCGGGCCCACCACCCGGGCGCCGCAGGCTTCCTGCTCGCGGGCCTGTTCCGTGGTCGCGGCCAGGAACACCCCGTGCTCCCGGTAGATCGCGGGCGCGGTCCGCCACGTGGGCCGGCCGATGACCCGGACCGGGGTGCCCGGGCTGCCGTGGCCCTCGGTCAGCTCGTCCAGCAGCCGCTTGGTGGCCGGCCCCTCGCGCTGGTCGCGTTCGGCCGCGTACACCGGAGCCTGGTCCCGCCCCTCCGGCAGGTCGACGGGGTTGAACCGGGCCAGCTGCACGCCCAGGCCGCCGTCCACCACCGTGTCGCAGTAGCCGCCCAGCCAGTCCAGGTAGGGCATCAGGTAGGAGGGCGCGTTGCGCAGGAAGATGACCGGCTTGCCCAGCGCGCGGGCCAGGTCGATCAGGTCGGCCAGCCGCCGCCCCCGGTCGGTGGCGGCCGGGTCGCCCGCGTGGGCCCACGCGCCCCCAGGCAGCAGGGCCGCCGCCTCGATCAGGACCAGGTCGGCGCCAGAGCCTTCCAGCACGAACGGCGCGTCGTGCGGCAATAGCTGCTCGGCGGTGGCGTCCGGGGCCAGCGCGGCGCAGCTGGCGTCGGTCAGCACGCCCGCCACGACCAGCCCGTCGCCCAGGTCCTGGTTGTCAGCCCGGGTCGCCGAGGACCAGGCCAGGCCGGGCACCGTGTAGCCGGCCAGGAACCGGTCACCGGCCGCCCCCGCCCCCGCGTCCTCCAGGATCTTGGCCCAGCGGGCCTCGTCCTCGGAGCGGAAGCCGCCGTCCATGGCGCTCGCCGCCGACCGCACCGCGCGGCCTTCCCGCCACATTTTGTACAGGTGCTTGGGCAGCCGGGGGCCGCCGATCCACGGGCGCTTGGCCGCGGCCACGATGACCTGGCCCAGCTGCAGGGTGGCGGAGCGCTTCATCGCCATCAGCTGTGATTCGGCCGTAGCCAGCTGGCGGTGCGTGTCGCGCAGCGCCCGGGCCAGCCGGTCCCGCTCCGCGGCCAGCGCGATCCCGCTCGCCGTGGTGGCGGGATCGCTGGCCTCGCCGGTGCCGTCCTCGCCGGTGCCGTCCTCTGGCTCGTCCAGGTCCGGGGCGTACACGGTCAGGGCCAGATCGGCCTTCTCGTCGTTCTCGGTCATGGTTGGGGAAGGTCTCCTCAGCCGTCGCGGGCAAGCCAGTCAGTGATGATCCGCCCAATGCGCGGTCCGGCGTGGCCGTCCCACAGCGGCGGCAGTTCGCCGGTGTACGGCCCGTCGTCACACGCCTTCAGCACGGCCGAGGCCAGTTCGGCGGACGTGATGAGCCTATTGCTGCCGTGGGTGATCGTGATGGGCCGTTCGGTATTCGGGCGCACGGTCAGGCACGGAACCCGCAGCAGCGTGGTCTCCTCCTGCACCCCGCCGGAGTCGGTGGCCACCGCGGCCGCGCCGCGGACCAGGCCCATGAACTCCAGGTACCCCAGCGGGGGCACGGCGTGGACGCTCCGGTGCGAGCTGAGCCCGGCCGCCTCCAGCACGGCCCGGCCCCGCGGGTGCACCGGGATGACCACGTCGATCACGGCGGCGATCTCGTGCAGCGCCCGGACCAGGCCGCCCGCGATCTCCGGGTCGTCCACGTTGGCCGGGCGGTGCAGCGTGGCCACCACGTACCGCTCCGGCAGGTCCAGCTCGGCCCGGACCGCGGCGGTGTCGAACCGGTCCAGGTTGGCCATCAGCGTGTCGATCATGGGGTTGCCGACTAGGTGGATGGTGTCCACCGGGCGTCCCTCGTTGGCCAGGTAGCCGATCGCCTCGGGCGAGGTCGCGAACAGCAGCGACGACAGCTGGTCGGTGACCCGCCGGTTGATCTCCTCCGGCATCGTCTCGTCGAAGCTGCGCAGGCCGGCCTCCACGTGGGCCATGGGGATCTGCAGCTTGGCCGCGACCAGGCCCGCGGCCACGGTCGAGTTCACGTCCCCGTACACCACCACCAGGCCGGGCGGATGCTCGGTGAAGTCCTGCTCCAGGCCGGTCATGGCCGCCGCCGTCTGCTGGGCGTGGCTGCCCGAGCCCACCCCCAGGTTGACGTCCGGCTCGGGCAGGCCGAGCTGGACGAAGAACACGTCCGACAGGCGCTCGTCGTAGTGCTGGCCGGTGTGGACCACGCGCTGCCGGTTCCCGAGCGCGGCCAGCGCCCGGATCACCGGAGCGGCCTTGACGAAGTTCGGCCGGGCCCCGAGCACATGGGTAATGGGTGCGAGCATTGCCTGGTGTTCCGTCCTTTGCGTGGTGTGGGCAAGTATCATTCGCCGACGTGACGTCGCGATCCTCTCACCGCGCCCAGCCGACCGGCCGCCCTCATCAGCTCCGCGTGTCGCCACGCGTCCTGGCCCTGGCGGCGTCGGTCATGTGGCGGCACGTCACCGAAGATCCCGTCCGCGCCCTGCTGCTGGGCTGGCGCGTGCTACCAGGCAGGGTACGCCCGTGGCTGAGGTGGGGGGGTCCCTATGGCCGGGCCACCGTGGCCTGGGGTTCCGGTGACCGTAAACAGGCCCTGGCCCTGCTGCACACCACGCCCCGGCGGCTGGCCACGTTCGCGCTGGCCGTCGACCGCCCGGACGCCGCCCGGCGGGCCCTGGACCGGATGCCCACCGATGACCCGGCCCGGGCCCTGCTGCTGGCCCGGCTGGCCGGCCGGGAGGGCCGGCTGCGGGCCGGGGTCGCCGCGCTGAACGGGGTGCCCGGCCGCAAGCAGGCCAAGGTCCTCGGCGCGCTCAGCGGCGAGCTGTACCTGCTGGAAGAGGGCATCCCGCGGTCCGAGCGGCTGCCAAGGCGGCGCGGGTCGCTCCAGCCTGAGCCGGGCCGGGTGCTGCACCTGGTCACCGACGCGCTGCCGACCACCAGCGCCGGCTACACCGTCCGCACCCAGCAGATCGCGCTGGCCCAGCAGCAGGCCGGCCTGGATCCGCACGTGGTGACCAAGGCCGGCTTCCCGGTGGCCCAGGGCCACCTCGATGGCCGCCGGGTCGCCCTGGTCAACGGCGTGCCGTACCACCGGCTGCTGCCGTACCGGCTGCCACCGCGGGCCGACGCGGCGGCCAGCCTGGGCCACGACCTGGCCGCCCGGCTGGTCGGGCGGCTACGCCCGGCCGTGCTGCATGCGGCCAGCAACCACCTGAACGGCCAGCTCGCGCTGGCGTTGCGGGAGGACTTCGGCCTGCCGGTGATCTACGAAGCCCGCGGTTTCTGGGAAGAGACCTGGCTGTCGCGGCACGGGGGCGATCCCGGAGATCCGGCCGCGCAGGACGCGGGCCGCCCGGCCCCGTCGCAACCAGTTAATGAAACCAATCTTGAGCAGGCGGCGGCGGGCTCGGGTGCGGCGAGCACCGGCGCCGGGTCCGGAGCCGTACGGGACGGCGTGGTTCCGGTGCCGCTACCCGGGACCGACCTGGCCAGCAGCGACTTCTACCTCCTGAGCCGGGAGGCCGAGACCCGCTGCATGGCCGAAGCCGACCTGGTCGTCACGCTGGGCGAGGTCATGCGCGCGGAGATCGTGGCCCGGGGGGTTGACCCGGCCAAGGTCCTGGTGGTCCCGAACGCGGTGTCGGAGGAGTTCCTCGGGCCGTTGCCCGACGCGGCGGCCCTGCGGGCCGAGCTCGGCCTGCGGCCGGGGGAGCAGGTCGCCGGGGTGGTGTCCAACCTGGTCGGCTACGAGGGCATCGATACGCTGCTGGCCGCCGTAGCCGAACTGCGCAGCCGCGGGGTGCCGGTCCGGCCGCTGATCGTCGGCGACGGCCCGGAGCGGGCGGCGCTGGAACGGCAGGCCGGGCAGCTCGGGCTGACCGGGACCGCGATCTTCACCGGCCGGGTGCCGATGACCGAGGTCCGCCGGTACCACGCGCTGCTGGACCTGTTCGTGGTGCCGCGGACCAGCGACCGGGTCTGCCAGCTGGTCACCCCGCTCAAGCCGGTCGAGGCCATGGCCAGCGGTTTGACCGTGGTCGCGAGCGACGTGGGCGCGCTGCGGGAGATCATCCGGCCGGAAGTGACAGGCGCTCTCGCGACTTCCGGGGATCCCGTGTCCTTTGCCGATACCATGGAGCCCCTGCTCTACAGTTCAGATATTCGGCACAAACTCGGGACGAACGCGCGGGAATGGGTGGCCCGGGACCGGACCTGGACACACAACGCGGCAATCTACCGGGCAGCCTACGAACGTCTCGGCGCTGCCACCTGAACGCACGGATGACAGTTAATGGCGAAGGGACGCAGTCGATGCAGGTCGATCTGCTGGTTATCGGGCTCGGTTACGTGGGCCTCCCACTGGTTCGGGAGGCGACCAACGTCGGCCTGAACGTGGTCGGGTACGACATCGGCCAGGGCGTGGTCGACCTGCTGAACGACGGCCGGTCGCACGTGGACGACATCTCCGACTCCGGCGTGCAGAAGATGCTGGCGGCCGGTTTCCGGGCCACCTCGGACGAAACCGCCGTCGGCGACCCGGACACCATCGTGATCTGCGTGCCGACCCCGCTGTCCGAAGCCGATGGCCCGGATCTGACCGCGGTCCGGGCCGCGTCGGAGACGGCTGGCCGGCTGCTGCGCCAGGGCATGCTGGTGGTGCTGGAGTCCACCACCTACCCGGGTACCACCGAGGAGGTGGTCCGGCCCATCCTGGAGAAGGCGTCCGGGCTGAACGCCGAGGTCGACTTCTACCTGGCCTTCTCGCCCGAGCGGATCGACCCGGGCAACCCGGTCTACGGGCTCCGCAACACGCCGAAGGTGGTCGGCGGCCTGACCCCGGACGCCACGGCGGCGGCGGCCCGGTTCTACGGCAAGGTCTGCGACCAGGTGGTGGAGGCCAAGGGGCCGCGCGAGGCCGAGATGGCCAAGCTGCTGGAGAACACCTACCGGCACGTCAACATCGCGCTGGTCAACGAGATGGCCGTGTTCTGCCACGAGCTCGGCGTCGACCTGTGGGACGCGATCCGGTGCGCGTCGACCAAGCCGTTCGGGTTCCAGGCGTTCTACCCGGGCCCGGGCGTCGGCGGCCACTGCATCCCGATCGACCCGAACTATCTGTCCTACAAGGTCCGCACGCTGGGGTACCCGTTCCGGTTCGTGGAGCTGGCCCAGGAGATCAACAGCCGGATGCCCGGTTATGTGGTCGACCGGGCCGCCGAGCTGCTGAACCGGCACGCCAAGCCGCTGAACGGGGCCAACGTGCTGCTGCTGGGCGTCACCTACAAGCATGACATCGCCGACCAGCGTGAATCGCCGGCCCAGCCGATCGCCCGCCGGCTGCTGGCCCGCGGCGCGGTGCTGTCCTACCACGACCCGCACGTGCCGGCCTGGGCCATCGACGGCCGCTCGGTGCGCCGGGTCACCGACCTGGACACCGACATCGTCACCGCGGACGTGGTCATCCTGCTGCAGAACCACAGCGAGTACGACCTGCCCCAGCTGGCCGCCTCGGCCAAGCTGTTCCTGGACACCCGGGGCAAGCTCGACGCCCTGGGCGCCGCCGGGCCGAACACCGAGACGCTGTAGGTCATATGCGGGTTGTCGTCTGCACGGTGGTGCACCATCCGGCTGACGCCCGGATCTTGCACCGGGAGATCCGGGCCCTGCTGGACGCCGGGCACGACGTCGCCTACATCGCGCCGTTCCGGGCCTGCGGGGTGACCCCGTGGCCCGAGGTGAAGGCGGTGGACGTGCCGCGGGCAGTGGGACGCCAGCGTCTCGGGGCCCTGCGCGCGGCCCGGCGCCAGCTGGCCCGCTGGGCCCCCGGTGCGGACCTGCTGCTGGTCCACGACCCGGAGCTGCTGCTGGTCCTGCCGCTGATCGGCCACCGGCCGCCGACCGTCTGGGACGTGCACGAGGACACCGCCGCCTCGCTTGGGACCAAGGCCTGGCTGCCGCCCGCGCTGCGGCGGGTGGCCGCGGGCGGTGTGCTGCGGGCCGAGGGCCTGGCCGAGCGGCACCTGCACCTGCTGCTGGCCGAGACCGGGTACAACGAACGGTTCGACGGCGACCACCCGGTCGTGCCCAACACCACCTACGTGCCCGATGAGCCCGCGCCGTACGACGGCCAGGCCCGCGTGGTCTACGTCGGCCACATCTCACCCGACCGGGGCGCGGCCGAGATGGTCGCGCTGGCCGAGCTGGTGCACCCGCACGGGATCACGGTCGAGCTGGTGGGCTCGGCCGACGCCCAGGCCCGCGCGGTGATTGAGCCCGCCCGGGACGCCGGGATCCTGCGCTGGCACGGGTACCTGCCCAACGACGAGGCCATGCTGATCACCGACGGCGCGCTGGCCGGCCTGTCGCTGCTGCAGGACGACCCGAACTTCCGCCACTCGATGCCGACTAAGGTCGCCGAGTACATGGCCCGCGGCGTCCCGATCGTGACCACGCCGCTGCCGCTCGCGGCCGGCCTGGTCGAGCGGAGCGAGTGCGGGTTCATCGTGCCGTTCAACGATCCCGGCGCGGCCGCCGCGGCGGTGCAGGCCCTCCAGCAGGACCTGGCCCTGCGGGACGCGATGGGCGCCCGCGGCCACCAGGGTGCAGCCGAGTTCCTGCGCTGGCCGGACGACGCCCGGGCCTTCGTGGCCCAGCTGGAACGCTGGGCGGGCGTGCCTCGTTCAGTTTCTGCGGAGACGGCCACGCCGGCCTCGGTGACTTTGCCGGTTACGACCCCGGATGACCGATAGGATCACGCCTGTGCAGAACGAGGTGCCTGAGGGCTCGTCCGCCGCGCCCGACGCGCCCGCCCGGGCGTCCCGATTGAGCCGGTTCCGTGCTGCGATCCTCAGCAACAAGCTGTTCACGCTGGCCCTGGCCGCGGGCGCGATCGTCCGGCTGATCACGGTGCTCGGCTATCCCGGCCTCCTCGTGTTCCAGGGCGACACCTACGTCTATATCGGTGCCGCGCTGCGGCCGCAGCCGAACCTGAGCAAGACGACCGGCTACTCGCTCTACCTCAAGGCGCTGGAGCCGCTGCACAGCTTCACCCTGGTCATGATCACCCAGCATCTGATGGGCCTGGCCATGGCGCTGATGCTGTACGCCCTGCTGCGCCGGGCCCGGGTCCGGGCCTGGATCGCCACCCTGGCCGCCGTGCCGATCCTGTTCAACGGGTTCGAGATCCAGCTCGAGCACATGGTCATGGCCGACCTGCTGTTTGAGTTCTTGATGTTCGCCGCGGCCACCCTGCTGCTGTGGAACCGCCGTCCGTCCTGGCGGAACGTGCTGTTCGCCGGGTTGCTGACCGGCTACGCCTGCACGATCTGGAGCGGCGGCCTGCTGCTGCCGGTGATCTTCGTGCTGGCCGTGCTCTGGCGGCGGCTGGGCTGGCGCTCGCTGGCCGCGATCGTGGCCGGCTGCGCGGTCCCGATCCTGAGCTACGCGATCTGGTTCCACGCGATCTGGGGCAACTTCGCCCTGACCAACTCCGAGGGCTTCTACCTGTACGGCCGGGTGTCCTCGTTCGCCGACTGCGCCAAGATCGACCCCCCTGCCGACCTGCGTTACCTGTGCATCAAGACGCCGACCACCGATCGCGCTCCGCCCGGCTCGCTGGTCTGGCACCTCAAGCAGGTGCACGAGGTGCCGGGTGGCCCGGTCAGCATCACCGGCAACAAGGCCCTGCGCGACTTCGCCCTCGACGCGATGAAGGCCCAGCCGCTCAGCTACGCCCACGCGATCGTCAAGGGCGTCGTGCTGTCGGTGGACTGGAAGCGCTACGACTACCCCAGCGCGGGCACGGTCTACGACTATTACTTCCACACCAAGCCCATCTGGGTGCCGCCGCACCACACCTGGATCAAGGGCGGGACCGCGACTCAGGACATCCGGGCCTACGGGCGCCAGGGCCTCGGCCGCACGGTCAAGCCGTTCGACCAGCTGATGGCGGGCTATCAGCGGATCTTCTACCTGTACGGCCCGTTGTTCGGGATCATCCTGTTCCTCGGGCTGGGCTCCCTGATCCGCGTCTACCGCCGCAACGGCCGCTTCCGCCTCGGTCGCTGGCGGGACGGCCCATCCAAGATGCCGTTCGTGTGCGCCCTCGTCCTGCTGCTGTTCCCCATCATGGTGGCCGACTTCGACTACCGCTACGTCCTGCCGGTGGTGCCGTTCGCCTGCCTGGCCGCCGGGCTGGCCTTCGCCTCCCCAGCCGCACGGCGTGGGCCGGGCGAGGACCCGTCCCCCGAGGGCGCCGAAGCCGACCTCCCCAACCGCACCGAAGTAACCACCCCCTAACGGTCCGCCGAGAACGCTTCCCTGAAAGCGGCGGCTCTGGGCCTGGCGGGGAATAGTCTTGTGGTGGCGAGCGAGTCGGCCGGGCGGCCGCGCTGCACAGTGTCTGAACACACCGTGTGGTGAGGAAGGTCCGGGCTCCGCAGGGCAGGGTGGTCGGTAACGCCGACCCGGGGTGACCCGCGGGACAGTGCCACAGAAAACAAACCGCCTCCCCGGCTCCGGCCGCGGGAGGTAAGGGTGAAACGGTGGTGTAAGAGACCACCAGCGCTCAAGGTGACTTGGGCGGCTAGGTAAACCCCACCCGGAGCAAGGCCAAAAGGGAAGCGTTTCTTGTATTCGCTTCCTGCGCGAGCGATTGAGGGCGGCCCGCCCAATGCTCGCGGGTAGGCCGCACGAGGCTGTCGGCAACGGCAGTCCCAGATGGATGGCCGTCGGCCCGCGCAAGCGGGTGCACAGAACCCGGCCTACAGGCCGACTCGCCCGCCGCCTACCGTCCTGACCTGCGGGTCAGCGATTTTTACTGTCGTCCGGGGCACTTTCGGGTACATGGCCTCGGTACCGAATGCATGGTCGACGGCGTCACGGGCCCGGCCGCTAGCCTCGGCGACCAAGTGGCCGTACAGGTCCACGGTGGTGGTGATCGAGCGATGGCCGAGCCAGCGGGACACCTCGGAGATGGGCACGCCCTCCGCCAGAGCGGTGCTGGCGAACGTGTGTCGTCTTTGGCAGAGCGCGTTATACCGTGAACCCGTTCAGTTATGCAGGTTCCACGCTCTCCAACGGCACGATCAGCTTTGGCTCCGCGGAGTTCACCAGCGGTGAGACCAGTTTCGAAGACGTAACCTTTTCCGGCGGCACGGTCGACTTTGGCAGCGCAAAGTTCTCCGGCGGCACGGTCAGCTTCAATAAAGCGAAATTTTTCGGCGGCAATGTCAGTTTCCTCGCTGCGGAGCTCTCCGGCGGGACAGTCAGCTTCCGTGACGCGAAGTTCTCCGGTAGTACGGTCGACTTCACCCTGGCCAGAGACTGGTCGACACCACCGCTCTTCGACCAGCCAATCCCACCAGACGTGCTCCTACCACCAGGTCAAGACAACCGTTTCGAAGTGCCTAGGTCCAGTTGGGGTGTGACACATTGGCTTCGCTTGATGTGCGACAGTCCCTGGGGTTTATGTGCTGTGGATGCCTGCCCGGAGCTGCCGTGGGTCAGGCGTCGGCCGCACGTGACCGGATGAACGCCAAGACGCGCGGGAACCTGTGGCAGAACTCGCCTCCGCCCCAGGAGTCGACGAGCCCCCCAGCTCGCTCCCATCGCGTTCCACAACGGCTCCGCCGAACGGACCAGGTCCTCTGCAGTCGCCGCATCGACTTCAAGCACGCCGCGCATCGCCGCGATGACCTCGCGGCGGGAGGCTGCGGGCATGACGTCGAGTGAGTCTCGGTCCATGGCCGGACGCTATACCTTCCCCGCTGCATTCACCCGGCCGCGCATCAGTCATAGGTGGAGGCCTTGTGCCGCCGGATATCGCGGCTGCTGGTGCGTGGCGCAGTAATGGTCATGCCGGGCTCGACGGTGATCTGGTAGGTGTCGGGTCCGACGCTGACCTGGACGGTCTTTCTCGCGTGGACCAGTCCGACCTGGATCTTCTGGCTGGCGATCATGACCGATCCGCGGCCGGAGACCCGCCGGGCAACGGTGAGGGGTTCGGGCAGGGCGGGCGGCTGGGCCGTCCCGGGCCGGGCTCCGCGCAGCCGGGGCCGGGCCTCGGGCGGGATGGGCAGGCGAGAGCGCGGGCCAGGACACCGCCGGCCAGGACGTGGACGACGGGGCCCTCCAGCCGCAGTGTCACCCGCTGCCCGGCCAGCGGCCGCCCGGCGCTGACGATGCGGTCGCCGAGGCTGACGTTGCCTGATGCGGTCACGGTCCGGTCGACCTCGATCACGTCCCCGGATGCGGGAGGCAGCGGGGCGGCTCGGCGGGCTGGGCTCCGGCTGCGGCGAGCCGGGCCAGGTCGCGGGTGCCAAGCCGGGACGGCAGGGTCTTGATGCGGTGGCCGCCGAGCAGGACGTGGACCTGGCTGAGCCCGGCCCAGATCCGGACGGTGCGCCCGGTCATCGCCGGCCGAGCCAGACCTGCTGCCCGGCGATCCAGAGGTTGCCCGATGGCGGAACCTCCCGGTCCAGCTCCACCGCCCTGCCGCGGCCGCTGTTGCCGGAGCCCTGCCCGGCCGGGGCAACTGCCGGGCCGGAAGGCCCGGAGGCAGGGGCGGGCACGGACGGCGGAGGCTGCCTGGTCAGCTCAGCAGGCCCCCGCAGTTCGATCGCGTCCGCCGCGGGGGGTGAACCGGGCGGCGGGGAAGGCCATGGCCAGTGACTGGTGGGGCCGCCCGGTGTTGTAGTCCTTGCGCCAGGCGTCGACCGCGGCCTGGGCGTCCTCGACGCTGGCGAACGGGGCATGGACGTTGAGCAGCCCCAGCTGCAGCGTCTGGTGACGCCGCTCGATCTTGCCCGTGGTTGCGGGCGGGGCTTGGTCAGCCGCTGGGTGATGCCGTTCTCCCCGGCAGATCCGCTCGAACAGCACCTCAGCCGGGCGGGGCTTCCCGAACCGGCCGGTGAACTGCTTACCGTTGTCGCTGAGCACTTCGCCAGGGATTCCGTACTCGGCCATCGCCGTCGTGAAAGCCAGGCAGACCGCTCGGCCAGTGGCCCGGGCCACGACCGTGGCGATGACGCAAAACCGGGAGTGATCGTCGATCCCGGTGATGACCTTGCACTCCCGTCCATCAGCCAGGAACAGGCTCGCGGTCACGTCCATCTGCCACAGCTCCATCGCCGCCGAGCGTTCCCAGCGGCGGTAGGAGTCCCGGCGCCTGCGCCGTGAGACGGGCTCGATCAGGTGATGCCGGACCAGCACCCGGTAGACCGTGGACCGGGAGACGCCCGGGTAACCTCGGCGTTCCAGCTCGAAGACCAGGCGGCGCGGTCCCCAGCTGCGGTGCGCGGCGCGCAGGTCGCAGATCACCGCCTCGATCTGCGCTGACCCGCCAGGGATGCGCCTGCGGCGCGTGGGAACGGTCAGCCAGTCCATCCAGGCCGCTCTCGCGGTATCGGGCCACCCAGCGGTGCACCGTCTGGCGGCCTACCCCGAACCGCCGCGCAACCTCGGTGACCGGAGTGCCGGCCAGGGTCTCAAGGACTGCCTGATACCTCTGCTCGACCACGTTCAGCTCCGAAGCATTGCGGGAGTGTCGCGCATCAAGTGAAGCCACGGTGTCACACATCAAGCGAAGCCTGACAACAACCGTTCCGAATGTCTAGTCCCACCTGATGCTTGACGGATTAGTCCCAGGACATGCTTTCCATGTGGCCTAGGAACCATGGGCAGCTTTGCGGTGCTGCTGGGCTTTGATGCTGCGGACCGGCTGGGTGGTGGTCCGGCGGACGGTGCGGGTGTCATCGCCGCCCAGGTCGATGGTGATGATCTGGTCGGTGACGTGGACGGTGACGATGCGGCCGGCGTGGATGCGCCCGAGGGCGATCTTCTGCCCGGCGATCATGATGACGCCGGTGTTGCTGGCCACCCGCTGGGCGGTGACCGGTGCGGCCGAGGGCTGCGGGGGTGGCCCAGCGGGGCGGGCGCCACGGAGCTTGCGGGCCTGGTCCCAGGTCAGCGGGTTCGGCCGGGTCCGCAGCAGTTCGCGGGTCTGGGGGTCGAAGAACATCAGCGTGGCTTCCTCGATCCGGACGCTGACCCGGCGGCCGCCGAGGATCTCTGCGGCCAGCACGTAACGGCTGGCCAGGTGGACCGCGCCGTCTTTGCTGACGATCCGGTCCACCTCGATCGCCGCACCCGGCTCGGCCGGGGGCAGGGGCGGCGGCCCGGCCGGGCGCCCGCCCTGGACAGCCAGCGCGGTCAGGTCCGCGGCGGACAGGTGCGAGCGGACGCTCTTGATCCGGGACCCGGCGATGAGCAGGTGGATGACCTCGGTGCTGGCCCAGAACGTGACGGTCAGCCCGGACCGGTCCGGGCCGAGCCAGAACTGGCGGCGGGCGACCTGCATGTTCCCGCTGGCCGGGACGACCCGCTCGAACTCGACCGGTCCGCCGTCATAGACCGGCATCGTTGCAACAGCTGGCTCTGCCGCCCGGCTGCTGCGGTCTCCCGGCGGGAGCAATGGCAGGCGGGGCGGCGGACGACGCGAGCACGGCCGGGAGCCGGACCGGCAGCAGCTTCTCCTCCGCCTGGGCCCGGGCGGTGCTGAACCGGTCCGCCGGGGTGGCCATGCCCAGTGCCTGGTGCGGCCGGGTCGTGTTGTATTCACTGACCCAGCCGTCGATCGCAGCCTGGGCAGCGGCCAGGTCGGTGAACGGGACCGCGTCGTTGAGCAGCTCGCGGCGCAAGCTGCCGTGGAACCGCTCGATCTTCCCGGTCGTGGTCGGGGACCGGGGCTGGGTCAGCCGGTGGGTGATCCCGTTGTCGCGGCAGATCCGGTCGAACAGCACTTCCCCGCCCTTGCCGAACCGGTCAGTGAACTGCTTACCGTTGTCGCTGAGAACCTCGCCAGGCACCCCGAACCTCTGCAGGGCGGCAGCGAAGGCCAGGCAGACGGCCCGGCCGGTGGCCCGGGCCACTACCGAGGCGATCACGCAGTAGCGGGAGTGGTCATCGACCCCGGTCACGATCTTGGCTTCGGTCCCATCAGCCAGGAACGCCCCGCCGACGATGTCCAGCTGCCACAACGCCATCGGCTCATCGCGTTCCCACCGCACATAGCTGTCCTTGGGCCGCTTGCGGGGGCCCGGCTCGATCAGGCCGTGGCGGACCAGGACCCGGTAGACACTCATCCGGGACGGCACCGGGCTGACCGCTGCCCGCTTCAGCTCGTGGGCGATCCGGACCGGGCCCCAGCGGGGATGCTCCCGGCGCATCTCACACACCACCGCCTCGATCTCCGGACTGACCTGCCCCGGTGAGGACTTCGGCCGCCTCGACCGATCGGACAGCCCAGCCAGGCCGCTGCTGTCATAGCGGCGAACCCAGGCATGCACACTCTGCCGCGACACCCCGAACCGCTCAGCGACCTCAGTGACCGGGACCCCCGCGGCGACTTCCAGGACAGCGCGATACCGCTGCTCAACAACCGACAACTCGACCAGTACCAACCCCGGCCTCCTGCCACCCCACCATCCGCAACTGATGAGGACCAGGAAAACCAGATCACGGCCATCTGTAAGCCATGTCCTGGGACTGTGACGTCAAGCATCTCCCGCGACAGGACAACAACCGTTCCGAAGCTCTGTGAGAACTTTCTGTACGTCTTCAAGGCGGCCCGCCGGGCCGCACGCGCCGCCAACTCAGCGGCCTCGCCCGGCCCTCCGCTGGAGCTCCAGGCCGGGCGGGCCCAACGCCGGTCGGCTGGCGCGAACAGCGAAGTACCGACACGGGCCGCGGTTCGACTCCAGACGGACTAGGCCACGGCGGGATTTGACAAGGGAACCCTCGCGGCGGCTCGTATCGGGCTAGAGCGGGCATGCCAGGAGGCAGCCCGATCGCAGGCAAGCGTATGAGCCGCCGCCCCTTATCAAATCCACTGTTCCGGCGCACGGGATGCGGCTAAGACAAAAACGCTATCTAATGATTATTGGTGGTGGCTACGGGCAACGTCTGACCGTAATTTACTTAAGTCTGCCTTATCAGCTACCGTATTGCCGTGCATGATCCCGGCACAGCCAAAGAATGTCCCCCTCTGGGGTGTATACACGGCTTAGTCCGGCCCAATGATCGTTAGGGTCTACCTGACGCAGCAATGCATAGAGCGCACGGTAATCTACATCAAGTTCCGTGTTGGCTGGAGGCTCTTCCACTTGGAGCTGTTCGGCGCTAGGTTTTCCTGGAATTTGGTTAATAAGTTCCGCCATGAGTTTAGTTTCGTTCGCCAGCTGTTTTGCCAGATGCTCCGATGCCAGGCCGAGAACCGGTCCGGCCAAAGGGGCAGCGTGCTTCAAAATATTCACAAGGATAGTGAGGTAAGGACTGATAGCAACAATCCATCGAGTTGGTTGATTAATAATGTACGGTGGTTCGGGAAGGGCATGGAATGCTCCCGGTTGTTCGCAGTAAAGACGAAGTTCAAGCCGATGAACGCCGGGTTGTCGAATTTTTCCAGCAGCGGAGGTAAGAGTAAAGATGCTAGGACATGTGGCCTCCGCCCGCGTTTGAATTCGTCGCAATGCCTGCAGAAACTTACGATGAGTCCAAGCCACCTCAGATTGGAAATCATGCAGGCCGCGATCTATTTCGGCCAACCGGCTCATGAGTTGGTCCATTGACGTTGGAGAAATTCCAAACAAAAGGTCTGCAACGCTGACTTTGGAGAAGCTTAGCTCACATTCGACTTCCGGCAGACTCTTTTCCAGTCGGCGCAGCAACGGATCGTACCTGTAGAGATGAGTGCAAGGCTGACCCAGCTGAGTACCGGTACCCTGGGCGCATGTGCACGGCACAAGACGCGTGATGTCCAATCCCTTGTAGCGGCTGAGAGTAGATTCGAAACCGTCTTTTAGAACACCAAAGAATAGTTGTGGAACCGGACCACGGACCGCTAGATCTACAATCTTGCTCTGGCGGTCTGCGCGGATTAGGCTCAAGACGCGCGAGTCGCTTTTGTAACGAAGCAAAGCGCCGCTGCGCCACTCCGTGCGGATACTAAAGCGGTGTTCACGAGCAATGAACCAGGTAGGTATGCCAGGAGGAAAAATATTAAGCTGGTATCGAAGCCGAATTTCCCGAGCGCCCGGCTCTCTAAGTGCACCATCCCACATTTCCTGGTAGGGCGGGCTCTCCCAGGGGAGGCGTTCTACGACCAGGCTAGCCGCTTCTAGATCATCGAGAATGCGATAAGAAAGGTCGAACTTCTCCATCATCAGGAGGAAACGATCCCGCAGACCAGGATCGAGTTCGGACCACAGTTGCCGTTCGTGACCCCGAGTTAGTAGACCGTGCCTTGCGGCAACCTCGGGACTGTCGAGGACTCTGGCGATGTAGTCGTTTATCCACTGAGGTCGAAGAATTATTGTGTCACGGAGATCCTCGTCTTCATCGAAATAGAGAATATCGCCGAGCAGATGAAGGACGCGCAACAAGTAGTCTTGGTGGCTACGTTCGACAACTCCTGATTCAGAAAGCCGATTGTACAGAACCTCTGGCGTTGCATGTTGCAAGCCGCATGTATTTATCGACTGGACTCCAGTCAACCATGTCGCTGGCCATTGAGAGCCCATGAGAGAGAGTTTCGCTGCCTCGTCGGCCATAGTCCGGCGGAGTTGATCAATTCCTTCGCCGGTACTATTGTCCACACCCATACTAGCGACGATCTGTGTAGCAAAGGCTTTAAGGTCTGTTAGGGGAAGATCGATCGGGCGTCCTTCCGCATGAGTAGCCACAAGAATTATTCGTGCATTAGGAGCCTTCGCTTTAATAATGTTCAACCAGTATTCAAGTTTAGCTTGTTCCCATCCCTGACGTGCGTTCCACAACAAAATAAACAATGAACGGTCGCTAAGAAAAAACTGATGAGTGGCGTGATAGATATCTTGACCACCGAAATCCCATGATGACAAACGCATTACCACGTCTGGTTGATGTGGATGTCTGAGGTTGATCTCTTCTATTCGAATACCGTGAGTGCTTGGCTCATTAGGATTGTGTTTCTGGCCTACAAGGGCCCTTACAAGCGATGTCTTGCCGACTTCGCCTTGACCCACAATCAAAAGTTTCGACTGCCACAGGTCGGCGGTATGGTCCATCGTTAGCGTTAGGTAGGCTTTGACCGCCGCCGTGCCGTCTTTCGTCATTTCAAGTAGCGGGCTCCGGAGGGGATTGCCTTCCAGGTCCAGGGTGGTCAGGGCGGTGAGGGTGCCGAGTGTGTCGGGCAGGCCGGTCAGCTGGTTGTCACTGAGGTAGAGCTCGGTGAGCGCGGTGAGGGTGCCGAGTGTGTCGGGCAGGGCAGTCAGCTGGTTGCCCCAGAGGTGGAGCTCGGTGAGCGCTGTGAGGCTGCCGAGCCATTCCGGCAGGGCGGTCAGCTGGTTGCCACCGAGGCCAAGTGCGGTCAGGGCGGTAAGGCTGCCGAGCCATTCCGGCAGGGTGGTCAGCTGGTTGCTGCCCAGGTCCAGGGTGGTCAAGGCGGTGAGGCCGCCGAGTGTGTCCGGCAGGCCGGTCAGCTGGTTGCTGGCCAATCCGACGACGGTCAAGGTGGTGAGGCCGCCGATCCAGCCGGGCACCACGGTCAGCTGGTTGCGGTCCAGGCGCAGGCTGGTCAGGGCGGTGAGGCCGCCGAGTGTGTCGGGCAGGCCGGTCAGCTGGTTGCCTGAGAGGTAGAGCTCGGTGAGCGCGGTGAGGCCGCCGAGTGTGTCGGGCAGGCCGGTCAGCTGGTTGCCGCCCAGGTCCAGGCTGGTCAGGGCGGTGAGGCCGCCGAGTGTGTCCGGCAGGGCAGTCAGCTGGTTGCTGTCTAGGTTAAGCAGTGCCAAGGCGGTGAGGCCGCCGAGTGTGTCCGGCAGGCCGGTCAGCTGGTTACCTTCCAGGTCCAGGCTGGTCAGGGCGGTGAGGCCGCCGATCCAGCCGGGCACCACGGTCAGCTGGTTGCCCCAGAGGTAGAGCTCGGTGAGCGCGGTGAGGCCGCTGAGTGTGTCGGGTAGGGCAGTCAGCTGGTTGCCGCCCAGGTTGAGCAGTGCCAAGGCGGTGAGGCCGCCGAGTGTGTCGGGCACGGCGGTCAGCTGGTTGTCTTTAAGGCGCAGGCTGGTCAGGGCGGTGAGGCCGCCGAGTGTGTCCGGCAGGCCGGTCAGCTGGTTACCTTCCAGGTCCAAGCTGGTCAGGGCGGTGAGGCCGCCGAGTGTGTCCGGCAGGCCAGTCAGCTGGTTGCGGTCCAGGTCCAGGCTGGTCAGGGCGGTGAGGCCGCCGATCCAGCCGGGCACCACGGTCAGCTGGTTGCCTTCCAGGTCCAGGCTGGTCAGGGCGGTGAGGCCGCCGAGTGTGTCGGGCAGGCCGGTCAGCTGGTTGCTGTCCAGGCGCAGGCTGGTCAGGGCGGTGAGGCCGCCGAGTGTGTCGGGCAGGCCGGTCAGCTGGTTGCCGCTCAGGTCCAGGCTGGTCAGGGCGGTGAGGCCGCCGAGTGTGTCGGGCACGGCGGTCAGCTGGTTGCCCCAGAGGTAGAGCTCGGTGAGCGCGGTGAGGCCGCCGATCCAGCCGGGCACCACGGTCAGCTGGTTGCCGCCCAGGTTCAGGCTGGTCAGGGCGGTGAGGCCGCCGATCCAGCCGGGCACGGCGGTCAGCTGGTTGCGGTCCAGGCGCAGGCTGGTCAGGGCGGTGAGGCCGCCGAGTGTGTCGGGCAGGCCGGTCAGCTGGTTGCTGTTCAGGTCCAGGGTGGTCAGGGCGGTGAGGGCGCCGAGTGTGTCGGGCACCACGGTCAGCTGGTTGCGGTCCAGGCGCAGGCTGGTCAGGGCGGTGAGGCCGCCGAGTGTGTCGGGCACGGCGGTCAGCTGGTTGCTGTTCAGGTCCAGGGTGGTTAGGGCGGTGAGGCCGCCGAGTGTGTCGGGCACGGCGGTCAGCTGGTTGCTGTTCAGGTCCAGGGTGGTTAGGGCGGTGAGGGCGCCGAGTGTGTCGGGCAGGCCGGTCAGCTGGTTGCCTGAGAGGTAGAGCTCGGTGAGCGCGGTGAGGCCGCCGAGTGTGTCGGGCAGGCCGGTCAGCTGGTTGCCGCTCAGGTTCAGGCTGGTCAGGGCGGTGAGGGCGCCGAGTGTGTCCGGCAGGCCGGTCAGCTGGTTACCTTCCAGGTCCAGGCTGGTCAGGGCGGTGAGGCCGCCGAGTGTGTCCGGCAGGCCGGTCAGCTGGTTACCTTCCAGGTCCAGGCTGGTCAGGGCGGTGAGGCCGCCGAGTGTGTCGGGCACGGCGGTCAGCTGGTTGCCCCAGAGGTAGAGCTCGGTGAGCGCGGTGAGGCCGCCGATCCAGCCGGGCACCACGGTCAGCTGGTTGCCGCCCAGGTTCAGGCTGGTCAGGGCGGTGAGGCCGCCGATCCAGCCGGGCACCACGGTCAGCTGGTTGCCTTCCAGGTCCAGGCTGGTCAGGGCGGTGAGGCCGCCGAGTGTGTCGGGCAGGCCGGTCAGCTGGTTGCTGTTCAGGTCCAGGCTGGTCAGGGCGGTGAGGCCGCCGAGTGTGTCGGGCACGGCGGTCAGCTGGTTGCCCCAGAGGTAGAGCTCGGTGAGCGCGGTGAGGCCGCCGATCCAGCCGGGCACCACGGTCAGCTGGTTGCCGCCCAGGTTCAGGCTGGTCAGGGCGGTGAGGCCGCCGATCCAGCCGGGCACGGCGGTCAGCTGGTTGCGGTCCAGGCGCAGGCTGGTTAGGGCGGTGAGGCCGCCGAGTGTGTCGGGCAGGCCGGTCAGCTGGTTGCTGTTCAGGTCCAGGGTGGTCAGGGCGGTGAGGCCGCCGAGTGTGTCGGGCAGGCCGGTCAGCTGGTTGCGGTCCAGGCGCAGGCTGGTTAGGGCGGTGAGGCCGCCGAGTGTGTCGGGCAGGCCGGTCAGCTGGTTGCGGTTCAGGTCCAGGGTGGTCAGGGCGGTGAGGCCGCCGAGTGTGTCGGGCAGGCCGGTCAGCTGGTTGCGGTCCAGGCGCAGGCTGGTTAGGGCGGTGAGGCCGCCGAGTGTGTCGGGCAGGCCGGTCAGCTGGTTGCTGTTCAGGTCCAGGGTGGTCAGGGCGGTGAGGCCGCCGAGTGTGTCGGGCACGGCGGTCAGCTGGTTGCCCCAGAGGTAGAGCTCGGTGAGCGCGGTGAGGCCGCTGAGTGTGTCGGGTAGGGCAGTCAGCTGGTTGCCGCCCAGGTTGAGCAGTGCCAGGGCGGTGAGGGCGCCGAGTGTGTCGGGCACGGCGGTCAGCTGGTTGTCTTTAAGGCGCAGGCTGGTCAGGGCGGTAAGGGCGCCGATCCAGCCGGGCACCACGGTCAGCTGGTTGCCTTCCAGGTCCAGGCTGGTCAGGGCGGTGAGGCCGCCGAGTGTGTCGGGCAGGCCGGTCAGCTGGTTGCCTGAGAGGTAGAGCTCGGTGAGCGCGGTGAGGCCGCCGATCCAGCCGGGCACCACGGTCAGCTGGTTGCTGTTCAGGTCCAGGGTGGTCAGGGCGGTGAGGCCGCCGATCCAGCCGGGCAGGCCGGTCAGCTGGTTGCGGTCCAGGCGCAGGCTGGTTAGGGCGGTGAGGCCGCCGAGTGTGTCGGGCAGGCCGGTCAGCTGGTTGCTGTTCAGGTCCAGGGTGGTCAGGGCGGTGAGGCCGCCGAGTGTGTCGGGCACGGCGGTCAGCTGGTTGCCCCAGAGGTAGAGCTCGGTGAGCGCGGTGAGGCCGCTGAGTGTGTCGGGTAGGGCAGTCAGCTGGTTGCCGCCCAGGTTGAGCAGTGCCAGGGCGGTGAGGGCGCCGAGTGTGTCGGGCACGGCGGTCAGCTGGTTGTCTTTAAGGCGCAGGCTGGTCAGGGCGGTGAGGGCGCCGAGTGTGTCGGGCAGGCCAGTCAGCTGGTTGCTGTTCAGGTCCAGGGTGGTCAGGGCGGTAAGGGCGCCGATCCAGCCGGGCACCACGGTCAGCTGGTTGCCTTCCAGGTCCAGGCTGGTCAGGGCGGTGAGGCCGCCGAGTGTGTCGGGCACGGCGGTCAGCTGGTTGTCACTGAGGTAGAGCTCGGTGAGCGCGGTGAGGGTGCCGAGTGTGTCGGGCAGGCCGGTCAGCTGGTTGTCACTGAGGTAGAGCTCGGTGAGCGCGGTGAGGGTGCCGAGTGTGTCGGGCAGGGCAGTCAGCTGGTTGCCCCAGAGGTGGAGCTCGGTGAGCGCTGTGAGGCTGCCGAGCCATTCCGGCAGGGCGGTCAGCTGGTTGCCACCGAGGCCAAGTGCGGTCAGGGCGGTAAGGCTGCCGAGCCATTCCGGCAGGGTGGTCAGCTGGTTGCTGCCCAGGTCCAGGGTGGTCAAGGCGGTGAGGCCGCCGAGTGTGTCCGGCAGGCCGGTCAGCTGGTTGCTGGCCAATCCGACGACGGTCAAGGTGGTGAGGCCGCCGATCCAGCCGGGCACCACGGTCAGCTGGTTGCGGTCCAGGCGCAGGCTGGTCAGGGCGGTGAGGCCGCCGAGTGTGTCGGGCAGGCCGGTCAGCTGGTTGCCTGAGAGGTAGAGCTCGGTGAGCGCGGTGAGGCCGCCGAGTGTGTCGGGCAGGCCGGTCAGCTGGTTGCCTGAGAGGTAGAGCTCGGTGAGCGCGGTGAGGCCGCCGAGTGTGTCGGGCAGGCCGGTCAGCTGGTTGCTGTTCAGGTCCAGGGTGGTCAGGGCGGTGAGGCCGCCGAGTGTGTCCGGCAGGGCAGTCAGCTGGTTGCTGTCCAGGCGCAGGCTGGTCAGGGCGGTGAGGCCGCCGAGTGTGTCCGGCAGGCCGGTCAGCTGGTTACCGCCCAGATCCAGGGTGGTCAAGGCCGTAAGTTCGCCGAGCCACTCCGGCAGGTTGGTCAGTTGGTTGCCACTTAAATCCAGGGTGGTTAGCTCTGTGAGACCACTCAACCACGCTGGTAGCGAGACCAGCTCACGACTTGCAAGTGAAACCCTTCTGCAATCGTCCGACACGCAGAAGCGAAATTCACTTGGTACTTGCGTCAGATACATCACTGGGCTCCTCACGATACGAACATACTAGCCCGGCTCTACGTACAGTAAACCGCTGTTCGTAACGTGTTCCTAGACGGATCTGTCAAGAGGATATCGCGAGATAAGTTGCCGCGCGATCGCATAATGTTGCATTCTAATGACAGCGACGTAGACAGCAAAATCTGTTGGTGTAGTGAACCTTCGGGTAAGGTCTACGCATGCGCCGCGTGATCATGGACTCCAATGCAATGGACCCGCTGGTAGATGTCCCAGGAGCTTTCGAGACACTACGCGCTGCGGTGGATTCGCGTGGTCTAGTGATTTTGTTTACTCATGTGGCCGTGGACGAGCTGGCGCAATCCCGGAACTTGAGCGGCGCCAGCAGCTGCTACTCCTCCTCACTGACCTCGGCCAGCTCATACCGACCAGCGCGCTCTGCCTAGACGTCTCATACCTGGATTTTTGCCGCCTATCAGACGACATCGACTCTTTCAACCAACTACGGTCTGGAAACATCGTCCATTCCAGGGACGCGTTGATTACGCGCACCGCCGTAACTGAGAATTGCGTTCTGATAACAAACGACAAACGTCTTAGCCGTCGGTCTCTTGAGCAGAAGGTCGAGGTGCTGATAACTCTGGGACTTCTGACAGAGTTTGGTTTCGCCTCCCCACGGTGCATGACCGCGAGGCAAAGACTCACCACCTGAACGACATTCGACCCGAACAATGACGGGCCTCCGTATGTACCCCATACTATCAGCCGCAGATCAACGCACGTATATTCGTCTGGTCTAGTAGTCGTCGGCGTCCTGACGGCGATGGTGTACAGCAACCGCATTGTCCCAAGTCGACCCCAAACGACTCGTTCTGGGTCCACTGACCAGCCGGAATGACCCGCATAGACCTCCCTGGCACTAGTTCACACCGAGGTGATCAGCCGTCAGGCAAATTCTCGACGCTGGCCTCACGGAGGCGCCACATGGCGGCTTCTCGGTGCGGTGCTCGAAAGATGCGGACCAGCGAGAATTCAACGCCGACCATTCGACCGTCAGATTAGGCCGTCCTGCGTCGACTAGGCGCCGAAAGCCTTCCTGAATGTCGCCATTGATTAGCAGGTGCCGAGCGGCGTTGGCGGCCCCTCCCTGCCTAACCATTCCGATCCAGACCGAAGCATGGTATGGAGGGTTGAGGTGCTTGCACTCATCGATGGCGTCCCAGATCGCCTGTTCGCAGGCAGCTTCATTATTGTGGACGTCGCTGTCATCGGACATGTCTGGTCGCTCCTCGGTCACGGCCGGATTCTGCGGCGGGGGCACTTTGGGGGCACATCAACGCGAGAACTGCCCCAAACGTCGAGAAGGGATGAGGTCTCAGCCTCAAGCCAACGGCCATGATGGCCGCATCCTGAGGTCAGGGGCACTCAGGCACAGAACCCGGCCTACAGGCCGACTCGCCCGCCACCTGCCGTCCTGACCGGGGTTGGTCAGTCTTGCGGCCAGGTGACGGTGAAGTGGTCGATCTGGCGGATGGGGACGCTGGCAGTGATGTCGGGTGGGGTGAGGGCGGCCAGGCCGGGCAGGCGGGTGAACAGGGTGCTCAGCGCGACTTCGCCGTGGAGTCTGGCCAGGGGGGCACCGAGGCAGAAGTGGGCTCCGGCGGCGAAGCTCAGGTGAGGATTGGGTTCGCGGTTGATGTCGAATCGGTCGGGGTCGGGGAAGGTGGACGGGTCGCGGTTGGCGGCGGCCAGGAACAGGAGCCGCGGCTGCCCGGCCGGGCAGGTGACGCCGTGGATGTCAGCGTCGGTCCGGGGGGTTGCTCCGGTGAAGGTCGTCGGGGTGATCAGCCGCAGCATTTCCTCTACGGCGGCGGGCCAGCGCCCGGGATCTTCCTGCAGCGCGGCCACGGCGCTGGGGTGGGTGCAGAGCAGGTGGGTGCCCAGGGTGAGCAGGGTGGTGGTGGTCTGGTGCCCGGCGAGGACGAAGAAGATGCAGTTCGCGAGGAGGTCCTGGCGGTCCTCCCCGTCTGCGTGCCGGGCGGCCAAGGCGGTCATCAGGTCATCGGCTGGTGCTGCGGCGCGCTGGTCGAGCAGCTCGGCGAAGTAAGAGAGCATCTGCCGGGTCGCGTTATTGGCGCTCTGGACCGGGGTGCGGTCGCTGTCACGCTGCCGGGCGAAGCCGCGGTTGAGGGTGGCTAGCGCATCGCCGAGCCAGTCCCGGTCCTCGGGCGGGACACCGAGTACATCGTTGATCACGGTGAACGGCAGCGGCCGGGCGAAGCCGGTAACCAGGTCCATGCTCCCTGCGGCGGCTGCCTGATCGATCAGCGCGGTGGCCCGCCCGGCGATGATGGCCCGGTAACGCTCGACCCGGCGGGCGGTGAACAGGCCGCCGAAAGCGTCCCGGACGCGGCGGTGCCGGTCGCCATCCAGCCGGATCATCCACCGCCGGAGCAGCTGAAATGCCGGGTCCGGGGAGGGCGGGATCGTCGGTGCCGCAAACCGTGGGTCGCGCAGCACGTCGCGGACGAACGGGTACTGGCAGCCGGGCAGCGGCGAGCCGCGCAGGATGACCTACGGGTCGGCGCTCCCGGCCGGGGAGAACAAAGCACCCATCAGGTCGAACTCGGTCCCGGCAGCGCTGGGCGGCCCGGGCGGAGTGTTCATGAGGTGCACAGTAGCCCGGTTCCGCCATCAGCGCGGACGGCGTGACTGCGGGGTGGCGCAGGCCTTGTAACGGTTGATCTCCCTGGTGGTGGTGCGGGCACGACGGCGATGGTCTCGCCGCCGGTGACGACCGTGAAGTGGTCGGAGGTGCGGGCGCGCAAAACGTCAATAGTGTATTGTCAACAAGTAACAATACGCAACTATGCGGGAGGCGCTGTGCCCGTCCCGACCTCGGCCGCGCCGGGCTTCGCCGGTAGCCCAGAGTCCCGTCAGGCCGAGCTGCGGGCCCGACGTACGTTGCCGTGCCCGGCCGAGTACACGACCCGCGGTCGGCTGATCCACGGTCCCACGCCCCCCGGCGGCTCGACGCCATCGGATCGGACCGGCGACCTGAGCCCGGACGAGGTCACTGAGGTGGCCCAGCTGATCGCCGACGGGCGCCTGCGCCGGCACGCCGTAGAGCTGCCGGCGCGGCTGCGCGCTCGCTCCTGGACGTCGGTCGAGCAGGTGCTGTTCGAACTTGAACGACGACTGGGTTGGACGCCGGCAGGCTGGAAGGTCGGGGCGGCCAGCATGGAGGTGCGACGCGCGGAGAACATTCCGAGCCCGTCCCCCGGACGGATCTTTAGCCGCACGGTGTTCGACAGCCCGGCCGCGCTCGAGCCCGAGCTGTTCGTGAACTACCGGCTCTGCGAATGCGAGTTCGCGTTCGAGCTCGGGGCGGATTTCCCGGTCCGGGACGAGCCGTACTCGGAGGACGAGGTGCGGGCGGGCATCGCCACCCTGGCTCCGGTCATCGAAATCGGCGACTCGGTCTTCACCGACTGGTACTCGCTCAGCGGCTACTTCGGCGGGATGTACGACAACGGCGGCAGCGCGGCCCTGGTGGTCGGCCCGCACACCGTCGACTGGGCCTCGATCGACTTGCCGAACGCCGGCCTCGACCTCTACCTGAACGGCTATTACATCAAGTCGGGCACCGGAGACGAGGCGATGGGACACCCGATCACCAGCCTGACCTGGCTGTTGAACTGGGTCCGCGAGCGAGGGCGCCCGGTCCGCCGGGGCGAGATCGTCAGCACCGGCACCTGCACCGCGCACTGCTTTGTCGCTCGCGGTGATCTCGTCAGCGTCGACTTCGGCGAACTCGGACTTGTGGAGGCTTACTTTGCCTGAATCCGCATGGCAGCGCCCATGGACAGGCCGGACACCTACAGGCCGAATCGCCCGCCACCAATAGCTCTGGCCTGCGGTTCAGCGCTTGTTAGGTCGCCCGGGGCACTTTCGGCGGGGCCACCAGCCGGGCACCTGGTTGCGGTAGTCCGCAAATTGCTGGCCGAAGCGGCGGGCTAGAGCTGGGTCCTCGATCCAGTAAACGAGGAAGAACGCGATGGCCAGGAACGCGGCCGCGTAGCTGAGCAGCACGGGCCTGCTGAGCAGCAGAGCCTGGCCGGTGATAGCCACCGCCGACGCCACGTAAAGGGGATTGCGGACGTACCGATAGGGGCCGGCGACGGTCAGGCGCTGGGAATTGGGCTCGCCCGGGATCGGCACACCGGCACCCTCGGTGGCGAACTGCGCAAAGGCCCAGGCCACCACGACGCCACCCACCGCGATCAAGACCACGCCGATGACTCGTATCACCATCGGCCACGGCGGGGTGCCCGGCTGCCAGCGGGTGAACGCGTAGGGCAGCAGCACGACCCCTCCTCCCTGAACGATCAGGGCGAAGACGGCGGTGCCGATGGCGGCAACCCAGCGTGGCATGGTGACGGTGGCATTGGCGGCCGCGGCGTCCGCCGGGAGGACCGGGGCCGAAGCCGCGGCGCGTGCCTGCTGTTCGGCCAGGCGGTCATAGGCCAGTTTTGCCTCCGGACGCAGGCCGCTCCTGCCGGTTCCCCAGCGCAGCGCGTATGCGGCTTCCTGTTCGGGCGTCATCTTCGCCATTGGCCACACCTACCTACTCCCGGTGAGGACGCTACTCCCCAGACTCAGCGCCAGCCACAGGTGCCGAAGCCCTGTGACGGGCGTCGGCGACGGTGCGTCGGGCATCGCGCCACGCGATCAGGGCGGTCCGGGTCCGGGGTGAGGTCACCGGCTGGCCCTGGCGCCGGGCGCGGAGCTGGTCTTTCAGCCAGGCTGGAGCGTGGGCCTGCTCGATCGCCTGCGTCTTGGTCAGGAGCTGGCCCGTTCGCAGGGCGTGACGGCCGCGGGCCATCGAGGTCAGGCCCAGGTCGGCGATCACCGGGCTCAGCCACCACAGCGGTCGGCGCGTGGCGTAGGCCCAGTACCCGCACAACTCCGCCCGCGCGGCCTGGCGGACGTCATCGTCGGTCATCTCCGGCAGCACCGCGGCCGGCGGGCGGCCCAGGACGGCGAAGCCGTACCGGACGAGCTCGGCTCGCGTAACTCCCGACAGGCTGCGCTGGACCAGCGATCCATGGGTCCACGTCGGGTGCAACGCCCCGAGGCCGGTCAGCCGGCCCGAGTCCACGTACACACAACCCAGGTCCAGACCCTGAGCGACCCCCTGATCCAGCTCCTGGTGCAGGCTAGTCAGGATCTGCTGCCGGGCCGGGCCGACCGGGCCCCCGGTCAGGGCGACCAGGTCGAGGTCGCTGACCCCGGGGACGTAATCGCCGGTGGCCAGCGAACCGGCCACCAGCAGATCGGTCACCCAGCCCAGCTCGCCTTGCCGTTCGGCCAGCTGACGGACGGCCGGCGGCACCTGGACCGGAGTCACGGCGCTCCGGTCGTGGCCGACCACGGGCCGGGGGAGTGGGCGGGCACGATCTCTTCGGTGATCTCCTCGGCGTACACGACCAGCCCGCGGGCCTGATAGTTGGCCAGAGCGGCGGGCCCGTCGAGGGTGCAGGTGTGCACCCAGATACGTGCGGTCGGCGGCAGTGCGGTCGGCGGCAGGCCGGACCGCTCGGGCAGCGACCAGGCGGCGGCGATGGCGTGCTCCAGCAGACGCCCACCGAGGCCGCGGCCGATGGCCTGCGGCGCGAGGCCGAAGTAGCGGATCTCCACCTGCGATCCCTGCGGTTGGGCCACCGGCTGGAGCTGCACGTAGCCCATCGGGACGCCTCCGCGGTAGATGATCCAGAACTCCGTGCCCGGGACGGCGAGCTCATCGGCCCATTGCTGGCGGGTCCACCGGAGCCGGTCGGTCCAGTACCAGTCGCCCCCGACCAGCCCGTA
Source organism: Streptosporangiaceae bacterium (assembly GCA_965277615.1). Taxonomy (GTDB): domain Bacteria; phylum Actinomycetota; class Actinomycetes; order Streptosporangiales; family Streptosporangiaceae; genus Bog-532. The sequence goes on along the minus strand of CBDIDG010000006.1, from coordinate 1,382,062 downwards.
CAGGAATCGGGCGTACTCCGGGGTGATGCCGGTGGCGCGGTCGAGGCGAACGTCTTCGGGGAAGGGCCGTGGCGGCTGCCGGGCGGGGCGGAGCATCTGCAGTGACCAGGTGGTGACCTTCATAGGCCCATGCTGGCTTACTTGGCCGCCGGCCGGTCCTCGCGGAGCCAGCGGCCGATCCGCTCGACGGCCTCGTCCGCCTCCGGCAGCAGGCCGGCGAACGCGTGCCAGACGTGCGGCATCTCGGGCCAGATCTCGAGCGTCACGTCGACCCCCGCGGCCCGCGCCGCCGCGGCGAACCGGGTGGCGTCGTCGCGCAGGATCTCGGCGTCGCCCGCCTGGATCAGCATCGGGGGCAGGCCGTGCAGGTCGGCGTAGAGCGGCGAGGCATACGGGTGACGGGCATCCTGGCCGGCCAGGTACCAGCCCGCCGCCTCCCGCGCGCCCTCCGGGGTGAGCAGCACATCGACGTCGGCCCGGCTGCGCAGCGACTCGCCGCTCAGGCCGAGGTCGGTCCAGGGCGACAGGACGACGGCCGCGCCAGGCAGCGGGTCGCCGGCGTCGCGCAGGGCCACCAGCACCGCCAAGGCCAGGCCGCCGCCGGAGGAGTCACCGCTGATGACGACCTGCCGGGCCGGTGGGCCACTGGCGATGAGCCAGCGGTAGGCGGCCAGCCCGTCCTCGACCGCCGCCGGGAACGGGTTTTCTGGGGCCAGGCGGTACCCGACGCTGAGCACCCGCACCTGCGCCGCCGCCGACACCAGCGCGAGCAGCCCCCGGAGCCGGGCGGGCGAGCCCAGATGGTACGCGCCGCCGGGGAAGTGCAGCAGCACCCGCTCGGCCGTCACACCGGCTGCGACCACCCACTCGGCCGCCACGCCGTTCGCGTCCACCGGATCGACCCGCGTACCCGCAGGCGGCGGGCTGCCGGCCGAATCCATCAGCGCGCGGCGCTCCGGCAGGGTCAGGGTGCCCAGGTCAGCGCCGCTTACGAGCTCACGTATGGTTTCGAGCTGTTCACTGGCCATCCCGGCATCCCCCGTCGCGGTTCCCGCCGGAAGCCTGACACCCCGCAATAAAACCGGCAACCAGATATCGTCAGGCGCCGACCTTGTCTAGGGCTTGAGCGAAGTCGCTGACCAGGTCTTCGGTCCCTTCGATGCCCGAGCTGATGCGGACCAGGTCCGAGGTGATGCCGAGGCGGTCGCGGTCCTGGCGGCTCATGCCCGCGTGTGAGGTGATGGCCGGCCGGGTAATGAGCGACTCCACGCCACCCAGGCTCGGCGCCGAGTAGGCCAGGGTCACCGCGTCGAGCAGGGTCTGCGCGGCCTGGTCGCCGCCGCGCAGCCGCAGGCTCAGCATGCCGCCGAAGCCGGACAGCAGCTTGGCCGCGTGGCCGTGGTCGGGATGCGAGGGCAGGCCGGGATAGTTCACCGCGGCCACCGCGGGGTGGTTCTCCAGGAACTGGGCCAGCGCCAGCGCGTTGGCGTTCTGGGCCTGGACCCGCAGCGCCAGCGTCTTGATGCCCCGGGCCAGCAGGAAGCCCGCGTGCGGATCGAGCGAGCCCCCGAAGAGGTTGAGCGTCTTGCGTATCCGCTCGACCACGTCGGCGCGGCCCATGATCGCCCCGGCCACCAGGTCCGAATGGCCGCCCAGGTACTTGGTCGCGCTGTGGAAGACCACGTCGAAGCCGGCTTGCAGCGGGTGGAAGTTCACCGGCGACGCGAACGTGTTGTCGATGACCGTGACGATCCCCTCACGCCGGCCGAACTCCGCCACCTGGTCCAGGAGCCCGACCCGCATCAGCGGGTTGGTGATCGTCTCGACCAGGAACACCTTGGTCCGCTCGGTGCGCGCGCTGGTCCAGGTCTCCGGCCGGCCGGCGTCCACGAAGCTGAACGACCAGCCCAGGTCGGCCGCGTGTTCGGTCAGGAAATCATGGGTCCCGCCGTACAGGCAGTCGCTGGCCAGCAGGTGGTCGCCCGCCTTCATGAGGCTGAGCAGGATTGTCGTCACCGCCGCCATCCCGGACGACGTGGCCACGGCCGCCTCGGCACCCTCGATCGCCGCGAGCTTGTCGTGCAGGTAGTTCTGGGACGGCGTCGAGTTGAGCCGGATGTACTTGAGGTCGTGGTACTCGGTGCCCGGGTCGACCTCGTACACCGTGCCCTGGAAGATCGGGAATACCACGGAGCCGTCCGGCCCGGGGCGTCGTTCCCCGCCGTGGACCGCCAGGGTGTCCATTGATTCGCCGTTTCCGTCCACGTCACCCTCCGCTGCGTTGCCGGCCCCCGCTATGTTGCCGCCCCGCGAATCATCACAACAGCGCCACGATCAATACGCAAACGGATTGGGCCCAGCCCGGTGCTAGCGCACCCGTGGCTGGGCCCTCAGGCGGCCGGCCGCGGCCACGGAACCGGGCGGCCGGTGAACGCGGCCAGCCGGTCGATGGCCGGGGCGTGGTCTCCGATCGGCTGTGAAACGGCGAACCGTCCGGTGCGTGGCTGGCCGGGCAACTGGGCCTGGGCGAACGTGAGCGCCTGCTCGGCGACCTCGCGGGGCAGGTCAGCCGCCAGGCCGGTGGCCTGCTCCAGATCCCATCCGTGCGCGAGCAGATCCACCACGCGCCACTGCAGCCGATCGGCGCCGGTGGCCACGCCGATCCGCGTGGCCTGGCTCTGCTCCAGCGCCCCGGGGCGCGCGGCGGCGGCCTGCAACGCGGCGGCGGAGCGAAGGAAGGCCCCGGCCGGGTCGGCCCCGAGACGGTCGAGCCCGCGCTCGGGCATCGGGCCCTCCTCGAACATCGCCACCAGCACAAGGTTCATCCCGACCAGATGGCCGACGACATCGCGCACACTCCACTGCGTGCACGGGGTCGGCGCCCCCCACTGGTCGTCACCTATCCGGCCGATCAGGTCGCCCACGACTGCGGACGTACGTGCGAAACCGTCGAAGATCCCCGCGTCTGTCACCCGGCGAGGCTACGGCCCGCGACCCCAAAGCCCTACTGGTTTTCCGCCGTGGGCTCGGTCCGCCGTGGGCTCAGTCTGCTGGGGGCTCGCTGAGACGGGCCTGCCAGGTGGCCAGCATCATGTCCGCGAAGAACCGCATGGCCGCGTCGACCTCGTCGTTGTCTCCCGTCGCGAGGACGTCGAGCAGCAGGCCGCGGCCCACGGCCACCCACAGCCGGGCGGCGGCGCGCGCCGTCGCGTGGTCGATGCCCGCGGCCTCCAGCATCCCCGCGCCCGGGCCGAGCCAGTTTTCCACGATGCCATCGAGCAGCGGGCGCGCCCACGCGCGTCCCTGCAGTGCCTGGCCGTAGACCTCGAAGAACAGGCGTTCCTGGGGCGCGAGTTCCGGGCTGCGCAGGTGCTGCCACATGCGCATCTCCCGGGCCGCCGGCTCCTCATCAGGATCGCCGGGCTGGCTGGGGTCGGCGACCATCTCGGCCAGCACGGTGCGCTGACGTTCCTCCACCTCCCGGATGACGTCGACCAGGAGCCCCTCCCGGGAGCCGAAATGGTGGATGAGCATGCGGTGGCTGGTCCCGGCCGCCTCGGCGATGGCGCGCAGGCTCTTATCCGAGATCCCCTCGGTCAGGGCCACGCTGACCACGGCCGCCAGCAGCCGTTGTTTGGGAGCGACCTTAGGCCTGGCCCCGGGCGCTGTCGCCGAAGTCGCCGCCGGGCTTGCCTCATCCATGTACCAAATGGTACATCATTAGATATGGGACAACAGGTAAGTCTCATGCCGACGCGCCACCGGACGATGTGTGGCGCCTGTTCGTGGACGTGGAACGCTGGCCCGAGCTGACCAAGAGCCTGAGCGAGGTCCGCCGGCTGGACAGCGGTCCGCTGGCCGTGGGCAGCGAGGCCACGGTCAAGCAGTCGTCCGGTCGCCAGGCCCGCTGGCGGGTGACGGAGATGGAGCCGGGCCGCTCCTTACCTGGGAGTCAAAGGCTGGCCTGGTGACGATCATCGGCGTCCACGCCGTGGCCCCCGACGGCGAGGGGTCGGTGATCACCCTCACCCTTGACCTGCGCGGACCCCTGTCCGGCGTGGTGGGCGCCCTGACCGGCCGCAGCACGGTGAAGAACATCACGATGGAGATGGAAGGCTTCCGCCGCACCGCCGAATCCGAACCCGCCTAGACAGGCTGGACCGCCTAGGAAAGCCACCCGCGGACGGTCAGCACCGCGTCGGCGAACGCCTCCGGAGCCTCCTGGGGCAGGTTGTGGCCGGCTTCGATGACCCGGTGCTCGTGGCGACCGAGGAACATGCCGGCCTGTCCTGCGGTGCCCCCGGGTTTGAGGGGGTCTCGCACACCATCCAGGGTCACCGCGGGCACGGTGATCTTGGGGCGGCTCCCGCCGGTACACGGACAGGCCTTCGCGGCCGCGTTCGGTCTGGAACAGGTGCTGGTACCAGACGGTGTGCTCCACGGGCGCCCCGGCCGACGAGAAAGGGCACCGCCGCGTCGTAGGCGTGCACGTCGTAAGGGAATCCGTGCGACAGCACGACGGCCCACCCGTCGGGCGCGCCGTCGTCGAGGTAGCCGACGTCCAGGACGCCGGCTGCGATCGTCTTCACCCCCGCCTTCACCGCCATCCTCACCCCAGCATCTTGCCCAGCAGCTGGGCCAGGCGCTTCTGCTCGCCGCCCGACAGGGTGCTGGTCATCGGGGCGATCAGGCCGGCCACCTCGCCGGTGACCTGACCGGCCAGGCGCTGGCCGTCCGGGGTCAGGCTGACCTGCACCGCCCGCCCATCGGAACGGCTGGCCGTGCGCTGGACCAGCCCGCGCCGCGCCGCCCGGTCGATGAGGCCGCTGACCGACGAACGCTCCAGGCCGAGGAAGTCGGCCAGGTCGGCCATGGTCGGAGCCCGGTCGCGCAGGATGGCCATCATCCGCAGCTGGGTCAGCGACAGCTCGTGCTCGGCTGCGGTCCGGCTGAGCAGGGCGATGACCGTGAACGAGGTCAGCACCAGGTTGTCCAGCAGGTCGGCCGGGACCGGCTCCTGGCCCACGATGCCCGGCTCCTGGTCAGCAGTGGTGCTCATCAATCCATCCTAGCTTGATTTAGTTCGTAATACCATCTAACTTAGTTCGTGTTACCACTTAAATAACGGGAGTAGCCATGCACGCAGCCGTCGTCACCGCGTTCGACTCGCCCCCGGCCTACCGCGAGTTCCCCCGCCCCGCCACGCCGGACCCGGACCAGGTGGTGGCCGACGTCCTCGCCGTCGGCCTGCACCCGCGGGTCCGGTCGCAGGCCAACGGGTCGCACTACACCAGCTCGGGCGACCTGCCGCTGGTCCCGGGGGTGGATGGCGTGGCCCGGACCCCGGACGGGCAACTGCGCTACTTCGTCCTGGAGGACACCACGATGGGGGCGATGGCCGAGCAGACCATCATCGACCTGCGCCGCAGTGTTGTGCTGCCCGCGGGGGCCGACCCGGTGGCGATCGCGGCGGCCATGAACCCGGCCATGTCGTCCTGGGTCGCGCTGCGGCGGCGGATCAGCTTCGAGCCTGGCCAGAGCGTCCTGGTGCTGGGCGCGACCGGCAACGCCGGGCGGCTGGCCGTCCAGGTGGCCAAGTACCTCGGCGCCAGCCACGTCATCGGGGCCGGCCGGCAGCCGGACAAGCTGGCCGCCCTGGCCGGTCTCGGGGCCGACGTGACCGTGACGCTCGACTCCGGCGAGCTGGCCAAGGCCGCCGCCGATGTCGACGTCGTGATCGACTACCTGTGGGGACCGCCCACGGCCGAGGCCATGGCCGCCGTGGTCACCGCCCGGGCCAACCGGGCTCAGCCGCTGAGCTGGATCGAGATAGGTTCCATGGCCGGGACGACCGCGTCGATCCCGTCGGCCGCACTGCGGGCCGCGCGCCTGCAGATCGTCGGCAGCGGGCAGGGGTCGGTGCCGACCCGGGACATCGTGGCCGAACTGTCCGACCTGGCTGCCGCCATCACCAGGGGTGCCTTCCAGGTCGACGCGCGGGCCGTGCCACTGGCCGACGTGGCCGCCGCCTGGGCCGACACCAGTAGCGACCAGCGCATCGTCATCGTGCCCTGATCATCGCTACCGTGGCGGCATGCTCGCCCTGCTGCTGGTGGCCGTCTCGCTCGGGCTGTCCAACTTCGCGGCGTCGGTGGGTCTCGGGGCCAGCGGGGTGGACCGCCGCACCCGGCTGCGGGTGGGCCTGGTGTTCGGGTTCTTCGAAACGGCCATGCCGATCATCGGGCTGCTGGCCGGGCGCGGGGCGGCCGGGGCCCTGGGGCACGCCACCCGGTGGCTCGGCGCGGGCCTGCTCATCGCTACCGGCGTCTACAGCCTGGTCCAGGCCCTCCGGTCGGCCCGCGACGCGGCCAGCAGCGGGCCGCCGAGCAGCGGGCCGCCGAGTGAGTCACAGCGGCTCGGGCCGCTGCTGGTCACCGGCCTGGCGCTCAGCATCGACAACCTCGCGGTCGGCTTCGCCCTCGGCGCGGTGCACGTCAGCCTGCCGGTAGCGGTCATCGTGATCGGGGCGGTCAGCGTCACCCTGTCCCTGGTCGGCCTGGAACTGGGTCATCGCCTGAGCACCCGGATCGGCGGCCGCGGGGAAATCCTCGGCGGCCTGGTCCTGATCGGGGTCGGCATCGCGGTCGCGGCCGGCCTGCTCTGACGGACCCCTGGCCTACGCGGGCAACGGGCGGTCGTGCACGATGCGCTTCATGACCAGGGTGGAGGTCATGCGCTGGACGCCGGGCAGCGAGGTCAGCTGCTCGTCCTGCAGGCGCTGGTAGGCGGCCAGGTCGGCGGTGACGATCCGGAGCAGGTAGTCCGGATCACCGAACAGCCGCTGCGCCTGCACGACCTGGGGAATGGCTGCTACCGCCGCCTCGAATGCCAGCAACGTCTCCCGGTCCTCCCGGCCCATGGTCACGAACACCAGCGCCTCGAACGACAGCCCGAGGGCATCGGCGTCGACCACGGCCCGGTAACCCCGGATCGCCCCGCTGCGCTCGAGCTCGCGCAGCCGGCGATGGCACGGCGACACGCTCAGCCCGACCCGTCCGGCCAGCTCGGTGATGGTCAGCCGGCCGTCCTGCTGAAGGGCGGCAAGAATCTTCCGGTCCAGGGCATCCACGAGGTTGATTCTTCCAAGGACGAACCCTTGACGGGAGATACTTAGCAACACTTTCGAGAGGGTTATCGATATTTTTTAATAAAGCAATTCCTCCCAGGGGAGATAGCCCGATGGCCCTCGATTCCGTGCTGGCGTTCTGGGGAGTGTGCGCGCTGCTGATCGCCGTGCCCGGCGCGGACTGGGCCTTCGTCGTCGGCGCCGGGCTTCGCGGCCAGTCCGTGGTCCCCGCCGTGGCCGGCCTCGTCCTCGGCTACGCCGGCCTGACCGTGGTGGTCGCGCTGGGCGTCGGCGCCTTGGTGGCCCGCTCGCCAGGTGCGCTCACGGTGCTGACCGTGGTCGGCGGCAGCTACCTGATCTGGCGGGGCGTGATGAGCCTGGCCCGCCGGCCCGAGACCATCGCTGCCGCCAGCCCGGCCTCCCCGGCCTCCCCGGCCACGGTGGTCCAGGGCTTGGGGGTGAGCGGCCTGAACCCGAAGGGGCTGCTGCTGTTCCTGGCCCTGCTCCCGCAGTTTGCTGACCGGCACGGAAGCTGGCCGCTACCTGGGCAGCTGGCTCTGCTCGGGGTGGTCTTCACCGTCAGCTGCGGCGCGTTCTACCTCGGCCTGGGCGCCTTCGTCCAGGCCATCCTCACCTCCTGCCCGTGGGCCGCCCGCGCCCTGACCCGCGTTTCCGGCGCCGCCATGATCGTCATCGGGGCCGTCCTGCTGGCCGAGCGCCTGCTGGCCTGACGCGCAGCCGTGCCTAGGCCGTCGGGCGGCCCGGGAGGGCGAGCAGCTCGCTCGCCGTGACCAGCTGATAGCCCGCGTCCTTCAGGCTGCCGACCAGGCGGTCCAGCTGCTGGATGAGGGTCTGGTTGGGCTCGGGGCCGCCGTCGTGGGCCAGGACGATGCTGCCGGGGGAGACGTCGCCGAGCACCTTGGTCACGTTGCGTTTGGCGGCGCTGCCGGTGATGTGGCCTGACCACAGCAGGACGTCGTAGTTCAGGCTGGTGCAGACGTTCAGGCCCACGCTGTCGATGCGCCCGTAGGGCGGCCGGCACAAGGTCGGCGCCCGGCCGGTCAGCTTGGTCAGCAGCTCGTGGGTCTGTTCCAGGCTTTCGGTGTCGAAGGCCTGATCGTGCTGGGTCAGGTCCTTGTGGGCCCAGGTGTGGTTGGCCAGCTCGTGCCCGGCGTCGACGGCCTGTTGCACGATGCGCGGATTGGCCTGGGCGCGCTCGCCCACGACGAAGAACGTGGCCTTGGCCCCGTGCTGCGCCAGCAGCCGGTGGACCTGCGGGGTCCACCGCGCCGTCGGGCCGTCGTCGATCGTCAGGGCCATATAGCGTCCGGCGGGCGCGGTCCGGAACGTCACCGTAGCCGCATGCGCTGCGGTCCCCGTAGGCATGGCGGTCCGGGCCGTCGGGCCCTCGGTGGCGATGGCCGGCTCCGCTTCGAATCCGGCACTCGCACCCGCCACGCCTCCCGCGGCCAGCAGACCTATCCCCGTCATGAATCGTCGACGATCCATGAGCCAACTCTTAGGCACCGTTCAGGCGAAATCAAGCTAATTAGCGATAGCCGGGAGCAAAACGTGGTCAACTTCACCGGGGGCCGCGGCCCGTCCCGGTGCAGGCCGTCGTGGTCGTCCCGTCCGCGTAACGTGCTCCTGTGACCGTATCGTTTACCACCACCGACTATTCCGCCGTGGTGACCGCGCTGCGCACGGCGGGATGCGTGTTCGCCGAGGATGAGGCCCAGTTGCTGGTCTCGTCGGCGGGGACGGACGCCGAGCTGACCGCGATGGTGGGCCAGCGGGTCGCCGGGCTGCCGCTGGAGCAGATCCTGGGCTGGGCCGAGTTCTGCGGGTTGCGGATCGCGGTCGAGCCGGGAGTGTTCGTGCCCCGGCGGCGCACCGAGTTCCTGATCCGGCAGGCGATCACGCTCGGCTGGCAGTCGGCCCGGCCGGGCGCGCCGGTGGTGGTACTCGACCTGTGCTGCGGAACGGGGGCGCTGGGCCTGGCCGTGGCCCGGGGCCTCAGCCACGGCCAGGGGCACCGGGCCCACACCGCGGCTGGGAGGCATCCTGAGACCCCCGAGCACGCCGAGGTTCACGCGTCCGACCTCGACCCGGTGGCGGTCCGGTGCGCCCAGCGCAACCTGGCCCCGGTCGGCGGCCGGGTGTATCAGGGCGACCTGTTCGGCCCGCTGCCGGAATCGCTGCGCGGCCGGGTCGACCTCCTCACCGCCAACGTGCCCTACATCCCGTCCGGCGAGCTCGAACTGCTGCCCCCCGAGGCCCGGCTGTACGAGCCCCAGGTTGCGCTCGACGGGGGCGGCGACGGGCTGGCCCTGCTGCGCCGGGTGGCCGCGGCCGCGCCCGGCTGGCTGGCCCCGGGCGGCAGCCTGCTCAGCGAGGTCAGCGAGCGGCAGGCCCAGCCGGCCCGCGAGATCCTGCGCGCGGCCGGGCTCGGCGCCCGGGTCAAGACCAGCGAGGAAATGAACTCCACCGTGCTGATCGCCACCCGCTACGGCCAAACCAGACGCTGAGCGCCTTTTCGTTTACTTGTGGTTGATATACCTGGAATAACCTCGCAATGCCCCAGGCGGACATTAACGGCACATTGATGCCGGTCAGCCGGAGGGTGACATGAGTGAGATAGCTCAGCGGGCAGCGGCCGCCGAATCCGGCGGTGCCGCCATTCCGGAGGGATTCAGCCCCGACCTCTATAACGAGGATCTGGCCCCGTCCACGACCCGGGACTGGGGCGTCTACAGCCTGTTCTGCATGTGGATGTCGGACGTGCACAGCGTGGGCGGGTACACGTTCGCGGCCGGCCTGTTCTTCCTCGGCCTGAACGGCTGGTGGGTGTTCTTCGGCCTGGTCCTCGGCACCGGCGTGGTGATGGCGCTGATGAACCTGACCGGGATCGCGGGCCAGCGGCTCGGCGTGCCCTACCCGGTGCTGGCCCGGCTCAGCTTCGGGGTCCGCGGGGCCAACCTGCCCGCCATCGTGCGGGCCATCGTCGGCATCGCCTGGTATGGCATCCAGACCTATCTGGCCTCGGTCGCCATCCAGGTGCTGGTGCTCAAGATCGCGCCGTCGGCGGCCTCGTGGACCCACGGCGGGTTCCTCGGCCTGCCCCCGCTGGGCTGGATCGCGTTCCTGGCCATCTGGGTGCTGCAACTGCTGCTGATCCGGCGGGGCATGGAGACCATCCGTCGGTTCCAGGACTTCGCCGGCCCCGCCATCTGGATCGCGATGATCGCGCTCGCCGTCTGGGTGCTGGTCAAGTCGGGCGGTCACCTCAGCATGAACTTCGGCGGCCCGAAGCTGTCCACTCCGGCCTCGATCAAAGAGTTCTTCGTCGTCATTAGCCTGGTGGTGTCCTACTTCGCCGCCCTGCTGCTCAACTTCTGCGACTTCTCCCGCTTCACCCCGACCAAGCGCGAGGTCCGGCGGGGCAACCTGCTCGGGTTGCCGGTCAACTTCATCGCCTTCGCGATCGTGGCCACGGTGGTGACCGCGGGCAGCTTCAAGGTCTACGGGCAGTACATCACCGACCCGGTCGAACTGGTCTCCAAGATCAGCCTGATCCCGGTCCTGATCCTCGGCGCGGTCACGTTCGCGGTGGCCACCCTGGGCATCAACGTGGTGGCCAACTTCGTGTCCGCCGCCTACGACCTGTCCAACCTGGTCCCGAAGAAGCTGGACTTCCGCCGCGCAGGCCTGGTCGCCGCGATCCTGGCCCTGGTGGTCATGCCGTGGAAGCTGTACTCCTCGCCCGCGGTGGTCGACGACTTCCTCGGCACCCTCGGCGCGTTCCTCGGGCCGCTGTTCGGCATTCTTATGACCGACTACTACCTGTTCCGCAAGCAGCGGGTCGCCATCGCCGAGCTGTACCGGCTGCACGGCGGCTACAGCTACACCGGCGGGGTCAACTGGCGGGCCCTGGTCTCCTTCGTGGTGGCAGCGGCGATCGCCGCGCCGATCGCGCTGCTCGGGACGTTCGCCTCGATCTCCGCGTTCGCCTGGCCGATCGGAGTCGTCATCGGGGCCGTGCTCTACTACCTCCTGATGATCGGCCAGCCCGTCATCGGCGAGCCCCCCACCACCGACTCCGAGGCCGTCCCCGAACCCGCCGTTGGCTAAGGCATGTGCGGGTCGCTGGCCCCGGGGTCCCGGTAGTCACCGAGCAGGTCTGGCTGCGTGGACATCGACTGCGTGGCCAGATCGTGCAGGCGCTGGGTGAAGGCCTGTTCCTGCTCCGCGGTCGGTGTCCGCTCCGCGCCGGCTGGGGGCAGGGTGGGGCTGGCCGCCGGGGTGCCGAGCATGGCCACCTGCAGGTCGAGGGCGGCGGGAACGTAGAAGTTCAGCACCCGTGCCGTCTCGGACCTGACCGCGAACGCGTGCGGAGTTCCGGCCGGGATGCGGACCAGCAGGCCTCTGGTCCCGGTGATGACCTCCTCGCCGAGCTGGAGCGCCAGTTCGCCGTCGAGGATGTAGAAGACCTCCTCGCCCTGATCATGCACGTGCGGAGGCGGCCCGGCCTTGGCCGGCATCAGCTGCTCCATCAGGGAGTACGCCCCGCGGGTCGACTCACCCGAGATGAGCGGACTCCACAAGATCCCCATCTGCCAGAAGCCGGCCGCCGTTGCGGCGCTGGTCACCAGGGACGAGGCGGACAGGGCTCCATCGGGCATGGTCGCTCCTTCGATTGGCGAGGGTGAACCCTCGCCAAATGCCCTCAGGTCGCGAGGGTAAACCCTCACCAGATATCGCGCCGTCCCGGGCCCGCACGGTAGCCTCATGAGCCGTGACCGCGGAACAACAAGTACCCGCCCTCGGCAGGCCGTCAGAGCCCGCCAGGTCCGAGCGGGTGCGCCAGAAGGAGCGGACGCGGGCCGCTCTCATCGCGGCGGCGCGGAGGCTGATCCTCGACGGCTCGGCCATCACCATGCTGGGCACGGCCACGGCGGCCGGCGTGTCCGAAGCGACGGCTTACCGGCACTTCCCCGACCTGCCGGCCCTGCTGCGCGAGGCCTTTGTCGGATTGTGGCCGGACCCGCCGGCTGAGCTGACCTGGCCTGGAGGCCCCAGCGACGTCCCGGCCCGGGTCGCTCAGGCGGCTGATTTCCTGCTCGGCAACGTGGTGCGAATGCAGGGAGCGGTGCGCGTCATGATCGCGTCGACGATCACCCGGGACGAAGTGACCTTCCCGCGCCCAGGCAAGCAGTTCGGGCTCATCGACCTCGCTGTGGCCCCGCTGGAGCAGGGCCGCGGCGCCATGGAGTCCGGCCGCCTCACCCAGCTCAAGCTCGACCTGGCCGTGATCATGAGCGCGGAAGCCCTGTTTACCTTGACCGACTTGGCCGGGCTGCCGCCGCGGGACGCGATCGCCAGCATCGCCCGCACCGCCCGCACCATCACCCAGGCCGCCATCGGGTCCACCGCATAAACTGTGTTACTGTGAAACTGTGAAGAACATTACGGTCGCGGTACCGGACGATGTGTACCGGAACGCCCGGATCGCCGCCGCTCAGCGCGACACCTCGGTCAGTGCGCTGGTCGTTGCCTATCTCGAACGGCTATCCGGCTGGAAGGAAGAGTTCGCGCGGCTGGAGACGCTGCAGCACGAGGTGCAGGCCGAGATAGGCCAGTTCCGCGCGGCCGACCGGCTGGGCCGCGACGAGGTCCACGAACGTGCGGTTCGTTGACACCAACGTCCTGCTCTACGCGATCTCACGTGATCCCGCGGAGCAGGACAAGGCCAAGCGGGCCGGGGAAATCCTGGCCGACCGCGACCTGGCCCTGTCAGCCCAGGTCCTGCAGGAGTTCTATGTGCAGGCCACCCGGGCCAGCAGGCCCGACCCCATCAGCCACCAGCAGGCGGTCCGCCTCATCGAGTCGTTCCGCCGCTTCCCGGTCCAGGACATCACCAGCGCGGTCGTGATGGCGGCCCTGGACACGTGCCAGCGTCTTCAGCTTTCGTACTGGGACTCCACGATCATCGAAGCGTCCCGAGTGATGGGCTGCAGCGAAGTGCTGTCCGAAGACCTGGGCGACGGGCAGGACTACGGCGGGATCCGGGTCATCAATCCGTTCCGCTGAGCCGACGCCCGCCGAGCCGAGGGGTCGTGTGAGCGATGCCTCACCAGTAAAACGCCCGTTAACGGTTAGGTTGAGGGCATGGCAGCGGTCGTGGTCCCGGGGAAGGCGCGGTTGCCGGGCAGCTGGCGCCGCGTGGCGCTGGCGATGTTCGCGGTCGGCTGGGGAGCCAACCAGTTCTCGCCGCTGCTGATCGAGTACCGGCACGCGCTCAGCCTGAACGCCGGGGTGCTGGCCGGGTTGTTCGGGATCTACGCGGCCACGCTTATCCCCGGTCTGCTCATCGGGGGACCGGTGTCGGACCGGATCGGCCGGCGCCCGGTCGTGTTGCCGTTCGTCATGTTGTCACCGCTGGCCACGCTGATGCTCATGCTGGGCCCGCGTTCGCTGCCGGTGATCGCCGCGGCCCGGGCGCTGGCCGGGCTGTGCTCGGGTGTGGTGTTCGGCTCGGCCACGGCCTGGGTGCAGGAGCTGTCCGATGACCCGGCGGCCAGCGCCCGGCGGTCGGCGGTGGCCCTGTCGGCCGGGTTCGCCGTGGGCCCGGCCGTGGCCGCGTCGCTGGCCGAGTGGGCACCGTATCCGCTCGTGCTGCCGTACCTGCCGCACCTGATCATCGGGCTGCTGGCCGTGCTGGCGCTCTGGCCCGCGCCGGAAACGGCCGGGCGGGCGCTTAGTGCTGGCTCTGATCGGGGGGCCGGCTCTGATCGGGGGGCCGGCTCTGATCCGGTGTCCACTGCGGGACCGGGCACCGCGGGTGGCCGCCACAGGCCGTGCGGTCGGCGCGGTTCTGGCTGGCGATCGCGCCCGCGGCGCCGTGGGTGTTCGCCATCGCATCGCTGGCCTTCGTGGTGCTGCCGCAGGAGGTGACCACCGCAGGCCACCTGTCGGTCGGATTCGCCGGGCTGATGACCGCGGTCGCGGTGGCCAGCGGGATTGCGATCCAGCCGGTGGCCCGCAGGCTCGAGACCCGCCGGCGGCTGGCCGGGAACGTGTCCGGCCTGGTCTGCGCCGCGGCCGGCCTGGGCCTGGCCGCCGTGGTGGTGGCCGCGTCCAGCCGCGCGGGCGCGGTCGTCTGCGCCGTGCTGTGCGGGCTGGCCTACGGCCAGTGCCTGGTGTCCGGGCTGCGCGAGTGCGAGCGGCTGGCTGACCGCCGTGAGCACGGCGCGGTGGTCGCCTGCTACTACGCCCTCACCTACGTGGGCTTCGGGGCTCCTTACCTGGTCGACGGGCTGAACGGCCCGCTCGGCCGGATCGGCGCGTTCACCGCCCTGGCCATCCTGGCCGCGCTCTGTGCCGCCTGGACCGCCTGGTACACACGCCCCGGCCGGGCAGTGCAGAGCCGGCCCGCACGGGGAGGTGCCGCGCGGGCCGGCTCTGGCCGGTCACTACCTCAGGGGTAGCTGGTCACATTGACGGGGGTGGTGTTGGACGGAGTGGCCCCGCCCGTTTCGTTGATGACGTGCTCGATCACGCCGACCCCGCCGAGGGACACGGTGAGGAGGTCGTGGAACTGCACGCCGGGAGTGTTGGGTGCCTCGAACGCATGGTCCGCGACTACCGCTGGGTTGACGTTGAAGTAGCAGTAACTGCCCATCCCGTAGGCCTGGTGCGAGGTGACCGAGGGCGCTACCTCGTAGGCGGGATAGCCATTGCTCGACCCGTCCATCCAGGCCGCCTGGTTGGGCGGATCGTAGGGCATCTCGTCCTGGAAGAAGATGGTCTCGCCGCCGTTGGCGTTCCACACCACCTGCTGTTGCTGGTAGTGCTCCACGAACAAGCCGGTCGCCAGCACGTTGCTGCCGTTGACCACCAGACCGTGAGCCGCCGTGTTGGTCGTCCAGCCGACGGTCCCGGAGTTGCCGTGGTCGGCCCGCCAGGCCCAGATGTCGTTGAGCAGGGTGTTGCTGGCGTTGACGACCAGGCTGTTGGTGGCCTTGCCGGCGATGTCGCCGCCGATCCGGAAGAACGTGTCCTGGACGGAGGTCGGATCGCTGGCGTGGCTCGTCGTGGACCCCTGGGTCCCGACGGTCAGCAGCGCGTTGGAGTTGGTCGTGCCCGCGTCGAACAGCAGGCCGTCGATGCGGACGCCGTTGACGTCAGCCACCTGCATGGTGTTGACGCCGTTCTGCGGGATCAGGGTCGGGAAGCCGACGCCGAGCACCACGGTGTCCGGGTTGGTGACGTTGATCGTCTGGTTGATGTTGTAGACCCCGGGGGTGAAGAACAGGTTGCATCCTTCGGCCAGGGCCGAGTTGATCTGGGCCGCGGTGTTGGAGGGCGTCGCGACGAAGAACTGGCTCATCGGCACGGACGTACCCGGCGTCGAGCCGTTGGCCCAGCTCGCGCCGGAGGCGCCGGTCCGCAGTGAGGGCACGAACACGTGGTAGTTACCCGCGGAGTCGACGTACAGGTAGGGGACGTCCCGTGACGTCGGGGTGGTGGCCAGCGTGGTCATCGGCGGGCTGGGGAAGCTCTGCGCGGGCGCCCCGGTCACGCCGGAGAACACCATGTTCCACACCGAGCCGCTCCAGCTCCCGAAGTTGCTGTCCTGGGAGTACCACTGCTGCTGCGACACCGAGGACACCTGGCCGGAGACCTTGGAGTCGGCGATGTAGCCGCCGCTGGCGTAGCCGTAGCTGGCCGGGTACAGCTCCAGGCCGCCGTGCACGTCCATCCGGCGGAACGGCCCGGCCTGGGCCACGGCCCAGCGGTCCGACCCGGAGGACGGGTTGATGGCCATGTTCTCGGCCGAGCGCCAGAAGTTCTGGGTGGCGTTCCCGGTCCCGTCGAACGCGTCCACGGTGACGTCACCGTTGATGGTCACGTCGTCCGGGTTCTGGCCCAGACCCTGGATCGAGGTGTAGTAGCCGATGTTGGCCTCGGCGCTGTAGGTGCCCGGCTTGAACAGCAGGGCGTAGCGCTGGGTGCCGAACTGGTTCAGCTTCTGGGTGTTGAACACCGAGTCCAGCGTGGACTGGATGCTGGACGCCGACATGCTCGGATCGAAGATGTCCACGTTCGGCCCGAAGTTCGGCTGGTTGGACTGACCCGTGCAGCCGGGCGGCGGGGTGCCGCCCCCGCCGCCGCTGGTGCCGGTGGTGAAGACCTGGAATTCCCACAGCGAGTAGCCGTAGGCGGTGGCCCGGGCGGTGCCGTACATCCGGATGTAGCGGCCGGTCCCGGTCACGGCCAGGTTCTGGGTGCCGCCGGTGCCGCTGGTGGTCGAGTAGATCGAGGTCCAGTTGGACCCGTCGGCCGAGGTCTGGATCTGGAACGCGGAGGCGTAGGCCGCTTCCCAGTTCAGCGTGACGCCGCAGATGGACTGGGACGAGCCGAGGTCGACTTCCAGCCACTGGGGGTCGGAGAATGCGCTGGACCAGCGGGTGCCGGTGTTGCCGTCCACCGCGTCCGAGGCCGGGTAGGCGCCGCTCTCGGTCGATGAGGCGGTGGCCGTCTTGTTCAGCGCCGCGTTGGTTGTCCCGCAGCTGGAGCCGGTGCCGCCACCGTTGCTGGCGCCGTACACGCCGAACTCCCACAGCGAGTAGCCGTAGCCGGTGGCCCGGGCGGTGCCGTACATCCGGATGTAGCGGCCGGTCCCGGTCACGGCCAGGTTCTGGGTGCCGCCGGTGCCGCTGGTGGTCGAGTAGATCGAGGTCCAGTTGGACCCGTCGGCCGAGGTCTGGATCTGGAACGCGGAGGCGTAGGCCGCCTCCCAGTTCAGCGTGACCGAGCAGATCGACTGACTTGATCCGAGGTCGACTTCCAGCCACTGCGGGTCGGAGAACGCGCTGGACCAGCGGGTGCCGGTGTTGCCGTCCACCGCGTCCGAGGCCGGGTAGGCGCCGCTCTCGGTCGAGGACGCCGTCGCGGTCTTATTCAGGGCGAGGTTGGTGGTGCCGCAGGTGGCGGCGGTGGTCCTGGTCGCGGTGGCAGGGGTCCGGGCCGCGGCGCCGGGCAGCACCAGGGCGGCCAGCAGCGCCGTCACGGCCAGCGTTACCGTGGACCACAGCGTGCGTTTGAACAGGCGGGATTGCGAGCGGGAATGACGGACTGAGCGCATGGCGCAGCTCCTGGTGGTGACGGCAGCAGTGCCGAGGAGTGGACGTGCACCTGGGCATGCGAAGCCACAGCCCAGGCGGGGAGGGCCGTAGGAGCGAGTTGCTACAAGACTTATTTAATGACGTAATTTAACGAGGTAGTAAACACCCGTCAAGGGCTTCTCTGTTTGACTCTGTGGAAAAGGCAGGGTGGAAAGGGCAGGCCGGAGAAGGCCGGGCGGAAAAGCCAAGGCCGGGTGAGCGAGGCTCACCCGGCCCGGTAGCGGCCAGCCGGCTTACTTATCGGAGTGGTTCTCCGTCGCCTGGAGCGGTGTGCTGGCTGGTCGTGGCCACGTGCTCGCCCCCGGCCGCCGCGCGGCGCGGGGCGATCGTGGGCGCGTCGTCGATCCGCTCCGGTGGCTTGATGCCGAGCAGCTCGTACACGGTCTCGCCGCCCACGGTCTCCTGGTCCAGCAGCAGGCTGGACAGCTGGTCGAGCTGGGCCTCGTGGCCCTTCAGCAGGCTGACCGCCTGCTGCTCAGCCTCCCGTAGCAGCCGGGACACCTCGCGGTCGATCTCGGCCTGGGTGGACTCGGAGAACGGCCGGCTGGAAAACCCGCCGCCGTCCCCGCCGAGGAACATCGACCCGCCGGCCGGGTAGCCGACCGGGCCGAGGGCGGGGGACAGGCCGAACTCCCGAACCATCCGGGTGGCCAGATCGGTGGCTGAGGCCAGGTCGTTGGAGGCCCCGGTGGACCCCATGTTGAACTTGACCAGCTCCGCGGCCCGGCCGCCCAGCCGCACCGCGAGCGACTGGTGCAGGTACTCCTCGCTGTACAGGTGCCGTTCCACCAGCGGCAGCTGCTCGGTGACGCCCAGCGCCTGGCCGGCGGGCAGGATCGTCACCTTGGCCACCGGGTCAGCCTGCGGGGACAGCGCGGCGACCATGGCGTGCCCGGCCTCGTGCACCGCGACCGATTTCTTCTCCTCGGGCAGCAGCACGTTGGAGTCTTCGCGCCGGCCGAGCAGGATGCGGTCCCGGGCAGCGTCGAAGTCGACCGCGGTGATGACGTTGCGCCCGGCCCGGACCGCGAAGATCGCGGCCTCGTTGACCAGGTTGGCCAGGTCGGCGCCGGAGAAGCCGGGGGTGCCGCGGGCGACCGTGTTCAGGTCCACGTCCGGGGCGACCTGCTTGCCGCGGCAGTGCACGGCCAGGATGGCGGCCCGCTCGCTGACGTTCGGCAGCGGGATGGTGACCTGGCGGTCGAACCGGCCCGGGCGCAGCAGCGCCGGGTCCAGCACCTCGGGGCGGTTGGTCGCGGCCAGCACGACGATGCCGGTGGCGGGGTCGAAGCCGTCCATCTCGGACAGCAGCTGGTTGAGCGTCTGCTCCCGCTCGTCGTTGGACGCGTACACCTGCCCGCCCGACCGGCGCTGGCCGATCGCGTCGATCTCGTCCACGAAGATGATGCAGGGAGCGCGCTTGCGGGCCTCGTTGAACAGGTCGCGGACGCGGGCCGCGCCGACCCCGACGAACAGCTCCACGAAGCTGGAGCCGGCCACCGAGAAGAACGGCACCTCCGCCTCGCCCGCCACGGCCCGGGCGATGAGCGTCTTGCCGGTGCCGGGTGGCCCGACCATGAGCACGCCGCGCGGGGGCACCGCCCCGACCGCCTTGTAGCGGTCGGCGTTCTTGAGGAAGTCGACGACTTCGCTGATCTCCCGCTTGGCCCCGTCATAGCCGGCCACGTCGGAGAACCGGGTGCTGGGGCGCTCGGCGTCGAAGACCTTGGCCCGGGACCGGCCGACGCCCATGATGCCCTGGAGGCCACCGCCGCCCGCCGCGTTACGGGACAGCCGGTACCAGATGAAGCCGAACAGCAGCAGCGGCAGCAGGATGATGGCCCAGGACAGCACCTCCGAGCCAAACGACGCGCCGGTGGGTGCTGCGGTGATCTGGACCTTGTTGTTCTGCAGCTCGGTCAGCAGCGAGGAGCCGGCCTGCGCCGGCACGACGGTAGTGAAGTGCTTCCCGTCGGTCAGCACGCCGGTGCTGGTCTGGCCGCTTTCGCCCAGGTTGATCGACTTGACCTGGTGCGCGACGACCTTGGACTGGAACTGTGTGTAGTTCAGCGAGACCTGCGGCGTCGAGTGCGCCGCGGGCAGCACGATCCACAGCACCAGCGCGGCCACGATCGCCGCCGGCCACAGCCAATGGCGCCAGGTCGGCGGGGGTGGCGGGGCGGACGGCGATGGCTTGTCGCCCGGCGGCGGCGGCGACGCCTGCTTGGTCATGGCATGTCCAAGGTCATGCTGTCAGTCTGCCCTATGCCGAATTGATCTTTGCGCCGTCCCGCCCTCCGGTTCGCTGAACGCATAACGCCCAGCTCAGTCCGGCTGGTCAGTCAGGCTGACAGGACGGGCACCAGTAGGTGACCCGCTCGCCCAGCTCGGCCTGGCGGATCGGGGTGCCGCACCGGCGGCAGGGCTGACCTTTTCGGCCGTACACCCAGACCTGCTGACCGCGGCGCGGCACGCCGGTGGTGACCCGCTCCACGCGGTCCTTGTTCGCGTCGAGCATCCGGTGGGCCAGGCTCACCAGCGCGTCCACGTCCTTGATCTTCCCGACCGGCCGCCACGGCTGTATCCCTCGCAGGAACAGGATTTCGGACTTGTAGACGTTGCCGATCCCGGCCAGGTTCCGCTGGTCCAGCAGGGCCTCGCCGGCGGACCGGTCCGGGTCTTCCCGCAGCCGCCGGGCCGCCTCATCCGGGTCCCAGTCCGGCCCCAGCAGGTCAGGTCCGAGGTACCCGGTCACCCGGTCCTCGGCCTCCGTGCGCAGGATCTCGGTGATGCCCAGGTCGTAGGCGACGGCCTGCCACTCCCGGTTGGCCAGCACCAGCCGGATCCGGTAGCTCTCCCGCAGCCGCTCGGTGACGGGCCGTACCCGCCACCGTCCTTCCATCTTCAGGTGCGTGTGCACGCTCAGCCCGCCGTCGGTCCGGATGAGCAGGTGCTTGCCCCGGGGGATGACCTCGGTCACGGTCTGGCCGGACAGGTCAACGGTGGCGTACCGGGGAACCCGGAAGTCACTCCGCGTCAGGGGCCGGCCGGCCAGCGCCCCGCGCAGCTCGGTCGCGGCGCGGAAGACCGTATCTCCCTCAGGCATGAGGCCAGCATGCCCCGTGGGTCACCATGCCCCGTACCCGGGCCGGCCCGGGTACGGGGCGGCGCCCCTGCTCAGTAGCGGGGGTCGCCGGGGCGGTAGGGCTCCTCGTAGCCGTCGTCGGGCCGGCGGTGACCGCCATCCCGCCCGGTGCCGCGCCGTCCGCGGGAGTGCTCACCCGTGCCATCCGGCGCGGGCGGCGGGGCCGGGCGGCCCTGCTCGTCCGGGTAGCCGCCGCCCGGGTAGTCCGGCCGGGCCGGATACCCGGGCCCGCTGGACGGCGCCCCCGGGTAGGAGTTGCCCTGGTAGGGGCCGTAGCCGGGCCGTCCGTTCGGGCCGCCGGAGCCGTTCGGGCCGGTGGGAGCGTTGGGGCCACTGGGGGTGATCGGGCCGGTGGGGCCGTTCGGGCCGGTCGGGCTGTTCGGGCCGGATGACCAGCTGCCGGAATTGGGTGCTGGGCGTGGTGCGGGGCCAGTACCGGAACCCGGGCCGGAACCCGGGCCGGGACCCGGCAGCGCGGGCCGGGCCCGGCGTGGTGCCCCGCCACCGGGCCGTCCGCCCGGCGCGGGCGGGCGGCCGTTGGCCGGGGGGTAACCGTTGGCGGGCGGATAGCCGTTGGACGGCGGGTAGCCCGGGCCCGGTGGGGGAGACCCAGCCGGGCCGCCCGGACCTGGCCCCGGCGGGCGGCCGCCGCCGCCGCGGCTGGGCGGCGGGTAGCTTCCGCTGCGGTCGGGGTAGCCGCCGGGACCGGCACCGTTGCGGTCGGGGTAGCCGCCGGGACCGGCACCGTTGCGGTCGGGGTAGCCGCCGGGACCGGCACCGTTGCGGTCGGGGTAGCCGCCGGGACCGGCACCGTTGCGGTCGGGGTAGCCGCCGGGACCGGCACCGTTGCGGTACCCGTTGGTGTCCGGGCCCGCGCCGTTGCGGTAGCCGTTCTCCGGCCCGCCGCCGTTGCGGTACCCGTTGTCGGCGTAAGGGTCACGGCGCCCGGCCGGTGGCTGGCCGTTGCCCGGGCCGCCCGGATAACCGTTGCCCGGGCCGCCGGGCCCGCGGGGCCCACCGGGCCCGCCGGACCCGCCTGGCCCACCGGGGTAACCGCCACCCGGACCGCCGGGATAACCACTGCCTGGCCCACCGGGGACGGCCGGCGGCCCGCCGGTTGGTGCTCCTCCACCGCTGCCGGGTGCACCCCGGCCGCTGGCTGGAGGCCGGGGCGACAGCGGGCTCGCGCCGGAGAGCGGATCCGGGCCGTAGCCGCGCGGGTCCGGCCGCATGGACTGGGTGTCGGCACCCGATGGGTCCGGCCGGCCGCGCGACGGCGGCTGGTTCGGGTCGCCCGCAGCCCGCGAGCCCCGATAGGACCGGCTGTCGGTGGCCTCTCGGGCGTGCCGGGAGAAGGATTCGCTGGTCAGCGGGTCCTCGGCCGGCCGCGATGGACGCGGTACCCCGTGCCGGCCTCCGCCGGCGCTAGGGCCTGGGGCGGGCAGGGCCGCAGGGCGCGGTTCGGTCCCGGCCTCCAGCGCGTCGTCCTGGCGGCGGCGCCGCCGGCCCCGGCCCTGGTGGGCGTCCGGGTCGGCCTGCGGCGGCGCGGCATCAGCCGCGGGCTCGCCCCAGCCCTGGTCGGCGTCGGCGGCCGCGTGCGCGGGCCGCGCGGTGGTCGACAGTGGCCGGTCGGAGTAAATGTCCGACCAGTATTTTTCGTCGGGGACCGCGCTGTCGTCCTCGTCGTACGACGGCCACGGGTCGTTGTCGAAGTCGGACTTGTCCCGGCGAAGCCGGGGCCGCTGGATCCGGCCCGTTACCCGGCGGCGTCCGCCGCGCCCGGTGTCCTCGTCCGCGTCCCGGTCCGGGCCGGCCTCCTGCCCCGGACCGCTGAAGTCAGCGGTCGGCGCGCCCGGTTCGGCGCCGAAGTCATACGCCGCGGCCGCCGGGGGTGCGCCCCGGCCAGAAACCGGCTCCGGCCGACCGAAACCAGGTTCCGGCTGACCGTAATTATCGCGGCCCGGCTCGGGGTAGCTCCCTGGGGCTGCGCCATGGCCCGGCCCGGGCCGGGACCGGCCGGAGGGTTCCTGGGTGCCGTAACCGCCCGAGCCGAACACCTCGGTGCCAGCCTCCGTGGGCAGCGGGCCGGACGGCGAGGCGTCGTACCCGTCGTAGTCTCCGGCGCCGCGTCCGTAGCCAGCCCGGAACGCGGGGTCGGTGTCGTCGAATCCGCCCTCGGGACGCCCGCGGCCCTGCCGTCGTCCTGTCCCGCTGGCGACCAGACCACTTCGGTCCTGGCCCGCGCCCGGACCGGGGGGGTCACGCCGCGACGAGCCGAAGTCGTCGTCGAAACCATCATGGCGGCGGCCAGCGACCCGGCGACCTGGGTATTCGTCGTCCTTGCCCCGGCCGGCCATCGACCTGGCCCGGTCGGCCAGCGACGGCGACCTCTCCGACCTGCTCCCGCCTCTGCCCTGACGGTTGCCGACGGCACCGGCGGCGGATGCACCGTCCCGGTTCCGCCCCGACCTCAGGCTGAGGAACAGGGCCGCGAGAATCGTGACGACTACCACGACCCCGAGGACCACGAGCAGAGTCATTTCACCACCCAACAAACCATGGCCACCTGGGCGGCACTAGCGAGGCACACGCGGCCATTGACGCGGACCTGCCCTCGTTGTCGCTAGCGCCCTGGACCGGTTAACGCCTGGTCGCCCCGAAGTTCGATTCTCGCGGACCAGCTCGGACAGTGTCAGACGATTGGGAAAGTTTCGGCTCCGTTCGGGCATCTGCCCTAAACGGGACCAGTGGGATCAGGGGTTCGCCCGGGCCGTGATCCGGCCCCGGGCGATGGCCGCGTTGGCGATCGCCTGCCAGGCCGTGAGCGTCGACGCCCCCTTGGCCAGGTTCAACGTTGAATTCAGCGCGTACACGGTGAAGCGGTATTTGTGCCCCGGGGAGTCCGGGCACGGCGGGTCGTAGCTGGCCTTGCCCAGGCTGTTGTCGGCCACTTCCGCTCCGGGCGGCAGCTGGGCCGCCTGCACGTCGGTGGTCGCCTGGGGGATGTTGAACACGATCCAGTAGATGTACGGCGTGATCGGGGCGGCCGAGTCGTCCATCACGATCGCGTAGCTCTTGGCGCCGGCCGGCGCCCCCGACCAGTCCAGCGGCGGGCTGGCCCCGCCGCCGCGGCAGGTGAAGTGCTGCGGCAGCAGCCCCTGGCTGAACGCGGCGCTGGTGACCGTCATGGTCGACACTGCGTCCGGAGTCAGCCCCGTGGTGGTGGCCACCCCGCAGCCGCTGAGCAGCATCAGTACGGCCACCACGATCGCTCCGGCCCGGGTGCGGTGACCTGCCCGGGGAAACCGGCTCACCTGCCCGTCACCTCTGCCTTCGCCGTCGCCTGCCCGGGGCACGCCCGGCGGGCGGATCGCCCGTGTGACCGGAAGCCGCGTGGCTTCCGGTGCCCGATCCTATGTCCGTCCGGCGGGAACGGGGGGCCCGATCGGCAGGCGGACCCGACGCCGGTGCGGCCTAATCGGGCTGCCGCGAGTTGCCCAGCATGATCTCGTCCCAGGACGGGACCGAGGCGCGCCGGCCGCGCTGGCCAGCCTTCTTGCCCCGGCCACGGGCCGGTGGCTCGGCCGGTTGCTGTTCAGCCGGACGCTGCTCCGTGGCGGCGGGGCTTGGCTGGCGCTCTGGCTGGCCCTGGGGCTCGGCCGCGGGCTCGCTGCGCTGGGCTGCGGGTACCGCGGAAGCGGCGGGCGGCCGGACGGCCGGCGGACGCGGCGGGATCGGCGCGGTGGGGCCGCCGCGGGATGCGGCCTGCGCCGCCACCCGGGCAGGCTCGGGCACGCTCTCCTCGGCAGGCTCCCCGGGCGGTTCCGGCATCGAACCGGGCGCCGCGGCCGACGCTGAGCCGGGCACCGATCGCTGGGGCGGCCGGGGCCGGATCGGCGTCACGGTCGCCGCGGTCAGCGAGCCCGGGGCGGGCGGAGGCAGCTCGGTGTCCGGCAGCGAGAGCCGGGCCGCGTTGTCGTCAGCCGGGGCCACGTGCCGGCGCCGCGGGTCGAACAGCCACTCCGCGATGTGCAGTCGGCCGCCGGCCCGGAACGCCAGCTGCACCTGCCAGCTGCCGTCACCGTGCTTGCGTGAGTCCCACTGCGCGTCTTCGGGGTCGGCGCCCAGCTCGGTGAGACGCTCGCCGACGATCTCGCCGAGCCGCGGCCCGGGCGTCGAGTCTCCCTGGCGCCGTACGGATGCGTTCTGGGCCTGCTCGGCCACGTAGCCGCGTTCAGCCAGGACCGGGCCTTCGAACCAGCGGACTCTCTCGACCGGAATTCCGGCCGCGTCCGCGATCTCCTCGACCGTCTCGCCGGCACGAATTCGGGCCTGGATCTCCTTGGGGCGCAAGGGATTCTCCACTTCGATCTCGTACTGGGCGAGCCGGGAAAACTGCCCTTTGGCGACCGCTCTCAGCCGGTCGTCGATGGGCAGCATGAAACGCCCGCTTCGTCCCGGGATGGCGAGGACGGCATAGCTGCCGTCTTCGCTTACCGCGACGAAGCGCAGTTCCTGCATCGGCGTCCCTTCCGTTTTCGCGCGTATCCGGGGGGCTGCTGGGCCTCACCACCGGGGCCGCATCGGAGTACCGGTCGTACCCTAATGCCGGCCTCCCGTCTGCGGAGGCTTACTTAGGCTCCCGGCACGAGTCTGGCCGGTCAGAGGCCATCTGGCCAGCACCTTGCCCGGCATGTCCCGAGTTCACCTCGGGATTCATGCCGGGCACCGTCCTCAGCGGGGTGGGGAGGCCACCGGTTTGCCCGGTTCGGCCTCGGGTGCGACCGGGGGTGCCGACGGGACGTCGTCGTCACCGCCCCCGCCGCCTTCGTCGTGACCCTCGTCGCCGGGCCGGTCAGCCGGTTGCCGGGACAGCCGGGAAGGCCACCAGTTCCACCGGCCGAGCAGCACCACGGTCGCCGGGACCAGCACGGTACGGACCACGAACGTATCCATCAGCACGCCCAGAGCCAGGCCGACGCCGACGTCGCGGATCTGGCTGCCGCCCGAGCCGCGCCCGCCGACCACCGCGAACACCGCGAACGTGCCGGCCAGCACCATGCCTGCGGAGGTGACCGTGCTGCCGGTGGCCCCCACCGCCCGGCTTACCGCCTCGCGCAGCGGCAGGTGGTGGGCTTCCTCCCGGATCCGGGACATGACCAGGATGTTGTAATCCTCGCCCAGGGCGAGCAGGAACACGAACATCAGGAACGGCAGGATGAAGGTCAGGCCGCCGTCCCCGGCCAGCTTGACGAAGATCAGCACGGACAGGCCCAGCGCGGCCAGGTAGGACAGGCCGACCGAGGCGATCAGGTACAGCGGAGCCACCAGGCTGCGCATGACCAGGGCCAGCAGCACCCCGATGACCAGGATCGCGATCGGGATCACGCGCAGCAGGTCCGAGTCGGAGATCTGGCTGATGTCATAGAAGGCAGGCGCTTCACCGCCCACCCCGTAGTCCACGGCGCCCATGGCGGACGCCGCCTGAGCCGCGGTCTCCCGCAGCGCCGGTACCGCGTTCATGGCCGCCGTGCTGGACGGATCACCCGCCTTCAGGTTGGCCTCGAACTGGAAGGTCAGGCCGTCAGCGCTCACGTACGGCGCGGTCGCCCGGTACAGCTGGTAGGCCGACTCGGACACCGTCACACTGGCCGGCGGGATGGCGGGCAGGCTGGCCGCCGGCCCGAGCGGGGCCAGTTCGGTGTGCAGCGTGGTGAACTGGGCCGGGGTGAGCGTGACCCCGCCAACCGGGTCGAGCGGCCCGGTGATCGTGGTGAACTGCCCGCTCTGGGTGATCACTTTCTGGCCGGTGGCTACCGTCTGCGGGTCGTCCCAGACCGGCTGTTTCAGCTTGTAGATCAGGTTGGTCGGGTTGGCGCTGCTGGCCGGGAAGTGCTTGGCCAGCAGGGCCTGGCCGGCCGCGGAGTCGCTGCCGGCCGGAGCGCTCAGGGTGCCGCCGAAACCGGCCGGCTGGTACGCGGTGACCGCGGTGGCCAGCGCGCCGAACACGATCACCCCGGTGATGAGCGCGGCCGCGGGCCGCTGCACGATCCGGGTCGCGACCCGCCCCCACACCCCGACCTTGCCGACTCCGCTGCTGGTCCGGGTCGGCCAGAACGCGGCCCGGCCGAAGATGGCCAGCAGCGCGGGCAGCAGCGTCAGCCCGGCCAGCAGCATCACGCCGATGCCGATGGCCAGCGGGATGCCGAGCTGGGAGTAGATCTGGAACGTGGCCGCCAGCAAAGACAGCAGCGCGGCCACGACGGTCAGGGCCGAGAACGAGATCGACTCGCCCACCCGGATCAGGGCTTGCTGCACCGCTTCCTTGGGCGGCAGGCCGGTCCGCAGCAACTCCCGCACCCTGAACACCAGGAACAGCCCGTAGTCGGTGCCTGCCCCCAGCACCAGCACGATCAGCATGAGCTGCGCGATCTGCGAGACCTTGAGGCCCGCCTGCGCGGCCGCACCGACCAGCGGCCCGGAGATGGCCACCGCGATGAACGCAGGGAACAGCGTAATCAGCGGGGCCAGCAGCGACCGGAAGATCAGCAGCAGCAGGACGAGGATGAAGACGACCGAGATGGCCTCTTCCTCATTGCCGGTGGAACCCGATTTCTTCTGCTGGTCGACCTGGATCGCGACCGCTCCGGCCAGGTGGGCCTGCACGCCGGGCGGCGGGCTGGCCCGGGCGATCGCGGCGCGCAGGTTGTCGACCAGCGTGGTCAGCCCGGCCGCGTCGCCCTGGCCCACGCTGGACAGCACCTGCAGCTGCTCCGCCTGCCCGTCGGCGGACCGGCCCAGGTCGCTGACCTTGACCACCGTGGGCGTGCTCTTGAGGTCCTTCTCCAGCGTGCCCACCCAGGTGACGTCGGACGCGGTCAGCTTCCCCGGGCTGGCCGCCACGATCACCGGCACCGGCGTGAGGGTGCCCACCCCGAACGGCTTGGCCAGCTCGGTGGCGTGCTGGCTCGGCGCGCTGGCCGGCAGGAAGTTGGCGTTGTTCCCCTGGGTCACGCTGGCCAGCGACGGCAGGAAGCGTGGCACCGCAACCGCGGCGATGACCCACGCGACCAGGATGAACCAGCGGAACTTGACCGCGAACGAGCCTAGCGCCCCGAATATCCCGTCTATTGACACGCGGAGAATCATACTGGCGGCCAACTGTGACCCGGCTGAGCCTTTGTTACTGGAAGAGTTCGCAGGATAACCGGCCAATTACCAGCCCGGCCGGGGACACGAGTCAGTTCCTACCGGGCCGGCGGCAGGCTTCGGCGCTAGCCTCGGTAGCGACGAAGGGAAATAGACATGCGGCACTTTTCCGGGCTCGTGCTCGCCATCGTCGCGGCCCTGGCGATCTTCTTCGGTGGCGGCTGGGGATACCTGCGCCTGCTTCAGGTGCCCACCGCGCACGAGCCGCAAGCTAGCCTGCCGGCCGGCGGTGGCTCGCTGCTGCACCACCACCAGGTCCTGTTCTCGCTGGCCGCGCTGCTGGCCGTCGGGCTGCTCATCGGGCTGCTGATGGCGGTGCCGTGGGTCTCACCGCTGGCCTCCGGCCTGCCCGGGCTGGCCCTGCTCGCGCTGACCGGCCTCTACCTGACCCGTGTGCACCAGGCGGTGCAGCTGATCCCGCTGCGGACCCGCCCGTACGGGCTCGGCTTCGAGGCGCTGCTGTTCAACGGGCTGCTGGCCGCGGCCGGGCTGGCCATGGTCGTTCCGCTGTTCGTGCCATCACGCTGGCGCCGCCGGGTGGCGGTGACCGCCGCCGGCGTGCCCGCCACGGCTGAATCAGGGCTGCTGACCTCCGACGACACCGCGGTGACCCAGCAGGGCCACTACTTCAACACGCAGGAGTTCCCGGCCGCGCCCAGCACGATCCAGCAGAGCCCGTTCCCACCCGCAGAGAACCAGTTTCCGCCCACCCAAGAGCAGAACCCGTACTCGCGGTAGCTGGCCGCTAGATCAGCTCACGCCTTTGTGAACTGCTCGCTCTCGGTCGAGCCCGCCAGCGCCACGGTCGAGGACTCCGGCGAGATGGCCGACGCCACCTGGTCGAAGTAGCCGGTGCCGACCTCGCGCTGGTGCCGGGTCGCGGTGTAACCGCTGGACTCGGCGGCGAACTCGGCTTCCTGCAGCTCCACGTAGGCGGGCATGCCGTCGGCGGCGTAGCCCTGGGCCAGGTGGAACATCGAGTAGTTCAGGGCGTGGAAACCAGCCAGCGTGATGAACTGGAACTTGTAGCCCATCGCGCCCAGCTCCATCTGGAACTTGGCGATGGTGGCATCGTCCAGGTGCCGCCGCCAGTTGAAGGACGGCGAGCAGTTGTAGGCCAGCATCTGGTCCGGGTAGACGGCCTTGATGCCCTCGGCGAACTTCCGCGCTTCATCCAGGTCCGGCGTAGAGGTTTCCATCCACAGCAGGTCGGAGTAAGGCGCGAAGGCCAGCCCGCGGGCGATGCACGGCTCCAGGCCGGTCCGGGTGCGGTAGAAGCCCTCGGCGGTGCGCTCGCCGGTGGTGAACTCGCGGTCCCGCTCGTCCACGTCACTGGTGATCAGCGTGGCCGAGTGTGCGTCGGTGCGGGCGATGACCAGGGACGGGACGCCATACACGTCCGCGGCCAGCCGCGCGGCGTTCAGCACGCGGATGTGCTGGCCGGTCGGGATCAGCACCTTGCCGCCCAGGTGGCCGCATTTTTTCTCCGACGAGAGCTGGTCCTCCCAGTGCACGCCGGCTGCACCGGCCGCGATCATCGATTTCATCAGCTCAAAGGCGTTCAGCGCGCCGCCGAAGCCGGCCTCAGCGTCAGCCACGATCGGGGCCATCCAGTACGGCGTGTCGGCGGCCTCGCCGTCACCGTCGATGCTGGCGTCGGCGGCCTCGGAGAACGTGATCTGGTCCGCCCGCAGCAGCGCGTTGTTGATCCGGCGCACCACCTGCGGCACCGAGTTGGCCGGGTACAGGCTCTGGTCGGGGTAGGTCTGCCCGGAAAGGTTGGCGTCCGCTGCCACCTGCCAGCCCGACAGGTAGATGGCCTTGAGGCCGGCCCGCACCTGCTGCACGGCCTGGTTACCAGTCAGCGCGCCCAGTGAGTTCACGTAGTCCTCGCGGTGCAGCAGCCGCCAGAGCCGCTCCGCGCCCAGCCGGGCCAGCGTGTGCTCCTCCTGCACCGATCCGCGCAGCCTGATGACATCCTCGGCCGTGAACGTCCGCTGCACACCCGCCCAGCGGGGGTCTTCCTGCCATTGGCTTTGCAGCTGGCTGGCCTGCTCACTGATGCTGGTCATGTCGGTCCGCCTCCTACCTGGGCTCCACTCCGGTCGCCTCACCCCGAGCATCTCCCGGCAAAAGCCTACTGGCCAGTAATATATGCAGAAAAAAACGCTGAAATTTATCTAACGAGAAGATAAGCTGGTTTTTATGTCAGAAGGATCATCGAAATTGACGCAAGATCATGGTCTAGACCTTATGACGCTAGGCCAGCGACTGCGTCATCTGCGTCGCTCGCGCGGCCTGACCCTGGCCGAGCTGGGGGAGCGGGTGGGCCGGGCCCCGTCCGCGCTGTCCCTGCTGGAGAACGGCCGCCGGGAGCCGAAGCTGTCGGTGCTGGAGGACCTGGCCCGCGCGCTGTCGGTGCCGGTGGAGGAGCTGCTCCGGCGGCAGGCCCCCAGCCACCGGGCCCAGCTGGAGATCGCGCTGGAAGAGGCCCAGCGTGACCCGGCCTACGCCGAGCTCGGGCTGCCGCACCTGAAGGTCGGGACCCGGGTCCCGACCGACGTGCTGGAGCACCTGGTCAAGCTGGCCGGTGCGCTGCGCGATCAGCGGGCCAAGCCCACCGCCACCCCCGAGGAAGCACGGCTGGCCAACGCCGAGCTGCGGGCGGCCATGCGGGAACGGGCCAACTACTTCCCCGACATCGAGCGGATCGCCGACCAGGCTCTGCAGCCCGCGGGCTACAACGGTGGCGGCGCGCTGTCCCAGGGCATGCTGCTCTCGGTGATGAGCCATCACGGCTTCGGCGTCCGCTACGTGCAGGACCTGCCCCGCTCGGTCCGGTCCCTGACCGATCTGCGCAACCACCGGATCTACGTCAAGCAGGAGCCGGTCGGTACCCACTCGCCCCGGGCCGTGCTGCTGCAGGCGCTGGGTCACTTCCTGCTCGGCCACGAGGCGCCCCGCGACTTCGCGGACTTCCTGCGCCAGCGGGTCGAGAGCAACTACTTCGCCGCCGCCGTGCTGATGCCCGAGAAGGCCGCCATGCGGTTCCTGGCCGACGCCAAGGACGCCCGCGACCTGGCCGTGGAAGACCTGGTCGACACGTTCTCGGTCTCGTACGAGATGGCCGCGCACCGGTTCACCAACCTGGCCACCCGGCACCTGGACATGCCCTGCCACTTCACCAAGAACGACTCCGGCGGCGTGATCTACAAGGCCTATGAGTGCGACGGCCTGCTGTTCCCGGCCGACCCGTCCGGCGCGATCGAGGGCCAGCGGATGTGCCGCAAGTGGGCCGGCCGCCAGGTGTTCAGCGCCCCGGACCGGTTCTCCCCGCACTGCCAGTACTCGGCCACACCCTCTGGTACCTACTTCTGCGTCTCACAGGTCGACCCGCGTACCGACCGGGGCTTCGCTATCACCCTCGGTGTGCCGTACGAGGACTCCCGCTGGTTCCGCGGCCGGGACACCTCGCTGCGGATGCGGTCCGGCTGCCCGGACGGCGACTGCTGCAAACACCCGCCGGGCGACCTGGCCGCGCGCTGGGAGGGCATGGCCTGGCCGTCGGCCCGCGCCCACTCGCACGTGCTGTCCGCGCTCCCGGCCGGCATCTTCCCCGGCGTCGACGACGCCGACGTCTACGAGTTCCTCGACCGCCACGCCACCAGCTAGTTGACGCCCCTGCCGTTGGCCGCGGCCCGGGCTGTGGGGTCAGCTGCCTCAGCGGCCGCGGCTGCGGTGGACCGCTTGAGGACGTCGAGGATGGACAGGCCCTGGCCGACGATTCCGGTCACCACCTCGTTGACGCCCTGGGTGCCGTTGAGGATGGTCAGGTTGGAATCAGCGATACCCCGGGCGGCCGCCTCGACCAGGGCCGGCAGGGCGTCGATGAGCTTGCTGGCCGCGATGAGTTCCTGGTTGCCCTCGCGCAGCGACGCGGCCCGGGCCCGGTTCGCGTCCGCTTCGCCCTCGGCGGTGGCGCGCTCCGCGTGTGCGTTGGCATCCGCGCGGACCTGCACGGCGTTGGCCTCCGCTTCCGCCAGCGTCGTGTTCCGGTAGGCCTCAGCCTCGGCGCTGAACCGGGCCTGGTCCCGGTCGGCTTCCGCGATCGCGCGCTTGCGGTAGGCCTCGGCTTCGGTGTTGAAGCGGGCCTGGTCCCGGTCGGCCTCGGCGATTGTCCGCTTGCGGTACGCCTCCGCGTCAGCGGGCCGGCGGACGTCCGCCTCCAGGCGCTGCGCGGCCAGATCGGCCTGACGTTGCGCCAGTGCCGTCTGCTGCTCGATGACCTGCTGGGAGGCTTGCGCCTCGACCAGGGGACCCGCCTGCGCCGCCCGCGCCTTGGCTTCTTCGGTCTCGGCCAGGTAGCCGGCTCGCTTGATGGCCGCGTCTCGCTCGTATTGCGCCTTCATGGCCGCCGCTTCGAGTTCGCGCTGCGCCGCCTCCTGGTCGGCGCGAGCGCTGGCGATCCGGGCCTGGCTGGCGACCGCTGCTGCGTGCGGAGCGGCAAGGTTGTTGACGTAACCCGACGCGTCCTCGATCTCCTGGATCTCCAGCGCGTCGACCACGATCCCGAGTTTCTCCATCTCACCGTGGCTGCCGTCCTTCACTTCCTGGGCGACCCGGTCCCGTTCCCGGATGATCTGCTCCACGGTGAGGCCACCGACGATGGATCGGAGGTGGCCCGCGAAGATCCGGCCGGCCAGTTCTTCCATCCGGTCCTGCTCGGCCAGGAAGCGCCGTGCGGCATTGGCAATCGATACCGGGTCGTCACCCACTTTGAACACCGCGACCGCCCGGACGTTCAGCCGGATCCCCTGGTTGGTGATGCAGTCCTCGACGATCTCGGCCTCGCGCAGGGCCAGCGAGAGGAAGCGGGCCTTCTGCTTGATCGGCAGGACGAAACTGCCGTGGCCGGTGACGATACGAAACTGCGTCTCGTCCTGGCGGCGTTTCGAGCCGGAGATGAGCAGGGCTTCGTTGGGGGCGGGAACGTGCCAGAACAGCATGGCGGGCTCCAGGGACTCAGGCGGGATTCGGTGACGGGCCTTCAAACGGCATGACGAGTACGGACCGCGCCGAGATGCAGTCGACGACCACCACCCGGCGGTGTCTCGGAATCGGCTCGTCCGACCAGGCAGCGAACGCCTCGGTCCCGCCCCGGACCGGCAGGAGCACCTCGCCGGGACCGGCCGGGGGAATGGAAACGGTGACGCGCCCCACCGTGCCGAGCAGGCTCGGCTCCGATGCCTTGGACATGCTGCGCCTGGCTTCCCTGATCCCCGTGCTGCCTCCCCCTCACGGCTGACAGTAGACCCGCCCGGCACGCGATTGCGTCAAGAGACGGGCCACGCAACGTAAAGATTTTGCTCTGCCCTAAATCCTTCCCGATGCCCTGCTGGGGAGCGTTACTGTTGAGTAACTTAGGTCGCTGGGACCAGCATTCGCGAGGAGCAGCATGAGCAGCGGAACGGACACCCCGGGAGCGTCGGGCCAGTTCACTCTGGAGCTCAGCCAGGACCTGCGCGACATGCGCAGCTGGGTGCACGACTTCGCGGCCACGGCCATCCGTCCCGCGGGCTCCGAATGGGACGAACGTGAAGAGACGCCGTGGCCGATCCTCGAGGAAGCTTCCAAGATCGGCCTGTACTCGCTCGACTTCTTTGCCCAGCAGGCGTTCGAGCCCAGCGGCCTCGGCATCGTGGTCGCGTTCGAGGAGCTGTTCTGGGGCGACGCGGGCATCGCGCTGTCGCTGGTGGGCAGCTCTCTGGCCGCGGTTTCGCTGGCCAGCAACGGCACCAGCGAGCAGATCGGCGAGTGGGCGCCGCAGATGTTCGGCTCACCCGGTGACGTGAAGCTGGCCGCGTTTTGCTCCTCCGAGCCGGACGCGGGCAGCGACGTGGGCGCGATCCGCACCCGCGCCGTCTAC
Source organism: Streptosporangiaceae bacterium (assembly GCA_965277615.1). GTDB lineage: Bacteria > Actinomycetota > Actinomycetes > Streptosporangiales > Streptosporangiaceae > Bog-532. The sequence goes on along the minus strand of CBDIDG010000006.1, from coordinate 1,348,469 downwards.
GACGAGGCCAAGGACGAGTGGGTGCTGAACGGCACCAAGACCTGGGCCACCAACGGCGGCATCGCCAACGTGCACATCGTGGTGGCCTCGGTCGACCCCGCGCTGGGCAGCCGGGGCCAGGCCAGCTTCATCGTGCCACCCGGCACCCGGGGCCTGTCCCAGGGGCAGAAGTTCCGCAAGCACGGGATCCGCGCCTCGCACACGGCCGAGGTCGTGCTGGACGACGTGCGGGTGCCCGGCAGCTGCCTGGTCGGCGGCAAGGACCGGCTCGACGCCAGGCTGGCCCGGGTCCGGGAGGGTGGCCGCAGCGGCGAGCAGGCCGCGATGAAGACGTTCGAGGCGTCCCGTCCCGGCGTGGCCGCGATGGCCGTCGGGGTGGCCCGGGCCGCGGTCGAATACGCCACCGAATACGCCCGCGACCGTGTCCAGTTCGGCCACCCCATCGGCCAGAACCAGGGCGTCGCGTTCATGCTGGCCGACATGCAATCCTCGGTCGACGCGGCCCGCCTGCTCACCTGGCGCGCGGCCTGGATGGCGGGCCAGAACATGCCGCTGGAGCGGGCCGAAGGCTCGATGTGCAAACTCGTCGCGGGGGAGACCGCCGTCCGCGTCACTGAGCAGGCCATCCAGATCCTCGGCGGCAACGGCTACACCCGCGAATACCCCGTCGAACGCTGGCACCGCGACGCCAAAATCTTCACCATCTTCGAAGGCACCAGCGAAATCCAGCGCATGATCATCGGCCGCGCCATCACCGGCCTCCCGGTCCGGTAGTCCTAAAGACGCCTCCTGCGAGCATCACGCCGGCGCAGTAGTGGCGGGTTCAAGCGGCCTTCAACGTCTTTTGTGATGTCTCAAGACATAGGAATAGCCCCGAACCTGCTTTAGGGTTCGGGGTTTTCTGTTGCGGGGCGCCGGCGGGTGGGTCCTTTGGGTGCGCCGGTGGGCTGGTAGTTGCGGGTGGGATCCAGGGTCAGTTCGCGGAGCTGTTCGCCGGTGGCGGCGTTGAGGATCCGGATGTGCAGGTCCTGGATCAGCAGCAAGACGGCGGTGCCGGCGTGGATGCGGCCGATGCCGATGTGGTGGAGTTTCCCGCCGGTGCGCAGCGTGACGGAGCCGCTGGTGCTGATGATGTCGGTGCGGACGCGGTGGTGGGTGTCGGCGGTACGGTCGCCGGGGACGGCTTTGGGCCGGGCGGCGTAGGCGGTGGCGGGAGTGGACCGGTGGGCCAGGGACCGGTGCGGCCGCCGGTGGTTGTACTGGTCAGCGAAGGCGCCGAGCAGCACCTGCAGCTGGGTGAGGGTGGCGGGCTGGGGTTGCTGGGCGGCGAGCCATTTCTTCATCGTCTGCTGGAACCGCTCCACCTTGCCCTGGGTCTGGGGGTGGTTCGGTTTCCCGTTCTTCTGGGTGATCCCGAGGCGGCGCAGCTCGTTCTCCAGGGCGTTGCGGCCCCCTTTCCCGCCGGCGAACCGGGCGGTGAACACCAGCCCGTTGTCCGTCAAGGTCGAGGCCGGCGGCCCGTAGGCGGCCACCGCGGCCCGGAACGCGGCGAGCACGATCGGGCCGGTGACCCGCCGGTGCGCGGTCACCGACAACGCTAGCCGGGAGTGGTCATCGAGCCAGGTCAAGACCTCAGTACCTGTCCCGTCCGCCAGCGGATAGTGGGTGAAATCGGACTGCCAGCACTCGTTCGGCTGCTCAGCTTCGAACCGCAGATACGACGACCTGGGCCGCTTGCCCGGCTCGGGGGTCACCAGGCCGGCCCGGGCCAGATACCGGCTGGCCGTGGCACGGGAAATTCGGATCTGGTGGTGGTGGGCCAGATGCCAGCAGATCGTGTCCGGGCCCGCGTCCAGGCCCTGCCCGGCCAGGTCTTTCCGCAGCTGAATGATCAGGTCCGCGACCTGTTCGGGGATCGCCTGGGGTGCGTTTTTCGGCCGCCGTGACCGCGGCTCGAACGCCACCTGCCCCTCGGCCCGGTACCGGGCCACCAGCTTGCTGACCCAGCCCTGCGAGACACCGTAAGCCCGGGCCACCTCCCGCTGGGAGCGGCCCTCCACCACCACCGCCGTGATCACCAGGCGCGCCTTCGACATCGCCCGACCCTGGCGGCTGGAGTATTCCTATGTCTTGAGACACCCGATTCCTATGTCCTGAACCAGGACAGCCTTCAACGTCTTTAAATGGCTTCCGCATGTGGGGGTGGCCTGTCCGCAGCGAGTGCGGCTGCCCTTACTGGCATTCTTCGTGCCAGTACCCTTCCGGCTTTGTTCTGGCGCTGGGACCGTAGGCAAAGACAGCAGAAACGGGCACAGATCGGAAGAGAAATGAATGAATTTGAGGTCACGACGGTCATCAACCGCCCCGTCGAGGACGTTTTCGCAGCGGTGCGGGACGTGGCCAAGTCCCCGTTGTGGACTCCGGGATTGCTGGAAGTGCAGCGGACCAGCGAAGACCCACTCGAAGTGGGCGACACAATGGTCTATGTGGGCACGTTCTTGGGCCGACGCTTCGAATCGCCGGTCACGTGCACGACTCTCATCGAGAACAAGCAGCTGACCACCACGACCACCGGAGGGCCGTACTTCCTCGAAGTCGACCAGCGGCTCGAGCCAGACGGCGCAGGCACCAAGCTGACGGTCCACTGCGGGGGAGAAAGCCGCGGCTTCTTCAAATTCGCAGAGCCGCTGGTCGTCCGCCTGACCCAGCGGCAGTTCGACACCGGCAACAGCAACCTCAAGGCTCTTCTGGAAGATCATGCCCTCTAGTGTCTGAGTCGTTGATTCGTTAACAGTAGGCGGCGAGGGATTCGAGGATTTCATTTCAAAAGATGGCGGAAAATACTCATCACCAACCATCACTCAAATGCGAAGTCAGACGAGTGACCGCGAACACAAGTCCTGATCACGGAAAGCCCGGCCGAACAAAGAAGGCCGCGCCGCGGGTGCCGCGTAGACGGCGGTCTGGTTCAGGTTCAGCAGGAACTGGCCCGGCGGCATAGCCGGGCTGATGTCGTCAGAGCCCACCCCAGCTGGCCTAGATTAGGTCGGGTGAATGCAGTGCTGACGGCTAAGGGGCTGTCCGCGGGGCACGCGGACCGGGTTGTCTTCTCCGGCGTAGACCTCGTGGTCTCACCGGGCAAGGTGATCGGGCTGGTCGGTGCCAACGGGGCAGGGAAATCCACCCTGCTGCGGATGCTCGCCGGGCTGGACGACGGCGCGCGCGATGCCGGGTCTGTCTCGCTGAACCCGGGGACGGCAACCGTCGGTTACCTGCCGCAGGAGCCGGAACGGTGGGCGGGTGAGAGTGTGCTCGCATTCATCGGGCGGCGGACCGGGGTGACTGGTGCTGCCGCCGAACTCGACGCGGCGACGGCCGCGCTGGAGACCGGGCAGGCGGGAGCGGACGACGCCTACGCGGAGGCGTTCGACCGGTGGATGAACCTGGGCGGGGCGGACCTGGAGGAGCGAACGGCGAAGGTTACTGCCTCGCTCGGGCTCGCCGTCCGGCTGGAGACGCCGATGACCTCGCTATCCGGCGGGCAGGCCGCGCGGGCGAATCTCGCGTCGCTTCTGTTGGCGCGGTACGACATCTTCCTGCTCGACGAGCCGACCAACGACCTGGACATCGAGGGGCTCGCCATCCTGGAAGATTTCGTCGTGAAACTGCGGGCGGGGACGGTGCTCGTCAGCCACGACCGGGCCTTCCTGGAACGGACGGTGGACCAGGTGCTCGAACTCGACCTGGCGCAGCAGTCGGTGCACCTGTACAGCGGCGGATACCTGGCGTACCTGGAAGAGCGGGCGATCGCCCAGCAGCACGCACGGGACGCCTACGAGAAGTTCGACGACCAGAAGACGGCCCTGACCGACCGGATGCGGATGCAGAGCAGCTGGGCGGACAAGGGCGTGCGGCAGGCCCGGGCCAAGGCTCCGGACAAGGACAAGAACCGGCTTTCGGCCCAGGTCAACCGGACGGAAAAGCTGGCCAGCAAGATCAAGATCACCGAGCGGAGGCTTGACCGGCTCGGGGCCGTGGACGAGCCGCGCAAGGAGTGGGAACTGCGAATGACGATCGCGGCGGCGCCGCGCTCTGGAACCGTGGCCGCAATGTTGCGTGAGGCAGTCGTGTCGTTCGCCGACTTCACCCTCGGACCGGTGAACCTGCAGGTGAACTGGGCGGACCGGGTCGCCATCACCGGGCCGAACGGAGCGGGCAAGTCGACGCTGATGGGTGCGCTGCTCGGCCGGGTGCCGCTCTCGTCCGGTTCTGCGTCCCTCGGGTCCGGAGTCTCGGTGGGCGAGGTGGACCAGGCCAGGTCGCTCTTCGACGGTCCCGCGCCGCTGCTGGAGGCGTTCGCCGCGCAGGTACCCGCCCAGGCCCCGGACGAGACCCGGACTCTGCTGGCCAAATTCGGTCTGAAGGGGGACCACGTCCTCCGTTCCGCCTCGTCGCTGTCGCCAGGGGAGCGGACCCGGGCCGCGCTTGCGCTGCTGCAGGCGCGCGGGGTGAACCTGCTCGTGCTCGACGAGCCGACCAACCACCTCGACCTGCCCGCCATTGAGCAGTTGGAGTCGGCGCTGGACGGGTACGCCGGGACATTTCTTCTGGTGACGCACGACCGCAGGATGCTGGAGTCGATTTCCGTCACGCGCAGGCTCATAGTGTCGGATGGCCGGGTCGCCGAAGTTGACGTGGCCTAGGACCGTGCCCGGACGGTCAATACTTGTTCATTTGGTGTTAGTGGGCTGATCGTCTGTTCCATAGCTGAACGGCGAATCCTCCAGGTTGGCGCGTGCGTTTCTCCGGCGACCTGGAGGTCAGCTCTATGTCCGACCTGTCCCGCCAGGGTTTCATCGGCGGAGCGGCCGGCCCGCAGCAGCGGTACGGGGATATCCGCGACATCAAGCATGTCGTGGTGGTCATGCAGGAGAACCGCAGCTTCGACCACTACTTCGGCTCGATGCGCGGGGTGCGCGGCTTCGGCGACCGGTCCACGATCACGCTGCCCGGCGGCAACTCGGTCTTCCAGCAGCCCGATGCGCCCAAGATCGGCGCGGCCACCCAGTACCCGTGGCGGCTGAGCGGCACCGATGAATGGCAGGGCGGGGTCCCGCCGAGTGCGGAGCTCGGCGCGGCCAACTACGGCGGCACCGACCACAGCTGGCTGACCCAGCACGGTGCCTGGTACGGCGGGCTGATGAACGGCTGGATCCAGGCCAAGGCCGGCCCGACCACGATGGGCTTTCTCACCCGCGACGACCTGCCGTTCCACTACGCCCTGGCCGACGCCTACACGGTCGGCGACGACTACCACTGCTCGGTGATCAGCGCGACCGGCCCGAACCGCATCTACCTGATGAGCGGCACGATCAACGCCGACCAGACGCACCCCGGCTACGACGGCACCGCCCCGCAGGTCGCCTACGACGGCGGCGGCAACCTGCAGCGGAACTTCCTGACCTGGCCGTCCTACGTCGAGACGCTGCAGAACGCGGGCGTGTCCTGGCGGACTTACCACTGCGCCGACGACTACGGCGACAACGCCCCGCCCTACTTCGCGACCTTCGCCAAGCTGGACCCGACCCAGACTGATCCGGAGACCGGCAAGCCCGGTGTGCCCGACCCGTCGAACCCGCTGTATTCGCGCGGCGTGGCCAACATCAGCACCGACACCGGCGTCGAGACGCAGAACGCCGCCAACATCGCGGCCGCGCTCAAGGCCGACGTCCTGTCGGGCCAGCTGCCCCAGGTCTCCTACGTGGTCGACAACCAGTTCTTCTCCGAGCACCCGGTGACGGCGCCCGGCAACGGCGCGTACTTCATGCGCGCCGTCCTGGAGGCGCTCAACGCCGACCCGGACGTGTTCAACTCGACGCTGGTCATCGTCAACTACGACGAGAACGACGGGCAGTTCGACCACGTGCCGCCGCCCGTGCCGCCGCCCGGCGAGAAGGACGAGTTCGTCAGCGGCACCGACCTGTCCGAGTACGGCCTGACCGCCCCCGCCCCGGTCGGGCTCGGTTTCCGGGTCCCGCTGATCCTGGTGTCGCCGTGGACCCGCGGCGGCTGGGTCACCTCCGAGACCGCCGACCACACCTCGGTGATCCAGTTCCTGGAGAAGTGGACCGCCGCGCTGGGTCAGCCCGCGGTCTCGCCCAACATCAGCGCCTGGCGGCGCAAGGTCTGCGGCGACCTCACGGAAGCCTTCGACTTCGCCTCGCCGGTGTACGGCCTGCCCGATCTGCCGGAAACCGGGCCGCTAATTGCGGAGACAAAGTACGTTCCCCTGCCGGAAACTAACGCCATGCCCCCGCAAGAGCCGGGTGCCAAGCCGGCCCGCCCGCTGCCGGTACAGCCGAACGCCAACCTGACCGGCTTCACCACCGCCGCCGGGGCAGTGACCGCGCAGCTGGCTTTCAGCAACAGCGGCCCGCACGTGCGCAAGGCCAGCCACTTCGCCGTCTACAACAACCTGGCCGACGTGCCCGTGCTGGCGGATTACCCGGCCGGGTTCCCGGGCCAGTACACGGTCGAGCCGTCGCCGCACAGCCACACCGAGACCGGGACCGCCCCGGTCGGCGCCGCGGCCGGTGACACCAAGTACGACATCACCGTCACCGGGCCGAATCGCTTCCTGCGCCGCTTCACCGGCGACACCGCGACCGCCGGTGCGCACCTGCCGGTGCGCGCGGCGTACATCGAGATGGGCTTCGCCGACGGCCCGCGCCTGCGGCTGAACCTGACCAACATGAGCCCGGCCGAGGTGACGTTCACGGTCAAGGCCAACGCCTACAGCCGGACCCAGCCGCGCACCTACACCGTGCCCAGCCACCGCTCCGCCGTGTACAACGCGGACCCGCTGCACGGCTCCGGTGGCTGGTACGACCTGACCGTGACGGCCAGCACCGATGCCTCCTGGTCGCAGCGCTTCGTCGGCCACCTGGAGAACGGCCAGCCCAGCGTCACCGGCGTCTGACGGCACGACGATCACGGTCACCCCGTCAACCTCACCTCCCGGCGGGTTGGGCGGGACTGAAGCGTCGCGGGCCCCATTACCGTGTGCGAAAACTGTCACCATAGCGACAGTTTTCGCACACGATAATCAGCACGCCCAGCCGTTCCAGTTGTTCGGCGAGTCCAAGGGTCTGGGTCAGCTGCTGGTGCCGGGGGCGCGTACGCCGCACAAGTTGGCCAGCGCCTCGCCGGCCGCATGCACCGGGATGGCCCAGGTCGCCAGGCCCACCACGCCGTCCGCACTGATTTTGGCTTCCTTCTGGGTGCCCTCGACCGCGGTCTGCGTCTGCGGGCCATACTTGCCGTCGACGGTCAGCACCGGGTTGGTGCTCGGGGCGAACGTGCCGCGGCCCTCGTTCAGCGCCGTCTGCAGCTTCTCGACCACCGTGCCGCTGGAGCCGTTGGCCAGCGTCGGCGGCTCGGCGGTGTCGCCCCCGAGGGCGGCCCAGGTCTTGGGGCCGACGATGCCGTCCACGCTGAGCTTCTTCTCGGTCTGGAACTTCTCGACCGCGGCCTTGGTCACCGTGCCGAAGGTCCCGTCGATCTGGGTGTAGCTCAGGGTCAATCGGGTCAGCAGGTACTGGGCCCAGCGGACGGCGTCGCCGGTCGAGCCTTGCTGGATGGTGGGGGGAGTGGCCATAGTTTGCCTCCATTGGCAGGTGAAGCGATCCCTGACTGCCCCGGACGATACGCGCCACCGATCGGCATACCAGAGACCAAAGGCCCAAACCGCCCACTGGACTCGCTCGGTTCACCCCCGGCCGCTGCCGCCAGGTGAGCTGGGCGGCCGCGCGGTGGTCGGCGACGGTGAAGTAGACGACCGAGAAACCGACCAGGGCCGCGCCGAGGACGTCGCCGCGGGTCACACGCTCATCCAGGAACACGGTCGCGCCGGTGAAGGCGAAGACGGGGATCAGGTTGAGTACCACGGCGGCCTGGGTCGCGCCGACCCGGGAGATCACCGAGTTGAACAGCAGGAAGCTGACGCCGTAACCAGCCACTCCGACCAGCGCCGCGGCCAGCCAAAACCGGGCCGGCACCGCCGCGGGCAGCCGTTCCGCGCCGGTGGCCCAGCGGGCGGTCATGGCGCCGCCGGTGGCGATCGCGGCCACGGTGAACTGCCACGTGGTGAGGGACAGCGGGTCGGAGTCGTCGCCGAATCGCTTGGCCACGATGGTGTAGAGGCTGGCGCTGAGCACGCCCCCGGCCACCAGCAGGTCGCCCACCGCCGTGCCCCGGCCGCCACCCGTGCCGGCCAGCACGGCCAGGCCAGCCAGGGCCATCAGCACGGCCATGGCGGCGGGGGTGCTGACCGTCTCGCGCAGCAGGATGGCGGCCAGCGCGACCACCACCGCCGATTCCAGCCCGCTGAGCAGGGCCCCGTGCACCGCGCTGGTCAGCGACAGCCCCAGCGTGTCGGCCAGGTAAGCCAGCGCCGGCTCCAGCAGGCCGAGCAGGACCGGTAGCCACCAGGTGCGCGGTGCACGGTAGCCACGGGCCAGCAGCGTCACCCACAGCACGGCCGCGGCCGCGGCCAGCGCCACGGCCAGCAGCGTCACCGGCCCGAAGCCAGCCAGGGCGTACTTCGTCCCGCACACCGCGCCGCCCCATAGGCCGGACGCCACCACCAGCCCCAGCAGACAACGCCGCATCCCCGGCCCCCCAAGCACAGCGGGCCGTTGAAAGCGGCCGCTCTACTCAGCCGGAGGCACCCCCGTCGTGCTTGATACACGTGGGGATGCAGCAGCCTCCGGCCGCGGCGAAGCGGACGGAGGCTGCAGGCGGTACCGCTCAGACGCCGACGAGGTCGCAGACGAAGATGAGGGTCTCGCCGGGAGCGATGGCGTTGCCGGCGCCCCGGTCGCCGTAGGCCAGGTGCGGGGGGATCACGAGCTGGCGGCGGCCGCCGACCCGCATGCCCTGGACACCCTGGTCCCAGCCGGCGATAACCCGGCCCACGCCCAGCTGAAACTCAAGCGGGTCGCCGCGGTCGTAGCTGGAGTCGAACTCTTCGCCGGTCGAGTAGGCCACGCCGACGTAGTGCACCTGCACCATGTCGCCCGCCTTGGCCTCGGCGCCGTCACCGGGCTTGATGTCGGTGATCTGCAGCTCAGCCGGCGGCTCGCCACCGGGGAAGTCGACTTCGGGCTTCTCGGTGCTCATACGGTTGTCTCCCACAGGGTGTCGGTGCAACGTTCCCGCCCAGGTTACTTAGCCGGCCGGTGCCCGCGCAGGGGTACGGCGCTCCCCACGGTACTGACCAGCGCTTAGGGTCGTTGGTATGGAATCAGGCAGCGAGGCCTCGATCGAGGTCATCGCGGTCGGTGTACCGGGCGGGGCGCTGGCCGTCGAGCACGTGACCGCCGCGACCAGCCCGGTGCTGGTCATCCACGGGATCAGCAGCCAGCGCAAACTGTGGAACTGGCTGCGGGCGCAGCATCCCGGACTGAGCCTGATCGCCCCGGACCTGCGCGGCCGGGGCGACAGCGTGGGCGTCACCGGCCCTTCGTCGGTGTCCCGGCACGCCGCCGACCTGATCACGGTTCTGGACCACCTGGGCCTGGACGCGGTGCCCGTGTGCGGGATGTCGATGGGCGGCTTCGTCGCCGTCGAGCTGGCCACCACCTATCCGGACCGGGTCACGGACCTGGTCCTGGTGGACGGCGGCTTCCCCATGGCCACCGCGCCGGGCCTGACCCCTGAGGCGGTGCCCGCGATCTTCCGCGACCGGCTGGCCCGGCTGGACCGAGACTGGCCGTCGGTGGAGGACTACGCCAGGTTCTTCGTCGAGCAGACCGCGCCGCTGCTGGACCCGGCCGATCCACTGCTGCTGGACTACCTGGCCCACGATCTGACCGGGCCCCGGGTCCGGCTGAACTCCGACGCGCTGATTCAGGACGCGACCGACATCTTCTTCGGTCCCTCGAAGTGGCAGCAGCTCACAGTGCCGACCCGGCTGCTCACCGCCCAGTGGAGTACCGGGCCGGACAGCCCGCCCGCCTACCCGCCGGCGGTCATCGAGCAGTTCCGCGACGCACTGGGGTCACCGGGCCCGCTGGTCAGCGTGGAAACCGTGGCGAGTGTCGACCACGCCGCGTCGATCATGAGCCCGGCGGGCGCTCGCGCGACCGCCGCCCAGCTGTCGGAGGTGCTGTCATGAGCCCGGCCCAGGTCATTGAGGTACTGGGCCGTGTGCTGCCGGCCGACCGGATCGTCGTGGACCCGGACGTGCTCGCCTCGCTGTCGCACGACGAAGCCGAATGGGCGCCGACCGGGCGGGCCGCGGCCGCGGTGCGGGCCCGGTCCGAGACCGAGGTTCAGCAGGTGGTCCGGGCCTGCGCCGAGCTGGGCGTCCCGGTCGTACCACGCGGGGCGGGCACCGGCCTGTCCGGCGGGGCCAACGCGGTCACGGGCTGCGTGGTGCTCGACGTGGCCGCGATGGATCAGGTCCTGGAGATCGACCCGGACAACCTGCTGGCCGTGGTGCAGCCCGGCGCGGTCAACAACGACGTCAAGGCGGCGGTGGCCGCCCACGGCCTGTGGTACCCGCCGGACCCGGCCAGTGCGCCCTGGTCCACCATCGGCGGCAACGTGTCCACCAACGCGGGCGGCCTGTGCTGCCTGAAGTACGGCGTGACGCGCGACTGGGTGCTGGGCCTGCGCGCGGTCGTCGGGGGGCCGGTGAGCTACGGCGAAGCCGTCCGCCTCGGCCGCCGCACCACCAAGGGCGTGGCCGGGCTGGACCTGGTCAGCCTGTTCGTCGGGGCGGAGGGCACGCTGGGCGTGGTCACCGAGGTGACGCTGCGGCTGCGGCCCGCGCTGGCCGCCACCCCGCGCACGGTCGTGGCCGCGTTCGGCGACCTGGTCAGCTCGGGCCGGGCCGTGGCCCAGATCACCCGGCGCGGGCTGACCCCGGCCGTGCTGGAGTTGCTCGACCGATCCTGCCTGGAGGCGGTCGAGAACTGGAAGCACCTGGGCATCGACGCGGACGCGAACGCGATGCTCCTGGCCCGGGTGGACACACCGGGCGAGTCCGGGGCGGCCGAAGCCGCCGCCATCGCCGCGACCATGACCGACACCGGTGCGCTCTGGGTGGAACAGTCCACCGACGACGCCGAGGCCGAGGCGCTGTTCGAGGCCCGGCGGCTGGCCTACCCGGCGTTCGAGCGGCTCGGGCCGGTACTGACCGAGGACGTCTGCGTGCCGCGCTCGGCCGTGCCCGCCATGCTGGAGCAGGTCAGCAAGATCGGCGCCCGGCACGGGGTGCAGATCGCCACCATCGCGCACGCCGGGGACGGGAACCTGCACCCGCTGATCATCACCCCGGCCGGCGACGACGCGGCCCGCGCCGCAGCCCAGGCCGCGTTCGACGAACTGCTGGCCGAGGCGATCGCGGTGGGCGGTACGGTCACCGGCGAGCACGGTGTCGGCCTGCTGAAGCGGGACGGGATGCTGCGGGAGCTCGACCCCGGGGCGGTGGCCATGCAGACCGCCGTCCGGCAGGCGCTGGACCCCAAGCGCATCTTCAACCCCGGCAAGGGCTGAGTCAGCGCTGAGCCCAGCGGGCCACGGCGATCAGGTCGCTCAGCACACCCTGGCCGGCCAGCTCCGGCCCGGCACCCGGGCCGGTGATCGTGACCTGGCCCACCGGCTCAGCCCGGCATACCAGCGCGTTGACCGCGCCGTCGACCCCGGCCAGCGGGTCACCGGGGCGGACGACCTCGGTCTGGACCCGGGCGCTGACCGGGCCGGCGCCGCCCGGCTCGGCGAAGCTCAGGCCGGCCACGTGCTTCAGCGTGCCGCCCGCCGCCCGAGCCTCGTCCAGGGCCTGGCCGGGCAGGTCGTCGATCCCGCGGTAGCTCACGTCAGCCCGGGTCAGCGGCCGGCCGAACACCAGCGCCGACAAGATCATCACCTTGGCCACCTCGTCCAGGCCGCTGACGTCGGCGGCCGGGTCCGGCTCGGCCAGCCCGGCGTCCTGCGCCGCGGCCAGCGCGTCGGAGTAGGACAGGCCACCGGCCATCCTGGTCAAGATGTCGTTGACCGTGGCGTTGAGCAGGCCGCGCAGCCCGAGCGGACGGGCTCCGGCCAGCCCTTCGGTCAGCGTGCTCAGCACCGGAGTGCCCGACATGACCGTGGATTCGGCCCGGAACGGCACTCCCTGGTCGCGGGCCAGCGCGGCCAGCGCCACCCCGTCCAGGGCGACCGGCCACTTGTTCGACGTGACCGCTGGTATCCGGCGGCGCAGCGCCTCCCGTAGGTGGGCCAGACCGGGCTGGCCGTCCTCGGGCGGGCTGGCCGACACCTCCACCAGCAGGTCGGCTTCGGTCGCGGCCAGGCCGGCTCGCGCGTCCGGCCAGTGGCGGACCCCGGGCAGCTCAGCCAGCGGCCGCCCGGCCTCGGCCGCGGTACGGGCCGCAGCCAGGTCTAGGCCATCCGGGGCGTAGACGAACCCGTCGTGCCCGGTGGCGATGCCGACCACCTGGGGGACCAGGCCGTAGCGGGTGCCCAGCGAACCGGCCTGTTCATCCAGCATCCCGGCCAGCCACTGGCCCACCGTGCCGAAACCGATCAGCCAGATCCGCATGGACTGACCCTAACGACATAGAGTGAAGCCGTGCAGAGTTCGGTGATGGTTGACCTTCTGCGGCCGGTGATCGGCAAGCCGGGGCAGGTCAGGCTGGTGGTGCGCGAGCTCAATGGGCGCTGGACGCTGAACGATGACAAGCATCCGCTGCTCAGCATGAACCTGCGCGGCGACGGCCTGATCGAGTTCACCCGCGACGACGGCTGGAGCGTGCTCGACCCGGCCGACGTGCTGGCGGTCGAGTGGGTGTCGCGCGACACTGAGGGACAGGGCCAGTACCTCTGATCCACGGGAGTGGCCATGGCACCAATTGCCGGGCGCCGGATGAGGGCTGAGATCGACGGGGACTTCGTGGTCTTCCTCATCGGGGCGCGATTCGACAGCAAGCTGCACCTGTACCGGTCGTTCCTCGACTTCGGCGGCCGCCGCGGCCTGATGCACATGCTGGAATACCTGATGGCGGACCCGGACAAGGGCCTGCTGGGCTTCCAGCCCCTGGGCCTGACAACCGTCGTCCAGTACTGGCGGTCGTTCGACCAGCTGGAGGCGTTCGCCCGGAACGAGGACGACCCGCACCTGGCCGTCTGGCGCAACTACTGGAAACGTGTCGGCCGCAACGACCGCAGTGGCATCTGGCACGAGACCTACCTGGTCCGGGCGGGCGAGTACGAAGGCATCTACGGCAACATGCCGCCCCACGGCCTGGGCAAGGCCAGCCGCCTGGTGCCGGCCTCAGATTCGTCCTCGGCCCGTTCCCGCCTCCGCTCCACCGTCACCCGCACGCCCTGAGCCGGGTCGGGCCCGCCCAGCACAGCCTCCATGCGGGGGTCAGCCGCGGAGCATGCGGCCGAAGATCTCCATGGCTTCGGTGGCGGTGCTGTCGGCGGCGTCCACGACCCCCAGGAAGGCCGCGTAGCCGTGGATCAGGCCGGGCCCGGGCACGTACTCGGTGGGCACGCCGCTGTTCTTGAGCCGGTCGGCGTAGGCGGCGCCCTCGTCCCGCAGCGGATCGAACTCGGCCGTGGCCACCACGGCGGATGCGACCCGGTTGACGTTGGCGTAGGCCAGGTTGGCTTCGGCGTAGGCCAGGCCTGCCTCGGGCTCAGCGTCGTCCACCAGGGCGGGCAGGTACTGGCGGTAGAACCAGGTCATATCGTCCCCGGTCAGGAAGTACCCCCGGCCGTTCTCGGCCTGGGACCTGCTGGCCATGGACGGGTCGGTCGCCGGGTAGAACAGCAGCTGCGCAGCCAGCGGGATCTCCCGGTCGCGGGCCCGCAGCGCCAGCCCGGCCGCCAGCGACGCGCCGGCTGAATCGCCCGCCACCCCCACCGGCTCGTCCGCGCCCTCCTCGCCGATCCATCGGAGCACGTGCTCGGCGTCGTCCAGGCCGGCCGGGAACGGGTGCTCGGGGGCCAGCCGGTAGCCGACCGACACGACCCGGGCACCGGTCACGTTGGCCACCCGGCGGCACAGCGGGTCGTGGGTTTCGACGTCGCCCACCACCCAGCCGCCGCCGTGCAGATAGACGACCGTGCCGCCGCGCGGTTCGCACGGCTCGAAGACCCGCACCGGCACCCCGCCCGGCGACCGCCGGTCCGCCACCGACGCGACCGGTTCGGGGACGAACTGGGCGCCGCGGCGGCTGAAGCTGAGCGCGCGGTAGTGCGCGCGGGTCTGCTCCACGTCATCGCGGACGAGCGGTAGCAGCCCGTGGACCTCGAGATGGTCGAGGATCGTGCGGAACTGCGGATCAAGCGGCATGCGGAGCCTCCCAGCGGGCTGTCACCGAGAAGCTATCGGGCACACTGGGCAGATGACCAGCACCGTGACGCCGAAAGTTCCCGACGGCGCTGACCCGCACGATCCCCGTGATCCCGGTGATCCCCGTGATCCGCGCGGGCTGCGCTCCGGGGCGCCGCTCCTGGACGCCTGGCTGCGGGCCAGCGCCGCGGGCAGTGCCACCGAGGGCGGCGACCCGGCGCGGATGAGCATCCCCGGGCACAAGCAGCGGACCGGCCTGACCGGCGCGGTGGTGGCCGGGGACATCCCGCTGTACGCCGGCCTGGACACGATCAAGCACGCCGACGCGCTGCTGGCCGAGGCCGAGCAGCGCGCCGCCCGGCTGTGGGGCGCGGACTGGTGCCGGTTCTCCGTGGCCGGATCCACCCACGGCAACCAGGCCCTGGCCTTGGCCGTGGGCCGCCCGGGGGACGAGGTGGTGGTCAGCCGGACCTTGCACCGGTCGCTGCTGCTCGGGCTGGTGCTGGCCGGGCTGCGTCCGGTGTGGGTCCGGCCGGAGGTCGACCCGGCCTCCGGGCTGCCGCGCGCAGTCCCGGTGGCCGCGGTCCGGGCCGCGCTGGCCGCGCACCCCGGGGCGCGGGCGGTGTTCCTCGGTGACCCCTCCTACGTGGGCACCACCGGGGACCTGGCCGGGCACGCGGCCGCGGCCCACGAGGCCGGCCTGCCGCTCATCGTGGACGCCGCCTGGGCGGCTCACCTCGGCTTTCATCCCGGCTTCCCGCCGCACGCGCTGGCGGCCGGTGCGGACGCCATGGTCACCAGCGCGCACAAGGCCCTGCCGGCCTGGACCCAGGGCGCGCTGGTGCTGGCCCGGACCGACCGCCTGGACCCGGCCCGGCTGGACCGGGCCTTCGAGGCCACCCACACCACCAGCCCGGCCGGGACCATCCTGGCCAGCATCGACGCGGCCCGGGAACTGCTGGCCCGGGACGGCGAGGCGCTGACCGGACGGCTGCTCGCCGCGGTGGCCACGGCCCGGGCCCGGCTGGCCGCGGTCCCCGGGCTGGCCGTACTGGACGGCCCGGACATCGAGCCGGGCAAGCTGGTCGTCCTGCTGGCCGGGACCGGGGCCCACGGCCACCGGGTCGAGGCCGAGCTGATCGCGGCCGGGATGCCGGTGGAGATGGCCGACCGGGACACGATCGTGCCCATCGTCACGCTGGCCGACGAGCCCGAGCACGTGACCCGGTTCACCGAGACGCTGGTGGCCGCGATCGAACGGCACCGGTCCACCCCGCGGCACCCGGCCCCCGGGCTGGCCTGGGGCCTGGTCCCGCAGGTGGTGCTGCCGCCGCGGGACGCGTTCTTCGCCCCGCACGAGACCGTGCCCGCCGGCGAGGCTGCGGGCCGGGTCAGCGCGGAGCTGGTGGCGCCCTACCCGCCCGGCGTGCCGGTGCTGGCGCCCGGGGAACTGGTCACCGCGCAGATCGTGGCCGCGCTCCGCGCCGTGCTGGCCGACGGCGGCCGGGTCGCCTACGCCGCCGATCCGACCCTGCGCACTCTGCAGGTGGTCAGCGAGCCGGAGCGGTCAGACCCGTCCGGCGCTGCTCGATGATCAGGCAGCGGTCCTCCACGTAGAGCAGCCCGGCGGCGGTGGCGATGGCGCGCGCCTCAGCCGAGGCGATGCCCAGCTGCAGCCACAGCGCGCTGGCCCCGGCCACGACCGCCTGCCGGGCCACGTCGGGGGCCCGGTGCGGTGGCCGGAACACGTCCACCAGCCCGACCTGCTCGGGCACGTCGGCCAGCGTCCGGTGGACCTGCTGGCCCAGGATCTCGTCCCGGTACGGGTTGACCGGGATGATGCGCCAGCCGCGCTGCTGCATGTACGCGGGCACGTAGTGCGCGGCCTTGGCCGGGGCCCCGCTCGCGCCGACCACGGTGATCGTGTCGTAGGTGGCCAGGATGTGCTCGGCGACAACGTCCATATCGGTCACTCCGCCACTGTAGGCCGGGTCGGCCCGGCCGAGTTTCAGACCCCGGGCGGTGGATACTTCATTAATAAATGACTGAACGCAGACCACCCCAGCACAGCTTTCCTTCGTGGATCGACCAGCAGATCGCCGACGCGGAAGGGCGCGGCGTCTTCGACAACCTGCCCGGCGAGGGCAAGCCGATCCCGCGGCGCCAGGACCGTGACTTCACCCAGACCTGGCTGCGGGACAAGCTGCAGCGCGAAGGCGTGCCCACCGAGGAACTGCTGCCGACCCCGCTCCGGCTGCGCCGCGAGTCCGAGCGGCTGACGACCGGGCAGCTCGCCCTGCGCTCCGAGCCGGAGGTCCGCGAGGCCGTGGCCGAGCTCAACACCAGGATCCTGGACTGGCGGCGCAACGGCGCCGGTGACCCGCCCATCCCCGTCCCCTTGGTCCGCGAAGACGAGGCCGTCGCCGCCTGGCACGAAGCCCGCGCCGCGGTCCAGCCCGCCGCCCGCGACGCAGGCACCTTGTCCAGACCCGTGCCGGGCAAGCCCGCGGCCAGTCTGAGCGCCCAACGGCGCAGATGGTGGCAACTCCGCCGCCCGCGGTGGCACTAGTACCGCGAGCTCACCGAGAAAGCCTTAACGAATAGGCTCACGCTCATGACCGACGGCGACTGGAGGGATGGCGGGTTCAGGCAGCGTCGGCCCTCCGTGGAGACTCTCGCCTGGGTTGCGGCGTCGATGGGCCGGGGCAGTCGCATCGTTGGCCATCGCCGATTGACCGGTGGCGTCTGCTCCGCCGTCAATCGGCTGACTGTCGAGCGACGTGGAATGCGAACGTTCGTCGTTCTGCGGCAGTACCCGGGCGGGCTTGGTCTGCAGGGGAGCTTGGAGAAGGAGATCGCCAACCTTGGTGTGGTGGCGGGAAGCGGGCTCCCGGTTCCGGGCATCCTGGCTACTGATGTTGCTGGTGCTTCGACGGGGGGCGCGCCATCGTTGCTGATGACACGGTTGCCGGGGCATGTTCACCTCAATCCGGCGGAACCTCGGTCGTGGATGACCAGGATCGCCGAGCTTGCTGTATTGCTGCATTCCCTCGATCTCCCCGCGAAGATGTTCCGACCCTGGACAGATTCTTGGATCGCTCCTCTAGACGGGTTTCAGGTGCCGGCCGGCGCACAGAATCCCCCTGTGTGGAAGGCGGCGTTTGGTGTCATGGCGGCGCCGCCGCCAAAGGACACTGCCGTCTTCCTGCACGGCGATCTCCTGCCGGTCAACATGCTGTGGTCGCGCGGGAGGATTACTGGACTGACCGATTGGAACGGCGTCCATCGGGGGGCGCGCGCGATTGACGTCGGGCACTGCCGGCGATACTTGGCGGCGCTCTATTCGCCCGAGTGGTCGGAGCAGCTTCGGTCGCTCTATGAGTCGATCACCGGGGTGACTCTCGATCCGTGGTGGGACCTGTTTGCCCTGCTGCACCATGACGACAGCCAGCCGAAGTGGATCCGTGGCCAGGTCGCTGGGCGCCGTCCCGTCGATGTGCCCGGCATGACTTCCCGGGTCGAGGTCGCTATCGAGACAGCGCTACGGCGCCTTGGATAACTGCGGGTTCCCTGCTGGCCGCCCTTCCGGTTCTGGCATGCCGCACAGACCCCTGCACGAAGGCCGGTCGCACTCGCATCAATCACCGGCTAATAACGAGATAACACACTAGAAGTTCCTCGATCCGGAATAGGGCAGCCACCGGTAGCCGGGCTCGAATGCGTTCCATTCCGGGCCGAGCTGCCACTTTTCGCACAGATCCTCTGCGAGTACCAGGCCGTCGTAGCCGGGCGGGTCGCCATCACGCGGATGCACCGAGAACTCAATGTAGGCCGGCGACTTGAGCTCGGAGATGAATGG
Organism: Streptosporangiaceae bacterium; assembly: GCA_965277615.1. Classification (GTDB taxonomy): domain Bacteria; phylum Actinomycetota; class Actinomycetes; order Streptosporangiales; family Streptosporangiaceae; genus Bog-532. Next base: position 1,330,245 of record CBDIDG010000006.1, on the reverse strand, counting down.
TTCGCCGAGAGGCACCGGAACGCCGCGCACGTCGATGTGACCGGCGCGCCGGACAAGCTCTGCTGCGGTTCCGGCCGCATCTTGGCCAGTACCGAAGTTCACGACCAGTTCGAAGAGGACCGCCATGTCACGGCATCGGCTCCTCATTCAGGGTGCGGACGGCTTCGGCCAGCGCGGTGCGGAACCGGGCCACGTTGGCCAGCTTGACGTCCTCGTAGCCGCGGACCATGTCCGGCAGCTCGGCCAGCGCGACCAGGGCCGGCAGTGTCTGCGCCGACAGTTGGGGGAGTGCGGCCGTGACCGCGGCGCGGTATTCGCCCGGCAGCACCCGCTCGGTCCGGCGGACCTCGGTCCGGCCGAACACGTCCAGCGCCGTGCCGCGCACGCCGCGGCTGGCGTACAGCGCGCGGAACGCCGGCCGGAACCACGGGCCCAGGGTGACCTTTTTCTTCATGCCCAGGGAGCGCAGCACCGGCGGGTGCAGCCGGTAGTAGTACCGGGCCCCCGCCCCGAACTGGGCTGCTACGGTCTCATCCAGCGCGGGGTCGAGTGAGAGCCGGGCCACCTCGTACTCGTCCTTGTAGGCCATCAGCTTGAACAAGTGCCGGGCGTAGGCACTGGTCAGCTCGCCCGGAGCGCCCAGGGCGGCGCGTTCGGCGTCCGCGACCACGCGCACCTGCGCGGCGTAGCTCGCGGCGTAGTTCTCGTTCTGGAATGCCGTCAGCTCGGCCACCCGCCGCTGGATCAGCGCCTCAACTTCCGTCCCAGCCGTCCCAGCCACCCCAGTGACCTCATCAGCCCCACCAGCCCCAGCACCCTCGACGACGTACCGGCGCCCGGCCCGGAACGCGGCCACGTTCTTGTCCACCGCCACCCCGTTCAGCTCCAGCGCCTCCTCGATGAACCGGGCCGGGATGGGCAGCGCACCGGCCTGCACGGCCGCCCCGACCAGGAACACGTTGGTGAACTGGTCGTCACCGAGCAGGGCGCTGGTCTGGGCCCGGGCGTCCACGACCACGCCGTGCTCGGCCCGGGTCAGCCCGTGGATGCGGGCCACCGTCTCGGTTACGTCGGGGAAGGCCACCGCGGTGCTGGCGATCATGGCCCCGGTCGGCACCCGCGACGTGCAGGTGACCGCGATCGTCCGGTCCGGCGACACCGCGGCCAGCTGTACCGCGTCCGCGGCCACCAGCAGGTCACAGCCGAGGTACAGGTCGCACGAGCCCGGGGTCAGCTTGTTCGCCCCGGTGAACGGCTCCGGTGACAGCCGGATGTCTGACACCACCGCGCCGCCCTTCTGGGCCAGGCCCAGCTGGTCCAGCGCGCGGACCTGCAACCCGGCCAGCACGGCCGCGGTGGAGATGACCTGGGCCACGGTGACCACGCCGGTACCGCCCACCCCGGTGATCCGCATGTTGAACTCGTCCGTCCGGACCCGAATGGACGGCTCCGGCAGTTCTTCGCCGGCCGGGGCCGGAGCGGTTTTCTTTGACTTGCCCGCCTTGCCCGGCTTGACGGTCAGGAACGACGGGCAGTCCCCGTCCAGGCAGGAGAAGTCCTTGTTGCAGGAGGCCTGGTGGATGCGGGTCTTGCGGCCGAACTCGGTGTCCACCGGCTGGACCGACAGGCAGTTGGACTTGGTCCCGCAGTCGCCGCAGCCCTCACAGACCCGCTCGTTGATCAGCACCCGCTGGGCCGGCTCGGGGACCAGCCCGCGCTTGCGCTTGCGCCGCAGTTCGGTGGCGCACTCCTGGTCGTGGATGAGGACCGTGACCCCGTCGATGGCGGCCAGCTCCTCCTGGACCTGGGCCAGCTGGTCCCGGTGCCGGACCTCGGCGCCGCGCGGCAGCCGGACCCGCCGGTACCGGTGCGGGTCGTCGGTGGTGATGATGACCTTGCGGACCCCCTCGGCTAGTAGGGCCGTGGCCACCCGCGGTACCGGCATCTTGCCCACCGCCTGCTGGCCGCCGGTCATGGCCACCGCGCCGTTGTAGAGCAGCTTGAACGTGATGTGCGACCCGGTCCCGACGGCCTGCCGCACGGCCAGGCTGCCGGAGTGGTGGAACGTCCCGTCCCCGATGTTCTGCAGCAGGTGCGACTGGCGGACGAACGGCTCCATGCCCACCCACAGGCCGCCCTCGCCGCCCATCTGGGTGAAGCCGATGATGTTCCCGAACCGTTCCTCGGGCATGAGCACGGCCAGCGTCGAGCAGCCGATCCCCGCCCCGACCAGCGAGCCCTCCGGCACCTGGGTGCCCCGGTTGTGCGGGCACCCGGAGCAGAAGTAGGGGGTCCGCACGGTGATCGGCAGCAGCTCCAGCGTCCGCCGTCCCAGCTGGCGGCCGGCCAGCCAGCTGTGCACGCCCGCCTGGTCGACGTGGGCGACGATCCGCGGGGCCAGCGCGGCCGCGATCACGTCCGGCGGCAGGTCCCCGGCCGTGCGCAGCATCGGCGTGCCCGACGGCGTGCGCCGCCCGCTGATCACCGGCGCGTCCGGCTTGCCGTAGAACAGGTCCTTTAGGGCCAGCTCGATGAAGGGCCGCTTCTCCTCCACCACCACGATCTCGTCCAGGCCGCGCGCGAACTCGGTGACGATGCGCGGTTCGAGCGGTGAGACCATGCCCAGCTTGAGCAGCCGCACCCCGGAGCTGGCCAGCTCGTCCGGGCCGATGCCGATCAGCTGCAGGGCCTGCCGGACGTCCAGATAGCTGATTCCGGCCGCGATGATGCCGACCCGGGCCGCCGGGTCACCCTCGATGCGGTTCAGGCCGTTGGCGTAGGCGTACCGCCGGGCCAGTTCCATCCGCGCCCCGGTCTGCGTGGTCTCCAGCTGGGTCAGGTTGGGCTGCAGGAAGTTGGCCGACACCTCGTGCCGGAACTCGGTCCCGTCCACGGTCCGGTCCGGTTCGGTGATGGTGATCCGGTCCTCGGCCACCTGGACCGACGCGGACCCGTCGACCACGTTGGTGGCCAGCTTGAACCCGGTGAACAGGCCGCAGAACCGGGACAGCGCGATGCCGTGCAGGCCCAGATCGAGCACGTCCTGCGGGTCGGCCGGGGCCAGCACGGGCATGCCCAGCTCCGCGATCGCCACCTCGGAGCTGCTGGGCACGGTCGAGGACTTGGCCACCGAGTCGTCGCCCACCATGACCAGCACGCCGCCGCCCGGGTCGGCTCCGCCCAGGTTGCCGTGCCGCAGCGCGTCGGTGGCCCGGTCCAGGCCAGGGGCCTTGCCGTACCAGATCCCGACCACGCCGTCGCAGGTCTTGTCGGCCGAGGCCGAGGCCAGCTGGGAGCCCTGGACCGCGTTGGCCCCGAGCTCCTCGTTGACCGAGGGCCGGTGGACCACCCCGTGCGCCTCGAGCAGCGTGCGCCGCCGCCCGATCTCCAGGTCGTAACCGGCCAGCGGCGACCCCTCGTACCCGGCGATCAGCGTCTGCGTGCGGCGGCCGGCTCGCTGGTCCAGCCGGAACTGGTCGAGCGGGATCCGGACCAGGGCCTGCAGCCCGGACAGGTAGAGCGCGCCTTCCTCGAGCTCGTAGCGATCCGACAGCCGGAAGGTTCGGTCACCGAGGAGGCTCATACCAGCATTCTAAATTGAACAAACTCACCGCTCCCGGGGTGCTCGGGTCAGCCGCGGTCCGGCGGCTCCGCGCCGGGCTCGGCCTCGTCCGCGTCTGCGACCGGCCGGTCCGGCGTCCCCGGGATGGGTGGCAGGGCCCAGGAGTAGTGGATGGCCAGCAGCCGCAGGACCAAGGTGACCGCCACCCCGGCCCAGCGTGCGGCCTCGTACGGGACGGCGGAGTCGGTCAGCAGCACCAGCACCGCGCCGCCCGCCACCGCGCTGAGCGCGTAGATCTGGCCCGCCAGCACCAGCGGCCGCTGCCGGGCCAGCACGTCCCGGGCGATCCCGCCGCCGGTTCCGGTCAGCACCCCCAGCAGCACGGCGACCGGCCCGGAGATGCCGGAATCCAGCGCCAGCTCGGTCCCGGTGACCGTGAACACGGCCAGCCCGGCCGCGTCCGCCCACAGCACCATCCGCAGCGAGTCCGGCGCCTGGCGGGGATGCCAGTAGGCATCGGCGATGACCACGGCGGCGGTCCCGAGGGCGACCCAGACCGGCCACGGGTCGCCGATCCAGTTGACCGGCAGCCGGCCCAGCAGCAGGTCGCGCAGGGTCCCGCCGCCGATCGCGGTGACCGTGGCCAGAACCACGACGCCGAGCCAGTCCAGGTCCGCCCGGACCGCGACCGCGGCGCCGGAGACAGCGAACGCCACGGTGCCGAGCAGCTGGAGCCCCAGGTACGGGTCCTCCAGCGTCAGCCGGTGCAGTGCTAGCTGGTGCAGTGCGATCAGGTGCAGGGCGACCACGGTCTCACCCCCGACGTGCGCTAGCTGCTGACCTGGGCCGCGAGGTCGCGCAGCGGTTGCTCGTAGCCCTGGGCGTAGGTGGGGAACGGGTGGACCACGTCGACCAGCGTGGCCAGCGGCACCTCGGCCCGGATGGCCACGCTGGCCTCGGAGATCCACTCGTCGGCGGCCGGGCCGAGCGCGGCCGCGCCGACCAGGATGCCGCGGGCCCGGTCCGCGACCAGGATCAGGGTGCCGCCGGGAGCACCGTCGGTGTGGGTCCGGACCAGGCCGGACAGGTCCCCGGTGGCGGTGACGACCTCGATCCCGGCTGCGCGGGCCTGCTCTTCGGTCATCCCCACACTGGCCATCGGCGGCTGGGTGTACACGACCCGGGGGATGGCCCGGTAGTCGGCCTTCCGCCGGCGTTCGAGCAGGTTGTCGCAGATGACCAGGGCCTGGTAGTCGGCGCCGTGGGTGTAGGGCGCGATGCCGGTCACGTCGCCGCCGGCCCACACGTGCAGGTGGCCACGGACCCGGCAGTAGGCGTCGACGTCGAGCGCGCCGTTGGCGTCCGGCTCGATGCCGAGCTGATCCAGGCCGAGATCGGCCGTGACCGGCTTGCGGCCCACGGCCAGGATGAGCCGCTCGGCTTCCAGCGGCGGGCCGTCCTCGAACACGATCCGGGTCGCGCCGTCCGGGGCGGGCTCGACCGCCTTGACCGCCGTGCCCACCCGCACGTGCGCGCCGCCGTCGCGCAGTACGCCAGTCATCGCCTCGCCGATGGCCGGGGGCTCGGCGCTGAGCAGCCGCGGGGCCGACTCGATCACGGTCACCGCGGCCCCGAACCCGGTGTAGATCTGCGCGAACTCACACCCGATCGGGCCGCCGCCCATGATGGCCACGGACGCGGGCCGGTCCGGCTCGGAAAGGGCCCGGTCGCTGGTCCAGGCGGTCACCGTGTCCAGGCCGGTGATCGGCGGCACGGCGGGCTCGGAACCGGTGCCCAGCACCAGGTCCCGGTAGCCGATCTCGCGGCCGTCCACGTCGAGGTAGCCGGGGCCGGTCACCCGGCCGGTGCCGCGGATCAGCGTCACCCCGCGCCGTTGCGCCTCCTCGGCGTGGCCGGTGTCGTGGCGGCCGCTGACCAGTTCGTCCCGGCGGGCGGCCGCGGCGCGGAACGCGGCATCGTCTGGCCCCAGCTCCACCGGGACGGACGTGCCGCCCAGCTCGGCCAGCTGCCCCGCGTCGCCGCGGGCCTGCGCCGACCGCAGCATGGCCTTGCTCGGCACGCACGACACGAACGGGCACTCCCCGCCGACGCGCAGCTTCTCGATCAGCGCCACCGTCCGCCCGGCGTCGGCGAGTTCCCCCGCTACGTACTCGCCGGCCGACCCCGCCCCCAGGACGACTACCTCGAAGTTTTCCACCCGCTGAACGCTACATGTGGTCGAGGAACTGCGCCGCGATCGGGCCGTCGGTCGGGCCGCCGTTGCCAGGAGAGTCGACGGTCAGGACCGCGAAGGCCACGTTGTCCTTGAACCCCATCAGCCAGGCGTCGATCTTCAGCGGGTTGCTGGTGCCGTACTCGGCCGTCCCGGTCTTGGCGTAGGTGCCTCCGGGCAGGCCCTGGCCGGCCGCGGTGCCGGTCGAGACCACCTGGGCCATCAGCTGGTGCAGGTCGGTGACCACGTTCTGGGGCAGGGTCGAGGTGGCGGCGGTGTCGTCCGGGGCCCCGGTGACCAGCCGCGGCGCGCGGACGGTACCGGTGTCGGTGGCCGCGGCCACCATGGCCAGGTTGAGCGGGGACAGCAGCACCTTGCCCTGCCCGATCGAGGTGGCGGCCAGGTCAGCCTGGTCCGTCGGCAGCGGCACGGAGCCGGCGAAGGCGGGCGTCCCCATCTGGATGGCCTTGCCCAGCCGGTAGGCCGAGGCCACCGACGGGAAGTCCGGAGCCTTCAGCTTGCTGGTGGCCAGCCCGATGAACGCGGTGTTGCACGACTCGGCGAACGCGTGCAGCAGGTTGCTGACCTGCCCTTCGCCGTCGGAGTTGTGGAACACCTCGCCGTCCACGGTGGTGGTGGTCGGGCAGCTGGCCGCCGAGGAGGGGGTGAGCCCTGCCTCGATCAGCGCGGTCGAGGTCAGTACCTTGAACGTCGATCCCGGCGGGAAACCGCCCAGCACGGCCTGGTCGTAGCCGCCGGCGTTGGTGTTCGCGACGGCCAGCACGTCCCCGGTGCCGGCGTCCACCGCGACCAGCGCGGCGCTCTTGCCCTTGGGCGCCTTGGCCGCCAGCGCGGACTCGGCCGCGGCCTGGACGGTCGGGTCGATGGCGGTCTTCACCGGCGTGCCCGGCCGGCCGGGCAGCGTTTCCAGCGTGGCCACGTGCGCGCCCTTGGCCGTGACCACCTCGGCCACCGCCGTCGGCGTCCCGGCCAGCTGGCGCTCGGCCGAGGCTTCCAGCCCGGTCTGGCCGACCACGCTGCTCGCGGTGTAGGCGCCGCCAAGGCTCTTCAGCTCCTGAGCGGTGATCGCCCCGACCGTGCCGACGATCCCGGACGACAGGCCCGGCGTGATGGCCTGCTGGGCCGCCGACGACTCGAACACCGTGCCCGGCAGCGGGTACAGGGTCGGCTTGAGCTGTTCGTACCGGTCCTGGCTGATGGTGAAGACCGGTTCGAACAGCGACGGATGGGCCTGCGCCGCGGCGATCGCGCTGCTGGCCTGCTGCTGGGTCGCGCCCGCCGCCACCAGGGCCTTGGTCAGCGTGGTCGCGTCCTTGATCCTGCTGCCCTCGAGGCCGACCGTGACGTTGTTGGACTGCGTGGTCAGGGCCTGCCCGTTGGCGCCCAGGATCGCGGCCCGGGCCGGCCAGGTGGTCTGCAAGGCCAGCTTGTCGGCCGGCCCGAGCTTCGGCGTGATCGTGGACGGCGCCCACCGCACCAGCCACTTCTTGCTGTTGGCCGGCTTGACCAGCCGCAGCGTGGTCGTGAGCGTGATCGTGCCCAGCCCCCGGAGCTGGAACTTCTCGGTCACCGGCACATGCGCGGTGCTGCCCTTGGTCGTGAGCGTGCCCGCGGTGAAGCTGGCCTTCTGCACGGTCAGGCCGGTGAACGCGGCCTGGTTGACCGCGGTGAAGTTCGCGGGTGGCTGGCTGACCAGCTGCTGCATCCCGGACCAGTCCTGCTTGGCCCAGTCGGACAGGTAGGCGCTGGCCGTGGTCTGCGGGACCGGCCCGCTGCTGCACGCGCTCAGCAGCACCCCCAGCCCCACCATCCCCGCGCAGGCCCCTGCGGCCCACCGGGACCGACGGTAGCTGTGTCCCCGAACGTCACCCATAGCCAGAGAGAGTACGCAGCCGCCGTGCCCCGCCGCGGCCGATCCCCGGACGTTACGCTGGGCTATGCCGCCTGTGCGAGACCCAGACACCATGACGCTCGATCACCCGAACGCCTTTGCCCGGCAGTTCGACTTCTGGGACGCACAGTACGAGGGACGGCGCCTGTTCAGCGAGCTGCTGGGCACGTTCTTCCTCGTCCTGGTGGCCGCGGGCGGCGGGGTGGTGAACGCGCGGTTCGGCGGTCACGTGATCCCGGCCGCCGCGCAGGTGGTCGCGCCCGCGCTGATGGTGATGGCCATCATCTTGTTCATGGGGACGGTCTCCGGCGCGCACCTCAACCCCGCGGTCAGCCTGGCCTTCGCGCTGCGCGGTGACTTCCCCTGGCGGCGGGTGCCGATGTACGTCGTGGCCCAGCTGGCCGGGGCGGTGCTGGCGCCGTTGCTGCTGCGGGTCCTGTTCGGGCGGTACGGCCACGCGGGGCTGACCCTGCCCGGGGCTGGCATCTCCGACCCGGTGGCCATGGTCTGGGAACTGGTGCTGACCACCGGCCTGGTCAGCGTGATCCTCGGCACCGCGTCGGGCGCCCAGCAGGTGGGCTCGCTGGCCGCGCTCGGGGTGGGCAGCTTCATCGCGCTGGCCGGGCTGATCGGCGCCCCCGTCAGCGGGGCGTCGATGAACCCGGCCCGCTCGCTGGGGCCGGCCCTGGTCACGGGGGACTGGACCGCCTGGTGGGTCTACCTGGGGGGCCCGGCCGCGGGAGCGGCCGTCGCGGTCGGCATCGCCTGGGTGCTGCGTGGCCCCGGCGGCGGCAAGCTCGGACGGCAGTCGGCCCAGGGCACGCTCGGGCTGCGCTGGCGGCCGGGGCCGGTCGCCCCGCCCGCGGTGACGGCCGACGACGAAGGAGGCAACCGATGACCCCAGCCGAACGGCGGGCCCGCGGCCGGGCCGGCCGCAAGACCGTCCCGCGCAGCAGCCACGGCGTGTTCGAGCCGGCCCCGGACCGGCCCGACCCGGTCGCCCTGCTGGAGGAGCAGGGCGCAGGCCGGATCGCCGCGCTGCTGCCGATCCGGTACGGCCGGATGCTGGCCTCGCCGTTCGCCTTTCTGCGCGGCGGGGCGCTGATCATGGCCACCGACCTGGCCGCCACCCCGGCGACCGGTCTCCGGGTGCAGGCCAGCGGGGACGCCCACCTGTCGAACTTCGGCGTCTACGCCTCGCCCGAACGGCGGCTGGTCTTCGACGTCAACGACTTCGATGAGGCCCTGCCCGCCCCCTGGGAGTGGGACGTCAAGCGGCTGGCCACCAGCATCGAGGTGGCCGGGCGGGACAACGGGGCCAGCACGGCTCAGCGCGGCCGAGCCGCGCAGGCTGCGGTGGCCCGGTACCGGACGACCATGCACCGGCTGGCGCGGCAGCCGGAGCTGGCCGTCTGGTACGCGGAGGCCGAACTGGACGAGCTGGGCACCCAGTACCAGAAGCTGATGGGCCAGCGGGAGCGGAAGCTCAGCCGGGAAGACCTGGCCCGGCTGCAGAGCCGCGACGCCCGGCAGTCGGTCAGCAAGCTCGTGCACACGGTGGACGGTGCGCCGCGCATCGTCGACGAGCCGCCGCTGATCGTCCCGGTGGCCGACCTGCCCGGTGCGCCGGGCGCCGCCCTCAGTGCGCCGGGCGCCGCCGGGTCGTGGCCCGGCATTGAGAAGATCCTGGCCGTCTACCGGCGCACGCTGCCGCTGGACCGCCAGCACCTGCTGGACCGGTTCCGGGTCGCCGACGCCGCGCTCAAGGTGGTGGGCGTGGGCAGCGTCGGGATGGGCTGCTGGATCATCCTGCTCACCGGCCGGGACGACGGCGACCTGCTGATCCTTCAGGTCAAGCAGGCCACCACCTCGGTCCTCAGCCGCTTCGCCGGTCCCAGCAGCTACCTGAGTCAGGGCAAACGCGTGGTGGCCGGGCAGGAGCTCATGCAGGCCACCAGCGACATCTTCCTGGGCTGGCATCCGCCCGAGAAGAACCCGGGCCAGGGGGTCGGCGACTGCTACATCCGCCAGCTGCGGGACTGGAAGTACTCGCTGCCGGTCGAGGCCCTGCGGCCGGGCATGATGCACCGCTACGGCGAACTGTGCGGGCAGGCCCTGGCCCGGGCCCACGCCCGGTCCGGGGACCGGATCGCGATCTCGGCCTACCTGGGCACCTCGGACGTCTTCGACCGGGCCGTGGCCCGGTTCGCCGCGTCCTACGCCGACCAGAACGAACGCGACCACGCCGCCCTGGCCGCCGCGGTCAGCTCGGGACGGCTGCCCGCTCAGACGAATGTATGACGAAGGAGAACATGTGACCCCGGAACAGCTGGTCCGTACCTACCTCGACGCCCTGGGGAGCGCTGACCTGCCCGCGATGCTCGCGCTGTTCACCGAGGACGGGCAGGTGCACTCGCCGCTGTACGGCCCGATGCCGGCCGCCAGCTTCTTCCCGGAGCTGTTCGGCGCTACCACCGAGTCGCACCTCACGCTGAAGGGTTTCGCGCAGGGTGCGGCCGAGACCGGCGGCCCCCTGGTCACCCTCTGGTTCCGCTACGACTGGCTGATGGCGGCCGGCGCCCGGACCAGCTTCGACGTCGTGGACGTGCTGGAACTGGCCCCGGACGGCCGGATCGCCACCTTGCGCATCATCTACGACACCGTGCTGGCCCGGCCGCTGCTGGACCAGCAGACCGGCCAGCCGTCCTGGCGTCCCGGCGCTTAGCCCCGGCTGGTCAGCTGAAGTAGTGGCCCTGGTCGATGTCCTCGATGAGGCCAGGGTGGGCGGGCTTCCAGCCCAGGAGTTCCTGGGTGATGGTGCTGGAGGCGGGCATGTCGGTGCTGAGCAGGGGCACGAGCATGCCGCCGAACTCTTCGGCGGGCAGGGACCGGGCGGGCAGGTTCAGGTGCCGGCCGATGGCTTCGGCGATCTCGCGGACGGGCACGCCTTCGTCGCCGACCGCGTTGAGCACTGCCCCGGCGGGGGCCTGCTCGACCGCCAGCCGGTACAGGCTCGCGGCGTCCCGCACGTGGACGGCGGGCCAGCGGCTGGTCCCGTCGCCGATGTAGCCCGAGACACCCTTGGCCCGGGCCGTGGCGATGAGCTGGGGGATGAAGCCGTGACGTTCCCCCTGGCCGTGCACCGAGCGGGGCAGCATGACCAGGGCTGAGCGGACGCCCTGCTCGGTCGCGGCCAGGGCGGCCTGCATGTTGGTGATCCGGGCCGCGATGGGCCCGGCGGCGATGAGTTCGTCGCGTTCGGTCGCGGGCCGGCCGGGTGTGACCAGCGTTGCGCCGGAGACCACCAGGGGCTTGCCCGAGCCGGCCAGGCTGCGGGCCAACGTCTCGATGGCCCTGGCGTCGGTCCGCGTCGCCGCCTCGGTCACGCTGGGCACGACGAAGGCCAGGTGGATGACGCCGTCGCTGTCGAGGGCACCGGCGCGCAGCACATCTGTGTCGTTCAGGTCGCCGCGTAGCACCTCGGCGCCGAGGTCGGCGACGGTGTGGGCGGCGGCGTCCGAGCGGGCCAGCCCGAGGACCTGGTGGCCAACGCTGATGAGTTCGGGGATGACGGCCGAGCCGATCCAGCCGGAAGCGCCGGTGATGAAGATGCGCATGAAGATTCTCCTGGTCGTGCCTGGGGTGATGAAGATGCGCGGCGAAGACGCCGCGGCCGGCGTCTGATGCGATCCGGTCGCATCACTCTAACACGACGATGCGACTGTGTCGCATCGTCTATGCTGGGCCGGTGAGCAGATGGGCACCGGACGCGCGTGAGCGGTTGGAGACGGCCGCGCTAGATCTGTTCGTCGAGAACGGCTACGAGGAGACGACGGTCGCGCAGATCGCGGATCGCGCCGGCCTGAACCGCGCCACGTTCTTCCGGCACTTCGCCGACAAGCGGGAGGTCCTGTTCGGCGGGGAAGACGTGCTGGCCGGGCTGTTCGCCGACGGCATCCGGGCCGCCGCCCCGGATGCGACGCTCACCGAGTGCCTGCAGGCCGCGTTCGCGGCCGCCGGGGTTGCGATGACCCCGGGGCAACGAGCCAAGGCCGCCCAGCGCGTGCGGGTGCTCGCCATCAACAGCGAAGTGCAGGAGCGGGGACTGCTCAAGCACGCCCGGATCGCCCGGTCCATCAGCGCCGCCCTGCGGATGAGGGGCGCCGACGAGCTGACCGCCCGGCTGGGGGCGGAGGTGGGGATGCTCGCGTTCTCAATCGCCGTTGAGCGCTGGCTGGGGGCGGACAATGACGAACCGTTCCCGGTCCACGCCGCAGCGGCCCTGCGGGATCTGCAGGTGCGCGTGGCCGAGCTTGACTCCCGGTCCCCGCTGTCGGCCTGACCGGGTTACGCCGGCCTTAGTTCGCCGGCCTCAGATTGGCTGCCACTGGCCTTCGAGCCGGTACTCGATCCGCTCGGCGTCCCAGGCGGACCGGCCGAAGTCGTCCAGCGGGGCCTGCTCGTTCTCCCCGGACGGGTCGTACAGGCGGCCGATGGCGAAGGCCCGGCCGCGCTCGTCGGCCAGCCGGAAAAACCGGCCGGTGGTGAGCGCCTCCCGCACGTCATCGGCCACCGCCTCGTCCGGCCCGGCCTTGCCGACCGCGGACGGCTCCGCCCCGTCGTAGCGGGCGATCAGGTCCTCGGTGATCACCCAGCAGTACGGCGTGGTCAGCGACGAGAATTCGGCCAGCATCTCGTCCGGGACCTCGTCGGTCTCCAGCTCCTCGGTACCGGGTGCCACGGGGGTGCCGAGACCGCCGGACTCAATTTCCTCTGGTGGTTCCACTGAGCCTGTCACGCCCCCTACGTATCCCTGATCCACCGGATTATGTGTCGATACGCTGCCGGTATGGGTTCCGACTACGACGTGGACGAGGAGCCAGAGGGCGGCGACCTGGTCTGCTTTGCCTCGCTGGTCTGCCCCGAGTGTGGCGCCATGACCACCGAGGGACACCGCCCCGGCTGTGCCGTGCCAGCAGCCGTGCGACCAGCCGACCGACGGCAGGAAGACGCGCCCACCGCCGTCCGCTCTAGGCTGGCCAGCATGTACCTGGAACACACCGCCGTGGTCGTCGACGACTACGACCGGGCCATCGACTTCTTCGTCAACGGGCTGGGTTTCGAGCTGGCCGAAGACTCCCCGGACGTCAGCACCGTCACCGGCCGGCCCAAGCGCTGGGTCGTGGTCCGGCCGCCCGGCGCCACCACCGGCCTGCTGCTGGCCCAGGCCGACGGCGCGGAGCAGCAAGCCGGGGTCGGGCACCAGTACGCCGGCCGGGTCGGGCTCTTCCTGCGGGTCGACGACTTCGACGCGGCGTATGCGCGGATGACCAAGTACGGCGTGGAGTTCGAAGGTGAGCCCCGCTCCGAGCGCTACGGCCAGGTCGTCGTGTTCCGCGACGTCGCCGGCAACCGCTGGGACCTGCTCGGCCCGCGCCCGCAGTGACCGGCGTCAGCATCCGCCCGGCCCGCCCGGCCGACGCTGACGTGCTGACCGCCCTGATCCGGTCGGCCTACCGCGGCCAGGACAGCCGCGCGGGCTGGACCAGCGAAGCCGACCTGGTCGAGGGGGAGCGGATCAGCCGCGACCAGGTCCTCACCATGATCGGTGCTGGCGGCTCGCTCCTGCTGGTCGGCCTGCTGGTCGGCGAGGGCGCGGGCCAGATCGTGGCCTGCTGCCAGCTCCGCAACGAGGGCGCCGGGCTGGCCTACTTCGGCACGTTCGCGGTCGCGCCCCAGGCCCAGGGCGCCGGCCTGGGCCGCCAGCTCATGGCCGAAGCCGAGCGCCAGGCCGTGGCCGCGTTCGCAGCCACGCACCTGGAGATGACCGTGCTGGCCCAGCAGGACAAGCTCATCGCCTACTACGAGCGCCGCGGCTTCCGCCGCACCGGCGCGACCCGACCCTTCCCGGCCGACCCCCGCTACGCCCGCCCCCTGCGCGACGACCTGTACTTTGTCGTCCTGGAGAAGCCGCTGCCGTGACCCGTCCGCGCGCCGCCGGAGGTCAGGCGGCTTGCAGCTCGAACTCGGGCCAGTCGACGATGACCACGGAGTTGTCGCTGCCGAACGGGTTGGGCTCGTAGCGGTCGGCCTGCCAGGCGTTCTCCCAGCGCTCACCGTCGAGCAGATACCGGAAGTGGTAAGTGTTGCCCGGCTCGAGCGGCACGGTGACCTGCCAGGCGCCGTCACCGCCACGGCTCAGCGGGATGCTGCCCGCCGTCCAGTTGTTGAAGTCCGCGCACAGGGCCACATCGCCCGCGCCCACCTCACTCGGCAGGGTGAAGGTGACCGGCACGGTCGGGATCGTCGGCTCGCAGGTCAGCTCGGTAGTCAACGCGGGCTCAACCACGGGCGCGGCCGACTCGGCGGAAGCCTCCTCAGCAGTGACCAGCCCAGTGTCGGCCAACTCAGTGTCAGCCAACCCAATGGCGGCCAGCCCAACGGGGGCTTGCTCGGTAGTGGCCGCCTCCTCGGGGGTCACCGTGGCCGACGAGGCTGAGCCGCCGGGCCGGAACCGGCGCAGCCCGGACATCAGGTGCAGTCCGGCGACGACCCCGGACATGAAGAGGGTGGCGAACCACACGAATGGCCGTGCGGCCGCGGACGGGAGCTTGGTGAGCCTGCGGGTGTTCAGGACGTGATCCATCGTGTTCCCGGTGTCTGTGTGGAGGTATGAAAAAGGGCTGTGGCGTGCTGCTTTATTGCCACGACGAATCGCCGGGGATCACTCTGCCGGGTCCGAGGCAGGCATACAACGACCGACATACCGGAATATCAAGGTGTTATCGCGGCTGGACCGAAATCACCCGGCGCATCGTGGACGGGTGAGGCGAGTGGTCATCCTCGGCCGCGGCGGTGCGGGCAAGTCGACGCTCGCCCGAGAGATTAGCGCCGGACCGGCCTGCCGGAGGCTGAATTCGATGAGCTGTTCTGGCCGCCGGGACCAACCGTGGCAAACCCGTCCGGCGGTCAGCTCAGGCCGGTCGCGATCAGGGCGGCCAGGTCGGCGGGCGGGATGACAGTGGCGCTGGGCTCGCCCACCAGCGGCGCCAGCCCGGCGGTGATGGTGAGCAGGCGGGCCGCCGCCTCGTGCTCGGGCCCCGGCCCGCCGCAGGCACTGGCCCGGGCCAGATAGTCCGCCACCATCGAGGCGATCCGGTCCTGGTATTCCAGGGCCCTGGCCCGGATCTCCGGGTGCGAGCCGGCCTCCTGCAGGATGATCTTGCGGACCGAGGACGGCTCGCCCAGCACCGCGGACAGGTGCTCCCACAGCGCCGCCACGGCCGGCTCCAGGGCGGTGCCCGCCGCCAGCGGGGGAACCGCCTCGTCCAGGGCCGACCACCGGTCGGCCCTGATCACGGCGAGCAGCAGCTCCATCTTGGTCTTGAAGTGGTAGAAGATCAGACCGTGCGGGACCCCGGCGGCCGCGGCGATACGCGCGGTCGAGGTGCGGTCGAAGCCGCGCTCGGCGAACAGCCTTTCCGCCGCGGCGAGGATCCGCTCACGCGCGGAAAGGCCATCATCGGGCTGGCACGGGTCGGCATCGAGCTGGTCGGCCACGACACAAGTCCGGACCGGCTCAGATCTTGCGGTCGATGACGAAGCCGTCCGGCACGATCAGGTCGTCCGGCGACAGCTCGTGCACGGAGGACTTGCCCAGCCCCAGCAGGGTCTCGCTGACCCCCTGCCGAAGGATCTCCAGCACGTTGGTCACGCCGCGCTCACCGTTCGCGGCCATGCCCCACAGGTAGGCCCGGCCGATCAGCACCGCGCGGGCACCCAGGGCCAGTGCCTTGACCACGTCGCTGCCCCGGCGGATCCCGCCGTCCAGCAGGACCTCGATCTGGTCTCCCACGGCATCGGCCACACCGGGCAGGCAGCGGATGGTGGCCGGGGTGGAGTCCAGGTTGTTGCCGCCGTGGTTGGACACCGAGATCGCGGTGGCGCCGATGTCGACCGCCCGCCGGGCGTCGTCGGGCCGGGTGATGCCCTTGATCATGAAGGGGCCGCCCCACTGCTCGCGCAGCCAGGCCAGGTCCTCCCAGGTCGGCAGCGTTGAGCCCATCCACTGCCCGTAGGCGCCGAAGAACGTGGGGATGTCCGTGGTTTCCTGCGCCCCCAGGTTCGGCACGCCCAGGTCCGGCAGCGCCCCGCTGCGTATCCACCGGGCCAGGTAGGCCGGCTTGAGCGCCACCTGCGGCGCGTACCGGAGCATGGCTTTGAGGTCCAGCTTCTCCGGGATCCACGGGCTGCCCCAGTCCCGCCGGGAGTCGAACACCCAGTCCAGGGTGACGATCAGGCCCTTGGCCCCGGCGGCCCGGGCGCGTTCGGCCCGGGCCAGGATGTCGTCGCGGCTGCCGACCCAGTAGCTCTGGAACAGCAGCTTGTCGGTCACCTGACCGACCTCTTCGACCGGCTTGGACGCGAACGAGGACAGGCCCACCGCGGTCCCCGCCGCCTGCGCGGCCCGAGCTACCGCGACCTCCCCGTCCGGGTGCACGGCCTGCACGCCGGTGGGAGAGCAGAGCACAGGGAAGCTGACGTCCAGGCCCATCACCGTGGTGGCCAGGTCCCGCTGGGCGGGCAGGTCAGCCACGTGCGGCCGCAGCTTGAGCCGGGAGAAGGCGGTGATGTTCTCGTTCATCGTCTGGCCGGTCTCGGCCCCGGCCACCAGGGCCAGATAGACCCCGCGGGGCAGCTGGCGCTGGGCCCGCCGCTGGGCCTCGGCGATGGTCTCGAACCAGTCTCGGGTACTTGCCATCTCAGAACCCCGTATCTCAGAACTCGGTAACGCCGGCGTCCGGCGCGAGTTCGTGCGCGGTAATGAACTTCGACTCGTCGGAGGCCAGGAATAGCACGGTGTCCGCTACATCCTCCGGTTCGGTGCCGTCCACCGGAAGCATGTTGATGAACATGGCGCCGAGCCGGTCATAGCCGGCGATCGCCGTGCCGATCTCCTCCTGCATGCGGCCGCTGCCCATCGGGGTGTTCACCCCGGTCGGGTGCACGCTGTTGACCCGGATGCCGTACTTGCCCAGCTCGGCCGCGAACGCCTTGGCCATGCCGCGCACCGCGAACTTGCTGGTCGTATACGGAATCATGAACGGCTGCACCTTCAGGCCCGCCGCGGAGCTGATGATGATGACCGAGCCGCCGCCCGCCTTGACCAGGTGCGGCGCCCCGACCATGACCGTGTTCCAGGTGCCGGTCACGTTGGTGCTGATCGTGTCCTCGTAGATCTGCGGGGTGGTCTGGTCCCAGGCTTTGGGCACGCAGATCCCGGCGTTCGCCACCACCACGTCCAGCCGCCCGAGCTGAGCCACCGCGTCATCGACGATGCCGCGCAGCTTGTCCAGGTCCCGGGTGTCCACGATCCCGGAGATGACCCGCCGCCCGGTCTTCCCGATCAGCCGCACGGTCTCGGCCAGGTCCTCCGGCGTGGCCGAGTCGTAGGGCACGCTCGGCAGCGGCGCGCACACGTCGACCACGATCACGTCCGCGCCCTCGGCCGCCAGCCGCAGCGCGTCCGCCCGGCCCTGGCCGCGTGCCGCCCCGGTCACCAGCGCGACCTTGCCGGCCACCCGGCCTGCTGCATCACTCATGACAATCACCTCTGAGCTGCGGTTTCGTCTTGACTGAGTACTCAGTTTATGCCTCGGATGGCCCGTCAAGTCAAATTCGACGACAGGTGTCCGTTAGGGCTAGGGTGACGGCATGGACGGCGAACTTCCCGATCAGCGCCCGAAGACCGGCAGTACCGACCCGCGCGCGGTCCGGACCCGGGAGAAGCTGGTCACCGCGTTCCACGAAGCGATCCAGGAGCCGGACCCGCGGAAGATGTCGGTGAGCGCGCTGACCCGGGCGGCCGGGGTCAACCGGACCTCGTTCTACGAGCACTTCGCCTCACCGGAGGACCTGGCCATCCACGCGCTGAGCGAGCTGTTCGACGTGGTGACCAACGCCGACATCGCGCTCAGGTCAGAGCACATCGTCGGCGGGACCGAGGCCAGCCGCCGCGCGCTGCGCCAGATCGTCAGCTTCGTCGGCGAGCAGCGGGCCGCGTACGCCCGGCTGCTCGGTCCTGGCGCCGCCCCCCAGCTCGTGGGGGCGGTGGCGGGGGCGTTCGCCGAGCGGACCGTCCAGGCCCTGGAGGCGATGGACGTGCGCCCGCCGGAGGCCGACCCGCGGATCACCGCCCAGTTCCTCGCGGGCGGCGTGCTGAGCGTGATCGGGGCCTGGCTGGCCGATCCCGAGCCGGCCACCGGCCCCGATCAGGTGGTCGAGGCCCTCATCCAGTGCCTGCCGGGCTGGCTGCTCGACGGCTGAACCACATCCGGACGGCTGAATCACAAAGGTTGTTCATACCTAAGGAGACCCAGATGGGACAGCTCGACGGCAAAGTCGCCTTCATCACCGGTGCGGCCCGCGGCCAGGGCCGAAGCCACGCCATCACCCTGGCCCGCGAGGGCGCCGACATCATCGCGGTGGACCTGTGCCGGCAGGCCCAGAGCGTGCCGTATCCGATGGCCACCCCCGATGACCTGGCCGAGACGGTCAAGGAGGTCGAGGCCCTGGACCGGCGCATCATCGCCAGCCAGGCCGACATCCGCGACCTGGCCGCGCTGACCGAGGCGGTGGACCACGGTGTGGCCGAGCTGGGGCGGCTGGACATCGTCCTGGCCAACGCGGGCATCTCCAGCATGGCGCCCACGCTGGAGATGGACGAGGCGACCTGGACCGAGATGATCGACATCAACCTGACCGGCCAGTGGAAGACGATCAAGGCCGCCGTCCCGCACATCGTCGAGGGCGGCCGCGGCGGGTCCGTGGTGATCACCAGCTCGCTGGCCGCGATCACCACCAACGAGAACATCGCGCACTACACCGCGGCCAAGCACGGCCTGATCGGGCTGATGCGGGTGCTGGCCAAGGAGCTGGCGCCACGCAACATCCGGGTCAACACGCTGCACCCGACGACCGTGGCGACCCCGATGATCTTGAACGAGCCGACCTACCGGTTGTTCCGCCCGGACCTGGAGAACCCCACCTACGACGACTTCGCCGTGGCCGCGCGGACGCTGAACAAGCTTCCGATCGTCGCGGTCGAGCCGTCCGACATCTCCAACGCCGTGCTCTACCTGGTCGGCGACTCCGGCCGGTACATCACCGGCATCACCCATGTCATCGACGCCGGCGGCCAGGTCTGAGCCGAAGCGCCTAAGAACAGCAGAAAGGAAGAGACACCATGGGAATGCTCGACGGCAAGGTGGCCCTGATCACCGGCGGCTCGCGCGGCCAGGGCCGGGCCCACGCCCTCACCTGCGCCCGCGAAGGCGCCGACGTGATCATCGTCGATATCGCCGACCAGCTGGCCACCGTGCCTTACCAGATGGCCCGGCAGGACGACCTGGACGAGACGGCCAAGCAGGTCGAGGCGCTGGACCGGCGCATCCTGGCCCTTAAGGGCGACGTGCGGGACCAGGGGCAGCTGGACGCGGCGGTGTCCCAGGGCATCGCGGAGTTCGGCCAGATCGACATCCTCATCGCCAACGCCGGGATCTGGACGATGGCCCCGTTCTGGGAGCTGACCGAGGACCAGTGGGACGAGATGATCGGGGTCAACCTGACCGGCGTGTGGAAGTCGGCCAAGGCCGTGGCGCCGCACATGATCGAGCGGCAGGCCGGGTCGATCGTGATCACCTCCTCCACCAACGGCATCGAGCCGGGCCTGAACTACGCCCACTACGTGGCGGCCAAGCACGGGGTCATCGGGCTGATGAAGAACATTGCGCTGGAGCTGGCCCCGTACGGGATCCGGTGCAATTCGATCAACCCGGGCGCGATCCGCACCCCGATGACCGACCACCAGGGCGCTTGGGACATGTTCGCCGGTCACCCGGGCGGGACCGAGGAGGACCTGATCGAAGGGGGCTACCACTTCACCGCGCTCAAGGGCACGTCGTTCATGGACCCGCAGGTCATCGCGGACACCGCGCTCTACCTGAACTCGGACCTGGCGGCCAAGGTCACCGGGGTGACGATCCCGGTGGATGCCGGCCACCTGATCCTGACCGGCATCAACGCGACCCCGGTCAAGTAGGCCGCCAGCAAGTGCCGCCAGGCACCGGCTGGGCACGCGGTAGGCTGGCTCGTCGCCCGTTCCCGATGGAGCCAGCCTGCCCATGCTCAGCCCAGCCGTCATTAATTCGCTGTTCCCGGAGGACCTGCCCGGTCCGGAGCACTGGGAGGAGCGTTACCCGCCGCGCGATCTGCCGCCGGAGGCCCAGGTCACCCGGTTCGGGCCCAGCCCGACCGGCTACCTGCACATCGGCGGGGTCTACGCGGCGATGATCGACGCCGACCTGGCCCGCCAGTCCGGCGGTGTCTACCTGCTGCGGATCGAGGACACCGACCAGGCCCGGATCACCGAGGGCGCCGTCGATCAGTTCGCCGACGGGCTGACGTACTTCACGATCAGCCCCACCGAGGATGACCTGAGCGGGCACTACGGCCCGTACGTGCAGTCCAGCCGGGCCGAGATCTACCTGACCTACGTGCGCGAGCTGCTCCGCCAGGACCGCGCCTACCTGGACTTCGCGACCAAGGCCGACCTGGAGGACATCACCGCCAAGCAGCGGGCGGCCGGGGCGCTGCCGGGCTACTACGGCAAGTGGGCCATCTGGCGGGACGCGTCGCCGGAGCAGGTGCAGGAGAAGCTGGCCGCCGGGGAGCCGTACGTGGTGCGGTTCCGGTCCCCGGGACTGTCCGGCGGCCGGGTCAGCTTCACCGACGCCATCCGCGGCGAACTGAGCGCGGACGACAACCGCAACGACACGGTCATCCTGAAGAGCAGCGACCAGCCACTGCGCCTGCCGACCTATCACTTCGCGCACGCGGTCGACGACCACCTGATGCGCATCACCCTGGTCGTTCGGGGCGACGAGTGGCTGTCGTCGGTGCCTTTGCACCTGCAGCTGTTCGACGCTCTCGGCTTCGACCGGATTCCGTACGCGCACTTCGCCCCGCTGATGAAGCAGGACGGCAGCAGCCGCCGCAAGCTGTCCAAGCGCAAGGACCCGGAAGCCAGCGTCGGCTACTACATCGAGCAGGGCTACCCGGCCGAGGCCGTCCAGTACTACCTGCGCGGCCTGGCCAACGGGCGGCTGGCCGAGCTGCCGCTGCCCGAGGCGCTGGCCGCCCCGATCGAGCTGTCCGGCTTCAACGCGGCCGGGGCCCTGGTCGACCTGGTCAAGCTGGACGACATCAGCGCGGACTACATCGCCACCATGCCCGCCGACGCCATCCTGGGCCAGGTCGCCACCTGGGCGCAGGCCTACGACCCGGCCCTGGCCGAGGTGCTCGCGGCCGAGCCCGACCTGGCCCGCCGCGCCCTGGACATCGAGCGCGTGGACGTGCCCAACCCCCGCAAGGACCTCCGCCGGTGGGCCGACTTCCGCCCGGTCTACGGGTACTTCTTCCCGCAGATCTTCGAGCCGGTGGCCGACCCCGCCGATGAGCGGTTCGGCGGCCTGGCCCCGGACCTGGTGCGCCAGGTGGCCTCGACGTTCGCTGACCAGTACCAGCCGCCGGGCCCGGACGTTGAGTGGTTCAACCAGATCCGCGAGCTGGCCACCCAGCTGGGCTTCGCCCCCAACGCCAAGACCTACAAGAAGGACCCGGACGCCTACCCCGGCTCCATCCGCGAAGCCTCCCAGGTCATCCGGGTCCTGCTCACCGGCACCCCCCGCAGCCCCGACCTGGCCCAGGTGGCGGGCGCCCTGGGCCGGGAGGAAGCGCTCCGCCGCATCCGCGCCGTGCTGTAGTCAGCGACCGGCCACGGTCCGATCTGGGCGGGTAAGTAACCTGGCCGCGTGAGCCAGACCGGAGTCATCAACACGCCCGACCAGCGGCTCCGGGTGTTCGTGAGCTCGACTCTGGGCGAGCTGGCCGCCGAGCGCCGGGCGGTGCGGGACGCGGTGACCAGGCTGCGGCTGGTGCCGGTGATGTTCGAACTCGGCGCCCGGCCCCATCCGCCCCGCGAGCTCTACCGCGCCTACCTGGCCCAGAGCCAGGTGTTCATCGGGATCTACTGGCAGAGCTACGGCTGGGTCGCGCCGGGGGAGCAGATCTCCGGCCTGGAGGACGAATACCGGCTGGCCGCGGGCCTGCCCCAGCTGCTG
This sequence comes from Streptosporangiaceae bacterium, assembly GCA_965277615.1. Lineage (GTDB taxonomy): Bacteria > Actinomycetota > Actinomycetes > Streptosporangiales > Streptosporangiaceae > Bog-532. The sequence goes on along the minus strand of CBDIDG010000006.1, from coordinate 1,308,358 downwards.
TACGTCAAGGGGCCGGCCTCCGACCGCGAGCCCAGGCTGGCGGACATGCTCGACCGGATCAGGACCGAAGGCGGCCTTTCCTATCAGCACTTCACTGACGCAACGGAACTGCAGCGCCTGGTGGAGAACGATCTGGCCGTGCTGCTGAGCGAGCGATTCGCCGTCGCCGCGGCGGGCCAGACCGCTGCCGCCGCGGACCAGGCCGCCGCCGCGCTGCCTGCCCGGGCGGGCGCTCACCGTCTTCGCCCGCTGCCGGTGAGCACGACGTCATTGCTCGGGCGGGAGCAGGACATCGACGCGGTGACCCGGCTGATCGAGCGGCCCGATGTGCGCCTGGTCACGCTGACCGGGCCAGGTGGAGTGGGCAAGACCCGGCTGGCGGTCGCGCTGGGCGAGCGGCTGCGCGACCGGTTCACCGCGGGCACGGTGTTCGTCCCGCTGGACACGGTCACCGACCCCGATTCGGTGCTGACCGCCATCGGCCGCGCCGCGGGCGCCGACCTGACCGGGACCCGCTCACCGCTGGAGGCGCTGGCCGAGACGTTCGGCGACGGGGCCTGGCTGCTGATCCTGGACAACCTGGAGCAGGTGGTCCAGGTCGCCCGCGAGCTGGGGGAACTGCCGGCCCGCTGCCCGCGGCTGGCGATCCTGGCCACCAGCCGCACGGTGCTGCGGCTCCGCGCCGAGCGGGAATATCCGGTGCGGCCGCTGCCGGTGCCGGCCGACCCCGCCCAGGTATCGCTGGCCGAACTGCAATCCTGGCCGGCGGTGGCCCTGTTCGTGGACCGCGCCCGGGCGGTGCGGCCCGACTTCGCCCTGACCGAAGACAACGCGGCGGCCGTGGCCGAGATCTGCCGGCGGCTGGAGGGCCTGCCGTTGGCCATCGAGCTGGCCGCGGCCCGCACCCGGCTGCTGGCGCCGGCCGTGCTGCTGGACCGGCTGGCCCGGTCGCTGGATGCGCTCGGTACCGGGGCGGTGGACCTGCCTGAGCGCCAGCGCACCCTGCGCGCCACGGTGGCATGGAGCGTGGGCCTGCTGACCGATGACGAGCGGTCGCTGCTTGAGGTGACCGCGGTGTTCGTCGACGGCTGGACCATCCAGGCCGCAGCCCAGGTCGCGCAGGTGGACGAGGACCTCGCCCTGGAGCTGTCCGAGCAGCTGGCCGGCCACAGCCTGGTCTACAGCGACAGCAGCCACCTCGGATCCCGGACCCGGATGCTGGAGACCGTCCGGGAGTTCGTGACCGAGCGGCTCGCGGCCCGGGCCGACGCCGGCCAGATCGAGCGGCGGCACGCCGGCTACTACCGGGCCCTGGCCGAGCAGGCGGACCGGCCGTTGCGCAGCGCCGGCCGGGGCGAGTGGCTGGAGCGGCTGGACGCCGACGTGGGAAACCTGGCCGCGGCGGTGGGCTGGTACCTGGCCCAGGACCCGGGGCCGCTGCCGCACCTGTTCCGGATCCTCTGGCTGTTCTGGTCGCTGCGGGACCATGAGCGTGAAGCCTGGTCCTGGGTGGAGCAGCTGCTGCCCACAGCGGGCATGCTGGACCCGCAGCCCCGGGCCGAGCTGGTGTGGGCGGCCGCCGTTATAGCGGTCGATACCGGCAATGACGCGGCCGCGCTTACGGCCCGGCAGTCCCTGGTGCCGCTATTGGATGAGATCCACGATCCCTTCCTGCACGCGGCCTGCCGGCTGGCCATGGCGTGGACCCTGCCGATTCCCGGCGACCTCGACGGCACGCTGCGGGAGGCGGCGCTCGCACTGGAGGAGTTCCGAGGCCAGGACGAACCCATCTACACCGCCATGGCCGCGTTCACCGTAAGCTCCGTGGAGACGGCACTGGGCCGCTACGACGATGCCATCCGTCACCTGAGCGAGGCGCGCGACCTGGCCGATCGGGCTGGTGACTGGCTCGCGGCCGGCGCCCGCGTGCAGCTGGGCATCCTGGCCGTGCTGCAGGACCGGCTCGATGAGGCTCCGGCGCTGCTGGCCGGAGCGCTGGAGGTGAGCCTGGCCGCCCGCAGCACCCAGTTCGTAGCGCTGTGCCTGGTCGGGTACGCCTGGCTGGCCTTCGCCAACGGCGATCTGGACCGGGCCGCGCGGCTCGAAGGCTCGGCCGAGGGCCTGCGCCAGCGCGTCGGCTTGCCGGCCTGGCCACACCTGCGTAAGAAGGAGGCCGAGCTGGTGGCCCAGCTCCGTCAGCGGCTGGGCGCGAGCCAGTTCGATCAGGCTTTTTCGGCCGGCTCCCAGCTCACCCAGCAGCAGGCGGTGGCCATCGTCCAGGACCAGCCGCGAGACCAGCCGCGGGACCAGCCGCCAGCTGACCTGAGCCGCCCCTGATGACGGCCGTCGACGACCGGGGCTAGCGTTGATCTATGCCTGTTGAGCGGATGCTGCCCGATGACGAGGCCGAGGCGCTGGTGGCGCTGGCGCACGAGATCGCGCAGGAAGAACTGAAGCCGGTCGCCAGCGAGTACGAGGCCGAGGGGCGGTTCCCGCGGGAGAAGTTCAAGCTGCTGGGCCAGAGCGGGCTGCTGGGCCTGCCGTACCCGGAGCGCTGGGACGGCGGCGATGTGGCCTACGAGGTGTACCTGCAGGCCTTGGAGGAGATCGCCGCGGCCTGGATGACGGTGGGTGTGGGGCTGTCGGTCCACACGATGTCGTGCTTCGCGCTGGCCCGGTTCGGCACCGATGAGCAGCGTGATCAGTGGCTGCCCGGCCAGCTCGGCGGCGACCTGCTCGGGGCCTACGCGCTGTCCGAGCCGCAGGCGGGCTCGGACGCGGCCGCGCTGTCCACCCGCGCGGTCCGGGACGGTGACGATTACGTGGTCAGCGGGACCAAGGCGTGGATCACGCACGCGGGCCAGGCCGACTTCTACACCGTGATGGTGCGCACCAGCGACGACGGCGGCCGCGGCGTGAGCTGCCTGCTACTGGACGCGGGCACGCCGGGCCTGGGGTTCGGCGCGCTCGAGCACAAGATGGGACTGACCGGCTCACCCACCGCGCAACTGCTGCTGGACGGGGCGCGGGTCCCCGTGGCCCGGCGGCTGGGGGCCGAAGGCCAGGGGCTGAAGATCGCGCTGGAAGCCCTGGACTCCGGGCGCCTGGGCATCGCCGCCTGCGCGGTCGGGCTGGCCCAGGCGGCACTGGACGAGGCGGTGGAGTACGCCAAGGGCCGCAGCCAGTTCGGCCAGCCCATCATCGACTTCCAGGGCCTGCAGTTCATGCTGGCCGACATGGCCGCCGGGGTGGAGTCGGCCCGGGCCACCTACGTGGACGCAGCCCGGCGCCGGGACCGGGGCCTGCCGTTTCACCGGCAGGCCTCCGTCGCCAAACTGGTGGCCACGGACATGGCCATGCGGGTCACCACCGACGCGGTGCAGGTGCTCGGCGGGGCCGGGTACACCCGGGACTTCCCGGTCGAGCGCTACCTGCGGGAAGCCAAGGTGCCGCAGATCTTCGAAGGCACCAACCAGGTCCAGCGGATGGTCATCGCCCGGGAACTGCGGAGGGAAACTAGATGAAGGCGTCGGCGATCGTTACGGGTGGCTCGGGCGGCCTCGGTGTCGCGGTAGTAGACGAACTGCTGGCCGCGGGCTGGCGGGTGGTGGTGCCCGGGACGCGGGAGACGGAACTGTCCCGGCTGCCGGACGAACCCCGGCTGGAGACGGTGCGGGCCGACCTGTCCGAACCGGACGACGCCGCGGCCGCGGTGGCCCGCGCCGCGGGCGCGCCCGACGCTCCGTTGCGGGCCGTGGTCAACCTGGTCGGCGGGTTCGGCGCTGGCGGCCGGGTGCACGAGACGCCGGTCGATGAGTTCGAGCGGCTGGTCCGCCTCAACCTGCGCCCGGCCTACCTGACCATCCAGGCCGCGCTGCCCGAGCTGATCGCGGGCGGCGGGGGATCGGTGGTGTGCGTGTCCAGCCGGGCCGCGGTCCGGCCGTTCTCCGGTGCGGCCGGCTACGTGACCGGCAAGGCCGCGGTGATGGCCCTGGCCGACGCGCTGGCGGTGGAGTACAAGCAGGACGGGGTGCGGGTCAACACGATCCTGCCCAGCGTCATCGACACCCCGGCCAACCGGGCCGCCCAGCCCGGCGCCGACTACTCCAGCTGGGTCGCACCGGCCCGGATCGCCCGGGTCATCCGGTTCCTGGTCGAAGACGGCTCGGACGCGGTGTCCGGGGCGCACATCCCCGTGTACGGGTCGGCCTGAATGCGGGCATGGACGACCGCGTAACCGGTGCCGCCGCGCACCGTGAACCGGGGCCGCTGCGGCTCGGCACTCAGGAGTTCGCGCCCGGCCGGCTGCTGGTCATGGCCATCATCAACCGTACGCCCGACTCGTTCTACCGGCCCGGCATCACCTGGGACGAAGGCGCCGCGCTGGAGCGCGTGCACACGGTGGTGGCCGAAGGCGCCGACATCGTGGACGTGGGCGGCGTGCCGGCCAGACCGGCCGACGAGGTCACCGTGGGCGAGGAGATCCGGCGTACGGTCCCCTTCATCGAGGCGGTCCGCGCGGCCCACCCGGACCTGGTCATCAGCGTCGACACCTGGCGGCACGAGGTGGCCCGGGCCGTCTGCGAGGTCGGTGCCGACCTGCTCAACGACACCTGGAGCGGCTGGGACCCCAAGCTGGCCGACGTGGCGGCCGAGTTCGGCACCGGGCTGGTCTGCTCGCACGCCGGCGGACTGCTGCCCCGTACCCGGCTCTTCCGGGCCGCCTACACCGACGTCATGGCGGACGTCCTGGACCGCACGCTGACTCTGGCCCAGCGGGCCGAGCAGGCCGGGGTGGACCGCGACCGCATCCTCATCGACCCGGCGCATGACTTCGGCAAGAACGCCTGGCACTCGCTGGAGATCTCCCGCCGCCTGGCCGAGATGACCGCCACCGGCTGGCCGGTCCTGCTGGCCGTGTCGAACAAGGATTTTGTGGGGGAGACCCTCGGCGTGCCGCTGGAAGAGCGGCTGGCCGGGACGCTGGCCGTCACCTCGGTCGCGGCCTGGCTCGGGGCCCGGGTGTTCCGGGCCCACCAGGTCACCGAGACCCGCCAGGCGCTGGACATGGTGGCCGCGATCAAGGGCGACCTGGCCCCGGCCCGGATCATCCGGGGCCTGACCTGATCACCCGCGCGGCGCTGTGCCCGGCCCCGCCGCTGCTGGCCCGCGACCTGACCGGGCGTGACCTGGTGCTGCCCGAGCTGCGGGACGCCTGCGCCCGGGCCGTGGCCGAGCTGGTCCGGGCCGACCCCGAGGTCGTCGTGGTCGTCGGCCCGGCCGCCGATACCGCCGAATGGGATCCGGGCAGCCGCCCGGACCTGTCCGCGTACGCCCCGGCCCTCGGCCCCGGAGGCCGGCCCGGCTTGCCGCTCTCGCTGGGGCTGGGTGCGCTCCTGCTCGATCAGGCCGGGTACACCGGGCGCCGGGTTCTGCAGGCCGTGGCCGGCCACGAGCCCGCCCGGGCCTGTACCGCGCTGGGAGCCCAGTGGGCCGCTACCAGCACCGGTGCCACCGCCATGCTGGCCATGGGGGACGGCAGCGCCCGGCGCAGCACAGCTGCGCCCGGCTACCTGGATGAGCGGGCCGTCCCGTTCGACACCGCGGTGGAGGACGCCGTCCGGGCCGGTGACCTGGCCGCCCTGGCCGGTGTCGACCCCGCACTGGCCCGGGACCTGATGGCTACCGGACGGCCCGCCTGGCAGGTGCTGGCCGGCGCCTTGGGCCCAGCCCAGCGCCCGGCCAGCGACATCCTCTACGCCGACGCCCCGTTCGGGGTGGCCTATCTCACCGCCGTGTTCACCCCGGCGGCGGGCTAGCCAGGGTCAGGGCTGGCCGGGCCGCAGCTCGACGAACAGGCCTTCCGCGTCCGCGGTGAGCGTGTCCCCGTGGTGGATCGTGCCGGTCAGGAACCGTTTGCGGCCCTCGATCCGGTCCACGCGCGCCGACACCCGCAGCTCCGGCCCGATCGGCGTGATGGCGCGGTAGTTCACGTGCAGGTACGCGGTCCGCGACCGGCTCCGGCCGGTGTTGGCCAGCCGTCCCAGCAACTCGTCGAACACCAGGCCCAGCACCCCGCCATGGGCGGCGCCCGCCCCCAGGTAGAACCGGCCCAGCGTGACGCGAGCCGACACGTGCTCGTCGTCCCACTCATCGAGCTGCATGAGCGGCACCAGCGCCTGCCCGCGCCCCGGCAGGTCGATCCGGCGCGCGGCGATCTGCCGGCCCTCGTCGACCTCGAACGGTGCCAGCGTGGCGGCCAGTTTTTCCAGCGTGTCCGCGGTCTCGGCCACCACGTCGTGTGGCGGGCTGGCCGTGGTGATCCGCTCCTGCACCAGCCGCAGCGCTTCGATCATCCGGGCGAAGTCCGGGCCGCCGTCCTGGCTGGACGGGATGCCCCAGGTCGACTCGGCCCCGTCGGCCCAGCTGTCCGGCGACGCCGGGTACGGCCGTACGCCCGGTGTTCCGGGTGCCGCATCCAGCCCGTCCGGCCCGTGAGCCGCGGCGTCCAGCCCCTCTTCGTTCACCACGTCACCATAGTCTCCCAGGCCGGGCGGGCCGGTCTGGGAGCGGCGCCGCCGGTGAGACCTGCGCGGAACGGTTAGCCCCCCGGTATCCGCATCAGCGCCTCACCGGTTTTGGCGTCCTCCGCCCACCCGGCCTGGGATCTGCGGTCTAACTCAGCAAAGGGGCGTGCAGGTCCTGTCTGCGACAGATGGAGATGGTATGGAGGTCCGTGCCCGGGTAGCAGCAGGTCCATGAGCGAGCTGGGCCGATTGGGAAATGAGCCGTTCGTGTCGCTGACCACGTTCCGGCGGAACGGGGAGGGCGTACCCACGCCCGTGTGGGTGGCGCGGGACGGCGACGCGCTGATCGTGCTCACCCCGGAGGAGAGCTACAAGGTCGGCCGCGTCCGCGCCGACCCGCGAGTCCGGCTGGCGCCCAGCACCCGCACCGGCCGGGTCAAGGACGGTGGCCCGCTGGTCGAGGGGACTGCGGAGGTCGTCGCCGACCCGGCCGAAACCGGGCGGCAGCGCGACCTCATCCGGCGCAAATACGGCTGGCAGTATCGGGTCACCCTGCTCATCGAACGGCTGCTGGCCCGGCGCGAGAAGCCGCGGGTCATCCTCCGCATCACGGTCCCGTCCCGGCCCTGAGCCGGTTACGGCGAACCAGGGGGTTGCCCGCCGCTACCTACCGGATGTGCGATGCCATCCAGGAGGTCAGCGGTGAGGGATTCCAGCCGGGTCACGAGTGCGGTAGTGATGCTCGCCGTCGGGCGTGGTGACGGCGAGGAGACGGCCGAGCCCGGCGACAGCGACGCCGGGCTGCTGCACCGGGTCGCGGGCGGTGACCAGCAGGCGCTGGCCGAGCTGTACCAGCGGCACGGGCGGATCGTCCTGGCCCAGCTCTATCTGATCACCGGCGACCGGGCCGTCAGCGAGGAGATTCTGCAGGACACGATGCTGGCCGCGTGGCGCGGGGCCACCTCGTTCCGCGGCGACTCCAGCGTCCGGTCGTGGCTGATCGCCATCGCCCGACGGCAGGCCCGCGACCGGCGCCGACGCCACCGGATGCACACCGTCGGCGACGAGGCGCTGGCCGGGCAGCCGAGCGGGGCACCCGGGCCGGAACACGTCGCCCTCGACCGGGCCGAGATCGCCGAGGTGGCCGCGGCCATCCGGGCCCTCGCGCCGCCGCACCGCGAGGTGCTCGGGCTGGTGTTCGGGGCCGGGCTGAGCCTGCGTGAGGCGGCGGGGGTGCTGGAGGTTCCGGTCGGAACCGTAAAGAGCCGGATGGCGGCGGCGCGCACCGCGCTGAGCCGCCGGCTGGATGAGAAAGGGTCACCACGATGAACATCACCACCGAGCCGCACCTCGATCTGGAAGAGCTGCTGTCCGGGGTGGCCGGCGAACCCCTCAGCGAGCAGGCTCGCGGTCACCTGGAGTCCTGCCCGCACTGCCGGTCTGAGATTAAGCGCTGGGGCACGACGTCGGACGCGACCCGGCTGCTGGTGGCGGCTACCGAACTGCCGCCGTGGCAGCTCCCGGCAGAAACGAGCGCGCACGAGCCGGGCCGCCGAGCGCTGCTCACCGCGGCGGCTGCGGCGGCGGTGCTGGCCGCGGCGGGCGGCACGACCTGGGGGCTGACGTCCGACGGGGCGGCCCCGGCGGCAGCCCTGACCGCGGTGACCGGGTGCCCGGGCCTGATCGCCACCTCCGGCACCCTGGAGCGGATCGACGGCGCCCAGCTGGCGGTCAGGACCCGGGACGGCCAGATGGTCACCGTCACCACCAATTCAGGTACCACGGTGAGCACCGAGGTGACCGGTTCGCTCAGCGACATCACCGACGGCACCGGGGTGCTCGTGCACGGCACCCCGCAAGGGTCCACGCTGGCCGCGCAGAACGTCCTGGCCAACGCGGCGCAGCTGCTGCCCCATCGGGGACCGCCCAGCGGCAAGATCCCGGAGCCGCTCAAGGCGGGTCCGGGACCCGGTATCGCAGTCGGCACAGTGTCGGACGTGCACGCGGGCGGATTCACCGTGACGCGGCTGGCGGGCGGCCAGGTCCACGTGACCACGTCGGCCGCCACCGTGGTGGAGACGCTGACCCGCAGCAACGTCGGGCAGTTGCGGACGGGCGTGCACGTCATCGCCGTGGGGCAGTCCGGCCCGCACGGGACGCTGGCCGCGTCCACGGTGGACCAGGGCGCCACCCTCCCGCAGGTCGAGACGCCGCCGAGCCGTTCGGCCGCCGGGACCTGTGACCCCTCCGGCGTCGCCAGCGCGATGGCGCTCGGTGGCTAACAGCGGGGCTAGACAGTGCAGCTAAACAGCGCGGCTGGCCGGTCAGGCCTTCCAGTCGGCCAGCACCGTGTCGAGATCGGCTCCCGGCGGGCGGGGCGGGGTAGGCTCGTCCGCCGGGGTCCGGGAGAACCGGGGCGCGGGAGCGGCCTGCTCGACGCCGCCGACGGTGATGATGGTGTCCCGGGCGGCCATGTGGGGGTGGGCGCTGACCTCGCCGAACGACAGCACCGGGGTGACGCAGGCGTCGGTGCCGGCGAACACCTCGGCCCAATCGTCGCGCGTCCGGGTCACGATCACCGCGGTGAACCGGGCCCGCAGTTGCGGCCAGCCGGACGGGTCCAGCTGGGACGGCAGATCCTCGCCATCCAGGCCGAGCCCCTTGAGCAGTGCGGCGTAGAACTGCGGTTCCAGCGCCCCCACCGCGATCCAGCGGCCGTCGGCGCAGGTGTAGGTGTCGTAGAAGGGGGCGCCCCCGTCGAGGAGGTTGGCGTCCCGGTCGTCGGTCCAGGTCCCGGTGCCGCGGAAGGCCCACATCATCTGGGTCAGCACGCTGACCCCGTCCACCATGGCCGCGTCCACCACCTGGCCGCGGCCGGACCGCTGCCGCTCCCACAGCGCGGCCAGCACCCCGGTGACCAGGAACATCGAACCACCACCGAAGTCGCCGACCAGGTTGAGCGGCACCGTGGGCGGCTGCCCGGCCCGGCCGATGGCGTGCAGCGCCCCGGTCAGCGAGATGTAGTTCAGGTCGTGGCCGGACCGTGCGGCCAGCGGCCCGTCCTGGCCCCAGCCGGTCATCCGCCCGTAGATCAGGCCCGGGTTGACCGCCTGGCACTGCTCCGGGCCCACGCCCAGCCGTTCGGCCACGCCGGGCCGCAGGCCCTCCAGCAGCACGTCGGCCCGGGCGGCCAGGCGCAGCACCAGGTCCCGGCCGGCCTGCGACTTCAGGTCGGCCGTCACCGAGCGGCGGTTGCGCAGCAGATAGTCGGGCTGGTCAGCGGCCAGGGTGAACCCGGGCTGGGGCCGGTCCACCCGGACCACGTCCGCGCCCAGGTCGCCCAGGACCATCGCCGCGTGCGGAGCCGGGCCGAGCCCGGCCAGTTCGACCACCCGCAACCCGTCGAGCGGACCCAATAATCCCAGCCCCTTCCGTCACTGATGGACCAGGCCCTCCTGGGCCATGGTCGCGATGATCGTGCCGTCCCGGCTGAACATGCTGCCCTGGGCCAGGCCGCGCAGGCCGCCCGTGGCCGGGGTGGACTTGGTGAACAGCGTCCAGTCGCCGACCTGCGGCTCGTTGTGGAACCACATCACGTGATCCAGCGAGGTCAGCCGGCTCACGTCGGGCCGCCCGAGCGGGCGCAGGATCCCTGAGACGAACGTCACGTCGCTGACGTAGGTCAAGATGGCGGTCTGGCTCACCGGGCCGTATCTGACCGGTGCGCCATCCCACTGCCCCCGGGTCCGGAACCACAGGTCGTCGGAGAAGTGCGGCGGCCCGGCCTCCGGCCCGATGGCCGCCCGCAGGTCGAACGCCCGGTCCGGCCGGAGCCCGGTGGCGCGGAACCGCAGCACCATCGGCGGGCAGTCGTCCGGGTCCGGCACCGCCGGCGGGCTGACCTGATAGTCGGTCGTGGCCTGATCGGTGGTGAACGAGGTCTCCAGGCACAAGATCGGCCTGCCGCCCTGGATCGCGGTCACCCGGCGGCGGCTGAACGTCCGGCCGTCCTGCAGCGGGTCGACCTGGAACACCACCGACTGGCCGGTTTCGCCCGGCCGCAGGAAGTAGGCGTGCAGCGAGTGCGCCCGGGCCGCCTCGGCGGTGGTGCGCTCGGCCGCGACCAGCGCCTGCGCCGCGACCTGGCCGCCGAACAGCCGGTGCCCGGGCTCGCCGGCCGGCTGGCTGCGGAACAGCTGCGCGTCCAGCGGCTCCAGGTCCAGCACCGCCATCAGGTCCGGCAGCCCGAGGTCTTCATTACCGGAGGAGCCGGGGACGATCACTCGCCCCGCCAGACCGGCGCGCGCTTCTCGGCGAACGCGGACGCGCCCTCCCGGGCATCGGCCGAAACGAATATCGGCTGCAGGATCTCTTGTTGTTTCTCCCACATGTCCTCGGCGGTCCAGTCGGCCGACGCCGTGATCACTTCCTTGGAGGCCGCGATGGACAGCGGCGCGTTGGCGGTGATCCGCTCGGCCAGCTCGACCGCACCGGCCAGCGCCCCGCCCTCCGGGGTGACCCGGTTGACCAGGCCGAACCGCTGCCCATCGCCGGCCGAGAAGAACTCACCGGTCAGCGCGTACTCCATGGCCAGGTTCTGCGGGATGCGGCGGGGCAGGCGGAGCAGGCCGCCGCCCGCGGCGATCAGGCCCCGCTTGACCTCGGGGATCCCGAACTTGGCGTTCTGGGCTGCGACAACCAGGTCGCAGGCCAGGGCCAGCTCGAAGCCGCCCGCCAGCGCATAGCCCTCGACCGCGGCGATCAGTGGTTTCCTCGGCGGTGCCTGGGTGATCCCGGCCAGCCCGCGGCCCGGGAGCGCGACCTGCTCGCCGCGCAGGAACGCCTTGAGGTCCATGCCGGCGCAGAACGTCCCGCCGGCCCCGGTCAAGATGCCGATGGACAGGTCCTTGCGCTCGTCGAGCTGGTCCATAGCCGCGGCCACCCCGCTGGTCACCGCGGCGTCGATGGCGTTACGCGCGGCCGGGCGGTTGATGGTGATGATCAATATCCGGTCCCGCTGCTCAACCAGGACGTCGTCGGCCATCGGCTTCCCTCCGGGATTTGGCTGCCAACCAGTACAGCTACCTGTAGCAGTTCTACCGTCTGCTCGCCGCCCGGCATATCGTGGGAGGTAGGGAACATCAGCAGGGTGGAGGCAGCTCAGTGCGAGATGCAGTAATCGTGGCGGCGGTACGGACGCCGGTCGGCAAGCGCAACGGTGGTTTGTCCGGTGTGCACCCGGTGGACCTGTCCGGTCAGGTGCTCCAGGCGCTGGCCGCGCGCACGGGCATCGACCCGGCCCTGGTGGACGACGTGATCTGGGGCTGCGTCAGCCAGGTGGGCGAGCAGACCTTCGACATCGCGCGGAACGCGGTGCTCGCCGCGGGCTGGCCCGAGTCGGTGCCGGGAGTCAGCGTCGACCGGCAGTGCGGCTCCTCCCAGCAGTCGGTGCACTTCGCCGCGGCCGGGGTGATCTCCGGCCAGTACGACGTGGTCGTGGCGGGCGGCGTGGAGTCGATGAGCCGGGTGCCGATGGGTTCCTCGGTCAACGGCGCCTGGCCGTTCGGTGAGAACTTCCGGGCCCGGTACGACGGCGTGGCGCCGAACCAGGGCATCGGCGCGGAGATGATCGCCGAGCGCTGGGAGCTGTCCCGCACCCAGCTCGACGAGTACAGCCTGGCCTCACACGAGAAGGCCGCCACGGCCCAGGACGACGGCCGGTTCGCCGAGCAGATCGTCCCGGTGACCATTCCTGACGGCACCCAGGTGTCCAAGGACGAGGGCATCCGCCGCGGCGGCACGGTCGAGTCCATGGCCAACCTCAAGCCAGCCTTCCGCCCCGACGGCGTGATCACCGCCGGGAACAGCTCGCAGATCAGCGATGGCTCGGCCGCGCTGCTGATCATGACCAGTGCCAAGGCGGCCGAGCTGGGGCTGACCCCGCTGGCCCGCATCCACACCGCGGTGCTGGCCGCCTCGGACCCGGTGATCATGCTGACCGCGCCGATCCCGGCCACGGCCAAGGCGCTGGAGCGCAGCGGCCTGTCCATCGACCAGATCGGCGCGTTCGAGGTCAACGAGGCGTTCGCTCCGGTCCCGCTGGCCTGGCTGGCCGAGACTGGCGCGGACCCCAAGGTGCTCAACGCCAACGGCGGTGCGATCGCGCTGGGCCACCCGCTCGGTGGCAGCGGCGCGCGGCTGATGACCACGCTGATCTACCACATGCGCGACAACGGCATCCGGTACGGGCTGCAGACCATGTGCGAGGGCGGCGGCCAGGCCAACGCCACCGTGCTCGAGCTGCTCTAGCTCCAAGATCACATGCGTCGCAGCGTGTTTGACCCGGAACACGAGCAGTTCCGCGAGGTGGTCCGGGAGTTCCTGGCCCGTGAGGTCGCCCCGCACGCCCAGGCCTGGGAGGCCGCCGGGATCGTCGACCGCGAGGTGTACCGGGCTGCGGGCAAGCACGGCGTGATCGGCTTCAACGTGCCCGACGAGTTCGGCGGCGGGGGCGTCAGCGACTTCCGGTTCAACGCCGTCGTGGCCGAGGAGCTGGCGGTGGCTGGGCCCGGCACGCCCGCGTTCACCCTGCACAACGACATCGTGGCCCCGTATCTGGTCTCGCTGGCTTCCCCGGAGCAGCAGCAGCGCTGGTTGCCCGGGTTCGCCTCCGGTGACCTGATCGGGGCCATCGCGATGAGCGAGCCGGGCGCGGGCAGCGACCTGGCCGGCGTCCGCACCCACGCCGAACGCGACGGCAGCGACTGGGTGCTGTCCGGGTCCAAGACCTTCATCTCCTCCGGCATCAACGCCGACCTGGTCATCGTGGTGACCCGGACCGACCCGACCGCCGGGCACCGCGGCTTTTCGCTGCTGGTGGTGGAGCGGGACATGCCCGGGTTCACCCGGGGCCGCAACCTGGAGAAGATCGGGCAGAAATCGCAGGACACCGCGGAGCTGTTCTTCGACCAGGTCCGGGTGCCCGCGGCCAACGTGCTCGGCCACCAGGGCCGCGGCTTTTACCACCTGATGCACAACCTGCCGGCCGAGCGGCTGTCGATCGCGGTCAGCGCGGTGGCCGGAGCCCGGGCGATCTTCACCGAGACCGTGGCCTACGCCAAGAACCGCACCGCGTTCGGCCAGCCCATCGGCGCGTTCCAGCACAACCGGTTCGTGCTCGCGGAGCTGGACACCGAGCTCGACATCGCCCAGGTGTACGTGGACCGCTGCCTGGAAGCCGTGGTGGCGGGGGAGTTGACCGCGGTGGAGGCGGCCAAGGCCAAGTGGTGGACCACCGAGCTGCAGAAGCGAGTGGTCGACGCCTGCGTGCAGCTGCACGGAGGGTACGGCTACATGCTGGAGTACCCGGTCGCGCGGGCCTACCTCGACGCGCGGGTGCAGACCATCTACGGCGGCACCACGGAGATCATGAAAGAGATCATCGGCCGCGACCTGGGCCTGTAACCGCGACCGGCAGTTCCTCGCCGCTGGTGGTGTGCAGGCCATCGGCCCGCCCGCTGAAGTAGCGCTCGTTGAGCTCGGCCGCGGACACGTGCCGCACCTCGGCGAACCCAGCCGCGCGGGTCAGGGCCTGAATTTCGGCGGGGGAGTAGAAGCTGATGAACGGGGTCCCCGACGCGCGCGCCCCGTTCTCGGCGAACGAGCGCCCGGTACGTTCGGCCGCTTCCAGCAGCTCCAGCGGCGGCTGGAACGTCATGATCACGGTTGAACCCGGCGCGAGCGCGGCCAGCTGGCGCAGCGTGGCCCGGTTCGCCTCCGCGGTCAGGTACATACTGACCCCCAGCGAGGCCACCACCGCAGGTTGCGCCGGGTCGAACCCGGCTGCGGCCAGCCTGTCCCACCAGGAACCGTCGGTTTCAAAGTCGTCCGGGACCAGTCGCAGCCCGTCCGGGACGCCGTAGCCCAGCTCGATCAAGCGCCGCTGTTTCCAGGCTTGCGGCCCGGGCCGGTCGACCTCGAAGATCCGCAGCCGCGCCGCCCCCTCCGGCCGCCGCTGGGCGAACGTGTCCAGCCCGGCGCCCAGCAGCACGTACTGCGCGACACCACGGGCCGCCTGCTCGGTCACCACGTCTTCGGTGAACCGGGACCGCACCACGACGCTGGCCCGGAACGTCCGGGTGCCGTCCGGGTGCATGTCGCCCCGGTCGCGCCAGCCGTCGTCCGGACCGGCCAGCCGCAGGCCGATCTCGTCCGCCAGCACGTGCGGCGCCGGGTCCGCCTGGACGTGCATCGCCCGCCACAGCGCGACCCGCACCGCCGTGCTGTCCGGGGCTACCGCCTGATCGCCGGCCATGAGGTTCATCCCTTGACCGGAGCCTGCAGGCTCCACAGCCGGCCGTCCGGGTCCCGGACCGTCATCTCCCTGGTCCCGAAGTGGGTGTCCTCGAACGGGGTGACCACCTCCACGATGGGGTCAGCTTGGAAGGCGTCCGCGTCGGGCACCTTGAGCACGATCCGGGTGTCGGCCGGCTGGTCAGCCGGGACCTCGGCGATGAACACGAACGGCCCGTCACCGTTGCGCAGCTGCCCGGAGGAGTGCCCGGTGTCGGACTCCAGCTGGTAGCCCAGTCCCTGGAAGAACTTGGCCGCCTTGCCCCAGTTGTGCGTGGTCAGGAACACCGCTTCGATGCCCTCGGTCGTCATGTCAGCTCACCTTTCCCCGGAGGATTCGTCGTGAGCGCCGTCGAGGTAGGCCCGCAGCGCGTCGGCCACCAGCGCCGACAGGGACATCTCCGACTCAATGGCCCGGTGCTTGACCTGCTTGATCAGCCCCAGCGGCAGGTACACGTTGAACTGCTTCACATCCTCATCGCTCACAGCAAGCATGCTAGCAAACTAGTCGGCTAATAGAAAACCGATAGTGACCTGGGCACCCTTGGCTCCAGGAACGTCATTAAGGCAAGGTAAAACGCATGGAATCTGGACACCGAGGCCTGCCCATCGACCCGCTCGACCTGCTCCGCCAGCGGCGCAGCGCCAAGTGGCAGACCTACGCCCACGATGTACTCCCGCTGACCGTGGCGGAAATGGACGTCAATCTGGCCCCGCCGGTGGCCGAGGTGCTGGCGGAGGCGGTACGTCGTTCGGACACCGGCTACGGCCGGGCCGCGCCGGATCTGGGCCGGGCCGTAGCCAGGTTCGCGGCCCGCCGCTGGAGCTGGGACGTCGACTCGGCCCAGGTCACCGGGGTGACCGACGTCGGAGTCGGCGTGGTGGAACTGCTCCGGGCCCTGACCCGGCCGGGCGACGCGGTGGCGATCAGCCCGCCGGTGTACCCGCCGTTCTTCGACTGGGGGCCCGAGGCCGGGGTGCGGCTGCTGGAGGTGCCGCTGGCCCACACCGGCGACGGCTGGCAGCTGGACCTGGCCGCGCTGGAACGGGCGTTCGCCACCCACCCGGCCGCCTACGTGCTGTGTAACCCGCACAACCCGGTCGGCCGCGTGCACAGCCCGGACGAGCTGGCCGCCCTGGTCCGGCTGGCCCGCATCTATAGGGTCACGCTGATCAGCGACGAGATCCACGGCCCCCTGGTGCTGCCCGGCGCGACGTTCACCCCGCTGCTCACCGTGCCCGGGGCGGCCGGCGTCGCGGTCACGGTCATGTCGGCCAGCAAGGCGTGGAACCTGGCCGGCCTCAAGTGCGCCGCCGTGGTCACGGCCTCGCCCCAGCTGGCCGCGGCGGTGGACCGGTTCCCGCCGGACACCAGGTGGCGCGTCGGTCATCTGGGTGTGCTGGCCGCGGTGGCCGCCTACACCGAGGGCGAGGCCTGGCTGGACGATTTGCTGGTCACGCTGGACCAGCGTCGCGCCCAGCTGGGCCGCCTGCTGGCCACCCAGCTGCCCCAGGTGAGCTGGCATCCACCCCAGGCCACCTTCCTGGCCTGGCTGGACTGCTCGGCTATCGGCCCGGACGACACCGCCCGGGACCAATTCCTCGACCGCGGCCGGGTGGCCCTCGAGCCGGGCCTGCGCTTCGGCGCCCCGGGCAGCGGCTACGCCCGCCTCAACTTCGGCACCAGCGAGGAGATCCTGGACGAGGCCATCGGCCGGATGGCCAAGGCGCTGACGTGACCCCGCTAGTCTTGCTGAACACGCATTCAACAGGAGGCGGGACCGATGGCGGACTGGCCCGAGCACGCGATCTGGTGGCAGCTGCACACCATCAGCTTCACCGGCCCCGGGCCGCTGACCAGAATTGAAGCGTGGCTGGACTACCTGGTTGATCTCGGCTGCAACGGCCTCCTGCTCGGGCCGATCTTCGCCAGCGAGACGCACGGCTACGACACCGTCGACTACTTCCGGATCGACCCGCGGCTGGGCACCGACGAGGACTTCGGCCACCTGGTGAAGCAGTGCCAGGCCCGCGGCGTGCGGCTGCTGCTGGACGGGGTGTTCAACCACGTCGGCCGGGGGTTCGGGCCCTTCCAGGACGTGCTCGCCCACGGCCGCGCGTCGGCTTACGCACCCTGGTTCCGGCTCGACTTCGACGCTGACGGCGCAGACGGCGCCGGCGGCGATCCTGACGGGTTCGGTTACGCCGACTTCGAGGGTCACCACGAACTGGTCGCCCTCAATCACGACGAGCCTGCGGTACAGGACTATGTGACCAGCGTGATGACCCACTGGCTGGACCGGGGCGCGTCCGGCTGGCGGCTCGACGCGGCCTACGCCGTGCCGGCCCCGTTCTGGCGTGCGGTGACCGACCGGGTGCGGGCCACCCACCCGGATACCTGGCTGGTGGGGGAGGTGATCCAGGGCGACTACATCGCGGCCGTGCGCGACGGCGGCCTGGACTCGGTGACCCAGTACGAACTGTGGAAGGGAATCTGGAGCTCGCTCAACGACCGCAACTTCTTCGAGCTGGCCCACACGCTGACCCGGCACAACGAGTTCGCGGCCGCGTTCTTGCCGCAGACGTTCGTCGGCAATCACGACGTCACCCGGCTGGCCAGCCAGCTCACCGATCCGGAGCACCTGCCGCACGCGCTGGCCGTGCTGTTCACCGTGGCCGGCTCGCCGTCGGTCTACGCCGGCGACGAGCAGGCGTTCCGCGGCGTCAAGTACGACCGCGCGGGCGGCGACGACGAGATCCGCCCCGCCTTCCCCGACTCCCCGGACGGCTTGGCCCCGGACGGCTGGCCGACCTATCGCCTGCACCAGGACCTGATCGGGCTCCGGCGCCGTCATCCCTGGCTGGCCCGCGCCGCCACCGAGGTCCTGACGGTGCGCAACGAGGCCCTGGCCTACCGGGCCAGCCACCCCGGCGACGGCCCGGACCTGGCCGTCCTGCTCAACGTCTCCGCCGACAAGGTGTCCTTCGACCTGCAGGGCCGGGCGGCGCGCTACCTGCTCGGCAGCGACGACGCGGCCGCGTCCGGTGTGCTGGACGCGCACGGCTGGGCCATCCTGGAACTAGCCCGCCAGGCCGAGGCGTGAGCGAACGGGTCGTCAGCGAAGGGCCCGTGAGCGAACGGGCCGCCCGGCGGATGGTCCCCGACCAGCGCCGCGCGACCATCCTGCGCGCCGCCGGTGACCTGTTCAGCCGACACCCCTACGCCGACGTGTCGGTGGCCGACATCGCCGCCGCGGCCGCGGTCTCACCCCCGCTGATCGTCTTCCACTTCGGCACCAAAAAGGCGCTCTATCTGGCCATTCTGACCACCGCGGCCGACGCCATCCGGTCCGGGCTGGCCGCCCTGCCCGGACCGCCCTCCCTGGACCGGCTCCGGGCCGGCGTCCGCTTCTACGCCGATTACGCGCTGGCCCACCGGGCCGGTTTCCTGTCCCTGCTGCGCGGCGGGCAGGAATCGGCCGAAGCCGCCGCCATCGTCGAATCCGTCCGGGCCGACATCGCTTCGTGGATCCAGGCTGACCTGGCCGCGGCCCGCCCGGCCCTGGCCGCCAGCCCTCTCACCCCGGTAGCCGTTCGGGCCCACCTCGGCTACGTCGACGCCGCCGTCGTCCACTGGCTGGCCCTCCCGGCCGATCAGCGGGCCCAGCTGACCCCGGCCATGCTGGCCGACCTGGTCGCCGGCGCCTTCACCGGCGCGCTCGCCATCATGGTCGATTAACGATCACCCGCTTTGATCATCAAGCCGCACCCGGGGGATCGGGGTGCTGGCGGATGATCTCGACGAGCAGAACCCAGGCGTTGTAGACGGCCCCCAGGAAAGCTGTCAGCGTTCCCGCCAACATGAAGTACAGCCCGTAGCCGTGCCGGACGGTGAGCGTGATGCCGCCGGCCAGGAACAGCAGGGCAGGTAGCTGGACGTTGGCTATCCGGGAGGCGAACCACCAGGCGGGGTCGGCTGGATCGTCGGGGCCATGACGCAGCTGGACGCGCAGCACCGCGAGCGACATCAGGCCGGCGCAGATGATGACCTCGATGCCGAGGGCTTCGGAGGTCTGCGGGGCGAGCGCGAGACTGCAGACGGCGACGACGAGCAGCAGCAGGGACAGGGTTTCGGCGGCGCGGGCGGGCAGTTTGGGGAAGGAGAGGATCTGTATCAGGTTGATCGAGACGGCCACGAAGAGCAAGCCGGTAAGGGCGGCGGCCGCTCCTACCTCAGCGATGAAGAAGTTCTGCCACGGGGCGGTGGTGTAGGCGTTCACCGCGCGGGGTGCCCGGCCGCTCCGCGGCCGAGGGGCAGCGGCGGCCCGACGACGGTCGTGGCGTGGCGGGCGTTGATGGCCGTGAGCGCGTCGAGGTCAAGGGGGTCGGCGTGCATGACCGGAGCGGCCTCGTCGAAAAACGGCTTCATGCCGCCGGGCACGAAGGTGAGCAGCATGGTCGAGGCCGTCTCCGCGGCGTTGGTCCAGGTGTGTGCGGTGCCGCGAGGCACGAACAGGAAGCTGCCCGGTTCGGCGATGACCTCGGAGCCGGCCACGGCAAACCGGAACGCTCCTGCGAGCACGTAGAAACATTCCTCGACCGTCGCGTGGACGTGCAGGGGCGCCCCGGTGTGGTTCGGCTGGGCGGTGAGCTCGAACTGATCGAAGGCGCCCGTGGTCGCCTGGGTCGCCTTCCACACGAGCAGTTCAGTGGGGCTGAACTGCAGGGCGTCACCCTCGCCGGCCGGGGTGACGATGGGAAGGATGGACATCAGGATGCCTCTCTTTTCGGAATCCGGGGAAGCTCGAGCGCGGACTGGTCCCATCCCGCCAGGGCGCTGATGCGGGCGTAGGTGCTGGTGAAAAACTCCAGCGCGGCCACGTCCGGGTCGGTGCGGGCCAGCAGCTCTTCCCACGGCAGGACGAACTCGCCAGCATCGGGAACCCACCGGGCCTGCGGTGGATCGGGCCGTAGGGACTCCACCCCGGCCGGGGCCGGGGACAGGTAGGCGTAGAGCACGGCGTGCGGAGAGGCGGAGTTACCCGGCCAGAAACCGATCGCGAAGTTCTCCTGATCCTCACCGAAAGCCTGGATCACCCCGGAGCCGGGCCGCGCAGGCGCAGGCCGGCCGCTGAAGCGGGTGTGGTTCAGGTCGAATCCGCCCCAGTAGAACAGCACCGGGCTGCTCTTACCGCCAAACGGTGTCCGGAACCTGTCCATGACCCGGCCGACGGACAGCATCGCGAGCCACCACCGCCGTGCGGCGTCGCCGTCGTAGGCCCGGTCCGCGGTGTCCTGCTCGAACGGGACCGGGTTGGGCAGCTCGGATGGCACCGTCGAGTAGGTGACGTCGGAGCCAAGAGCCCGGAGTTGCGTGGTCACCGCGAGGTGGAACTCCGCGACGCTGCGCGGGATCAGGTCGATGAACGCACGGCGGCCGTCGGACGTCGCGAAAACGAGCTGCTGGCTGATGAAGTCGAGGTCGATCTGGAGGTCAGCCGGGCCCGACGGCATCGGGCCGGTGGTCATGCCCCGGCAGGTGAGGGTCAGGGCGACGTTCCACCACTCGTTGAGGAACGGGGTCAGTGCCAGCTTGACCTTGCCGATGACCTGGGTCCACAGGTGCAAGGTGTCCCGGGTTTCCGCCCACTGCTCGTAGGGCAATCCGGGCCAGCGTACGTCCACTATGAAGTCCTCCCAGGGGCCGTCGTGCCAATACCGTCTCTGCGAAACGCAGATACTTCGTTAGCGAACTATCTGCGGCGAGTCTGGCACAGCCCACCGGGTGAGGCAAGCGCCCGCCGACCCCGGCCCGCGCCCGGGCCGCGCCAGGTCAGCTGGCTTGCACCCGGTCGTGCTGATCGAGCGCGACGCGGATGTTCTGCCAGCCGGCCGCGATGGCCTGCTTCTGCCCCTGATCGAGGGGTCCCAGGAACAGCCGTCGCACGTTCGCCGCGTGCGTCTCGCGCGCCGCGGCCAACCGGGCCCGCCCGGCCGTTGTGAGGGTGGCGATGAGAACACGGCCATCGCCAGGAGACGAGACGCGGCGGACCAGCCGCTGCGCTTCCAGAACCCCGACAATCCTGGTCAGGCCGCTGCGGCTGAGCATGGCCACCTGGGCCAGGTCAGACATGCGCAATTGGCCGCCAGCCATGAAAAGCTTGAACAGCACCTCGTACTCGACCAGGGCCATGCCGTGGGTGGCAACCAGGTCGGCATCGAGCAGCCGCATCAGCCGGGTGTGAACCTCAAGGAAGCCGCCCCAGACCGCCAGGTCAGCTGGGTCGAGCCGCGGCGCCACGGCGCCGGCCGTTTCGCCGGCCGTTTCGCCGGCCGTTTCGCCGGCCGTTTCACCGGCCGTTTCGCCGGGCGGATCAGAGACCGGGTTTGTCGTCGTGCCCTGGCCCATGCTGGCCGCCGGGACTTTCTCGCTTCGCGCCATACCGAGCAGCCTAACCGCGGCCGAGTGCAAACGCTTCACAAACGAACTATCGGCTTGCCGCTGCGGCACCTTGAGATGACGGGCACATTCGCTCGAAATATCATTCGAAACGACTGGCCAATAGCTATACATGGCAATAGTATGTTCGTATGGCAGCAGAGCTGATATCTGCGGGCTTCCTCCCGCGGACGCCGCCAAGCTCAACGGCGGTGCCGACCACATCGCGCCCGGGTTCCGGCTTCGAAGCGGGCGGCGCGCTCGACACGCGTGCGCCCAGTGATTCGCTGGCCCGGCTAGCCGACGCGGTCACGCGCGATGGCCGCCTGGGCCAGCTGAATGACGACGAGCTGATCGGCGTGGTCCGGGCCTGGCACCGGCTGGAGTCGTGGTGCAGCGCGGGCACCCTGGCCGTGATCGCCGAGCTTGCGCGCCGCCGCCCGGCCGAGCGGACCGCTCCCGCCGCGGCAGGGCAGTTCCCGGCCCAGCTGAGCGAGTTCATCAGTGATGAGGTAGCGGCCGCGCTGACCCTGTCCGGCCAGACGGCCGGCGCCTACCTCGACCTGGCCCTGGATCTCGCTCTCCGGCTGCCCGCCACCGCCCGCGCCCTGCACGAAGGGGTCATCGACTATCCCAAAGCACGCCTCATTGCCGACCTGACCCGGATCCTGTCCGATGAGGACGCACGCGCGGTCGAGGGGCGGATCCTGGCCGCCGCCGGAGACCAGACCACGGCCCAGCTGCGGGCCGCGGTGAGCCGTGCGGTGATCGCGGTGGACCCGGAAGCCGCCGCCCGGCGCCGTCAGGAAGCGCAAAAGGACCCGCGGGTCCGCCGCTGGCAGGAGGACGCGGGCACCGCCGCCCTGGGCGGCTTCGGCCTGCCGCCGGCCGAGGTACTGGAAGCGGACCAGCGCATCACCGAACGCGCACTCGCCCTGCGCGACGCCGGCCTGCCCGGCTCCCTGGAGGAGCTGCGAGCCCGCGCCTACCTGGACACCCTCCTAGGCCAAGACTCCAGCGCCCATGAACCAGCCCCGTCCCACGAGCCCACCCCGCAGCCGCGGCTGGCCGCCCCATCCCACGAACCAGCCCCGTCCCACGAGCCCACCCCGCAGCCGCGGCTGGCTGCCCTGGTCAACCTGACCATCCCGCTGGGCGCCCTTCCCGGGTCGCCGGGTCACGTCGCCGGGTTCGGGCCGGTGGATCCGGAGCTGGCCCGCCAGCTGACCGGGCAGGCGGCCGCCCACCCCGCGTCCCGCTTCTGCGTGACGGTCACCGGCGAGGATGGACAGGCCCTCGGCCACGGCTGCGCGCGAGGCCGGCCCACCGGCCCCTTCACGGTGACGATCAACCCACTGGCCCAGGGCCTCTGCGACCATCGACACCAGGAGCCCGGCTATCAGCCCAGCCGGCGTCTCCAGCACCTGATCAACGCCAGGATCCCCACCTGCTCCGCCCCCGGCTGCCGGCAGCCGGCCACCCGGTGCGACCTCGACCACACGGTGCCCTACGACCAGGACGGCCGCACCTGCGAATGCAACCTGGCCCCCCTGTGCCGCCACCACCACCGCTGTAAACAGTCCGAAGGCTGGCATCTTGATCAGCTCGCGCCCGGCGTCATGACCTGGACCACCCCAGCCGGCCGCCGCTACATCACCACGCCCGACGCATAGGGCTGGCCGCCGCAACGCATTACCCTCATTTGCGTGAGCAGGACGAACCTGGAGCGCAGGGTGGTGACAGCGGCCGGGGAGGTGCTGGCCCGGCGCAAGTTCGTTACCGTTGCCGACGTGTGCGTCGGTCTCGGCTGGCTGGCCAGCAGCAACGTGGATCGCTGGCGGCAGGGTCGGGTTGCGGACCTGGAGTCATTGCTGCCTGTGCACGACGACAAGCTGGCTCAGCTGCCGGTCATTCTCCAGCGCTGGGCTGAGGCTAACGCGCTGAAGCCGGTCGAGACCGATTATGTGGCCGCCACCCGAGACCGGCGTCAACTGCGTTTCACCTCCGCTGGTGATCCCGCGACGGAACGTGCCTGGCGGACTCACTGGGTCTCAGCCGAGCTGTCGGCCCCGCAGCGAGAGCGCATGACCGCGCCACCTGATCTGGTCGTCGTGCAGCCGCTCAAGGACTGGACCTGCGCCGAGTGCGGTAGCACCGGGGATCTGCTGATCATGGACGGTGATGGCCCGCTCTGCCTAACCTGCGCCGACCTGGACCACCTGGTGTTCCTGCCGGCTGGCGACGCGGCACTCACCCGCCGGGCGAAGAAGGCCAGCCGCCTTTCGGCGGTCGTCGTTCAGTGGAACCGAGCCCGCAAGCGGTATCAACGGCGGGGCATCCTGGTCGAGGAGCCGGCGCTGGAGCAGGCGGAGCAGCAATGCCTGGCCGACGAAGACGCCCGGATGCGGCGTCGCGAGCGTGACCGGGAGCGCCGGGCTGACTCGGATGTGGAGCTGCAGGCCCGGATCGTGGAAGAGATCACGCGTCTGTTCCCAGGTTGCCCGGCCCAGCGCGCCCAGGCGATCGCCGGGCATACCAGCCTCAGGGGCAGCGAGCGGGTGGGGCGGTCGGCGGCCGGAAGGTCGCTGGACGAGAAGGCGATGACGCTGGCCGTGGTGGCGTCGGTACGCCACGAGGACACCGATTACGATTCCCTGCTGATGTCCGGCGTTCCGCGTGACGTCGCCCGCGAGCGGATCAAGGCCACCATCGATCGGGTCCTACGAGCCTGGGCCTAGCGCTTGGTCGTCGCGGGCCGAGCCGTCGGTCACGAGCCGCGCCGCGCACTTACCTGCTCGGCAGCGACGCCGCCCCGGCCGCCAGCTCACTCGCTCCCGTCGCCGTCCGCCCCCATCTCGGCTACGTCGACGCTGCGATCGTGTAGTGGCTGGCGCTAAGGCAGTGCGTCCGCTAGGTGCGGGTGCACCGGGATGAGCTGGCCGAGGCCGGTCAGGGTGAACATCCTGGCTACGGTCGGCTGTGGGGCGGCCAGAACCAGTGCCGTCTCGCTCGCGGCTAGGACGTCGCGGGCATCGACCAGTCCGTGTATGCCGCTGGCGTCGATGAACCGCAAGCCAGAGAGGTCGATGACGGCTAGGCGCGCGTCCGCCGGGACGTAGCCCGTCATGATCTTCCGCAGCAGGTGAGCGTTGGTGATGTCGCATTCCCCGGCCAGGCTTACCAGCGTGTGCGATGGCTGATCCGACGCCGCGATGGTCAGCAGGGCGGGCATTGTGTCAGCGGGTTGGCATACATTCACGGAGCATTTCTGCTCACGTCTTCCGGCGGCTGACGTCGAGGTCGAGCCTGATGGGCAGGTTTTCTTTGTCCAGTGCCTGCCGGGCATGAGCGAATGCTTCCGTCTCGATGCGCTGGAAGAGGGCATGCAGGTCGGCGCCCTGCCGGGCGGTGACCTCGAGAACGAGCTCGGGGGCC
The DNA here is from genome assembly GCA_965277615.1 of Streptosporangiaceae bacterium. Lineage (GTDB taxonomy): Bacteria > Actinomycetota > Actinomycetes > Streptosporangiales > Streptosporangiaceae > Bog-532. Next base: position 1,283,605 of record CBDIDG010000006.1, on the reverse strand, counting down.
GCGCCATCGCCGATGATCCGGCCGTGAGTATTGTCCACACCGTGGTAGGTGCTGACTTCCCGCGTGAGCGCACCGATGACGGCCGCGGGCCGCAGAATTGTGGTGCCGTCGGACATGGCCACCGGGATGGGGATGTCACCGGCCCGGTCGGTGGAGATCAGCAGAGCGAGAATCCACCGCAGCGCGAGCAGGGCGATAACAAAGCAGACGGCCGCGGCGGCGTACCAGACCCATCCGTGGTGGCCGATGTAGATGCTGACCCGGTTGTCGAACAGCGTGCGGTGGGAAAAGCTTTTGCCGAATGCGCCCACGGAGGCGGCCATGCCGGCCGCCCCGATAAGGAGGACAAGCACGCCGAACAGGGTCAGGACGAAGCGGTTGGTGCGGTCGGCGTGCATCAGCGGCTCCGGGAGTTGACCCGCACCCGAAGGCGCGGCGGGTGACGCAGATCGAGCTGGCTCAGGCGGTCCTGGACGGCTTGCGTCACCGGCTCGTTGAGGGCTTCGGTGGCGGGCCGCCCGCGGGCGGCCGCGGTCGCCGAGACGCGGGCCCGGCGGCGGCGGACGACCACGGCCGCGGCGGAGACTCCGTCCACTCGAGTGGCCGCGGCGCGCAAGGTGCCAGCCAGGCCGCCGCGGGTCACGGCGGCGTCGGTAGCGCGCTGATCGGAGCGCAGGGACAGCCGGGTGACGCGGCGGGGCTTGAGCTCGAGGGCCAGGATCAGCAGCCCGATCACGATCAAGATGGCCGACCAGACCTTGATGACAGTCTGGTTCCAGTGGGTCCTCTTGGCCCAGTGGTACCAGGTGGTCCAGTGCACTACGACCGGGCCGTGGCCAACGCCCTTGGCGATGACCTCAATGATCACGATGATGGCCGCGACGGCCAGCGCGGCGGCGAGGATGAAGGCCAGTGGCCGGTTCAGCAGGCGCATGGTCGGTCCTCCTCAGTGGACGCGGGGTGGTGGCGTGATGTCAGTGGCCAGGTCGGAAACCACGATGTGTACTTCGTCGACCTGCAGGCCGGTCAGTTCCTGCACGCGGTCCTCGACGTGGCGGCGGACCTGCTGGGTGACCTCATTCACCGACGCGGGCCAGCGGACACTGATTTCCATGTTGACGAAGGCCTTGGACCCGTCCACCTCGACCGTGGTCTTCGGCAACGCGTCCAGGTCGGTCCCACGTACGCCCAGGTGCCCGGCCCCGGGGACCGCCCGGCCGAGCATGCGGGCCACCGCGGCCCCTGCGTCCGGGTTCTCTACCGCGGCCCGGGCGGCGATCTTGGTCACCACATTGTCGGCGATGCTGATCGTGCCCAGCTCGTTGCGTCCCGCGCGGGCGGCCGGTTCCAGGTCTGTACTGGTGCCGGGCTGCGTCTCGGTGGCCGTACTCATCTGCGGTAACGGCTGCGGGACAGCCACCCCTGAAGGTCCAGTTCACCGTTGATGACCTTGGCGATGACGTAGCCAATCGCGCCCAGCAGGGCCACGATCAGCATGTCGCCGAAGTTACCGAACACCAGAGCCAGGCCGAGGATCAGGCCGGTCACGGTGGCTAGCGCCGTACGGTTCATCATTCACATCCACACAGAGGGAAACAAACCACGAGGACTGATTAGGCGGGTGGCAGGCCCGGCGATTGCCGGGTTCGCCGGGCGCGGCCGAGCGCCGCAGATCCCGGATCGGGCGGGTCGTCGACGTCCGCGATCGTCACGTCGACCGGACGGGAGCCGACCAAGGGGGCCAGGGTGATCTGGATCAACGTGGCCAGCAGCGGCGCCTCGACGCCCCAGCGGGAGCGGACCTGCACCTGAACCCGGCCGGCGTCCACGCTGACCCCGTCGACGGTCCGGCCGGGCAGATACGTCGCGACCTCGTGGTAGGGGCCTCCGTCCAGCCCGGACACGCCATCACACTGACGGACCGCGGCCGCCACCGCGTCGACGTTCACCCCGTTGACGACCGCACTCTCTCCGACACCACCCGGTGCTGGAGTGGTCACGCGACCCGGCTGGGAGCGGCCTGCTGGTCGTCGTCGTCCGTCGGCAGGTACACGTCGTCCACCGCGACGTTGACCTCGACCACGCGCAGGCCGGTCATCCGCTCAACCTGCTGCTTGACGTTGCGCTGGATGCTGCGCCCCAGCTCAGCGATGGCGACGCCGTATTCCACCACGATGTCCAGGTCGATCGCGGCTTCGGTCTCGCCGACCTCGACGCCGACACCCTGAGACACGTTCGGCCCGGAACTGCCGGGAATGCGCTCACGCAGACCGCCGAATGCCCGGGCGCCGCTGGTGCCCATGGCGTGAACACCGGCGATCTCGCGGCAGGCCTTGCCCGCGATCTTCTGCACGACGCCTTCGGCCACCGTGATCTGGCCGTCATCGGTGGCGAGCCGGTCCCGGGTGGCGGGGCTGGCCTTCGTGGTAGCGGTGGACTGCGTCTGGTCGGTCCTGGATCCTGTGGGCTCGCTCATCAGACATACTCCTTGATGGCCGGCTTCTGAACACTGGCCTTAAGTTCGGTGCGTCACGGACGGCCCGGCGAAGCCTCCCGGCGGTGCCATCCACTTAGTAAGACACCGGGCCGGCCGAATCGTCGCGCGACCGACGCAAACTTTTTTTCACCGCACCCCGGGCACGCGAGGCAACGAATCGTTATGACTAACGGTATGGACTGGTTCTGACCGGGCTGTGGCATGCTGACCTGCGCACCGAGCCGGGCATGACCCTGGTGGCGTATTCGCCCCTGCTCAACGGCGCCTACACCCGGCCCGACAAGGAACTGGACCGTGCCTACGACCATCCGGGGACTCAGGCCCGGCTGGAAGCACTCCAGCAGGTCGCGAAGGAAACCGGTGCGACCGCGAACCAGGTCGTCCTGGCCTGGCTGATCGGCGGTGAACTGCCGGTCGTGCCGCTCATCGGTGTCTCCTCAGTCGCAGCTCGACGAGAGCCTGGCCGCGCTGGATCTGCAGCTCAGCGCGGAACAGAGGCAGCTGCTGGACGAGGCGAGCTGAGGTAGCTGTCGGGCGACTCGCAGGCCTCGATCGCGTCGGCGTAGTGGCCGATCTTCAGGTCGATGGCGTTGAGGTAGTCGGCCATCGTGGCCAGCTGCAGCCGGACCCGCTCACGGTGGGCTCGCAGCAGCGCGAGCCGCTCGTCCTCGTTGCCATCGCCGGCGCGGACCAGCTCGGCGTAGCGGCGGACCTCGCGGATCGGCATGCCGGTCGCGCGTAGCTTGGTGATCAGCTCGATCCAGCCCAAGTCGTGCTCGGAGTAGCGACGGTGCCCGGAGCCGCCCCGGTCCACGCCGAGCATCAAGCCGTCGCGTTCGTAGTAGCGCAGGGTGTGCCGCGTGAGGCCGGTGCGCTCGGCCACCTCACCGATCGTTAGTTCAGCGGATGTCACGCGCCCAGTTTCACCCTTAGAGTGCGCTCGAAGTCAATCGCTGGGGTGGGTGAACTCCGGCTGGTCGAGCAGGCGCAGCCACGACCCGTCCGGCTGCCTGCGAACGACCTGGGCCCGGGCCCCGGCGCCGTCCTTGGCCACCGTGGCCGTCAGTGCGATATCCCCGCTCGCCAGCGTGGGCAGCGGATTCTCCGGCTCGAAGTGCGGCGCGTTGGCCAGCACCTTCTCCCACAGGGTGCGGATTGCCGCGCGCCCCACCGTCTGCCCACCCGGCGGGTACGCCATCACGGCGTTCTCTTCGTACAGCGCCGCTATCCCCTCCGCGTCTCCGCGGTTGGCGGCCTCCACGAACAGCCGGGTCAGATCCTCGGGCTTTGCTGCCTTGGTCATCGGTACCGGTCCTCCTGAGCGTGCCGGTCTGCGGATTGCTGGTGTCCTTTTTTTAGATTTAACTGCTCTGACCACTAGAAGTCCAACCGATAGTTCTTCTGAAAACTAGAATTAAGGGTTATGGAACTACGTCAGCTCGAGTACCTGGTCGCGGTCGCGGACGAGGCCAACTTCACCCGCGGCGCCGAACGGTCCCACGTCAGCCAGTCCGGCATCAGTGCGCAGATCCGCCAGTTGGAGCGGGATCTCGGCGCGGAGCTGTTCGACCGGTCCCGCCGCTCGGTCGCGCTGACCACGGCGGGGGAGGCGGCTGTCGGCCACGCGCGGGCCGTGCTGGCGGCGACCGCCGCCCTGCGGCAGGCTGTCGACGAGGTCAACGGCCTGGTCCGCGGCCGGCTCACGGTCGGTATGGTTACGGCCTGCACGGTCGAGCCGCTGTTCGAGGCCCTGGCCGCGTTCCACCTGGCCTATCCGGGTATCGATACCGCGCTGTCCGAAGATCGTTCGGACCGCCTGGTCGAGCACGTGCGCGACGGTTCGGCCGACCTGGCACTGATCGGCGCGGCCGGTGAATTGCCCGACGGCGTGAACGGCCAGATCGTCATCAGCGAGCACCTCGTCGCGGCGGTGCCGCCCGGGCATCCGCTGGCCAGCCGCTCACAGGTCGGTCTGGACGAACTAATCAGCTACCCGATCATCAGCATGCCCGCGGGCACCGGGGTCCGGGCTGTCTTTGACCAGGCCTGCGCCGAGAGCGGCCTGCAGCCCGACATCGCGCTCGAGGCCAGTGCGCCGACCGCCGTGGCCGACCTGGCGGCACGGGGGCTGGGCGCGGCGATCTTCTCGGGCACCATGGCGAGCGGTTTCTCTGACCGGCTCAGCGCGGTTCCCATCGCCGACGTCGACCTGCCCAGCCTGCTCGCCCTGGTGTGGAGCCCTTCGCCCAGCCTCGCGCTGCGGGAATTCCTCCGGTTCGCCAGCAGGGCGTTCGCTGTTGCGACGTCGAGCTAACGCGAGTGTTTGAGGTCGCTCCGCACCTGATCGGCGATCTCGTGGATCTTCTGTTCGGTCTGCTCGAGCTGGGCTTCTGCCTTGGCGGTGCGCTCGGCCGCGCGGCGTTCCTGCCACGTCGGCTTGTGGTTGACCGTCGAAGATTTCGATCGCTTGAACAGGCGCACGATTCAGCTCTCCTTCCGCACCGCGGCGCGGTGACGGCCAAGCGATACCCGAGCAAAACTCGTCTAACCACTCACTTTGGTAACACCCGTATAAACCGCTTTATGCAGCCATTTATAAACCCGCCCACCCTGCGGGGAGCGGGCCCATCATCCATCGGCCTGGTGCGGCCCCTCTCGGGTGGGGGCCGCCCGCCAGATGGGAAGGGGCCACCCATGAAACTCCTGTCGGCCCGGTGCGCGGGCGGCGTACTATGCCCACGCGCCGGACCGACGGGAGGAGCCTCATGACCACCGACCGGAATCAGGTCGAGCTGGGACAGGTGCAGGAGACGCTGTTCATCCCCTTGGCCGGACGGGCCAAGGAGACCGGGAGACGGCGGCCGATCCTGAGGGATCCCAAGGCGGTCGAGATCCATGAATCGGTTACCTTCGACCGGGCCAAGTACAGCCGCACCGGGGGCTGGACGACGGTCATCCGCACCGCGTGCTTCGACCTGTGGGTCAGGCAGTTCCTGGCTGAGCATCCGCACGGCACCGTGGTCGAGCTCGGTACCGGGCTGAACACGCGGTTCGAACGGGTCGACAACGGGACGGTGCACTGGATCGACCTGGACCTGCCGGACACCATCGCGCTGCGGCGGCGGTTCTTCGCCGATACCGACCGGCGGCAGATGGTGGCGGGATCCGTGACCGACGACGGCTGGCTGTCGGTGGTACGGCAGATGCCCGGACCGTACTTCTTCGTGTCCGACGGCGTGCTGGCCTACCTGACCGAAGCGGAGGTCATGCGGACGCTGGCCGGCCTGGCCGAGGCTTTCCCCGGCGCGCTGATCGCCATCGACAGCTACTCGCAGCAGATGATGGCGCGGGAACACAAGCTGGCCGCCCGCCGGGGGATCGCCCGGTGGCAGTGGGCCTGTGACGACCCGCGGTCGCTGGAGCGGCTCGGCATGCGGGTGGTCGAGACAGGCACGGTCACCCGGCCGCCGCGGGCGCTGCGTTCGGCCCTGCCCGGCTCGCGCCGGATGCTGCTGACCCTGGCCAACCCGGTCTTCGGCCAGTCGATGCAGGTGACGCTGTTCCGCGCGGCCTTGTCCCAGCCCCGGATCGGCGAACCCTGAAAGCATCAGGCCCCGTTTGCTGGGTGGTCACCAACGCGCCAGCTGCCGGTCTCGTTCCGGTGCGAGCCTGAAGGCCATGTCACGTACGGGGGCGACGTCACGTACGGGGGCGACGTCAGGTACGGGGACGACGTGGTTCACCGCGGCCACCACGGCGGTCGTGCGGCACCTGCCGTTCGGCCTGTCCAGAATCATCGCGCCCAGCCTGCTCGGGTTCGCAGTCATCAACGGCTGCACGTTCGCGCTGGACCTGGCGCTGCTGACCGTGCTCCACGGCGTCCTGCACTGGCCCGTGCCGGTCAGCATCACGCTTTCCTACGGCACCGCGACGAGCGCCAGTTACGTGCTCAACCGCACGCTCAACTTCCACTCGCACGGGCTGGTCGGGCGCCAGGTGACGATCTACGCCGGTGTCGTCGTGGTCAATTACCTGGCGTTCATCCTGGGTGTCGGGTCGGGCCTGGCCGCCCTGGGCCTTGAGTACCAGCTGGCCCGGATCGCGGCTGGCCTGTGCGAAGCCATCTGGATCTACGTCGCGATGCGCTTCCTGGTGTTCCGCGACTCCCTGGGGCCGGCTCGGGCGGACCGGCCAGAAGGGGCCGGCCAGTCGGTCGGCCACGACTTCGTTAAGCCAGATCCTCGATGATCACGTGTACCGTCCGATCGCCGACGTAGGGCTCGACCGCCCGCCGGACGTCGGCGGCGATCTCCGCCACCGAGACGCCGTAACGGCCAATGACGTGCACCTCCAGGTCGTCGTCGCGGATAACGACGCCGGTCACGCGGCGGCCCGGCAAATAGGTGCCGACGCCACCGAGACGACCGCCAGATAGGGCGGCCACTCCGGGCGCGGCACTGACCGCGGCCGCGATGTCTTCGGCTTCTGTGGCTGTCCCGGGTGACGCCGATGACGTGCCAACCGGGGCAGGTTCGTCCTCGAGTGGCGATGACATCAGCCGATTCACCCTTTCTTTCCGCAGGTAGGCCTAGCTTGGTCGAAGGCCCCGGCATCGTCTACCGTGGTGCCCGGACGCCTATCAGGTACCGCGGCAACGTTCCCTCAGCTCGGGCCTTCTCTGCGTTAGGACACGCCGGCTGCCACTATCGTCACGCAAGATTTGCGGGCGAATTCCGCGGCTACCCGCCCCGAGAGCCAAGACGGATGAGAGGGGGCAGTGATCACGCGGTACGAGGCTTACCCCTGGGCCGACATGGGCGAGACAAGCGGTACGGGCGGGACTGACCCCGGCGGATCATCCGGCGACCCGCTGAGCGACGCCACGATGGTCGCGCGGGCCCGGGACGGTGACACGCGCTCGTTCGAGGCCCTTGTCCGCCGTTATCAGCGGCCCATCTATCGGCTGGCCGTCCGGATGCTCTCCGACACCGGGGAAGCGGAGGACGTCACGCAGGAGGTCTTCGTCACCGCTTGGCGCCGGCTGCCGGAAATCCATGACGATAAGGCCATCCGGCCCTGGCTCTACCGCATCGCCACCAACCGCTGCCTGAACATCCTGCGGTCCCGCAAACCGGTCACATCCCTATTCGAAGAAGTCATCCCGGAGACCAGCCTCTCCGCGTCCCCGGAGGCGCGCGCCGAAGCCCACGAACGGCTGGTTGCCCTGCGGCTCGCGCTCAACCGGCTCACCGCCGAGCAGCGTGCCTGCTGGCTGCTGAGAGAGATGGAAGAGCTGTCCTATGCGGAAATCGCCGGCATCCTGCACACCACACCTCAGGCGGTGCGCGGGCGGTTGGCCCGCGCCCGGGCCGAATTGGGGGAGGCGATGACCTCATGGCAATAAGGGGCGTGGATGACGCCTACCTGCTGCCCTGCGGCCAGGACGCGGCCATCCTCTGGGAGCACGTCGCGACCGGCGAGCTGGACGAGCACGAACTGGAATGCGAGTACTGCCAGGCCGCCAGCGCGGGGTTCATCGCGCTGCGGGAGGCGACCGGCGAGCTGACCGAGGCCGACGTGGCGCCACCGCGCGACCTGACCGAGCGGATCATGCGCGCGGTCCGGATCGAGCGCCGGCGCGACATGTTCGTCCCCGTCGCGCTCACCGGATTGGGGCCGATCCGGATCGCCGCTCAGGCCGGGGCGGTCGTGGTGCGCTTTGCCGCCGATCAGGCCGCCGGCGTGGCCGCCCGGTCCTGCAAGGTGGAGCAGGTCGCCGACGGGCCGGACGGCTGGTGCGTGATCCGGCTGGAGGTTGCCCTGCGGTACGGCGTGGACGGGATGGCCGCGGTAGCGCGGGCCCGAGAGCTGATCGAGGCGGCCGCCCGTGAGCTGGCCGGGTTCGAGCCTGCGCGCATCGACATCACCATCGTCGACATCTGGCAGGAGGGGGAATGAAGGTCGGACGGACCGTTGCCGAGACACCGGTCGCGGAGAAGCTCGCGGCGCTGACCGCGCTGAGCACGCCGGGCGTGATCCGGCTCGAGCCCTCAATCAGCGCGCTGGCGGCCAGCCTCAGCCGGCGAGCACTCGGCGGCTGGCGGAGCGGCGGGAATGGTGCCCTTCCCCTGACTGCGGGCGTCCGCGCCGACATCATCGACGGTGCCGTCACCGTCGAGGTAGCCCTCGCCATCGAGCTGGGCCGTCCCGTTCCGGAAGTCGCAGCCGACGCCCAGAGCCGGGTCGCGGACGCCCTGCGCGAGCTGGGTGGATTCACAGTCGCCTCGGTCACCATTCTGGTCGTCGACGTCGACCGGCGCTAAAGGTTAGCTCGGCGAACCGAGCGGATCCGGATGGTGGCGTTGAGGTCGGTACTGCCACGCTCCCGCTTCCTGGCTAGCACGACGGCTAGTGCACCCGCGGCGTGCCGCGGCGACGGCGCCACCAGCGCGCCAGCGTCCACATCCCGTGCCGGGCTCGGAACGCCGTGACCCTGGGGCGGTCCATTGGGACATCCTGCTCCGCGTTGCGGCGCCGGCGCCAGGCGGTGAGCCCGGCCACGAACGCCTCGGAGTCGCCGCCGGCGTCGGGATGATGAGCCCGGACCCAGGCCCGGAACTCCCGCCGCTCCTGCGCGTCCAGGTCGTCCTCAGACACGGTGTTCCTCAAGTACGGCTTTTCTCAGTGCCGGGCGGTCACTGATCGTGCGGCTCCGCCGAGGGATCCGGGGTGTCGTCGGTGGGCAGGTGCACGTCACCGATGGTGATGTTCACCTCGGTAACCTCCAGCCCGCACATCCGCTCGACCGAGTCGATGACGTTGCGGCGGACCCCTTCGGCCAGGTCGGGGATCGAAATCCCGTACTCGACCACCAGGTCCAGGTCGATCGCGGCCTGCCGCTCGCCGACCTCCACGGTCACGCCCTGGGTGACACTGGTGCTGGTCACGCCGGGCATGCGGTTCTTGACCGCCCCGACGGCCCGCGCCATCCCCGCGCCCATCGCGTAGACGCCAGGCATCTCCCTGGTCGCGATACCGGCCACCTTGGCTACCACCGTGTCCGTGACCGCGGTGTTCCCCAGCTCGCTGGCCAGCTGCCCGGACGGGTAGGTGCCGGGCTCGTTACGGCTGCGCCGGGTCGGCTTCGCGCTCGCCCGAGCCTTCTCGCTCGCCCGGGCCGGCTTTTCGCTCGCTTCTGCGCTCACGTCATACTCCTTCTGAAGTCCTACAGAAGTATGGACACGAGCCGGCTCATGATGGTCACGCACCCAGCGGCGAGATTCGGGGTCACACCCTCGCGCCGGCCACGGTTTCCAGGTAGCTGGCCGACCGGGCCGGGTCCATGAACCAGGTGAAGAAGTCGCGCGGGTCATTGAAGCCGTTCGCGAACCGGTCAGCGATCTGCTGGTGCTGGCTGGCCGCCCCCAGCACCTGCACGATGTGGGGCGGTGGCGGCTGCAGCATGGCGTTCGTCCAGGTCGTGGGGTACTGCGCGTAGTCCCAGAAGCCAGCGAACGTGTCCTGCATGAAGGCCTGGTCGTAGGGGCCGTCGCCGTGGCCGAGGATCTTGTCCAGGTAGATCGCGGCGCACTTGCTGGCGTTGTTCGAGCCCTGGCCGGTGATCGGGTCGTTGGCCACGACCACATCGGCCATGCCGAGCGCGATCCCGCCCGAGGGCAGCGAGCCAACCGGGAACCGGACCACCGGCGCGTACCGGCCCGACAGCGTGCCCCCCCAGTCGGTCAGCTCGACGCTGCGGGCCCGCGCGTACTCCCACGGCACGAACTTCTCCATCAGCTGCAGCGTCAGCCGCAGGTGGTCCTCCGGGCGGCGGATGCCGGCGAAACAGTCCAGCGGGCCGCCCGGGATGCCCTCGAAGAACAGGATGTCGCAGGGACCGGACGTGGTCAGCGCGGGCATGATGAACAGCTCGCCGACCCCGGGCACGAGGTTGAAGTTGACCGTGGCCAGGCCGCCGCGTTCCGGCCGCGGCTCCAGCCCGCGGACGTAGGCCACCGACAGCGCCCGCTGCGGCGCGGAATAGGGCGAGTGCGATGGGTCGCGGCCGAACAGCTGGACCAGCTCACCCTTGCCCGCGGCCACGATGGTCAGGTCGTACCGCGCCACCAGCCGGTCCAGGTCGGACACGGTCACGCCGTGGATGATGACCTTCCCGCCGCGCTCCTCGAAGGCCTCCATCCAGCCCGACATCTTGACCCGCTGGTCGATCGACTGCGCGTAGGCGTCCAGGCGCCCGGCCCAGTCCAGCGCCAGGGTCCCGTCCGGGCCAGCCAGGCTGAACCCGATGCCGTCGAAGTGCGGCGCCTCTTCCCAGAAGCTGAGCCCGAGGTCACGTTCGTGCTGCAGGGCGGCGTCGAACATGGCCTGCGTCGACATGACCCGGCCGTCGCGTATCTCGTCGGCCGTGCGCGCGGACATCAGCGTCACCTGGTAGCCGTGCTGGAGCAGCCCATGGGCCAGCTGCAGGCCGGATTGACCGGCCCCGACGATGAGAATTTTCCGCGCCACGGTCCACCTCCACTGCGTCAGGCGTTGACCGGCACCGGGCCGGTGAGGTTCATGGCGTACCGGACCAGTTCGGCCAGGGTGTACACCGCCGAGGTGGTGTCCCGTGCGTCGCAGGTGAGCAGTGGCACCTCGGGCCCGATCGCCAGTGCTGATCGCACGTCGTCCAGTTCGAACGGCAGGATGCCGTCGAAGCAGTTGAGCGCGACGATGAACGGGGAGTCGGGAGAATTTTCGAAGTACTCGATGGCCGGGAAGCAGTCGGCCAGCCGTCGCGGGTCGGCCAGCACCACCGCGCCCAGCGCGCCGCGGATCAGGTCGTCCCACAAGAACCAGAACCGGTCCTGGCCGGGGGTGCCGAACAGGTACAGGGCCAGCTCCTCGTCCAGGCTGACCCGGCCGAAGTCCATGGCCACCGTGGTCGTGACCTTGTCCGGCGTGGCCGACAAGTCGTCGGTGCTCTGGCTGGCCTCGGTCATCAGGGCCTCGGTCGTCACCGGCTCGATCTCGGAGATGGACCGGACGAACGTCGTTTTGCCCGCGCCGAACCCGCCGGCAATAACGATCTTGGTGGAGATGGCCGACGGCGACAGCTCAGTGCTTGATGGTCTGGAGACCACGAAGAACCCTTTCGAGCAGAATGTGTTCCGGCATCCCGGAGTTGGCGGCGGTCGGATGGATGCGCAGCTGGCCGTCATCGGCGAGATCGCTGACCAGGACCCGGACCACACCCAGCGGGATGTCCAGGTCGGCCGAGATTTCTGCGATCGATCGCACGGAGCGGCACAGCGCATAGATGTCGGATGACTCGGCCACCAGCAGCTGGTGGGCTTCCCGGTCGTACTCGGGCACCGACACCAGCGTCTCGAGCAGCAGCGGGAGCTTGGCCTTGGTCCGGCCGCCGGTGATGGCGTAGGGCCGGACGCGGGCGCTTCTGGCCAGCCGGCCCGTCACCATAGCCATCCCCCTCATGAGGCCCGGGCCGTGCTGAATCCGGTGCGCAGTTCCCGCCGAAGCTGCGGGGTCAGCACGTGACCGGAGCCTTCGACCAGCAACGTCATCTGGTAGGCGACGATCTTCATGTCGCAGCCGGAGCTGGCCACCACGGCCAGGCAGGAACCGTCACTGATGGCCATCACGAACAGGTAGCCGCGTTCCATCCGGACGATGGTCTGTTTGCTGCCGCCCAGGTCGAACAGCCGGGAGCTGGTCTCGGCCAGGCTGCGGGCCCCGGACGCCGCCGCGGAGAGCTGCTGCGCCCGTTCATCGGTCAGTTCAGCTGACGCGATCAGCAGCAGCCCATCGGCCGACACCACGATCGCGTGCGTCACGCCGGGTACTTCGGTCACGAAGTTGTTCACCAGCCAGGTCAGCGACCGCGCCTCGCTGCTGAGCGTGTTCATGTCGATCCCGCCTCCGTGCCCTCGGTCGGGTTGGGTCCGTCATCCTGTTCACCGTCCCGGGGCCGAATTCCGTTGCTCGCTGGCCTGGGCGCCGCGGCCTGAGCCTCCCGCTGGCCCAGCTGGAAGTCGGCCAGCTCATCGCGGATCCGGTCGGCCCGGGCCAGGGGCGTGGACGGAGGCGAAAGCGGGGGCGGAGGCGCGGGCGTGGTGGGCGCGGGCGGGCCCGCCGGGGTGCGCCGGCTGGGCGTCCGCTGCGGCAGCATGGACGGATCGGCCGGGGCGAACCGGGGCGCCGGCGGTGTGGCCGGAGCCTCGGCCACGGGCTGGGGCGGGGCCGCCGGAGTGGGTGGAGTGGCTGGTGCGGACGGAGTGGCTGGTGCGGACGGAGTGGGTGAGGTCACTGGGCGGCGTGCTGTCCGCGGCGCAGCCCCGGCGTCCGCGCGGACCAGCCGGCTCGGGGTGATGACGTTGGCGGAGATGCCGCCGTACGGGCGCTCTCGCAGCTGGACCCGGATGCCGTGCCGCTGGGCCAGCCGGCCGACCACGTACAGCCCCAGGTGCCGGGTCACCGCGGGGTCAACGACCGGGGGGCGCCCCAGCCGCAGGTTGATGTCGGCCAGCTGATCGGGCGGGATCCCGATGCCAGAGTCCTCGACGCTGATCACCATCGTGCCGTCGCCGGTCCGTTCGGCCCGGATGACGACCGTGGCGCTCTCCGGCGACTTCGACGTCGCGTTCTCCAGCAGTTCGGCCAGGATGTGGCTCACGTCGTCCGCGGCCACCCCCAGCACCTCGACGTCGGGCAGCGCGGAGATCTGGGCCCGGCTGTAGTCGGTGATCTCCGAGATCGCGGCCCGGGCCACGTCCAGCAGCGGCACCGGCTCGAGATCCCGGCCCTGCAGGTCGTGCCCGGCCAGCACGAGCAGGTTCTCGCTGTTGCGCCGCATCCGGGTGGCCAGGTGGTCGATCCGGAACAGCAGCTCCAGCTGCCCCTCGTCCTCCTCGTTGCCCTCCAGCTTCTCGACCACCTGGAGCAGCGACTCGACCAGGGTCAGGTCACGCATGGCCAGCCCGCCCAGGACCCGGTACAGCAGGTCGCCGTCACCATCGTTGGAGCTGCTGGGGCCGCTGGGGCCGCTGGGGCCGCTGGACTTGACCGCTGGCGGGGGCTTGGCTTCCGGGGCGACTGGTGCCGGGACGGGGGCCGGAGACATGGGGACCGGAGACATGGGGGCCGCAGACACAGAGGCCGGAGACACGGGGACGCCGAAACCTTGGGGGATTCCCGTGGCGGGTGTGAAGCTGGGGACGCGCGGGGCGAGTCCCGGTGCTCCTTCCGGGGCCGCGGGCGGCAACTGGCCCAGGGGACCGTGAGCGGCCGCGCCGGCGTCCGGCGGCCCGCCGGCCGCGCTGGCGTCCGGCGGCCCGCCCGGCCCTAGTCCCTGGGACCGGTGCTGGGCCCGGTAGGTGGGAAGCGAACCGGCCGGCGGTTTCTCACGAGCGGACAGGTCTGGCTGGGCCGGGGCGGCCCAGTCGGGTCCGCCGGTCTCGGGCGCGGCCCAGTCCAGCGACGGGTCGTCGTCACTCGCCCCCCGGCCGAACAGGCGGCGCAGCGGGCCGGGCCGGCGGGCCGACCGGTGGCCGCGACGGTAGTCCTCGTCCGCGGCGTCCAGGTCCGGGGCGATATTGGGCGGCGGAGTGTGCACGTTGATCTCCTTGCTCGGCAACCTGGGCCGCAGGGTGGCGATGCGTTGGATACGCCACCTTGTACTAAGCGACACGGACCACACATGTGTCACCTGCCGTTGCGTCGGCTCGGAACCACCCCAAAAGGGGTGTAGTAGCCGGGGCGAATATAGCCCCGAACGCAGCAGCTACTTACGGAAGGTGACTGTATCAGGATCGACAGTGACATTCGGCCAAAGCGCGGTTATTCGGTGGGATTGCACGAGGGAATTGCGTTAACGGCCCGCTACCGCCCCCGGGAGCGGTCTGACCTCGCTGTGATTGACTGGCCAGGTAGAGAAAGGGGTTCGATATGGCCAGCCTCAAGGTGCTGTTCATCGGCGGTAGCGGCATCATCAGCTCAGCCTCGTCGCGGCTGGCCGTGGAGCGCGGGATCGACCTCTACGTGCTGAACCGCGGTACGACCCAGCTCCGGCCGCTGCCACCGGAGGCGACCGTGCTGCACGCCGACGTGCACGATCCCGTATCGGCCCGCGCGGCGCTGGGCGACCTGGAGTTCGACGCGGTGGTGGACTGGGTCGCGTTCACTCCCGAGCACGTGCAGTCCGACATCGAGCTGTTCCGCGGCCGCACCGGCCAGTATGTGTTCATCAGCTCGGCCTCGGCCTACCAGACCCCGCCGTCCCGGGTGCCGGTGACGGAATCAACCCCGCTGCGCAACCCGTACTGGCAGTACTCCCGGGACAAGATCGCCTGCGAGACGCTGCTGACCGAGGCCTACCGGGAGCAGAACTTCCCGGCCACGATCGTGCGGCCGTCGCACACCTACGACCAGACCTCGATCCCGTTCGACGGCAAGTGGACGGCGCTGGCCCGGATGCGCGCGGGCAAGGAGGTCGTCGTGCACGGTGACGGCACATCGCTGTGGACGCTGACCCACCATGCCGATTTCGCCCGGGGATTCGTCCCGCTGCTGGCCCACCCGCGTACCGTCGGCGACGTCTTCCACATCACCTCGGACGACGTGCTGACCTGGGACCAGATCGCGCACAGCCTGGCCGCCGCGCTGGGCGTGACGCCGCGCATCGTGCACGTGCCGTCCGACGCGATCGCCGCCGCCGACCCGCAGTGGGGCAGCGGGCTGATCGGGGACAAGGCGCACTCGATGGTGTTCGACAATTCGAAGCTGCGCACGGTGGTGCCGGACTTCTGTGCCACCATCCCGTTCGAGCAGGGCGCCCGCGAGATCGTCGGCTGGCATGACGAGGACCCCGCCCGTCAGCAGATCGACGAACGGCTGGACGCCCTGATGGACAAGCTCGTCGCCACCTACCGGCTCTGAGCAGTGCTGGTCTAAGGGCAGTGCTGGTCTAAGGGCGAGGCTGGTCTGGTCTAGTCGCCCGGTGGGTAGTCGCCGGACGGGTAGTCGCACTCGAGCGTCACGTAGTCCGTGCCGTCGCCGTTCTGGGCCCGGCGGGACAGCGGACCGTGATCCTCGGCGAACAGCCGGACCTCTGAATTGATCACGACCTGAAGCGGTGCCTCCAGGTCGCCGCCCGGCTCTTCCAGCGGCGCGACCCGGATGGCCATATCTTCGGGGAAGCCATCCAGCGCCTTCCGGAGCTGGCCCACGGTCCAGGCGCTGACCTCGTGCTTGACCATCTTCATCGGCGGCCCTACCTTTCGCGGCCGCCCGGAGCGGCCAGCCTGTTATATGCAGTTTGCCCCTTGGTGCCGACAATCTCAGCCTTTCCCGCCCGCTCCGGGCGCCGGGCTCGTGCCAGACTGGCCGTATGACGCACGGTGAAATCGACCCGTCGTGCGCGGTGGCGCACGGTGGGCCGGACAACATCCCGTCGGCGGACGCAATCGCGCACGGCGCGCCCGCCCCGTCCGACGCGGCCCGGGTGCTGGTGGCCGTGTTCGACTCGCCCGTGGCCAGCTACCTGCTGCGCTACGGCGCGGACTGCGGGTTCCGGGCCGTGCTGCTGGAACCGGACGAGGACCGTGCCGCCGCGGCGGCTGCCCCGGGCCGCACGGTCGGCTACACCGTCGGCTACACGGTCGTCCGCGAGGCGGCGGATATCGACCCGGCGGCGGACGTGGTGGTGACCGACCATCACCGGGCGGAACTGGACACGATCGTGCGCGACTTGCTGGCCGGGAAGGCGCGCTGGATTGGCGTGACGGGCAACCCGCGTCATCCCGCGCCGTACATCCCGGCGCTGATCGGATTCGGGGTCCCGGAGGAGGATATTGCCCGGGTGCACCGGCCCGTCGGCCTCAACATCGGTTCCCGGACGCCGCCGGAGATCGCGCTGTCGACGTTGGCCGGCCTGATCGCCGACCGGAACGGGCGGCCCGGGGGCTTCGGCTTCTGACCGCTGATCCGCCACCGGTGACGGCCCCTGTGCGCCACTGGTGGACAAATCGGTGCACGTGCATTTGCGCAACTCGCCTGCATGTGCGCTTTATTTGCGGAAAGCGTGGTCCACGCTAACTGTGCAGTTCTGGGCCGGTCAACCGGATTACTGCGCAATGTCCATCGGTATACCCCTATTACATAAAGTCGGCATCGACACTGGCATTGCGTAAACCGCCTGGCCCGGGCGCGATCAGCTGGTCTCGACGCGCGCCTTCAGCGCCTCATTCAGCGACTGGAAGCCAGCTTCGGCGCGATCCAGGGCGCGGCCCGAAAAGCGCACCATAAAACCGCGGAAGGCGCCGCGCTGCATGATCAGCGTGCCGCCGTTGCCCGGCTTGAGCGTGAAGCTGTGCTCGCCGGTGACCAGGATGGAGCCCGGCAGATAGCCCGTCCAGCGCAGTTCGGTCTCGGGTGTTACGACCGTGACCCGGGGGCGGATCGTGGTGGAGCGGCCATCGTCGCTGGTGCTCCGTAGCGTGACCCGCCGCCCGACGGCCAGGTCGCCCGCGGCCTGCGAGAACAGCGGATTCCACTCCGGGTACCGGTCCAGGTCGGTGAGCACGGCCCACACTGCCCGGGGCGGGGCGTCGATCCACGCCGCCGCGGTCAACGTCTCCATGCTGCTGTCTCCCTGAGCCGTCACGGTCCGGCTGCGGCGGGTGTCATCACCCGCCGCCAGCACCGCTCCCCATCGTGCCAGTCGCCGGCCGGTCTCAGGCCCGCCGCCGCCGCGACCGCAGCCGAGGCGTGATGGTCCGGGTGGATATGGGCGATGACTTCGCCCGCCCCCTGACGGCCGAGCCAGCCGACCAGCGCCCGGGCCGCCTCGGTGGCCAGTCCCTGGCCCTGCCAGGCCGGCCCGACCACCCACGCGACTTCGGCCACCAGGGCGTTCCCCGGGCCGGTCCCCGCGCCGTCCGCACCGGTGATCGTGGCTTGGACGTAGCCGGCCAGGCCGCCGGTCGCCCGAACCTTGATCACCCAGTTTCCCCAGCTCACCAGGGGATCGGGGGAGCCCGCGGCCAGGCGCTCGTAGCGGTCGCGCAGTTCCGCCGGGGTCAGCGGGTGACCGCCGGTGAAGGCATACAGGGCCGGATCGGCCAGCACCTCGGCCATCTCGGCCGCGTGCCCGGGCTCGATCGGCACCAGCAGCAGCCGGGAGGTGCCGATCGGCTCGGGCCGGACGGTGGTCACCGATCCATCTTCGGTCACCGGCCTATTTCCCGTCATCGGCCCGGCTAACCCGCGCGGCGGGCGTGGACCAGCCAGGACAGGGCCGTCGGCTGCAGCGCGTCGGTGCGGTCCCACAGCGCGGGCTCCACCGCCTCGCGCTGCGGGACGTTCGCCACCGTGGTGAAGCCGTGCGCGGCCAGCAGCGCGGGAAGTTCGTCCGGGCGCAGGAACGTCCGCCACGGCTCGCCCTGTTCAGCCGCGACCGGCGCGACCAGGCGGGTGTAGGTGCGGCCCAGGTCGTCTTGAAGGTCGTCGGGCACCAGGTACTCGGCCACCAGCTCGGTCCCGGCCGCGCAGTGCCCCAGCGCGGCCAGCGTGGCCGCCACCGCATCCCGGTCCAGGTACATGATGACGCCGAGCCAGCTGATCAGAGCCGGGCGGGTGAAGTCCAGGCCCGCTTGCGTCAGGGCCGCGGCCAGCGTCCCGGTCTGCAGGTCCGTTTCCGCGTACCGGATGTCGCCCCGGGGCAAGATCCCGGCGCGGGCCAGCTGGGACCGTTTCCAGCGTTGCGTAGCGGGGTGGTCGGCCTCGATGACCCGGACCCGCGTCGCCTGCGGCGACCGGCAGGCAAAGGTGTCCAGGCCCGCGCCGAGCAGGACGTACTGGGTGACGCCGCGGTCGATGGCCTGCGCCAGCCGTTCCTCGGCGTACCGGCTGCGGGTGGTCACCATGGCCCGCGCGCCCGCCAGCACCTCATGGGTGCCGTGTGCGCGGTGGTAACCGAGCAGCGTTTCGGCCTGGTCCCCGAGCAGGGCGGTGGCGAGCGAGTCGGTGAAGATCCGCGGCTCGGAGTCGACGATGAGATGGGCGGCCCGCGCCGCGGCGGCCATCAGTGCGGTCATGCTGATTGGACCCGAAGCTGTCATAACTTGACGTTACGATCAACTACTCTCAGTATAGCACAAAATTAAAAATTCTGATAGCGGGGCGCGGTTCCATTTCGGGGACGATTAGCGCACGATGGGCGGCCTCAGCGGCGCGGCTGGGTCAGGCGCCGAGGCGGTCGCGGAGGATGTCGGCGGCGGTGTCGAATGCGTCGGTGTATTCGTCGGTCGTGCTGACCAGGATGGTGTCCAGGCCAGCCGTGCCCAGCGGGGGAGCGCCGTTACCGGGCAGATCCTGGTCGGCGGTGAACTCCTGGTAGAGGACGGACTGGAACTCGCGCAGCGGCGGCATGTCGCCCGGGGGACGCAGGCTGCGCAGGGAACCGGCCACCACGCGGGCCGCTGCTTCGACGCCATCGGCGAACTGGTCCACCGCTTTGACCTTTTGGTCCGGCTGAGCCGGGCGGGGGGCCTGACCTTGCTTGGGGTGCGTGGTTTCCAGCGCCGCGGCCAGGGTGAGCGAGGCGTGGGCCAGCCGCCGGCCGATACCGATCAGACCGTAGGCCAGCCGGGCCGTCAGCGGCGGCTGCGGCGGCTCGTCAGCGAGCCGGTCGGCCGACGCCTCGGCGTCGGTGCGGGCCCGGCGCGTGGTGCGGGCGGCGGCGGCGAGGGCGCCCCAATCCGGGGGACCGGGCCGGATGTAGGCGCGCAGCACCATCGACAGGTACGCGGCCTGGGTCTCGAACAGCCGGGCCAGCTTCTCCTGCGCCGACTCACCCTCCCAGGAGGGCCACACCAGGTACCCGATCAAGGCGAGCGCGGCGCCGATCACGGTTCCGGTGATCCGGGCCCCCACGGTCTGCTCGGCGGTCTGGCCCAGCAGGGCCAGCAAGATGACCACGAAGTCAGTCAGGAACACCGCGAACAGCAGGTAGTTCACCGCGAACACGGCATAGGACACGGTCATCGTCACGCCCGCGGCGGCGATCAGCAACGCGGGGCCGGCGTGCAGTAGCAGCGCGGTGGCCAGCCCCAGCCCGGCCCCGAGGATCGTGCCGGCCGCCCGCTGCACGCCCCGGTAGATGGTGGAGGCGTAATCCGGCCGCAGCACGATCAGGATCGTCAGCACGATCCAGTAGCCATGCGGGAGACCGGAGGCCTGGGCGACGATCTCCCCGATCGCGGCGACCACGGCCAGCCGCAGCGCGTGCCGGCCCGCCTCGGTCGAGGTCCCGGCCGCGGCGGTCAGATTATCCAGCGCCGAGGTGACCTTCGAACGCCAGGCCGCCCAGCGGTGGGCGGGCCGGGCCGGGCGATCCGGGGTCGGCCCGACGTCGCGGTCGTCCAGCCGCCGCAGGATCCGGACCGCGCCGCGTAGCTCGCCCAGCAGGGCCGCGCCCGCCCAGCGCCAGGGCGCGTCCGCGGGCAGCTTGATACCGGCCAGCGTCTGCTCCAGCGTCTCGGCCAGATCGTGGTGGCCGCGCCGGGCCTCCAGCGCGTCGGCTAGCCCGTCCAGCACGCGGGCCACCGGATCCAGTAGCTCGCACTGTGACCCGTAACGGGCCACGGCGGCCAGGCTGACCCGGATCCGCTCGGCCTGTTCGAGCAGCAGCAGGAAGCGGTAGCGCTCCTGGGCCCGCAGCAGCGGGTTGGGGTCGGTGACCGCGGCGGAGTCGAAGCCCGGCGGAGGCGGGGCGGCCGTGGCCGTGCCTTCCGGCGGCCGATGGCAGCTGTCCTCGGCGTACCGGGCCAGGGCGCGGTATCCGGCCGCCAGCGACGCTCGCTCCTGACCGCCCCGGGTGAAGGCCCAGCCCCCGATGACCAGCGCGCCCTGCCACAGGCCGCCAGCCAGCACCAAACCGGCCCGCACCGCGGCGTCCCCGGGCGGCAGCGGGATCGCGCTGGCGATGACCAGCTGGATGGCCCACTGCAGGCCCACCACGCCGAACCGCTGCCCGAGCGCGGCCAGCAGCCCGGCCAGGTAGCTGAACACCAGCACAGCCGGGAACAGCAGCCAGCCGCTGGCCCAGGCGGCGACGCCGCCCACCCAGGTGGCGACGGCCATGCCCAGCGCGGCCAGCGTGATCGCGCTGACCCGGGTCCGGGACGCGCCCTGGAACGAGACGATTCCCGCGGGCTGCGCTCCCAGGGCCGCGAACACGCCGTACTCCAGGTGCCCGGTGGCCAGCCCGAGCGCGAGCGGGGTGACCATCCCGACTCCGGCCCGCAGCGCCCGCGGCACGTCCACCGCCGACCAGCGGAACGGGCCGAAGTTCAGCCAGCTGCCGTGGCTCAGCTCGGCCGCGAGCATCCGGCGGCTGGACCGGAACCAGGCGCCGAGCGCCGACCAGGGATCTCGGTAATCCCGCACGCAGCTGACCCTAGCCTGGCCTGGGCCGGATACCCCGTGGCGGCACCCGGCCCGGTCGGCTAAGCTCACCCTCATGCGTACGACGAGGCTGCAGTGGTGGCGCCCCCTTCTGGCGGCGTTACAGCTCACTCGTTGATCATGACGACCGCCCGCGCTCGGCGGTCGTTTTTCTTTCCCGCCGTGGCCGGGCCCGGACGAAGGTGCCGACGTGGACTCCGAACCGCGAGATGTGCGAACCGACTTCGAGACCGGCGGCGGCGTGCAGGTCACCCGCACTGCTAAGTCGTTCGACCCTGACCGGCTGACCGAGATCGCGCGCGCGGTCGACGACCGGCGCGGCGGCGTGCTCAGCTCCGGCATGGAGTACCCGGGCCGGTACAGCCGGTGGCACATCGCCTACGCCGACCCCTGCGTGGAGATCGTCGCCCGCGGCCGGCGGATCGGCGCCCGCGCCCTGAACGACCGGGGCCGGGTGGTGCTGCCGGTGATCGCGGCCGCGCTGCAGCGGGCCGGCACGCTCGTCACCGATGGCACCGGTGACGCGGGCACGGCCAATGCAGGCACCAGCGTGACCGTGGACATACCGGAGCCGGACCGGGCCTACACCGAAGAGGAGCGCAGCCGCCGCCCCACCGTGTTCAGCGCGATCCGCGAGATCATCGCCGCGTTCGGCTGCCCAGACTCCCATCTGGGCCTGTACGGGGCGTTCGGCTACGACCTGGCCTTCCAGTTCGAGCCGGTGCGGATGCGGCTGGACCGGCCCGTCGACCAGCGTGACCTGGTGCTGCACCTGCCGGATGAGATCTACGTGCTGGACCGCAAGCGGGAAGAGGCCACCCGGCTCAGCTACGAATTCACCGTGGACGGCGTCTCCACCGAGGGGCTGCCCCGGCTGACCGAGCGCACCACGCCGCCTACCCCGCCCCCGCCGGGCGCCCTGCCCGAGCAGCCCAGGCCTGGCGCCTACGCCCAGGTCGTGGCGCAGGCGCGGGAGAAGTTCGCCCGCGGTGACCTGTTCGAAGTGGTGCCCGGGCACGTGTTCTACGGCCGGTGCGCGCAGCCATCTGCGTTCTATGAGCAGCTGCGGCAGCGCAACCCGGCGCCGTATGAGTTCATGTTCAACCTGGGCCAGGGGGAGTACCTGGTCGGGGCGTCGCCCGAGATGTACGTGCGGGTCACCGGGGACCGGGTGGAGACCTGCCCGATCTCCGGGACGATCGCCCGCGGGGCGGGCCCGCTGGAGGACGCGGAGAACATCCGCACGCTGCTCGACTCCTCCAAGGAGGAGTCCGAGCTGACCATGTGCACGGACGTGGACCGCAACGACAAGTCGCGAGTCTGCGTGCCCGGCACGGTCAAGGTCATCGGGCGCCGGCAGATCGAGATGTACAGCCGGCTGATCCACACCGTCGACCACGTCGAGGGCCGGCTGCAGACCGGGTTCGACGCGCTCGACGCGTTCTTGACCCACATGTGGGCGGTGACCGTGACCGGTGCGCCCAAGCACTGGGCCATGCAGTTCATCGAGGACCACGAGGCCACCCCGCGCCGCTGGTACGGCGGTGCGGTCGGCGCGATCGGCTTCGACGGCGGCATGAACACCGGGCTGACCTTGCGCACGGCGCACATCCGGGACGGCATCGCCGCGATCCGGGCCGGGGCGACGCTGCTGTTCGATTCCGATCCTGACGCCGAGGAACGCGAGACCCACATCAAGGCCCGCGCGCTGATCGAGACGCTCAAAGACGCAGACGCGACGGTGCATACCGCTGGGGATGCCGGTGCGGCCGGCCCGGCCGAGCCCGGCGTGCCAGGCGCTCTTCCCGGGCTGGGCCTGCGCATCCTGCTGGTCGACCACCAAGACTCGTTCGTGCACACGCTGGCCGACTACTTCCGCCAGCAGGGAGCGGAGGTGACTACGCTGCGGGCCGGCTTCCCGCCGTCGCTGCTGGACGAGTACGCCCCGGACCTGGTGGTCCTGTCGCCCGGCCCCGGCCGGCCGGCCGACTTCGCCTGCGACGACCTGCTGACCGAGCTGGACCGCAGGCACCTGCCCGCGTTCGGCGTCTGCCTCGGCCTGCAGGCCATGGTGGAACACGCCGGCGGCGAGCTTTCGCTGCTGGCCGAGCCCGTGCACGGCAAGCCGGGCCGGGTCCAGGTGCAGGGTGGCCAGCTGCTGGGCGGCCTGCCGGCCGAGTTCACCGGGGCCAGGTACCACTCCATTTACGCCCGCCCCGAGCAGGTCAAGGGCGACTTCGAGGTCACCGCGACCACCCCCGACGGCGTGGTCATGGCCATCGAGGATCCCGCGGCGGGCCGCTGGGCCGTCCAGTTCCACCCCGAGTCCATCCTCACCGCCACCGGCCGCGCCGGGCACCAGGTCGTGGCCAATGTCCTGCGCTTGTGCCGCGACCGGGTGTCTTCCCCGGCCAGCGATACCGTGGCCCGTTAGAGTGCTGTGACATGAGGAGCGTGGAGCCCGAGATCCGGCTGGTGGCACGGCCGCAGCTCGACTACGACATGATCGCGGAGTACCTGGCCGAGGTGGGCGGGAGCAGCTGGCTCGAGCGGCTGGACCGCGACCAGCTCGACAACGACGCGCAGAACCTGGCCGAGTTCGCGGGCAAGATGTGTTACCGGTCCTGGGAGCCGGGGCTCAACCCGAACGTCCGGCGGGTGCGGGACGACCAGCTGGTCTACCTGCAGAATATCCTGGCCCAGTCCCATGGCTCGGTACTGGAGCACATCAGCTTCACGTTCGTGCTGCACAACGTGAGCCGGGTGTTCACCCATGAACTGGTCCGGCACCGGCCTGGTACAGCGGTCTCGCAGGAGTCGCTGCGGTTCGTCCGGCTCGCGGACATCCCGTTCTGGTTCCCGGAGTGGGCGCTCGAGGACGAGGAACTGATGAAGCGGGCCGGCGCGCTGCTGACCGAGATGGAGGCCTTCCAGCGCTGGATGGCCGACCACTTCGGCCTGGACGACGACGGCACCAAGATGCACGAGAAGAAGCACAAGACGTCGTTCATGCGCCGGTTCGCACCGGACGGGGTGGCCACCGGGCTGGTGTGGACGGCCAACGTCCGAACGCTGCGGCACACGATCGAGTCGCGGACCGATCCCGGTGCCGAGGAAGAGATCCGGCTGGTGTTCGGCAAGATCGGCGAGCTGATGCGGGCCGAGGCACCGGCCCTGTTCGGGGACTACGAGGTGCGCGAGGACGGCGCCTGGGTGCCGGGGTGGCGGAAGGTTTAGAACGGGGCCAGCTAAAACAGGGGGCAGTCGTAGTGGATGCGTTCCTCGGGAGCGCCGCGGTCCTTCAGCTCGTTGACCGTGCGGGCGATCATCGGGTCGGGACCAGCGACGTAGATGTCGCGGTCCCGCCAGTTGGACAGGCCCACCACGTCCGGGATCGTGCCGAAGATGGCGTCCGGGGCGGCCTCGGCTGAGACGACCGGGATGATCTGGAGCCACGGGTGGTTCCGCTCCAGGTGCCGCAGGTCGGCCAGGTCGTACAGCTCAGCCTCGTGCCGGGCGCCGAGATAAAGCACGATCTCGCGGTGGCGGCGGGCCCCGGGGGTGCCGATCATCGCGTCGATGATCGCCTTGACCGGCGCCAGCCCGGTCCCTCCGGCCAGACACAGCACGTCCCGCTCGGACATGATGTCCGCAGTCATCGCGCCGGCCGCCGCGCCGAGCAGCAAGGTGTCGCCCACGGCCACGTGGTGCACCAGCGCCGCGCTGACCAGTCCGCCCGGAACCGCGCGGACGTGCAGGGTGAGGGTGCCGTCGTCGCGGGGAGCGTTGGCCACCGAGTAGTTGCGCCACAGCCGCGGCCAGCGTGGCGTCTGGATGCTGATGTGCTGGCCCGGCAGGTAGGGCACCGGCTGGCTGGGCTGCAGGGTGAGCACGGCCAGATCAGGTCCGCGCGTCTCGTGCGCGACGATCTCCGCCAGCCACCACGGCGGTGACTGCCCGGCGTCCCGTTCGGCCGCGGCGATCATCGCGCTGCTGGCCCGGTCGAACAGGGCCTCCCACGCGGCGGCGGTCGCGTCGGTCCATGCCTCCGGCGCGTAGCGCTGCCAGGTGGCGGCGAGCGCCTGCCGGAAAGCGTCGAAATGCTCCTTCTGCACCCCGAATTTGCGGTGCGCCCGGCCCAGGCCTTCCAGATAACCGGTCAGGCTGGCCTCGTCGCCACCGGCGGCGATCCTCGTCAGGGCCTGGTAAAACCTCTTCCGCTGCGCGTCCATGGCGGGCGGGAACATGGCCCGGGTCTGCGGCTCGATTGCGAAGAGATGACCATAAAAATAGGTCATAGCCGAATCGGAAACCGGATCAATCAGCGCGAACAGCCGGCTCAGGGGATGAGCGCCTGCCGTCGGCTCCTGCGCCGCCAGGTCCTCGCTGAAGAAGCTCTGAGCCAGGTCGGCGGGGGTTTGGCGGGTCCGGTGGCCGGCCGGCCCGGGCTCGGCCGTGGCGGACGGTCCGGCCGGCGTCTCCGCGTGGCCGGGCCATGATCCGCCGCCATTGGATGTCATCACTTGTCTCCCGCCGATTGACCGGCAATGGCAACAGATACCGGCAAAGCCAGTCTTAATGTACCCAGACTATCCAGAAACGACGCCCATTAGCCGGGTTAAATACTG
This sequence comes from Streptosporangiaceae bacterium, assembly GCA_965277615.1. Taxonomy (GTDB): domain Bacteria; phylum Actinomycetota; class Actinomycetes; order Streptosporangiales; family Streptosporangiaceae; genus Bog-532. Next base: position 1,257,994 of record CBDIDG010000006.1, on the reverse strand, counting down.
TGTGACATCGATAACATCAAAGGTGCCCCAATTTGAGACGCTAAGCAATTCTTCATTTTAGGATTAAATAGGTTGAACCATCCTGACGGTAATAAGTAGATCGGCCCGATTTACGGATATTAAGGCCTGGAAGTGAGTTTTCCGCCGCGGCCCGATGTCTGCCCCCGGGCCGGGCCCGGCCGGACCGCCCAGCTCGCTTCGGGTGAACTTTGGCAAGCCGCTGACCCCGGCCCCCGCCGATGGACCATGATGGGCAGGGAACGCTTAAGCCGCCAGTTGGACATTCACGACCAACACCGCAGGAGGGTTTGGCATGGCCCGCCCGCTCATTGGCATCACCGGTCAGCTCGAGGCTGCGCACTGGGGCGACTGGGTCCGTGAGGCCGTGCTCTCTCCGCTGACCTACACCCGCGCGGTCGAACGCGCGGGTGGCACGCCCATCATCCTGCCGCCGGTTCCGCCGGACAGCGTGACCCGGCTGATCGCAGGGCTCGACGGGCTGGTGTTGACCGGGGGAGCGGACGTCAACCCGGCCTTGTACGAGGCCGAGCCGCACGAGCAGGCCGACGTCCCCGACCGCCGCCGGGACCGCTTCGAGCTGGCCCTGGTGCGCGCGGCGATCGAGGCGGGCGTGCCGGTCCTGGCCATCGGCCGCGGCCTGCACGTGCTCAACGTGGCCCGGGGCGGCACGCTGATCCAGTACCTGCCGGATTCTGTCGGCCACAGCGGGCACGCGGCCGACACGGCCAAGATGCGCAAGCACACGGTCACGCTCAGCCCGGACAGCACGCTGGGCAAGCTGCTCGGGGCCCAGGCCCTCGTGCCGGCCCTGCACCACCAGGCCATCAACCAGGCCGGTGACGGCCTGGTCACCGCGGCCTGGGCCGATGACCAGGTCATCGAGGCCCTTGAACTGCCGGGTCACCGGTTCGCTGTCGGTATCCAGTGGCACCCGGAGGAGGGCGACGACCTGCGGGTGTTCGAAGCTCTCGTGGCCGCGGCCAACGCCAACGCCGCCGCCGTGGCGGCCAAGCCCGCGCCGAACGCCCCGAACCCCCCGGCCGGCCGGGCCGGCCGCAAGCGCGGAGCCAACGGCAAGACCGCACCCGCCGCCCGGTAGAGCACTCCCGAGCACCGGGGCTCACCGCAGCGGCCCGTATTACAGCGGTGGCTGGTAGCCGCCGATCCAGTGGATCTTCAGCCAGGTCATGGCCGAGGCCCAGGCCCCGGATACCTCGAGCACGCCCACCACGACCAGCAGGGCCCCGCCGATCCTGGTCACCAGGCGTGCGTGCCGCCGGGCGTAGCCGAACACCCGCATGCTGCGCTGGAACGCGATCGACACGATCAGGAACGGTATGCCCAGGCCGAGGCCGTAGATGAAGGCCAGGAACGCGCCCCGCGCCGCCGTCCCCGTGGTGGTGGACAGGGCCAGCACGGTGGCCAGGGTGGGGCCGATGCACGGCGTCCAGCCCAGCCCGAACATGACGCCGAGCAGTGGCGCCCCGGCCAGCCCGGCCCGCGGCCGGATCGACGGGCGCAGCACCCGGCCCGCGAACGAGAACCGGTCCAGCAGGCCTGCGAACAGCAGGCCGAGCACGATCGTGACCGCGCCCAGCGCCTGGGTCACGCCGGTCTGGTGGTGGGCCAGCAGGGTGCCGCCCAGGCTGCCGGAGGCCGCGCCGTAGGTCGCGAACAGGGCCGAGAAGCCCAGGACGAACAGCATCGTGCCCGCGATCGTCCGGCCCCGGCCGGGCGGACCCGGAGCCGGTGGTTCGGCCGGCGGGTCGTCGACCACGACGCCGGCCGGCGTGGCCGGGCCGTTGGCCGCCGTGACCGCGGTCGCCGTCGCGGCGGTACCCGCCATCCGCTGGTCGGCGCGGCCCGTACTCGCGCCCTGGGCGTCGGCGCCGGACATACCGGTGGCGTAGGCCAGGTACCCGGGCACCAGCGGCAGGCAGCAAGGGGAGATGAACGTGATCGCGCCGGCTGCGGCGGCGATCGGCACGGCCAGGATAAGCGGGCCGGAAAGGACCAGCTGCTGCACTCCGCTGATGGCCGGCTCACCTCCTTGCCCATGTGTCTGCTAGCACGGCTGTGTCTGCTAGCACGGCACCTACTCCTCATCCACTATGGCATGTCGTAGCACGCCGGGCGCGGGGTGGTCAGAACCGGTAGGGTTGCCGGGTGAAATCGGTCCCGGCCCGCACCCTGCTGGCCGTCGGCGCGGGCACCTTCGTCCTGGCCGTCGCGCTGTACGTGGTCTACGCCGCCATCCACCCGGCCAACTGGACGCTGGACCCGGTCGACCTGGCCGTCTACCGGTCGGGCGGCCTGATCGTCCGCGAGGTCCGGCCCGACTTCAACCCGAAGGTCTACGCCCCGCTGTACCAGTGGGGTGGTTACGGCAACCTGGGTCTCAAGTTCACCTACACCCCGTTCGCTGCGGTCGTGTTCGCGGTGGTGTCGTTCATCCCGTGGGGCTGGCTGCCCCACCTGTCCGTCGCCGTCAACATCGTGGCCCTGGTCGCGGCGCTCTGGTTCACCTTCCGCGGCCTCGGCTACTCGGGCCGGGTTCGGGCCGGGGCGACGCTGCTGGCCGCGGGCGCGGTGTTCTGGACCGAGCCGGTCATCCGCACCCTGTATCTGGGCCAGGTCAACCTGGTGCTGATGGCGCTGATCATCTGGGACCTGACCCAGCCGGACACCGCCCGCAGCCGGTGGTGGAAGGGCTTCGGCGTCGGCATCGCGGCCGGGATCAAGCTCACCCCGCTGGTGTTCATCCCGTATCTGCTGCTGGCCCGGAAGTACCGGCAGGCGGCGGTGGCCACCGCCGGGTTCGCGTTCACCGTGCTGGTCGGCTTCATCATCCAGCGGCACGCCTCGGTCAAGTGGTGGTTCAACGGCCTGTTCTTCCAGGGGGGCCGGACCGGCTTCACCGCCTGGTCGGGCAACCAGTCGCTGCGGGGCCTGGTCGCCCGGCTGTCCGGCAGCATCGCCGGCTCGGGCAAGGAGTGGGCCGTGGCCGCGGTCATCTGCGGCGTCGTCGGCCTGGTCAGCGCGGCCGTCCTGGACCGGCACGGGCACCAGATGGCCGGCCTGCTGGCCGCGGCCCTGACCGGCCTGCTGCTGTCCCCGATCAGCTGGGACCACCACTGGGTGTGGATCGCCCCGGCCGCCGCCGTGGCCGGGCACTACGCCGTGCGGGCCTGGCGGACCTCGCGCTGGCACGCCGCCGCCTGGGCCGCGCTGGGCGTGGCGATCATCGCGCTGTACGGCGCCTGGCCGGGCAGCTTGTGGAGCGAGCCGACCGACCTGGGCGCGTTCTCGCTCGGCGTCATCTGGCAGCCACCGCAGACCGACCCGCTCACCTATTACCAGCACGGCGACCAGCCCTCCTACGTCGAGTACCACTGGTACGGGCATGAGCTCCTGACCGGCAACGCGTACATCCTGGGCGGCCTGGCCCTGCTGGTCCTGCTGGCCGTGGCCACGCTGCGGGTCAGGCGCCAGCCCCTGCCGGCCGCCGAGGCGGATCGCCCGCCGTCCCGACGGCAAGCCAGCCAGCCGGCCTGACTCCGGCTGGGACCCTGGCGCCGCCCGGGACTATGCTCGCGCGGAGTATTGGCTCCCGAGTGCAAGGAAGGTCTTGATGCGCGCTACACCGCCGTTCCGTGCCGACCACGTGGGAAGCCTGCTGCGCCCGCCCCGCCTGCTGCAGGCGCGGGAGGATTTCGCGGCCGGGCGCCTGGCTCCCGATGACCTGCGGGCGGTGGAGGACGAGGCGATCACCGACGTGGTGGCCATGCAGGAGGAGGTCGGCCTGCAGTCCGCCACCGACGGCGAGTTCCGCCGGGCGTCCTGGCACATGGACTTCATCTACCAGCTGGGCGGGGTGTCCAAGGTGCCCGGCAACATCGCGGTCAAGTTCCGCAACGCCAGCGGGTCGCTCGAGGCCGGATTCGCGGCGCTGCGTGTCGACGGCCGGGTGCGGGTGGACGAGACGATCTTCTCCGAGGCGTTCACCTACCTGCAGTCGCAGGTCAAGTCGGCCGTCCCCAAGCTCACGATCCCCTCGCCCAACATGGTCCACTACCGCGGCGGCCTGGCCGCGATCGACCCGGAGGTTTACCCGGACACCGAGCAGTTCTGGACCGATCTGTCGGCCGCCTACGCCGACGAGGTGCGGCGCCTCGGCGAGCTGGGCTGCCAGTACCTCCAGTTCGACGACACCAGCCTGGCCTACCTGAACGACCCGGCCCAGCGGGCGGAGATCGCCGAGCGGGGCGACGACGCCGAGCACCTGCACCTGCGCTACATCAAGCAGATCAACGACGCCCTGGTCGGCAAGCCGGCCGGGATGGCCGTCACCACGCACATGTGCCGGGGCAATTTCCGGTCCTCCTGGGCCGCCGAAGGCAGCTACGACTTCGTGGCCGAGGCGCTGTTCAGCGAGCTCAACGTGGACGGCTTCTTCCTGGAGTACGACGACGCGCGGTCCGGCGGGTTCGAGCCGCTGCGGTTCGTGCCCAAGGGCAAGATGGTCGTGCTCGGCCTGGTCACGACCAAGAGCGGCCAGCTGGAGGACCCGGACCAGCTCAAGCGGCGCATCGACGAGGCGTCCCAGTACGTGCCGCTGGACCAGCTGTGCCTGTCGCCGCAGTGCGGATTCTCCTCGACCGTGGAGGGCAACGTGCTGACCTACGACCAGGAAGTGGCCAAGCTGCGCCTGATCGTCGACGTAGCCCGGGACGTCTGGGGCGACTGACCTGCTCTCGGACGTCACCGGGCTGTTGGTGTGCCCGGTCTGCGGAGCTTCCTTCGCCCTGAGCGGGCCGGTGCTGCGCTGCGCCACCGGCCACGCCTTCGACGTCGCCCGGCAGGGTTACGTGAACCTGATGCCCGGCGGGGCGCGTCCCGGCACCGCCGACACCACCGAGATGGTGGCGGACCGGGCCGCGTTCCTGGGCGCCGGGCACTACGCGCCACTGGCCCAGGCGCTGGCTGAGCTGGCCTGCGAGGCTCCGGCGGACGTGGTGCTCGACGCCGGCGCGGGCACCGGGTACTACCTGGCGGCGGTGCTCGGCGCGCTACGGCCTGGCGCTGGCGCTGGCGCTGGCGCTGGCGCTGGCGCTGGCGCTGGCGCTGGCGGTGGCACCGGGGCCGTGGGCCTGGCCATGGACGTCTCGGTCCCGGCGCTGCGCCGGGCCGCCCGGGCCGCCCCCGGCATCGGGGCCATCGGCTGGGACACCTGGCAGCCGTTCCCACTCCGGCCCGGCGCGGTGTCGCTCATCCTCAACGTGTTCGCCCCCCGCAACGGCCCCGAATTCTACCGCGTGCTCCAGCCCGGCGGGACCCTGATCGTTGTCACCCCGGCCGACGGCCATCTGGCGGAACTGGTCGGCCCCGCCGGCCTCCTCACCGTCGACGAACAAAAGGACAGCCGCCTGGCCGTGACCCTCGGGCGGTATTTCACCGTCACGACCCGGCGCGACCTGACCGTGCCCCTGCGCCTGACCCCGGCCGAGGCGGCCACCCTGATCGGCATGGGCCCCTCCGCCCGCCACGTCGACCCCACGGCCACCAGGAACCGGCTCGCCACCCTCCCGGAGCCCATCGCCGTCACCGCCGCCTTCACCATCACCCTCTACCAGCCGCGCTAGCCGGGTCCACGGTGCACCTGGAACGAGTGGCGGCGGGGGCGTGAACATTTGCGGTCACGTCGGGTGCGGAGTGGTTCTGGCCACGCCGAACAGTGGACCGCGTTGGGTGGGCAGGTAAGGTCACGGGCGTGGGCCAGATCCGTGGGGGCGGTAGGGGGAGCGGAGAGGACGCGGCCGAAGCCGGCCTTTCTGCAGGCAGCGAGCCAGCTCGTGCCGATCAGGCGCGCCTCGATGCGGCCACCGCCCCCGAGACCCCCGAGACTCCCGGGACTCCCGGGGCGCCTGACGCCCACCGCGACCGGATCCTGACCATCCCCAACGGCCTCAGCGTCCTGCGGCTCATCGGCGTTCCCGTCTTTCTCTGGCTGGTGCTGGGCCCGCACCTGGATGGCTGGGCGGTGGCGCTGCTGATCGCTTCCGCGGCCACCGACTGGCTGGACGGGAAGATCGCCCGCGCGTTCAACCAGCAGAGCAAGCTGGGGGAGGCGCTCGACCCCGCCGCCGACCGGCTGTATATCGCGGCCACATTGGTCGCGCTGGCCGTGCGGAACATCATTCCGTGGTGGCTGCTCGGCCTGCTGGCGCTGCGCGAACTGATCGTGGCCGGGGCGCTCGGACTGCTTAAGCGCAAGTTGGGCTTTGGCACCCTGCAGGTTAGCTTTGTGGGGAAAACGGCTACTCTTTGCCTTCTGTACGCATTTCCGCTGCTGCTTCTCGGAACCTACGCCGGGAACCTGGGCGAGATCACCCGGATCCTCGGGTGGGCGTTCGCCATCTGGGGCACCGCGTTGTACTGGTGGGCGGCGGCTCTCTACCTGGCCCAGGCCCGGATGCTGCTCACCGGCCGCCTGACCGTGCCAGCGGCCCCGGGCCCAGCCGATACTCCGAGGGGAGCGGCGTAAGCATTGAAGGCTGTCGTGATGGCCGGCGGTGAAGGGACGCGGCTGCGCCCCATGACCGCCAACCAGCCCAAGCCCCTGCTACCCGTGGCCAATCGGCCGATCATGGAGCACGTGCTCCGGCTGCTGCGCCGGCACGGGTTCACCGACACCGTCGTGACCGTCCAGTTCCTGGCCGCCCTGGTCCGTAACTACTTCGCCGACGGCGAAGACTTCGGGATGAACCTGCAGTACGCGACCGAGGAGATGCCGCTCGGCACCGCGGGCAGCGTCAAGAACGCCGAAGACGCGCTGCGCGACGAACCGTTCCTGGTCATCTCGGGCGACGCACTAACCGACATCGATCTGACCGCCATGGTCCGGTTCCACAAGGAACAGGGCGCGATGGTCACCGTGGCGCTGACCCGGGTACCGGACCCGCTGGAGTTCGGCATCGTGATCGCCGACGAGGACGGCCGGATCCAGCGGTTCCTGGAGAAGCCGACCTGGGGCCAGGTGTTCTCCGACACCGTGAACACCGGCATCTACGTGATGGAGCCCGAGGTCCTGGCCGAGATCCCGCGGGGTGAGTCGGTCGACTGGTCCGCCGACGTCTTCCCCGCGCTGCTCAAGCGGGGCGCGCCGCTGTTCGGCTACATCTCCGACGGTTACTGGGAGGACGTCGGCACCCACGAGAGCTACCTGAAGGCGCAGGTCGACGTGCTGGCCGGGCGGGTCCAGGCCGACATCGCCGGGTTCGAGGTCTCGCCCGGGGTCTGGGTCGCCGAGGGCGCCGAGGTCGATCCCGAGGCGGTGCTGACCGGTCCGCTGTGCATCGGCGACTACGCCAAGATCGAAGCCGGCGCGAACGTGCGTGAATACACCGTCATCGGCAGCAACGTGGTGGTCAAGGAGGGCGCGTTCCTGCACCGGGCCGTGGTCCACAACAACGTCTACGTGGGCCAGGGCGCGACCCTGCGCGGCTGTGTGGTCGGCAAGAACACCGACGTCATGCGGCTGGCGCGGGTCGAGGAGTCGGCCGTGGTCGGCGACGAGTGCGTGATCGAGCCCGAGGCCTACCTGTCCGCCGGGGTCAAGGTCTACCCGTTCAAGACCATCGAAGCCGGCGCGGTCGTCAACAACAGCGTGATCTGGGAGTCCCGGGGCAGCCGGACCCTGTTCGGGCAGCGCGGCGTGTCCGGGCTGATCAACGTGGAGGTCACCCCCGAGCTATGCGTCCGGCTGGCCAGCGCCTACGCCACCACGCTGAAGAAGGGCTCGACCGTCACCACGTCACGGGACGTGTCCCGGGCCGCCCGCACGCTCAAGCGGGCCGTGCAGAGCGCGCTGAACGCCAGCGCGATCAACGTGGTCGACCTGGAGGCTCAGCCGCTGCCGGTGGCGCGGTTCGAGACCGCCCGCACCGATTACGGCGGCGGGGTCGCCCTGCGTACCACGCCGGGGGACCCGCAGTCGATCGACATCATCTTCCTGGACGAGCGCGGCGCCGAACTGTCCCCGGCCGCCCAGCGCAAGCTGGAGCGGGTGTTCTCCCGGCAGGAGTTCCGGCGCGCGTTCCCGGGCGAGATCGCCGAGCTGACCTACCCGCCCCGCGTGGTGGAGTGGTACACCCGCGAGCTGCTCCGCTGCGTGAACATGAACACCGTGCCGGAGACCGGCATGAAGGTGGTGGCCGACTGCGCTGGCGGCACCACCGCGCTGGTGCTGCCGAACCTGCTCGGCCGGATCGGCATCGACGTGCTGACCATCAACAACCGGCTCGACGAGGTGTCGCCGACCGAGACCGTGGCCCAGCGCCGCGCCGGGCTGCGCCGCCTGTCCGAGGTGGTCTCCTCCTCGCGGGCGTCGTTCGGGGTGCGATTCGATCCGGTGGGCGAGCGGATCCGCATCGTGGACGAGAAGGGCGAGATGGTCAGCGACGACCGGGCCCTGCTCGTGGTGCTGGACCTGGTCGCGGCCGAGCGCAAGACCGGCCGGGTGGCGCTGCCGGTCACCACCACCCGGGTCGCCGAGCAGGTCTGCAAGTTCCACGGCGTCGAGGTGAACTGGACCCCGACGTCGATGGACGCGCTGACCCAGGCGGCCGCGGCTGAGGATGTGATCTTCGCCGCAGACGGCCGCGGTGGGTTCGTCGTGCCGGAGTTCGCCCGCACCGTGGACGGCATCGCCGCGTTCGCCCGGCTCATCGGCCTGGTGGCGCGGACGCGGCTGACGCTGAGCCAGATCGACGCCCGGATCCCGGAGGCGCACCTGCTGCGCCGGTCGATGCCCACCCCGTGGGCGGCCAAGGGCAGCGTGATGCGTACCGTGGTCGAAGCGGCCGGTACCCGTGAGGTGGACACCACCGACGGCGTGCGGGTGGTCGAGCCCGATCTTGGCTGGGTCCTGGTGCTGCCCGACCCGGCCGAGGCGGTCACGCACCTGTGGGCCGAAGGCACCGACGCGGACACCGCCCAGACCCTGCTCGACGACTGGGCCGCCGTCGTCGAGCAGGCCGGCCAATAGGGCGATCAGTAGGGCCGCTAACATCGGCCGGACGCCGTGGCCGCGATTGGTCTTCTCCCGTCATAAGCCGCGCTATGGTGAAGGACTGACTAGGTACGCCCGGACCGGAGGGTTTCGGCGGGGCTCCGGTGTGGCGGAGGTGGAGCGGCGGTGTGGCGTCTAAAGGGCTGGCGGCGGCTGTTCGCGTGGCGCGTGGACCGGCAGCCCTCTCCACCGGTAGCCTGGCAACCCTCATCCCACGACTCTGCGCCGCCTGCGCAGGCTCCGAGCCCGGACGCGGGGCCGGACGAGTGGGAGTGGCCAATGGAGGGGAGGCCTGGCGGAGCTATGGCCAGCGTTTACTGCACTCGTTGCGGCCGTCCGAACCCGGAAGACGCTCGCTTCTGCTCGAACTGCGGCACCGCCCTGGTCCGCGGGGCCGCCGAAGGCGTGGGGGAGACCACCTCGACCATCTCGCTGGACCGGGGCCAGGCCCTGGACGCCGAGCTGAACGACGAGCCGCTGGCCGACCCGGCCATGCTCGAAGCGCTGCCGCTCGACTCGGCGCTGCTGGTCGTGCACCGGGGGCCGAACGCCGGCAGCCGGTTCCTGCTGGACAGCGAGCTGACCACGGCCGGGCGGCACCCGGACAGCGACATCTTCCTCGATGACGTGACGGTGTCCCGGCGGCACGCGGAGTTCTACCGCTCCGGCACCCGGTTCACGGTCCGGGACGTGGGCAGCCTGAACGGCACCTACGTCAACCGGGATCGCATCGAGGAGACCGAGCTGTTCAGCGGCGATGAGGTGCAGATCGGGAAGTTCCGGCTCATCTTCATGACGCACCCCGGACTGCAGGGCCAGCGCCGCGGCGGAGGCGCCCAGGACTACGCATGACGTCCTCGCGTGAGGGTGCGTCGCTGAATATCGGCGAGGTCCTGGCCCGGCTGCGGCCCGAGTTCCCGGACATCAGCCCGTCCAAGATCCGTTTCCTGGAAGCCGAGGGCCTGATCGAGCCGGCCCGGTCCCGGTCCGGGTACCGCCAGTTCGCGCTGGCCGACGTGGAGCGGCTCCAGTACATCCTGACCACCCAGCGGGACGAGTACCTGCCACTGCGGGTCATCAAGGAGCGCCTGGACGCCCTGGACGGTGACGGCCGGCGTACCCGGCAGACGCTGGCCACCGCGCTCGGCGCCGCCGTGGCCGCGGACGAGGCCGCCCGGCAGCCTCAATCCAGCGCCACCGCCATGACCCGGGCCGAGCTGCTGGAGGCGGCCGGGATCGACGCCGACCGGCTGGCTGAGCTCGAGGACTACGGCCTGATCCGACGGTCCGGCCGGCACTACGGTCCCGACGCGCTGGAGGTGGCCCGGGCCTGTGCGGCGCTGGCCAAGTTCGGCGTCGCGGCCCGCAACCTGCGTGGCATCAAGGCCGCCGCCGAGCGTGACATTTCCCTCGCCGAACAGCTCGTGACCCCCCAGCTGCGGCAACGCGGCGCGGGCGCCCGGGCGGCGGCGGCCCAGGACGCCTGGCAGATCGCCACGCTGAGCCTGTGGCTGCACGCTGCGCTGGTCGAATCCGGTCTCGACGAAGCGGGGCTCGCGGGGGGTGTCATCGCCCCGCCAGCGGCCCCGCCGGCCGCTGCTCCAGCCCCCCGGGAGGACGGTGTCGGGGGTGGGCTGCGCTCGGCCTCGAGTCGATAGCGGGTGTACCTTGACAAAGGGAGTGGCCGGCCAGCGATGGTGTGCCAACGGCGCGTGAGGATGGAGCTGTAGTGCGGCAGATGGAGGTCGTCGGCGTCCGAGTCGAGATGCCATCGAACAGCCCTATCGTGTTGCTGAAGGAGACACAGGGAGACCGGTACCTGCCGATCTGGATCGGTGCGGTGGAAGCAACGGCGATCGCCTTCGCCCAGCAGGGCATGGTCTCGCCGCGGCCGCTGACCCACGATCTGTTCCGGGATGTGCTGGATGTGCTCAACGTCCAGCTGCGCACGGTGAACATCACCGCCCTGCGCGATGGGATCTTCTACGCCGACCTGGTCTTCTCCAACGGGGCCGAGGTCAGCGCGCGGCCGTCGGACTCGATCGCGCTGGCCCTGCGCACCGGTGCGTCCATCTTCGCCGCCGAGGAGATCCTGGACGAGGCGGGTGTGGCCATCCCCGACGAGCAGGAAGACGAAGTCGAGAAGTTCCGGGAGTTTCTGGACACGATCTCCCCGGAAGACTTCGGCCGCGCCGGCTGATCAGTAGCTGAGCGTTTACAGTGAGTAGTTACGGGACACTGTTATCCCTGGTAGCGGGGGACGTCATGGCTTGCCGCGGGGCTCCGGTCCCGGCCGGTTTGCCTGACTTAAACGGAATGTCGCGACGCGCCGTGTGGGATCGTTGACGCCATGAGCAGGCTCGGCTTACGGTTCGAGACGAGTACCCAGGGTGGTCAGCTCGCGATGGAGGTGGGCGTGGCGGGAACCAGGGGCGATGACAAGCCGGCGGATAGCAGCCGAGCAGGAGTCCCGTACGCCGAGGAGCAAGGCACACTGTTTGAAAGTGCACAGTTTGACGTCGGTGAGCAGGTAGAAGAGGACATGGGCGATACGGACGGAGCGGGCTACCGCGGCCCGACGGCCTGTAACGCTGCGGGCATTACCTACCGCCAGCTCGACTACTGGGCGCGCACCGGGCTGGTCGAGCCCAGCGTCCGCGGGGCGCACGGCTCCGGCTCCCAGCGCCTCTACAGCTTCCGCGACATCCTCGTGCTCAAGGTGGTCAAGCGCCTGCTCGACACGGGCATCTCGCTGCAGCAGATCCGGGCCGCCGTGCATCATCTCCGCGACCGCGGCACCCGCGACCTGGCCCAGGTCACCCTGATGAGCGACGGCGTCAGCGTCTACGAGTGCACCTCGCCCGACGAGGTCGTCGACCTCCTGGCGGGCGGGCAGGGCGTCTTCGGTATCGCGCTCGGCCGCGTCTGGCAGGAAGTCGAAGGCAACCTGGCCGAGCTCCCCGCTGTCCGCGCCGAAGACGGCCTCCTCACCGTCGGCTCAGACGAGCTCTCCCGCCGCCGCGCCACCAGAAAGACCGGCTGATCAGGTTCCCTGGGCGAACCCTGCTCACAAACGTTCGTCTGTTCGCCGCTGGGTCCTGATCGTGCCAGCCGGGGGGACGACCCCCCGAACCCCCCGCATGGCCCCCTCGCCGCCGTCGGCGCGGCTCCATCGGCCCGCGGCTCGGCGCTGCAGGTGACCCGATGGCGCCTTCGGGCACACTGGAGCTTGCCCAAAGGCGCCATCGGGCAACTACCCAGTCCCGCCCTGATCCCGGCGTCTCACGCACCGGCGATCTTCTTGGGTACACTCATTAACGCCATCGACACCGTCCGGGAGAGTCCTCGCGTAGCCAGCGCGGGGCGCCGAAGGGGCAACGTTCCCCGCAACCTCTCAGGCGCCAGGACCGGACGGGACAGGCAACTCTGGAGTTAACGGCCTGCCCATGCGGCCGTAACGACAGAGGGGGAGCCTGGCGGCTTTCGTGGCCGTCGCTGCGACCGCACAGCACTGGAGGCTCCTGGATGGTGGATTTCGCCCGGCGTCACATCGGCCCGTCCGCGGACGAACAGCAGCGGATGCTCGAGGCCATTGGGTACTCGACGCTGGATGAGCTGACCGAGGCGGCGCTGCCCCCCTCGGCCACGGCCGTCCCGCTGGACCTGCCCCCGGCCCTGTCCGAAACCGGCGCCCTGGCCGAGCTGCGCCGCATCGCCGGCCTCAACCAGGTCCGCACGTCGATGATCGGGCTGGGCTACTACGGCACCGTCACGCCCGCCGTGATCCGCCGGAACCTGCTGGAGAACCCGGGCTGGTACACCGCGTATACGCCATACCAGCCGGAGATCTCGCAGGGTCGGCTGGAGATGCTGCTGAACTTCCAGACCATGGTGTCCGGCCTGACCGGGCTGCCGGTGTCCGGCGCGTCGCTGCTGGACGAGGCGACCGCGGCGGCCGAGGCGATGACCATGGCCCGCCGGGTGACCGGCCGGGGCCACGTCTTCCTGGTGGATGAGGACTGCCTGCCGCAGACCATCGAGGTGCTGGCCACCCGGGCCGAACCGCTCGGCATTGAGCTGGTCGTCACCGCGGTCACCCCGGACGCGATCGCGGCGCCCGCCGAGGGTGAGCTGTTCGGCGTGCTGCTGCAGTACCCCGGGGCGTCCGGCGTGGTGCGCGACCTGACCCCGCTGATCGAGGCGGCCACGGCGCGGGGCGCGCTGACCGCCGTCGCGGCCGACCTGCTCGCGCTGACCCTGCTGCGCTCGCCGGGCGAGCTCGGCGCGGACATCGCAGTCGGCAGCACCCAGCGGTTCGGCCTGCCGATGGCGTTCGGCGGCCCGCACGCGGGCTACATCGCGGTCCGGGACAAGCTCCGCCGGCAGCTGCCCGGCCGGATCGTGGGCGTGTCACTGGACGCCGACGGCAGGCCCGCCTACCGGCTCGCTCTGCAGGCCCGTGAGCAGCACATCCGCCGTGAGAAGGCCACCAGCAACATCTGCACCGCCCAGGTGCTCCCGGCCGTGATCGCCGCCTCCTACGCGGTGTACCACGGGCCGGACGGGCTGGCCGACATCGCCCGGCACGCGCACCGCAGCGCGGGCCTGCTCGCCGCCACCCTGGCCGATGCGGGCTGCGAGGTCGGTCCGGACGAGTTCTTCGACACGATCCGGGTCCGGCTGCCCGGAGGCGGGGCCTCCTCCGCCAGCACCTCCTCAGCCAGCGCCGTGGCCCGGGCCGAGCAGGCGGGATACAACCTGTACCTGGCCGGCGACGGCGCGATCCAGATCTCCTGCGACGAGACGACCAGCGAGACGACCCTGGCCGAGGTGGCCGCCGCCCTGCTGGACCGCGCGCCCAGCCACGTGCGGCTGGCGTCGCAGCCGGCCAGCCAGCTCCCGCCGGGCCTGCTCCGCGACGACGAGTTCCTGACCCACCCGGTGTTTCACGCTCATCGCAGCGAGACCTCACTGCTGCGTTACCTGCGGCGGCTGTCCGACTCCGACATCGCCCTGGACCGGTCGATGATCCCGCTCGGCTCCTGCACGATGAAGCTCAACGCGGCGGCTGAGATGGAGCCGATCAGCTGGCCCGAGTTCGCGTCGCTGCACCCGTTCGTCCCGGCCGGTCAGGCCCGCGGCTACGCCGAGCTGATCGACGGCCTGGAGTCGGCCCTGGCCGAGATCACCGGCTACGACCGGGTCTCACTGCAGCCGAACGCCGGCTCGCAGGGTGAACTGGCCGGCCTGCTGGCCATCCGGGCCTACCACCGGTCCAGCCAGGAGCCCGACCGCACCATCTGCCTGATCCCCGAGTCCGCCCACGGCACCAACGCCGCCAGCGCGGTCCTGGCCGGGCTGCGGGTCATCGTGGTCAAGTGCGGCTCCGACGGCGCCATCGACCTCGGCGACCTGCGGGCCAAGCTGGAGGCGCACGCGGCCCAGGTCGCGGCGATCATGCTCACCTACCCGTCCACCAACGGCGTGTACGAGGAGACCGTGAGCGAGGTCTGCGACGCGGTGCACGAGGCCGGCGGCCAGGTCTACATCGACGGGGCCAACCTCAACGCGCTCGTCGGCCTGGCCACCCCGGTCTCGTTCGGCGCCGATGTGTCCCACCTCAACCTGCACAAGACGTTCTGCATCCCGCACGGCGGCGGCGGCCCCGGCGTCGGTCCGGTGGCGGTCCGGGCCCACCTGGCCGAGTTCCTGCCCGGCCACGAGGGCGACCCCGTGGGGCCGGTCGCGGCGGCGCCGTTCGGCTCGGCCGGCATCCTGCCCATCTCCTGGGCCTACATCGCGATGATGGGCGCGGACGGGCTCCGGCGCGCCACCCAGGTCGCGGTGCTGGCCGCGAACTACGTCGCCCGCCAGCTCAGCTCCCACTTCCCGGTGCTCTACACCGACCGCGAGGGCCTGGTCGCGCACGAGTGCGTGCTGGACCTGCGGCCGATCACGGCCCGGACCGGGATCACGGTGGAGGACGTGGCCAAGCGGCTGGTCGACTACGGGTTCCACGCGCCCACCATGTCCTTCCCGGTGGCGGGCACGCTGATGGTCGAGCCCACCGAAAGCGAGGACCTGACCGAACTGGACCGGTTCTGCCAGGCGATGATCAGCATCCGGCAGGAGATCGAGCGGGTCGCCAGCGGCGACTACGACCGGGACGACAACCCGCTCAAGAACGCCCCGCACACCGCGGAGACGCTGCTCACCGCGGAGTGGAAGCACCCGTACGAGCGGTCCGAGGCCGCCTACCCGGTGCCGTCCGACCGGCGGTCCAAGTACTGGCCGCCGGTCCGCCGGATCGACCAGGCCTACGGGGACCGCAACCTGGTCTGCTCCTGCCCGCCCCCGGAGGCGTTCGAGTAAACCTCAGGGCTACGATCAGTAGTAATGAGCACGGCAGAGGCGCCGGCGGGCGCTACCGATCAGCCAGTCGCTGTCCCGAGCGCCATCCATACCGAGGAACTGACCAAGGTCTACGCCGGCGCCGACTTCACCGCGGTCGACCGGCTAAACCTGGACGTCCAGGTCGGCGAGATCTTCGGCCTGTTGGGCCCGAACGGGGCGGGCAAAACGACCACCGCGGGCATGCTGACCACGCGCGTGGTGCCGACGTCCGGCCGGGCCTTCATCTCCGGCGTCGACGTCGCCGCCCATCCGGCGCTGGCCAAGCAGCTCAGCGGCATCGTCTCCCAGCAGAACACCCTGGACCGCCAGCTCACCGTGTGGGAGAACCTGTACTTCCACGGCCGGCTGTTCGGGATGGGGGCGAAGGCCTCCCGCCAGACCGCCGATCAGCTGCTGGAGCAGTTCCAGCTGACGAAGTGGGCCAAGGCGTCGGTGTTCGCCCTGTCCGGGGGAATGGCGCAGCGGCTGATGGTGGCCCGGGCCATCTTTCACCGCCCGTCCGTGCTGTTCCTCGACGAGCCGACGGCCGGGCTCGACCCGCAGAGCCGCCTGGCCCTGTGGGATCTGCTGCGTGAACTGCATGGCCAGGGACAGACCATCCTGCTGACGACCCACTACATGGAAGAGGCCGACCAGCTCTGCGAGCGGGTCGCCATCATGGACCACGGCCAGATCCTGGCCCTGGACAGCCCGGAGGCGCTGAAACAGGGCATCGGCGCCGACACGGTGGTCACGGTCAAGAGCCCCGGTGACACCGAGCGGCTGGCCCAGCTGTTCAGCGACGACGTGGCGGGCGTGACCCGTACCCGCCTGGTCGACGGGGGCGTCGAACTGCACGTGGCGGGCGGTGACCGCCTGATCCCGCGGGTCGTGCTGTCGGCCGAACGGGGCGGCTTCGACCTGAACGACGTGTCGGTGGCCGAGCCGAGCCTGGAGACCGTGTTCATCAACCTCACCGGCCGGGAGCTGCGCGACTGATGACGACCTCTGTAGCGCCGCAGGTGCCGGTCCAGCGGATCGGTGGCGGCCCGACCCGGTCGGTGGCCGCGGCGAGCTGGACCGCGCTGGGCGCGCTCATGCTGCGGGACCTGGTGGTCCTGCGCAAGCACTTCTGGGAGTTCGTGCTCCGCACGCTGATCCAGCCGTTCCTGCTCTGCTTCGTCTTCCTGTTCGTCTTCCCGAAGATCGGCCAGGGCATCGGCGGCGGAAGCGGCCCCGCCGCCGAATCGGCGTTCGCGACGATCCTGGTGCCCGGGGTGGTCGGGATCTCGGTCATGTTCCAGGGTGTGCAGTCGATCGCCCTCACCATGGCCCAGGAATTCGGCTTCACCCGGGAGATCGAAGACCGCGTGCAGGCCCCGTGCCCCATCTGGCTGGTGGCCATGGCCAAGGTGCTGTCCGGCGCGGCCCAGGGCATCTTGTCGGCCGCGATCGTGCTCCCGATCGCCTCGGTCGTGCACGCGCCCGGCGTCGAGGCGCACCTGTCGCTGCACTGGTGGATCATCGTGACGTTCGTGCCGCTGGCCGCGGTCGCCATGGCCGGCCTCGGGCTCGTCCTCGGCACCAGCTTCCAGCCGCGCAACATCGGCCTGATGTTCGGCTTCATCATCCTGCCGATCACCTTCCTCGGGGGCACCTACTACTCGTGGACCAAGCTGGCCCCGGTCACGGTGGGCGGGTGGCACTGGCTGCAGACGCTGGTGCTCATCAATCCGCTCATCTACGTCAACGAGGGCATGCGGGCCGCGTTCACCCAGGCCCCCCACATGCACCTGTACATCGTCTATCCCGTGATGCTCGCGTTCGGCGCCGGCTTCCTCGCCCTCGGCCTGCGCAACTTCCGCCGCCGCGTGCTCTCCTAGAATTCCGGCGCGCCCCGACCGCCCTGCGGGGTCGCTCGGTGGCACGGCCGGCCCCGTATGGCGGTACGCGCCGATGCCCTTTAGTCTTCCGGGCATGACTGCCGAAGGGCCGGAGCCGCCCGGCGCATCTGTGGAGACGCCTGGGCCGGAAGAGACCGGGGAGAGCCTGGCCGGGGCGGCCGGCCGGCCGGGGCCAGGCCCAGCCGAAGCCGACCCCGCCGACTACGTCGCCGAAGGCATGGGCTACCTCGATCAGGCCATCGACGCCTTCTCCCGAGGTTGTGAGTCGGGCGACGGCGGCATCGTGCCGCTGGCCATCGAGCTGCTGGCCCGGACGCTGCCGCTGCGCGGCCGGGACACCGACGCCGCGCTGGTCTGGCAGCGCGGCCTGGAAGACCCCGACCCCGCGGTCAGCACCGAGGTCCGCACCCGGCTGCGCCGGGCTTTCGGAGGCGACGAGGTACCCGCCGAGGAAGAAGGCGCCGAGCCCACCTGGTGGGAGAACTTCGTCGAGTCGGCCGTCCTCTACGGCACCCTCCCGTTGCTGGCCAACGAGATCTTCGGCGCGCTGGACCAGATGTACTCGCTGGCCGCGCTCCCGCTGGCCCAAGGCGGCGGCCGGGCTCGCGACCTGCGCGAGATCCTGCTCAGCGCGGTCCGGGTCCCCAGGCAGTACGCCTGGGGACCCGAACTGCACCAGAGCTTCCACGCCCGCCTGCGCGAAGCAATGGGAGCCGACGCCGACGTGCTCCCCCCGAACTGGCCCGACGAGTAGGCGCGGCGGTGCTGTTCCAGGCCGCGTCGACGAAGCCGCCGCGACTGATAACAGCAAGAGGCCATCTCAGAGTGATAACAGCAAGAAGCGGGCGAGTCACCCCCCAGTACCCAGGACGTCCCGTATCCCCAGCCCCATAGAGCCGACGTGGCCGCTGGATAGGCCAAGATCAAGATCTTCTATTTCTTAACGGGTTGTTACGGGTTGAGTGCTGGGTGGGCGCGGGGCTGCTACGGGCCGTACCAATGGGTGGTAGCCGATTCGTGACCTTTGCGACGCCTAGGAGTGCCGTGCTCGGGGTTGAACGACGAACTGTCCCAGTTGCGTCCCGCCCGCTCCGGCCGTCCCGCGGTGTGGCTGAGGAGAACACGTCCCGGCTGCGGGCCTCACCCACGGTCGTGCTGGCCATCATCGGGACGGGGCTGCTGGCTATCCTCGTGCTGTGGTGGAGTGACACCCCGGCCGTGCACGGGCTGGGTGACTACCTGACGGGCGCGGGCCGGATCCTCGGCCTGATGGCCGGGTACGGGGTGGTCGTGCTGGTCGCGCTGATGGCCCGGCTGCCGCCGCTGGAGCGCGGGGTCGGGGCGGACCGGCTCGCCCGCTGGCACGCGATGGGCGGCCGCTACGTGGTCACCGTGATCGTCGCCCACGCGGCGCTGATCACCTGGGGCTACGCGGTCAGCGCGCACGAGGGGCTGATCAGCGAGGCCGGCACGCTGCTGCTGTCCTACCCGGACGTGCTGATGGCCACCGTGGCCGGCCTGCTGTTCGTCGGTATCGGGCTGGTCTCGGCCCGGGCCGCCCGCCGCCGGATGTCCTACGACACCTGGTACTACCTGCACTTCTACACCTACCTGGCCATCGGGCTGGCGTTCAGCCACCAGTTCGCCGACGGGGCCGCGTTCGCGGGCAGTCTCAAGGCCCGGTTCGCCTGGTCGGCGCTGTACGGCGCCGTCGCGGCGCTGGTGCTGTGGTACCGGGTGATGAGCCCGGTGCGGAGCGCGCTGCACCACCGGTTCCACGTGGTCGGCGTGCGCCGCGAGTCCGCCGACGTGGTCTCGGTCTACATCGGCGGCCGGAACCTGAACGAGCTCCAGGCCGAGCCCGGGCAGTTCTTCCGCTGGCGGTTCCTGGACCGGAGCCTGTGGTGGTCCTCGCATCCGTACTCGCTGTCCGCGCTGCCGCGGCCGGACGTCATGCGGATCACGGTCAAGGACCGCGGCGACCACAGCCGGGCCCTGGCCCGGCTCAGCCCGGGCACCCGGGTGCTGGCCGAAGGACCGTACGGGGCGTTCATCCCCGAGCGGACCGGCCGCCGGGTGCTGCTGCTGGCGGGCGGGGTGGGCATCACCCCGCTGCGGGCCATGTTCGCCATGCTGCCCCCTCCGGTGACCCTGATCTACCGGGCCAGCCGCCCCGAAGACGTCGTGTTCTCCGACGAGCTGAACGCCATCGCCCGCGACCGCGGCGCCACCGTGCACTACCTCCTGGGTTCCCGGGACCAGCTCGGCCTGGAACCGCTCTCGGCCGAACGGCTGAACCACCTGGTCCCCGGCCTGCACCGGCACGACGTCTACGTCTGCGGGCCCGCCGGCATGACCGGCACCGCGATCGGCGCGCTACGGGCCGCCGGGGTCCCGCGCCGGCGGATCCACCACGAGAACTTCGAGTTCTGAGCCCCACCACCGATCGGAGAGCCCATGCGCCGGGCAGTTCTGGCTTTCGGCAGTACCGTGGCCGGCCTGATCCTGCTGTTGTCGTTCCGCTCGCACACCGCGACCCCCGCGTCGGCGGGAGTCAGCGCGGCGGGGACCAGTTCAAAATCATCGGCGGGCGCGGCCGGAAACGGTTCGTCCGGCGGATCCGGGGGCGGCAGTATGGCCGGTTCCGGGGCGGCGCCCTCGGCCTCGCCGCCGGTCGCGGGCGGCGCCGCCGGCGGCACCTCGGCGGGCGGCAAGGTTGTCACCGGCGAGGTGGTCAACGGGCCCTACGGGCCGTCCCAGGTGGCGATCACGCTCAGCGGGGGCAAGATCACCAAGGTCACCGTGCTGCAGCACACCGACGACGGTGCGAACAGCCAGCAGATCGACGGCAACGCGCTGCCCAAGCTCACCGCCGAGACGCTGACCGCGCAGAGTGCGAAGATCGACGCGGTGTCCGGGGCCAGCTACACCAGCGCCGGGTACATAAAGTCGCTGCAGAGCGCGTTGGACAAGGCCTGATGCCGGTAAAGGCGCCAGGACGAGCGGAGGTGGCCGTGGCGGCGGGACAACGGCTGCGGCACGCCGAGCCGGTCATGGGCACGGTGTTCTCGTTCGACGTGCCCGCCGAGGCCGCGCCGGTGCTGCCCGCCGTGCTGCGCTGGCTGCACTGGGTCGACGAGGTGTTCTCGACCTACCGCGAGGACAGCGACGTGAGCCGGTTCGGCCGCGGTGAGGCCGGGCTGGCCGACTGTGCGCCGGAACTGGCCGAGGTGATCGCGCAGTGCGCGGTGCTGAGCGAGCTTTCCGGCGGCTATTTCACCGACCGGCCCGCAGGCCGGTTCGACCCGTCCGGGTTCGTCAAGGGCTGGTCGGTCGAGCACGCCGCGGCCATGCTGACCGCAGTGGGGCAGCCCAGCGTCAGCGTCAACGGCGCCGGCGACGTGCAGTGCGCCGGCGAGCCGGAGCCCGGCCGGCCCTGGCGCATCGGGATCGCGGACCCGCTCCGGCCCGGCGCGCTGGCCGCCGTGGTGGCCGGGCGCGACTTCGCCGTGGCCACCTCGGGCACCGCCGAACGGGGTGCGCACATCATCAACCCGCACACCGGCCGGCCCGCGGCCGAGCTGGCCAGCGTGACCGTGGCCGGTCCCCGGGTGACCAGCGCCGACGCCTACGCCACCGCCGCCTTCGCGATGGGGCCGGCCGCCCGCGAGTGGGTGGAAACCCTGGACGGCTACGAGGCGCTGGCCATCGCCCCGGACGGGGCCCGCTGGCAGACCTCCGGGTTCGCCGCGTACGCCGCGAGCTGAAACGATCTGCTGTGAGGCGATTATCGGCGGGGTGCGGTGCCACCGCCCCTACGCTCACGACATGGACGTGACGGAAGTACTGCCGGGGCTGCTGTACCAGTTCCGGTTCGTGGTCGGGCAGGCCTACCTGTGGCGGGACACGGACTCGCTGACCTTGATCGACGCTGGCCCGCCGGGGCAGGCCGACGCGATCGCGGGCGCGGTCGGCCAGCTGGGGCTGAGCCTGTCCGGCCTGCGGCAGATCATCTTGACCCACTTCCACGAGGACCACGTGGGCTCGGCCGCGGACCTGGCCGCCCGCAGTGGCGCCCGGGTGCTGGCTCACCGGGCCGACGCGCCGGTCATCCGGGGTGAGATGCCCGGGCCGCGGCCGGCCGTTACCCCGCAAGAGCGGGCGCTGTACCAGCAGATCGGGGCGGCCGCCAGTGGCCTGCCGCCGGCGCCGGCGTGCCGGGTCGACCAGGAACTGGTCAGTGGGGACCTCATCGACCTGGGCGGCGGGGCCGCGGTAATCGGGGCCCCGGGTCACACCGACGGCAGCATCGCCATCCACATCCCGGCCCAGCGGCTGCTGTTCACCGGCGACAGCGTGGCCACGAACCGGGCCGGCCAGGTCATCCTGGGCCCGTTCAACGTGGACCGGGAGCAGGCCATCGCGACGTTCCGCGCCCTGGCCGACCTGGACATGGACACCGCCTGCTTCGGTCACGGCGACGCGGTCCGCACCGACGCGTCCGCCGCCCTGCGCGCCGCCGTCCGCGACGAGCGATTCTCGTTCGCCCCCTAACGGCGGGCCCGGGACTCGCTAACCGGTTAGACCGCCTCGCCGGGATCCGTCCGGGATCCGGCGGCGATGATGTTCTCGGTTAGATCATGGGCGGCTTGCTCGTTCAGGGGGCGGTGGCCGACCAGGAGGCGGTACCAGAGGAAGCCGTAGGCCAGGTCGACCAGGATGTCCAGGTCGGCGGCGGGGGACAGGCGCCCCTGGTCCACCCCGCGCTGCAGGACGGCCCGCAGCGCGTCCCGGCGCTGGGCGGTGAACCCGGCCAGCGCCTCGGCCACGTGCTCGTCGTGCTGGGCCGCGGCGGCCAAGTCCTGCAGCCCCCGCCTGAGCCCGGGATCGCGCAGGCTGCGGAAGCTGTCAACCCAGAAGCGGGTCAGGTCGGTCTCGAACGATCCGGAGTCATGCGGCGGCACGACCGAGGCCGCCTGCAGGCCCATGGCCTCGGCCAGCATCGCGCCCTTGGACGGCCACCAGCGGTAGATCGTCTGGCGGCCCACCCCAGCCGCCTGGGCCACCGCCTCGATGGTCAGCGCATTCAGCCCGCCCGACCGCAGCAGGTCCACCGTCGCGTCCAGGATCGCCACGCGGGCGGCCTCGTTCCGCCGCCGCCCGGTGTGCGGGCGGTTCGCGGCGTCGCTGGTCATGCCGGCAGCATAACAGTTTGACGAGACTCGGAGTCTCGATAAGATGTTGTCGAGACTGATGGTCTCGATAAAGCCACAACTTTGATCATGGAGGCGGGACATGTCCTTCCAGGGACAGCACGTGTACGTCATGGGCGGCAGCCACGGCATCGGCGAGGCGACGGCGGGCGCGTTCGCGGCGGCGGGCGCCGAAGTGGTGATCACCGGCCGGTCCTCCGAACGGCTGGACGCGGCGGCCCGCCGGATCGGCCTGCCGGTGCAGACCCGGACCCTGGACGCCACCGACCCCGAGGCGGTGGCGGTGTTCTTCAGCGCCGGGGAGACCGTTGATCACCTGGTGCTGGCGCTCAGCCCCGGCGCGGTGGCCCTCGGGCCGCTGGTCAGCCTGGACGAGAAAGACCTGCGCACGGCGTTCGACGGCAAGTTCTTCGCCCACGTGCGGGTGGTCCAGGCCGCCGCGCCGCACCTGAGCCAGCACGCTTCGGTCACGTTCCTGAGCGCGGCCTCGGCCCGCTCGGCCAGCCCGGGCACGGCCGGCCTGGCCGCCGCCAACGGCGCGATCGAGGCCCTGGTGCCCCCGCTGGCGGCTGAGCTGGCCCCGGTCCGGGTCAACTCGGTCTCACCTGGCGTTATCGAGACTCCCTGGTGGGAAGCCATGCCCGCCGATCAGCGCGCCGCCCTGTTCGAGAGCTACGCCGCCGGGACCCCGGTGGGCCGGATCGGTCACCCCGAGGACGTCGCCGGCGCCATCCTCTACCTGGCCGGCAACGGCTTCGTCACCGGCACCGTGCTCGATGTCTCCGGCGGCCTGACCCTGGCCACGGGCTGACGCGGCCCCGAACGTCACCGGGCGGCCGTAGAGTAACTGCGTGGCAGATCCGGCAACGTACCGGCCGGCCCCGGGTTCCATCCCCGAATCACCTGGGGTGTACAGGTTCCGCGACGGGCGTGGCCGGGTGATTTACGTAGGGAAGGCCAAGTCCCTGCGGCAGCGGCTGAACTCCTACTTCGCGGATTTTGTGAGCCTGCATCCGCGCACCCAGCTGATGGTGACGTCGGCGTCCTCGGTGGACTGGACGGTGGTCGGCACCGAGGTCGAGGCGCTCCAGCTCGAGTACTCCTGGATCAAGGAGTTCGACCCCCGGTTCAACATCAAGTACCGGGATGACAAGAGCTACCCGTTCCTCGCGGTGACGATGAGCGAGCAGTACCCGCGCGTGACGGTGATGCGCGGGGCCAAGCGCAAGGGCACGCGCTACTTCGGGCCGTACTCGCACGCCTGGGCCATCCGCGACACCGTGGACACCTTGCTGCGGGTGTTCCCGGTCCGTACCTGCTCGGCCGGGGTGTTCAAGCGGTCCGGCCAGATCGGGCGCCCCTGCCTGCTCGGGTACATCGGCAAGTGCTCGGCGCCCTGCGTGGGGCGGGTCAGCGAGCAGGAGCATCGCGAGCTGGCCGAGGACTTCTGTGACTTCATGGCCGGGCAGACGGCCCGGTTCATCCGCCGCATCGAGGCCGACATGCGCCAGGCCGCGGCGGCCGAGGAGTTCGAGCGCGCGGCCCGGCTGCGCGACGACATCCGCGCCCTGGAACGGGCCCTGGAGAAGCAAGCGGTCGTGCTGGGCGACGGCACCGACTGCGACGTGATCGCGCTGGCCGAGGACCCGCTCGAGGCGGCGGTCCAGATCTTCTACGTGCGGGACGGCCGGGTCCGGGGTCAGCGTGGCTGGGTCGTGGAAAAAGTGGACGACGTGACCACGGGGGAGCTGGTCGAGAACTTCCTGGGCCAGGTGTACGGGGACACGTCGGTCAACGTCACCGACACCGGCCCGGGCGCTCCCGGCAGCGGGGTGCCACGCGAGGTGCTGGTGCCGGAGCTGCCGCCGGACGCGGACACCGTGACCCGCTGGCTGGCCGAGCGGCGTGGCGGCCCGGTCAGCCTGCGGGTGCCACGGCGCGGCGACAAGCGGGCCCTGCTGGAGACCGTGGCCCGCAACGCGGGGCAGTCGCTGACGCTGCACAAGACCCGGCGGGCCAGCGACCTGACCACCCGCAGCCAGGCCATGAACGAGATCCAGGAGGCGCTCGGCCTGGACGACGCGCCGCTGCGGATCGAGTGCTACGACGTGTCCAACCTGATGGGCACCAACGTGGTCGCGTCCATGGTCGTGTTCGAGGACGGCCTGCCGCGCAAGAGCGAGTACCGCCGGTTCAGCATCAAGGGTCACGACGGCACCGACGACATCTCCTCGATCTACGAGGTGATCACCCGCCGGTTCCGCCGCTACCTGGAAGAACGTGAGGAGACCGGCGAGCTCGACGTGCTCGGCGACCCGGAGGCGTCCGAGCCGGGTGAAGGGCCGGGCGAGGGCCAGCGGACCGAGCTGACCGAAGCCGAGCGGGACGCGGCCATGCGGCAGCGCAAGTTCGCCTACCCGCCCAACCTGCTGGTCGTGGACGGCGGCCCGGGTCAGGCCGACGCGGCCTGGCGGGCTCTGAACGACCTCGGCATCGACGACATCGCCGTGTGCGGGCTGGCCAAGCGGCTGGAAGAGGTGTGGGTGCCGGGCGAGGAGTTCCCGGTCATCATGCCGCGCAGCAGCGAAGGCCTGTACCTGCTGCAGCGGGTCCGGGACGAGGCGCACCGGTTCGCCATCACCTACCACCGGCAGAAGCGGTCCCAGGGCTTCACCTCCAGCGCGCTAGAGGACATCGCCGGGCTGGGCCCGGCCCGGCGGGCCGCCCTGCTCAAGCAGTTCGGCTCGGTGCGCAAGCTGACCGCGGCCAGCCCGGACGAGATCGCCGAGGTTCGCGGCATCGGGCCCCGGCTGGCCGAGACGATCGTGGCCGCCCTGCACCGGGACACCAGCACCAACACCAGCAGCACCAGCAGCACCACCACCAGCGATACGGCTAAGCCGGAGGAGGACCGGTGAGCCAGTTGCGCGAGCACGGCCAGGCCGAAGAGCAGAACGGCCCGGACATCGTGGTCATCACCGGCATGTCCGGTGCGGGCCGCAGCACGGCGGCCAAGTCGCTGGAGGACCTGGGCTGGTTCGTGGTCGACAACCTGCCCCCCGGGCTGCTGCCCACCATGGTGGACCTGGCCGAGCGTTCCCAGGGCGCGGTGCCGAAGATCGCCGCCGTGGTGGACGTGCGCAGCCGGGCCTTCACCACCGATTTGTCGTCCGCCATTGACGGGCTCAGTGCCCGCAAGGTCGCGCCGCGCATCGTGTTCCTGGAAGCCTCCGACGAGACCCTGGTCCGCCGGTTTGACAGCGTACGGCGGCCGCACCCGCTGCAGGACAACGGCCGGGTGGTGGACGGCATCGGCGCCGAACGCAACCTGCTGCGCGACGTCCGCGGGGTCGCGGACCTGGTGCTCGACACCTCCGCGCTCAACGTGCACGAGCTGCGGGCCCGGATGCGGGACCACTTCGGCGCCAAGTCGGCCGCCGGACCGCGGGTCAGCATCATGTCGTTCGGCTACAAGTACGGGCTGCCGGTCGACGCCGACCTTGTGGTCGACTGCCGGTTTCTGCCCAACCCGCACTGGATCCCCGAGCTGGCCCCGATGACCGGGCAGGACGCGCCGGTCCGCGATTACGTGCTGAGCCGCCCCGGCGCGCAGGACTTCCTGCGGGCCTACCTGGAGGCGCTGCAGGTGATGCTGGCCGGTGACGAGCGCGAGGGCAAGCACTTCGTGACGCTGGCCGTGGGCTGCACCGGCGGCAAGCACCGCAGCGTGGCCATCACCGAGTTCCTGGCCGGGAAGCTGGCCGAAGCCGGGACGGACGTCCAGGTCACCCACCGCGACCTCGGTCGCGAATGACGGCGGGGAGTGAACCGGACACCACCCGGCCCCGGGTGGTGGCGCTGGGCGGCGGGCACGGGCTGGCCGTGTCGCTGTCGGCCCTGCGCCGGATCTGCGGGGACCTGACCGCGATCGTGACCGTGGCCGACGACGGCGGCTCCAGCGGGTCGCTGCGCCGCCAGTACGGGGTGCTGCCGCCCGGCGATCTGCGGATGGCCCTGGCCGCCCTGTGCGGCGACGACGACTGGGGCACCACCTGGAGCAAGGTCGTCCAGCACCGGTTCGGTGGCGACGGCGAGCTGGCCGGGCACGCGGTGGGCAACCTGCTCATCATCGCCCTGTGGGACCTGCTCGGCGACGCGGTGGCGGGGCTGGAGTGGGTGGGCCGGCTGCTGGGCACCCAGGGCCGGGTGCTGCCCATGTCCTCGGTGCCGCTGGACATCGTGGCCGAGGTGGAAGGAGCCGACCCGGACCGGCCGGCGGAGATCTCCCGCGTCCGCGGGCAGCACGCCTGCGCCTCCACCGCCGGGAGGGTTCGGTCGATATCGCTCATGCCGGACGACCCGCCGGCCGTTCCGGCTGCCGTGACCGCCGTCTTGGAGGCAGACTGGGTGGTGTTCGGCCCAGGCTCGTGGTTCACTAGCGTGCTACCGCACCTGCTGGTGCCCGAGCTGGCCGCAGCCTTGCGGGATACTCGGGCGCGTCGTCTGGTGGCACTCAACCTGGCACCGCAGCCGGGGGAGACGGGCGGGTTCTCGCCGCACCAGCACCTGGAGGTACTGGCTGGGCACTCGCCGGGGCTGGCGTTCGACGTGGTGCTCGCGGACCGCGCGGCCGCCGCGAACCACGGTGGTGACGGTGACGACGCCGTGGCCGACCTGGAGAAGGCGGCCGGCCTGCTGGGGGCCCGGGTCGTGCTGGCTGACGTAGCCCTGGCGGACGGAACACCGAGGCACGATCCGTTGCTCCTGGCTAGGGCGTACGCGGAGATTTTCGGGGAGGGGAGTGGCGCCGATGGCGATGACCGGCGTAGTTAAGGATGAACTCAGCCGGGTGACGGTGGTCAAACCGTGCTGCCGCAAGGCCGAGGTGTCCGCCATGCTGCGGTTCGCGGGCGGCCTGCACCTGGCGGCGGGGCACATCGTGATCGAGGCGGAACTCGACACCGGAGCGGCGGCCCGGCGGCTCCGGGCCGGCATCGGCGAGGTCTACGGGCACGCCTCCGAGCTGCTGGTGCTGGCCCCGAGCGGGCTGCGCAAGGGCAACCGGTACGTGGTGCGGGTGCTCAAGGGCGGCGACAACCTGGCCCGCCAGACCGGCCTGCTGGACAGTCACGGGCGGCCGGTGCGGGGCCTGCCCCGCCAGATCGTGTCCGGCACCGCCTGTGACTGCGAGGCGGCCTGGCGCGGCGCGTTCCTGGCCCACGGTTCGCTGACCGAGCCGGGCCGGTCGATGGCGCTCGAGGTGACCTGCCCCGGCAGCGAGGCGGCGCTGGCCCTGGTCGGGGCGGCCCGCCGGCTGAAGATCGGTGCCAAGGCGCGCGAGGTGCGCGGCGTCGACCGGGTGGTGATCAGGGACGGCGACGCGATCAGCGCCATGCTGACCCGGCTGGGGGCGCACGACAGCGTCATGGCCTGGGAAGAGCGCCGGATGCGCCGGGAGGTGCGGGCCACCGCGAACCGGCTGGCCAACTTCGACGACGCCAACCTGCGCCGCAGCGCCCGGGCCGCGGTCGCGGCCGGCGCCCGGGTCGAGCGGGCGCTGGAGATCCTCGGCGACGAGGCCCCCGAGCACCTGACCATGGCGGGCAAGCTGCGTATCGCCAACCGGCAGGCCAGCCTGGAAGAACTGGGCCAGCTGGCCGTCCCGCCGCTGACCAAGGACGCCATCGCCGGCCGCATCCGCCGCCTGCTGGCCATGGCCGACCGTAAGGCCCAGGAGCAGGGCCTCCCCAACACCGAAGCCAACCTCACCCCCGACATGATGATGCCCTGACGGGACTCTGGCGGGACTCGGTGTGCCCGTCCGGGCACGCCGGCGGACCTCACCGTTCCCGCGAGTTACAGCAGCCCCGTGGGCTCGCGGGCCGGGGGAGCTGGGGACGTTTTGTGCAGTATTTGCTAAGAAGTGTCCCCAGTCTCCTGGGCTGTGCCTCCGGCGGGGGCGCTCGGCCCGCTGGTCCGGCCGCCGGGACGACAGCGACGGGATGGCCACGCAACGAGCTCTCTGTTCAGGAACGCTTGTTGGCAGCATGGGCCCAAAAGCGTTCCTGAATGCCAGGCTCCCGGAGCGAGACCACCTCCACCTCGCGTCACGGGTCACATCCAAGGCTCAGTACTGTGTGGGACCCCCGGACTGGGCCCAGGACTTGGCAGCATTTGCTAAAAACTGGGCCCAGCCTAGGGTGCGCCGTATGTCTCGCCACATCCGTCACACGGGGCTCAGAGGGGCCAGTCCGGCCCGGTACGTTCTCGCCGTGATTGCAGAAAAGCCGAAGTGCAGGAGCGGGCGGGGCGGCGCTGAGCCCCCATTAACGCTTTGTTTGTTTGCGGCGGGAACATAGATCGCCTATGGTCTAGACCATAGGGCGGATTAAAAAGCCGTCTTTCGTGCGCCCCAGCCACAAAAGGCGCCGTGGTGCCGGATCGGACACCGCCTGCAGGGGATCCCTGGCAGGCGGTGTCCGATAGGCTTTAGAGGCGAAATCTTATGGGTCACTTGGTGGCCGGAGGCCGTGAGCAGCACGGCAGGGCGGCCACACAGCTATCAACGAGGAGACGACGCTGTGACCATCCGCGTGGGCATCAACGGCTTCGGCCGCATCGGCCGTAATTTCTGGCGCGCTGTAAACTCCGAGGCCATCGGCATGGCCGGCCGCGTCCCGTCGGGCGAGATCGAGATCGTGGCGGCGAACGACCTCACCGACCCGGCCACCCTGGCCCACCTGCTGAAGTACGACAGCGTGCTCGGCAAGCTGCCGCTGGACGTGTCGGCTTCCGACGACACCATCCGCGTGGGCGGCCAGTCGATCAAGGTGCTGGCCGAGCGCGAGCCGGCCAACCTGCCGTGGAAGGACCTGGGCGTCGACATCGTCATCGAGTCGACCGGCCGGTTCACCAAGGCCGCGGACGCGCACCAGCACATCGACGGCGGCGCCAAGAAGGTCATCATCTCGGCCCCGGCCACGAACGAGGACCTCACCGTGGTCATGGGGGTGAACGACGACACCTACGACGCGGCCCAGCACAACATCATCTCCAACGCCTCCTGCACCACGAACTGCGTGGCGCCGATGGCCAAGGTGCTGCTGGAGAACTTCGGCATCGTCAAGGGCCTGATGACCACGATCCACGCCTACACCGCGGACCAGAACCTGCAGGACGGGCCGCACAAGGACCCGCGCCGGGCCCGCGCTGCGGCGCTGAACATCATTCCCACCTCCACCGGCGCGGCCAAGGCCACGGCGCTGGTGCTGCCCGAGCTCAAGGGCAAGCTGGACGGCTACTCGCTGCGGGTGCCGGTGCCGGACGGCTCCATCACCGACCTGGTCGTCGAGGTCGGGCGGGACGTGACCAAGGACGAGGTCAACGCCGCGTACAAGGCCGCCGCCGAGGGCCCGCTCAAGGGCATCCTGTACTACACCGAGGACCCGATCGTCTCCAGCGACATCGTCGGCTCGCCCGCCTCCTGCACGTTCGACGCCTCGATCACGATGGCCTACGGCAACCAGGTCAAGATCTTCGGCTGGTACGACAACGAGTGGGGCTACTCCAGCCGCCTGGCCGACCTGACCGCACTGGTCGCCTCCCGGCTGTCCTGACGGGCTGACGGGCTAACGGGCAGATCCGGCTACTAGGGCAACTGAGGACTATGAAGACCATCGACGACCTGGAGGTCGCCGGCCGCCGCGTGCTGCTGCGGGCCGACCTCAACGTGCCGCTGGACCAGTCGGATCCGGCCCACCCCCGCATCACCGACGACGGCCGCATCCGGGCCAGCCTGCCGGTGATCGAGAAGCTGTCCGCCCGGGGTGCCAAGGTGATCATCCTGGCGCACCTGGGCCGGCCCAAGGGCGGCGACTACGCCGAGCGGGCCGAGGGCGGCCCGTCGCTGGCGCCGGTGGCGGCCCGGCTGAGCGAGCTGCTGGGTAAGCCGGTGGCCTTCGCCACCGACGTGGCCGGCGAGAGCGCGGCCGCGACCGTGGCCGGGCTGGCCGACGGCGACGTGGCCGTGCTGGAGAACGTCCGGTTCGAGCCGGCCGAGACCAGCAAGGACGACTCGGCCCGGCTGGAGCTGGCCCGGCGGCTGGCCGTATTCGGCGACCTGTACGTGGGTGACGGCTTCGGCGCCGTGCACCGCAAGCACGCCAGCGTCTATGACCTGCCGCTGCTGCTGCCGCACGCCGCGGGTGACCTGGTCCGGGCCGAGGTGGACGTGCTCAGCCGGCTGACCAGCTCGCCCGAGACGCCGTTCGTGGTCGTGCTGGGCGGGGCCAAGCCGTCGGACAAGCTGGGCGTGATCGCCAACCTGCTGGACCGGGCGGACCGGATCCTGATCGGCGGGGGCATGTCGTACACGTTCCTGGCCGCGCAGGGCTACGAGGTCGGCAAGTCGCTGCTCGAGGCGGACAAGATCAGCGCGGTCACCGAGATCATCGCCGAGGCTGAGCGGCGCGAGGTGGACCTGGTGCTGCCGGTCGACCTGGTGGCGGCCACGAACTTCGCCCCGGACGCTGACCACGACGTGGTCCAGGTCAAGGAGTTCCCGGCCGACCGGGAGGGCGTCGACATCGGCCCGGCCACCCGTGAGCTGTTCGCGGACAAGCTGGCCGACGCCAGCACGGTGTTCTGGAACGGGCCGCTGGGAGTGTTCGAGTTCCCCGCGTTCGCGGTCGGCACCCGGGCCGTGGCCGACGCGATCACCCGGGTGGACGGGTTCACCGTGGTCGGCGGGGGCGACTCGGCCGCTGCGGTACGGTCGTTCGGTGTGCCGGACGACGCGTTCGGGCACATCTCCACCGGCGGCGGAGCCAGCCTGGAGTACCTGGAGGGCCGCACGCTGCCGGGCCTGACCGCCCTGGAGGCTGACGACCCCGCATGAGCAAGAACCAGCACACCAAGGGCCTGCCGCTGATGGCGGGCAACTGGAAGATGAACGAGAACCACCTGGAAGCGATCGCGCTGGTCCAGAAGCTCGCGTTCACGCTGTCCGACAAGGACTTCGCCCGGGTCGACGTGGCCGTGCTGCCGCCGTTCACCGCCCTGCGCAGCGTGCAGACGCTGGTGGAAGGGGACCGGCTGCGGATCGCCTACGGCGCGCAGGACCTGTCCCCACACGACAAGGGCGCCTACACCGGCGACGTGTCCGGCCCGATGCTGGCCAAGCTGGGCTGCGACTACGTGCTGGCCGGGCACTCCGAGCGGCGCCACTACCACCACGAGGACGACGCGCTGGTGAACGCCAAGGTCAAGGCGGCGTTCCGGAACGAGATCACCCCGATCATGTGCGTCGGCGAGACGCTGGAGGTCCGCCAGCGGGGCCAGCAGGTCGACCACTGCGTGAGCCAGGTCCGCGAAGGCCTGGCCGGCCTGTCCGCCGAGCAGGTGGCCAGCATGGTGATCGCGTACGAGCCGATCTGGGCCATCGGCACCGGCGAGGTGGCCTCGCCCCAGGACGCTCAGGAAGCCTGCGCGGCAATTCGTGACTGCGTTTCCGCGGTTCACGACCACGAAACAGCGGAAAGTCTGCGTATCCTGTATGGCGGGTCGGTTAAATCCGACAACGTTGCGCCGATCATGGCCCAGCCGGACGTCAATGGTGCCCTGGTTGGTGGGGCGAGCCTCGACGCAGGTGAGTTCGCGAAGATAGTCCGCTTCGAGACGGCTGGCGCGGCGCTGAAGTAACAGCTCGACTGGGAAGAAGGAACGAGCGGCAATGATCATCGGGGTTTCGGTCATCCTGATCATTACGAGCCTGGTGATGGTCCTGCTGGTGCTTCTGCACAAGGGCAAGGGTGGTGGCTTGTCCGACATGTTTGGTGGCGGAGTGTCATCGACCCTGGGCTCTTCATCGGTGGTTGAGCGAAACCTAGACCGGATCACCATTTTTTTCGGCATCCTATGGTTTGTGAGCATCATCGGCCTCAACCTGCTGATCGCCCACTAGCTCTTCCTTCCCGGCTCCCGCACCGGATCGTCAGACGTTCGTGTGTTATTCCAAGAGGTGATCTGTGAGCAGTGGCAATGCCATCCGCGGCAGCAGGGTTGGCGCTGGCCCGATGGGTGAGGCCGAGCGGGGTGAATCCGCCCCCCGCGTGTGGATCTCGTTCTGGTGCGCCAACCGGCATGAGACGCGGCCCAGCTTCGCGTCGGACGCGGCCGTGCCGGACAACTGGGAGTGCCCGCGGTGCGGGTACCCGGCCGGAACGGACGAGGCCAACCCACCCGCGCCGCCGCGGGTCGAGCCGTACAAGACCCACCTCGCCTACGTGAAGGAGCGCCGCAGCGACACCGACGGCGCCGCCATCTTGGAAGAGGCACTGAACCGCATCCGCAGGTAGGCGCGGAGGCTGGGTTCGGGTCCGTCTCGCCGCCCGCCTCTCGCCGTAGGCCCGGTACTGGTGATCACTGGTACTGGGCCTTTTGGCGTCTTTTAACAAGGTCTAGCGAATGCGCAGCTCAACCCGGGTGCAGGCCGGATTCGGGGTACCCGTAGCGTTGTCAGTGTGACGGGATGGCCCATGTGGGTCTGTTCGGGCGACGTGGGGATGGGTGAATGATTCGTAAGCTGGCGGCCGAGTTCCTGGGCACGGCGATCCTGGTGTTCTTCGCGGTGGGCGTGGCCACGCTGATGTTCGGGTTCAAGTTTGACGGTGCCAGCGTGGCGGCCGGGGTGGTGGCGACCGCGCTGGCCTTCGGCCTGACCCTGCTGGCGCTGGTCTACCTGATCGGGGACATCTCTGGCTGCCACGTCAACCCAGCGGTCACCATGGGGGCCCTGCTCACGGGCCGCATCTCGCTGACCGATGCGGCCGGCTACTGGGTGGCGCAGTTCGCCGGCGGGATCGTCGGTGCACTGGCCCTGTGGGGAGCGTTCAGCACCTCGCCCCTGTACCACCGGAAGATCACCGGCCTGGGTACCGACGGGTGGGGTGCCAGCTCAATGATCCACATCGGGGCCGGCGGGGCGTTCATCTTCGAGGTCGTGCTGACCGCCATCTTCGTCTTCGTCGTCTTGCGGGTCACCTCGTCGACCGGCAACCCGGCCACCGCGGCCATCGCCATCGGGCTGAGCCTGACCGTGGTGCACCTGGTCGGTATCCCGATCACCGGCACGTCGGTCAACCCGGCCCGCAGCCTCGGCCCGGCCCTGGTCGTCAGGGGCACGGCGCTGAGCCAGGTCTGGCTGTTCATCGTGGCCCCGCTGATCGGTGGCGTGATTGCCGCTGGGCTGCACCGGCTGTTCTACCGGGAGCAGGACGCCGGGCTCGCCCCCGAGGCGCAAGAAGGCGGCGAACCCGACGTGACCGTCGCTTAATGCCGGAATGACTCGCGGTACTTGTCGTCGGCCAGCGGCACCGGCGGGCGCGGGTGCTCCTCCAGCATCGTGACCTGCTTGCGTAGGTCGGTCAGCAGCGCCGAGGCCATGTCCTGGCTGAAGCCGTTCTTGACCACGATCCGGATCACCGCGGTCTCCTGCAGGTTGGCCGGGAACGTGTACGCCGGGACCAGCCAGCCGCGGGCGCGCAGCCGTTCGGAGATGTCGAACACCGAGTAGCTGGTCACGTCGTCGCGCAGCTTGAACGCGAACACCGGTAGCTCCTTGCCCTCGGTCAGCAGCTCGAACGGGCCCATCTTGGCGATCTCCGAGGACAGGTAGACGGCCACGTCCTGGCAGGCCTGCTGCACCTCGCGGTAGCCGTTGAAGCCCAGCCGCAGGAAGTTGTAGTACTGGGCGATCACGTTCGAGCCGGACCGGGAGAAGTTCAGCGCGAACGTGGGCATCTGGCCGCCCAGGTAGTTGACCTTGAAGATCAGTTCCTCCGGCAGCGCGGCCTGATCCCGCCACACCACCCAGCCCACACCCGGGTACACCAGCCCGTACTTGTGCCCGGAGGCGTTGATCGAGGCCACCCGGGCCAGCTTGAAGTCCCAGTCCAGGAACGGCTGGATGAACGGCGCCACGAAACCGCCCGAAGCCCCGTCCACGTGGATGGGGACGTCGAACCCCTTGACCTGCTGGAGCTGGTCCAGGGCCTCGCTGATCTCCTTCACCGGCTCGTAGCTGCCGTCCATGGTCGAGCCGAGGATGGCGACCACGCCGATCGTGTTCTCATCGCAGGCCGCAGCCGCTTTGTCGGCGGTCAGGTGCAGCTGGCCCTTCTCCATCGGAACCTGGCGCGGTTCCACCTCCCAGTAGCGGCAGAACTTGTCCCAGCAGACCTGGACGTTGGACCCCATGACCAGGTTGGGCTTGGTCGCGTCCTGGCCGGCCGCCCGGCGGCCCTTGCGCCAGCGCCACAGCAGGGCCATGCCGCCGAGCATGCAGGCCTCGCTGGATCCGGTGGTCGAGCAGCCGGCCGCCTCGCCCCCGGCGGGGGAGTGCCACAGGTGCGCCAGGATGTTGACGCAGCGCCGCTCGATCTCCGCGGTCTGCGGGTACTCGTCCTTGTCGATCATGTTCTTGTCGAACGACTCGGCCATCAGCTCGGTGGCTTCGTCTTCCATATAGGTGGTCACGAACGTGGCCAGGTTGAGCCGGGCGTTGCCGTCCAGGATCAGCTCGTCCCGCACCACCTGCAGGGCGGTGCGGGGCAGCATGCCCATCTCCGGCATCCGGTAGGTCGGGACCTGCAGGCCCCGTTCCTGGACGTAGGTCGGGTTGATGGCGAGCTCGCCGTCCTGATCGGCCACGTCGACTTGCTTGTGCAGCGCCACCGTGGGGCTCCTCTGATTTCCGGCTGGTTCCGGCCCAGGCTATCGCTGGGCCGGCATCCACCATCTGGTTGACCGCCGGCTCCAACCGGGGCGGCGCCAAGTATGGCCCGGCGGGCGATGCCCGGCACCCGGGTAGGCCGCGACCATGGTGCTATGCCAGTTATCGAAGTCAGCGGGTTGCATAAGGAATACGGCCCGAAGGTCGCCGTCGACGACGTGTCGTTCACGGTCGAGGCGGGGGAGATCTTCGGTATCCTCGGCCCGAACGGCGCCGGGAAGACGACCACCGTGGAATGCGTCACCGGGTTGCGGAAGCCGGACGGCGGCCGGATCCGCGTGCTGGGCCTGGACCCGCAGCGGGACCACGACGAGCTGCGCCAGCAGGTCGGGGTCCAGTTGCAGGACGGCCAGCTGCCCGACAAGCTCCGGGTCCGCGAGGCGCTCGAGCTGTACGCGTCGTTCTACTCCCAGCCCGCGGACGCGGACGAGCTGATCAAACGGCTCGGTCTCGGTGACCGCCGCGACACCGCATTCGAGAAGCTGTCCGGAGGCCAGAAGCAGCGGCTGTCGGTGGCGCTGGCCCTGATCGGCACGCCCAAGGTGGCCGTGCTGGACGAGCTGACCACCGGGCTGGACCCGGCCGCCCGGCGCGAGGTCTGGGGCCTGATCTCCGAGATCCGCGACACCGGGGTGACGATCGTGCTGGTCACGCACTTCATGGAAGAAGCCGAACGGCTGTGTGACCGGCTCGCGGTCATCGACCGCGGCCGGGTGATCGCCACCGACACACCGTCCGGCCTGGCCGGCCGGGCCGGCGGCGAGCAGTACATCCGGTTCACCGCCTCGGGCCCGCTGGAGGAGGACGAGCTGGCCAAATTGCCTGAGGTGCACTCGGTGCGCCGGGAAGGCGATCAGTTCGCCGTGACCGGCGACGAGGAAGCGCTGCAGGCGGTCATGGGGGTGCTGATCCGGCGCGGGATCATCGCCCGGCACCTGCGGCTTGAGCAGGCCAGCCTGGATGACGCGTTCGTGGCACTCACCGGAAAGGGCCAGTGAAGATGGCAACGACGATGGCAACAACGACGACGGTGACACCGGGACGCGGGCGCGCTTGGCGCATGCTCACCCTGACCGAGCTGAAGCTGCTGTGGCGCACCCCCGCCGCCTTGTTCTGGGGCATCGGGTTCCCGGTGGTCGGCCTGATTGTGCTGGGCGCGATCCCCGGGACCGGCAAGCCAGTCAAGGCGCTGGGCGGGATCAGTGTGCTGGAGACCTACCTGCCGATCATCATCACCTTCATGATCATCATGACCTCGGTGAACTTCCTGCCGTCCACGCTGACCAGCTACCGGGAGCGCGGGGTGCTGCGCCGGATGTTCACCACCCCGGTCACCCCGCAGGCCCTGCTGGCCGCCGAGGTGGCCATTACCTTCGGGGCCCAGATCGTCACCGGGCTGCTGATCGTCATCTTGGCCGTGGGCGCGTTTACCGCCTCGATCGGGGCACCGCTGGCCTTCATCGTGTCGTTCCTGCTGCTGGCGGCGGCAGCCAGCACGCTGGGGCTACTGGTCGCCTCGGTCAGCTTCACCGCCAAGGCGGCCAACGCCCTCGGCGCGGTGCTGTTCTTCGTGCTGATGTTCTTCTCCGGGCTGTGGCTGCCGCGGGCGGAGATGCCGGACTGGCTCCGCGGCATCAGCGACGCCACCTTGACCGGTTCCGGGGTCCAGGCGGTGCAGAACGCCATGGCCGGCCACTGGGCCTCCGGGCTGTTCTTTGGGGTGCTGGTGGCCTGGATCGTGGTCTGCGGCGCGCTGGCTATCCGGTTCTTCCGCTGGGAATGACAGGATTGGGCGCAGGAGCACCGAGGGAAGCCGTAGAAGGACCACTGACATGTCGACGCAGCTGCCGCCGCGGCTAGCCGCCGGGGCCGGGGCCCTGCGGCCGGACGCCGAGCTCGACGAACCGGAGCGGCGGCTGGAGAGGTTCGTGGAGCTGGCCCCGTTCGCCCTCCTGGTCATCTCCACGATCCCGTACCTGCTGACCCAGAGCCCCTCCATGGCCGATGTCGGCCGGACCGTGGCCCTGGAGGCGGCCACGGCCGCCTGGGTGCTCTGGTGGGTGACCCTGCACCGGAGCTGGCGCACCCGGCCGGTGCTGATGGGCATCTACTTCACCGGCTTCGTGGTGTGCTGCGGCCTGCTGGTGGCCCGGAGCCCGTGGTTCGGGTTCTTCTGCTGGATCGGGTACATGCACGCCTTCCGGTACCTGCAGGGACCGCTGCGCTACGTTGGCCTGATCCTGATCGCGGCCGTGTCCGCGCTGGCGCAGCTGGGCGGTTTCCGGACTCCCACCGCGGTCGGCGTGGTGATCTGGCTGGTCGTCACGCTGCTGAACGCGACGCTGGTCACCACCTTCGTCTACCTGGGCCAGAAGGCCGAGGACCAGAATCAGGAGCGTAAGCGGATAGTGATCGACCTGGCCGAGGCCAACCACAAGCTCGAAGAGATGATGGCCGAGAACACCGGCCTGCACGCCCAGCTGCTGACCCAGGCCCGGGAGGCCGGGGTGCTGGAGGAGCGGCAGCGAATGGCGCGCGAGATCCACGACACCCTGGCCCAGGGCCTGACCGGCATCATCACTCAGCTTGAGGCGGTCCAGCAGGCCGGCCCGGGCCCGGACTGGGAACGCCGGATCAGCACCGCGGCCCGGCTGGCCCGGGACAGCCTGACCGAGGCGCGCCGGTCGGTCCGCGCGGTCCGGCCGGAGGCGCTGGAGAACACCCGGCTGCCGGAGGCGGTGGCCGACGTGGCCGGGCAGTGGTCGGCGGACAGCGGCGTCACCACGAACGTCACCACCACCGGCACCGTGCTCGGCCTGCATCCCGAGGTCGAGGTCACCTTGCTCCGGGTGGCCCAGGAAGCCCTGGCCAACGTGGCCAAGCACGCCGGCGCGACCCGGGTCGGGATCACCCTGTCCTACATGGATGACGTAGTGTCGCTGGACATCCGCGACGACGGGACGGGCTTCGAGCCGGGCCAGCGCGGTGCTCCCGGCCGTGGGGGCGGGTTCGGGCTGACCGGGATGCAACAGCGGGTCCGCCGCCTGGCCGGCACCTTGGCCATCGAGTCCGAGCCCGGCCACGGCACCGCGATCTCAGCCATCATCCCGGCCATCCCGCGGGCTGGCGTTACGGCGACGGAGACAGCAACTGATGAGTGATCCGATCCGGGTGCTGATCGTGGACGATCATCCCGTGGTCCGGGACGGCCTGCGCGGTATCTTCGAGAGCACCACAGAGTTCGAGGTGGCCGGCGAGGCCGGCAATGGCGCCGAGGCCGTGACCCGGGCCCGCGCGCTCCGGCCGGATGTGGTGCTGATGGACCTGCGCATGCCCGACGTGGACGGCGTCACCGCGATCAAGCGGCTGTCCGAGCTGGGCCTGGACACCCGGGTGCTGGTCCTCACCACCTACGACACCGACAGCGACGTGGTGCCCGCGATCGAGGCCGGCGCCACCGGCTACCTGCTCAAGGACGCGCCCCGCAGCGAGCTGCTGCGGGCCGTGCGGGCCGCGGCCCGCGGCGAAGCCGTGCTGTCCCCGTCGGTGGCCACCCGGCTGCTCGGCCAGGTGCGGGCGCCGGCCCGCGAACCGCTGAGCAACCGTGAGCTGGACGTGCTGGCCCTGGTGGCCCGGGGTACCTCCAACCGCGACACCGCCACCCGCCTGTTCATCAGCGAAGCCACGGTCAAGACCCACCTGCTGCACATCTACGCCAAGCTCGGCGTCAACGACCGCGCCGCCGCCGTGGCCACCGGCTTCGAACGCGGCCTGCTGCCCCGCGCCGTTGACTAGCGGGCCAGATAGCGGCAGAGCAGGAAGCCCTGGTCCTCGACCAGGTGACCCAGGGTCAGCGGCAGGCCGCCGGGCAGCGCGGGGCCGGTCAGGATGCGCCCGGCCTCGCCCGCACCCAGCACCGGGCTGACCGTCACGCACAGTTCGTCCAGGCGCCCGGCCGCGGCGAACTGGGCCAGCAGGTGCGGGCCGCCTTCGCACAGCATCCGCCGCAGCCCCCGCTCGGCCAGCTGATCCAGCGCGGCCGGAAGATCTACCTGATCGGTCCCGGCGACCAGGACGTCGGCCACCTC
The DNA here is from genome assembly GCA_965277615.1 of Streptosporangiaceae bacterium. Taxonomy (GTDB): domain Bacteria; phylum Actinomycetota; class Actinomycetes; order Streptosporangiales; family Streptosporangiaceae; genus Bog-532. The sequence goes on along the minus strand of CBDIDG010000006.1, from coordinate 1,218,515 downwards.
CGCCGCGGCCTTGCGCCGGTCGGCCGGGCACTTCTCGCTGGTGATGACGATGGTGCGGGCGTCCGCCGGGGCCTCGGTGAACAAGCTGGCTGACAGGTCCAGGTCCAGCGTCCCGGTGATGACCGCGATGGGCGGGGTCGCACTGCGGCCCTCCCGCAGGCCGGGCATCATGGCCGACGGCTGCGCGGGCCGGTAGTGCTCGTCCCGGACCGTGCCCGACCCGGCGATCACCACGTCGGCTAGGCTGCGCAGCACCCGGAAGATCGCGCGGTCCGCATCCCCGGACAGACCGCCCGATCGCCCGTCCACGGCAGCGGCTCCGTCGACGCTCTCCACCATGTTGGCCCGCAGCCAGGGCCGGTCGCCGTCCGGGTAGGCGTACAGCCGGGCCACGTCGGGATCAGCGACCGGCTCAGGGAAAAGCTCCCGCATGATCAGCTCCGTCCGGTGAGCGTGCGCTCCGCTCGGGAGCACAAGACGACCACGGACCGGCCGGTCACCTTGAGCTGGGCCCGCGCGGCCAGTGAGGACATCTCGGCTTGGAGGACCGGAATCCGCGGCCCGCAGGTGTCGATGTACACCTGCCAGTCGGCCCCGTACCGGCCCTCGGGCAGCGTGAACGTGACCGTGTCCGCGCCCGCGTTGAACAGCAGCAGGAACCGGTCGTCGGTGATGCGCTCGCCCCGGGGATCGGGCTCGCTGATCGCGTCGCCGTTGAGGAACACGGCCAGCGCCTTGGCCCCGTCCTCGCGCCAGTAGCTGACGGTGACCTCGCGGCCCTGCGAGGTCAGCCACACGATGTCACCGGGACTGTCGGCGGTCTCGGTGGCCAGCCGGCCGCGGAAGAACCGGCGGCGGCGGAACACCGGGTGCTCACGGCGCAGCGTGGACAAGGTGCGGGTGAAGTTGATCAGGTCCTGGGCCCCGTCGACCAGCGACCAGTCGACCCAGGACACGTCGTTGTCCTGGCAGTAGGCGTTGTTGTTGCCCCCCTGAGTACGGCCCAGTTCGTCCCCGGCCAGCAGCATCGGCACGCCCTGGGAGAAGAACAGCGTGGTCAGGAAGTTCCGCTTCTGCCGGTCCCGCAGCTCATCGATCTCCGCGTCGGCCGTCGGCCCCTCGGTCCCGCAGTTCCAGGACCGGTTGTCGTCGGTTCCGTCCCGGTTGCCCTCGCCGTTGGCCTCGTTGTGCTTGTGGTGGTAGCTGACCAGGTCTTCCAGCGGGAACCCGTCGTGGCAGGTGACGAAGTTGATCGAGGCCACCGGGCGGCGGCCGCTGGTCTCGTACAGGTCGCTCGACCCGCTCAGCCGGGACGCGAACTCGGGCAGCGTGCCAGGCTGGCCGCGCCACATATCGCGCACCACGTCCCGGTACTGGCCGTTCCATTCGGTCCACAACGGCGGGAAGTTCCCCACCTGGTAACCGCCCTCGCCGACGTCCCACGGCTCGGCGATCAGCTTGACCTGTGACACCACCGGGTCCTGCTGCACCAGGTCGAAGAAGGTGGACAGCCGGTCCACGTCGTGCAGCTCGCGGGCCAGGGCCGAAGCCAGGTCGAACCGGAACCCGTCCACGTGCATCTCGGTGACCCAGTACCGCAGCGAGTCCATGATCAGCTGAAGCGAGTGCGGGTGCCGCACGTTCAGGCTGTTGCCGCAGCCGGTGTAGTCCACGTACCGGGACTTGTCGTGATCGTCGAGCCGGTAGTAGGAGGCGTTGTCGATGCCGCGGAAGGCCAGCGTCGGGCCCAGCTGGTTGCCCTCGGCGGTGTGGTTGTAGACGACGTCCAGGATGATCTCGATGCCCGCGTCGTGCAGGATCTTGACCATCGTCTTGAACTCGCCGACCTGCTCGCCGAGCTGGCCGGCCGAGGAGTAGCGGTTGTGCGGGGCCAGGAACCCGATCGTGTTGTAGCCCCAGTAGTTGGTCAGCCCGCGGCTGACCAGCCCCTGCTCGGGCACGAACTGGTGCACCGGCATCAGCTCGACCGCAGTCACGCCCAGCCGCCGCAGGTGCTCGATGATGGCCGGGTGGGCCAGCCCGGCGTAGGTGCCGCGCTGGGCCGGGGGGATGTCCGGGTGCTGCCGGGTCAGACCGCGGACGTGCGCCTCGTAGATCACGGTCTCGTGGTACGGGGTGCGCGGCGGCCGGTCGTTGGCCCAGTCGAAGAACGGGTTGATGACCACGTTCTTCGGCATGCTGGCCGCGCTGTCGGCAGTGTTGCGGACGCGCGGATCGGCGAACTGGTAGGAGAACAGCGACTCGTCCCAGGTGAGCTGGCCCTGCATGGCCTTGGCGTACGGGTCGAGCAGCAGCTTGGAGCTGTCGCACCGCAGTCCGCGGGCCGGGTCGTACGGGCCGTGGACGCGGTAGCCGTAGCGCTGCCCGGGGCCTACCCCGGGCAGGTAGGCGTGCCAGACGAACCCGTCCACCTCGGTCAGCTGCACCCGGGTCTCGGTGTGCGGGGTGTCGGCTGCGGTGCCGTCCCCGGCGAACAGGCACAGCTCGACCCCGGTCGCGACCTCGGAGAACAACGCGAAGTTGGTGCCCCATCCGTCCCAGGTAGCACCGAGCGGGTACGGCGTCCCCGGCCAGCTAAGCATCCGCCTCCTTCACGTCGCGCAGCCGGACCGGGCCGCAGGCGTCAGGCGTAAGGGTACCCAGGCTCGGTGAGCCGCAAGCCGGCGTAACGTCAGACCGCGGCCGCGGCCGGGGCGTCGGCCAGCGTCTCGGCGTAACGGCTGAGCACCACGTCAGCGATCTCCGGGCGGGCGCCGAGCACGGGGGAGACGCCGTCCGCGCCCGCGGCCAGGCAGTCCCGGCGGATCTGGTCGGCGAAGACGCCGGGGGACAGCAGGTAGCTGGCCACCAGCACGTGCCGGGCCCCGCCCTGGCGGGCGGCGGCCACCGCGTCCGCCGGGGTGGGGGCGGCGGCCGAAGCGTAGGCGGGCAGCACGGCCTGCCAGCCGCGCTGGGCCTGCCAGCCGGAGGCCAGCTCGGTGATCACGTTGTTCGCGGCCGGGTCACTGGACCCCGCCGCGGCCAGCACCACCGCCGTCTCCTGCGGCGCGAACGGCCCGCCGCCGGGGAACCGGCCATCGCCACCGATCTCGGCCAGCCGCCCTTCCAACGCGCGCAGCAGCAGCGGGTGCGGGCCCAGCGGCCGGCCGTAGCTGACGGCCAGCCGGGGCTGGGCCGTGTGCACCTCGCGCAGCACACCGGGAATGTCCGCCTTGCTGTGGTAGGCCGCAGTCAGCAGCAGCGGCAGCACCACCGCGTCCCGGTCCAGGGTGGCCAGAGCCTGCCCCAGCGCCGGGGCCGCGTGTCCCAGGTAGGCGGCCCGCACGTCCAGGCGGCCGAACCCGGCCGCGGCCGCGCGCTCGCGCACCAGGTCCAGCAGCGCGCTCACGGTCGCGGCCGCGCGCGGATCGGAGCTTCCGTGCGCGACCGCGATCAGTGGCGGCATGCCGCCGTCCGGCCCGGGTCGGGTCAGAGGTGAATGCCGCACTCGGTCTTCCCGGTCCCGGCCCACCGGCCCGCGCGCGGGTTCTCGCCCGGGGCCACCTTGCGGGTGCAGGTCGCGCAGCCGATCGAGGGGTAACCGTCGTAGACCAGCGGGTTGACCAGGATGCCGTTCTCGGCGATGTAGTCGTCGACCTGCTTGCCCGACCAGCTCACGATCGGGTTGACCTTGACCATCTCGCGGCGGCCATCCCACTCGACCACACTGGCCTCGCGGCGCTCGACGGTCTCGTCCCGGCGCACGCCGGTGATCCAGGCGTCGTAGTTGGACAGGGCCCGCTCCAGCGGCTCCACCTTGCGCAGGTAGCAGCACAGGTCCGGGTTCCGGCCGTACAGCCGGGGCCCGAGCTCGGCGTCCTGCTCGGCCACCGTGCGGGACGGGGTGACGTTGATCAGGTTCACCGGGTAGACCGCGGCCACCGCGTCCCGGGTCCCGACCGTCTCGGGGAAGTGGTAACCGGTGTCGAGGAACACCACGTCGATGCCCGGCTTGATCTGCGATGCCACGTGAATGATCACCGCGTCGGTCATCGAGGAGGTGACACAGATCCGGTCACCGAACGTGTCCGTCGCCCAGCGCAGTATCTCTTCGGCGGGAGCGTCGGCCAGTGCCTGTGCCGCCTCGGCCACCAGCTTCTCCATGCGGTGCGGTTCCTCCAGCACAGCGTCGTCATACGTGGCCGTGGAACTCACAGTGCAGCTCCTATTCCGGCAAAGCGTAGCTGGAAACTGCGGGTGCAGCTACGACAGTGCCAATCCCCATCAACGATTCCCTGCGGCTCGAGATCTTCCTCACCGCAGTACGGGCAGTAGAACGGGACGGCCCGGCCGGTGTGGCCGGTGTGGCCGGTCACGAGAGTTCCTCGTCGCTCGCCCGTACAGTCCACTGCGCGAACGTCTCGTCCGGCTGCTTACTGGCTGTAAACCGGCTGAGGACCCGTTCCACATAGTCCGGCAGCTGATCGGCCGTGGTCTTCAGCCCCCGGACCTTGCGCCCGAACCCCGACTCCGACCCGTCGCCGCCGGCCAGGCTGCCGCCCAGGTGGACCTGGAACCCCTCCACCTGCTGGCCGTCCGGCCCGGTGACCAGCGAGCCCTTCAGCCCGATGTCCGCGGTCTGGATGCGGGCGCAGGAGTTCGGGCAGCCGTTCACGTTGATCGTGACCGGCTCGGTGAAGCCGGGCAGCCGTTGTTCCAGCTCGCCGATCAGGTCAATGGCGCGCGCCTTCGTCTCTACGATGGCCAGCTTGCAGAACTCGATCCCGGTACACGCCATCGTGTGCCGGCGGAACGGGCTCGGGTTGACCTGCAGGTCGGCCGCCTCGAGGTCGGCCACCAGGTTATCGACCTGGCCGGCCGGAACGTCGAGGATCACCATTTTCTGTTCGGTGGTGGTGCGGACCCGGCCGCTGGCGTAGCGGTGGGCCAGGTCGGCGATGGCGTCCAGCGCGTCGGCGCTCAGCCGGCCCACCCGGGGCGCGAACCCCACGTAGGACAGGCCGTTGCCCTGCGGGTGCACGCCCACGTGGTCACGCACGCCGCCGCGCGGAGCGCCTGGCGCCGGACCGTCGGCCAGCGCGTACCCCAGGTATTCCTTCTCCAGTACCTCGCGGAACCGCTCCGGACCCCAGTCCGCGATCAGGAACTTGATCCGGGCCCGGTGCCGCAGCCGCCGGTAGCCGTAGTCACGGAACACCGAGGCCACACCGGCCCACACCTCGGCCACTTGGTCGGGCCGGACGAACGCGCCGAGGCGCTTGCCGATCATCGGGTTGGTGGACAGGCCGCCGCCGACCCACAGGTCGTACCCGGTCTCACCGGAGGGAGCGGTCACGCCGACGAAGGCAATGTCGTTGATCTCGTGCACCGAGCACTGGGCCGCGCAGCCGCTCATCACCGACTTGAACTTGCGCGGCAGGTTGGAGAAGGCCGGGTCGCCGATGAAGCGCTTCAGCACCTCTTCGATCTGCGGCGTGGCGTCGATGACCTCATCGGTGTCCAGCCCAGCCAGCGGGCAGCCCAGGATGACCCGCGGAGTGTCCCCGCACGCCTCGGTGGTGGACAGGCCGACCGATTCGAGCAGCTCCCAGATCTCCGGGACGCTCTCGATCTCGATCCAGTGCAGCTGGATGTTCTGCCGGTCGGTGACGTCGGCGGTGCCGCGGGCGAACCGGCGCGAGATGTCGCCGATCACGTGCAGTTGCTCGCTGGTCAGCTGCCCGCCGTCGATCCGCACCCGGAGCATGAAGTAACGGTCGTCCAGCTCCTCCGGTTCCAAGATGGCGGTCTTGCCGCCGTCGATGCCCGGACGGCGCTGGGTGTAAAGGCCGAACCACCGGAACCGGCCTCGCAGGTCGGCTGGATCGATAGAGTCGAACCCCCGCTTGGAGTAGACGTCGATGATCCGCTGACGGACGTTGAGCCCGTCGTCGTTCTTCTTGTTTTCCTCGTTCTTGTTGAGCGGCTCTCGATAGCCGAGCGCCCATTGACCCTCGCCGCGGGGGCGACGGGGCGTGCGCTTAGCCGTGCTCGGGGGCATGAAACTCGTGTCCTTCGGTTCTGCGAGCGTGCGACGTGAACCGGAGGCAGGAATCTGCCCATAAAAAATGCCCGGTCCGCGACACAGCCCGGGCTAAATCAACGGGCGGAGTCAGCGGTCAGGCAGACAGATGGCGCTGTGGACGCGGAGCAGGTCGACATGCCTGCGCGCGACGAGCAAAGGGTCCACAGCGGTCACACCTCTAGCATCACACGCAGATGCACCGGCTGTCCATGCGGCCGTGCCTGCGTATGGCATCACGTCTTACGGAACACCAGCGTGAAACGGCGTTATTCCGCCGCCGCCAGAATTCAGCCCTGACGGATCCAGCCCAGGGTGGGCTCGGCCTCGGCCGTGGTCTGCCGGGGCGGAAGATGCTGGCAATCACACCAGGTGCCGCCGGGGCAGTCGTCGTGGTGCGCGGTCCGGCACGGAACGCAGATCATGAAACCTTCCTATCAGCAAAACGGGCCACGGACCTAAGGTCCGTGGCCCGTATTCGCTTGACGGTGCTAACCCAACCTTGCTGACCAACCAGGCTTGCCGATCAGGCTGCGCTCAGGCGGCGTTGGCCCGGCGCATCCGGCGGCGGCGCTCGGCCGCACGCTCTTCCTCGTTCAGCCCGCCCCAGACGCCGTACTTCTCCGGCCGAGACAGCGCGTAGTTGAGGCACTCGGTGCGGACCGGGCACTCGGCACAGACGGCCTTGGCCTTGCGCTCCCTGATCTCCCGCTCCGGTTGGCGCTCACCGTCGGGGCCGAAAAAGAGGATAAGATCCTCTTCACGGCACGCGGCGTCATCCTGCCAGCCCCAATTGGGCCGGGGAAGCACGGCCGACTGCCGACGCACCTGAGACATGGGACCAATCACCTCTAATAGTTTCTTAGACTTGCTTACAGGACATCTGTAGGTCAGGCTCGTAACACGCGGACGGTTCGTACAACACGCGGCCTTCCGCCCGTCCATCCATCCAACGCGTACTATCGCCGTTATGTTCCCATCGGTGACCCGGCCCGGACTGGGCCAGAGCACGTGCAGGAAACAACGGCGTTACTAGGCGACGCAAGGTTGGTGCGACCGGCTGGCGCGAACATCACGATCCCCGTTGTCCCGGCCCCGCGATGCACGTTTTTCAACGTCGCTGCCTCGCGATGGCGCGGAACGAGCCAGGCGTCAATCATGCCATTAGTGCTTTGGGCCGCGCAGCCCGGGTCGGTAATTCTGTTCATCTTGTGATCAGCGGTTCCGTCCAGCTGCACCAAGTCCCCCAACGAGGTGGACAAAGACCTAGGTGGAGTCCACCATGAACTCCATGTCCGCCTCCGACGCCGCTCCGCTGCCCCGCCTCGGCGAAGTCTTCTTCGACGTCCGTGGCAGCTCGCGCAGCATGCGGCTGAGCTGGTACTCCGACACCGGCGTGGCGGTGTTCAGCATCTGGCAGGGCGGCACCTGTACCGGCACGTTCCGGCTGCCGATCGAGGACCTGCCCCGCATGACCGAGGCCCTGCAGCGCGGGCCGCGCGGGGCAGGCCTGCCCGCCACCGACGTACCGAGCCTGACCGGCTTGCGCGGTCTGCCCGGGGGCCGCCCGGGCCAATCCGGCGACACCTCCGGGGCTCCGTTCGCCGAGTACGCCACCGGCCAGCACATCGCCCCCGTGACGGGCGAGTTCCGCCGCCCCGAGCTGGAGGAGCGGGCCACCGATCCGTTCGGCTCCGGCGGCTACCGGGCGCCGAGCTACCGTGAGGACCCGCTGACCTCACCCAGCTTCCGCGACGAGGCCCGGTCCGGCGGTTACCGCCAGCAGAGTGCGGCGTCCCCGATTCCGCCGGCCCCGATTCCGCCGGCCCCGATTCCGCCAGCACCGTCGTTCTCGCCGTCGCCGACGTACCGCGAGGACCCGCTGACCTCACCCAGCTTCCGCGACGAAGCGCGGTCGGCGGGCTACCGCGACAGCAGCGCCCCCTACGGCGAGGACCCGCTCGGTTCCGGCAGCTACCGGTCGGCGTCCTACCGGGACCGGGACCGCCTGGATCAGAGCTACCAGGACCAGGCCTACCCCGATCGCGGTTACCCAGGTGACGACGCTGGATACCCCCCGGGCTACCAGAACGACGACACCGGCGGCTACCAGGACCGCCGCTACGCCGACGACCCGTTCCAGTCGAACTACCCGGACGAGCCCCACGGGGGCTCCCACCCGTACGGCCAGCCCGGTCCCGAGCCACGTGGCCACCGGGGGCGGCCCTCACGAACCTGAACCACCTCGGTCCCACTAATCGTTCGGTGTGGCTGAACGCCCCGGGCCGCAACCAATAAAGCCTTCGCGGAATACCGTTCGGCTGGAGCCGCGTCGTGCCACTCGCCGTGGAGGCGACGCCACACCGAATGCCAATGGGAGCAGTATGGTCGCGAGACCGTACTCGCTCCCATTTGGCACAGGCGAGGGTCGTATGGGGCGGTGAGGTGGCCACGGCCGGGCAGCAGGAGCAGGCGCGCGCCCGCGATGCCGGACGCGGTGGCCCGGATCAGCTCAGGCGGGACGACCCGGTCCCGGGTACCCCCGGCCACCAGCACGGGCACGCCGATCTCGCCCAGCCGCCCGGTTACGTCCCAGGATTGGGCCGCCTGGACCAGCATGGCCTCACCCGGGGCCCGGGGCTGGCCCTGAGACAGCTCGTACGCGGCCAGCATCGCTAGCCGCAGCGGGCCGTGGGCGATCAGGCCGCTGCCGATCCGGGCGCTCGACCGTCCCTGGCCTTCGGCCTCGATCAGCCGCTGCAGCTCGCCCAGGCCTTGCGGGCCGACCCGGCTGGCGGCGCTGCACAGCACCAGGCGCCGGACGGTCCCCGGGTGGTCCAGCTCCAGCTGCAGGGCGGTGACGCCCCCGGCCGAGATGCCCATGACGTCCGCCGGTTCGCCGAACCGATCCCGGAACGCGGTCGCGTGCCAGCTAGCCAGGGCGGCGATGGTCAGCCCCGCGGGCGGGTGCAGCGGACGGTGGATCAGGTGGATCCGGCGCCGGAAACCGCGGGCCAGCGCGATGGTGGACCAGGCCGCCGACCGGGGCACCCGCACGGACAGGTCGGCCCCCGGCCCGAAGCCGGGCAAGATCACCAGCGGTGGTCCGTTACCCGCGGCGACCGCCGACAAGCCATCGTTCAGCCGCTCTCCGCGCAGCGGTTCCTGGTCCCGGCTCATGTCAGCTGCCATCTTGGCCGAACCCGTTCCGGACCGGGAAGCTCACCCCCGGAGAAAGTCCTGAATCAGGGAACAGCAGGAACGGGTGGTGCGTTCTTAAGGTCGGTCGGTGCGGCCGAGTGCCCCGGGCCGCATCCAAAAATGCCTTCGCGGAATACCGTTCGGCTGGAGCCGCGTCGTGCCAACTCGCCAGGAAGGCGACCTCCGCACCGACCGTTAACCCCTGAGCCCCCGTGCGCTACTCAGCGCGCGGGGGTTTTGCGTTGTCCCCGGACGGCTGGTCGGAGGCGGGCGGAACCGGCTCGGAGCCGCTGGACACCGGCGGCGCGGGTGGGACCGGCTCCACGGCGGGTGGGACCGGTTCTGGCTCGGGCGCGACCGGGGGAGTGGGCCGCGGCTCCGTCTTCAGGACCGTCTCGGCCTCGCGCACGACCTCGCCCTCCGGCGTGCCCGTCGCCGCCACCGGCTCCACGGGCGCAGCCTCCGTGGGTGCAGCGTCGGCGGACGCAGCGTCCGCGGGCTCGATGCTGCCCTCCAGCTCCAGATGCGGGACGATCGGCTCCAGCCAGCGCGGCATCCACCAGGCGTGCTCGCCCAGCAGGGACATCACCGACGGCACCAGGATCATCCGGACCAGCGAGGCGTCGATCAGCACGGCGAAGGCCATGCCGATGGCCAGCATCTTGACTGTGGGGTCGACGTTGAGCACGAAGCTGGCGAAGACCACCACCATGATGGCGGCCGCGGTAGTGATGACCCGGGCCGTGCCGCCGATGCCGATGGCCACGCTGCGGTGCGCGTCGCCGGTCGCTACCCAGGCCTCGTGCACCCGGGACAGCAGGAACACCTCGTAGTCCATGGACAGCCCGAACACGATCGCGAACACCAGCATCGGCACGTAGGCCGGGATCGGCAGCGTGGTGTGCAGGCCGATCAGGCTGGCGCCCCAACCCCATTGGAAGATGGCCACGATCACCCCGTAGGCCGCCCCGATCGAGAGCAGGTTGAACACGGCCGCCTTGACCGCGATCACCACCGACCGGAAGGCCAACGTCAGCAGGATGAACGCGATCGCCACCACGGTCAGGATCAGCCACGGGATCCGGCTGGTGATTCGCTCGCTGAAGTCCACCGTCCCGGCCGTGGTGCCGGTGACGTAGCTGGTCACGTGCGACTTGGGCAGGACGACGTCCCGCAGCTGACCGACCAGCTGCTCGGTCTGGGTCGCCTGCGGCCGGGTGGTGGGGATCACGCTGAACGAGGCGGTGGTCGCGGCCGAGTTCACCTGGGCCGGCGACACCGAGGCGACCCCCGAGGTGGATTTCACGTTCTGCTGCATCGTGCTCAGCAACTGCTGCTGGTCGGCCGAACTCTCCTTCGGCAGCTTGACCACCACCACCAGCGGGCCGTTCACCCCGACGCCGAAGCCCTGGGAGATCAGGTCGTAGGCCTGCCGGTTGCTCTCGGACGTAGGGTTGGTGCCGTTGTCGGGCTGGCCCAGCGTGATCGAGAACAAGGGGATCGACAGCACGACCAGAATCAGGACGCTGGCGATGGCCCACGGCCACGGCTGGCTGCTGACCCTTTTACCCCAGCGGGCGAACGCGCTGTGCTCGTGCCGGTCGTGGGTGGCCGCCGCGGTCTGCGCCGCCTGCTCGCGCGCGGTCAGCCCCTCCCGCCGGGCCCGCAGCCGGCTGGCCAGCGAGCGCACGTTGGTCCGGGCCACGCCCATGAACGCGGGGACCAGCGTCAGCGCGGCCAGCATGGTCAGCGCGACCACGATCGCCGCGGCCAGGCCGAGGGCTCCGACGAACGCCACCCCGGACACGTACAGGCCGAGGATGGAGACCACCACCGTGCCCCCGGCGACCACGATCGCCGCCCCGGAGGTGCCAGCCGACTTGGCCACCGAGGTGACCACGTCCATGCCGGTATCCAGCTGCTCGCGGTGCCGGGCCACCAGGAACAGGCCATAGTCCACCGCGACGCCCAGGCCGAGCAGGGTGGCGATGGTCGGGGCGGTGGTCGGGAACGTCATCACCGAGGACAGCACGCCCAGCAGCGACAGCCCGGACAGCACGCTGAAGATCGCCGACACCAGCGGGATCGCGGCGGCGATCAGTGACCCGAACATGAACAGCAGCAGCAACAGCGCGCAGGCCAGCCCGATCACCTCGGACGTCAGGTCGTGGCTGGCGTTGCCGATCTGCCCGGCCCCGGCGCCGTACTCGACCTGCAGGCCCGCCTTCGTGGCCGGAGCAACGGCCTGGTTGAGCTGGTCCAGGTAGCTTTCGTCGAGCGAATTGGGGTTCTTGTTCCACGAGACCGTGCTGTAGGCGATCGTGCCGTCCTTCGACACCAAGCCCGAACTGGACGAGGCGAACGGGCTGACCGCCTTGATCACGTACGGCAGCTTGGACACGTTGGTCACGGACTGGTTGACGGCGTTCTCCTGCGCCGTCACCGTGCCGGTCTTGGCGTGGAACACGATCTGGCCCGCGTAGCCGCCCTGCTGCGGAAAGGTGCTGCTCAGCAGGTCCTTCCCCAGGGCTGAGTCGGACCCGGCCACCGTGTAGTCGTTGACGTACTCGCCGCCGGACGCATGGTGGGCGATCAGCAAGCCGCCCAGGATGACCACCCAGCCGATGATGACGATCCACCAGCGTCGCGCGGAGAATGCGCCAAGGCGCTCCAGCAGCATGTTCATGGCCCCCCCAAAGAACCAACACCGACGGTCAGCATTCTAGGGGGGCGGCCGGATGTCCAGGCTGAGGCTCGCTCTAGATGTCGCTGGGGGTCACCGAGACCGGGTTGTTCTCGGCCGGGTTGTTCTCGGGCGGGCCCTCCTCGGGCTCGGGCGGGACGGGGCCGACCGCGGCCGCCAGGACCTGGGCGTTGGGCACAGACATGATGGTCTCGCCGGTGTCCAGGCGGATGTAGGTGATGCCGATCTCGGTCACCGTGCCGTCCAGCTGGCCGCCCAGGGCACCGGCCCGCAGCCGGATGGTGTCGCCGACGCGGAACGGGCGCGACAGCAGCAGGACCATCCCGGCGAAGATGTTGGACAGCGACTGCTGGGCCGCGACCGCGAGCAGGACACTGGTCAGCGCGCCGCCCACCACGAGCTGGGCGACCGGGACCCGGCACAGCTGCAGGGTCAGAATCAGGACGATGACGATCCCGACCAGCACGATGGCGTAGCGGACGACGGCCGCGTGCGACGTGCCGAGGCGCGGCCGGAGATAGTTCTGGACCTTGCCCGAGATACCCAGCACCGCGATCGTGGCCAGCACGCAGAACACCACCGCCAGCGCGTAGGAGATCACCGTCGGCAGCTGGCGGAACGTCTGCTCGGCCACGCTCGCGAAGATCCCGTGCGCGTGCTTGGACACAACGGCGGCGGCGATCGCCAGGATGAGGGCGATCGCCTCCTTCCACGGTCGTGTCTTTTCCTTGACCCGGGCCATCTGGACACTCAGTTCGTGTAGGTCGTAGTCACGCTCGTCGCTCCGCAGCACTTGCGGCAGCCCTCCTCGCGTCCGGCGGGGCGAAAACTGTCCCGCCCACGCTACCGGGGGCGCCGGGGGAGCAGACCGAGGGCCGAATCAGCCCGGGTACGCGAGCGGTCCCGGAGACGGTGCGTCTCCGGGACCGCGATCGCTATGCGGGAGATCCAGTTATGGTCAGCTGATCAGCGGCCGGCCAGCCGGCAGCTTGATCCGGCCCGGCAGCCCGTTGGCCACGCCGGCCGCCGAGGTGTACCAGGCGACGAGCGCGGTGACGATGCCGACGTAGCCGCCCGCCTTGATGATTCCGCTGCTGCCGGTGAAGAAGCCGATGAACAGGATGATCTCGGTGATCTCCAAGGTCAGGAACACCGCGAACACCGCCATGGTCGTCTGCGAACTCATCAGCAGCATGTAGGTGTTGAAGATGGCCCAGGCCAGCAGGATCCAGCCGAGGTCCTTGACCGTTTGCCCCGCATAAACGAGCGGAAGTACGCCAGCTGGCCGGACGCGAGCCACGAGCAGCTCCCAGAGTCCGAGTCCGATCCAGAAAGCGCCGTATGAGCCGAATGCGGTCGATCCGAACACGTTCTTATTACGGAACTCCCACATGCCGGCCAGCAGCTGGGCGAGACCGCCATAGGCAAAGGCATAACCCAGCCAGGCGTCGCCGGTGGCTTTGCCCATCCAGCCTGCATTGGCCGCGGAAAGCAGAAATGTGGTCAGAGCGAAAGCGGCCAGCCCGAGCGGGGCCGGATCGGCAATAGGTGACACGGCGGCGGCCTCCGCCACCACCGGTGCCCTCTCGCCTTCCGCAGTGATGCGATCGTCGTTGACGCTCACGAAATGTCCCTCCTGGAGAAGGAAGGCACGTCCTGCCCACCGGTCGCTGCCGTGGGCTACCGGGCGGCCATACAAATCCCACCTGACTCAGCAGAACCAGGCAGAAGATCTGCACTGAGCGTAACGCTGCCGGCCCCCGGTTCGCGATACCCCAGACCCGTGTTTTCCGCGGCGTGTCACGGTATGCCGCAAGATTCATTTGTTCTTCGATTGCAGTGCTGTCTGGGTTAGCCGTCCGCAACCCGATCTACCAGCACCACAGCACCACAGCACCACAGCACCACAGCACCACAGCGGGAACGGTGAGCCGGTCTATCCGGACCAGCGAGTCCGGGCCTTCAGGCCCGGCGAGTGGCCGGTCCTACGGCAAGTACCGCAGCGGGTAACGGGGGGTCCAGGGGGGTCGTCCCCCCGGACGGCGGTGCCAGCGGCCGGTTTCGGCCTAGGGTCCTTCCTAGGCCGGCCCTTGTGGCTAGGACCAGGAGGCGGTCCTGCGGGCCGATGCGGTAGCTGCGGGGCAGCGACCAGTCGAAACTCTCGCGGCCGCGGCGGCGAACGGCCAGGACGTGCGTCTCGCCTGGCTGCTCGGCGGCTTCGATCGGCTGCCCGACCAGCTCGGCGTCCGGCTCGACCTGGACGTCGGCGATGAGCAGGACATGCCGTCCCACCGGAATCGTCCGCAGCACCTGGTGCTCCAGCATGGCCGCGGCGAAGGCCGGCGCGGCCAGGTAGGACACGCTGCGGGAGACCGTGTTGCCGATCATCTTCTGCACCCGCTCGGCCAGGTCGTCGTCGTACAGCCGTAGCACGATCCGCAGGTCGGACCGGAGCGCGCGGGCGTGCAGCGCCGCCTCCAGGTTGACCTCGTCGCTGCTGGTCACCGAGACCAGGGCGGTGCTCGAGGCCAGGCTGGCCGCGCGCAGCGTTTCCTCCCGGTGAATCTCACCGATGACCACGTGCACCCCCAGGCGGCGGGCGAACGCGACCCCGGGCACCTTCGGATCGCGGTCGATGGCCACCACCGGGACGCCCAGGTCGTGCAGCTGAGCCACCACCAGGGTGCCCACGTTGCCCAGCCCGACCACGATCACGTGGCCGCTGGCGGCGGGCGGGCGGCCCCGGATCGAGCCGGTCAGCCGGGCCCCGACGATCAGGGCCGTGACGAACGGCACGAACACCAGGCCGTCGAACGTGAGCAGGACCTGCGCGACCTTCTCCGCGCCGCCCGCGGCCGGGTTGGTCAGCGCCGCTCCCGCCGCGTCCAGCATGGTCAGGTACAGCGCCGTGGTCCAGGGGTAGCCGGTGGCCGCCAGCAGCAGGCAGAAGCCGGCCACCAGCACCGCGAACAGGGCGGCGAAGCCGAAGCCGAGCTTGTGCCAGAACAGGCTGCGCAGGATCCGGGCCGCGGCCTGGGCCGGGTCCCGTTTGCGCAGCAGCGGGTTGCGCGGCGTGCCGTCGGCCACGGCCAGCACCAGATCGGCGCTCTGCTCGTTGCGCGGCAGCAGCATCGGTCCGCCGGACGCACTGGGGGCGGCCAGCCCGCACAGCACCTGGGCGGGATCGGCGTCCTCCGGCCGGGCTACGAACAGAGTCCGCCCGGACACCCGTACGTGGCTGGGAGCAGGCTCGCCTAAAGCGGCGGCCACGAACGACGGTGCGGACATCGAGGTGCCGACCAGCACCGCGCAGTCCGGGAAGAACGCCCGGACCTGTTCCCCCAGACCCGGGCTGAACACCGCGACCACCAGCCGGATGTCCGGGTTGAGCTCGCGGGCGCGCAGCGCGGCGTGGAAGTTGCCCACGTCGTCCTGGCGCAGCAGGGCCAGCGCGCGGGCCGAGGTGATCTGCGCGTCGGTGAACGCCTGGCTGGTCAGCTCGTCCCGCTCGATCACCCGGGCACCAGGCAGCCGGTCGATGTACGGGCCCTGACCCTGGCGCTTGGACGGCAGGATGGCGGTGACCCGCTCCCGGTACCGGGTGGTCAGCTCCTGGGCGACGCGGAACGCCAGCATGTCGTCACCACACACGATCAGATGGCCCTCGGGGGCGCGGAACCGCGCGACGGGTGGCATGCCGTGATCTTAGCGACGGGGCCCGCCCCGGCCGGCAGGCCAGAAGGGCCCGTAGGGCCCGGTAGGGACCAGTAGTAGTAGTGGAGCTGTGAGGAAGGCCTCGGTAGCGCCCGCTCAGACGGCGGGTATGCTAAATAGTTACAAGGGCTAAGCCACGGGAAGGCCCGCATATGACCACAGACGGCGGAATTCGCGCTTCGGACCACGACCGGGAAAGCACTGTCGAGGTGCTCCGGGAGGCGTACACGGCCGGCCGCCTGGATCTGGACGAGTTCGATGAGCGGACCACTGCGGCCTACGCCTCGAAGACCTGGGCCGATCTGCGCGGTCTGACCGCGGACCTGCCGTCCGAGCCCCGGCTCGGGGCCGACCTGCAGGCGTCGGGGTCGCCGTTGCCGAACCCGGTGCCCGTCACCCCGGCCCGGCCGCAGGGCTACCGGCCGCCGTTCATTCCGTTGCTGCCGATCGCGCTGGTGTGGCTGGTCATCGCGGCCGCCGCGCACACGTCCGCGGTGGTCATCCCGATCGTGATGCTGTTCATCATCTCGCTGCGGCTGTTCGGCTGGCGCCGACGCCGCCCGCCGAACCCCAAGCCCCCGCAGAGTTAGTTACCTACGCCGTTCGTTACATCCGCCGAACGGTAAATTGCGGGCGGCGCGGAAGTGAATGGCCGCCGACGGAGCTGACCGTTGGCTGATCGTTGCCTGAGTAAGGGCGTGGATTCGAACCTGCCTGCGGCTCTGGGAGCAAATATCTAGTACCGTCTGAATCGGGCCTAGGCGCCGCCCGGGTGTTGCGGCCTGGAAGGCCGCGGTTACCTCAGAGATACATATTTCTGAACACGACCTGAACTGACTACGGGAGACCTGTTGGCTGATGTGGCCGCTGGGGGACAGCGCGCCGATGGCGCGCCGGCGGGTGATCAGCCAGATGGCTTCCGTGGTGACTCCGGTAGCCCGGACCGCCCCGGCGAGACGTGGAGCCGGCGGCTGACCACGCCGCCGCGCTGGGCGGGTCGGCTGATCGCCGGTCACCGGGCGTTCGCGGTCGTGCTGGTGGTCGCGGCGGCATTGCGGGCCATGGTGATCCTGGGCTGGCCGCCCATCTTCTGGTTCAACGACTCCTACAACTACGTCATCGACGCGGTCACCAGGACGCCCGACGTGGTGCGGTCGAACGGGTACCCGTTCTTCCTGCAGGCGATCGAGCCGTTCCACAGCCTGCTCCTGCTGGCCACCCTGCAGGCCATGATGGGCCTGGCCATGGGCCTGGCCATCTACGCGGTGCTGCGCCGCCGGGGGCTGCCGTGGTGGGGGGCGACGCTGCCCGCGTTGCCGGTGCTGTTCGACGTGTTCGAGCTCCAGCTTGAGCACATGATCATGTCGGACGTGCTGTTCGTCTTCCTCATCACCATCGCCGTCGCGGCGCTGTGCTGGTCCGATCAGCCGTCCTGGCTCACCTGCGCGATCGTCGGCCTGCTGATCGGGTACGCCACGCTGGTGCGGGCGGTGGGCGAGCCGCTGCTGGTCGTGGTGGCGGTGCTGCTGCTGGTCCGCCGGGTGAACTGGAAAAAGGCGGGGGCACTGCTCATCGTCGGCCTGCTGCCGATCGTGGGCTACATGTCCTGGTACCACAGCTTCGACGGCAAGTACGCGCTGGACGGCTCCAGCGGCACGTTCCTGTACAGCCGGGTCAGCTCGTTCGCCGAGTGCGCCCAGATGCCCAACCTGGCCAGCGACCTGCGGGCGCTGTGCGACCCTAAGCCGCCGGAGCAGCGGGCCAACTCCCAGGAGTACATCTGGGACACCAGCACCCCGCTCTACAAGTACTCCCGCGGCCACAACTTCTCGGCCCAGGCCGACAGCGCGGCGGGCAAGTTCGCCAAGCAGGCCATCCTGGCCCAGCCGGTGGCCTACGCCAAGGTCGTGTTCGACGACACCATGCACACGTTCACCTGGGACCGCAGCCAGTCCGACGTCACCGGATCGGGGCCGTCGTTCCAGTTCCGCGTCTCGGTGGACCCGGTGCCCTGGTGGGCCCGGGACGTCCACCTGGACCGGAGGTCAGAGATCACCTACGCCAGCCCCAACCTGGGCCAGCCCAAGGTGGTCACGCCGTGGTCCTACCTCATCATCGACTACCAGAAGGTCTTCTACTTGCGGGGCACGATGCTCGGCGCCATCCTGCTCATCGGCCTGGCCGGCGTGCTGCTGCGCTGGCGGCGCTGGGGCGGGGTCACCTTGCTGCCGTGGGTCGTCGGCGTGCTGCTGGTCGTGATACCCCCGCTGACCGCGGGCTTCAGCTACCGGTACGTCATCGCCGCCGTCCCGGTCTCGTGCCTGGCCGCGGGCCTGGCCTGCACCCGCGAACCGCGCGCGTCCCGCAAGGCCGCTGCCGCCGCGGTAGCCCGCAGCCAGACCGTCAGCGAGCCCGCCTCCGCCCGTCCCTGACCGGGCTTGGATCAGCTCCGCGCCGGCTCCGGCCGGCTCCCCGTGGCCGGTCCGCACCGGCCACGGGTGAGTTTATTAAAAAGGTAATTCAGTGGGCGGCGCGGCGGTCGATCCCGGCCGGCACCTTGGCCGCCGCCTCCGTGTCCAGCAGGAACAGGGTGCGCTGCCGGCCGCGCGCGGCCACCGCCGGTACCTGCTTGGGCCCGACATCATCGGACAGCGCGAGCGAGACCGCGCCAGCCTTCTCCGCCCCTGAGGCCAGGATCCAGACCTCTTTGGCCGCGTTGATGGACGGGAAGGTCAGCGAGATCCGGGTCGGCGGCGGCTTGGGCGAACTGCGGACCGCGACCACGGACCGCTCGTCGTACAGCGCGGGCATGCCCGGGAACAGCGACGCCACGTGGCCCTCGGGGCCGATGCCGAGCAGCATGACGTCGAACGACGGGACCGGGCCGTGGTCCTCAGGCGTGGCCGCCCGGGCCAGCTCGGCCGCGTAACGGTCGGCCGCCGCCTCCGGGTCGTCCCCGTCCGGGCCGTCGGACGCAGGCATCGGGTGCACCCTGGCCGGGTCGACGTCCACGTGGTCGAGCAGGGCCGCCCGGGCCCCGGTCTCGTTCCGCTCTGGGTCGCCGGACGGCACGAACCGCTCGTCGCCCCACCAGATGTCCACGTGCCGCCAGTCGACCGCGTCCCGGGCCGGGGTGGCGGCCAGCTCGGTCAGCACGGCGGTGCCGATCCCGCCCCCGGTGAGCACGAGCGAGGCCGATCCGTGCGCGGTCACCGCGTCGACCAGCCGGGTGACCAGCCGGGCCGCGGTCGCCTGGGCCAGCAGGGACGCGTCCCGGTGAATGATGACTTCCGGCGTGCTCATGATTCGGCGATCTCCTGCTCGGACTCGACGCCGGTCTCACCCTGGTCGGCGTCCATGGCGGCGGTAGCGGCGGAGTCCGCGTCCTGCGGCGACGGCTCGTGCCCGGCGGCGGGCTGGTCCGCCGGGTACCCGGAGGCCTGCCGCTCGGCCGCCTGGTTGGCGGCCAGACGCGCGGTCGACGGTCCGCGCAGCGTGAACCCGCCGTCGTCGTCGTCTTCACGGTGGTCGCCGAACAGCCACTCCAGCGACTCGGCGTACACGTCGTCCGGCTCCAGCCGGCGCAGTTCCTCGGCCAGCAGTTCGGCCTGGTCGCGGCGGTGCAGCGCCACCCGCCGGTCCGGCTCGCCGGTCCGGGACAAGGTGGCGGTCCGGCCGTCGGGCCGGGTGATGCCGATCCGGCCGCCCTCGGTCTCGAAGCTGACTTCGGTGATGCCGGGACCGCCCGAGACGCCCCGGTGCACCGGGATGCCGAGCCGGACCGACAGCCACGCGGCCAGGATGTCACCGCTCGGGTTGGCCGCTTCGGCCAGCACCTCGGCCCGCAGCACCGGGGGGTGGGGCACGTCGAAGGTGGCGGCCAGCAGCGTCCGCCACGAGGTCAGCCGGGTCCAGGCGAAATCGGTGTCGCCCGGCTTGTAGGCGCGGGCCAGCGTGGCCAGCGCGTGCTGGGCCTGGTCCTCGGATGCGGTGTCGGTGACCCGCCGCTGGGCCAGCGCCCCCAGCGGGCTCTGCGACGGCACGCTGGGCGCCCGGCCCGGCCACCAGGTCACCACGGGCACGTCCGGCACCAGCAGCGGCGCGATCACGGAGTCCGCGTGCTGGCCCAGCGGGCCGTACATGCGCAGCAGCAACGTCTCCCCGGGGCCACCCTCGCCCACCCGGATCTCGGCGTCCAGCCGCGACTCGGCGTTCGGGCGGCGGGTGATCACGCTCAGCACCCGGGAGGGGTGCTCCCGGCCCGCGTCGTTGGCCGCGCGCATCGCGTCGTACTGCGCGGCCTCATCGGTCTCCACGACCAGCGTGAGCACCATGCCCAGGGCGGCGCCGCCGAGGCGGCTGCGCGCGTCGGTGAGCGCCTCGTAGATCGCGCCGGTGGTGGTGTCGGTCAGGTCGATCGGCATCGTCGTCGTCCTTCTTCGGTGTTAAAGACGGCGCCAGGCGCGGCCGTCGCGGGCCATCAGCGCGTCGGCCGACGGCGGCCCGGAGGTGCCGGCCGGGTACGGATCCGGCTTGGTGTACTCGGCCCAGAAGTCCTCGATCGGGTCGAGGATGCGCCAGGACAGCTCGACCTCTTCCTGTCGCGGGAACAGCGGGGGGTCACCGATCAGCACGTCCAGCAGCAGCCGCTCGTAGGCCTCGGGGCTGGACTCGGTGAACGACTCGCCGTAGGCGAAGTCCATGTTCACATCCCGGACCTCCATGGCCGAGCCGGGCACCTTGGACCCGAACCGCACGGTCACGCCCTCGTCCGGCTGAACCCGGATGACCAGGGCGTTCTGCCCCAGCTCCTGGGTGTCGGTGTCCGCGAACGGCAGGTGCGGCGCGCGCTGGAACAGCAGCGCGATCTCGGTCATCCGGCGCGGCAGCCGCTTGCCGGTGCGCAGGTAGAACGGGACCCCGGCCCAGCGCCGGGTGCCGACGCCGAGCCGGATCGCGGCGTAGGTCTCGGTCCGGGAGTCCGGCGGGATGCCGTCCTCCTCCAGGAAGCCCCTGACCTGCTTGCCGCCCTGCCAGCCCGCGGCGTACTGGCCGCGCGCGGTGCCGGTGGCCAGGTCGGCCGGTAGCCGGACGGCCGACAGTACCTTCTCCTTCTCGGCCCGCAGCGAGTCGGCGTCGAACGCCACCGGCTCTTCCATCGCGGTCAGGGCCAGCAGCTGGAGCAGGTGGTTCTGGATCACGTCCCGGGCCGCGCCGATGCCGTCGTAGTAGCCGGCCCGGCCGCCGATGCCGATGTCCTCGGCCATGGTGATCTGCACGTGGTCGACGTAGCCGCGGTTCCAGATCGGCTCGTACAGCGAGTTGGCGAAGCGCAGGGCCAGGATGTTCTGGACCGTCTCCTTGCCCAGGTAGTGGTCGATGCGGAACACCGACTCGGGCGGGAACACCGCGTTCAGGATGGCGTTCAGCTCGCGGGCGCTCTTCAGGTCGTGGCCGAACGGCTTCTCGATCACCACCCGGCGCCACGGGCGGCGGCTGGCCCAGGCCTCCTGGCCGTCCGGCGGGGTGTAGCGGTCCGGGTCGGACAGGCCGGACCGCTTCAGCTGCTGCACCACGACCGGGAACGCCTTGGGCGGGATGGACAGGTAGAAGGCGTAGTTGCCGCCGGTGCTGCGCTCGGCGTCCAGCTGGGAGACGCACTGGGCCAGCGCGTCGAAGGCATGGTCGTCGTCGAACTCGCCCTGGACGAACCGGATGCCCTCCATGACCTGGCGCCACACGGTCTCCCGGAACGGGGTCCGGGCGTGCTCCTTGACCGCCTCGTAGGTGAGCTGGGCGAAGTCCTCGTGCTCCCAGTCCCGCCGGGCGAAGCCGACCAGCGAGAAGCCCGGGGGCAGCAG
Organism: Streptosporangiaceae bacterium; assembly: GCA_965277615.1. Lineage (GTDB taxonomy): Bacteria > Actinomycetota > Actinomycetes > Streptosporangiales > Streptosporangiaceae > Bog-532. The sequence continues at coordinate 1,196,953 of CBDIDG010000006.1, read as the reverse complement.
GCCCCGGTTGGCCAGGTCGTAGATGGCCGGGAGCAGTTTCTTGCGGGCCAGGTCGCCGGTGACCCCGAACATGACCAGCACGCACGGGCCGGCCACCCGCGGGATCCGCCGGTCCCGCGCATCCCGCAGCGGGTTGTTCTGGATCTGCTGGTCCTCGATGGCCTGGGGGTTGGCGGGCGTAGCACCGAGGTTGCCCGGCCCTGCCGTCACTGACTCGGTCACGACTCTCTCGTTCCTCCGCTACGTGGCGTGCATCAGGCAGCGATACCGCGGAGGTGGTCCCGCGGGACACTTGGTGGGTCCGGGCTGGGAACCACCGGGTTCCCAGCCCGGGAACGCTGTTACTTCTGCTGACCGAGCTGGCCCTTGACCGTCTCGATGAGCTCGTTCCAGGACGCGGCGAACTTGGCCACGCCCTCATCTTCCAGCACCTGGACAACGTCGTCGTAGGCGATGCCCAGCTTCTCCAGGTCCGCGAAGATCTTACGGGAGGCGTCGTAGGTGCCGTGGATCGTGTCGCCGCGGATCTCGCCGTGGTCGGCCACCGCGTGGATGGTCGCCTCCGGCATGGTGTTCACCGTGTCCTTGGCCACCAGCTCGGTCACGTACATAGTGTCAGGGAACGAGGGGTCCTTGACACTGGTGGAGGCCCACAGCGGCCGCTGTACCCGGGCGCCCTTGGCCGCCAGCGCCCGCCACCGGTCGGTGTCGATCCGCTGCTCGTACAGCTCATAGGCCAGCCGGGCGTTGGCGATGGCCGCCTTGCCCTTCAGCGCCTTGGCCTCGTCGGTGCCGATCTTGTCCAGCCGCTTGTCCACCTCGGTGTCCACCCGGCTGACGAAGAACGAGGCGACCGAGGCGATGTGGCTCAGGTCGCGCCCGGCGGCGTCGGCTTTCTCCAGGCCCTCGAAGTAGGCGTCGATGACCGCGTTGTACCGCTCCAGCGAGAAGATCAGCGTGACGTTGACGCTGATGCCCTCGGCGATGGTGGCGGCGATCGCGGGCAGGCCCTCTTCGGTGGCCGGGATCTTGATGTACATGTTCTTCCGGTCAACCATCCACCACAGCGCGCTCGCCTCGGCGATGGTCTTCTCGGTCTCCCGGGCCAGCCGCGGGTCGACCTCGAGCGAGACCCGGCCGTCCAGGTGGTGCGACTCGTCGTAGACCTGGGCCAGCACGTCCGCGGCCCACCGGATGTCGTAGGTGGTGATGTCGCGCACCGCCTCGTCGATCGAGACGCCGCGGATGCCCAGGTCGTGGGTTTGACCGTCGTAGGCGTCGCCCTTGGCCAGGGCGCTGGCGAAGATGGTCGGGTTGGACGTCACGCCGAGCACGTGGTCGTCGTCTATCAGCTGCTGGAGGTTGCCGGTGCGGAGCCGCTCACGGCTGATGTCGTCCAGCCATACCGCCACTCCCTCGGCTTCCAGCTGAGCGAGATTGTCTTCCTTCGAGGCCATGACCTCAGATCCCTTCCTTTGATTTCATTCGGTCGCGGCACCGATCTGGTCGAGAACCGTGCGCGCCACGGCGGTGACCCGCTCTGCGGTGAGCCCGAACTCTTCGTACAGCCGCTGGTAGTCGGCCGAGGCGCCGAAGTGATCGACGCCGACGGAGGCGCCCGAGTCACCGACGAACTGCCGCCAGCCGAACGTGACGCCGGCCTCGACCGAGACCCGGGCCTTGATCCGGTGCGGCAGCACCTGCTCGCGGTAAGCCGAGTCCTGCTCCTCGAACCACTCCACGCACGGCATCGACACCACCCGGGTCGGCGTGCCGCCGGCCTGCAGCTGATCCCGGGCCGCCAGCGCGATCTGCAGTTCGCTGCCGGTGGCGATCAGGATCACCTTCGGGTCACCGTCGGCCTCGGCCAGCACGTAGCCGCCGTTGGCCACCCCGTCCGCCGAGGCCAGGCCGTTCGAGCGGTCCAGCACCGGCAGGTTCTGCCGGGAAAGGGCCAGCGCCGACGGGTTGGCCGGGTGCTCCAGGATCCGCTTCCACGCCGCCGTCACCTCGTTGGCGTCGCCGGGCCGGACCACGGCCAGGTGCGGGATGGCCCGCAGCGCCCACAGGTGCTCGATCGGCTGGTGGGTCGGTCCGTCCTCACCCAGTCCGATTGAGTCGTGGGTCCAGACGTAGGTCACGGGCAGCTGCATCAGCGCGGCCAGCCGCACCGCGCCCCGCATGTAGTCGCTGAACGTAAGGAACGTTCCGCCGTACACCCTTGTTCCGCCGTGCAGCGCGATGCCGTTGAGGATCGCGCCCATGCCGTGCTCGCGGATGCCGAAGTGCAGCGTCCGGCCGTACTTGTTGCCGGGGAACATCTTCGATTCCCGGTCGTGCGGCAGGAAGGACGGCTCGCCCTTCATCGTGGTGTCGTTGCTGCCGGCCAGGTCGGCCGACCCGCCCCACAACTCGGGCAGCGGCTTGGCCAGCGCATTGAGCACCTCGCCGGAGGCCTTGCGGGTGGCCACACCCTTGGGATCCGGCTTGAACTCCGGCAGCGCCTTGGCCCAGCCGTCCGGGAGCGTGCGGCTGGCCATCCGGTCGTACAGCGCCTTGCGGTCGGCGCTGGCCCCATCGGCCCAGGCGTCGAAGGTCTTGGTCCACTCGGTGTGGGCCGCGCGGCCCCGGTCCAGCACCTCGCGGGCGTGGTCGACCAGATCCTGGTCCAGCGGGAAGTTGACGTCTCGGTCGAAGCCCAGGATCTTCTTGGTCGCGGCCACCTCGGCGTCGCCCAGAGCCGAGCCGTGGGCCGCGCCGGTGCCCTGCTTGTTCGGGGCGGGCCAGCCGATGATCGTCCGCAGTGAGATGAACGACGGGCGGGAGGTCTCGGCCTTGGCCGCCTCGAACGCGTTGTACAGGGCCTGGACGTCCTCGTGGTAGCCCTTGGGCGTGTCCCAGTCGAGCCGCTGGACGTGCCAGCCGTAGGCCTCGTAACGGGCGGCAGTGTCCTCGTCCTTGGCGATGACGGTGTCGTCCTCGATCGAGATGTGGTTGTCGTCGTACAGGACGATCAGGTTGCCCAGCTCCTGGACGCCCGCGATGGCCGAGGCCTCGTGGGTGAGGCCCTCTTCGATGTCACCGTCCGAGGCGAACACGTAGACGTAGTGGTCGAACGGGCTCTGGCCTTCGGCCGTGTCCGGGTCGAACAGGCCACGCTCGCGGCGGGCGGCCATGGCCATGCCGACCGCGTTGCCCAGGCCCTGGCCCAGCGGGCCGGTCGTGGTCTCCACGCCCGGAGTCAGCCCATGCTCAGGGTGACCGGGGGTGAGGCTGCCCCAGGACCGGTAGGCCTTGAGGTCGTCCAGGGTCAGGCCGTAGCCGGACAGGTAGAGCTGGATGTACAGGGTCAGGCTGGAGTGACCGCAGGACAGCACGAACCGGTCCCGCCCGGTCCAGGCCGGGTCCATCGGGTCGTGCCGCATGATCCGCTGGTACAGCAGGTACGCGGCCGGGGCCAGGCTCATCGCCGTCCCGGGGTGACCGGAGCCCTCGTTCTCTACTGCGTCCATGGCCAGGACGCGGATCAGGTTCACGGTGCGCTCGTCGAGGTCGGACCACTCGAGCTTTTTCGTCTGCTGACTTGCCACCGGTAAGTCACGGCTCCTCTCTTGGCGTGCGGGCCGTGGTGTACGGCCGTGGCACGGCCTCCCACTTACCCTGGTCCGGGCAGCCGAAAAGCCCCCCGGTCAAACCGCGGGCCAATTACATGATTGAGCCTATCCCTCCGGGTGCGCCAGCCCGAGCACGAGACGGCCTGCTGGGGCCGCGTAGCAATCTTTTGACCGTTCGGACATCATCTGTTCACGGTCGGCGTCGGGCGCTGATGGCTGCCGACGGCAGAGTGTGCGGCCGGCTCGCGGTGGATCGCACCGTCTTCCAGCCGTACTGGGCCAGGTACGGTGCGCGCGCCGGACCGCTCGGCGCCAAGGCCAGCCGCGATGACCAAGGCGACACCGGCCAGTGACCAGACCCGGGGCACCTGGCCGAGCAGGGCCAGCCCCGCGACCAGGGCGATAGCCGGCTCCAGGCACATCAGGGTGCCAAAGGCCGAGGTCGTCATCCGGCGCAGGGCGTACATTTCCAGGCTGAACGGGATGACCGGCAACAGCATGGCCAACCCGAAACCGGCCAGGAGCAGATGCGGCGTCAGGTCTGCGGTGACGGCCGATCCGGACACCAAAGTCGTCGCCAGCGCGGCCACGCCGATGGACACGGCCAGACCTTGCAGGCCGGCCACCTCGTCCCCGACCGCCTGGGTGAGCATGATGTAGGCGGCCCAGCAGATCGCGGCGCCCAGCGCGGCGGCGATGCCCACCAGATTGAGAGGGCCCTGCCACGGGTGGGTCAGCAGCAGCACGCCGGCCGCGGCGAAGCCTGGCCAGAGCAGCGCCCGGCGGCCGCCGCCGCGGGCGACGGCCACGCCCAGCGGGCCGAGGAACTCCAGGGCGCTGGCCGTGCCAAGTGGCAGCCGGGCCACGGCCATCATGAACAGCATGGTCACCCCGCCGGTCGCGAGGCCGAGGGCGACCGTGGCCAGCAGCACCGGGCGGCGGAAGCGCCAAGGCCGGGGCCGGACGGCGGCCAGCAGGATCACGGCCGCCCAGGCCAGCCGGAGCCAGGCGGCCCCGAGCGGGCCGACCTCACCGATGAGGTGGACGGACAGCGCCAGGCCGAGCTGGACGCAGCTCATCGAGCCCACCGCCATCAAGGTGCCGGAACGGGCTGAGGTGCGAGGTGCCGTCGTGGTGCTGACCATGATCGCCAGTACACGTCACGGGGATTGTCCGTGTCCACGTGAATTTGGTGGACATACCGTTCATCAAGCCTGAATGATCAGGGTATGGACCCGCGCCGTCTCGAACTGCTGCTTGAGCTCTCCCGCCTCGGTTCCATGCGAGCGGTCGGCGAGAGCATGCAGGTCGCCACCTCCACTGTTTCGCAGCAGATCGCGGTCCTGGCCCAGGAGGCGGGCACCCGGCTGATCGAGCCGCAAGGGCGGCGGGTGCGGCTGACCCCGGCCGGGCAGCGGCTGGCGGGGCACGCGGTCACGATCCTGGCTGCCCTCGAGGCCGCCCGGCTGGACCTGGACCCGACGGCGGCGCCGGCCGGGACGGTGCGGGTGGCGGCGTTCGCTACCGCCGTGCGCGAATCCGTACTGCCGGTCGTCCGGCTTCTGGCGCAGCGGCATCCGGCCGTCACGCTGGGCATCCTTGAGCACGAACCAGACGAGGCGCTCGGCCTGCTGGCCGAGAACGCGGTCGACCTGGCCCTGACCTACGACTACAACCTCGCCCCGGCTCGGTTCGACCGCAGCCTGGCCACCCAGCCTCTGGGTCCCAGGCAGTGGGGCCTGGGCACGCCGACCGCCCAGGCCCGTGTAGCCGGGACCGCGCTCGAGGTCTTCCACCAGTTCGCCGATCAGGACTGGATCGTCAATTCGCGGAACGGCGGCGATGAGGAGGTGATCCGTACCGTGGCCTCGCTGGCCGGCTTCCAGCCGCGGATCGCCCACCGCGTGGACAGCCTCGAACTGGTGCAGGACATGATTCTGGCCGGTCTGGGTGTCGGGCTGCTGCCCGCCGGGCCCCCGGTGGGCCGCGGCGTGGTGCTGCGTCCGCTCAGCCAGCCGGACGTGACGCAGCGGCCCTTCGCCGTGACCCGCCGGGGCCTTTCCGCCTGGCCGCCACTGGCCCTCGTGCTCCAGCTGCTGGGGGAGATCTCCGGCTAGCGGCGGACACCGGTGACGGTCCAGGCGGAGGAGCGGGCCCGCAGGCTGAGCGCGACCAGCCGCGCCACCATGAACACGCCGATGGCCAGCCACAGCCCGGTCAGCCCGAGACCGGCGGTGCTGGCCGCGTACGCGCAGGCGACGAACACCGCGGTGGTGGCGATGCTGGCCACGGCCAGGAACCGGTTGTCACCCGCGCCGATCAGCACCCCGTCCAGCACGAACACCACGCCGGACACCGGCTGGTACACCGCCACCAGCAGCAGGATCCCGTACAGCAGCACCTGGACCCGGCGGTCCGGCGTGAACAGCGGCACGTACAGCGGGCGGGCCACGGCCACCACTACACCGACCACGACCCCGAGTATCCCGCCCCACCAGCACATCCGCACGGTGGCCCGCCGGGCCCCGGCCCCGTCGCCCGCGCCCAGGGCGTGCCCCACGATGGCCTGGGCCGCGATGGCCAGCGCGTCCAGGGCCAGCGCGAGCGTGTTCCACAGGTTGGTGGCCACGGTGTGCGCAGCCAGCGCCGCGGTACCGGACTTGGCCGCGATCCACACCGCGATGAGCAGGTAGACCCGCAGCGCCGCGGTCCGCAGCAGCAGCGCGAACGAGGCGCCGGCCGAGGCGCGGATCCCCATCCAGTCCGGCCGCAGGTGGGCGCCGTAGATCCGGGCCGCGCGCACGGCCACGGTGGCGTAGGCCACCGCCATCGCGGTCTGGGTGATCACGGCGCCGGTGGCCGAGCCCGCGATGCCCAGGCCGGCCGGGAAGACCAGCAGGTAGTTCAGCACCACGTTGACCACCGCGCCGATGGCCGCCACGGTCAGCGGTGCGCGGGTGTCCTGCAGCCCGCGCAGGATGCCGGTGCCGGCCAGCACCAGCAGCATGGCCGGGATGCCGACCGCGGAGATCCGCAGGTAGATCGTGCCATACCCGGTGGCGGCGGCCGACGCGCCGAACGCGCCCACGATCGGCCCGGCCAGCGGCACGGCGACCGTGGCGATTGCCACGCCGAGCAGCAGCGCCACCCACATGCCGTCGATCCCCTGCTGGACCGCTCCGGTGAGGTCGCCGGCGCCCATCCGGCGGGCGACGGCCGAGGTCGTGCCGTAGGCCAGGAAGATGCACACGTTGACCAGCGTGGCCAGCGCCGCCCCGGCCGCGCCCAGGCCGGCCAGCTGGGCCGGTCCCAGGTGCCCGACGATGGCCGCGTCGCACAGCTGGAACAGCGGCTCGGAGACCAGCGCCCCCAGCGCGGGCACGGCCAGCCGCACGATCTCCCGGCTCTGCTCCCCGGGCGGCACTCTGGGCAGTCCTCCGGGTGGCCCTCCGGGTGGCACTTTGGGTGCGGCGTGACCTGCTTCGTCCACCGGCCTGATAGTAGGGTCCTGGTCATGGGGACGCCGGCACCGGTATTCGACCCGAGGGCGGTGGTCGAGGGGCGAACCCCGGGCCGGGCCCGGATCGGGGTTATCGTCGGCATCATCGTGGCCGCGTTGTGCGTGCTGCTGGTATTCGGGATTGAGCTGGCCGAGGCCAAGGCGTCCGGCCACAGCGCGGCGCCGTTCTTCATCGCGCTGCCCTTGGCCCTGGCCCCGGTGCCGCTGCTGGTGTCGGTGGTCCTGTTCATCGACCGGCTGGAGCCCGAGCCGCGCATCAACCTGGTGTTCGGCTTCCTGTGGGGCGCCGGCATCGCCGCCCTGGCCGCGATCATCATCAACACCGCGGGCCTGGAGTACATCACCCAGCCTGCGCTCGGCGCCTCGGCCGGTGAGTATGTCTCGGCCACGGCCGGCGCGCCGGTGGTGGAGGAGACGCTCAAGGGCCTGTTCCTGGTCTGGCTGCTGCGCTGGCGGCGGCAGGAGCTAGACGGCCCGACCGACGGGATCGTCTACGCGGCCATGGTCGGGATCGGCTTCGCCATGACCGAGAACATCGGCTACTACATCAACGCCGAGATCAACCCGGTCCACGGCGGGGCCCAGCTGCTCGGCTACACGTTCGTGCTGCGCGGGGTACTGTCCCCGTTCCTGCACCCGACCTTCACCTCGATGACCGGCATCGGCGCCGCCTACGCGGCCTCGCACCGTAACCGGGACTGGGCGCTGCCGCTGGGCTGGGTGGCCGCGATAAGCCTGCACGCGATGTGGAACGGGCTCTCTATCTTCGGCCTGGCGGGCACGCTGGTGGCCTACGTCTTCCTGCTCGTCCTGCTGACCGTGCTGTACCAGGTCATCCGGGCCGACCGGCGCCGCATCGTCGGCCTGATCCAGCACTACCTGCCCGGCTACGAAGGCACCGGGCTGGTCACCGACTGGGACATCCGGATGCTGAGCTCGCTGCCGACCCGGCGTACGGCCCGGACCTGGGCCCGGTCCACCGGCGGCCTGCCCGCCGCCTCGGCCATGGGGGACTACCAGCTGGCCGCGACCGAGCTGGCTCTGCTGCACCGCAAGGCCGAGCGCGGCTTGATCAGCCGCCGTCAGTTCTCCCAGGGCCAGCAGGGACTGCTCACGCTCATGCAGCAGGCCCGGGGCCAGTTCCTGCGCCGTCAGCCCGCCCCGCCGCCCACGCCCTGGACCGAAGCCGGGGCCAGCGCCGACACGTCCGCCTTCACCCAGCCGATGGCTTACCGGGCCACGGTGCCAACCCCGGTCATGCCGCAGGCCACCCCCGGAGCCTCGCCGTGGGCTCCGCGCGGTGGGTCCACGCCCGGTGGTGGGTCCACGCCCGGTGGTGGGTCTACGCCCCGCGGGCCGGAGTGGTAGCCGGCAGTCCCTCGGGAGTCTCGGCAGTTTCCGACGGTTCCTCGGCGGTTTCCGACGGCGGCTCGCTGGGCGAGGGTGCGATGGGAACAGGGCCGCGGTTGCGCATGGCCAGGTACAGCCGCACGGTCACCACCCAGATGACCACGGCCACCGTGACGTGCACCCAGACCAGCCCAGCCGGCAAGCCGCTGAAGTACTGCGCGTACCCGATCGCGCCCTGGGCCAGGGTCAGCCCGGCCATCGTGTAGATCCGGCGCACGGCCGGCCGGGGCGCGCCCGACAGGGGCAGCCCGATCAGCAGCGCGAACGACAGCGCGGCGATGACCCAGCCGATGTCGGCGTGGAACTGGGTGACCCCGATGAACGGCAGGTGGAACCGGGGTGCGGCCGCGTTCCCGGCCAGCGGCCCGGTGCCGGTGACCACGGTGCCCGCGGCGAACGTCAGCGCCACCGCGCCCACCAGCGTGGCCCCGATGATCTTCAGGTCGCGGCGGACGACGGGCACGGCCGGGCCGTCGCCCTCGCCCACGCGGACGTGCAGGACGACCGCGGCCGCCACGATCGCGGTGGACAGCATGAAGTGGATCGCGACCCAGGCCGGGTTCAGCTTGGTCAGGACCACGATCCCGCCCACCACGGCCTGGCCGATGACGCCGCCGGGCAGCGCCGCCGCCAGCCAGATCAGGTCCCGGCGGCGCGCCCCGCCGCCGGGGCGATAGCAGCACGCTGCGATGAACGTGAGCCCGGCGATGGCCACCAGCGGGAAGTTGAGCAGCCGGTTACCGAACTCGATCCACGTGTTCAGCGTGGTCTGCCCGGCCGTGCTCGCCGCGACCAGGCTCCGGCTGGTGCAGTCGGGCCAGTCCGGACAGCCCAGCCCGGACTTGCTGAGCCGCACCGCTTCCCCGGTGGACATGATGACCACGTTGGCCACCACCGCGGCCAGGGCTAGCCACCGCAGCGAGGTGGTGGTCGGCCGCAGCACGGGCCAGGAGATCAGGTCCCAGCCCCGCCGCCACGCCGGGCGCGACGGTGCAGTGGGGGACGCGGGTTGAGCGGGCACACTACCCATCGTAGGAGACCGGCGCGCCCGGCGTGGCGCGCCCGCCGAGCCGGGCACCATACGGCACCTCCCCACCACCTGACCCAGTGCGCCTCGGGGCCTGGGGTTCGCTAAATACCGTGTGCAAAAACTGTCGCTATGACGACAGTTTTTGCACACGGTAGCGGGGCGTGCCCTTCGCGTCGAGCGGCGCGGGGGCGGGGGGAGCCTCGGATGGGGCAGGGGACTGGGGTAATGCGTCGGCTGGGGCGGGAGGCTCGGACGGGGGTGATGCGTCGGATGGGGCCGGGGCGGCGCGGGCGGCGCCGATGCTGGCCGCGACCACGCAGCCGACCGCGGCCCACTCGGCGATCGACAGGTGCTGCCCGAGCAGGGCCAGGCCGATCAGCGCGGCCACCGCGGGCTCCACGCTCATCCAGATGCCGAACACCCGGGACGGGAGCCACCGCAGGGCCTGCATCTCCAGGCCGTACGGGATGGCGGACGACAGCACCCCGAGCCCGGCCCCGGTCAGCAGCACCGACGGCCGGGTCAGCGCGCGATGGGCGGAGCCGGCCGCTACGGCGGCGACCGGAGTGACGGCCACGGCCGCCACGACCATGGCCAGGGCCAGGCCGTTGGCCCCGGTGAACCGGCGCCCGGTGGCCACGCTGAACAGGATGTAACCGGCCCAGCCAATGGCGGACAGCGCGGCGAACACGATGCCGGCCAGGTTGAGCTGGCTGGTGTCCCCACCGGTCAGCAGGACCACCCCGGCCGCGGCCAGCCCGACCCAGACCAGGTCGAGCAGCCGGCGCGAGCCGGCCACCGCCACCGCCAGCGGGCCGAGGAACTCGATGGTCACCGCCACCCCCAGCGGGATCCGGGCGATGGCCTGGTAGAACACGAAGTTCATCGCGCCCAGGCAGAGGCCGAAGCCCAGCACCACCATTGCGTCGCGCCAGCCTCTGCTGGTTCCCGCCCGCCCGTCCCGAGGACGGCGGGCCACCATCCCGCGCACGGCCGCGGTCACGCCGCGGGCTGCGACGATGAGCAGCACGATGGCCGCGGCCCACAGCCGCAGCCCGGTCACCACGGCCGGGGGCGCCTGGTGGAACAGCCGGGCGGCCAGGCCCGCGCCGATCTGGGTGGACACGATCCCGCCCAGCACCAGGGCGGCCGACCCGGCCGTCGCCCGGGAACTGAGCCCCGCCCGCCCCGGAGAACCCCGGGTGCCCCGGGAGCCCCGGGCGCCCGGCGAGTCCCCGGAGCCCCGCGAGCCCCGGGCGTCCGGATCGCGGACCTTGGTGCTCACTCCCAGCGGAACGTGCGGGCCGCCAGGCCGATGCCCAGCACGGCCCACACCACCAGCACGATCAGGTCCCGCACCGGGAACCCGGCCGCGTGGGCCAGCACCGACCGCAGCCCGGTGGCCAGGGCCCCGGTGGGCAGCAGGGTGAGGTAGGGGTGGGCGGCGGCCGGGAACTTGGTCAGCGGGAAGACCACGCCGCCCAGGCCGAGCAGCGCGATGTAGATCAGGTTGGCCAGGGCCAGCGTGGCCTCGGCCCGCAGCGCACCCGCCATCAGCAGGGCCAGCCCGCTGAACGCGGCCGTCCCCGCCAGCACCAGCAGCGGCACAGTCAAAAAGGCCAGCGCGCGGGCGTGCGGGCTCCAGCCCAGCCCGAACGCGATCGCGGTGATCAGCGCCGCCTGCAGCAACTCGACCAGGATCACGCTGATCGTCTTGGCCGAGATCAGGCCGACCCGGGACAGCGGCTCGGCCCCCAGCCGCTTGAGCACGCCGTACCGGCGCTCGAACCCGGTGGAGATGGCCTGGCTGGTGAACGCGGTCGACATGATGGCCAGCGCGATGATGCCGGGGGCCAGGAAGTCGATGCGGGAGCCGCCGCCCACGCTGACCAGCGGCTCGAGGCTAAACATGGCCAGCAGGGCCAGCGGGATGACCATGGTCACGGTGAGCTGCTCGCCGTTGCGGAGCAGCATCCGGGTTTCCATCACCGTCTGGGCCAGGATCATCTGGCGCATCGGCGCCGCCCCCGGCGCCGGGGCGAAGGTCTCCGGCGCGACCTGGTCGGCTACGGTCACGAGCCCAGGCCGTTCATGAGCGCAGGCCGTTCATGAGCGCAGTTCCCTTCCGGTCAGTTCCAGGAACACGTCCTCCAGCGTCCGGCTCTCGATCCGCAGGCTGGTCGGCAGCACGCTGTGCTCGGCGCACCAGGCGGTGACCGAGGCCAGCAGCTGCGGGGTGACCCCGTCCGGCACCTCGATCACGTAGTGCCCGGCCGGTGATTCCTTGGCCGCGCTGCCGTCCGGGAGCGCGGCCAGCAGGCCGTCGGTGTCCAGCCCGGTTTCGGCCCGGAAGCGCAGCTGGCCGGCGCCGCCGCACAGCTCGGCCGGGGTGCCGCCCGCGACCAGGCGGCCGCGGTCGATGATGGCCACCCGGTCCGACAGCCGTTCGGCCTCGTCCATGAAGTGCGTGGTCAAGATCACGCTCACGCCGGCCGCGCGCAGCTCCGTGATCAGGTCCCAGGTCGCGTGCCGGGCCTGCGGGTCCATGCCGGCCGTCGGCTCGTCCAGGAACACCAGCTCCGGGCGGCCAATGACCGCCGCGGCCAGGGCCAGGCGCTGCTGCTGCCCGCCCGACAGCCGCTTGTACGGGGTGCGGGCCACCTCGGTCAGGCCGACCCGGCTGAGCAGCCCGGCCGGGTCCAGCGGGTGCGCGTGGAAGCGGGCCAGCAGGCGCAGGTACTCACCCGCCGGTATGGCTGGGGGCACGCCGCCGGCCTGCAGCATCACCCCGACGCGGGGCCGCAGGGCGCGGGTGTCGCGGGCCGGGTCCAGGCCGAGGACCCGGACCGTGCCGGCGTCAGCGCGCCGGTAACCCTCGCAGATCTCGATCGTGCTGGTCTTGCCCGCCCCATTGGGGCCGAGGATCGACGTGACCTCGCCGCGGGCCGCGGTCAGCGTCAGCCCGTCGACGGCGAGCGCGTGCCGGTACCGCTTCACCAGGCTCGCGACTTCGACGGCGGGGGCGGTGCTCACGCTCGCGAGTCTATGGGCGTTATCGCCCGGCCGCCGCGCCGGCACCGCCACTTGTACTACGACCGGTCGTATCATTGCCGGTTCGTAGCAGTGACGGTCGCCTCTGGGGCGGCCGCGGCGGTCGGCGCGGGAAAGGCCGGGCCGCCGGGCCACGAGCCCACCACGGTCGGCGAGGCGGCAAACCGTTGCCGTCCGTGGGCTCCGAACCGCTCCAGCCGCGTGGCCCCGGGCAGATCGATCCGGGCCGCCCGCAGCTCGGCCCGCAGCCCGCCCGGCTCGGCTCCGGGGCCCGTCAGCTCCAGCCAGGAAATCTGCTGGGCCCGCAGGTACGCGGTGGGCATGCCCAGCCGGGTCGCGGTGGCCTCGACCACGGTGGTGCACGAGCCGGTGTTGGCGTAGAAACCGTTCCCGCACCCGCTGAGCTCGGGATGGTGGGTGTGCCCGGACAGGTAGCCCACATACCCCTCGCTGGTCAGGTCGGCGGCCCGCTGCCGGGCGGCCTTGTTCTGGCCGTAGCCCCGCTCGGCCAGGGCCAGCGCGCTGATCGAGGTCCAGGCGCGGCGGGACACGATCGCGATGATCGCCGCCACCACGATCAGGTCCGCGACCGCGCCGTAGCCCAGGATCTGGGCCCCGTGCACCCAGGGCGTGGTGTCCGGGTAGCGCGTCTGCAGCTCGACGATCTCCGACACCCGCAGCCCGAGCAGCAGCAGGACCGGAATCAGCAGCAGCCACCAGGCGTGCCGGATCAGCTTGCGGTACACCAGCCGTGACCCTACGAACGAGGGGAAGTCGGCCGGGTCGGCCATCTCGTGCGCGCCGTCCAGCCAGCCCCGGCCGAGGAACTCGATCCGGGGCAGGATCTCCCGCACGATGTGGTGGCCGAGCGGCGTGTCCAGGTTGTTCCGGGGGTCGTGGAAGCAGTTGTACGGGTCCAGCTGGTGACCGTGCTCGACCCGGATCCTGCCCCCGTCCGGCAGCACCACGTTCGCGGCCAGGGCCAGCTCGGCCCCGGTCATCTCCCGTACGGTGTCGGCCGTCTTCACGTCCCAGGCCAGGTCGCCGTCGTGGTTGCCGACGATGTACACGACCCGCCCGCCGCGGGCCGTGACCCCGGCCAGCGCTGCGCACAGATCCTCGTGTTCGCGCAGGATCTCGGCCGCCGTGGCCTCCGGGGAGCCGAGCAGCTCGATGATGTCGCCCGCCAGCACCACGGTCACCGGGCTGGCCAGCTCGGCCAGCCGGGCGGCTAGCATCGTGCAGCAGCGCGCGGAGACGTTGGAGCGCCGGGGCGGCAAGTGGAGATCACTGATCGCGACCACTCGGCCGCCGGCCGGGATCCGGACCTCCATCATGTCGGCCACGTCCGGTCGCCCCGCAGAGCAGGACACGGCAGCCATGGCCCCAGCGTACGGGGCCGCGACCGCCCGCGACGGCCGGTCACTCCCGGCGACACGCCGGAGGCTCACGTGACCAGCGAAAACGAAGAGAAGCGTGGGGCGCTTTAATTACGTCACATCCGTGTTCGGTAAACTTTGCGTCACCGGACTTAATTACGGCATACTTGTGTTGTGAAAAACATGCGGACAGCGACTTCGGAGCAGCGGGCGGCGGCACATAGTGCCGCGGCCGACAGCTCCGTGCGCCGTGACTCGTCCGCGCAGGCTCACTCCGAGCGCCGTGACCTGTTCGCGCAGGCTCACTCCGAGCGCAGCACTCGCGCCCGGGTGGCCCGGCTGATCCTGGAGCTGGGGCCGTCCACGGCCTCGGTCATCGGGAGTCGGCTCGGGCTGACCCCGGCCGCGATCCGGCGGCACCTGGACAACCTGCTGGCCGAGGGGCTCATCGAGACCCGCACCGCCCGCACCTACGCCAGCCGGGGCCGCGGGCGCCCGGCCCGGCTGTTCGCGATCACCGACGCGGGCCGGAGCGCGTTCGAGCACGCCTACGACGACCTGGCCAGCAGCGCGCTGCGGTTCCTGGCCACCACGGCGGGCCCGGCGGCGGTCGAGGAGTTCGCCCGCCACCAGGTCGCCGAGCTGGAACGGCGGTACGGCCCGGCCGTGGCCGCCGCGCCGCCGGGGGAGCGGGTCCAGGCCCTGGCCGACGCGCTGTCCGCCGACGGCTACGCCGCCTCGACCGTGGCCGCACCCGCGGCCGAGAAAGCCGCGGTCGGCTCGGGCGGCGAGCAGCTGTGCCAGCATCACTGCCCGGTGGCGCACGTGGCCGCCGAGTTTCCGCAGCTGTGCGAGGCCGAGACCGAGGCGTTCAGCCGGCTGCTGGGCGTCCCGGTGCGCCGGCTGGCCACCATCGCCCACGGCGACGGCATCTGCACCACCCACGTGACCTGCCGCTCGTTGACGAGCGGCAAAGATGACCCTGCGCGAGACGCAGGGAAGCAGACCACCCCGGACCCAGTTGAGTCCGAGGCGAACGGCGAAAACATTTCAGGGTCCGGAGGGCTCTTCATATGACGACGACCGCTAACGACCAGCTTGACGGCCTCGGCACGTACAAGTTCGGCTGGGCTGACAGCGACACGGCGGGCGAGACCGCGCGCCGTGGCCTGTCCGAGGACGTGGTCCGCGACATTTCGGGCAAGAAGAGCGAGCCCGAGTGGATGCTGGACCTGCGCCTGCGCGGGCTGCGCATGTTCGGCCGCAAGCCGCTGCCCACCTGGGGTGCCGACCTGTCCGAGATCGACTTCGACAACATCAAGTACTTTGTCCGGTCGACCGAGAAGCAGGCCGAAAGCTGGGACGACCTGCCCGCCGACATCAAGAACACCTACGACCGGCTGGGCATCCCCGAGGCCGAGAAGCAGCGGCTGATCGCCGGGGTGGCGGCCCAGTACGAGTCCGAGGTCGTCTACCACAAGATCCGTGAGGACCTCGAGGAGAAGGGCGTCCTCTTCCTCGACACCGACACGGCGCTGCGCGAGCACCCTGAGCTGTTCCAGGAGTACTTCGGCACCGTGATCCCGCCGGGCGACAACAAGTTCGCCGCGCTGAACACGGCGGTGTGGTCCGGCGGCTCGTTCATCTACGTGCCGAAGGGCGTGCACGTGGACATCCCGCTGCAGGCCTACTTCCGGATCAACACCGAGAACATGGGCCAGTTCGAGCGGACGCTGATCATCGTGGACGAAGGTGCCTACGTGCACTACGTCGAGGGCTGCACCGCGCCGATCTACAAGTCGGACTCGCTGCACTCCGCGGTGGTCGAGATCATCGTGAAGAAGGACGCCCGCTGCCGGTACACCACGATCCAGAACTGGTCGAACAACGTCTACAACCTGGTCACCAAGCGGGCCATCTGCGAGCAGGGCGCGACGATGGAGTGGATCGACGGGAACATCGGCTCCAAGGTCACGATGAAGTACCCGGCGGTCTACCTGATGGGTGAGCACGCCAAGGGCGAGACGCTGTCCGTCGCGTTCGCGGGCGAGGGCCAGCACCAGGACGCCGGGTCGAAGATGGTGCACTGCGCGCCGAACACCTCGTCCACCATCGTGTCCAAGTCGGTGGCCCGCGGCGGCGGCCGGACCTCCTACCGGGGCCTGGTCCAGGTCCAGGAAGGCGCCGAGCACTCCAAGTCCACGGTCAAGTGCGACGCGCTGCTGGTCGACACGATCAGCCGGAGCGACACCTACCCCTACGTGGACGTGCGCGAGGACGACGTGGAGATGGGCCACGAGGCCTCGGTCTCCAAGATCTCCGAAGACCAGCTGTTCTACCTGATGAGCCGGGGCATGACCGAGGACGAGGCGATGGCCACCATCGTGCGCGGCTTCGTCGAGCCGATCGCGCGTGAGCTCCCGATGGAGTACGCGCTCGAACTCAACCGGCTGATCGTGCTCCAGATGGAAGGATCGGTCGGCTGATGACGGCCCCAGGGACGGCGCTACAGGGCGCCGTCGAATCCGACACGCCCGTTTCCCGGCTGCACGAGCACGCCTCGTACGACCCGGCCGACTTCGAGGTCCCGACCGGCCGCGAGGAGGAGTGGCGGTTCACCCCGCTGCGCCGCCTGGGTGGCCTGCACGGGGCCGACCCGCTGCCCGCGGGCGCGGTGACCGTCGAGGTCGACGCGGCTCCCGAGGTCAAGGTGGAAAAGGCCCGGCGCGGCGACCCCCGGGTCGGCGCCACGTACGTGCCGACGGACCGGGTCAGTGCCCGAGCTTTCGCCTCGTTCACCGAGGCCACCGTGATCAGCGTGCCCGCCGAGGCGGTCACCTCGGCACCGACCGTGCTCACCGTGCGCGGCCAGGGCATCGACGGGGCCGCCTTCGGGCACACCGTGGTGGACGTGGGCCCGATGGCCCGGGCCACCGTGGTCCTCGACCACCGCGGCAGCGCCACCTACGCCGACAACGTCGAGCTGGTGGTGGCCGACGGCGCCGCGCTGTCCGTGGTCAGCCTGCAGGACTGGGCCGACGACACGGTGCACCTGTCCCACCATCACGTGCAGCTGGGCAAGGACGCGAAGATCACGCACACGATCGTCACCCTGGGCGGCGACCTGGTCCGGATCGTCCCGTCCGTCACCTACACCGGGCGGGGCGGCGACGCCGAGCTGAACGGGCTGTACATCACCGACGCCGGGCAGCACCAGGAGCACCGGCTGTTCATCGAGCACAGCGTGCCCGACTGCAAGAGCCGGGTGCTGTACAAGGGTGCCCTGCAGGGCGACGGGGCGCACAGCGTGTGGATCGGCGACGTGCTGATCGAGGCCACCGCCACCGGGACCGATACCTACGAGTACAACCGGAACCTGGTCCTGACCGACGGTGCCCGGGCCGACTCCGTGCCCAACCTGGAGATCCTGACCGGTGAGATCGCCGGGGCCGGGCACGCCAGCGCCAACGGCCGGCTCGAGGACACGCACCTGTTCTACCTGATGGCCCGGGGCATCCCCTATGAGGAGGCCCGGCGCCTGGTCATCCAGGGCTTCTTCGGCGAACTGCTGGCCAAGATCGAAGTCGGCGAGGTCCGGGACCGGGTGGCCCGGGTGGTCGAGGCGGAACTGGCATGAGCACCAGCGAGCGGACGTTCGTTCGCGTCTGCGCCCTGGCCGACGTGCCCGAGGACGGCGCGCTCGGCCTGGACGTGGACGGCACCCCGGTCGCGGTGGTGCGGACCGGGGACGAGGTGCACGCGCTGCGCGACGTGTGCTCCCACGCCGAGGTCCCGCTGTCCGAGGGCGAGGTCTACGGCCACACGATCGAGTGCTGGCTGCACGGGTCCTGCTTCGACGTACGGACCGGCGTGCCCACCGGGCCACCCGCCACCGTCCCCGTGCCGGTGTACCCGGTCAAAACCGCGGACGGCGACGTGTACGTCGCAGTCAGCTGACGTTATTAAAAAAATTCTGGTCTTACAGAAACCCTGATCTTTACAGAAACACCGTTGGAGAACTGAGATATGGCGACCCTTGAGATCCGCGATCTGCACGTGAACATCGAGGAGGCGAACGGCGGCCAGCGCGAGATCCTGCGCGGCGTCGACCTCGACGTCAACGCGGGGGAGACGCACGCGATCATGGGCCCGAACGGGTCCGGCAAGTCCACCCTGGCCTACGCCATCGCGGGCCACCCCAAGTACCACGTGACCCAGGGCACGGTCACCCTGGACGGCGAGGACGTGCTGGCCATGAGCGTGGACGCGCGGGCCCGGGCCGGCCTGTTCCTGGCCATGCAGTACCCGGTGGAAGTGCCGGGCGTGTCGGTGTCGAACTTCCTGCGCACCGCGGTCACCGCGGTTCAGGGCGAGGCGCCCAAGCTGCGCGAGTTCATGAAGAGCATGCGCACGGCCATGGCCGACCTGTCCATCGACCCGGCCTTCGCCGAGCGCAACCTGAACGAGGGCTTCTCCGGCGGCGAGAAGAAGCGGCACGAGGTGCTCCAGCTCGAGCTGCTCCAGCCGAAGATCGCGGTGCTGGACGAGACCGACTCCGGCCTGGACATCGACGCGCTCAAGGTGGTGTCCGAGGGCATCAACCGGTTCCGCGCGGGCGCGGGCCACGGCGTGCTGCTGATCACCCACTACACCCGGATCCTGCGCTACGTGCAGCCCGACTTCGTGCACGTGTTCGTGGGCGGCAAGATCGTCCGCAGCGGCGGTCAGGAACTGGCCGAAGAGCTCGAGACCAACGGCTACGAGAAGTTCATCAAGGAGCAGCAGGCCACCGCGGGAGCAGCCTCATGACCTTCGACGTGGCCCGGATCCGGAAGGACTTCCCGATCCTGGACCGGCACGTGCGCGACGGCCAGCCGCTGATCTACCTGGACAGCGCCAACACCTCGCAGAAGCCGCGCCAGGTCATCGACGCGATCAGCAACTTCTACGAGCGGCACAACGCCAACATCCACCGGGCCACCCACCAGCTGTCCGAAGAGGCCACCGAGGCCTACGAGGGCGCCCGGATCAAGGCGGCCAACTTCATCGGCGCCAGCGATGAGTCCGAGCTGGTGTTCACCAAGAACATCTCCGAGGCCATCAACCTGGTCGCCTACTCGCTCGGTAACGCCTCGGCCGGTTTCCCCGCCCCGGAACAGTTCCGGCTCGGCCCCGGTGACGAGATCGTGGTCACCGAGATGGAGCACCACTCCGACCTGGTGCCCTGGCAGCTGCTGTGCCAGCGGACCGGGGCCACGCTGCGCTGGTTCGAGGTCACCCCCGAGGGGCGCTTGGACCTGTCGGCCATGGACGAGCTGATCAACGATCACACCAAGCTGGTCGCCCTGGTCCACCAGTCCAACGTGCTCGGCACGATCAACCCGGTCCGCCAGATTGCCGACGCCGCGCACGCGGTCGGCGCGCTGGTGCTGGCCGACGCGGCCCAGTCGGTGCCGCACATGCCGGTCAACGTGCAGGACCTGGGGGCTGACTTCGTCGGCTTCACCGGGCACAAGCTGTGCGGCCCGACCGGTATCGGCGCGCTGTGGGGCCGCCGGGAGCTGCTGGAGGAGATGCCACCGTTCCTGGGCGGCGGCGAGATGATCGAGACCGTCTGGATCGATCACTCCACCTTCGCCCAGCCGCCGCACAAGTTCGAGGCCGGGACGATGCCGATCGCCGAGGCGGCCGGACTGAACGCGGCCATCGATTACCTGAGCGAGATCGGCCTGGAGGCCATCCACCAGCATGAGCAGTCGCTGCTGGCGGACGCGCTGACCCAGCTCCAGGAGATCGAGGGACTGCGCATCCTGGGCCCGGCCGAGCCCGCCGACCGGGGTACGGCCATCTCGTTCGAGGTGGACGGGGTCCACCCGCACGACGTCAGCCAGGTGCTGGACGAGCTGGGCATCGCGGTGCGGGCCGGGCACCACTGCGCCTGGCCGCTGCACCGCAAGCTCGGCGTGCAGGCCAGCACCCGGGCCTCGTTCTACCTGTACAACACGCACGAGGAAGTGACCGCGCTGGCCGACGGAATCCGCTCGGCGAAGAAGTTCTTCGGCGTGGCGTAAGCGGCAAAACTCCGAACTTCGGAAATAACGCGCGGAAAGAAGCAGCTAGGGCTCATATGCAGATCCAGTCGCTGTACCAGGAGATCATCCTGGACCACTACCGCAACCCCCACCACAAGGGGCTGCGGGACCCGTACGACGCCGAGGTGCACCACGTGAACCCGACGTGCGGCGATGAGGTCACCCTGCGGGTGACGCTCAAGGACGCCGACGGCGGGCCGGTCGTCACCGACGTGTCGTACGACGCTCTCGGCTGCTCGATCAGCCAGGCCAGCGCGTCGATCATGGCTGACCTGGTCATCGGCAAGCCGGTGAGCGAGGCGATGGCGATCTCGCAGGAGTTCCTCGAGCTCATGCAGTCCAAAGGCGCGGCCGAGCCGGACGAGAAGGTACTGGAGGACGCGGTGGCCTTCGCCGGCGTGTCCAAGTACCCGGCCCGGATCAAGTGCGCGCTGCTCGGCTGGATGGCCTGGAAAGATGCCACCGCTCAAGCGCTCGATGAGGAAACGGGACTTTCATCATGACCGAGAACACGACGGCCCCCGTGGCCGAAGAGAACGAAACACCGGCGGCTGAGGCTCCGGCCGGCCCGCTGGCGGAAAACTCCGAGAACGAGGACATCCTCGAGGCGCTGCGCGACGTGGTCGACCCCGAGCTCGGGATCAACGTCGTCGACCTCGGCCTGGTTTACGGCATCACGCTGGACGCCGAGCGCAACGCCGCCATCGACATGACGCTGACCAGCGCGGCCTGCCCGCTCACCGACGTGATCGAGGACCAGGCCCGCGAGGCCCTGGAAGGCGTGGTCAACGACTTCCGGATCAACTGGGTGTGGCTGCCGCCGTGGGGCCCGGAGAGCATCACCGATGACGGCCGTGAGCAGCTCCGCGCCCTGGGATTCAATATTTAATACGGGCGCTTGTCCCAGGGTCCCTGCTCATGGCCGGCTGCCTATGGGCGGCATCGGGGGGTTCCGGGGGGTCGTCCCCCCGGGCTAGCACAGCGGGCGGACGGTACGCCAGCACCAGGTGACGTAGGGCAGCGGAATGCTGGCCCGCCCGGCCAGGGCGGGATCGGTTTCGAGCAGGCGCCGCACGTCGGCCAGCAGGCGCTCGCGCTGGTCCGGAGGCAGCAGGATCACGTAGCTGCGTGAGGCGATCATGTCGATCACCTCCGGCACGCTGGTGTCGTGCACCCAGCGCACCTGGTGCATCTCCAGCGGCCCGAACGGCGGGCCCACCCGCGGATCGGTGCTGTTGTTCCCGTTCCGCATCGCGTCGGCTTCCAGCTTGCGGCCGTGCTCCTCGACAATCTGCCCCAGCTCGGCCGTCCAGGGCACCTCCTCGTCGCGCTCGTTCCAGACCAGCCCGAGCGTGCCCCCCGGGCGCAGCACCCGGGCCACCTCCGGTGCGGCCCGCTCGGGTGTCACCCAGTGCCAGGCCTGCGCGGCCAGCACCGCGTCGACTGATCCGTCCGGCAGCGGGATGTGCTCGCCCGAGCCGTCCAGCACCGGGGTGCCGGGCAGGACCTGGCTCAGCTGGTCCCGCATGCCCTCCAGCGGCTCCACCGCCACCACGTCCAGGTCCCGGCTCACCAGCTGGCGGGTCAGCTTCCCGGTGCCGGCCCCGAGGTCGAGCACGCGCTGCGCGCCCGGTGGCAGCAGCCAGTCCAGGGCCTGCGGCGGGTAGGGCGGACGCCCCCGCTCGTAGCTGGCCGCGGCCGCCTCGAACGACGTGGCGTGCGCATCAAACGATGCGGAATCACCGGTCATCTCCACCTCCGCACCGACTCTAGCTGCCGTCGGGGAAGCCCCCGCGATGCAGCACCATCGGGAAGTGCGGCAGCGTCTGCGGCGGTGGCGTGTCGGCCCGCCAGTTGTCCGGGTAGGGCTCCAGCCCGCCCATGAGCGGGCTGCGGGCCGGGTCGCCCGGGTCGCCCGCCAGCGGCTCCAGGGCCGCCCGCAACGCCGCTACGGCGCCGGCGCCGAGGCGCAGGCCGGCCCGGTCGTCGAGCCGGCCGGTCCAGTCGGTGTAGGCCCACTGGGCCTCCTGGCCCCGGTCAGTGAGCCGGATCGCCTTGAACCTGCCCCCGCCGGCCGCCGGGCCCACCACGGCCAGGTCGCGCTTGGTCAGCGGGTGCATGGCCATGGCGAGGCCCTCCTTCGACACCCCGGTCAGCACCGGCAGGTCCTTGACCAGCACACCGTCGGTGTCCAGCACGCGCAGCAGGTTGGCGCACACGGCCAGGGACAGCGGTGAGCGCTGCTCGTACCGGAGCGCGATGCCCAGCAGCACCCGGGCCAGCAGCACCGGCAGCGGCAGCTCGCCGTCGGGCTGACTGTGGCCCGGGTTGCGGCGGGCCCACTCGTGCCTGCCGCTGAACAGCCCGTAGTCCAGGATCGGCAGGCAGTCGGGCAAGTCCAGCTCGATCTGCGTGGCCACCGCAGCCAGCGCCGCGCGCAGCGCGTCCACCTCGGCCGCGCCGAACCGCTCCTGCCAGCGGTCCTCGATCTCGCCGGCCAGCGGCTGCCACACTTGCTGGGCGCGGTGGCCCTTCTTCGTGGCCCGGATGGTCAGGTCCGCTGGCTTGCGCTTCGGGTCCACGCCGGATTCGGACTCCAGGAACACGTACCCCCATCGCCGCATGCCGTCCAGGTTGGTACCGGTTCTGGCCTGTTCCCGCAGCTCACTGACCAGCATGGGCTCGTCGGTGACGTAGCGCATGCAGTTGAACCACATGGCCATCGACACCAGCCAGACGCCCCGGTCGCTGGTCGAGCTGTGCCGGGTGGTCCGGTGCTGGATCCGGTGTTCGGCCTCGTTGTCGAACTCGATCGTGAACGCGACCAGGGCCGGGGACAGCAGGGTAGTCAGGGGGAGCGGCATGGTCAGACGCCGTCCGTGACCTCGTACACGGTGGCCCGTTTGCTGGTCACGCCCTCCAGCGCCACCGTGACCGGGATCTCGTAGGTTTCCAGCGGGACGAAGCCCGCGGTGCGCAGGAACGCCCGGCCGGGATCGCCGACGAAGACCCGGGCCCCGGCCGCGCGGGCCCGGTGCAAAAAGGCCAGCACGCGCAGGGCCAGCTCCTCCTCGTAGAAGGCGTCGGCACACAGCACGACTTCGGCCCCGTCACCGTCCCCGTCCAGCAGGTCGGCCAGCACGGGCCGGACCCGGGCCCCGTTAGCCGCCGCGTTGACCGAGATGGCCTGGGTGGCCAGCTGGTCCACGTCCGCGGCCAGCACCGGCCGGGCCCCGCACCGGGCCGCGGCGATCGCCACCAGCCCTGACCCCGAGGCCACGTCCAGCACGTGCCGGCCGGCGACCAGGTCTGGATGGTCGAGCAGGTACCGGGCCAGTGCCTGGCCGCCGGCCCAGGCGAAGGCCCAGAACGGCGGGGGCAGCTCGGCCCGGTCCGCTGTGCTTTCGACCTGCTCCCACACCGTGAACGGGTCCTCGGCCTGCTGCAGCCAGATCTCCGGTACGTACGGCACCGTGACCAGCCGCGTTGTCTCAGTGACGACATGGCGGGGTGCTGGGTCGGGCATGCCCGAGACGATACCCCGGCCGGGTGACAAATCCCTCAGGCGCGTAGATGGAACGGGGTGGCGTGGTCGGCGATCCACCGGTCCACGTCGTCGGGCACGTGCTCACCGGGGAAGGTCACGTCGATGGGGAAGGTGGCCTTCGACCCGACCACGTCGGCCGCGTACGCGATTGCGCTCAGCACTTCCTGCTGGGCCAGCTGCCCGGCCGGGTCGTCCAGGGTGACCGAGATGATCAGGCCCTCACCCGCGCCGGGCACGGACAGCCAGGCCCGTGCGGCGTACCGAACGGCCCGGATCGGCCGCAGCCCAGCCGAGATCTCCCGCAGCAGGCACTCCGGTTCGGTCGGCGGCTGGCCCAGCCGGATCCGGACGTCGCCCGCGGTCCATTCGGCCGCGGCCAGGTAGGTCACGCCCTCGGGGTAGATGGGCACGCTGGCCGCGGCCCCCGGGTTGAGCGCGATCCCCACGCCGGGCGGCATCCGCCGGGCCAGGTCGGCCGTGGGCACGACCACGTGCGGCACCGTGCGCCGGGCCGGTGTGCCCGCGGCGTGCCGCCCCATGCTGGCCGGCCCGGGGCCGGCCATGACCGTGCTGGCCGCGGCCGGGTTAGTGAGCGCAGGGTTAGTGAGCGCGGGGTTAGTCAGCGCGGGGTTAGCTAGTGGGCTGGCCTGCCGCGGCACGGCGGGCGGGGCGGCGCGCTGCGTGGTCCAGCCGCCGTACGGCCCCGCGGCCTGCGTCCAAGCCCGGTCGGGCGCGGCATCGGCCTGGTCCTGGCCGGCCCCGCTGCTGACTCCGGCGAAGCTGGCCAGCAGGTCGGCCGAGGTGAAGGCGGGCACGAACTCCGAGCCGAGGTAGATCACGGTCGGCAGCTGGACCGCCGAGCCGTCGGTCACCGGGCCGCCGTCGTCCGGCAGCGGCAGCCACAGCCGCCCCCGGCTCAGCTCATCGAGCAGGTCGCTGATGCGGTCACTGTCCTTGACCGCGGCAGCCAGGGCGTGCGCCACCGCGTCGTCGTGGGTCGGGGTCATCTTCTTCCTTCGGTCTTGGCCCGCTCGGTTCCGGCTCGCTCCTATGTTCGCTGATACGGATAGTAAGTGTTTAGAGGCTCTGTGTAGTCAAGAACTGATGTACGGGTGGCCCAGAAATAATCGGGCCGCCGAAACCCATGGTTCCGGTAAACTCAGTGCTGTGTTCCCTCTGCTTGCTTAACGGGTGAACCACGCTAGGGCCCGCATCGCGCGGCCCGCGTGGACTTTCGGCCCGTCTTTTCGCGTTGAACAGCAGGGAGAGGTTTCGCTGTGATTGTGGCCCAAGGGATTGAACTGCGCGCGGGCGCGCGCCTGCTGGTGGATGACGCCAGCTTCCAGGTCGCGCCCGGTGACCGCGTCGGCTTGGTCGGCCGCAACGGCGCGGGCAAGACCACGCTGCTGAAGGTGCTGGCCGGCGAGGGAGTGCCCGCGGCCGGGACGGTCCGGCGCAGCGGGGAGATCGGCTACCTGCCGCAGGACCCGCGCACCGGCGACCTGGACGTCACCACCGTGGACCGGGTGCTGTCCAGCCGCGGCCTGGACGTGCTGCGGGCCGAGCTGCGTGAGGCCGAAACGCAGATGTCCGACCCCAACCGCAACCGGGCCGACGCCGCGATCCGCCGGTACGGGCGGCTGGAAGAGCGGATGTCGGTGCTGGGCGGCTACGCGGCCGAGGCCGAGGCCGCCTCGATCGCGTCCAGCCTCGGGCTGCCCGACCGGGTGCTGCACCAGCCGCTGGGCACGCTGTCCGGCGGGCAACGGCGCCGGGTGGAGCTGGCCCGGATCCTGTTCGGTGACTCCCAGGCGCTGCTGCTGGACGAGCCGACCAACCACCTCGACGCCGACTCGATCGCCTGGCTGCGGGACCATCTGCGCAGCTACCGCGGCGGCCTGATGGTCATCAGCCACGATGTCACGCTGCTCGACGCGGTGGTCAATAAGGTCTTCTACCTCGACGCCACCCGCTCCGAACTGGACTACTACAACCTGGGCTGGTCGGCCTACCTCAAGCAGCGCGAGACCGATGAGCGGCGGCGCAAGCGGGAGCGGGCCAACGCCGAACGGCAGGCGGCCTCGCTGTCGGCGCAGGCGGACAAGATGCGGGCCAAGGCGACCAAGGCCCGGGCCGCCCAGGGCATGCAGCGTCGCGCCGAGCGGCTGCTGTCCGGGCTGGCCGAGGAGCGCAACGCGGACCGGGTGGCCAAGCTGCGCTTCCCGGTGCCGGTTCCGTGCGGCCGCACCCCCCTGACCGCCACCGGCCTGTCCAAGTCCTACGGCAGCCTCGAGGTCTTCGCCGACGTGGACGTGGCCGTGGACCGGGGCAGCCGGGTGGTCATCTTGGGCCTGAACGGCGCGGGCAAGACCACCCTGCTGCGGCTGCTGGCGGGCATCGAGACCCCCGACACCGGCACCGTCATCCCCGGGCACGGGCTGCGGCTCGGCTACTACGCCCAGGAGCACGAGACGCTGGACGTCGAGCGCTCGGTACTGGAGAACATGCGCTCGGCGGCGCCCGGCCTGACCGAATCCGAGCAGCGCACGGTGCTGGGGTCGTTCCTGTTCTCCGGCGACGACGTGGCCAAGCCGGCCGGTGTGCTGTCCGGCGGCGAGAAGACCCGGCTGGCGCTGGCGCTGCTGGTCGTGTCCGGGGCCAACGTGCTGCTGCTGGACGAGCCGACCAACAACCTGGACCCGGCCAGCCGGGCCGAGATTCTGGCCGCGCTGCGGTCCTACGCCGGGGCCATCGTGCTGGTGACCCACGACGAGGAAGCAGTTGAAGCCCTTTCGCCGGAAAGAGTCATTTTGCTGCCGGATGGGGTAGAGGACGCCTGGAACGAAGATTTCGAGGATCTGGTGTCGCTTGCGTGAGCTTGCCGCCATCGGGCCCGCTGGCGAAAATAATGATCGTTTACCTCAATGCGGGTAGCTATTCCGGCGACGGTGCCTGATCATGACGAGGGGCGACGTTACGCAGCGGTGACTCTACCTAACGGGAGGTAAACGTGGCCGACACGCTGAAGAAGGGCACCCGGGTGACGGGTGCGGACCGCTCCAAGTTGGCGGCCGATCTCAAGAGCAGGTACGACGCGGGGGAGAGCATCCGTTCGCTGGCCGCCTCCACCGGGCGTTCGTACGGCTTCGTGCACCGGATGCTGAGCGAGAGCGGGGTCAAGCTGCGCGGCCGCGGTGGTGCCACCCGCGGTAAGGCCTCGGCCAAGCGCTGACGCCGTAGTCTCCCTGATGGAACGTACGGAGAGGAGACCATGATGGCCAGCAGCCTGGGCGTGCTGGAACAGGCCGGACTGAGGCTCGACGCCGACGGGGCGATCGCCACCATCACCCTGAACCGGCCCGAGCGGCGGAACGCGATGTCGCCATCCATGTGGCACGGGCTGGCCGCGATCGGTGACTCACTGCCCGAGCAGACCCGGGTCGTCATCGTCCGCGGCGAGGGGCCGTCCTTCTCGGCCGGCATCGACCTGCGCCTGTTCACCTCGGACGGCATCCCGGGGGAGGAACTGACCAGCCCGGCCGACCCCGGCTTCGAGGCCGCGGTGGCCAGCTACCAGGCCGGTTATCTGTGGCTGCGCCGCCCGGACATAGTCTCGATCGCCGCCGTACGCGGGTACGCGATCGGCGGCGGTTTCCAGCTGGCGCTGGCCTGCGACCTGCGGGTCGCGGCCGACGACGCCGTGTTCTGCATGAAAGAGCCCGCGCTGGGCCTGGTGCCCGACCTGACCGGGACCAAGCCGCTGGTCGACCTGGTCGGCCTGCCGCGGGCGCTGGAGATCTGCCTCACCGCCCGCAACATCCCCGCGGCCGAGGCCCGCGACCTGGGCCTGGCCCAGCAGGTCGTGCCCGCCGACGGGCTGGACGCGGCCGTGGCCGAGCTAGCGGTCGCGCTGTGCCGGCCGGCCGCCGACACCGCCCGGGCCACCAAGGAGCTGCTGCTCGGGGCGCCGGGCCGTACGCTGGAGGCCCAGTCCGCGGCCGAGATCGCCATCCAGGCCCGGCTGCAGCGGTCGCGGGGTTCCTCCGCCCCCTGGTAGTGGGTTCGCTCGCGGCGGACGCGGACCGGGAAGTCCAGGCCGTGAGACGGAGGTTGGTTAAGGCGTGTACAACGCCCGCGCGAGCATGACGATGATCCGGTCCTTCCGGCAGGATCCGTCGATCACCCATCAGAAGCTCAAAAAGGGGACGGTCCGCCGGATCCTGACCTATGCGCGCCCTTACCGCGGCGCGCTCATCGCGTTCATGGTCACCACCGCGCTGGACGCGCTGATCACGGTGGTCAGCCCGCTGCTGCTGCGGGCCATCATCGACCGTGGCATCCTGCCCCGGAACCAGGCCATCGTGATCGCGATCGCGGGCGCGCTGGCCGCGGTGGCCCTGTTCGACGCGTTCCTGGGCCTGGCCAACCGGTGGTTCTCCTCCCGGATCGGCGAAAGC
The DNA here is from genome assembly GCA_965277615.1 of Streptosporangiaceae bacterium. Taxonomy (GTDB): domain Bacteria; phylum Actinomycetota; class Actinomycetes; order Streptosporangiales; family Streptosporangiaceae; genus Bog-532. The sequence goes on along the minus strand of CBDIDG010000006.1, from coordinate 1,168,853 downwards.
CTCATCTACGACCTGCGCACCCAGGTGTTCCGGCACGTGCAGCGGCAGCCGGTCGCGTTCTTCACCCGGGCCCAGACCGGCTCCCTGGTCAGCCGGCTCAACAGTGATGTCATCGGGGCCCAGCAGGCCATTACGTCGACCATGTCCTCGGTGCTGTCCAGCGCGCTGTCGCTGATCGCCATCCTGATCACCATGTTCTACCTGTCCTGGCTGGTCAGCGTCATCGCGCTGGCGCTGATCCCGCTGTTCATCCTGCCCGCCCGCCGGGTCGGCCGCCGGATGCAGCGGCTCACCCGGGAGTCGATGCAGCTGGACGCCCAGATGGGCTCGACCATGACCGAGCGTTTCAACGTGGCCGGGGCCATGCTGGTCAAGCTGTTCGGCCGCCCCCGGGAAGAGGAAGAGGTGTTCGCCGACCGGGCCGCCCGGGTCCGCGACATCGGCGTCAGCACCGCCATGTACGGGTCGGTGTTCTTCATCTCGCTGACCCTGCTGGCCGCCCTGGCCACCGCCGTGGTCTACGGGGTGGGCGGCAGCCTGATCATCCATGGCGCCTTCCAGCTCGGCACGCTGGTCGCGCTGACCGCGCTGCTGAGCCGGGTCTACGGGCCGATCACCTCGCTGTCCAACGTCCAGGTCACCGTGATGACCGCGCTGGTCAGCTTCGACCGGGTGTTCGAGGTGCTGGACCTCAAGCCGCTGATCGAGGACAAGCCGGGTGCGGTGGAGCTGCCGCGTACGGCCGCCGCCACCGGGGCCGCCCGCACGGGGGCCGCCAGCAGGGGGGCCGCCAGTACCGGGGCCGACGGTCTGGCCCCGGACATCGAATTCCGCGACGTGACGTTCCGCTACCCGAACGCGGGCGAGGTCTCGCTGGCCTCGCTGGAGTCGATCGCGCTGCCGGCGCCCGAGCGGCCCGACGCCAACCGGGATGTGCTGCACTCGGTCAGCTTCACCGCCCCCTCCGGTCAGCTCACCGCGCTGGTCGGGCCCTCGGGCGGCGGCAAGACCACGATCACCAACCTGGCCGCCCGGCTCTACGACCCCGACGGCGGTGCCGTCCGGATCGGCCATTACGACCTGCGCGACGTCACCCAGGACTCGCTGCACGACGCGGTGGGCGTCGTCACCCAGGACGCACACCTTTTCCATGACACGCTGGGGGCCAACCTGCTGTACGCGAAGCCGACCGCGACCGTGGCCGAGGTGGAACAGGCCTGCCGGGCCGCGCAGATCTGGGAGCTGATCGAGACGCTGCCGGACGGGCTCGACACCGTGGTCGGGGACCGCGGTTACCGGCTGTCCGGCGGGGAGAAGCAGCGGGTCGCGCTGGCCCGGCTGCTGCTCAAGGCGCCCACCGTGGTCATCTTGGACGAAGCCACCGCGCACCTGGACTCTGAGTCCGAGGCCGCGGTGCAGCGGGCCCTGCAGACCGCGCTGGCGGGCCGGACCTCACTGGTCATCGCGCACCGGCTGTCGACCATCCGCGACGCCGACCAGATCCTGGTCATCGACAGCGGCCGGGTCGCCGAGCGTGGCACCCACGCCGAACTGCTGGCCACCGGCGGCCTGTACGCCGAGCTCTACCACACCCAGTTCGCCGGCCAGGAACGGCCCGAGCCGGCCGCGTCGGCCTAGCGGGCGCCGGACACGCCGGACAGGGCGTAGCCGACCCGGCGCAGTTCCTCGCCCGCGACGTTCTCCACGTCGGCGGCCTGCTCGGGGGACAGGGCCCGCCGCCAGGTGCCCGCGCGCATCGACACCGGCAGCCGGGAGTCGACGATGGCCGCCGCCGGCAGTGACACTCCCGCGAACGCGGAGATGGCCGAGGCGGTGTCGGCCGGGCGCTCCAGCAGCGTCTCGTACCGGACGGTGATGAGCTGCTCGGCCGGCAGTTCGCGGCGCAGCCGGGCCGCCAGCCGGACCGCGCCCCGCCACCGCAGCGCGCTCTTGCCCGCCAGGGACAGGGTGGGCCAGCGGTCCCGGTCCTCCTCGGTCTCCACGCCGAAGAACGGGTTGGGGAACTCGGTGTCCAGGTTGGCGAAGCTCGGCTTGAACCAGGACAGGATGGCCTGGTCCCGCAGCATGCAGGCCACGACGTCCCGGCCGTCCCGGATGAACTGCACGATCCGCGCGTCGGGGAACGCGTCGGTGAGCGCCTCGGCACAGTAGGCCAGGTCCGGGCTGGCGTCCCCGAAGATGGCGAGGCCCCGGTCGGTGGCGCACGGGCCGACCGCGCCGGGGGCCAGCCCGGCGGCCTCCCGGCACTCGGGCACGCACTCCATGCAGCCGTGCGGGGTGATGCGCCAGCCCTGGCCGAACGCGTCCCGCAGCACCGAGGCCGCCGCCTCGCCCCGGCCGTCGTGGATCGAGGGGCGCCGCGCGAAGGCGTAGATCACCCGTAGCACGGCGGCCTGGCCGATGGTCAGGTGCACGCCGTCGGACCGTTTCAGGGCCTGGGCCAGCAGGTGTGCGCCCGAGTGCGGCGCGCCGATGATGAAGACCGGCTGCCGCACCTTGCGGCCGTTGACGATGAGGATGTGGCGCGTTGATGGCATGGCGGCGGACGTGCCCCACTCGATAGTTCAGCAGTGTTGCGGTTTCCCTGCTGGCTACCGTACCGGTGTGCTGGCCTCGACGGCCGGGTTTGCCACCGGGCGCGGATAGGGTGAGACCCATGCGAGCACTACGCCGGGTAGTTGGTGTCCGTGCCACCGCGGCCGCCGCGGTCGGGGTGGCCGCAATCGGGTTGGCCACACTGATGCTGTCCGGCTGCGCCAAGTTCAACGCCGCGATGAGCCAGCAGGAAGCGGTGGTCACGTTCTCCCAGGGCACCACCCAGGCCACCATGCTGAAGGTCCGCGACGCCTGCGGCAAGGTCCCCGGGGCCACCCCGGAAGCCATTCCGACCAGCATCAACGGCACCAGCGGTACTTACGACGTACGGTTCCGGGTCGACCAGGCCTCCGACGCCGACATCGCCCGGCTGTCCAAGTGCTTGTCCCAGTTCAAGTCGGTCCAGGGCATTAATTTGGAGCAGCAGGACGGCTCCTGACCGACTGCTGAAGGCCCATACCCGGGTGTTGTCGCATTTAGTTGAGGCGCAAAGCCGTGTAGTACTATCCAGCTGATTACCTATAAACCAGATAGAAAAAGAGACTAATGCGCAGACCTTTGTTGGGCGCCAGCGTTGGCGCGGTCGTGGTGGGGGCGCTCCTCCTGGCGGGGTGCGGATCATCATCGGGGTCGGGTACGTCCAGTTCCGCGAGCAGTAGTAGTAGCAGTGGCTCCGGTTCTGGCAGCAGCGCACCCGTGACCGTCCGTCTCGGCCTGCTCGCCAATATCACCCATGCCCCCGCTTTGGTAGCCATCCAGAAGGGTTACTTCACCAAGGCCCTGGGTTCGAACAAGCTGACCACCACCGTCTACAACAGCGGTACCCAGGAGACCACGGCCATCCTGGCCAACCAGCTGGACGCGGCCTACGTGGGCCCCAACCCCGCGATCAACGCCTTCCAGAAGTCCGGCGGCAAGGCCATCAAGATCATCTCTGGGGTGGCTACCGGTGGCGCCTCAATCGTGGTCAAGCCCGGCATCACCAGCGCGGCCGGCCTCAAGGGCAAGACCGTGGACACGCCGTCGCTGGGGAATACCCAGGACGTGGCCGTGCGCTACTGGCTCAAGCAGAACGGGCTGGCCACCACCACGACCGGCGGGGGGGATGTCACGATCAAGCCGACCAACCCCAACTCCAACGCGGTACTCCAGTTCCAGTCCGGGCAGATCGCCGGCGCGTCCGAGCCGTCGCCCTACGACGTCGAGATGGTCAAGGACGGCGGCAAGGTGCTGCTCAAGGAGCCCGGCGTGACCACCATCCTGGTCGTGACCCAGAGCTTCCTGGCGGCGCATCCCGACGTGGTCAACGACCTGCTTAAGGCGCAGATCCAGGCGGAGGACTACATCAAGTCGGACCCGACCGGCGCGCAGACCTCGGCCAACACCGAGCTGACCTCGCTGTCGGGTAAGCCGCTCAAGGCCAGCATCCTGCCGGCCGCGTTCAAGGAGATCACTTTCACCAACGATCCCGACGCGTCGTCGCTCACAGCGGACGCCCAGCAGGCCAAGGCCGTCGGGCTGCTGACGTCAACCGACCTCAGCGGCATCTTCGACCTCGGTCCTCTCAACAAGTTGCTGCAGGCGGCCGGAGAGTCGCAAGTCAAATCCTGAGGTGAACACTTAATGAGCAGCACCGCCGACCAGCGCTCCGTAACCGACGAGCAGGCGCCACCAGCGCCTGCCGGGACCAGCACCACCGGGGGCGGCACCGAAGCCGCGATCCAGATCACTGACGTGACCAAGACCTTCGGCCGGGGCCGTTCGGAGGTGGTGGCGCTGGATGGCGTGTCGCTGTCCGTCGCCCCCGGCGAGTTCGTCTGCCTGATCGGGGCGTCCGGCTGCGGCAAGAGCACCCTGCTGTCGCTGGTGTCCGGGCTGGAGGCACCCACCTCCGGCACCGTGTCCACCGGCGGCCGCCGGGTGGCGTTCATGTTCCAGGAGCCGGCACTGTTCCCGTGGCTGACCGCGGCGCAGAACGTCGAGCTGCCGCTGCGGGCCAACGGCGTGGGCCGGGCCGAGCGGCGGCAGCGCGCTCGTGACCTGCTGGACTCGGTGCACCTGGCCGGGTTCGCGGATAAGCGCCCGCACGAACTGTCCGGCGGCATGCGGCAGCGGGTGGCGCTGGCCCGGGCGCTGGCTCAGGACGCCGACGTGCTGCTGATGGACGAGCCGTTCGGCGCGCTGGACGCGATGACCCGCGACCTGCTGCACGAGCTGCTCGAAGGCATCTGGCGGCGGCAGGGGTTCAGCGTGCTGTTCGTCACCCACGAGGTGCGCGAGGCCGTCCGGCTCGGCGACCGGGTTGTGCTGCTCAGCAGCCGGCCCGGCCGCGTGCTGCAGGAGTACGACGTGCAGATCGAGCGCCCCCGGGGCATCGACGCCGGCCAGACGGTCGAGAGGGCCATGCAGATCAAGGCGCGGCTGAACGAAGAGGTGATGCGGCATGTCGGCTGACACCGAGGAAGTTGCCGCCCTCGCGGGCCTGGACAACCTGGAAACGGGAAACCAGGGCAGTTCCCGGCCTACCGCCGGTGAGGTGGGGGGACGGATCTGGCGCTCGGCCTGGCCGAAGGTGCTGGCGATCGTGCTCGTGCTGGCCATCTGGCAGCTCGCCTATCTGGCCAACTTCAAGCCGCACGTGGTCCTGCCCGGCCCGGGCCAGGTGCTACCCGAACTGTGGCACGACCTGCACACCGCCCAGCTGTGGAAGGCGATCGGCCTCACGCTGCGCCAGGCGCTGATCGGGTTCGCGGCGGCCCTGGTGGTGGGCAGCGCGGTGGGGCTGGTCGTGGCCCGGGTCCCTCCGGTCCGCGCTGCGGTCGGCTCATTGATCAGCGGCTTGCAGACGATCCCGTCCGTGGTCTGGATCCCGTTCGCGATCATCCTGTTCGGCAACAACACCTCGGCCATCCTGTTCATGGTCATCATCACCGCCGCCCCGTCCATCGCCAACGGGCTGATCGCGGGGGTGGACTTCACCCCGCCGCTGCTGCTGCGGGCGGGCAAGACCATGGGCCTGCGCCGGTTCGGCCTGTACAAGAACCTGGTCGTGCCGGCCGCGCTGCCAACGTTCGTGGCCGGCCTCAAGCAGGGCTGGGCCTTCGCCTGGCATGGCCTGTTCGCGGCCGAACTCCTGGTCATCATCCCGAACTCGCCGTCGATCGGCGCCTTGCTCGTCGCCGACCAGGACCAGACCGACATGGCGGGCGTCATCGCCCTCATGATCGTGATCCTCATCCTCGGCGTGCTGGTGGACATGTTGTTCAACGTCCTCAACGAGTCCCTCCGCCGTCGCCGCGGCATGGTTCAGGCCCCGAGCACGGCCAAGGGCTGGCGCCTGGCCGCCGGCATCGCCCGCTAGCGGACCGCGATGGCGCCCAGACTGCGCATGACCTGCCGCCGCATCAGCACGAACAGGATCACCAGCGGCAGCACGGATAGCAGGACGGCGGCCATCACGGCGGGCACGTTGATCGCGTACTGACCCTGGAACTTGGTCAGCCCGAGCGGCAGGACCGACACGCTGCTGCTCTGGGTCAGGACCAGCGGCAGGATGAAGTTGTTCCAGACGTTCAGCCCGTCGTAGATGGCCAGGGTGGCCAGCACCGGCCGGGCCAGCGGCCAGATCAGCCGCCGGAAGACCGTCCACTCGCTGCCCCCGTCGACCAGGACCGCGCCGATCAGCTCCTGCGGGATGTCCCGCAGGAAGCTCGTCATGATCAGTACGGAGACGGGGATGGCGGCCGCGCTCATGGCGAGGATGAGAGCGACCAGGGTGTCATACAGGTGCGCCCGGTAGATGAGCAGATACAGCGGGACGATGATGGCCTGGATCGGGATGGCCAGCCCGATCAGCAGCAGCCGGAAGGACCCGGCCGCCCCGCGGGTCGAATTCCGCACCACCCGGAACGCGGCCGCGAGGGAGAACAGCAGCGTGACCACCAGGCAGCCCGCCGTGACGATCACGCTGTTGAGCAGGTAGCGGCCCAGCCCGGCGGCAAACACGGTGCCGTAGTTGCCGAAGCTGAGGCCGCCCGCCGGCAGCCACGGGTTCGCGGTCAGGTAGCTCCCCTGGCTGCGCAGGCTGGCCAGCACCATGTAGTACAGCGGCCCCAGCACCACGGCCAGCCACACCGTGGCCGCCGTGATCGCGGTCACCCGGGCCACGGGCAGGTGCCGCCGCCGTCCCGGCCGTCCCGCGGCCTGGCCGCGCCGGCGGGCTGGCACCGGTACCGCCCGTCCGGTAGCGGCCGTCCCGCTGGCCGTCGCCACCTGGCTCACGTGGCGCCCTCCTGCTGGCTGCGCATGGAGCCGAAGCCGGTGAACCGGACCAGAGCCAGCGCGATGCCGACCCCGATCACCCCCAGGACCACGGCCAGCACGCTGGCGTAACCAAACTCGTTCTGCAGGAACGCAGCCTGGTACATATCCAGTGACAGCACCCGGGTCGTGTAACCGGGGCCCCCGTTGGTCATGATGTAGATGATGTCGAAGTAGGTCAGCGCCCCGACCACCATCAGCGTGCTCGAAGTGGCGATCGTGTAGCGCAGCTGGGGCAGCGTGACCCGCCAGAACAGCTGGGCCCCGGTCGCCCCGTCCAGCGTGGCCGCCTCGTACAGCACGGCCGGGATCTGCCGCCGTCCCATCTGGTAGAGCAGCGTGTGGAACGGGATGAACTGCCAGGAGATGATGGCGACGATCACGAACAAGGTGAGGTGGGCGTCGCCGAGCCAGTTCTGCCGCAGGAAGCCCAGGTGCAGTGATCGCGACAGCGCGGTCACCCCGCCGAAGTTGGGGTCCAGCAGTGCCTCCCACATCAGCGCGATCCCGGCTGTGGACAGCAGCAGCGGGAGCACGTAGAGCGTCGCGTAGACCGACCGGTACCGGGCCCGACCCGCCGTGAACATGCCGAGCGCCAGCGAAATCGGGGTCTGCACGACCCAGCTCAACGCGACCACCTTGGCCGTAACGGCCAGCGACTGGCCTGCGATGGGGTCGTGCACGAACTGGGCCCAGTTGGCTCCGCCTGCCCAGTGCGGGCTGCCCAGCCCGTTCCAGCGGAAGAAGCTGAGCACCACGGCGCCCAGCAGCGGCACCAGGATGAAGATCCCGAACAGGACGACGGCCGGGGCCAGGCCGACGAGGTCGGCCAGAGCCAGGCCGCGCTGCGCCGGGGCGTTGCGTTTCCTTACCGCCGGCCCGGCGCTATGGCGCCGGGCCGGACGGAGGTGCCCCGCTGCGGTCACGACCCGCCTGCCTGCGCGCCGTTCATGACCGAGGCGAACTTCTGCGGGGTCTGGGACAGCTCAAACACCTGGGCCAGGTTGGTTAGCATGGTGGTGGCCTCAGCCGGGCTGAGGGCCTGATCCCAGGAGTACTGGAAACTCGGCGCGCTTTGCACCGAGGAGTAGATGGTCTGGTCGTAGGAGGCGAGCTGCTGACCGGTGAACATCGACGACGCGCCCTTGATCACCGGCACTTCGCCCGCGCTGACCGACGCCTTGGCGTAGCCGGTGGTGGCCAGTTCATCGGCGAAAAACGCCTCGGCCACGGCCTTCTGCTTGGCCGTGGCGTGGCTGGCGATGGAGACGTAGCTGGCGGTGTTGCCGGCCAGGTCGGACGGGTTGCCCTTGCCGCCCGCGACCGCCGGGAACGGGGCCAGGCCGAGGTTGCCGCTGGTGACGAAGCTCTTGCTCAGGCCCAGAACCGAGGAGATGTCCCAGTCGCCCATCAGCTGAATGGCTGCCTTGCCGCTGTAGACCAGCGCATCGGAGCCGCCGCCGCTGTACTTGAGCGAGTCGTAACCGCTCTGGAACGCCCCCGCTTTGACCAGCTGCTGGATGTCGGTCATGGCCTGGATGACGGCGGGACTCGACCACGCGCCCGCCTTGCCCTGCTCGATGGCGTCGAACGCGGCCGGGCCGCCGATCCGGTCGGTCAGGTACTCCAGGTACATCAGGCCCGGCCACTGGTCGCCCTCAGCTAGCGAGATGGGGGTGTAGCCCTTGGCCTTGAGCGTGTGCACGTCGGCCAGCAGGCTGCTCCAGGTGGACGGGAAGCCGGACAGGCCGGCCTTGCGGAAGACGCTCTTGTTGTAGAAGAAGTAGACCGGCTGGGTGCCTTCGATCGGCACGCCGTACAGCTTGCTGTCGAAGGTCACGGCCCCGAGCGAGGACGGCAGGAAGCTCGACGCGTAGCGGGGCTGGCCCAGGGACTGCACGTCACCCGCGTCGATGTACTGCTTCAGCGGCCCGCCGCCCCAGGTCCAGAAGATGGTCGGCGGGTTGCCGGCCCCCATGGCCAGCTGGATCTTCTGCTTGTAGGACTGGTTCTCGATGTAGTCGACGGTGATGTGATCACCGGGGTGCTGAGCCTCGAAATCCGAGACCGCCTTATTGATCTTGGTGTTGACCGGGCTCGGTCCGGTAGTGACGATCCAGGCCGTGACGGACGTCCCGCTCGCCGTCCCGGACCCTCCGGACTTACCGCTCCCGGTCGCCGACCCGCAGGCGGCGGCGAGCAGGGCGGCGGCGACCGCCGCTGCCGCCAGCGGCCACCGGCGGTGGGCAAATCTCAGCTTCGACCTCGTTGACGGAGACATGATTTCCTCCTGGCCGGGTGCGGGGGATTCGAAATATTCAGAAAGTTTCGAATTGCCGGTTATCCTAGGTAGTCCCTAATCGGGAATCAACCCTGTGTTTCCAGCCCGTTACCTCCGGGGGTGATCGAGTTCCGGTGGCGGCCCCAGCCGGGGTCCGCACGCCTTGAGCTCAGCCCCCGCGGAGGCTTATTCGAAAACCACGACGATGACCACGCCGTCACCTGCGGGTGCGGTCAGCCCGATCGGCTACGATAACGATCCGATGGTTTCGAAGATCAACCGCCAGGCGGTGACGCGCGCGGGCCACGCGGAAGAGGTGAGAAGCCCGTGACCAGCACGGACGACGTACCGGAGGCCCAACCGGCAGCGCCCAGGCGCCGGGCCACGCTGGCCGCCGTCGCCGCGGAAGCGGGGGTGTCGCTGCCCACCGTGTCCAAGGTGGTGAACGGGCGCCCCGACGTCGCCGCCGACACCAGGGCCCGGGTCGAGCAGTTGCTCAGCGAGTTCGACTACCACCGGCCGGGAGCCCGCCGCGTCGCCCGCCGCGGCCGCCGCTCCGGGCTCATCGATCTCATCTTCAACGGCCTGGACAGTCCCTGGGCGGTGGAGATTCTGCGCGGGGTTGAGGAGTGGTGCGCCGAGCGCGCCACCGGCGCGGTCGTCTCCGCCGTCCGGCACGGCAGCGCTCGCCCGGCCAGCTGGACGAGCGCTCTGGCCAGCCACGACACCGAGGGTGTCATCCTGGTCACCTCGGAGCTGACTGCTCCGCAGCTCAAGCAGCTGCGCGGGGAGGGCATCCCGCTGGTGGTGGTGGATCCGGTCAACCTGCCCGACGCCGACCTGCCCAGCGTGGGCACGACCAACTGGGCCGGTGGCCTCGCCGCCACCGACCACCTGATCCAGCTCGGCCACGAGCGGATCGGCGCCATCGCCGGGCCGCCGGATTATCTGTGCAACCGGGCCCGGCTGGACGGATACCGCACGGCGCTGGACCGGGCCCGGCTCCCGTTCCGGGAGGAGTACGTACGGCACGGCGACTTTCAGCACGAGGGCGGGTTCATCCGCGGCCGGGAGCTGCTGAGTTTGCCGGAACGGCCGACGGCCGTCTTCGCCGGCAACGACCAGCAGGGCCTCGGGGTCTACGAGGCGGCCCGTCAGCTGGGGCTGCGGGTGCCGCAGGATCTGAGCATCGTCGGTTTTGACGACCTGCCGGTGGCCCGCTGGGTCTCACCGCCGCTGACCACGGTCCGCCAGCCGCTGGCCGAGATGGGCCGCACCGCCGCGGCCATGCTCGGCGACCTGATCGAGGGCCGGTCGCTGACCACCCGGCGGGTCGAGCTGTCCACCGAGCTGGTGGTGCGGGAGTCAACCGCGCCGGCCGGTCACTGAACCCGCCCCGGCCGGCCTTCCGCGCGTCTGGCCGGTGTCTCACGGCTGCCGCGGTCCGAAAATTTACGAGAACATCGGTTGACACGATCGGTGCCGCTCGGGTCTACTCCGAGCAGGAGCGCGGCCCGGCGGCGAAGCCCTGTGTGCGGACACGGAACATGAGGAGATGCTCGTGGATCAGGACCGGCCCGGTAGCTCACTCGCGGACGACGCGATCGCGTCGCCCGCGCCAGGCCCGGACCCGGCCAGGAACGGCCAGGAGCTGCCGCGCTGGCGCGACACCCGGCGGCCGGCCGCCGAGCGGGTGGCCGATCTGCTGGCCCGGATGACCCTGGCCGAGAAGGTGGCCCAGCTGTCCAGCGTCTGGCTCGACAGCGAGGCCGGCGAAGACGTGGTGGCCCCGCACCAGGACGACCTGGGTGGCCCGCCCGGCAGCTGGCCGGAGCTGATCGCGGACGGCCTGGGCCAGCTGACCCGGCCGTTCGGGACGCGGCCGCTCACGCCGGCGGACGGCGTGGCCCGGCTGACCCGGCTGCAACGCGACGTGATGGCCGCGAGCCGCTTCGGTATCCCGGCCATCGCTCACGACGAGTGCCTGGCCGGCTTCACCGCCTGGCAGGCCGCGATCTATCCCGTGCCGCTGGCCTGGGGCGCCACCTTCGATCCGGCGCTGGTGGAGCGGATGGCCGCCTCGATCGGCGCGAGCATGCGATCGGCCGGCCTCCACCAGGGGCTGGCCCCCGTGCTGGACGTCACGGTCGATCCGCGCTGGGGCCGCACCGAGGAGACCATCGGCGAGGACCCGTACCTGGTCGGGACCATCGGCACCGCGTACGTCCAGGGTCTGGAATCGGCCGGTCTGGTGGCGACGCTGAAGCATTTCGTCGGCTATTCAACCTCCCGGGGCGGGCGTAACCTCGCGCCCGCCACCGCGACCCCCCGGCAGGTCGCCGACCAGCTGCTGCCGCCGTTCGAGATGGCGATCCGGCTGGGTGGCGCCCGTTCGGTCATGCACGCCTATACCGCCCTGGACGGAGTCCCGACCGCGGCCGACCCGGCCCTGCTGACCGGTGTCCTGCGGGATGAGTGGGGTTTCGGCGGCACCGTCGTCGCCGACTACTTCGGCATCAGCTTCCTGGAACTGCTGCACGGCGTGGCGGGCGGGCCGGGACAAGCGGCCGCCCTGGCCCTGGCGGCCGGGGTCGACGTTGAGCTGCCGAGCGGCCGGTGTTTCGGGCCGCCGCTCATCGAGGCGGCCGGCCGGGGGGACGTCGACGAGGGCCTGGTCGACCGGGCGGCGGGCCGGGTGCTGCGGCAGAAGTGTGAGCTCGGCCTGCTCGATCCGGACTGGGATCCGCAGCCGGCCGCGTCCGCCCCGGACCTGGCCCCGGCGGCCGCGGTCACGCTGGCCCGGGAGGTGGCCACCGAGTCGGTCGTGCTGCTGGCCAACGACGGCATCCTGCCGCTCACCGGCCACCGCCGGGTTGCCGTCGTCGGTCCCCGGGCCGATGATCCGCACGCCATGCTGGGCTGTTACTCATTCCCGAGCCACGTCGGCGTGCGCTATCCCGGCCTGGACCTCGGCGTCCCGATCCCTACCTTCCTGGAAGCACTGCGCGATGAGCTGCCGGGTAGCACGGTCAGCTACGCGCCCGGCTGCGGGGTGGATGACCCCGGCACCACGGAGATCGCGGCCGCGGCTGAGCTGGCCGCCGGCCACGACGTGTGTACCGCGGTGCTGGGGGACCGCTCCGGGATCTTCGGCCGGGGAACCTCCGGTGAGGGCTGTGACGCCGCCGATCTGGACCTGCCGGGTGTCCAGGGCCAGCTGCTGGCGGCGGTGCTCGAGACCGGTGTCCCGGTCGTCGTGGTCCTGCTGGCCGGCCGGCCGTACGCCCTCGGCCGGTTCACCGGGGCGGCCGCGATCGTGCAGGTGTTCTTCCCCGGGCAGGAAGGCGGACCCGCGCTGGCGCAGGTGCTGACCGGTGCGGTGAACCCGTCGGGGCGCCTGCCAGTCAGCGTGCCCCGGCACGCGGGAGCACAGCCCGCGACCTACCTTGGCCCGGCGCTGGCTCAGCGGACCAAGGTGAGCTTCATCGACCCGACCGCGCTGTACCCGTTCGGGTTCGGCCTCAGCTACACCTCGTTCCAGTGGGAAGGGGCCGCCGTGAGCCCCGCCGTGCTGCCCACCGATGGCACCGCCGACGTCTCGGTCAAGGTCACGGTCCGGAACGTGGGCGCGCGGGCCGGCACCGAGGTGGTCCAGGTGTACCTGCACGACCCGGTGGCCCAGGTGACCCGGCCGGTGACCGCCCTCATCGGATACCAGCGGGTCACCCTGGACCCGGGCGCATGCCGTACGGTCCGGTTCACGCTGCCCGCCGATCTGTTCTCGTTCACCGGCCGGGCCGGCACGCGGATCGTCGAGCCGGGCCGGATCGAGCTCCGGCTGGGCCCGTCCAGCCGGGACACCCCGATCGTGCTGCCGGTCGAGCTGTCCGGGCCGGAACGTGTCATCGAGGGTGCCCGGCGCATGATCACCGCGACCGAGATCAGCTGACCCCCTCGGTCAGCCACCCGGAGCGTAACCTGAGCCTGTCACCACCCGGATGGGGAACCGCGATGAAGGCGGAACAGTTCACCGACGTCTGCACCTACCACGGCGAAGGCCCGATCTGGGACTCGGTAGCCGGGGTGCTGCGCTGGGTCGACATGCTGAACGGCGACACTTTGACCATGGCCCCGGACGGGTCGATCGGCCGCCAGCACGTCGGCACGATCGCCGCTGCCATGCGCCCGCGCGCCGGCGGCGGCCTGGTCGTCGCGGTCGAGCACGGCTTCCTGCTGATCGACGGCGATGGGCAGGCCGGGCCGGAGCAGACCGCGTTCACCGACCCCACGATCCGGATGAACGAGGGCGGCGTGGACCGCCAGGGCCGGTTCTTCTGCGGGTCGATGCCGTATGACCAGGACGGCCCGCGCGGGGCGTTCTACCGGTTCGACCCCGACGGCTCGATCCGCGAGGTGTTCGGGCAGGTGACGATCTCCAACGGCGTGGCCTGGAACGCGGCCGGCGACACGATGTTCTACATCGACACCCCCACCCACCGGGTCGACGTCTTCGACTACGACCCGGCCGCCGGGATGCCGTCCAACCGCCGGCCGCTGGTGTACGTCGATCCCGATCACGGTGCCCCGCACGGTGCCCCCGACGGCATGGCCCTGGACGTCGACGGCGGCCTGTGGGTCGCCATCTACCGCGGCCACGCCGTGCACCGTTACACCCCGGAGGGCCAGCTGGACCAGGTGGTCGAGCTCCCCCCCAGCCAGGTCACCGCCTGCACGTTCGGCGGCCCTGAGCTGGACGAGCTGTTCATCACCACGTCACGGGAGAACCTCCCCGACGACGCCGAGCCGCAGGCAGGCGCGTTGTTCCGCGTCCAGCCGGGTGTCCGCGGCCTGCCCCTGGGCACGTTCGCCGGCTGACCACCGCTAGGCCGTCCGCTCCAGGGCCGCGCCCTCGTGTCGGCCGTGATGGGGTTCGCGCGGCGGCGGCTGGCTGGCGGCGAAGCGGAACGGGGCGTGGTGGCCAGCCACGATGGCGGCCAGGCCGAGCACCACCCACACCATTAGGACCGCGAGGTGGCCGTCGGCGCCGTGGCCGCCGAAGTAGGCCGTGCTGCGGAGCAGGCTGGCGCCCGCGCCCGGCGGCAGCCACTGGCCGATGTGGCTGACCGCGGTGGGCAGCAGCTGGGGCGCCGAGGTGGCGCCGGAGAACGGATTGCCGATGAAGATCATCAGGGCTGCGCCCAGGCCGAGGCCGAGCGGCCCGATCATGGCGATCAGGCCGGCCGTCGGGGCGCTGACGGCCAGCACGGTCAGGGCCAGCGCGGCCCAGCTGGTCCCGTTCCCGTGCGGCAGCGCGCCCAGGAAGCCCTCGGTGATCAAGATGGCGCCCAGGCCTGCGGTGGCCGACACCACGAGCAGGGACAGGATCTGCCGCCAGGCCGGGCGGAAGCGCAGCAGCAGGGCCACGGCGGCGGCCATGATGATGCTGCAGATGGTGAGCGGCAGCAACGCCGAGCTGAGGACCAGGCCGCGCGGGTCGCTGCGGGAGAGCGGCACCACGTCCACCACCGAGACCCGCGCCGCTGGAGCCCGGTGGGCGGCCAGCTGCTGGCCGGTGCTGGTCAGCAGCTGGGCCACGGTGGGGCTGGCCGCGCTGGCTTCGAGCACGGTGACGCCGCCGGAGGCGATCTGGAACGCACCGTAGACGTCGCGGTCCTCGATGGCGGCGCGGGCCGCAGCCGGGTCGGCGTACAGGGAGAAGTCGAAGCCGCCCGGCTCGGCCCGGGTCAGTGCGGCCACCGCCTGCTGGCCCGGCACGCCGGTGCCGACGATGCCGACGGGCAGGCTGCGCGGCGCGAGCCGGGCGTTCGGCCAGGCGAAGGCCAGCACGGCCAGCACGATCGTCAGCGGCAGAACCACCGCCACGATGACCAGCTGACGCCACCAGGGGTGCCGGGCCAATGGATTACGCACTGTCTTCCTCCGAGCCACGCTGATCGCCGGCCCTGGTCATCACGACGGGATGCCGGAACCAGTTAAATAAAAGAATGGACGTTCTCTTTTAATCTCAGCCTAAGATATCCGGTGAGCCGAGTAAAGACGAACGTCCGTTTTCTTTGTATGCTCAGGGCATGCCCAAGGTCACCCAGCAGTACCGGGACGCCCGCCGCGACCAGATCCTGGGCGCGGCCCGGCGCTGCTTCCTGCGCGACGGCTTCCACTCCACCTCGATGCAGGACCTGTTCGCCGAGGCCGGCCTGTCCGCCGGGGCGGTCTACCGGTACTTCGCCAGCAAGGACGAGGTGATCGTGGCCATCGCCGAGGAGAACATGCGCGAGGTGCTGGTCACGGTGCACGAGCTGGCGACCGGGACGGCGGGCCGTTCGCTGGGCCAGGTCATGGCCGGCCTGATGGCCCTCATCCAGGCCCGCGACGCAGCCGACGACCTGGGCGGCATGGCCGTGCTGGTCTGGGCCGAGGCCCTGCGCAACCCGTCCCTGGCCGGGCAGCTCCGTGAGCTGCTGACCCAGATGAACGAGGAGCTGACCGCGCTGGTCGCCGGGCACCAGCAGGCGGGCCGGCTCCCGGGCGAGGTGGCCGCGGACGCGATCGCCCGGGCGCTGGTCTCGATGATGGCCGGCTACATCCTGCAGCTCACCATGCTGGGCCCGGACGCGGTCGCCGCCGTCCCGGACGCGGTCCACGCCCTGTGGCCCGTTAGCCAGCCCGGTTAGCTAACCCAGCCCGCCGACGGCTCGGCGGCCAGGCGCTCCTGCAGGCCGGCCGCCATCGCGGCCACCGTGAGCAGGTCGACCAGTTCGCCGGCGGTGCGGGCCAGCCGCTGATGCCGGACCGGTGCCATCCGCAGCCGCAGGAAGATCCGCGTGCGGCCGGGCCGCCCGGGAGCCCCCGGCCGGCCGGGCGCCCCGGGCGGGCCGGCCTCCGGCGGGCCGGGCACCGGTTCCAGGGTCAGGGACCAGGTCAGATCGGTGTGGCCGCGCCGGGACCGGTAGACCAGTGAGCTCGGCGCGGTGATCGCGGCGACCTCGAAGGTCTCGTGCCGACCGCCGTAGTCCGGGATGACGTCGCCGGGACGCAGGCCGAGCCAGGCCGGGTTGACCGTGCGGGCGGCGCGCCGGGACCGGGGCAGGAACCGCTCGGCCCTGGCCGGCAGGTACCAGCCCGCCCGCTGCTTGCCCAGCTGCACCAGCCACGGCCAGACCTGTTCCGGCGGGCCCGGCACCGTGAACGCCCGGTCCATGACCACGTCGGCCGGGTCGACCAGATCGTCTCCGGGACGTTGGACCCGCTTCTCCGCCTCGGTGGCCGCGACGCTGGCGAACATCATGATCACCCAGTATGCGCCGCCGCCAGGCCGGACCCGGCCTGGCGGCGATCAGCGGTTCCTCAGGACGCGACAGGTTCGGCCGTGACCAGGCCTGCGTTCTGGCGTTCCATCGCCTTGACCCCGCCCGCGTACCAGTCCTGCTCCAGGAAGGCCGACATGGGATCGGGGAAGATCTCCTCCGCGCCACGCTCCACGCCATCGAAGATGGCCCGGGCCACGGACTCCGGTGAGGCCTTCGGCACGTCCAGCCCGCGGGACATGTCGGTGTCGGTGGGACCGGTCATGACCGCGTGGACCCGGACGCCCTGCCCCGCCAGCAGAGCGCGCAGCGACTGGGACAGGGAGAATGCGGCCGCCTTGGAGATCGAGTAGGCCGGGATAATCGGAATGGCGGCCAGAGCCCCGGTCGACAGCACGTTGACGATGGCGCCTCGCGAACGAGTCAGCAGCGGCAGGAAGGCCTGCGTCACCGCATAGCTGCCGAATAGGTTGACCGCGAGGTGCTGCTCGATCGCGGCTGGGTCGGACAGATCGTCGTACTGCGCTATCCCGGCGTTGTTGACCAGGACATCGAGAGATTCCACGGTCGCCGCCGCGGCCCGGATCTGGGCCACGTCGGTGAGGTCGAACACGAGCGGGGTGACCCGGTGGTCGGGGTGGGCCAGCGGCCGCCGCGCGCTGGCGTAGACGCGGCTGGCCCCCCGGGCCAGGGCCTGCTCGACCAGGGCTCGGCCGATGCCGCGATTGGCCCCGGTCACCAGGACCGTCCCGTCCGCGATGCTGGCGGGCGTGGCCTCTGGGCTGCCCGTAGCTGATGACATGGACATGGTGTTTCGTTCTCCGTTCTGCCGCCCTCGGCGGCGGGTGGATGCCGTCATAGGGGCAGACCCCGGCGCGGGCCGGGAACTGGTCGGCCCGGCCGCGACCAGTTCCGCCCGCGGCCGGTGTCGGTAGAGGACGAGGGGCAGGATGGAAAAGAGAGGTGACCACACATGTCGGCGGAACTGCTCGAGCGGGCGCGGGCCGGGGACCGGGACGCGTTCGCCGCCCTGGTCGAGCCGCATCGCGCTGAGCTCCAGGTGCACTGCTACCGCATGCTCGGAGCGCTGCAGGACGCCGAGGACGCGCTGCAGGAGACGCTGCTGTCCGCGTGGCTCGGACTCGACGGCTTCGAAGGACGCTCGTCCGTGCGCACCTGGCTCTATCGCATTGCCACCAACCGGTGTCTCAACGTGCTGCGGTCCTCGGGGCGACGGCCGGTGGCCGCGGCGCCGCTGCCCATCGCGCCGCCGGAGCCGACCCGCATGGGGGAGGTGCTGTGGCTGCAGCCCTACCCGGACGTGCTGCTGGATGGCCTGCTGGATGTGCTGTCCGATCAGGCGCCGGGCCCGGAGGCCCGGTACGAGTCCCGCGAGGCGATCTCACTCGCGTTCGTCACCGCCGTCCAGCTGCTGTCGCCGAACCAGCGCGCGGTGCTGCTGCTGCGCGATGTGCTCGGCTACCGGGCCAGTGAAACCGCCCGGCTGCTCGGTCTCACCGAGGACGCCGTCACCAGCGCGCTCCGGCGCGCCCGGGCGACGATGGACACCGCCCGCCCGTCCGGTCCGCCGCCGCCACCGCCCGGCGGACCGGAGGAGCGCGCGCTGGTCGACCGGTTCGTCGCCGCCTTTACCGACCTGGACGTCGACGCGCTCGTCGCCCTGATGACCGACGACGTCTGGGTGCGAATGCCGCCCCTGCCGTTCGAGTACCGGGGGACCGCGGCGGCCCACCGCTTCTTCACCGCGACCGCCGCGCACCGCCGGCAGGTCGCCCGCCTGGTCCCCGTCCGGGCCAACGGGCAGCCCGCGTGGGGCGAGTATCGCCGCGACGCGGTCACCGGGGCCTTGCACCTCAGTGGGGTCGAAGTGATCACCCTCGCCGGGGACCGGGTCAGCGCGATCGCCCGGTTCGAGACCACGGTCGCGCCGCACTTCGGCTTGCCGCGCATCCTCGGCTAGCCGGCCGCATAGTGCGGGCGCCCGGCCGGCCGGAAGACCTGGATCGCCACCCCCTTGGAGTCGGTTCGCGTTTCGGCCAGGTCAAGCGCCAGGTCCGGGCCGGTGTCAGGGAACAGCCGCGTGCCCTGGCCGAGAATCACCGGGATGGTGAGCAGGGTCATCTCGTCGACGAGGCCGTTGGCGAGCAGCCAGCGGATCAGGGTGCCGCTGCCGTGTACCTGCAGCTCACCTCCTGGCTTGGCCTTCAGCTGGCCGATGGCCGCCGCGAGGTCACCGGACAGGACGGTCGTGCCGGCCCAGAGCGGCTGGGTGAGCGTGGTCGATGCGACGTACTTGGGCGTCTTATTCAACGCCACGCCGATGGGGTGGGCGCGCATCTCGTCGATTGCTCCCCAGCCGCCGGCAAAGAGCTCGTAGGTCCGCCGGCCGAACAGGAACGCGTCGGCGCGCTGGTAGGTCTTGGTGATCAGCGCCCGGGTCTCGTCGTCGCCCGCCCCCTTGGCCCATCCGCCGCGCTCGAACCCGTTCTTGCGGTCCTCATCGGATGCGCCGCCGTTTCCCTGCACCACTCCATCGACGGTGATCTGCGTCATGGTCGTCAGTTTCATGATCGCGGTCCCTCCTGCCTGGGGCGCCCCTCGTGGGCGGCCGTTCACCCCTGCTACGAACACCCCGGCCCCGATCCGACAACACCCCGGATTTCTTCCGAGGATTTTCTGGTCCGCCCATCGGGGCCTCGGACGAGGGACGGCCGACGCCACGCGAGGCCATTTTGACCTCGTCGTGCGTGGCGCCGGCCGTCAAGCTGCGCGGTCGTGGACGTCAGACCGATCGCTGCTTGAGCCAGTCCAGCGCGGCCTGCGCGACCTCGCGCCAGCCGTGGTCGATCGTCAGCGAGTGGCCGCGATCGTGGAACTCGATGAGGTCGGTGATGGCTGGTGACTTGTGGTATTGCTTGCGGGTCGACGTCGAGACGGACGCCGGCACAGTGTGATCGTTGCCCCCGGCCGTGATCAGCAGCGGCCCGCGGGTCTTGTTCCCGGTATTCACCTTCGCTGGCGACCGCGGGGTGAAGTTGGCCAGGCCGGCTTCGAACAGTGGCTTGCCCGGCGAGGGTATGGTCCAGCGGTCGTATAGCTCCGCTGACTCCTGCTCGGGAATCGCGTTCCCGAAGCCATACCGGAACTGCTCCGGGGTGAGCGATATCGCCAGGTTGCGGTTGGCTGGCTTGCGCAGCGCGATCGAGGCGACTCTCAGCGCGGAAACGGGCAGGTTGAGCACGCCCTTGATCGGCGCTGGGTCGACCGCCACCGCGGCCGCGGCCAGGTCCTGGCCCAGCAGCCGCTGCGCGATGAGGCCGCCGAAGGAGTGGCCGATGACGACCGGAGGGGTCTCAAGCCCGCGGATGATCGCGGCGTAGTGGTCGACCACGTCGTCGATTCCCTTGCCCGCCACCCGGCTGGGGTCCCCGCGGCTCTCCTCGACCGTGTCCGGGTCGCCGGGCCAGCCCGGCGCTGCCGGGGCGTAGCCCGCCTCGGCGAACAGTTCTTGCCACGGGCCCCACGAGCTGGCATGCAGCCACAGGCCATGAATAAAGACGACGGGTCTGCCTGGTGTAGTCATCTCGCGCTCTCTTCCCCGGAATGGCCGTAATGCCTACAAGATCAGCATCTGACAGCAGTTCTGCTCCTTCCGCCCCAACCGTAAACAGGCGCCCCGCCACCCCCCGGTGCGCGGACAAGGCCGGCGGTTCTATCGGATAATTCGTTTGGCGATAGAGTGGCTTGGTGCACGAGGTGGACGTCATAGCTGTGCTGGCCGATCCGGTGCGCCGTGACCTGTACGAGTACGTGGCGGATGCGGGGCGTGAGGTGGGCCGGGCCGAGGCCGCTGAAGCTGTTGGCCTGGCGCGGACGCTCGCCGCGTTCCACCTGGACAAGCTCGTCGATGCCGGGCTGCTCGAGGTGGCGCACCGCCGGCTGACCGGCCGGTCCGGGCCAGGGGCGGGACGCCCCGCGAAGGTCTACCGGGTGGCTGCGCGCGAGCACCTGGCGAGCGTGCCGCCGCGTGACTACCGGGGGCTTGCCATGCTGCTCGCCGAGGCGGTGGAGGCGGCGGGCGCCGAGGAGGCGCTCAAGGCGGCCGCTCGGCGTCTCCCGGCCGACCCCCGCGGACCGGTGACGGTTCTCACCGAGCGGGGTTACCGGCCGTACCGGGATGGAGGAGTGATCAGGTCGCGGAACTGCCCGTTCCACGCGCTATCCGGCCAGTTCCCGGTGCTGGTGTGCGCGATGAACCACGCGCTCATCGAAGCGCTGCTCGGCGGCGACGCGCGAGTGCGGCTCGACCCGCTGCCGGGCGAGTGCTGCGTCGTGGTCGAAGAGTCTAAAAACTAATCTGATTGACATAGAAGATGGCGCCGTGCTGTGCTGAAGCCATGACGGAGATGCACCTGGCTCAGCTCAACGTCGCGCGGCCGCGGGCGGCAATGGACGATCCGCAGATGGCGGACTTCAAGGCGGCGCTCGAGCCGGTCAACCGGCTCGCCGACGCGGCTCAGGGTTTCGTATGGCGGCTGACGGACGGCTTTGGCGGGGACGCGACCACCATTCGCCTCGCCGGCGGGGAGATCATGGTCAACCTGTCCGTGTGGGACTCACGCGAGGCGCTGTGGAACTTCGCCTACCGCTCACCGCACATGGATTACCTGCGGCGGCGCCGGGAGTGGTTTCACCAGCTGGCCGAGCCCTACCAGGTGCTGTGGTGGGTTCCGGCCGGCCACCGGCCGACCGTCGCCGAGGCGGAGGACCGGCTCAAGGCCATGCGCAGCGAAGGCCCGGGCCCGGCCGCCTTCACGTTCCGGCACTTCTATCCCCTGGAAATACTCACGACGTGAGAGCACCTGCTGCCGGGCATACAGCCGGCCGCCGACTGAATGAAATCTCCCGCGCATCCTCTCACCGGCGCAACGGGGCGGAGCCTGCCCCTATCGCGTCAGCGTGGTGGTCAGCTGCCGGCGGCCGGCATCAGCGGGGCAAGCGCCTTCGCGGCCAGCGCGATGGACTCCGGCCCGGTGCCGCCGGCCAGTTCCACGACAAGGTGATCGACGCCGGCGTGCAGGAAGGGCAGGACCATCCCGGCGATGTCGGCGGGCTCTCCGACGAACGCTCCCGCCTCGGCGGCCGGCTCGCGCAGCCCGAATGATGGGGCCCAACGATCCCACGCGGCCCGGGCGTGCTCGCGTGATTCGGCTACCGCCATCGTCGCCTTGTAGGTCACCGTGATCTGCGCGGGGTCACGGCCGACGGTCAAACAGTGCTGGCGCAGGACGTCGAGCTTGTGCGGGATACGAGCGAGGGTGTCCCCGGAGGGCAGCGACAAGTTGATCATGTCGGCGTGCTTGGCCGCGATCCGAAGCAGGCGCTGCTCGCCGCTGCCGGCCACGAGCACCGGGATGCCGCCAGGCCGCAGCGGCCGGGGCCAGTTCGGTGGGGCGCCGCCGCAAGGGGTCGTGCTGATCATGGGCCGGATGACCTCCAGCGCGTGGTCGAGCATCTCCATCCGGGCGCGGACCGGCGGGAAGGCGTAGCCGTAGGAGTCGGCTTCGGCCTGAGTGCGCGGGTGCCCGGCGCCGATCCCGAGGATGGCGCGGCCGCCGGACAGCACGTCAAGGGTGGTGATCATCTTGGCTAGCAGCGCCGGATTCCGGTACACCACCGAGGCGGCGAGCAGGCCCAAGTCAAGCCGCTGGGTGCAGGCCGCGACGGCGGCCAGGACGAGATGCGATTCGGGCACCGGGGCCGCCGGGCCCCGGGGGCCAAGGCTGTGGAGGTGGTCGGTGAGCCACAGTGTGCCGAACACTCCGGAGTTCTCCGCCGCCGAGGCGACATCCTGCGTATACGCGGCAATTGAGCCGCCCGCGTCGGGCTCTGGGTAACTGGTCAGGTGCAGTCCGAAGGTTGTCATGGTGCCAGGCTGCGTCCTGCGCGTGGCGGCCACCATGCCAGTTTCCTGGGGTGTTATCCGGGCCACCGGTTCCGTACCGTGGGCTTGTGCCGCCCCAACCCCTTCAGCGCCGGGTGGACGCGCTCATCGAGCGCTGCTACGCCGGCCTGGACGCCGCCGCGCTCCGCCGCGAGGTCGTTACCCGCCTGAAGGCGGTCGCCGGGGTCGATGCCGCCTTCGTCGCCACCGTGGACCCGGCAACGCTGCTGTTCACATCGGCGATCAGCGAGGAACCTCTGATCGAGGCGGCGCCCGCCTTCCTGGCTAACGAGCTCGCCGGGCGTGACGTCAACCGGTTCACCGACCTCGCCGCCGCACCGCACCCGGTCCGGACCCTTGATCAGGCCACCCACGGCGACCGGGACAGCAGCACCCGGCACGCGGCCATCATGCGGCCACTCGGTCTCGGCGACGAACTACGGGTGGCGCTGCGGACCCGGCAGGCATGCTGGGGAGTGATGTGCCTGCACCGGCAGGCCGGCGCCACCGGGTTCTCCCTACGCGACCGCAACATTATCGCCAGGATCACCCCGCACGTGGCCGAGGGCCTCCGCCGGGCCCTGCTGGCCGGGCAAGCCAGGGATCCCCATCCGGCGCTGGGACATGGGGTGGTCATCCTCGACGCATCCGGCTCGGTCACCTCGGTAAACGACGCCGCGGAGCGGTGGCTCGCGCAGATCCCGGAAAGCGACTGGCCAAGCTCATGCCAGCTGCCGCTGCCCCTGCTTGCCGCGGCCGGTCACGCTGGGGAAGACCCGGTGCCCGCCGTGCGGCTGCGCACCGTCCGCGGGGACTGGCTGTCCGTCCACGCCTCACCGCTGCACGGCGGCAGTCAGCAGTCCACCGTCCTGATCCTCGAGGAGCCCGGGCCCGCCGAACTAACGTCCCTAATCCTGGCCAGCCACAGTGTGACCGGCGCCCAAGCCCGGGTGGTCGGGCTGGTGCTGCGGGGATACTCCACCAAGCAGATCGCCGGCCAGCTGGCCATCAGCCAGTACACCATCCAGGAGCACCTGCGAGCGGTCTTCGACAAACTCGGCGTCCGCAGCCGCCAGGAACTGGCCGCCGCCCTCATGCGGCCAAGCCGCTAACCGGGGCTGGTCTGCGAGGCGGAGGCTGGTACGTCCGTCTACGGCGGGTCTACGATCTTTAGACCGCAGTGGTCTCCAGCCCGTTGCCTCGCCCGTGCCGGCAGAAGCTACCGGGCGTCAGGGGACTGGCAGGTGATCCCTTCGCCTGTTCCCGCCCGAGGGGAATCTTGATGCCGCTCTTCATGTACCAGGCCTCCTATACCGCAAAGTCGATGGCGGCTCAGCTTAAGGACCCGCAAGATCCCGAGGAAGCGATCACGTCGGCACTGGAAGACCTAGGAGCCACGATCGTGGTGGCAGGCTTTCCGTTTGGCGAGTATGACGTGCTCGTCGTGTATGAGGCACCCGATGATATGACCGCTGCCAGCGTCGCGATGGCAGTTGCGGCCGAGGGCGAGGTCAAGTCGGCCAAGACCACGCGACTGCTCAGCGGGCAGGAATGGCTCGAGTCCTTGCGCAAACGCAGGATTGTCCGTACCCGGAAAGCACGCTAGCGGCACGACCCGCCCATCCGCTCGTGCCGCGTTTGGCATAAGTGGTCCGTGGGGGCTACCGGTCTATGGCTGGGGCAGCTTCGCCACGTGCCGCTATCTGGCCGTCGAGCTGGGAGGGCCCGGTGATCACGAGTGCTGTGGCTGGCCCGGCACTGGTGACCCGGAAGCTGTGCGGGTGATCCCGCGGCACGAAGACGAAGCTGCCGGCCCGGGCAGTCCAGCTATCCTCGCCGCAATATCCGGTGAGTTCGCCAGCGAGAAGATAGAACATTTCGTCCTCGCCGGCATGTATGTGCGTGTGGACTGTCAGGCCAGGCGGATAAGTGGACTCCATCACCCCCAGCTGGCCGAGGGTCTGGCTGCCTGATGCTTTGATCACGATATGCGCGCCGTGGAAGCCATAGGCAGGTCCCTCGCGGGGCTTCAGCACGAATCCGGGCATTGCTGATCACCACTTCCCCTGAAGCTAGTACACGCCCAGCTTGCCGCTACCCCGGTCACATCTTCAATGTGCCTCTGCGGAGGTCCCACAGCGAGAGGACTCCGTGCCGGGCTCACCTCGCCGGTGAAGGTCCACTCCATCCACACATCATCGAACATGTGCCCCTGCGCCGGGGCCCCGGCGGCGCCGCTGGTAACCCGATCTACTTCAGGAGACACCCCGCCCCGGCCGCGACGGCCGCCGCCGCGAGGACGAGCGCGCCCGCCCGGATCCCGGTGGCGGCCAGGAGGACACCCGCCAGGGGCATGCTGAGGTTCTCGATCGTCGACTCGGCCGTGGAGATCACGCCCGCGACCTGGCCCAGCGTTCGCGCGGGGGCGAGCCGCTGCAGGGTCGTGGCAGCAACCGTGTAGAACACCGTGCCGCTGGCACCCCACGCGCACGCGCCGATGTACGCGACGGGAATCCACGGCGTGCCGGTGAACAGCGCCGCCGTCAGCCCGTAACTGATCGCGCCCGCCGCCATGACCTCCAGCGCAGGCCGGGTCACCGGCAGGCGACGGCGGATCACCGGGAGCGCCAGCCCGGTCACGATCGCCCCGACGCCGATGGCCGCCTCGAACAGCGCGAACTGGGACGGTGGCCGGCCCAGCACGTGGCGGGCGTACAGCGGCTCGATGACCAGGAACGCCCCGGACGTGAAGATGACCCCGATCCGGGCCAGCGTCACTCGGCGCAATCCTGGATCCCGGGCCACGGTCACCGCGCCCGCCGTTGCCTGGCGCAGCCACCGCACCCCGCAGGCCGAACGCCCCGTGGCGGCTGCCCTGGCTGACTGCGGCTCGTGCGGCCGCGGAAGAACCGGCAGCGGGAGCATGACCAGGACACTCACCAGGTACGTGGCGGCATCGGCGGCGAACGCCGTGCGGAACCCCGCGACCGCCATGAGCACGCTGGCCGCCAGCGGGCCCGCCACCTGCCCGATGGCGGCGGTGACGCCGAGAAGGGAGTTCGCGGCGAGCAGGTCAGCTGGCTCGACGACTCGCGCTGGGAGCGCGCTGCTCGCGGGGGTGCACAGCGCCCGGGCGGCACCGCAGGCGGCCGCCATGATGTCCAGGGACATCAGCGATCCTGCGGCGGCCATCCCCAGCGACGTGGTGGCGGAGCACAGGTAGCCGACGATCAGCATGGCTCGCGGCCCGAACCGGTCGGTGAGACGGCCGGTGAACGCCGTGAGCACTATGGGAGGACCGGACCAGCACAGGGCCGTGACCGAAATGGCCTCGGGACTGGCGCCGAAGTGGTAGGCGGCGAACCCCCACAGGACAATGGACGCCGCCCAGCTGCCGACCCAGCTGACGGACTGGCCGACCAGCAGGAAGGCGAACCGCGGATCGCGAAACGTAGGACGGACCGGACGCGCCGGAACACGGCGCGCACCAGGGAAAATGGACATGGCGAAAGACCTCCACGCGGAGCTGCGGCGAATGAGCGCTGCAGCCGCGGCGTCCCGCACGAAGGCCTACGGAAAAACCCGCCTGTCCCGCTCTAGCTCGTGCCAGTCGGGGAGGCGGACGGAAGTAGATCCAGGCTCAGGAGGATCGTGCGGATGACGCGGCGGCGTGGAAGCCCATAGTCATATGTGCTGTACCTCCGGTGGTCGGCTCCTACATCCGGCAGTGTGCTGGCACCAGACAGTCGGCGCAACCGATTACCGCAGCTAACGTCACGCTCCATGAGCCCGGCCAGGGCAGCGGAAGACCAGGCCGGCCTTATTACGAGGGCACCGACACGATGTCGCGCAGGAGCCGGAGGGCGTGCTCGAGGCGCTGGCGTTCGGGGCCGAGGGCGTCGAAGGTCTTGCGGAGGTCGGCTATGTGGTCTGGTAGCACGCGGACGGCGGTGTCGCGTCCCTCGTCGGTGAGTCGCGCGTAGACCGCTCGGCGGTCGTCTATCGCGCGGACGCGCTCCACCAGGTCCTGGGCCTCCAGGCGATCGATGAGCCGGGTGACCCCGCCGGTGGTGATGGCGAGCTGACGGCCGAGGTCGGTCAGCCGCAACTGGTGCTCTGGTGAGCGCAGCAGCCGGATCAGGACCTCGAAGGTGCTAACGGCGACACCGCTGGCTCGTTGCATGTTGGTGTCGATGTGCTGCTCGAGCCGGGCAGCGCACTCGAACAGCAGGCCGGCGAGCGTCACCTCCTCGCTGCCGTCGAACCGCTCGTCGTCGAAGGAGTCCTCCGGCGTGACGTCGAGCTGGCCGGCTCCCGACCGCTCTTCGCGTTTTTTCAACCTTGGTCCTTGCGTAGTCAGTTACTGCGGGCGCAGGATAGTCATCATACATGCTGAGTAGTCAGTAACTGTATATACAGCTACTGACCCAGCAGGCTAGGAGCGGAGGTACGACATGGCACGTCACCTGGAGCACGGGCCAGGCTCAGCGAAGGCACAGGGGAGGCCGGTGGATCCACGGACCCTGAACCCGGCATCGACGGTGTTGGGGATCGCGGCCATCTCGGCGGTCCTGGCGGGCGCCAGCCTGTCCATGGCCGCGGGCGGGCGGACGGGCAAGACGGGTCCGGGTCTGATAACCCCTGACCTGCTGCCGGACCCGGCGTCAACCGACCTGGCGAACCCGCCGTTCCCGTCGGGGCTAACCGCGGAGGAGCTGCAGCACCTCACGACGTTCGACGAGCTCGACTTCGTGGTCTTCAGCACCGCGAACTGGGCGCGGTTCGGTGAGAGCCACGCCCAGAACATCCGGGTGCATTTCCCCGACGGGCACTACACCGACGGCTTGGACAAGCACGTCGAGGACATGCAGGCGATCTTCACCTCTTCGCCGGACGCCCACATCCACCACCACCCGCTGCGCATCGCCAAGGGGAATCTGACCTGCGTCAGCGGGGTGATGGCCGGCACCTTCACCAAGCCGATGCCGGACGGCAAGGGCGGGCGGATCGCTCCGACGAACAAGCCGTGGTCGTTCAACATGGCGACCGTCGGCGTCTGGAACACAAACGGCACGATGGACGAGGAGTGGTTGTTCTACGACAACCAGACCTACTACTCCCAGCTCGGCATGGGCTAGCCGGAGCGCCTGCCACACCGGGCCGGTCGGCGGTCTGCCCGGCCGGCCCACCAGTGGCCTCGTGGCATCCAAGAGCCCTGGCCCCTTCAACGCCTCGACGCAGGAGTCCTCATGGGCAGCACAATCATTGCCGCACGGACCCGCCAGGCCCGAGGCCGCGCGGAACGCTTCACCGGCCTGGAACTGCTGTTCGACCTGATCTTCGTATTCTGCGTGGCCCAGCTCACGAGGGTCTACCGGGATGACCCGTCCTGGCCGATCGCCGGCACGGCGGTCCTGGTGTTCATCCCGGTGTGGTGGGCATGGGTCGGGATCAGTTTCGCCGCCGACCGGTTTCCCGCCGACGACGCCACTGCCCGGGTGCTGGTGATCGGCGCGGCCGGGGCAACCGGGGTGATGGGGCTGGCGATCCCGTCCGTGCCCGGCACCGGCGAGGTTCCCTTCGCGCTCGGGTACGCCGCAGTCCGTCTCATCGTGGCGCTGTACTACCTCCACGTCCGCTCCACGGCACCGGACGGGGGGCGCCTGGCTCGCTTCTACGCCGCCGGATTCTCCGTGGTCGGAGCCGCCTGGCTAGCGTCGACCTTGCTGCCGCCGACCCTCCGGCTGATCGTCTGGGGCGTGGCCACGGTGTTCGACGTGCTCATGCCCCGATTGGCCGCCCGGCGGGGCCGCCTCCTGCCCGTTGACCGAAGCCACCTCGCCGAGCGCTGCGCCGCGTTCGTCATCATCGTGATCGGCGAGCAGATCGTCGACACCATTACCCTGGCCTCCGACCACGGGCTGACGGACTGGCCCCGACGCAGCCTCGTCGCCGCGGCCGGCTTGCTGGCCGTCGCCCTGTGGTGGGGCTTCTTCGAGCGGGGCTCCTGGCAGCGTCGCTACGCAGCCCTTGAAGGCACACGCAGCGGCCAGTCAGCCGCGACCGTGTGCGCTTACCTCCACTTCCCCCTGGTCGTGGGAATCACCGCCACCGCCGCGGGGAGCCAGATCGGACTGGACCGCGCCGACGAAGCCGTCACCATGCCGGCGGCGGCCGCGATCACCCTCGGCGCGATCGCGTACCTGTTGGCCATGAACGCGATGACCTGGGTGCTCCGGGTCCCACGAGCCGACTCACTAGCCACCACCCGGCTCGTGCTCAGCGCCGCGCTCGTGCTCGTACTCGTGCTCGGCCGCTCCTGGCCCCCCGCGCTCTTCCTCCTCGTCACGGCAACGGTCCTGATGGTCCACGTCGTCGCCGGTCAGCGGCGAGGAGCCAGGGACCAGCGGCTACAGGGGGAGACACCGGTGCCCTACGCCGGCCCGGAAGGTCCTGAATCTCTATCCACAGCTGAGTCACCATTCACATCCAGGAGGAGGAACGATGGTTGAGACGACGGACGTGACGCGAGCGTCGCAGTCGCTGAGCACCGGTTTGGTGCTGATCGTGGGGGCCGGACCGACCGGCCTGACCCTGGCCGTGGAGCTTGCCCGACGCGGCATCTCTTGCCGCTTGCTTGAGGCTGCGCCGGGTCCGCAGCCCGGCTCACGCGGCAAAGGCGTCCAGCCGCGCACCCTCGAGGTGTTCGACGACCTTGGCCTCGTCAACCGCGTGCTCGCCCACGGAGAGCTGGCGATGCCGATCCGCTCTACCGGTCCTGACGGTCGGGTGACCCTCGGTGGCGCTGAGCCGGAGTCGCTGAAGGACCGCCCGGACATCCCGTATACAACGAGCCTGGTGACGCCGCAGTGGCGCGTCGAGGAGGCGTTGCGGCTCCGCTTGGACGAGCTCGGTGGTGTGGTGGAGTTCGGTTCCCGGCTGGTCAGCTTCACGCAGTCCGACCTCGGCGTCTCGGCCGTGATCGACTCCGGCACGCGGACCGAAACAGTTGAGGCGGAATGGCTTGTCGGCTGCGACGGCGGGCACAGCACTGTCCGCAAGCAAGCGGGGATCTCGTTCCAGGGCGACACCCGCGAAGACATCCGGATGCTCGTCGCCGACCTCGATGTCGAGGGTCTTGACCGAGCCACCTGGCAGATGTGGCGCCAGCGCGACGGCTTCGTCAGCTTGTGCCCGCTGCCGTCCACCGAAGTGTTCCAGTACCAGGCCAGCATCGCCCTAGGACAAGACCCGCAGCTCAGCCTGGTCAACTTGCAGACAATACTGAACCAGCGGACGGGCCGCGCTGACCTCCGCCTGCACGAGCCGGAGTGGTCGTCGCTGTGGCGTGCCAACATCCGCCTGGCCGAGCGCTACCGGCACGGCCGGGTGCTCCTCGCCGGTGACGCCGCGCACGTGCACTCTCCCGCCGGCGGGCAGGGCATGAACACCGGAATCCAGGACGCGCACAACCTCGGGTGGAAACTCGCAGCGGTCGTGCAGGGCGCTCCGGACATGCTCGTCGACAGCTACGAGGCTGAGCGGCGCCCAGTCGCCGCCCACGTCCTGGGTCTTTCCAACACAAGGCTGGCCCAGACGATCCAGGGAGGCATCACCACCCGACGCGACTCGAGCACCCTCCAGCTCGACGTGAACTACCGCGGCTCGACCTTGGCTCGAGACGACCGCAACGACAGCGCCAACCTCCGGGCCGGCGACCGAGCACCCGACGCCACCGACCTCAGGACACCAGACGGCGAGCACCGGCTGTTCGACCTCACCCGCGGCGGACGGTTCACCCTGCTGGCCTTCGGCGACCTGCCGCCAATCGACCATGCGGATGTCGATCTGCAAAGTTTCCAGGTCGTTGACACGGCTCATCAGCCCGACCAGCTCGCCGACACGCACGGCCAGCTCCGCACCGGCTACGGCGCGACTAACCACACCCTCGCGCTGATCCGACCCGACGGCTACCTCGCCGTCATCTCCGATGCTGGCGACACCAACGACATTCAGACTGTCCTGGCCGACGTTACGCCCGCGGCGGATCACGTCCGGGCGGGAGCCAGCGGCCGGGTGGCTCAGGACGTAGCGCCTTGAGCCCAGTGCCCGGCCAGCGAGAACGTTGTCGTCCGCCCGTTGTCCGATTCGGTGATGACCGTCCATTCGCCCTTGGCGTCCGGCGCGGACAAGGTGATCGTGGCGGCCACGTACCGGGTCGTGCCTTCGGCGCAGCTCGGGGTGCAGTCGTTCAGCCCCACCGTGCCGCGCCCCGTCGCGCTCTGGTGGCCCCAGCTCGACCAGTGGATCCCGGTTACCACGTCGCCGTCGTCGCCGGAGAACTGGATGACCGATGGCCTGGTCCCGTCGAACGCGCCCGCCACCAGGGCGACCGGGCCGGCGGGCTGGCTCGCGGACGGCCCGGTGAACCAGGACGCGCCCAGCGCGCCGGCGCCCCCGCCGACGAACGCCACCGCGGCGACTGCCGCTACTGGCATGATCCTCATGGCCGCTCCCCCCGGGGGCCTGCACGGACACCTGCTTCGTCCCCACCCGGAGGTGTCCTTACACCACCCGTGACCGGTCAGGCCGGAGTTGTTATCCCGGTCAGCCGCTGCAGGCCGGTGTACGCGTTCATCGAGTTGCCGCGCAGGAAGCCGACCAGCGTCATACCGGTTTCCTCGGCCAGGTCGGCGGCCAGCGAGGACGGCGCGGACACCGCGGCCAGGACGGGGAGGCCGGCCACCGCGGCCTTCTGCACCAGTTCGAAGGAGGCCCGGCCGCTGACCATCAGGATGTGGCCGGTCAGCGGGAGCCGCCCGGCGCGCAGGGCCCAGCCGATCACCTTGTCCACCGCGTTGTGCCGGCCAACGTCCTCGCGCAGCACGGCCAGCGACCCATCCGTGGTGAACAGCCCGGCCGCGTGCAGGCCGCCGGTGCTGGCGAACACCCGCTGCGCCTCCCGGAGCCGGTCCGGCAGGCCGGCCAGCACGACGGGGGAGACCTGCGTCTGGTCGGCGGTCAGGTCGTAGCGGGAGCGGACCCGGATGGCGTCGATGCTCTCCTTGCCGCAGACGCCGCAGGCGCTGGTGGTGAGGAAGTTCCGCTGAGCCCGCTCCTGGGCCGTCTGCTGGGCCCGCCGCGCGTCGGTGGCCCGCTGCACCTCGGCCGCCGACGGCAGGTCGGCCACCTCCAGGGTCGCGTCGGCCACGTTCTCGTCGCACATGCGGATCTGCCGCAGGTCGACCGCGGGGGACAGCAGGCCCTCGGTGAACAGGAAACCAGCGGCCAGGTCGATATCGTCGCCGGGGGTGCGCATGGTCACGGTCAGCGGCTGGCCGCCGATCCGGATCTCCAGCGGTTCCTCGACCGCCAGCAGATCAGCCCGCGCCCCGGCCGACGGTCCCGCGGAACCCGGGGCGGGATCATCGGAGACGGAGATTCGCTGGATGCGGCGCCGCTGGGTCCTGGTACTCACCTCACGATGCTAGCGCCGGGATCCGTCAGCGCCGGGATTCGCCGGAGCCAGAAGGTCAGGCCCCCGCACACCACCAGCAGGACCAGCACCATCGCCACCACAGCAGGCCAGGCCCCGGTGACCCAGACCCGGCCGACGAGCCCGCCAAACACCGACGACCCCAGGTAGTAGGCGAACAGGTACAGCGACGCGGCCTGCGCGGCCGCCACCCCGCCCGCTGCGGCGCGGACCGGGACCCAGCCGCTGGCCACCCCGTGCACCACGAAGAACCCTGCCGTCATCACCGCCACCCCCAGCACCACCAGCGGCAGCGGGGTCAGCAGGGTCAGGGCCACCCCGGCCATCGTGATCAGGACGCCGGCCGGGACCACCGCGCGCCGGGAGTGCCGCTCGACCATCCGCCCGGCCAACGCCGAGGTCACCGTGCCGACCGGGTAGATCAGGAACACCAGGCTCTCCTGGACCAGGCTCAGGTGGTACGGGGCCGAGGTGAGCCGGAACCCGATCGCGTTGTACAGCGACACGAACGCGCCCATGGCGCAGGCGCCGATCGCGTAGAGGGCCAGCAGCCCGGGGTCGGACAGCGCCCGCCGGGTCATCGTGGCCAGGCGCCGCGGCCGGGCCGGCGCGGGCACGAAGTTGCGCGAGCCGGGCAGCATGATCAGCACCAGCAGGCCGCAGAGCAGGCCCAGCCCGGCCACGGCGGCCAGCGCCCAGCGCCAGCCGGCCGCGTCGCCAACGCCCCCGGTGACCAGGCGGCCGCTCATCCCGCCCAGCGCGGTGCCGCCCACGTACAGGCCCGCCGTGCGCGCATACCCGTCCGGGTGCATCTCTTCCCGCAGGTAGGCCGTGGCCACCGCGGGCAGCCCGGCCAGTGCGATCCCCTGCAGCAGCCGCAGCGCCAGCAGCGTGTCCCAGTTCGGGGCGGCGGCGCAGGCCAGCCCGATGACCGCCGAGGCCAGCAGTGAGGTGTGGATGAGCCGGGTCCGGCCGAGGACCTCCGAGACCGGCCCGATGAACAGCAGCGTCAGGCCCAGCCCGGCCGTGGTCAGCGAGACCGATAAGGTGCTCATCGCGTCGGAGATCGCGAACGAGCGGGCCAGCTCGGGCAGCAGGGCCTGGGTGCTGTACAGCAGCGCGAACGTGGCCACACCCGCCGCGAACAGCGCGACCGCGATCCGCCGGTAGCCGGGCTCGCCCGGGCGGTAACCCTCGGTCCCGGCTCGCCCCGGATCCGGACCGCCGCGGTCCGTAACGCCGCTGCCGCCCGCACTGCGGATAACCGATCGCATTTAATGACGTTCCGCCGCGCTGGCCTGATACGTCAAATGCATCAAACTTATGGCATCGATGCGCCGAACGTATGATGGGTGGCTGTGCAGATTGAGGACCTGGCCCGGCTGCTGGCGGTGGCCGAGCACGGGCAGATCACCGACGCGGCGGCCGCGCTGCGCACGACCCAGCCCACCCTTTCCCGGCTGCTGGTCCGGGCCGAGAACGAGCTCGGCACCCGGCTGTTCGAACGCGACCCAGCCGGCGTGCAGCCCAACCCCTACGGCGAGCTGGTGCTGGCCGCGGCCCGGGACATCACCCGCCGCTACGACCGGTTGCGCGGCGACCTGGCCGAACTGCTCGACCCGGACACCGGCACGGTCCGGCTGGCGTTCCTGGACTCGATGGCCACCTCACTGGTGCCGGCGCTGCTGCACGACTTCCGCCAGCAGGCGCCGGGGGTCAAGGTGGCGCTGCGCCAGGAGCCGGGCCACGAGATGCTGCGTGACCTGGCCTCGGGCCAGTCCGAGCTGGCCGTCATCTCACCCCGGCCCGGTGCGCCGCACGGCTGGCTGCCGGTGCAGCGGCAGCGGCTGGTGCTGGTCGTCCCGGCCGGGCACCGGCTGGCCGCCCGGCACCGGGTGCGGCTGGAAGAGGTGGCGGCCGAGCCGTTCGTGACCGTGCCCGCGGGCTTCGGCTTCCGGTCGCTGCTGGACGAGCTGCTGGCGGCCGAGGGGGTGGTGCTGAG
The DNA here is from genome assembly GCA_965277615.1 of Streptosporangiaceae bacterium. Lineage (GTDB taxonomy): Bacteria > Actinomycetota > Actinomycetes > Streptosporangiales > Streptosporangiaceae > Bog-532. The sequence goes on along the minus strand of CBDIDG010000006.1, from coordinate 1,134,848 downwards.
CCGCGTCTCGTTCGAGATCGGTGATCTGGCCACGGTGGAGGGCCTGGTCGGCGCGGGCCTGGGCATCGCTATCCTGCCGGACCAGTTCGCCGGCCTGTCCGGTACGGCCGGCGTCCCGCTGGCGGCCGAGAGCGCCGAGCGCGTGGTCGGCCTGACCTGGCGGACCGACCGGGCGCTGTCTCCGGCCGCGTCCCGCTTTCTGGAGTTCGTGCGGCTACGCCCGTGACCTAGGGGAGCTGCGGTGCCGGATCGCTGCGCAACCGGCTGTACAGGTAGCCGTTGCGGTAGGCGCCGTCCCGGTACTCGATGGCGCGGACCACGCCGTCCAGGTGGAAACCGGCCTTTTCCAGACTGTGCTGTTCGGCCAGGTTCTCCTCGTGGGTGCCCGCCTGGATCCGGAAGGCCGGGGTGTGCTGGAACAGGTACTCACACAGCAGGACCTGGGCCCGCCAGCCGAGTCCCTGGCCGCGACGCTCGGGCAGTAGCGCGATTCCGATCTCCCAGTGCCCGACGTTGACGGACTTCCTGGCCCGCCAGCTCACGAACCCGGCCGCGCCGGCGCCCGTGCCGTCGTCGACCATCAGCCTGCCGCCGTCGTCACCCAGGTAACCGTTCTCGGCGAACTGGCGGGCGATGATCTCCGGGTCCTGGTACCCGGCCCAGTCCAGGCCGACCAGGCCCGGCTCGGTAGAGAAGCGCTGCAGCAACGGCACGTCCGCCGCGGTGACCGGGCGGAGCAGGGTGGCGTAGCGAAAATCAGGCATGCCCCGAGTATTGTCCGGCGCCGTCCCGTCTCGCGCCCGCCTCCAGCCAGCTGATAACAGCAAGAGGCGGCGGGGGCGGAACCCAGACGCGAAAACCCCGCCGCCCGGGTGGGCGACGGGGTTCTCTGCCTGCTGGCCTAGCTGGCGAAGTCGAGCAGCGGCTGGGCGCGGCTCGGGTGACGCAGCTTGGACAGCGACTGCTTCTCCAGCTGCCGGATGCGCTCTCGGGTCAGGCCCAGGGCCCGGCCGATCTCATCCAGCGTGTGCGGGTTGCCGTCGTAGAGGCCGAACCGCATCGACATGATCGTGGCCTCCCGCGGCGTCAGCGCGTCCAGCGCGCTGCGCAGCTGCTCGGCCATCAGCTGACGGTCGACCATCTCGGAGGCTTCCGGGGCGTCGACGTCCTCGATCAGGTCGCCGATGCTGGTCTCGCCGTCCTCACCGATGGTGGAGTCCAGGCTGATCGGCTGGCGGCTGGTCCGCAGCAGCTCCTCGATCTGGTCCGGAGTCCGGTCCAGCTCGACGGCCAGCTCCTCCGGGGTGGGCTCACGGCCGAGCTTCTGGTGCATGTCCCGCTCGACCCGGCTCAGCTTGCTCAGCATCTCCAGCACGTGGACCGGCAGCCGGATGGTCCGGGCCGAGTCCGCGAAGCCACGCTGGATGGCCTGGCGGATCCACCACATGGCGTAGGTGGAGAACTTGTAGCCCTTGGTGTAGTCGAACTTCTCCACGGCCCGGATCAGGCCGAGGTTGCCCTCCTGCACCACATCGAGCAGCGACAGGCCGCGGTCGGTGTACTTCTTGGCCACCGACACGACCAGCCGGAGGTTGGCCTCCAGCATGTGAGCCTTGGCCCGGTGGCCGTCCTCGGCCACCAGCTCGAGGTCCCGGCGGAAGTCGGCGTCCAGGTCCGGCTCGCTGTCCAGCTTGTGCTCGGCGAACAGGCCTGCTTCGATCCGCTTGGCCAGGTCGACTTCCTGCTCCGCCGTGAGCAGGCTGGTCCGGCCGATCGACTTCAGGTACGTGTGCACCGAGTCGCCCATGGCCGGCCCCTGGTCGTCCAGGTCTGCCTCGGCGAACTTGTCGCCCGCCTCGGCCAGCGCGACCTTCTCGGCCTGCGCGTCGATCGCGTCGTCGTCGACCTCGATCGCACCCTTGGCCGTGCTGGCCTGGGGGGCACTCTCGGTGTCGGCGTCGTTCTGGGTGGCCGTCGATCCGGTCTTGGCCCGGCGAGTGACCTTGGCCGCACCAGCCTTGGCGGTCGGGTCCTTCACCGTGCGCTTGCCCTTGGCCGGCTCGTTGGCCATCTGGACGCCTGCTTCGGCGAGTTCACGCAGGATCGTACGGCCCTCGGCGGGGGCAATGCCCGCCTGCTCGAAGGCAGTCCGTAGCTCGGAGAGAGACAGGTGACCCTGGCTGCGCCCTCGCTGGATCAGGTCGTCCACACGCATGGTGCTGGCCTCACCGTTCCCCTTCGAGGTGGTCCCGACCGGTGTGGCGACTGCGGTCCGCGGCATGCGACACCTCCCTCCTTCTCCTCTTGACACGGGTACGATGAACGCGCCGTTCACCGTGCTCAGCTCAGGCGCCTTCACGCGCCTTCGTCTAGGGGCCCGCGACGCTGCGTTTCTGCGTTCGCGCGGGCACTATCTACTAACGTTCGCGGCCGGGGATTGTTCCCGGCGGAGCGTTTCTAGATCGGGTTTGCCGCTCGGCAGCATCGGCATCGCCGCCCGCAGAACGAGCTCCCGGGGGAGAGCGTAACGCGGCAGACGCTCCCGCACATGCCGACACAACAGATCGAGGGTCGGTGGTTGAGCCGGGTTGTCTGGAACAATCACCGCAGTGACCCGTTCACCCCATTCGGCGTCCGGCCGGCCTACCACGGCGGCCTCCCGGACCCCGGGACAGGTCTCGAGCAGGGCCGCGACCTCGCCCGCTACGACCTTTTCGCCTCCGGTGATGATCACGTCGTCGGCCCGGCCGCGGACCGCCAGCCGCCCCTCGGGGCCGATCAGGCCGAGGTCGGATGTGACGAACCACGCACCGTCCATCGCCGCCGCGGTCAGATCCGGGCGGCCCCGGTAGCCGGAGAACAGCACCGGGCCGCTGATCCGGATCCGGCCGTCACCGGCCGCACCGGCAGGGGTGCCGCCGGCCGCTGTGGTCACCGTCACCCCGGCCAGCGGCCGGCCGTCGTAGACACAGCCACCGCAGGTCTCGCTCATCCCGTAGGTGGTGATCACCGGCACCCCGGCCGCGCGGGCCCCGTCGACCAGCGCGGCCGGCGCCGCCGCCCCACCGAGCAGCACCGAGGTGAACCCCTGGGCCCAGGCCGCGCCCGGGTCGGCGTCCAGCAGCCGCCGCAGCTGGGTGGGCACGATCGACACGTGGGCGCAGCCCGATCCGGCCAGCACGTCCGCGTCGGTCCGGGTCACCACGACCGGGTCGGTCCCCGCCACCAGCGAGCGGATCAGCACCTGGATCCCGGCGATGTGGGTAGCGGGCAGGCACAGCAGCCAGCGCTGCCCGGGAGTGGCGCGGACCCGGTCCAGCGTGGCCCGGGCCGAATGCCGCAGCGCGGCCGCGCTCAGCTCGACCCCTTTGGGCTGCCCGGTGGACCCGGAGGTGGCGATCACGACCGCCGTGTCCTGGCCCGCCGGCCGGCTGTCCGCCCGCCGGGTCACCCCGTCCGGGGTGTGCACGGCGGCGGGCGCGAACGTGTCCAGGATGGCCGCCAGCCGGTCCGCCGGTAGGTCCGGATCCAGCGGCAGCACCGCCGGGCCGGTGCCGTCCAGCGCCGCCGCCAGCAGCTCCAGGAGCTGGCCGCCGGCCTCGGTGACGGGCAGTACAACCGCATGCAAAGGACGCTCAACCACGCACGTAAGGTTAGGTCCTGTGGCAGCAGGCGGCGGAACAGGAGGCGGGGCGCCAGCCGGAGCCCAGCTGGACGAGCTGCTGGGGTCGCTGCGCGCGTTCGCGATCCCGATGACGACCAAGTTCCGCGGCATCACCGTCCGCGAGGGCGCGCTGATCCAGGGCCCGGCCGGGTGGGGTGAGTTCTCCCCGTTCGCCGAGTACGGCCCGCGCGAGGCGGCCCGCTGGCTGGCCAGCGCGCTGGAGGCGGCTACGGCGGGCTGGCCGGCCCCGGTGCGGGACCACATACCCGTCAACGTGACCGTCCCGGCCGTGGGTCCGGACCGTGCCTACGAGATCGCCGCGTCGTCCGGCTGCGGCACGGCCAAGGTCAAGGTGGCCGAACCGGGCCAGGCCGACGCCGACGACATCGCCCGGGTGGGAGCGGTCCGCGACGCCCTCGGCCCCCGGGGCCGGGTCCGGGTCGACGTCAACGGGCACTGGGACGTGCCGCACGCCGTCCGCATGCTGGCCGAGCTGGACAAGTTCAGCCTGGAGTACGCCGAGCAGCCCTGCGCCACGCTGGCCGAGCTGGCCGAGCTGCGCCGCCAGACCTCGGTGCCGCTGGCGGCCGATGAGTCGATCCGCCGGGCCGAGGATCCGCTGCGGGTCCGCGCGGCCGGAGCGGCCGACATCGTGGTGCTCAAGGTCCAGCCGCTGGGCGGGGTCCGGCCCGCGCTGCGGATCGCGGAGGCCTGCGGCCTGCCGGTGGTGGTGTCCAGCGCGGTCGACACCAGCGTGGGCCTGGCCGCCGGCCTGGCTCTGGCCGCCGCGCTGCCCGACCTGCCGTACGCCTGCGGCCTGGGCACGATGAGCCTGCTCACCGGGGACATCACCGCTGAGCCGCTGGCCGCGGACGGCGGGGCGCTGCCGGTGCGCCGGCCGGCCGTGGACCCGGCGCAGCTGGCTCGCTGGGAGGTCGAGCCCGGACCGTGGCGGGACCGGGCCGTGGCCGCCGCCCCCTACCTCGGCGAGGTCTCCTGAGACAGGTACCTCGGCCAGGTCTTCGCAGGAAGGTCGCCGGATGAACCCTTCGACGGCGCTGGCCGTCACGCTGGCCGATGAGCTGATCCGCTGCGGGCTGACCGAGGTGGTGCTGGCTCCCGGTTCGCGCAGCGCGCCCCTGGCCATGGAGTTCCACCGCCGGGCCGAACGCGGCGACCTGCGGCTGCACGTGCGCATCGACGAACGGTCCGCCGCCTACCTGGCCCTGGGGCTGGCCAAGGCCGGGGGCCGGCCCGCGGCCGTGCTGTGCACGTCCGGGACCGCGGCCGCCAGCTTCCACCCGGCCGTGATCGAGGCCAGCGAGTCCGGGGTGCCGCTGCTGGTGCTGACCGCCGATCGGCCGCCCGAGCTGCGCGGCACCGGCGCGAACCAGGCCATCGACCAGATCAAGCTCTACGGCGACGCGGTCCGCTGGTTCAGCGAGGTGGGGGTGCCGGAGGACCGGCCCGGACCGGCGGCGGAGGCGGCCCAGGCGGGTTACTGGCGCTCGCTGACCGGCCGGGCCTGGGGCTCGGCGTCCGGTGCGGCGGGTGGGCCGGCCGGCCCGGTGCACCTGAACCTGGCCTTCCGCGACCCGCTGGTGCCCGACCAGGCCCCAGCCCCGGCCCGGGCCCGGGCCTACGAGGCGCCCGGCGGCCGGGCCGGGGGAGCGCCGTGGGTCCGCTTCGCCGCTACGCCGTCCGGCCCGGGCGTAGCGCTCGAGCTGCCGTGGACCGAGCGAGGCCTGATTGTGTGCGGGGACGGCCTCAGTGACGAGACCGCGGATCAGCTGCTGGCGCTGGGGGCCGAGGCGGGCTGGCCGGTGCTGGCCGAGCCGTCCTCCGGGGCCCGCCGCGGGCCGGACGCCCTGTCGGCCTACCAGTACCTGCTGGCCGCGCCCGGGTTCCTGGCCGCGCACCGCCCGGACGTCATCGTCACGGCCGGGCGGCCAGGGCTGTCCCGGGGTCAGACCGCGATGCTGCGGGGGGTGGCCGGGCCAACCCGGCACGTGGTCATCGCGGCCCAGCCCGGCCGCTGGGACGACCCGGCCCGGACCGCCACCGACGTGGCCCCGGCCGTCCGCCTCGCCCCGCCCGCCGCAGCCGCCCCGGGGGCCCCGGGCGCCCCGGACACGGCCTGGCGGCGGGAGTGGCGCCGGGCCGACGCTGCCGCCCGCAAGGCGGTCGATGCGCTGCTGGACGCCGAGCCAGGACTATCCGAACCGCGGCTGGCCCGGGACCTGGCCGCCGCGCTGCCGGACGGGGCGCTGCTGTGGGCCGCGTCCAGCATGCCGATCCGGGACCTGGATCAGCAGCTGGCCCCGCGGACCGGGCTCCGGGTGCTGGCCAGCCGGGGCGCGAGCGGCATCGACGGCACCACCTCGGCCGCGATCGGCGCGGCCCTGGCCCACCAGGCCGCCGGCGGCGGCCCGGCCGTGGCCCTGATCGGTGACCTGGCCCTGCTGCACGACAGTGCCGGGCTGTTCATCGGCCCCGACGAGCCCCGGCCGGACCTGTGCCTGGTCGTGGTCAACAACGACGGCGGCGGCATCTTCTCCACGCTCGAACAGGCGTCGTTCCCCGGATCGTTCGAGCGGGTCTTCGGCACCCCGCACGGCGCCGACGTAGGGCGCCTGGCCGCGGCGGCCGGGCTGCCGTACCAGCGGATCACACGGTTCAGTCAGCTGGTCAGTCAGCTGGTCAGTCAGCCGGCCCCTCAACCGGCCGGTGAGCTGGCTGGCGCGCCGGCCGGATCCGGGCTGCGGGTGGTGGAGCTGCAGACCAGCCGGACCGAAGCGGCGGAGCTGCGGAACCGGCTGCAGCAGGCGGCCACCGCCGCGGCGGTGGTCAGCCCTCCAGCGCCTGGCGCATGGGCAGGAACTTGACCTCGGTCTCGGCCACCTCGGCCACCGGGTCCGAACCGGCCACGATGCCGCAGCCGGCGAACAGCCGGGCCCGCGGGCCGGCCAGCTCGGCGCACCGCAGCGCGATGCCGAACTCGCCGTTGCCCTGAGCGTCGACCCAGCCCACCGGGCCCGCGTACCGGCCCCGCTCCATGTGCTCCAGCTCGCGGATCAGCTCCAGCGCGACCTCGGTCGGCGTCCCGCACACCGCGGCCGGCGGGTGCACCGCGTCGGCCAGCGACAGCACGGACTGGTCCGCCGCCAGCGTGCCGCGTACGGCCGTGCCCAGGTGGTGCAGGTTGGCCAGCTTCAGCAGCGACGGACGGGACGGGATCACCAGGCTGGTGCAGAGGGGAGCGAGCACCTCCCGGATCGAGTCCACCGCGTACTCGTGTTCCTCGGTGTTCTTGGCCGAGGCGAGCAGGGCCGCGCCCAGCTCCTGGTCCTCGCGGGGCTGAGCGCCGCGGGGCAGCGTGCCGCCCAGGATGAGCGCGGAGACCTCGCGCCCTTGCCGCCGGATGAGCAACTCCGGGGTCGCGCCGACCAGGTCGGCGACCGCGAACGTGTAGCAGTCCGGGTACCGGGCGGCCAGCCGCCGCAGCATCACCCGCGGATCGATCGGTTCGGTGGCGGCGGCGAACACGTCCCGGGCCAGCACCACCTTGCGCAGTGCTTCCAGATCAGGGGTCCCCAGGTCATGGGGGCCGGAGGTGATCCGGTCCACCGCCAGCTCGACCGCGTGGGCCCACTCGAGTGCGCTCAGGCTGCCGTCGTGCCAGCGCAGCGTGCTCCCGGACGGAATGCCAGTGGGCGGACCCGGTTCCTCGTCCGGTCCGGCGGCACCGGGCCAGGACTGGCGGCCGGCCGGCTCGCGGCCATCGCTGACCGTGGTTAGCCAGGCCCTGCCCGTGCCGTCCCGGCCGACGATGACCCGAGGCACGATCAGCACCGAACCGTCCGAGGCCGGGTCGAAGGTGAAGCTGCCGAACGCGAGCGGCCCGGTGCCAGGCACCTGAACCTGGTCCTCGACGGTCACGTCGTCGAACAAAGTGCGCAGCCACTTCTCTCCGGCGGTGAACCGGTCCTCGCCCGCGGTCAGCGTGACCCGCGCTACCTCGCCCCAGCCGACCAGGCCGCGGCCCTGGCGCACCCAGGACAGCACCGGCGCATCCGGCAGCCCGGTCAGCAGATCACCGGGATCGGCGATGGGCACCGTGCGGACCGTGAGGCCGCCGGGTTCGGCCGCCGTAGGCCCGGTTTCCGGGCTCGGACCACCGGGCATCACACTATTTCGGTCACCAGTGTCCCGGTTGTGCGCCACGCCAGCCGAGTTTACGACAGCGAACCCGGCGCACCGGTTGCGGCGTCCCGGCTCGGCCGGGCGCCACAGCCGTAACATCAGCACCGCCAGAAAGGACGCCCGAATCATAATGATCCGGTGACCAACGTCCCTGGTCGTGGAGGACTGATTCAGATTCACTGGGGTTGACTCAACGGTGACGGAAGCTACGCTTAGTGTCTAATCTCTATTAATCCGACTATCTTTATAGGCTTTTGCACGAGCCGATTAGCCAACACAGACTGGATCCCGATGCGCTCCAATCCTGACCCAGCCGACTTCAACGAGTTCCCCAGCTGGTCCCTGGCCGGGTTTCCTGACGGTGTTGCCAACAGTGCCGCCGATCGGGCCGCCGATCGGGCCGCCGGCCGGACTGCGAGCGAACTCGCCAGCCAGCCCCTGAGCCGATCGCGGATGAAGGAGATCGCCCGCCAGGTCGCCGGGTCTCCCGGGGCGTGGGAGCGGCTGGTGCGCATGGACCCGGACAACCGCTGGCACCAGCGGCTGTACAGCGCGGCCGACTATGACGTGTGGCTGGAGTCGTGGCTGCCGGGGCAGACCACCGGCTGGCACGACCACGCCGGTACGTCAGGCATGCTGGTGGTGGCCCGGGGTGAGCTGGAAGAGCGCGTCTCGGTCCTGAACGGCGTGTTTACCCAGGTCCGGCACGTCCCGGAGGGAGTGGCCCGGCGCATGGGCCGGCGGCAGGTGCACAACCTGGCCAACGCCTCGCTCGCGCCCGCGGTCAGCATCCACGTCTACTCGCCGCCGCTGGGCGCGACCCGGGGCTACGAGATCGGCGCCATGGGCCTGATGCGCTCGCCCTGGAACGCCTCCAGCCCGAACTGAGCGCGGCCGCTCGGGGGTTGATCGCAGCCGCTACAGCAGATCGCAGGCCGCTACAGCAGGCTGAGCTGCAGCGGCTCCGGGGCGGCCGGGGCCGGCTTCGCGGGCTCGGCCGGCGCGGGCCCCAGGCCGGGCGGCCCGATCCGGCGGGCGGCGGCGGGGCTGGTGGCGCCGACCCCGTAACGCTGGGCCAGCTCGCGGACCTGGCCGGAGATCTCACTCTGGTAGGCCTTGGGTGCGTAGGCGCCGCGCCCGTAGAAGCGCAGGTAGCGGCGGACCAGCTCGGGATGGTTGTCGTTCAGCCATTGCAGATACCACTCGCGGGTGCCCGGCCGCAGGTGCAGCACGATGGGGGTCACGTGCACCGCGCCGCTGTCCGCGATCCGGCGCACGGCCGCGTCCAGCTGCTCGGGGGAGTCGGACAGGAACGGCACGATCGGCCCCATCAGCACCCCGCAGCGCAGTCCGGCGTCGGTCAGCGCCTTGCAGGCATCCAGCCGCCGCTCCGGGCTCGGCGTGCCCGGCTCCAGGGTCCGCCATAGCTCTTTATCGATAAATCCGGCCGACACGTTCAGCCCGACCTCGGTCACCTGGGCCGCCTCGGTCAGCAGGTCCAGGTCGCGCAGGATCAGCGTGCCCTTGGTCAGGATCGAGAACGGGTTTTTTGCGTCCCGTAGCGCGGAGATGATGCCGCGCATCAGCTGGTACTTGCCCTCGGCTCGCTGGTAGCAGTCGACGTTGGTGCCCATCGCGATGTGCTCGCCCGCCCAGTTGGCCGAGGCCAGCTTCTTGCGCAGCAGTTCGGGTGCGTTGACCTTGACCACCACCTTGGAATCGAAGTCATGCCCCGCGTCCAGGTCGAGGTAGGTATGCGTGTTGCGAGCAAAGCAGTAGCCACACGCATGCTGGCAGCCCCTATAGGGGTTAATTGTCCAGGTGAAAGCCATACGGGAGGTGGCCGGGACCCGGTTGACGATGGACTTGGCCTGGACCTCGTAGAAGGTCATGCCGCGGAACCCGGGGGTGTCGAAGGTCCGGGTCACCGCGCCCCGGTCGAACAGCGCCTGCGGAGCCGTGCCGCACCCGCCGCCTGCGGCGCTGTCGCCGCTCTCGGTGTCGGGCTCGTCCAGCCGCATGTGATCCCATCGCATACGCCGAGCATAGAATCTATGTTCGAGCAGCGCAAAGGTATGTTCGAATGATTCAAGCGGGATAATCATCAGCATGCTGGAGACGGTGACGGTCACCCGGTACGTGACCCCGCTGCGCGAGGGGGGCTCGCTGCCGGCCATCGTCGAGGCCGACAACCTCGGCACCTACGTGATGAAGTTCCGCGGCGCCGGCCAGGGCCCGCTGGCGCTGGTGGCCGAGATCATCGCCGGGGAGCTGGCCCGCCGGCTGGGGCTGCGGGTGCCGGAGCTGGTGCTGGCCGAGCTGGACCCGCGGATCCCGGGCAGCGAGCCCGACCCGGAGATCCAGGACCTGCTGAAGGCCAGCCAGGGGCTGAACCTCGGGGTGGACTTCCTGCCCGGTTCGGCCGGGTTCGACCCGCTGGGCTGGACGGCCGACACCGAGTTCGCCAGCCAGCTGGTGTGGTTCGACGCGCTGGTGCAGAACCCCGACCGGACCTGGCGCAACCCCAACCTGCTGGTCTGGCACGGCGACATCTGGCTCATCGACCACGGGGCCGCGCTGTACTTCCACCACAACTGGCCCACCGCCAATCCGGCCCGGCCCTACGACGCGCGCGAGCACGTGCTGATCGACCGGGCCACCGCGGTGGCGCAGGCGCACGCGACGCTGGCCCCGCTGATCACCACCGCGCTGCTGACCGAGGTGGCCGCGCTCGTCCCGCCCGCCTGGTTCGGTGAGCGGGCCGGCCCGGCCTACGTGGAGCAGCTGCTGGCCCGGGTCCAGGCGCTGCCGGAGGTGATCCGCCGATGACCGCGCCGGAAGCCCCCGCCCCCGCCACCGCCACCGGAGCTGGGGCCGGAGCCGCTGCTGGGACCGAAGTGTTCGAGTACGCGCTGATCCGGCTGGTGCCCCGGATCGAGCGCGGTGAGGCGATCAACGCCGGGGTCATCGTGTACTCCCAGCAGTACCGTTACCTGTGCGCCCGGATCGAGCTCGACGAGGACCGGCTGCGGGCGCTCGACCCCGGCGTGGACGCCGGTGCGGTCCGGCGGGCGCTGGGGGCGTTCACCAAGGCCTGCACCGAGGGCCCGCTGGCCGGGCGGCCGCTGGGGGAGCGGTTCCGCTGGCTGACCGCCCCGCGCAGCACGATCGTCCAGCCCGGCCCGGTGCACACCGGCCTCACCGCCGATCCAGCGGCCGAACTCGACCACTTGTTCGACACGCTGGTCCGGCGTTAAGCTGACCAGGGAAACAGGGGCACGGCAAACCCGGAACAATTGGATAAAGATCTTGTGCTGGGGGACAATCAAGGGGTAATCCACCGGCGTGCGACGCGGAGGTGGCGCTATGGCGCTGTCTATGGACGAGCAGCGCATGCTCGCCGAGATCGAGCGGCGGCTGGCCGCTGAGAATCCGGGCCTGGCCTCGGATTTGACCTCGTTCAGGAAACCGAGCCGCGTCAGCGTGCTCCGGTCGACTCGGGCCCGCGTGATCGGCTCGCTGTTCACCGTGGTCGTGGTGGCCATGGTGTCCCTGATGGTCTACGCGATGCTGCCTTTTCGGTCCGGCGGCCGCACCGTCAGCAACCACCCGGTGACCACGACCTCGGTCAACGGCGGCCCGGACCAGGCCAAGATCGGCGCCGAGCCGGTCAAGTCGTCGGCGGCCAAATCTCCGGCGGGCAAGACCTCGGCCCAGTCGTCGGCCAGCACGGCCACGGGCAAGTCCAGCCCGTCCGCCCGCACGTCGGCCAGCAGCGCCGCGCACTCCCCGAGTGCCCCCGCGGTGGCGCAGTCCGGCACTGGCGCGTCCGCCGCGGTCAACGGCCCCTGAACCGAACCTAGGCCGGGCACCGCCCCGCCTCGACCAGCGTCGCGGTCAGGCGGGCGGCCGGGGACCCGGGATGCGCACCCGGCTGGCCGGCCGGTTGGCCAGCCGCGCGTTACCGGCGTGGCGCGTGCTGGGATGACCGCTGGACTCGGTGCTGAGCCGCCGGGGCGATAAGTACTCGCGCCAGAGCTGGATGAGGTACCGCTCCAGCCCCTCCAGCTGCCGCTTGGCCTGCTGGAACTCATCCGCCAGCGGGTTGCGGTAGGCGTTGTACAGCTCGGCGTAGCGACGGGCGGCTTCCTCGCGGTTGCTGGCGTAGACCCGGACCGCGTAGTCACCCACCCCGCTGGCCAGCCGCAGCCCGTGGATGGCCTTGCCCACCGCGCCCGCGTCGATGCTGAGGTAGCCGCGCAGGTAGAGCCGGCACTTGGCCTCTTCCTGCCAGGTGTCGCCGAACGGCGGTGGTGCTCCGTCCCACTCTTCGATGACGACCCGGACGTCGAGCTGTTCCTGCAGGCTGCCGACCCACAGCTGCTCGCGGTTCACGCTGATCAGCGTGCCGACCGGGGGGAGCGGGGCGCCGGGAGCGTTGGGGTCGACGGCGGAGTCGTGGAGGCGGAACATGCGCCGGTCAGGGAAGACGGGCATGACCAGTTGGAGAAGTCTCCGGCTCATCATCCACCCCCCGGCATCAGAGCCTGTGGATCCGAGTGCTCCATGGCCGGGGAGCGCGGTGCCTCACAGGTGGGACAAATCTAGACCTTGGACGCGTCTCGTCGCAGGAAAACGGCACACGGTGTCCGTTTCTGTCCAAATCAATACCGTGATCGAGATATCTCCGGGGCGCGGGAAGACGCGTAGCCGGTGGCCGCTTTATTAATTGTAGGGTAACAATGATTATCGGAGCACAAGTTTCTGTGAGGTGACCGCGTGCCCGATCTCAGCCGCCGGCGTCGCCTGCTGGTGCTGGGCATCTGCTGTATGAGCCTGTTCATCGTCGGCCTGGACAGCACGATCGTGAACGTGGCGCTGCCGTCGATCTCACGCGAACTGCACGCACCCGTGTCCAGCCTGCAGTGGGTCATCGACGCCTACACCCTGGTCCTGGCCAGCCTGCTGCTGTTCTCCGGCTCGACCGCAGACCGCATCGGCCGGCGCCGCACCTTCCAGGCCGGACTGGCCATCTTCACCCTGGGCTCGCTGGCCTGCAGCCTGGCCCCCAGCACGGGGTGGCTGATCGGCTTCCGGATGCTGCAGGCCGTGGGCGGCTCGATGCTGAACCCGGTGGCGATGTCGATCATCACCAACACGTTCACCGATCGGCGGGAGCGGGCCCAGGCCATCGGCGTTTGGGGCGCGGTGTTCGGGCTGAGCATGGCCCTGGGCCCGGTGACCGGAGGTGCCCTGGTCGACTCGGTCGGCTGGCGCGGCATCTTCTGGGTCAACATCCCGGTCGGCATCGCCGCCATCGTGCTGTGCGCCCTGTTCGTGCCCGAGTCGCGGGCCCCGCGGGCCCGGCGGCCGGACCCGCTGGGCCAGGTCCTGCTGATCGTGCTGCTGGCCTCGCTCACCTACGCGATCATCGAAGGCCCGGACCGGGGCTGGGGCTCGCCGCTGATCATGGGGCTGTTCGCCGTGGCCATCGTGGGCCTGGCCGTGTTCGTGTGGTACGAGGCACACCGGGACGATCCGCTGCTCAATCCGCGGTTCTTCCGCAGCGCGCCGTTCTCCGGGGCCACCGCCACCGCGGTCACCTCGATGGCCGCCTTGGGCGGGTTCCTGTTCCTGAACACGCTGTACCTGCAGGACGTCCGGCACTACTCGCCGCTGACCTCCGGGCTCTACCTGCTGCCGATGGCGCTGGTGCTGGCCGTATGCGCGACGTTGTCCGGCCGGATCGTGGCCAACCGGGGCACCCGCATCCCGATGGTGCTGTCCGGCATCTTCATCATCGCGGCCGGGCTGCTGATGACCCGGCTGACCGCCACCACGGCGCCGGCCTACCTGTTCCTGGCCTACGTGATCTTCGGCGCGGGGGCCGGCTTCGTGAACGCGGCCATCACCAACTCGGCCGTGTCCGGCATGCCGCGCGAGCAGGCCGGGGTGGCGGCCGGGTGCGCGTCGGCCAGCCGCCAGATCGGCCAGTCGCTCGGCGTTGCGGTGGTGGGCTCGGTGCTGAACGGTAACCTGAAGGGAGGAATGAGCGCCGGTTTCGTCGACGCCAGCCGTCCCGGGTGGTGGATCGTGGCCGTCTGCGGCGCCATCGGGCTCATTCTCGCCATCGTCACCACGGGTGCCTGGGCCCGGCGGACCGCCGCCCGGACCGCCAGCCTGCTGTCGCCCGCCGACGAAAGGTCACCGGTGAGCGTGCCATGACTAGTCCCGCCCCCGTATCCCCGGCGGTGGAGCCTCCCGCAGGGGAGCCTTCCGCCGGCGCCGCTGAGTCCGGCGACGTAGCCGCGCGGGCCTGGCAGTCCATGCGCACGCTGGTGCTCGACCGGTACGACCGCCGCAAGAAGGTGTGTGACGCGCTCGGCATGAGCTTCATCCGGGCTAAGGCCCTGCGCCAGGTCGCGGCCGGGCCGATGACCATGCGCGAGCTGGCCGCCGGGCTCGGCACCGACCCCCCGTACACCACGGTGGCCGTGGACGACCTGGAGCGCCGGGGTCTGGTCGTCCGCACCGTGCGCGCGGGGGACCGGCGGTCCAAGCTCGTCTCGATCACCCCGGCCGGCCTGGAGCAGGCCCGGCTGGCCAGCGAGATCCTCAACGCGCCGCCCCGCCCGGTGCGGGAACTGCCCCCCGCCGACCTGGCCGCGCTGGACCGCATCCTCAGCCACCTGGCCGGCCCCGAGGAGCCTGGTCCGGCCAGCTAGGGGCCGAGCCCGCCCAGGCGCCGCAGCGCGGCCGGGTCGATGACCGTGATCCGCCGGTGGCCGGTCTGGACCAGGTTGCGCTTGCGCCAGTCGGCCAGGGCACGCGTGGCCGTGGCCCGCGAGGCCAGGGCCAGATCGGCCAGCTCTTCCTGGGACAACGGCAGCGTAATGACCCGTTCCGGTCCGGTGGCCTGCGGCTCGATGGGGTGGCCGTGCCGGCGGGCCAGCGTGATCAGCAGCCGGGCCAGCCGCTGCGCGCCGGTGGTGGTGGCCTGGGCGTGCAGGCCCTCGGCGGTCTCGCTGATCCGCTGGATGAGCATCCGCCGGTAGGCCTGCGCGGCCGGCGGGCAGCTGTCCAGGTAGGCCGAGAACCGCCGGTGCGGGACCAGCACGGCCAGCACGTCCTCCAGGGCGTACATGGTCGCGGTCCGGTAGCCGGTCAGCTCGCCCGCGAACTCACCGACGACGTCCCCGTCGCCGCGCAGGGCGAGCACGGCCTCCTCGCCGTCCCGGCTCACCGTGACCACCTTGACCATGCCGTCGACCAGCACGAACAGGTGGGTGGCCGGCTCACCCTGGCGGCAGATGGCCACCCCGGGCTGGTACTTGCCGATCCGGCCCGCGGCGGTCAGCCGGTCCTGGTCATGCGGGCTGAGCTGGTCCCAGAACCCAGATCGTTCTTCGTCCATGTTTCCCAGTCGTCAGTGCGGTACCGCACGCGCGCCCTTACCTCCACCATGACCCCCGGCCCGGCCCGCGACAATCCCGTGCACCGAGCGCGATGGATCCGGGCCGGGAATCTGGCCCGGATCGGGCCCGGGCCTGGCCCGGTGGTCCCCGAAGTCACCGGGCCAGGAGCGTGGTGGCCGTGCAGGCCAAAAAGGCGGCGGTGGTGATGAGGGCCCAGTTGGTCGCGGCCTGGATCCGGTCGGCCCGGAAGCGGGCCTGGCTGAGCAGCAGGTGGGCCCGGGCCCAGTCCCAGGGCTCGGCTGCCGCTTCGGGCGCGGGAACGCTGGCCCACGGGGCCCGGGGATCCAGCGGCGCGCCCGCCGACACCCGCTGCTGGGACAGGGTGTGGCCCAGCGGCAGCCCGGCCAGCACGATCAGCGCCAGCGTCCGCAGCAGGCAGAGCGCCACCACCGCGAACAGCGCGGCGACGGCCACCGCGCCCGGCCCCGGCCGGCCCACCGGCACGGTGGTGCTCTCCACGGCCAGGCCGATCAGCACCGCCGCCACGACCGCAGCGCTGACGATCAGGTACGGCCGGGTGTCCCGGATCAGCGCGGCCATTTCGGCCAGCAGTTCCTGAGCCGTCGCGCCGGTCCCGGCCGCGTTGTCTCCGGCGGCATTGTCTCCGGCGGCATTGTCTCCGGCGGCACTGTCCGCCGCCTCCGCCGTCAGCTGCGGCCATCGCTCAGTCAGCAGCATCGTCATCGTCTTTCGCCTCCGCTGTCACCGTTGTCTACCTTCCAGGCAACGGGATTCGCGTGCCCGGCGCTGTGCCAGGCGAGACGGACCCGATGTCTCATCTGACGCACACCGGGCCCACCTGCGACCCGCCGAAGTGGAACCACGGCCGCCGGCCGGAGCGTCTAATGGGGGATAACGGCCATCCGGGGGGCCAGGACAGAGCCCATGGCCGGGAAACGGAGACGACCCATGACCACCCGCACCGTCTGGGCTGGCCTGACCGGCTTGGCCGCGGTGGCCGCCACCGCTATGGTCGCGGCCTGCGGCAGCACCCCGGCGCCCACCTCGGCCGGCCAGCCGGCCAGCAGTCCGGCCAGCTCGCCCAGCCAGTCGGCCACCTCGTCCGGTGGCGTGACCCTGCAGGCCAGCACCGGCCTGTGCAGCACGGTGCCGAAGCTGACCGCCCTCACGGTGCACCGGGTGAACGAGCTCCCGCAGAACCACCTCAAGTTCGTATTCCCCGCCACCGCGGTGGTGACCAGCGCGGCCACGGTCCAGACGGTGGCCAAGAGCCTGTGTGCGCTGCCGCCGCAGACCGGCTCGGTGGCCTGCCCGAACGACAACGGCGTCAGCTACCAGCTCACGTTCGTCGAGGGCAGCCAGCGGTTCACGCCGGTCACCGCGAATGCGTCGGGCTGCTCGGTGGTCAAGGGCCTGGGCCAGCCGCGCGCGGTCAAGCCCGCCACCAGCTTGTGGCAGGACCTGGGGCTGGCCATCGGGGTCCCGCACCCCAGCCAGAACTCGTTCAGCGGCAGCCAGGCCACCACCAGCAACATCAGCTCCTAGGGGCCAGGGCTCTTGGGGGCCAGGGTTCTTGGGCCAGCCGGTCAGGGCTGGGCTTCCGGTTCGGGCTGGGCTTCCGGTTCGGGCTGGGCTTCCGGTTCGGTCACGCCGCGGGCTTCGCGGGCGTGGGTGACGTCGGCCACGGATTCGGCCGCCAGACGCCGGTACGGCCGGGCCATCGGCCATTGCACGTCCTCGAGGACGCTGTCGGCGTCGAACTGACCCATGCTCTGGATCAGCCGGGCGGCCAGGCCGGTCCACCCGGTCTGGTGGGAGGCACCGAGGCCGGCCCCGTTGTCGCCGTGGAAGTACTCGTAGAACAAGATGAGGTCACGCCAGTGCGGGTCCTCCTGGAACAGCTTGGTCCCGCCGTAGACGGGACGCCGCCCGTCGCCGTCCTGCAGGAAGGTCCCGGCCAGACGGCGGGACAGTTCCTGGGACACTTCAAACAGCGTCATCATCTTGCCGGAGCCGGTCGGGCATTCGACCTTCAGGTCGTTGCCGTAGTACCGGTAGTGCTGGAGCAGGGCCCGGATCAGCAGCAGGTTGATCGGGAACCAGACCGGGCCGCGCCAGTTGGAGTTGCCGCCGAACATCCCGGTGGTCGACTCGGCCGGCTCGTACTGGACCTGATACTGCGCGCCGTGCACATCAAAGGTGTAGGGGTGATCCAGGTGCCAGCGGGAGATCGAGCGGATCCCGTGCGGGCCGAGGAACCGCTCCTCGTCCAGCATCCGGGCCAGGATGCGGCGCAGCTTGTCCTCGTTCACCAGCGACAGGATCCGTCGGCCGTTGACGCCGGGAACGGTCGGGTCGGCGATATTGGTCAGCAGGTCCTGGTTGCGCTCGAGAAAGGTTCCCACCTGCTCGGTGATGTGCGGATAACGCTCGAGTAGGTCGGCCTCGACCACGGTGGTGGCACAGATGGGCAGCAGGCCCACCAGCGAGCGCACCTTGAGCCGTGTTCCGCTGCCGTCGGGCAGGCGCAGCACGTCGTAGAAGAAGCCGTCCTCCTCGTCCCACATTTCATCGGGGTTCTCCCCGATCGGGTCCACCGCGGCGGCGATCCAGAAGAAGCGCTCGACGAACTTGAGCACGAACTCCTCATAGCTCTTGTCGTGCGGGAGCAGCGCCAGCGCCAGCTCCAGCATGTTCTGGCTGAACATGGCCATCCAGGCCGTGCCGTCCGCTTGCTCCAGCCGCCCGCCGGTGGGCAGGTCCGCGCTGCGGTCGAACACGCCGATGTTGTCCAGGCCGAGGAAGCCGCCCTCGAACACGTTGTGACCGGAGGGGTCCTTGCGGTTCACCCACCAGGTGAAGTTCAGCAGCAGGCGCGAGAAGCTCTCCTGCAGAAACGGCAGGTCCACCTGGCCGAGGTCGCTCTCCAGGTTCTGCAGGAACAGGGCCGCGAACGCGTGCACCGGCGGGTTCACGTCGCCGAAGTTCCACTCGTAGGCGGGCATCTGGCCCCCCGGGTGGAGGTATTCCCTGGTCAGCATCAGGTCGATCTGGCTTTTCGCGAAGTCCGGGTCGACCATGGCCAGCGGAATGCAGTGGAACGCCAGGTCCCAGGCGGCGTACCAGGGGTACTCCCACTTGTCCGGCATGGACACCACATCGTGGTTGAACATGTGGAACCACGACTCGTTGCGGCTGCCCCGCCGGGTCGGTGCCCGGAGCGGGTGGAGGTGGCGCTCACGCAGCCAGCGGTCCACGTCGAAGTAGTAGCACTGCTTGGACCACAGCATCCCCGCCAGCGCCTGGCGCATGACGTTCTTCGCATCGTCGGTGATGGCGGGCGGGGTGATGGCCTCGTAGAAATCGTCCGCTTCGGCCCGGCGCACCGCGATCAGGTCAGCCGCGTCGGCAAACGGGGCGGTGAGGGTCTCCGGGCCCTCCCGAGTGAGCCGCACCAGCATCGCCGCCTGCCCGCCGGCCGGCACGACCAGCCGGACGTGCGCCGCCGCCTTGGTCCCCTCGCCGTCGGGGTTCACGGTCTCCGCGCCGTGCAGGACGTGGTCGCCGATGCCGTCCTTCGGGTACTGGGTCCCGGGCTCGTCGCCGAATAGCCGCGGCCGGTTCGTCTCGTTCTCGCAGAACAGCAGGGCCGCTTCCGGCTCGGCGTAAAGGTAGAAAACGCCCGCCTTGTGATGGTCGGCGCGGACGACCGGATGCGGCGCCTCGACCCGGGCCATCCGGGGTTTGGGCTCAGCGGTTTCCCATGACCACACGTTGCGGAACCACAGCGTGGGCAGGACGTGCAGGGCGGCATCCTCCGACGAGCGGTTGTGCACGGTGACGCGGCACACGATGTCCTCGGGCCCGGCCTTGGCGTGCTCCACCTCGACATCAAAGTAACGGCCATCGTCGAAGACACCGGTATCGACGAGCTCGTACTCCATTTCCTGCCGTGACCGGGCCCGGTTCACCGC
This sequence comes from Streptosporangiaceae bacterium, assembly GCA_965277615.1. GTDB lineage: Bacteria > Actinomycetota > Actinomycetes > Streptosporangiales > Streptosporangiaceae > Bog-532. Next base: position 1,115,571 of record CBDIDG010000006.1, on the reverse strand, counting down.
TACCAGGTCGTTGTACGGGAATTCGGCCTGCGGGTACTTGTACAGATAACGCTGATAGCTGTGCGTGGGCACGTTGTCGACGTAGAAGTAGTACTCCTTGACGTCCTCGCCGTGGTTGCCCTCGGCATTGGTCAAGCCGAATAGGCGCTCCTTCAAGATCGGGTCCCGCTCGTTCCACAACGCGACCGCCAGGCACAGCCGCTGCTTGTCATCGCTGATCCCGGCGATACCGTCCTCGCCCCACCGGTAGGCCCGCGACCGGGCCTGATCATGGCTGAGATAGGACCAGGCGTCCTCGTTGTCGCTGTAGTCCTCCCGGACCGTGCCCCACTGACGCTCGCTGAGGTAAGGCCCCCAGGCCCGCCAGGGCACGCCGGCCCGGGCTTCCCGCAGCCGCCGCTCCTCGGCGGTCAGCGAGGCCGGGTCGGGTACCGCGGGCGATGGGTCGGGAGACGAGTCGTTCGCACTGTCCATGGTGATGCTCCTGGTGCTCGTGCTGGCGAACCGTGTTCCGAGGGCCCCGGTGACCTCGAACAGGCCCATACCCCGCCGCGATCATGAAAATGCGTCAGCGCAGGGCGAGGAGATGACAGCCCCACGCGGGCAGGTCGACGAACAGCCCCTGGTCGGCCAGTTCGTCGCCGGCCCACTCGAAGACCCGGTCATCGAGCAGGTCGGTGAGGGCCCAGCCGCGCCCGGGCAGGTCGGTCCAGCTGAGCCCGATCCGTCCCTGAGCGGGCGCAGCGGAGAAGTTGACCACCACCACGTGCCGGCCGCCGGCGTCGGCCGCCTCGCTATCGCTGGCGTCGTCGCTGGCGGCGGACCAGGACCAGGCCAGTAGGTTCCGGCAGGAATCGTTGTCGGGCCAGCCGCCGGCCTCGAGCTGCTGCCAGAACCCCGATCGCACCTGCTGATCGGCCACCGTGGCCAGCAGCCGCCGGTACCAGGCCGCCAGGTCAGGGTCGGGTGCCTCGGCGGGCCGGCGGTTGAGGAAGACCGGCGGGCGCACCTGGCGGCCCTCGAACTGTCCCTCGTGCCACAAGGTGGCCCCGGGCAGGGTGGCGATGGCCACCGCCGCGGCCCGCTCGGCGGCACCGGGCAGCTCAGCGGCGATGCGCGGCTCGTCGTGGTTCTCGCCGAAGCGGACGAGCCGCGACTGGTAGTCCAGGCCGGCCCACAGGTGAGCACGGACGCCGGATACGTCCTGGCCGACGATCCGGTCGTAGAGCCGCTTGTCGTAGCAGAAGTCGAAACCCTGCTGCTGCAGGATCCACTCCGTGTCCCAGTAGGCCTCGGCGAGCAGGACAGTCTGCGGGTGCTGACCGCGCACACCGGCGATCACGGCCGGCCAGAACTCCTCGTTCGGCTCCGGTCCGGCCCGCCCGCCCCAGGTCTTAGCGAAGATCTCGTTGGTCATCAGCATGGCCATGTCGCAGCGGATCCCGTCGCACTGCGCGGCGATGTGGGCCAAGGTCGCCGTGGCCGCCTCCCGCAGGGCGGGCGAGAACGCGTTGAGCTGGACGACGTCGGGCCACGGCGGGAAGTACGGGTCGCGGCCGTAAGCCAGGATGTGCCCGGCGGCCCGGACCCAGCTGGCCGGCTCGGCCTCGATGTCCGGCTCGTCGCCGTTGATGAACAGCTCCGGGTGGCTCCGTACCCACGGATGATCGGGCGCGACATGGTTGGGCACGTAGTCCAGGAGCAGCCGGAGGCCGCGGGCGGCCAGCGTGGCCCGGGCCTGGGCCAGGGCCCGGGGGCCGCCGAACGCGGCGTCGACCACGTACCGGCGCACGCAGTACGGCGAGCCGATCACGTCCTCGGCCCGCAGGTCGGGCAGCGATCCGGTGAACGAGGCCTGGAGCGCGCGGTTCGCGGTGGCCAATTCGAGGCCGGCCGGGCTTCGTTCCCAGACGCCCATCAGCCACACCGCGTCGATGCCGGCCGGCGTCACCTCGTCCCAGGCCGACTCGGGCACGTCGGCCAGCGTCACCCGCCGCCCGGCGGCCCGCGACAGGTCGCCCAGCCAGACCGCGGTGTTGATCTCGTAGATCACCGGCCTGCCGGGCCATCCGGTCATGTCACGTTGTCCTCACTCTGGGCGGCGGGGGCCGTCGGGTGCACGGTCCCTGAGGATGCATTGTGCCCGAGGCTGGCCAGGAAGGTCTCGGCCGCGTCCTGGGCTTCCGGGGCTTCGACGGCCCGGCCTCGGCCCAGCTCACCCGCGAACTGCTCGGGTGGGAGCCGGCCCAGCCCGGCCTGATTGCCGACCTGAAGGAAGGCCACTACTTCAGGCCAGCCGGGTGATCTCCACCTTGACCTCCATGGCCACGCTGGGCGCCCCGCTGTAGATGCCCTTGAGCGGGGATACGTCGCTGTAGTCGCGGCCCCGGCCGATGACCACGTGCCGCTCGCCCACCGGGGCCAGGTTGGTCGGGTCGCAGGCCACCCACTCGCCGGTCCAGTACTCGGCCCAGGCGTGAGACTGCCCGGCCACCGCCGCGCCCGGTTCGGCCTTGGGGTCGGGGTGCAGGTAGCCCGAGACGTACCGGGCCGGCAGGCCCGCGGCCCGCAGCAGGGCCACGCTGATGTGAGCCATGTCCTGGCACACGCCCTGGCCGGCGTCCCAGGCCTCCTGCGCGCTGGTCTGCACCCCGGTCGAGCCGGCCACGTAGGACACCTTCTCCCGCAGCCAGGTGATGATCTCGCTGGCCGCCTCGGCCGGGTCGGCCCCGGCCACCCGGCCCGCGACCGCCGCCATCACGTCATCGTCCATGGTGGTGCGCTTGGTCTCGGCCAGGTACTCCAGCACGTAGCTCTCCGCGGCCCGCTCCCGCAGCTCGATCCAGGGCAGCGGTGTTGGCGCCGGTGGCGCGGCGCTGGTCTGCACGGTCGCGCTCGCCTGGACCAGCAGCTCCTCGTGCGGCTCCTGGATGTCGAACGAGCTGACCGTGGTGCCGAAGTAGTCGCGGTAGGACCAGATCGGCACGTTCGAACCCGTCCGCACCGACGTGGCCAGCGTGGTCTGCCGGGCCATGGAGGGCGGGGTCATCCGGCACTCGTTGTAGGAGGCGCGGGCCGTCCCCCGGTAGGTGACCTTGGTCGTGTGGACCACGCCCACTCGCCAGCCCATGTCAGCCCTCCTGAGCCCAGGCCACCGGGGCCGAGTAGGCGAAGTAACGCTTGGTGATGGCCTCGTTGGCCTGCCGGCAGGCCACCTGCAGCGACTCGATCAGGTCGGGCAGGTCGGTTTCGATCTGGCCGGGGTCGGCGTATTCCAGCCGCGTCCGCAGCTGCCCGATTTCCCGCCGGGCCGGGTCACCGGTGCCGGACCGGTCCGCGTCGCCGGGATCCAGCGCCCGCAGGGCCTCCTCGGCGCTGGTCAGCGCGGCCAGCACCGACCGCGGGAACAGCCGGTCCAGCATGAGGAACTCGGCCACGTCGGACGGGTCGCTGGCCCAGCCGTGGGTGCGGATGAACGACTCGTGCGCCCCGCAGGCGTGCAGCACGGTCAGCCAGCCCAGCTGATGGCGGGTCCCGCTCATCCGGGCCAGCAGCAGCCGGGCGGTCATGTCCACCCGCTCCAGGCTGCGGCCCAGCACCAGGAACCGCCAGGCGTCGTCGTGGCTCATGGTCGACTCGGCCAGGCCGAAGAACAGCGCGGCCCGCTCCCGGACGAACCGGAAGTACATATGCGGCCCCAGCCGGTCGGCCGACCGGCGCTGCGCGCTCAGGCCCAGGCTGGTGACGTTCAGGCACTCCCACATCTCGCTGGAGACCACGTCGCGTACGCTGCGCATGCCGGCCCGGGCGGCCCGGATCGCGCCCGAGATCGCGCTCGGGTTCTTCGGATCGTAGGCCAGCAGGGACAGCGCCGTCCCGATGTCCATCGGGCCCTCGTCGGGGGCGGGCACGCCCAGGATGGCCAGCATGCCCCGGCAGTCGGCGTCCTCGTCGGCGTCCGGGTCCTCCAGCATGTAGTGCACGTACACGTCGAGCGTGCGGGCGGTGTCGTCGGCCCGCTCCACGTACCGCCCGGTCCAGTACAGCGTCTCGGCGATCCGGCTGAGCAGCGCGTCACTCATGGTGTCCCTGCCTACTCATTGCTGCTGCTGCTCCTGGTCGCGCAGGGAGACGTACTGCCGGTCGGCCAGCAGTGCGGGCTGGGGGCCCGCGCCTGGCGTGAGCGGCGGGGGATCGGGGCGTTCGGTTCCCTGCCCGTCGCTGGACAGCACCCAGGTGTCCTTGGACCCGCCGCCCTGGCTGGAGTTCACGACCAGCGCGCCCTCGGGCAGCGCGACCCGGGTCAGGCCGCCGGGCAGCAGCCACACGTCGTTGCCGTCGTTGACCGCGAACGGGCGCAGGTCGATGTGCCGGGGCTCGATCCGCTCGCCGATCAGCACCGGCGAAGTGGACAGGCTCACCGGCCGCTGCGCGATCCAGCCGCGCGGGTCGGCCGCGACCTGGGTGTGCAGCTCGGTCAGCGTCCGCTCTTCCGCGTGCGGGCCGATGACGATGCCCTTGCCGCCCGCCCCGTCGACCGGCTTGAGCACCAGGTTGCCCAGGTTGCCCAGCACCCACGTCCGCACGTCCGGGTCGTCCAGCCGGTAGGACTCGACGTTGGGCAGGACCGGCTCCTCGGACAGGTAGTAGCGGATCAGCTCGGGCACGTAGGTGTAGATGAGCTTGTCGTCGGCCACGCCGTTGCCGACCCCGTTGGCGATCGTGACCTGCCCGGCCCGGGCCGCGTTGATCAGCCCGGCGCAGCCGATCACCGATTCCGGCCGGAACAGGACCGGATCGAGGAAGTCGTCGTCGACGCGCCGGTAGATCACGTCGACCCGCCGCTGGCCGTGCGTGGTCCGCACGTAGACCCGGTTACCGGTGCAGAACAGGTCGCGTCCCTCGACCAGCTCGGCCCCCATCAGCTGGGCCAGCAGCGCGTGCTCGAAGTAGGCCGCGTTGTTGACGCCGGGAGTCAGTACCACCACCACCGGGTCGCGCGCGCCGGCCGGAGCGGCGGCGCGCAGCGCGGCCAGCAGCCGGGCCGGGTACTCATCGACCGACTGCACCCGTTGCTCGGTGAACAGCCCGGGGAACGTCCGGGTCATGGCCAGCCGGTTCTCGATCACGTAGCTGACCCCGGACGGGATCCGGACGTTGTCCTCCAGCACCCGCAGCGCGCCGTACTCGTCGCGGATCAGGTCGATGCCCGCCACCTGGACCCGCACCCCGTTCGGCGGGACCAGGCCGGCCACCTCGCGGTGGAAGCCGGACGAGGTCAGCAGCACCCGCCACGGCACCACGCCGTCCTTGAACACCTGGCGCTCGCCGTACACGTCGGCCAGGAACGCCTCCAGCGCGTAGACCCGCTGCCGGACACCACGGACGATCAGGTCCCACTCCACCGCGTCGATGACCCGCGGCACCAGATCGAGCGGGAACGGCCGTTCCTCGCCGCCGAGATCGAAGGTCACGCCGCGGTCGGTGAACACCCGGGCCAGCTGGTCCGCCCGGAACCGCAGCTCCCCGGGATCCATCGGCTGCAGGGCGCTGATCAGCCCGGCATAGGACGGGCGGGGCTCGCCCGGTCCTGAGAACATCTCGTCCCAGGCCTCCGCGGGCTGATACCCGTCGAAGATGTCGGCCACGGTCGCAGCTTAACCTGCGCATATTCCGAACTGGTTACAGGGGATAACAGCGGTGTTTCCCGGACGTTTCCGCACTTGTCCCGTTGTTTGCCTGCCGTCCGGCGGGAAGGTCACTGACCATGCCGAAGATGACACGAGACGGCCAGCCCAAGCCCGAGGAACTGCCCGGCACGCTGCGGCGCTCGCCCAAGAAGGCGCAGGACACGTTCGCCCAGGCCCACGACAGTGCGCTGCAGCAGTACGGGGACGAAGAACGGGCCAACCGGGTGGCCTGGGCCGCGGTCAAGCACATGTTCGAGAAGGTCGGCGACCACTGGGAGTACAAGGACCACAAGGGGCCGTCCGACCCGCGCTCGAAGAACCCACGGGCCCGCGAGGGGCGGGGCCGTACGTTCGGCGGCGTGGATTACGAGGGTCACACCAAGCAGGAGCTGTACGACCGGGCGGCCAAGCTCAACGTCCGGGGCCGGTCCACGATGACCAAGGCTGAACTGGCCGACGCCATCGCCCGCAAGCCGGACTGACCGGGGTCAGCCGCAGCCGCAGGCTCCGCCGCAGCAGCCACCGCCGCCGCCCATGGGCGCGGCGCCGGGCCCGCCCAGGCCCGCACTGCTCGGGCCCACACTGCGGCCGCCGACCGCGACCGTGGACAGCAGCTTGACCGTGTCGTCATGCCCGGCCGGGCAGGCGCACGGCGCCGATGACTCGCTCATCGGGCGGGTCACCTCGAACGTGTCGCCGCAGGCGCGGCACCGGTACTCATAGCGAGGCATGACGCCAGCCTAAGCTATCCGCGCCCGCCGCGCCCGCCGCGCCCGCCGCGGGCAGACCGCGCCGCCGCGTCCTGGTCCGCGGTGTCCCGGTGCGCCCCGTTCCCGTTCGCGCTGGTCCCGTTCGCGCCGTTCCCGTTCGGGGCTGTGTCCTGGGCCGGTCCGGCGACCGTCGCCGGGACGGGGGCGGCGGCGGGCTCGGTGTAGTAGAACTGCTTGCCGCGCAGCAGCGAGACCAGCGCGCCGATGAACGACATGATCGCGGCCGCGGTGAACACGATGACCAGGCCGTGGTGGAACGGGGCCGAGATCACGTCCGGGAAGAACTGCTTGCCGGTCAGCACGCCGACCTGGTGCGCGTTCAGCTTGGTGAGCACCCCGGTCGGGGCGAGCAGGTTGTGGATCGGGTTGTAGCCGAGCAGGGCGGCGAACAGCGTGCTCACCGGGGGCAGGTGAGCCACCTTAGACGCGACGTCCAGCGGCACCCCCTGGGCGGTCAGGCCCGCGGTCAGCGTCTTCGGCAGCGTGCTGGTCAGGCCGGCCACCATCAGCGAGAAGAAGATGCCGATCGACAGGGCCATGCCCGAGTTCTGGAACGTCGAGCGCATACCGGACGCTGAGCCGCGCTGATTGGCCGGCACGCTGCTCATGATCGCGGACGTGTTCGGCGAGGCGAACAGCCCGGACCCGACTCCGTTGAGGAAGATGAGAGCCCCGAAGATCCAGTACGGGAACACGATCGGCAGCAGCATCAGGCCGACAAACGCGCAGGTAGCCACGAGCAGCCCGGCCGTCGCGAACAGGCGCTGGCCGTACTTGTCCGAGAGCCAGCCCGAGATCGGCCCGGCGATCAGGAAGCCCGCGGTCAGCGGCAGCATATAGATGCCGGCCCACAGTGGCGTATCGATGAAGTTGTAGCCGTGCAGCGGCAGCCAGATCCCGGCCAGCCAGATGACCAGCATGAACTGCAGGCCGCCCCGGGCGATCGCGCCCAGCAGCGAGGCCAGGTTGCCGGCCGCGAAGGCCCGGATGCGGAACAGCCGCATGTCGAACATCGGCTCGGGGATCTTGGTCTCATAGAAGCAGAACGCGATGAGCAGGACGATGCCGATGATCAGGCCGCCGAGGACCCAGGGGTTCGTCCAGCCGGTGGGGTGGCCGCCGTAGGGCTGGATCCCGTAGGTGATCGCCACCAGCAGCAGCCCGGCGCCCAGGGCGAACATGACGTTGCCCAGCCAGTCGATCTTGGCCCGCCGGGTCGAGGCGACCTCGCGCAGGTTCAGGTAGGCCCAGACCGTGCCGAACACGCCGATCGGGACGTTGACCCAGAACACGAGCCGCCAGTTGATCGCGGCCAGCACCCCGCCCAGCAGCAGCCCGACGAACTGGCCGGAGATGCCCGCGATCTGGTTGATGCCGAGCGCCATGCCGCGCTGGTTGGCCGGGAAGGCGTCGGTGAGGATGGCGGCCGAGTTGGCCATCAGCATCGCGCCGCCGAACGCCTGCACGATGCGCCCGCCGATCAGCCACAGCGCACCGGCGCCACCCAGCAGCGGGTCCAGCGACAGCGCGATGGAGGCCAGCGTGAACACCACGAAGCCCAGGTTGTAGATCTTGACCCGGCCGAATATGTCGCCCAGCCGGCCCAGGGTCACCACCAGCACCGCCTGCACCAGCAGGTAGCCGATGATCATCCACAGCAGGTAGCTGATGTTGCCGGGGGAGAGCGGGTTCAGGTGGATGCCGCGGAAGATGGCCGGCATCGCGATGATGACGATCGAGGCGTCGATCGTGGCCATCGTCATGCTCAGGGTGGTGTTGGACAGCGCCACCCACTTGTAGTTGCCGCTCTTCAGACGGCCGCGGCTGTCCCGCTCCCGGGCGGCACCGGACCCGTTGCCGTTCACCTGCGCTGCGTTCGTTGTGCGTCCCTGGTCAGCCGATTTCCCCACGTTTCCCAAGCATACCGAAAAAAAGTTGCTTGACTACAACTATTCGCCTTGCAAACGGATCTGCCGGACGTTTGCGCTGGTCAGCGGACGGCCAGCCTGATCCGGTAGGTCCACCAGAACGGCACCGTCCCCCGGATGCGGCGGGTGGCCACCTCGCGCAGCCGGGTCAAGCCCAGCTCGTCCTCGGATACGCCCTGGTTGAGCAGGGCCACCGTGCCGCCCTGGCTGATGAGCAGGGCCACCAGCCGGTCCGCGTCGCCCTCCTCCCGGTGGTGGACCGCGATCTCGGTCACGAACCGGAACAGGCCGCTGGCCCGCATCCGGGCGGCGTGCTCTTCCTTGGCCGCCTTCGGTGGCTGCAGGCCGCGGCTGATTTCCAGCCCGGTCAGTTGGTCCTCGCAGGCCACGTAGGCGGCGTCAGTCTCCCAGTCGACGCAAGGGGGCCAGTCGCAGTCATAGGCGGCCAAGACCCCGCCCGGCCGCAGCAGCCGCGCGATCTCCGGCAGGGCCAGCTCAGGGTCGAACCAGTGCAGGGCCTGGCTGGCCGTGACGATGTCGGCCGATTCGGCCGGCAGCCCGGTGTCTTCGGCACGCGCCTCGACCACGGTGAACGCCTGCCGGTCGGGCAGCGCCACGGCCCGGCGCCGGGCGATCTCCCGCATCGGGCCGGACGGCTCGACCCCGATGACCGTGCGGGCCCGGCCGGACCACGGCAGTAGGGACAGGCCGCTGCCGGTCCCGATGTCGATGACGTCGGGCGCGGCAACCCCGGCCCACTGGCTGATCACCTCGGCCAGCAGGGCCGGGGGCTGGGGCCGCACCCGGTCGTAGTCGCCGGCGTAGCTGGAGAACCTGGTGGTCGCGTCGGCCATCCGTACCGCTCCCATCACCGCGTGCCCGATCAGGAAGTACCTCGATGTCAAGATATCGCATCTGAGCTTTGTCGGTACCGGCGGTTAGGCTGCGCACCATGGCTTACGACCAGGAACTGGCCGACCGGATCCGGATGATCATCGGCGGCGATCCGGTACTGACCGCGACCCTGACCGAGAAGAAGATGTTCGGCGGCCTGGCCTTCCTGATCGCGGGGAACATGGCCATCTCGGCCAGTGGTCAGGGCGGCGTCCTGGTCCGCGTCGACCCGGCCGAAACCGAGCGGCTCACCGAGACGACCGGGGCCACGGTGGCGGTCATGCGCGGGCGGCCGATGCCCGGGTGGCTGCGGGTCAGCGCGGCCGAGGTGGACGCTGACGCCGGACTGATTCCCTGGGTCGAGCGCGGTGCCGCCTATGCGCGTTCGCTCCCGCCCAAGCGTTAGGTGTCACCTTCCGGCGGTCGGAGCCCGAGCCCGAGCCCGGTTTACCGTGTGCAAAAAATGTCGCTATAGCAGCAGTTATTGCACACGGTAATAGCATCCGCCCCCGGAGCGGCCGGGGAGCCCGGGGGTCGAGCGTCCAGCATCCGGCATATAACTTTCAGTAATTGATAAACTACTTGAAGTAGCTATTGGTCCTCCGCGCCGCGATCAAGGATTCCGCTTGCCCGTGAAGTGCCTGCCTACCGCCCGCGCCGCGCTGGCCAGCACCGTCCTCGTCACCGCGCTGGCCGGTTGCGCCAGCATGGCCCAGCACGCCACGACGTCGGCCGCCTCAGCGTCCGCGTCGGCGGGCGCCAGCACCGCCACCCCGTCCCAGGCCACCTGCCTGGAGCTGGTCTCCTGGAACCAGCGCGGCGCGAGCGCGGTCAAGGCGCTCTACGCCGACACCGGGGCGCTGACGGCCGACGCCCGGGCCAACAACGCCAAGGCGGTGGCGGCGGCCGGGAGCAAGCTGACCTCGGACGCCATCGCCGCCGCCACGCTGCCGGTGCCGCCGGTGGCCGGGGCCTCGTGGAAGACGCTCACCGCCGCCTACGCGGCCGCCGGGACGGCCCTTGGCCAACGGCGACGCGACCGGCGCCGTGCCCAAGCTGCAGGAGGGCAACAGCGCGATCAGCGCGTTCTCCACCGCGACCGCGCGGTGCAGTTAAGCCAGCACCGGCTCCTGCGTTTGGGTAGCTAGGGGTGAACTACTGTCTGCTAACCTCTCAAACCATGAAAGGTGGTTATAGGGAGGACTGATGGCAGACCCGGCGGCCGGCGAGGAGTTCCTGCTGGCGCTGCTCAACACCACCCCCGTGGTGGACGGGTCGCCGACCGACGAGCTGGCCGATCCGGCCCAGGCCCGGTCCTGGCTGGCGGGCCAGGGCGGCGCCGGCACCGACGCTGAGCTGCGGCAGGCGCGGGCGGTGCGGGACGCGCTGCAGGCCGTAGTGCGGGGCCAGCAGGCTCCCGGCGCGCTGGCCCCCTTCCTGGACGGCGTGTCCTGGGTACCCGCTCTGGCTGACGGCCGCGTGGGCTGGACGCTCGACGCACCGCCCGGCCGCCAGCTGGCCGTCCGGGCCGTGCTGGCCTGGGACGAGCTGACCCAGCACCGCCCGGGGCGGTTGCGGCCGTGCGCCAACGGCGCCTGTCACCTGTTCCTCATCGACCGCACCAAGAGCAACACCGCGCGCTGGTGCTCCATGGCCACGTGCGGGAACCGGATGAAGGCCCGCCGCCACTACCAGCGCGGCCGCACCGGCCCCGGGGACGCAGCACCAGCGGAGTAGTCAGCTTTTGCGGGGTGGCCCAGTGCTTTGCGGTGGCGCGGTGCTTTCCCGCACGACCAGGGTGGTGGCCAGTTCCACGTGCTGGGGCTGGTCCGCGACCCCCTCCGCATCCATGCGCAGCATGCGGAGGGCGGCCGCGGTCATCGCACCCAGTGGCTGGCGGATGGTGGTCAGCGGCGGGGTGGCCCACGCCGCGATCGCGTCGTCGAAGCCGACCAGGCTGACGTCGTCGGGGACCCGCAGGCCGCGCTCGCCGATCGCCTGGAGCGCGCCGAACGCCTGGTTGTCGTTGGCCGCCACGATCGCGGTCGGTGGTTCGGGCCGGTCCAGCAGCCCGTGGGCCAGGTCCCGGCCGTCGGGGACCACGAACTCGCCCCGGACCACCAGGTCCTCGTCCACCGGGAGGCCGGACCGCATCAGGGCCGTCCGGTAGCCGTCCAGCCGCGCGTTCGCGGACCAGAACCGTTCCGGGCCGCCGATCGCGCCGATCCGGCGGTGACCGAGCTCGGCCAGGTGGCGGGTGGCGGTCAAGCCGCCCTGCCAGTTCGTGGTGCCGACCGACCGGATGTCACTACCGGGCTCGATCGGCGGGTCGACCATGATCAGCGGGATGTGCGCGCTGGCCAGCCGCTGCCGTTCGGCCGCGGTGGGCAGGTAGAGCACGCTGAGCAGGCCATCGGTGCCACGGCGGGTGGCCCGCTCCAGCCAGTCGCTGAAGTCCGCGCTGGTGCCGATGGTGGTGACGACCACGCTGTGACCGGCCTCCCGGGCCGCCTCCACCGCGCCGCGGATGAGCTCTTCGGCCCACGGGCCGTGCAGGCTGCCGATGAGCAGGTCGACCAGGCCGAACCGCAGGCCCGGCACGATCTGGTAGCCGTAGCTGCGCAGCAGCCGGCTGATCCGGTCCCGGGTGCCCGGGGCCACGTCGGTGCGGCCGTTGAGCACCTTGGACACGGTCGAGATCGAGACGCCTGCCTCGGCCGCGATCCCGGTCAGCGTGCTCCGGCCTGCCTCCCGGGCCATAACGCATTCCTTTCGAAAAATTTACGCTCCGACACACCCTGACGACGATGGGAGATCGGACCTCGACCATGCTTGCCTGAGATCCTGATCCCCTGCCAGCGAGCCATTGACCTAGCAAACACCCGGACGTACCTTAAGCAAAGCCGATGCCGGTAATTTTTCGAAAAAATTTGTCGGCATGACTCGAAACAAGGACGGTGGGCATGAGCGATCCGGAAGCAGCGGCGGGCGGGAGCCGGCCGGTGGCGCTGCAGCTGTACAGCATGCGGGACGAGCTGGCCCAGGACCGGCCGGGGGTGCTGCAGCGGCTGGCCGGGTTCGGTTACCGGACCGTCGAGCCATTCGACGTGCTCACCGACCCCGACGTCCTGCGGGCCGACCTGGACGCGGCCGGGCTGACGGTGTGCAGCGTGCACACCCAGCCGTTCGGGGACGACACCGAGGCCGCGTTCCACGGGGCGGCCGCGGTTGGAGCGGGCACGGTGATCGTGCCCTACCTCCCCCCGGAGCGGTTCACCGACGCGGACGGGATCCGGTCGGTGGCCGGGCAGCTCAACGAGGCCGCCGAGCGCGCGGCCCGCCACGGACTGCGGCTCGGCTACCACAACCACGACCACGAAGTGTCCACGCTGGTCGGCGGCCGGCCCGCGCTGGAGGTGCTGGCCGGGCAGCTCGCCCCCGAGGTCATCCTGGAGGTCGACACCTACTGGGCGGCGGTGGGCGGCCAGGACGTCCCCGCGCTGCTGGGCCGGCTCGGGCCGCGCGTCCGCTACCTGCACGTCAAGGACGGCCCGGTGACCCGGCAGGATCCGAATACCGCGGTCGGCGCCGGGAAGATGCCGGTGGCCGACATCCTGGCCGCCCAGCCGTCGGTGGAGTGGAACGTGGTTGAGTTTGACGCCTGCGCCACCGACGTGATGGAGGCGGTCGCGGACAGCTTGACCTGGCTGGTCAACCACGGCCTGGCCGACATGCCCGGCGCCGCCGACCCGCTCGGGCCGGTCGCCCCGAACGGGGGCTGACGATGAGCGCGGCAGGATCGTCCGAGGGCGCGCCCATCGGGGTCGCAGTGGTCGGCTGCGGCACGGTCAGCGAGGAGTATCTGCCCAACCTGACCTCGTTCCCCGATCTGAACGTCGTGTTCTGCGCCGACCTGGACCTGGCCCGGGCGCAGGACCAGGCGGCGAAGTACGGGATTGGCGCCTGCGGCTCGCTGGCCCAGGCGCTGGAGCACCCGGGTGTTGAGCTGGTGGTCAACCTGACCCTGCCGGTCGCGCACGCCGAGGTGGCCTCGGCCGCGATCGCGGCCGGCAAGCACGTGTGGAACGAGAAGCCGCTCACCACCGATCCGGCCACCGGCCGGGTCCTGCTGGCCCAAGCCGCCGAGGCCGGGGTCCGCGTGGGCTGCGCCCCGGACACCGTGCTGGGCGCCGGCCTGCAGACCGCGCGGCGGCTCATCGCCGACGGCGCGATCGGCGTCCCGCAGACGGCGCTGACCCTGATGCAGAGCCCGGGGCCGGAGAGCTGGCACCCGAGCCCGGAGTTCTTGTTCCAGTCGGGGGCGGGCCCCCTGTTCGACCTCGGGCCGTACTACTTCTCGGCCCTGGCCACGATCTTCGGCCCGGCGGCCCGGGTCGCGGCGGTCGGCCGCCAGGCGGCCGCCACCCGGGTCATCGGCTCCGGGCCAAAGGCCGGCGTTGAGTTCCCGGTCGACGTGCCCACCCACGTCGGCGCGCTCGTCGAGTACGCCGGCGGTGGTGCCGCGTCGCTGCTGTTCAGCTTCGAATCACCGCTGCCGCGGCACGGGCTGGTGGAGATCACCGGGACCGAGGGCACCATGGCGCTGCCGGACCCGAACCGGTTCGACGGTGACATCCGCATCTACCGGGGCTGCGGGGACCGCGGCGACGCGGGCGGAGGAGACGGCTGGGAGACGGTCCCGTCGTCGGGCGCGTCGGCCGGGCGTGGCCTGGGCCCGCTCGACCTGGCCCGGCGGCTGCGCGGGGGCCAGCCGCCGCGGGCATCCGGGGAGCTGGCCGAGCATGTCCTGGAGGTGATGGTGGCTGTGCAGGCCTCGCTGGAAGGCACTACGTTCGAGCGGATAGATTCGGGTTTCGTCGTCCCGCCGCCGTTGCCCGAGGAATGGGATCCGTATGCCCGCACGCTCTAACCAGCCGGATACGCCAGAGCTCGGCATCGGGATGGTGGGTTACGCCTTCATGGGCGCGGCCCACTCCCGGGCCTGGGCCACCGTGGGCCAGGCGTTCGACGTCCCGTTGCGGCCCCGGATGACCGTGCTGGCGGGCCGGGATGGGGCGGCCACCCGGCGGGCGGCCCGCCGCTACGGCTGGCGGCACGCCGAGACCGACTGGCGGGCGGTGATCGAGCGGGACGACGTGCAGCTGGTGGACATCTGCACGCCGGGTGACACGCACGCCGAGATCGCCATCGCGGCCCTGGACGCGGGCAAGCACGTGCTGTGCGAGAAGCCGCTGGCCAACACGCTGGCCGAAGCCGAGGCGATGACCGCCGCCGCGGCCCGTGCCGCCAGCCGCGGCGTACGGTCCATGGTCGGGTTCAACTACCGCCGGGTCCCGGCCATCGCGCTGGCCCGGCGGCTGGTCGAGCAGGGCCGGATCGGCGCGCTGCGGCACGTCCGCGCGGCCTACCTGCAGGACTGGCTGACCGACGCGGCCGTGCCGCTGACCTGGCGGCTGCAGGCCGAACGGGCCGGCTTCGGGGCGCTGGGGGACATCGGCGCGCACGCCGTCGACCTGGCCCAGTACCTTTCGGGTGAGCAGCTGACCGGCGTGTCCGGGCTGACGGCCACCTTCACCGCCGAACGGCCGGTGGCCGGGGCCAGCGGCGACGGCAGCACCGACGGCGCGACCGGCCCGGTGACCGTGGACGACGCCGCGCTGTTCACCGGGCGGCTGGCCTCAGGCGCTCTGGCCAGCTTCGAGGCCACCCGGGTCGCCGCCGGGCGCAAGAACGCGCTCAGCATCGAGCTCTACGGCGAGCTGGGCAGCCTGTCCTTCGGCCTGGAGCGGCTGAACGAGCTGGCTTTCTACGACCGCACCGAGTCCGAGGAGGTGGCCGGGTTCCGGCGCATCCTGGTCACCGAGCCCGGCCACCCGTACCTGGAGGCGTGGTGGCCGCCCGGGCACGTGCTGGGCTGGGAGCACACGTTCGTGCACCAGGCCCGCGACCTGCTGACCGACATCGGCGGCGACGACGACCCGGAGCCGTCGTTCGCGGACGGTCTGCAGGTGCAGCGGGTGCTGGAGGCGGTGGCGTCCAGCGCGGCCCACGACAGTACCTGGACCAAGATCCAGTCCCCCTGACGTCCCGGAGCCCGGAGGCCGCGATGCCGCACTCGTTCACCTTGTTCACCGGCCAGTGGGCCGACCTGCCGCTGGAAGAAGTGGCCCGGCTGGCCAGCTCGTGGGGCTACGACGGCCTGGAGCTGGCCTGCTGGGGTGATCACTTCGAGGTGGACCGGGCGCTGCGTGAGGACGGCTATCTGGCCGGCCGGCACGCGCTGCTGGACAAGTACGGGCTGCGCTGCTGGGCGATCTCCAATCACCTGGTCGGGCAGTGCGTGTGCGACCTGATCGATCAGCGGCATAAAGACATCGTCCCGGCCCGCATCTGGGGTGACGGTGACCCCGAAGGCGTACGGCAGCGGGCCGCGGCCGAGATGGCCGACACGGCCCGGGCCGCGGCCGCGTTCGGCGTGGACACCGTGGTCGGTTTCACCGGGTCGTCGATCTGGCACACGGTGGCCATGTTCCCGCCCACGCCGGACTCGATGGTGGCGGCCGGTTACCGCGACTTCGCTGAGCGGTGGAACCCGATCCTGGACGTGTACGACGCCGAGGGGATCCGGTTCGCGCACGAGGTCCACCCGAGCGAGATCGCCTATGACTTCTGGACCACCAAGCGGGCGCTGGAGGCGGTGGACCACCGCCGGGCGTTCGGGCTGAACTTCGACCCCAGCCACTTCGTCTGGCAGGACCTGGACCCGGTGGCGTTCCTGGACGCCTACACCGACCGGATCTACCACGTGGACTGCAAGGAGGCCCGCAAGCGGCTGGACGGCCGCAACGGCCGCCTGGGCTCCCACCTGCCGTGGGGTGACCCGCACCGCGGCTGGGACTTCGTCTCCGCCGGCCACGGCGACGTGGCCTGGGAAGACGTGTTCCGGATGCTGAACGCCATCGGGTACGCCGGGCCGATCTCGGTCGAGTGGGAGGACGCCGGCATGGACCGGCTGGCCGGCGCGCCCAGCGCGCTGGAGTTCCTGCGCGGCTTCGACTTCGATCCGCCCCAGACCTCGTTCGACACCGCGTTCAGCTCGTAATCTCCCGCTCGCGCGGCTCGTGACCCGCTCACGGCCATCTTCACCGCCACGTCCGCTCACACCCCCGCCGTCTCCCGCTCGCACCCCCACCCCGGTGGGCAAACCTTTTCGCGCGGATGCTTTGATCGTCCTGTCGGTTGCGCTGAGCCGGGAGGAACGAGGCATGAGCAGGCAGTACCTGAGCCGGGACGGTGACCGGCTGGTCCGGCGCCAGGGCGGCGAGACGCTGTGGATCGAGCCGTGGGGTGAGCACAGCCTCCGGGTCCGGGCCACCCGGCAGCGAGCCGTGGACGCCAGCGAGGACTGGGCCCTGGAACCACCCGCGCCCGCGACGCCGGAGATCACCATCGAAGACGACGGTGCCGGCGCCGCCGGCCGGATCACCAACGGCCGCATCACCGCGGCCATCGACCGTTACGGGTGGCTCCAGTTCACCAACTCCCTTGGCGACCTGCTGCTCCGCGAGTACTGGCAGGTCCGGGAAGGCGATGAGACCAGTTCGATCGCGATCCCGGGCCGGGCCTACAAGCCGGTGCTGGGCAGCGATGACTATGAACTGACGGTGAGCTTCCGGCCCCAGCCCGGCGAGCGTCTCTACGGCCTGGGCCAGCGCCAGATCGCCGAGCTGGACATGAAGGGCTGCACGCTCGAGCTGGCCCACCGCAACTCCCAGGCCAGCATCCCGTTCGCGCTGTCCAGCCGGGGCTACGGCTTCCTGTGGAACAACCCGGCCATCGGGCGCGTGACCTTCGGCAAAAACGTCACGCAGTGGCAGGCGTCCCGCACCGACCAGCTGGACTACTGGATCACTGCGGGCGATACCCCGGCCCAGGTCGAAGAGGCCTACGCCGAGGCGACCGGCAAGACGCCGCTGATGCCGGACTGGGCCACCGGCTTCTGGCAGTGCAAGCTCCGGTACAAGACCCAGGACGAGCTGCTGAGCGTGGCCCGGGAGTACAAGCGGCGCGGCCTGCCGATCTCGGTCATCGTGGCCGACTTCTTCCACTGGCCGCAACAGGGGGAGTGGAAGTTCGATCCGGAATACTGGCCCGATCCGGCGGCGATGATCGCCGAGCTGCGGGACCTGGGCATCGAGCTGATGGTGTCGATCTGGCCCACCGTCGACGTGAACTCCGAGAACTACGACGAGATGGAGGACCGCGGCCTGCTGGTCAGCGCTGATCGCGGGTCCGGGACCACGATGGAGTTCATGGGCAACGAGGTGTTCTTCGACGCCACCAACCCCGAGGCGCAAGAGTTCATCTGGTCCAAGGCCAAGCAGAACTATTTCGACCAGGGCATCAGGACGTTCTGGCTGGACGAGGCCGAGCCCGAGCTGGTCACTCACTCGGGGCAGTACGACTGGGATCTGATCCGCTACCACCGCGGGCCCGCCCTCAAGGTCGGCAACCTCTATCCGGTGGGCTACGCCAAGGCCTTCTACGACGGCCAGCAGGCCGCGGGCCAGACCGAGATCCTCAACCTGGTCCGGTGCTGCTGGGCCGGCAGCCAGAAGTACGCGACCCTGCTGTGGTCCGGCGACGTGCACTCCACCTTTTCCTCGTTCCGCATGCAGTTCGCGGCCGGGCTGAACGCCGGCCTGTCCGGCATCCCGTGGTGGACGACCGACATCGGCGGCTTCTTCGGGGGCCGGGCCGACGACCCGGAGTTCCGTGAGCTGCTGGTCCGCTGGTTCCAGTACGGCGTGTTCTGCCCGGTGACCCGGCTGCACGGGTTCCGCCTGCCGTACGACTTCGCCGAGACCGACGCCTGGCGGACGTTCAACGAGGTTCTCGGCTCCGGCGCGGCCAACGAGGTGTGGAGCTTCGGCGAGGAGGTGTACGAGATCCTGGCCGGCTGCCTGCGCACCCGGGAGGCGCTGCGGCCGTATGTGGCCGAGCAGATGGTGGCGGCGCACGAGCGGGGTACGCCGGTGATCCGGCCCCTGTTCTACGACTTCCCGGCGGACGCACACGCCTGGGAGGTCGAGGACCAGTACCTGTTCGGCCCGGACGTACTGGTCGCACCGCTGCTGGAGTACGGTCTGCGCGAACGGCCGGTCTACCTGCCGCAGGGGCGGACCTGGACCGACGTGGCCACGGGGACCACGCATGAGGGCGGCCAGACGATCACGGTCCCCGCGCCGCTGGAGGCCATGCCGCTGTTCGTGGCTGAGGGCGCGGCCGTGCTCGATGTGCTCCGCAGGCCGTGACCGGCCACGGCCGGATGAGCGTCGGCGCGATGAGCGTCAGCGGGCCCTGATCACCTCGGAGGTGAGCAGGCCGGCCAGCGCCTGGCAGAAGGAGTCGCGCTGGGCGTCGGGCGCGTGGGCGGCGATCGCGTCGGCCGCGGTGGGGAAGTCGCCCAGCGTCTCGACCACCTTGACCAGGGCCGGGGCCTTGAGGAACACCAGCCGCCGGTTCCCATAGTGGTAGGCCAGGGCGCCGAAGCTCTCCGGGCGGATGGCCACCTGCGGGTGCATCTCGTACGGCTGGCCGGCGTCGAAAGCCGCCTGCTCCGCGTCGGGGCTGGTCATACCTCTATGGTGACATTCATGGCAGCAGGACCGGCCGCAGGCCCCGGCGGCGGGCCACCGGGGCCGGCCACCGCGGGTCTCCGGCTGCGGCCCGAGCCTGGGCTGCGCTCACTGCACGGCGGGACCGTCCTGCTGGGCGGGTACCCGCACCGGCTGCTGCGGCTGGGGCCGGCCGGCGCCCGGCACGTGACCGGCTGGTGGGCCGGGGAGCCGGTGGCCGGTTCGCCCGGTGCCCAGGCGCTGGCCCGCCGCCTGCTGGAGACCGGGATCGCGCTGCCTGTACCCAGCGGCGGGCCGGGCCTGCAGGACGTCACGGTGGTCATCCCGGTCCGGGACCGCACCGCCGAGCTGGCCCTCTGTCTCCGTGGGTTGGGCCCGGGCGGTCGGCGCGGCTACCGCGTCCTGGTCGTCGACGACGGGTCCCGCGACCCGGCCGCGGTGGCGTCGGTGGCCGCGGCCGCGGGCGCGGCCTGCCTGCACCGGCCGGTCAACGGCGGCCCCGCCGCGGCCCGCAACACCGGCCTGGCCGCGGCCGACACCCCGCTGGTGGCGTTCCTGGACTCCGACTGCGTGCCCGCGCCCGGGTGGCTGGACGGGCTGCTGCCGCACTTCGCCGACCCGGTGGTGGCCGCGGTGGCGCCGCGCATCGTCCCGTACGAGCCCGAGGTCGCTACGGAGCCAGCACGGGGTTGGCGAGCCCAGGGTTGGCTAGCCCAGTACGAGGGGGTCAGTTCCACCCTGGACATGGGCGCGGTACCGAGCATCGTCCGGCCTGGGGCCAAAGTGTCCTATGTCCCCGGCGCGGCCCTGGTGCTGCGGACCGGGGCGGCCCGCGCCGCGGACGGGTTCGCCGAGCACATGCCGGTCGGGGAAGACGTCGACTTCGTGTGGCGGCTGGCCGCCCGCGGCTGGCAGCTCCGTTACGAACCGGCCGCCACCGTGGCCCACCAGCACCGGGTCCGGCTGGGCCGCTGGTTCGCGCGCCGGATGGACTACGGCACGTCCGCCGCGCCGCTGGAGCTGCGGCACCCGGGCACGCTGCCCGCGGTGGCCATGTCCGGCTGGACCGCGGCCGCGTGGACCGCGGCGGCGGCCGGCTGGCCGGTGCTGGGGCCGCTGGCCGGCCCAGTGATCGGCACGGCGATCACCGCCGGGGCCACCGCGCTGCTGGCCCGCCGGCTGGCCCCGCTCACCGGCGACCAGACCTGGCCGGTGGCCACCCGGCTGGCTGCGGGCGGCACGGTCGCCGCCGGGCGGTTGCTCGGCAGCACGCTGTCCCGGGCCTGGTGGCCGGTGGCGCTGCCGGTCGCGGTGGCCGTGCCCCGGCTGCGGCTGCCGCTGGCCGCGCTGACCCTGGCCCCGCCCATCCTGGGCTGGGCCGAACGCCGGCCGCCGATGGACCCGGTCCGCTACGTCAGTGCCCGGCTGCTGGACGACGTGGCCTACAGCCTCGGCGTGTGGCGGGGATGCCTGCGGCACCGAACTGCCCGGCCGCTGCTGCCCAAGCTGACCTGGCGCGCCCGCTAGTCGAAGCCGCGGGCGGTCCACTCAGTGATCGGGCGGTCCGGCGTGAACACCAGCATCACCCGCTGCTCCTCTTGCAGCCCGGCCAGCAGTTCGTCGTCGCCGAGGACCTCCCGGCCGTGCTTGACCCGGATGGCGCGGAAGTGCGGCAGCTCGGCCGCGAGGTCGTCGCGGACCTCCACCGTCCCGTAGAGCAGCACGTACCGGAATCCGGTGGCGTCGTCGACCAGGAACTCGGCCCGCGGGTCGCGGGCGAACAGCCGGGCTTTGACCCGGTCACGGGTCGTGGACACGTAGAAATGCGCCCCGTCCCAGTAGAACCAGTTCGGGGTGGCGTGCGGGCGGCCATCTGCCCGGGTGCCCGCCACGATGACGTTGCGGGGCTCGGCCAGGAACGCGGTGATCTTGTCTTCCGACGGCATGGGGTTAAGTTAGCGAACAGTGGTGAACGCGACTGGGGGTACCACCCCGCAGGAGGGACCATGGCCAAGGCGAACGGCACCAAGACCGCCACGAAGCCGGAACGGCTGCCGCGCGGCCTGTACGAGGCCGAGCTGTACCGGCTGCAGGTTGAGCTGGTCAGGATGCAGGAGTGGGTCAGGGCCGAAGGCGCCCGCATCGTGGTGATCTTCGAAGGACGGGACGCCGCCGGCAAGGGCGGCACGATCAGCCGGGTGATGCAGTACCTCAACCCCCGCGTGGCCGGCATCACGGCGCTGCCCGCCCCGACCGAGCGGGAGAAGACCGAGTGGTACTTCCAGCGCTACGTCGAGCACCTGCCGGCCGCGGGGGAGATCGTGCTGTTCGACCGGAGCTGGTACAACCGCGCCGGTGTGGAGCACGTGATGGGGTTCTGCACCAAGGAGGAGTACAGCCGGTTCCTGCACCAGTGCCCGATCTTCGAGCGGCTGCTGGTCGAGGACGGCGTGCTGCTGCGCAAGTACTGGTTCTCGGTCAGCGACGAAGAGCAGCAGCGCCGGTTCGAGTCCCGGCTGGATGACCCGTTGCGGCGCTGGAAGCTGTCGCCGATGGACCTCCAGTCGATCAAGCACTGGGAGGACTACTCGCGGGCCAAGGACGCGATGTTCGTGCACACCGACATCCCGGAGGCGCCCTGGAACGTGGTCGAGAGTGACGACAAGCGGCGGGCCCGGATCAACATGATCGCGCACCTGCTCAGCACGGTCCCATACCACAAGGTCAAGCTGCCCTCGCTGCACCTGCCCGAGCGGCCGTTGTCCACCGGCTACCAGCGGACCGCCCGGGACCTGCAGCACTTCGTGCCCGACCACGCGGCCGAGCTGCTGGCCAAGCACGACGGTCACTGATAACAGCAAGAGGCCCCCGCGGGCCTCAGCGCGGCAGGTCGCGGGCGAAGTACAGCGCCATCTCACCCGGCAGCAGCTGCGGATCGTCCGGCTGGTACAGCGTCTCGTCCAGCCCGCACAGCCGGAAGCCCATCTTCAGGTAGAACTGCACGGCCGGGTAGTTCACGTTCTGCGTCTCCAGCCACAGGCAGCGCGCGGCGGGCTGATGGATGGCCTGTTCGGCCAGCGCCTCGATCAGGCGGCGGCCGACGCCCTGGCCGCGGCTGGGCCGGGACACGAAGATGTTCTCGATCCGGGCCCGGCCGTTCCACGGGTCGGGCCGCAGCTCGGCGTACCCCACGATCACCTCGCCCCGGCAGGCCACGAACAACCCGTCGGACAACGTCAGCGCGGGCCGCAGGTCGGCCTTCTCGACCGGCAGCTCGAACCGCTCCTCCTCCAGCCAGAACGCCATCCGGCTGCGCCGCACCCGGTAGATCCGGTCGGTGGAGTACGAGACGTCGACGGCGTCGATCCCGGCGAGGTCAGCCTGCGTCTCCGCTGGCCGCACCACGATCGATCCCGCCGTCATATCTCCAGGCTCCCACGTCTGACCGGGCATTCCGGGCAATCCCGTCGGCCCGGGCGATAGCTCGTGCCGACTCAACGTAGCGCGCCGGCGGGCAGCACGGCGTGCACCCCCCACACATCGTTAACCACTTGAGTGATCCGCAGGTCCACGGTGGGGCCGGCCAGGGCCAGCGCGGCCGTCCTGGTCAGCCCGTACAGGCCTTCCATCCAGGCCAGCATGGCCGCCAGCGCGTCGCCCATGGCCTCGTCCAGGTCGTGGCTGAACCCGAACGTGATCCGCCCGGCCGGGGTCTCGGCGTGGATGCCCGGGACCGGCGGGCCAGTGACCAGGTCCACCACCACCTCGGTGGTCATCGCGCATTCGATGGCGGTGCCGGCGACCTCGCCGTCGCCCTGGGCGGCATGCCCGTCGCCCAGGCACAGCAGCGCGTCCGGCACGGTCACCGGCAGGTACAAGGTGGAGCCGGCGACCAGTTCCCGGCAGTCGATGTTGCCGCCGCCTTCGGGCCGGGGCGGGATCGTGGAGTGCTCACCCGGCTCAGCCGGCGGCATCCCCACCACCCCCAGGAACGGCGCGATCGGCCTGGTGTAGCCGGTGTCGCTGTAGGCCTGCCCGCCGTCGGCGTCGATCTCCCACAGCAGCCACGACGGCGGGCCGCCCTGGACGCCCAGGCGGCGGGTGAGCCGGTTGTCCTGGGATGCGGCCACCGTCCAGCCCCAGTCCGCGGGCCGCAGCGACACGAACCGGACCGCCAGCATGGCCCGGGGTTCGGCCCCGCGGACCGCGATCGGCCCGGTCAGGCAGTGCCCCCGGCTGGCGCTGAGCATCCGGGGCCGGGCATCCCCGGGCCACCGCTGCCGGGACAGGTACCCCGACGCGTCGAGCGAACCGGCCACCACGGTGTCACCCGGATCGATGGTCAGCACCGGGGGACGGTCCCGGCTGAACACGTCGGTCACCGTGCCCGGGGTGGGCAACAGGCTGTGGCTGGTCACGCGGCGGTCACTCCCTCGACCGGACGGCCGTCTTCCAGGTAGAGCACGGTTTTGGCGCGGGCCGCCGCCCTGACCCGGCGGCGGACCGGCTTGGACAGCAGGGGCAGCGCCTCGGCCAGCGGGAGCACGCGGCTTTCGGAGATCTCGTCGGCCTGCAGCACGACCGCAGCCAGCTGGTCCGGGCCGAACGCGCCGCAGTCGAACAGGAACCGCAGCCCGCCGGGGCGGCCGGGCTTCGGGGGACGGAAGTCCACACAGACCAGCTGGCCCCGGCTCACCTGCAGGCCGCATTCCTCGCGCACCTCGCGCTGGCAGGCCTGCCACGGGGTCTCGCCGTCCGCCTCCATCATCCCGCCGGGGATCGTCCAGCCTTTTTTGTAGGTCGGCTTGAGGATGAGCAGCCGGCCCTGGCGATCGAAGATCAGCGCCCCGGCTGAGGCCGGGATGGCGGGTGGGGCTACGTCTTCGCTCACGTCGAGCCACGTTACCGGCCGGGCTGGCCGCGGGAGCTCCGGGGAAAGCGACCGAGGGCCTTTAAATAGAATCGGCTGCGACCGTGGTCAGGCCCGGCGCGGCACGGGAGCCGGTTTGCTGGTAGAGGTATATCCCGAGAAAGTAACGGCCGTCCTGCTGCGTTCCGTCGGTGCCGCCCTGACCATTACCGTGTATGACAGCGTGGGAGACGGCGACCGCAGGGGCTTCGAGCGGTCGCACCCGTTTTCGCGCTGGGCGCCGTTCGGCGCCCCGTATGACCTGCAGGTGGAAAAAAGGAGTCCCGTGGGCCTGCTGAGAGCGTCGGTGTCCGTCCCCGAGTCCGCTGGGGCGGCGTACTCCGTGGTGGTGCTGGCCGGCGAGGTCGACGCTACGAACAGCGACGAGCTCTACGGCGTGCTCGAGTCGGTCGTGACCCAGCAACCGCGGCTGCTCATCGTCGACATGTCCGAGCTGAGCTTCATGGATTCCACCGGGCTGCGGATGCTGCTGCGGTCCAGCCGGTCCCTCGACCAGCAGGGCGGCGTGCTGGCCCTGGCCGCCCCGCAGGTCTCGGTGGCCCGGGTGCTGCAGCTCACCCGGGCCGACCAGCTGATCCCGGTCTACCAGACCATGGCCGACGCCATCGCCGACGCGTAGGGCAGGTTGTGCGGCCGGCTCCGTGGCAGGCGGCGGTCAGGGCTGCTGGACGTGGCCGAGCAGGTGGCGCAGCGCCGGTTCCACCCGGGTGTAGCGGAAGGCGTGCCCCGCGGTCAGCAGCGCGTCGGGCCGGATCCGCTGGCTGGCCTCGGCCACCTCATGGGCGCCTTCCGCGCCGAGCAGCAGCCGCGGGCCGAATCCCGGCACCGGGATGATGGCCGGCCGCCGGAGCACCCGGCCCAGCGTGACGGTGTAGTCGGCGTTCCGTACCGGATCCGGTGCGACCCCGTTGACCGGGCCGGACAGCGCCGGGTCGACCAGCGCGTGCAGGTAGGCATCGGTCAGGTCGTCGATGCCGATCCAGGACAGCCACTGCCGCCCATCGCCGATCTTGCCGCCCAGGCCGGCCTCGAACAGGGGGCGGAGCAGCCGCAGCGAGCCCCCCTTGGGACTCTGCACGATCCCGGTGCGCATCAGCACCGTCCGCAGGCCCGCGTCCGCGGCGGGCCGGGTGGCGGCCTCCCAGTCCGCGACCAGGTCGGCCAGGAAGCCGGTGCCGCGCGGGCTGTCCTCGGTCAGCACCTCGTCGCCGCGGTCGGCGCCGTAGAAACCGATGGCTGAGGAACTGACGAACGTTTTGAGCTGGCCCGTGCCCGAGGTGCCCGCGGTGCGGGCGGCTAGTTCGGCCAGGCGGCGGGTGGGCTCGATCCGGCTGTCGCGGACCTCGCGCTTGTGGGCCGCGGTGAACCGGCCCGCGATGCTCGCCCCGGCCAGGTGCACCACGGCGTCCACGTCGTTCAGCAGGCCGGGGGCGGGATTACCGGGGTCCCACTGCCGCTCGTTCTCGGTGCCGGGCGCGACGGGGTGGCGCACCAGCTTGATCACCCGGTGGCCGCCCGTGGTGAGCAGCGCGGTCAGCGCGGTGCCGATCAGGCCGCTGGCGCCGGTGACCGCGACCGTCAGCGGCTCGGGCTGCAGGGCCCGGGCCCAGCGGTGCGCCTTCAGGTCGGCCGCGAGCTGCCGGTGCCGGTAGCCGAACATCTGACGCAGCGCGGCCTCGGGCACGTTGGTCTGCACGTCGTCGCTGACCCGGGTGGCACCGTCGCCCGCCTCGTGAAAGCCGTGCACGTGCCGCCAGCTCACCACCCGCGCGAGCGCAGTGGAGGACAGGCTGCCGGGCACCAGCTGGTCAACGAACTGGCGGGGCGGGTCGTAGCCGTCCGGCTGGTGCTGGGCGACCCAGCGCGCCCCGCCGGGCAGCAGCAGGATCGCGCGCCCGTCTTTCAGCGAGCTGGCCTCCTGGCCGGGCCGGACCGGCGCCCACGGCGGAGACAGCCGGGTCAGCGCGCCCGGCCGGCCGTGCCACGCGAACACCTCGTCGATCGGCGTGTCCACCACGCTGGAGTAGCTGATGCTCATGGCTTGCTCGTTCTCCCCGTCAATCGTTCGTGGTCGCGACTAATGCCTGGTCGCTGCCTGCGGAGTCACTGCCCGGGTGCGGTGGCAATATCCGCCAGCCGGGTCAGGGACTTTTCCATGCCACGCAAGTTGCGCTGGGGGAAGGGGGTGAGCGTGAGCAAAAGCGGGATCCGGGTGGTCGACCAGTCGAACGTCTCGGTGACCTCGGTTCGCCCGTCGTCCAGTGGCCGCAGCTGCCAGCGCCAGCGGTGCCCGTAGAAGTGCCGCCAGGCGATCAGGCGGTCCTGATCGTATTCGACCACCGTGTTGAGGACCTTGTACGGCGCGCCGATCTTCATGTTCATGCCGAACTTCGACCCCAGGGTCAGCCGGGCGGGGCCGCCGTCCTGCACGCCGAGCACGCTGTCGGTCCCGTCGATCAGCGGGTGCTGGGCCGGGTCGGTCAGCAGCGCGAACAGCTGCTCAGGCGGCGCGGCGATCACCGCGGTGGCCGACACCTGGTTTCTGGGCACGTCCCCACGGTAGGGGGCGGCGGCGGGCTCCTACGGTCGGGGGTCGGTGGCGTAGGTTCGGGTGCGTGCCACTTGATCTTGACGCGCTGACCGCGATCGACGTTCACGTGCACGTGGAGTCCGACGGCCACGGGCACAACAGCCTCGACGACGAACTGCTGGACGCGTCGGCCGCGTACTTCCACAGCGGGCAGGACCGGACGCCGACGGTGGAACGGCTGGCCACGTTCTACCGCGAACGGCGGATGGCGGCGGTGATCTTCACCATCGACGCGACCACGGCCACCGGGCAGCCCGCGCTGTCGAGCGCGGAGATCGCGGACCGGGCGGCGGAGTTTCCTGACGTGCTGATCCCGTTCGGCTCCGTCGACCCGCTGCGGCCGGGTGCGGCGGTCGGCCAGGTGCGGCGGCTGGTGGCCGAGCATGGGGCGCGCGGCTTCAAGTTCCATCCCAGCCTGCAGGGCTTCGTCCCGAACGACCCGGGTCTGTATCCGCTGTACGCGGCGATCGAGGAGCTGGGCGTCCCGGTGGTGTTCCACACCGGGCAGACCGGGATCGGCGCCGGGCTGCCGGGCGGCCGGGGTATCAAGCTGCGGTTGTCCGACCCGATGCTGATCGACGACGTGGCCGCCGATTTCCCGGGGCTGACCGTGATCTTGGCCCATCCGTCCGTGCCCTGGCAGGACTCGGCCATTTCGATCGCCACCCACAAGGCCAATGTGTACATCGACCTGTCCGGGTGGTCGCCGAAGTACTTCCCGCCGCAGCTGGTGCGGAACATGAACTCGCTGCTGCAGGACAAGGTGCTGTTCGGCACCGACTATCCGCTGCTCACGCCGGAGCGATGGCTGCGTGACTTCGACCAGCTCGACCTCAAGCCCGGAGTGCGGCCGAAGGTGCTGAAGGAGAACGCGATCCGGATGCTCGGGCTGGGCGCCTGAGGCGGCCGGGGCCAGAGTGCGCTCAGGTGCGGGTGCGCTCAGGTGCGGGTGCGCTCAGGTGCGGGTGCGCTCAGGTGCGGGTGCGCTCAGGTGCGGGTGCGCTCAGGTGCGGCGGACGGCGCGCAGGACGGCGTCGTGGATGGTGTAGGTCTCGCCGTCCGGGAACGTGGCCTGACGCCTCGGCTCGCTGGTCTTGATGCTCCACCCGGCCGGGTCGAGCACGGTGGCCATTTCCTCGCCGGTGGCGAACATCTCCGGTAGCTGGGGCCGCTGCCCGATCTCCAGGTCCGACGGGTGGTGGCTGACCACGAGCAGGGTGCCGCCCGGCCGGACCGCGGCCGCGAGACGGCGGTGCAGGGACTCGCGCTCGGCCCGGGGCAGATGGATGAACTGGGCCGAGACCAGGTCGAAGTGGCCTTCCGGTGGCGGCCAGCTGAGCAGGTCGGCCTGTTGCCAGGTGATGCGCGCGGTAACGGCCGGGCCGGCCTGGGCCGCGAGTCCGGCCGCGCGGCGCAGCGCGATGGGGGAGATGTCGGCCCCGGTGACGTGCCAGCCCTGGGTGGCGAGCCAGATCACGTCGGCGCCTTCGCCGCTGCCGACGTCGAGCGCGGTGCCAGGAGCCAGCCCGGCGGCGTAGCTGACCAGCAGCGGGTTGGGGTGGCCGGACCAGATGGGCTCGCCGCTGTACCGCTCGTCCCAGTACTCCTGGGTGAACCACCGCGAAGGATCGGCGCCGGGACCGGTGGGCGGCGGGCCGTAGCCGGGGCCGTGGCCGTGCTGGTGGCTGGTGCTCATGGGCTCACTGTGCCGCCAGCTGGCCGACGGCGGCGAACTGCGTTGCCGGTTTGGCAACTTCCGGTCAGCCAGCCAGGCGGAAGACCAGCTCGGTCTCCCACTTGGCCGGGTCGGGCTGCTCGGCCGGGTTGACCGGGTAGATCTCCAGCCGGCAGCCCCACCGCTCACCCTCCGGCGAGTCCTGCTTGTCCCAGATCAGGCCCTGGCCCTGGGCCCATTCCAGCAGGCGGCGCACGGCCGGCACGAGCTGGTCGTATGGGCCGACGTGGGTCACCGCCGCGTACCGGCCGCCGGGCAGCGTGCCCGCACGGACCTGGCCGTCACCGGCCACCGGCGCGGCGACGGGGACACCGGCTTCGACCTGCAGTTCGCGTGCCATGTCGATCACGTTGTACTTGATGAACGGCGGCCCGGCGGGCTCGGTCCCGTGCGTAGCCAGCCAGGCCAGCAGGCCGGGGATTTCGTCGGCGGCCGAGGGCAGGGTGGCCATGGTGACGGTGCGCGGGACGCTTATGTAAGGCTGCGGCGCCCGCCCGATCACGGACGGCCCGGTCGCCGCGTTCGGCGAAGAAGGATCCATACTCACCCAGACGACGCTCACCCGCCAGACTCATCGCTGTCCGGCGGTCAGGCTTCGCCGCGGGCCAGGGCGATCAGCCGGTCCAGCACCCGGCCCTCGCTGACCCGGACGCCATCGTGCTCGTATTCGCTGGTCACCCACGGCCGCAGACCTTCGATGGCGACCGCCGTCCGCAGCGAGTCGTCCCGGTCCACGTACATGTCGTTGAAGTAGATCGCCGCGGCGACCGGAACGGTGTTCGCGCCGAGGCGGACCGGGTCGTACAGCGGCGGCCAGGTATCCCGCTCAGCCAGCCGGTTCGCCGCCTCACGCAGCGGTGACAGCACCGGGTCGTCCTCGACCATCCAGGGGTAGATCATCTCGCCGGTGAACGTGAGCGGGTCGTCGCCGTCGACCGCCACCGCCGGGTCGAACGCCGGGAACTCGGCCCGGACCCGCTGCGCCGACCAGCCGGTGGCGAAACCCTGGGCGTAACAGGCCTCGTGCAGCAGCGCGTACAGCGGACTGCCGGCGAAGCTCAGGTGACGTTCGGCCTGGTACAGAAACTCATCGCTGACCTCGTCCCCGGTCAGCGCATCCTCCAGCAGGTAGTGCAGCTCATGGCTGCCGGTGCTCATGCCCAGCATGTGGCCGAGGCCCTGGAAGTTCTCCACGGTCAGCGGCATCCCGGCAGGCAGCCGGACGTCGTGGCGGGCCAGCTGCCGCGCGATGTCGCGGGCCCGGTTCACGTCGTCCGGGTAGCGCTCGTAGTGCTGGTTGACCTTGGCCGTGACCCGCGGATAGGCCACCCGGTAGAC
This sequence comes from Streptosporangiaceae bacterium, assembly GCA_965277615.1. Taxonomy (GTDB): domain Bacteria; phylum Actinomycetota; class Actinomycetes; order Streptosporangiales; family Streptosporangiaceae; genus Bog-532. The sequence continues at coordinate 1,086,037 of CBDIDG010000006.1, read as the reverse complement.
GTCGTCGGCGGTCACGTCGAGCCCGGGCAGGCCGCCGGTGATGAACGCCTCCCGGATTCCCTCGGGCGCCAGGGACAGGTAGGTCACCGTGCAGAAGCCGCCGAAGCTCTGCCCGAGCACGCTCCACGGCGCGCCGCCGGCCAGCTCGCGACGGATCCGCTCGGCGTCGCGGACGATGTTGTCGGCCCGGAACAGGGCCAGGTAGTCGGCCTGGGCCTGCGGGTGGCCGAGCCGGGCCAGCGAGAGCCGGTTGGCCGGAGTGGACCGGCCGGTGCCGCGCTGGTCGAGCAGCAGCACCCGGAACTCCTGCAGCGCGCGGTCCAGCCAGACATCACGCCCGATCGGCCGGGGCGAGCGGTTGCCCGGGCCGCCCTGCAGGAACAGCAGCCAGGGCAGCGTGGCGGCCTGGCCAGCCTTGTCGGCCGCGACGACCTCGCGGGCGAAGATCTCGATCTGGTCCCCATCGGGGCGCCCGTAGTCGAGCGGAACACGGAACGTGTGGTCGGTGAGCACGGTGCCGGGATGGCGGAAGCTGGTCACGGTCCGACGGTATCGGTTAGCGTCACGATCATGAGCAGGGTGCACGACGTGGGCGGCCAGACCGGCTTCGGGCCGGTAGATCCCGGTGACGCGGCCGAGCCCGCCCAGTTCGGGGCGGACTGGGAGGCGCACGTCTTCGCGGTCCAGCGGATCTTGCTGCGGCGCGGCGTGTTCACCGGGGATGAGATGCGCGACGCGATCGAATCCATCCCGCCGGAACGGTACCTGGCCGCGGCGTACTTCGAACGCTGGCTGGAGGCGCTCGAGGTGCTGGTGGCACGCAAGGGCGTGGCGTGACCGGCGGGGTGCGGTTCCCGCCGGGCAGCCGCGTGCGGGCTCGCGCCATCGATCCCGATCATCACACCCGGCTGCCCGGTTACCTGCGGGGGCATACCGGCGAGGTGGTGGCGGCGGCCGCGCCGGAGACGCTGCCGGACGACGTGGCCCGGGGCCGGGCCGAGCCGCGGGTGGAGACCGTGTACGCGGTTCGCTTCCGCGGCTCTGACCTGTGGGGCAGCGATCCGGCCAGCAGCCACACGGTCATCGCCGACCTGTGGGAGTGCTACCTGGAGGAGGCCCGATGACTTCGCCCCACGAGCACCACCAGCCGCACGAGCACAATGAAGATGTCCCGGTCGCGGCCCGCGTCCGCCGGCTGGAGGAACGGCTGATCGCGGCCGGCCTGACCACCGACGACGAGATCGATGAGCTGCTGACCAGGTTCTACGCCGGCGCCTCCCCGGTCAACGGCGCCCGCATCGTGGCCCGGGCCTGGACCGACGACCAGTTCCGTGACCGGCTGCTGGCCGACGGGTCGGCCGCGGCCGCGGAGCTGGGGCTCGGGGCCCAGACCGGTGACTACCAGTTGCGGGTGGTGGCCAACACCCCGGACCGGCACAACGTGATCGTGTGCACGCTGTGCTCGTGCTACCCGCTGTCGCTGCTCGGCCCGTCCCCGAGCTGGTACCGGAGCCTGGCCTACCGGTCCCGGACGGTGCGCGAGCCGCGGGCCGTGCTGGCCGAGTTCGGCCTGAACCTGCCCGCCGCGACCGGCATCGACGTGTGGGATTCCACGGCCGAGATCCGCTACCTGGTCGTCCCCGTGCGTCCCGCCGGAACCGACGGCCTTGACCAGGAAGAACTGGCCGCCCTGGTCACCCGGAACGGCATGATCGGCACCGCCGCCGTCTAGCCGCACCGGGGGAAAACCCCCGCCCCAACCCGGGGGTCAGCCACGTTCTCCCCTCGTCCTCCCGTCCCTAGCGTGATGTAGCGAACGCAGCGCTCGCTCGAACACGGTGCTCGCTCGAACGCAGCGCTCGCTGAAGCGTCATCACGTAAGGCAACGGGAGGTTGACATGATTGAGGTACGGGGCCTCACCAAACGCTACGGCCCCACGGTGGCCGTAGACGGGCTCACCTTCGAGGTCAAGCCCGGCACCGTGACCGGGTTCCTCGGGCCGAACGGCTCGGGCAAGTCCACCACGATGCGCATGATCATCGGGCTGGACGAGCCGGACGCCGGGCAGGCCTGGATCGGCGGCCGCAGCTACCGCGAGCTGGCCTGGCCGCTGCGCCGGGTCGGCTCGCTGCTCGAAGCCAAGTCGTTCCACCCGGGCCAGTCGGCCCGGACCCACCTGGCCGCGCTGGCCGCCAGCAACGGCCTGCCCGGCCGCCGGGTGGACGAGGTGCTGGACATCGTCGGCCTGACCCAGGCGGCCCGGCGGCGGGCGGGCAAGTACTCGCTCGGCATGGCCCAGCGGCTCGGCATCGCCACCGCGCTGCTGGGCGACCCGGAGGTCCTGATCCTGGACGAACCGGTGAACGGCCTGGACCCGGAGGGCATCCGCTGGCTGCGGTCGCTGCTGCGGTCGCAGGCCGGCGAGGGCCGCACGGTGCTCGTCTCCAGCCACCTGATCAGCGAGATGGCGCTGACCGCCACCGACCTGATCGTGATCGGGCAGGGCCGGCTGCTGGCCCAGACCACGGTGGCCGAGCTGTCCGCCACCTCCACCTCGCTGGAAGAGGCGTTCCTGACCCTGACCTCCGGCGTCACCGACTACGAAGGCCGTGAGGGCCACTATCTGGGGAGCGCGTCATGACGACCACCACCGTCGTGGAGCCGGCCACGACCCGTGGGCCGCGGGGGCACTACGGGCTGACCAACGTCGCCCGGATGGAATGGATCAAGCTGCGCAGCCTGCGCTCAACCCGCTGGGGCTTGGCGATCCTGGCCGTTTCGACGATCGGCTTCGCCATCCTGGTCCTCAGCATTCTGTCCGGGCACTGGGCCCACATGTCCGCGGGGGACAAGGCCACCTTCGACCCGACCAACCAGGGTTTCACCGGCCTGATCATCGGCCAGCTGGTCGTCGCGGTGCTGGGTGTACTCACGATCACCAGCGAGTTCTCCTCCGGCCTGGTCCGGGCCACGTTCGCCGCGGTACCGCGGCGGCCGCTGGTGCTGGCGGCCAAGGTCGTGGTGTTCGGCGGCACGGCGCTGATCGCCGGTGAGGTACTGACCTTTGTCGCCTTCTTCGCGGGTGAGGCCGTGCTGCACGGCGGTGCCCCGCACGTCACGCTGGCCACCCCGGGGGTGCTGCGCGCGGTGCTGATGGCGGGGGCCTACGTGTGCCTGTGCGGCCTGTTCGGACTGGGTCTGGGCGCGATCATCCGGCACAGCGCGGGCGCGATCGCCGCCGTGATTGGGGTCATCTTCGCGATCCCGTTCCTGCTGTTGCCGCTGCCGGACTCGGTGCGGAACGACATCGCCAAGTTCCTGCCCGAGCAGATCGCGGCCAGCTCCATCACCGCGGTCGTCCCGGAGGCCCACAACCTGTCCCCGTGGGCTGGCCTGGGCATGCTGTGCCTGTACGCCGCGATCCTGCTCGGGGCGGGCGCGTTCCTGCTCGCCCGGCGAGATGCCTGAAGTCGCCAATGAGCTGCCCGACGCCGAGAATGGGGTCATGAGCCTCGCCTCGGGGGATGCGGTCTCGCCGCGCAGCCGCTCGCTGCGCGGCGAGACCGCTGCGTTCGCCCGGGCGGCGCTGCGCGCGCCGCTCACCGCGCAGGCCCGGCGGGAGGCCCTGTACTGCCTGATCTCGCTCCCGCTGGGCCTGGCCACGTTCCTGGTCGTGGTGGTACTGCTGCCCTTCGGCCTGCTGGTCTCCGGCTCGGTCCTGGGCACGGTGGTCGGGCTGATGCTGGTCGTGCTGAACCAGCGGCTGGCCCGGCGGTTCGGTGGCTGGCACCGCCGCCTGGCCGACCGGTTCCTGGACGCCCGGGTCATGCCGCCCGCCCCGTTCCGGCGCCCGGCCGGCAGCGTCTTCGTGCGGGTCGACGCGCGGCTGCGCGACGGCACCGGCTGGCGGGCCACCGGCTACCTGCTGCTCAAGCTGCCCGTGGTGACCCTGCAGTACTTCGGGCTGGGCTTCTGGGTCTGCGGCCTCGTCGACCTGACCTACCCGGTGTGGTGGCCGCTGTTCCGCGGCCACCCGGCGGGCACGACGCTGCGGCCGCTGCCCGCGGCCACCCCGCCGCCGTTCAGCGGCAACGTGCAGGCCAGCAGCTGGGCCGGCACGTGGTGGGTGCTGGCCTTCGGCGTGGCCCTGCTGCTGGTCGCGCCCTGGCTGACCCGGGGCGCGGTGCTGGTCGACCGGTGGCTGATCCGCTCCCTGCTCGGGCCGGGCACGCTGGCCCAGCGGGTCCGCGACCTGGAGCTGGCCCGCTCCCGCGCGGTCGACGACTCGGCCGCGCTGCTGCGGCAGGTGGAGCGCGACCTGCACGACGGGGCCCAGGTCCGGCTGGCCGCGATGGCCATGAACCTGGGCATGGCCAAGGAGAAGCTCGGCCGCGACGGCACCCCGGACGACCTGGCCCGGATCCGGGAACTGGTCGACGCCGCCCACCTGGGAGCCAAGGAAGCCCTGGTCGAGCTGCGCGAACTGGTCCGCGGCATCCACCCCCCGGTGCTGGACACCGGCCTGGGGGAGGCGCTGGCCACGCTGGCCGCGGGCAGCGCGATCCCGGTCACCGTCACCGCCGAGGTCACCGAGCGGCCGTCGGCGGCGATCGAGTCGATCGCCTACTTCTGCGCGGCCGAGCTGCTGACCAACGCGATCAAGCACAGCCAGGCCAACAAGATCGACATCGGCGTCCAGATCGTCGCGGCCGAACGGGGCCAGACGCTCCGGCTGCAGGTCAGCGACGACGGAATCGGCGGGGCCGGGGCCGGGGACGGCAGCGGCCTGGCCGGTCTGCGGCGGCGGGCCGGCACGGTCGACGGCGAGCTCAGCGTGGACAGCCCGCCGGGCGGCCCGACCGAGGTCACCGTCGAACTGCCGATGACCGCGTGAAGCTGACACCCGAAGCTGCGAGGGTAGATCCATGATGCGAGTGGTGATCGCGGAGGACGCAGTGGTCCTGCGGGAGGGCCTGACCCGCCTGATCGAGGACCACCGGCACGAGGTGTGCGCGGCCGTCGCCGACGGTGACGCGCTGCTGGCCGCGGTGGCCGAGCACAAGCCGGACGTGGCCGTGGTCGACATCCGGATGCCGCCCACGCACACCGACGAGGGCCTGCGGGCCGCGCTGCAGCTGCGCCGGGACCACCGCGACACCGGGGTGATGATGTTCTCCCAGTACGTGGAGACCCGGTACGCCTCCCGGCTGCTGGCCGGGAACGCGGCCGGGGTCGGTTACCTGCTCAAGGACCGGGTCGCCGACGTGGCCGACTTCGTGGCCGCGCTGGAACGGGTGGCCGAAGGTGGCACCGCCCTGGACCCCGAGGTGGTCAGCCAGCTGTTCCGGGCCAGCCGCCGGACCGAGGGCCTGAAAACGCTGACCCGACGCGAACGCGACGTCCTGGGCCTGATGGCCGAGGGCCGCTCGAACGCCGGCATCAGCGCCGCGCTGTTCATCTCCGGCGGCGCGGTGGAAAAGCACGTGGCCAGCATCTTCGGCAAGCTGGGCCTGCCCCCGTCCGAAGGCGACAACCGCCGGGTGCTGGCCGTGCTGCGCTACCTGGGCGCTATGCCAGGGGAGTAGGGCGGGGAGTAGAGGCGGCCCGAGACCAGGCGCTCGCCCCCGTCAGTCAGCCACAGGAAAACCTCACGGCCATCGCCGCGATCCTCCTCGCGGGCCAGCAGCCGGGGCTGGCCGCCGGGCAGCATCGGCCGGTGGTACTCCAGCTCGGCCTGCGCGGGCAGCCAGTCCCCGGCGGCCAGCGGATCCGCGGGCAGCGGACCCGCGGGCAGCCAGTGGCCGGCGGCCAGCACGTCCTCCACCGCGGCCCAGGCGATGGTGTTGTTGACGTGCCCGGCGGCGTCGAAATCGGTGGCCCGCAACGGCCACGCGCGCTCGGGTGTTCCGGCGTCCGGCTTGGGCAGCGACAGCCGGGCCGACGCCTTCCGGCCCTGCGTGGCCTGGCCGTAGTGGCGGAAGAACTCGTCCCCGAGCGGCACCGGTGCACCGCTGATCAGGTCGACCGCGGCCCAGATGGCCACGGCCTGGATCAGCGGACCGCCGGGCCCGGCCACGGTGGTGGTGCGCTGGGCCCAGCGCGGCCCGGTCCCCGAGCAGAAGGTCCGCAGCGTCAGGGGCGTCCCGAACTGCGGGTAGCCGTGCACGGTCACCGCGCAGCGGCGCAGCAGCCAGCCGTACGAGGCCTGCCAGCCGGCCTCGGCCACGTCGTCCTCGGCCACGTCCTGCAGCGCGCGGGCCAGCGCGTCGAACCGGAACCGGCCCCCCGGCGTGACGTCCGTACTGCGGACGGCCCGCTTCCCCGCGAAGACCCGGCCACATGGCGGCTCCGGGCTGAACGGCAGCTGAGAAGTGATCGCGGCGCGGGGCATGTCTTTTATTCTTTAACAACGTCTCACCGCACATGGCCACGGGTCGGCCCGGCGGCGTGCACTCCTGGTGTGTAAAGCTCCCTTGACATAGACTGTGATGTCAAGTTAGCTTTACATGTATGAAGAACCTGGTGCGCGAGATGCGGACCAGCCAGGGACTGTCTCAGGCCGACCTGGGCCGGGCCGTCAACGTCTCCCGGCAGACGGTCATCGCCATCGAGCGCGGCCGTTACCTGCCGTCGCTGCCGCTGGCCATCGCCCTGGCCCGGTTCTTTGCCATCTCCGTGGAAGAGCTTTTCGTCATCGAGGAGGACGGGTCATGACGACCACGACCACCTGCCGGACGAGCCGGCGACGCCAGCTGGCCGCCCCGGCCACCATGCTCGCGGGCGGGGGAGCGCTGACCGGGGCAACCGCGGTCGGCGGTGCCGCCGTGGCGCTGACCATCACGGAGGCGGCCCTAACTGTTCTGTTCACCGTGGCGTTCTGGTGGATCGGGCGGACCCGGGGCGATTTCGGTGCCGTGTTCGGCAGCCGCCCGGACGAGCGCCAGCGCACGATCGATCTGCGCGCGACCGCGGTCGCCGGGCTGGCGGCGGTCCTGTTCTGCCTGGTCATGAGCTGGTATCGGTGGCTCGGGGTGGCGGCGGCAGCCCGTGGACCGCGATCTGCGCCGTCTTCGGTGGCGTGTACCTGGTCGCGCTGGCCGTGTTCCGCCGCTAGCCACACACGCGGCGGGCGTCAGCCGGAGTGGCGCGTCACCGGCGTGACAATTCCGATGTACTGATAACAGCAAGAGGCGAACTCCGGGTCTCAACGTCACCTGTAGGGTGATAACAGCAAGAAGTAGGCCCCAAACGCTCGCGATGCCTCCAGCTGATAACAGCAAGAAGCGGTTTGAACGCTCAACCAGCGCGCGAAGCGAGGACGCAACGGTGGGCCGGCCTTCCCTTCCACAGTGGGCCGCAGGCCGGCTGATAGCGTTTGGAAACCCGGGGGTAGGAATTATGTCGTGATCTCAATCGTGCTGGCCTTGCTGACCGCCGCCAGCAACGCCAGCGCGTCGGTGCTGCAGCGCCGGGCTGCGTCCCAGACCAAGGCGACCAAGCAGCTGGGCGGGTTTTCGCTGCTCCGCGACCTGGCCCGGCGGAAGGTCTGGCTGGCCGGCATCGGCATGGTCATCGTGGCCTCGCTGTTCCAGGCGGGCGCGCTGGCCACCGGCCCGATCGCGCTGGTGCAGCCGATCTTCATCGTGGAACTGCCGCTCACCTTGCTGCTGTCCAGCTGGGTCTGGCACCGCCGGCTGGCCCCGCGGACCTGGGCCGCGGTGGCGCTGGTCACGGTCAGCCTGGGCGCCGGCCTGGCCGCGGCTCAGCCCAGCGGCGGGGGGAACTCCGCCTCGACCGGGATCTGGGTCCTGACGCTGATCGCCACCGTCGGCTTCATCGGGCTGCTGATCGGGGCGGGCGTACGGTTCAGCGGCGAACCGCGGGCCGCGTTGCTCGGCCTGGCCGCCGCGTGCGGCTACGCACTGACCGCGGCGCTGCTGAAGGAAGCGGTGGCCGCGCTCGACCACGGCATCGTGGCGTTCTTCGAGACCTGGCAGCTGTACGGCGTGGCCGTCGCCGGGGTCGGCTCGCTGATCCTGCTGCAGAACGCGCTGCAGGCCGGCACGCTGGCCGCCTCCCAGCCCTCGCTCACCGTCGGCGACGCGCTGCTCAGCACGGTCTACGGCGTCATGCTCTTCCACGAGACCCTGCGGCTGGGCTGGTGGCTGATCCCGGAGATCGTCTGCCTGGGGCTGATCGTGGTCGGCTACATCGAGATCGCCAAGTCGCCAGTGGCGATGGCGCACGACGAGACATCCTTGCCGTCTCCGCCGGTCGATGCGGCGGGCGCGGCCGAGGTCAGCCCGCACGCCAGCGGGCCGCCGGCCGGCGCCGCGACCGAGCTCCCGGCCGACCAGGCCCGGTCGGCCCAGGACTAGCCGGCGATCTCGTCGTCGGCCAGCCGGGCGTGCAGGTGCGAGTCGTGCCAGCCGTCCATATGCAGCAGGTGGCGGCGCTTGGTGCCCTCGTACCGGAAGCCCGCCTTGTGCGCGATGCGGCAGGACGCCGTGTTCAGGGTTGAGTGGTTCAGCTCGATCCGGTTCAGCCCCACCGACTGGAACATCCAGATTGAGGCGGCCTGCACCGCCCGGGCCGCGATGTTACGGCCACGGGCGGCCGGGACGGTCCAGTACGCGACCTCGGCTTGTCCCTCGCGCAGGCTGATGCTCCCGAAGCCGACCCGGCCGACCAGCGTGCCCTGAGCGGTGACGGCCCAGCCCGCGCCGGTCTCGGCCTGCCACCCGTCTGCCGTGGCCGACATCCACGCGACCGCCTCAGCGGTGGTCATCGACCTGGCGTGCCACTGCTGGATATCCGGGTCGGCGTAGGCGGTCACCAGCGCATCCACATCCGATGGCTGCCAGGGACGGATGGTCAGCTCGCCGACCCGGAGCGTGGGCTGGAGCTGGTTCCGGATCCGCCCAGGAGGGACCACCGGTGCGACGAGATGCGGCATGCCCTTATCTTGCCGTGTATGGCGACTCGTGATCTTGGCGTGCCGGAAACCCTGCCCACCGTCATCGGGGTGCGCGGCGCACGGCACAACAACCTGCAGGACGTGGACGTCGACGTGCCGCTGTGGCGGACGGTCGCGGTGGTCGGCGTGTCCGGGTCGGGCAAGACCTCGCTGGCCATCGGCACGCTGTACGCCGAGGGCATGCACCGGTTCCTGGAGGGCCTGAGCACCTACAGCCGCCGGCGGCTGAGCCAGGCCCAGCGCCCGGAGGTGGACCGGATCGACCACCTGCCGCCCGCGCTGGCGCTGCGGCAGCGGCCGCCGATCCCGGGCCCGCGCAGCACGGTCGGGACGATGTCAGAGGTGCTGAACGTGCTGCGGCTGATGATGTCGCGGCTGGGCTCGCACCTGTGCCCGAACGGCCACCGGGTCGAGCCGTCGATCGAGACCCAGCGCATGGTGATCACCTGCCCGGTGGACGGGGTGGAGTTCGACGCCCCCAGCGCCGAGTCGTTCTCGTTCAACTCCTACGGCGCCTGCCCGGCCTGCCACGGCCTCGGGGTCCGGTCCGAGGTGAACGTGGACGCGCTGGTGCCGGACCCGGACCTGTCCATCGAGGACGGCGCGGTGCTGCCGTGGAACGCGGGTGCCCGCCGGCTCTACCAGTACGCCGCGCGTGAGCTGGGGGTCCGGCTGGACGTGCCGTGGAAGGACCTGACCGACGAAGAACGTGACATCGTGCTGCACGGCGAGCCGGTGCAGCGCCGGATCCGGTTCCGGTCCGGCCGCCGGAACCGGGAGGTGGAGCTGAACGTCACCTACGAGAACGCGATCGCCACCGCCGAACGCAACCTGGACAGCAACAGCGAGCCGGCCCAGCGCCAGGTGCAGAAGTTCTTCATCACCCGGACCTGCTCGGTCTGCCACGGCACCCGGCTGCGGCCCGAGGCGCTGACCTCGCTGCTGGGCGGGAAGAACCTGGCCGAGATCAGCGCGCTCCGCCTGGACGAGCTGCGCGACTTCGCCGCCGGGCTGCCCCCGCAGCTGCCCGACGAGCTGAAGCGGCTGACCAAGGGCCTGCTCAGTGAGCTGGACGGAGTGCTGAGCCCGCTGCTGGACGTCGGCCTGGGCTACCTGTCCCTGGACCGGTCCGGGGCCTCGCTGTCCACCGGGGAACGGCAGCGCATCGAGCTGACCTCGACCGTGCGGGCCAGCACCACCGGCATGCTGTACGTCCTGGACGAGCCGTCGGTGGGGCTGCACCCCAGCAACGTGCAGGGGCTGCGCCGCACCATCGCCGCGCTGGCCGCCAACGGCAACTCGGTGGTCGTGGTCGAGCACGAGGGGGAGATCATCCGCACCGCAGACTGGGTGATCGAACTCGGGCCCGCGGCCGGGGCCCACGGCGGCAAAATCATAGCCCAGGGGCCACCGGCGGCGATCGAGGCCGACCCGCACTCGGTCATCGGTCCCTACCTGTCCGGGGCCAAGAAGGTCGAGCGGCACCGTTCCGGCGGGGCGGACGGGACCGGGTCCGACGGCGAGATCACGATCGAGGTCAGTGACCTGTACAACCTGCACGACGTCAGCGCGACGTTCCCGGCACACCGGCTGACCGCGCTGGCCGGGCCGTCCGGGGCAGGCAAGACCGCGCTGGTGCTGGACAGCCTGATCCCGGCCGCGACGGCCCAGCTGACCGGGGCGGCCCAGCCCGGCCACGTGCGGCGGCTGGACCTGGCCGGCCTGCGCCAGGTCGTCCAGATCGACGCCTCACCCATCGGGCAGAACGCCCGCTCCACCCCGGCCACCTACTCCGGGGCGTTCGACCAGATCCGGCAGCTGTTCGCGGACACCGCCTACGCGCGGCGCCGGCGCTGGAAGCCCGGCCACTTCTCGTTCAACACCAAGGAGGGCCAGTGCCCGACCTGCCGGGGGCTGGGCGGCATTGACCTGGACGTGCAGTACCTGCCGGACATCAACGTGCAGTGCCCGACCTGCCACGGGGCCCGGTTCAACGACGCCACCTTGGAGGTCAGGGTGGACGGCCTGACCATCGCCGACGTGCTCGCCCTGACCGTGCACGACGCCCTGGAGCAGTTCCGCGACCAGCGCGGCGTCGCGGCCGCCCTGCGGCCCGTGGACGAGGTCGGCCTCGGCTACCTCCGGCTCGGTGAGCCGACCCCGTCCCTGTCCGGCGGTGAGTCGCAGCGGCTGCGGATCGCGTCCCGGCTGCGGTCCAGCCAGCGCGGCACCCTGTACGTCTTCGACGAGCCCAGCACCGGGCTGCATCCGCTCGACGTCGCTACCCTGGTCGGCGTGTTCGACCGGCTGCTGGACGCCGGGGCCACGATCATCGTCATCGACCACGACCTGGACCTGCTGGGCACGGCCGACCACCTCATCGACATGGGCCCCGGCGGCGGCCCCGACGGCGGTCACATCGTCGCCGCGGGCCCGCCCCAGGAGGTGGCCCGGGACCCGGCCAGCGTCACCGGCCCCTGGCTGGCCGAGCACCTCGGGCTGAAGGTTCCCGCCCGCCGCTGAAAGATAAATACCGGGCCGGCGCGGCAAATATCGGGCTGGCGCGACGGATTTGCGCGCCGCCACGGGTCTACCTGGATACCGAGCTTCTTCACCTCCGCAGTACCAGGAGAGTCCGATGTCCGCTCATATCCAGACCGCCGTCGTCACCGGAGCCAGCCGCGGGTTCGGGCGCGCCATCGCCGCCGCGCTCACCACCGCAGGGACCCAGGTGATCGGCATCGCCCGCGGCGAACAGGAACTACGCGCCGCCGGGGACGAGCTGGGGGACCGGTTCGTCCCGGTCGCCGCCGATGCCACCAGCGAAGTGCTGGCCCGGGACGTGCTGCGCCAGTACCAGCCCGGCCTGCTGGTGCTGAACGCCGGGGCGACCCCGCCCATGGCGCCGCTGACCGAACAGACCTGGGACACTTTCAGCCGCAACTGGCACACCGACACCCGGCACGCGTTCACCTGGACCCGGGAGGCGCTGCTGGCGCCCCTGGCCCCCGGCAGCGTCGTGGTGCTGATGTCCAGCGGGGCGGCGGTGGCCGGTTCCCCGCTGAGCGGCGGGTACGCCGGCGCCAAAGCCGCCGTCCGCTACATCCGGGCCTACGCGGCCGGGGAGTCGGACCGGGCCGGCCTGAAGATCCGGTTCGTGGCCTTGCTGCCGCAGCTGACCCCGGCCACCGATCTGGGCGCGGCCGGGATCGCGGGGTACGCCGCCCGCGAGGGCGTCAGCCCCGGCACCTACGCCGAGCGATTCCAGCCGGTCCTGGCCCCGGCCCAGGTGGCCCGGGCCGTGCTGGACCTGGCCGGCGATCCGGCCAGCGCCCCGGAGTATCTCCTGACCGGGTCCGGGAACCGTGCCCTCTGACCACCCGGCCCTGGTCCCGGTATCCGGTTTGGCCCCCGCCGGAAGGACGGCAGATAATGACGCCTGACTGACGGAGGAGAGGCGATCACGTGGCCGATGCCACCGTGAAGATGCGAGAGGTATTGCGCGGACTGCCGCCGTTCCCGGAAGAGCTGCCGGAGTTCGACGTCCAGGCGGCGCCGGAGGACCCGGTCACCTTGTTCCTGACCTGGTTCAACGCGGCCGTCCAGGACAAGATCCCCGGCCCGCAGATCATGACGCTGGCCACCGCCGACGGCGCCGGGCGGGTCTCGTCCCGGGTCCTGATCTGCAAGGACGTGGACGACACCGGCCGCTGGTACTTCGCTTCGAGCTCCGACAGCGAGAAGGGCCGGGATCTGGCGGCCAACCCGCACGCCGCCGCGTCGTTCTACTGGCCGCAGCAGGGCCGCCAGATCCGGGTTCGGGGCCGGGCCGGATCGGCGGGCCGCCGCGCCAGCGCCGAGGATTTCCTGGCCCGGCCGCCTGCCTCGCGGGCCGCGGCGCTGATCGGCCAGCAGTCCAAGCCGATGAGCGAGCTGGCCGACCTCGACGACGCATTCCGCGCGTGCGAGGCCAAGATCGAGGCCGACCCTGAGATCCTGGCGCCCGACTGGACCCTGTACGCGCTGTCGGCCGAGACGGTCGAGTTCTGGCAGGCCGACCACCAGCGCCGGCACCTGCGGCTGCAGTACGTGCGGGCCGGCGACAACTGGACCAGGCGGCTGCTCTGGCCGTGAGCTAGCCGGCCGCAAGCTAGCCGGCGAGGGGTTAGCCGGCCAGGTGCGCGACGGCCTGGGCGACCGGGGTGTCCCCGCTGACCAGATCCAGCGTCTGGCCGCTGGTGCGCGACTCGTCCAGCAGGGCCACGATCACCGCGGCGACATCGGCCCGGGGGACGCTGCCGCGCGGGAGCGGGGGAGTGGCCAGCGCGACCTGGCCCGTACCCGGGTCATCGGTCAGCCCGCCCGGGCGCAGCACGGTCCAGTCCAGGTCCCGGGCCCGCAGATCTTCCTCGGCCGCGAACTTGGCCTTGACGTAGGCGGCCCACACCTCGTCGGTCCCGGCAGCCGGGGGCTGATCCACGCCCATCGCGGAGATCTGCACGAACCGGCGCACCCCGGCCTGCCCCGCCGCCTGCGCCAGCAGCACCGAGGCGCCCCGGTCGACGGTGTCCTTGCGGGCGGCACCGCTGTTCGGCCCGGCGCCCGCCGCGAACACCACGGCGTCCGCGCCGTCCAGCAGTGCGGCCACGTCGCCCGCCGACGCGGTCTCCAGGTCCACGACGGCGGCCTGCGCCCCGGTCCTCTCCACGTCGGCCACGTGCGCTGGGTTCCGGATCAGGCCTACCGCCTGGTCGCCCCGCTGGGTGAGCAGTTGCTCCAGCAGCAGCGCGATCTTGCCGTGCCCGCCCGCGATCACTACTCGCATGCGGCCAGCCTAGTGCCCGCCGCGCGAACGGCTCAGTTCCAGCGGGCCGGCGTACCAGCGCAGGCCGGTCAGGGGCCGGCCAGGTAGGCGGCGATGGCCCGGCCCAGGTCGGGCTGGGCCACGGCGCTCATGTGGTTGCCGGGCACCCGGCCCGCCTGGCCGCGCGGGAACGCGGCCGCCAGGTCCTCGGCGGTGCCGTTGTCGTCGTCCTCATCGCCCGCCAGCACCAGCACCGGCAGGCCGATCCCGGCCAGCACCGCCGGCGGGGTGTCCACGTTCGAATCGAGCAGGTACAGCCCGGCCACCGGGTCGGCCCCGGTGCTCTTCATGAACGCCTCGGCCTTGCCCTCGGGGGACCGGCGATCCCAGCTGCCCCGGTTCTCCAGGATGCGGCGGAAGTGCCCGTTGCGGGCCGTGGCGTGCACGATGCCGTCCAGGCCCATGCCCGCGATCACCGCCCGGGAGGGCGCCGCGCCGCGGGCCAGCATCCGCACCGTGGTCCGGCCGCCGAGTGAATAGCCGCCCAGCGCAAAGTCGGTCAGCCCGAGCGCCTCGATCAGCGCGAACCCGTCGTCGGCCAGGATGTCGGGCGGGTAGGCGGCCGGATCCTGGGGCTTGGCGCTGTCCCCGTGCCCGCGCAGGTCCGGCATGATCACGCGGAACCCGCGCTCGGCCACGGCGGCGGCGTGGCCGTACCGGATCCAGTTGGTCGTGGCGTTGGAGAAGTAGCCGTGGATCAGCACCACCGGCCGTCCCTGGCCCAGCTCCCGGTAGGCGAGCTTGGTGCCGTCGTGGCCCGCGTAGTACTGGATAGGAAGATCAGGCATGCCCCTAGTCTGCCGGGCCGCCGGCACTGCTCGCAGACCAGTCAATAGGCGCCCTTGTTATAAATGTGTATTAACTACCGCTGGGCTCCCTCTTTCTCCTATGAAAAGCTGCAACCGAACGTGCCCGATGGGGACCGCAGCGAGGGGGAGCATGAGCGGCAAACGGAAGGCGGTAACGGTCGGGCCGTTCCCGTTCGGCAACCCCGATGGCTCCCGGGCGGATCTGGACGACGTGATCCGTGAATTCGTGGACTTCGGCGGTAATCCCGCCTACGGGCATCTGGCCACCCAGGCCGGCGATTCAACCGTCCGCGTCATCGTGGGGAAACTCGGCGCGGGCAAGACCGTATATCTGCGGCGGCTGCAGGACTTCCAGGCCCACGAGGACTCGGTCTACAGCGACCCGCCGCAGCAGGACCTGCCCAAAACCGAGGTCGTGATCAAGGCCTGCCAGTGGTACTCGGGCCAGGTGCTGGTGGAGAAGTGGATGCAGATCTGGGAGCGGGCCATCGTGCGCTCGCTCACCTCGCACCTGCTGCGCCGGCCCGCGCTGCGGCACCAGCTCGACGACGCGCACGCCGTAGAGCTCGAAACGACCTACGGGCGGCTGCTGGGGACCTCATTGCGGCCCCGGTCCATTTACAGCCAGGTCCGGGACATCATCAATGAACGGCAGACCGCCCATCAGCTGTCCGCCTTCCTCGACGATCCGCTCTGGGACGATCTGGAAGATCTGCTGGGCGAGATTCTGGCCCAGTGCAAGCCGGTCTACCTGTACCTGGACGCGGTGGATGAGGAATTCGGCCACGCCCCGATGTACTGGCTCAAATGCCAGGAGGGATTGTTTTACCAGGTCATGCGCATGCTCCGGAATCCGAAGATCGGCGGTCGGCTGCACGTCGTCGTCTGTGTCCGGGACATTGTCATGTCGTCGGTATTCCGCACCGAGCACGCGCCGCGCTATTACAACGAGCCCCATATCCGGGTGCTGAACTGGGATCGGGAATCCCTGCTCTACCTGCTGCGGCACAAGCTGGAACGGCTGCCGCCCGCGCTGCTGATGCGCCGCCCGGCCGACGGGCCGCCGTCGATCCGCGACTGGCTCGGGGTCAACGGCGACTGGCCGAGTGTCGACGGCGTCGAGACGATCGAGGACTACCTGCTCAGCCACACCCGCATGATCCCCCGTGACATCATCTCGCTCGGCAACGAGCTGTCCGAGGAGGTGCTGCGGTGCAAACAGGACGGGCTGGACGCGGTGCCGGCGGAGGCGATCCGGGCCGCAGTGGCGCGGTGCGCCAAGCGCTTCGGCGATTCCCAGCTCGCGCAGTGCGCCAACCAGGTCTCCTCGGACCAGATGCCGGGCAACGCGGGCCAGTTCGACTTCTCTGAAACCTTCACCAGCTCCCGGGAGTACGTCCAGGACGTGCGCGAACAGCTCCGGGACCTGGTCGGGACGGTCCGGTTCGACCGGTTCAGCCAGACCGAGCTCGGCGTCCTGCAGGACCTGGCCAGCCAGGAGTACGGCATCGCCACCGACCTGGCCTCGGTGCTCTGGCAGAACGGCCTGCTCGGGTACGTGGACTACCTCGGCCGGCGCCGGTTCTACTCCCTCGGCGACGTCGATGAGTTCCACCTGCCGCCGGACGTGAAGACCTACGTGCTGCACCCGTGCCTGGTCTACGCGGTCGGCGGCATTCAGCAGATCGAGCTGGACCGGGGTCCGGGCGGCTGGGCATGACCGTCATCCGCTACCTGTCCTACAGCAGCTGGCGTGAACTCAAGCGTGACCTGTTCAGCGAGCTGTTCGAGGACGGCGTGTTCCGCCCGGACCGGTACCTGTTCCGCGGCATGGGCAACGCCGACTGGAAACTGGAACCGACCTTCGACCGCCGGTTCAGCTATCTCGGGGCGCAGGAGCGGCTGCGGGTCTGGGATGAGCTGATAGGGGAGTGGCGGCGCGGCTGTGAGGAGTACGGGCACGCCCGGGACACGGCCGCCCGTGACGTGGGCCAGCGTGAGGTGGCCCAGCGTGAGGTAGCGCTGTGGGCGCTCGGCCAGCACCACGGGCTGCCCACCCGGCTGCTCGACTGGAGCACCAGCCCGTACATCGCGGCGTTTTTCGCCTTCAAAGAGTGCCTGGAGCGGCTGCCGCACCGGCACAGCCACGTCGCGCTTTGGGTGCTGCACCTGGATAACCCGGTCTGGTCCAAGGACCAGGGCGTCGAGATCGTCTCCGCGCCGCCCCTGGAAAACGTCCGGCTGAAGAATCAGAGCGGCAAGTTCACCCTGTCCCACACCCAGTTCGCCAGCCTGGAGGAGTACGTGACCGACACCGGCTCCGGTGTGGCCCTGACCAAGGTTGTGCTGCCCGCCATCGAGGCGGTGCCGGCCCTGCCCGACCTGGACTCGATGGGCATCAACAGCTACCGCGTCTACCCCGACCTCGACGGCCTGGCCGAGATGGCCACGATGCGGCTGCTGCTGTCTGAGCTGGCCGCACAGGTCCGGTGAGACCGTGGCCTCTTCTGGGTGGCGGCGAGTAGCCCGCGACCTGCGGGATCGCCGGTTCATCGACGTCTACAGTGTGGCCATCGTGGCCTTCGTGCTGGCCCTGGTGTCGCTGATCGGCTACGGGTCGAGCCAGCTGCGCTGGTCGGTGGTCCTGGCCGCCCTGGGCCTGCTGGTGCTGCGCATCTCGGTCCCGGAGACGGCCCCCGACGCCAGCCTGGACGACCTGCTACGGGACCGGTTCGCCTTCGACGCGGTCCCGCTGGCCGACCGGCTCCGCGACGCCAGGGAGGTCTGGATCTTCGCCCCGAGCGGCGTCAACCTGCTCACCGCGCACAACTGTGAGCTGCTCCGGGGCGGCCCGCTGAGCCGGTCAGGCGGGATCGTCCGCGTCGTGGTGCTCGACCCGTCCCGCGACGCCGCGATCGATCTGGCCACCCGCCAGCTGGATGACTCCCTGGACTTCCCGACCCAGAAGTTCCGCGCCTCGCTCGAGGCCACCATCGGCAAGCTGGAGGCCATCACCAGCTGGCCGGTCCCGGGTCGCTTCCAGTACCGGCTGCTGGCCTACAACCCCGGCTTCAGCCTGGTGGCGATCGACCCGAGCAGCCGCAGCGGCCGTCTCATCGTCGAGTTCCACGCCTTCCACAACGAGGCGACCTCCTCACGCATGCACCTGGAGATCACCCGCAAGCAGTCCGACCGCTGGTACTCCTACTGGAGCGACCAGTTCGAGCGCATCTGGGCCGCCGCCACCCCGCCCGAAGGCTGACGGCGTGTCGTTCCAGCTCTCGTCGCTTCTCCCGGCTTAGGCTGATAACAGCAAGAAGCGGGGCTAGCCACCTGGCACTGCGCCGCACTCAGCCACCCAACCTCGCCGAGGAGCCGGGCCTATGGCCGTCCTGGATGCTGACTCACCGGCTCGGGGAGCGGTGTTCGAGTTCGCCCGCGATCTGGGCCGCCGGGGCTTCAGCGCCACCACCTGCCGGATCCGGCGCCGTTACCTCAACGAGTACCTGGAGCACGCCCAGGAGGCCACCGGCAACAACCAGCTCACGGTGGGCGACCTGATGGACCCCGAGCGCACCGAGGCCTGGCTCGCCGCCGCGGCCGAGGGCAAGATGCGGACCCGTAACACCCGCTACGGCCCCGAGGCCGCGGCCCAGCCGAACTCCATGCGCGTGCGCGTCGACTCCTACAATGCGTTCGCGCAGTTCCTGGGGCTGCCTGATCGCCGCCAGAGCCCGCCGCCGGCCCGTGGGTTCCACCTGACCCCGGGCGATACCGAGCAGCTCGTGCACGACCTGACCGTGCGCAGGCCCTCCGCCGCCAACGCGGCCACCACCCTGCGGACCGCGGCCGTGGCGGCGCTCGTGGCCGACACCGGCCAGGGCGTCCCCGAACTGGCGCCCCTCATGGTCGGCTCCCTGCACCTGGACGGCGACGCCAGCGCTGGGCCCAGTGTCGAACTCGGCGATGAATCGTGCCCGCTGAGCGAGGCCACCGTGCAGATCCTCAGCCGGTGGCTCAGCGTCCGGGCGGAGATCGTCGCCGAGTTGCAGGGCAGCGACCCGGGGCATCTGTGGGTGCCGACCAAGCCGGGCCGTCCCCGAGGCGGCCAGCCGCCGGTCAAGCCCGGCCTCAACCGCGCCGCCGTCCGCACCCTGCATGCCGCCCACCGCACCCTGGTCAGCCAGCTGCTGGGTGCGCCGCTGCGTCCGGGCGCGCTCCGTGACTACGGGGCCGAACCGGACGCCGGCCCGAAGCTGGGGGAGCGGGGACCGGGGGAGCAGGGCGCCGGGACCTCACCCGAGGCCTCCCCGGTGCCGGAGGAGCAGCACCCCGGGCCGGGGAGTCGCACCATTGGGGGCCAGGCAAGCCGTTCGGCTAGCTGGGGCCTGCGTTCCAGCGGGCGGCCAGGTTCGTGACCCAGGCCGCAGCGTCGCCCGGGCCGGCCGGCGGCGAATCAACCACTACGACTTCGCTGACCCCGGCGTGGGCCAGCCCGGGCAGCGCCGCGGGGCTGCCGTCGGCCAGCGCCACGGCCACGGTCAGCTCGTCCAGGCGGCGCCCTTGCTGACGGCAGTACCCGGCCAGCGCGGCGGCCCGTTCGAGCGCCGCGTCCACGGTCAGGTTGAACCCGTACCAGCCGTCTCCGAACGCGGCCACGCGCTTCAGCGCCGCGTCGCTGTTGCCGCCGACCACGACCGGGATCCGCCTGGCCCGCACCGGCTTGGGGTTGACCCGGACCGCGTCGAACCGGACGAACTCGCCGCTGAATGAAGCCACGTCATCGGCCCACAGCGCGCGCATCGCGGCGACGTACTCTGCCGTGCGCGGCCCGCGGCGGCTGAACTCGATGCCCAGGGCCGCGAATTCCTCGGCCGACCAGCCGATGCCGACGCCGAGGGTAAGCCGGCCTCCGGACAGCACATCCAGCGTCGCGGCCTGCTTGGCCGCCAGCACGGGATTGTGTTCTGGGAGCAGCAGCACCCCGGTGGCCAGCTCGATGCGGCTGGTGACCGCGGCGGTGTAGCTCAGGCCGAGGAGCGGATCCAGCCAGTCGGCGGCAGCCGGGACCGCGATCTGGCCATCGGGGGAGTAGGGGTACCGGGAAGCGGGCTCGTCGACCATCACGACGTGCTCTCCGGACCACAGGGTGGCGAAACCGGCCGCCTCGGCGGCGATCGCCACCGCCCGGATGACCTCCGGCCCGGCGCCGGTTCCGATGCCCAGCGCGTGCAGCCCAATCCGCATGTCACCACAATGGCATGGTGAGCCGCCATCGGATCCTGCACCTGTCCGACACGCACGCCACCGCTACCGGGTTCGACGGGGACGGTGTCGATGCACTCGCCTCTCTTGATCAGATCCTGCGCGACTGCCGCCATCTCACCGGCCTGGACCTGGTCGTGGTCAGCGGCGATATCGCCGACGACGGCTCGGCGCAGGGGTGCGCCCTGGTCCGGGACCGGATCGCGCGGTTCGCCGCCGACCGCGGGATCCCGCACGTCTACACCACCGGGAACCATGACCGGCGGCCCGGCTTCACCGCCGTGCTCGGTACCGGGCACCGTGACGCCCAGGACGCCGACGCCGGTGTCCTCCTCGACGGCCTGGACGACGAGCGCGCGGCGGTCAGCATGGTCAACGGCCTGCGGGTGATCACGCTGGACAGCCTGGTCCCCGGTTCGGGTCACGGTGTAGTGAGCCGGGCTCAGCTCGACGCGCTGGCGGGCGTCCTGCACGACCCGGCGCCCGCGGGGACGATCCTCGCGCTGCACCATCCGCCGGTCTACACCGCGAGCTCGCCGTGGACGATCGAGGCCGGGCTGCGCAACCGCGACCAGCTGGCGGCCGCGATCTCGGGTAGCGACGTGGTTGCGGTGCTGTGCGGCCATTTTCATCTCCAGCTGACCGGGCGCCTGGGGCCGGCCATGGTCTGGGCCACGCCGGGTGTGGTGACCCGTATCGACCTGACCGCTCCGCCCACCGTCGTCCGGGCGGTCTACGGCGCGGCCGCCACCGTGGTGGACCTGGGGGGCCCGTTCTCGCCGTCGTTCCATGTCGTGCAGGCCCGGGATCCGCGAGTGGGGGAGGAGGTCTACGTGGTGGACCCGGTCACGTGGCAGCCAGCGGCCGAGGAGCCCTAAGCCGCTGAGTTCAATCATTGAACTTAACCGTGCTAGGTTATGGGCAAGTGAGGTTCAGCCACTGAACTCGCGCTTCACCGAGCGTAAAAGGGGAGCCGCCATGTCCTCCGTCCTCATCACCGGCGCGTCCCGAGGTATCGGCCGGGCCACCGCTACCGAACTGGCCCGCCGGGGCCACCGGGTGATCGCGACCGCGCGCCGCCCGGAAACGCTGGCCGATCTGCCCGTGGCCGAGCGGCTGCGGCTTGACGTCACCGATCAGGACAGCGTCGACCAGGCCGTACGGGACGCGGGTGACATCGACGTGCTGGTCAGCAACGCCGGCGAGACCGTGCGGGCGCCGCTGGAGAGCGTCCCGCTGGCCGAGGTTGAGCGGCTGTTCCAGCTCAACACCCTGGGTGCGCTGCGGGTGACCCAGGCCGTGCTGCCGGCCATGCGGATGCGGGGCGCGGGCCGCCTGGTCTTCGTCTCCAGCATCCAGGGGCGGCTGGTGCTGCCGATGGTCGGTCCTTACGGGGCCAGCAAGTGGGCCCTGGAGGCGCTGGCCGAGACCCTGGCCATCGAGACCGGCCACTTCGGCATCAAGGTCGCCATCGTGCAGCCGGGGGCGGTCTCCACCGATGGCGTCGGCCGGGCCAGCGTGTTCCTGGGGGAGGACGACCCCTACGCCCCGCTGTACGAGGCGGTCGGGATCCTGCGGGGCGCGTCCCAGCCCGTGACCCCAGAAGCGGTGGCCGCGGTCGTGGTTGACACGATCGAGCGCCCCGATCCTCCGCTGCGCGTCCCGGCCGGTGCCCCCGCCGAGCAGATCCTGAAGGCCCGCAAGGAGGCTCCGGAGACCGAGCCGTTCCTGTTGGCTGAGATCGACTGGTAGCCACTGCTCCGGGGGCTACGGCCCTGATCCTGGGTAAACCGGGGCCAGGGCCACAAGATTTTTCGCGGGGTGGTGTCGAGAACCCGCGGGCGGCACCGTCCCTGGTGTGGACGCGCCACAATGGTCGCGTCGCACCGAAGGAGGACCCTCATGGCCAAGTACCTGCTGCTCAAGCACTACCGGGGCAACCCGGCTCCGGTAGTCCCGTGCGAGCCGATGGACCGCTGGACCCCGGCCGAGGTCGATGCCCACATCCAGTACATGCGTGATTTCGCGACCAAGCTGGAGGCCACGGGGGAGTACGTGGACGCCCAGGCGCTGTCCCCGGAAGGGACGTTCGTCCGGTATGACGGCGAGGGCCGGCCGCCGGTCACCGACGGCCCGTTCGCGGAGACCAAGGACCTGATCGCCGGCTGGATGGTCATCGACGTGGAGACGCACGAGCGGGCCGTCGAGCTGGCCGGGGAGCTGTCGGCCGCACCGGGCCAGGACGGCAAGCCGATCTACGAATGGCTCGAGCTGCGCCCGTTCCTGGGCGACGCACCCACCGTCGTGGAGTGAGCGAGAACCGGGTCGACGAGACGCTGCTGCGGGAGCTGATCCCCGCGGTCACCGGGATCCTCGTCCGTCGCGGCGCCGACTTCGCGACGGCCGAGGATGCCGTACAGGAAGCGCTGGTCCGGGCCCTGGCCACGTGGCCGGACCGCCCGCCTGCGGATCCGAAGGGCTGGCTGACCACGGTGGCCTGGCGCAAGTTCCTGGACGCGACCCGGACCGAGAGCTCCCGGCAGGCCCGCGAGGCCCGGGTCGAGGCCGAGCCAGCGCCCGGTCCGGCCGGGGGCACCGACGACACCCTGCGGCTGTACTTTCTGTGCACCCACCCGTCGCTCACCCCCGCCTCCGCGGTGGCGCTCACGCTGCGGGCGGTGGGCGGCCTGACCACCCGGCAGATCGCGCAGGCCTACCTGGTCCCCGAGGCCACCATGGCCCAGCGCATCAGCCGGGCCAAGCACACCGTTTCCGGTGTCCGGTTCGACGAGCCCGGTGATCTCGCCACCGTTCTGCGGGTGCTGTATCTGGTGTTCAACGAGGGCTACAGCGGCGAGGTCGACCTGGCCGACGAGGCGATCCGGCTGACCCGGCAGGTGGCGTCGATGACCGACGACGAAGAGGTCTCGGGCCTGCTGGCCCTGATGCTGCTGCACCATGCCCGGCGGGCCGCGCGCATGACCCCCGGTGGTGCGCTCGTGCCGCTGGGGGAGCAGGACCGGTCCCGCTGGGACACCGGGCTGATCGCCGAAGGGGTGACCATCTTGCAGGCGGCGCTGGCCCGCGACCGGCTCGGCGAGTACCAGGCCCAGGCGGCCATCGCCGCCCTGCACGCCGACGCACCGAAAGCCGACCAGACCGACTGGGTGCAGATCGTGGAGTGGTACGACGAGCTCGACCGTCTCACCGGCAACCCCGTTGCCCGCCTGAACCGCGCCGTTGCGGTGGGGGAGGCGGACGGGGCGCGGGCCGGCCTGGCCGCCCTGGAACAGGTGGACCCGGCGATTCCCCGGTACACGGCGGTGGCGGCCTACCTGTGGGAGCGGGCTGGTGACCGCGCGCTCGCCGCCCGGCTCTACGGGGAAGCGGCCCGGGGCGCCAGCAACCTGGCCGAGCGCGACCACCTCACCCGGCAGGCCGCCCGCCTGAACCACGCGCTGCGAGGCTGACCGCCCAGCCGGTCACCGCGGTGGCTTACCGCAAAAGATTGAGCGCCACGAGAGGGGCACACCCATGGAACGGCACGACATCGAGAACGAGCTGGCCATTCCCGGCGCGCGGGAGCTGCTCACGTCGGCCACAATGACCCGGCTGGCCTACCTCGGCCCGGACGGGACCCCGCGGGTGATCCCGATCGGCTTCTACTGGACCGGCGACCAGGTCGTGGTGTGCACCGCCGCGACGGCACCGAAGGTCGCGGCGCTGCAGGCCCGGCCGGATGCCGCCCTGACCATCGAGGCCGGTGAGACACCGGACCAGGCCCGGTCGGTTTCCATCCGCGGGCGCGCCAGCGTCGAGATCGTCGACGGTGTACCCGAGGAGTACCTGGCTGGCGCCAGGAAGATCATGGACGCCGGCGCTATGGCCCAGTTCGAGCAGGCCTGCCGCGCGATGTACGACCAGATGGCCCGGATCGCGATCACGCCGGGCTGGGTGCGGTACTTCGACTTCGGCGGCGGCCGCCTGCCGCGCTTCCTGCAGGACCTGGCCGAGCAGAGCCAGCGCTGAGGCCCTAGCGGCGTAGCCCGTTCAGCAGCAGGGCGAGCAGGCGGCCGGCCTGGGCGGAGCTGTCCGGGGTGTCGTGGGCGGCCCAGGCGATGGCGCCGACCATCTTCAGCACGTCCGTTTCGTCGGCCTCGGCCACGACCACGCCTGATTGCCGGGCCCGGTCCAGCAGCGCCGCCCCCACCTCGAACAGCTGCGCGTGCCAGGCCGACACCAGGCCATGCTCGCGGTCGAGGGCCGAGTTCATCACCGCGGCCGACAGGCCCCGGTAAGTCAGGGCATGGCTGAGCGCAGCCTGCAGCCACACGGTCAGCGCGTCGAATTCGTCCTCGGCGCCCAGCAGGGCCCGGCCCAGGCCGGCCAGTTCGGCTATCTGCCCCGCGAGCACCGCCTCGATGAGATCCAGCCGGGTGGGGAAGTGCCGGTACAGCGTGCCGCTGGCCACCCCGGCCCGCCGGGCGATCTCATCGAGCGAGGCGTCCACGCCGGACTCGGCGAAGGCCAGACGCGCCTGCTCGACCAGCTGCCCGTAGTTACGCCGGGCGTCGGCTCGCATCTGCCACCACCGCTCCGTTGCTAACCGGGGACATAGTCCGGTACCGTCTTTCATTAAACGGACTGTTCCTCACTTTAGCCGCAGGACTCACCCGGAGCGGGGAGGATCACCTCCATGGCACTGCCGGAACAAACACTGCCGGAACAAACACTGCCGGAACAAGACCGAGCCAACATCAGCGACCTGATCAACCGCCACGGTCACCTCACGGACGCGGGGGAACTGGGTCAGCTGGGGGAGTTGTTCACCGCTGATGTCACCTACGACCTGGGCGACTACGGGCTCGGCTCGCTGCACGGGACCGAGGCCATCCGGGCGGCCGCGCTAGCCATGGTCCAGGCCAACCCGGTCGGCCACCACGTCACCAACATCGTGATCAGCCGGATTGACGACCGCTCGGCCCGGGTCCAATCCAAGGGGATTGGCATCAAGGCCGACGGCACGGCGGGCAGCGTCACCTACGACGACATCGTCACCCGCCAGCCCGGCGGCTGGAAGATCAGCTACCGCAAGGTGACGGCCCGGCGAGCGGCGCTCGGTGAGCAGCCAGCTGGCGCCCGTGAGGTCCTGGAGCGCCTCCGCCAAGCCTCGATCAGCCAGTCCGCCGAGGACCTAAGCCAGGTGTACGCGGCCGACGCGGTCCACGAGTTCCCGTTCACCCGCCCCGGCCTGCCGTCCCGGCTCAGCGGCCGGGACGAGATCGTGAACTGGATCACCGCCGGCTGGCAGGGCTACCCACTGAAGTACGAGCGGTACCGCACGCTCGCCATCCACGACACCAGCGACCCAGGGACGATCATCGTCGAGCAGGAAGCCCTGGGCGCCAGCGCAGCCACCGGCGAGTTCGCCCTGCCCAACCTCGTCGTCCTGACCGTGCACGACGGGCAGATCGTCCACCTGCGCGACTACGTCAGCATCCCCGCCGCCGCAGCCGCTCTGGGCCTCGATTAGCTCTACGTTACGGGGGAGTGGCTGGGTTCAGC
Source organism: Streptosporangiaceae bacterium (assembly GCA_965277615.1). Lineage (GTDB taxonomy): Bacteria > Actinomycetota > Actinomycetes > Streptosporangiales > Streptosporangiaceae > Bog-532. The sequence goes on along the minus strand of CBDIDG010000006.1, from coordinate 1,060,556 downwards.
TGTCCGGTCCGGGCAGGTCCAGGCGCCGGAGGCGTTCGGGATCGGCGAGGACGTCGATCTCGGTGATCCTGCCGTCCTGGATCGTCACGCCCATCACCGATATCGGCTGTCCGTCCGGGGCGGCGATGAGCCCGGGCGTGCCGTTCACCAGCACCGGCCGTGCGAACTGGGCGAACCGGGCGAAGCCGCGGACCTGCCCGGCCACCGCCTGCGCGCCGTGCACCAGCCGGGACGGCCCCATCGGCCCGGCCCCAGCGTCGGCGCGCAGCACCACGCCGGGGGCAAGCACGGCGAGCAAGGCGGCGAAGTCCCCCTGACGCGCCGCCGCCAGGAAGGCGTCGACGATCTCCCGCTGGCGGGCCAGGTCGGGGTCTGGGGCGGGCGCGGCGACGCTCAGCCGCCGCCGGGCCCGGCTGGCCAGCTGCTTGGCCGCGGCCGGTGACCGGTCCAGGATCGGCGCGATCTCCTCGAACGGCACCGCAAAGACGTCGTGCAGCACGAACGCGAGCCGTTCGGCGGGGGACAGGTTGTCGAGCACCACAAGCAGCGCCAGCCCGACCGAGTCGGCCAGCAAGGCCTCCTGCTCGGGTCCCCAGCCGATGACCGGGTCCGGCACGTGGGCCAGGAGCGGGTCCTCGCGGCGAGCCGCCCGGGCGCGCAGCATGTCCAGGCAGATGCGAGCCGTGACCGTCGTCAGCCATCCGCGCAGATTCTGTACGCCGCTGGTGTCGGACCGGGCCAGCCGCAGCCACGTCTCCTGCACGGCGTCGTCGGCGTCGGCCAGCGACCCGAGCATCTGGTAGGCCACCGCCCGCAGCCGCACGCGGTGCGCCTCGAAGCCGCGAGCCGGCCACTCGCTCTCGTCCACTGTTACCTTCCTTCGCCGCCACCCGTCATATCAGTGACGAAACGAACCCACTCGAGGTAATAGATCCATGGGAGCAGATCATGCAGGCACCGACGACCGACGCGGGCGCCAGGGCGAAGACCCTGGCCTGGCAAGGGCTGGCCAACCGTATGGTCCGGGGTCTCCTGCGGACACCGCTGGTGTGCCGCCTGGCGGGCAGCCGGCTGATCACGGTGTACGTGGTGGGCCGCAAATCCGGGCGGCACTACACCATCCCGGTGGCCTACACCCGTCACGACGGGAGCCTGCTGATCGGCACGCCGTTCGGCTGGGGCCGCAATCTGTCCACCGGCGAGCCGGTGGACATCCGGCTCAAAGGCAAGAGGAGGCCAGCCGGGGTCCAGGTCCTGACCGACGAAGCCGGTGTCGTCGAGCTGTACGGCGTCATGGCCCGCGATAACCACGCCTTCGCCAAGTTCAACAACATAGGGTTCGATCCGGCCGGCACCCCGGATCGCGCCGACCTGCGCCGGGCCTGGGCCGCCGGCGCACGAGCCATCCGCCTGACGCCGGCCAGCTGAAGTGGACAGGGAGTTGGCCATCTCGTCCGGCTGGTCGCCATGAAGATGCCTTCATTCCGCGCGGGTCTAATAGCCGCGGTCGCGGTCAACGACGTTGAGCAGGGGCCGGTCGTCGAGGAACCGGCGGAGGTTCTCGGCGAACAGGCGCCTGATCGGCTCGGCTAGGCCAGCGTCCCCGCGGGTCGAGATGTGCGGGGTCAGGAGGATCTGCGGAAGGTCGACCAGTTCCGCCCGGGGTGGGCGGCCAGCGAGTTCGCCGTCGTACACGTCGAGTACCGCCCCCCGGATGCGACCCGCGGTGACCGCGGCGATCAGGGCGTCCTCATCGACCTCCTCGCCTCGCGCGATGTTGATGAGCACCGCGCCTGGCTTCATCGCCGCGAAGACCTCGCCGCTGACCAGGCCGCGGGTCTCCGGCGTGAGCTGGGAGCAGATGGCGAGAAAGTCGCTCTCGGCGGCCACCTGGAGGATCCGGTCGGCAGGCAGGACGAGGTCGGCGCCGTCGGTGTCGGCCGCGGGAGCGACAGCGGACCGGCGGGTGGCGATGACCCGCAGGCCGGCCGCGCGGGCCAGCCGGGCCACCTCCTGCCCGATCCCGCCGATCCCGCCGAGCCCGAGGACGCCCATAGTGGCCCCGCGCAACGAGGTCAGCTCATAGCCGTCGGTGGTGAAGACCCCGTCGCGTTTCTGCCGGGTCCCTTCCTGCAGCCCCCGGGCGAAAAAGGATGCCGCGGCCATGACGTACTCAGCGATGGCCGTCGCCCCGACCGCACCCCGGCTGGTGGTCAGAGTCACGGGCGAGGTCCACAGATCCGACCCGAGCAGGTTCGAGACGCCGGCCTGGGTGTGGTGGGCCCACGCCAGCTGCGGTGACCGCCCGGCCAGCCCGACGGGCACCGGGTAGCCGACGAGCAGCACGTCAGCGACGGCGAGGACGTCGTTTACCTGGTCCGGTGTCAGAGCCTGGCCGGGAAGCGCGGGCCGGCTGCCCCCGAGGGCAGTATTGGCGGCTAGGGCCCGGACCCGCCGGTCCACATCGGTCACGTACGACAGGTCGGCGCCCAGAATCGGTGCCATCACTGCCACGTTAACGGTGTTCACGTCCACCTCCGGCCGGCGTTTCAGCATCGTGTGCCAGTTCGATACCGGCGCGCCTCTATCGACCTTATATTCGACTTGCCAGGTGCGGCAGATGTACTCTTGGCCTGTGGCTAGTGCGCAAGTTGCCGAGGATCGGACGGGCTATCAGCCTCGTCCGAGGTCCAAGGTGCCTGTGGTCGCCGATTTGAGTGATCTTCAAGGGCCTGCTCATGGCCCGCTCGAACTGCCCCTGCGGTTGTTCTGGTCAGCTCCTGACCGCACGTTCGATCTCGACGACGTGGACGCTCTGAGATCAATGTACGAAAAGGTCCTTCGCTCCGCCGCCAACACGGATGAATTGTCCGCCTATCTGAACGGTGACCGGCTGACCGACGTCTGGGCGGATCTGTTCCTGCCGCGGGATCTGCGGCGGGCATGGGAAGATCAGCATCCCGTACTGCGCCGTAGTCCCGCTGCCGCCTAGTGCCCCTTACCGGCCTCCAGCGAGAAGTAGCGGTGGTCGCGCTCAAGGTGGCAGCCGCGCATGGATTCGTGCTCGGTGGTGGCAACGCCCTGATTCTGCACGGGATCGTCGATCGATACACCGCTGACGTCGACCTCATGACTGATCGGGCAGACGGCGTCAAGGCGGCCACGAAGGCAGTGGATGAGGCACTGCGCGCCGCCGGTTTCGACGTGGAGCGGCAGGACCAGAGCAGCGGACTGGCCGAGATGTTCTATGGATTCGACACTGGACTAGCCGAATGGCTCGTCACCGGACCAGGGGGTGAGCAGACGGTCCTGCAGATCACCCACTTCGATCGAGACCGCACGCCAGTGCAGATGGCCGTCGGCCCGGTTCTCAACCCGCTGGATGCGGTCGCCAGTAAAGTAAGGGCGTTTGTAACTCGGGCCGAAGAACGCGACGCGATCGATGTGGCCGCGGCGCTTGAGCGCTACACCGTCGATGAGCTAATTGCGCTGGCCCGGCAGTTGGAGCCAGGCCTTACCGATGAGGATTTCATCGACGCGGGCCAGCGGCTGGACCAGCTGAATGCCACCGTGTTCCGGCGTTACGGGCTCGATCCCGATGATGTGGCCAGGCTCAAGGAGCGATTTGCGACCTGGCCGCGAAGCTGACTTGCCGGTGCGCCTGCGGCCGACGATCGTTGAAAGACGGTCAGGCCGGAACGACGTAAGGAATTCCGGCGAGCGCTCGTGCTCGGTGACTGATGGGCTGAGTCCGGACGGGACGGCGGTGCCGGTCACCAGTGACAGCATCACCTCGGGCGCGTTGTCGGCGAGGGTGCGGCCGTTGCGTGCGGCGAAGCCGTAGCTGGCGGAAGTGCCGACCGTGTAGGCCAGCAGGTCGGGGAACAGCTCTTGGGCCACGGCCTGGCCGTAGCCGGCCGGGTCGGCGGCGGTACCGGTAACCGCGGCGGTGGCGGCGATGTGGCCGGCGATGTGCGCGCGGTCGGACTCGACGTCCAGCGACGGGTGCTGGGTGTTGGCGGGATTGGTGAATTGCACGTCGCCTGGCCAGAAGATCGGCCACATCATGGGGTGGCCGGCCCGGTTGACCTGCTTCCATCCGCCTGCGTCGGTGGCGAGCCTGGTCGCCGCCCACACGCCGATCTGCGTGCCGGGCCGCAGCTGCGGGTGCTCGTGTGACACCTCAAGCACGATCGAGTCCACGGTAGTGCCGGCGAAGCTGTTGCTCGCGTCCTGAGGGTGCCACCCGGACAGGTCGAGCGCGGTGCCCTGACCGATGGCGGAGTTGACTTTGGCCAGTAGCGACAGGTCGACGTAGAACCAGTCCTTGATCCGTCCCGCCCACAGCCGCACACCGGAACCGCTGGCGGTCGCCCCGGTGTGACCGTCGAGCAAAAGCTCACCGGTCGCCGCGTCGTCCCGGGCGTCCGTACCGGTCAGGACGTGCAGCTGGAGGGCCTGACGGCCGTTGTCGTCAGGGTCGGTGAACGAGACCCGGTAGGTGAGGTCTTCGAAATCCCGGCCGTCGAGGTGGACCGTGAATTCATAGCGGGCCTCGGAGTGGAAGCTCAGTTCTGAATGCAGCCCGTTGACGGTGGAGTTGACGTCCATGACAAACACGGTGCTGTTGGCCGTGCCGAACACGCACAGATCGTCGAGGAACAGCTGCCCTGTCTGTGCAGCCAACGGGGGTATCGAGTGCAATAACGGATGTTCACTTTACATAATGTGCATTATCGGCTTTCAACTAGGACGAGGTGCACATCCATACGGCGGCCGCCGACGTCGCCCGCCGCGGTGTTCTATCGCTGCTGGCCAGGGAGTCGAGGCCGCGAGCCCCGGCGCTTGCCCGACTACAGCTGCGGATCCGCTACTCGCCCCAACTCAACATGTCGCACTACCAGTCAGCTTATCGAACTTGAGTTCGGCCGGAGTAGAAATTTTTGCGGTCTTCGCAACTTGTGGCGTAGAGTGCAATACATGACGACGATACGCGATCTCGTAGCCGACCTGGTGGACCTGACCCATCCACTGCCGGAGCCTCCGAATGGCGATGCCGAGCCGGACGGCTGGTCGGCGGTGCTCGACCAGGTGTCCGAGGACCGGGAGGCATATGAGCAGGCGCTGCGGCTGACCTGGGAGCACGATGACGGCGGCTACGATCCGCTGCTGGGCGAAATCGCCGCGGCGCGGCATGCGATGCTGGCGGCGGAGGCACAGATGCGGCGGCTCATCGCCTACGGCCGCGAATTCACCCGGCCCCGCCCCTACCGGCTCGAGGACCTGGCCCAGGCCGCCGGGATGTCCATCTCCGGGATCCGCACGGCCTACGGCGACGAAGAGATCGCCGAGGTCGCTCGGCTGACCGGGGCAAAGCCCTCCCGCCCCATGGCGTCCCCATGACCAGCGCGACCGGATCCAGCTGCGAATGCGACCCCCCGTGGCCCGCCCTGGTCGCGCACACCGTGGCCGGCGACGTCGCCGTGGAACCGGCGGCCACCTCAGGCGCCCTGGCCTGCCTGTACCAAGCGCACTGCACCAGTTGTGGCGCGTGCTACCCCGGACCGTTCCGGGTGCCAACCACAGGCCGTCGCGCGAGCCAGTCAAACTCGAGAAAGGACACAACGGTGACAGCCTCCCATGACGAGCCGTCCGCCGCCATGCGGCAACTGCTCGAGGTTGCGGCCGAGGGTCCGCCGGGTAATCCTGGTCGGCCTGGTCGGCATCGCTGCTGCAGTTGCGTAAGCTCCCCGCACCTGACCAGGTAGCTGTAAGGAGCAGGCGCGCCCCCGCCGTCCGCATCAGCGCGGCCGCCTCGCACCAAAGCCGCGTCGTTGCCAGCCGGGCGATCCTGGAAAGGCAGGTCCAGGAAAGCCTGCGGCGCCACCCCGGCGGAGCCGATGTTCCCCGTCCGCGGCGCTGGGGCGGCTTCCGGGTGCTGCCCACCAGCGTCGAGTTCTGGCAGGAATCACCGGACGGCCTGTACGACCGGATCCGCTACCGGCAAGGAAACGGCGGGCTGGATCATCGAACGGCTGTCACCATGACGATGCGGGTGAAACGCTTGCTCGTGAGCCAGTCTCAGGGCAGCGCGAGGGGCTCGCCGTCGCGGCAGCTATCAGTAGGTATGCCACTCTTGCCAAGTACTGCCGCTCTTTGTGCGCTCCAGCTTGTACACATGCTCACCGCAAACGACCTGGCCGTGCTGCAATCCCGGTGCAGGGTTCGTGATATTTACAACCTTCGACCGTATCTGATAGCCGTGCAGGTCAATGTAATCACTACCTGGGCGGCAGCCAAGTACAGACGCGCTCACCGGGTTGGCGAACGAGCTCGGAGAATTGGCGATGGTTAGCCCAGCACCTGTTGCCACCACGATGGAAGCGATCGCTGCAACCCTTTTACGAAAGAGCAAGCCTTCCATTTGCGGTTGGAGTCCTTCCTGGTCTAAGAGGGTGCTGACCCTCGAGCGTTCTTTCTCGGCACCAACCGTCTTACCGGCCTAATTTGAGTGTGGGCAACCTCGTGGTCGCGGTCAAGCCTCTGCTACCCCATATGCACTGGTGGCGGACCCGAAAATCAAGTGCGGCGATCAGGCCAGCGGGTTACGCCAGCGCAGCTGGGAAAACGAGCAAAATCGGTGTCGTTCGACGACATGTCCGCAGCCGCCGTCTCGTCGAGGTTCAGCCCGGCGGGGGCGGTAACCGGGGCCCGGCCCGGCCAGTCCTCATGGGGCGGCACGAACGGAGCCTACGGCAGCGACTAACGATATCTGGCTCAGCAAGCTGGGACCCGGGCGTTCTTCTCATGGCCCACGTGCTCGTGGATACGCTCTGAATTCACGGCGCGCGTTCAAGTCACGCATGGCCTGGGAACGACAAACCGCGCGAGCTAATGCAGGGAGCGGGTGGTGGCGTGACCGGCCCAACGAGGCGACTGGCAGGCATCGGGGCCGCGGCGGCGATCATGCTGCTAATTGCGGCGTGCACGGGCGGCGGGCACAGCACCAGCGCGGCCAAGCCTGCAGCCAACGCGCACACCAAGGCCCCGGCGGCGGCGTCGGTGACTATCAGCCCGGCGAACGGAGCGACGGCCGCCGACCCGTCGGCCGGAATCATCGTTACCGCCAAGCACGGCACCGTCACCAACGTCGTTGTGCACAGCGCTGGCGCGGTGAGCGGGAGCATGAGCCAGGACGGCACGGTGTGGCACAGCCAGTGGGCGCTGGCCCCATCGCAGACCTACACGGTGACGGCGACCGTGTCGGGCGGCGGCACCAGGAGGAGCACGTTCCGGACGCTCACGCCAGCCCGGACATTCCGGACCGAGATCCTCGAGGGGTACAACCAGACCTACGGCGTAGGGCAGCCGATCATCCTGTACTTCAGCCAGAAGATCACGAACAAGGTCGCGGTCGAGCGGGCGCTACAGGTCACCACCTCGAAGCCGGTAGTTGGCGCCTGGTACTGGGACGACGCGTGCGGAATGGCCCCCACCTGCGCCTACTTCCGGCCGCGTGACTACTGGCCGGCCGGCACCACCGTAAGCTTCACCGGGCACCTGAACGGCGTGCAGGGTGCACCCGGGATGTACGGCGACCACACGCTGACCCAGACGTTCAACATCGGCCCGTCGCTGATCGCGATCGGAAACGTCGGTGCGCACCGCACGCAGATCTACTACAACGGCAAGCTGCGCTACGACTGGCCGATCAGCGGCGGCCGGCCCGGCGACGACACCCCCAACGGGAGCTATCTCACCATCGAGAAGGAGAACCCGGTGCTGATGACCGGCCCGGGGTACAGCCTGGAGGTTCCGTACTCAGTCCGGTTCACCTGGAGCGGCGATTACTACCACGACGCCTACTGGTCCGTAGGCGAGCAGGGCTTCACGAACGTCAGCCACGGCTGCGTCAACCTGTCGCCGGCGGACGCGCAGACGTACTACAGCCTCGCGGTGCCAGGGGATCCCATCACGATCGTGGGCAGCCCGAAGGCCGGCACCTGGGACAACGGCTGGACGCAGTGGTTCCTAAGCTGGTCGCAGTACCTCCAGGGCAGTGCCCTCCACGAGGCCGTGCAGGCCGGCCCGGGTGGCAGCACGTTCGTCAGTCCTTCGTCACTGCCGCCGGACACCGCAACCGCGCCGCTGCAGACGGCGTCCGCGAACAGCGCCGCCGCCTAAGCGCCCGGCAGGTCAGGGGCGCTACTCCCCCGGGCGATCCGCTACTCGTCTCACTTCAACCTGTCGCATTACCAGTCGGGTAGGACGGGCTAAGAGGGGCGCCCGGTTCATTGTCCCGTGACCGCCAGCATGTTCACTCCTGGAGAGAATCTTCAGTGGACCTCGGCGCCCAAGGCGATGTCGAAGCCGGCGCCGCTACGGGCCAGGCCCACCAGGAGGATGCCGGCCCATTCAAGGACGTAGGTCATCTCAAGCCCGCCTGCGTCGAGGGCCCGCATGTCCAGGCTCTCCAGGAACGCCGCGACACGTGCCTTCGCCTCGGCGCCATCGCCGGCGAAGAACACGTCCAGGGGTTTGTCTTCAGCAAGGACGCCGCGGAAGATCGAGTTGAAGGCCTTCACGACGTGGGCGCCTTCGGGGGCGGCGGCGGCGATCTGCTGGGACACCGAGTTGCCCTCGGTAGTCACGAGTCCGCTTAGGTCGGCGTTGAACGGGTTGGTGATGTCGACGAGGATCTTGCCGGCCAGCGCATCGCCGTAGTGCGCGACCACTTCAACCGCGGCGGTGTACAGGACGGCCACGATGACGATGTCACCCGCCGGCCTTGCGCCGAACGTGCCGACGGTGGCTCCGTTGCCGATCTCGTCGGCGAGCGCCTGAGCCTTGGCGGTGTTGCGGCTCATGAGCTCGATGGTGTGGCCGTGCTTCGCCGCCCGGGTGCCGATGGCAGTGGCCATGTTGCCCGAGCCGATGATGCTGATGGTGGTCATGACGGTGTTCCCTCGTTGTGTATGGATCAGCTGGCCGTGGGGGTCTTGCTGGCGTGCTGGGCTGATGATCACCAGCGACGCGCTCAGATCACTGTGGTGCCGCCGTCGGCAACCAGCTCCATGCCATTGACGTAGCTCGAGTCGTCCGAGGCGAGGAACAATGCGACCGACGCGATCTCCTCCGGGCGGCCCATCTCTCGCCGCGGGATGACGGATTCGAACTGCGCCTTCATATCCGCGTCCATCACCTCCTCCATCATCGGCGAGGCGACCTGGCCGGGGGTCAGCACGTTCACCCGGATCTTCCGGTCCCTCAGCTCGGACACCCACACCCGTGCGTAGGCGGGCAGCACGGCCTTGCTCGCTGCGTACACACTCCAATCGGGGTAGCCCCGGTGCGAAGCGTTTGACCCGGTCATGATGATCGAGCCGCCGTCGTTGAACAGCGGCAGCGCCTTCTGGACCGTGAACAGCGTGCCGCGCGCATTCAGCGAGAAGGCGGCGTCGAACTGCTCCTCGGTGATCTCGCCGAGCCTGCCCTGCTCCCCCGTCCCGGCACTGGCCCACAACACGTCGACCGCGCCGTTTTCCTGCTTGACCGTCTCGAACAGCCGGTCCAGATCATCGAGGTCGGCCGAATCGGCCTGCACCCCGGTCACGTTCCGGCCGATCAGCTTGACCGCTTCGTCCAGCGCGTCCTTCCGCCGGCCCGAGATGAAGACGTGAGCTCCTTCGTCGACGAACAGCTTGGCACCGGCCAGCGCCATACCGCTTGTCCCGCCGGTGATCACCGCGACCTTGCCATCGAGCTTTCCCACAACCGCTCCGTCCACTCGCCGCGCCGGTGTTATGTACACCGATCTGCGTGCTTAACGTATCGGCTGGTGAGGCCGGGCGCAACCTATGCACACCGATCGGTACCCGATTGGGCTACGCTAGTCGTGTGACGAAGTTGGAGAAGGGACCGCGAGGCCTGCGCCGCGGCCGGGGCGCACGAGAGCGCATCGTCAGCGCTTCGCAACAGCTGTTCCGCGATCAGGGCATCAACTGCACCGGCATGGACCAGATCTGCGCGGTCGCCGGGGTGTCGAAGCGCACGCTGTACCAGCACTTCAGCGGTAAGGACGAGCTGATCGCCGAATGCCTGCGCCGATTCGATCCCGACATCCTGCCCGAAGTGTTCGACCGCACCGACCTCGCACCCCGCGAACGACTCCTCGCCGCGTTCGACGTGCACTCGCCCCTGTGCCCGTTCATCGCGGCGGCCGTCGAAATCCCCGACCCGGGCCACCCGGCACGCGTGCACGCACGCGACTACAAGAAAGGTTTTGCCGCCCGGCTCACCGATACCGCCCGTGAGGCCGGCGCCGCCCACCCCGAACAGCTCGGCGAGCAGCTGGCGCTGCTGCTCGATGGCGCCTCGGCCCGCAGCCGGGTCCTCAACACCGAGACCCTGGCCACCGCCGCCGCCATCGCAGCCGTCCTGGTCGATAACGCCATCCCCACGGCAGGGGTACCGGCCGGCACAAGCGCTGCCGAGCTCTGAGCGGGGCTCAGCAGTCAAATACTGACCAGCAGATGTCGTTCCGCAACCGCTGGTCGTCCAGTACGAGCTCGCGAATCGCCGCCGGGAGCTGGTCACGCTGCCAACGGCACTCCAGTCGACCGGCCGCCTCGCCGCCTCCTTCCGGGGCGGCGGCCCGCGCGGCCTTGATCGCATAGGCGGCCGCACCGAGCTCGTGCGCGGCGACGTGAGCGACGGCCCCGGCCTGGCCCGCAGCGTACGCGGCATGCCGGGCGGCCCCGCGGAGGTCTCTGGCTGCGCCCATGGCGTGCCCGCCGGCCGCGCGAGCCTGCATCATCGCGACCTCGCCCCGCGCCCAGGCGCGGGCACCTTCGATCGCCTGACGCGGCCGTGAGTCATCCGGCTGAGCCGACTCGAACAGGTCGAGGACGTGCTCCGCGCACGAGGCCGCCCACAGAGCCAGAAAGTGGTGATCGGAATCAGTGAGGGTGCCGCCGCGGCGGATGGTCACCAAGCGAGGGTCCCGGACCTTCGGGAGGATCATGGCCGGCCCTCCCCCGGTTCACTCGGGGCAAAGGCAACATGTCGCCCTTGCCGCTATTCAGATCTTGTCAGCGGAACGGCGCCGCCGCACGCGGCGCAGGCACGCCGGCGCGATGGCGACCAGAGCCAGGGCGAGGCCGCTCAGCGCCAGCAGTTCGGCATAACTACCGCAGCCTCTCCCACTGCCGCCGCGAATGGTGTACTCAATCGGTGTGACGAGTGAACGGCCAGCTCCGCGCGGCAGACGGTGGCAGCCATCGACCGGCGGGGCATTGCGTGATGCGCTGATCGACGACCGGCACGGCCCGCTGCCGGCGCTGCTCCTGGCCCTGACCACGCTGGCGGGCGTGGTCGACGCCGTGAGCATCGCCGGCCTCAATCACGTCTTCGTAGCCGCCCAGACCGGCAACTTGGTGCTCATCGGATTGGGCATCGCTGGTATCCGCGGCTTCTCGGTGGCCGCCTCGGCCATCTCCCTGGCCAGCTTCCTCGCCGGCGCGATCGCGGGGACCCGGATCTGCCGGGGCTCGGGGAATCACCGAGGGCGGGCGCTGCGGAATATCACCGCGTTCAAGGCCGTCCTGGCCGTGCCGGCCACGCTGATCGCGCTGCTCACCGACGGCCATTTCGATTCCGGTGTCCGCACCGTCATCACGGTCCTGCTCGCGGCCTCAATGGGCGGCCAGCTGGCCCTCATCCGCTACCTCAAGGTTCCTGACCTGATGACCACGGTGCTGACGCTGACGATGACCGGCGCGGTCACCGACCACGCGAGCGGCCTCCGCGACCCCACGCTGCTCCGCCGCGCACTCGCCCTAGCGGCTTTCGCCGTCGGTGTCATTGCCGGCGGGTTGCTGATCCGCTTCGTTACCGTGGGCGCCGCGCTGGCGCTCGGGCTGGCCATTATCCTGGCCGTCCTCGTCAGCTCCCACCGGGTGTCGCGTACCGTCGCGCCGTGGGTAGCGCCTCGCAACTGAGCAGGCCGGCCGGCTTGTCGATGGCGAACAGCGCGTAGCTGTAGCTGAGGCCGAGGGCACCGGGATGGGCGGCCAGCCACGGATCGGCCACTTTGCGCGGGAACTCCATGCGGAGCACGGCCTCGAAGTCAGCCCTGGTGGTAAAGCGCCAGGAGCTCCGCACCGTGGTCCGGTCGGCGCCGCGCTCAGCCCACCAGGCTTCGGTCTGCTCTCCCCCGGCGGGCACGAGCGCCCCCGCGGCGGCCCGGAGCAGGTCGGCGAACTGGCCCGCCCGAAGGTCATTGCCGATGAAGACGAGCGTGCCGCCGGGGCGCAGGACCCGCATGACCTCGGCCAGTCCCGCGTCACAGCCGGGCCGGAAGAAGTAGGCGAACCGCGCGTGCACCACGTCGGCCGACTGGTCGGCCAGGGGAATGTGCTCGGCGGACCCGTGCAGCACGCGGGCCCGGGGATCCCGGGCGGCCGCCGGCGGCAGCAGGCGCGGGTCCGGCTCGACCCCGATCACCTCCGCCGCCCCCGCGGCGTAACCGGCCAGCCAGTACCCGCTGCCGCATCCGAGGTCCAGGAGGGTACGCCCGGCCCAGGGCGCCCGCACCCGCATCGCGGCCAGCACGTGGCCACCGGGGTCAAGCGCCCGGTTTTCCACCTCGTACAGCTCGACGTGGCCGCCCTGATTGGGAGCGGCCTTGAAGTCAGGCAGCCGCGCCGCGCTCACGTCCGTCCCTGGCCGGCCCGGACGGCCTCGACCGTGTCGCGGGTGACGGGCCCGCCGCAGTGCCGGCAGACCCGGTCGACCTCCAGGAGGTGGCCGCAGGTGTGCCGGGTCGCGACGGACGGGGACTCAACCGCCCACTTGTCGCCCCATTCGCGCAGCGCGAGCATGACCGGGAACAGCTCGCGGCCCGCCTGGGTCAGGTGGTACTCATAGCGCGGCGGGTGCTCGCTGTACGGCTGGCGCTCGATGATCCCGGCGGCCTCCAGCTTGCGCAGCCGGTCGGCCAGGATGTCGCGGGAGGCACCGGTGTAGGACGCGATCTTGGCGAACGTGTGGACCCCGTAGCTGATCTCCCGGACCGCCAGCAGTGACCAGCGCTCTCCCAGAATGTCCAGCGCGGCCGCGACCGAGCATGGCCTGACCCCGAGCGGCTGCTCGGCCATGACGATCGGTTCCGCGGGCTCTCCCGTCCGCTCCGCGGGCTCCCCCATCCGTGCCTCCCCAGTGAGTTGTCTTTTCCAACAGACTACCCGTACCATCGCCAGCATGAGCCAGTTGGAAATCGCAACACGCGCCGACGCCGGGGAAACACCCGGCCGGGCCGGCTGGATCCTCGCCCTCGGCAGCGTCGCCGCGTTCGCGGTCTTCCTGGATACCACGATCGTGAACGTGGCCTTCGAGACGATCAGCCGGAGTTTCGGCACCACGACCGGGCGTCTGTCCTGGGCCCTGAACTCCTACAGCCTGGTCTTCGCGGCGGTGCTGATCCCGTCCGGGCGGCTGGCCGACCGGTACGGCCGCAAGCGGCTGTTCCTGACCGGCCTGGCCGGCTTCGCGGTGTTCAGCGCGCTGTGCGGGGCGGCGCCGGGTCCCGGGGTGCTGATCGCCGCCCGTGCGCTGCAGGGCGCGTTCGCCGCCCTGGTCGTGCCGACCTCGCTGGCCCTGGTGCTGCCGGAGTTCCCGGGCGGCCGGCGGCATGTCGCGATCGGCACCTGGAGCGCGATGAGCGCCGCGGCGGCCGCACTCGGCCCGACCCTGGGCGCGTTGCTCACCGAGTACGCGTCGTGGCGGTGGATCTTCCTCGTCAACGTGCCGATCTGCGCGGCCATGATCGTGGCCGGGATCCCCCTGCTGCGTGAGTTCCGCGAGCCGGGCGCGGCCGGCGTTCCCGACCCCGTGGGCACGGTGCTCATCGCGGCTGTCCTCGCCTTGCTGAGCTTCGCGATCGTCGAGGGGCCGTCCTGGGGCTGGTCCAGCCCCTGGGTCGTGGCCGGGTTCGCCGCCAGCGCGGCGCTGCTGCCCGTCTTCGTGTGGCGCTCGGCCCGGGCCGCCCGGCCGGTGATGGATCTGGCGCTGTTCCGGGTCCGCCAGTTCCGGGTGGTCAACGCGGCCACGCTGGTCTTCGCGGCCGCGTTCTACGGCATGCTGCTCAGCAATACGATCTTCCTGCAGACCGCCTGGCACTACTCGATCCTGCGGGCCGCGCTCGGCGCCGCGCCCGCGCCGCTGGTCGTGGTCGCGATCGCCCGCCCGGCCAGCAGGCTGGCGGCCAGGATCGGGTACCGCCCGGTGCTCGCGGCCGGCGCGGTCAGCTGGGCCGCCGGGGCCGTCAGCCTGGCGCTGCTCATCGGCGGGTCGCCCGACTGGGCCGCCCGGTGGCTGCCCGCCACCCTCCTCATCGGCCTCGGCATCGGGCTGACCATGCCCGTCCAGTCCGGCACCGCGGTGGCCACGCTCCCGCCGGCCCGGCTCGCGCTCGGATCGGCCGTCGCCACCAGCTTCCGCCAGATGGGCGCGGTCCTGGGTATCAGCGTCTTCGTCGCCCTCCTCGGCGCGGCGGCCGGAGCGGCCGAGGTCACCGCCTACCACCGCATCTGGCTCACGTTCGCGGCGCTGAGCCTGGCCAGCGGCGCGATCCTGTTCGTGCCGCCCTTCCGCCGGGCCACCCGGCCGGCATAGCCTGGCTAGTGGCTCCGGACCTCGGCTACCTGCACGTCACTGAGGTTCTGACTCTGGGGGTCGGTTATGGGCAATACCGCCCGGCCCCGGACCGGCCGTAAGGTCCTGCGGACCGCGCTGTCGGTCATCCTGGTCGCGGCCGCGTTCGGGTTCGTCCTGCCCCACGTCGCGTCCTATCGCAGCGTATGGGCCACCGTTACGCTGATGACCTGGCCGTACGCTCTGCTCGTCGCTACGGCCGCCGTAGCCAGCATGGCCGCCTACTGGGTCACCATCCGCGCGGTGCTCCCCTGGATCGGGATACGCCAGGCGGCCGCGGTCAGCCTCGGCTCCAACGCGGTCGCCAATGCCCTGCCTGCCGGGGGTGCCCTGGCCATGGGCATCAGCTGGGCCATGCTCTCCAGCTGGGGCCTCAGTACCGCCGATTATGTCCTGTACACCCTGGTGACGGGGATCTGGAACGTCTTCACCCTGCTGGGCCTGCCCGTTATCGCGCTGCTGGTGATGGCCACGGCCACCCGGCCCGATGCCGTGCTGATCACCGCCGCGGCCGTGGGCGTGGCCGTGCTGGCCGGCCTGGCCGGCGGGCTCGGCCTTCTCCTGCACAGCGGCACCTTCGCGGTCCGCGCGGGCCGCGCACTGCAGCGTCCCGTGGCCGCAGCCGCCCGGCTGATCCGGCGGCCGCCCCCCGCCGACGTCGCCGGGGCGCTCCAGGGTTTCCGTGACCGGGCCGGTGCTTTGCTCCGGGCGCGCGGCTGGCGGATCACGGCCGCCACCGTGGCCAGCTACCTCACCTTGTGGCTGGTCCTGCTCGCGTGCTTGCGCGCCACCGGCGTCTCCCAGGCCCAGGTGCCCTGGCAGACCTCGCTGGCCGCGTTCGCGTTTATCCGCCTGCTCACGGCTCTGCCCATCACCCCCGGCGGGGTCGGGATCACCGAACTGGGCCTGGTCGGCATCCTGACCGCGGGCGCCGGCCACAGCGACAGCGTCCAGGTGACCGCGGCCGTGCTGCTGTACCGGGCCGTCACCTACCTGCCGCCCATCCCCCTGGGCGCGCTGGCCTGTCTCATCTGGCGGCACGCACCGGCCCTCATCGGCCCCAGCCGGCGCGAGCCGGTTCCGGCGGCCCAGCGCGATGACGACAGCCTGCAGCCAGCGCCGCCCCGCTAGTCCACCCCGCCGTGAGCGCGGTAGGTTGCCGCGTGCCCCGCTGACACCGTGCGAAGGGAGCTCGATGGATCTCGAACTGGCCGGCAAGCGTGCGCTCGTCACGGGCGGGAGCCGGGGAATCGGCAAGGCGATCGCCCGGGAACTCGCCCGTGAGGGGGCCGACATCGCGATCGCCGCCCGGGACCAGGCCCGCATCGATGCCACCGTGGCCGAGCTCGCGGGCGAGTCGGGGCGCCGGGTCGTCGGGGTGAGCGTGGATACCCGCGACGGCGAGTCCGTCACGGCGATGGTGCAGGCCTGCGCAGGCGCGCTCGGCGGCATCGACATCCTGGTCAACGCGGCGGCTCAGCCCGGCGGCCAGCAGCCCGCGCCGCGCTGGGACGGAGTCACCGGGGAGGCCCTGTTCGAGGAGATCCGGGTCAAGGTGCTCGGCTACCTGCGGGTAGCCCAGGCGGCCGCCCCCTACATGATCGCCAGCGGCTGGGGCCGGATCATCAACGTCTCGGGCCTGGCGGCACGCCAGTCCGGCTCGGTCATCGGCTCGGTGCGCAACGTCGCCGTTTCGGCGATGTCGAAGAACCTCGCCGACGAACTGGCGCCGCACGGCATCAACGTCGTCACCGTGCACCCCGGGACGACCAGGACCGAGGCCACGAGCGAGGAGGCCGCCCGCCGCCCGGCCCGCAACCTCGTCGGCCGGATGATCGACGCCCGCGAGGTCGCCTACGTCGTCACCTTCCTGGCCTCACCCAAATCCGTCGCGATCGACGGCGACACGATCGCCGCCGGCGGTGGCGTCCCCGGGGTCATCTACTACTGAAAAAGCGGCTGACATGACCTGCGACTTAAGCGGGCTGAAACTTTCCGCGCTCCGGCCCCGGCTCGGCGTCTGCGCAGGTGAAGATGGTGTAATGACGACCGACCGCCGCCGCCTGGTGCCCGGGGAAGCCGGCGCTGGCGGGTACCGCCCGCTGCTGGCCGCCGACGGTGAGCCGCACTTCGTCCGGGACGACCTGACCGGGACCAGCCTGCCCGCGAGCTGGCGGCGGTCGGCCCGGCCGCTGCTGGTCATCGCCCAGCTGTCCGACACCCACGTGATGGATCACCAGTCACCGGGGCGGGCCGAGCTGCTCGATCGCTACTCCGACTTTGACTCCCCCATCCGGGACGCGGTCGGCATCGTCGGCAGCTACCGGGCTCAGGAGCTGTTCACCTACCAGGTGGCCGAGGCCATGGTCCGGGCCGTGCGGCGGACCCGGTCGGCCCCGCTGTCCGGCGCCCCGGTCGATTTCGCCATCGTGACCGGCGACGCGACCGACAACTGCCAGGCCAACGAGCTGCGGGCCTACATCGACCTGCTCGACGGCGGGCAGGTCACGCCGGACTCCGGCGATCGGCAGCGGTACGAGGGTGTGGCCGGGCCGGACGTCGAGGACGAGCGGTACTGGCACCCCGACGGCGGCGGCCCGGACCTGCCGCGGACCCGGTACGGATTTCCCGAGGTACCCGGGGTGCTGGCCGCGGTCCGCCAGCCGTTCCGGGCCACCGGGCTCGGCCTGCCCTGGTACGCGGTGCACGGCAACCACGACAACATGCTCCAGGGCACGGTGCCGCCCACCGGCTGGCTGCACGACCTGCCGGGCGGCGCGGTCAAGTTCGTCACCCCGCCCGCCGACGTCGACCCGGCCGGGGTGCTCAGCCAGTTCTACTCGGCCGAGGCCGACGCCCTGCTCGAGCTGGCCAGCGGCGGGCGGATGACGGTAACCCCCGACCCGGCGCGGACCCCGGTGACCCGGGCCGAGCACGTCCGCGGGCACTTCCGGACGTCGGGCCAGCCGGCCGGCCACGGCTACAGCCGCCGCAACGCCGACGAGGGCACCGCCTACTACTCCTTCGACCACGGCAGCGTGCGGTGCATCGTGCTCGACACCGTCAACCCGCACGGCGGCTGGCAGGGCTCGCTGGATACCGGTCAGCTCAGCTGGCTGGTGGCCGAGCTGGCCGACTGCGCGGCCCGGCCGGTGCTGCTGTTCAGCCACCATGCCCTGGAGACGATGGTCAACGACCGGCGCCCGCCCGGAGCGGGCCGCCGGGTCCTCGGCCCCGAGCTGCGGGACGTGCTGCTCAGCCACCCGTGCGTGGTCGGCTGGATCAACGGGCACACCCACCAGCACGCCATCCGGGCCGTCCGCGAGGACGGCGCACCGGGCGGGTTCTGGCAGGTCACCACGGCCTCGCACATCGACTGGCCGCAGCAGGCCCGGATCGTCGAGCTGCTGGAGACCACCCGCGGCCTTGCCCTCGGCTGCACGGTGATCGACAGCGCCACCCCGGTCAGCTACCAAGGTCAGGAGAACCTGGCCGACCCGGCGGTGCTGGCCGCGCTGGCCCGCGAGCTTGCCGCCAACGACTGGCAGGTCCGCGACCAGATCATGGCCGACGGCGGCGTGGGCGCAGGCGTCGTCACTGACCGCAACGTCGTCCTCCCGATCGACTGGCCGCGCCCGGCCCCCGCCTAGCCGCCGGGCCGGGAAATCCGGCGGGGTTGACGGCCGGGAAATCCGGTGGCGATCACGCGGCCGGCCTGCCTACGGTGGCGGGCGTGACCGACGCGGACCAGCTGATGGCCCTCGACGAGGATGCCTACTACCAGGACCCGGCCGGATTCTTCGCGCGGCTGCGTGAGTCCCGGCCGGTCGCCCCGGTGCCGATGCCGGGCTACGGGCGGGTCTGGATGGTCACCCGCTATGCCGACGTGCGGGCGGTCCTGACCGACCCCAGGCTGGCCCGCGACGTCCGCCGCTGGCCGGGCGGCGGGCGGACCCGGCCGAGCGAGCGGACGGGCATCAACGACCACATGCTGCACAGTGACCCGCCGGACCACACCCGGCTGCGCCGCCTGGTGCAGAAGCCGTTCGCGGCGCGGCGGGCCGCGCTGCGGCCGCGGGCGGAGGAGATCGCCACGGGCCTGCTGGACGAGCTGGCGGCGCGCGATGGCCACGTCATCGACCTGCTCGGGCGGTACGCCCGCCCGCTTCCGATCGCGGTGATCTGCGAGCTGCTCGGTGTCCCGGTGGCCGACCGCGAGTGGATCCGGGACACCGTGTACGGCTACGACGAGCCCGCGGAGCACGAACGGGTCGAGCGGGCACTGGCCGCCTACTTCACCGAGCTGACCGCGGCCAAGCGGGCCGAGCCCGGCGATGACCTGGTATCGGCGCTCGTTCTGGCCCGTGACGACCCCAGCGCCGGCGCCGCCGGGGACACGCTGACCGGCGGCGAGCTGCTAGGCACCGTCTTCCTGCTGGTCATGGCGGGCTTCGACACCACCGTCAACCTGATCGCCTCCGGCATCCTGGCCCTGCTGACCCACCCCGGGGAACTGGCCCGGCTGCGCGCCGACCCGTCGCTGCTCCCGGCGGCTGTTGAGGAACTGCTCCGGTTCACCAGCCCGGTGAACCACGCCAACGACCGGTTCACCACCGAGGACGTGTCCATCGGCGGCGTGACCATCCCGGCGGGCGAGTGGGTCATGCCGGCGATCAGCTCAGCCGACTGGGATCCGGCCCAGTTTCCCGGCGCCGACCGGCTCGACCTCAGCCGCGACACCAGCGGCCACGTCGCCTTCGGTCACGGCGTGCACCACTGCCTGGGCGCCCCCCTGGCCCGGATGGAGGCCGAGGTCGCCCTCGGGGCCCTGCTCGCACGCCTCCCGGGACTTTCCCTCGCGGTCCCCGCGGCCGAACTGCGCTGGCGGCCGGTCAGCCTCATGAACGGCCTGGAGTCGCTCCCCGTCCGGCTGGGCTGACCGCGACCAATAAAAGCCACGCTTGTTACTTCCGGCCAGTCAGAGCACAACGAGCATCGCCGAGAGCTTGCTGCTGAAATCACGGACGGCGGTGATGCACAGGCGGCGCTCCTCGACCTGAACATGTTTGTCCTGGCGGATACCGTCGAGCTCGCCGGGCCGGTCCGGGCAGTCGGCCGCGCCGCTCACGCGCTGGTAGATACGCAGGATCTCCCTGTAGATCTCCAGCGAGGTGCAGGCCGTATCGAAGAAGCTGATGAACTCCGGTTGCTGCTGCTGGAACGCTGCCCAGACCTCCGGGCGGACGCGAAGCGGGCTTTCCTCGGTAAACACCCTTCGTTTCATGAGTGAGTAGACGTTCATGATCATGGTCTCGGCTCGCCCGGCAGGTTCCGGCCCGGACGAAATGACAGCGTCCAGGGACCGTGGGCTGGCCTCGTAAGAATCCACCATTGCCCGCAGGCGCCCGGCAAGCGCCCGCAGATCAACTGCCATCTCTTCATACTCGTCCCGATGACCAGTTTCGGCTGGAACGGGCACCGGGCGGCCCAGCTCCGCCTGGCATGACCGGCCCATTACGGACACCGGGCGCCGGAGACTTCCCGGACGATGATAAAGCGTAGGTCGTCCATGGCCGTAAGCGCTTGGCCACGGCAGGTCATGAACTCCTGGGTGGCCCGGACCCGCGGTCCGGAATCGGCGGCCGCGCTCATCAGGCCCTCCAGACAGCCGTCGATCACCTGCAGCGCCCGTTCGGCCTCAAGGCAGGCGTAGCCGACCTCCACGGCGCGCCGGGCGACGCGGCCGCCGTCGCTACTGGTTCCGGCCAAGCGCGCCAGGCGGTCGCGCGTCCCGGCCGAGCGCATCCGGAACTGTGTCGACGCGATCATCCACTGACGAGCAGTCCATCCCGAATGCGGCGCGATGGCGCGCAGACCGCAGCTCAGCAGGTGAAGCTGTTCGGACAAGGCCCGTAGTTCGGGTCTGGTAGAGAGCCCAACACGGCCGGAGGCTACCCGACCGGGAAAGACGATCACATTGTCGGCCTGGTTGCTCATGCTTGTACTCATCACCTGCTCAGTCCTCTGATTGCGAACTAATATTCGGACATTAGCATTTGGCACTGACAGCACCTAGCCCCTAAGCCCCGGAAAATTGGCCCGAGCCAGAGCCTCACGCACCATGAGTCACTGACAGCACAGCAGCAACGGGGCAGCTGTGCCGCCACACAGTGAAAAAACGCTTCCTGGTCAGGTCAGCTGGGCTGATCTGTCGGCTCGGATACCCCGAGATCCTGCCGCATGAGACCGCGGACCCTGAGGATCAACTGGTAAACGTCACCATGGCAGTAGGCCCGGACTGCTTCGATTGTCTCTTCGGGATCATCGGCCGGCGTGCCGCCGGAAGGCTCGGGGTACAGGCGCCGTTCCAGCCTTTTCGCTTTCCCGTAAGCCTGGCCAAGCCCGTAACTCATATCCATGGCGACGGTCAGCACTTGGTCGGGAAGAATCATCTGGGCATCGGAATAGAGTTCGCGGAAGGTCTCGCGCGCCGCCACGAGTTCGGCCTGTTGGTCAGGTCGGGCGGGGCGCTCAGAAATCACCCGCAGGTATTGGTAGATCGCCTGCTCGTACTGGCGTGCCGTCGTGTTCAGCTGGGCGTAGATTGCGCGCCGTTCCTGAATCGCGGACCGCCGATCGTCCTCATGCCGATCCTCCCGGCGGCGCTGCGTCTCGAACTCGAAATCCTGCCGCTTGGCTCGGTCCGCGATCCGCTGGGTCAGCAGCGGCGACGAAAGCGTCCCGGCCACACCAAGTATCGCGACCACGACGGTCGTCACATCAGCGGACATCGCCACCTACCTAGCTGTAAGTTATGCACCGTTCGTGCACTGAAGGACAGGTTCGGGAAGCGCTTGACACCCACCACCGACCGATCCGGGTCGCCGTTCTGCCGGACACTTCACCGGGCCGACATCATTTCACCCAAGCTGCATCCCGGCAATCGACCCAATGGGACCCATTCCCCCGCCAATCATCGGCCCGATTCCGGTCGCTCATGCCTAGCTCTGAGCTGGCCCCCAGAGTTACGGTTGATTCCTCGTGCACCCAGGAGGGGCCATGACACAGCAGCCTGATGCGATGGTGGCCGAAGGGTTGCGCGGAAGAATTCCCGGGGAAGCGCTCGATAGCCTCGAAGTGTGGTGCCGGAACGAACGGGTCACGATCGAGCTGGAGAGATTCCTGTCTGGCGGGAAAACGCGCGCTGAGGTTGCCCTCGTCAAGGTGTACGGCGCCAAGGGCCCCGGCTACAGAAGAGATGTTCTCAAGCATTGTCCGCCCCCAGAGGGCAGCCTGTCTTTGGACGCAGCGAAGTACATTGACGCCAAAAATGCCGATCAGAAATTTGCCCGCAGTCACCTGGCGGCACTGAATTCGTTCATCCCGGATGGCCACCAGGGCATCTTTCTGTTAATGGAGTGGCGTGGTCGCGGAGAGAGAAATTTTCTTCCGCTGACGTATTTTCTGGGGCAGGAATCGCTGGGAGCCGCATGCCGTGCGGTCGTAAAATCGATACTCGTTGACTGGCAAAAAGCCTGGAGGCCGCAAACCCCCGGCAGTGTCACCGCACACGAGATCCTGAAGGTGATAGCGGGCGAGAAATGCATGCCCGGCAGATCGCTTTATAAAATTGCCTGCGATCTTAACATCCTGGAAGCCGATCGCCTCATGATAGATGAGGCAGAGGTTTGCAACCCGTTTTTTGCCGTCAGCCAGAACAAAGGGCTGGCGCAGTTCCGCACGATGGGCCTCCGCGGTAATGGCCATGGTGATCTTCACCCGGGAAACATCCTGGTGCCCAGCACGGCCAAGCCGGGCACGGCGAACAGGCAGTTCGACGAGTACTACCTGATCGATCTCTCTTCCTTTGACAACAACCGGTTCCTGGCGATTGACCCAGCCCATTTCATGCTGTCGCTGGCCAACGAGCGTCTGGGCGAGCTTGACTCTCAAGGGCAGGATCAGCTTCGCGAGCTGATCCTCGATCCAGCCGAAGCTGACGCAGGGAACCTCCCCTCTGGCCTCGCGGCGGCAATCCGGGCTATCAGCCAGGTCGGACGAGACCACTACGGCGGCGGAGCGGAGGGATTGTTCGAGGATTGGTATCAGGAGACCCTGCTGGCTATTGCGGGCTGTGCCCTGTTGTTCGTCGGACGGAACGTGGACTTCAGATCCCGCTCGTGGTACTTGCGCCTTGGCGGCATGGCCATCGATAAGGTGAACGATTACGTAGCTCGTAGCACTGGGGACCAAGTCCCGAGCAAACCGCAGAGCGGCAACCCGACTGTAAAGGAGCTCGTGGCACCAGATCCTTCGACCGCACAGCAGAAGCCTGTCGAAGAACTAAAGCCGACCAGTGATGAGCATCCGCCGGGTGATGAGCAGACCGCCGAGGCTGAACCCGCCAATGACAGTGCGCTCCGCCACGCCGAAGACTCCAAGCTCGTCTTCATTTCGGCAATGGCCAGGCGATTCGACTACCTGCGGAAAGACTGCTCCCGATTTTCCGCAGAGCTCGCTGGCGCGGTCGACGACCTTGACGAGTATCTGGACCGGAAGCAGGGCATACCGGGCACCAGTGCAGTGCGGGACGTCCTCGGCGATCTGAACCGGTCGGTTGAAGCTCTTCATGTCTGGCTTGAAGAAAGCTCCAGCCGCCAGCCGCTATCCGCGACTTCGGCCATCGCCTACATCGATGCGATGCTGGTTCAGGCGACTGGGCTCGCGCGCAAGATCAGCGAGGACGGAAGCACACCGAGACGGAAGGCCGAACTAGGGCAGGCCGCCAGGCAACTGAACGGCGCGTTCCAGGCCTTCTTCACCCACATCGCCCCCGATGAGCCCCCCAGCCCGTGACTATCGCTGACGATCTGGCGGCCCTTGCGGTGCACTTTGACGCACAATACCGTTTCTATCGCAAGAAAATGCCGTTCGAATTTAGCGCTGAGATGTATCAGCTCCTAGCAAATACTCTGGACGACGAAATAGAAAGATGCGAAACAGATCCCATACTGCAAAAGGCGGAACGTAGCGTCCAAAAGACTATCACTCATATGGCTGAGACAATGGAACAACTATCCAGAACTGTCAAGGAGCTGGCCTACCTTAGAGGCAGGTACGTTGAACCCGAGGGGGGAGGGGGACTTGGCCCAGCGGTAATCGACCTTGAGGCTATGGGGCAGCGTCATGACAAGGCAACACGAGAATTGAGGGACCTCGCGAAAGAGGTCAAAACGGTGGCCACCAGCGTGGCCCGCTATACCGGCGGCGGGAACAGCAGCCAGGGGACGAACGACGGGAAGCCTTATCGGGTTGTGCCCTTCCGGGCGAAGGGAGAGTACCGTCGTGGCCTCCGCCGCAGTGGCTGATACCGGCTCTCTAGCGGATCAACACGGGTTGACACCAATCTGATGCGGCACAGGGCGGCGCTCCCCTGCCCGAGGGATAAATCACCCGCGACACGCTGGTGGGCTATGAGCTGGTCGGCGTGAAGAAGAATGCGCCCATCGAGCTCATGGGATCGCGGCTGTGGGGGCGGCCATCGCGGCGGCGTTCACCGGCGACGGCTGGTTCCGCACCGGCGACCTCGGGATCATCGACGAAGACGCCTAGCAGCGCCCTTCGAAGGCGCCGCTGGTGAAGGTGGTCCACGGCGACCAGTTCTGGCCATTATCGGAGATAATCACGGCCGCCTTGGCGTTGCCCAGCGGATCGTAGGTGGACAGCGAGCCGTGGTTCGGGTTGATCTGCCAGTAGCCGCGCTCCCCCACGCTGCCGGTCGCGAACTGCTGGCCGGACGATTCGGCCATGGCGATCGAAGCGGCCGTGACGGCTGCACCCGATGAGCCGCCGGCCTGTTCCCACAGCTCCTCCAGGCCCCCGCAGCTCAGGGTCCCGCTCAGCATCGACGCCGTGGTCACCTGGGTGGATCCGCCGTGACTGGCCGGGCTGGTGCTGGCCACGGGCGGGTGGCCGGGGATGGCCAGCACCTGGCCCGGGAAGATCATGTCCGGGTCGCGCAGCACGGACCGGTTGGCCGCATACAGCCGGTTCCAGTCGCCCGCGCTGCCGTAGAACCGCTGGGCGATGGAGGACAGCGTGTCGCCCCGCTGGACCGTGTAGCGGCGGATGGCCTGCGCCCGTTCCACCACGGCGTCCGTACGGGCCTGCGCGGTGCTCGCCCCGGCCGCGCGGGTGCTGGACTGGACGGCATCGTCGTGAACCTGGATCACGGCCGTGGTGGTCCTGGCCGCGGCCCCGGTGGCCGCAGTGGCGTGCGGGGCGGCGACGAGGACACCCGCGAGCGCCATCGCCGGGGTGACCTTGGTCGCCTTGCCGGCCACATTCTGGAGCTGCGACGGTGCCGCGTGCCGTCCACTCCGCCTGATTTTGTGCGGGCGGCGGTGCCGGGATGACGAATTCACAGCATTCCCTCGCTCATTTCGCGCTCTGGCGCAGCTAAATGGCCAGCTATTCCCGGGTACGGCCGGCTTGATCAGCGCGTTCGGGCGGCGAAAAGCCCGTAATAACTCGGTAATGCTTTCCGGCGCTGGCGCTCAACAGGCCAGACGGGTCCGGCGTCCGCGATCTCGGTCGGGAGTCGGGGGCTGGAAGCAGCCGCTACGCATTCGGCACACTGAGGATCATGACTGTGACTGCGAGCAGCTACATCGACTCCCTCGTCAGCGTTCTCGGCAGGGCACCGGACCGGACCGTGCTGCGCTCCGCCGGGACGGGGACGACCGGCGCCGACCTGCTGGCCGCGACCTACCGTTACGCCCGGGTGCTCGACGCCCAGGGCGTGGGCCCCGGTGATCTGGTGGCCCTGCTCGCCCCGAACCGCCCCGACGCGCTGGCCGTCCGCTACGCCGCGCACCTGATCGGGGCGGCCGCGGTCTACCTGTCCGTCCCCCCGTCGGCCCAGATCCGGACGCGCATGCTGGCCCAGTTCGACCCGCGGCTGGTCGTGGTCTTCCCCGACACCGTGGGCCTGCTCCCGGACGGGGTCACCGCGCCCGTGGCCGCGGTCGGGCCGGTGCCAGGGGTGCCGCTGCGGCTGGACACGCTGGCCGCCGCCCAGTCCGCGCAGCCACTGGCCCCCCGCGCCCAGCCCGGCGACCTGGCTGTGGTCATCTCCTCGGGCGGGACGACCGGCGTGCCCAAGGGCAGCCGCCGCGACTTCACCACCTACAGCACCAACGTCATGGTGCCGGCCCGGGCGCCGGACCGGCGGCAGCTGGCCAACGGCAAGCTCGCTTACCTGACCCAGATCCTGGTCGACCAGACCCTGCTCGGCGGCGGCACCGTCATCCTCCAGGATCACTACGAGCCCGGCGCAACGCTGGACGCGATCGAGCGTGAGCGGATCACCCACCTCTTCCTGGTCGAGCCGCAGCTGTTCGGGCTGATGGACGACCCGGCCGTGCCCAGCCGCGACCTGTCCTCGCTGCGGGTGCTCACCCACATCGGCGCCATGGCCGCGCCGGTGCTCCGCCGCCGGGCCCGGATGAGCATCGGCCCGGTCATCGCCCACACCTACGGGGCCAGCGAGATCGGCATCGTCAGCGCGCTCAGCCCGGCCGAGCACGACCGGCCGTCCCGGTTCCGCTGCGCGGGCCGGATCCAGCCCGGCGTCGACGTCCGGTTCCGCCGCGGCGACGGCGGCCTGGACCCGCGCGCGGGCGCGATCGAGGTCCGGTCGCCGGCCATGGCACTGGGCTACCGGCACCGCCCGGTGGAGGAAGCCGGGAACTTCACCGAAGGTTGGTACCGCACCGGCGACCTCGGCGCTCTGGACGGCGAGGACATGCTGCAGATCCTGGGCCGGGCCGTCGACATCGGTGAGTCCGGCGTCAGCCCGGTCGCGCTGCAAGACACGCTGTGCCGGCAGCCGTCGGTCCGTTACGCCGTGCTGGTGGCCGGCCCTGGCCAGGGCTGGATCGCCGCCGCCGAAGCCTGGCCCGGCGGCGCCGTCGACGCTGAGCAGTGCCGCGCCGCCGTCGCCGAAGACCACGGCCCCGAGGTCGCCGCTTCGCTGCGGCTGATGCCGGTGGACCAGATCCCGCTCACCGAGCAGGGCAAGCCCAACCGCCTCGCCATCCGCGCCGCCAGTGAGGCTGTCACTCGCCGGTAAGGCCGGCGGCGGTGTCTTCCCGCACGGGCGGCTGCCGACTGGGCCGGCCGACGAAGGCGCACAGGATCAGGCCGAAGATCCAGAACGCGCTGGCGCCCAGGCCGGGTCGGCGTGGTGTACGGGTTACAGGGTCGCGCCGGTCAGGGTTTGCGGGCTACGCCCGCGTAGCAGTTCACCTCGGCCGGGGCCGGCCGCGGGCCGTCCCCGGCCGGGCGCCACTCAGACGCCAGCACCACGCCAGGCGGCACCAGCTCCAGCCCGGAGAAGGCCAGCTCGGTGAAGACATCGGAGTCCCGCTTCTGCATGGTCATCCCCGCCTCCCGCATCGTCTGCTGCCCGGCCGACGTGGCCGCCGGGTCGTGCTGGGTGGTCAGATGCGAGGCGGCCAGGTAGCTGCCCGGGGGCAGGGCGTCGAGCAGGGTCGCGATGATCTGGGCGGGCTGGTACTCGTCCGGGATGAAATGCAGCACCGCCACCAGCATCAGCGCGACCGGCTGGCCGAAGTCGAGCACGGCGCGGGTGTCTGGATGGGACAAGATCGCGGCGGGGTCGCGCAGGTCGCCGTGGAGGTAGGCGGTGCGTCCCGCCGGCGCCGAGGCCAGCAGGGCCTGCGCGTGGGTGTGGACGAGCGGGTCGTTGTCGGCGTAGACCACCCGGGCCGAGGGGGTGATGTCCTGTGCCACCTGGTGCACGTTGTTCGTGGCCGGCAGGCCGCTGCCGATGTCCAGGAACTGGGTGATGCCCGCCTCGGCCGTCAGGTACCGGACCGCCCGGCCCAGGAACGCCCGGTTCTCGCGCGCCGCGACCTGCGCCGCCGGCGAGCGCCGCAGGACCTGCGCCGCCGTCTCACGGTCCGCGGCGAAGTGGTTGTCCCCGCCGATGAAGTAGTCGTAGATCCGCGCCGGATGCGGCTTCGAGCTGTTGATCTCTGGTACCACTACTGGCCCCGGAGCCCGGCGACCAGCAGGTGAACCATGCCCCGCGCGTCGTAGCGGGGGTCGTTCCTGCCCCCCGCGCACAGGTTGCCGATGGCGAACAGGAACCCGCCCGCATTGACCTCGTGGCCGATCTGCCCGGCCGAGGCGGCGGCGTCCAGCAGCGAGGCACACACCGGGGTGAGGCGTTCGAGGAAGTAGGCGTGCAGCGGCGCGAACCTGGGGTCGCCCGACTGCAGGGTGGCGGCCAGCCCGTGCTTGGTGCTGAGGAAGTCCACGAACAGGTCGACCCAGCGCCGCAGCGCCTCATAGGGCGTGGCGCTGCCGGCCAGCAGCACGGGCCCGGCTTCGGCGCAGGCTTCGACCTGGTGCCGGTAGACCGCGATGATGAGGTCGGCCCGGGTCGGGAAGTGGCGGTAGATGGTGCCCATGCCCACTCCGGCCGCCTTGGCGATGTCGCGTACCGGCGCTTCCACCCCCGAGGTGACGAACACCTGCGCCGCCGCCCCGAGCAGCGTCTGCTCGTTCCGCCGGGCATCGGCCCGCTTCTTCGGGAGCTGGGCCCCGGCCTGTTGGTCAAGCTGCTCATCGGCCTGTTCGTCAGTCCCCGGCACGACCCACCTCCTCTCCCGCCCTTGCAAAACGGAGCATTGCTCCGTATCGTTAGCGGAGCGACGCTCCGCTTGTCGTCTGCCTGCCATCATGCCATAGGAGATGGATCAATGCAGTACCGCACTTTGGGCCGCACCGGCGTGCAGGTCAGCTCGCTCGTCCTCGGCGCGATGAACTTCGGCACCATCGGCCGGACCACCCAGGACGAGGTCACGGCGATCATTGACGCCGCGCTGGACGGCGGTATCAACGTCATCGATACCGCCGACATGTACAGCCGGGGTGAATCCGAGCAGCTGGTCGGCCGGGCCATTGCCGGGCGGCGCGACGACGTCGTGCTCGCAACCAAGGCGGCCTTGCCCATGGGCGAGGACCCCAACCACCGGGGCAGCTCGCGCCGCTGGCTGGTCACCGAGCTGGACAATAGCCTGCGCCGCCTGGGCGTCGACCACGTGGATCTGTACCAGATCCACCGCTGGGACCCGGCCACCAGCGACGACGAGACCCTGTCCGCCCTGACCGACCTGCAGCGGGCCGGGAAGATCCGCTACTTCGGCTCCTCCACGTTCCCGGCCTACCGCATCGTCCAGGCCCAGTGGGCCGCGCGCGAGCACCACCTGGGCCGCTACGTCACCGAGCAGCCCAGCTACTCCATGCTGCAGCGCGGGATCGAGACGCACGTCCTGCCGGTGACGCAGGAGTACGGCCTCGGGGTCCTGGTCTGGAGCCCGCTGGCCTCGGGCTGGCTGTCGGGCGCGGTCCGCGCGGGCCAGCCGGTCACCACCCACCGCTCCGTGGTAGTGCCGCAGCGCTTCGACCTGACCGTCCCGGCCAACCAGGCCCGGATGGACGCGGTCGAGCAGCTGGCCAAGGTGGCCGACAGCGCCGGCCTGACGATGATCCAGCTCGCGCTGGGCTTCGTCACCGCCCACCCCGGCGTGACCAGCGCCATCATCGGCCCGCGCACGCTGGACCACCTGCATTCCCAGCTCGCCGCGGCCGACACCGTGCTGCCGCCCGACGTCCTGGACGCGATCGATGAGATCGTCGCGCCCGGCGTCGACCTGGCCCCGGACGAAAAGATCGACACCCCGCCCGCCCTGCTCGACCCGTCCCTTCGCCGTCGCCGCTGACGGCCGTCGCCCCTGACGGCACGTGAAAGGAGCACCAAGGCCATGACCATCCCGACCTCGCCCAGCTTCGGCATCGGCACCGCACCGCAGCAGGTCAGCTACGACGACCTACTGCGGGTCTGGCAGGAGGCGGACACGATCCCGGAGATCGAGCACGCCTGGGCGTTCGACCACCTGCTGCCCATCGGTGGCGACAAGGACGGCCCTATTTTCGACGGCTGGACGCTGCTGTCGGCCCTGGCCGCGCGGACAAGCCGGCTGCGGGTCGGCCTGCTGGTCACCAGCAACCGCATCCGGCCGCCGGCGTTGCTGGCCAAGATGGCCGCGACCGTCGACAACGTCTCCGCCGGGCGGCTCGATTTCGGCATCGGCGTGGGCTCGCGGACGGACATCCCGTGGGCCCGGCGCGAGTACGACGCCTACGGCCTGCCCTACAGCAACGCCGGTGATGCGGTGGGCCGCCTGGCCGAGTCGCTTACGGTCATCCGGCGGCTGTGGGACGAGGACCAGCCGTTCGACTTCGACGGCGACTACATCAACCTGGCCGGGGCGTTCTGCAACCCCAAGCCCGTCCAGCGGCCGCATCCGCCGATCGTGATTGGCGGGCAGGCCAGCGCGACGCTGCGGGTGGTGGCCGAGCACGCCGACGTGTGGAACTTCCCTGGCGGCGACATCGAGGCCGCCCTGCGCCGGGGCGAGCTGCTGGACCGCTACTGCGCCGAGATCGGCCGCGACCCGGCCGCGATCACCCGGTCCCTGGTCCTGCCGGTCTCCTACGGCGATCCCGGCCCCACCCGGGACGCGATCGCCAGGGCGGCCGAGGCCGGCTTCGGCCATCTCGTCTTGTCCCTGCCGGCCCCGTACCCCGAGCACGTCGCCCAGTGGGTCGCCAGCGAGCTCATCGGCAAGGTCGCCACGAGATCTTCGAGCAAGCCGATCAGCAGGGCTGAGGCTGGAGCCGGCGGGCCTGCGCCATCGTGACCGACGTGTGCCGGGTCAGGCCGACCTCGGGGGCCGGTCCGAGCAGCGCGCGCAGGTCCACGGTGAACCGGCGCTGGGTCTCGGGCGGCCAGGTCAGGAAGGCCGCCCGGGTGCTTTCCAGGGCGACCACACCGGCCGCGGGCAGGACGGCCCGCTGGCGGTCGTCCAGGCGGGCCGACGGGCCGAACAGGCCGCTGGCCGCGATCACGGCGGGATCGGAGGGCCGCCTTTCCCATGCGCCGCCGGTGTCGCCGTGGCTGACCCACAGGTCATCGAGGGCCGCACCGAGCGGATCGTCATAGTGCTCGTGAGTATCGGCCAGGGCGAGCCAGCCACCCGGCCGCAGCAGCCGGGCGGGCTTGGCGAAGGCGACCGCGGGATCGATCCAGTGGAACGCGGTGCCCGAGATGACCAGGTCGAACGATCCCTCGGGCGCATCGAGCTCCTCGAACGAGGTGACCTCGAAACGGACGCCCGCGTCCGCCAGCCGCCGCCGGGCCGCCGCGACCATGGCCGGGCCCGGGTCGATGGCGGTCAGCCGGAAGCTGGAGTAGGCCAGCCGCTCGGTGAGCTGCCCGGTCCCGCAGCCAACTTCGAGGACCGCGGCGCCGGGGCCGATCCCCGCGGTGGCGCCGATGAAATCAGCAATGTCGGCCGGATACCCGGGACGGGCCTGCTGGTACCGGTCGGCAATGCCGTCGAACAAGGTCCGCTGATGGTGCCGCTTGGTCTGGTCTCGCTCAGATTCAGCTCCGCCCGTCACAGAGCAGAAACTACTCCCGCGCGCCGACGTAGGTGGCCAGGTGCTCACCGGTGAGGGTCGATCCGTCGCTCACCAGGCCGGCCGGGGTGCCCTCGAACACGACCCGGCCGCCGTCGTGGCCGGCGCCGGGGCCGAGGTCGATGATCCAGTCGGCGTGGGCCATGACCGCCTGGTGGTGCTCGATGACGATGACCGACTTGCCCGAGTCGACCAGCCGGTCGAGCAGGGCAAGCAGTTGCTCGACATCGGCCAGGTGCAGGCCGCTGGTCGGTTCGTCCAGGACGTAGATTCCGCCGTTGGCTCCCAGGTGGGTGGCCAGCTTGAGCCGCTGCCGCTCGCCGCCGGACAGCGTGGTGAGCGGCTGGCCGATGGTGAGGTAGCCCAGGCCGACATCGGCCAGCCGGCCGAGGATGGCGTGCGCGGCCGGCGTCCGCGCCTCGCCCGCGCCGAAGAACTCCAGCGCCTCGTTCACCGGCATGGCCAGCACCTCGCTGATGTCGCGCCCGCCGAGGTGGTACTCCAGCACCGACGTGTCGAACCGCTTGCCGCCGCACACCTCACAGGTGGTGGCCACCCCGGCCATGATCCCCAGGTCGGTGTAGATGACCCCGGCGCCGTTGCAGTTCGGGCAGGCCCCCTCGGAGTTCGAGCTGAACAGGGCCGGCTTCACCCCGTTGGCCTTGGCAAACGCTTTGCGGATCGGGTCCAGCAGGCCGGTGTAGGTCGCCGGGTTGCTGCGCCGTGAGCCCTTGATCGGGGCCTGGTCGACCGACACCACCCCGTCCCGGCCGGACACCGAGCCGCCGATCAGCGAGCTCTTGCCCGAGCCGGCCACCCCGGTGATGACGGTCAGCACGCCCAGCGGGATGCCGACCGTCACGTCCTGCAGGTTGTGCAGGCTGGCCCCGCGTATCTCCAGCGTGCCCGACGGTGCCCGCACCGAGTCCTTCAGCGCGGCCCGGTCGCCCAGGTGCCGTCCGGTGCTGGTGCCGCTGGACCGCAGCCCCGCCACCGTGCCCTCGAAGCAGACCGTGCCGCCGGCTGCGCCCGCGCCGGGACCAAGGTCGACGACGTGGTCGGCGATCTGGATCATTTCCGGCTTGTGCTCCACGACCAGCACCGTGTTGCCCTTGTCCCGCAGCTGCAGCAGCAGGTCGTTCATGCGCGCGATGTCGTGCGGATGCAGCCCGACGGTCGGCTCGTCGAACACGTAGGTCACGTCGGTGAGCGACGACCCGAGCTGGCGGATCATCTTGGTGCGCTGCCCCTCACCGCCGGACAGCGTGGCCGTCGGCCGGTCCAGCGACAGGTAGCCCAGCCCGATCTCGGTGAACGAGTCCAGCTGCTGCTTCAGCGCGGCGATCAGCGGCGCGGCCGACGGCTCGTCCAGATCAGCGACCCAGCCGGCCAGGTCGCTGATCTGCATCGCGGAGGCGTCAGCGATGCTGATGCCGTTGATCTTCGAGGACCGGGCCGCCTCACTCAGCCGGGTACCGCCGCACTCCGGGCAGGCGGTGAACGTGACCGCGCGGTCCACGAACGCCCGGATGTGCGGCTGCATCGCCTCGGGGTCCTTGGACAGCATCGACCGCTGGATCCGCGGGATCAGTCCCTCGTAGGTCATGTTGATGCCGGCGATCTTCATCCGGACCGGCTCGTGGTGCAGGAAGTCGTTCAGTTCCTGCTGGGTGAACTTGCTGATCGGCTGGTCCGGGTTGAAGAAGCCGGATTCGGCGTAGAGCCGGGAGTTCCAGCCGCCGCCGGTGTACCCGGGGACGGTGATCGCGCCCTCGCTGAGCGACTTGCTCTCGTCGTACAGCTCAGCCAGGTCGATGTCGTTGACCGTCCCCCGGCCCTCACAGCGCGGGCACATGCCGCCGATGACCTGGAAGCTGCGCCGCTCCTTCACGGTCTTCCCGGCCCGCTCGAACTTGACCGCTCCGGCGCCGCTGATCGAGGCGACGTTGAACGAGAACGCCTGGGGCGAGCCCAGGTGCGGCTCCCCCAGCCGGCTGAACAGGATCCGCAGCATCGCGTTGGCGTCGGTGACGGTGCCGACCGTGGACCGGGGATCGGACCCCATCCGCTGCTGGTCGACGATGATCGCGGTGGTCAGCCCCTCGAGCACGTCGACGTCGGGCCGGGCCAGCGACGGCATGAACCCCTGCACGAAGGCGCTGTACGTCTCGTTGATCAGCCGCTGCGACTCAGCCGCGATCGTGCTGAACACCAGCGAGCTCTTGCCCGAGCCGGAGACCCCGGTGAACACGGTCAGCCGCCGCTTCGGCAGCTCGACGCTGATGTCCTTGAGATTGTTCTCCCGCGCGCCGTGGACCCGGATCAGATCGTGGCTGTCGGCCGCGCTCGCCGCCGCCTGCTGATCCGCGCTCGTGGCCGTGCTCATCGTGTCTCCATCCGCCCGTCGGCACCGCAGGCGCCGGTGACACCCACGCCCATCAGGCTAGCTGCAGCCCTATGACCTGGGCTTCTCCGTCCCTGCCCAGGTCCCTGGCTCCTGGTGAGGTTATCGGGTTCTGGCCTGTGGGGGTTCGCTCACGCTTCTTGCTGTTATCAGATTATGAAGCGCCGCTCAGCTTGGTCGCCACGGTGAGGAACGTCTCCGCTTCCCTCTCATGGCCCAGGCTCAGCAGGAACAGCCCGGTGGACACCCGCTCGGTGAAGGCCCACTCCCAGATCGCCTCGGGGTCGATCCGGGCCAGTTCGCCCGCCCGGCGGCAGCGGCCTCGCGCGATCGCCGTGGCGATACGCGGATCCTTGGTCAGCAGGTCGTCGTTGAAGTCCCGCAGGATGACCCCGAGGTCGTGCGCGGGCTCCGAGGCCAGCCCCTCCGGATCGATGAGCCGGAACGACCCGTCGCGGGCCTGCAGCAGGTTGAACGGATGCGCATCGCCGTGCACCAGGACGGACTGGCTCGAATCCAGCGCGGCCGCGCGCGCGGCGGCGCAGCGGGCGGCTTCCGCGATGGTCGCCTCCGGGCAGGGCCGGGACAGCTCCTCCCAGCCTGAGACCACGAAGTCCGCCAGCCAGCGGGCCTTGGCCGCCCCGTCCGGCAGCGCGTCGGGATCCGGCAGCGTGGCGGCGGGGATCGGGCGCCAGCCGCGGGCCACGGTGTGCACCAGGGCGTCCAGCTGCTGCGGCACCGGCCAGCCCAGGCGGCCCAGCGGCTCCCCCAGCCGCTCGAGCAACATGGCCTGCCGTGACGGGTCGAACCGCAGCAACGCGACGTACGGATCGCCGTCGGCCATCCGCAAGGTGCGCAGTTCCTGGCCGAACGGGGAGAACCCGCTGATCGCGGGCAGGGCCACCTTGAGCACGACGGGGCTGCCGTCAGCCCGCGTCGCCTCGGCCACGTAGGCGGCGTTCCCGCCGGCCAGTGGGCCGCCCACCGTGATCGACCAGTCCGCTTCGAGGTTGGCCAGCAGATCCGGCAGGGCCGTGAGCCAGCGGTCCCCGGCCTCCCCCGCCGCCCGCAGCGAGTGGGCCAGCCGTTCCGGCAGACGAACCGCCCCCGCCTCCCCCGCCATCACCGGGCGGACGGCGCGCCGGAGCGCCAGGCGGCCTTGCCGAGGGTGTGCATGAACCCCAGCATGGCATTTGTCCTAGAGTGCGTGGGCCTGTAGCCCGGTTAGGCCAGCTGGCTTCTTGCTGTTATCACCCAGGACGGAACACGAGGAGAGCTGGCCGGCTTGGCGAGAGCTGGCCGGCTCGGGGAGAGCCAGCGGCACGGGAGAGCCAGCCGGCCCGGCCAGAACTCCCCCTGGGCCGTATCGAGTCCAAGTGAGATCATCAGTCCCATGGCCAGGACCTACCGCCTCGGGCCGATCCGGCAGGCGCTCAACTCACTGATGACGTCGCTGATCCGGGCAGGCCTGGGCGGACCCTCGAACTACCTGCTGACCACGGTCGGACGGCGGACCGGCCGGATGCGGACCACCCCGGTCACCGTGCTCGAGAACGCGGATGGGCGCTGGCTGGTCTCCCCGTACGGCAACGTCGGCTGGGTGCACAACGTCCGGGCCAACCCGGAGATCACCCTGCAGCGCGGCAACCGGACCGAGACCACCCGCGCCGAGGAGGTACCGCCGGAAACAGCCGGCCCGGTGCTCAAGCAGTACCTGGATCAGGCCCGGATCACCGCGCCCTACTTCGATGTGCGGGTCAAGGACCCGGTGCCGGCGTTCGTCCAGGAAGCCCGCCAGCATCCGGTGTTCCTGCTGAACGGCCCGCGGCCCGCCGCCTGACCACCAGCCGCCTGACCCGCGGGCCGACCAGCGGGCCGCTTGACCAGCAGCCGCTTGACCATCTGGCCGGAGTCAGTCGGTCCCGGACTCCATCGCGGCCCGGTCCAGCAGCTCGTCCTCGCCCAGCCCGTTGCCGCCGGAGGCGATGGCCTCGGCTCCCCCGGTAGCCATGGCCCCGATCAGCCCGGTGGAAGCGGCCTGCGCCGCGCCGATGAGCGCCGGGTGGCTGCTGCCGACCATGCCCAGCCCGGCGTACTGCTCCAGGCGGGACCGGGAGTCGGCGATGTCGAGGTTGCGCATGGTCAGCTGGCCGATCCGGTCCGACGGCCCGAACGCGGCGTCTTCGACCCGCTCCATGGACAGCTTGTCCGGGTGGTAGCTGAACAGCGGCCCGGTGGTGTCCAGGATCGAGTAGTCCTCGCCTCGCCGCAGCCGCAGCGTGACCTCACCCGTCACCGCGGTGCCGACCCAGCGCTGCAGCGACTCGCGCAGCATCAGGGCCTGCGGGTCCAGCCAGCGGCCCTCGTACAGCAGCCGCCCCAGCCGCCGTCCTTCGCTGTGGTAGCTGGCCAGGGTGTCCTCGTTGTGGATCGCGTTGACCAGCCGCTCGTAGGCCGCGTGCAGCAGGGCCATGCCCGGCGCTTCGTAGATGCCGCGGCTCTTGGCCTCGATGATCCGGTTCTCGATCTGGTCGGACATGCCCATGCCGTGCCGGCCGCCGATGGCGTTAGCCTCGATCACCAGGTCGACGGCGGAGACGAACTCCTTGCCGTTGACGGCGATCGGCCGGCCCTGGGCGAAGGCGACGGTCACGTCCTCCGCGGGGATGTCGACGTCGGGGTCCCAAAACTTGGCCCCCATGATCGGCTCGACGAGCTCCATGCCGTTGTCGAGGTGCTCCAGCGACTTGGCCTCGTGGGTAGCGCCCCAGATGTTCGCGTCGGTGGAGTAGGCCTTCTCGGTGCTGTCCCGGTACGGCAGGTCGCGGGCCAGCAGCCATTCCGACATCTCCTTGCGGCCGCCGAGCTCGCTGTAGAAGTCGGCGTCCAGCCACGGCTTGTAGATCCGCAGCGCGGGGTTGGCCAGCAGGCCGTAGCGGTAGAACCGCTCGATGTCGTTGCCCTTGAAGGTCGAGCCGTCGCCCCAGATCCGCACGTCGTCCTCGAGCATGGCCCGGACCAGCAGGGTGCCGGTGACCGCCCGGCCGAGTGGCGTGGTGTTGAAGTACGCCCGGCCGCCGGACCGGATGTGAAACGCGCCGCAGGCCAGCGCGGCCAGCCCCTCTTCGACCAGGGCCTCACGACAGTCGACCAGCCGGGCGATCTGCGCACCGTAGGCCGCGGCCCGCCCCGGCACGGAGCCGATATCGGGCTCGTCGTACTGGCCGATATCGGCGGTATAGGTGCACGGCACGGCCCCCTTCTCGCGCATCCACGCGACCGCGACCGAAGTGTCGAGACCGCCGGAGAAGGCGATGCCGACCCGTTCACCAACTGGAAGAGAGCTGAGGACCTTGGACACAAATGAAATTATATGCATAAGGCTGCATGATCATGCACCCCGGTTACGCTAACCGATCATCCGCGTTAACGGCTCCGCTCGCTTCTTGCTGTTATCAGGGTTCGGGGTGCCGGGTCGCGGGTGCCGGGTCGCGCGGCGCCGGGTCGCGCGGCGCCGGGCCAGAGGCGGGAGCGGCGCCTGGGCGGTGGGGTGCTGGGGCCCCGGGGTCAGGCGAGTGACGTGAGGCTGGCGAGGGGCGCGTGGCGAGTGGTACGCGGGAGCCCACGGGGCGGGCCCGAACTGGGTGGGAGCGGCGCGGCGGGGCGCTGGGGCCCCGGGGTCAGGCGGGTGACGTGAGGCTGGCGAGGGGCTTGGACGGGTGATACGCGGGAGCCCACGGGGCGGGACCCGGGCTGGGCGGGAGCTGGGTTGCAGCGGGGCGGTACCGAGACCGCCTCGAGGCTGAGTGATCCACTGTGCGGCAGCGAAATCAGCGAATACGACTGACAGCGCAACCCCAGAATGGATCTTGGCCGGAGGACGACGCTTCTTGCTGTTATCACTGGACGGGCCGGGGCGTGGGCGCGAGTTGGCGCCGGCCACGTGGCGTGAGGCGGCCTCTTGCTGTTATCACCCGGGGCCGGGCGGGCCGGGCGGGCCGAGCCCGGCGGGGCCCGGCCAGCCAGGCCAGGCCAGCCAGATCAGGCCAGGCCGCGCGGGGAGGTGAGGCCGGGCTGGGGCAGCTGGCCGACGTGAGCTGGGCCACGAGCGTCGCTAATGACTTGCGGAACAAGTTGTAGAGACACAACAGTTGAGGTGGCTGGCCCGGCCGGCCGCTACCTCCAAGGACCGGAAAACGACCGGAAGACGACCGGAGAACCACCAACCATGTGTTCCGCCTGCGGCATCCCGACGCACGTCCTCGACCTGGACGAGGTCGCGCCGTCGGATGAGATGACCGCGCTGAGCGCCGGTACGCCGCCGCCGGCCAAGTTTGCCGCGCTGCGGAACAAGGATTGCCGCCCGTACCTGTTCGGGGCGGCGCTGGCCATGATGGCCGACAACATCGAGCATGTCATCACCTACTGGGTGCTGTGGCAGAAGTTCCACTCCCCCGCGCTGACCGGCTTCGAGGTCATCAGCCACTGGGTGCCATTTTTGCTGTTCTCGGTGTACTTCGGCTCGCTGGCCGACCGGTATGACTGCCGCCGCCTGATCCAGGGCGCGCAGGTGCTGTTCATGTTCGTGTCGGCGATGTGGGGCGTCTTTTTCCTGACCAACTCGCTGACGGTGTGGGAGGCCTGCATCCTGCTGGTGCTGCACGGCTGCGCCGGGTCCATGTGGGCGCCGGGCGAGCAGCTGATGCTGCACGACTTCGTCGGGCGCGCGGAACTGCCCAGCGCGGTCCGGCTGAACTCCACCTTCCGCAGCCTGGGCATCCTGTTCGGGCCGGTGGTGGGGTCGGCGCTACTGCTCGGGCTGGGCCCGACCCGGGGAATCTTCGTCAACATCGCGATCTACCTGCCGCTGACGCTGTTCCTGTTCAAGACCAAGTTCACCGGCCACACCCGCGACCACGGCCTGCCCCGGACCCGGGTCGGCCTGAAGGACTCGGTGCGGGTCTTCCGCGACATCCGGTCCAACCGGGTCATCGTCAGCATGATCATCCTGGGCGGCCTGGGCTCGTTCTTCATCGGCGCCTCGCTGCAGACCTCGATGCCGATCTTCGCCCACGACTTCGGCCTGGGCAGCGCGGGCACCGCGTACGGGGTGCTGCTGTTCGCCAGCGGCCTGGGCGGGGTCATCGGCGGGGTGCTGCTGGAGGTGACCGGCCGGATCAGACCGACCGTCACAGCAGCCGTAGTGAGCACGGCCATCTACGGCGTGACCACGCTGTTCTTCGCGTTCACCGTGAACTACGCGGTCGCGCTGATCATGTTGTTCATCAGCGGGGTGGCCAACCTGGCCTCGATGTCGATCGGGCAGACCGTGGTGCAGTTGCTCGCCCCGGCCCAGGACCGCGGCCGGGTGGTCGGCCTGTACGGGGTGTCGGCCAGCGGGCTGCGGGCCGGCAGCGGGTTCACCGTCGGCCTGCTCGGCGCGGTGATCGGGATTCACTGGTCACTCGGGCTGAGCTCGGCCGCGCTGTGCGTGGGCACGGTGGCGGCGGGGTTCTACGCGCTGCGCCGCCCCCGGGACCCGGTACTGGTTGAATCGGAGACCGTGACAGCACAGCAGGAGAGAATATGACTGGCGGTGTCCTGGACCAGTTCGCCCTGCCCGGCCGCAAGGCCGTGGTCACCGGGGCCAGCCGCGGCCTGGGCAAGGCGTTCGCCACCGCGCTGGCCCAGGCGGGCGCGGACGTGGCCGTGGTGGCCCGCACCGCATCCGACATCACCGCCGCGGCCAGCGCGATCGCCGTGGCCACCGGGCGCAAGATCGTCCCCATCACCGCCGACGTGACCCAGCGGGCCGACGCCGAACGCATGATCGCCGAGGCCGACACCGCCCTGGGCGGCCTCGACATCCTGGTCAACAACGCCGGCGTGTGCTTCCACCGGCCCGCGTTCGAGGTGCCTGACCAGGAGTGGCATCAGGTGTTCGACGTCAACGTGTACGGGCTGTGGGTGGCCAGCACCGAGGCGGCCCGGCGGATGGCCGCGGCCGGGGGCGGCGCGATCGTCAACGTGGGGTCGATCTCCTCGATCATCGTCAACCGGCCGCAGTGGCAGCCGGCCTACAACGCCTCCAAGGCCGCGGTGCACCAGCTGACCAAGTCGCTGGCGGCCGAATGGGCCCCGCTCGGCATCCGGGTCAACGCGCTGGCCCCGGGTTACGTCAAGACCGAGATGGCCCCGGTCGACCGGCCAGAGTACCGCCGCCACTGGATCGAGGACGTGCCGCAGCAGCGCTACGCCACGCCGGAGGAGATCGCGCCCAGCGTCGTCTACCTGGCCAGCGAGGCCAGCGCGTTCATGACCGGCTCCGTGCTGGTCATCGACGGCGGCTACACGATCTACTGAGGGCCAGCAGAAGCCCGGGAGGCGGGGAGACCACGCCCGAGTTGCGGAGGACCATGCCCGAGTTGCAGCGCCTGGAAGCCGGCCATGCCCCGGCGGTCCTGGCCTTCGAGCGAGCCAACCGGGCCTGGTTCGCGGCCTCGATCTCCGACCGCGGCGACGAGTTCTTCGCCCAGTTCACCGACCGGTTCCGGGCCTTGCTGGCCGATCAGGAAGCGGGCCGGGCCGCGTACCACGTCCTGCTGGCCGACGATGGCTCGGTCCTGGGCCGGTTCAACCTGATCTTCACCGGCGACGGCGTGGCCATCCTCGGGTACCGGGTCGCGCAGCAGGCCGCCGGGCGCGGGGTGGCCACCGCGACCGTACGGGAACTGTGCCAGCGGGCAACGGCGAGCTACGGGCTCCGCACCGTGCGGGCGGCCACCGCCGACGCCAACGCCGCGTCCCGTAAGGTGCTGGCCCGGGCCGGGTTCGTCCCCGCCGGCCCGGCCGACCCGGCCGACATCGGCGGTAAGCCAGGGACCTGGTATCAGCTCGACCTGGCAGACTGCCCGCATGGCTGATTCGTTCGCGTCGCGGTTCGCGGCGGTCCGCGCCCGCCGGGGACCGCTGGTGTGGGGGCTGGACCCGTCCGGTGCGCTGCTGGAGGACTGGGGGCTCGGGGACACCCCGGACGGGCTGGACCGGTTCGCCGACCTGGTCGTGCCGGTGGCGGCCGGGTCCATCGGCCTGGTCAAGCCGCAGTCCGCGTTCTACGAGCGGCACGGCTGGCGCGGGCTGCGCACGCTGGCCCGGCTGACCAGCGAGGCCCGCGCGGCCGGGCTGCTGGTCATCCTGGACGTGAAGCGAGGGGACGTCGGGTCCACCAACGACGCCTACGCGCAGGCTTACCTGAGCAAGGGCCCGGACGCCGCGTTCCAGGCCGACGCGATCACCGTGCACCCCTACCTCGGGCTCGGGGCGATGGGGGCGTTCGTGACCCGGGCGCAGGAGTCCGGCCGCGGCCTGCTCGTCGTCACCCGGTCCTCCAACCCCGAGGGCCGCTCGATCCAGGCCGCCCGGTCGGAGACCGGGACCGTCGAGGAGACCCTGATCCGCGACATCGGCCGGCTCAACACCGAACTGGCCCCGGGCGAGCTGGGGCCGGTCGGCGCGGTCGTGGCCGCGGCCCGCCAGCTGCCGGCGCTGCCGCTGGCCGAAATGAATGGGCTGTTCCTGGTGCCCGGGGTCGGCGCCCAGGGCTACACCCCGGCCGACGTCGCTGAGACGTTCGCCGATTGCCCGGAGCGAGTCATGCCGTCGGCGTCCCGCAGCCTGCTGGCGGCCGGACCGGACCCGGCCCGGCTGCACGATGCCGTGGCCAGCCTGGCGGCCCAGTTTGTGGCGCGGTAATTAATTTTCGGTAACTCGCCCGGATAAGTACCGTTGGCCGGAGATGCTAGATAGCTGAACCGACCGACGGGGCGAGAGGTTCCTCAGCTAGTGGGCGGCAGCACGGGGGCTGACGTCGCGCAGAAAGCCGCGACCGAAGCCGCAGACGACCACGCCAGCCGGGATGAACGGGGTAAACCGGGCTGGCGCACTGCCGCGCGCCTGGCCATGGTGGCGATCCTGGCCGGGATGGTGGCCATCTACCACCGGGACCTGGTCCGCTCGTTCGGGGCGCTCCGGCACCTGAGCGGCCGGTGGTTCGTGCTGGCGGCGGCGGCCGAGATGGCCTCGGTGCTGTCGTTCGCGTTCAGCCGCCGCCGGCTGCTGTCGGCCAGCGGCCAGCCACCGGGCCGCTGGGCCATGGTCCGGATCACCTACGCGGGCAGCGCCCTGTCGATGTCGCTGCCGTTCGCGGGCACCGGGCTGGCCGCCGTCTACGAGTTCCGGCAGTTCCGCCGCCGGGGCGTGGACTCGGCCACCGCGGGCTGGGCGCTGGCCCTATCCGGGATCTTCTCCACCTCGTCGCTGGCCGTGCTGCTGGTGGCCGGGGCCATCTTGGGCAGGGCGAGCATGGGCGCCGTGGCCGGGTTCGCCGGGGCGGTGATCTACCTGGTGCCGGGGGCGGTGGTGCTGCTGGCCCTCCGGTACGAACGGGTCCGCACCTGGCTCAGCCAGCTGTTCATCCAGCTGGCCCAGAGGGTCCAGCGACTGCCCCGCAGCCCGGCCATCCGCGCCCGGCTGGAGGACTTCCCGGTCCGGCTGGAGGGGTTCCTGGACCGGATCGCCAGCCTGGGCCTGCCGGCCCGCGGCTACCTGGCCGTGTTCGGGCTGTCCACGCTGAACTGGGCCGCCGACTGCACGGCACTGGCCCTGGCCATCCAGGCCACCGGGCTGCCGGTGCCGTGGCACGCGCTGCTGCTGGCCTACGGGGCGGGCGCGGCCGTGGGCAGCACCGGCCTGACCCCGGGCGGGTTCGGCCTGGTCGAGCTCACGGTGGCCGCCGCGCTGACCGCCGGCGGCCTGCCCGGCGCAGGCGCCCTGGCCGCCGTGCTGGCCTACCGGCTGGTCAACTTCTGGCTGGTCCTCGCGATCGGCTGGCTCGTCATGCTGCGGCGGGACCGGGCCCGCCGGACCTGACCGGGCCCACACCGGAATCCCCGCACGTCAGGGCGCGTTTATGCGGGACGAGCTCATTAAAAAATATTGATTTAACAAGCTCCCAGGGGGCGAGACCATCTCCGCCATGCCGAGCCTGTCCGAACTCGAGCAGGACCCGCACGCCGCCCTGGGCCGCCTGCGCGCGCAGTCGCCGGTGGCGTGGGTCCCGGCGCTGGACGGGTGGCTGGTCACCGGGTACGCCGAGGCGGTCACGGTGATGCGGGACAGCCGCACGTTCACCGTCGACGACCCGCGGTTCTCCACCGCCCGGGTAGTCGGCCCGAGCATGCTGTCGCTGGACGGACCGGCGCACAGCCGGCACCGGTCCCCGTTCTTCGCCGCGTTTCACCGGGGCGGGGCGGCCGAGCGGCTGCCCGCGTTCGCCGAGGCGGAAGCGATCCGATTGGTCGACGCGATCCGCCCGGCGGGAGCGGCCGACGTGCGGCGCGAGCTGTCCGGCCCGCTGGCGGTGGCCGTGGTCACCGAGGCTCTGGGCCTGGGCGACGTGGCTCCGGCCGAGATCCTCGCCCTCTACACCCGCATCGTCGGCGGGGTCACCGGGCTCTCGGGCGACCAGGGCGACCCCAGCAGTGAGGCATCGGCCGCGCAGGATTCGACCGGGATCGCGCCGCCCGACCCGGACTCGGTGGCGGCGTTTGCGGCCCTGGCGCAGATGCTGCGCGCGGTGATCGACGGGGCCACGGCCGAGCAGAGCAGCGTGCTGGCCACCGCGGCCGCGGCCGGCGGCCTCAGCCCCGGGGAGATCATCTCCGACGCCGCCGTGGTGATGTTCGGCGGCATCGACACCACCGACGGCATGATCGCCAACGCCGTGCTGCACCTGCTGGGCCAGCCCGGTGAGCTGGACCGGGTCCGCTCGGATCCGGCGCTGCTGCCCGCGGTGGTGGAGGAATCGCTGCGGTTGGAACCGGCCGCCGCCATCGTTGACCGCTACGCCACCGCTGACATCGAGATCGGCGGGGCGAAGGTCCAGGCCGGGGACCGGGTGACGGTCTCGCTGTCCGGGGCCAACCGGGACCCGGCCGTGTTCGCCGACCCGGACCGGTTCGTGGCCGGCCGCCCCGAGGCCGGGCGGCACCTGGCCTTCGCGCACGGGCCGCACTTCTGCATCGGCGCGCCGCCCGCCCGGGCCGAGACCCTGGCCGCGCTGCGGGCCCTCCTGCCCCTGCCCGGCCTGCGGCTGGACCCGGCGGCGGGGCAGGCGTTCGCGCCCCGTGGCCTGGTGTTCCGCAAGCCACCCGTGCTGCCCGTGCGCTGGGACTGAGGGGCGCTACCAGTCCGACACCGAGTTGTCCTCGCGGTGCAAGATCCGCAAGCCGGGCAATTGGAACGGGTAGGCCGCGGCGGCCTCCTCGTCGAGTTCGACGCCCAGGCCGGGTGATCCGCCGCTGTACAGGTTGCCGCCCTCGAGCCGCATGTCGGTCCGGACCACGCCGTCCAGCACCGACGGCCGCCAGGTGAGCTCCTGCACGGCGAACAGCGGGGTGGACAGGTCGAAGTGCAGGCAGGCCGCGGTCGACACCGGGCCCAGGGGGTTGTGCGGAGCCTGCTCGATGTAGTGGGTCTCGCACCAGCCCGCGACCTTCTTGGCCTCGGTCAGCCCGCCGCAGATGCACAGGTCGACCCGGCAGTAGTCCATCAGGTCGCGTTCGATCAGCGCCCGCCAGTCCCACTTGCTGGGGATCTGCTCCCCGGTGGCGATGGGCACCGAGATGTGCTGGCGCAGGTAGGCGAACTGGTCGGGGTTTTCCGCCCGGACCGGGTCCTCGATGAAGAACGGGCGCATCGGCGCCAGCGCGTTGGCCATTTGGATGGCGTAGGCCGGGGTGGTGCGCTGGTGGAAGTCGACGCAGATCTCGATCTCGGGGCCCAGGGCGTCGCGCAGGGCCGCGAACGCGTCGACGGTCCAGCGCAGCGCCGGTTCCTGCTCGTACAGGCCGCGGTGGGAAGGGTAGAAGCCGTCGCCCGCGGTGTACCGGACGAACCGCCACCCTTCGGCCACCCGTTCGCGCGCGGTGGCGACCATCGCCCCGATCGTGGCCTGCCCGTCGAGGTCGTGCCCGTCGGGCGGCTGCACGTGGCAGTAGCAGCGGGCGTAGTCGCGGGTCCGGCCGCCCAGCAGGTCGTACACGGGCACGCCCAGGGCCTTGCCGCGCAGGTCCCACAGGGCGATGTCGATCGCGGCCACCGCGGCACTGTGCACGTGGCCGCCGCGGAAGAACTGGCCCCGCCA
Organism: Streptosporangiaceae bacterium; assembly: GCA_965277615.1. Lineage (GTDB taxonomy): Bacteria > Actinomycetota > Actinomycetes > Streptosporangiales > Streptosporangiaceae > Bog-532. The sequence continues at coordinate 1,015,662 of CBDIDG010000006.1, read as the reverse complement.
CAGGGTCTGCCAGATGTGCTCGATGCGGGTCGGGTCCATCCCCCGCAGGATCGGCGCCCAGGTGTCGATCAGGCCGGCCAGGGCCAGTTCCTTGCCGTTGATGCCGGACTCCCCCAGCCCGGTCAGCCCCTGGTCGGTGTAGACCTTGACGAAGGCGTAGTTCCGGTCCGGCCGCTCACGGTCGTGGACGAGGAACGTCTTGACGTCGGTGATGCGCAGTTCGCTGTTCACGATGCCATTCTCGCCGCCGGGGGTGCCGGAGCCGCAGGCGGCGGGCGGCTATTCGGCGGAGACGCCGATGGAGGTGCCAGCGGCCAGGCCCAGGTCGCGCATGGCCCGGCGGTAGGCCACGGCGACCGCGTCGAAGCGCAGGTGCAGCTCGGCGGCCAGGTCGAATGGGACGCGTTCGGGCCGCTGGGATTCGACCACGACCTGGTCCTGGCCGAAGATCGTGTCCTCGAAATCGCGGATGACCTGATCCGGCTGGTCGGCGTTGTAGTTGCGGCCGATGATCACGTAACCGGCGCAGCGGTCGGCCGCCACCGGCTGCGAGGCGAAGAAGTACACCATGCCGCGCTGGCCGCCCCAGCCGAGCCGCAGCACGATCGTGTAGGGCAGGTGCAGTTCGTAGCGGCTGCGCCGTTCCGGCGGGCCGGCCTGGTCGTTGCCGAACACCGGGAAGTCGTCGCGGTTGGGGGCCTCGGAACGGACGATCTCGTACCGGAGCACGTGGCCGTCGGCCTGCACCTCGTGCCGGGGCACCACCGGGCGCTCCGGGTCACCGAGCAGCCCCGGATGAACCCAGGGGAAGTGGCCGAAGTCGGTGAAGTTCTCCACCTGGCGGCCGGCGTCGCAGTGCCACCGGTACGGCCCGGCGGGCACGATCATCCAGTCGCCGGTTTCCAGCTCGGGGACCTCGGGCAGCGGCCACCGGGGCTCGTCCAGCGCCACCCAGACCAGCCCGTAGCGCTCCTGGACCCCGAAGGCCCGGACCCGGGCTTTGGCCGGGACGACCGTGGGGTCTTCCTTCTGCGGGATGGCCACGCAGCGGCCGTCGGCGCCGTATCGCCAGCCGTGGTAGGCGCACACCAGCTCGTCGCCCTTGATCCAGCCCAGCGACAGGGCGGTGCCGCGATGGACGCACAGATCGGACATGGCCCGGAGCGCCCCGCTGGCGCCGCGCCAGATCACCAGCGGCTCGCCGAGCAGGTCGGCGCGGGCCGGGCGGTCACCGATCTCGCTGGCGAAGGCGACCGGATGCCAGTACGCGCGCTGGGCGGCCAGGTCGGCGAACAGTCCCGGTGAATCCATCCCCACCCCAGATGTGCGGCTGGGCCGGTCGCAGGCCCGGCGCATAGCAAAGGCGAGGAGTACGCAACTCCCCGCCACTACCAATCTATAGCGGACCGGGGGGCTTGCGGCAAGACCCGGGTCGTGCTCCACACTGGGCGGCCGAGCCTACAGAAACGGGGTGGCCGTGATCGACGTGATCATCGCCGGCGGCGGGCCAACCGGCGTGATGCTGGCCAGCGAGCTGCGGCTGCACGGCGTGGGTGTGCTGGTGCTGGAGCGGGACCCGGAGCCGACCAAGCAGGTCCGGTCGCTCGGCCTGTTCGTGCGCAGCATCGAGGTCATGGACCAGCGCGGCCTGCTGGCGCGGTTCCTCGCGAACGGTAAGCAGTACCCGCTCAGTGGCCACTTCGCCGCCATCGACAAGCCCCGGCCGGAGCGGCTGGACACCGCGCATGCCTACACCCTCGCCATCCCGCAGCCCGTGACCGAGCGCCTGCTGACCGAGCACGCCATCGAGGCCGGCGCCGAGATCCGGCGTGGCTGCGAGCTGACCGGGCTGAGCCAGGACTCCGGCGGGGTGAGCGCCGAACTGGCCGACGGCACGCAGCTGCGGGCCCGCTACCTGGTCGGCTGCGACGGCGGCCGCAGCACGGTGCGCCGGCTGGTGGGTATCGGGTTCCCGGGCGAGCCCGCCCGGAAAGAGGCGCTGCTGGGCGAGATGGAGATGACCATGCCGCTGAAGGAGGTGGCGGCGGTGGTAGCCGAGGTCCGCAAGACCGAGAAGTGGTTCGGCCTCGGGCCCTCCGGCGACGGGCTGTACCGCGTCGTCGTGCCGGCCGAGAAGGTGACCGAGGACCGCTCGGTCCCGCCGACCCTGGAGGAGGTCAGGCAGCGGCTGCGGGTGTTCGCGGGCACCGACTTCGGGGTGCACTCACCGCGCTGGCTGTCCCGCTTCGGCGACGCGACCCGGCTGGCCGAGCGCTACCGGGCCGGCCGGGCACTGCTGGCCGGCGACGCGGCGCACGTCCACCCGCCGATCGGCGGGCAGGGCCTCAACCTCGGCCTGCAGGACGCGTTCAACCTGGGCTGGAAGCTGGCGGCCGAGGTCGCGGGCTGGGCCCCGCCGGGGCTGCTGGACAGTTATTTCCGCGAACGGCACCCGGTGGCCGCCGACGCGCTGGACACCATCCGCGCGCAGTCCGAGCTGATGTCGGCCGGGCCGGGGGCCCAGGCCGTGCGCCGGCTGCTGTCGCAGCTGATGGACTTCCAGGACGTGAACCGGTACCTGATCGAGAAGACCACCGCGATCGGGATCCGCTACGACTTCGGCGCGGGACCTGACCTGCTCGGCCGCCGGCTGCGGGACATCACCTTGACGCGGGGCCGCCTCTATGACCTGATGCACGGCGGCCGCGGGCTGCTGCTCGACCGGACCGGCCAGCTCTCGGTCGCAGGCTGGGCCGACCGGGTCGACCTCGTGGCGGACGTCAGCGCGGGCCTGGACGCGCCCGCGGTGCTGCTGCGGCCGGACGGCTACGTGGCCTGGGCCGGCGCCGACCAGCAGGACCTTCTCAGCCAGCTGCCGCGGTGGTTCGGCCCGGCCGCCGGGTAGCACGCCGGTATGGTTACGCGGGCCGGGTCACGTCGGCCGGGGCAGGATCGGCGTCGGCCGTTCCCGGTCCCCCGGCGGCCGCCATCAGCTGCTGGCCCTTCTGGCGCTGGTACCGGCCATAGGCGACCGTCCATACGACCAGGACGGCGATCCAGATATACGGCGTGACCTTGGACAGGGTCAGGGCCGTACTGGTCGAGGTGCTGTAGACGATGACGACCCGCAGGGCGGCCTCGAGCAGGAACCCGATGCCCCACACGGCGGTGATGATCCGGAAGATGTGCCGGAACTTCTCGTACTGCCAGAGGCTGGTCATCTCCCGGCCCTGGGCGGTGTCCGGGCCGGTGAACTCCAGGGCGAAGCCGTACATCAGCGGGCGGGGCGTCCACAGCGAGCCCAGGCAGCCGAGGCCGAAGATGGCCGTGGGCACCGATCCCTCCAGCAACACCAGCCGGATGCTGTGGGTGATCAGGCCGAGCACGGTGCCGACGAGGATCCCGGCCAGGACCAGCGCGCCGACGATGTCCAGTCGGCGGTGCCGGATGAGGCCGCCCGCCACCCCCAGGACGGGGAACACGCCGCTCAGCACCAGCGCCGACACCGTGCTCATCCCGGCCGAGCGGAACAGCCGGTAGGCGATCAGCGGCGCGGCGACGTCGATGATCACGATTTTGGCGATCGACCGGAGCCGGCTCGCGTCCACGGCAACCGCCTTCCGTGCTGGCCCGTCCCCTTAGGCAGAATAGGTCGTTTCGACCTATAGCGGCAAGGTAAAGTGCCTACTGTGGCCGATGCGCAGCTCACCTCGTTCGAGCACATCCTGATCGGCCTGGTCTGCCGGTCACCGGCCTCCGGCTACGACCTGAAGCGGATCTTCGCCGCCACACCGATGGGCCTCTACCAGCCCAGTTCCGGGGCGCTCTACCCGGCGCTGCGCCGCCTGGAAGCCAAGGGGCTGGTCCAGGCGCTCGACGGAACCGCGGCGTCGGCCCGGCCCCGCCGGGTGTACGAGCCGACGCCAGCCGGCTGGGCGGCCCACACGAGCTGGCTGCGCACGCCGGTGGAGGTGGCCACAGTCGCACGCGACCTGGGGCTGCACCTCATGCGCTTCGTGATGATGGAGCACACGTCGTCGCGCGAGGAAGTGCTCAGCTTCCTCGGCGACCTCAAGGACGCGCTGGCGGCGTTCACCGCGGGGCTGGAGCGGCATGCCGCACCCACCGCCCAGCTCGGCGACCGGCATCCGGCCCTGGCCTTGGAGCACGGTCTGGCGGTGCACCGGGCCAGCCTGCAATGGGCCATCCACGCCATCGCTGCGGTCAGTGCCGCTCCGGTTGGTGCCGCTCCGGGCGGCGCTGCTCTGGGCGGGCCCGCGGGGCGGTGACCGCGACGGTGTTGACGGCCACGATCACCGCGATGGCCAGCCACCCGGTCACGACCAGGTGCTGGCCCAGCACGACCAGGCCAGCCAGGGCGGCGAACACGGGGTTCACGCTCATGAACACCCCGAAGAACTGGGCCGGGACCCGGCGCAGGGCCAGCATGTCGCACAGCAGCGGCACCGCCGACGACAGCACGCCCGCCGTCAGCGCCTCGCCGAACGCGGCCATGGTGAGGTGGTGGAAGGCCAGCCAGGCCAGGCCGGCCGGTACGTAGGCGGTGGCGGAGATCGCGGCCGCGGTGGCGGTGCCTTCGAGGCCCTTGGACCCGGGCCAGCGCCGGCCGATGGCCCGGTTGACCAGGATGTAGCAGGCCCAGCAGACCGCGGCCAGCAGGCCGATACCGATGCCCAGGTAATCGGTGGACGGCGCCGGGTGGATCAGCACCACCACCGCCGCCCCGGCGGCCAGCGCGCAGGCCGCGTCGAGCCGCCGCCGCGAGCTGATCAGAGCCACCGACAGGGGTCCGGCGTCCCGCTACAGGATCCAGGCGCGGGATGTGTGGTTTGTCATGGCCGGGCCGGGCGGATGTCACCGGGACTGGTGATGGTGGGCACGGGCGGGAATGCCGGTTCGCCGCGATGCTGGACCTATAAGCCCGGGTTCATCCCGGGACGTGACTGAACGGAGTCTGCCATGAAGAACCCGCAACGCGCTGGATCTCAAGATGATCGTGCCGGTACTGCCTGGATGCGCCGCTGGTCCGGGGAGAAGCTCAGCGTGCGCCTGTTCGAGGTGGCGTTCGTTCTTGTGCTGGGCGGGGCGCTGGTGTGGGCGGGGTGGTTCGCGTCCGCCATCCAGAATGCCACGTGGAGCCCGGTGCTGGTGTCCATCGCCGTCGTCGGCGCAGTTGCCTCGGGGAGGCGGCGGTCTCGGATGTCACGATCCCATTGACGGATCTGCCGACCTGACGCTGGTTTCGCTGGGAACCACGGCGCTAAGCAAGCGTGACAGGCTGGGGGGATGACGGTGATGTGGCGTCGGTGGAACGAGCTGAGCGGCCCCGAGCGATACGAGTTCTGGACCCGGGCCGGCCTGTACGTGCCGTTCGCTGTGGCGCTCTTGTTCGACCTGACCCTAGCCCGGGCGCAGCCGGTGCGGGTGCCCGGCCTGGTCGTCTTCCTGCTGCTGTCCGCGGGGCAAGCGGGCGCCTGCGCCGTGCTGCTGCACGCTAGCGTGTCCCGCTACCTGGCGAGGGGACCAGCGCCGAGGCGATGGCTGGTCGCCGCCGCCATCGCGCTGACCGCGGCTGGCTTGCTGGCGGGAGCGGCCGCATTCCCGGCCTTCACCCGGCCCCCGCCGGACGCGTTCCCGGTGAGCATGCTCGTGGCCATGCTCCTCGGCGGCACGCTGACGGTCGCGCTCGCGCCGCTGCTCAGGACGCGCGCGCTGCTCGCCGTGGTGCTAGCGGGCGCGGGCGCGGCCAGCGGCATGTCCGCGAGCATCGGCGGCGCCGGCGCCCACGGGCAGGGGCTCGCCGGGGCATTTCTGCTCTATGCCTTCCTCATCGGCGCCTTCGCTGTGCTCATTGGCCGCGTCTCGCCGGGGCAGCTGCGGATCATGTGGGAACTTGACCGGTCGCGGACCGCGCACGCCCGCCTGGCGGTCGCCGAGGAGCGGCTGCGCTTCGCCCGCGACCTGCACGACGTCCTCGGCCGGAACCTGTCCCTGATCGCCGTGCAGAGCGAGCTCGCCGCGGAGCTGGCGCGCCGGGGCGACCAGGATGCCGCCGGGCAGATGCTCCAGGTGCGCCAGGTGGCCCATGAGTCGCTGCGGGAAATGCGCGCGGTCGTCAGCGGATACCGCACCGCCGACCTCGGCACCGAGCTGGCCGGCGCGCAAGATGTCCTGCGTTCTGCGGGGATGAGCTGCCGCGTCATCGGTGACGGGGCGGCCCTTCCTCCTGACGTGCAGGCCGCCCTGGGCTGGGTGGTCCGCGAGGGCACCACCAACATCATCCGCCACAGCGATGCCACCGCCTGCACGATCGAGCTTCACATCCTGCATTCCCCGGGCGCCCCGCGGGCGGTGACGCTCAGCATGGACAACGACCGCGTGCACACGCTGGACGCCAAATCTGGCGGTAACGGGCTGGCCGGGCTCGGCGAGCGGCTGGCCGGACTGGGCGGCAGCATCACGACCGGGCATCCCCGCAACGGCCACTTCCGGCTGGAGGCCAGCCTGCCCGCCGGCAGCGCCGCAGCGGTGCCGCCCGGCCCGGGCCAGCCCGGCACCGGTGTCACCGCAGAGACGCCCGCGCCGTGATCCGCGTGCTCCTCGCCGACGACGAGAACCTCATCCGCACCGCGCTGGCCTCCCTGCTGGCGATCCAGGACGACCTGGAGGTCGTGGCCCAGGCCGCCTCCGGCGACGAGGCCCTCGCGATGGCCCGCCGGCACCGCCCGGACGTGGCCGTGCTGGACCTGCAGATGCCCGGCCTGGACGGGATCGCTGTCGCCGGGCAGCTGGTCACTGAGCTGCCCGCCTGCGGCAGCCTCATCCTCACCAGCTACGGACGGCCCGGGCATCTCAAACGGGCCCTCGCCGCCGGCGTCCGCGGGTTCCTGCCCAAGACCGTCTCGGCCCAGGTCCTGGCCGACGTGGTCCGCACCGTCCACCGTGGCGGCCGCTACGTCGACCCCGAACTAGCCGCCGAGGCCATCAGCGCCGGCGACAGCCCGCTCACCCCCCGCGAAGCCGACGTCCTGGAACTCGCGGCAGGCGGCGCCCCCGTCGATGAAATCGCGAAACGCGCGGCCCTGAGCCCCGGCACAGTCCGCAACTACCTCTCCTCGGCAGCCGCCAAGCTCGGCGTCCCCAACCGCCACGAAGCAGTCCAGCTCGCCCGCTCCCGCGGCTGGATCTGACCGCCCACCCCGACTGCATCCCCCGCACATACCGATTCGCCGTCCCTGTCCTGATCGGGGAAAGCCAGGGCCGGGAGCGAACAGGCCACACGCCCATCGCCTCCGGGACGATCCGCCCGGCTGCCCTTGTTCTACGAGAAGTGAGGTTCCCGCCAGGGATGAGCGTTCAGGCGCGGCGGCTACTCAGAACCAGCCGCGGCGCCTGAACGTCCAGCAGGCCAGGGGTTCTGATTTGTCCAAGCGGCGGTGTCCCGGAGCGGGAGACCATCGGTAGCGGGGAGTGATGCTGATGACCTCGAGCAATCCGAGGCGGCGTGGCAAGTGCTGGGGCCGCTGATGGACCTGGTGACCCCGATGGCGCTGAGGGTCGCCGCGACCCTGCGGCTGGCGGACTTCATGCCCGATGACGGCACCGGGGACGGGGCCGTCCTGGCCGACCTCGCCGAACGCGCCGGAGCGGACCCGGAGGCGCTGGCCCGCATGTTGCGCCACCTGGTCCAGCACGGGATATTCACCGAGCCGCGTCCGGGACAGTTCGCGGCCAACCAGCCCGCCGCGCTGCTGCGCACCGGGCAGCCCGGTGCGGTGTGGCTGGATCTGGATGGTTTCGGCGGCCGGATGGACCTGGCTTTCACCGGCCTGGCCCACACCGTGCGCACCAGCGAGCCGGCCTGGGAGCAGGTCTTTGGCCAGCCGTTCTGGGCCTATCTGGACGCCAACCCGGCGATCAGCGCATCCTTCGATGCGACCATGGCCGTGGACGCCGGGAGCGCCCCGGTGGCGGACGGATACGACTGGACCACGGTGCGGCATGTGGCCGACATCGGCGGCGGGACCGGGACCCTCATCGCCGAGGTGCTACGGCGTAACCCGCAGCTGCGCGGCACGCTGGCCGACCTGCCCGAGACAGCGGCCCGCGCGCGGCAGTACCTGGCCGGGCTCGGCCTGGACGGCCGGTGCGAGGTCGTCGGCCAGAGCTTCTTCGATCCGCTGCCGCCCGGACCGGATGTCTACCTGCTCAACCGCGTCATCCATGACTGGGACGACGCCGCCGCGACCGCGATCTTGCGCCGCTGCGCCGAAGCGGCAGGCAGCGCCGGCCGGGTGCTGCTGGTCGAATCGGTCGGCATGGCCAACGGCGACACCGCCGCGTTCGCCGAGATGAACCTGCGCATGCTCGTCCTGGCCGGTGGGCGCGAGCGCACCATCGACGGCTACTCAGCCCTCGCCGCCGGGGCAGGCCTCCAGGTCACCGCGGTGCGCGACATCGCCGAACGTCACGTGATCATCGAGTGCGTCCCCCGGTGACCAGCGCGGTCACGCGGGCTAACGGTGTGACTTGACCGTGTACCAGGCGTAGGCGTCGTGGCCGTCGTGACGGCGAACTTCGTACATGACCTTGTAGTTGCCGGTGCGGGTGGCCTTGATCGGCCACAGGTCCCAGTGGGTGGACGGGGCGTAGCCGACTTCGTGGAAGATCCGGGCGCCAGTGGGGCTGTAGACGCTGGTGGTGAACCAGCGGGAGCCACCGGAGGCCGGCTGGAACCAGTTGCCGACCGTGAACGTGTGGCCGACCCTGACCGAGGTGCCCGGATAGTTGACCAGCACCTGCGCCGAAGCCGGCGCGGCCGGTAGAACAGCGGCACCGATCCCGGTACAGGCCAGGCTGGCCACACCGGCGGCAGCCAGCTTCGCCTTGAGACGCTTCATCGCGCTCTCCACTCCGTCGAAGGTGTCCGCCAGTTAAGACGCCGGACGCAGTGAGTGGGTTGACGCCTACCTTCAGTAATTGCCGGGCGGTGGCCTTAGACGAGGCGGCGGCCTCAGAACCAGCCGCGGCGCTTGAACAGGACCAGCAGGAAGATGACGGCCACCGCCTCGGTGCCGACGCCGATGCCGAAGAACTCCTCCCACGATCCGACCGACTTGACCAGCCAGCCGAAGTTCTGGCCGAAGAAGCCGGTCAGGTAGGTCAGGGGCAGGAAGATCGTGGCCATGATCGTGAGCTGCTTCATCACGTCGTTCTGCCGGTTGGCCAGCTGCGACGTGTAGCTGTCCATCGTGCTGGACACCAAGTCCCGGTGGCTGTCCACCATGTCGTTGATCTTGATCATGTTGTCGTACAGGTCACGGAAGTAGGGTTCGTTCTCCTTGGTCATGCCGGGCACATCGACCCGCTGGGACAGCAGCGCGTTGAGCATGTCCCGCTGCGGGGCCACCACCTTGCGTACGTCGCTCAGCCAGCGCCGCAGCGCGACCAGCGACTCCTGGTGCTCCCGCTCGGCCTTGATCAGGATCTCGTCCTGGATCGCGTCGACCTTGTCGTCGAACACGGCCAGCATCGGGAACATGCTGTCGGACAGGCTGTCGAGCACGTGGTGGAGCACGAGGACCCGGGCGGCCAGGCCGCTGTGATGGCGCGCGAACACGGTCCGCATTCCCTCGAACGCCACACACGGTTCCCGGTGCAGGGTGATCAGGAAGTTTTCGCCGAAGTAGAAGTGCACCTCGATCAGGGGGTGGCTGACCTGGTTGGCGCCGAAGAACACCAGCGAAACGAAGTTCTCGTACTCCTCGATCTTCGGCCGCTGCCCAAACTCGGCCGCATCCTCGACCGCGACGGGGTGGATGGCGAACACCTCACGCAGCAACGCCAGCGTCTCGTCGCTGGAATCGTGCAGGTCCAGCCATAGGATCTCGTCGTTGTGCAGCGCCTGCTCGACCTCGTCCGGCTTGAACTCTTCAACGGTCGTTCCATCGACCCGGATCAGGTGCCCATTCACGCCATCCATGGTGTCAGACCTGGCCGGTAGGGTCTGACTCGATGAGCGAACCCTTCCGTGTCGTGGTTGCGGTACGAGGCTACGAACTCGACGTCAACGGGCACCTCAACTGGGCCAACTACCTGCACTACGCCGAGCACGCCCGGTGGGAGTGCCTGCGGGCCGCCGGCCTGACCTATCCGGTCCTGGACGGCGCCGGGCTGGGGCCGGTGAACCTGGAGGCCAACGTCCGGTTCCTGCGCGAGCTGCGGGACGGCGAGGACGTCGCGGTGAGCTGCGCGTTCGAGTGGGGGGAGGGCAAGACGTTCCGGGTCCGCCAGGAGTTCACCCGCGGCGGCGCCGACGGTGAGCTGGCCGCCGAGGTGACCACGGTCAGCGGCGTGATCGACCAGCAGACCCGGCGGCTGGTGCCGGATCCGGCCGGGCGGCTGCGCTCACTGGCCACCGCTCCCGGCGTGATGGGCCTCTAGTTCGGCCTGCATGGCGTCCAGCTGGGAGCGGGTCGCGCCGAGTTCCTCGGCCAGGAAGCCGGTCTCGTCCTCGGCCTCGTCCTCGGGGGCCAGCGCCTGCAGCTGGGTCAGCTCGGCCAGCACGGCCGTCATGGCCGCGATCCCGGCCTGGCCCGCCGTGGCGTCTTCCTCGCGGTCGGCGCGGACGCCAGAGAACTCCAGCCACGCAGCCGTCCGCAGGCAGCGGACGCGGCTGACCACGTCACCGAGCTCCGCGTACAGCTCCGCCGCCTGCCGGACCTGGCCGGCCGCCTCCCGCGGCCGGCCGGGCTGAGCGCCGACGGCGTCGGCCAGCAGCAGGCGCAGCCCGGCGATCTGCCGGGGCGGCAGCAGCGTGCCGCCTTGGCCCAGGGACTCCCGGGCCAGTTGTTCCGCGGCCGCGGTGTCGCCGGAGGCCAGGGCGAGCTGGGCCAGCCGGCTCCCGGCGCGGGCGGCGTTCCACGGCTCACCGGTGCTGAGGTAGAGCCGCCGGGCGGTCTCCAGGTGGGCGCGGGCCTGCTCCGGCGCCCCGCCCCACCGGGCCAGCTGGGCTAGCAGGTCATGGTAGTTGGCCGCGTACCGGGGCACCCCGAGCCGCTCGGCCTCCGACAGCTCGGCCGCGGACAGCACGGCCAGGTCGGCCAGCGCGGCCGGGTCGGGCCCCTGCCCCGGTTCGGGTGGCGGGGCCGCCATCAGGGCCTGCATGGCCATGAGCGGGCGGGCCCGCCGCACGATCAGGTACTGCTGCGGGGTGAAGGCGCCGCGGGCGAAGGCGGCCTCGGCGTCGGCGATGGCCGCCGTCAGCGCGGCGGCCGCCCCGGCCGCGTCGCCCGCCTGGGCCCGGGCCATGGCCGCGGCGGCCCGGGCCTCACAGGCGCGGGCCTCGTCGCCGAGCCCGGCGAACTGGCCGGCCGCCGCCAGCAGCGCCTCGCGGCCGGCCCGCGGATCGGTTTCGGCCAGCGCCCCGGCCCGCTGCCGGTCCAGCTCGGCCGCCACGTCCGCGGGCAGCTCCTGGCCGCTGGCCGCGACTTCTTCCCAGGCCTGGCGGGCGTGCGGGTGACGGTCGTCGCGCAGCTGCCGGGCCCGCGCCACCAGATCCTCCAGGCTGGCCGCTGGCTCGGGCGGTGTCGCCTCGGGATCGCGGCCCGCGGCCCGATCCACGGCTTCGGCCTCGGCTTCGGGACCGGGGCCGGGCGGGCTGGCTAGGCTCAGCGGCGCCCCGGGCGGGTCCAGCAGCGGCAGCTCGCTGGCCAGCGGCGGCTGGCTCAGCCGCTGGTCTATCTGTTCGCGGTACGTGCTGGTGCCGTTGCGGACGTCGAACCGGTCGCACAGGAACTGGATCTCCTGCTCGACGAGGGCCAGCCGGCTCGCGACGGTGCCGGGGCCTAGCGGCAGGCTGCCCTGCCCGAGACCGGCCAGGCGGCGCAGCAGCACGCACGCCCCGACCGCGAACTCCAGCCAGGACGCCGCGCTGGCTCCGGTCCCAGTTGATCCGGGAACGGTCACCTCGGGCCCGGCCAGCCAGCCCGCGTGCTCGGCCGCGATCTCCAGGCCCCGGTCCTCGTTCCCGGTCAGCGCGCAGAACTCGAGGTGCTGACCCACGGCGGCCTGCTGGCTGAGCTGCCCCCGGACCAGCGGGTACCCGCGCTGGTGGGCCTCGCGGGCCTGGTCCAGCAGGCCCGCCTGGGTCAGCGGCAGCAGGGCGCGGCCCAGGACCCGGTCTGGTTGCTCCGCGCACCGCTGGCGGCCGTCCAGCACCGGCGCCCAGTACTCCAGCGCGCCCCAGTCATCGCCCAGCGCGGCCCGCCAGCGGCCCCAGTTCTCGCTTTCGCAGGCCGGGCAGCCCGCGGTGGCGTCCCAGGGCATGGCCATCGCCGCGGCCAGGTGCGCGGACGCCGCCGCGGTCTCGCCGAGGTCCAGCGCGAGCAGGGCCCGCAGGACGAGCACCGGGCGCGGGCTGAACCGCTGCTGCTGGTACCGGTGGCCGAGTTCGTCGAGCCAGCGGCGGATCGTCAGCAGCGGAACGGCCGGGTCACCGGCCAGGCCGCGCAGCCTGGCCTGGAACGTATGCGCACCCGCGCCCAGTTCGTCCGGCATGCCGACGATCGTAACGGGGCCGCGGGCGGGCCGATCGCGGGCGGGCGGCTCAGTAAGCTCGAGACCATGAGTTCCGATCCCATCACCGGTCGCAGTCCTGCCGCCGTCACGGCCTCGTTCCGGGAGCTGGCCAGCGCGCCGGACGCCCCGATACCGCCCGCGGCCAAGGAAGTGCCGTCGGTCCGCACCTTCCACGGCGACTCGGTGACCGACCCGTACGCCTGGCTGTGCGACAAGGAAGACCCGGACACGATCGCGTTCCTGAACGCCGAGAACGACTACACCGAGGCGCTGACCGCGGGCGAGGACAGCCTGCGCGGCGAGATCTTCGGCGAGATCAAGGGCCGCACCCAGGAGACCGACCTGTCCGTGCCGGCCCGCAAGGGCCGCTGGTGGTACTACGGGCGCACGGTCGAGGGCCAGCAGTACGGGCTGCAGTGCCGGGTCGCGGCTCAGGCCGGCGACGACGAACCGCCGATCGCGCCGGACGGCGGCGCTATCGCGGGCGAGGAAGTGCTGCTGGACGCGAACGAGCTGGCCGGGAACTCTAAGTTCTTCTCCCTGGGCGCGCTCAGCGTCAGCCCGGACGGCCAGCGACTCGCCTACTCGACCGACTTCGACGGCGACGAGCGGTTCACGCTGCGGATCAAGGATCTGACCACGGACGAGCTGGCCCCGGACGAGATCCCGAACACGTTCTACGGGGCGGCCTGGTCGCTGGACGGCAGTGCGCTGTTCTACGTGACCGTGGACGACGCCTGGCGGCCGTGGCGGGTGTGGCGGCACCTGGTCGGCACTCCGCACTCCGAGGACGCGGTGATCTTCGAGGAGGCAGACGAGAAATTCTGGGTCGGGGTCGGGCTGACCCGCAGCCAGCGGTTCCTGGTCGTCTCCTCCTCCAGCAAGGTGACCAGCGAGGTGTGGCTGCTCGACGCGGCCGAGCCGCAGGGTGAGCTGCGGGTGGTGGCCCCGCGCCGGCCGGGCCTGGAGTACGAGGTCGAGCACCAGGTCTTCGCCGACGGCACCGAGCGGCTGCTGGTCCTGCACAACGACCAGGCGCTCAACTTCGCGCTGGCGCAGGCGCCGGTCAGCGACCCGGGCCGGTGGACCACGGTCATCGCCGCCTCCGACAGCACGCGGCTGCTGGACGTGGACGCGTTCACCGAGTTCGTGGTCGTCCACTACCGCCGCGACGGCCTGACCGGGCTGCGGATCATCCGGGCCGACGAGTCCAGCTACGACGTGGCCTTCCCCGAACCCGTCTACACCGTCTCCCCCGGCGGCACCCCGGACCCGGGCGCGCGCCAGTATCGGCTGCACTACGCCTCGCTGGTCACCCCAGACTCCGTCTACGACTGCGACATGGCCACCGGCGAGCTGATCCTGCGCCGCCGCCAGCCGGTGCTGCCGCTACCCGATGGCACACCGGGCGGCCGCGAGTACCGGCCGGAGGAGTACGAGCAGCACCGGGAGTGGGCCACCGCCCCGGACGGCACCCGGGTGCCGATCTCGCTGGTGTGCCGGCGCGGCACGCCGCGGGACGGCAGCGCGCCGGGCCTGCTGTACGGGTACGGCAGCTATGAAATCTCCATGGACCCGCGGTTCTCCATCGCCCGGCTGTCGCTGCTGGACCGGGGGTTCCTGTACGCGATCGCGCACGTCCGCGGCGGTGGCGAGCTCGGCCGCGGCTGGTACGACGACGGCAAGATGCTGCACAAGAAGAACACGTTCACCGACTTTGTGGCCTGTGCCCGGCACCTGGTCGATCAGGGCTGGACGTCGGCCGGCGCGCTGGTGGCCCGGGGCGGGTCCGCGGGCGGGTTGCTGATGGGCGCGGCGGTCAACGAGGCCCCGGACGCGTTCGCCGGCATCGTGGCCCAGGTGCCGTTCGTGGACGCGCTGACCTCGATCCTGGACCCGTCCCTGCCGCTCACGGTGACCGAGTGGGAGGAGTGGGGCGACCCGCTGCACGACCCCGAGGTCTACCGGTACATGAAGTCGTACACGCCGTACGAGAACGTCCAGCCCGTGTCCTACCCGCCGATCCTGGCCATCACCAGCCTGAACGACACCCGGGTGCTGTACCGGGAGCCGGCCAGGTGGGTCGCCCGGCTGCAGGCCACCGCGCGCGGCGGCCCGTTCCTGCTCAAGACCGAGATGAACGCCGGCCACGGCGGGCGCAGCGGCCGCTACGACGCCTGGCACGAGGAGGCGTTCGTGCTGGCCTGGATCGTCGATGTCGCTACGGCCAGCTGAGGCCGGGCAGACCAGGGGCGGATTACGGCAGGCCGAACAGGGAGCTGACCGACTCCCCATTGTGGATGCGGCGGATCGCCTCGGCCATGGCCGGGGCGATCGACAGCACCCGCAGTTTCGGGTCCCGCTTGTGCTCGGGTACCGGCACGGTGTTGGTGCACACCACCTCGTCCACCTCCGGCTGGGCCGCCAGCTTGCCCAGCGCCCCGTCGGCGAACAGCCCGTGGGTGCAGGCGATGCGCACGGAGCGCACGTCCTGCTCCCGCAGCCGGGCCAGCAGCTCGGTGAGCGTGGTCCCGCGGGCGATCTCGTCGTCGATGACGATGACGTCCCGGCCGGTCACGTCGCCGATGATCGCGCTGATCGTGACCGAGTCATCGCCGTGACGTTCCTTCGAGCCCGCCGCCACCGGCAGGCCCAGCCGCCGGGCGAATGCGGCCGCGCTCTTGGCGTAGCCCAGGTCCGGAGCCACCACCACGGTGTTGGACAGGTCGCGCACCCGGAAGTGCGCGGCCAGCTCCCGCAGCGCGTTCAGGTGGTCGACCGGGACCGAGAAGAACCCGTGCACCTGCGGCGAGTGCAGGGTCATGGCCAGCACCCGGTTGGCTCCCGCCGCGACCAGCAGGTCGGCGATGAGCCGCCCGGCGATGGAGATCCGCGGCTCGTCCTTCTTGTCCGAGCGGGCGTAGGCGTAATACGGCATGACCACCGTGACGCGCGCGGCCGACGCGCCGCGAGCCGCATCCGCCATCAGCAGCAGCTCGACCAGGTTCTCCTGCACCGGCTCGACCAGCGGCTGGATCAGGTACACGTCGCGTTCACGGCAGTTGGCCTGGAGCTGGACTTCCAGGCAGTCGTTGGCGAACCGCTGGATCCGGACCGGGAGCAGCGGCACGCCCAGGTTGAGGCAGAGCTCACGGGCCAGTTCGGGGTGAGCGTTCCCGCTGAAGACCGCGATCTCCCGCACTACTTCTCCCCGTTTTTGTCCTGCTTTTCCGGCGGGCTGGCCTGCAACGGGGGCAGGCCCAGACCACGGCGGATCTCCTGCTGGACCGTGGCCGGATCCGGCCGGGCGTCCACGCTGAGCACATACTCCTTGCGCCGGAACAGGTCCAGCACCGGGTTGGTCTTCTCGTGGTAGTCCTTCAGCCGCACGGCCAGCGCCTGCTCGTTGTCGTCCTCGCGCGTGGTCAGCTGGCCACCGCAGGCATCGCACCGTCCTGCTTCGTGCGGGCTGTTCGCCAGCAGGTTGTAGTCCATGCCGCAGCCGGCGCACAGCCGCCGGGCCAGCACCCGGCGGCGGACCTCACTGTCGGGCAGGTCGAGGTGGATGACCCCGTCGATGTCGTAGCTCTCCAGGAAGAACAGGGCCTGGCGGCGGTTGCGCGGGAACCCGTCGATGATGAAGCCGTAGTTCCAGTCGTGCTGGGTCAGCCGGTCCCGCACCACGGACTCGGCCATCTCGTCGCCGACCAGGTTGCCCTCGGCCATAATCCGCCGGACCTGGGCCCCCAGCTTGGTGTGGTTCTGCACGTTCCAGCGGAAGATGTCCCCCACGCTGATGTGCACAAGATCGAGGTCACGGGCCAGCAACTGGCTCTGGGTGCCCTTGCCGCTGCCCTGCACCCCCATGATCACGTATTTGCGCATAGCTCAACCTTGGCATATTCATCGGGTCCGGTGAACCCGGCGGTCAGCTTCTGGCCGCCAGCCCCAGCCGCCGCTCGCACGCCCGCCGGGTGCGCGGACTGAGCAGCGCGGCCAGTTCCGGCCAGTCCTGCTTCAGCCGGACCGGGTTCACGAACCGGGCCAGATCCGCCTGGCGGCCCTGGCCAAGCAGGATGCTGTACAGCACCAGCCGCGACTCGTCCTTGGCCACGTCGAACTCCCGCAGGCCGTGCCAGCTCAGGTGGACCGGCAGCACCACGACGCCGCTGTCCGGGCCACGCAGCCCCGCCAGCGTGGCCGGGAGCCGGTCCGACACCCCGTCCCAGCGGGAGAAGATTGTGTTCGCCAGCGCCATGCGCCGATTATGGCAGCGTCGGCGGCCTGCCTGCGTTAGTCCGCGGGGCGCGTCACGGCACTGGCCGGGCGGCGTTACCCTCGATCCATGACCAAGGCCGGGACATGGTGGGCGACATGGCGGTTCCTGGTCTCGCCGCGCTGGCTGGCCTGGCACGCGTTCGCGGTGGTGGCGTTCTGGGGCATGTTCTGGCTGGGCGACTGGCAGCTGCACCGGGCGCTGGGCGGGAACGCACTCAGCTGGGCCTACGTGTTCGAGTGGCCGTTGTTCGCGCTGATGGGCGCGGTGTTCTGGGCTAAGACGATCCGGGACGAGTACCGCATCCGCACCGGCAAGGTGGCCCCGCCCGATGAGGTGCATCTGCCCGCCGGCGCCTACAACGCCGACGGCACTACAACGGGTAGTATGGGCGGCGTCATGGAGGTGTACGACCCCGAGCTGGCCGAGTACAACGCCTACCTGGCTAAGCTCAATCGCCAGGCGGAGAACAGCGGCCGATAGCGGGCTCGCGGAGCCGTCCCGAATCCCTTGCGGAGGTAGCCCCGGTGCGTGGAATCGTGCTCCGGTACCGGGTGATGGCCTACATCACCGGTGTGGTGCTGATCGTGCTCTGCTTCGTCGGCATCCCGCTGCAGATCGCCGGCTATCCGGCGCTGGTCAATGTGGTCGGCACCGTGCACGGCATCCTGTACATCATCTACCTGGTCACGGCGGCCCAGCTGGTCTGGAAGCTGCGGCTGCGCCCGGACAAGAGCCTGGTGGTGCTGCTGGCCGGCACGATCCCGATTCTCACGTTCGTGGTCGAGCGCTGGATGACCCGGCGCTACATCAACCCGGCCCTGGCCGCCGAGGCCGTCGCCGCGGGCCAGCCCGCCCCCGCCCGTACAGCTTCTTGAGCGACCACTACTTCACCGCGCAGCCGGGGACCGCGCACCGGCCGGGCCGGGTCCACGTGCTGCTCCCCGACGTGCACCTGGACCTGGAGACCGACTCCGGGATGTTCTCCCCGTCCCGTCTGGACGCCGGCACCCGGCTGCTGCTCGACGTGGCGGCCACGCCGTACCGCGCCGGGGACCTGCTCGACCTGGGCGCCGGCTACGGGCCGATCGCGCTGGTGCTGGCGACCCGGGCCCCGGACTCGACCGTGTGGGCGGTGGACGTGAACCAGCGGGCCCTGGACCTGTGTGCCCGCAACGCCGAACGGGCCGGGCTGGACAACGTGCGCTGCGTGCGCCCGGACGATCCGGCTCTGCCGGCCACGTTCGCCGGGATCTGGTCGAACCCGCCGATCCGCATTGGCAAGCAGGCCCTGCACGAGCTGCTGGGCCGCTGGCTGCCCAGGCTGGAGCCGGACGCCACGGCCTGGGCCGTGGTGCAGCGTAACCTGGGCGCCGACTCCCTGCACCGGTGGCTGGAGGAGCAGGGCTGGGAGGTGTCCCGGGTCGCGTCCCGGGGCGGCTACCGGGTGCTGCGCATCAAGCCGGCCGGACCGGAAGCGGAGAACCGATCATGAGCGAGCCAGAAGGCAAACCGCGCCAGCTGCGGCCGACCGAGGTCAAGCGGCTCAACCGGGCCTGGCGGCGCAGCACCCAGGCCCGCGTGGCACTGCTCCTGGACTCGGTGACCCAGCCGTTCAACGTGGGCTCGATCGCCCGGTCGGCGGCCGCGTTCGGCGTCGAGCACGTGTGGCTGTCCGGCAACACCACCCCGCTGGACCACCCTTCGGTCCGCAAGACCGCGCTCGGCACCGAGCGGTACCTGTCCTGGGAGCGGGAGCCACTTCCGGCCGACGCGGCCCGGGCGGCGTCCGCGGCCGGGCTGCGGGTGGTGGCGATCGAGCTGGCCGCGGGAGCGGTCCCGCTGTTCGACGCGCCGCTGGACGGCGACGTGTGCCTGGCCATCGGCAACGAGGACCACGGATGCTCCCCCGCCCTGCTGGCCGTCTGTGACGCGGCCGCCTACATTCCCCAGGCGGGCCGGGTAGGGTCACTCAACGTAGCGGTCGCGGCGGCTATCGCGCTGGCCGACACCCGCCGCCGGGAGTGGGAAAAGGCAACGCCAGCGGACACCCAAAGCTCAGTGAGATGAACCGCCCCGTTTACCAGCAGTACTCATGGCCCCTCAATACTGGAGACCGTGCTGCGAGCAGACGTTAAACAACGCCGCCCCGTCGCCTACCTCGACCAGGCGCTCCCCCTTGCCTTCGCGCACCGGGGTGGCGCCGCGCATCGGCCGGAAAACTCCTGGGCCGCGTTCGAGCACGCCGTGTCGCTCGGCTATACCCACCTGGAGACCGACACCAGGGCCACCCAGGACGGCATCTTGCTGGCCTTCCACGACCGCACCCTGGACCGGGTCACGGACC
The DNA here is from genome assembly GCA_965277615.1 of Streptosporangiaceae bacterium. Taxonomy (GTDB): domain Bacteria; phylum Actinomycetota; class Actinomycetes; order Streptosporangiales; family Streptosporangiaceae; genus Bog-532. The sequence continues at coordinate 996,439 of CBDIDG010000006.1, read as the reverse complement.
GGCAGGGCCGGATCGCCCGGATGGCCTACACCGCAGTGGCCGGGGCCCGGATCGGCGGCACCGAGCCGATCCCGCTCATCGAGGACCTGATCACCGCCTGGCCCGACCTGAGGTTCAACGTGGACCTGAAGGACGTGCTGGCCATCCGGCCGATGATGGAGGTGCTGCGCCGCACCGGGGCCTGGGACCGGGTGTGCGTGACCTCGTTCTCGGCCCGGCGGCTGCACGCGGCCCGGGTGCTGCTGGACCGGCCGGTGTGCATGGCGCTGTCCCCCGCCGGGGTGGCGGCGCTGCAGCTGACCGGCGGCCTGCCCCGGTTCGGGAACGCGCTGGCGGACAAGCTGGCCCGCACCGGCGTGCACTGCGCCCAGGTGCCGCTGCAGGTCGCCACCCCGTCGTTCATCCGCCGGGCCCACGAGGCGGGCCTGCAGGTGCACGTGTGGACGCTCAACCGGCGGCACGAGATGGAGCGGGCACTGGATCTGGGGGCCGACGGCATCATGACCGACGAGACGGTCCTGCTGCGCGACCTGCTGACCGAGCGCGGTCTCTGGACCGGCTGATCTGGGCTGGCTGATCTGGGCTGGCTGGGGGCGCATAATAAGAGGGCATACCCGGCTGTGAGCTGCCTTCGCCGCCGCCGAAAAGGGCCCGAGTTCCGTTTTCGGCCCGAGATCAGGGTTGGACCGGAGCGTAACCGGGAATCTCACACGCGTATTCGGCGTTCTAGAACCAAACGGCTGAGCGCTTGGGAGGCACCACCCACATGGCCGAACGCGCACTACGCGGGACTCGGCTCGGATCCACGAGCTACGAGAACGACCGCAACACCGACCTCGCCCCCCGGCAAGAGGTCGCTTTCGACTGCCCTAAGGGACACCACTTTACCGTGCCCTTCGCCGCAGAGGCGGAACTCCCCCCAACTTGGGAGTGCCGGGTCTGTGGTGCAGTCGCCTCCGCGGCGACAGGCGAGTCACCCAGCCCGAAGAAGGTCAAGCCACCGCGCAGCCACTGGGACATGCTGCTGGAGCGGCGTACCGTCGCCGATCTCGAAGCGGTGCTGGCCGAACGACTCGAAGTGATCAGAGGACGGCGCGGCGCCCCGGTTGAGCGCGACACCAGTCGCGACCGCCGCCAGCGCAAGAGCGCCTGATCGTAGAAAAAAATGAGCGGGCAGGCGGCCAGTGCGGCGCCTGCCCGCTTAATTGTGGTGCCCTTAACCGTGTTTGCGCCGGCGCAGCCGCGTGCTGACGGCCCACTGAGCCACCCGCAGGAACGCCTCCCCGATGATGGCCTGGCTCATCTTGCTCGCGCCGCGCTCGCGTTCCACGAACGTGATCGGGACCTCCACGATCCGCAGGCCCGCCTGGACCATCCGCAGCGTGAGGTCGATCTGGAAGCAGTAGCCCGCTGACTCGACCGTGTCCAGGCTGATCGCGCGCAGCGCCGAGGCCCGGTAGGCCCGGTAGCCGCCGGTCGCGTCCTTGATCTTCAGGCCCAGCATGATCCGTACGTACACGTTCGCGGCCCGGGACAGCACCTCACGGGACTTCGGCCAGTTCAGCAGCTTCCCGCCCGGTATCCAGCGGGATCCGATCACGCCGTCCGCCCCGGCCAGCGCGGTCAGCAGCTGCGGCAGCTGCTCGGGCTGGTGCGAGCCGTCGGCGTCCATCTCCACCACCGCGTCGTAGCCGCGCTCCAGAGCCCAGCGGAACCCGGCGATATAGGCCGGGCCGAGGCCAGCCTTGTCCGTCCGGTGCAGCACCTGGATGTGGGGATCGGCTTCGGAAAGCTTGTCGGCCAGGTCCCCGGTCCCATCGGGACTGTTGTCGTCGACGACGAGCAGATCGGCGTCCGGGACCGCACTGCGCAGGCGAGCGGCGATGGACTCCAGGTTCTGCCGCTCCTCATACGTCGGCATGACGACGGCAACACGCTCAATGGGTGATGCGGGCTCTGCCACGCTCCCTGCCCTTCGCCTGGCTTTGTGGGGTACGGCCGATAAGGATATCGGCTGAGCTCTCCTCCAACGTCCAGGCAAAGCTAAGGGTTCCCTATGGGTTCAGACCATCTCGGGGTCCAGACCGCCGTGGGGGAGGGAAAAGGATCCGGGTCGCGCCTTCGTTCCGGGGGCCGTCTCGCCGGCAACGAGCTCGGCCTCCGTTGTCTACTGGGCGCCCGGATCCTTTCCCAAGCCCAACCCCCCGTCCAGCAGGTGCCGCATAGCAGCCCGTCTCACCGCACCTGGGCAGGAAAGCGGCTGGATGCGAACACCCCTGCCCCCGATACGAGCCAGATCACGGCCGGCTAGCTACTGCGGCTAGCCCGCCCGGGCCTGGACCGTGGGCAGAAACTTACCGCGCTTCAAACCGATGTCAACCCCCCAGAACGTCACTGAACTGGGACTCTACGTAGTAGCAACTGGCCACGGCGGAGGCACCGGTCCGGCGCTTTCTGCTCTCGGCTCCACCGCGATTTGCTGCCGAACCGTTACCGGCGGCCGACCGGCGCCGCTTACGCGGTGACCCGGCCCGGCTCGGGCACGTAACAAGAAATTCTCTTGTCGGATACTGTTTTGGCGAGATCTTCTTTAATAAGATAGAGGTTGGAGAGGATTATCTACTGACTCCCCGGCCGCCAAGGAGGCGAACCATGATCGACCAGCCCTACGTATATCAGCGCCGTGAGCTGATCGAGCCGGACTGGCGCCGCTTCCCGGGCTGGGCCGATGTCAGCCCGGCCGACTGGGAGTCCGCCCAGTGGCAGCGGGCGCACTGCGTGAAGAACGCGCGCCAGCTCCGCCAGGTGCTGGGGGCCGGCCTGGCCGAGGCCTTCTTCACCGACCTGGACCAGGACCAGCGGTCCCGGGCCACCATGTCCATGCTGGTGCCGCCGCAGATGCTGAACACGATGGCGCCGACGGTGGCCGCGTCCGACCCCGGCTTCACCGACGCGTTCTACGCCGACCCGGTCCGCCGCTACATGATCCCGGTGTTCAGCGACCGGCGGGCCGACTGGCCCTCGCACCCGTACGCGCAGCGCGACTCGCTGCACGAGGCGGAGATGTGGGCCGTGGAGGGGCTGACTCACCGCTACCCGACCAAGGTGCTGGCGGAAGTGCTGCCCACCTGCCCCCAGTACTGCGGGCACTGCACCCGGATGGACCTGGTCGGCAACCCGACTCCCACGGCGGACAAGCACAAGTTCACCTTGACCCGGCCAGACCGGCTCGGCGCGATGATCAACTACCTGCGCCGCACGCCCGGCGTCCGGGACGTGGTCGTCTCCGGCGGTGACGTAGCCAACCTGCCCTGGCCGCGGCTGGAGGAGTTCGTCGCCGCGCTGCTGGACATCGAGTCGATCCGTGACATCCGGCTGGCCAGCAAGGCCCTGATGGGGCTGCCGCAGCACTGGCTGTCGGACGAGGTCCGGGCCGGGATGTCCCGGCTGGCCGGCACCGCGTCGGACCGCGGGGTGAGCATCGCCATCCACACCCACGTGAACGCGGCCCAGTCGGTCACCCCGCTGGTGGCCAAGGCCGCGCGGGCCATGCTGGACACCGGGATCCGGGACGTTCGCAACCAGGGCGTCCTGCTGCGCGGCACCAACGACAGCGTCCCGGCCCTGCTGGACCTGTGCTTCGCCCTGCTCGACGAGGCGAAGATCATGCCGTACTACTTCTATCTGTGCGACATGATCCCGGGCAGTGAGCACTGGCGGCTGACCCTGAGCGAGGCCCAGGAGCTGCAGCACCAGATGATGGGCTACCTGCCTGGCTTTGCCACGCCACGGGTGGTGTGCGACGTGCCCTACGTGGGCAAGCGCTGGGTGCACCAGGTGTCGCGGTACGACACCGAGCTGGGCATTTCCTACTGGACCAAGAACTACCGCACCGGGGTCGAGCGCGACGACGAGCTGGCCACCAGCCGGGAGTACGCCTACTACGACCCGATCTACATGCTGCCCCAGCGGGGCCAGGACTGGTGGCGTTCGCGGGCGGCCACGGCCGACACCGCGACCACGGCGCTCCCGGCCTGAGCGTCATCGCGGCGGCCTGAGCGTTACTGCGGCCAGGCCGGGTTACTCCGGCTTGGCCGTCTCGTCGCCGGTGGCAGCACCAGCGGGCTCCTCGTCCAGCCGCTCGGCCTCGGTCCCCGACCCGGACTCGAGGTTGGCGGTACCGGCTTCGGTGAGGACCCCGTCGGTGTCCCGGGCCTGGTAGCTGGGCTGGGCGTTTCCGGCCGCGAGTTCGGGCGCGGGCAGGCCCGCGGTGACCCGGCGCCGGCCTCGCCGCTGGATGAGGTAGAACCAGACCGCGCCGGCCACGGTCAGCCCGATGGCCACGTACATGTTCAGCCGCAGGCCCAGGAAATGCTGGGACGGGTCGACCCGGAGTGACTCCTCGAAGATCCGGAAGGCCGAGTAACCCGTCACGTACAGCGCGAACAAGCCGGGGGCGAAGATCTTGCTGTGGTGGCCGAGCCAGACCAGGAACGCGGCCAGCGCGAAGTCCCAGATCAGCTCGTAAAGGAACGTGGGCTGGAAGTAGGCGAACGCGGTGTAACCGGCCGGCCGGTAAGCCAGCGGGATCTGCAGCCCCCACGGCAGGCTGGTCGGCCCGCCGAACAGTTCCTTGTTGAAGTAGTTGCCAATCCGGCCGATGCCCTGGGCCACCAGCAGCGCGGGCGCCACCGCATCCATGGCCAGGGTGATGCGGCCGCCGAACCGGTGGACCCGCCAGATGCCGACCAGCACGGCGATCGGGATCGCGCCCCAGATGCCAAGGCCGCCGTCCCACACCGCCAGCACGCCGTACCAGACGTGCGGGATGTAGGCCGGGGTGGTGATGTCGAAGTAGATGCGGCCGCCGATGATGCCCGCGGGCACGGCCCACATGGCGACGTCGTACATCAGTTCCGGGTCGCCGCCCGCGCGGACCCAGCGGCGGCGGGTGATGAAGATCGCGGCGGCGATCCCGACCAGGTACATCACGGCGTAGTAGTGAATGAACGCTGGCCCGATGTGGAAGCCGCTGACCGCGGGGCTGGGAATGTGGGCCGCCGCCGCGCTGACCATCGGGGCTGTCCCCTGCGTCGCCATGCGCCCCAGGTTAGTGCACCGCAGAAATCGTGCAGTCCTCCTTGGGTCGGTTAAGTTATCGGTGTGGCGCAGCGAAGTGAGCACATCGGCCTGCACCTGAACGCGTACCTGTGCGCGCACAGCACACCGCCGGACGCCATCTTGCGTGAGCTCGCCCACGAGACGGCCGAGTGGTTCCCGAACGAGCGCTCGCTGGCCATCGCGCCCGAGCAGGGCCGGTTCATGACGATGATCGCCCAGCTCATCGGGGCCCGTACCGGGCTGGAGATCGGCACGTTCACCGGCTACTCCTCCATCTGCCTGGCCCGCGGCCTGGCCGACGGCGGGCACCTGCTGTGCTGCGACATCAGCGACGAATGGACCTCGGTGGCCCGCAAGTACTGGGACCGGGCCGGCCTGGCGGGCATGATCGAGCTCCGGCTCGGGCCGGCGCTGGACACCGTGCGGGGCCTGCCGCCCGGACCGCAGTTCGACATCGCGTTCATCGACGCGCCCGGCTACCTGCCCTACTGGAACGAGGTCGTGCCCCGGGTCCGGGCCGGCGGCGCCATCCTGGTCGACAACACGTTCTCCCACGGCCGCGTGATCGACGCCGGCAACGAGAGCGAACTGGTCCAGGCCGTCCGTGACTTCAACGACCACGCCGCCGCCGACGACCGCGTGGACGTCATCATGCTCCCCCTGGGCGACGGCCTGACCCTGGCCAGGAAAAAGTAGCCAGGCAAGAAGGAGCCGGGCCGCCTTACCCGGGGATCGTCGCGTAGGCGCGGACGGGGAAGGTCCCGCAGCCCGCGACCGGAATCGGGGCCGCAGTGAACCAGAACCCGGTCGGCGGCAGCTGGCCCAGTCCGGTGAGGTGCTCGACGACCGGGATGCCCGCCCGGAGCAGGATCGAGTGCGCCGGGCGGTGGCCGCCGCTCTGCAGGTCGTCGAGGTTGACCGAGTCGATGCCGACCAGGCGGGCGCCGTGCTCGGCCAGCCAGCGGGCGCCCGCTTCGGTCAGGTACGGGGCCTCGGTGGCGTAGTCGGGGCCGCCCCAGGCGGCATCGCCTCCGGTGTGCAGCAGGACCGCCCGCCCCGACACGTCCAGCGCGGCCAGCGCGCCGGCATCGACCGCGCGGACGCCGGAGCCGGCGAAACGGGCCAGAACGGCCGGTAGCTCCGCGCAGGCCTCCAGTGGCAGGGCGGCCAGATCGGCTCCGTCCACGTACCGGTGAAACGGGCTGTCCAGGTAGGTGCCGGTGTTGCCGACCATGCTGACCGCGTCGATCTGGAACTCGGTGCCGGGCGCGTAACTTTCCCGTGACTGCTCGCGGGTCAGGTACGGGCGCAGTTCGGGACCGGGCAGCCCCGGGTAGGTGATCAGGCCGTCGTGGATCGGATGGCTGAGGTCGACGATCCGCCTGCCGCCAGTTTCCGGCGCGGCCGGGCGGTCACTCGGTCCACCCCGCGTGCCCTTGTGGGGCTCGGCGAACACGCGCAGGTCGTGCAGTTCGGCTGACTCGACCATCAGCAGGTTCAGTGCGGTGATGAAGAGCCGGGCGGCCTCTTGCGGGCTGACATCTGGACCGGGAACGTCGATGCGGAAGCCCTCGGTGCGCAGGCCTCCCCCGTTGGCGAACGTCACGACGGCATCGAACTGCGCCCGGTATTCGGTGGCACTCATGCTGAGCTGCTCCTCTTTCTACGTACGTATGTAGTACGTGCGTAGACAGTACAATTGGGCCGAGGGCCAGCGATGCTGGCCCGGAGCGACGCGGGAGGTGAGAGTGCGCGGATTCGGTGACCTCGAAGGCCCGATCATGGACCGGATCTGGGACCGCGATACGCCGGTGACGGTGCGGGACGTGTTCGACGAGCTGTCGGCCGAGCGGACGATCGCCTACACGACCGTGATGAGCACCATGGACAACCTGCACCGCAAGGGCTGGCTGGACCGGGTCCGGGAGGGCAAGGCCTACCGGTACACCCCGACCGCCAGCCGGGCGGAATACAGTGCCCGGCTGATGCGGGAGGCGCTGGCCGACGGCGGCGATCCCGAGCTGGTGCTGGGCCATTTCATCGCGCAGATCGGCACCGGGGAATCGGACGCGCTACGGTCCGTGCTGGGCAAGCTGCGCCGCGGGCGGTCCGGATGAGGGCGGCCCTGCTGGTCTTCGGATACGCCGTGGCCCTGGCGTGGGTGCTGCCGCTGCCGTTGCGGCGGCTGTCCGCGGCCGGGCTGAGCCCGCGGCTCGGGCTCACCGCCTGGCTGACCGCGCTGGCCTGCGTGCTGGGCTGCGCTCTGGCCGCGCTGGGGCTGCTGATCCGGGCGGCGGTCGCGGGGTGGCCGCAGTTCGCGCGGAGCGTGTGTGAGTCGGTCAGCGCCGGTGCGTGCCCGCCAGCCGTCTACCGCAGCTCGGCCTACGAAGCCGGGCTCGCGGGCCTGGCGTCCCTGGGCGCAGGGGCGATGATCGGCCTGGCCTGGCGTTACGGCCGGAGCCTGCACCGCTCCAGCGTCCGGACCCGGGCCCACGCCGAGGCGGCCCGCATCACCGGGCACCGCACCCGCACCGGCCACCAGAACGCGGTCTTTGTGCTGGAAGCCGCGCGGCCCGCCGCCTACAGCGTGCCGGGCCGGCCCCCGGCCATCGTGGTCACCTCCGGCGCGCTGGCGGTGCTGGACTCCGGGCAGCTCACCGCCGTGCTGCGGCACGAACGCGCGCATCTGGCCGGCCGGCACCACCTGCTGCTGGCCATCACCCGGTCCCTGGCCGCCGTCCTCCCCGGCGTTCCGCTGTTCGAGCGGGCGGGCACCGCGGTGACCCGGCTGGCCGAGATGCGGGCCGACGATGTCGCGGCCCGGCACGGCGAGCGCCGCACGCTGCTGTCGGCCTTGCTCACCATGGGTGCCGGGCCGGCGGCCGGCTCGGCCCCAGCCGCCTGGCTGGCCGCCACCGGCGGCGTGATCGCGGCCCGCATGCACCGCCTGGCCAACCCCGCAGCACGCGCCCGGAGCCTGGCCCAGGGCCTGGCGCTGGTCATCCTCACCGCGGCGATCGTCGCAGCATCAGCCTCGTCCCCGTGTTCGCGCTTGCCGGAGTGTGAGCCCTGCGAGCCCGCAGATAGGGTTCGTCTGTGATTAGACGGGCCGCACCATCGGACGTTGCTGATATTCACCGGCTGATTCGGGCGCTGGCGGAGTATGAGCGGTCGCTGGACAGCGTCACCGGGACGGAAGAGGAGCTGCGGCAGTCGCTGTTCGGCGCGCAGCCGGCCGTGTTCGCGCACGTGGCCGAGCACGAGGGCCGGGTCGTGGGGTTCGCGCTCTGGTTCCTGAACTACTCGACCTGGACCGGCCGCCACGGTATCTACCTCGAAGATCTCTATGTCGACACGGAGCTGCGCGGCCACGGGTACGGCAAGGCGCTGCTGACCGAGCTCGCCCGGTTGTGCGTCGAACGCGGTTACCAGCGCCTGGAGTGGGTGGTGCTGGACTGGAACGCACCGTCCATCAAGTTCTACAAGTCGCTCGGCGCGCAGCCGATGGACGAGTGGGACGTCTACCGGCTGGCGGGTCCGGCGCTGCAGGCGCTCGGCGCTCCCAGCGCTCCCAGCGAAAACGAGGCTTAGCTGATGGCGGAGCAGACGCCACACCAGAACATCACCTTCCCCAGCAACGGCGGCACCGCGCACGGCTACCTGGCCGTGCCGGACAGCGGCACCGGCCCGGGCCTGATCGTGATCCAGGAGTGGTGGGGCCTGACCGACCACATCGCCGACGTCACTGACCGGTTCGCCCGCGAGGGGTTCGTGGCACTGGCGCCGGACCTGTACGGCGGCCGCACCACCCACGACGCCGAGGAAGCCGGCGCGCTGATGAGCGCGCTGCCGCCGGACCAGGCGGTCACCGAGCTGTCCGGCGCGGTCAGCTACCTGCTGGCCCAGGTGTCGGTGAACAGCAGCTCGGTCGGAGTGATCGGGTTCTGCATGGGCGGCTTGTTCGCCCTGCACCTGGCCGCGGCCGACGCCAAGGTCGGGGCGGCGGCCGTGTTCTACGGCACGTTTTCCGGCGACGAGGACTTCTCAGCCGTCCAGGCACCGGTCCTGGCCGTGCTGGCCGGCCAGGACGCGCACACTCCGCTGGAGCAGGCCCGCGCGGTGCTGGACCGGGTCAGCGGCCCGGTCGACGTCCAGGTCTACGACGCGGGCCACGCCTTCTTCAACGACGAGAACCTGCTCGGCACCTACGACGAAACCCGGGCCGGGCAGGCCTGGGCTCAGGCCGTCGCCTTCCTCCGCCAGCAGCTAGGGTACTAGCGCGGCCGTGGAGGCCCGGACGACCAGTTCAGGGTCCACGTAGCGGATCTTGACCGTAGCCTCCGGCGTGCGGACCCGCTCCAGCAGTAGCTGGGCGGCCTTGGTACCCAGCTGATAGTGCGGGAACCGGATCGTGGTCAGCGCCGGGCGCAGCCGGTCCACGAACGGCATGTCGTTGAAACCGACCAGGGACAGGTCGTCCGGACACTGCAGGCCGGCCTCGTCCAGCGCGGTCAGGCAGCCCACGGCCAGCATGTCGTTGGCTACCGCGATCGCGGTGATGCCGGCGCCGTGGTTCCGGCGGCCGAGCAGCTCATGGCAGCAACGGATGCCCTCCTCGACCGTGTACCCGGTGGCCGAGACCACGAGGTCCTCGGCCGGTTCCAGGTTGGCGGCCTTCAGCCCCTCCAGGTAGCCGCGACGGCGGCCCTCGCCGGTGGAGACCTGGCTTGGGCCGGCCAGGTGCGCGATCTGGGTGTGGCCCAGCGCCACCAGATGGGCGACCGACATCCGCATGCCCTGCTCGTTGTCCACCGACACCGAGGAGAAGTCGTGCTGCGGGTCCAGCCGGTTCATCAGCACCACAGGCAGCTGGTCCCGCGCGGCCTCGGCCAGCACCGGGTCATTGGTTTGCGCGGTGGCCAGCACGAACCCGTCGACGTGCCGGGCTCGCATCTGCTCGAAGATGGCCTGTTCCTTGCCGGTGTCGCCGTCGGTGTTGCCGAGCAGGGCCACGTAGCCCGCAGCGGTCAGCCCGTCCTCCAGGCCACGCACCATTGGCGGGAACAGCGGGTTGTTCAGGTCGGGGATGAGCACGCCGATCGTCTGCGACCGGCGGGTGCGCAGGCTGCGGGCCACCGGGTTGGGCCGGTAGCCGAGCGTGGCCGCGGCTTCGGTCACTCGCAGCGCGGTCTGCTCGCTGACCAGGGCGCGGGTCTGCGGGTTGAGCGCGCGGGAGGCGGTGGCCGGGTGCACGCGGGCGGCGGCGGCGACGTCGCGGAGGGTCGCAGGCTGATCAGCCATGGGTCGGGTCAGCCGTCCGCAGTCACGGGGGCCAGCACGCCGGCGATCACGTCCCGGTGGGTGGGGGCCGCCTCCGCGTGCCGCTCCCGGCCCGCCTCGGTCAGCGTGACGTAGATGCCACGCCGGTCCTCGCCGCACAGGCAGCGCTCGACCAGGCCGGTCTTCTCCAGCCGGCTGATCAGCCGGGACAGCGCGCTCTGGCTCAGGTGGACCGCGTCCGCGAGCTCCTGGGCCCGGAACTGATGATCTACGCTCTCGGCCAGCCGCTCCAGGACTTCGAAGTCGCTCACGCCGAGGCCGTGCCGCTCCCCCAGCTCACGCTCAAGCGCGGAGCACACGGCGGCGTGCCGGGCGGACAGCGCGCGCCAGGCACTGACCATCTGGTCGGGCCCGGTCTCGTCCACGAGGGCATTCTAGTGACCTGGATCGCAAGATGCAAGTACATTAATTGCACTTGCATCTAGTGCATGTACATACATATAGTCGCGGCCATGGATACGTGCTCCGCTCCCGTCAATACGGCTCCGGCTGAACCGGAGGTCATCAGATCCGCCCGCGCCGTTCCCGCCCCGGGCTGGAGCCCGCGGCTGTGGGCTGTGCTGTTCGTGCTGTGCGGGGCGTTGTTCCTGGACGCCCTGGACGTGTCGATGATCGGCGTGGCCCTGCCGGTCATCCGCACCGACCTGCACCTGAGCACGTCGTCCTTGCAGTGGATCGTCAGCGCCTACGTGCTCGGCTACGGTGGCCTGCTGCTACTGGGCGGGCGGGCCGCCGACCTGCTGGGCCGGCGCCGCGTGTTCCTGGTCGCCCTGGGCCTGTTCGCGGCGGCTTCGCTGCTGGGCGGGGTGGTCAGCGGCGCCGGGCTGCTGATCGCGGCCCGGTTCGTCAAGGGCATGGCCGCGGCGGTCACCGCGCCCGCCGGATTGTCCCTGCTGACCACCACGTTCCCCGAGGGCCCGATGCGCAACCGGGCGATCAGCATCTACTCGGCCTTCGGGGCCAGCGGGTTCTCCCTTGGCCTGGTGCTGTCCGGAGTGCTGACCGAGGTGAGCTGGCGGTGGACGCTGTTGCTGCCCGCCCCGGTCGCCCTGATCACGCTGCTGGCCGCGATCCCGCTCATCCCCCGGAGCGAGAACGCCGGCCGTCAGGGCCGCCGGTTCGACGTGCCCGGCGGTCTGGCCGTGACCGCGGGCATGCTGCTGCTGGTCTACACCGTGGTCACCGCGCAGCAGGCGGGCTGGGCCTCGGCCCGGACGATCGGCTCGTTCGCCGTGGCGGCCGTGCTGCTGGCCGGGTTCGTGCTGATCGAGCAGCGCAGCCGTGACCCGCTGGTCCGGCTGGGGATCTTCCGCTCCGGCGCGCTGACCCGGGCCAACCTGGGCGCGCTGACCTTGTTCGGCTCGTACATCGCGTTCCAGTTCCTGCTCACCCAGTACCTGCAGAGTGTGGAGGGCTGGTCGGCCATGTCCACCGCGCTGGCCTTCTTGCCCGCCGGGGTGGTGGTGGCCGTACTGTCCACCCGGATGGGCCAGATCATCGGCCGCTTCGGGCCGGGCCCGGTCACACTGCTCGCGTTCGCCTGCCTGGTCGGCGGCTACGTGTCGTTCCTGCGCGTCGGTGACCGGCCCGACTACCTGGGCGTCATCCTGCCCGCGGTGCTCGGGGTCGGGATCGCTTTCGGGCTGGGCTTTTCCGCCCTCAGCCTGGCCGCGACCAGTGGGGTGGCCGACTCTGAGCAGGGCCTGGCGGCCAGCTTGTTCCAGACCTCATTCCAGGTCGGCGGGGCCATCGTGCTGGCCGTGGTGACCGCGGTGGTAGACGCCGGGGGCGCCAGCCAGGTGGCCTCGGCCCAGGCCACGCTGGGCGCGTACCGCCCGGCGCTGGCCGTCATCACCGGCGTGTCGGTGCTCGGCGCCCTGGTCGCGCTGACCGGGGTCGCCTCGGCCCGCCGACTCAGCCCGGCGGCCTGGTTCACTGCGGCCGGCTGGCGGAGATGATGATCGCCCAGGTGGACCGGCCCTGACGGGTCACGCCGGCCACGTCGCGCGGTGACAGCATGGTCCAGTTCAGCGTCCAGCGGCGGAACGGGTGCGACCGGTGCGACCGGTCCAGCCGGCGGCCGTGAACGGCGGCGGCGTGTTCCTGGCGCCGCAACTCGGCGCGGGTCGGCTGCTGCCGCAGGGCATAAGAAGCGCTTGTGTAGTCGGGGTACATGACGTGCTCCTCCAGGTCGGGTCGGGTCAGTCGTCGGTCACGGTGGGAATGCTCAGCAGGTTCTGCAGCGGGTAGCTCAGGGCCAGGTACTCGATCGGCAACGCGTCCGGCGGCCGGAGCGACGGATTGTCGTTGCGCTCGCCGAAGCGGTCCAGCACCGCCATCAGCTCGTCCTGCAGTTCCTTGGCCTCGGCCACGGTCACGTAGCGGGTGCTCTGGGTCGAGACCAGGGCCTCGCGCCACTCGGGGGCCAGGTTCGCGTAGTTCTGCATGGCCGCCCGGGCCCGGTCCAGGGTGGTGTTGGTCCAGAAGTTGTTCAGGATGCCGGCCGCGGCCGCGGTCTTCGGGTCGTCGGCCGAGAGCTCCATGGTCAGGCCGGTAATAGCCCGGCGCCACGGCCGCTCCCGGCCTTTGCCTCCGCCGGCCTCCTCGACCAGGCCGTACTTGGCCAGCGTCCGCAGGTGGAAGGCGCAGTTGGCCGGGGTCTCCCCCAGGATCTCGCCCGCCTGGGTCGCGGTCAGGGTGCCCGCGTGTTGCAGGGCCTCCAGCAGCGCCCACCGCAGCGGATGGGCCAGCGCCCGCATCACCGCGGGGTCGTTGACGCGGTACTGCCGGGCCCGCCGGTCGCTCGGGGCCGGCGGAGCGGTCCGCTCCCCGGCCACGCCAGCGGGCGTCGTGCCAGCGGGCGTCGTACCGGCCGGCACGGTGGCGGCCTGCGCTGTGGCGGCCGGCACCGTGGCGGCCGGGCCGTCGCTGCCCCTGTCCGCGGCGGCCCGGCGACCCGGCGTCTCTTCATCGGAACTCATGTTTCGAAACGATAGTCTCGAAAGAACTCTTTCCACAAGAGGTATGGAAACATTTCTTTCGAGAGCGCTTGACTGGGCCGGGAGGGCACCCGGCTGAGGTTCGGGGTGCACCGGTCCGGCCGGCCCTGGGCCGAGGTCGAACCGCCACGAGCCGCCCGGCCGATGACGCCATCGACCCGACTATGGCCGGCTCTTTGGCGCCGTCGGCCACGGGGAAGGCGGGCGGTCGTGCGGCCCCCGGGCCGAAGTGGACGCGCTCGGGCCGGCCGGCGCCGGACCCCGCGAACCACCCGCCCGATGGCGCCATAAGTCAAGTGGTACGCCGAGGCTCGCACAGCGATCGCATGCCTGTCATACATGAACCTCAAAGATATTATTCGAACAAGTGACCGTTCGCTGTGCGGCGGCTATCTGAGCCCTATTTGGGCGTTATGCCCGAATTTTTGAATGGCTGTTCCTGACTCTGGCCTGACTCTGCTGACTGGCCAGTGGGGTCTGACCTGGGGCTGGCCGGATCGCTGCCTGGCTTTGCGGCGGGCCGGCCTTCTGTGCCGGGGCGGGCGTGGTGGCCCAGGGGTGGGCTGGCCATGGCGTGCCGTGCGCGGTGCCGGTGGCCTGGCCGGAGGCGGTTTTTCGTGCGCGTGAGCGCACGAATGGCGCTGGCTGGCTGTCCCGTCGCCGTCGTCCCGCCCGCAGGGGCAGCGGGCCGCCTGGTGCGGGTCAAGATGCAGCGCCCTGCTGGACGAACGATCTTGACCCGTGCCGGGCGGCCTGCTCGGCTTGTCCCGGGACGACGGCGGCGGGGCGGGCAGGCTTCCACCCCAGCCCGCTACGGCGGGATGCCTAGTACGGGCCGGTCCCGGAGCCGGAAGTTCCCCGCCGGAGGCATGATCTTCCCCGGCCCGGGCGGCCGGGGGTGGGCGGTGACTGGGAGCGGTGGTTACCGGGTGGCGCTGGGCGGCAGGTCCCGGGTGGTCATCCGGGCTTGCAGCGGCGAGGGCAGTTCAGCGACGGCGCGGGTCACGATGGGGGCGGCGGCCGGGGCGGTGAGGTAGACGATCTGCCCGTACCGGGGCTGGCGGCTAGGGCTGATGGCGGGGCCGTAGTCGCTGGTGCGGGTGAGCATCGCGCGCATGATGGCGACGGTGCGGTCCAGTGGCTTGGGGGTCAGCTCGGCCTCGATGGCCCAGGCCTGCCCGCCGTAGGGGGAGTCCTCCAGCGACGGCCAGTGCACTTCCGCGTCGGGGATGTGAGCGATTCCCACCTGGCCGCCGCCGGCAGCGCGGATGCGGCGTTCGCTGCGCCACCAGGCCCGCTGCTGCTGATACAGCTCCCCCGATTGCAGCCACAGGCGGACGGCGAGGACGGCGCGGATGTGAGCAAGGCGGCCGGCGGAGGGTTCCCGGGCGGTGTAGGTGACGCCGAGCAGCCGCATCCCGGCGGGGGTGAGCCAGCACCAGGCCGGGCCGCGCCCCAGGCCGCCAGTCTGGGCGTAGCCGGCGTGCCGCCAGCGGGCCACGATGCCGCGCAGCCGGTCCACGGTGACCTCCAGCGCGGCGGCGAGCAGGTCGTAGGGGGCGCCGTACTGCTCGGCGCACAGCAGCAGGCCGGTGATGTCCCGGTCGGTGATCTTGAACGTCCCGGCATCGTCACGGCGTGCGGGTGCTGTCGGGCTGGTGTCAGGTACCTGTATGGGTTCACCTGTACCGGCCCGGCCGGGCTGGCGGTCACCGGAATGGCTGTTTTCCGGCAATCGGCAGCAACTCCGGCAAGGGCGCCGGCAGGTTGTTGATCTTGACCTGAGATCGCCTGGTGCGGCGGCCAGCGCGCGGGGCGCTGCTCTGTGCGCCCGCGGGGTCGGCGGCCCGTGTCCCGGATGGGTAGAAAATCATTGCCGGTCTGTGCGGAGGCGTCATCTCCCGTGCGGCGGTCGGGAAGGCAGCCCAGAGGGCCAGGCCACCTGGCGCGCGCGGCGAAGCTCAGTCCACAGCCGGGAACGGTCAGCTATGGCCTTCAGGCCAAGGCCGGGTCTGCGGCCTGGATACGGTGCGCGAAGGCGCGCCAGGTCGCTGCGGGGAAGGTGAGCTGCTGCCCGTCCGGGTCGTTGCTGTCGCGGACCGCGACGGCCGGGCTTAGATCAGCTACCTCGACGCAGTTGCCGTTCTGGCCGCTGTAGGAACTCTTCCGCCATGCAGGGCGGGAGTGGTCGCTGCCGGTCATCCCGCACCTCCTCTGATGGCTATTTCAGGTCATCTGCCGCTGCACGAAGCATAGCGCGGGTGTCCCCCGGGCTCAGGGCCACGGCGCGCAGGTGATCGAAGGCGGTGGTGTAGAGACGCACTTCCTCGGGCTTGTCGACGTAGAGGTTGCCTCCGACGGTCTCCATGGTGACGACCTCGGGCTCGGACGGCTCGGGGAAGCCCAGGATCACGAACGGGCCGAGCTGCCCGGGGTGCGCGCCCGCGCTGTAGGGCACCACCTGGATGGTCGTCCGGGCCTGGTCAGCCGTCTTGACCAGGGCCTCCAGCTGGCCGCGCATCACCGCCGGGCCGCCGACTGTCCGCCGGATAGCCGCCTCGTCGACGATCACCCACAGCTGGGGCCGTTCCTCACGGTCAAGGGCCTGCTGCCGGGTCATCCGGACCTCGACGCGCCGTTCCACTTCCGTGGCGTCCAGTTCCATCGGGCCGCCGCCGATCAGGGCGCGGGCGTAGTCCTCGGTCTGCAGCAGCCCGGGCACCATCGCCAGCTCGAAGTTCCTGATGGAGCTGGCTTCGGCTTCCAGGCCGATGAGGAACTCGTACCGGTTCAGCAGCACGTCCCGGTAGGAGTACCACCAGCCCCGCTGCCGCGCGTCCTGGGCCAGCTTGACCAGTGCGGTGACTTGCTCCGGATTGGTCACGCCGTACAGGCCGAGCATGACCCGCACGTCGTTGGGGTGCGGCGAGGTCCGCCCGGTCTCAATCCGCATGACTTTCGTCGGGTGCCAGTCCAGCCGGTTCGCCACGTCGTCCTGGGTCAGCCCGGCCTCGTCCCGCAGCCGCCGCAGCTCCGCCATGAGCTGGCGGCGGCGCACCATCGGGTTGGGTGCTACGGCCACAGATTCCTCCCTGATACATAGCTGCATTCAGTTCTCACTATTTTGCAGCTATGCATAATCGTGCTATTCATGGAACATGGTAGCAGTGAGCATGCTCGCAGCGTGCCACATGCACCGACCGCCGTGCGCGACTGCAGCGGCAGGTACTCCAGCGTTACCGGCCCGTCCTGAAAGGTGTGAGCAATCGTGACGGCTCCCAGTGCTGAGCTTCCGTACCCGGACCGGGCGCAGGGCATGGCGTCGCTGACGCTGGCCGCCACGACGACGGCTGTCAGTTGCGGGCGGCGGTTTGTGCGGTTGGCACTGGACCGGTGGGGGCTGGCCGCGCTGGCCGAGGATGCGGCGCTGGTGGCGTCGGAGTTGGTCACCAATGCAGTGCAGGCAGGCGGGCTGACCGACCCCGGTGCGGCATGGGGTGATCCGGGAACGCTCGCCACGATTCAGGTGCGGGTGCTGATGCACCAAGCGGCCATCGTCATCGAGATGCGGGACCGTGACCCGGGCGCGCCGGTCCGGCAACATGCGGGATCGGATGAAGAGGGCGGGCGCGGCCTGATGATCGTCACCGCGCTATGCAGGGAATGGGACTACTTCCACACGGCCGACGGCGGCAAGGTGGTGTGGGCCGAACTGGCGGTACCGGCTGAGCTGCTGACCCCGGCCGGGCTGCCACGCCGGGCACACGGCCAACCCCCCGCTGCCCGGTCGGAGGCCGGGCTGATCCGTGATCCGGCATTACTGCGCCGGGTACATCAGGGCCTCCGGAACCTGTGAGGGCAGCCGGGCGGCTGCCGGACCTCTATGACGCCGGGGCCGCGCCGTGACTGGCGGGGTAGTCACCGGGACAGCGGGCGGGACATCCGGCGGTGTTCCCGCTGGTACATGTGCGTGCCGTCGCGGGGGGACAGTCACCAGGGACATTCGTGCGATGCGACCCGGGCGCGCTGGTTTTGACCTTGACCTCGATCTTGACCTTGCTTTTGATCTTGACCTTGCTTTTGATCTTGAGTCTTTTTTGCTCTTTTGCTTTTGCCTGGCTGGCGGTTGTTGTGCGGAGTGCTTCCTGACCCCAGCGGCACGAAGTGGGGGTGAGGTCAGGAAGCGTCCACGGAGCGGGTACAACGGCCGCCAGCCAGGCCAGCGGCATAGCCGCTGCATATTCAGGGCGGCAGTGGCCGAATGGGCGGCTGGTTGGCTGAGTGAGCGGCGTGCGGTGTACATGCGGGGTCCGGCTGGCGTGTGCGGAGATAACAAGCGGTAGGTGTTGGTGGGCTGCCCGTCCTGAGCCACGAGACGCGGCGGCCCGTTCGTGAGGGCCGACCGCCGTTTGGCAGTGGGCTGTGCGTATTGCCAATCCCGGATTGTTTGTTCATGATCGTTAAAAACGATGCTTGACTGTTATTTCGGATATATGTTTAATACTGTTAGTCCGTTCGTCTTTTCAGGAGGTTTACTGATGGGTTTAATTCGGAAATGGCTCGTTGCGTGCGGGATCATGCTGGCCCTGTCGGCGGCCTTGGTCGCCCCGGCGGGGGCCGCGACGGGGACGCTTCACGGTCCGGCGCGCAGTGTTGCAGCGCGCCCTGATGCACCGTTCCCGTCGTGCGGGAGTCATTTCCACATCACTCGCGCAGGCAGCAATGTCACGATCGTTGGCACGAACCTGAATGCTTTCTCCAGCGGCTACATGCTGGTGTATGTGTCAGCGAAGGGAAAGAGCTTCGGCCCGTACAACGCGTCGCCTTATGGCGGGGCAAGATTCCTGATCAACACGGGTAACTCGTCGAAGACGGATATCTCCATCACGCTGACGAACGACACTGGGGAAGTGACCTTGTGTTCCTCGGATTACTATGCCTGACATGAATCATTTCGTCCCGGCCACGTTCAGCCTGTATGAGTTTGATGACACGGGCTGGACGGGGCCGGGCGGCCTGGCGCCAAGGCGCTGGTTCAGCGGGTGGAATGGTCTGATCGGTGCACCGGCTGAGGAAGTTTCGCTCGGGTGGGCCGGGGACGGCGCGACGGTGCTGGTGGCTACGTCGGGCCGGGAGACTGATAATGCGACGGCGAGGTACCTCGCGGCGCATCTGGCGCTGGGCGGGAACGAGCTGCCTATACCGCGCCCGCCAGAGTCGGCCGCCGCTGCCGGCCAGGAGATAGAGCGGATCAGGGATGCGGAGGGCCAGTGGTTCGAGGTCCCCGATGTCATGCCTAGCGGGCCGCCTGCCCAGGCCGTTGCATGGGATGGTTTCGTGGTCGCTTTTATCTGTCTGAGCGGTGGTTCCATCCTCCTAGCGGCCACAGGCGTCAGCCCAGATCAGCTCCGGATCCGGGAAGTCCGCGACTGGGCTGCCTACGATGTGGACGCCCGGGAGAGTTTCCCGCTGAGTGCGTTGAACAGGTGACAGGGCACGAAGGACCGGCCCATTCGGCCCGTGACAATTGGCAGGCAACACGCCGCTGGGCCGTATCGCCGGGGTGGGTCATCTATAGCGGTAATTGCTGTTTCCGCGCCCGGGGGACGGGTGCCGGCACCCGTCCCCCGGGCGCTGCCGCGGCGGCGGTCCGGCGTAGCCGGCGTTTTAGGTTCCCGGGGTGGTCCAGCGGGTGTTCATCATGGCGCCGATGCGTTGTTCGGCGTTGGCGCTGGGGTGGATGTAGAACTTGAGGGTGGTCTGGACGCTGTCGTGGCCGAGGACCTGGGAGATGTTGGCCAGTTCGCGGGGGTTGGTGTCGAGGGCTTCGCTGGCGAACTGGTGGCGCAGGCTGTGGGTGTGCACGCCGCTGACCCCGAGCTGGGCCAAGATGGCGGCGAACCGGTTGCTGGCCGTGCCATACGGGAGGTAGGGGGTGCCGCCCGGGCCGGGGCACAGCGGCCCGTCCGGCAGGCCGGTGATCATGTCCCAGACCAGGTCGGGGACGGGCACGTCGCGGAAGTCGCCGGCTTTGCGGTGCTTGAGCGGTTCCAGCTCGGCTCCGTTCCGGCTGGCCTGCCAGCACAGGTGCAGGTACCGGGTCCCGTCGCGGCGGGTGTTGAAGTCGGTTTTGCGGACGCCGAGGGCTTCCCGGATCCGCAGGCCCATGGTCCGCTGCAGCCAGGGGGCGATCCCCAGCCCGGGCAGCGCCCGGGTACGGGCCCGGCCGGTGATGTCGGTGCGCGTGACGGTGATCCCCTCGGACAGGATCCGCACCGTGTCATCGGTGACGAAGACGGGCAGGCGGGCGTCGCGTTCGTACTGCTCGGCGGTGATGATCCGGGGGGCCAGCTCGATCCCGGACAGGGTGTGCCGGGCCAGCATGCCTTTGCGGACGGCCTCGTCCAGGGTGCCGGTGATGACGCGGCGGATGGTGCGGCGGTAGTTGTCGTTGTAGCTGCCCAGGGTCTGGTTGAGGAGGGCTTTGACCTCGGTGTCCATCTTCGCCACCTCGACCAGGGTCCGGTCCCGCAGCAGCGCCGTCACCGCCGGGTTGGTGAAGTTGCTGCGGTAGGTGGCCCGGCTCGTGGCCCCGGCCCGGGCCATCCCCTCGATGAACAGGTCGGCCAGCGGCAGGAACCTGGTCATCCCGGCGCGGGGGTCGGTGAACATCGCCCCCTGGACCCGCTTGCCGGTGGACAGGGTCAGCTGGAACGTCTGCGCCTCATCCAGCGCGGCGAAGGACTGCTCCCGCTGCCGGGAGTTCACGCTGTAACGGACGGTCCACTTGTGCGGGCAGTCGCTCACCTGCCAGGCTTCACACGTGTGCTGGCACGACCCGGCCGCGCAGCCCCGGTTGCTGCCCGGCTTGTGCCAGGTCCGGTCGCACTTCTTTAAGATCGTGGCCTGGACGAGCGTGTTGTGTCCCCGGCCTGTGCGGGTACTGTGCGGCACGTCCGCGCTCCTGACTTTTGCCTGACTGAAGACTATCGCGCGGGTCTTTGACCTGCACTGATATCTATTGTCCTCGCAATGGCGCCTGTAAGTCTTTGGGTGGTGGTTCTGGCTGCGTGGGTGGCTGGGGCCGGCCAGGTTGGTGTCTAGCTGTGCCAGGTGGCTCTAATGGCGCCCGGCTGCTGCGGTGATGGCCGTGGTGTGTCTTGCCTTTGACGTGTCCCTGGTGCGGCTAGCACCGGCCTGGCCACCCTCGTTGGCCTGATCAGGAGCCTGCCCAGCCCCGGGACCGGGGCTGTGGCCCGTTACAGGATTGCCGCGGGAGTTTCTCCCCAGGCCGGTGCCGCCATGGTTTAAGGATCGCACCGAGGGAGGACTTTCGTGAGCGTTGCCGTGCCGGCCGGCCTGGTGGTGGGAGTGGATACCCATCTGGACACCCATACCGCGGTGATCTGCGATGGCGCTGGCCACCAGCTCGGCCAGGAGCAGGTCCCGGCGACCACGGCCGGGTATGGGCAGCTGCTGGCCTGGGCCCGCGCTCAGGCCGCCGGCGTGCCACTGGCCTGGGCGATTGAGGGCACCGGGCATTACGGGCTGGGCCTGGCCCGGCACCTGGCCGCCGCCGGGGAGCAGCAGGTCGCCGAGATCGGCCATACCCGGCACATCGGCAACCGCCGGGCCGGGAAAACCGACGCGATCGACGCGCTGCGCGCGGCCCGCGAGCTGCTGGCGTGTGAGCACCCCGCCAGCCCGCGCGCCGGCGGGGACCGCGAAGCGCTGCGGCTGCTGATCGCCGGCCGCGACCACGCCGTCCGTGCCTGCCGCAGCGCCCGGGCGCTGCTGGCCGGGCTGCTGGTCACCATGCCCGATGACCTGCGCCAGCCCCTGCTGGCCCTGCCACCGGCCCGCCGCGCCCGCGCCTGCGCCGCCCTGACCGCCCCGCCCGGCGCGGACCGGCTGTCCACAGTCCAGCACCAGACCCTGGCCCGCCTCGGCACCCGCATCGGGGCCCTGGCCGCCGAAGCCCGCCAGATCGAAACCCAGATCACGCCCATCGTCGAAGACCTCGCCCCCGGCCTGGTCGCCGCCGAGCCCGGCCTGGGTTACCTGTCCGCCGCCCAGATCCTGCTGACCTGGTCTCACCCCGGCCGGATCCGGTCCGAAGCCGCGTTCGCCATGATCGCCGGGACCGCGCCCCTGCCCGCCTCCTCCGGCCGCACCACCCGCCACCGGCTGAACCGGCTCGGCGACCGCCAGCTCAACAGCGCCCTGCACACCGTGATCATCACCCGGGCCCGCTGCCACCAGCCCACCAAGGACTACCTGACCCGCCGCCAAGCCGACGGCCAGACCAGACGCGAAGCCACCCGCTGCCTCAAGCGCTACCTCGGCCGCCACCTGTTCCGCGCACTCAACCGGCTTGACACAACATAGGAGCGTCATCGGGCGCGTTGTGGCGCGCCCGATGGCGCCATCGAACGCGCTGTGGCGGCCAGGGCGCGCGCGGAGCGGGGCGGGTGGTTCCTGGGCCGGGGCGGGCAACCGCGGGGTGGGAGTTCGACGGGCAGGCGAGCGACGGGGGCAGAGTTCGAGGCGGCCCGGGACCGCCGGGCCGAAGGAACACGACCAGACCGGGGGCCGGCCGGGTGTTTGAGCAACGGTTTGCGTGAAACGATGAGCCAATGCGGATCACCGCCGTCATCTCAACTGAACTGTTCGCGGGCAGCGCGGCCCGGCCCCTGCAGATCATCCAGGTCAACGTGGCCAACGATGCGTCCGAGCCCACCGGAGCCATACAGGTCCGGGTGGACGGGGCGGGGGTGACGACCCCGGCGCCGGCTCGCCTGACCGGGGTGCCACCGGGGGTGACCGCGACGGTCGAGGTGCCGGTGGAGTTCGCCGCGCCCTATCAGCCCGGCACGCCCCGGCCGGTGAAGGCCGTGGCCGAGACGGTGACCGGAAGCGGGGCCGGGACCGGGGCGGGCGCTCCGCAGCGGGCCGAGTTTCCCGCCCAGGTGCCGGCGGCCGAACCGGGCTGGACCATGTGGATGGTCAGCCACTTCCACTACGACCCGGTCTGGTGGGGCACTCAGGGCCAGTTCACCGAGTCGCGCCTGCTCCTGCCGGAGGAGGACGGCTCGCTGCCGGACGTGCGCACCGCGTTCGATCTGGTCCGGCTGCACCTGGCCAAGGCCCGCGCCGACCGGGACTACAAATTCGTGCTGGCCGAGCTGGACTACCTGAAGCCGCACTTCGACGCCTACCCCGAGGACCGGGCCGACGTGCGGCGGTTCATCGCCGAGGGCCGGATCGAGCTGGTCGGCGGCACCTACAACGAGCCGAACACCAACCTGACCGGGGCCGAGTCGACCATCCGGAACGCGGTCTACGGGATGGGCTTCCAGCGTGACGTGATGGGGGCCGACCCCCGGTCAGCCTGGATGCTGGACGTGTTCGGGCACGATCCGGGATTCCCGGGGCTGATGGCCGCGGCCGGGCTGACCTCCTCCTCGTGGGCGCGGGGGCCGTTCCACCAGTGGGGACCGTCGGACGTCGACGGCGGCAACCTGCGGATGCAGTTCCCGGCCGAGTTCGAGTGGATGTCACCGGATGGCACCGGCCTGCTGACCGCGTACATGGCCAACCACTACAGCGCGGGCTGGGTCCTGCACCGGCTGCCCGACCTGGCCTCGGCTGAGGCCGAGGCGCTGACCCAGTTCCGCTCGCTGGCCGCGGTGGCCGCCACCCGCAACGTGATGCTGCCGGTCGGGACCGACCACGTGATCCCGGCGAACTGGGTGACCGAGATCCACCGGGACTGGAACGCGCGCTACGTGTGGCCGCGGTTCGTCACCGCGATCCCGGCGGACTTCTTCGCCGCGGTGCGAGCCGACGCGGAAGGCACCGGGACCTGGTTCACCCCGCAGACCCGGGACATGAACCCGGTCTACACCGGCAAGGACGTGTCCTACGCCGACACCAAGCAGGCCCAGCGGGCGGCCGAAGTGGCGTGCCTGGACGGCGAGCGGCTGGCCACGCTGGCCTGGCTGGCCGGGGCGCCGTATCCGGCCGAGTCGCTGGACAAGGCCTGGCGGCAACTGTCCTACGGTGCCCACCACGACGCGATCACCGGCACCGAAGGCGACCAGGTGTACCTGGATCTGCTGGCCGGCTGGCGCGAGGCGTGGGAACGGGGCAACGACGCGCGCGGGGCCGCCATCCGGCACCTGGCCGGGGCGGCCAGCCCGGCATCCTCCCTGCTCAGTCCCAAGGGCCCCGTAGGCACCGAAACCGCCGACGGGGAGCGGCCGGTGTCGGTGTTCAACACCCTGGCCACCTCCCGGTCCGGCCTGACCCGGACCACGCTCACCTTCCCCGCGGCCGGGCCAGCGGAGACCGGCCCAGACCGGGCCCGCACCCAGCAGGTCACCCTGACCGGCCCGGACGGCGAGCCGGTGCCGTTTCTGGCCGAAGGAGCCCGGCGGCACCCGGGCGGGTCGCTGGCCGAGCTGACCGTGACGTTCCGGGCCGCCGACGTCCCCGCCGTCGGGTACCGCGCCTTCCACGCCACGCGCGAGCCCGCCGGGCCGTCGGCCGGTCAAGCCGGTCAAGCCGCTCAGGCCAGCCCGGCCGGTCAGGCCGGCCCGGCCGACCCGGTCGCCGCCAACGGCTGGGCCGCGATACCCGGGCTGAGCATCGAGAACGAAACATTCCTGATCGCCGCCGACGCCGAACGCGGCGGCACGCTGGCCAGCATCGTCGACAAGCGGACCGGCACCTCGCTGCTGCGCGGCCCGGGTAACGAGGCCGAACTGGCCGACGAGCACCCGGCCCACCCGCGCTGGGGCGAGGGCCCCTGGCACCTGTCCCCCAACGGCATCAGGACGGGCTCGGCCCGCGGGCCGGCCCGGGTCCGGGCCGAGCGCTGCCCGGTGGGTTCGCGGCTGGTGGCCGAGTTCGACCTGGACGGGCTGGCCGTGACTCAGGAGACCGTGCTGTGGGACGGCGAGCCGCGGGTCGAGTTCCGCACCCACGTGGACGGCTCGATCGGGCACGACCGGATGCTGCGGATCCGCTTCCCGGCCGACGTGCCAGGCGGGCTGCCGCTCTACGAGACGGCCACCGCGGTCATCGGGCGGCCGTTCGGCCATCCGGACGTGGACACGGCCGAGCACGCCTGGACGCTGGACAACCCGGCCCACGACTGGTTCGGGCTGGGCTCGACCGCCCGGGTGGCGCTGACCGGCGCCGACGGCGCCCGGGTGGCTCAGGCCATCGGCGTGGCCGAGGTGGTGACTCCGGCCGGCCTGACCAGCGGCCACAACGAGGTGCGGGCCCTGATCGCGGCGCTGGCCGCGGCCGGGGTCACCGCGACCTGCTCGCGTTCGGACGGGCCCCGGTACGGCGGCATCGACGCCGACTCCAACGTGCCGGACGTGCGGATCACGCTGGGCGGCCCGGACGAGAACGCCTTCACCGCGGCGGCGCTGGCCGCGGCGGGCAACGGCTACGCCAAGGAACTGGCGGCCCGGGCCGAGGCGGGCGGCGCGGTCCGGTTGTGGCTGCCCGCGGCCCAGCCGCGGGCGCAGACCCACCAGCCCAGCGCCGACCTGCGCGGCCCGGCCGACCTGCCGGTGCTGATCGTCACCGGGCCCGGCCCGGACGGGCTGGCCGGGGCGATGACCGCGCTGACCGAAGATCTGGCCGACGCGGTGATCGAGGTACCGGCGGCCGACCTGGCCGCCAGCGCGGCACCGGCCGATCCCCCGCTGGCGGACTGGTCGGTGGCGCTGCTGAACCGGGGCACGCCGAGCGGCGTGGTCAGCCCGGACGGCACGCTGGTCCTGTCGCTGATGCGGTCGTGCAGTTCCTGGCCCGCCGGGGTGTGGATCGACGGCGACCGGCAGGCCATGCCGGACGGCAGCAGCTTTGCCTGGCAGCATTGGAGCCACACGTTCGAATACGCACTGGTCAGCGGGCCCGGAGACTGGCGTCAGGCCGGTTTCGGCCCGGCCGGGGCGGCGTACAACCACGAGCTGGTCAGCTGCGAGGGGGGCGGTCAGGCCGCCGTGCTGGCTCCGGGGGTGAGCCTGGTCGAGGTCGATCACCCGGCCGTGCAGCTCAGCGCGCTCAAGCCGCGCGGCAACCCGCTGGCCCGGGGACTGCCCGGGCTGCCCGCCGCCGCGGACGGGCTGACCCTGCGGCTGCGGGAGACCGAAGGCCGCCCGGCCCGGACCCGGGTCCGGCTCCGCGGTGGCATCGCCGCGGCCCGGCTGACCGACCTGCTGGAAGACCGCGACGGTGCGGCGCTGACGCTGCAGGACGAGGAGGTAGTGGTCGACCTGCCGCCGTTCGGCACGGTGACCGCGGCGGTGTGGCCGGTCGTCCCGCCCGCCGCGGGGCTGCAGGGCGAGCCGCCGGTCCCGCACGGCACGACGAACCTGCTGGCGCAGGCCTCGGTGCCGGACGGCACACTGGCCGGCCTGCTGGAGCCGGCTCAGCCGGTGTACTCCCGGTACTGGCTGCACGGCAAGGGCCCGGCCCCGGCCGGCAACCTGCCGGTGGCGGTGCACATCTCGCCCCGCCTGAGCGGCCTGGCCCCAGAGGACTCGGTGGCCGAGCTGCGGGTCACGGTGGCGTGCGGGACCGAGCCCGCCTCGGGCACGCTGCGCCTGCTGGTGCCGGACGAGCTGACCGCGGACGTCCGGGCGCCGGGCCGCGAGACGGCCAGCGCGGCCGCCTACGACCTGCCCGCCCGCGGCTATGCGGACTGGGACGTGCGGGTCCGGGCCCGGCCCGGTACGCCGCCCGGCCGCTACGTGGTCGCGGCGCAGATCTCCGACGACCTGGGCCAGGTCATCGAGGACACCGCGTTCGTCCAGGCCGGCGGGCCCGGTGAGCCCGACCTGTACCAGCCGCTGGACCAGGCGCTGACGGCGGTCGAGGCCAGCACCGCGGCCATCGCCGCCGAGCTGGACCTGGCCGTGCTCACCCCGGCGCTGCGGCTGGCCCCCGGCGCGACCGGCGAGGTGGCGGTGGAGGTGACCAACCGGCTGGCCTCACCGCTGCGGGCCGAGGCGCAGCTGGTGTCCCCGTTCGGCAGCTGGGAGGCGCTGGGCCCGTGGACCCAGGGTCTGCGCGCGGCCCCCGGGACGCGGGCCCAGGCCCGGTTCGGGGTCCGGATCCCGGGCCACGTGCGGCCCGGGACCCAGTGGTGGGCGCTGGTCAAGATCATGTACTTCGGCCGGGTCCGGTACAGCGCGGTCGTGCCGGTGACGGTCACCGCCGAGGAGGACCCATCGTGACCAGCGAAGAAGGGAGCATCGTGATTGATGCACCGGTGGCCGTGGTGACCGGGGCCGGGTCCGGCATCGGGCGGGACATCGCGGCCGCGCTGTCCAAGGCCGGCTACCGGGTGACGCTGTCCGGCCGCCGGGCGCAGGCCCTGCAGGAAACGGCCGAGCTGGCTCCGGGCGTGACCTTGGCCGTGCCCGCCGACGTGCGGTCGGCCGACGAGGTGCAGGCGCTGTTCGACACCACCGTGGCCCAGTGGGGCCGGGTCGACCTGCTCATCAACAACGCGGGCGCGTTCGGCCCGGGCGGCCCGCTGGAAGACCTGGCCCCGGCGGACTGGACCGCGGTCATCGAGACCAACCTGACCGGCTCGTTCCTGTGCGCGCAGGCCGCCTTCCGGGTCATGAAGGACCAGGATCCGCAGGGCGGCCGGATCATCAATAACGGCTCATTGTCGGCCCACGTGCCCCGCCCGTTCGCGGTCGCCTACACCGCCAGCAAGCACGCCATCACCGGCCTGACCAAGTCGATCTCGCTGGAAGGGCGGCCGTACCGGATCGCCTGCGGGCAGATCGACATCGGCAACGCGTCGACCGAGATGACCGGGCAGATGGCCACCGGCGTGCCCCAGGCCGACGGATCGGTCCGCGCCGAGCCGCTGATGCAGACCCGGCACGTGACCGACGCCGTGCTGATGATGGCGGCCATGCCGCTCGAGGCCAACGTGGAGTTCCTCACCGTGATGGCGACGAACATGCCCTACATCGGCCGCGGCTGACCGTCGGCAACTGCTGGGACGGAAGCGCGCAGGAGGCCTCTCCGGACCCTGCCCCTCTGCCAGGCCCGCTCCTCCGGCTTCCACCCCGACATGGCCGCCCCTGCGGGCCACACCTGCGGCACGACAGTAACACGCAGTACCCGACGTGATTGACCCCCAAAATACCGAATTCGCCTGATAGTGACGTTATTGTCACCTGCTCCACGCGCAACGTTGGTGACAGAGCGTACGCAAAACCCGGACGGCCGGGCGGCAAGCGGGTGCTTGCCGTCCGGCCATCGCCGTTAAATCGCAGGTAGATCGCAGGTTGAGCGATCAGGCGGCCAGGGCCTCCTCCTCGGCCTCGGCGGGCCGGGGCGGCGGCAGCACCGGGGTGCGGGACCGGATCAGGACGGCGATCACGATGAGCGCGACCAGGTCGAAGATCGCGGCCAGGCCGAACGCGGTCGCCGTGGCGTGCGACTGCAGATGGTGCGCCTGAGCCACGGCGCCGGCGCCCGGCAGCGGATGCCGGGCCGCGTCCCGGTAGGAGGTGCCGTACACGGCGACCAGCACGGCCAGCCCGACCGCGCCGCCGACCTGCTGCATGACGTTGACCATGGACGAGGCCGCGCCGGAGTCGCCCGGCGCCACCCCGGCCAGCGAGGCCGTGGTCAGCGGCACGAACACGACGCCCATCCCGCCGCCCAGCAGCAGCATCGGGCCGAACACGCCGGTCCAGTAACTGGTCGCGGGCGAGACCCGGGACAGCCAGGCCAGGGCGACGATGACCGGGATCAGCCCGGCGATCATCAGCCGCTTGGGCCCGACCGCCTGCATCAGCCGCGGCACGGTCCGGGACACCCCGAACAAGATGACGGTCATGGGCAGGAACGCGATACCGGCCCGCAGCGGGCTGAAGCCCAGGATGTCCTGCAGGAACTGGGTCAGGAAGAAGAACATCCCCATCATGCCGGCCACCAGCATCAGCCGGGCGATGTAGGAGCCGGACCGGCTCAGGTCGGTGAACAGCCGCAGCGGGGTAATGGGCTGCGGGGCGCGCCGTTCGTTCAGCACGAACAGCACCAGCAGCACCACCGCGGCCACGAAGGCGCCGACGGCCACTCTGTCACCCCAGCCGTCGGAAGCGGCGCGGATGAAGGCGTACACCAGCGAGGCCATGCCCAGAGTCGAGGTCAGCGCGCCGGCCAGGTCGAAGCGGCCCGGCTGGCGGGGGGTCTCGGTGACGAACAGCGGGGCGGCGATCAGGGCAAACACGCCGATGGGCACGTTGATGAACAGCACCCAGCGCCAGGACAGCCACTCGGTGATCACGCCCCCGAGCACCAGGCCGAGCGACGCTCCGCCAGTGATCACCGCGGTGTAGATGGCCAGGGCGCGGGTCCGCTCCCGGCCCTCGGAGAAGCTGCCGATGATCAGCGCCAGCACCGCCGGTGAGGCCAGCGCGGCACCGACGCCTTGCGCGGCCCGGGCGGCCAGCAGCAGCCCGGCCGAGTTGGCCAGCCCGCCGGCCAGTGAGGCCACGGTGAACACGGCGACCCCGGCGACGAACATGCGCCGCCGGCCGAGGATGTCACCGGCCCGGCCACCGAGCAGAAGCAGGCCGCCGAAGGTCAGCGTGTAGCCGTTCATGACCCAGGACAGGCTGGTCGCGCTGAAGTGCAGGCCGTGCTGGATCTGCGGCAGCGCGATGTTGACCACCGTGGCGTCCAGGATCACCATCAGCTGCGCACACAGCAGGATGACCAGGGCGAGACCGCGGCGGCCGGAACCGCGGCGGGGTGCGCCCGGCGGACCGGACGCCCCTCGCGGTGCGACGTGGGAAGAAGACACAGTGCCTCCACGTTGTGAGGTCAATCGCCTCTGCAGGTGTATTTCGCTGGCCAGGCGGTACAGTCAGCAGAGAAACGGAGGTTTACTCCGGTTACTATACGGAGGCACCCTCCGGTTTGGCAACTCAATTAATTTGTCTGGCGGAGACATGACCACGGCTGACAGTGCGACCGACAGTGCGATCGCGAAGCTGGCTGAGGCGCCCCCGATGCGGGCGGACGCCCGGCGCAGCCGTGAGCGCCTGCTGGCCGCGGCCACCCAGGCGTTCGCCGAAAAAGGGGCTGAGGCACCGCTGGAGGACATCGCCAAGCGGGCCGGGGTCGGCATCGGCACCTTGTACCGCCACTTCCCCACCCGGCTGGACCTGCAGGAAGCCGTCTACCGCAACCAGGTCAGCGCAGTCTGCGCTCAGGGCGCCGAGCTGGCCGACGCCCCCTCGCCGGGCGACGCGTTCGCGGGCTGGCTGCGGGCCCTGGCCAGCTACCTGGTGACCAAGCGGGGCCTGGCCAGCGCGCTGATCGCAGCCAAGGGCAAGGACTCCGAAGTCATCAGCCAGTGCAGCCAGATCATGCGGGACACGATCAGCCACCTGCTGCAGCGGGCCCAGGACGCCGGCGCCGTCCGGGCCGACCTGACCTCTATGGACGTCATGATGGTCGTGCACGGCGTGGTCGTGGCGACCGAGCGCACCCCCGACCAGGCCGACCGGATGCTGTCGCTCATGCTCGACGGCCTGCGCGCCCGTACCTGACCTCGCTCCCCCCGCCACCTGGGAGTTTGTTAAAAATAATCGATTTTAATGAAGATCCGGCGGGCGATTCTCATACGGCGTGCTGAGCACGATCGTGGTGCGGGTCGAGACGCCGGCCTTGGTCCGGATCTCCTGCAGCAGATCCTCCAGCGCGGACGGCGAGGCGACCCGGACCTTGAGGATGTAGTTCTCGTCCCCGGCCACGCTGTGACAGGCCTCGATCGCGGCGATCGGCTCCAGCCGCTGCGGCACGTCGTCCGGAGCGGCCGCGTCGAACGGCTTGATCGAGATGAACGCGGTCAGCGGCAGCCCGATCTCGTCGGCGTCGCACAGCGCCACGTATCCGCGGACCACCCCGCCCTGCTCCAGCCGCCGGACCCGCTGGTGCGCGGCCGACACCGACAGCCCGGTCCGCTTGGCCAGCTCGGTGAAACTCATCCGCCCGTCCGCTGACAACAGCGACACGATCTGGCGATCGATCTCTTCCACGCCGACACGCTATAGCCCGGGCGCGTTCAGCTGCTGGCGGAGCCGGTAACGCTCCGGCCTCAGATAACGAAATGGTCACGGTCGTTACGCTATCGTAACATTGACGGCCGTGATCTTAACGTCAGACATTTACGAAGTTAGGCTTCCGACCAGTACAGATGCCATAGGGCCCAGCGCGGTGCCCGCGGAGCAAGGGAGCACGATGGCTCAGATCACCCTCGACCACATCGACAAGGTCTACAGCGGCGGGGTCAAGGCAATTGACCAGATGTCGCTGGAAGTCAAGGACGGGGAATTTATGGTCCTCGTCGGCCCGTCGGGTTGTGGCAAGTCGACCGCGCTGCGTTCGATCGCCGGGCTGGAAGAGATCAGCTCGGGCACCATCAGCATCGGGGACCGGGTGGTCAACGACCTGCCGCCCAAGGACCGCGACATCGCGATGGTGTTCCAGAACTACGCGCTCTACCCGCACATGACCGTGGAGCAGAACCTGGCCTTCGGTCTCCAGCTGCGCAAGACGCCCAAGGACGAGATCAAGCGCCGGGTGACCGAGGCGGCCAAGATGCTCGGCCTGGACCAGTACCTCAAGCGCAAGCCGGCCGCCCTGTCCGGTGGCCAGCGCCAGCGGGTCGCGATGGGCCGGGCGATCGTCCGGGAGCCGCAGGCGTTCCTGATGGACGAGCCTCTGTCCAACCTGGACGCCAAGCTGCGGGTGTCGATGCGCGCGTCGCTGAACCAGCTGCACGAACGGCTCGGCGTCACCACCATCTACGTGACCCACGACCAGGTCGAGGCCATGACCCTGGGCCACCGGGTCTGCGTGATGCGGGACGGGCGGATCCAGCAGGTGGACACGCCGCAGCACCTGTTCGAGTCCCCGGTCAACCTGTTCGTGGCCGGCTTCATCGGCTCGCCGGCGATGAACTTCGTCGACGCCGAGCTGAGCCGGGACGACGGCCCGTCCGTGGCCTTCGCCGGCTACAAATTGCCGGTCCCGGCCACGCTGCTGGAAAACCGGCCCGGGCTCGACCAGTACTTCGGCCGCAAGGTCATCCTCGGTATCCGGCCGTCCGATTTCGAGGACGCCTCCCTAGCCGACGCCAGCTGGGCCCGGATGCCGGTGCACGTGGGCGTGACCGAGGAGCTCGGTAGTGAGATCCACGTGATCTTCACCATCGACGCCCCGCAGGTCGAGCACGCCAGCATCGCCGACGCCGCCACCGGCGACGACGGCCAGGACGAGAGCGTGGCCGCGCTGGTCGGCGGCAAGTCGCTGTGGACCGCTCGGGTCTCGGCCCGGTCCGCGGTCCGCCCGAACACCGACCTTGAGCTGGCCATCGACACGAACCAGCTGCAGTTCTTCGACGCCGACAGCGGCCTGTCCATCGGTCACCCGGAGGCCTCCGCGCTCGCCGCGGAGCCCGCCACCGTGTAAGAGGCTTAGCCCGGAGGCCGGGCCGGCGGTTACCGCCGGCCCGGCCTCTACGCGTGCGCGGCGGGCATGAAGTGCGTGCGCTGAGTGTTGAACGCGTCAGGTACCAGGTCCGAGGGGTGCCGGAAGGTGGGAGAATTTCGTCATGCAGCGCGATCCGGAGAACCTGTTCGAACTGAGTGCGGACCTGCCTGACCTGGACGGCGTGCCCCTGCTGCACCACCTCGAGGGCTTCATGGACGCTGGGGCGGCCGGCCGGCTGCTGGCCGAGCACCTGGCCTCCACCTGCGAGCCGACGACCGTGGCCACGTTCGATGTGGACCGGCTGATCGATTACCGGTCCCGCCGGCCGACGATGACTTATTCCATCGACCACTGGGACTCCTATGAGCACCCGCAGCTGATCGTCCAGCTGCTGCACGACCTGGCCGGTGCCCCGTTCCTGCTACTGACCGGGCCCGAGCCGGACCACGAGTGGGACTTGTTCACGGCGGCCGTCCAGGCCGCCTCGGCTCAGCTCGGCGGTGGCCCGCTGATCGGATTCCAGGGCATCCCGATGGGGGTACCGCACACCCGGCCCCTAGGGGTGATCAGTCACGCCACCCGGCCTGAGCTGATCACCGGCCAGCAGCAGATGCCGGACAAGCTGCAGGTGCCGGGGAGCGCGGCCGCGCTGCTGGAGTTCCGCGCGGGTGAGGCGGGCCGGGACGCGCTCGGCTTCGCCGTGCACGTGCCGCACTACCTGTCCCAGGCCGTTTACCCCGAGGCGGCGGTGGCGCTGCTGGACACGGTCACCGCGATCACCGGCTTGGAGCTGCCCAGCGACGCACTGCGGCTGGCGGCGGACCGGACCAACTCCGAGATCGACCGCCAGGTGTCCGAGTCGGCCGAGGTCACCGAGCTGGTCACCGCACTGGAACAGCAGTACGACGCGATCGCCGAGAGCACCGACAACGGCGAGGGCGGCGACCTGCTGGACGGCGGGCAGATGCCGACCGCCGATGAGCTGGCGGCCCAGTTCGAGCGCTTCCTGGAGCAGCAGGACCGCAACGACAGCTAGTCACCCGCAGAGGCTACGCCTCGACGATGACCAGGTCGCGGGGGCCGTGGTTGAGGCGCTCGGCGCCGTCCTCGGTACACACCACGATGTCTTCGATGCGGGCCCCGTTCGCCCCCGGGTAGATGCCCGGCTCGATCGAGAACGCCATGCCCGGCTCGAGCGGCTCGGTGTTGCCCGCCACGATGTAGGGGTCCTCGTGCGATTCCAAGCCGATGCCGTGCCCGGTGCGGTGGATGAACGCGTCGCCGTAGCCGGCCGCGGTGATCGGCTCGCGCGCGGCGGCGTCGATGTCCTCGGCGGGCACACCTGGCCGGACCGCCTCGAACGCGGCCTGCTGAGCGTCCTGCAGCACCTGGTAGTAGAGCAGGAAGTCATCCGGCGGGGTGCCGATCGCGTAGGTGCGGGTGCAGTCGGACCGGTAGCCGGACGGCATCATGCCGCCGATATCGACCACTACCGCGTCACCCGCCTGCAGCACCCGGTCCGACACCTCGTGGTGCGGGCTGGCCGCGTTGGGCCCGGAGGCGACGATGGTGAAGTCGACCTGCACGTGGCCCTCGGCCAGGATCGCCTCGGCGATCAGCGCACCGACCTGCCGTTCGGTCCGCCCGGCCCGCAGCCAGCCGGGCACCTGGGCGTGGACCCGGTCGATGGCCGCGCCGGCCTCGCGCAGCGCGGCCACCTCGGCTGGGTTCTTGCGCATCCGCAGGTCGCGCAGGGCCGCGCTGGCCAGCAGCTGCTTGGCCCCGGGCAGCGCATCCCGCAGCTTCAGGACCATCAGGGCCCACATCTGGTCGGCCAACCCGGTGCTGGCCACCGGCCCCAGCCGGTTCGCGATCAGCGCGTACGGGTCTTCGGTCTCCTCCCAGGGGATCAGCTCCAGGCCGAGCCCGGACGCCGGGGAGGCCTGGGCCGCGGCCAGCTCGAGCCGGGGCACCACCAGGAAGGCCGGGTCGGCGGCCGGGATGACCAGGCAGGTCAGCCGTTCGAGCTGCTTGGCGTCGTAGCCGGTCACGTAGCGCAGGTCGGCGCCGGGCGTCAGCAGCAGTGCGTCCAGTCCTTCGGCCCGCACCCGCTCGGCCACGGCGGCCAGCCGGCTGGCCGGGTACAGCTCTGAGGTCGCCATCGATCGTCCTTCCGGGAGCCCGCCCCCTGCGCGGGGGTCCTGGGCAGCAGGCTACTGCCCGGTGATCGCGGCGATGAAGCGGGACAGGGACGAGCCGAGCCGCCACCGCTCGCCGAGCTCGGTGAGCCGGCCCGGGTCGGCCGGGGTGAGCGGCAGGTCGCCGGTCACTGGGGGCAGCGGCACGTCGGTCGCGGTGCGGACCACCATCGGGGCCACGTCCAGGTAGTCGCGGGCCGCGGTGAGCTTGTTCCGGGCGCCGGCCGGGAAACCGCCGTGCCCGGCGTCCACCGCCTCCAGGATGGCGGCCAGGCTGCCGAACTTGTTGATCAGGGTGGCCGCGGTCTTCTCCCCCACCCCAGGCACGCCGGGCAGGCCGTCGCTGGGGTCGCCGCGCAGTACCGCGAAGTCGGCGTAAGCCCGGCCGGGGATCTTGTAGCGGTCGGCCACGGCCTGCTCGTCGATGATGTCCAGGTTGTTCAGGCCGCGGACGGTGTAGACGATCCGGACCTGATGTTCGTCGTCGACCAGCTGGAACAGGTCCCGGTCGCCGGTGATCACGTCCACCGGCTGGTCCGCGCCCACCGCCAGGGTGGCGATGACGTCGTCGGCCTCGTAGCCAGGCGCCCCGGCCACGGCCAGGCCGGTCGCGGCGAGCACGTCGTTGATGATCGGGATCTGCGGGACCAGCGCGTCCGGGGTCTGCTCGTCGTTGCCCTGCGCGCCCTGGCCTTCAGCCAGCCGGTGGGCCTTGTAGGACGGCACCGCCTCGACCCGGAACGCGGGCCGCCAGTCCTCGTCCATGCAGGCCACCAGGCGGGCCGGCTCACGCGCCCGGACCAGGCGCGCGATCATGTCCAGCAGCCCGCGGACGGCGTTGACCGGCGTGCCGTCCGGCGCGGTGACGGTGTCCGGCACCCCGTAGAACGCGCGGTAGTAGAGCGAGGCGGTATCCAGCAGCATGAGCGAGCCCATCCCGCCATCCTGCCAGGTCCCGATCGTCGGCGGGCCGGCATAATGAGCCCATGACGAGGTGGCGCGCGGTACCGGGGCGAAGGCCCTGACCGGCGCGCCGGGCGAGGCCCTCGCGGCCGTGCTGCTGGCCGTCATCCTGGTGGCCGCCGTGACCAGGCCGCGCTGGCTGCCCGAGGCCGCCGTGGCCGTACCGGCGGCGATCGTCGTGATCGTCACCGGGGTGCTGCCGCTGACCACGGCGCGGGCCGAGACCGAGCGGCTGCTCCCGGTGGTGGGGTTCCTGGCCGCCGTGCTGGTGCTGGGCCAGCTGTGCCAGTCCGAGGGGCTGTTTACGGCGGCCGGCGCCCGGCTGGCCCGGTGGAGCCGCCGTGACCCGGTGCGGTTGCTGACCGGGACGTTCGTGCTGGCTTCGGCCACCACCGCGGTACTCAGCCTGGACACCACCGTGGTCCTGCTGACCCCGGTGGTGCACGACACCACCACCCGGCTGCGGCTGCGGCCCAAACCGGCCACCTACGCCTGCACGCACCTGGCCAACTCCGCCTCGCTGCTGTTGCCGGTGTCAAACCTGACCAACCTGCTCGCCTTCGCGGTCTGCGGGCTCAGCCTGGCCGGGTTCACCGCGGTGATGGCGCTACCCTGGCTGGCCGCGATCGCCGTGGAGTACGTGGTGTTCCGGCTCTTCTTCCGGGCTGACCTGGCCGTCGCCGCGGGCGCGCCGGACCGGGAGCCCGACCCGAAGCCGGCTCCGCCAGTCCCGCGGTTCCCGCTGGCGGTGGTGCTGGCCACGCTGGCCGGCTTCGTGGTCACCTCGTTCGCCGGGGTCAGCCCGGCCTGGGCGGCCGCGGCCGGCGCCGGCCTGCTGGCCGTGCGCAGCCTGGCCCGGCGCCAGATCACGGTGACCGGGATCGCAGGCGCGGCCGCGATCCCGTTCCTGCTGTTCGTGCTGTCGCTGGGGCTGGTGGTGCAGGCGCTGAGCACCCGCGGCCTGGATACGGCGGTGGGGCGGCTGCTGCCGCACGGGTCGTCGCTGCTCGCGCTGCTGGCGGTGGCGTTCCTGGCCGCGGCCATCGCGAACCTGGTCAACAACCTCCCGGCCATCCTGGTGCTGCTGGCCGCGATCAGTACGGCGGCCAGCAGTCACGGGGCCGGGTCCGGCGCGGTCACCGGGCTGGTGCTGGCCGCGCTGATCGGCGTCAATGTCGGGCCTAACCTCAGCTACGCCGGTTCCCTGGCCACGCTGCTGTGGCGGCGGCTGCTGGCCGACCGGGACCAGGACGTGGACCTGCGTGAGTTCACCCGGCTGGGCCTGGCCACGGTGCCGGCCGGGCTGGCCGTGGCCACGGTGGCGCTGTGGGCCGCCCTGCGGCTCACCGGCCACGGCTGACCGGCCGCGGCTGACGCCGGTCAGCCCGGGCTCGGGTCAGCTCTCCTCCGAATGGCCTTCCCAGGAGTCGGCCAGGTCCTGGACACACTTAATTGCCTCAGGCAGTGGCTTGCCCCGCCCGACTGCGATCCCGACCAGGTAGGCGGTCACCGGAGCGGCGGGCCGGTCCACGTTGTGGGCCACGTCCTTGGTCATAGCCAGGATCGTTCTGGTATCGGAGGGCACGGCGCCTAGGCCCAGCTCCGCGCTGACGGCTATAACCCACCGGTCGATACCGCTCATGAGTGAATGCCCCTGTCCCACACTGGTTCAGCTGTCAGGTGTCCCCAGCCTGTCAGACATCCTCCGATCGGAGGATGCCGGCATGGGCTGATCAGCCGGGCGGCCGGGCGGCGTACGTATCATGAGCTCATGGGCTGCGGGTGCTGAGATGCCACGTCTGCTGAGGCGTGCCCCCGCCGAGCCGGACAGGGCGGACGCGGCGGGTCACGACCACGGGTCGCACCAGCACGGGCCGGCTGCGGATTCCGACCCGCGCTGGCTGTGGGGCGCGCTCACGCTGATCCTGGGGTACATGGCGGCCGAGATCGTCATCGGCCTGGCCGCGCACTCGCTGGCGCTGATCTCCGACGCCGCGCACATGCTGACCGACGCGGCGTCAATCGGGCTGGTGCTGATCACCATGCGGCTGGCCGCCCGTCCGCCCGGCGGCCGCTACACCTACGGGCTGAAGCGGACCGAGATCTTGTCGGCGCAGGCCAACGGAATCACACTGATCGTGCTGGCGCTCTGGCTGGCCTACGAGGCGATCCGGCGGCTGGTCACGCCGCCCGCGGTGGCCGGTAGCGCGCTGATCTGGGTGGCGCTGGCCGGAATCGCGGTGAACGTGGCCACCACCATGTTCGTGGGCCGGGCCAGCCGGGCACCGAAGCGCAGCCTCAACCTGGAGGGCGCGTTCCGGCACCTGCTGACCGACGTGTACGCCTTCATCGCCACCGCGATCGCCGGCGTCATCATCGTCACCACCGGGTTCGTCCGGGCCGACGCGATCGCCTCGCTGATCGTGGTGGTGCTGATGCTGCTGGCCGGGTTCGGGCTGGTCCGCGACGCCAACCGGATCTTCCTGGAGGCGGCGCCGACCGGGCTGGCGCCGGCCGCGATCGGCGCGGCCATGGCCCGCCAGCCCTGTGTCACCGAGGTACACGACCTGCATGTCTGGGAGATCAGCTCGGATCTGCCTGCCGCCTCGGCCCATGTGCTGGTCGACCCGGGCCAGGACTGCCACGCGGTGCGGGCCGAGCTGGAGGAGCTGCTGAGCCGGGACTACGGCATCGCCCACACCACGCTGCAGGTGGACCACGCGCCGACCCCGCTGCTCACCGTCGGCCCGCGCCCGGCCGCCGCGGGCGGCTCAGGGGTGCAGTGCGGTGAACGGGTCGAACGGGAGGTTACGCAGGACGGTCCAGGTGACCAGCACCACCGCCACGGCGGGCCCCAGCCAGCCGGGCCGCCGCACCCGGACCACTGGGCGGCCGCGCCAGCCGCTGACCGCGACGTTCAGCCAGGCCAGGACGGCGATCGCCAGCAGCGGCAGGGCTAGCGCGTCGTCGTGCAGCGCGGCCACGACCTGCCCGTGGGCCAGGTCGTGCACCATCCGCAGGCCGCCGCAGAACGGGCAGTATAGGCCGGTGATGAGCCGGAACGGGCACGGCAGGAACACCTGGTGGGCATGCGGGTTGACCAGGTAGCTGGACGGAGGGCCGCGGCCGTCACCGTTACTGGGGGTAGCCGTAGCCGGAGGGCGGCTGCTGCTGCTGGTAACCCTGCCGCGGCATGGCCCCGTTGCGGACCACGACGGTGCCCACGATCTTGTCGGCCAGGGTCTGCCGCTTGCCGTCCCACAGCGGGAACAAGAAGCCGACGTAGCAGATGATCGCGTCGACGATGTGGGCCAGGTCACGCAAGAAGGCCAGGCCGGCGCCGATCGGGGCCCCGGTCTGCTCGTTGCTCAGCCGGACGTTGGTGGCCGACTTGCCCAGGCTCTGGCCGGTCCTGCCGGCCCGGTACCAGCGGTTGTAGCCGATCCAGCCCAGTACGGCCAGGTAGAAGATGATCCCGATCCCGGCGCCCGCGCCACCGCGCCCGGCCAGGGCGGCGCCCATGGCCAGCAGCACCGAGGCGGGCAGCGCGTCGATCAGGTAGGCGCCGACCCGGGTCAGCCAGGACGCGTAGGGCGGCTGGCGGTAACCGTAGCCGTAGCCGCCAGCCGGATACTGGCTGGTCAGGCCGGGCGGGCTGGGCTGGTAGTCCGTAGGGGTCTGGCCGTAGGCCTGGTTCGGTGCTCCATAGGCCTGGCTGGGCTCGGCGTACGGGCCGCTACGGTCGTAGCCGCCTTGCTGGTCGTAGCCGGGCTGGTCGTAGCCGCCTTGCTGGTCGTAGCCGGGCTGGTCGTAGCCGGGCTGGCCGTAGCCGCCCTGGCCGTAGCCGCCCTGGCCGTAACCGGGCTGGCCGTAACCGCCCTGGCCGTACCCGCCCTGCTGGCCGTAGCTGCCCCGCGGCGGGGTGGACTGCGGCCAGCCGCCCTCGCCCCACGACTGCTGGTCGCCGCCGGACGGCTCTCCGTACTGGTTGGACATGGGCAGGCCCCCCACTCACAAAGGTTCGGTGACGGTCCCGCTCCCCAGGAACCGAGCGCAGCATAGCGTGGGCGGAATCACCCGATGGCGCACTTCATCCGGTTGTCACCAATATGGTCTAACCAGCG
This sequence comes from Streptosporangiaceae bacterium, assembly GCA_965277615.1. GTDB lineage: Bacteria > Actinomycetota > Actinomycetes > Streptosporangiales > Streptosporangiaceae > Bog-532. The sequence continues at coordinate 957,139 of CBDIDG010000006.1, read as the reverse complement.
CTAACGCCCGGTCGCCGACCTGAAATGATGGCCACACCACGCAGGGCGACGGAAGGAACGAGGACGCGGTGAGCGACAGGGTGCTGGTGCCGTGGCAGGAGAGCCGGGAACTGGCCGGCGACGTGAGCGGCGCGGGCCTGCGGATCGAGGTGTTCAGCGGCGACGAACCCGGCCCGGAGGACCTGAAGGACGTGGTCTTCTACACCGTGCCGTACGACCGGCCGCACGGCAGCGAGCCGCTGGGCCGGATGCCGAACCTGCGGGTCGTCCAGGCGCTCACGGCCGGCTACGAGCACCTGGTGGATCAGGTGCCACCGGGGACCACGCTGGCCAACGCGCGGGGCCTGCACGACTCGAGCACCGCCGAGCTGGCCCTGGCCCTGCTGCTGGCGGCCCAGCGGGAGCTGCCGCGCTGGGTGCGGGCCCAGGAGGAGCACCGCTGGGAGCATGAGCACACCCGGTCGCTGGCGGGCAGCCGGGTGCTGATCGTCGGTTACGGCTCGATCGGCGCGGCGCTGGACCGGCGGCTGGTCGCCAGTGAGGCCGAGGTGGTCCGGGTGGCCCGCACGGCGCGGCCCGCCGACGACGTGCACGCGGTGGCCGACCTGGACGCGCTGCTGCCGACCGCGGATGCGGTGGTGCTGGTCACCCCGCTGACCGAGCAGACCCGGAGGCTTTTCGACGCTCGGCGGCTGGCCCTGCTGCCGGACGGCGCCCTGGTGGTCAACGTCGGGCGCGGTCCGGTGCTGGACACGGGCGCGCTGCTGGCCGAGACGTCGTCCGGACGGTTGCGCGCGGCCCTGGATGTCACCGACCCCGAGCCCCTGCCCGCCGATCACCCGCTGTGGGACAGTCCCGGGGTGCTGATCACCCCGCACGTGGCGGGCGGCGCCGCGGCGTTTTACCCGGCCGCGGCCCGGTTCGTGGCCGCCCAGGTCCGCCGGTTCGCCGCCGGTGAGCCGCTGGAGAACGTGGTCGTGCCCGGAGACCGCTGACGCCGGGTCACCAGACGCCGGTCGGCGGGCGCCAGTCAGCGGGCGCCAGGTCAGCGGGCCTGGGGCCAGTCCCGGGCCCGGGACAGGTCCGCCTCCGTGTCGCAGTCCAGCCAGGGGGGTGGCTCCCCCGGTACTGGCTCGATGACCACCGGCGCCGGGTTCAGCGGGGCCATCAGCCCGCGCAGGGAGGACCCGGTGTACCCGGCGGCCGCCGCGGACAGGGTGCGCACGGGCCAGCATCCGGCCAGCCACTGCGGATAACCCGCGTCGTCGACCAGGACGGCGCCACGGTCGCCTTCGGTCGCAGCCAGCAGCGCGCGCACGTGGGCGGCCCGCAGGAACGGCAGGTCCGCGGCCAGCACAGCCACCCGGCCGGAGGGTCCGGCCCGGTCACCCAGCTGGCCCAGCCCGCAGCGCAGCGCCGCGAACGGCCCCGCCCCGGGCGGGTCTTCCCGCACGAAGCACACGACCAGGTCTGGGTGCTCGGGCCCGACGACGATGATCCGGCCCGCCCCGGCCCCCGACGCGGCCGCGACCACCGTGGCCAGCAGCGTACGGCCGCGCACCTCCAGGCCGGGCTTGTCGATGCTGCCGAGCCGCGTGGCCCGGCCACCCGCGAGGATGACCGCGCTAAGCTCCGGCCCGGCGCCAGCCGTCACAGGTCAGCCGTCACAGGTCAGCCGCCGATGGCCGACATCGGGCGGTCCGGCTGCAGGAAGGCTGGGTCGTTGATGCCGTGACCGGGCAGCTTGCCCGCCACCGCCCGGCGCCAGCGCACGGCCAGTTCCTCGTCGCTGGCCCCGGCCCGCAGCGGCCCGCGCAGGTCGCTTTCCTCCCGGGCGAACAGGCAGTTGCGGACCTGGCCGTCCGCGGTCAGCCGCACCCGATCGCAGGCCCCGCAGAAGGGCCTGGTCACCGAGCCGATCACCCCGACCCGGGCCGTCCCGCCATTGACACCGAACGTCTCCGCGGGAGCCGAACCACGGCGGTCCGGGCCCTCGGGGGTGAGGGTGAACTCCTGCCGCAGGTCGGCGCAGATCTCCTCGGCGGTGACCATGTTCGCCCGCCGCCAGCCGTGCTGGGCGTCCAGCGGCATCTGCTCGATGAACCGTAGCTCGTACCCGTGGGCCAGGCTGAACCGCAGCAGGTCGCGCGCTTCGGTGTCGTTGACCCCGCGCATCAGCACGCTGTTGACCTTGACCGGGGTCAGGCCGGCGGCCGCCGCGGCGGCCATGCCGTCCAGCACGTCCTGCAGCCGGTCGCGCCGGGCCAGCTCGCGGAAGGCCTCGGGCCGGAGCGTGTCCAGCGAGACGTTGACCCGGTCCAGCCCGGCGTCGCGCAGCGCCCCGGCCATCCGGGCCAGGCCGATGCCGTTGGTGGTGATGGACAGCTCGGGGCGGGGGCGGAGCCTGGCGGCGCGGGCCACGATCTCGATCAGGCCGCGGCGCAGTAGCGGCTCACCGCCGGTGAACCGCACCTCGCGGATCCCGAGCCGTTCCACCCCGACGCGGACCAGCCGCACCACTTCGTCGTCGGTCAGCAGTTCGGGCTTGGGCAGCCAGTTCAGACCCTCGGCGGGCATGCAGTATGCGCACCGCAGGTTGCAGCGGTCGGTCAGCGACACCCGCAAATCGGTCGCGACCCGGCCGTAGGAGTCAGACAGCATTTGATCCGAGCCTACGTTTCCCTGGTGGGGACTAAGACCCGGGCCGCGCCTCGGCTACCCGGGAGGTTTCGGGGCCCGGGTCCGGGTGGCCCACAGGTACCCGGCCGCCGCGGCGAGGGCTATGGCCCCCAGGATCACGTAGTAGTTGCCGGAGATCAGCTGCCAGCCGTGCCAGGTTTTCTCCACGCCGTAGCCGTTCGGGGTGAGCCGCAGCAGCCCGGTGGGGAGCAGCTCGGTGACGTGGCCAACCTGGTGCGGCCGCGGCCACATGACGAACAGGAACAGCAGCACGGCGGTACCGGCGGCCCGGGCGGCCCAGTTCCGCACCCGGGACCGGTCCCCCGAGCGGGCGGGCAGGACCCCATCGGTCTCCGGCTCCGGCGCTCCCGTCCCCCGGCGCCGGTCGCCCGCCACCACCAGCGCGAGACCCGGCACGACCGCCCAGACCCAGTGGTGGGTCCACGAGATCGGCGAGATCAGCAGGCCGGTGACCGAGCACAGCACGATCGCGGTGAGCTCGTAGCCCCGGCGGCTGACCAGCGCAGCCACGGTCAGGCCGGCCACCCCGACCACGAACGCCGCGGCCAGCCAGATGGTGTGGGCCGCGGGGTGTCCCGGCAGCACCCGCTGCAAAATCCCGTCGATGGACTGGTTCTGCAGGGTGAAGCCGCTCTTGCCGACGAAGTCGCCGAACCAGAAATCATGGGCGGCGGACGGCAGCGCGATGAAGCCGACCACCACCGTGACCACGAACGTGAGCACGGCGACCAGGCCGGCCCGGATCCGGCGCGAGGCCAGCAGGAACGGGATGAAAACCAGCGGGGTCAGCTTCATCCCGGCCGCGATGCCGATGCCGATGCCCTTCCACCGGCACGAATCGGGCAGGGCGAGATCGGCCATCCCCACGACCAGCAGGATCAAGTTGATCTGGCCGAAGTACATCGTCATGTAGACGGGCTCCAGCCACAGCGCCATCGCCGCCACCGCGAACGCGAGCGCAACGGCGGTCAGCCCGCGGCGCCCGGCGACCCGCAGCGACGCGTAACAGATCACGGGCAGCAGCAGCACGTCGACGCCGACCAGTGCGCTCTGCCACACCGCGAAGCTGAACGAGGTGAACAGGGCGAACACCAGCGCCGCGATCGGCGGATAGGTGAACGGGAGCTTGAACCGGTCCGGCTCACCGAAGTGCGCGCGGTACAGGTCCGCCGGGTGCTGGTGGATCTCGATGCCGGCGGCGCGATAGACGAACTCGTCGGTATGTCCCCACAGCGTCGGGTTAGTGGCCAGCAGATGGTGGTAGACCAGCACAGAAACGGCGTACGCCGCCACCCCGGCCGCGAGCCAGGCCACCGCCAGCGGGCGCGCCCGGCGGCTCGATGCCCTGGTGCCCGGCCCCGGAGTCCCGGAGGCCAGCGATTGCGCGCGCAGTCGTCCGTACATAGTGCGACATAGTGTGCCATCCAGCGCGGCGGTTTTGGTGCCGGCCAGAATGAGGGTGCCGACAACGATGAGGGGATGTCCGCCGTGACCAATGTGCGCCCGTGGTGGCAGGAAGCTGTGGTCTACGAGGTGTATCCGCGCAGCTTCGCGGACGCCAACGGGGATGGGATCGGGGACCTGGACGGGCTGCGGCTGCGACTGCCGTACCTGGCCGACCTCGGTGTCAACGCGATCTGGCTGACGCCGTTCTATCCGTCGCCGCTGGCCGACGGCGGCTACGACGTCAGCGATTACCGTGACGTGGACCCGCGGCTGGGCACGCTGGCCGGGTTCGACGAGCTGGTGTCCGACGCGGCGGAGCTGGGCCTGCGGGTCATCGTGGACCTGGTGCCGAACCACTGCTCGTCCGAGCACCCGTACTTCAAGGCGGCGCTGGCCGCGGCGCCGGGCAGCCCGGAGCGGGAGATGTTCCTGTTCCGGGACGGGCGTGGGCCTGACGGGGACGAGCCGCCGAACAACTGGCAGTCGGTGTTCCACGGTTCGGCCTGGACCCGGGTCACCGAGGCCGACGGCCAGCCGGGCCAGTGGTACCTGCACCTGTTCGACACCGGCCAGCCCGACTGGAACTGGCGCAACCCGGCGGTGACCAGCTACTTCGAGGAGATCATCCGGTTCTGGCTGGGCCGCCGGGCGGCCGGGCTGCGGATCGACGTGGCCCACGGGCTGTTCAAAGCGCCGGACCTGGCCGACCTGACCGGGCCGACCGCCGCCAGCCACGCGCCGTCGGCCTACTTCCACCGGGCCGAGCTGCAGGAGCTGTACCGGCTGTGGCGGATCATCCTGGACTCCTACCAGCCCGGGGAGTACCCCGGCCCGCGCACCGCGGTGGGTGAGGTCTGGTACGACTCGCCGCAGACGCTGAAGCCTTACCTGGCCGGCAGCGGGCTGCCGCAGGTGTTCAACTTCCAGCTGATCCTCTCCCGCTGGGACGCGGCCGAGATGCGGGCCGCGATCGACGCGATCGACGACATGGCGGGCGGCGCGCGGGCCCCGTGGGTGATCGGCAACCACGACGTGGCCCGGCCCGTCACCCGGTACGCGGCCAACAAGGGGGGCCAGCCCAACGAGGCCGCCGGGCTGCCCCGCGTGGGCGACCCCGAGATGGCGGCCGGGTTCCGCCGGGCCCGGGCGGCCGCGCTGCTGCTGCTCGCGCTGCCCGGCTCGGCCTACATCTACCAGGGCGAGGAGCTGGGCCTGCCCGAGGTGGTCGAGCTGCCCGACGAGGCCCGCCAGGACCCGACGTTCCGCCGCTCGGGCCGTACCGTGCCGGGCCGGGACGGCTGCCGGGTCCCGCTGCCGTGGACCAGCACCGGTCACTCATTCGGCTTCTCCCCCGACCCGGGCGAGCATGACGGCACCGCGCCGTGGCTGCCGCAGCCCAGCTACTGGGGGCAGTACAGCGTGGCCCGCCAGCTCGGCGAGCCGGACTCGTTCCTGACCCTGTACCGGGATGCGCTCAAGCTGCGCCGGACCCACCCGGCGCTCGGCTACGGCCCGGATGACGCCACCGGAGACGCCAGGAAAGACGAGACCGCCGGGCCGCGGCTGGAGTGGCTGGACGGGCCGCCCGGCACGCTGTTCTTCCGGCGTGAGCCCGGGTTCGTCTTCGCGGCCAACCTCGGCCAGGGCACCGTGCCGCTGCCGCCGCACAGCAAGGTGCTGCTGGCCAGCGACCAAGTCGAGGACGGCAAGCTGCCGCCGGACACCGCCGTCTGGCTGGCCGGCTAGCAGGGCCAGCTGAACCGCCAGTTACACCGGCCAGCTACACCGAGCGGAGGCGGCGCCGGTCATCGGGCAGCCGCTCGGTGATCCGGGCCCGGTCCAGGTACTCCAGCAGTGGGATGGCCACCCGCCGGGTGGTGCTGAGGGCCTGCCGGGCTTCGGCGGTGGTGAACGGCTGCGGCAGCTCGGCCAGCGCCCGGGCCGCTTCGCCGGCGGCGCCCGGGGCCAGCACCACCTGGTCGCTGACCCGCAGCAGCAGACCAGCCCGGGCCGCCGCCGCGATGGCCTTGGTGTCCAGGCCCAGCTCGCGCAGCCGGGCCGCCTCCGGAGCGCGGAACGGGTCGCCGGCCAGGTCGGACCGGACCGCGCGCACCGCGGTCAGCAGCGGTCCCGGCACCGGCGCGGCCGCGACCTCGCCCGGGGCCACGGTCAGGTAGCCGTCGCGGAGGGACACCCCGGCCTGCTCCCGGGCCAGGGCCTCCACCAGGATCCGGTCGGGCAGCCCGAGCGCGCGCCGGGCCGCTTCCACCGGCAGCCCCACGGCCAGCGGGTCCTGCTCGGCGTGCTGGCGGGTCAGCTCGGCCAGCCGGGACCGGGCGGCCCGCCAGAACGACGGGTCGGCCAGCCAGTCCCCGGCCACCGGGTCCGGGGCGCCGTCGACCCCCATCGCGGCCAGCACGCCCGCTCGCAGCAGCCCGTGCCGGCCCAGCAGCTCGCCGGCTTGCGGCGGGCGGGACCAGCGGCCCAGGCGGGCGGCGGCCGCGGCGGCGGCACCGCGCCGCTTCAGCCGCGGCGGGATCACGTCCAGCACGGTCGCGCCCACGATGAACAGGCCGGCCGCCCCGGGGTCACGCAGCAGGACCCGGTCCCCCGCGTGCAGGGGCAGCTGTTCGCGCAGGGTGAGCCGGGCCAGCACCACGCCATGAGCGTCATCGGCCGTGTTTTCCGGGCCGGCTGCGCCGGCGGGGTTTTCCGGGCCGGCTGCGCCGGCCGGGCCCAGCACCCGGACCCGGGCCGGGGTCCGGGCCGAGCCGATGTGCAGGGCCAGCTCCTGGGGCAGCCGGTCCGCCCCGGTCAGCTCGCACCGGACGTCGATCTCTCCGGTCAGCGTCCACCGGCCCGGCTCGATCAGCGCCATGCCCCGGGTGGGGAGCTCCCGCGGCACGCCGCGCAGGTTCAGCGCGACCCGGGCCACGCCGCGGACCTGCCCGGCCGACTGCTCCAGGGACTCGATGCCACGTACCCGCACCGGGCGCAGCGACGGCGTCAGCAGTAGTTCCCCGCCCGTGCGCACGGTCCCGGCCGGCAGCGTGCCGGTTACCACCGTGCCGCTGCCCCGGATGCTGAAGGCCCGGTCCACCCACAGCCGGACCGGGCCGGCCGGGTCCGGGACCGGAAGCGACCCGGCCAGCTGGGCCAGCGCGCGGCGCAACTCCGGCAGCCCGGCACCGGTCACCGCGCTGACCGCGACCGCTCTGGCCCCGGCCAGGCTGGTGGCGGCCAGTTCGGCCCGGGCCCGCCGCAGGGCCGGCTCCGGGTCGGCCAGGTCGGCCCGGGTGACCACCAGCAGCCCGCGGGAGATGCCGAGCGCGTCGATAGCGGCCAGGTGCTCGGCCGACTGCGGCATCCAGCCACCGTCGGCCGCCACCACCAGCAGCACCGCGGGCACCGGGCCCAGGCCGGCCAGCATGTTCGGCACGAAGCGTTCGTGCCCGGGCACGTCGACGAACGCGATGCGCGACCCGTCTGGGCCGTCCAGGCCATCCATCCAGGCGAACCCGAGGTCGATGGTGAGGCCGCGGCGCCGTTCTTCTTCCCACCGGTCCGGTTCCATCCCGGTCAGCGCCCGCACCAGCGTCGACTTGCCGTGGTCGACGTGGCCGGCCGTCGCGACGACCTGGGTGACGGTCACGTCCCGGTCCCGGCCGCCCCCGGCTCGGCCGTGGTCACAGCCGCGGCCGTGACCACGGCCCGGGTCAGCGTCTCGTCGTCGGCGGGCACAACCGCCCGCAGGTCCAGCAGCAGCCGGCCGCCTTCCACCCGGCCGATGACCGCCGGCACCCGCCCCTGGCGTACGGCCGGCCCGGTGCGCAGCGGCCCGGTCAGGGCGTCCGGCACGCTCACCGCGGCGCTGGGCAGCGGCACGCCGGGCGCCCCGCCCCCGCCGACCGCCCCCTGCGTCCGTACCGGGTGGGCGTCGACCTCCGCACGAACCAGATCCGCCACGACCTTTTCAACCCGGTTAATAATGAAAATGTCATCGGTGGCGAGCGCCTGCACGACCGGTACCGGCGGCCCGGACAGGGTGGCTTCGAGCGCGGCCAGCGTCAGCTTGTCGACCCGCAGGGCCCGGGCCAGCGGGTGCCGGGCCAGCCGCGTGACCAGGGCGTCCTGGCCCAGCAGCAGGCCGGCCTGGGGGCCGCCGAGCAGCTTGTCGCCGCTCGCGGTGACCAGCGCCGCCCCGTCCCGCAGCGCGGTCGTGGCGTCCGGCTCGTCCGGCAGCATCGGGTGCGGCGCCAGCAGGCCCGAGCCGATGTCCGCCACCACCGGCACCGACGGGCCGAGCGCGGCGGCCAGGTCCTTGATGGTGGCTTCGGCGGTGAAGCCCTCGACCCGGAAGTTCGACGGGTGCACCTTGAGCACGAAGCCGGTGCCGGGCCCGATCGCGGCAGTGTAATCGGCGACCGAGGTGCGGTTGGTCGTGCCGACCTCACGCAGCCGGGCCCCGGTGGACTCCAGCAGGTCGGGCAACCGGAACCCGTCCCCGATCTCCACCATCTCGCCCCGGCTGATCACGATGTCCCGCCCGGCGGCCAGGGCGGTCGCGGCCAGCACCAGCGCGGCGGCGTTGTTGTTGACCACGTGCACCCGCTCGGCGGTCGGCACCGCCGCGGCCAGTGCAGCCAGCGTGCCCCGGCCCCGCCGCCCGCGCGCCCCGGTGGCCAGGTCAAACTCCACGTCTGTGCACCCTGCGGCGGCAAGCAGCGCGTCGGTGGCGGCCGCGGACAGGGCGGCGCGGCCCAGGTTGGTGTGCAGCAGTACCCCGGTCGCGTTGATCACCGGGGTGAGGGTAGCGGCCCGGGCCGGCAGCCCGGCCAGCGCGGCATCCAGGGTCTCATCCGGCGCGATCACACCCTGGCGCACCTGGTCCTGGGCCCGGGTCACGGCCGCCTTGACCAGCGCGCGGCCGAGCCTGCGCTCCGCTTCGGCCAGCCTCGGGTCGGCGAGCAGGACGTCGGTGCGCGGGACCAGTCGCCGGGTGTCCACGCAGGTGACCCTACCCGCCAGCCGTGGTTTTGCTCACGAGGAGTACCCGTGATGCGACCGAGATCTGCTCCCGCCGCATAAGCGGCGTTACCGGGGGTATCGCGTTGGCACAAGTTCACTAGCCCTCATCCCCCCGAACGGGAGGAGTGATCGTCATGACAGGAGTGCTGCGCGTCCCGCGTAGCCGTGGCGCCCTCAACGGAACGCTGCTGGTCCTGCTCGGAGCCTGGGGCGGCCTGATCGCCTTCATCGGCCCGTATTTTCATTACGCCTACACGCCGGACAAGGCGTGGACCTACACCACAGGCCGTCTCTGGCTGGAGATCGTGCCCGCGGCCGGCACGATCCTCGGCGGCCTGATCCTCAGCACCTCGGCCACTCGCCCGAGCGCGATCTTCGGCGCCTGGCTGGCCGCGCTGAGCGGGGCCTGGTTCGCGCTCGGTGGCCTGTTCAGCACGCTGTGGTCCATCGGCGGCACCGGCCAGCCGGTCGGCGACAAGCTGCACCGTGTGGTCGAGCAGATCGGCTTCTTCACCGGCTTGGGCGTGGTCATCGTGTTCCTGGCCGCGGTGGCACTGGGCCGTCTCACGGTCATCGGGGCCCGCGAGCGGCTGGCGGCCGAGGCCCCGGCCGTGGAACAGGTGCCGGAGGAAGAGGTGACCGAGCCGGCCCGGACGCGCACCGCGGTGCCGGACAGCGAGCTGGAGGACACCCGCACCGACGACCTTCGGGCCGACGACACCCGGGTCGACGGTGACACGGTGCCGGAGACCGTCACCCCGCCCACCTCCGAGGTTGAGGAGACGCACGTCGCCGGGACCAGAATCGGCGACCCCAGCCTCTGATCCGGGCGCCCGACGGGCGCGGCAACTCTCAGTGGCCGGCGGCCTGGCCGCCGGCCACTTTCATGCCCGGATACGCCGCCCGGGCGGCGATGACGGCTTTGCCGGGAATGCGTGATCGCCTCGTCCGGTCCGGGCCACAGCCGATATCATCGGCCCAGGCACGCCGACGCTCGGAGGGAATCGCGTGGCAGAGGCACACCAGGCCGTTGCCCCGTCCCAGGCGGGCGGCGCGGCCGGGTCACCTGGTGGGATCCGGCCGGGCGGTGGCCGGGTGCTGGCGCTGGGGCTGGCGGCGTTCCTGCTCGTGCTCGCGGTCTACGTGGCCGACCTGCTCACCCACCTGAGCACGCTGACGGCCATGCGGGACCTGGTCGTCTACCGCGACGGCGGCCTGATCACCCGCCAGATCTCGCCACCCTACGACGGGTCCAAGTACGCCCCGCTGTACTCCTGGCAGGGCCACGGCGGGGTGAGCTTCACCTACGCGCCGATCGCGGCCATCATCTTCGCCGTCGGCTCCCTGCTGCCCTGGGTGGTGCTGCGCTGGGCCATCACGGTGGCTAGCGTGGCCGCGCTGCTGCTGTCGGCCTGGCTGATGTTCGGCGTGCTCGGCTACCGCGACCGGCGGGTGCGGGCCGGGGCCACCTTGCTGGTGGCCGCGGCCGGGCTGGCCCTGGAACCGGTCCAGCAGACCCTGGCCCTGGGCCAGATCAACCTGCTGCTCATGCTGCTGGTGGTGCTCGACCTGATGGCGCCCCGGACCCGGTGGTGGAACGGCGCCGGGATCGGGCTCGCCGCCGGGATCAAGCTCATACCGCTGATCTTCATCCCCTACCTTCTGCTCACCGGCCGGTTCCGGCAGGCCGCCGTGGCCGCGGGCACGTTTGTGGCCACCATCGGTATCGGCTACGCCGTGCTCCCGCACGATTCCGCCCACTACTGGCAGGACGGCACGTTCCTGAACGCGAACCGGATCGTGTTCCTGGGCACCCGCGGCAACCAGTCGCTGCACGGCCTGATCATCCGGTTCATGGGCAGCGTAGACGGGGCGGCGCACGTCTACCTGGCCGTGGCCGCGGTGGTGGCCATCGCCGGGCTGGTCGTCTCGGCCGCGCTGGACCGCGCGGGCCACCCGGTGGCCGGCATGCTGGGCTGCGCGCTGACCGCGCTGCTGGTGTCGCCGCTGAGCTGGGATCACCACTGGGTGTGGGCGGCGCTGGGGCTGGGTTACCTGGGCCATCTGGCCGTGCGCTCTCGGGGCCCAGCCCGGGTCGCCTGGGGACTGGCCACCGCGGCGCTGCTGGCCATCTTCGGGGCCTGGCCCCAGTTCTGGGCTCCGGGCACGGCCCTGACCCCGGCCGGATGGGTCTGGTACGGGCCGACCCAGTACTTCGCCTACGGGGACAGCCCGCACTACCGCGAGTACCACTGGAACCTGCTGCAGATCATCGCGGGCAACTCGTTCATCCTGGCCGGCCTGCTGGCCCTGGCCGTGCTGGCCGTGGCTGCGTTCCGGCTGCGGCAGCCCGCTATCGCCTCGGTGCGGGCCTCATGGCGGAACTCGTCGCGGGACGCTGCCCGCGCGTCGTGATGGGCACGGAGCTGGCCCGGATGCGGGACCGCATGGTGGCGGAGGTGAGCGCCGGCGGCCAGCCGGTCAGCGACGCGGTGGCCCAGGCCATGCGGGTGGTACCGCGGCACCTGTTCCTGCCGGAGGTCCCGGCCGAGCTGGCCTACCGGGACGACGCCATCGTGACCCGGCGCGACCCCAATGGCCAGCCGACCAGTTCGTCCTCCCAGCCGAAGATCATGGCCATCATGCTGGACCAGCTCGGGCTGGCCCCGGGCCACCGGGTGCTGGAGATCGGCGCCGGCACCGGCTACAACGCCGCGCTGATGAAGCACCTGGTCGGCCCGGGCGGGACCGTGGTCACGGTCGACCTGGACGAAGAGGTGGCGGCGGAGGCGGCCGCGCACCTGGGCGCCGCGGGCTACCCGGACGTGACCGTGGTGGCCGCCGACGGCGCGGCGGGGTACCCGCCGGGGGCCCCGTACGACCGGATCATCGCCACGGTGGGCGTGAGCGACCTGGCCCCGGCCTGGCTGGCGCAGCTCGGGCCGGGCGGCCGGATCGTGGTCCCGCTCGACCTGCGCGGATCGCAGCGGTCGGTGGCCTTCGAACGGGACCTGGACGGTCCGGCCGAGAGCGGCCGCCCGGAGGTGTGGCGGAGCCGGTCGGTGGTGCCGTGTGGGTTCATGCGCATGCGGGGCAGCCTGGCCGGGCCGGAGCGGACCCGGGTCACCGGCGACTACCCGGAGCTGGCGCTCACGCTGCCCGACGGGCGGCCGGTCGACGTCACCGCGCTGGGCCGCGCCCTGGACGAGCCCGCCGCCGAATACGCCACCCAGGTGCGGGCCGGCCCGGCCCAGCTGTTCGACGGGCTGGGGCTGTGGCTGGCCCTGCACGAACCGCGCATGGGGGTGCTCAGTGAATCCGGGGCGCCCCACGCCGCGGCGCTGGCCCGCGCCCCGGCCCGGCTCGGGGACCAGCACGTCACGGCCGGCATCTTCGACGCGGGCAGCTTCGCGGTGCTGGCCCGCCCGGAGGGCGAGGAGACCGAAGCGGGCGGGCTGAGCCGCAGGCGGCGCGGGCGGGCGTCGCCGCCGTTCGAACTGCACGTGCTGGGCTACGGCCCGGACGGAGCAACGCTGGCCGCCCAGCTGACCGCCCTGCTGCAGAGCTGGGAGGCGGCCGGGCGGCCTGGCACCGGCAGCTTCCGCATCCTGGCCTACCCCCGCCCGGCGGGCCCCCGCCCGGCGGGCGGCCCCACCAGTCCCGAGATCGGGGCGAACGGCGCGACCGTCGCCCGGCCGCACACCACGTTCGTGGTCGCCCCGAAGATCGAGACCTGAGGCGCGCCTGTCGTTGGCCGTTGGTTCGATCTCCCGTAACCTGTGGAGCCATGGAAGCGACCGCGACCAGCCAGCTGGAGACCGAGCGCAAGTACGACGCCGGTCCCGACTTCGTGCTGCCCGACCTCAGCAAGCTGCCGGGCTACACGGTGACCGAGCCGGTGACCTTCCAGCTGGCCGCCACCTACTTCGACACCGACGACCTGCGGCTGGCCGCGAACAAGGTGACCCTGCGCCGGCGCACCGGCGGCGAGGACGACGCCTGGCACCTCAAGCTGCCCGTCCGGCCCGGCACCCGGCAGGAGCGGCACCTGCCCCTCGACGCTGACCACGGCACCGGCACCGTGCCCGCCGAGATGCAGGACATGGTGGCCGACTTGACCGGCGGCAGGCCGCTGCGGCCCATCGCCCAGCTCAACACCGTCCGGACCATCCGCCGCCTGGCCGGCCCGGACGGCGAAGTGCGGGCCGAAGTGGCCGACGACCACGTCACCGGCCGCCGCCTGGACGCCGGTGACCAGGACGCGGCGCACGACCCCCTGATCTGGCACGAGATCGAGGTCGAGCTGGTCTCCGGCGCCACCGACGTGCTCGACGTGGCCGGGACGCTGCTGTGCTCGGCCGGGGCCGTCCCGTCGGCGTCGGCATCCAAGCTAGGACGGGTCCTCGAGCACGGCTGACCGTCAGGGCGTTGGCCGCGTTCCGGTCGCGGCGTTCAGGTGGTTCGGAGCAGACGTCCAGGATTAGGCCAGGGCACCGGGGTAAGCCAGATGGCACTGACGTGAACGCGCTGCGAGCAGGGGGAGGTAGTGATGGCCGGGACCACGACCGGCCCAGCGACCGCCTGCTGGACCTCACTTGGCTGCCTGGTGCATCTGACCGTCACCGAACCCAGCGCGCTGAACGCCGCCCGCGCCCTGCTCGAAGCCGACCTGGCCGCGCTGGATGCCGCCTGCAGCCGGTTCCGGCCCGACTCCGAGCTGGCCCAGCTCGATCAGGCCGACGGCCGGCCGGTCCCGGTGAGCCCGCTGCTGGCCGAGGCGGTAGCGGTTGCGCTCCGGGCGGCCCAGCTGACCGGGGGCGACGTCGATCCCACCGTCGGGGAGGCCATCGTCGCGGCCGGCTACGACCGTGACTTCACCCTGATCCCGGCCGATGGCCCCGCGGTCAGCCTCGTGGTCCGGGCCGTGCCGGGCTGGCATCAGGTCCGGCTGGACCTTGGCTCGCGCACGCTGACCATGCCGGCCGGGGTCCGGCTCGACCTCGGCGCCACGGCCAAGGCGTGGACGGCCGACCGCGCGGCCGCCCGGATCGCCGGCACGCTGGACACCGGGGTGCTGGTCGGCCTGGGCGGTGACATCTCGGTGGCCGGGCCGGCCCCAGACGGCGGCTGGCGTATCCGGGTGCAGGACGTCACCGGGCACCCGGACGAAGATCCATGCGGGCCCGCCACCGTCGTCGCGATCACCGGCGGCGGCCTCGCCACCTCGAGCACCACCGCCCGGCGGTGGCGCCGCGGCGGCAGCGTGCTGCACCACATCCTGGACCCGCGCACCGGGCTGCCCCCGGCCCCGGTCTGGCGCACGGTCTCGGTCACCGCCGCCACCTGCGCCGACGCCAACACGGCCAGCACCGCCGCCATCATCCGCGGAGACGCCGCTCCCGGCTGGCTGGCCGCCCTGCGGCTGCCGGCCCGGCTGGTGGCCGATTCCGGCCGGGTTGTGACCGTGGCGGGCTGGCCCGCCGAATGACGCCCAGCCCGGCTCAGAGGAAACTCAGAACGGACTCTGAAGTTAGCCGGGGCGGGAACAGACAAAGTTGATAACTATGAACACAGCGCAGAGCTCCGCCGCAGCCCCGGCCGGTGCGCGGCGGCCGGACGGCACCGCGATCCGGGTGCTTGTCGTCGATGACGAACCCAGCCTGGCCGAACTGCTCGGCAGCGTGCTCCGCTACGAGGGGTGGGACACCCGCACGGCCGGCACTGGCTCGGACGCGGTCACCGTCGCCCGCGACTTCCAGCCCGACGCGGTGATCCTGGACATCATGCTGCCGGACTTTGACGGGCTCGAGGTCCTGCGGCGGCTGCGGGCCGAGAACCCCGGGGTGTGTGTGCTGTTCCTGACCGCCCGGGACGCGGTCGAGGACCGTATCGCCGGCATCACGGCCGGTGGCGACGACTACGTGACCAAGCCGTTCAGCCTGGAAGAGGTGCTGGCCCGGCTGCGGGGGCTGCTGCGGCGGGCCGACCTGACCCGGAGCCACAGCGAAGGCTCGCTGTCCGTGGCCGATCTGAGCATGGACGAGGACGCCCGTGAGGTCCGCCGCGGCGGCGACCTGATCGAGCTGACCGCGACCGAGTTCGAGCTGCTCCGCTTCCTGATGCGCAACCCCCGCCGCGTGCTGTCCAAGGCGCAGATCCTGGACCGGGTGTGGAACTACGACTTCGGCGGCCAGGCCCACGTGGTCGAGCTGTACATCAGCTATCTGCGCAAGAAGATCGACTCCGGGCGGCCGCCGCTGATCCACACCGTGCGCGGCGTCGGGTACGTGCTGAAACCGGGAAGCTGATGGCCCAGGACGCGAGCAGCAGCACCGCCCGGGCGGCGGCCCGGCTGCCGCACGCGTCCGGGCACCGCCGGTTCCGCAACCGGGCCGGGGTCCTGGCCGGGCAGGCCGGGCGCCCGTGGACCTCCCTCATCCGCGGCAGCCTGACCGTCCGGCTGGTGGCCGGGCTGGTGCTGCTGGTCATCGTGACCTGCGCCGTCCTGGGCATCGCCACCTACACCGTGCTCAGCAGGCAGCTGACGGTCAACTTCGACCAGCAGCTCCAGGCGGCCACCCAGCGCGCGTTCGCGGCCTGCCTCAACAACGGCCCGGCCCCGGATGGAGGCACACCGGCCGACCCGGACCACGATCGAGGCTCCCCCGGCTGCGATCACATCATCCTGGGGCAGTCGGCGGGCACGTTCGACGCCTGGCTGACCTCGGGCGGCGCCGTGTTCAACGCGACCATCATCGACGGCACCGCCCCGCACTTGACCCGGGCCGACAAGGCGGTGCTGTCGGCCCTGCCGGTGCACCGGGCGCCGTCGCGGGGCAGCAGCGGGGCGATCCCCCCTGCGCTGCCGACCGTGCCGACCTACACCCGCGGCCTGCCCTCGCTGGGCGGCGACTACAAGCTGACTGCGGTGCGCACCCCCACCGGCCAGGTGCTGCTGACCGGCTTGCCGCTGCGCAACATCGAGCACACGCTGCGGAACGTGGAGATCGCCGAGATCGCGGTGTTCGCGCTGGTGGTCGTGGTGGTGGCGGGCACCGGGGTGGGGCTGGTGCGGTTCTCGCTGCGGCCGCTGCGCCGGGTCGCCACCACCGCCACGATGGTGGCCGAGCTCCCGCTGGACACCGGTGTGGTCAGCCTGCCGCCCCGGGTGCCGGACGACGATCCGCGCACCGAGGTGGGCCGGGTCGGCGCCGCATTCAACCGGATGCTTCAGCACGTGGAGTCGGCCCTGGCCAACCGGGCCGCCAGCGAAACCCGGCTGCGCCGGTTCGCGGCCGACGCCAGCCACGAGCTGCGCACCCCGCTATCCGCCATCCGCGGCTACGCCGAGCTGGCCCTGCGCCAGGGCGGACCGGTTCCCCCGGACGTCACGCACGCCCTGGAGCGGGTCCAGTCCGAGTCGGCCCGGATGAGCGTGCTGGTCGATGAGCTGCTGCTGCTGGCCCGGCTGGACGCGGGCCGGCCGCTGGCCACCGAACCGGTCGACCTGACCATGCTCACCATCGAGGCCACCAGCGACGCCCGGGTGGCCAGCCCATCGCACCGCTGGCGGCTGGAACTGCCCGACGAGCCGCTGACCGTCCGGGGCGACGAGCTGCGGCTGCGCCAGGTTCTGTCCAACCTGCTGAGCAACGCAGCCAAGCACACCCCGGCCGACTCGGAGATCACCGTGGCCGTGGCCGACACCAGCTACTCCCCCAGCCTTGAGGGCGGGCCGGGCGAGCCCGCCCTTCAGCTCAGCGTGACCGACGACGGCCCGGGTATCCCGCCTGACCTGCTGCCCGAGTTGTTCGAGCGGTTCGTCCGGGGCGACTCGTCCCGGTCCCACGCGGCGGGCAGCACCGGCCTCGGGCTGGCCATCGTCAAGGCCGTGGTGGCCGCCCACCACGGCACGGTCGGCGTCACCAGCCGGCCGGGCCGCACGTCGTTCACGATCGTCCTGCCCCGCCTCGGCCAGGACGAGGGGCCGGAGGCTCAGGCCGGTACGGACGGGCCGGCGGCGGGCTGACCGGCCGGGACGCCCTCTGCCGCCGCGGCCTGCTTGGACAGCGGGCCCCACCGGAACAGCGCGCCGCACACCACGCCACCGGCGGCAAAGATCCCGGCCGTCCACCAGAACGCGGTGGTGTAGCCGTGCACCTGAGCCGCGGCCAGGAACAGCTTGCCCCGGGCCGTGGCCAGCACGGCCGGGTTGAGGCGCAGGCCGGTCAGATAGCTGGCGGCCGCGCTGGTGGCGATGGTGTTGAGCAGGGCCGTGCCGATCGAGCCGCCGAGCTGCTGGCCAACGTTCAGCGTGGCCGAGGCGACGCCCGCGTCCGATGGCGCGACCCCGAAGGTCCCGGTGTTCATCGAGGGTGGCATCGACAGGCCGATGCCGGCCCCCGCGACCAGCATCGGACCGACAATGGCGGTCGCGTAGCTGGCGTGCACACCGAGCTGGGCCAGCCAGGCCATCCCGGCCCCGGCGACCACCATGCCCACTCCCACCAGGATTTTCGGCCCGATCCGGGGCATCAGCACGATGTTGGCGATCTGCGCGAACAGCATCACCATGGCGATCGTGGGCAGGAACGCGACGCCGGTCTTGAGCGGCGAGTACCCCAGGATCGTCTGCAGGTAGTAGGTCAGGAACAGGAAGATGCCGAACATTCCGGCCCCGATGACCAGCACGGCCAGGTAGGCGCCGCCGCGGTTGCGGTCCAGCACCACCCGGGGCGGCAGTAGCGGGTTCGGCGACCGGAACTGCCAGGCCGCGAACGCGGCCAGCAGGATCACCCCGGCGGCGAGGAAACCCCACGTCGACGCGGCCGACCAGGAGTGGGTGCCCGCGTTCGAGAAACCGTAGACCAGGCAGAACATCGATCCGGAGACCGACACGACGCCGAAGTAGTCCAGCCGGGGTGCGTGCGCGGCGCGTTGGTTGGTGAGCAGGATGAGCGCGCCGGCCACCGCGACGCCGGCGAAGATCAGGTTCACGTACAGGCACCAGCGCCAGTCCAGGTACTCGGTCAGCAGGCCGCCGAGCAGCAGCCCGACCAAGCCGCCAGCCCCGACGATAGCGCCGTAGACGCCGAACGCCTTGCCCCGCTCCTTGGGGTCGCTGAACGTCGTGGTCAGCAGGGACAGCGCCGCCGGGGCCAGCAGCGCGGCGAACACCCCCTGGCAGGCCCGGGCGGTGACCAGCATGGTGAAGTTGATCGACGCACCGCCCACCGCGGATGCGGCGGCGAAGCCGATCAGGCCGGTCAGCAGCGTGATCTTGCGGCCGAACAGGTCACCGAGCCGGCCGCCGAACAGCAGCAGGCTGCCGAAGGACAGCGCATAGGCGGTGATGACCCACTGCCGGTCGGCGTTGGAGAAGTTCAGAGCCTCCTGTGCCGAGGGCAGCGCGATGTTCATGATCGTGATGTCCAGCACGATCATCAGCTGGGCGAGCCCGATGAGCGCCAGGATCAGCCAGCGCCGCTGGCCCGGATCTGCCGACGCGGTCGCGGGTCCGCCGCCAGGAACGCTGGATGCGCTGGGTGCGGCCATCTCTGTCTCCCATCTGGAGGTACTAACTCCGTTTACGCCATCGACGATAACAGAAGTGGAGGCGGTAGATCCACTTTGGTCTAGGATGAGCATCATGGACAGCGCCACCGAACCAGACCGGCCTCTGCGCAAGGACGCGGAACGGAACCGCCAGCGCATCCTGGCCGCCGCGTCCGAGGTCTTCACCGAACGGGGCCTGGAAGCGACGCTGGACGACGTGGCCCGGCACGCCGGGGTGGGCGTGGCCACCGTCTACCGCCGCTTCCCGGACAAGGCCTTGCTGGCCGACGCTCTGTTCGAGGAGCGCATCAACGCCCTGGCTGGCCTGGCCGTCCAGGCGCTGGACGCCGACGACCCGTGGGAAGGCCTGGCCGGCTTCATGACCGCCGCGGCCGAGATGCTCACCGGCGACCGCGGCCTGCGGCAGATCCTGATGTTCGCCGCCCACGGCCACAAGCGCGCCGGTTATGCCCGCGAACGCATGCGCCCCGCCATCAGCCGGCTGGTCGAGCGCGCC
Organism: Streptosporangiaceae bacterium; assembly: GCA_965277615.1. Taxonomy (GTDB): domain Bacteria; phylum Actinomycetota; class Actinomycetes; order Streptosporangiales; family Streptosporangiaceae; genus Bog-532. Next base: position 937,893 of record CBDIDG010000006.1, on the reverse strand, counting down.
CAGGCGGCCGGCCAGGTCCGTCCCGACCTGAGCTTCACCGACATCCCGGTCCTGGAGTTCATGCTCGGCGCCACCGCCGAATACGCCCGCGACGTCCGCCCCGACATCTGGCGCCGCTACCTGGCCTTGATGCTGGACTCCCTGCGCCCCGCGCGTGACACTTTCACTCCCCTGCCCGTCCCCGAACTGTCCGCCGACGAACTGGCCACCGCCATGCGCACCAGCCCGCTGGGCCAGCAACTGGGAAGCTCACGATCGGTGCCGCTTAAGCCCACCGCTCCCGGAAATACTGAATAATCTTCTCCGCCTGCGCATGACTAACCTCAACCAACTCTTGTCCCAAGTCACCCCGCTCCGACTCCACAATGGCCGGAGTAGATACCCAGCTGAAATCTCTCCGCAAGCCTTCGTCGGTAAAGCCCCAATCTGTTTCCAGGCGGCGAACCAGGCCATAGGGGTTATCAATGGTCCGATCGGCGGCCACCACAGCATAGAACGTTATCTTATCTGGCATCAATGTCCCTTCTCGTCATAGTCAGCGATATCAGCCACTCGCTCAGGTACAGGGATCCCCAATGACACTTCCCGCTGGAAGATGCTCAGTTCGCGGCGCTCGTTCGCAGTCGTTAAAGGATCGCGAATCCTCTCGTAAGCTTCGTGCGTCACCTCGTGCTTGGCGTGAAAGCTCTCTGGCGTATGAAACTGGACCTCAAATCTCTGGCCTTCAGGGGTCACCCAGCGAGTATTGATGCCCTTGTACTCCGAGTCCGTCCAGGAGTTTTTGCATTTGTACATACGATACCCACGCTTTTCGAGGCGTTCCTTGATATCAGAGCAACCTTGTGTGTAGTCGGTGGCCGAAAAACAGAACGTGTACCGGATCGCATCTGGAATCTGCTGAACAATCTCAGCGATCGCGGCGTCTGGGCTGCTGGACTCCCGAGCGCTCAACACCTTCTCGGTCAGCCGATCCTCGCCCTTCAGCCGGAAGGCAAAGCCTTCCAACCAGCCGCGCGAAGTGTCGGCCGCCGCAACTTCCCTGATGTCGGCACTCACGACCGCTTCCGCGACAGCGACCGCTGCTATCGAGTCCGCTACCTCGCCCGGTTGCTCCGCCGTCGGCGACCGGTCTGCTCTCACCGTCGGGTCAGCCGGCCACCGTTCTTTGTGGTCCTCCCAGAGCTTGGAGAGGCGTTCGACTCCGCTCCAGTAGCGGTGGGATTTGAAGGCTTCGGCGCGGGTCAGGTTGGCGACCCCGTGGGGGTCGGCTGGGACGTCGGCGGAGGCTGGGACTTCGGGACGGTCGGGAGGGTTGGCGGGGTGGTCGAGAGCCACGGGGTGCTCCCTGGGGGGACGGGCGCGGTTTAGTCAGCGTAGGCGACAGGACGGCGATTAAGCCGGACCGTAAACGAGCCTTAATAATTTAGGGCAAACCTCAGCGGGAGCCGTTACGACGTTCAGGGTGAGGGACCGAACGACGTGAGAGGCGGTGGCCTCGTGAACCGAGTCTGCCCATTGAGTGTGTACCGGACATCCATTTGCCTGCCAGCTCAGGCCGAGCACGTCGGCCAGGCCCGGGACTTTGTCGCGGCGACGCTGGGGGTCGACCATCCGAATACCGCTGTTCTGCAGCTCATTGTCACCGAGTTGGTGACAAACTCGATTGTGCACAGCAGGTCCGGGCGCTGCGCCGACGGCACGGTGACCCTCACCTTGACCGGTCATTCCCGTCGGGTCCGGGTGGCGGTGACCGATTGGGGTGGCCCCACGCTGCCACAATTGCGAGAGGTCGACTTCTGCGCCGAAAGCGGCCGCGGCCTCTTCCTGGTCGACGCCCTCGCCATCACCTGGAACTGCTTCCGCAATCCCTCCGGCGCCGTCACCACCTGGGCCGAAGTACCCGCCTGATCGCTGATGGTTATCTCTCGTTGCCTTTTCAGGTCTTGCGAACCAGAGACGGAACACGACGGCGACGGCCTGGCGCTCATCACCGATCGATCTGATCCCCTCGGTGTGAACTAGCCGCACACGGGTCGATGGAGGTCGTTAGCGCTGTCTGGTGGCCCGTAGCGGCGGTCAGTGAAGGCTGCTGTTTGCGTCCCCGCATACCTGCAAGCAAGACTCGCAGCCATGACATCCAACACCGACAGTAACCCCGAGGACGAGTACGCCGACGACGAGTACGCCGACCATGACGCCGAGGATCGTGACCAGCCCTCGACGCCAGCAGATATTCCCGATGACGAGCCTGAAGCAGACGTGCTCGAACAGCGGCAGGAAGTCCCGTACGGCGAGAACGAGACGCCAGTGGACATTCCTGACGACGAGCCTGAAGCAGACGTGCTCGAACAGCGGCAGGAAGTCCCGTACGGCGAGAACGAGACGCCAGTGGACATTCCTGACGACGAGCCTGCTTGATGCTTAAGTGTCAGGTGACTTCCTCCTTACCATCTAGAGGCAGGTAAGTCGCTGAAGGTCGTTGACGCAGCTCGTTGGTTTGCGAGGGGCTCCAACGGTCAACTCGAGGCCGAAACTACCCCTGGGACTAAGGTCACTTCCCCCGCTGCTGGGCCAACCTATCGCGCTGGCCCTGCGTCTCTCTGGTGACGGTCAAGTCCTTTGGCGTGGTGTTTGGCGGTTAGCGCGTGATCCTTTGTTGTGAGTTAGGCGCTGAGCGCCTGCAGGTCGCTGTCGGGGGTCACCTCCGTCCCGGTGCCGGCCGCCGGGGCCAGGGTGATGCGGGAGCGGGTGAGGATGTCCAGGCCGAGGTAGCGGCGTCCTTCGGCCCATTCGTCGTGCTGTTCGGCCAGGACGGCGCCGACGAGGCGGATCAGGGCGTCGCGGCTGGGGAAGATCCCGACGACGTCGGTGCGGCGGCGGATCTCGCGGTTGAGGCGCTCCTGGGGATTGTTCGACCAGATCTGCCGCCACAGTTCCTTCGGGAAGCTGGTGAACGCCAGGACGTCCGCGCGGGCGCCGTCCAGATGCTCAGCGACCTTGGGCAGCTTCTCGCTGATCGCGTCGATCAGCCGGTCGTACTGGGCGTGGACGGAGGCGGCGTCGGGCTGATCGTAGACCGAGTGCAGCAGGGTCTTGACCCACGGCCAGGACGCCTTCGGGGTGACGGACATCAGGTTCGCGGCGTAGTGGGTGCGGCACCGCTGCCAGGCCGCTCCGGGCAAGGTGGCGCCGATCGCCTCGGTCAGGCCGCGGTGCGCATCAGAGGTGACGAGCTGGACGCCGGTCAGGCCGCGGGCGGTCAGGTCCCGGAAGAATCCCAGCCACCCGGCGCCGTCCTCAGCCGAGGTGACCTGCAGGCCCAGGATCTCCCGGTGCCCGTCCGCGTTCACCCCGGTGGCCAGCAGCGCATGCACATTGACCACCCGGCCGCCCTCACGGACCTTCAGCACCAGCGCGTCCGCCGCGACGAACGTGTAGGGCCCGGCGTCCAGCGGGCGGGTCCGGAACGCTTCCACCTGCTCATCCAGGTCCCGGGCCATCTCGCTGACCTGGGACCGGGACAGCCGGGTGATCCCCAGGGACTCGACCAGCTTCTCCATCCGCCGCGTACTGACACCGAGCAGGTAACAGGTCGCCACCACCGAGGTCAGGGCCGCCTCGGCGCGGCGGCGGCGTTCCAGCAGCCAGTCCGGGAAGTACGACCCGGACCGCAGCTTGGGGATCGCCACGTCCAGCGTCCCCGCCCGGGTATCAAAGTCCCGGTGCCGGTACCCGTTGCGGACATTGACCCGGTCCAGTGACGGCGCCCCGTAGGGCGCACCGCAGACCGCGTCGGCCTCAGCGGACATGAGCGCGTTGATGAACGTGGCCAGCATCTGGCGCAGCAGATCCGGCGACGCGGACTCCAGCTGGTCGTGCAGGAAACGGGCAGGGTCGATACTGCTGGGAGCGGTCACCGCGAAATCTCCTTCAGAAGCACTGTGAGAGGTCTTCCAAAGGATCACGCGGTGGCCGCCCTACGCGTCTGCGCCACGCCCATCACCAGGGCCGTTCAACACACCACTCTGCCGGACGCCACTCTGGTGACGCTGAGACAGCAGGGGGACACCATGAGGTCACTTAAGACGCTGATCGCTGCCGGAGTACTGGCCGCAAGCATCGGCGCTCCGGCCGCGCTTATGCCGACAGTCGCATCCGCCGCTACCACACCTGTCGTTTATGCCAGCGGGACCGGTGGCTTTAGCCACCGCAGCGTCCGGCCCTCGTGGATACTGATCGGCATGGGAGGCGCCCCGGGGGCGCACATCGGGCACTGGTCCACCTGGGACAAAGGCGAACCGAACCCGCACGCTTCGGCCAATGGCTCGCTCTGAGTGGACAGCTGCATCCCCAACTGTGCTCAGGGCAAGGAGAGCTACCACCGCCTGGTCGTAACACTTTCAGCCGTTAAAACTCATAACGGTGTCCGGTACTACTCGCGGATGGCCTGGTACACGCCCGGATACCGACTGCCTGGGTACCACGGCAGCACCGCAATCCTGCACTACAGCGGTACCGTGCCGTACTGGCACTGATTAGTCCCGCCGGAGTTTGCGGGCGAGTCGGCCTGTAGGCCGGGGCTTGTGCTCGCGTATCCCTGACATCGGTCGATGTACGTGGCATGCTGCCTGACCTGCTGCTGAGCTCCGGCGCCGTCACCACCTGGGCCGAAGTACCCGCCTAACGACGACCGGGCGACTGCCGGGACGGCTCGGCTCCCAGTCGGGCCGCGAAACCCCGTGGCGGACGCGGCGGGACTTACGGTACCCCTGGCATTCGGGAACACTTTTCGGCAAATGCTGCATAAAAGTCTTCCCGAATCGCGAGGTCCGCAGAACTGCGGGGGCGCACGAGCCCGGTGTGAGTTGAGGGGTTGGTGGGCGCGGCTCGCGCGCAGTACCGGCCCAAGTGGCCATCCCTGGTGGGTGTGAGGTGCTCCGCGTTTCTCGGACAGAAGATTTGCGATTAATTCACGCGGCTTCCCGCCCGTTCAGGAGCTCGTCCATGACTTCTTGCGGAGTCCGGTAGCCAAGCCCTGAATGAAGACGAGTTTTATTGTAGCGAAGCTCGATCCACCGCGCAATGTCTTGCTGCGCTTTCTTCCGGGTCGGGTAGACGGTCCGGTGAACCAGTTCCACTTTCAGCGTCCCGTTAACGGACTCTGCCAAAGCGTTGTCATAGCAGATCCCGGTCCGGCCAACTGACTGGCGCATCTTCAGCGCGGCCAGTTCTCTGGCGAACTCCGCAGACGTGTAATTGCTGCCGCGGTCACTGTGGAAAACAGCATCTTCCGGAAGCCTGACATTACGGGCGGCCATCTTGACCGCCGCAGTGATCAGGGGAGTCTTATAATTGTCGTCCATCGCCCAGCCGACTATTTTCCGGGTCGCGCAGTCAATCACCGTGGCGAGATAAACCCAGCCCTGCCACGTCGGGATGTAAGTGATATCGCCGACCATTTTCTCGCCGGGTCGTTGCGCTGTGAAGTCGCGGTTCACCAGGTCCGGGATCGGGCCGGCCGCACCCTGCTCAGTCAGCGACCGGCGCCAGGGCCTGGGCTGGCAAGGCACCAGGCCAAGCTCGCGCATCAGCCGGCGGACCAGCTCCGGGCTGCACAGCTCGCCGCCGCGGGCCAGCACAGCGTGGACCCGCCGGTACCCGTACTCGCCGTTATTTTCCTCAAACAATGCCTTTACCTTGATTTTCAGCAGTTCCCGCCTTTTCGCCGTTGCTGATTTCGGCCGCGATTTCCAGTCGTAAAATCCTGACCGTGAAACTTCAAGCCATGTGCACATTTGCACAATCGTGGGAGCGCATGCCGAATCCCCGGCACGGGTGGCGTACTCCGCATCGATAAACTCATACCTCTGGATTACCGATGCTCCGCCGCAAAGTACGCCGCGGCTTTTGAAAGGAACTCGACCTTCATCTTCAGCTCGCGGTTTTCCCGCTCAAGCTCGCGCAGCCGTGCACGCTCCGGTACCGGGAGTGCGGGCTCGTCGTCCGCGTGCTTTTCCCGGTAATTTTTCACCCAGTTGCCAAGCGTCGTCTCATTCACGTTCAGCTCGTGGGCAACATGCGCAATAGGCTGGGAAGTATCCACCACCATCTTGGCGGCTTCCTCCTTAAACTCAGGAGAAAACTTCCTGCGATTCCTGGCCACTCGATCCCATTCCTTTCCAGAAGAATCCTATGGGATCCCCTGTCCGGGAACCGTGTGGCACCTCAGTGGGCGCGGGTCGGGCGGGTGGGAAAACTGGTGGACACTGCCACGCGGGGGCCGAGATGGTGGGGCGTATGCGGCAGGAGGACATCTGGGACGCTGAGGTGGCCCGGGACTATGACCGGTCAGACGGTGGCATGTTCGCGGCTGAGGTGCGGGGGCCGGCGGTGGATCGCCTGGCCGGGCTGGCTGGTTCGGGGCGGGCGCTGGAGTTCGCCATCGGGACCGGCCGGGTGGCGGTGCCGCTCGCGGCGCGCGGGGTACCGGTCACGGGCATCGAGCTGTCGCAGCCGATGATCGGCCAGTTGCGGGAGAAGGCCGACGAGGCGGCGATCCCGGTGATCAACGGGGACATGGCCACCTCGCGGGCGCCGGGCGAATACAGCCTCGTCTACCTGGTGTACAACACGATCGGCAACCTGCTCACCCAGGCCGAGCAGGTCGAGTGCTTCCGCAACGCCGCCCGGCACCTCTCCCCCGGCGGCCGGTTCGTCATCGAGCTGGGGGTGCCCGAGCTGCGCGTGCTCCCGCCGGGACAGTCAGCTGTCGTCTTCGCGTCCAGCCCGGGTTACATCGGCCTGGACACCTACGACGTGCTGAACCAGCACCTGACCTCGCACCACTTTTACTTCGATGAGAGCCGACAGGCCCGGCTGGTCCGCAGCCCGCACCGCTACGTCTGGCCCGCTGAGCTCGACCTCATGGGCCAGCTGGCCGGTTTCGAGCTGGAGAGCCGGCACGCGGACTGGGCCGGCACCGAGTTCACGGCCGAGTCGACGTCGCACGTGTCGGTCTACCGGCTCCCCACGGCCTGACGGTAGGCACCCGGAGTGACGCCGTAGCAGCGGCGGAACCACCTGGTCAGGTGGGCCTGATCGGCGAAGCCGGCGCAGGCGGCAGCTTCGGCCGCGGTGGCGCCGCCGGTCAGCAGGCTCCCGGCCGCGCGCAGCCGGAGCTGGCGCTGGTAGTCGCTCGGGGCCAGGCCGTAGACCGTGGTGAAAGCCCGGGTGGCGGTGAAACGGCTGCACCCGGCCGCGGCGGCCAGTTCATCGGCGGTAAGCGGGCTGGCGTAGGCGTCATGCAGCATGTCCCGCACCCGGCTCGCGATGAGGGCTGAGGCGGGGCTGCCCCGCGGGACCAGGGTGGCGCGTGTGGCATGCCGAGCCAGCAGTCGCGCGGTGGCCGTCAGCTGCTCATGTTGCTCCAGTGACGCCAGGGAGTTATGTGGCTGGAGGGGTGTGGGAAGTACGTGGTGCTAAAGGGGTGTGGAAGGGCTGGTGAGGGCGGTGTGGAGGTGGCGGAGGTGGCGGGCTAGCTCGGGGTCGTCGACGACCGGGGTGGGGAACAGTGGCGGGCCAGTGGCGGCGAAGAGCTCCCGGACCAGGGCCGGGGCGATGTGGATCATGCGGTAGGTGAAGCCGGGGCCGGTGGCGGCGTGGCCGTCGTGCGGGTCGTCCGGGTTGAACAGCATGACCATGTTGGCCGTGCTCACGTGGTGGTCGCCGCGGCAGGTGAAGGCCTGCGCGCCGTCGTCGGTGACGCCGAACGAGTAGGTCTCGTGGCTGTGGCGATGGTAGACGTGCGACCGGAAGTGAGCGTGCATGGCCTCGACCGGGCCGCTCAGCTGGTCGGCCCGCCAGTAGCGGGCCCAGTCGCCGCTCCGCCCGTCGCGAGAGCCCCGATCCTCACCGGTCACATTTCTAGTATGGCCAGATGGGCAAGGAAATTTCGTTCGAGGAAATCTACGCGCAGGCCGGGACCGACCTGAACGAGATCCCGTGGGCCACCCTCCGGCCGATGCCCGAGTTGGTCAACTGGCTGGACCGCCAGCCGGCCGCCGACGGGCAGACGGCACTCGTCGTGGCCTGCGGGCTGGGCGACGACGCCGAGGAGGTCAGCCGGCGCGGGTTCGGAGTCACGGCCTTCGACCTGGTGCCCGCGGCTATCGCGCACTGCCGGGCCCGGTTCCCGGACTCGGCCGTGGACTACCAGGTCGCGGACGTGCTCCAGCTCCCCGCCGAGTGGTCCCGGGCCTTCGACCTGGTGGTGGAGGTCCGGACCCTGCAGTCGCTGCCGGTGGCCGAACGGGGCGCGGCCGCGGCCAGCATCGCCGGCGCGGTGGCCCCCGGCGGCCGGGTCTTCGTGCACGGCCTGGCCCGCCGCGACGACGAACCGGCAGGCCGCCGGCCGTGGCCGCTCAGCCCTCGGGACTTGACCGAGTTCACCCGCGCGGGGCTGACCGAGACCGAACTGAACTTCCATCGCTCGGGTCCGGATCGCAGGCGCACGGTCGACGCCGTCTACACCAGGCGAGCCGGTTAAAAGATCAAAATAATGCGCACGAGCGTTCAAGCGTTGAGCGGGACCTCGACCCCAGCCTGGTCTTATGCGCTTCGACACCAAGATCGCCATTGCCGTCCGTGATGACCTGGCCGGATGGCAGCAGCTGAACGTGACCGCGTTCCTGGCCAGCGGGATCGCGGCCGGGGTCCCGGAGACGGCGGGGAAACCGTACGAGGACGGCTCGGGCCAGCGGTATCTGGAGATGTTCCGCCAGCCCGTGCTGGTGTACGCGGCCGACGGGCCCCTGCTGACGACCGTACGGGAGCGGGCGGCCGGCCGTGGTCTCACGACCGCGATCTACACCGAGGACCTGTTCACCACGGACAACGACGACGACAACCGGGCCGTGGTACGCGCCGTCGCCAGCGCCGACCTCAATCTGGTCGGGGTAGCCGTGTACGGGCCGCGCAACGGAGTGGACAAAGTGTTCAAGGGGGCGGCGCTGCATTCGTGAGCCGAAAGAAAAATTACGCTGCGGCAGCAACCCATCACGTCCGGCCGCGTCTTGGATAGTGTGGGCCCGAGGACCGCTGGCCTTCAGCCGAACGGGGACGATCGTGACCAGGCGACGCATGACAGCCATACTTTTGCCGGTCCTGGCGGTCATCGGCATCGTCACCGGCACCGCGGTCGCAGCCACGGGTCACCACGCCACGGCCGGCGCTACGTCGGTCCACGCCACCCCGGCCCACCCCGCGGCCAAGCCGGTGGTGTTCAACTGCACCAAAGCCCAGGTCAGGCCGGGTAGTTTCACGCTGACCTGCGCGGACGGCAACGACTACCTGAGCGGCCTGTCCTGGTCATCATGGTCGGCCTCGTCCGCCAGCGGTACCGGCACGGACCTGGTGAACGACTGCACGCCGTACTGCGCGGCGGGCAAGTTCCACCGCTACCCGGCGGACGTGAAGTTCTGGCGCGCCGTGCCGGTGCCGGGCCACCCCGGCCAGCGCTACTTCAGCCGGGTGACGCTGCACTTCCCGGGCGCGCGGCCGCCGATTTACTCCCACGGCCAGCCGGTCGAGGGCCCGGCTTCGTGGACGGGCGCCTTGTCCAGCAAGACCGCGCTGAAGCCCGCGCAGCTCAACTGACCCGAGCCGGAGGCGCGAACCGGGCACCTAGGGCACGAACCCGGAACCGGCGGCGCACCGACCCGGCGGTAAATCCCGATACGGTATGGGTTGTGGCCGAGGAGAACAAGCCGTTCCGCAGCGTCGTACCCGAGCATGCTCTGCCGCCCGAGCGCGAGATCGACACGAGCGTGCCGCACATCGCCCGGATCTACAACTACTGGCTGGGCGGCAAGGACAACTTCGCGGTCGACCGGGCAGCGGCCGAGAAGGTCATGCAGGCCACCCCGGCCATCTTGCCGGGCGTGCGGGCCAACCGGGCGTTCCTGGGCCGAGCCGTGCGCTACCTGGCGGCCGAGATCGGGATCCGCCAGTTCCTGGACATCGGCACCGGGATCCCCAGCGCCAACAACACCCACGAGGTGGCCCAGGCCACCGCGCCAGACAGCCGGGTCGTCTACGTCGACAACGACCCGATCGTGCTGGCCCACGCCCGCGCCCTGCTGACCAGCGCCACCGGGACCACCGCCTACCTGGACGCGGATGTGCGCGAACCGGCCGAGATCCTGGCCGGGGCCGCGGCCACCCTCGACTTCGGCCGGCCGATCGCGGTCATGCTGATCGCGATCATGCACTGCGTCCCGGACGAGGACGACCCGTACACCATCGTGCGCCGGCTGATCGAGGCCGTGCCGTCCGGCAGCTACCTGGTGCTGTCCCAGCCCGCCAAGGACATGATCCCGGAAAAGTCGGCCCAGGCCGAGGCGGCACTGAGCCAGGCCATGCGGCAGAAGGTCCAGTACCGGACGCATGCGGAGGTCAGCCGGTTCTTCGACGGGCTGGACCTGATCGGGCCGGGCGTGGTGCACCTGCCGGAGTGGCGGCCGGACGAGCCGGTCGACCCGGCCGGGCCGATAACCGGGATGTGGGGCGGCGTAGGCCGCAAGCCCTGAGGTGGGCGCTTGACCGGGCCTGGTTGGATAGCGGCATGAAACTCGACCTCTCCCCCGCTCTGTCCCGTCCGGATCTGCTGGCCAAGCCGGTCGCGGTCGCGCTGGCCGACTGGGCCGGCGGCGCGGACGCCGAGGTCGCCCCGATCGACCCGGAGCTGGCCGACACCGCGGCGTTCTGCGAGCACTACGAGGTTGCGCTGGCTGAATCGGCCAACTGCGTGGTCGTCGCGGGCAAGCGCGGTGGCGTCACCAGCTATGCGGCCTGCCTGGTCACGGCCGTAACGCGCGCGGACGTCAACGGGGTGGTGCGGCGCCGGATGGACGCCCGGAAGGCCACGTTCGCGCCGCTCGACGACGTGGTGGCCGCGACCGGGATGGAATACGGCGGCATCACCCCGGTCGGGCTGCCGGACGAGTGGCCGGTCTTCATCGACGCCCGGGTCACGGAGCAGGCGCACGTGGTCATCGGATCCGGCATCCGCGGCTCCAAGCTGTGGCTGCCGGGGCCGTCGCTGGCCACGCTGCCCGGGGCCGAGGTCATCGTAGGCCTGGCCAACCCGATCAGCTAGCAGGCGGCGCGCCAACGGGCGGGCGCGGGCCGCGGTTCTCCTTGCGCCAGCACAGGCGCAGGCCGGACCAGTCGTCGTCGATGGCGGCGACCTTCACGTCGACCAGGCCGAGCGGCAGCGCGTACTCGCGCACCACGTTGTCGGTGATGTCGCTGATGTGGCCGCCGGCCCGACGAGGCCAGGCGGCCCAGACCGCCCCATCGGGGAAGATCCGCTCGGCCAGCCCCGGGAGCCGTAGGCCAAGATCGGCCGCACGGGAAAAGAAGGCCACGATCAGGTCGGCGGGGCCGGCCGCGCCGATCAGTTCCAGGCCGCCGGGTGGATCGGCGAACATCCAGCCCGGTGGCGGGTCATCCAGGGCCACTCGCTGTCCTGTCTTGAGCCCGAGCTTGCGCGCCTGCATGCCGGTGATCGTAACCGGTGGGCGGGTGGCCGCTCAGATGCCCAGGAGCTGGGTGACGTCTTCGGCGCAGCCCCAGCTGAGCGTGATGCCCGCGCCGCCGTGCCCGTAGTTGTGGATGATGCGGATGGCCCCGGCTTGAGGCGAGCCTTCCTCCAGCCGGACCTCGGCACGCCCCGGGCGCAGGCCCGCGACGGTGCCGATGACCTCCGCGTCCGCCAGCGCGGGAACGATCTCCGTGCACCTGGTGATGATCGCCGCGGCGGTGGCCGGATCGGGTGTGGTGTCCCACTGATGCTCGTCCAGGGTCCCGCCCAGGATGCAGTCGCGGCTGCGCGGGTGCACGTAGGCCCGGCCGGCCGGGTGGAACTCATCGCGCACCGACATGACCAGGCCCGGATTCTTGACCCGGACGATCTGCCCTCGTACCGGGTAGACGGACAGGTCACCGACCAGCTCGCGGGCGGCCAGCCCCGGGCAGTCGACGACGGCGTCCACCCCCGGCCCGGCCAGCTCGGCCAGGTCGTTGACGTGCTGGGTCACGATGTCGCCGCCGCGCTCAGTCACCTGCTGCACGAGCCAGGGCTGGTAGATCGGCATTTCCGCCTGCGGGACCGCGAACCGCAGGCCGTAGCGGTAGCCGGGCGGCAGTTCGGCCGCGGTGGCGTCACGGACCGGCCCGACCGAGGCGGTCCAGTCCGGTCGGCCGGGCGGCTGCCGGTACAGCACGAGGGATTCGCGCATGACCACGCCCGGGACCGAGTCCCGGGCGTGGGCGGCCAGGACCTCGAAGGTCCGCCGCCCCCACCGGGCGACAAGCGCGGGCGGCCCGACGTGGGTGGGGAACCAGATCCCGGCGGAGAGGTAGGAGGTGGTCGCCTCGATCGGCGCGGCCGTCACCACCCGCACGTCGCAGCCCGCTTCGAGCAGGCGAATCGCCGTGGTCAGCCCGACGGCGCCCGCGCCCAGCACAATCACCCGCATGAGGACCATGGTCTCCCATTACCTGGCGGGTAATCGCCCCGGTGCGGCCCGGCCACCGAGGATGGGCGCATCGCGCACGCGACTTCGCGCACCGCGACATCGCACACGAAGGAGAAACCATGTCGGACGTGATCGAGCGCTACCTGGACTGCTGGAACGGGACCGACCCGGCGGCGCGGCGCACGCTGATCGAGGAGGTGTGGGCGCCGGACGCCAGCTACACCGACCCGCTGGCCGAGGTCACCGGGCGGGCCGCGATCGACGCCACCGTCGCCGCGGTCCAGGGCCAGTTCCCCGGGTTCGTGTTCACCCTGGCCGGGCCGGTCGACACCCACCACCGGCAGACCCGGTTCAGCTGGAACCTGGCTCCCGAAGGCGCTGAGCCGGTCGTGGTCGGGTCCGACGTCGCCCTGACCGGCCCGGATGGCCAGATCGTGGCGGTGTTCGGCTTCCTGGACAAGGTGCCGGACGCCTAAGGGCCTCGTCAGCAGCCTGACCGGGAATCGCCCGAGTTGGCCGAGCCCGAGCCGCTCGAGTCGGAGTCGTTGTCGATGGCGGTGTCGGTGTCCCGGACCCGCTGCTGGTAGTCGGGCGGGAACCGGGCCACCAGGGGCAGGAACGAGGACTGAACCTGGTTCATCTGTTTGGTCAGCGCGCTGGTCTGGCCCAGTCCGTCGGGGCGGTCGAACCGGCCGCTGGCCGCCGCGAACAGCCCCGCCATCAGCCGGTCCAGCTGCAGCAGGAAGTCGCGGGCGTCCGGGTCGTCGAACAGGCTGGGCGAGGCCACCAGCAGGTTGCTGGCCAGGTCCCGCAGCTCGTCCAGGACACCGTTGCCCGACGACGGGTCGCTGAGGTTGGCCATCACCGCCTGGTAGGCCTCGCGGGCCTGGCCGTAGACGATGAGGGCCTGTGCGGCCACCGACAGGGACCGGTCCTTGCGCTGCCGGTAGGCCACCACCTCATCGAAGATGAACGCGGTCGCGCCCACGATGAGCAGGTCGGAGATCAGCGACGTGGTGATCGCGTGGGTGTCCCACCAGTGCGCGAAGCGTTGCTCGGTCAGGTCGTCGACGATGAGCACGACGATCGCCGCGGCGATCACCACCGCGCCCAGGCGCCGGATCAGTCGGTACACCCGAGCTATTGTGCCCGGCGGGCCGGGCCGCCCGGGTCAGTCCCGCACGCGCAGCACGTCCAGCTCACCGGCCTGGTGCCGCGCTCGCAGCACCTTCTTGTCGAACTTGCCGACCGTGGTCTTCGGCACCTCTTCGATGAAGACCCAGTTCTCCGGGACCTGCCAGCGGGCCACCTTGCCGTCCAGGAACGAAGCCAGGGCGGCCGCGGTGGTCTCGCCGGCGTCGTCGGGGTTCGTGAGCACGACGCAGGCCAGCGGGCGCTCGGTCCACTTCTGGTCGGGGATACCGACGACGGCGGCCTCGGCCACGTCGGGGCTGCCCGCGAGCAGGTTCTCCAGCTCGACCGAAGAGATCCACTCCCCGCCCGACTTGATCACGTCCTTGAGCCGGTCGGAGATCTGGAAGTAGCCGCGGTCGTCCATGGCCCCGATGTCCCCGGTGCGCAGCCACCCGTCGTGGAACTTGTCCGGCGTGTCGGCGCCGAAGTAGCGGGCCGTAATCCACGGTCCCCGGACCTCGATCTCGCCGGTGGACTTACCGTCCCAGGGCAGTTCGTGGCCTTCGTCATCGACGATGCGCATCTGCACCCCGGCCAGCAGCCGCCCGGACTTCATCCGGTAGTCCATCTCCTCGACCGTGCCCGGCTCCACGTCGGCCGGTGGCAGGGCCAGCCCGCCCACCGGAGAGGTCTCGGTCATGCCCCAGCCCTGGATCAGGGTCAGGCCGTACTGCTTCTGGAACGTCTCCATCAGCGACCGGGGCATCGCCGCCCCGCCCGAGGTGCCCATCCGCAGCGACGACAGGTCGATCTCCCGCTGGGCCCCGACCTGGAGGATCCCGCCCCAGATGGTGGGGACGGCCGAGGCCAGCGTGGACCGCTCGGCCTCGATGAAGTCGACCAGCCCAGCCGGGGTCATGTACCGGTCCGGCATGTGCATGGTGGTGCCGGCCAGGAACGCGGCGAACGGGATGCCCCAGGCGTTGACGTGGAACATCGGCACGATCGTCAGCTGCCGGTCGGCCTCGCTGGCCCCGGTGCAGGCGTTGGTCAGGGTGGCCAGGGCGTGCAGGAACGTGGACCGGTGCGAGTAGACCACGCCGCGCGGGTCGCCGGTGGTGCCGCTGGTGTAACACATCGCGGCGGCCGAGCGTTCGTCCAGTTCGGGCCAGGTGTACTCGCCGTCCTCGGCCGCGAGCAGGTCGGCGTAGCGGTACACCGGCCGGTCCCCGAGCACCGAGGCGTCGCCGTCGCCGATCACGATGAACGCCTCGACCGAGGTCAGGCTGGGCGCGACCGGGCCCAGAAGCGGCAGCAGGCTGCCGTCCACGATCATGATCTTGTCGGCGGCGTCGTTGACGATGTGCGTGAGCTGGTGGGCGGGCAGCCGGATGTTCAGCGTGTGCACGACGGCGCCCATGCACGGAATCGCGTAATAGGCCTCGAGGTGTTCCTGGTTGTTCCAGCAGAACGTGGCCACCGGCTCCCCGCCGGTCACGCCGAGCCGGGTCAGGGCCTGGGCCAGGCGGCGGGCGTTGGCCTCGATCTCGCGGTAACTGGTATGCCGGGCGTGGTCGCCCTGCCAGGTCACGCACTCGCTCTGGCCGTAGACCCGGGACCCGTGGTTCAAGATCGTGGTGATGGTGAGCGGGAAGTCGTCCTGCATCGTGCTGGTGATCCGCTCGCCGTCGCGCCTCGCCATGCCTGTCCTCCATGCTCCGCCGGCTGCCATGCCGCCCTGGCCCGATCGTGCCCCATGTTGCTGGGGATCTCCTTAAAGTACGTGATCGTTCTTTTAATAGGCTCCCCCGACCGGGGCGGATGACCCCGATGGCGGGCCGGCACGGTCAAATTCGCACAGAAGCCTTTAAAGTACGTGTGAGTTCTTTTAGAGTCAGCGGTGGTAACACCCGCCCTCGAACGGAGTGGTTCGATGCGCATAGTGGATGCCGGCTGGCGGAAGGCCTTGCGGCTGGGCCTGGCCGCAGGCACGGCCGCCGTGGCCCTGGTCGCGACCGGAGCGGCGGCCAGCGGGGCCAGCGCCGCCCATGACGTGAGTAGCGCCAAGGGCGTCAGGGCCAGCGCCGCAGGTGGCGCCAGTGTCCTGGCTGGCGGCAGCGGCACGGGTGGCGGCAGCCCGGTGGTGGCCACCGCCGGCGGGCTGCTGCGCGGCACCACGGCCGCGGGTACCCGCGAGTTCCTCGGCATCCCGTACGCGGCGCCGCCGGTCGGGAACCTGCGCTGGCAGCCGCCGCAGCCGGCCGCGCGGTGGACGGGCGTGCGCGCCGCGACCAGCTTCGCGCCGCACTGCCCGCAGACGGCGTCTCCCTTCGGCGTGGCCAGCACGTCCGAGGACTGCCTGTACCTGAACGTCTACGCCCCGGCGGGCGGCTCCCTGCGCAACCGGCCGGTAATGGTGTGGATCCACGGTGGCGCCCTGGTGACCGGGGAGAGCGACGACTACAACCCGGCCGCCCTGGTCAAGCGGGGCGTGGTCGTGGTCAGCATCAACTACCGGCTCGGCGCGCTCGGCTTCCTGGCCGACAGCTCGCTGGCCAGCCGGCCGGGTGGGCCGTCCGGTGACTACGGGCTGATGGACCAGCAGGCCGCGCTGCGCTGGGTGCAGCGCAACATCCGCGGGTTCGGCGGCAACCCGCGCAACGTGACCGTGTTCGGCGAGTCGGCCGGTGGCCTGTCCACGCTGTCCCAGCTCGCGTCGCCGGACGCCCGCGGCCTGTTCCAGCACGCGATCGTGGAGAGCGGCACCTACGCCCTGACCCAGGCCTCGCTGGCCAGCGCCGAATCGGCCGGCGCCGCGTTCGCGGCCAAGGTCGGCTGCACCACCAACACCGCCGCCTGCCTGCGCAGCGTGCCGGTGGCTACGCTCCTGGCCAACCAGAACGCGGGCGCGGGCGGCTACCAGCCCAACCTGGACGGGAACCTGCTGCCGCAGTCGATCGGGACCGCGCTGAGCAGCGGCCAGTTCAACCACGTGCCGGTGATCATCGGCACCAACCGGGATGAGTGGCGGCTGTTCGTGGGGCTGGCCCAGCTCGAGGGCGGGCCGGCCGTCACTGCGGCCAACTACCAGGCCATGATCGCCAGCACGCTGGGCGTCTCGGCCGCGGCCGCCGCCGCGATCGCGGCCCAGTACCCGCTGAACGCCTACGCCAGCCCGGCGGTGGCCCTGGGCGCGGTCGGCACCGACGCGATCTTCGCCTGTAACGCCCTGACCGCGGAGGGCTCGCTGGCCAAGTACGTGCCGACTTACGCTTACGAGTTCGCCGACGAGAACGCGCCCGAGGTGTTCCTGCCGCCGGTCGGCTTCCCGTACGGCGCCGCGCACGCCTCGGAGATCCAGTACCTGTTCACGCTGAACGCCGAGGCCTTCCCGGCCCCGCTGTCCCCGGCCCAGCAGCGGCTGGCCGCGACCATGCGCGGCTACTGGACGTCGCTGGCCGCGACGGGTGCCCCCGGCGGGGGCTGGCCCCGGTTCACCCCGTCGGCCCCGGTGTGGCGCACGCTCGTCCCGCCCAAGCCGGTCAACGAGACCGACTTTGCCGCCCAGCACCACTGCGCGTTCTGGAACGCAGCGGGCTAGCGATGAGTTTGGCTCACGCCGTTCGTCAGCCCTGGGAAAGCTCATTTGATCTTTGCGCTTGGAGGCAACGATGAGTCTTCCCCAGGTCGTGTCGCGCACGGAGTGGCTGGAGGCCCGGCGGCAACTGCTGGCGGCGGAGAAGAAGCAGACCCGCGAACGGGACGCGCTCAATGCGGAACGGCGCCGGCTGCCCATGGTCCGGGTCGAGAAGGAGTACGTGTTCGAGGGCCCAGACGGGAAGGCCAGCTTGGCTGATCTGTTCGGCGACCAGACGCAGCTGATCGTCCAGCACGTGATGTTCGGCCCGGACTGGGACGCGGCCTGCCCGGGCTGCACGGCGGCGGTTGACGAGCTGTCGGAGGGGACGCTGACCCACATGCGGTCGCGGGACACCGGGTTTGTGCTGGTGTCCCGGGGCCCCCTGGACAAGCTCCAGGCCTACGCGGCCAGCCGGGGCTGGACCGTGCCGTGGTACTCCTCGCTCGGCAGCGACTTCAACTACGACTTCCAGGTCACCCTGGACAAGAACCGGCCGCAGCTCGACTACAACTACCGATCCGAGCCCGGTGCCCTGGGCGACGCCGACACCACCGAACTGCCCGGCATGAGCTGCTTCCTGCGGGATGGGGAGCAGATCTACCACACCTACTCCACCTTCGCCCGCGGCACCGACGGCCTGGGGGGCTCCTACTCCCTGCTTGACCTGACCGCGCTGGGCCGCCAGGAAGAGTGGGAGGAGCCCAAGGGCCGGGCCCGCGCCGTGCACGGCGCCGACCCGACGTTCACGGACTGAGGCGCCGGGTCTGGTTCAGCTCGCGGGCGATCGCCCAGGCGTCCGCGACCGGGCCGACGTGCCGCGGGGCGTTACCGCCGCTGCCTCCGGTCAGCTGGACGTCGGCGGCCAGCAGTTGCCGCACGCCGTCGACGTCACCGTCCCGGAGCGCGCCGAAGAACCGTGCCGCCAGCTCCTCGCGTTCCCGGCGCCCGGCCGCGAACCGGGGCCGCCCGGCGTCCATGTGACGCCGGGCCCGCACCCCGAGCTGGCGGCAGGCGGCCTCCGAGCGCCCCACCGCCACGGCGATCTCGGAAAAGTGAACCCGAACACTTCCCGCAGCACGAAGACGGCTCGTTCGAGCGGGCTGAGCCGCTCCAGCAGCAGGGCCGCCATCGACACTGACGAGACAGCCGCGGCCCGCTGTGACATCCAGCGGTGACAGCCAGCGGTGCCATCCGGAGGGCCGGGCAGGTCAGAGGGCACATGCGGCGGTATGAAACGGTTACGAGTGTGCTTCCACTGCAGTCACTGATCCAGCGCCAGCAGCAGGTGGGCGACCTGCCACCCGGGCCAGGCGAGCCCTCCGGTCCCCCGGCCGCGCTCACGTCGGCCCGGGTGACCTCGGCCGGGCCGGGCCGGGTTACCTTGGCCGGCCTGGCCAGTGACGGGGAACCGCTGACCGTCCAGGTCACCGCGGTGGCCGCCGGGGCGGTGCGCGTCAGCCTGAGCCGGGACGGGTCGCAGCGGCCACGCTCGGAAGCCGCCCTGCCGCTGGTCCCCGGTCCAGGACCGGCCGTGCGGGCCGGGGTGGCCAGGGAACACCCGGCGGGCGAGATGCGGGTCACGGCGGGCGATCTGGTCGCGGTGATCTCCCCGGAGCCGTGGTCGCTGCGGTTCGACGACGGCACGGGCCGGACGCTGCTGGCCCAGCAGCACGACGACGTGGACGTGAGCGGCGAGCCCTGGTCGCTGCCCTTCGGCGGCACGGTCCTGGCCGACGGCGAGCTGGCTTACCACGTCAGCTTCGAGGCCCGTCCGGACGAGCAGTTCTACGGCCTGGGCGAACGGTTCGGGACGTTCGGCCAGCGCGGCACCCGGTCGGTGGCCTGGATCGAAGATGCCCTCGGGGTCAGCGGCCCGCACGTCTACAAGGCCGTGCCGTACTACTGGTCCACCCGCGGTTACGGGCTGTTCGTCAACAGCGGCGCCCCGGTCGAGATCGACCTGGCCGCCACCTCGCACTCGACCGTGTCGCTGGTCGTGCCCGACGAGGTGCTGGAGTTCTACGTGATCCGGGCGGCCGGGCCGGAGGACGCGCTGGCCCCGCTGCGGGCGCTGACCGGGGACGTGCCGCTGCCGCCGCGGTGGGCGTTCGGCACCTGGGTCTCGTCCAGCTTCCAGCCCGACACCCAGGAGTCGCTGCTGGAGCGGGCCCGGCAGATCCGCCGGGACGGCTTCCCGGCCGATGTGCTGCACGTGGACCCGTTCTGGCAACGGCCGGGCTGCTGGTCCGACCTGGTCTGGGACCGGGACACGTTCCCTGACCCGCGAGCGATGACGGCCGAGCTGGGCGAGCTCGGGTTCCGGCTGTGCCTGTGGATCAACCCCTACATCAGCGTGGACAGCCCGCGGTTCGCCGAAGTCAGCCAGGCCAGGTACTTCCTGCGCCGTCCGGACGGCTCAACCTGGACCGGTTCGGTCTGGGGCCAGGATCGGGGCCTACCGGACATGGCCATCGTCGACTTCACCAACCCGGCCGCCGTCCGCTGGTGGCAGGGCCAGCTGGCCGGCCTGCTCGAGGACGGGGCGGCGGTGTTCAAGACCGACTTCGCCGAGGCGGTGCCGCCGGGCACGGTGGCCTGGAACGGCGCGAGCGGCCTCGACCTGCACAACGTCTACACGCTGCTGTACAACGACGCGGCGGCCGAGGTGACCGAGCAGGTGCACGGCTACCGGCTGGTGTGGGGCCGGTCGTCGTATCTGGGCGGGCAGCGGCACGCCGCCCAGTGGGGCGGCGACCCGGCCTCCACCTACGGTGGCATGGGCAGCACGCTGCGCGGCGGCCTGTCCTACGCCATCGGCGGCGGCACGTTCTGGAGTCACGACGTGGGGGGCTTCTACGGGTCACCGGCGCCCGACCTGTACCTGCGCTGGGCCTGGTTCGGGGCACTGTCCCCCTTGAACCGCTACCACGGCAACACCAGCCGGCTGCCGTGGGACCAGGCCGCCGGGGTGTACCCGGCTACCCGGCAGATCGTCGCCACCCGGTACCGGCTGCTGCCCTACCTGTACTCGGCCGCGGCCGAGGCGGTCCGCCAGCACCGCACCTGGCTGCGGCCGATGGTCGCAGCCTGCCCCGGTGACCGGGGCGCCCGGGACGCCGACGGCCAGTACCTGATCGGCACCGACCTGCTGGCCGCGCCGGTCACCTCGGCCGATGGCGAGCAGGACGTCTACATGCCCGCCGGAACCTGGATCGACTACGCCACCCGTGCTCGCTTCGACGGCGGCCGGTGGCAGCGGCTGACCCGGCCGCCGGAGCAGGCCCCGCTGTTCGTCCGGCACGGCGCGCTGCTGCCGGTCGACAGCAGCGCCCCGGCCAGTGCGGCCGCGGACCCGGACGCGCTGACGCTCGAGGTGTGGGGTGGGACTGGCGGCACCACCACCGTGCACGAAGCCCGAGGCGAGACACGGATCGCGCTGACCGTCTCCAGCGGTGCGGCCGAGCTGACCGTGGCCGGCCCGGCCCCGCTGACCCGGGCCGAATGGCCCCGGATCCCGGGCGAGGACCTACCCGGCCAGGTCGCGGTCAACGGCCAGCCCTGGGCCGTGGACGAAAGCGACCCGAATCGGGTGATCGCCACATCTGTCAGCTGACCTGGGCGGCTCTACAATCCAGGGATGAAGCGGGGCATCGTGGAGCGCGAGGCCGAGCTGTCCGCGCTCGCCGGGACCGTGGGATCCGCCGCCCGGGGCGAGGGGTCGGTGGTGCTGATCTCCGGCGAGGCCGGGATCGGCAAGTCCAGCCTGGTCGAAGCGGTCCGGGCCCAGCTGCCCGCCGAGGGGCGGATGCTGGTCGGCTACTGCGACGACCTGGCCACGCCGCGGACCCTCGGCCCGTTCCGCGACCTGACCGGCAGCGTGGGCACCGAGCTCAGCCTGGCGGTGACCGACGGCAGCGACCGGGACCGGCTGCTGGCCACGTTGCGGGCCGAGCTGGACTGGGCGGGCCACCCCGCGGTACTGGTGATCGAGGACGTGCACTGGGCCGATGACGCCACCCTGGACGTGCTGCGCTACCTGGCCCGGCGGATCGGCGCGCTGCCTGCCGTGCTCATCTTGACCTACCGCGACGACGAACTGCACCGCGAGCATCCGCTGCACGGCCTGCTCGGCCTGGTGTCCCGGCTCGACCAGGTCCGGCGGCTGCCACTGGCCCGGCTGTCCCCCGGCGCGGTCCAGCGACTCAGCGCGGACAGTGCCGTCGACGCGACCGGGCTGTACACGCTGACCGCGGGCAACCCGTTCTTCGTGCACGAGCTGCTGGCCTCGGCCGATGGCGACCAGGTGCCGCCATCCATCGCCGACGCCGTGCTGGCCCGGGTCCGGCAGCTGGACCCGGGCACCCAGGACGTGCTCGAGCAGTTCGCGGTGGTGCCGGCCGCGCTGGACCGCTGGCTGGCCGATGAGCTGGCCGGCCCGGGCGCCACCGCGGCGCTGGGTCTGGCCGAAGAACGCGGCCTGCTGACCGTGACCGCCCAGCGGATCTCGTTCCGGCACGAGCTGACCCGCCGGGCCATCGAGGGCGCGGTGCCGGCCGCCCGGCTGATGGCGCTGAACCAGCAGGTGCTGGACGTGCTGACCCAGCGGCCGGGCGTGGACGCGTCGCAGATCGTCCACTACGCGGCGCAGGCCGGCGACCAGGACGCCATCGCGGCCTACGGCCCAGCGGCAGCGCGGGACGCCGCGGCCGCAGGCGCACACCGTGAGGCAGCCGCGCACTTCCGGCTCGTACTGGAGCACGCGGATCGCTTCAGCCCACAGGACCAGGCCCAGCTGCTCGAAGAGTACGCGGTGGAAACCTACACGGTCGGCGCGGCCGCCACCGCGGTCGACGCCATGAGCCGGGCCGTAACGCTCAACCGCGCCCACGGGAATGACCAGCAGCTCGGGGTCAGGCTGCGCTGGCTGTCCCGGATGCACTGGAACACCGGCGACCGGACCGAAGCCGAGCGGGCCGGCGCGCAGGCGATGGCGGCGGCCGAGCGGGCCGGGGAACCGGGCCTGCTCGCCCTGACCCTGAGCAACCAGTCGCAGCTGTTCATGCTCGCCCACCGGACCTCCGAGGCCATCGCGCTCGGCGAGCGGGCCATCGCGCTGGCCCGGGAGGCCGGTGACGACCGGACCACCGCGCACGCCCTGAACAACGTGGGCTCGGCGCAGTGGTTCCAGGGCAATCTCGCTGGCGAGGCCATGGTCGAAGAGGCGCTCCGGGTCGCGCTGGCGGCCCACGACACCGAGGAAGCCTGCCGGGCCTACGTGAACCTGGTGTGGTCCCTTTTGGACTGGTACCGGCTCGACGAGGCCGAAGGCTTCCTGCAGCAGGCGGTGAAGCTGGCCGAGGGGGCCGAGTTCCTCGGTTTCCTGTCCTACATGCGGACCGAGCAGGCCCGGCTGGCTCTGGCCCGGGGCCAGTGGGACGACGCGGTCCGGTACGCCGAACTAGCCCTGGAAATTAGCCTGAGCGCGCACCGGCCGACCCAGATGGCCGCGCTGACCGTCATGGCCCGGATCGCGGTGCGGCGCGGCCAGCCCGAGGCCGCCGAGCTGCTCGGCCAGGCCTGGGACCTGGTCGCCGGGAGCGGCGAGCTGCAGCGCACCGGCCCGGTCGCGGCGGCCCGGGCCGAGCACGCCTGGCTCCGTGGCGACGATCGGGCCGCACGGGACCTGGCCCGGCCGGTCTACCAGGAGGCCGAACGGCTCGGCGACCTCGCCCAGCGGGCTGAACTCGGCTACTGGCTAACCGCGGCCGGCGAACCCACCCCGGCGGCCGGTGCGCATCCGTTCGCGGTGCAGGCATCCGGCCGGTGGCGCGAGGCGGCCGCCGGCTGGCAGGCGGCCGGCGGCCGGTACGAGCACGCGGCCGCCCTGGCCCAGAGCCCTGATCCGCAGGACCTGCTGACCGCGCTGGCCGTCCTGGACGACTTGGGCGCCCGGCCGCTGGCGACCAGGGTCCGCACCCGGCTGCGCGCGCTGGGCGTGGCCCGCATCCCCCGTGGCCCGTCGGAGGAGACCCGGGCCCATCCGGCGGGCCTGACCGTGCGCCAGAACGACGTGCTCCGGCTGCTGGTCCAGGGCCACACCAACGCCGAGATTGCCCGTGACCTGGTGCTGTCCGTGCGGACGGTCGACTCCCACGTGGCCGCGCTGCTGGCCAAGCTGGGCGCCCGGGACCGGCGCGACGCGGCCACCCGCGCCGCCGAGCTGGGCCTGCTCAGCTCGCCGTCCCACTAGGCCAGCTCAGCAGGCCGCCATCGCAGGCCGTCCCGCTCGGCGATCTCGGTAGCTCTCGGTACCGGTATCGGTAGCCGCTGCCGATCCGGGACCGGCGCCCGCCGGGCTACCTCTTGGAAGACGACAACAGTCATCCAGGAGGAGACCGAATCATGGATATCGACCAGGACAAGCTGATGGACTTTCTGCACCGGTTCGTCGGGGATCTCGGGGCGGCCATGGCCGCGGGCAACGTGGTCGTCGGCGACCGGCTCGGGCTGTACCGGGCGCTGGCGGCCGGACCCCTGCTGCCCAGCGAGCTGGCCGAGCGCACCGGCACCGCAACCCGCTACGTCGACGAGTGGCTGCGGGGCCAGGCGGCCGGCGGCTACGTCGAGTACGACGCCGAGACCGGCCGGTACTCGCTCACCCCCGAGCAGGCGTTCGCGCTGACCAACCCGGACGGCGCGGTGTACGCCCCGGGCGCGTTCCAGCTCGCGCTGGGCACGCTGAAGGCCGAGCCGCGGGTCACCGAAGCGTTCCGGACCGGGGCCGGCCTCGGCTGGCACGAGCACGACGACGAGGTGTTCGTCGGGTGCGAGCGCTTCTTCCGTCCCGGGTACATCGCCAACCTGACCGAGGCCTGGCTGCCCGCCCTGGACGGCGTGACCGACCGGCTGCGGGCCGGGGCCCGGGTGGCGGACATCGGCTCTGGCCACGGGGCTTCCACCATCCTGATGGCGCAGGCCTACCCGGAGTCCACCTTCATCGGCTCGGATTACCACGATGGGTCGGTCCTCGGGGCACGCAAGCGGGCCGCGGACGCGGGCCTGGCCGACCGGGTCAGTTTCGACGTGGCCTCGGCCCAGACGTTCGGCGGCGGCCCGTACGACCTGGTGACCAGCTTCGACTGCCTGCACGACATGGGCGACCCGGTGGGTGCGGCCCGGCACGTGCGCGAGCAGCTCGCTCCCGACGGCACCTGGATGGTGGTCGAGCCGCGGGCCGAGGACACCGTGGCCGGGAACCTGAACCCGGTCGGCCGGGTTTTCTACTCGTTCTCCACGTTCCTGTGCGTGCCGAGCGCCCTGTCCCAGGAGGGCGGGTACTCCCTCGGCGCCCAGGCGGGTGAGGCGGCGATTGGCCGGCTGATCCGCGACGCCGGCTTCGGGTCGTTCCGCCGGGTGGCCGAGACCCCGTTCAACCTGGTCTACGAGGCCCGCCCCTGAGCGCGGTCCGCTATGCGATGGGCGAGCCGGGCGGGGGCCGGCTCACCCGTCGACGCCGGCCTACACTGAACACGACGATCAGGGTAGTACTACAAGAAACGTAGTAGTTACCCTGCGACAGCAGATGCTGTCATCGGTGGATGTCGTTGTTGATCACCGGAAGGAGCAGCCATGGCCGCCGCATCGCCCGGACGGCCGCGTGGCGCCCTCGAACGTGAGGTGCTCGCGTGCCTGGCCGCCGCGGGCCGGCCGCTGTCCCCCGGCCAGGTGCGGGCCGAGCTGGGCGATCACCTGGCCTACACCACGGTCATGACCACGCTGTCCCGGCTGTACGCCAAGGGCGCGCTGTCCCGGCAGCCGGCCGGGCGCGGGTACGCCTATTCGCTGCCCGGCGGCCCGGACGGCGCGCAGGCCTCGATGACCGCGCACCGGATGCTCCGGCTGCTCGACGCGGGCGGGGACCGGGCCGGGGTGCTGTCCCGGTTCGTGGCCGACCTGCGCCCCGAAGACGAGGAACTGCTCACCGGCTTGCTCGCCGACGCCGGTGAGGCTGATCAAGGCGAGGAGCCGGGCCGGGCATGATCGCCCTGGGACTGGTTCCGTTCGCCTGCAGCCTGCTACTGGCGCTGACCGCGCGCGGCCTGGCCCGGCGACTGAACCCGGCGGTGGCCGCGCCGCTGCTGACGCTGACCGCCCTGGCCACCTCGCTGGCCACTGGGATCGTGCTGTCCCTGGCCGGCTTCACCGTGCTGGCCCGGATCCCCCTGGTGGCCGCGCTGGGCGGCTGGCCCGATGACCGGCTCCACGGCTGGACCCAGCTGCCCACCGGTTGGGCCGCCGCCGCCGCAGCCCTGGCCGGCGGCCTGCTGGCCAGCGCGCTGGTCTACCTGGCTCGGGTGGGCCGGGACCTGACCCGGGCGCACCGGGCCTGCCGCCTGCTGCCCCGGGCCGGCGACCAGTTCATGATCACTCCCGAGGATCACCCAGCCGCGTTCACCCTGCCCGTGCCGCTGCGCGGCGGCGCGATCGTGGTCTCAGCCGGCATGCTGCGGCTGCTGCCCGCCGACGAGCGCCGGGCGCTGCTGGCGCACGAGTCCGCGCACCTGCGCCGCTACCACACCGGTTACGTGCTGCTGGCTTCGCTGGCCGCCGCGGCCAACCCGCTGCTGCGCCCGGTGGCCCGGCAGGTCCGGCTGGCGGTCGAGCTGTGGGCCGACCAGCTGGCCGCCCGTGAGGTCGGCGACGGGCTGGTGGTGGCCCGCGCCCTGGCCCGGGCCAGCCTGGCCGCGTCCCGGCCCGGCCCGGCCAGCGGCTTCCGGCTGGCGGTAGCGGAATCTGACGTCAGCGCGCGGGTGCACGCGCTGACCCAGAGGCCGCGCCGGTTCCGGCCCTGGGCCGCGGCGTCCGTGCTGGGGCTGGCGGTGGCCTCCAGCGTGATCGCGATCACGCTGACCTTCGCCGTGCACAACCGGATCGAGATCGCCCAGCTGGTCTCGGCCCGGACGGTGGCCTCCGAGCAGCGCCACGTCCCCGCCGTGCGGACCGCTGCGCAGCACACCAGGCACGCCGATCGCCATCTCGACCTCAAGTAAGGCCGGAACCCCATCGCGGATCATCTACTACGATATTTGTAGTTGGATCGCGGTAGCCGTCGTCTCGGTTGCCCCTCATCAGCCAAAGGGGACCCAGCCTGATGCCTTCTCCCGTCGTGGACCGGGCATTGGCCCTGGGCCGGGTGGAGCTCTCACCCCGGCACCGGATGCCGCACCCCGCCGCGGTCGCGACCGGCACCGTGCTGAGCGTCGGCCTGTGCCTGCTGGCCGACGCGCTGCTAGCCAAGGTCGGGACGGCGCTGTTCCCCAGCACCCGCGGCTACGCGCACTTCCAGTTCGCCGACTACGCCAAGCTGACCGTGATCGGCGTGGTCATTGCCTGCCTGGCCTGGCCGGTCGTAGTCCGGCTGAGCTCGGAGCCGCGCTGGGTCTTCACCAGGCTGGCGGTGCTGGTCACCGTGGTCCTGCTGCTCCCGGACCTGTACATCTGGCTGACGGGCCAGCCCGGCCGGGCGGTCCTGGTCCTGGTGGCCATGCACCTGGCCATCGCTCTGATCACCTACAACGTGCTGGTCCGGGTGGCCCCGGCCCGGCCTGCCGCGTGACCTGAGGAGACGACGCTGTGCGAGCTTTTGCCCGCTGGATCAGCCCGGAGCCGCTGGCGGCCAAGGTGCCAGAGATCGGCGTGCTGTTCTGGGTGGTCAAGCTGCTCACCACCGCCGGCGGTGAGGCATTCTCGGACTTCCTGGCCCACCACATCGCGATCGGCGCCGTGGTGGACGTGGCCCTGATCGTGTCCGCGCTGTTCTTCCAGTTCCGCACCCGCCGGTACGTGGCCGCCGCCTACTGGTACCTGGCCCTGGCCATCGCGACGTTCGGCACCGGCGCGGCCGACGTGATGCACCTGCAGATCGGCCTGCCCTACACCGTGACCACGGCCCTGTGGGCGATCGTCCTGGCGGTCGTGTTCTGGCTCTGGTACCGCAGCGAGGGCACGCTGTCCATCCACAGCATCGTCACCCGCCGCCGCGAGATGTACTACTGGGCCACGGTGTTCGCCACGTTCGCGCTGGGCACCGCGCTCGGCGACCTCACCGCGGTGACCCTGCATCTGGGCTACCTGGGCTCCGGGATCATGTTCGCCGTCATCATCGTGATCCCGCTGATCGCCTGGCGGATGGGCCTCAACCCCGTCGTGGCGTTCTGGTTCGCCTACATCGTGACCCGGCCGCTGGGCGCCTCGTTCGCCGACTACTTCAGCAAGCCGCACTCGCTCAGCGGCCTGAACTTCGGCGACCTGCCCACCACCGCCGCCTTCGTCGCCGCGCTCGTGATCCTGGTCGGCTACCTGCAAGTCACCAGGCGCGATATTCAACCCGCGCCCGACGAAGCCGACCGATCTCGTGTGACCAATGCTCCACCTATGGCCAAACACGCACGGGGAGCGAGGGCGTAATCCCATGGCGCCGACGGCGCCGGGAGGCTGAGTGGGTGCTGGACCCCGAGTTTGTGCTGGACGACGCCGCGCGGGAGCGGCTGCTGTCGCGTTTCGGCGATGATGCCCGGCCCTGGTGTGCGGCATTGCCCAGCTTGGTCGAACAGTTCTGCTCCCGGTGGGACCTGCGGCTGGAACACGCTCAGTCCGGGTCTACCTCGCGGGTCTACTTCGGGTGGCAACGCGGGCGGCCTGGGCGGCCCGAGCGGGAGGTCGTGCTCAAGGTCACACCGGAGCCCCCGATTGCCCGTGCGGAGGCGGCGGCGCTACGGGCCTGGGCCGCCACTTCGCACGCTGTGGCGCTGCTTGACGCCGATCCGGGCGGGGGCGCGTTGCTGCTGGAGCGGGTCCGGCCCGGGACCAAGCTCTGGGACGCCGGCGCTCGGCCGCCCGCACGGGAGATGGCCGAGCTGCTGATCGGGCTGCGGGCTGCCACCGGGGACCTGGCGCACCAGCTGCCACCGCTCAGCGAGCGCATCGAGTTCATCTTCGGGCTAATCCGCTCGCGGCTCACCGGGGCCCGGGTGGCGCCGCTGGTTGACCCGGGCCTGGTCACCGCCGGGCATGAGCTCGCCTGCACGCTGGCCCAGACCGGGCCCACCGCCCTCGTTCATGGCGACCTGCACCTGGCCAACATCCTCATCGCCCGCCAGCCCGGCCTGGCCGACCAGCCTGACCAGCCCGGCCGCCTGGTAGCCATCGACCCGCGGCCGTGCCTGGGCGATCCCGACTTCGACGCCGTCGACTGGGTCCTCGCGCCGGCCGCCGCCGGGCCGCCCGGGCAGCAGCCCGAGCCGCAGGTCAGGCACCGGATCGACGAGCTGTGCGGCGTGGTCCCCGGCCTGGACGCCGACCGGCTCTGGGCCTGGTGCCGGGCGACGGCCGTCATCATCGTCGTACAGCACCTGCATAACCGGCCGGCCGACGCGCGGATCCCGTTCTTGCTCCAGCTGGCGGCCCGCGCATGACGGTAACCGACTGGGATCCGTTCGGGACGATCAGGAACGCACTGTGGATTGGCGGCGGGCAGTGGGCCGGGAAGTCGACGGTGGCGCGGCTCCTGGCCCGGCGCTACGGGCTGACCGCGTATCACTACGACTACCAGGACGCCCGCGGGCACAATGACCGGCGGATCGCGGCCCGGGTCCGCCGGGGTGAGCCTGCGGACGGCCCGTCGGCCGACCAGGCCTGGCTGGCCGGGCCGCCGGAGCAGCTGGCTGCGGAGACGCTCGCTTCCTTCGAAGAGCGGTTCGGCTGGTGGACGGCGGCCAGGACGCGGCGGCGGTCGCCGACACCGTAGCCGGGCATTTCCTCCCGTACCTTCCCATATCGGCGTAATCGATCACGCTAGGCTGGGACCGGCGGAGGGGGCGCGCATGACGCGGAACTGGTTCGACAGCGTGGTGCCGGCGGACGCGACACCTCCGCCGCGCGATATCGACGTGTCGGTGGCCCACCCGGCGCGGGTATACGACTACTGGCTGGGCGGCAAGGACAACTTCGCCGCGGACCGGGTGGCGGCCGAGCAGGTACTCGAGGCCAAGCCCGGGATACGGGACAACGTGCGGGCCAACCGGCGGTTCCTGGCCCGGGCCGTCCAGTTCCTGACCGCGGAGGCCGGCCTTACGCAGTTCCTGGATATCGGCACCGGCATCCCGGCGGCGAACAACACGCACGAGGTGGCCCAGTCCGTGCGGCCTGAAGCGCGGGTCGTCTACGTGGACAACGACCCGATCGTGCTGGTCCACGCCCGGGCCCTGCTGACCAGCGTGGCCGGCCCGACCGTGTGGCGAGCCGACGCGACCGACCCGGCCGCCCCGTCCTCCGGCTACGCGGTCGTCGGCCGCAAGCCCTGACTAGAGGGAGGAACGATGGCCGAACCACAGCTGGCGGGCCAGACCGTCGTAGTGCTCGGCGGCAGCGCCGGCATCGGCCTGGCCACGGCCCGCCGGGCCCGGGCCGAGGGCGCCAACGTGGTCATCACCGGCCGGGACCCCGAGCGCCTGGCCCGGGCCGCCGCGGACGTCGGCGCCACCCAGACGGCCCACTTCGACGCGGCGGACGAGCCGGCCCTGCAGCAGTTCTTCGACCAGCTCGGCCAGCAGCTCAACGGGCCGATCGGGCACGTGCTGGTGGCCGCGGGCGGACCGTACTACGCACCGTTCGCCGAGCTGGACGTGGCCGACGCCATGCGCTACGTCAGCCGCGCGCTGGCCCTGCCGCTGAACGTGGCCCGGTTCGCCTCACCGCGGATGGGCCAGGGCGGGTCGCTGACGTTCATCGGCGGGACCGGGGCGCGCCGGCCCGGGAAGGGACTCAGCATCATCGGGGCGGTCAGCGCCGCGGCCCCCGCGCTGGTCGCGAACCTGGCCCTGGAGGTCGCCCCGGTCCGGGTCAACCTGATCGCGCCCGGCTTCGTGGACACCCCGCTGTCCGCGACCCTGCTCGGTAACGGGCTGGAGGCGCGCCGGGAAGAACTGCGGCGCAGCCTGCCGGTGCGCCGGGTGACCGAACCGTCCGACGTGGCCGCGCTGGCCGTGCACCTCATGGTCAATCCCGTGCTGACCGGGGCCACCTACGACATCGACGGCGGCCAGCAGCTGCTGTGATGCGCAACCATTGATGCGGAACAATCATTGACGTGTCCGACGTAGCTTCCGCCCTGCCCCGCTGGCAGGGCAAGACCCTCTGGGCCCGCGACCGCGCCGCCCCGCTGACCGAGTTCTTGCGCACCGAGGCGGCCAGCGCGTTGATGCTGGTCGCGGGCATCGTGGCCGCGATCGTGTGGGCCAACGCCAGCGACACCAGCTACGAGTCGTTCTGGCACACCCACTTCTACCTCGGTGTCGGCTCGGTCGGGATCAGCCAGGACCTGCGGACCTGGCTGAACAGCGGGCTGATGACCCTGTTCTTCCTAGTCGTCGGGCTGGAGACGCGCCGCGAGCTGGACCTGGGCGACCTGCGGGAACGACGCCGGTTCGTGCTGCCCATCGTCACCGGGCTGACCGGGATGGCCATCCCGATCGCGATCTACCTGGCCTTCAACGCCGGCCAGCCCAGCGCCCACGGCTGGGGCGTGGCCATGTCCACCGACACCGCGCTGGCCCTCGGCCTGCTGGCCCTGTTTGGCCGGGAGGTGCCGGACCGGATGCGGGTGTTCGTGCTCACCGTGTTCGTGGTCGACGACCTGGGCGCCCTGCTGGTGATCGCGTTCGTGTACAGCGACAAGATCGTGGTCACCCCGCTGGTGGCGGCGGCAGCCGTGTACGTGCTGATGCTCGTGGCCGTCCGGTTCCGGCTGCAGCGGCGCTCGGTGTTCGTGGTGCTCGGCATCGTGGTCTGGGGCCTGCTGCGCACCTCGGGTGTGGACCCGGTGGTAGCGGGACTGGCCATCGGGCTGGCCGTGCCCGCCTACTCACCGTCCCGCACCGAACTGGAGGACGCGACCGGGCTGGTGCGCGCCTTCCGCGAGCAGCCGACTCCGGAGCTGGCCCGGTCGGCCCGGGCGGGCCTGACCGCCGCGCTGTCGCCGAACGCGCGGCTGCAGACCTTCTACCACCCGTGGACCAGCTACCTGATCGTGCCGCTGTTCGCGCTGGCCAACGCGGGCGTGGTGCTGAACGGCAGCTTCCTGGCCAAGGCTTACACCGCCCCCATCACCCTCGGCGTGATGATCGGCTATGTGGCCGGCAAGCCGGTCGCGGTCATGCTCAGCTCGTGGGCGGTGACCCGGCTCAGCCACGGGAAAATCGTGCCGCCGATCGGCTGGGCCGCGGTGCTGGGCAGCGGCACCATCGCCGGCATCGGGTTCACCGCGGCCCTGCTCATCGCGACCCGGGCGTTCACTGGCCAGGATCTGGCCGAAGCCAAGCTGGGCGCGCTGTCCGCGGTGGTGATCGCGGCCGGGCTGACCTGGGGCGTGCTCCGGGTGACCCAGCTGCTTCCCGCCGAAAAGCGAGCCCGGCTGCTACTCGGCGACACCCGGCTGATCCAGGACCTGATCCCCGCGGTCGACCCGGACCACGACCACATCCGCGGCCCGAAGCAGGCGCTGCTCACGGTCATCGAGTTCGGCGACTTCGAATGCCCGTACTGCGGCCAGGCCGAGCCGGTGGTCCGGGACATCCTGACCGACACCACCATCCGGTACGTGTGGCGGCACCTGCCCCTGACCGACGTGCACCCGCGAGCCCAGATCGCGGCGGAGGCCACCGAGGCCGCCGCGGCCCAGGACGCGTTCTGGCCCATGCACGACCTGCTGCTACAGCATCAGGACGCGCTGACCATGGACGACCTGTCCGGCTACGCGCAGTCGCTGGGCCTGGACGTGGCCCGGTTCAACGCCGACCTGGAGCGGCACGATTACGCCACCCGGGTGGCCCAGGACCTGGAGTCGGCCGACCTGTCCGGGGTGTCCGGCACCCCCACGTTCTTCATCAACGGCCAGCGCCACTACGGCGCCTTCGACCTGCCGACCCTGACCGAGGCGATCCAGGTCGCGCGCGAACGGGCCATCACCGGCACGGCCCCGGACTGGGCTCCGGACGAGGTGGATCCCAAAGACTTCCCCGACGACGGCACCGACTGAAGGTCACGGTCAGAGCCGGGTCTCGGCCAGGTCGAGCCAGTAGGGGACGTCGGCCGGGCTGAAGTGCCGGATGGCCCAGTCGGCCATCCGCAGGCTCATGTGGGCCCAGGCCGGCCGGAGCACCTCGTCCGGCATCGCATCGAGGATCGCATCCAGCCGGGCCCGCGCCCCGGCGGTGCTGTTGTCCGGCCGCAGCCCGAAGCGGAACGTCACCAGGTCGAACCGGCGATCGCCGCGGCCGGCGCCGTCCCAGTCGATGACCCCGGTGATCCGGCCGTCGCGGGTCAGCAGGTTCTCGTGGTGGAAGTCGCCGTGCACGGCGTCGGTCCCGGCCAGCTGGTCCGGGTGGTCGCGGCCGATGGCCGTGATCCTGCGTTCCAGCGCTGCCGCCTGCGGGCTGAACGAGCGCACAGGTCCGTGCAGGCAGTAGCCGGGGCCGTCCTCGCGCAGGTACAGCCGGCGGGCGGGGACATCAGCCCGCTTGGCCAACGCGGACGCATGCCGGCCGGTCAGCTCGAGGGCCTGAGCCAGCAGTTCCTCGTCCACGTGCTGGGGCGGGGACCCGGGCAGCAGTTCCTGCACCACGGCCAGCCCAGCGCTGGTGTCGGCCGCGAGTTCGGTGGCCGGGGCCGGATAGCCGTCGGCCCGCAGCGCGTCGGCCACCGCGAACGGCCCCCGTCGTGCCTGGGCCAGGGGTACCCCGGGCCCCCAGGACAGGACGGCGAGATGCCCGTCCGGCCACCGCACGTAGGCTGCGCCGACCTGGCCACCCGGGCAGGGGCCCTCGACGACGAGGTGGACGCCGGTCACCGCCGCGACGGCGCGGGCCAGGCGCTCTGGATTCCAGGTCGGGGTCATATCCCTGTGCGCCCCCCTCGGTTTAGCAGCCCGGTATTTAATTTCATTTAACTGGTCCCCACCCCCCGGGTCTCGCTGAGCTGGGCGCTCTGGCGTGTAATGGGTACTGAAGTGAGATTCCGATGGAGGAAACCCGATGGCGTACCAGGTAGTGAACCCGGCGACCGGCAAGCTGGAAAGCGAGTACCCGACGGCGACCGATGCGGAGATCAGCGACGTGCTGGCCCGGGCGGACGCCGGCTACAAGTCGTGGCGGCGGACGCCACTGGACGAGCGGGCCGCGATCCTGCGTCAGGTGGCCCAGCTGTACCGGGACCGCGCGGACGAACTGGCCGCGATCATCACCCGGGAGATGGGCAAGACCACCGTGGCCGCCCTGGGTGAGATCAAGTTCGCCTCGAACATCTACAAGTACTACGCCGACAACGGCTCCGACCTGCTCAAGGACCAGCCGCTGGACACCCGGCTGCCCGGGTCGGCCTGGGTGCGCAAGACCCCGGTCGGGGCCCTGCTCGGCATCATGCCGTGGAACTACCCGTACTACCAGGTGGCCCGGTTCGCGGCCCCGAACCTGATGATCGGCAACACGATCATCCTCAAGCACGCGCCGCAGTGCCCGGAGTCGGCGCTGACCATGCAGCAGATCTTCCGCGACGCCGGGCTGCCGGACGACGCCTACATCAACGTGTTCGCCAGCAACGAGCAGGTCGCGGACATCATCGCCGACCCGCGGATCGCCGGGGTGTCGGTCACCGGCAGCGAGCGGGCCGGGGCCGCGGTGGCCACCACCGCCGGGCAGCACCTGAAGAAGGTGGTGCTGGAGCTGGGTGGCTCGGACCCGTTCATCGTGCTGGACGGCGCCAACCTGACCGAGGTGGCCAAGACCGCGGCCGCGGCCCGGATGGAGAACGGCGGCCAGGCCTGTAACTCCTCCAAGCGGATGATCGTGGCCGAGAGCGTCTACGACGAGTTCGTGCACGAGTTCACCGCGGCCATGTCCGGCTACACCACCGGTGACCCGACCGACCCGGCCACCAGCTACGGGCCGATGTCGTCGGAGCAGGCGGCCCAGAACCTGACGGCCCAGATCGATGACGCCATCAGCAAGGGCGCGACCGTGCACCTGGGCGGGCGCCGGGTCGACGGGCCGGGCTCGTTCTTCGAGCCGACCGTGCTGTCCGGCGTGACACCGGAGATGCGCGCGTTCCGCGAGGAGCTGTTCGGCCCGGCCGCCGTGGTCTACAAGGTGTCGACCCCCGACGAGGCGGTCGAGCTGGCCAACAGCAGCGCATTCGGCCTGGGCGGCGCGGTGTTCAGCAGCGACGAGGAGCTGGCCGTGGACGTCGCCGACCGGCTCGAGGTGGGCATGGCCTGGGTCAACTCGGCCGAACTCGGCGGCCCCGAGCTGCCCTTCGGCGGCACCAAGCGGTCCGGCGTCGGGCGCGAGCTGGGTCCCCTCGGCATCGATGAGTTTGTTAATAAGAAGCTGATGCACACCCCGCCTGAGGCCGGCTGACCTCACGGCCGTGCGGCACCCCTGGCCCCCGGGCCAGGGGGTGGAGCCAGGGATTTCGACGGGCGCGACCGGCGGCGGGCTGGGCGACGATAGGGCCATGGACTTCAAGCTCGAGGTTGTGGTGCTGCCCGTGGCCGACGTGGACCGGGCCAAGGACTTCTACAAGACCCTGGGGTGGCGCGAGGACGCCGACCTGGTCACCGGGGCCGACTACCGCGTGGTCCAGCTGACCCCGCCCGGCTCGCCCTGTTCGGTGATCTTCGGCACCGGGCTCACCTCGGCCGCACCGGGGTCGGCCGAGGGACTGCAGCTGGTCGTGTCCGACGTCGAGGCGGCCCGGGCCGAGCTGGCCAGCCGCGGCGTCGAGGTCAGCGAGGTGTTCCACGACGAGACCGGGGTGTTCCACCACGCCGGGACGGACCACCGGGCCATCGGCCCCGCGCCCGAGCACGCCAGCTACGGCTCGTTCGTCTCGTTCGCTGACCCGGACGGCAACCTGTGGTTCGTGCAGGAGATCACCACCCGCCTGCCGGGCCGGTGAGGGCGTGACCGACTACGACGTCATCGTGCTGGGAGCGGGCTCGCCGGGTGAGCACTGCGCCGGTGAGCTGGCCGACGGCGGGTTGCGGGTGGCCGTGGTCGAGCAGCGGCTGGCCGGCGGCGAGTGCTCCTACTACGCCTGCATCCCGTCCAAGACACTGCTGCGTCCCGGCGAGGCGGTCCAGGGGGCCCGCGAGGCGGCGGCCACGGCGCAGGTCGACGTGGCTGCCGCGCTGGCCTACCGCGACTTCATGGTCTCGGACTACTCCGACGCCGGGCAGGTGCGATGGCTGGCGGGTGAGGGCATCGACCTGTTGCGCGGCACCGGGAGGCTGGCCGGCCCGGGCGTGGTCGAGGTGAACGGGGCCCGGCACACGGCCCGGCACGTGGTGCTGGCCACCGGGTCGGACCCGGTCATCCCGCCGGTGCCCGGTCTGCGCGACCTGGACGGGGTGTGGACCAACCGCGAGGTGACTGGGATGAAGGCGGTGCCGCGCCGGCTGCTGATCCTGGGCGGCGGGCCAGTGGGGGCCGAGATGGCCCAGGCCGTCCGGCGGCTGGGGGGCGAGGTGGCGCTGGTCGAAGGCGCGTCGCACGTGCTGGCGCGCGAGCCCGAGCCGCTGGGTGACGCCCTGGGCGACGAGCTGCGCAAGGACGGCATTGAGCTGTACCTGGGAAAGCACGTCACGGCGGCCCGGCGCGACGGCGAGGACTACGTGCTGACCCTGGACGACGGCACCGAACTGCACGGCGACAAGCTGCTGGTGGCCACCGGCCGGGCGCCCCGGATCCCGGACGGGCTGGACACCGTGGGGGTGACGGCCGGGCGGCACGGTGTACCGGTCGACGAGCGGTGCCGGGTGGCCGACGGGCTGTGGGCCGTGGGTGACGTGACCGGGGTCCGGCTGCTGACCCACGTCGGCAAGTACCAGGGCGAGGTGGTGGCCAGCAACATCCTGGGCGAGGACCGCCAGGCCCACTACGAGGCCATCCCGGACGTGGTCTACACCGACCCGGAGGCGGCGTCAGTCGGCGCCACCGAGGCCCCGTTCCGGGCCACGGTACCGGTGTCCGGGGTGGCCAAGACCGCGACCTACACCCACGCCTACGCCGAACACCAGGGGTTCCTGACCCTGCTCAGCGACGGCGAGTACCTGACCGGCGCCCACGCGCTCGGCCCGCAGGCCGGGGAGTGGATGCAGCAGGCCACGCTGGCCATCCGGGCCCGGGTGCCGCTGACCGTGCTGCGCGACGTTATCCAGCCGTTCCCGACGTTCTCAGAGATCTACGTGGCCGGGCTCAAGGCGCTGCGGGCCGAGATAGCGGCGGGTGGGATGGCGCCAGCTGCGGCAGTGCCCGCCGCAGCTCACGGCGGGAGCTGAGGCCGAGTTTGCTGAACACCTTGCGCAGATGCCATTCGACCGTGCGGGCGGACAGGAACAGCTGAGCGCCGATCTCGGGGTTGGTGCAGCCGTCCGCCGCAAGCCGGGCGATCGAGGCTTCCTGCGCGGTGAGCGCGCTGGCCGCACCGTGCGCCCGCCGGTGGACCGTCTCCCCCGTGGCCATCAGCTCACGCCGGGCCCGCTCGGCGAAGGCCGCGGCACCGATGGCGGACAGCAGGTCGTGAGCGGTCCGCAGCTGCGTGCGGGCGTCCGCGCGCCGGTTTTCGCGGCGGAGCCACTCCCCGTAGAGCAGGTGGGCCCGGGCCAGCTCGGGCCGGAGCCGGGTGCGCCCGAGCCGGTCGATGGCCTCCTGGTAGCACGGCTCGGCCGCCGCCGGCGGGCTGACCAGCGCCCGGCAGCGCGCCTCGACGCCCAGCCCGAAGTCGGTCCGGCCGGCGCCGGTCAGCTCGGCCAGCCGGGCCACGGCCCCGGCCGCCTCGTCCGGCTGGCCACTGCGGGCGGCCGCTTCGGCCAGTTCGGGCAGAGCCCACATCGCGACGTAGTTGCCGGGAGTGTCGTCGCTGGCCTGCCGGGCCACGGTGAGGGCCTCCTCGTACCGGCCCAGGCCGTTGAACAGGACGGCGGACGTCCACTGGGCGTAGGTCACCGCGATGCCCTGGCCCGCGGCCACCGCGTCGGCCAGGGTGGCCCCGACCAGCGGCAAGGCATCGGCCTCGCTGCCCCGCAGCGCGGCCAGCATCATCGCGGTGAACGGGGCGGCCCGGCTGCCGGTCGCCGCACAGACCGCATCCGCCTCGGCCACCAGAGCATCCGCCGCCGCGAAGTCGCCGCTCCAGGCCACGGCCGTGCCCAGCGCCCCCAGCGTGACCGGCAACTGGTCCAGCTCGCCGGCCGCCCGGGCCAGCCGGACCTGGCGGCCCAGCATCGCGCGCCAGGTATCGTCGTCCCACAGGGCACTGGCGGCGCCCTGGGCCATCCAGCCCCAGCGGAGTTCGTCGGCCTCGGTGACGCCCGGGCCGGTGTAGGCCTGCACGGCCCGGCGCAACGCCGGTCCGGCCGCGGCCGGGCCGTCGGTGACCAGGAGCGACAGGCCATCCAGAATCAGGCCGGCCAGGGTCGATGAATCCGCGGGGCCGGTCGGCGGCGGTGGCGCGGGCGGGGGCAGTGCCCGCGCGGCCTGGGCCACCTCGAGCAGGTCGGCGCCGCAGGCCAGACGCCCGGCGAACAGCGCCGCCAGCCAGGCGGTCAGGTACGTCTCGCGGGCCAGGCCGAGGTCGAACGGCTCCAGCCGCCGGGCCGCCTTGAGCAGCAGCGGCGGTGCGTCGCTGCCGAGCCCGGAGGCGAATACCACCTGCCCTCGCAGCAGCTCCACCCGGGCACTGTGGGCCTCGTCCAGCGGCCCGGCTTCTGCGGTCTCCAGCAGGTCCAGGACCTTGCCGAACGCTCCGGCCCGCAGGCTGGCCTGCGCCGCCGCCAGCGTGCGCTCGGCTCGGCGGGCCGGGGCCGCGGTGAGCAGCACCGAGCGTTCCAGGAACGCGGCCGCCGCGGCCAGGCCGCCACGGGCCGCGGCCCGATCCGCCGATCGTTCCAGCTCGGCTGCCACCTGTTCGTCGGGTCCGTCCGCAGCCTGGGCCCGGTGCCAGGCCCGGCGGTCCGGATTGACGGCGGCGTCGGTCGCCGCGGCCAGCGCGCCGTGCGCGGCGCGCCGGTCCGCGACAGCCGCCGCCCGGTACGCCGCGGCCCGCAGCAGCGGATGCCGGAACCGGATCCGCGCGTCCATCTCCAGCAACCCGGCTTCCTGAGCGGGCCCGGCCGCCTGGACCGGGACACCGAGCCGGGCAGCGGCCCGTTCTACCAGCGACCGGTCGCCCGACGGTTCGGCCGCGGCCAGCAGCAGCAGCGTCCGGGTGGGGGCCGGCAGCGTCGCCAACTGAGCCCGGAAGCTGTCCTCGATCCGGCTCGGCAGGGCGGCCGCGCCGGGCAGCCCGAAGCCGCCCGCCAGCTCGGCCGGGCTCAGGCCACGCGGCAACTCCAGCAGGGCCAGCGGGTTGCCGTGGGTCTCGGCCACGATCAGGTCGCGGACCTGCGCGTCCAGCGGCCCGGTCAGTACCGAGTCGAGCAGGACCCGCGCGTAGTCCTCGCGCAGCCCGGTGACGGTCAGCTCGGGCAGCCCGGCCAGCTCGTCGCCCCTAAGTTCGCTGCTGGCCAGGTCGGGGCCGCCCGTTCCCGGGCCGCGCCGGTCGTTTCCGGGCGAACGGGCGGCGAACACCAGGCCGACCGGATCGGCGCCCAGCCGCCGGGCCGCGAACCCCAGGGCCTGGGCCGAGGCGTGGTCCAGCCACTGCTCGTCGTCGACGATGCAGACCAGCGGCTGCTGCCCGGACACTTCCGACAGCAGGCCGAGCACGGCCAGCCCGACCAGGAAGCGGTCCGGCGGCGGCCCGGCGCTGAGCCCGAACGCGGTCCGCAGCGCGTCCCGTTGCGGAGCGGGAAGCTGTTCGGCGTGGCCCAGCATCGGCGCGCACAACTGGTGCAGGCCGGCGAAGGGCAGCTCCATCTCGGACTGCACGCCAGCCGCCCGCGCCACCCGGCAATCGTGGGCCCGCTCGGCCAGATAACCCAGCAGGGCGCTCTTGCCCACGCCCGGATCCCCGCGTACGACCAGCGTCCGGCTCTCCCCCGCCTGGACCGCATCGACCAGGCGGTCGAGCACGTCCCGTTCCCGGTGCCGGTCGGTGAGCTCCTGAGCCACCCCGGCCTCCCAAAGCTGATCACCTGGGGGCAGACTAACGCGGCCGGCATAACCGGGCAATGCTCGGCAACGGGACGGATGCGCTGGGCCGGCGATCGGAGGACACTGCAACCATGAGTCGCGTCTCATCGCTCGGACCGCTGACGTCGACCCGGGAGCCGTTCCTGGTCCGGCCGTTCCAGGCCGGGGTGACCGGCTGGATCGTCGTGTTCGGCGCGATCATCGCCGAGCTGGCCGGCGGCGCTCTGACCTACTCGAAGTTTGTGGGAGCCGCGCTGCCCGTGCTGATCATCCCGGTCGCCGTGGCTTACGGTTTCGGGATCGTGCAGTGGTGGCAGGTGCGCCGGGCCGGCGCCGACCTGGTGAGCTGGTGGCACCTCGGTGCCGTCGTGGCCGCGCTGCTCGTCTGGTTCCTGTGGCCGATCGTCCCGGGTGCACTCGACGGCAGCACCGGCAGCGCGTCGGACCTTTGTTCGGCCCTGCCCACTGACAACACGGCGGCCTGCCTGCCCCGGGCCGCCCAGGCGCTGGACGCCTCCCACCTGTCCTGGTACCTGGCCCTCGTCCTTTTCGGCGTCTCGGTTCTGCTGGCCCGCCGTTCCCGGATCGCGGTCTGGGCTGCTCTCCCGGCCGCGCTGGCTGGCTGCCAGCTGGCCGCACACTTCCTGGAGCAGATCCTGCTCCACTACCAGCCGACCGTCTAGCCCAGCCCCGACCCCGCGGCCGGGCGGCCCGGATACTACCCGTCTGCAGGGTCCCGTCGGGCTACCCTGACATCATGCTGATCATCCCCGGCATCGAGGTCGATGAAGGACGCCTAGCCGAGATCTGCGATCGGTACGGAATCGCCGAGCTCCGGATATTCGGATCCCAGGCCCGCGGAACCGCCGGGCCGGACAGTGACGTCGACGTGCTCTACACCGTTCGCCCTGGGCGGCGTCTGGGCTGGGAGATCGAGCAGCTGGCCGATGAGCTCAGCGACCTATTTGGCCGCCGGGTGGATCTGGTGTCACTGCGATCCCTGCATCCCCTACTGAAGCCGTCTGTACTGGCGGACGCTAGGCCCGTCTATGCAGCGTGACACCCTCCTGCTCACCGAGATGATCGATGCGGCGGAGCAGGCCCAGCAATTGGCGGCCGGACTCACGGTCAACCAGCTCGAAGGTGACCGCCAGCGTCGCGACGCATTGCTGTGGAACTTCACCGTGCTCGGCGAGGCTGCAGGACAGCTCTCCGCTGAAGTCAAAGCAAAGTTCCCGGACATCCCCTGGCAGCAGCCCATCCGGCTCAGGAACCGGATAGTCCACGGCTACTGGTCTATCGACCTAGACGTTCTCCAGACGACTGCGGACAAGCAGCTAGCCGCATTCATAGCTGATTTGCGCGGTGTTCTGAGCAGCCTCGACCAGGGCACCTAGCAGGGGCCAGGGTGTGGGACCAGGGTCTTGCGCTGGTCCGGTAGGCGGCCCGGCCCGCGATAGTGCTCTGTAACGATCTGTGGCGGGCACAGGGTGGACCGCTGGCACCAGGACGAAGGAGCGGGCACATGACCGAGGCCCTGAACTATCGGCAGATGGGGACGGCGGACCGGGGGCAGGCGCACGCGCTGTTCGGGCAGACCATGGCCTACGTCGCGTTCACGGCCGGCCTGTTCGCGCTGGGCGCCTGGGCGGGCCGCAACCTGACCGGCGCCGTGGGCATCGTCGCGTTCCTGGCTGCCTTCGCCACGCTGTTCGGCATGCGGTTCGCGGCGCGCCGGTCGGTACCGCTGACCATCGGGTTGCTGGCCGCCTTCGGTCTGCTGATCGGGCTGGCCGTGGCTCCCACCGTCGCCTACTACGGCAGCATGGACCCGCGCGCGCTGTGGCAAGCGGGCGGGGCGACGGCCCTGTTCATCGCCGGCTTCGGCGCGGCGGGTTACGCCACCCGGCGCGATCTGTCCGCGATCGCACGGGTGTCTTTCTGGGCCCTGCTGGCGCTGATCGTGGCCGGCATCGTGCTCATCTTCGTGCACATTCCCGGGGCCGACCTGGTCTACTCGGTGCTCGGTCTGGTGATCTTCGCCGGGTTCACCATGTTCGACTTCCAGCGCCTGCGCACCAACACCGATAACGCGACCGCGCCGCTGCTGGCCGCGTCGATCTTCCTCGACGTGCTGAACGTGTTCCTGTTCTTCCTGAACATCTTCTCCGGTAACGACCGGTGACCTCCCCACCTGCCGCCGCAGGCGGTGGCGGGGAGACAATGGATTTATGAGCCGCGTCACCGCGCGGGGCGAGTTCGCGCCCGCGCCGACGCCATTCCTGGCCCGCCCGTTCGAGGGCGCTGTGACCGGGTGGATTGTGGTGACCGGCGCGATGCTGGCCGAGCTCGTCGGCGGCGCGCTCACCGGCCAGCTGTTTGTCGGGGCCGCGGTGCTGGTGCTGCTGCTGCCGATCGCGGTGACGTACGGCTTCGCGGTGGCGCAGTGGCAGCTGACCCGCTGGGCCGGCCGGGAACCCGCCAGCTGGTGGCACCTGGGCGCCGTCGCGGCCGCGCTGTTCATCTGGCTGCTGTGGCCTACCGGCCCGGCCCAGCTCAACGGCTCGTACGGCAGCGCGAGGGCCGCCTGCGACGTCCTGCCCACCGACCAGACGACCCAGTGCCTGCACATTGCCGCCCAGGCTATTGACGCTCACAACCTGGCCTGGTGGGGCACGTTTGTGCTGATCCTGGCGAGCGCCTCGATGGTCCGCTGGTCCCGGATCGCGGTCTGGGCCACGATTCCTGTCGCGCTGGCCGGGGTGCAGCTCGCCTCGCACTTCCTGGGGCAGCTCCTGTTCCACTACCAGCAGATCGTTTAGGTCTTCGCTGGCCCAGCGGCCGGGGAACGCCGTCGTTGACTATCCGGTCAGCGGGGGCATGCTGGGTGGGTCAGCACGCGCAGGAAGGAAGCGCCATGACCGCTACCACGCAGACCGGGTTCATCGAGATGCGGATCGCCAAGGTGGTGGGCTTTGGCGCACCACTGGCCGAGCGCGACCTGTCGTGCGTGGTCCTCGACGAGGTCTCCGGGGACCGGCACCTGGTGATCGACGTGGGCACCTCCGAAGGGTTCTTCCTCGCGGCCCAGCTCCAGGGCATGACGTTCGGCCGCCCGATGACCTACCAGTTCGCCACGGCGCTGGTGCAGAGCCTGGGCGGTCAGGTCCGCGAGGTCCGGATCGACCGCCTGATCGATGGTGCCTACGGCGCGACGGTGACGGTCGACGGACCAGCCGGCCCCCAACACGTCGATGCCCGGCCGGGCGATGCCCTCAACCTCGGCGCGCTGACCGGGGCCGCGATCTTCGTCAGCGCCGAGGTGCTGGACCACGGCCGCCGGCGGCAAGAAGACGAGTCGGCGACGGCCGGGCTGCTGCGGCTGGCCCCCACGGTCCCGGCCATGCGGATCTCGCGCGAGCTTCCCCCCGGGGCCGAAGCCGAGGCTGATTAAGGCACCCGCACCTGACGTCCGGATTGCCGCTCCCCGGTGACGCGGACGGGGACATCACACCGAAACAGGTAGGCCGTACCATGGCCTCCACGTGACCGCGGGTCCCCGCAGGTCA
Organism: Streptosporangiaceae bacterium; assembly: GCA_965277615.1. Taxonomy (GTDB): domain Bacteria; phylum Actinomycetota; class Actinomycetes; order Streptosporangiales; family Streptosporangiaceae; genus Bog-532. Next base: position 894,827 of record CBDIDG010000006.1, on the reverse strand, counting down.
GGCAGCTGGCATTCGGGTGAGGGGAGCGCGGACTTGACCGGAACGGGCGGCGGCCGGCTGACCATAATGGGCGGCGGCGTCATGGGGCTGATGACGGCGTACTACGCGGCGCCACTGGCCAGCTCGGTCACCGTGCTGGACAAGTCGCGGGTCGGCGACCCAGGGACGGCGTCGTTCGGGCTGACCCGGTCGGTCCGCAACGACTACCTCGACCCGCAGTACTCCCAGCTCGCCTTCGAGGCCCGGCAGCTCTGGCTGGACCTGCAGGAACGGGCAGGCCAGCGACTGCTGGTCGACTGCGGCTGCCTCAACCTGGCCAAGGCGAGCGTGACCCCGGACGTGCCCGCGAGCTACGCCGTGCAGAGCTTCGCCGTGCTGGAGGAGCTGGGACTGCGCTGCGAGGAACTGCCCGGTCCCGCCCTGGCCGAGCGCTTCCCGCAGTTCACGGCGGATGGCGGCTGGCTGGACGTCGAGGCCGGGTTCGCGGACGTGGCCGCGGTGACGGCCCTGCTGCGGTCGGTGCTGCCGGGCCGCGGGGTCGAGATTCGCGAGCAGACCCAGGTCCGCGCGATCACCCGGTCCGGTGGCTGCTGGCAGGTGCAGACCAGCGACGGGCTGGTCGAGTCGGACGTGCTGGTGATCACCGCGGGCCTGGGCACCAACGAGCTGCTGGAGCTGATCCCGGGCTGCTCGGCCCGCTTCCCGCTCAGCCCGGACCGCCCGGTGCAGTCCAAATACTTCATCCCCGACGCGGCGGTGCGCGCCTCCTATACCGAGGAGAGCCTGCCGGTCTTCGCCTACCTGGACGTCGGCATCTACGGGCACCCGATCTACCAGGGCAAGACGCCGGGGGTGAAGATCGGCTTCTACCACCCGCCGGACGCGGCCGTCGTGCCCTCGTCGATCAGCTCGGTGGAGGACTTCGTGGCCGAGTGCATGCCCGGGCTGCGTGCCGCCCATACGGTCGACGTGGCCGAGGCCAGCGGGGTCGACACCTGCTTCTACGATCTGGTCGGGGACGACGACTTCATCCTCGGCCCGCTGCCGGGGGCCAACAGTGCGGTCGGCGGGGCCTTCGTCGGTGTCGGCTGGCGCGGCACCGGCTACAAGTTCGCGCCGTGGGTGGGCCGGGTGCTGGCCCAGCTCGCGTTCCAGCAGGGAACCGTATACGACATCAGCCGCTTCCGGCCGGGCCGGTTCGCGGCTCAGACCATTGGTGCTTCAGCAGAAGGGACAGCCGAATGACCGCCGGGCAGAGTATCGAGGAGCGGCTCGCGCAGGGTGTGGTGCTCGGGGCCGAGGGCTATGTCTTCGAGCTCGAGCGCCGCGGTTACATCAAGGCCGGCCCGTACGTGCCCGAGGTCGTGCTCGACTTCCCGGACGCGGTGCGTGAGCTGCACCGGGAGTTCCTGCGGGCCGGGGCGGACGTCATGGTCGCCCTGACCTACTACGCCCACCGGGAGAAGCTGCGCCACGTCGGCCGCGAGAACGACCTGGAGGAGATGAACCGGCACGCGGTCCGGCTGGCCCGGGACGTGGCCCGCGAAGGCGGCGCGCTGGTGGCGGGCAACGTCTGCAACACCTGGACCTACGATCCCGCCGACCCGGCGACCAGCACGACCGTGCGGGCCCAGTACACCGAGCAGCTCGGCTGGGCCGTCGACGAGGGCGTCGACTTCGTGATCTCCGAGACCAACGACTACCTGGGCGAGGCCCTGATCGCCCTGGAGGTGACCCAGGAGCTGGGCCTGCCCTCGATGGTGACGCTCGCCTCGACCCAGCCGGACACGACCCGCGACGGCTACGACTACGTCGAGGCGTGCCGGATCCTGGCCGATCACGGGGCCACCATCGTCGGCCTCAACTGCGACCGGGGCCCGGTGACCATGCTGCCGCTACTGGAGCGGATCCGCGCTGCGGTGGACTGCGCGGTGGCGGCGCAGCCGGTGCCGTACCGGACGAACGCGGCCATGCCGACGATGGAGTCGCTGCGGGCCGAGGGCGTGGACCGGGTGTTCCCGCTGGCCCTGGAGCCGTTCTCGTGCACCCGGTTCGACATGGCCGCCTTCGCCGAGGCCGCCCGCGAGCTGGGCGTGAACTACGTCGGGGTGTGCTGCGGCGGGGCGCCGCACCAGGTCCGGGCGATGGCCGAGGCGCTGGGCCGCCAGGTCCCGGCGAGCAAGTACGCCCCGGCCATGGAGCTGCACCCCATCCTCGGCGCGGCGGGCGCGGCGGCCGACGCGAACGTGCTGGCGGCCTGGAACGTGGCCGGCTGACCACTCAGCTCTTGAGCTGGGCGAGGGCGCGCAGCGCCTCGGGGGTCGCGGTGCCGAACCCGAAGAACTCCAGGCAGGCCGGGATCTGCTCGAACAGCATGCCGGTACCGACCTGGACCCGGCAGCCCTTGGCCATGGCCGCCTGCAGGAACGGCGTGATCTGCTGCTTCATCACGACCTCGCCGACGAACGTGCCGGGTGAAATCCGGTCGACGTCCATCGGCAGCGGGTCGCCGTCCTTCATGCCCAGCGGCGTGGCGTTGACCACCAGGTCGTAGCCCTGCGGGTCGCTGGAGCCGGTCTCGATCATGGTCTGCGGATAGTGCTCGTGGATCCGGCCGGCCAGGGACACCGACGACTCCGTGACCGGGTCGAACAGGCCCAGCCCCGAGACGCCCGCCGCCGCGAGCGATGCCGCGATGGCCGACCCGACCCCGCCGTTGCCGACCACCAGGGCTCGCTGGCCCGCCAGCGGGAAGCCGCTGCGCTCGACCCCGCGGACGAAGCCGGCCCCGTCGAACTGGTCCCCGAGCAGCGTCCCGTCGTCGCGCAGCAGCACCGCGTTGGCGGCCCCGGCGATCTGCGCGGTGGGTGTTATCTCATCGACGAGCCGGGTGGTGGTGACCTTGTGCGGCATCGTGACCAGGGCACCGCGGATGTTGGTCAGCCGGAACAGGTACCTCAGGAACTCCGGGTACTCCTCCGCTTTGACGCCCATGGGTACGACGACCGCGTCGATGCCGTTCTTCTCGAACCACGGGTTATAGATGAGCGGCGACTTGAAGGTGTGCGTCGGATAGCCCAAGTGCGCGATCAAGGTCGTGGTACCGCTGATCATTTTCGCTCCTGCCGCCGTCGGAGGCGGGTAGAAGATGCGTACCGGCTCTACCATCAAGGGTCCGAAGCAAGCAGCCAACCAGGAATGAAGCCTAATGAAGACAGTTCTCGTGCTGAACGGACCCAACCTCAACCTGCTCGGGTCGCGTGAACCAGGCATCTACGGCGTGAAGACACTGGCCGACGTCGAAGCGCTGTGCCGGACCGAGGCGGCCAAGTACGGGCTCGAAGCCGAGTGCCGGCAGTCCAACCACGAGGGTGTGCTCATCGACTGGATCCAGGAGGCCGGAAGCCGGCAGGCAGCCGGGGACCTGATCGGCGCGGTCTTCAACCCGGGGGCGTACACCCACACCTCGGTGGCACTGCACGACGCGATCAAGGGAGCGGGGCTCCGGCTGATCGAATGCCACATCTCTAATGTGCACACGCGCGAGGAGTTCCGGCACCACTCCTTCATCTCCGCCGCGGCCGCCGGGATCGTGGTGGGGTTCGGCGTCGACGGTTACGCCCTGGCCATCCAGGGCCTGCACCGGTTGTCGGCGGACTAGGGTCACGAACCCGGCCGCGGTCTTGGGCCTTCTGGCGTCGCCGTGGTGACCTTGGTCCCTGCTGGGTGCGGCCGCCGATTGCCTAGTTTCGTACCTACAGCGACGGAGGGCTCGCCGGGGCCGTGATGGAAGCCTGGGTGACAGATGACCAAGACCGACGACACCAAGCACGTGATCACGGTGTTCCTGCTCGACGATCACGACCTGGTGCGCGTCGGCGTGAAGGACTTCCTGGAGACCCAGCCCGACATCCGGGTGATCGGCGAGGCCGGGACGGCCGCGGCGGCGCTGGCCCGGATCCCCGCCCTGCGGCCCGACGTGGCCATTCTGGACGTCCGGCTGCCTGATGGTGACGGCGTCAGCGTCTGCCGCGAGATCCGGTCGAAGGTGCCGGACGTCGGCTGCCTGATGCTGACCTCATACGAAGACGACCGAGCGCTGTTTGACGCGGTCATGGCGGGCGCGGCCGGCTACGTGCTGAAACAGATCCGCGGCACCGACCTGATCGGCGCGGTGCGGACGGTGGCCGCGGGGGGATCCACCCTCGACCCGGAGGCCACCCGGCGGCTGATGGCCCGGATGGCCACGCCCGGCTGATCAGCCCACCGGAGGAACGGGCTCACACCGAGCCCGCAGTGCAGCTGGCACTGGGCCGAGCCAACCTTGTTAAATAATGGGGCATGGATGCAACGGCGCAGAAGATCACCACGTTCTTGATGTTCGAGGGCAACGCCGAGGAGGCGATGACCTTCTACATCTCGCTTTTCGACGACGCCGAGGTCATCAGCATCACTCGCTACGGCGCCGATGGTCCCGGCCCGGACGGGACCGTGCAGCAGGCGACGTTCGCACTGGCTGGACAGCAGCTCATGTGTATCGACAGCCCCGCGAAACACGACTTCACCTTTACTCCGGCGGTCTCGCTGTTCGTCCAGTGCGAGAACGAGGCTGAGATCGACCGCCTCTATGGGGCCCTCTCGGGGCAGGGCACAGAGCTCATGCCGCTGGGAAACTACGGCTTCAGCAGCAAGTTCGGCTGGGTCAACGACCGGTTCGGCGTCTCCTGGCAGCTGAACCTGCCCGCCTGAGCCGGACCAGCGTCAGCCGTTGGCGACGACCCGGGTGGGGTGCAGCGTGACCGTTTTCCGGTCCTCGAGCGGCCCGGGGAACGAGGCCAGGTCGGTGCCGTAGGCGGCCAGGACCCGCCTCAGGGTGACCAGCTCGGGGTCGGGCTCGATCGTGACGTCGCCCCGGACCTCAAGGGTCCGGTAGGGGTTCGCGGGATCGATGATGAAGACGGTGGCTTGCGGGCGAGCGGCCAGGTTCTTCAGCTTCTGCCGGGCCCCGGCCAGGGAGGTGACGACCGTGTCCCCGTCCGGGACGGCCCAGATCGCGGTGACCTGGGGATGACCGGTCGGACCGATGGTGGCCAGGGCCACCGGGATGGGTGACTCGAGCAGATCGCGGTGCGACGGCGGGATTTCAGGCTCCGGCATGCGGGCAGCGTACACCGCGTCGCTCGTGGCCCGGCGGCCCGGGAGCCCGGGTTCACTCGCGACGAGGCTGGCGGGCGTAATAGGTGGCCGGCGTACAGCCGAGTTCACGGGCGAACGCGGCGATGAACGCGCTGGTGGTCTGGTAACCGACCGCGGGCGCGGTACCGGCCACGCTGTTTCCCGATGCGAGCAGGTGCAGCGCAGCCGATATACGCGCAGCGGTCCGCCACTGCCCGAAGGTCAGGCCGGTCTCCGCGGTGAATAGGCGGGCCAGCGTCCGCCCGGTCGCGCCGACGGACCGGCCCCACTGCTCGATGGTGCGGGGATCGGCCGGATCGGCGATTAGCCCGGTCGCGACGGCAGCCGCCCGCGTATCGGCCGGCAGGGGTGCCCGCACCGTGCTGACCTCGACCGCGCGGATCACGTCGAGCAGCACCGCTTCTGATCGCCGGCGGGCGGCCCGGGTCAGGTCGGCGTGCTCGAGCCGGTCCATGAGGGCGAGCAGCAGCTCGTCGGCCAGCACCGGCGTGGGCGACCCCCAGCGCAATGGGCAGCGGGCCGGGTCCAGGTAGGCCGTCCGCAGCACGGCCGGCCCGCTGGCGATCACGGCGTGCGGGATGCCCGCCGGGATCCACAGCGCGCGGGACGGTGGCAGCACCCAGGTCTGATCGCCGGTGTGCAGGGTCAGCACTCCCCCGGCCGAGCTGGCCAGCTGATGGCGGTGATGGGTGTGCTGGGTGAACTGCTCGCGGTCCTGCATGGCGTAGGTGCGCACCACGGCGGCAGGCTGTCCGGATCGCGACATAGTTTGTCAGGCTACGCTGTTACGGACGCGGCCGGACGCGTAGTTGGATGGCGGCATGAACCGTAATCATCAGCGTGTGTGCACCAGCCCGGAGTGGGCCGCCCAGCTCGTCAGCGACGTGCTTTCGCCCCTGTCGGCCGGGGTGCCGCTGGGCCCCGAGCTGCTCGAGATCGGGCCCGGGCCGGGCGCGGCCACCGAGTGGCTGCGCTCCCGGGTCCGCTCGCTGGTCGCGGTCGAGATCGATCCGGTCGCCGTCCAGGCGCTGCAGGCGCGGTTCCCGGACACCAACGTCGAGGTCGTCACCGCGGACGCGACCGAGCTGCCGTGGCCGGACGGGTCGTTCGACACGGTCGCGTCGTTCACCATGCTGCACCACGTGCCGACCCAGCACGGCCAGAACGCCGTGCTAGCCGAGGCGCTGCGGGTGCTGCGCCCGGGTGGTGTCCTGCTCGCGTCGGACAGCCGTCCCAGCGACTCGCTGCACGAATTTCACGCCGAGGACACCTACAACCCGATCGACCCGGCCGGTCTCATTGCCCGCCTGCAGACCATCGGCTACGGCCGCCTGATCGTCGAGGTCGGCGACCGCTGGATGGTCCGGGCCTACAAGCCAGCCGACGGCGAGAAAATCCGCTGACCGGCCGGGACGCGTCACCGGTATACTCGAGGTATGACGGATATGACTACCATCAAGGTCTCCGTCGAGACCCGTGACCGGCTGAAGAGGCTCGCGGACGAAGACCGCCTCACGCTGGACGCTGAGCTGGCTCAGACTCTGGACAAGGCCGAGGACCAACGCTTCTGGGCCGGCGTCCGAGCGGACTATGCCCGCTTGCAAGCCGACCCGGCGGAATGGGCCGATTACGTCGGTGAACTGGCTGAATGGGATCAGACCGCAGGGGACGGGCTGAACGACGCGTGAGTGAGCCGCTGCGGCCGGGCGATGTCTGGCTAGCTGACCTGAACCCTGTCATCGGCTCAAAACAGGCCGGGCGCCGACCAGTCATGGTCGTGTCCAGCCCGCTGCACTTGGCGCTGCCGCACGCGGTCGCGTTCGTGGTACCCATTACGAGCCGCGATCGAGGACTCCGCCACCAGATTGCGATCACCTCGCCGTCGTCGGGGCTGAGCAAGCTTCCTTCCTTTACCCGGCCCGAGGACGCGCGCGCGGTGGCGTACCAGCGCCTCGATCGGCGTCTGGGCACGGTTACGCCCGGTGAACTTGCCGCCGTCCGCCGCATCCTGCGCGCGTTCCTGGACGTGTGACGAGCCTGCCAGACCCCCGGGCAGCCAATTTATCGTGCGGGCGGGAGCACGGATGGGCCGAGCCAGCGGGTGACGCGCAGGGCCAGCTCGACGTCGTCGCGGTGCTCGGCGGCGGGGCGGCCCAGGCTCTCCTCGGCCTTGCGGATGCGGTACTGCACCGTGTTCTTGTGCAGGACCAGCTGCTCGGCGGTGGCCTTGTAGCTGCCTCCGCTGCGCAGGAAGACCAGCAGCGTGTCCCGCAGCCGGGCGTGGTGCTCGTCGTCGGTGGCCAGGCCCGCCAGCGTGGCCTGCACCCAGGCGCGCAGCAGGTCGGCCGAGCCCAGCATCATCGCCACCGGCGCGACCTCACCAAAGGTCACGATCCGGGGCGGGTGGGCGCCCGCGGCCAGCGCGACGGCCTGCGCGGCCAGGGCCTGCTGATGGGTCAGGCGGAACCCGGCGATGCCCTTGGCCGCGTCGCCGAAGGCGAAGTGCAGGTCGCCGTCCACCTCGGCCGCGGCGGCACCGGTGGCGTCAAACCGGTCCTGGATTCCCAGCCCCAGCCAGGCCCAGGCGCTGGTTTCGTCGCGGGGCAGGAACACCGGCTCGGCCGAATCGGCTAGCTTCCCGGCGACGTGGCTGACCGCGTGCTCGAGCCGGGTGATGTTGTCGACCGCGGGCGTCGCATCATCGTCCCAGCCCGTCGCGTCACCGGCCCAGCACACCAGGCCTACGTGGTACTGGCGCAACCGGTAGCCCAGGGTGGCCTCGGTCGCGCCGACGTTGACCCGCTCCCCCGACAGCAGGGCCCGGACCCGGGCGGCCCGCGCGGCGCTGCGGTTGCGCAGCCAGTGTTCGCGTTCGCGGGTATAAGCCGCGACGATCTCTTCGGAGGTCTGGTCGATGTAGCCGGCCACGGTCTTGGACATGGCCAGGGTGCCCGCGGTGATCATCTCGGCGTCGGGGGCCTGCCGGGCCAGCTCCTGGAACAGCCATTCGGCGAAGCACGTGTGGCCCAGCCGGTAGGAGCGCAACAGCGCGGGCAGCGACGTGCCGCGCTGCGCCAGCCGGCGGGCGTATTCCAGCGCCGCCGCCGGGGCGTCCACGGCGCTCAGCTCGATCTGGTGCTGCAGGATCTGCAGGCAGGTACCGACGTTGCTGTCCACGCTCGAGGCCAGCAGGGCCAGCACGGCCTGGTCGTCATGCAGCTCCGGGATATCCCGCAGGATCACCTCGTAGACGTTCTCGGACACCACGGCGACGCGGCGGCTGACCGCCGCGGCGACGGCGGCCACCAGCTCCGTGACCCCAGGGACGTCATTGTCCACGTGCGGATTGTTCCACATTCAGGCGGACCTGCCGAGAGGCAATGGCCGCGTGGCCGGTGAAGGCCTCGGGTTCATGGGTTCCTCCGGTGTCGGGTCAGCGGGCCAGGAACGGCAGCAGTTCGGCGAGGAACGGGCTGGGCTGTTCGAGGTGGGGGACGTGCCCGCAATCGGGGATGACCACCCGGGTGGCGCGGGGAATGTCGTGCGCGGCCGCGGCGGAAAGCGCGGTGAAGCCCCCGAGCCGGACGGCTTCGGCGGGCTGGGCGTACTGGCCGAGCGGGACGACGTGGTCCTCGGCCCCCACGATCAGCAGCACCGGCGGCCCGATCTGGTGATATTCGTAGCGAACCGGCTGCTGGTAGATCATCTGGAAGGTCAGCGCGGCCGCGCGGGCCCACCGCGGGTAGTCCGGGCTGAGCGTCACGCGGATCAGGACATCGGCCAGCGGCGCCCAGACCTTGGGGTTGGGATGCACGAAGTAACCCGCGACGTAGCCGCCGATGACCGCCGGATCGGTCCAGTGCAGCTCGTGCTGGTACAGCGTTTCCTCGGACTGCGGCGGGATGCCGGTCCGGTAGTCGGCCAGGCCGAGCGGGTCTTCCAGCACCAGGTGGGTGACGCGATCGGGGTTCATCAGCGTGAACCGTGACGCGGTCATGCCACCGGTCGAATGGCCCAGCACGGCGACGCGCTCGACGCCGAGGTGGTCGAGCAGGGCCGCGGTGTTGGCCGCCAGCAGCTGGAAGCTGTAATGGATATCGGGCTTGGATGACTTGCCCCAGCCGATCTGGTCCGGGGCGATCACCCGGTACCCGGCCCCGGTCAGCGCCTGGATGACGTTGCGGAAGTAGTAACCGCCACGCCTTGCCGTGCATCAGCACGACGGTCTTCCCGTTCGGCTCCGTGCTCGGCGCGATATCTCCATACGCCATCGAAACCGGCTGCAGATCGCTGGTGAGCGGCAGGAACCGGACCGGATAGGGATACTCATATTCCTCCAGGCAGATGCCCAGAGCCGGAATCGGTGCTGACGCGGTGTCGCTCATAATTGCACACCTCCGGTGAATGTATTTGGCGATACGGCATTCCAGCACCGGCGGCCCGTATCCGCGAAGTGCTATCCGCTATCAGGTTATTGACGGCGACTATGTCCGCACTCTGCTGATAGGGCGCGCCTATGGTGCGACAGCCCGTATCACTTTTTAAATTCCTGGCCGGCCGGGTGGACTGGCGGATGAGAAACGTACATCTGACCCCCCGCCGGAAGGACGCAGCACATGAGCCAGACCAAGGACATCCGCGACGCAGTGGAACGCGAGCTCGGCTACGACCCGCTCGTCGACGACTCGGATATCTCGGTGAAGAACATCAATGGAGACGTGGCGCTGAACGGCACCGTGCCGAGCTACCCCCAGTATCTGGAGGCAGCCGCGGCGGCGCGTCGCGTCGCCGGCGTGAAGAAACTGCAGAACCACCTTGAGGTCGTGCTGCCAACCGAGACCTACCGTGACGACGCGGCGCTGACCACGGCGGCGAACAACGCGCTCACGCTGAACGTCACCGTGCCGGACGGCGTCGAGGCGACCGCGAAGAACGGCAACCTCACCCTCACCGGCATCGTAAGTTACGGCACCGAGCGGACCGCGGCGGAGCAGGCGGTGACGTATCTGACTGGCGTCCGCAACGTCAGGGACGACATCGAAATCCGCACTGACGCCGACCCGATCGACGTCACCCTGAACGTCCAGGACGCCCTCGATCGCTACGCGCTGGTGCTCGACGACAGCGACGTGGACGTCGACACCATCGGCAACACCGTGACCCTGACCGGCCACGTCCGCACCTGGGCCGAGCACGACGCGGTGATCGACGCGGCTTGGATGGCGGTCGGCGTTTACGACGTGACCGACGACCTCTACGTCACCGGCTGACGGTCCAGCGGGAAGCCGGCCCCGGCGCACCACCTTGTGCCGGGGCCGGCCGTGACCAGAATCGATGCCGAGGAGGCGGGCTGGTGAGCGGACTCCCTGAGCGCCGGCAGCGGGCTGACGAGCCCTGGACGTCGCCGCTCATCACGTGCGGACAGTGGCGGTCGGCTGCCGCCTGCCGGTCCGCCGACCCGGATTTGTTCTTTCCGGTCTCGGATTCCGGGCCGGCCCGGGAGCAGACAGCGAAGGTCAAAGCGATCTGCTCGGCCTGCCGGGTTCGGCGTGAATGTCTGGCGTTCGCACTGCGGACAGGGCAGATCTATGGCATCTGGGGCGGCACGACCGAGGACGAGCGCGCCGCCGTGCGGCGAAGGACGGCCAGCGAGCAGCCTGTGACCAATGAGCGGCGCCCGGCATGAGGACACGATGACGCCGCCGTCCGGCGTCGCGAATGCCGCCTCCCAGCGCCGGGAGATGATGGCGCACACGCGGCTGTATCGGGGCGGGCGGCTCGAGCTTGAGGGATTCCCGGCCAGCGACATCGGCGCATACCTGGTCGAGGAGTCCGTTGCCGTCTGGCTGGACCTGTGTGGCCCTGGCCGCGATGACCTCGCCGTGCTGAGCACGGAGTTCGGCCTGCAGCCGATGGCAGTCTCGGCGGCCCTCGATCACCGCCAGCGGTTCAGGATCGACCGCGATCGGAGCCATCTGTTCCTGACCGCCTACTCGACGCGGCTAGACACCGGCACCGGCGAACTGGCCACCAGCGAGATCGCGGCCTTCATCACCAGCCAAGCGCTGATCACCGTCCGCCAGGACGACGGGCTGGACATCAGGGCGGTCATGGAACGCTGGGACCAGACCTCCGACCTCGCCCGGTCCGGGGTCGGCTACCTGCTGTATGGGCTGCTGGACCGCATCGTTGACAGCCAATTCGAGGCGGTCCAGAGCCTGGACGACTGCATGGAGGAGCTGGAAGACCAGCTGTTCGACAATGTTCCGCGGAGTCTGCTGGTGCAGCGGCGCATTTTTCAGCTGCGCAAGAGCCTGGTCCTGCTGCGCCGGATCGTGGTCCCCATGAGCGAAGCGACCGGCGAGCTGATGCGCCACGATCTGCACATCGCCGGGGACGATCTGATGCCCTACTACCAGGACGTCCATGATCAGGCGCTGCGTGCGGCCGAGCGGACCGGCGGCCTGCGCGACCTGGCCTCCAGCATCATGGAGACCAACCTGACCCTGCAGGGCAACCGGCTGAACGTCATCACCAAGCAGGTCACCGGCTGGGCCGCGATCATCGCCGTCCCCACCCTCATCACCGGATTCTTCGGGATGAACGTGCCCTATCCAGGCTTCGGCGAGAAAGCCGGCCTCGCCGCCTCCGTCGCCATCATTGCCCTGACCGGGCTAGTGCTCTACCTCGTCTTCAAGCGCAAGGACTGGCTGTAGGGCCGAGGGTCCTTTCCGGCTCATACGAGCGCTGGTTTTGGTGACGTGAGCCGGATGCCGGGGTGACGCCGGCCGTAGCGTCGGGACAGCGCAAACCCGGGAACCGGTTCGCGAGGCCGGCCGACGATGGGTCATCGTGTTCTCTAGGTGCCGGGGATCCGGTTACTTGACCTTCGCGTCGGTACCTGACGCCCAGGCCGGGTCCGGTGGGGCAATGCGGTCGGCGGCGTCGAACAGGATTTGCTGGAGCGAGCGGGGCAGATCGCCGTTCCACAGCAGGGCGGCCGTCGCGGTCAGCGGATGGTCCACGAGCCCGACCCGGACCATCTCATGGGCGACCATCGGCCGGGGCAGCTGGATTAGCCCAGGGTGGCTCCCGGCGATGGCACCGGGGCCGGTCAACACCGCAGTGGGTCGGTCCGCGGTCGCAGCGAAGGCGAGGTCCATCGCCAGCGAGTGCCGGAGCGGCGGATCGGTGAATTCAAAGCGCGGATCGACGGTCCGCAGGATCTGCCGCCAGGCGTCGTACGTCCCCGGCTCCGCCTCGCGCGGCCCGTGGATGACGTCCAGACGGGTCAGCTCGTCGAGGCTGATGGTGCGCTGGCGCGCCGCAGTGTGCTGCGCAGGGATCCACACATCGGGCTCGAACTCGCCGAGGGTCATGGCATCGAGCGGGGAGGGTAGCGCCTCGGGGCTGGTCATCAGCCAGCCGAGGGCGGCGTCGGCCCGGTGCTGCCGGATCAGTGAGAACTCGGCGTCGAGGGAAGCTTCCATCCAGACGAGGTCCACATCCCCGGCCGCCGCCGCCGACCACAGCGCAGAGGCGGTCTCGGTTGCGAGGGCATCCGGCAGCCGCGGCGGAAGGACCACCCGCAGCCGCGGCCGGCCCAGGCCTGCCGCCTGCCGGGTCCGGTGCACCTCGTGATCTACGAGCGACAGCACGGTGCGGGATGCATCTAGCAGCACGGCACCGGCCCTGGTCAGTTGCAGGCCTTCCCGGCGACGCTGCAGCAACCGCGCACCGACGATCTCTTCGAGTCGCCGGATCTGCTGGCTCAGGGTTGGCTGGGCGATGTACATCTGCTCCGCGGCGTGGGTGAAACTGCCCGCGTCGGCGAGTGCTACGAAGTAACGCAGATGCCGCAGCTCAATTGCCAGGGGGGCTCCTGCCACCGCCTTCGGCAGCGATACCGCCGCCGCCCGTCCTTGCTTCATGTCCCTCTACCTATGCAGCGAATGGTGATTTGCTTCCTAGATCTGAATACTGCCTGGCGCAGTACCAGGATCGAATCCCGGGATTTCCTAGTCTCCGCATCGGGGACGAACGGTCCACGCCTAGTACTCAACCGAGCGACTGTGCTCGCAGGACCATGCCGGGCGATGCGTTTGTGACGGCCGGCCAATAAAGAAATGCGCGGCGGCTTTCGCTCGGTCGAAGGACAACGACGACGCGCGGATCCGCTACGCGGCCGGGCGCGCGAGCCGGCTGGTCTCGTCGTGGATACTCACGGCGATCTTCGTCAGAGTGGACGAGTGCTGCCGGTTGTGATGGGCGCAGAACAGCAACTCCAGGCCGTTGGGGAGCAGGGCTCGGACGTAAGCCCGGGCGCCGCAGCGGTCACAGCGGTCCACGGCGGTAAGTGCCCCGGCCAGGTCCCCGTCCGCTGTCTCGCTCTCCTGCTCCGAGTCTCGGCCTCTGGCCCAGAATCTGCCTCCGCTCAAGACGACCACCTTCTTTGTCGCTGGATCCGCGTTACTCAAGTCCACCCCGGGCGACCGTAAAGAGGAAAGCAATGGCACCTGTAGTGCCATCATCGGGCGCTATGGCGGCCGGCGGTTGAGGTCCCCGCGCCGCTGTCGTCCGCCTGCGTCGACCAGAAGCCGGTAGCTATCGGGCCATAGCCGTCAGGTCTTGGCCAGCATCCCGGGCGGTGGGCTGCACTGGTGCAGGGCGCGAGTACCGCCGCTCGTTCGGCCCATTGAATTCACTGGAGTACGACGAGGAGGACGGGATGACTACCGTCGCCGCCAAACCGGCTGGGAGCCGGATCATGACGGCTGAACCCGGATCGTGGTGGCTGGTCCTGCTGGGCGGCCTGGCCGGACAGGCCGTCCGGGTGGCCGAAGCCGACCGGGGGCGGGCGGCGCTGCTCGCGACGGTCAGCCATGACCTGCGCGCCCCGCTCGCCGCGGCCAAAGCGGCGGTCAGCGGCCTACGGGCCGGCACCCGGTTGACCACCGACGACCGCGCGGACCTGCTGACCGCCGCCGAGGAATCGCTGGACCAGCTCGCCCACCTGGCGGCCAGCCTGCTGGACGTGAGCCGCCTGCAGGCTGGCGCGCGGGCGGTGTTCCCCCGGCCCGCCCACGTAGGCGAGATCGTTGCGGCCGCGCTGGAGGCCCTGGGCCCGCAGCCGAAACCGGTGCTGGCGGACATCCCGTCCGGGCTGCCCGAGATTATGGCTGACCCTGCGATCGCCGAACGGGTCATCGTGAACCTGGCCGGCAACGCCCTGCGCTACTCCCCTACGGCGGCACCGCCGCTGCTGACCGCCCGGACCGCCGGGAACTGGGTCGAGCTGCGCGTGGTCGATCACGGGCCGGGCATCCCGGCGGCCGACCAGAAGCGGGTGTTCCAGCCCTTCTGCCGGCTCGGCGCCGTGGGCGACAGTACCGGCGTCGGGCTCGGTCTCGCAGTAGCCCGCGGCCTGGCCGAGATCATGGGCGGCACCGTGGAACCCGAGGACACCCCTGGCGGCGGTCTCACCATGGTCCTCACGCTGCCCGCCCGGGCCGCGGCCGAGTCCCGGGGCACCCGCCGGATACGGGCTGCGTTACGAGGCAGGGCTGTTAGTCATCCCCTCGGCGCGAACCGTACCGTCGCCGATTCGCGAGCCCCAGCCGGTTCATCAGCCTCGGGCTTTCGCGGGATTAATGCCGGGCATTAGTCCGCATGAAAAGTGCACCTAACCTGGGAAAGTAAGGCTTGTCTAGAGTCCTGTCCGTCCCGAGCCGAAGCACTTCCGAGTGAAGAGCAGCGTACGCGCCACTGGGGTTGCCGTGTCCGCTGACGGCCGGGGGTTGGTGTCCCAGACTACGGGAGCGGGCGTGGTCGCTGGCCGGCCAGAACGCGCCCGGCGGGGACGGCGGCCTGGTCACCATCGACTCTGACCCCACCATCGTGATCGTTCACTCCGGCAAGGAGGACGTTCCCACCTGGCAAGAAGACGTTCAGGCTCCACCCGATGACCGCCCGGGCCGACCACGGGCCGGAGGGGAACGGGCAGCCGCTGCCTGGCGTGACTCCCGGCGGATTCAACGGCGTGGCGAGGCGAGGCGATAAGGCGGAAGTCGGACGGATATTCGGAGATTTGCCAGGCGGCCACCCTCAGTACTGCTCGAACTGCTCTCGGATCTTGCGCGACATCGCTTCTGCCGCGCTGTACGAGGTCGTAAGAGGGGGCTGCTGCGCCAGGTAAGCCACTCCTCGAAGTTCTCCCTCGTTCTTCTTCGGCACGAGCCAGAGGTGGAAATGAGGCGCGCGCTCCATCAACGCCAGGAAATAGACGCGCTGGACCCCAGTAGCAGCCTTGACCGCCAGGACGAGCCGATGGAGGGTCGAACCGAACTCGGCAAGCTCGGCCGGAGTCATCTCACCGAAATCCAGAAGATGCCGCCTGGCCTCGACGATGACCGTTCCTGCACTGGATTCCTGCAGGGGGGCGTGCTCGACGAGGAAGTGCTCGCCCTCGACGATGTAACCCCCTGGACGGGGGACATCCAGAAGCTCCACCCCGTTTTCAGGCCGTCTTGCTTCCGGCAGATATTGCAATCCGACCGGTGATAATACGGCGGCGGACCGATTTCTACAGGATGCTCACTGGATCGCTTCTCGCCAGAAGAAATAGACATTTACACCTTCCATTTATTGCGGGCAACGTCAATTTTATTGAAAGCGCCTATACGTGGCCGCCTAGCCGGCTGCCCGGAGATTACTCACCGCGAGGTCATGGCCGGCGCTTGGACCACTGCGGTCCGGCTTTGGACCAGGCCATCTCCCAGGCGGCTAGGCGCCGCCTGATCAGAAGCGCAAGGGCGAGCCGGAGGACGGCCAGCAGCACCAGCCCCAGAGCGGCCAGCGTCATCACCGCGGTCAGCACCTGATCGGTACGACCGGAGGGGGCGGCGCTCTCCCGGCGGGCCCCGACCCGGGGCCGGCCCGCTTGGCCGGCCGTGGGGAGGTCAGTGGTGGCCGGGGCCTGCCGGACATCGGCCCGCTTGACGTGCTGGGGCGGCGCGGCCGGCACCAGGGCCACGGTGATCCCCGCGTGATAGGCCCAGTGCCCCGCGCCGAGGGCGGCCATCGGCCCGGCGATCAGGAAGATAGCGAGCAGCCCGACCCGGATCCAGGCCTCGGCCCGGTCGGTGGCCCGACGCAGTGGATTACGGTCCAGCCCGAGCGTACGAGCCAGCCGCATGAAGCCACGCGGCCGGCCAGGTTTTATTTTCATGGCGAGTAATCCCTCCTGCGGCCCGGAAGGCCTGTCCGGCCATGCGGACCGGGCGCCGCCGACCCCTGTGCAGCGGCGCCCGGTCAACCCGTGTGTCCGGCGGGGTGCCGGCGCTCTGGTGAGCTGTCATCCCCCGGCCCGCGATGACCTGGTCAGCCGATGATGTCGAGGTCGTCACGGACCTGCACGACGCTGCCGGCCATCCATGCGGCGCTGACCACCGCGTCACGTTCGGCCCAGGTGCGAACATGCCCACGCAGCGTCACCGTGTTGCCGCTCGTGTCCACGGAGACGTTGCTGTCGTCGCCGACCAGCGCGTTGCGGTCCAGCGCGTCCTGCACGAACCAGGTGACGTCGACCGGATCGGCGTCGTAACTGATGTCGATGTCGTCCTTGACGTTGCGGACGCCGGTCAGCGCGGTAACCGCCCGTTCGGCTGCCTCGCGCTGCTGGCCGTACTTCACCATGCCGGTCAGCGTCAGGTTGCCGTCATGCGCGATCGCCTCCACGCCGTCCGGCACCGTGACGTTCACCGCCAGCGCATTGTTCGCCGCGGTGGTCAGCAGCGCGTCGTCGCGGTAGTCCTCGTCGGGCAGCACAACCTGCAGGTGATTCTGCACGATCCTGACCCCGGCCACGCGCTGAGCTGCGGCGGCGGCCTCCAGGTACTGCGGATAGCTTGGGACGATGCCGTTGAGAGCCATGTCCCCGAAGATGTTCACGACATCAATGTCCGCGTCGTCGACGAGCGGGTCGAACTCGAGCTCGGCCTCGACTGCATCGCGGATGTCCTTGGCGGTACCCATTGCTGTGCGCCCTTTCCTGAGTGGATCTGAGCGGCGGATGCGCCGCGTCGATGGCCCGGCTAGCCGGACGTGGTTACCTCGTGCCACAGGCCGCCGTTCAGGTTGAGCCCGTTGCCGTTGGCCTGTCCGCGAGCGCTGTCGCCGACGTAGGTGTACAGCGGGTGCCCGTCATAAGTGGCCTGGGCCGACCCGTCCGAGCGGGTGAGTACGGAGAGCTTGCCGGTGACACCGGGCCCGGCCGTCGCTGGTCCTTTCACCGGCGGCCAGTACGCCGCGCACGACCCGTAGCATGCCGACTTGGCCGCGGTATCCGGGGCGAACCAGTACAGCGTGCGGCCGTTCGCGTCGGCCAGCACCGTCACTGCCGCGATGCGGACGGCCTTCAGGGCGCCCGGGGCTGTCGCGGCCGGGCCTCCGGCCGCAGCCACCGAAGCACCGAGCACCGCCAGCGCCACCACGGATACGGCGGCGATGGACGCGCCCGTGACGCCGACCCGGAAGCGGCCAGCAGGCGACCGCCGGCCCGGCCGCGTTCGGTGGGCATGGCGGCCAGTCCGGCCAGGGCCGTGAAGGCCGCCACCTCGACCACCCCCGCGGCGATCCCGGCCGTGGTGCGAACCTCCCTGAATCCGAACAGCCCGATCCACAGGGACAGGAGATAGCCGCCCAGTGTGGCCAGGGAGAATACGGCGCCGACCGCCGCCGTGAGCCTGGCGGCCGAGGCCAGCACGGCCGCGCCGAGGGCGAAAGCCGCGATGACCTGGAGCAGGAACAGCCAGCCGATGGTCGGGATTGACCGGTAACCGGTCAGGTACAGGTCCAGGTGAATCGCGCCGGTGGCGATCAGCAGCCCGCCGCCGGCTAGCCGCAGGGCCAGCCGGACCCGGATGCGTGGGGCCGGCCGCTGGTCCGGTCCGCTGCCTCGGTGTCCGGCCAGCAGCTCTGGCTCAGTATCCATTCCCGCCACCGGACGATGTGGTCCCGGACGAGCTGCTGGTCACCGGATTGCCCGACCCGTTCAGGACGTACCACGTGCCGCCGAAACTGGTCAGCCCCTGGCCCTTGGCCGCGCCCGGGCCCGAGTCGCCGGAGAAGGTGTACAGCGGCCAGTGGTTGTAGGTGACCTCGAGTTTGCCGCTGGCGTCCTTGACCGTCCCCAGCAGCGAGGACTGCACGCCGCTGCCGGCCTTCGCCGTCGTGGCCCCGCTGGCAAGCAGCGTTTCCGGCCAGGCCTTGGTGCAGCCGCTGGCCTCGGTGCAGGTGATCTTCCCCCCCTTGTCCGCGGTCAGCATGTACAGGGTCTGGCCCTGCCCGTTGACCAGGACGGTGCCTACTCCGGAAACGCTTTTCGCGCTGATCGTCGCGGCGGACGCCGATGACGTGCCTGCGGGCGCGCTGCTGCTCGGGGAGCCGGCCGCGGAGCCCGAGGACGACGAGCCGCACGCCGCGACCGTGGCGGCCGTGCCGAGCGCCAGGCCGCCCGCCAGTAGCCAGCTCTTCAGCGGACCACGGCGATGCCTGAAAATGTTCTTCCCCATTGGGCTGTTCATATCCATATTGCTCCCGCCCTTTCACAGCGTTCAGGTGCCACCAGTCCACCCGATAACCCTGCGGCAGAAAAAGACGGCGTAACTCTTTTGTCATTGATCCTCGCTATAGTGAATGGAATATGCGAGTACCGGGCCTTTGTAAACACATCCACCAGATAAGTCAAACGCCGGAGCCTTCAGCTTCACCGAGCCCCCGGTTCCGGCGGCGGTTCACTGCCGGATGGCCCTGGCCACGCGGTGGCCTGCCATAGTTCCCGGACGATGACCTGAAGGGCGCCCGCGACCGGGATGGAAATCAGCGCCGCGACAAAACTGCCAAAGAAGCCGCCGAACCAGTCGCCGATCGACGTCCCGACCAGGAGTGACAGCAGAACGAGCAGTGGATTGACCTTGACCGTGCGGCTCATGACCACCGGGTTCAGCACGTGATTTTCGATCTGCTGGTAGGCGATAAACGCGACCGCGGTGACGATGCCGGCGGTCAGCGAGTGGCCGAGGGCGAATAGGACGGTCGGGATACCGGCCAAGGCACCGCCGACCATGGGCAGGAAATCGACCAGGGCCACCCATAGCGCCCAGAGCAGCGGGAACGGAACCCCGAGGACGGTAAGCGTGACGAAGACGACCACGCCGGCGATGAGCGATGTCACGAGGTTCCCCAGCGCGTAACCAGTCGCCGACTGGCTGATCTCGTTCGCCACCCGCGTGTAGTAGGTCGCGCGCTCCGGCCGCATCAGGTCGAGCAGTCCCTGGCGCATCTTGGGACCCTCGAGCAAGAAGAGCACGATCAAGACGAAGATGGTCCCCAGAATTGCCAGCAACGATGCCGCGCCCTTGCCGACGGTCAACGCCGGCCTGGCCAGGGTCACCCCGAGGCTTTGCAGCTTGGGTGCGTTCCGGGTCACCCAGGCCTCCAGGTGAAACCGCTGGGCCAGGTGGCCTATCCAGCCCTGACCGTCCTCGGCGTTCTGCACGTACGAGGGCAGCCGCTGCGCGAAATGGGTCAGACCGTGCTCCAGCGGATAGCCGAACGCCGCCAGCAGGCCGGCGAAGACCAGCACCGCCCAGATGGACACGACGGCCACGGCCCAGCCGCGACGGCGGATCCCCCACCGCTGCAGCGCCACCACCAGCGGGTTCAGGATCAAGGCGATGAACCCGGCCACCATGAGCGCCAGCAGGACATCACGTATCCGGTAGGCGAGTTTGCCCGCGAGGTAGGTGAGGGCCACGACGGCGACGGTGACGAGGATCGTGGCCAGCGGGACGCCACGCGCGGCTGCGGCGGCCCGGAGACGTCCGTGCCGGGCCGGCCCGGCGGGCGCGGTGTCACCGGGCGGCTCGGCTGGTCGGCCTGGCCCGGCGAGCTCGGCGCTCATGTGGTCTTCAGCCTCCATAGGCGAGACGCCCAGCCCTGCGGACGAGGACGGTCAGGCTGCCTTGTTCAGCGGCGACAGCGACCGGACGGACGTGCCCATCTGACGGACCTGGACGCCCGCCGTGATCTGCGAGAACCCGTAGATCATGCTGTACAGGCCGAACAGCAGCGCGAGGGTGACCGCGCCGACGCCCGGGCGCGCGAAGAGCACGATGCCGAAGGCGGCGGACACCAGCCCGGCGATGATGAGCATCGCGTGTGTGCCCGCGCTCTCCCCCATGCCGAAACCAGCGACAATCTCGGCGATGCCGCCGACGAGCGCCCAGGCCGCCACGAGGATGACCAGGACGAACGCGGTGGGCGCAGGCCAGACCAAGGCGATCACCCCCGCCGCCAGGTCGATCAGCCCGAGCAGCAGGTGACCGAAGACCGGCCCCGCGGTCCCGCTGCTGAAGGCCCTCGCGGCCTGCAGCCCGGCGGCTATGAACGCGTAGATCGCGAACAGAATGACCAGCGCGAGAATCGTGACACCCGGCCAGGCGATAGCGATGACCCCGACGATGACGGCGAGAATGCCGAGCAGTATCAAAGAGGCCGACGTCGACTTGAACATGAAAGGCATTCCTTCCGCTTGCCTTAAGCGCACCACGTCATGTGGGAAGCCCGAGGCGCCTGTTTATGTCCAGGAGACGTGACAGCCGTCGGCGCTGGCCAACATCTGCTGCCTATGGCGCCATAGCCGCTGGCTGGGTCCGCCAGGCCAGCCAGCGGCGATTACGCGGCGTGCCGGACCGAGAGCCAGCCTCAGGTCGTGCGGCCGGATGGAGCGAGCAGGCCGAGAGCGCGGGCGTGCGCGACCGCCTCGCTGCGGCCGTGCGCGCCGAGCTTGGCGAAGAGGTGACGTACATGCGTCCGGACCGTGTGCACCGACAGAGACAGCTCGCGGGCGATCTCCGGCGCGGACAAGTTGGTCGGCAGATAACGCAGCACTCGGATCTCAGTCTTGCTCAGCGGGTCTACCAGGCGGAAGGAGTCTGCCGGCCGGGGAGATCCCGCAGGCGCCCCTAGCTGTGGTTCTGCGGGTGGTCCTTCGGATGGTTCTGCGGGGAGGAGGTTACGGATCTCGGCTACCAGGGCGCCCTGGGCGGCCTGCTCACTGCGATGGGGTGCGTAGCGATCGAACAACTCCCGGGTGGGGGGATGGAAAAGGAAGGTCGCCAGCACGCCATCGGGCGTAGCTGCGTCGAGCGCGCGCTGCAGGGCGTTCCGGGCGGCGGCCGGGTCACCGAGCCCGTCCCGGGCGATCGCCTCCAGCAGGCAGGCGAGCGCCAGCCAGGTCGCCGGGGCGACGGGTACGGCGCCGGAGAGGACCGGCGCGAGCGCGACCGTCGCCGCGCGCGGGTCACCCTGGGCGATCCGCAGTGCGGCCACGGCCATCCGTATCTCTCCGCTGGGCTGGCCTTGCTCGGCGATTTCCGCGAGGTCCTGCTCGGCCCGCCCAAACTCACCCAGCCGCACCAGGGCGTGCAGCCGCAACGCCCGGGCCCGCATCAGTGGCCAGTCCGGCGCGTCAACCAGCCTGGACAGCCGCTCAGCAGCCTCGAAGGTGGCCAGCACCTCCTGGTCGCGGCCGCGCGCCAGCTCCAGCAGCGCGCGGATATAGCGGATGACGATCGCCGTCATGGGGTCGGCTTCCGCCCGGAGGGTCCGCTCGGCCCGCCGCACCCCATCCGCCGCCTCCTCAAGCTGCCACCGCCAGATCGCCCCGGCTGCGAGCGTGTTGTAGGCGATGCCGGCAGCAGGCTCGTCGGTCCAGCCGTGCCGCCGGGCCAGTTCGATCGTCTGCCTGGCGAGCTCTTCGGCCAGCGCGTAGGGCGATGACCGAACGGTGGCGATGGACGTGCGGTGCGCCAGGCTGAGGAATTCCAGGTACGGCCGGCCGATCTTCCGCGCCAGCGTGATGCCCTGGTCCAGATGTGGCTCCGCCTCCGCAAGACGGCCACCCCAGTACTCGGTGATGCCGAGGTTTACCAGCGCCAGCGCACGCAGTTCTTCGCCCAGGCCGGTCGGCACCGCGTCCGGGGCCTCAGCCAGGGCCTGCAGCCGCTGCGCCTCCTCGGCGACCGCCGGGAGATTCCCACGCTGGCGGGCCAGCAACAGCCGGACCACCCCGAGCAGCAGGTGCGCCTGCCCGCGCCGACCGGCCGGCACCGACGCCGGGCCGTCCAATCCCCGCTCCGCCAGCCGCAGGTACCGCCCGGCCGCCTCCAGCGACCCCCGCGCCAGCTGATCCGCCGCCGCCACCGTGGCCAGCTCGGCGTCCGCCGCGATGGCCGCGGCGGGGAACCCGGCCAGGATTACGTGCACGGTGGCGGCCTGCCCGCCCAGCTGCAGGCCGGGCCAGTTATCGGCCAGCAGCCGGGCGGCCAGGCCCCAGTCCTGCGCCGCCTGCGCGTGCCGGATCGCCTCCACCGGGAACCCGTGCTCCGCGAACCACCCGGCAGCTGCCTCGTGCAGTGGGGTGACCTCGACCGGCGCGGTGCGCCGCAAGGCCAGCTGCAGCAGGTCGGCGAACAAGTGGTGGTAGCGGAACCAGGACCGCGCCGCGTCCAGCGATACCACGAACGCGTTGGCCTGCTCCAGCTCCGCCAGCATCCGCTCGCCCCCCGAGCCTCCGGTCAGCGCGTCGGCCAGCGGGCCGGACACCCGCTCCAGCACCGAGGTCCGCAGCAGCAGCCGCCGTACCTCATCGGGCTGCCGCTCCAGCACCTCGGCCAGCAGGTAGTCGGCCACCGTCCGTTCGCTGCCGGAGAACTCCGCCGCGAACCGCTCTGGATCTTCGTGCCCGGCCAGTGACAGCGCCGCCAGCCGCAGCCCCGCCGCCCAGCCCTCGGCTCGCCCGTGCAACATCGCCAGCGCGGGCTCGGGCAGAGCCACCCCGGCCGCCGTCAGCAGCTCCCGCGCCTCGGCCTGAGTGAACTGCAGATCGGCCGTGCGGATCTCGCTCAGCTCCCCCTCCAGCCGCAGCCGGTGCAGCCCCAGCCGCAGGTCATGCCGGGTAGCCAGCACGAACCGCAATTCCGGCGGGGCGCGCATCACTAGCAACTCGAGCTGGGCCAGTGCGTCGGCTGAGCGCAGCTCGTGCATATCGTCGATCACCAGCCAGAGCCGGCCGGTCAGCGGGGTCAGGTCCTTCAGCAGCCGCTCCACGACCGCCCAGCCGTCCAGGTCCGGCGCCGCCGTCAGCTCTCGCACCAGCCCCGACCCGGCCGCCGTACTGCGCAGTGCGCCGAGCACCGACAGCCAGAACCGCTGCGGATCCTGCTCGCCGCGCCCTACCGAAACCCATGCGGCGCGGTCCGACAGCCCTCGCTGGCCGATCCAGGACCGCAGCAGCACTGTCTTCCCGCTCCCGGGCGGTGCCGACAGGACGGTGACCCGGGCCGACGCCCCGAGCCGCTCGAACAGCCCGGGACGAGGCACGACTCCACCCAGGCCGACGCGGGCGGCGCGCCCGGCCACGTCATCCGGTCCCTGGGCAGGGTCCACCGCCAGATCATCGCATGACCCCAGCCTGCGAATCGAGTCCGTCACCGAGGCACACGGTCAGAAATCATCAGGATTGCGTGACGACGGCTCACCCAGCCGGACGCGAGGCTTGGCCCACAACAAGCCGCTCTACAGCGGAGGGAAAGATGTGTCAGCACCAGCCTCGGTGCCCCGAATGGCCGGCACCGGATCACCTCGCCGCACGGATTGTGGCAGATCAGCCCGGGCAGGGCTGGAGCCTACTGTGCAATGGCGTCATCCTGTTCGACGACGGGGGCGAGCTGCTTCCCGACCGCCGTGCTGCCGCACCCGAGCGCCTTGGTCTAACGGGCCCTGCCGCCATGGCCGCCTGAGTGCTAGCCGGATGTGACCTCGGGCTGGCCCGGGCAGGCGACAGGAAACTCAGGTCGTGCGGCCGGATGGAGCGAGCAGGCCGAGAGCGCGGGCGTGCGCGACCGCCTCGCTGCGGCCGTGCGCGCCGAGCTTGGCGAAGAGGTGGCGTACATGCGTCCTGACCGTGTGCACTGACAGGGACAGCTCGCGGGCGATCTCCAGCGTGGACAAGTTGGTCGGCATATAACGCAGCACGCGGATCTCGCTCTTGCTCAGTGGATCTACCAGGCGGAAGGAGTCTGCTGGCCGGGGAGATCCCTCATGCACCCCTGGCTTTGGTTTCGCGGGGAGCAGGCTACGGATCTCGGCCACCAGGGCTGCCTGTTCACTGCGATCCGGGGCATAGCGATCGAACAGCTCCCTGGCGGGGGGATGGAAGAGGAAGGCCGTGACCGCGCCATCGGGCCTGGCTGCGTTGAGCGCGCGCCGCATGGCGTCCCCGGCGGCGGCCGGGTCACCGAGTGCGTCCCGGGCGATCGCCTCCAGCAGGCAGGCGTGCGCCAGCCAGGTCGTCGGTGGGACGGGTACGACGCCATCCAGGACCGGCGCGAGCGCGACGGTCGCCGCGTGCGGGTCATCCTGGGCGATGCGCAACGCGGCCAGGGCCATGCGCATCTCGCCGCTGGCCCGGCCTTGCTCGCCGCTTTCCGCGAGGTCCTGCTCGGCGCGCCCAGTTTCGCCCAGCCGCACCAGGGCGTGCAGCTGCAACGCGCGGGTCCGCATCAGCGGCCAGTCCGGTGCGTCAAGCAGCCTGGACAGCCGCTCGGTGGCCTGAAAGGTGGTCAGCACCTCCTGGTCGCGGCCGCGCGCCAGCTCCAGCAGCGCGCGGACATAGCGGATCGCAATCGCCGTTATCGGCTCGGCTTCCGCCCGGAGGGTGCGCTCGGCACGCCGCACCCAATCCGCCGCCTCCTCATGCCGCCGCCGCCAGATCAGCCCCGCTGCGAGCGATATGTAGGCGATGCCGGCGGCAGGCTCGTCGGTCCAGCCGTGCCGCCGGGCCAGTTCGATCGTCTGCCTGGCGCGCTCTTCTGCCAGCGCGTAGGGCGATGACCGCACGCTGGCGATGGACGTACGGTGGGCCAGACCGAGGAACTCAAGGTACGGCCGGCGAATCTTCCGCGCCAGTGTGATGCCCTGGTCCAGGTGCGGCTCCGCCTCCGCGAGGCGGCCACCCCAATACTCGGCGATACCAAGGTTAATCAGCGCCAGCGCGCGCAGCTCCTCGCTCAGGCCGAGCGGCGCCGTATCCGGAGCGTTGGCTACGACCCGCAGCCGCTGCGCCTCTTCGGCCGCCGCTGGAAGGTTCATCCGCTGCCGGGCGAGCAGCAGCCGAACCATGCCGAGCAGCATGTCCAGCTGGCCGCGCCGGTCAGGCGGCACCGACACCGTCCCCCGTGCCGCGAGCCCCAGGAACCGCTCTGCTTGCGCGAGTGATCCCGCAGCCAGCTCATCCGCCGCAGTCAGCACAGCAAGCTCAGCGTCCGCCGTGCGGGCCTCGGCGGGGAACCCGCCCAGGAGCGCGTGCACGGTGGCCGCCTGCCCGTCCAGTTGGAGGCCGGGCCAGTGGTCGGCCAGCAGGCGGGCGGCCGGCGCCCAGTCCCGCGCCGCCTGGGCGTGCCGGATCGCTTCCACCGGATACCCGTGGTCCGTGAACCACCGTGCGGCTGTCCGGTGCAGCGCGTCGACCTCAGCAGGCGCGGTTCGGCGCAGCTCCAGTTGCAGCAGGTCGGCGAACATCTGGTGGTAACGGAACCAGGACCGCGACGCGTCCAGTGAGACCACGAACGCGTTCGCCTGCTCCAATTCCTGCAGGATCAGCTCCCCGCCCGCACCCCCGGTGAGGGCATCGGCGAGCGGGCCGCTGACGCGCTCAAGCACGCTGGTCCGCAGCAGCAGCTGGCGTACTTCCAGGCTCTGCCGCTCCAGCACTTCGGCCAGCAGATACTCCGCCACCGTCCGCTCGCTGCCAGAAAACTCAGCTGCGAACCGGACCGGGTCCGGGTGCCCGGCCAGCGACAAGGCGGCCAGCCGTAGCCCCGCCGCCCACCCCTCCGTCTGCTCGTACAGCATCCCCAGCGCGGCCTCGGGCAGCTCCACCCCCGCCGCAGCGAGCAGCTCGCGGGCCTCAGCCAGGCTGAATCGCAGCTGAGCCGGGCGGATCTCGGTGAGCTCCCCCTCCAGCCGCAGCCGGTGCAGCCCCAACCGCAGATCATGCCGGGTCGCCAGCACGAGCCGCAGTTCCGGCGGGCCGCGCATCAGCAGCAGCTCCAGCTGCCGCTGCGTTTCCGCCGACCCCAGCTCGTGCACGTCATCGAGCACCAGCCAGAGCCGGTCCTGTAGTGGCGCCAGGTCCTTCAGCAGCCGCTCCACCACTGCCCATCCGTCCAGGTCGGGCGCCGCCGTCAGCTCCCGGACCAGCCCCAGCCCGGCCGATGTCTGGCGCAGTGCGGCCAGCACCGACAGCCAGAACCGCTGCGGATCACGATCGTCACGCCCGACCGATACCCACCCGGCGCTATCCTTCAGGCCCGACTCGCCGATCCACGACCGCAGCAGCACCGACTTCCCGCTGCCCGGCGGCGCCGAGACCACCGTCACCCGGGCCGACGTCCCGAGTCGCTCGAACAGCCCGGTACGGGACACGACTCCTCGTGCGCTAGGAGGAGTGCCCCGGCCGGCCACGGCGTCCGGTCCTTCGGCGGGCACCATGACTCAGATCTTCGCACGACACCAGCCTGTGGAAGGAGCCCTAAGAAACCTCAGGGCGTATGGGGAGACGGTGCGAGCAGACCGAGGGCGCGGGCCTGCGTCACCGCCTCCGTGCGACCGTGCACGCCCAGCTTGCCGCACACGTGACGGATGTGCGTGCGGACCGTGTTCACCGACACCGACAGCTCGCGGGCGATCTCCGGAGCCGACAAGTTGGTCGGCAGATAACGCAGCACCCGGGTCTCGCCCTGGCTCAGCGGCTGTGGGGGTGCCATTCCGCCGTATCCGCCTGACCCCTCTGGTCTTCCTGGAAGCAGGCTAAGGATCTCGGTGACCAGGGCTGTGTGCTTGGCACAGTCCCGGGCATGGCGCTCGAGCAGTGCCGGGGCAGGATAAGCGAGGAACGGGAAAAGCATCCGGTCGGGCTTGGCCAGATCCAGCGCGCGCTCTATCGCGCGCTCGGCGGCCGCGGGATCGCCGAGCTCGTCGCGCGCGATCGCCTCGAGCAGGCCCGCCGCCACCACCCACACCGGATGGACTCGGACGGAGCCGTCCAGGACGGGCGCCAGCGCGGCCGTCGCCCCCAGCGGGTCGTGCTGGACCAGCCGTAGCAGCCCGATGGCGTTGCGCATCTCGCCCCCCTCGAGCTCGCGAGGGTCCAGCTCGGCGAGGGAACGTTCGGCCCGGCCCGTGTCGCCGACCAGCACAAGGGCCTGCAGCATGTGCGCCCGCATCGGCGCGGCGAGGGTATGGGGTGTGACCAGCGTCTGGGCTAGCCGCCGGGCGGCGCGGAAGGCGGCGATCGCGTCAGTGTGACGCCCGCGCGCCATTTCCAGGCCCCCGCGAGCGTAGTGGAGATGTATCCCGACAGCCGGTTCGACGTCGGGTCGTAGGGTGCGCGCGGCACGCCCGAGCCACCGCTCACCCTCGGCCAGCCGTCCCTGGGAGACCATCGCTCCGCCGAGCACCGTGTAGGCCACGGCGACGAACGGCTCGTCGCTCCAGCCATGCTGCCGGGCCAGGTCGATCGCCTGCTTGCTGCGCTGCGCTCCACGTGAATAGGACCGGAGGGCGGCGAGTTCCGCCCCATGGGCAAGGGCCGTGAGCTCGAGATACGGTCGCCCAATCCGGTGCGCCAGAGCCACGCCTTGCTCGAGGTGCTGATTTGCGTCCTTGAAACGGAACGCCCAGACTTCGGCGATGCCGAGGGTGACCAGCGTCAGCGCTCGCAGGTCTTCCCCCAGACTGAGCTGCGGTTCGTCCGGTGTCCCGGCGGCGAGCAACCCATCCGCCGCCTCAGACACCGCCGACAGGTCCCCACGCTGCCGGGCCAGGTGCAGCCGCAGGACCGTGAGCACAACCTCCAGGCGTCCGCGCCGGACCGCGGGTACCGACGCGGACCGGTGGACGGCCAGCGCAAGCTGCCGTTCCGCCTCGTCCAGTGATCCCCGGGCCAGTTCGGCCGCCGCGCTCGGCGCGGTGAGCTCCGCATCGGCCGCGGCGACGCCGGGCGGGAATGCGGTGAGGAGCTCACGCGCGGTGGCGGCCTGCCCACCAAGATCAAGATCGACCCAGTGGTCCGACAGCAGGCGTGCGGCCAGGCTCCAGTCCTGCGCCGCCTGGGCGTGACGGACGGCCTCTGCGGGGTATCCGTTCCGCGCGTACCACCTGGCCGCAGCAGCGTGCAGCGCAGGCAATTCGCCCGGCTCGGTATGCCGCAGCTCCAGCTGGAGCAGGTCGGCGAACAGGCGGTGGTAGCGGAACCAGGACCGGCGTCCGTCCAGCGAAACGACGAACGCCCCGGCCTCCTCCAGGTCCTGCAAGATCCGCTCCCCGCCCGAACCCCCGGTAAGCAAGTCGGCTAGTTCCCCGCTGACCCGCTCCAGCACCGAGGTCCGCAACAGCAGTCGCCGCACCTCCTCGCTCTGCCGCTCCAGCACCTCAGCCAGCAGGTACTCGGCCACTGTCCGCTCACTGCCGGAGAACTCGGCCGCGAACCGTTCCGGGTCCGGGTGCCCGGCCAGTGACAAGGCAGCCAGCCGCAGCCCGGCCGCCCAGCCCTCGGTCCGCGCATGCAGCAACCTGAGGGCGGACTCAGGCAGCTCCACCCCGGCCGCGCCGAACAGCGTCCGGGCCTCATCGAGGGTGAACCGGAGGTTCGCCGCGCGGATCTCGGTCACTTCGCCTTCCAGCCGCAGACGGTGCAGCCCGAGCCGCACGTCATGGCGGGTGGCGAGCACGCACCGCAGCCTCGGCGGGGCGCGCATCAGCAGCAGCTCAAGCTGGCACAGCGCCTCGGCCGAGTGCAGCTCGTGCACATCGTCGATCACCAGCCAGGCCTGATCTTGCAGCGACTCCAGATCCTTCAGCAATCGCTCGACGACCGCCCAGCCATCCAGGTCAGGCGCCGCGGTCAAAGGCTGCACCGCGGCAGAACCGGCCGCGGTCTGCCGGAGCGCGCTCAGCACCGAGACCCAGAACCGCTGCGGATTGCGCTCTTCCCTCTGCACCGGCACCCATGCCGTGCTCTCGGCCAGGCCCGCGATGGCGATCCACGACCGCAGCAAGGACGTCTTCCCGCTCCCGGCTGGCGCCGACAGCTGGGTAACGCGCCCAGTCCGGCCGAGCAGCTCGAACAACGCGCTGCGAAATACGATCCCGCCCCTGACCGCAGGAACGGGTGTAGCGGCAGTGTCTAGGCTCATGATCATCCCTTAGAGCCGAGCGTAAGCTGGGACGCGCTTTCGTCCATTGGTCGCTCGTCACGAATCTATAGCCCGGCGTAGTTCCGCAGGCACAGCCCTACCGCTGCGGATCACCAGAATCGCGCGATGCCGACTCACCTAGCCAGGCGGAACCATGGAGTACCACCCGGCCGGGATGGCGAACAGAAACGGACCTGACGTCATGGATGAAGCGACCGGATCGGTCTGCTACGAAATCCGCGTCCGCGGGCTGCTGGGCGGCACGCTACTCGGCGCGTTCCCCGGTCTGCGTGCTCAGGCGCAAGGGTCAGAGACCGTGCTCGCCGGACCGCTGGCCGACCAGGCGGCGCTGTACGGGTTGCTGGCCCAGATCGAAGCGCTGGGGCTTGAGCTGCTGGAAGTCCGCCGCGCTCCCTGTTAGCCCGGCGTCGCGGCGGCGCAGCGCACCGTGATCGGCCGCGGCCGCAAATCACGCGAAGTATGCGATGCCGGCTCACCTAGCTGGCACCCAGGATGAAAGAGAACCGGAAGGCGGTGGGCATCGATGGTTCTCAGTGACTGGGCCGGGCCGCGGCGCGTGGATGACCGGTGGCGGAACGAATTCGTGCTCCTTGACCGCCACGCCGAGCGGGCGGCGATCGACCAGGTCTTGACCTCGGTGCGCAGCGGCTTCAGCGGAACTCTGGTGCTGCGCGGCGGGCCTGGGGTCGGGAAGTCGACGCTGCTCCAGTACGCGGTCGCCGCAGCACCGGACCTGCGGGTTTCCGGCATCGCCGGTGTCGAATCAGAGATCAGCATGGCGTTCGGTGGCCTGCATCAGCTGCTGGTCCCGTGCCTGGCGCAGCTGGACGAGCTGCCGCCTCCGCAGCGGGGCGCGCTGAGGGTCGCTTTCGGTCAGGAGGCAGGGCCGCCGCCGGAGAGGTTCCTGGTGGGATTGGCGACGCTCACGCTGCTTTCCGGGGCGGCTGAGGCCCAGCCGCTGCTGTGCATTATTGATGACGCGCACTGGCTGGATCCCGAATCGGCGCAGGTGCTCGGTTTCGTTGCCCGCCGCCTGCATGCGGACCGCGTCGGCCTCATCGCTGGCGTAGGCCAACCTGCCTCCCAGCAGGTGTTCGAGCAGCTTCCGACGATCACGGTGGATGGCCTGCCCGACGCCGAGGCCCGTGAGCTGCTCAGCTCGGTGGCTGGCGGAGCCCTGACCGCGCAGGCGGTCGACCGCATCCTGGCCGATACCTGCAACAATCCGCTCGCGCTGGTGGAACTCGGTACCCAGTACACGGCCGACCAGCTCTCCGGCCGCGCCGGCCTGCCTGAGCCACTTCCGCTGGGCCAGCGGCTCCAGGACCACTTCTTGCGCCAGGTACGCAGCCTGCCGCCATACGCCCAGGCGTTCGCGCTGCTGGTCGCGGCCGACCCGGCCGGTGAGCGGGGCCGGCTGTGGCGCGCGGCGGCACAAGCCGGCATCGACCCGGATGCGGCCTCGGCCGACATGGCCGAGGCCGGCGTGCTGGCGTTTCCCGGCACCTCGGTGCGGTTCCGCCACCCGCTGCTGCGGTCCGCGGTGTATCACGGCGCTAGCGCTGCTGATCGCCGGCACGCGCACCGTGCCCTGAGCGAAGCGGGCACCTCGGAGTTGCGCGTGTGGCACCTGGCCGCGGCGGCGATCGTCCCCGACGAGGAACTCGCGGCCCAGCTGCAACATACGGCCGAACGGGCGGGCACCCGTGGCGGCTACGCGGCCCAGGCCGCGCTGCTGCGGCGCTCGGTCGACCTGACGCCGGACGACGCCCGCCGCGCGGAACGGGAAGTCGCCCTGGCCGAGGCCAGGCTCATGGCCGGCGACCCGGTGGGGGCCCAGGAAACGCTGGGCGGCGCCCGGCGCCGGCTAACCAGTGCGATGGCGCGTGCCCAAGCGCAACGACTGGAGGGGGTGATCCGCTTCGCGGAGGGCCGCGCCGCTACAGCGGCCGGCATCCTGGTCAGCGCCGCACAGGAACACGCGGACGACGACAAGACGGCCCGCGACACAATGCTCCTGGCGCTGCAGGCGGCCATCTGGGCCGGTCCGGAAAAGACGCGGGAAATAGCGCGCGCGGCACGCGTCTTCCCGCATGTCCGCGAGGCGTCCGCGTCCGTCGCCGACCTGCTGCTCGAGGGATACAGCGCCCGGTTTACCCTCGGCTACGAGGCGTCCGTGCCGCCGTTCCGCGCCGCCGTGACGGCGCTGCTCGCCGACGACCTCGATCCCGCCGTAGGCCTGCGCTGGTTCGCGCTCGGCACGGCCGCCGCGGGCAGCCTGTGGGATGACCAGGCCACCTTCGATCTCTCAGTCCGCTGGGTAAAGATGGCGCGTGCCGCGGGCGCGTTCTCGCACCTGCCGGTCGCGCTGACTTTCCACGCGGTCTCGGAATCCATGGCCGGCCACTTCCGCGAAGCGGACACGACGTGGGCCCTGATGCTGGAGGTGCTGACCATGAGCCGCGGTCCCGGCGTGCTCGGCGTCAACAGCCGCAGCAGCGGCCTGCTGCTCGCCTATCGCGGCCGCCTCACCGAGGCCCGGGCGACTGGCCTGGCTCAGGTCCGCGAGTCGGCCGCACGAGGCCAGGGCGGGCCAGCGGACATCGGCCGGTACATCGTCGCCATGGCCGACTTGTTCGGTGGAGACTACGCGTCGGCGATGTCCTACGCGCAAACGGTGATCGAGGACGATCCCGCTTACACGGCCGAGGGGACCCTGCCGGAGCTGATTGAGGCCGCCGTCCGGGCTGGCGATCACGAAGCCGCGGCCACCGCCCACAAAACCCTGTCCGGACGCGCGCTCGCCGCCGGCACGCCCTGGGCGCTCGGGCTGCGCGCCCGCTGCGAGGCGCTGCTGGCTGAGGGCACGGACGCGGAGGACTGTTATCTGGAATCCATCAGCCAGCTCAAGCGATGCCGGATGGCCGTCGACCTCGCCCGCACTCGCCTGCTCTACGGCCAGTGGCTTCGTCGGGCCAAGCGGCGGCGGGATGCGCGGCATCAGCTGCGTTCCGCGCATGACATGTTCGCCGCCATGGGCGCGGACCGGTTCGCCGAGCAGGCCGCCGCCGAGCTGCGCGCGACGGGCGAGCGCGCCCGTGCCCGCACTCCGGAGACCGCCGTCGATCTCACGCCTCAGGAAACGCGGGTAGCGGACCTCGCCGTGGCCGGAGGGTCGGACAGCGAAATCGCCGCGCAGCTGTTCATCAGTCCGAGCACCGTCGACTACCACCTCCGCAAGGTGTTCCGCAAGCTCAACGTGACGTCACGAACGCAGCTCGCCGGCCGCCTGCTATCGGGACCAGCCGCCGACCGCGAGTTAGCCGGGCAAATGTACAGGCGCCTCGGCCACCCGACCGGCCCCGCGTTCGCCTTACGGCGTGGTCAGGCCGGCCGGGATGACGATGTCCCGTTTCTGGAGCTTGCCGGTCGCCCCCTTGGGAAGCGCGTCCACCAGCCACACGTGCCGCGGGTACTTGTACGCCGCGACCTGGCTCTTGACGTAGTCGCGCAGTTCCTCGGGGCTGACCGCGGCGCCTGGCTTGAGCGCCACCGCGGCCCCGACCTCTTCGCCGAGAGCCGGGTGGGGCAGGCCGATCACGGCGGCCTCGGCCACGGCCGGGTGCTCGTAGAGCACCTCCTCGATCTCGCGCGGGTAGATGTTGTAACCGCCCCGGATGATCAGGTCCTTCTTCCGGTCCACGATGTAGAAGTAGCCGTCCTCGTCCACCTGAGCCAGGTCACCGGTGTGGAACCAGCCCTCGCGGACGGCCTCGGCGGTGGCGTCGGGCCGCTGCCAGTAGCCCTTCATCACGTTCGGCCCGTGGATGACGATCTCCCCCACCTGGCCCTGCGGGACCTCCTGGTCGGCCTCGTCCACCACCCGCATCTGGACGTCCCGGATGGGGGTGCCGATCGAGCCGGGCTTGCGCTCACGGCCGGGGTGGTTGAACGAGGCGATGGGCGAGGTTTCCGACAGGCCGTAGCCCTCCAGCACCGGGACGCCGAACGCCGCCTCGAAGCCGCGCAGCACCTCGACCGGCAGGGCCGCGCCGCCGGAGATGCACATCCGCAGGGCCGAGGTGTCGTAGTCGGCGCGGTCGGGCTGGTGTAGCAGGGCCACGTACATGGTCGGCACACCCTCGAACACCGTGACCCGGTGGCCGGCCAGGATCCGCTGGGCGTGCCCGGCGTCGAACCGCGGCAGCAGGGTCAGGCAGGCCCCGGCCGCCACCGCGACGTTGAGCGCGACCGTCTGCCCGAACACGTGGAACAGCGGCAGGCCGCCGAAGATCACGTCGTCGGGCCCGGCCCGGACGATGTCGGTCCGCGCCACCTCGGTGTTGCTGATGAGGTTGCCGTGGGTGAGCTCGGCTCCCTTGGGCTGGCCGGTGGTGCCGGAGGTGTAGAGGATGACCGCGGTGTCCTGGTCGCCGGTGTCCGCGACCCGGTATTCGGGGCTGGCCGAGGCCAGCAGGTCGGGGAAGCCGACCGCGTCGACCACGCCGAGTTCCGCCCCGGCCTGCTCGGCGCCGCGGCGGGCCTCGGCCTCGAAGGCGTGCCAGGCGAAGATCAGCCCGGCCCCGGAGTCGCCCAGGTAGTAGGCGACCTCACGCCCTTTGAGCAGCGGGTTCATCGGGACGACGACCCCGCCGGCCCGGAGCACCCCGTAGTACACCACGGGGACCTCGGCCACGTTGGGCATCATGATGCCGACCCGGGCGCCGGGCTCCAGGCCGCGTTCGTGCAGCAGCCCGGCCACCCGGGCGCTGGCCTCGTCCAGGGCCCGGTAGGTCATCGCCGTGTTGTCGACCCGGACGGCCACCCGTTCGGCGTGCGCCCGGGTGGTGTCGGTCAGGTTCTTGGCCACGTTCGTCACGGTGCCTCCTTGCGCCAGGACGTGGATCCAACTCAGGTGAAGGCGCCGATGCCGGTGATGGCCCGGCCGACGATCAGCGTCTGCATGGTCTCGGTGCCTTCGAACGTGTGGATCGCCTCCAGGTCGACCATGTGCCGCATGACCTGGTAGTCGAGCAGGATGCCGTTGCCGCCCAGCAGGTCGCGGGCCTCGGCCGCGATGGCCCGGGCCTTGCTGGTGTTGTGCATCTTGGCCAGCCCGGCCACGGTGGGGGTCAGGCGCCCGGCCTGCGCCAGCCGGCCGATCTGCAGGCAGTACAGCTGCATCGCGGTCAGGTCGGCCAGCATCGAGACCAGCCGCTGCTGGACGATCTGGAAGCTGGCCAGCGGCTCACCGAACTGGTGCCGCTGCTGCGCGTAGCGCAGGGCCGCGTCGTAGGCGGCGGTGGCGTGGCCCAGCGCCGCCCAGGCGCAGGTGCTCCGGGTGGTGGCCAGGACCCGGCTGGTGTCCTTGAACGAGCGTGCCCCGGGCAGCCGGTTCGCGGCCGGCACCCGCACGTTGTCCAGCGTGATCTCGGCCTGCCAGACCGAGCGCAGCGACACCTTGCCTTCAATGACCTCGGCCTGGTAGCCCGGCGTGCCCTTCTCCACCACGAACGCGTTGACCTGGCCGTCTTCGGTGTTGCGGGCCCAGACCACGACCAGGTCGGCCACGCTGCCCAGCCCGATCCACCGTTTGCGCCCGTTCAGCACCCAGCCCTCCCCGCCCGCTTCCGGGCGGGCCGAGGTTTCCAGCGCGACGGAGTCTGAGCCGTGCTCCGGTTCGGTCAGCGCGAACGCCCCC
The DNA here is from genome assembly GCA_965277615.1 of Streptosporangiaceae bacterium. Taxonomy (GTDB): domain Bacteria; phylum Actinomycetota; class Actinomycetes; order Streptosporangiales; family Streptosporangiaceae; genus Bog-532. The sequence goes on along the minus strand of CBDIDG010000006.1, from coordinate 859,589 downwards.
AGCTTGGTCATCTGGGCCATGTCCGGCAGCCAGCGCTCCTTCTGCTCCGGCGAGCCGCACATGGCGATCGACTCCATGGCCAGGCCCGCGTGCACGCCGAGGAACACGCCGAGGCTCCCGTCGCCGCGGTGCAGTTCCATGGTGACCAGCCCGCACGCCATCGGGCTCATCCCGGCGCAGCCGTAGCCCTGGATGTCCTCGCCGACGATGCCGAGCTCGGGCAGCCGCCGGACCAGCGGCCAGCAGATCTCGGCCCGTTCCCAGTACGGGCCGACGACCGGCACGACCTCCTCGTCGACGAACCGGCGGACGGCGATGAAGTGCTTCCATTGCTCGTCGGTGAACTGCTCGCGGACGGAGAAGAAGTCCGTCCCGAGCGATTCCCCCAGGTCCGTGCTCGTCGTTTCCGTCATGACTGGCTCCCCTCCGGGATGAGGTCGGCGTCCAGGAACGTCTCGACCGTGGCGGCGAGGCGTCCCGCGTCGGCGGCCAGCTCGAGGTGGCCGCCGTGGTAGATGTGCAGTTCGCTGCGCGGTATCAGGTACTGCATAATCCGCGCGTTGGCCACCGGGATGATCGGGTCGTCGTCACCGGCCAGGATCAGGGTGGGCGGGCGCAGCTTCGGCAGCCATGGCAGGCTGGTCCAGCCGAGCATGGCCAGCAGCTGGTAGTAGTAGCCCTGGGCCGGGCCCAGCCGGGTGGTGGCGTGCAGCAGGTCACGGGCCACGAGCGGGTCGTCGCGCGCGCTGCCCCCGTACAGTTCGGCGGCGATGCGGGCCGCGTAACCCGGGTCCCGATGACGTCGCCGCGAGAGCATCCGCAGCAGCACCCGCGGGTGCCCGGGGACCATGATCACGCCCGGTGCGGTCGCGACCAGCACCAGGCGGCGCACCCGGTCCGGGCGGCTCAGCGCGAACTGCTGGGCCAGCCCGCCGCCCCAGGAGATGCCGAGCACGTCGGCCTGGGCGTAGTTGAGCTCGTCGAGCAGATCCGCCAGCAGCGATGGCAGCGTGAACAGGTGGTACGGCAGGACGGCGGCCGGGGAGCCGCCCACGCCCGGCAGGTCGAACCGGATGACCGGCCGCCGCGGGCCGAGCGCGTCGACGAACGGCTGGAGCAGCTCCAGGCTCGCGCCGATGCCGTTGCACAGCAGGAGTGGCGGGCAGTTCCGGTCCCCGTCCCGCACCATCACGCGCAGGGTCCGGCCGCCGACGGCCAGGAGCCTCATCCGCTCGGGACAGGACGGGTCAGCGGTCATAGATGTAGGTCCCGGGCGCATCGGCGAGCGGGGCCAGGCCGCCGCCGCCGAGTTCGGTGGGCGCGGTCCGCTTTTCCCCGCAGCGCTGCCTCAGCCAGTCCGCGTAATCCGGCCACCACGACCCCTTGATGGTCTCCGCGCTGCGCAGCCACTCCTGGGCGTCTTCCGGGCCGACGGGATCGTCCGGGGCCTGCTTGGCCAGCTGGTACCGGGCCTTTTCGTTGCCGGGCGGATTGACCATCGCGGCGATGTGCCCGCTGGTCGACAGCACGAAGCGGGGCCGGCCGCCCAGCAGCTGGGTGGACTGGTAACAGCTCTGCCAGGGACAGATGTGATCGGTGATCCCGGCGACGATGTAGCTGTCCCGGTCGACCGCGGCCAGGTCCACCGGCGAGCCGAGCATGGTCGCCGCGCCCGGGTGGACCAGCGCGTTGGCCGCGCCCAGCTGGAGGAAGTCCCGGTGCAAGCCGGCCGTCATCCGGGTGGTGTCCGCGTTCCAGAACAGGATGTCGAAGGCGGGCGGTTTCTTGCCGAGCAGATAGTTGTTGACCCAGTAGTTCCAGACCAGGTCGTTCGGCCGTAGCCAGGCGAACACCTCGGCCAGCGACCGGCCGTCCAGGTAGCCGCGGGCCCGGGAGGCGGCCGCGGCGACCTGCACGGTCCGCTCGTCGATGACCGCGCTGGCCAGACCGGCATGGGCCTGGTCCAGCACGGTGACCAGGAGGGTGAACGCGGCGATCCGGTCCTGCCCGCCGGTGGCGGCCAGGTGGGCGGCCGCCATGGTGGCGATGATGCCGCCGGAGCAGGTACCGGCCAGGGCGGTCTGATCGCTGCCGGTGATCCGCTCGGTCGCGTCCATGGCGTCCAGCACGGCCTGCCCGTACGTGTCCAGGTCCCAGTGGGCGTGCCGGGCATCGGGGTTGCGCCAGGAGACCATGAACACCTGCAGGCCCTGGGCCACCAGGTACTCCACCATGCTCCGGCCTGGGGCCAGGTCCATCACGTAGAACTTGTTGATCACCGGCGGGATGATCAGCAGCGGGACCGGCCGGACGGTCTTCGTGACCGGGCGGTACTGGATCAGCTCGAACACCGGGGTACGCAGGACCACCGACCCGGGGGTGACGGCCAGGTCCACCCCGACCTCGAAGGCGTCCGGCTCGACCATGGTCGGCACCCGGGGCGGAACCGCCATGTCAGCCAGGAAGTGCCGCAGACCGGTCAGGGCGCTGCCACCGCCGGTGTCGACGGCAGCCTTGATCGCGGCCGGGTTGAGCAGCGGGTTGTTGGGCGGGGCCAGCGCGTCGATCAGGTTCGTCAGCACGAACCCGACCCGTTCGGCGTCGGCTCCCTCCAGCCCGGCCTCGGCCACGAGGCCTTCCGCGCTCGCCGCGGCGGCCAGATAGGCCTGCATCGTCCGGCGCAGCAGCGGGTTGCCCGCCCAGGCCGGGTCGGCGAACCGCCGGTCCCGCCGCGACGGCGCCACGTCGGATCGGCCCGCGGCGATGCGGGCCAGTTCCCCGGCCAGGTGTCCCCCGCGCCCGGCGACGAGCCGGGGCCTGGCGGCCAGGGCCGCGGCCAGGCGCAGGCCCGGGCCGCCCGGGTTCATCCGCCGCAGCATGCTCGTGGCCGCGTCGGCCAGCAGGAAATCCAGCGGGGCGGCCGCGTTGTTGGCGGCGTCGTCCGCGGCTTGCCCGTTCGTACCGGTGCCGGCGTCGCTGCCGGTGTGGGTGCTCATGATGGGCCGAGCGTAGGCCGGCGGCCCTGTCCTTTCCATTGGCCGCCCGTCACGAACCCGGGGCCAGCAGCCGGCCTGCGGGCACAGCGGCGCGGACCCGTGGGCACAGCGCTATCTTGGGCCAGGACACCCAAGGAGGGGATCACGAGCGTGGACGGCCAGCAGCCACAAATCGGCGACCTGCGGCGCAATCTGGATGACGTCGACACGGGCATTGTCGGTCTCATCGCGCAGCGGATGCGCCTCATCACCGAGATCGGCCACCTGAAGGAGCACGGGACGTCGGCGATCCAGGATGCCGACCGTGAGCGGAAGGTGCTGGCCGGGGTCGAGGACGTGGCTACCGAGCTGGGGGTCTCGGCCAGCCTGGTGCGGAGGATCTTCCGCGAGCTGATCAGCGAGTCCGTCGCTCAGCAGGGCAGCCGCCTCAACGGGCCGGCCGCGGGTCAGTTGCGGGTGGCCTTCCAGGGCTCGGCCCACTCGTTCAGCGACGCGGCGGCGCGTAAGCACCTGGCCACCCAGGGAGCGGCGGGCGAACCGGTGGGGTACGGGACGCTGCGCGAGGTGGCCGCCGCGCTGCTGGCGGGCGAGGTGGATCTGGCCATCCTGCCCATCGAGAACACGTCGGCCGGCAGCATCAACGAGGTCTACGGCCTGCTGCGCGAGCACGAGCTGTTCATCGTGGGCGAGGAGACCTGGAAGGTCGACTACTGCCTGGCCGCGGTCCGGGACGTCCCCCTGAGCTCGCTGAGCCGGATCCTGGCCCCGCCGGAGGGCCTGGAGCAATGCGCTCGCTTCCTCCAGTCGCTGCCGAACGCCGCCCCGACCAGCTACTTCGACACCGCCGGGCCGATGGCCGCGGTGGCCGCCGCGCGAGATCCGAGCGTCGCGGCGATCGGGTCGGCTGAGGCCGCCGAGGCCCAGGGCCTGACCGTGCTGCGCCACAGCATCACCGACTCCGGGGACAACTACACCAGGTTCGTGGTGCTGGCCACGGCCGCCCGTCCGGTCGATCCGCGGATCGCGTGCAAGACCAGCGTCATCTTGAGCACCCGGCACGAGGAGGGCGCGCTGCTGGGCTGCCTGGAGATCCTGTCCGGCAGCGGTCACTCGATGACCAAGCTTGAGTCGCGGCCCCGGCCAGGCCGGCCCTGGGAGTACCTGTTCTTCCTGGACTTTGAGGGGAACGTAGCCGAGCCGGAGACCGCCGCGACCCTGGACGAGCTCCGGCTGGCGGCGCAGTACCTCAAGGTTCTCGGCAGCTACCCGGCCAAGGCCCTGCGTCATCAGGCCCGGCCGGGCAGCCTGCCCGACGCCGCTGAAACGGAAGGACCGGCGGAGACGCTGGAGGCGGCCGAGACGCTGGAGGCGGTGGTAGCGGACCAGGCCCCTCCGGCCCGCCGCTCCGGCAGCCACCTGCTGGTCGACCGGGCCAGCCGGGCCGCCGATACCGTGGTCCAGGTCGGGGACCTGCTGGTCGGCGGGGACGGGTTCACGGTGATGGCCGGCCCCTGCTCGGTGGAGAGCCCCGAGCAGATCGACGCCACGGCCAAGTTCGTCCGCGATCACGGCGCGCACGTCCTGCGGGGCGGGGTGTTCAAGCCCCGGACGTCGCCGTATGCCTTCCAGGGCCTGGGCTGGCAGGGACTGGACCTGCTGGTCGCGGCCGGACGCGAGACCGGGCTGCCGGTGATCACCGAGGTCATGGCGGTCGAGCAGGCCCAGCGGATGGCCCAGGACGCCGATATCCTCCAAATCGGCGCGCGCAACATGCAGAACTTCGACCTGCTGCGCGAGGTCGGCAAGCTGGACCGGCCCGTGCTGCTCAAGCGCGGCCTGTCCAGCACGATCGAGGAATGGCTCGGCGCCGCCGAGTACATCGTCGCGCAGGGAAACCAGCAGGTGATCCTCTGCGAACGCGGCATCCGGACCTTCGAGCGCGCCACCCGGAACACCCTGGACCTGTCGGCCATCGCGGTGGTCCGGGAGCGCTCGCACCTGCCGATCATCGTCGACCCGAGCCACGGCACCGGGCTGCGCCGCTACGTGGCCCCGATGGCCTGGGCCGCGCGCGCCGCCGGCGCGCACGGCCTGCTCATCGAGGTCCACCCGTCGCCGGAGCAGGCCCTGTCCGACGCCGCCCAGAGCCTGTCCTTCGACGAGTTCGCGGCGCTGATGACCCAGCTGGCCGCCGTCCCGGGGAGCCCGGGACGCTGACCGTCCGGATCAGGGGCCGGCGTAGCGGACCTGAATGAGCGTTGGGCTCTCGATCCGGCCCGTGGCGAACACGTTGTCCGATTCGTCGACCAGGTTGATGCTGTCGCCGGATCCGGCGTTGATCACGGTGTCGGCCGTGGTCAAGGCGCTGGCTTCGGCGAAGTACACGTCGCCGAAGCGCGCCAGCCCGATCTCCTTGCCTGAGCCGAGGTTGGGCCCCGACACCCCCCATTCGGCCGATTTCCCAGCCAGCGACGTTCCAGGCGGTGCTGTCGCCTGGAAGGACGCACTGACCCCACTGGTCATGTTGACCAGGACGATGGTGGCGGCGGTGGCCGATTCAGAATCCACGATGATGAGACAGTGAACCGTGTCGCCCTGGGCGACAGGCAGATTGCTGATCAAGACTGGCTCCATCGGCTGGAGCTGCCACCACGGACTGAGCTGACGGTGAATCACCCCGCCCGAAGTCATCACGTCCGAATCACAGCCAGTGAGCAGCCCGTCCCTGATTCCATCGATGCTCATCCACGTCGACGCCGAGTACCAGTAACTGTCCGCCGCGTCCGAAGGCCAAAAAGTGTTGGGGACGGTCCACTCGCCTTCGACCCACCTGAACGGGTCCGCGTCAGGGGCGTAGACGAAGGCACCGGACCAGCCGCCGTTGAACTCGGCGTGGGCCGCGCTCGCGGTGACCTCGGGCCGACGACGGCGCTCGTGCGGCATGTTGCGGAACGTCGGCTGGATCTGCCGGACGGAGCGGCTCAGTACGCGCTCCCAGCGCTCGGCCAGCGCCGGATCCTGCGGCCGGCTGGGGTACCCGTAGGCCAGCAGTTCCTTCTCGTCCGCCTTGACCGGGTCAAATCCGTCCGGCGGTGGCGAGAACGTCCGGACAGTAACTCCGCCTGGAAATTCGAGAGCGTTCATGCCCGTACGGAGTGCGCCGTGGCCCGCCTGATACATGTTCCCTCTTTAGTAGGGGATTTCGGTGTTCATGAGCTCGTCCAGGCTGACGCTGGCCGGGCGCCGGGAGGTGGCCCGGCAGAAGTCGATGGCGTCGAGGGTCCAGGCTGGCCCGTTGGCTCCCACCGTCCAGGTGCCGCCGGCCGGGCCGGTCAGGGTCAGCTCGAAGTCCTTGCCGTGCCGGCCGGCCCACTCGTCCACGACGTTGGCCACGATCACGCCGTCGTGGTCGGCGGTCAGGTGCGGCGGAGTCCCGGTGGCGGCGGCGATGTCGAGACGGTGCATCCACGGGTCCCGGGTCAAGATGACGTCGATGAGATATCCGAAGGTCCAGGCTTCCTGCGCGCCGTTCAGGTCGGTGAGCAGCGGCATGGTGCGCCGGCGCACCAACGCCGGGATACGGCGCCGACCCGCCGCGGCCTTAGCCGCGCGGGTCGCGAAACGCTCACTGATGCGCCCGGGCGTCCAGTCCGCCCGCTCAGCGACCTGGAGCTGGGTCAGCGCGTCGATGTAGTCGCCGCCGATGCGGGTCGCCTTGCGCTGCTGCCGGAAGGTCTCCCGCATCGAGGCGGCCATCTCGACCATGCCCAGCATGTGCGCGGCCATCTGCCGCACATCCCAGGCCGGGCAATCGGTCGGCCTGGCCCAGTGGGCCGGCTCCAGAGTGCGGAAGGTCTCGGCACACCGTTCGTATTCGGTGGCGGCCAGGCGCATTGCCACCGGCCGGGGCAGCGAGGATTCGCGAGGTTTCATCGGGGCTCTCCTGTCTTGCTCGGGTTGGTCGTGGTCAGGTCGGCGGCGCTCGGCCCGGTTCTGGGCGCGGCAGGCCGAGGTCGTCGGCGAACATGTTGATCACCCGCGGGATCAGGCGGCGCCACCGCTGGCCGCCCGGGTCATTGGCCAGCTGCTGGGAGACCAGGCCGCCGATGATCGCGGTGAAGATGTCGGCGTCCTGGTCCGCCGTGATCCCCATGGCGCGCAGTTCAACCTGCATCAGGCGGTAGACCTCGATCGCCGGGGCGTAGGCCTGCGGGCTGGGCTGGAAGTTGGGGATGACGTTGACGTCCATGAGTTGGTGCCGGGCCAGGTCGGCCACCGAGAAGTCGAAGTAGTTCTGCGCGACGGCGACCAGCTTTGCGCGGGGCTCGGCCGGCAGGTCGTCCAGCGTGGTCCGGGCGTAATCGAGGAAGGTCTGCCAGGCCTGCTCGAACATCGCGTCGTAGATGGCCTGCTTGGACGAGAAGTGGGAGTAGAGCGAAGGCTGCCGCATGCCCACCCGGGTGGCGATGTCGCGCAGGGTCAGCGCGGCGATGCTGGTCTCGTGGGCGGCGTCCCAGGCCGCGGCCAGGATCTCCTGCCGGATTGCCTCATGCCGTTCGGATCTCCTATCACGATTAGGTTTTGCTACCACAGTTCGATAATCAGCCGGCCCCGGCGCCTTGTCAAGGGCCCGGGGTTCTAGAGTGACGATGACGCCGCTGTGTGCTTAGCCGTGATGGGAGTGCCATTGATGAAGGCCGGACGCTGGGTCGATGTGGGCCGGGTGGTCTGCGAGGAGGTGCCGCGGCCGTCGCCCGCGGACGGCGAGATCCTGGTCCGCACGGCCTACACCTCCATCTGCGGCTCGGACCTGCACAGCGTGTACGGCGGCGCGCCGCCGCCGGCGGTCCCCGCCGGCCACCCCGGGCACGAGAGCGTGGGCGAGGTGGTGGAGTCACGCTGTCCCGGCTTCGAGCCGGGCGACCGGGTGCTGACCGTCCCGCACTTCGTCGACGGACGGTGCATGGCCGAGTACCAGGCCCTGCCCGGCTCCTTCTGCATCCGGCTGTCCGATAAGGCGCCGCTCAGCCAGCTGCTGATGGCCCAGCAGCTTGGCACGGTCATCTACGCCCTGCGGCGCCACCAGCTCGACCTCATCGGCCAGGATGTCGCCGTCATCGGGCAAGGCTCCGCGGGCGCCTTCTTCACGTTCCTGCTCAAGCGGGCCGGGGCCCGCAGCGTGCTGGTGACGGACAAGTCCCCGGCCCGGCTGGCCTACTCCCGGCACCTGGGCGCCGACCTGACCGTGCTGGCCGACCCTGGGCTGGCCGACCCTGGGCTGGCCGACCCTGGGCTGGCGGACGGCGCCGACGAGGCAGGCTTTAAGTCGGCGGTGCTGGAGGCCACTGGCGGGCGCGGGGCCGGCCTGGTCGTGGAGGCGGTCGGCAGCCGGGAGACGTTCCCGCTGAGCGTGGAACTGGCCGCGGACAGCGCGACCGTACTCTGGTTCGGCTTGCCCGAGGGCACCGGCGCCTACCCCTTTTCGTTCCCCGAGTTCTTCGTCCGGCGGCTGACCGCCTACGCGATCTCCGGCACCCAGGGCGAGCCCGGGCTCGAGTCGTTCCGGTACGCCGTGCAGCTGATCGCCGACGGCGCGATCGACGTAGCCCCGCTGCTCAGCCACATGCTGCCGATCGACCAGGTGGAAGAGGCCTTCCACATGGCCCACGATCGGACCGACGGCGCGCTCAAGGTGTCCATCGAGTACTAGCGAGCCCGGATCGGTTCGATGACCCAGATTGGCTTAAGTTCGGGTCATGCCTGATCTGAGCTACCGCTACGCGGGCCCAGCCGACGTGCCCGCGGTCGTCGCCCTGGTCGAGTCGGCCTACCGGGGCGAGGAGAGCCGGTCCGGGTGGACGTCCGAGGCCGAGCTGATCGAGGGGCAGCGGACCGACGCGGCCATGGTCTGCGCGCTCCTGGCCGAGCCGGGTGCGCACGTGCTGCTGGCCGAGGAGGCCGGTGCCCTGCAGGTCTGCTGCGAGCTGCAGGAGCCGGCGACACCAGGCGGCGCGGGCTATTTCGGCATGTTCGCCGTCCGGCCGTCGCTGCAGCGCAGCGGCTACGGGCGCATCGTCCTGGCCGAGGCCGAGCGGATCGCGCGCGAGGAGTTCGGCGCGGCCAGCTTGGAGATGACCGTGATCCGGCAGCGTGAGGTGCTGATCGCCTGGTACGAGCGCCGTGGCTACCAGCGGACGGGCGAGCTGAAGCCGTTCCCGTACGGCGACGAGAGCGTCGGCCGCCCCAAGACGCGCGATCTGGAGTTCGCCACGCTGGCCAAGCCACTGCGCTGAAGCACAAGCCACTGGGCTGAGCCAGCGGCCGAACCCTTCGCGGCGATCTCGGTCCCCAGGACCGAGGCTGAGATCCGTATGGTGGCGTGGTGGACGATGACACCTGGGCCGAGCTGGCCGGGCCGTTCGCCGATGAGGCGTACGCCACGGTGAAGGGGTACGTGCGCACCTACGTGCTGCACCAGCAGTTGCTGGAGCATCTGCCGGCCCCACCGGCGGCGGTGCTCGATGTCGGCGGCGGCGCGGGCCATCAGTCGTTCCCGCTGGCTCAAGCTGGCTACGACGTCACCGTGCTCGACCCGTCGGCGGCGATGCTGGACAAGGCCCGGCAGCGCCTGGCCCGGCTGCCGGCGCAGGCCCGGCAACGGGTGACGCTGGTGCAGGCCGACGGCGAGGACGCCGCCGAGGCGACGGGGGCCGGGCGCTTCGCCGCCGTGCTGTGCCATGGCGTGCTCGGCTACCTGGAGCAACCGGAGCCGCTGATCGGCCAGCTGTGCCGGTGCCTCGCGGCCGGCGGGCTGGTCTCGATCATGACCGGGAACGCCAAGACGATGGCGGTGCGCCCGGCCCTGGAACAGCGGTGGGGCGACGCCCTGGCCTCGTTCGACACCAGGACCGAGACCGGGGTACTGGGCGTGCCGAGCCGGGCCGACACCGTGGAGGAGCTCAGCGAGTTGCTGCGCCAGGGCGGCGTGGAACCACTGCGCTGGTACGGGGTGTGGCTGTTCGTCGACTGGCTCGAGTTCAGCGGGGCCGAGCTCGACCCCCGCGACTCAGCCCAGCTGGCGGCGACCGCCGCGGTCGAACTTGAAGCCAGCCGCCGGGACCCCTACCGCCAGCTCAGCCGCGTCTTTCATCTGGTGGGACGGAAAGCTCCGGCCTGAATCTGCGCTGCGGGCTTGACCTTGACGCTGGGTCAACCTTCGATCCTGATCGTCATGAGCATTCCGTCAGCAATCAATCGGGCCCAGGGACCTGCGATCCACAGGCCCGCGATCCAGGTGCTGGGCCTGGAGAAGTCATACCAGGAACTGCGTGTGCTGCGCGGCGTGGACTTCGAGGTGGCGCGGGGCAGCATCTTCGCCCTGCTCGGCTCGAACGGGGCAGGCAAGACCACGGTGGTCAAGATCCTGTCCACGCTGCTGGCGGCCGATACCGGAACGGCCCGGGTCAACGGCTTCGATGTCACGGCCCAGGCCGCCGACGTACGCGAGTCCATCAGCCTCACCGGGCAGTTCGCGGCGGTCGATGAGATCCTCAGCGGGCGGGAGAACCTCATCCTGGTGGCCAGGCTGAGGCACCTCAAGGACCCGGGCGCCATCGCCGATGATCTGCTGCAGCGCTTCTCGCTGACCGAGGCGGGTGCCCGGAGGGCCGCGGCGTACTCCGGTGGCATGCGCCGCCGTCTGGACATCGCGATGAGCCTGATCGGGAATCCGCCGGTCATCTTCCTCGACGAACCAACGGCCGGGCTGGACCCGGAGGCGCGCATCGAGGTGTGGCACGCCGTCCGGGAGCTGGCCGCGGGGGGCACGACCGTGCTGCTCACGACGCAGTATCTGGACGAGGCCGAACAGCTGGCCGACAGCATCGCGATCCTCCACCAGGGCCGGATCATCGTCCACGGCACCCTGGCCGAACTCAAGCAGCTGCTGCCGCCCGCCGAGGTCACCTACGTCGAGAAGCAGCCCTCCCTCGAAGACGTCTTCTTCGCCGTCGTCGGCGACCCCAAGTAAGGAACCAGCCATGGCCACGCATCCCTTCGGCGACACCGCCGTCCTCACCGGACGGACCATGCGCCACGTCACCCGCAGCCCGGACACCATCATCACGACCGTGATCATGCCGGTGGCCCTCTTGCTGCTGTTCGTCTACGTGTTCGGCGGCGCGATCAGCCACGGATCGGGCTCGTACGTGAGCTACCTGCTGCCCGGCATCCTGCTCATCACGATCGCTTCGAGCATCTCCTACACCGCGTTCCGGCTGTTCACCGACATTCAGGGCGGGATCTTCGAGCGATTCCAGTCCATGCCGATCGCCCGATCGGGCGTGCTGTGGGCGCACGTGCTGACCTCGCTGGCCGCCACTGTGGTCTCGCTCGTGCTCGTCATCGGCGTCGCCCTCCTCGCGGGTTTCCGCTCCGGCGCCGGAGTACTGTCCTGGCTCGCCATCGCCGCCCTTCTCATCCTGTTCACCCTGGCGCTGACCTGGCTCGCGGTCATCGCCGGCCTGACCGCGAAGAGCGTGGACGGTGCGAGCGCGTTCTCCTACCCGCTCATCTTCCTGCCGTTCATCAGCTCGGCCTTCGTACCCACCGGCACCATGCCCGGCCCGGTCCGCGCGTTCGCCGAGTACCAGCCGGTGACCTCCATCGTCAACGCGATCCGGGACCTGCTGGCCCAGCGGCCGGTCGGCGCCAACCTCTGGATCGCCTTCGCCTGGTGTGCCGGCATCCTGGTCGTGGCTTACCTGCTGGCCAGCATTTCCTACCGTCGCCGGATCTCCTGATCCGGTGGCGACCAGGCCGGGGCGAGATGCGGGCAGGATCAGAGCATGCTGACGATCGGGCAACTGGCGGCCTACGCCGGCGTCACGGTGCGGGCCGTACGGCACTATCACCACATCGGGCTGCTGCCCGAGCCGCAGCGGGACGCATCGGGTTACCGGCGGTACGGCGCCACGGCCGTCGTGTCCCTGATCAAGATCCGTACCCTGGCCGCAGCCGGTGTGCCGCTGTCCCAGATCGGCCAGGTGCTCGAAGCCGACGCATCGACCTTCGCCGAAACGATCCAGAGGATTGACAGCCATCTGCTCGGCGAGATCGAACGGCTGGAGACCAGCCGCAAGCAGATCGCGCAGCTCGCGGCCGGGGACAGCCTGGTGGTCCCGCCGGAGGTGGTCACCTATCTCGACCGGCTCCGGCAGCTCGGGGCGTCCCAGCGGGTCATCGAGGGCGAGCGGGACGGGTGGATCCTGGTCGCGGCACGCTGGCCCGATCACGTCCGCGAGTGGATCCCCGGGAAACTCGCAGCGCTGGACGACCCGCGGATGATCCGGCTCTACCGGCTCCTGTCCGAGCTTTCCGAATGCGACGCAGGCGAGCACGACCCACGTCTGGAGGAACTCGCCGACATCCTGGCCGAGCTGCTCGAGCAGGCCTACGCCGCCGGTGAGTCCTATCCCGGCGAGGGGGAACGCGACGACCTGCCGTTCGACCTCATGGACGCCCTGGCCGTCGAGTCCGACCCGAGGATGGAGCGCCTCCTGGCCCTGGTGCGCGAGCGGGGCTGGGCCGGCTGGACCCGGCTGGAGCGGCTGCCGGAGCCCCCCGCCTGACCGGTGGCGCGCCGGGCGGGTTGGCTAGGGTTGGTTTGTGAAGTTCTCACTGTGGCCCAGCAATACCCGTGCGCCCGCTGATGTCCTGGAGGACGTGCGCGGGGCGGAAGCAAACGGCTGGTACGGCGTCTGGCTGGCCGACCACTACATGCCCAACACCGGCGACACGACGCCGGCCCGGGGTGACGTCTACGAGTGCTGGGCCCTCCTGCCGGCCCTGGCCGCAGTGACGGAACGGGTCCGCATCGGGACCCTGGTCTCACCGACCTCGATCCACCACCCGGCCCTGCTGGCCAAGCGGGCCGCCACGATCGACCAGCTGTCCGGGGGCCGGTTCGTGCTCGGGCTCGGCGCGGGCTGGCAGCTCAACGAGCACCACGCCTACGGCATCGAACTCGAGCCGCCCGGGAAGCGGGTCAGCCGGTTCGAGGAAGCGATCACGATCGTCCGCTCGATGCTGGCCGAGGACACCACGACGTTTCACGGCGAGTTCTACAACTTCACGGACGCCCCCTGCGACCCCAAGCCGGTCCAGTCGCCCCTGCCGCTGCTGGTCGGCACCCGCGGGCCGCGCATGCTCCGCATCACCGCCCGCCACGCCAGCGAGTGGAACACCTGGCACCTCCCAGACCTGGCCGACCGGGTGCAGGCCCTGACCGAAGCGTGCGAGAAGACGGGCCGCGACCCGGCGACGATATGGCGGTCGGTCAACGCCCACATCGACCTGGGCGGGAGCACCCCGCCGTCCGGCCGGACCATCGGAGGCTCGGCCCAGCAGCTGATTGATCAGCTCGGGCAGTGCTCCGACCTCGGCTTTGACGAGTTCATCGTGCCCGACAACAACCTTGGCGCCGGCGTGGCCGAGCGTGCGGACCAGCTGGCCCGGATCAAGGCCGAGGTGTTCGACCAGCTGTCAGCCTAAGTTGATGGGCCGACGGCCACAGGCCGTCGGCCAGCAGCTGGAGCCGCTCCAGCTCGGTCAGGCCGCCCCAGATCCCGTACGACTGGCGGGAACTGAGGGCGAAGTCCAGGCACTGGGACCGGACCGGGCACCGCGCGCAGACCGCTTTGGCCGTCGCGGCCTGGCTGGCCGCCGGGCCGGCCACCGACACGGGAAAGAACAGATCGGGATCGCAGGACTGGCAGGCGGCAGCGGCCCGCCAGTACGTTTGCGCAGCCGCAGCATCCATGCACCGAGCCTGGGTGGTGACCGGATGAGCGGGCATCACACCATCCGGGTGATTTCGGCCCGGAGATTCAACGCTGATGGGCCGACGGCGCGAGCAGGCGCAGGGCCCGGGCCGCGGTGACCGCTTCGGCCCGGCGGTGCACGCCCAGCTTGGTGTAGAGGTTGCGCAGGTGGGTCTTGATCGTGTGCGGCGAGACCGACAGCTCGGCCGCGATCTCGGGCGCCGACAGGTGGGTCGGCAGGTACCGCAGCACGCGCAGTTCGCTGCCGCTGAGCGGCTCGAGTAGCGGCCGGGTCCCGGACCGGGGCGAGGCGGGCGTGTCCATGGCCAGGACGTCGAGGATCTCGGCCACCAGAGCGCCGTGCGCCGTGCGCTGCCGGGCCTGGCGCTCGAGCAGGCCCGGCGCGGGGTGCAGCCGGAACCACAGCAGGGCACCGTCGGACTCGGCCAGGTCCAGCGCACGCTCCACGGCTTGCCCCGCGGCCGCCGGGTCGCCCAGCGCGTCCCGGGCGATCGCCGTCAGCAGGAACGCCTCCACCAGCCAGGACTGCCACCCCACCCGGGCCGATCCGTCCAGGACCGGTACCAGCTCAGCCAGCACCGCGTGCGGGTCATCCTGGGTCAGCCGCAGCACCGCGACGGCGATCCGCATTTCACCGCGGCCCCGGGCCTGGTCACTCAGGCCAGCCAGGACCTCCCCGGCCTGCGCGGTGTCGCCCAGCCGGGCCAGGGCGTGCACGATCCAGGCCTGCAACGGCCTGTTCAGCGGGTGCGGCGCGGCCAGCTGCCCGGCCAGCCGTTCGGCCGACCGGAAGGCGGTCAGTGCGGCGGCGAACTGGCCGCGAGCCAGCTCGGTCTGGCCGCGGGTGTACTGGACGCCCATCGCCGACGCGGGTGCGGCTTCCGGCCGGATGGCCCGTTCAGCGCGCTGCAGCCAGGTGGCGGCCTCCTCGGCCCGCCCCTGCCAGGCCAGGCCGGATCCGAGGGTCATGCAGGCCAGGCCGGCGGTGGTCTCATCGGTCCAGCCGTGCCGGTCGGCCAGCTCCACCGCCCGCCGGCCGAGCTCAGCCGCCCGCGGAAACCACCGGGACAGTTCGAGCTCGGCCCGGTGGGTCCAGGCCAGGAACTCCAGATACGGCCGACCGATCTGGCTCGCCAGCGCCACGGCCTGGTCCAGGTGCAGCTCGGCCAGGTCGACCCGGCCGGTCCAGATCTCGGCGTCGCCCAGGCCGACCAGGGCCAGCGCGCGCAGCTCTTCCCGCCCGGACGGCGGCGCCTCGGGAGCTTGGGACAGCACCTGCAGCGGGTGTACCTGCTGGATCACGGTGGGCAGGTCACCGGCGAACCAGGCCAGCAGCAGCCGCGCGGCCCCGAGCAGCGCCCGCGCTTGGCCGCGCCGGGTGGCCGGCACCGAGGCCGAACCGTGCTCGGCCAGCAGCAGGTACCGTTCCGCCACCTTGAGCGAACCCTGCGCCACCGCGTCGGCGGCCGCCACCGCGGCCAGCTCGGCATCGGCCGCGCTTGCCCCCTCGGGGAACCCGGCCAGCAGGGCGTGGGCGGTGGCCGCCTGCCCATCCAGGTACAGGCCGAGCCAATGGTCGCTCAGCAGCCGGCTGGCCAGTCCCCAGGCTTCGGCCGCCTGCGCGTGCCGGACGGCTTCGACCGGCGACCGGTGCTGGGCGAACCAGGTCGCGGCCAGCTCGTGTAGTGCGGCCGCTTCCTCCGGCTCGGACCGGCGCAGTTCCAGCTGCAGCAGGCCGGTGAACAGCTGGTGGTAGCGAAACCAGGTCCGGGCCGCGTCCACTGGCAGCACGAACGCATTCGCCTCAGCCAGGTCCTGCAGGACCCGCTCCCCGCCGGTGCCGCCGGTCAGCAGGTCGGCCAGCTCACCGTTGACCCGTTCCAGCACGCTGGTCCGCAGCAGCAGCCGCCGCACCTCGGCGGGCTCCCGGTCCAGCACCTCGGCCAGCAGATACTCCGACACCGTTCGCTCGCTGCCGGAGAACTCCACCGCGAACTGCTCCGGATCGGAGTGGCCGGCCAGCGACAACGCCGCCAGCCGCAGGCCAGCCACCCAGCCCTCGGTCCGGTCCACCAGCAGGCCCAGGGCCACATCGGAGAGCTGGACGCCGGCCGTCTGGAACAACGCCCGGGCCTCGGGCAGGCTGAACCGCAGGTCGTCGCCGCGGATCTCGGTCAGCTCACCTTCCAGCCGCAGCCGGTGCAACCCGAGCCGCACGTCGCGCCGGGTGGCCAGGACGAACCGCAGCGGTGCGGGGGCTCGCAGCACCAGCAGCTCCAGTTGCCGCCGGGCATCGGCGCCCAGCTCGTGCAGGTCGTCGATGACCAGCCAGAGCCGTTGCTGAAGGTCAGCGAGGTCGGTCAGCAGCCGCTCGACGATCGCCCACCCGTCCAGGTCCGGCGCCGCGGTCAGCGCGCGCACCAGCGCCGACCCGGGGACCGTCCGGCGCAGCTGGTCCAGGACCAACAGCCAGAACCGCTGCGGGTCCTGCTCGCCCCGCTCCACCGGCACCCAGGCGGCCCGGTCGGCCAGGGCCGCCTGGCTGATCCATGACCGCAACAGCAGGGTCTTGCCGCTGCCCGCCGGCGCCGACACCACCGTCACCTGGGCCCGGGCACCCAGCCGTTCCCACAGCGCCGGGCGGGCCACGACCTCTCCGCCGTCACGCAGACCGGGATGCATAGGAAGAATCGTCGCATGCCGTCGGCCGGGCCGAGGCTCTCATAGATCCAGCACGAGGTCGGTCCAGGGCCGGGCGCAGCAGATCAGCACCTGACCCGCGGCCGGGGGCTCCAGTGGCTCCGGGGCGTAGGCGATGTCACCGGACAGCAGCGGGGTGACGCAGGTGTGGCAGACACCGGTGCGGCAGCTCCAGCGGGTCGGCACGTCGCAGGCGTCGGCGAAGTCGAGGACGCTGCGCTGGCTGGTGTCGAACGGGATCGAAAGCTCGCTGCGGGCGAACGTGATCCGCGGGCCGGTGCCGGGCGGGCCATCCGGCGGATGCGGTGCCCGGTGGGGCTGACCGGTAAGGCCCGGGTTGATAGGCGGTAGGGCCCCGAACAGCTCGGTGTGGATGCGGGTCTGGTCGACGCCGAGCATGGTGAGCGCATCGTGCATGTCCGCCATGAAACCGACGGGCCCGCACACGTAGGCGGCCGCGCCGGCCGGCAAGCCCAGCTGCTCCAGCTTGCCCTTGGACAACCGCCCGTCCGTGGCGCTGTAGAACATGTGCTCATGAGCATGGGGCAGGACGCCAAGCAGGCCGTGCACTTCGGCCGCCAGCGCATCGTCAGCCGGATCGCGGGCGGCATGGATCCACCAGACCTCGCGCGGGCTGGGCTGGCCCGCCAGATCGTGCAGCATGGCCAGCACGGGGGTAACCCCGATCCCGGCGGAGACCAGCAGCACCGGCCCGGCCTCGCCGTCCAGGACGAAGTCGCCGCGGGGGGCGGCGACGTCCAAGGTGGCCCCCACCCGCAGGACGGTGTCCAGGTAGCTGCTGGCCATGCCGTGCGGTTCGTGCTTGACGCTGATGCGGTAGGCGGCGTCCCCGGGCGCGGATGACAACGAATAGCTGCGCACCGGGGCCGGGTGGCCGGCCCCGGCGATCCGGAACGTCAGGTACTGGCCGGCCAGGGCGGCGGGCAGCGGACTTCCGGTGGGGTCGTCGAGCAGGATCGAGGACACGGTGCTGCTCTCCCTGACGATCCGCGTGACGCGCGGCGGCCGGAACCCGGGCCAGGCCGGCGCCGGATCCACGACGGGCTCACCGGCGGACCCGGCCGGGGGTTTGGCGCCGGACCCGGCTGAGGGCGTGGCCTCGGCTAGCAGGTCGCGGAACGACCCCTGCCAGCCCGGGCTCAGTGCCGGGATGTCCAGGGCCCGCCGCAGCAGCGCCGGATCATGGCCCGGCAGGTACAGCAGCGCGTCCGTGTCGGACACGCTCAGCGCGCCCGGCCCGATCCGGGTCCTGACGATCTCGTCGCCGGCCTGCACCCGGCCTTCGCTGATCACCCGCAGGTAGAACCCGGGCCGGTGGTGGCTGACCAGCAGCGCGGGCAGCTGCGGCTGGCCCAGCCGCATGCCAACCCGGTAGCAGGTCACCCGGGGCTGGGTGACCTCGAACTCGGCCTCCCCGATCCGGTAACGGTCCCCGATGCAGACCTCGCCATCGAGCAGCCCGTCGACGGTGAAGTTCTCGCCGAACTGGCCGTACTCCCGATCGTCTTTCCCGAAGTAACGCTGGTTTTGACCGAAGTACCGCTCCCAGTGCTCGTAAGACTGGAGCTGGTATACGAAGACCGCGCGCTGCTCACCACCGTGGCCCGCCGTGTCGCCCTGGCCGTCGCCGTCGAGGTTCAGCCGCCGCACCATGACCGCCCCGGCCACCGGCGATTTGAAGATCCCAGTGTGCACGGTCTTCCCGTGCCAGGGGACGTCCTTCGGCAGCCCCACGTTCACCGAGATCAGGGTGGCCGCACCAGTCATGGCGTCGATCGTAGTCAGCGCAGCAAGCGGAAGGAGTCCCGCATCTCGGCCGTGAACAGGTCGGGCTGCTCCCAGGCGGCGAAGTGGCCACCCCGGTCCAGCCGGTTGTAGTGGATCAGGTTCTTGGGATAGGCGCGCTCGGCCCAGCTACGCGGAGCCTGGTAGAGCTCGTCCGGGAAGACGCTGATGGCAAACGGGATCGTGATCGGCTTGGCGTCGAAGAAGTCCGCCTTGTTCTCCCAGTATAGGCGGCCGGAGGATACGCCGGTGTTGGTCAGCCAGTACAGCGTGATGTTGTCGAGGAGGTCGTCACGGGTCAGCGCGCTCTGCAGTTGCCCGCGCAGGGCCAGCTCGACCAGCCCGGGCTGACCGGTGCCGTCACCGTGGTCCAGCATGAACGCCGCCAGGTCGATGGGCGAATCCGCCAGTCCGTACATCGTCTGCGGACGCGTGGTCAGGATCTGGGCGTAGGCCACATGCAGGGCGTAGAAGCTGCTGAGCTGCTCGTAGGCGCTCTTCTCCTCGCTGGACAGGCCTGCTGGCGCCGGGTCGCCACGCTTGACGGCCTGGTTGATCTCGGCCGGGGCGGTCCCGGGCATGTTGGAGTGGATGCCGAGCAGCTCCGGCGGGGCCTGGATCCCCATCGACTGCGTGACGGCCGCGCCCCAGTCGCCACCCTGGGCCACGAAGCGGGTGTACCCGAGGCGCTTCATCAGCTCGGTCCAGGCCCGGGCGGTGCGGGTCGGGTCCCAGCCGGTGGTGGTCGGCTTGGCCGAGAGCCCGTACCCGGGCAAGGACGGAATCACCAGGTGAAACGCATCGTCCCCGCTCCCGCCGTAAGCGGTGGGGTTGGTCAACGGCTCGATGATCTTCAGCTGCTCGATGATCGAGCCGGGCCAGCCGTGCGTGACGATCAGAGGCAGGGCATCTTCGTGCGGGGAACGGACGTGGATGAAGTGAATGTCCAGCCCGTCGACCTCGGTCAGGAAGTTCGGCAGGCTGTTCAGCCTGGCCTCGCACGGACGCCAGTCGTACTCCGTCCCCCAGTAGCCCGCGACCTCCTGCATCAGCGCGAGCGGCACGCCCTGGGAGTCGTCAGGGACCGTCTCCCGGTCCGGCCACCTGGTCGCGCTGATGCGTCGGCGCAGGTCGCTGAGGGCTTCGTCGGGGAATTCGATCCGGAACGGGCGGATGCTGGTCGGCCCGCCGCTGGCCTGCTGTACGTCGTCGGTCATGTCCGCGCTCCTTTAGTGCCGGCTGCTTCCACGGTCACGCCGGCGGCGGGTGGATCGCGCCCGGGTAACTTCCTGGTCTTGCCCTGGGTAAGACCAGGGACTTGCCCGGGCGCGGGCCCCAGCCCGGCCGACGATGCTGGATACATGACTCCACGTTGGCCGGTGCCCGCCGGGCTGCACCCATCCTCGGCCCGGCTCCCCGTCGAGAGCAGGCTGCCTTCCTTCGACGGGGCGAACGAATGGCTCAACTCGCCGCCGCTGACCCCCGCCGACCTGCGCGGGAAGGTAGTGCTGGTCAATTTCTGGACCTACACCTGCATCAACTGGCTCCGCCAGCTTCCCTACGTCCGCGCCTGGGCCAGCCGGTACTCCGGGCCGGGGCTGATCGTGGTCGGAGTGCACACTCCGGAGTTCGGGTTCGAGCACGACCTCGGCAACGTACGCCGCGCGGTGCAGGACATGCGGATCGATTACCCGGTCGCGATCGACAACGACTACACGGTGTGGCAGGCCTTCGCCAACCACTACTGGCCGGCCCTGTACTTCGCCGACCCGCAGGGCCGCATCCGGCATCACTACTTCGGGGAAGGCGAGTATCAGCAATCGGAGATGGTGATCCGGCAGCTCCTGGCCGAGAACGGCTCGGCTGGCCTCTCCGACGGCCCCTCGGACGGCCACGGCCATGAGCTGGTGCCGGTGGAGGCCCGCGGGGCGGAGGCGCCCGCCGACTGGGAGGCGCTGCGATCATCGGAGAACTACACCGGCTACGAACGCACCGAGAACTTCGCCTCCCCCGGCGGCGCGGTACCGGGGAAACCGCACGCTTATGAGATCCCGGCGGAGCTGAGGCTCAACCACTGGGCCCTGTCCGGGGACTGGACCGTGGCCGAACAGTCCGTCACCCTGAACCGGGCCGACGGGCAGATCGCCTACCGCTTCCACGCCCGGGACCTGCACCTGGTCATGGGGCCGGCCACGGCGGGCACACCGGTCCGGTTCCGCCTGTTCATCGACGGACAGCCGCCCGGCGAGGCGCACGGGACCGACGTGGACGACCTGGGCTTCGGCACCGTGACCCAGCAACGACTGCACCAGCTCATCCGGCAGCCCGGCCGCATCACCGACCGCACCTTCGAGATCACCTTCCTCGATCCCGGTGTCCAGGCCTACGTGTTCACCTTCGGCTAGCCGCGGCGGCAGACCGGGCAGGCTGCGGTAGCCGGGCGTATGCTGGGAAATGGCAGCCACGCCTGCCGGATCCGAGCTACGCCAGCCCGGCGCTGGACGTAACGCCCGAGGACAAGAGCGGCTCAGCCCTCGCGTGGGTCTGTCTTTCGTTCATCGTGATCACTTGTGCAGTGACTCGGCGCCGGGACAGGTCACTGGATCGAGGACACGATGTCGCACGACAAAATCAGCGCGGCCGCACGCCAGCGCATGGCCGAAACGGGCGAGTCCTACGCCGCCGCCCGGCGCGCGGTCATCCGGGAGCACCAGGCGGCCGGAGAGCACCCGGCGGCGCTGGGCCAACGGTGGTTCACGATCAGCTACAGCGATACGTGGTCGGGCCGGCTTTCTGACTCACTGGACCGGCTCCTGTTCCACGCGGGCCGCGGGGTCTCGGGCGTCGCCCTGGACACCGGCGAAATCCGCGTCCGGATGGGTTCGTTCAAGCTGGACATCCCCCGCAGTTCGGTCCGCTCCGTCCAGCGGTCCCAGGCCAAGGTGGGCGGCACCACCGGCGTGCACGGCCGGCACGGCCGGTGGCTGGTGAACGGGTCGGCTGAGGGCCTGGCCGAGCTGACCATCGACCCGCCCGTCCACATCTCCCCCAGCATCGACACGCTGTTCGGCCTGGGCCCGTCGCGGGTGCGCCAGCTCACCCTCAGCCTGGACGACCCGGACGGATTCGTCGCCGCGGTCGGAGCGCTGCTACCGGCCTCGTAACCGCGTCTCGACGTACGGGATGGTCTGCGGGCCTTCGGGCAGGACGCACAGCCGGGCGCCGGGACCGGCGGCGGCCAGCGCGTCGGTGACGGTGCCGGTGATGTCGGCGGTCTGTTCCAGATGGGCGTCGGCCAGGTCGGTGTCACTGAGGTAGGAGGTGTGCATTACGACGCGGTTCGCGGCCTGGATCTGGGCCTGAATCTGCACCTGCCACTGGTCCGGCACGGTCTGCGGGCGGGCCAGGATGGCCTCCAGCAGGCCCTGGGGTGACGGCGCGGAGGCCAGGACCTGCCGGTAGGAGCCGTGGTCGGGGAAGCCGTCCCGGCACTCGGCGGCGCAGATGATGGTCCCGCCCGGCCGCGCGACCTGGCGCGCGGCCGACATCCCCTTCACCGCCTGGTACAGGTTCTGGTCGAGCGGGAACCCGGAGTTGGTCGTGACCACCACGTCGAACGGCGCGGGTACCGGCCGCATCGCCGCCTGCCGGGCCGCGATGCACGCCGCGGCGTGCATCGCGAACAGGTCACCACCGAACGCGGCCACAATGTCCTTATCCGCGTTCAGCACCACGTCTAGGCCGAACGTGACGCCGGTCGCGGCCGCGATGGCCCGGACGTCGTCGTGGACGGGATTGCCGGAAACGATGCCCCAGGTGGCGCGCGGATCACCGATGCGGGCCGCGTCGTGCAGCACCAGCACGGTGTCCAGCCCGGCCAGGCCGGGGGCGACCAGCTTCGGGCCGCCGGAGAACCCGGCGAAGAAATGGGGCTCGACGAACCCGGTGGTGATCCGCACGTCGGCCTCCAGCCAGGCCCGGTTCAGCCATACCGGCACGCCGTTGCCGTGCACCCCAACGAAGGCCAGTTCGTCCGAGGCCCGGGCGTCGTGGTTGACGATCCGCACGCTGGCGACGACCTCGTCGCCGAACATCTCGCGCAGTTCATGCTCGTCGTTGCCGCGGTCGGTGCCGGTGGCCACGAGGATGACGACGTCCTCCAGGCGGGTGATCCCGTCGAGCTCGGCCAGGATGGCCGGGATCATCAGGTGCCGCGGCTGCGGGCGGGTCCCGTCGCAGGCGGAGATGGCCACGGTCTGCCCCGGCCGCACCCGCTCGCGCAGCGGGGGCCCGGCGACCGGGCGGCGCAGCGAGGCCCGCAGCGCCGCCCCCGGATCGGCCATCGCGCGCTGGTGCACCGGCTCCACGACCGTGGTCAGTTCCGGGTCCACCTCAATGTCCAGGCCCGTCGTGCCGTACGCCAGCCGCACCCGCACTGCCTACCTCCGCTCCGCCGCCGTCGCCATTCTCCCTCGCGGGCCGTCAGGTCCTCAGGGCCGGCTCGGGGCCGGTACCGCGGGCGGAGAACATCGCGGGTGAGTTGTGGGCCACGACGATGCCGCCATCGCCGCCGACGGCGATGAGGCCTCCGGTGGAACCGCGCTGGGCCAGTTCGGCTTCGATGGTCCCGCGGACCGCTTGGGCCAGATCGGCGCCGGCGTAACGGATCCGGGCGGCGACGTCGTACGCGACGACGCCGCGGATGAAGGCCTCGCCGTGCCCGGTCGATGAGATCGCCACCACCTGGTCGCGGGCGTAGACGCCCGCGCCGACGATGGGGCTGTCCCCGACGCGGCCCTCGGCCTGGCCGACCATCCCGCCGGTGGAGGTGGCGGCGGCGACGTGACCATCGGCGTCGCGGGCCGCCGCGCCAACGGTCCCGTGGCGGGCGGTGGTGGCCCGGCCGCCGGTCAGTCGGTCCAGCTGCTGCTGGCGGGCCTCGGTGATGAAGTAGCTGCGGTCGACCACGGCAAGCCCGTGCCGCTCCAGGAACGCAACGTCCGGGTCGACGATGAGGACGTGGTCGGTGTGTTCCATCACGGCGCGGGCGAGCACGACCGGGTTCCGGGCGTACTTGGATGCGGCCACCGCACCGGCCTGCCCGGACCCGGTCATCACCGATGCGTCCAGCTCCGCCTGCCCCGTCGCGGTGAGGGCGGCCCCGCGGCCGGCGTTGAACAGCGGATCGTCCTCCAGTACGGCCACGCTGGCACAGACGGCGTCCAGGGCCCCGCCGCCCGCGGCCAGCACCTGCCATCCGGCCCGGTAGGCGGCCCGCAGCCCCTGCTCATAGGGCGCGCGGGCGGTCAGGGTCAGCTCCTCCAGGCGGCCACCGGCCCCGCCGTGCAGGGCCAGGCTCGGTCCTGCTTCGGGCGCCGCCACTTCGAAGATCTCCATAGCGATCGTTCTATCTCACTCCCCGATGACGGCTCACTCCGCGATGGTGGCGCTCAGCTCGCCGCTGCGCAGTTGGCGGCCGTGGCAGCCTGTCCCCCGGCCAGATGCAGTCAGCGTCGTACACTCGCTTCATGAGCGTCTCGCGGGATGAGCTCCACCATCTGGTGGATCAACTGCCTGAGGAACGACTTGCTCCGGTCCTTGACCTGATCCGCGGGGATGCGGCCACCGGGCGCAAGGCGCAGGCTGCAGCCACCCTGGAGCGAGTGCGGGAACGCATGCACGATGCCATTGGTGTCGATGACGAGCTCCAGCGACTCCGTGACGGGGATCGTGGCTGACGCCTACGTGGTTGACGCTGGTCTGGTTTCACTCGGAGACTAGGTGGGCTAGCAGGAGAAGCCGGGGCCGGACAGGCCGGGGCCGGTGATGGCCGGCTTGGTCGCGCCGCCCGCCGGGTAGGCGGTGTCGAACCACTGGGTGAAGAACTGGCTCAGCTCGGCCCGGCAGGCGTGACTCTGGGTGGGGAGCCCGCGCAGGAAGGCGGCCTCCCACTCTGGCTCGGTGATCGAGCCGCCGCCGTACTCGCGCTGGACGGTGCGCAGGACCCGGGTGAACCGGGCCGTACCCAGGATCTGCCACAGCGCGATATAGGCCGCACCGGGCCGGTCGTAGGTCGAGGAGCCCGAGAACAGCCCGGCGGCATCCGGGTTGGACGGTGCCACCGACCAGAAGCTGCCTGTCTTGGCGTACAGCTTGTTGAACTGCGCGATCAGGCTGTTGGTGAACGCCTGCCGCCCGGCCGCGGTGCCCGGGCCACCTGCCTTGGTCTCGGCCGTGCGGGCGGCGTACATGTACTCGGCCAGGGTGGCCATGCCCTCCTTGTAGAAGGTCATGTTGTAGCTGCCCTCGGTCACGTGGTCGCCCCACCACTGGTGCATGTTCTCGTGGTACAGCGTGTCGGTGTCGATCTGGCTGTCGGCGAACGTGATCATCGTCTGCATTTCTTCTTCGAAGCCCGCGGACGGGGTCCCGACCACGACGCCGTCCGAGGAGAACGGGAACCGGCCGTTGTACTGGCTCTCGAAGTCGGTGATGTCCTGCTGCTGGTTCATGATCGCCAGGTTGGCGGCCTGCTGCTTGGCGCTGATCCCGGTGTCCTGGGCTTCGTAGTAGGTGAGCCCGTCGCTGGCCTTGCGGGAGGTCAGGTTGTAGTTACCGACGCTGTCTTCGACCAGGTAGCTGGCCACCGGCGCGCCGGAGTCCCAGTGGTAGGTGACCGAGCCGGCCGGGAACTGACTGCTCGGCCCGTGGTGGCTGACCGACTTCAGCTGGCCGTTGGCCAGCGCGGTCTTGCCCGCGTTGATCGTGTCGTAGTAGTCGTAGCTTGGCTTGGCCGCGGGGTAGTCGTTGAGCGGCATCCAGTCTTCGGTGCCGACCGGTTCGGTGGTGACGAAGCCGCCGCCGGTGGCGGCGAACCACCCTTCGGTGCTGCCGTCACCATCGTTGTGCACGCCGGGCCGGCCGGTGTAGCTGACCTGGACGGTGAACCTGGTGCCGTCCCGGACCGGGAAGCTGGGCGTGACGACCAGCTTGTTGGCCGGGCACTGGGTGCCGTCGAGGGCGTCGGCGTCCTGGGAGTCGTTGAGCTCCGGCGTGCAGGCCGGCGGGAGCGGGTTGCTGTCCGGGCCGCCGACCGGATTGGCTTGCGACGCCTCGTGCGCCCGCGGGTCGGGATCGCCCTGGCCGTTGGGGTCGCCCGGATACGTGGGCTGCTCGAACGTGAATGTGGCCGGCCGGCCGTTGACGGTCACCGACTTCACGCTCAGGTCCGGCCCGGCGGTGGTGTTGGCCGAGCTCCGTTCGAAGTCCAGGCTGAAGCTGGTCAGGCACTGCGTGGCCTGATCGGTCAGGGCCACACTGTTGCCCGGCAGGAAGGTGTTCGTGCCCGCGTCGTAGACCAGGTGCACGTCGGTGTGGACGCTGCGGTAACCGCCGTTGCCCGTCTCCGGGTACAGGCGCGACCCGGGCGATGCCAGCGTGTGCGCGCCAGCGGAACACTTACCGCCCGCGGACGCGGACGCGACGCCGCTGGTGACCGCCACCGGCCCGAGGCCGACGGCGGTCAGCGAGACCACCCCCACGGCGAGCGCGATGGGTCGGCGGAATCTCGCCATGCCGGTCTCCTTATCGCTGGAGCGCGGCCCCAGGGTCACCAAGCGGACAATTCGGGGCTCATTGTTCCGCCTCGGTGCAATTTCCTCAAGCCCGAAACCGACAGGACAGTTTTCGACATGGGGCAGCTCGCCGCACGCATGCATGCGTGGCGCATGAAGGCTAGGTAAGCTAGGAGCATGAGCGAGCCCACCGATGCCGGTATCGTCCAGGTCCGCGACGTCGATCCGGCGACCCTCGCGGTCCTGCGCGATCGGGCCAGATCGCTGGGCCAGTCGCTATCGGGTTATCTGCGCGACCTGATGGACGCTGATGCCGCCGCAGAGACCAACGCTGAAATCATCGACCGGATCGCCCGCGACCGCGAACCGGTGGACCTGACCATGGACGACATCCTGGCGGCGCGCGACGAGGGGCGGCGTTGAGCCCGACCTACGTCGTCGACTGCTCCCTGGTGATTGACGCCCTGTCCGCCCGCGTGGGCGATGACCTGCTGCGACAGCGGCTGTCAGCGCCCCGCACGCTGCACGCCCCGCACCACCTCGACGTCGAGGTCGCGGCCACCGTCCGGGGACTGGCCGCCGGGAAAAAGATCACTGACGACCGCGGCGAACAGATGCTGGCCGACTACTCCCGCCTGCGCATCACCCGCCACCCGGTCTGGCCCTACCATCCCCGCATGTGGCAGCTGCGCCACAATCTCGGCGCGTACGACGCCGCCTACATCGCGCTGGCTGAGGCGCTCGGCTGCGAGCTGCTGACCGGCGACGTCAAGCTGAAAAACGCCAGCGGCCACCACGCCGCCGTGATCGTCACCCGCTAATTAATTAACCGGCCCGCGGCGGACCTGGATCACGAGATGCGGACTTCCTCGATCCGGACCGGACGGTGCTCGCGCCGGGACAACGTGCAGGCCTCGGCGACCCAGCCGGTCTCGACTGCGTCCTGGACCGTGCACGGTGACGTACGCCGGCCCGCCACCACCTCGGTGAACGCGGTCAGCTCGGCCCGGAAGGCCTCAGCCAGCCGGTCCATGAAGAACGTGAACGGCTTGCCGTCGGGGAACGTGACGCCGGGCTCGGCCGACCGCAGCGGGAGCCCGGGGCCCAGGCCGGCCGCCAGGCTGTCCTGGGTGCCGTGCACCTCCAGCCGCACGTCGTGCCCGCGGGCGTTGTAGCGGGTGTTGGACACGACGGCCAGCGCCCCGCCGTCCAGGGTCAGCACGGCCGAGGCGGTGTGCACGTCGTCGAACTCGGCGAACCATTCCGCGTCCTGGTTGGTGCCGGTGGCGTAGACCTCGGTCACTTCCTGCCCGGTCACCCAGCGGACGGCGTCGTAGTCGTGCACGGCGCAGTCGCGGAAGATCCCGCCGGACGCGGCGAGGTAGGCCCGGGGTGGCGGTGCGGGATCGAGGGTGGTGGACCGGACCGTATGAACCGTGCCGAGGTCGCCGCGGACCACCGCGGCGCGGATGGCGGCGATGGCCGGGTCGTAGCGGCGCGGGTATCCGATCTGGACCGGCACGTCCGTGCCGGCGACCCGGCGGGCGAGCCGGGCCGCCTCGGCGCTGTCGCTCGATAGCGGCTTCTCGCAGAAGGTGGGCAGACCCGCGGCGACGCACAACTCGATGAGCTCGCCGTGGAAGGGGGTGGGAGCGGCGATGACCACCCCGTCGACCCCCGAGGCCAGCACCGCCTCCGGGCTTTCGGCGATCTTGGCGCCGAACCGGCTGGAGACCCGTTCGGCCAGGGCCGGCACCGGGTCGCTGATCACCAGCTCCTCGATGGCGGGCAGGCTGGTCAGGGTCTCGGCGTGAAACGAGCCGATCCGGCCGAGGCCGAGCAGTCCGATCCGCATCGTTGCGTCCTCCTCCGTGCCGCCTTTTGTGAAACCGGCTTTTCTGGGGCCGGCGTTACCGGGGCTGACCGGTGACCGCCAGCAGCTCGCGCAGGTAGGCGGCGCTCTGCCTGACGTCCGCGACCGGGCCCTCGCCCTGGGGCTCCTCGGTGAGGATCGTGTCCTGCTCCAGGACGTACCAGCCGTCGTAGCCGCGGTCGCCCAGGGCGGCGACGATGGCGGCGAAGTCGACGTCGCCGCGGCCCAGCGGCCGGTACATGCCACGCCCGACCGCCTCGGTGTAGGTGAGCCGGCCCGACCGGACCTGAGCGGCGATCGTGTCGTCGACGTCCTTGAAGTGGGTGTGGGCGATGCGTTCCGGGGCCTGCCGGGTGAGCTCGGCCGGGTCGGTGCCGCCGATCAGCAGGTGCCCGGTGTCCAGGCACAGCGCGATGCCCGATCCCTCCAGCACCCGCTGGACTTCCTCGCCGCGCTCGACCATCGTGCCGACGTGCGGATGCAGGACGGCCCGCACGCCACGCTTGGCCGCCAGGGAGGTCAGCCGGTCCAGGTTGCCGAGCAGCGTCTTCCAGCCGGATTCGTCCAGTTCCGGGCGGGTGTCGTAGCCGTCCTGGCCGGTGGCGGCGGACAGCACCAGCACGTCGGCGTGGGCCGCGTCGTAGCTGTCCAGCAGGTGGTCGATCCCGGGCGCCGGGTCGTGGCTGGGCTCGTGCAGCACGACCGGGGTGAAGCCGCCGACGGCGGTGAGGTGCCGGGCGGCCAGCACCTCGGCCATGGTCGCCGGGTCGGCGGGCAGGAACCCGTCCGGGCCGAACTCGGTGGCGGCCAGGCCGACCTGCTGCATTTCGGCCAGGACACGCTCGGGCGGTAGCTGGTGGCCCCAGCCGGGGACCTCGCACACCCCCCACGAAATAGGGGCACCGGCGATCTTTTCGGCGGAACTGGTCATGGCTGGGTCTCCTTGATGAGCGGCTGGTGGGCTGGCCGCGGGCTGAGGCCAGCGGCGCGGTAGCAGTCGTCGATGAGCTGCATGTTGACCACCGCGTCGTCGGCGTCGGTGGGCAGCGGGGTGTCCTGGCGCAGGTGGGCGGCGAACGCCTCGAGCTGGTAGGTGTAGGACGACCGGCGGCCGAGCTCTTCGGTGCGGGTCCCGGCCGCGGTGGTCACCACGATCCGGTCGTCCTGGTGCGGCTCGACGAAGTTCAGGGCCACCGCCTCGCCCCGGCTGCCAACGATCCGGCAGTGGTAGCGCCGATGGGCAGCGGCCATGTTGCAGCGGACCCGCCCGGTAGCGCCGGCGGGAAACTCCAGGTCGGCGTCGACCCATTCGTCGACCCCGGGTTGCCCGGCTCGTTCACCGGCCCGGGCCGCCGTGAGCCGGGGCGGCCCGCCGGCCCAGGGGGCGAGGAAACGGTGCGCGTGCAGGCAGTAGCAGCCCAGGTCCATCAGCGCGCCGCCGGCCAGTTCGTAGGACCAGCGCGGGTCGCCGTCGTCGGGGGCCGGCATGAACAGGTCGGTCTCGACCGCGCGCAGCTGGCCGAGTTCGCCGCTGTCCAGCAGTTCGTGCAGCCGGCGTGTGACCGGGTGGTAGAGGTAGTGGAAGCCTTCCATGACCGTCACTTGGACCGCCGCCGCGGCATCACGGACGGCCCGGGCCTCATCGACGTTGCTGGCGAACGGCTTCTCGGAGAGCACGGGTTTGCCTGCCTGGATGGCGGCCAGGTTCCACGGGCCGTGCAGGGCGTTGGCCAGCGGATTGTAGATCGCCTCGACCTCCGGGTCGGCCAGCACGTCGGCGTAGCTGGGCAGCGCTCGCTCGACTCCATGGCGCTGGGCGAAGTCCTCGGCCCGACGGTGGTCCCGGGCCGCGACCGCGACCAGCCGATGACCGGTCAGCCGAGCGGGCTGCACGATGGCCAGCTCGGCGATCCGGGCCGCACCCAGCACACCGATACGGAGCGGGTCCGCGGTCACGCTGCCGGTCATGAGGCCTGCCCTTCCGCGACGACCGGCGGCGTGCTGGGGCACCGGTGAGCGAGCCAGTCCGGGTTGGCGACGGCCTGCGGCGCACGGCCGGCCAGTACGTCCAGGACGCCCCGGGCGGCGGCGGTGAAGGTGGCCGCGGTCGCCCGCCGGCTCAGCCCCATCAGGTGCGGGGTCAGGACGACGTCCGGATGCTCGTACAGCGGATGGGGCCGGGCCGGCTCGGGGTCGAACACGTCGAGGCCGACCCCCGACAGGCGCCCGGCGATGAGGGCACGGAAGACGGCGTCGTTGTCGATGAGGGCGCCGCGGCTGCAGTTGACCAGGACGGCGCCCGGCTTGACCCCGGCCAGGAAGGCGTCGTCGACCAGGTGGCGGGTCTCGCCGGTCAGCGGCAGGTGCAGGGAAATGACATCGCTGCGCCCGGCCAGGTCACCGAGCCCACCGCAGCGCACATCGGCCGGCGGCTCGCTGACCGGGTCGTAGGCCAGGATTTGCATCCCGAAGGCCCGTCCCAGCTGCGCGGTCCGCTGGCCGATGCGGCCGAAGCCGACCACGCCCAGGGTGGCGTCCCCGAGGTCGCCTACCGGGACTCGCGTGCGCTGGGCCCAGCGGCCCTCGCGCACCAGCGTGGTAAGCGGGCCGAACCGCTTGACCAGGTGCAGCGCCATGCCGATCGCGCCCTCGGCCACCGCGGCGGTCCCAGTGCCGGGGGTGATCACCACGGCGATGCCCCGGGCCGTGGCGGCGGGTACGTCGACCAGCTCGACCCCCACCCCGGTCCGGGCGACGACCCTGAGCCCGGGCGCCTGGTCGAGCAGGGCCTGGTCGACCCGGGCTTCGGCGCGGACGATGGCGCCCGCCGCCACGGCAAGCTCGGCGTCGCCGGGGTCGGGGACGAACCGGCAGTGCCCGTCGAGCACCCCCGCCACCAGCGCGGGGTCAACCGGCCCCAGCGCTACTACGACCGGCAGGTGGCCGGTCATCCGCCGTGCCCGAACGTGGCGCCGGCGTGCCCGAAGGTGGCGTCAGGCACCGGCGGCACCTTGTGCCAGGCGCCGTCCTGGGCCGAGACCGCGGTGGCCGAGATGACCTCGGCGTCGGCCAGCGCCTCGGAGATGGTGGAGTTGCGCTGCTCGCCGCCGGTCACCGCGACCAGGAACTTCTTGGCCTCGATGACCTTGAGGTCGTCGTAGCCCATGCTGTGACCCGGTCCGGGCTGGAACCGGCCGTAGTCGCCGAGCTGGCCGTTGCCCAGGACAGTGGTGTAGCCGGCGTTGGCCCCGCCCCGGCCGAGGCAGAGCTGGAACTCGTTCATCCGCTCGAAGTTCCAGGTCGCGGAGCCCTCGGTGCCGAAGATCTCGAAGCCGAGGCCGCACTGCGGGCCGACACTGACCCGGGACGCCTCCAGGGTGCCGACGGCCCCGGTGGCGAACCGGGCCAGGGCGGCCACGTAGTCGTCGTTCTCCACCTCGCCCAGCTCGCCGTTCTCGATCACGGCGAAGTGGGTGGCTGATCCCATCGGCAGCACGGGCCGCTGGGTGTACACGGTGGACAGCAGCGAGCTGACCTCGGTGATGGGGGCCACGACGTACTGCATCAGGTCGACGACGTGGCTCAGCAGGTCGCCGAGCGCGCCGCTGCCGGCCTGGTCACGGCGGAACCGCCAGGACAGGGCGCCGTTGGGCTCGTTGGCGTAGCTGTTGAAGAACACCGCGCGCACGTTGGTGATCCGGCCGAGCTCACCCGCCGCGATCAGCTCGCGGATGCGCTCCACGGCCGGGGCGTGCCGGTAGTTGTAGCCGATGGAGGTCACGACGCCGGCCGCCCGGGCCGCCGCCGCGACCTCGGCCGTCTCGGCCGCATCCCGCCCGACCGGCTTCTCGATCCAGAACGGCTTGCCGGCCCGGGCCGCGGCCACACCGATCTCGCGGTGCAGCATGTTGGGGGCGCAGATGGACACCACGTCGACGTCGGGGTCGGCCAGCACGTCGCGGTAGTCGGTCCCGGCCTGGGCGTAGCCGAGCACCTCCCGGGCGTAGTCGGCCCGGTCTGGGGCGGTGTCAGCCGCGTGCACGAGCCGCGGCCGGATCTTCAGCTCGGGGTAGACCTGCGCGATGGCCTGGTAGGCGTGGCTGTGCAGCTTGCCCATCCAGCCCACGCTGATCAGGCCGATGCCGGGCTGGGTGTATCCGCTGGCGGTGGTCTTCATGGCTGTCCTGTTCTGTTACTTCGTCACTGAGGCTTGAGTGCGGTGCGGGCCCGGCCCAGCTCGGCGCCAGCCGCGGCCGCCAGCAGGGTGGCGTCGGAGCCGATGCCCACGAAGGACCAGCCCTGCTCGAGCCGCCGGGCCGCGGCGGTGCCGTCGGGGACGAGCAGGCCGGCCGCCTTCCCGTGCCGGCGGCAGGCCGCGAGCACCTGGTCCGTGGCCTCGATGAACGCCGGGGCGGTGAGGTCGCCGGGGACGTCGAGGTCGTGGCTGAGGTCACGGGGACCGACGAACAGCACGTCCACCCCATCCCGGGCGGCTAGCTGGTCGGCGACGCCGACCGCGGCGGCCGACTCGATCTGGACCACGCCGAGCACCTCGGCGTTGGCCCGGTCCAGGGCGCCCGGGTCCAGGCCGAACCGGCAGGCCCGGTTGTAGGTGGCCACGCCCCGGTCACCGGTCGGCGGGTAGTACAGGTGCCGGATCGCTTCGGCCACCTCGTCCACCGTGTTGAGGCGGGGCAGCATGATGCCGGCCGCGCCGCTGTCCAGGACCCGGCCCATGCGGATCCGGGCCGCGGACTCGACCCGGACCACGGTGGGCACACCGTAGCTCCCGGCGGCGGGCACGACGTCACGGATCTGCTCCTCTCCCCCGGCGCCGTGCTCGAGGTCGAGCAGCAGCCAGTCGAACCCGGCTGCGGCGCAGACCTCGGCCGCCAGCGGCGACGCGGTGCCGATGAAGGTGCCCAGGGTGGGAACCCCGGACCGGACCGCCGCGGCCAGAGCGCCATGGTTAAGGGGACTGGGGTTCAAGGGGCTGGGGTCAGGCAGGCCAGCGGTCAGGGGTCCCGCGCTCATCCGAACCACCGCTGGCCCTGCACGTCGGTCTCGTACTCGGCCCGCAGCGCGGTCGTGGCGTCCAGGGCCGATACCTCGGCCGGGGCAACGTCCCACCACACCCCGGCGCCGGGCAGATCGGCGTGCGGGATGACCGGCACCACGATCACCACCGGGCCCGGGTGGCCGCGGGTTTCGGTCAGTGCATCCCGCAGCTCGGCCGCGGTCGACGCGCGGCAGGCCAGCGCGCCCAGGCCGGCTGCGGTCTGCACCAGGTCCAGGCGAAGGTAATCGCCCTCCAGCCGGGACGCCTTAGTCTCGGCGCCGGCCGCCAGCTGGAGCGGCTCGGGCCGGTAGCGGAACTCGTTGCCGAACTCGCGGCCGCTGCGCAGCAACTGCAGCCGGTGAATGACCTGATAGCCGTGGTTGTCCGGGACCACGAGCGTGACCGCCAGGCCTTCCTGGGCCGCAGTGACCAGCTCGGTCGGGGCCAGCAGGAACGTTCCGTCGCCGAGGAAGGAGACGACCCGCGTACCTGGCTGGGGGTCGGCCAGCCGCACGCCGATCGCCGCCGGGATCTCGTAACCCATGCAGGAGAAGCCGAACTCCAGGTGGCAACGCCGGCCGTCGGTGGCGTCCCACACCTTGAGCAGGTCGCCGGGCGGGCCGCCGGCCGCGGCAATCACCACGTCACCGGACTGGGCGTGCTCCTGCATGACCCCGATGACCTGGCCCTGGGTCAGGACCGCGTCGGTGGTGGTGACCACGTCCGGGCCCGCGTGCGCCGCGTCGAAGGGCCGGTCCGGGTCGAGTGCGGCGGCGCGGGCCGTGATCCACTCGGCTGCCACCTGCTTGGCGTGGGTCTGCCACGGCACGGGGGCGTGGATGGCCTCGCGATCGGCCCCGTCGGCCAGCGCGGCTAGCGCCAGCCGGGCGTCGGCGATGATGCCGGTGGCCCCCAGCCGGTCGGCGTCTCGCGGGTTGACGTTGATGCTGGCGAACCGGACCGCGGGGTTGGCGAACAGCGACTGGGACGCGGTGGCGAAGTCGGTCAGTCGGGCGCCGACCGTCAGCACCAGGTCGGCCTCGCGGGCCAGCGTGTTGGCGGCCGGGGTGCCCTCGAGCCCGATCCCGCCGATCTGCCACCAGGCCCGCTGCTGCACGGCGCCCTTGCCGGCGAAGGTCTCCAGCACGGGGATACCGGCCGCGCCGGCCAGCCGCTCGAGCTCGGCGGTGGCGCCGGAGTAGATCACGCCGCCGCCCGCGATGATCAGCGGCCGGTCCGCGGCGGCCAGCAGGGCCAGCACGGCGTCGACCTCGTCGCGGTCGGGTTGCGGCCGCCGGATGCTCCAGTCCCGCTCGGCGAAGAACCCGGCGGGCCAGTCGTAGGCGTGGGACTGGATGTCCTGCGGCAGCGAGATCACGACCGCGCCGGTGTCGACCGGGTCGGTGAGCACCCGCATGGCCGCGGGCAGCGCGGTGAGCAGCTGCTCGGGCCGGGTGATGCGGTCAAAGAACCGGCAGACCGGGCGGAACGCATCGTTGACGGTCACATCGGCCCCGAGCGGGTGCTGCAACTGCTGCAGGACCGGGCCCTGGTGCCGGGTCGCGTAGGTGTCCCCCGGCAACAGCAGCACCGGCAGCCGGTTCACGGTGGCCAGCGCCGCGCCGGTCACCATGTTCAGCGCCCCTGGGCCGATCGAGGAGGTCACGGCCAGGGTGGCGTGCCGGAGGCTGTGCTTGGCGAACGCGGTAGCCGCATGGACCAGGGCCTGCTCGTTGCGGCCCTGGATGAACGGCATGTCCTCGCTGAGCTGATCCAGCGCCTGGCCGAGTCCGGCCACGTTGCCGTGGCCGAAGATGCCCAGGGTGGCGGGAATCAGCCGGCGGCGCGCCCCGTCGGCCACCGAGTACTGCCGGGACAGGTACGTCACGACCGCCTGCGCGACGGTCAGCCGCACGGTCTGAGGGGTCATCATTGATCCTTCCGTTTCCGATCCGGCCGTTACCAGGGCCGGCCGTGCAGGACGACGGTCTTGGTGTCGGTCATCTCGGCCACCGCCGAGCGGGGGCCTTCCTTGCCGATGCCGCTGGCCTTCAGGCCGCCGTAGGGCATGAGATCGGCCCGCCACAGCGGGGTCCAGTTGATGTGCACGGTGCCGGCGTCGATCTCCCGGATGGCCCGCACCGCGCCCGCCACGTCTGAGGTGAAGATGCCGGCCCCGAGGCCGTAGGGGGTGCCGTTGGCCTGGGCGATGGCGCTTTCCCAGTCGTCGGCCGCGCTGACGGCCACGGCCGGGCCGAACAGCTCGTCCTGACTGAAGGCCGACCGCGGGTCGACCTCGGTCACCACGGCCGGGGTCAGCACAGCGCCGTCACGCTCGCCTCCGGTCAGCACCTTGGCCCCTTCGGCGGTGGCCTTGTGGATGGACTGCTCGACCCGCTCGGCCTCGGCTTCGGTGATCAGCGTGCCCATGGTGGTCTGGTCGGACCGCGGGTCACCGGTGCGGATGGCCTCCACCTTGGGCACCAGCGCGTCGAGGAAGTCCCCGCGGATAGCAGGGTGGGTGATGACGCGCTGCACGGAGATGCAGACCTGGCCCGCGTTGACGAACCCGCCGGCCGCGACCGCGGCCGCCGCGAGCTCGATGTCGGCGTCGGGCAGCACCACCACCGGGCAGGAGGAGCCTAGCTCCAGGGACAGCTTCTTGATCCCGGCGACCTGGGTGATGTGTTCCCCGGTGGTGGTCGACCCGGTGAACGAGACCTTACGGACCCGCGGGTCGCTCACCAGCGCATCGCCCAGCGTCCCGCCCGAGCCGGTCAGGACGGACAGCACCCCGTCTGGCAGGCCTGCGTCGGTGAAACACCGGGCCAGGGCCAGCGCGGTCAGCGGGGTGGTCCTGGCCGGCTTGAGCACGACCGCGTTGCCCGCGGCCAGGGCCGGGGCCAGCTTGTGCATGACCAGCAGCGCCGGATAGTTGAACGGCGTGATGGCTGCGACGATGCCGACCGGCTGGTGGATGGTGAAGCCCAGCTTGTCCAGCCCGGTGCCGCGGTTGGCGTCCAGCGGTAGCGCTTCGCCGTACAGCTGGGTGCCCTCGAACGCGGCCAGCCGGAGCAGGTCGCCCGAGCGTGACGCCTCGCCGCGGGCCTCGGTGATCGTCTTCCCAGCCTCGGCGCTGAGGAGCTGCGCCGTCTCCTCGGCCCGCTCGTCGGCCAGTTCGGCCGCACGGAGCAGGATCCGCATCCGCTCGTGAGCGGGCGTGCGCCGCCAGGTAGCCGCGCCGGTTTCGGCCCGGTCCAGCGCCTCAGCCACGTCGTCCAGGCCAGCGACCGGGACCGTCCCGGCCACAGTCCCATCGAACGGTGAGGTCACGTCCTCGGAGCGGCCGCTCCCGGCCGGCTGCCAGTTGCCGCCGATCAGCATTTCCATCTGTGTGCCCAGCCCGTCAGTGTGTCGGGGACGGTCATCCGCCCTACCGGTTCGATGCACTCGACACTGCGCGTCCTGATGAGCCAAGTCAACGGACCGACATCCATCAAAAACCCATCATCTTGACGGCCGGGTCATGAACCGGCCACACCAGCGCAATGGGCCCTTATTAAAGAAAAAATTGTGTCTAGTCCCCGGATCGGCTCCTGGGGTAAGTTGGCCCGATCCGAGCTACTCATAAGGCATCAGGAATCCATCAGAGGCGCAGCATGCCGCACCCTTACCCGATCCGGGAGATAGCGCGCCAGGCCGGAGTCAGCGAGGCCACGGTGGACCGCGTCCTCAACCAGCGCGGTGGCGTGCGCGCGAACACGGTCAACGACATCCAGCAGGCCATCGCCGATCTGGACCGGCAGGCCAGCCAGCTGCGGCTCAACGGCCGGGTCTTCATGGTCGACATCGTCATGCAGACACCGGCCCGGTTTTCGGCCGCGGTCAAGACCGCGCTCGAGCAGGAGCTGCCGTCGCTGCGGCCCGCGGTCGTCCGGTCCCGGTTCGACTTCAGGGAAACGTGTCACCCGCGCGAGATCGCCGGCGCGCTGGACGCGATCGCCCGCCGGGGTTCACGCGGGGTCATCCTCAAGGCGCCGGAGGCACCCGAGGTCAACGCGGCGGTGTCACGGCTGGCCGAGGCGGGCATCCCGGTCGTCACGCTGGTCACCGACCTGCCGTTCAGCAAGCGGGTCGCCTACGTCGGGATGGACAACCGGTCAGCCGGGGCCGCGGCGGCCTACCTGGTCAACCAGTGGCTGGGCCAGCGGACGAGCCGCGTCCTGGTCGCCCTGAGCCGCACGGTTTTCCGGGGCGAGGAGGAACGCGAGATCGGCTTCCGGGCCGCGATCCGCGAGCGGTGGCCGCACCGGCTCCTGGCCGAGATCACCGACAGCGACGGCCTGGACAGCTCGGTCTACCGGCTGACGCTCGACGTCCTGGACCGCCACCCCGACATCAAGGCCGTCTACTCGATCGGCGGCGGCAACCGGGCCATCCTGGAGGCCTTCGACGACCGGCACCGCCCCTGCCCGGTGTTCATCGGGCACGACCTGGACGCCGACAACCGGGAACTGCTCAAGGCGGGCCGCCTGTCCGCCGTCCTCTACCACGACCTGCGCCGGGACATGCACCGCGCCTGCCAGATCATCATGCAGGCCCACGGCGCCCTGGACGGCCCCATCGCCACCGCGCCCGCTCCCACCCAGGTCATCACGCCGTTCAACATCCCGCCGGAAACGGCAGCGTAAAGATCCGTTCCTCAGTGACGCTGTCAGGGTGGTTTCAGGGGGTGGTTGCAACGGCTTGATTGTGGAGGGGTCGTTGTGGTGCTGAAGGCGGGTTCGCGGGGTGTGCCGCGGGTGGTGCGGGTGGAGTTCTGGGAGCTGGTGCGGGCGGGGGTGGGCTGGCGGCAGGCGGGGCCGCGGTGCGGGGTGCCGCGGCAGACGGCTGAGGTGTGGTTCCGGCAGGCTGGCGGGGTGATAAGTAACGGGGCGCAGCGGGTGGGCGGCCGGTATCTGGGGGTGGCTGAGCGGGAGGAGATCGCGGTGGGCCTGGCGGCGGGCCGGTCGCTGCGGG
Organism: Streptosporangiaceae bacterium; assembly: GCA_965277615.1. Taxonomy (GTDB): domain Bacteria; phylum Actinomycetota; class Actinomycetes; order Streptosporangiales; family Streptosporangiaceae; genus Bog-532. The sequence goes on along the minus strand of CBDIDG010000006.1, from coordinate 821,721 downwards.
CGATCGCGGCGGGGCTGGGCCGGCCTGCGAGCACGGTGTGCCGGGAGGTGGCCCGGAACCGGACCAGCCGGGGCCGGTACCGGGCGCTGGGTGCCCAGGTCACGGCGGAGGGGCGGGCCCGGCGGCCGAAGGTCGCCAAGCTGGCGGGCGATCCGGTGCTGCGGGCGCAGGTGGAACACTGGCTGGAACGCGAGCAGTGGTCACCGCGGCAGATCAGCCACGCCCTGGCCGCGAGGTTCCCGGACCAGAGCGAGATGCGGGTGTCCCACGAGACCATCTACCAGTCCCTGTATGTCCAGGGCCGTGGTGCCCTGCGCCGTGAGCTGGCCTCGGCCCTGCGGACCGGGCGGGCGGTGCGCCGGCCCCGCCGGGCCCGGCATTCCGGCGCCGGGAAGCTCAAGGACATGGTGATGATCAGCGAACGGCCCGCCGAGGCGGCGGACCGGGCGGTGCCGGGGCATTGGGAAGGGGACCTGATCGTGGGCAAGGACGGCGGCTCGGCGATCGGCACCCTGGTCGAGCGGTCCACCCGGTACTGCCTGCTGCTGCATCTGCCCGGCCGCCGCGACGCCGTCACCGTCGCCGCCGCGATGACCGCGGCCATGGGCGGCCTGCCGGCGCATCTGTGGCGGTCACTGACCTGGGACCAGGGCAGCGAAATGGGCCGCCACGCCGACATCACCCTGGCCACCGGCCTGGACATCTACTTCTGCGACCCCCACAGCCCCTGGCAGCGGGGCAGCAACGAGAACACCAACGGGCTGCTGCGCCAGTACTTCCCCAAAGGGACCGTCCTGTCCAGCCACAGCAAAGCCCACCTGGACGGCATCGCCGCCAAACTCAACCGGCGCCCCCGGCAAACCCTCGGCTGGCGGACCCCCGCCGAAGCCCTCAACGACCTACTGTTGAACCCGCCAGATACCAGCAGCGTTGCAACCACCCCCTGACCCCAAGCAGTCGTATTCGCTGACAACGTCACCCGGGAATGGAACCACTTCCTGCACCCGGATGGCGGGCCAGACGGCCTGGGCCAGCAGGCGCATGGTTTCCTCATCGGCGCTGTCGATGCCGGCGATGAAGTACTGGACGCCGGCGTCGGCCAGAGCCTGGTAATGCTGGATCGCGTCGGCCGGGGTGGCGAACACGTGCCGGACCGTCAGATGCGGATCAGGGATCCGCTGCGCTGCCCGCTTGCGGGCCAGCTGCGTTTCATCCTCGGCCAGCACCAGCAGCGGGGTGAAATGCGACCGCAGCACCGACTCAAACGGGCGCCCGGCGGCGGCGCAGTAATCACGCAGCACTCCGTACTTACGGGCCACATCGGTGACGTCGAACGCTGACCCGGCCCACTCATGGGGGGCGAAATTACTCACGTCGGCCAGCTCCGCGACCTGCCGCAATGTGGTCTTTTCCCCGCCCCCGCCGATCAGCACCGGCACGTGCGGCTCTTGCACCGGCCCCGGCCGCAACCCCGCACCCGCCAGGCCACCGGCCGCACCATCAGGCGCGGTGACCTTTTCACCGCGCCACAAGGCCTGCACCACCCGCACCGTCTCTTCCATCGCCGCCTGCCGGACCGAGGCCCGCTCGAACGGCAGGCCCAGCTCTGCGAACTCGGGCACGTCATCACCGATCCCCACGCCCAGCACCAGCCGGCCGCCGCTGATCCGGTCCACATCGGCGGCCTGGCGGGCCAGCATGAACGCGCTCCGGTAATAGATGCAGCTCACCATCGAGATCAGCCGGATCCGCTCGGTGGACGCGGCCAGCGCCCCCATCAGCGTCCAGCACTCCATCAGCCGGTTCGGATGATCAAACAGAGCACAGGAGTCATAGCCGAGGCGTTCCGCCTCGGTCACGAACCGCAGATGCTCCGGCCAGCCCTTGACGAAGTTCCCCACCACCCCGAACCGGATCTGATGCCTGCCCTCAGCCACCCACGGATGAACCAGCCTGGCCTGCGTCATGCCATTCCTCTCGTCGCGGTCCTCACCTGGTTATTTACACCCGTTTGGCCCGTGGGCGGCGACTAGGGAGATTTACTAGGGATTTTGCTCTCGCCAAGACCGAAACTGGATTTGTCGGCCAGGAAAACTAAAGAAGGAGACCCGACATGACCACCCAGCTTCACACCCCAGGCGAGCAGGCCACGACCAACCTCTGGATTGACCGGACCGCGACCACGACGTCCAGCCGCCCTGAGTTCATGGCGGCCGACCGCGGCCACCGCATTGGCGTCCGGGTCGACGCAGGCAGGCTGTGGGCGGGCGGCGCCGCCAGCGCCATCGTTTCCGCCCTGGCGGCCCTGGTCGGCGTGCTGGTCTGCCGCTGGCTGTTCAACCTGTCGGTACTGGCCCCGCATCAGGGCGGCGCCTTCGGCGCCGTGCACCCGACCGCGCTGATCCTGGTCGCCTTCGCCGCGGCCCTCATCGCCACCGGTTTGGTTCACCTGCTGATGATCAGCACCGCGCGGCCGCTGATGTTCTTCGGCTGGATCGTGGGCCTGATGACCACGATCATGGCTATCTTCCCGTTCAGCACCACGGCCCCGCTCGACGCCAAGATCGCCACCGCACTGGTCAACCTGGCCATCGGCGCCGTAATCGGCATGCTGGTCAGCGGGGTTGCGGCGCGATCCACCCGGTGAGCGCAGCCAACGCAGCGAGCCGCCGCCCGGCGGCTCGCCGGCCAGGATCGGCGCTAGGAATGCGCCATCGAGCGGGCGGACATCGCCTGCAGGATGACCTTGGTGACGGCCTCCAGCGGGATCGCGGTGGAATCGATCACCAGGTGGTAGTGGGACGGTTCGGCCGGGTTGACCCGGTACAGGCGGCGGACGTAGGCGGTACGAGCCTTGTCCGCCGCATTCATGCGGGCCTTGGCCTCGTTCGCATCGATGCCCTCGATCACGGCTCCCTGAGCCGCCCGGCGGTCCGCGGGGCCATCGAGCCGCACGTGGAAGCCGAGGTCCTTACCGAGGACCACCGCCGCCGCCCGGCCGAGGATCACGCCCTCGCCGCCGTCGGCCAGGCGGCGGATCCCGGCCTCGGCCCCGGAGCGCAGGTCGTCCTCCAGGAAGTGAGAGGGCAGGGGCGACTGGGTGGATCCCACCGGCATGGCATGGGTGAACGAGGCCAGCAGGCGGTGTATCGGGGTGCTGCTGGCCTCGTCGGGGGTCAGCTGTTCGGCACAGGGCCCGCAGTCGGTCACATCGGCTTCGTTGCTCGTCACCCGCTGCAGGAACGGCACCCCGAGCCGCTGCGCGAGAGCGGGCGCGACCACGCTGCCGCCGGCGCCGTAGGCAGCCGAGATGGTGACCAGCCGGGATACGAGAACGGCGGGTCCGGGCGCTGGGTCAGCGGTCACTGTTACCCATCTCCTTCGTTGGGCCAAGCGTCGGTAAAATACCCACGGTCACCGGAAGGAAACGGCACACGGTCATGAGCATTGAGCAAGAGAAGCAGGCCGCCGCGGAAGCCGCCGCCGGGCTGGTCGAGAACGGCATGACCGTCGGGCTGGGCACCGGCTCGACCGTCGCGTACCTGCTGCCGGCCTTGGCCAAGCGGTCCCTCGACATCCTCTGCGCCGCCACGTCACCGCGCACCGAGCACGCCGCGCGCGAACTGGGCTTGCGGATCGAGGACGTCACGAGCATCGACCGGTTCGACCTCACCATCGACGGCGCGGACCAGATCGCCCCGGACGGGTGGCTGGTCAAGGGGGGCGGCGGCGCCCACACCCGGGAGAAGATCGTGGCCGGGGCGGCCGACCGGTTCGTCGTCATCGCCGACTCCTCCAAGCCGGTCCCGGCCCTGCGCGCCCCGATCCCCCTTGAGCTGCTGTCCTTCGGGCTACGCGCCACCTTGCGCCGGGTCGACCCAGCGTCGCTGCGCGACGTCCCGCTCAGCCCGGACGGCGGCGTGATCGCCGACTACCACGGGCCGGTGCCGGACCCGGCGGCGCTGGCCGTCCAGCTGTCATCGACGCCCGGCGTCGTCGCTCACGGCCTGTTCCCGCCGCGGATGGTGGCCACGGTCCTGGTCGGCCGGGGCGAGTCGGTCGACCGGATCGACTTCTCCCCGGGCAACTAACGCCGGGACGCGGCCGAGCCGGGCGACGTCAGCCGCGGGGTGCGGACCGGGACAACGCGGCGGTGAGCACCGCGCGGGTGTCACCCGGGTCGATCACGTCGTCGATCTCGAACGCGGCCGCGGTGCTCAAGGCACGACCACGGGTGTAGTGCTCGGCCACCAACTCGTCGTAGCGGGCCCGGCGGGCGGCGGGGTCATCGATCGCGTCGAGTTCCTTGCGGTAGCCCAGCCGTACCGCCCCTTCCAGGCCCATGCCGCCGAACTCCCCTGTGGGCCAGGCCACGGTGACGGCTGGCCGGCGCAGGTCACCGGCGGTCATCGCCATCGCACCCAGGCCGTAGGCCTTGCGCAGCACGACCGCGCAGACCGGCACGGTGAGCCTGGCCCCGGCCACGAACATGGCCCCGAAGCGGCGCACCACGGCGGTGCGTTCCACCTCCGGTCCCACCATGAAGCCGGGGGTGTCCACCAGCGAGACGACGGGCAGCCGGTGGGCCTGGCACAGCCGCAGGAACGCCGCGGCCTTGTCGGCGGCGTCGCCGTCGATCGCTCCGCCCAGGTGCAGCGGGTTGCTGGCCAGCAGGCCCACGGCCCGACCGTCGATACGAGCCAGCGCGGTGAGCACCCCGACGCCAAACCCGGCCCGCAGCTCGAGCACGCTGCCGGTGTCGCACAAGGTCTCGACCACGGGCCGCACGTCATAGCTGCGCACCCGGTTCTCGGGGATGAGCTGGCGCAGCCGCCGCTGATCGGCGTGCGGGGCGCCGGCCGCCGTCACCGGCGCGACCAGGTAGGACAGGTAACGCCGGGCGGCGCGGACCGCGGCGGCCTCGTCCTCGGCCAGCAGGTCGACGACGCCGTTCGGCACCTGCACCGTCATCGGGCCGACCTCAGCGGGTGCGACCACGCCGAGGCCGCCGCCTTCGATCATGGCCGGGCCGCCCATGCCCAGGCTCGCCTCCGGCGTCGCGATGATCACGTCGCAGGCACTGGCCAGGGCCGCGTTGCCGGCGAAGCAGTAGCCCGACACCACCGCGACCAGGGGGACCTGGCCCGAGAGCTCGGCGGCCAGGCGGAAGGTCGGCACGTCGAGCTGGGCCACGGCGGTGGTGTCGGTGTCACCGGGCCGGCCGCCGCCACCTTCGGTGAACATGACCACGGGCAGGCGTTCGCGGGCGGCCAGCTCGAGCAGCCGGTCGGTCTTGCGGTGGTTCATGATGCCCTGGGTACCGGCCATCACGCTGTAGTCGTAGGACATCACCGCGACGGCCCGGCCGTCGACCGTCGCGGTGCCCATGACCAGGCCGTCGGCCGGTGACCGGGCGATCAGGTCGTCGAGCGAGCGGCGGCGGCGCTGGGCGGCGATCGTCAGCGCGCCGTACTCGGTGAAGCTGCCCGGATCGACCAGATCGGCGATGTTCTCGCGCGCGGTGCGGCGCCCGGCGGTGTGCCGCCTCATCGTCACCTCGGGACGGCCCTGGTCGAGCCCGATCCGATGCCGCTCCTGGGCCTCGGCCAGATCGGGCCGGACCTGGTCCAGCGGGACGTCACCGTCCTGGGCCGGGGCGCTAGCCTCGGCCCCGGATTCGGCCAGCACCACCAGCACGGCACCAGCCGCGACGGTGGCGCCCACCGCGACGGGCACCTCGTGCACCAGGCCGGCCCCTGGTGCCCGCACTTCGTGCTCCATCTTCATCGCCTCGACGACGAGCAGTTCGTCGCCGGCCGCGACCTGGTCGCCCGGTCCGGCCGCGACCGACACGACCGTGCCCGCCAGCGGCGCGGTCACCGCGACCTGGCCCGGCGGAACCTGGGCGGGCGCGGGCGAGGCGGGCCCGCCGGGCGGGCTGGCCGGACGGTCCGCGACGGGCGGGCTAGCCGCGACGGGCGGGCTGGCCGCGGCCAGGTCGGCAGCGTGCGCATCGACCCAGCCCACGTCGTGCGTGCCGAGCCCGGGCGCTTGCAGGAGGGCCTGCAGCAGGGCCACGTTGACGGGTACGCCAGCGATGTCGAACTCGGCCAGCGCCCGTACCGCCCGGCGGCGGGCCTCCTCCAGCGTGGCCCCGCCGGTGATCACCTTGGCCAGCAGTGAGTCGTAGCGCGGGCTGACGGTGTAATCCTGGTAGGCGGCGGTATCGACGCGCACGCCGCGGCCGGCCGGGGGCTGGAACCGGGTCAGGGTGCCCGCCTCGGGCTGGAGCGTGCCGTCCGGCTTCAGCGTCTCGGCGTTGACCCGGGCCTGGACGGCGACGCCGTGCGGCGCGGCCGCCCGGGCCAGCGCCTCGGCCACCGGCCCGGTGGTCAGGCGGGCGCCGTCGGCCACCAGGAGCGCGAGCTCGACCAGGTCGAGGCCGGTGACCTGTTCGGTGACCGTGTGCTCAACCTGAATCCGGGGGTTGACCTCGAGGAAGGCGAACGCGGCGTCCTGGACGAGGAACTCGACGGTGGCCAGCCCCGCGTACCGGGCCGAGCTGGTCAGCACGACCGCGGCCTCGTACAGCCGGGTGCGCAGGGCGTCCCCGACCGAGGCCGGGGCGATCTCGACCAGCTTCTGGCGGCGCCGCTGCAGGCTGCAGTCACGGTCCCCCAGCACCGCCACGGCGCCGGTGCCGTCGCCGATGACCTGGATCTCGATGTGCCGGGCCGGGCTGAGCAGCTGCTCGACGTAGACCGTGCCGTCGCCGAAGGCCGACGCCGCCTCGGAGGCGCACCGGCGCATCGCTGCGGCCAGGTCAGCCTCCCGGGTCACCGGGCGCAGGCCGCGACCGCCGCCGCCCGCGACCGCCTTGACCATGACCGCGCCGTGCTCGCGCAGCAGGGCCCGCGCCTGCTCCAGCACCGCCCCATCCGGGCCGGCCTCATCCGCGGCAGCCCCATCTGCGGCAGCCCCGTCCGGAGTTGGGGTGCTGTCGGTGGCGGCCAGCAAGGGCAGGCCGAGCTCACGGGCCCGGGCCCGGGCCGCGGTCTTGTCGCCGAACAGGGCGAGCGCGTCCGGTCGCGGGCCGACGAACCGCACCCCGGCCTGGGCACAGCGCCGGGCCAGCTCCGGTCGCTCGGACAGGAAGCCGTACCCGGGGTGCAGCATGTCGCAGCCAGTGCTGGTGGCCGCGGCCATGATGGCGTCCACGTCGAGGTAGGCCGCCGGACCCGCGCCGGGCAGCTCGACCGCGGCGCTAGCCCGGCGGACGTGAGCGCAGGCGGCGTCGTCGGCCGGGTAGACCGCGACCGTCTCGACGCCGAGCACGGCGGCCGTGGCCATGACGCGGACCGCGATCTCGCCCCGGTTGGCCACCAGCAGCCGCTTGATCACGCCTGGCCCCGGATCATTGGGCCGCCCGGCGGAGCACGATCCCGGCCGCCTCGCGGTCCCAGACGTCCGGTCCGACGCCGCGGTCCCGCAGCAGGTGCTTGTGCACCTTCTGAGTCGGCGTCTTCGGCAGCTCGGCCGCGAACTCGAGGTAGCGGGGCACCATGAAGTAGGGCAGCCGGTCGACCAGGAAACGGGTCAGCTCGACCGGGTCGACGCGCTGCCCCTCCTGCGCTACCACGACGGCCTTGATCTCGTCTTCGGTCAGCTCGGCGGGCACGCCCACCACGGCGCTCTCGAACACCCCCGGGTATTCATTGATGACCCGCTCGACCTCGAAGCTGGAGACGTTCTCGCCCCGGCGGCGCAGAGCGCCCTTCATCCGGTCGGCGAAGAAGAACCGGCCATCGGCATCGACCCGGAAGGCGTCGCCGGTGTGCACCCAGCCGTCGATGAGAGTCTCGGCTGTCTTGTCCGGCAGGTTGTGGTAGCCGTGCATCACCAGCCGAGGGTCCTGCGGGCGCACCCACAGCTCACCGATCTCGCCCACGGGCGCGTCCTGGCCCGCGGCGTCGACCGCCCGCAGCTCGTACTCCGCCCGGGGGAAGCCAGCTTCGCCGCCGACGACCGTCTCGGGCGGCCCGTCCAGTACGGCGCCGATCTCGCTCATCCCGTAGACCGCGGCGGCCCGCAGCCCGAAGCGACGGCAAAAGCCCGCCACGTTGCTGGCCAGGGGGGCCATGATGGCCAGCTCCAGCGGGTTGGCCGCGTCGTCGGGGCGCGGCGGCTGCTGCTGCAGCAGTTCCGCCATCGCGCCAAGCATGACCGTGACCGTGCTGCCCTGCGCGCGCACGGTGTCCCAGTAGCGGCGGACCGAGAAACCAGGCGCGATGAAGGCGGGCAGCCCGTGGATCAGGGCCTGGTAGACGCCGTACCACTGGCCCGCGAGATGGAACAGCGGCAGGGTCACCAGGATCCGGTCCCCGTCGCGGGGCCGCTCCTGGTGCTCGCGCGAGGCGTAGGTATAGGCGTGCGCGTGCGAGATCAGCACACCTTTGGAGGCGCCCGTCGTGCCCGAGGTGTACATGTAGGCCATGAGCTCGCCCGCGTCGGCGGGCGCGGGCGCCGCCTGGCCGTGCTCCTCCAGCTCGGCCAGCGGCATGACCCGGAACCGGCCGCGCAGGCCGGCGGCCCGGTCAACGTCACCGCGAACGGCGACCGTGCGCAGCGCGGTGAGCTGATCCGCCACGGCCTCCAGCCGGTCGGCGTAGCCGTCGTCGATGACGATCAGCCCGGCGCCGGAGTCGTTGAGCACGTGGGACAGGAAGCGCCCCTTGTAGGCGGTGTTGACCGGCACTTCGACCATGCCGCCGAGCCCCAGGGCGGACCAGGCGTGCGCGGCGTCCAGGGAGTTGTCCAGCAGCAGGGCGGCCGGCTGGCGTGGGCCGATCCCCGCGGCGGCGAAGCCCGCGGCCAGGCGCAGCGACCGCTCGTAGCTGCCCGCGAACGTCACCGAGTCGGCCTCGTCGGCTTGCGCCTCCGCGTCCGGCGTCCGGGCCAGGGCCCGCAGGTAGGCGGCGAGCAGGGTGCGATCGCTGACCGGCGGCAAACCACGGCTCATGCCAGTAACTTACTGAGTGCTGATCTGGGTCATGAGCATGGTGCGGCCGCGTTCTGCGTATTCTGACCGTCAGTGATCATGAGGACGACCCCCTTAACTCGCTGAGGAGCCATATGAGCAGCACCGACTCGACGACGATCGCCGTGCACCGCGCTCTGCACGAGGCGCTCAACTCGGCCCGGGAAGCCAGGCATCACCTGGACAACGGGGAAGACGGGGACGCTACCCCTGACCTGGACGATCTTGTCGAGCTGGGGACACTGCTGGCCGGGCTGTCCGAGGCGCTCACGGCGGTCAACTCCGGGATGCTGGCGAAGGCGCGCGCCGCGCAAGACGCCAAGAAGTAAGCCGCGAAGTAAGGCGCTGCCCGGCTGGCTAGTTCGGGCGGGCGCCGCCGCACTCTGCGCGGCGACGCTGATCCGCGCACGGCGCGAGACCGAGCCGGTGAAAGCCGCGCTGAGTGTGTTTCGCCATCGAAGCGACCGATGGCACGCTCCTAGCGGCCGCTCCGCTGCACACCGAGGGACTGCTGACCGATCTGCCCTGCGTGTACCAGTCGCCCTTCGGTCACGCTTCGCCCGGCGACTGGGGCGGCCCGCTTATGTAGGCAATGCGCCATCGTGCACAGCGGGGTGTAAGCAATGCCACATTCTGCACATGGGATTGGGAAGCCTGGGGCTCGCGGGGTGCCTGGGCTCGTGGGTGCCTGGGGGTGGCGGAGCGGGCGGCTGGGCGGGTCAGGTGCGGGCGGAGAGGAGCGCCGCGGCCAGCAGCAGGACCAGCCCGAGCAGGAACGTGGCGTGCCGGGCGGCGAGCACCCAGGCCAAGCGGCGACGGGCCGACGGCGAGGCCGGCCCGGGGCGGGATTTGTGAATTCCTGCACGAGCAGCTCCGGCTTGCAGCGTCAACGTTACGAAAATCACGTCGTCCCAGGTCACGTCCACTGGCCTAGACCATAGGGAACCTGCGTCGCCGCCACCTTGGCGGACTCCCGCCGGGTACGTCCTAATTACTATCCGTGACCCAAAGCATGATGAGCGTGATCGATCCGCTAGTGCAATATCTATGGGCCTTCGGTCAGTATGAATAAAGCGTTAATTTCTCAAGCCCAGGGGCTTGACGATCGAGAGGACCAAGTACGTGGCCGACGTTGATGCCATTCTGGAAGCTGCCGACCTGAAAAACGATCGCGTGCGTGACTACGTTCGCTACTGGGCCGGGGTCACTGGCGCGGACAACGTTGAGGTCGTGACGGCCGGCGACGACGCCCGGCTGATTCAGGAGGCGCTGGACGCCGGCGAGATCCAGCCGGCGGGCCAGGATCTGTACTACTCGCGCAGCTACTACAAGGACACCGCGCGCTCGGAAGCGCGCACGATCGTCGCGACGGCCGATCCGGCCGACCAGGGTGTCTACGACAACTGGTACCCCTCGGACGAGATGAAGCCCAAGCTCATCGGGCTGATGACCGGGGCGTCCCAGGGCAAGACCATGTACGTCATCCCCTACCTGATGTCGGCGCCCGGGTCGCCGCTGGAGCAGTACGCCGCCGGTGTCGAGCTGACCGACAACCGCACGGTCGCGCTGCACATGAACCGGATGGCCCGGGTAGGGGTCGAGTACATCAACAACCTGGCCGACCAGGACAGCTTCGTGCGGGCCGTGCACGTCACCGGCGACCTGGAAAATCTCGGCCAGGGCACCCCGGAGGACAAGCGCTACTTCGTCACCGTGGCCGACGAGCGGACCATCCTCCACTTCGGCTCCTCCTACGGCGGCAACGCCCTGCTCGGCAAGATCGCCCACGGCCTGCGCCAGGCCAGCTACGACGGCTGGGCGTCCAGGAAATTCCTGGCTGAGCAGTTCATGCTGCTCAGCATCTCGGACAAGGTGACCGGCAAGAAGTGGCACATCGCGGGCGGCTTCCCGAGTGCCTCGGGCAAGACCAACCTGGCTATGACCCTCTCCCCCGACGCGCTCGGCGACCGCTACCACGTCGAGTTCTACGGTGATGACATCGCCTGGATGTGGGTCGGCGAGGACGGCCGCTTGTGGGGCATGAACCCCGAGTTCGGCGTGTTCGGCGTGGCCAAGGACACCAACGAGAAGACCAACCCGACCGCACTCGACGCCATCGCGCCGGGTACCCGGGCCATCTTCACCAACGTCGCTTACAACGAGAAGACCCAGGAAGTCTGGTTCGAAGGCAAGACCCCCAACCCGCCCGAGGACCTCGAGGGCTGGCTGGACTGGAAGGGCCAGCCGATCGCGGGCCGCTCCGAGGCGGAGAAGAACGAGCCCTGGGCCCACCCGAACAGCCGGTTCACCACCACCCTGACCAACGTGCCCAACATCGCGGCCGACTTCGACACGGCCGCCGGCGTGCCGATCGATGGCATCATCTTCGGCGGCCGCACCCGGGACCGCGAGCCGCTGATCCGGGCCATCACCGACGTCGCCGAGGGTGTCTACGACGGGCTCACGCTTGGGGCCGAGGCCACCTTCGCGGCCGACGGCCTCGACGGGCAGCTTCGCTACGACCCAATGTCGATGCGCCCGTTCATGTCCTACCCCGAGGGCCCCTACGCCGCGCACTGGCTCGCCATCATCGGCGCGTGCACCAACCAGCCCATCTTCGCCCACGTCAACTGGTTCCAGCGGGACGCCGAAGACGGTCACTTCCTGTGGCCCGGTTACCGGGAGAACCTGCGCGCGTTGCTGTGGCTGATGCAGCTGCGCGACGGCGAGGTGACCGGGGTCGAGTCCCCGGTCGGCATCCTGCCGGCCAAGGACGAGCTCGACACCAACGGCCTCGACATCGACCCGGCCGATCTGGACAAGCTGCTGACCATCGACGTCGACCGGTGGCGGGAGGAGATCGGCTTCCGCCAGGCGCACCTCGAGCAGTTCGCCAACCTCCCCGAGGAGATCTGGGTGGCCCACCGCCGCGTGGCCAAGGCTCTCGGCGAATAGCAAGCCAGGCCGCCGCGGGCCGGTGCGCAGATTGCACCGGTCCGCGATTACTCGGCGCCGGTGTTCCAGAAACCGGACTCGCGCAGCATTTTCACGGCGTACTCGCCACCCGACAGGATGTGCTCGTACATCGCTTGCTCGGCCGCGGCACCGTCGCGGATCCGCAACGCCGCCTCGATCTGCCGGTGCTGGTCCCCCGCGACCTCGGCCCAGCCACCCGCGATCTCAAAAAAGCGGGCCGGCATCGTTTTGGACAGCGCGTGCAGCACGGTCAGCAGCTTGGGCGTACCCCCCGCGATGTTGATGGTCCGGTGAAACTCGTAGTTGAGCTTCTCCTGCCGCTCCGGCACGTCGTCCTTGTGCATCTGCGCGGTGATCTCGGCCAGCTTCTCCAGTTCCGCATCGGTCAGGTTCTGGGCGGCACGGCGGGCGGCAATACCCTCAACCATTCCGTAGATCTCATAGTGGTCGAAGACGTCGTCCGGCGTAAGAGGGGCGACGAACACGCCCCGGCGCGGCACACCGCGCACCAGCGCCTCGTTTTCGAGCACAATGAGTGCTTCACGCACCGGAAGCTTGCTGACGCCGAGCACCTCGGCGATCTCGTCCTGATCGACCTTCTGTCCCGGCCTCAGCTGTCCCGAAAAAATCAGGTTGCGGATGTGGTCAGCGACCACATCCTTGAGGTTGGTCCGGATCGATCTTCCGCCGACGGCAGATGGGACCATAGCCATCTCGTGCCCCTTCCTGCGGCGAGCTACCCGCCAAGAAGCGCCGACCATAATCTGATAGATGATATTACATTCGAGAATCGCGCCAGCCCGCCGTCGTCAGACCAGTGGTGACGTTATCGCCTACTGGCCGGCCGGGCCGTTCGGCCGTGGGCGGGCGGAGGTGGCGCGGCCGTGAGCGTCGAACGCATCGGCGTCGAACGGGCGGCCGTGAGCGACGTGGGCCGTTTCGAGGGCGAGCGCAGCGTTGAGGCTCAGGTCGGATCCCTGATCGTAGAGGCCGAGCACTTCCCGCCCGGCGGCCGACCCGGTGAACTGCTGGACCAGTTCCTTGGTGAAGGAGAGCAACTGGTCGTGGGGCAGCACGTGGTTGACCAGGCCGATCCGCAGCGCCTCCGTCGCGTCGACAAAGTTCCCGGTCAGCGACATCTCCCGGGCCTGGCGCAGCCCTACCGCCCGGGGTAGCAGAGCGGTGAGCCCCCAGGCCGGCACGACATCCAGCCGGGCGTGAGTGTCGGCGAAACGGGCCCGCTCGGACGCGACGGCGAACGTAGCGCTGAGGGCGATCTCGAGCCCGCCGGAAATGCAGGCGCCGTTGACGGCGCAGACGGACGGGGTCTGGATGGCGCGCAGGGCCCGGCCGGGGTTGACCGTGAACTGACGCTGGCGCGGGTCGAACGACGGGTCGCGCTCCTTGAAATCGACCCCTGCCGTAAACACAGGATCGGTGCCGGTGATGATGATCGCGCGCACCGACGGGTCGCGATCGGCGGCGTCGATCACCCGGCAGAACTCCTGGCGCATGCCCAGGGTCAGCGCATTCTTGACTGACGGGCGGTTGAACGTGATCGTCCGCACGCCTCCGGCGTCCTCGACCACCAGCTCGTTCATCGGTCTTCTGGCGGCGCTATGCGGCGGTTGTCCCAGGTGAGCATGCGAGGGTCAGGCACAAACCGGAGAAAGGCCCGGTTGGCGTAGTGGTCCTGGGTCGCACTCGGCATGGCCGACCGCGCCGTACGGAACGCCGCGTACTTCTGATCCAGCAGCGCATCGATCCGATCCCTGATCGGACCGTCCCCGAGTTCCTCCACCAACCCGCTGAGGTAAACCGCCCGCAGTTCGGCCCACCGCTGACCCGACTCGACCAGGAACGAGGCCCGGGGGTCGCGCCGGATCCGGCTCACCTTCTTGGTCCGGCTCGGCGTCATCATGCCGATCGTGCGGTCAACGACCACGAACCAGACCGGGAGCGTGACCGGCGCGCCGTCAGCCTTCAGCGTGGTGAGAATGCCGGTGTGGGAATGCTCGAGCACCTCCCACGCCTCGTCCTGCGACAGCCGAACACTCATGCAATGACCGCCTATGGCAATTGATTCAATGTTTTATATACTTGAACTTAGCAGATCACGCCTCACGCTACGACTACCCCCAGGAGCAGCCCGCGGTGCTGAGCGAACCGGCCGATCCCGGCTCCATCGCGGCAGCCGCCTCCGGCTGGCTGGCCGATCTGGCCCGGCTCATCGAAGCGGGCGACACCAGCGGGGCGGGCGAGTTGTTCGGCCCGGACGCGTCGTGGCGCGACATCGTGGCGCTGACGGGAGACATCCGCAGCGTCAGCGGCCAGGCAGCTATCACCGGGATGCTCGAGCGCGGCATCAAGCACATCTCCCCCGCGAGCATCCGGGCCAGCGCAACCTGGCCGCCGACCCTGACCCGGCGGGCCGACCGGCAGGTCATTGAGGTGCTGTTCGATTTCGAGACCGATGCCGGTGACGGTGAGGGTGTCGTGCGCCTCGGCCTGGCCGACGGCGCGCCGCGAGCATGGACCATGCTGACGGCGCTGAAGAACCTGCGGCTTCGCCCGGAACGGCAGGGGGCCCAGCGGCCGAACAACGACGACTTCAGGGCCCACTTCGGCGCACCGAACTGGCAGGATCAGCGGCAGGCCGAGCTGAGCTACGCCGACCGCGAGCCGGCCGTCCTGATCGTCGGCGCCGGACAGGCCGGCCTGACCCTGGCCGCCCGCCTGCGGGCGCTGGACATCGATGCCCTGGTGCTCGAGGGCAGCCCGCGAGTCGGCGACAACTGGCGTAACCGGTACCACAGTCTCTGGCTGCACAACGACGTCAACCTGAGCCACCTGCCGTACCTCCCGTTCCCGGCCACCTCGCCCGCGTACCTGTCCAAGGATCAGATGGCGTCCTGGCTGGAGCACTACGCGGAGGCGCTCGACCTCAACGTCTGGACGGCGGCCAGGTTCCGCGGCGCGACCTGGGACGCCGGGGCCCAGCGGTGGACCGCCGAGGTCGAAACCGGCCGCGGCTCGGCCCGGACCCTGCGCCCGCGGCAGATCGTGATGGCCACCGGCGTCAGCGGGGCGCCGCGACGGGCGCAGATCCCCGGACTGGCCGACTTCCGTGGTCAGGTGCTGCATTCCAGCGAGTTCACCGGCGCGGAGGGCTTCCGCGGCCAGAACGCGGTCGTCTTTGGCGTGAGCAACAGCGGCAGCGACATCGCCCAGGACCTCCAGGCAGCCGGGGGCCGGGTGACCATGGTGCAGCGCGGCTCGATCACGGTGGTCAGCCACAATCCCGCCTCGCTGCTGATGTTTTCGCTGTACGGGCAGGGCTGGCCGACCGAGGTCTGCGATCTCATCAACATCGCCAACCCGGGACCGGCGGCCATCGAGTCGGCTCAGGCCATGACCCGCCGGGTCCGCGAGATCGATCGCGACCTGATCGCCGGCCTGAACGCCGCCGGCTTCCGTACCGACTACGGCGAGGACGAGACCGGATACGGGATGAAGTACTTCCGGTCCGGCGGTGGGCACTACCTCAACGTCGGCTGCTCCGAACTCATCATCGACGGCAAGGTCGGGCTGCTGCAGTACGACGAGGTCGCCCGGGTCGTGCCGGACGGCGTCGAACTGCGGTCGGGTGAGATCCGGGAGGCCTCGCTGATCGTGCTGGCCACCGGGTACCACACGCTGTCGCGCGAGGTGTCGCGCTTCTTCGGCGACGAGGTGGCCGCGACCGTGGGCCAGGTCTGGGGCCTCGATGACGAGGGTGAACTGCGCAACATGTGGCGGCCGACGGCCCAGCCGGGACTGTGGTTCCACGCGGGCAGCCTGTACCAGTGCCGCGTCTTCTCCAAGTACCTGGCGCTGCAGATCGCTGCGCAAGAGCCGGCTCAGACGTAGCGGGCGGCCAGCCGCCGGCGGTGGGCCGCGGGCGAGCCGAACAGAGCGCGGTTGAGCGCCGCGCGCTTGAGGTAGACGTGGATGCCGCTCTCCCAGGTGTAGCCGATGCCCCCGTGCAGCTGCATCGCCTTCCCGGCGACGTCGACCGCGGCCCCGCAGGCGTACGACTTGGCCATCGACGCGGCCACGGTCAGCTCCGGGTCGTGGCCGGGACCGGGAACGGCCAGCCGCTCCACCGCGTCGGTGACCAGCTGGCGCGCTACGCAGTTCTGGACGAGCATGTCGGCACAGGCGTGCTTGACGGCCTGGAACGAGCCGATGGGCCGGCCGAACTGCTCCCGGACCTGCGCGTAGCCAACCGTCGCCGCCAGCATGGCCTCACTCAGGCCGAGGCTGTCGCAGGCCACCGCGACCGCGGCCCGGTCGAGCAGCCGGCGCACCGCGGCCTGCGGGTCGGTCACGAACCGCCACACGGACCGCTCGCTCACCTCGACGTCATCTGCGGTCACCAGGCCCAGGCGCCGGGTCGTGTCGAGGACCGGCTGGTCGCGGCAGCTGATTCCGGGTAGCCCGCGGTCGGCCGCAACGATGACCGGAGTTCCGTCGGGGTCCGTGGCCAGCAGCAGGAGCTGGCTCGCGCCCGCCGCATCCGGCACGAACGCGGCCCGGCCGTGCAGCCGCAGCCCGCGCCCGCTCCGCTCCAGCCGGAACGGAGCTGGTTCCGCCGTTACCGTCAGGTCCTCGGGCGCCGTCGGGTCCTCGCCACTGGCCAGTGCCGCGGCCGGGACGGCGGAACCGGACGCGATCTGGCTCAGCAGGTCATCACGGCCGGGGTTTGGTTCGAGCAGGTTGAGCGCACCGGCGCCGAGAACGACGGCGCCCAGGTACGGGCTGCGGGCGGCAGCCCGGCCCAGTTCCTGCGCGATCACGCAGACCTCGGCGAACGTGGCGTCGGCGCCGTCCAGCTCGGCGGCTACTTCCAGCCCGAGCCAGCCAGCCTCGGCCAGCAGCCGCCAGTCGGCGCTCGCGCCGCCGGCCACCCCGGCCGCCCGGCCCGAGCCTGCGCGGCCCAGCAGGTCCCGGGCCACCGCCCGGAGCTCCTCCCGGATCTCGGCTTGGTCGTCTGACATCAGCCCGCCGCCGGTTCCCGGGGCAAGCCCAGGCCGCGCTCACCGATGATCGTGCGCTGGATCTCGCTGGTCCCGCCGGGGATCGTCCACTCCCACGAACCGATGAAGTCGAGCGCCCAGGTGCCCGACTCCCAGCCGGCCGAGGCCGGTTTGGCCAGCTCGGTGAGGGCCGGGACCCCGCTGAGCTGCAGGCCGAAATCCATCATCCGCTGCAGCAATTCGCTGTAGTAGAGCTTCGCGATCGAGGCGTCGGTCGGGCCGGCCCGGCCGGTGTCGTGACGTTCGACCAGCTCACGGCACAGCGACCGCAGGCCGGCGATCTCCGTCTCGAATCCCGCCAGCGTGTCTGCCACCCATCCGTGGTCGAGGGGGCGGCCGCCGTCGGGTCCGGGCCGGGAGGCGGTCTGGAGCAACCGGCCAAAGCCGGCGTGGCCGAGCCGTTCCGCCAGCTCCAGCATGGTCATGCCACGCTCGGCACCGAGCGTGGCCTGCGCCACCGGCCAGCCGCCGTTCTCCGGACCGATGAGCTGGGTGGCCGGGATCACCACGTCGGTCAGGAAGATCTCGCCGAAATGGGACTCCCCCGTGGCCTGCCGGATCGGCCGGATGTCGATGCCGGGACTGCGCATGTCGAGCAGGAAGTAGGAGATTCCCCGCCGTTTTGGCGCCGCCGGGTCGGTACGGGCCAGCAGCAGGCACCAGTCGGCGTGCATGGCGCCGCTGGCCCACAGCTTCTGCCCGTTGACGATGTAGCTGTCGCCCTCCTTGCGCGCGGTCGTCCGCAGGCTGGCCAGATCGGACCCCGCCTCGGGCTCGGAGAAGCCCTGGACCCAGATCTCGCCGTCCAGGATGGCCGGGAGATGGCGCTGGCACTGCTCGGCCGTGCCCGCGGTGAGCAGGGTCGATGCGGCGTGGTGGATCCCGACGAAGGCGAGGATCAGCCGCGGCGCATCGTGGGCGGCAAGTTCGGAGTACAGCACCACCTGCTGCGCGGCCGACATCCCGCCGCCCCAAACGGCGGGCCAGTGCGGGACCGCGAACCCGGCCTGGTGGAGCTGGGCGAACCAGGCCCGCTGGAAGCTGACGAACTCCTCGTCTCCTGCGCCGGTCTGGGCTTGCCGCCAGCCGGCCGGGACGTGCGTGCGGCACCAGTCCCGGACCGAGGCACGGAACTCGCCCAGGTCGCCGGGTGCGGCCACCGCCGTCACGGCGTTTCCCGCGGTCGCGCCGGGCCGGGCTGATGACCCGCCGTCCGCTCGCGCAGGGCGTGCAGCCGGGCGCGGTGCTCGTCCGACTGCATGCTGACCTCCTCGGCGGCCAAGCCAGCCTGCACGGCTCCGCTCAGGGCCTGGGCCAGGTACATGTTGGCTACGCGTTTGGTGCCGCGCAGCGCCTCGGCCGACTGCCCGGCCAGCCGCCCGGCCAGCCGCCGGGCCTGCGCCAGCAGGTCCTCAGGCGCCGTGGTCCTGGAGGCCAGGCCGAGCTCGACGGCCGTGGCCGCCTTGATGCGGTCGCCGGTGTAGAGGTACTCGCGCGAGCGCAGGATGGGGGTCAGCAGCGGCCAGAACGCGGCCCCGCCGTCGCCCGCCACCAGGCCCACGCTGACGTGCGGGTCGGCCAGGTACGCGGTCTCGGAGATCAGCACGATGTCGCTGAGGACGGCCAGGCTGCAGCCCAGGCCGACCGCCGGGCCGTTGACCGCGCTGATCACCGGCAGCGGGAAGCGGAGCATCTCCTCAATGATCTGGGCGCCCTCGCGCAGGCTGTCGTCCCGGGCCACCGGGTCCTCCGGGAACGAGGTGATCCAGTCCAGGTCGCCGCCCGCGGAGAAGGCGCGCCCGGCGCCGGTCAGGATGACCACCTTGGCGTCCAGGTCCCGGGCGAGTTGCTGCCAGACGGTGGCCAGCGCCCGGTGCAGGGCCTGGTTGATCGCGTTCAGCTCCGCGGGCCGGTTGATGACGAGCATGCGGATGGGGCCCTCAGCCTCGACGGTCAGCTCGGGCGGCAGGTCATAGGCGTAGCTCACGACGCCACACCCACAGAACTCCCGTCCAGCGGGTCGCTGAACAACCCGGTCAGGCCGCGCCGGCCGAGCCGGCGCGTCATCTCCGCCAGCGTCGCGGTCACTCCGACCGGCAGCCGCCGCAGGGGCTCGCTGTGACGTGACAGCCACGACAGGGGCACCTCGTCGCAGAACCCGAGCGCACCGAACAGCTGGTGCGCGACCCCGAACACGGTCCCGGCCGCCTCGACCGCAGCCAGCCGGAGGGCCAGCGCGTCATCGAGCGCTTCTGGGGTGCCGTCCTGCGCGCTCCACAGCGCGTACTTGGCCAGCGCCTCGACTCCGCGTCGCTCGACTTCGGCGTCGGTGAGCTCAAACTGGACGCTCTGGAACGACGAGAGCCGCTGGCCGAACTGCTCCCGGACGAGCACGTGGGCCCGGGCCAGGTCGATCGCGCGGTCGAGCATGCCGAGCAGCGTCCAGCACGGCAGCGTCAGCCCGAGCGCGACGTCTTGGGCCCCGTCGCCGTCGGCTGGCTCGAGGTCAAGCTCGGTCACGAACGCGGATTCCCGCGGTGACTGCGTCAGCGGCTGGGGGGTCCCCATGCTGCGGCGGCCGTCCAGCGTCACCGCGGCCCAGCGGCCGACCAGTCCGGCCACCCGGGCCACCGGCCGGCGGCCGGCCACCACTACGAGCCCGTCCGCGTCCAGGCCGGCCGGACGGGCCAGGCGTTCCGCGACCGGGTAAGGGATGGCCCAGTAACCGGCGCTGCGGCACAGCGCGGCCGCCGCTTCGAGCTCGCCGGCGTCGCCCCGGGGGTCCAGCTGCCAGGCGCCGAGTTCGCCCAGGATCGGTGCCACCAGGGCCTCGCGGCGGTCCGGGTCCTGCTCGGCCCGCACGACCAGCTCGTCACCGCCGGCCTCCTCGAGGGCCAGCAGGGCCAGCCGCCCAAACTCGGCCGCCTCCTCGCTGAGCTCGATGTTCACGCGACGGCCAGCCGGGCCGGGCCTCGCGGCGGGTTCGTTTTGTCGGACAGCATGGACCGGGCCAGGAGGATCCGCTGCATCTCGATGCTGCCCGAGGCCACGGTGGAGGCCCGGGAGTACCGCCAGTGGTCCTCGACCTCGCTGCGGAACCTGAGGGCCTGCTCTCCCGCCAGCGGCGCGTAGGCCACGATCTCCATCAGCACCTCGGCACTGTCCTGATCGAGCCGGGTGACCGCGATCCGGTAGGGCGCCGCCTCGCCCGGCTGGACCCGGCCCTCGCTCTGCCGGGCCACCACCTGGTAAGCCAGCAGCCGGGCCCGGCGGCAGTGCGTGAGCATCCTGGCCCACCGGCCCAGCAGGTCAGCCGGGAGGGTGTCCCAGTCGTCGCCCAGCGCGGCCGGCGCGGCGTGCAGCAGCCGCTCGCAGCGGGCGTACCGGGCGATGCCCACCCGCTCGAAGGCCAGGACCTCCTGGGCCACCCGCCAGCCCTCGTCGACCTGGCCCAGCACGTTGGCTTCGGTCACTTCGACCTCATCGAAGAACACCTCGTTGAGGTGATGCGGCCCGATGATCGTCTTGATCGGCCTGACCTCGATGCGGGGCGCGGTCATCGGCACCAGGAAGACCGTGATGCCATGCTGCTTCTTCTCCCCGCGCGAGGTCCGGGCGAGCAGGAAGCACCACTGGGCCATCGTCGCGTAGGAGGTCCAGATCTTCTGGCCGGAGATGCGCCAGACGTCACCGTCGCGGCGGGCCGCCGTCCGCAGTGAGGCCAGGTCCGAGCCGGCATCCGGCTCGCTGAACCCCTGGCACCAGATCACCTCGCCGTTGGCGATGGGTGGCAGGTGCTGACGTTTCTGCTCGGCCGTGCCGTGGCGCATGATCGTCGGGCCCACCCAGTTGACGCCCATGTACTGCGCGCCGCGCGGCTCATGCTGGGCCCACATCTCCTCGCGGACCACCGTCTGCTCCCACAGCGAGGCATCGCGGCCGCCGAATTCCTCGGGCCAGGCCAGGCAGAGCAGGCCGCGCTCGGCCAGCAGCCGGCAGAAGCTCTGAGTGATCTCCAGGTCCGCCGGGTTATCCGTGAACGCCCCGAGGAAGTCCGGCGGCAGGTGCTCGGCTACGAGCTGCCGCAACTCGCCCCGCAGAGCCGTTGCCGCCTCACCCATTCTGAAGTCCACAGCGTCACGATAGCGCAATCCTTGTAAGTATTGCCAGATTAGAATCAGGTGGGGCGATCACGGTGAATGCGCAGGCAGCAGGCGGCCCGGCCGGGGCCGCGGGCCGACCTGGCCCGGGGCCGCGGGAGCCGGTCTACAGCCGGGCGGACGAACTCAGCACGGCGGCCAGATCGGTCCGGATGATCTTGCCCATGGCGTTCACCGGGAGTGAGGCGGCCTGGCCCCAGATCTCCGGGATCTTGTAGCGCGAGAGCCGCGCGGCACAGAACGCGCCCAGGTCGGTCGCGTCCAGGTCGCCATCGGCCGGCACCACGAGAGCTGCGACCCGCTCCCCCAGCCGCTGGTCCGGCAGCCCGAACACCACCACGGCCGCGACCGACGGATGCCCCAGCAGCACGCTCTCCACTTCGGCGGGCGAGACGTTCGCGCCCCCACGGACGATCATCAGCTTCTTGCGGTCGACGACGGTGAGCCAGCCGTCCGCGTCGACCCGGCCGACGTCGCCGGTCAGCACCACGTCCGGGTCGGCGGGACGGACGGCTCCGTCCGACCAGTAGCCCAGGGGCGGCCGCCACCGGCCCGCCCACGGGCCGGCCGTGGTGGCCCGGACCCGGAGTTCCGCCGTCTGACCGGGACCGAGCGGCCGCCCGTCGTCGTCATAGGCGGCCACGCTCAGGTGCGGCAGCACCTGCCCGCTCGCGCC
Organism: Streptosporangiaceae bacterium; assembly: GCA_965277615.1. GTDB lineage: Bacteria > Actinomycetota > Actinomycetes > Streptosporangiales > Streptosporangiaceae > Bog-532. Next base: position 799,794 of record CBDIDG010000006.1, on the reverse strand, counting down.
CTCGTGGTGGCCGCCGCCGACCGGGTCGATGGCCACCACGGTCGGCGCCTCGGACAGCCCGTAGGTGCAGGTGACCGGCCGTCCGTGCGCGGCCAGGAAGGCCTCGCGCACGTGCTCGGGACAGGTGCCGCCACCGGTCCATACCTCGGTCAGCGACCGCAAGTCCAGGTCGGTCCGGCGGGCCAGGTCAAACAGCTGGGCCGGGGCTCCGTTCCAGACCATCACGCCTTCCCGGCCGATCCATTCGGCCACGCCTTCCTGGTCACGCCGGTCCATGACGATCGCGGCGCCGCCGGCCTGGGCCGTCAGCACCGTGGACAGCACCAGCATGTTCAAGATGGTGAAGGGGAGGCTGTCCCCCTTGCGCAGTTCCGGACCCCAGCCGCGGGTCGCGATCAGCATGGCCGCCGGCAGCACGAGGTTGTGCTGGCTGTGCACGACCGCCTTGGGCGCGCCCGTGGTGCCGCTGGAGAAGGCGATCCCGGCCGGCGCGTGCGGGTCGATCTCGACGGCCGGCACCGGATGCCGCGCGGCGGTGAGCTGGGCCCAGCGGCCCGCGTCGACCACGGCCTGGCCGTCCAGGGCGCATTTCGGGCCGGCCAGGATGACGGCCGGGGCGATCACGTCGGCCAGGGCCTGCTGCTCAACCGCGGTCAGGGCCTCGCCGATCCCGGCCCAGACCGCCCCGATCCGCTGCGCGCCGTGGAACGCCACCACGATCTCGAGATCGTTCGGCAGGCACGCCGCGACGCGGTCGCCGGGCCGGACCCCCAGCGCCCAGAGGGCACCCGCCGCCGCGTCGGCGGCCGCATCCAGCTGGGCGTAGGTCAGCGTCCCGCCGCGCGCGACCACGGCCGGGGAGTTCGGGCGGCGCGCCAGGGCCGGCGCCAGCACGCGGGCGATGGTAGGCAGTTCCGGTGCGACCGGGTGGGGACCAGACACTGTGCTGCCTTTCATCGGGATAGCGCCGGAGGTGGCACCCGATATAGTAAATTATAAAATAATGAAAACACAGGAAGACGGTCAGAACGCCGGCTCCGACGGACACCTCACCGGCCGGACGGCCCTGGTCACCGGGGCCGGCCGGGGCATCGGCCGGGCCATCGCCTGCGCGCTGGCCGAGGCCGGAGCGGCCGTCGTCCTGACCTCCCGGACGGGGACCGAGCTGGCGGAGACCGCGGCCATCATCGGTGCATCCGGCGGCGTGACGGCCACGGTCCTGGCCGATGTGACCGATCGCGCCCAGGTGGAAGAGCTGCATCGCGCCGCCCTCGAGCTGACCGGCCAGATCGACATCGTGGTCAACAACGCCGGGAACCTCATCCCCAAGCCGTTCGTGGAGCTGCCCGCCGATGAGCGGCCGCGATCACTCCCGCCGCCGCTCAGTTACGAGGATTGGCGGTCGTCGCACGCCGTGCACCTCGACGCAGCCTTCCACGTGCTGCAGGCCTTCGCCCCGGACATGCTGGCCCGGCGGCACGGCCGGGTTATCAACATCGTGTCGACCGCACTGGGCCGGACCGTCGGATTTACCAGCGCCTACGATTCGGCCAAGGGCGCGCTGGCCCAGCTGACCCGGTCCCTGGCCTTCGAGTGGGCGCGGTACGGGGTGACGGTCAACGCGATCGCGGCCGGCCAGTTCTCCACGCGCATGTCGGCTCAGCTGCACGAGACTGAATCGGGCCGGGCCTGGCTCAAAAAGCGCATTCCGATGCGCCGCGTGGGCGACCTGGCCGAGATTGGCCAGCTGGCGGTAGTGCTGGCCGGCGACGAGATGCCGTTCCTGACCGGGCAGGTCATCGCGCTCGACGGCGGGGAGACCCTGTGACGTCCGGCCTCCCGGCCGCCACGGGCTCAGATCGCGGTCAGATCGCGTAGCCCCTGCCGCAGGGTCGTAGCCTGCACGACCTGGCCCTGCGACCCTTCGAGAGCGTAGCGCTGGGAATGCTGGAGGTGGCCCGCGTCGAGCCGTCCGGCGGCCTCGGCGTCGCCGCGCTCGATCGCGTCCACCAGGGCGACGTGCGCGGCCAGGACGTCTCGCCGGTAGCGCTCCCCCGGGTAGGAGCCTTCGGACGCGGCCCGCACGGCCCATTGCCGCTCCTGCTCCGACCACAGGCTCTCCAGCGCGCCGACCGCGACGATCAGGGTCTCGTTGCCGCAGCAGGTGACCAGCAGCTCATGGAACTGACGCGCCAGCGCGGTGAACTGCGGGCCGTCCGAGGTCGCCGCCTCGGTGTCGGCCAGGTTGGCCCGCAGGGCCGGGATGACGCTACGGTCGCGGTCGGGGCGGCCCGCGCACAGCGAGGCCGTGACCGGCTCAATGTTCTTGATCGCCGTGGCCAGGTCCTCGAACGTGGTCCGGCGGGACTGGAGCAGCAGCCCGAACGTGTAGGCCGAGGTATCGGAGGTCGGCATCCGCACCTCTGAGCCGCCCACGCTGCCGCGGCGGACGATCAGCAGACCCTCGCCCTCGAGAATGCGCAGGGCCTCACGCAGGGTCGGGCGGCTTATGCGATACTCCTCCATCAGCTCGTCCTGCTTGGGCAACAGGTCCCCGTCTCCGAGTTCCCCGTTGACGATCCGCTCGCGCAGGACTCCCGCCACGACCTCGGCGAGCCGGGGCTGGCGCAGCTGCTCACGGCGCCCGGCTGGCGGCCCGCTGATCGTCACGTGCACCTCGTCTGCGCTCTGGCTGGGACCTGGGACGATGAGGATGGGGTGGGCACCTCAGGACAACTCCACAGTTGGCACCACACATCCACTACTAGCCAGCCATTCTACCATTGACAAATCGTTCAAAGATTTTAAAAGTTGCGAATTTTTAGGTGGGCGCGATCTACCGGCGCCGGGACGGCCCGCGACACCGGGACGGCCCGCGACACCGGGACGGCCCGCGGTGCTTGTTACGTCGGGGTGGCCGGCGGATCGAGCCCTTCGGCGTCACCGCGCGGACCCGCCGCCAGCCACGCCTCGCTCTGTTCCTCCCCCGGCGGTAGCTCAAATGGCCTGGGTCGCTCAGGGGGCGGAATGGAATCGTCGACATCATCGCCACTAGAGCGCCGGGCGGTCACCAGCCGGGCCCAGGCGCCCGAGATGCCACGCGGCATGGCCAGCGCCATGACCAGGAACGCGGCCGCGAAGATCAGCGGGGCGATACCGGGCCGGTCCCCGGCCGCCCGCGACAGGTACTGCGACAGCTCGGTGATGACCAGCGCGCCGACCAGCGCACCCCAGGGTCGAGCCGACCCTCCGACCAGCGCGACCACCAGCAACTGGAACAGCACCGCCGAGCCGAGGAACAGGTCCGCGTTCACCAGCAGGTTGTACTGAGCGAACAGCACCCCGGGCACCGCGGCCACCATCGCCGACGCAACAAAGATGCCCAGCCGCATGCGCAGCACCGGCACTCCGGACGCACTCGCCGCTTCCGGGCTGTCCCTGACCGCGGTGGCCCACAACCCGATCCGGCTCCGCCCGAACCACATCAGGCCCGCGATGATGAGGACGTTCAGGGCCAGGAAGATACGCGCGAAGGGGGCGCCGGTGGCGAACTGCAGCGCACTCCAGTCTGTGCCCTGCTTCACCGGAAGATAGAGCCCGACCGCGCCGCCGAGCGGTTTGATCGCGGAGAGGATAGGAATCGCCGCCTCGGAGACGATGAGCGTGACCAGCGCCGTGATCACGGTGCCCGGCCGCCGCATCGCGATGAATCCGATCGGCACAGCGATGATGGCCGCGCAGGCCATCCCGGCCAGCAGCCCGATCCAGGGCGATATCCCGTGGCGAACGTAGAGGTAAGAGCTGGTGTAGCCGCCGATCGCCACGAACACCGGCTGGGCCAGGGAGAAAATGCCGAGGGTGCCGTAGAGCAGGTTGAACGACGAGCCCGCGGCGCCGTAGAACAGCGCGAGCACCACGATCGATACCGCCGCCGCGGGCAGCACCCCGATGATCAGCCAGCCGACCACGAAGAACACGGCGAGCGCGGCCCAGCGCCAGGCCGGATGAGACAAGCGGAGCCGCGTCATACCGCCTCACTCAGCTGCGGGCGCAGGAGCAGCACGGCCAGGATCACGATCAGCGGCGCCAGCGAGGTCCAGTAGGACGCCAGGTAGCCCGCGGATAGCGAGGTCACGATGCCGATGCCGATGCCGGCCAGGACGGCGCCCAGCGCGTTGCCGATCCCGCCCACGATCACCACGGCGAACGCGGAGATGAGATAAGTGCTGCCCACGTCGGGCGTAAGGACGGTGAAGGGGCTGATCACCAGGCCAGCCGCACCGGCCACGACGATCGAGATCGTGACCGCGGCCCGCCGGGCAATGGGAACCCGCACGCCGTACAGCCCGGCCGCCTCGCCATTGTCGGCCACCGCCCGCATCGCCCGGCCCCAGCGTGAGACGCGCAGGAAGACATAAAGCCCCAGCGAGGTAGCGAGGGTGAAGGCGACGGCCACGATTTGCGCCCCGCTGATGCTCAGCCCGGCGATCCGGATGTGCCCCAGCACGGGCCCGGTGATCGTACGCGAGTTATCGGTGAACAGGACCTCGAGCAGGCCTCCGATGACCAGGAGCAGGGCCAGCCCGATCAGCAGCTCGCCGATCTCCCCGACCTTCCGGCCCCGCCACTCGAACAACTCGGCCACCCCGACGCCGACGATGGCAAAGACGATCACTCCTGGGATGAAGGCCTCGTAGACGTTCAGCCCCAGGGTTTCCGAGGCGAAGAGCGCCAGGTACAGCCCGACGGCGACGAAGCTGCCGTGCGCGAAGTTGGCGATCTTGCCGACCCCGAGGACGAGGGTAAAGCCGAGACCGACCAGGCTGTAGACAGATCCGGTGATGACCCCGACGATCAGCAACTGTTCAAATAGCAAGAAACTGACTCCTCAGCACGTCGTCCCGCCGCTGCGCCGGACCAGGGCGGGCCGTGGTCCGGCGCAGCGAGACGGTCATCCGCTGTACGGGCCGATCGTGGTCTCCGCGACGGAAGCCGGGTAGACGAGCTTCCCCGCTCCACCGGAGATCTGGGCCGCGTAGAACGGCGCGTCTTTCAGCACCCCTTGGGAGTCGAAAGCCAGCGTCGCCGGGACCGGGTAGATATTGCCCGTGGTGTGCGTCAGCGTGACCTGGTGCAGCGCCTTGCTCACGTCCGCCGGAGTGGTGGACTTCGCCTTATTCAGCGCGGCCGCGATGAACTGAACCGATATATATCCGGCCAGCGCCTGCGAGTTGGGCGCGGTGTGATACTTGGCCTGGTAGGCGTTGTAGAAGGTCGTAAAGGAAGCCGGCAGGCCCTTCACGCTGGGCGTGATGTCGCCGCCAAAGAGCCCGCCGTTGGCCTGGGTGGCCAGCTGACCGGTCACGGCGCCGGCGTCGGACCCCGCCATGATGACGATCTTCTGCTTGGGCTTGGACTGCGTGGCGAACAGCTTGGCCAGCGCGAGCCCGTCACCCGGGTAGCCCATGTTGAGGATTATGTCGGCCGGGGACGCCGCCAGCCGGGCGGCAATCGACGAGAAGTCGGTCGTCGTCAGCGGATAGCCGAAGCTCGTGACGGTCTTCACCCCGGCGGCCGCGGCGGCCGTGTTCCAGGCCGCGAGCAGTTCCTCGCCGTAGGACGTCTGGCTGTAAGCAATAGCTACCGTCGGGTTGGATATGCCGAGCTTCTGGGCGGCGAGCTGAGCTACCGCGAGCCAGGAGCTGGCGAACTGGGTCGAGTCGTGATCGGCCTGGAAGACCGTGGTGTAGCCGCGCTCGTGGATCCCGTTGGCGGTTCCGCCGGAGTCGACCCAGGGGATACCGGCGCGCTGGGTCACGTTGATGCCGGCCAGCACGGTGTCCGAGATCTCGCCGCCGAACACCGCGGCAACCTTGTCGCCGACCGCCGCCGTGGCCTGTGACTGGCCATTGTCGGGGTTCGAGGCGGTGTCGTACGTCTTGATGGCCAGCTTGGCTCCGCCCAGGCTCTTGATGCCGCCCGCGGCGTTGACCTGGTCGGCCGCGATCTGACCGCCGTGGCTCTCCGGGATCCCGTAGAAGGACGCCGCACCACTGAGGTCGGTGATCTCGCCGATGGTGACCTTGGAGGTCTTGGCTCCACTTGAAGTGCTGCTGCTGCCGCCGCCGCTGCCTGAGGAGCTGCACGCAGCCACGGCGAGCACCAGCGACGCGGCGGCGGCGCCGGTGACCAATCTCTTGGTTCCAGTTTTCAAAGCCTGCATTATGTGATCACCATCGACCTTTCATGGCCAGCGACGGCGCCGGTCCCGGCGCTGCCGCACTTAGTCGAAAACCACGCCGGCGACATCGCCGGACGTCCCGGGCGCGATCGCTCTATCGGCAATCGAGCCGTCCTTGAGTACGACCACCGAGTCACAGATCTCCGTCGCCCCCGCGTTCTGCTCGGCCAGCAGGATCGCGAGCGACCCGGCTCGCTTCATGGCCGCGATCGCCTCGAAGACCTGCTCCACCACCAGCGGGGCCAGGCCCTCCGACGGCTCGTCCAGCAGCAGCGCCTTGGGCTGCGCCATCAGCCCGCGCGCGATCGCCACCATCTGCTGCTGGCCGCCGGACAGCTCACCCGCCCGCTGGTGCCGCTTCTCCCGCAGGACGGGGAAGAACTCATAGGCCTGCTCCAGGAGCGCATCCCGGGCGCTCCGGGAACGCACGGCGTGGCCGCCGACCAGGAGGTTGTCGAGCACGCTCAGGCTGGTGAACAGCTGGCGGCCCGCGGGGACGAGCACCAGGCCGCGGGCGCAGCGCGTCCAGCTCGGCTGCCGGGTCAGGTCCTGGTCTTCCAGGCGGACCGATCCGGCCTCGGCCGGAAGCAGGCCGGCGATACAGGACAGCAAGGTCGACTTGCCGGCCCCGTTCAGGCCGAGCAGGCCGACGCAGCCTCCGGCCTTGACCGATAGCGACACGTCACGTACGACCGCGATCCTGCCGCGGCGAACTCGAAGTCCCTCAACGCTGAGAGCTGGCGCGCTGGCCAAGGTAGCTCGTCACCACTTCCGGATCCGTGAGCACGGCCTCGGGCGAGCCCTCGCTCACGACCACCCCGGCCGAGAGCGCGACAACTCGCTGAGACACGGCGCGGATGGCGCCGATGTTGTGCTCGATCATCAGTACGGTGTGGCCCTGGTCGGGCAGTGCGGCGACGAGCGCCGCCAGCTCAGCTGACTCATCGGCATTCAGGCCGGTGAAGATCTCATCCAGCAGGATCACCGCCGGGTCGGTCGCCAGTGCGCGCGCCATCTCCAGTAGCTTGCCTTCGCCGCCGTTGACCGAGCTGGCGGACTGCGCGGCGAACCGGCCCAGTCCCAGCTGCTCGACCACCTCGTCGGCCCGGGCGTGTGCGGCCCGCGTGGACAGGCCTGCTCCGGTCGCACCGACCACGATGTTCTCGTAGACCGAGAGGGAACCGAACGGCTTGATCAGCTGGAAGGTCCGGGCGATACCCAGCCGGAGCCTACGGTGCGGAGGCAGCTTGGTGATGTCCCGCCCCCGGAAGAACACCCGGCCGGACGTGGGGCGGAAGACCCCCGCGATGACGTTGAAGAGCGTCGTCTTGCCCGCTCCGTTGGGGCCGATGACGCCGACGATCTCACCCTCAGCCACCTCGAGCGACGCACCGCCTAGCGCCTTGACCCCGCGGAACGACTTGGCGACCGAGTCAGCATGCAGCAGCGGGGCGTCGTGCGTCGTCATGGCACCACCCCATTTGCCCGCTCAGTGCGGTTGCCCGCTCAGTTCGCAAAACATTTATACATTTGCGATATCGCCGCAAGCTACCAGACGTTCTATACCGGGTCAAGCACTCCGCCACGCGGTCCCAGCGCCCGTGGCACCCGGCATGACGCGGGCACATACAGCGGTTCACCTGGTGATTTACGGTTACGATATAGCAATCCTTGTAAGGATTACTAGGCTGGCGAAGATAACGGTTCGGGTCCGCTAGGCTGAGGGACCATGGCCCTTACTTCTGCCCTGCGGGCGACCGCGTGACGGCCATGCGGCGGGACCGGGTCCCACAGCATCGCATCGCGGAGACGGTGGCTTCCGAGCTCAGGGCCAGGATCCTGGCTGGCGACGGCGAGGACCGGCTGCCGACCCAGGATCAGCTCGTGAGCGAGTTCGGGGTCAGCTATCCCTCGATCCGCGAGGCGATCCGCATCCTGGAGACCGAAGGCCTGGTCACCGTGCGCCGGGGCAACGTCGGCGGGGCCGAGGTGCACCGTGCCGATGAGTCCTCGGCGGCCTATCATCTCGGGCTGGCGCTGCAGGGCCGCCGGGTCAACCTCGGCGATCTGGCCGCGGGTCTGCGCCTGCTCGAGCCGCTGTGCGCCGCGGAGTGCGCCCGGCGGCCGGACCGGGCGCAGACGGTGCTGCCCGCGCTCGAGGTCAACATCGAGGCGTCGGCCCAGGTGGTCGGAGACGGCGTCGCGTTCACCCGGGCCGCGCGGGAGTTTCACGACCTATTGGTCGCCTTCGCCCCGAACGCGACGGTCCGGCACGTCATCGGCAGCCTGGTGGCCCTGTGGTCGGCCCAGGAGCAGACGTGGGCCGAGACCATGACGCAGCGCGGCGAGTATCCCTCACCGCGCCAGGCGGCCAGGGCCGTGGCGACGCACCGGCGCATCGCCGAGGAGATCGCGGCCGGGCACGCGGAAGAAGTGGAGCGCATGGCCCGCGCTCACCTGGCTGCGACCCAGCAGGTGGTGCTGGAACGCTTCGAAGACGGCATCGTGACGGTCTCGTCGGCACAGGCCCGCCAGGCGATCGCGTCCGGACGATCGGCCAGGAACTAGAATCTGCGCTTTGGTCTCATCGTCAGGGCGGAGCGACCCATGGCCAAGCCGAACTCCAGCGCGCTGGTGGACCTGAGCTTTCCCTCGCCGGGCGTGGCCATCGTCGCACTGAACCTGCCCGAGGTCCGGAACGCCATGACGACCGCGCTGACGCAGGCGTGGGTGGCCGCGATGGCCGAGGTGGAGGCCGACCGGGTCCTGCGCGCCCTCGTGGTGACCGGCAACGGCCCGGCGTTCTGCTCCGGAGCCGACCTGTCGTGGCTCGACCAGGGCAGCCTGGAGGAGAACACCCCCGACCGCCTGCGCGAGAAGATGCTGCCGTTCTACCGGGCCTGGCTGGCCCCGCGTTACCTGTCCATCCCGGTGATTGCGGCGGTCAACGGACCTGCGGTGGGGGCCGGGCTGTGCCTGGCCCTGGCCTGCGATCTGCGGTACGCCGCGCCCGGGGCCACCTTGAGCGCGCCGTTCATCGAGCTCGGCACGCACGGGGGCATGGCGGCGAGCTGGCTGCTGCCGGAAGCGATCGGACTGCCCCGGGCCCGCGAGATGCTCTATACGGGCCGGGTCGTGCAGCCGGAGGAGGCGGTCCAGTGGGGGCTGATCAATGGCGTGGCCGACAACGTGCTCGACCGTGCGGTTGACGTAGCGGCCGGGATCGCGGCCGCAGCGCCGATCGCCGCCCGCCTGACCAAGGCGGGCCTGGCCCAGGCGGCGGGCGGCGGGTTCGAGGCGGCCCTGCAGTGGGAAGCGCTGGCCCAGCCGGTGACCATGTCGACCGCGGACATCCACGAGGGGATCCGGGCCCGGCGCGAGCGTCGCGCCCCGACCTTCGGCGGGAACTAGCCCGGGCTCACCAGGTGAGGACGACCACTTCCTCGGCGGTCTCGGTCGCGGGGCGGTGGCGGGCCGGGCGCGTCCCGGAGCGCACGTACCCCTTGCGCTGCCCCTCGTCGACCGGCCGTGGCGTCGGGGCCAGCTCCCAGAGGCGGTCCAGCACCCCGTGCAGAACGTCGCGGCGCAACGTGTAGAAGTAGTTGCGCCCCTCCTTGCGCACGTCGATAAGACCGGCGTGCTGCAAGATCTTCGTGTGGTAGGAGATGGTCGGCTTCGAGACCGGCAACGTGTCCTCGAGGGTCAGGCAGGCCAGTTCGTCCACGGCCGCCATCTGCGTGACGATGCTCCACCGGATGGGATCGCCGAGCGCCTTGAACACTTCGGTCGGCGCAGCGCTGGACTGAAGATCGTAAGCCATGAAGCCCTCTGTCTACTAGCCCTGTTCGTCTACTAGCACTGTCTGCCGACGAGTAATTCGACAAGTATAGATAAATCCACCGAACCCGCTACCGCCGCCTATTGGGGCCTGGTGTTTTCCGGCCAGCGGTTGGAGAACTCCGGCTTGCGCTTCTCGGCGAAAGCACGCGGCCCCTCAAGTACGTCGTCGCAGAGCATCAGCCGCTGGTTCACCGCCTGGTAGTAATCAAGGGACTCGCGGATGGCCAGGTTCCGCCAGAAGTAGGCCACCTTCTTGGAGGCCTGCACCGCCACCTGCGAGTTGGCCGCGATCATCTCGGCCACCCGGAGAGCCTCCGCCATCAGCTCATCCGCGGGCACGACCTTCTGGACCAGCCCGAGCCGGAGCGCTTCGGCCGCCGTTACCCGGTCCGCGGTCATCAGCATGTAGAGGGCGTCACCCAGCGGCATGTACCTGGCCAGCAGGTTGACCGCGATGCCGGCCATGATCCCGCGCTTGACCTCGAAGACGCCAAACCAGGCCGAGTCGGCCGCGATCCGGATGTCGCAGTTCAGCGAGAGCTCCAGGCCGCCCGCCACGGCCAGGCCGTTGACGGCCGCGATCACCGGCTTGGGACTGCCGCCCACACCCCACAGGTCCACGGTGGACACCCCCACGCTCGGCGTGCCGCTGGCCGTGCGGGCGGCCAGGTCATTGAGGTCAGCCCCGGCCGAGAAGGCCCGGTCGCCGGCGCCGGTGATGATCGCGACGTACTGATCGGGGTCAGCGTCGAATTCGGCCATCGCGCGGGTGAGATCGGCGCTCAGGGTGCCGCCCAGGGAGTTCATCTTCTCCGGCCGGTTCAGCGTGAAGATGGAGATGTGCTCGCGCCGGTCGATCAGCAGATCCGACATGGCCCTCCTCAGAGCAAAGTTCGACGTTATCGCAAATTTGACAGGATTCATCGTAGACAGCGGGTCCGTGTATCGCCATCTGGGCACCAGCTGGCGTCCAGGTGGCCCCCAGGGCCGCGAACAGCCGCTGGTTGCCCCTTGACTAGGCCGCCCGGAGGCGGAATTGTTCGATGATGCGGCAACTATCGACCGGAAGGCTGTGATGGGAAGGTTCGCTGACGTAGCCGTCGCGGGCGTCTACCTAACTGAGCAGGGCAATCTCAGCCATCGCACCCAGCCATCGGTCTGGTGGGAGGCCGTCCGCGGCGCGTGCGCCGACGCCGGGCTCACCCTGGGTGATATCGACGGGCTCGTGGGCGACGGGCCGCAAGACCCGGGACTGCGTGAGCGCATGCCCGCCCCGGGACTGGCCGAGCAGCTCGGCCGGCCGCTCCGGTTCCACGCCCGGAGCGCGGTCGGCGCGGGCTCGACCGCCGCCGGCCTGAACCTGGCCGCGTACGCGATCGCGCACGGCCTGGCCGAGGTCGTCGTCATCGCCAATGCCGTAGCCGGGCATGCGGCGGGCTACGCCAGCGCCAACCGGGACGAAGCGGTGGCCGCGATGGCCAAGCTCAGCGGGCCGTACGAATACGTCTACGGCACGACCCGGGTGTCCGACTGCGCGGTCATGGCGATGCGCCACATGTACGACTACGGCACGACCTCGGGACAGCTGGCGGAGATCGCCGTCGCGCAGCGGCACGGGGCCACCCTTCACCCGCTGTCGGTCCATGGGCACCGCGGCGAGCTGACGATCTCCGATGTGGTCGGCTCACGCCTGATCGCCGATCCGCTGCACCTGCTGGACTGCTGCTCGATCAATCAGGGCGGCGGCGCCATCGTGGTGACCAGCGTCGCCAACGCCGCGGCGGCCGGGCGGCATGCTCCGGTCGCGCTGCTCGGGTACGGGGAAGGCCACAGCCACATCGACCCGAACGCCGTGGCCAAGCTGACCGAGTTCCCGGCGGCCAGGTCGGCCGCCGACACGGCCTTCGCCATGGCCGGAGTGGGGCGAGACGAGATCGACGTGGCCGGTATCGGCGACCACTTCACCATCGGCGTGCTCCTCGGGCTGGAAGACGCAGGTTTCTGCGCCCGGGGCGAGGGGGGCGCGTTCGTGGCCAACGGGGGCACCGCCATCGGCGGCCGGCTGCCGACCAATACCGCGGGCGGGTTCCTGTCGTTCAGCCACGCCGGCCTGTGCGGTGTCTTCACCTTGATCGAGGTGGTCGAGCAACTCCGGCACGAGGCGGGTCCCCGGCAGGTGGGCGGAGCCACGCTGGGCTTCGTCAGCGGCGTCGGTGGCGTCCAGCAGGCTCACTCGGCCGCGGTTCTCGGGAGAGCGTGATGAGCGAGTACCAGAAGTTCCTGCCCGAAGACATCCCGGACTCGCAGCGGCCGTTCTGGGACTCGCTGCAGGAGCACGCGGTCCGGGTCCAGCGCTGTGACGACTGCGGCACCTGGCGGTACATCCCCAAGGACCTCTGCCCGCACTGCCACAGCGAGCGCGCGACCTGGACGCGGATCAGCGGCCGCGGTGAGGTCTACACCTACACCGTGGTCCGGCGCGCGCCGACGCCGGCCTACCAGGCGGAGGCGCCCTACGTGCTGGCCCACGTGACCATGACCGAGGGTTTCCGCATGATCGCGAGCCTGACCGGAACTGAACCGGAGACCGTCAAGATCGGCATGCCGGTCGAGGTTGCCTACGAGGATGTGACGCCTGAGTGGACGCTGTTGACCTTCCAGCCGGCCAGCTGATGGGGTGCCTGTGGACGTAGAGCTGTCGGAAGAGCAGCGGTTCCTGCAGCAGACGGTGGCCAAGTTCCTTGAGCACGCGGTGCCGCTGTCCGCGCTCAAGGAGCGCGCCGAACGAGACGAGCCGCCGTTCACCCGGGACTACTGGGGGCAGGCGGCCGAGCTCGGGCTGGCCGCCGTCCTGGTGCCCGAGGAGTTCGGGGGCATCGGAACCGAGCATCCCGTGCTCGACCTGGTCATCGTGGCGGAGGAGATGGGCCGCCAGATCGCGCCCGGCCCGCTGCTGCCGGTTTCGGTGGTCGCGGACGCGCTGGTGCGGTCCGGCTCCGCCGACCAGCAGCGCCAGTACCTGCCGGCGCTGGCCGACGGGTCGCTGCTGGCGGCCTGGGCGATGGGCGAGGCGCCCGACCAGTGGGAGCCGGCCGAAGGCACGACCAGCGCGCGACCCGAGGGCCCGGACTGGGTGCTGACCGGCCATAAGGCCTCGGTCGAGGCGGCCGACGTCGCGGATGTGCTGCTGGTGACGGCCCGGACCGGTGACGGCATGGCCCAGTTCCTGGTCCCCCGCCACACGGCCGACCTGTCCGTCCGGCCCCTCCCCCGGTACGACCTCGGGCGGCAGTTCGCGGATGTCGACTTCGACGAGGTCCGCCTGCCGGCCCAGGCCCTGGTGGGTGCTCCAGGCCAGATCGATGCCGTCCTGGAGCACCAGTACCTGCTGGCCCTGACCCTGCAGGCGGCGGAGACCACGGGGCTGATCGAGCGGATCTTCGATACCACGATCGACTACGTGCAGAACCGGTACGCCTTCGGCCGGACCCTGGCCTCCTACCAGGCGCTCAAGCACCGGATCGCGGATCACAAACTCTGGCTCGAGGCGGCGCTGGGGATCTCGACCGCGCTGGCCCGGTCGCTCGCGGCCGAGGACGGGGACGGCGCGCGGCTGGCCAGCGCGGCCAAGGCCCATATCGGCGACCAGTCGCTGACGATCGTCTCCGACTGCGTGCAGCTGTTCGGCGGCATCGCCCTCACGTGGGAACACGACCTGCACTTGTACCTCCGGCGAGCCACCGTGAACAAGGTCGTTTACGGCTCGCCGGCCCAGCACCGGGAACGCCTGTGCCGGCTGGCCGGACTATGAGCGAGGTAACCGTGCCCGAGGAAGGCAGCCCCGAGCAAGAGAGCCCCGAGGCCTTCGGCGCCCGCGCCCACGACTGGGTATGGCGCAGCCTGCCCCCGGCGCACGGGCAGGCGGGCCTGGAGGTCGATGACGAGCACGAGGCGAACATCATCGCCGAGGCCCGGCGCCTGCAAAAGCTCATCTTCGACGCCGGGTTCGCCGGCATCCGGTACCCGCGCGAGTATGGCGGCCAGGGACTGACCCGGGCCCACCAGCTCGCCTGGCGCCGGGCCGCCGCCGGGTACCAGCTGCCGTCAGCGTTCAACGTGACCCACGGCATCCTGGGGCCCACGCTGCTGCAGTTCGGCACGGAGGAGCAGAAGACCCGCCATCTGCCGGCCATGCTCTCCGGGCAGGAGCTGTGGGTGCAGTTCCTGTCCGAGCCCAGCGCCGGGTCCGACCTGGCCGGCCTGCTGACCAGGGCGGCGCGGGACGGCGACACGTTCGTCCTGAACGGGGCGAAGATCTGGAGTACCGGGGCGCACTTCTCCGACTACGCGATGGTGCTGGCCCGGACCAACCCGGACGTGCCCAAGCACGCCGGGCTGTCCATGCTGTACATGCCCATCCGCAGTCCCGGCGTGACCGTGACCCCGATCAAGCTGGTCACCGGCGGATCGCACTTCTGCCAGGAGTTCTTCGACGACGTCGTGCTGCCGGACAGCAGCCTCATCGGCCCGGAGGACGACGGCTGGCGGATCGCCACCGGCCTGCTGTTCCACGAGCGGAACATGGTCGCCGGTAACAGCCTGAACGACCATGTTGAGGAGGCCCGTCGCGGCGACGGCGACACCGACTCCGGCAGCGAGGTCGTCGCGCTGGCCCGGGCCGCGGGTCACAGCCAGGATCCGGTGACCCGGCAGCTGGTGGGTGAGGCGCTGGTCCTGCAGGCCCTGGAAAACCCGACCCTCGCCCGGATCAACGCCCAGCTGAGCGCGGGCCGGATGCCCGCGCCGGGGGCGGCCCTGGTCAAGTTGCTGAGCTCGCTGTCCCAGTACCGGATCAAGGAGATCGAGCTGGAGATCGGCGGCACCCGGGCTGTGATGAGCGGCAGCGACGATCCGGTCGGCATGTACGCCCAGCGCTGGCTGGCCGCGCGCATCGGGACCATCGCCGGCGGCAGCAACGAGATGCAGCGCAACGCGATCAGCGAGCGGGTGCTGGGCCTGCCGCGTGAGGCCGCGCCGGACCGGGGCGTCCCGTTCAGCCAGGTCCTGGCCAGCCGCCGCCAGCAGAGCTGAGGAGATAGAGCATGTGGGCACCAGCGCCAGATAACGGCACCCTGTTCATCGACGGAAAGTGGCGCCCGGCGGCGTCCGGGGCCACCTTCGAATCGCGCAACCCGGCCACGTCCGAGGTCATCGGCCCGGTCAGCGACGCCGGGGCGGACGACACCACCGAAGCGATCGCCGCGGCGTCGGCCGCGGCCCGCGACTGGGCCGCGAAGACGCCCTACGAACGGGCCGCCGTCCTGCTCGAGGCGCACCGGCTGATGACCGAGCGGGCCGAGGACCTGGCCGGGCTGATGACGACCGAGCAGGGCAAGCCGCTGCGGGCCGCGCGCAACGAGGTCCGGTACGCGGCCGACTTCCTGCAGTGGTTCAGCGAGGAAGCCAAACGGGTCTACGGCAGCACGATCCCGTCCGCCCGGAGCGACCAGCGGTTCATCACCATGCATCAGCCGGTCGGTGTGGTCGCGGCGATCACCCCGTGGAACTACCCGATCTCGATGATCACGCGGAAGGTCGGCCCGGCCCTGGCGGCGGGCTGCACGGTGGTGCTCAAACCAGCCGAGCAGACCCCGCTCTGCGCGGTGGCGGTGTTTCAGCTGCTGGCCGAGGCGGGGCTGCCGCCCGGCGTGTGCAACCTGGTGACCAGCAGCGACCCGGTCCCGGTGGGCCAGGTCCTGATGGGCAGCGACGCGGTCCGTAAGCTCACCTTCACCGGCTCCACCGAGGTGGGCAAGAGCCTGGCCGCGCAGGCGGCCGGCACGGTCAAGCGGGTGTCGCTGGAGCTGGGCGGCCATGCACCGTTCCTGGTGTTCGGCGACGCCGACCCGGCCCACGCGGCCAAGGGCGCCGCCCTGGTCAAGTTCCTGAACACCGGGCAGGCCTGCATCTCGCCGAACCGGATCTTCGTCCAGCGCGAGATCTACCCCGAGTTCCTGACCGTGCTGGGCCAGCGGGTGGCCGCGTTGCGGGCCGGCAACGGCGCCGACGCGGGGGTCGCCATTGGCCCGCTGATCGACGAGCAGGCGCTGGCCAAGATGGAGCGGCACGTCACCGACGCGGTCGACAAGGGCGCACGGCTGCTGGCCGGCGGACAGCGGCTGGCCGGCGATGGGTACAACGGCGGAGCGTTCTTCACCCCGACGGTGCTGGCCGATGTGACGCCCGAGATGATCATCTACCGCGAGGAAACCTTCGGGCCGGTAGCGGCGGTGACGCCGTTCGACGACGAGGAACAGGCAATCAAGATGGCCAACGACACCACCTACGGGCTGGCCTCCTATGTGTACACGCGCGATCTGAGCCGGGCCATCCGGGTCTCCGAGGCGCTCCGGTTCGCCATCGTCGGCATCAATGACATCAATCCCACGTCGGCCGCGGCCCCGTTCGGCGGCACCAAAGAGAGCGGGCTCGGCCGGGAAGGTGGCCGGGAAGGCATCACCGAGTATCTGGACACCAAGCTCGTCGGTCTGAGCGTGTAAGGCCAGGATCCCCATGTCGCTACCACCCGCAGCAGATTCGCTCCCGTCCAGCCGGCCATCGCTGGACCGGGTGCTCGACCCGAAGTCCGTCGCCATCGTGGGGGCCAGCGAGTCCAGCCGCTACGCGGCCAACTCGCTCGGGACGCTGGACAGCGACGCCGAGGTGTTCTTCGTCCATCCGCGCCACGCGTCGGTCTTCGGCCAGACGACCTATCCGAGCCTGCAGTCCATCGGGACGCCGGTGGACGCCGTCCTTTCCATGATGGGCGCCGAACGCACGACCGACCTGGTCGAGGAGGCGGCCGAGTGCGGCGCGGGCGGGGTCGTGACCGTGGCCGGCGGATTCTCCGAGTTCGGCGGGGACGGCCTGGTTCTGCAAGAGCGGGTGCGAGCCGCCGCCTGGGCCGCGAAGATGCCCATCATTGGCCCGAACGGGGTCGGTTACATCAACGTACCCAAGAAGCTGGACCTGACCATGCTGCCGCATTTCTCGCGGCGGTCCGGCGGCGTATCCATGATCGCGCACAGCGGCGCCGCGATCGAGGCCATGGGCGCCGCCGCCTGGCGGGCCGGCGGGGTCGGGTTCAACCTGATGATCTCGGCCGGCAACGAGCCGGTGACCGACATGGCCGACTATCTCGATTACCTGGCGGGTGATCCGGCCACCGAGATCATCGCCCTGGTGGTGGAGAAGATCAGGCGGCCGGAGGCCTTCTTCGCCGCCGCGGCCAAGGCCCGGGCGGCCGGGAAGCCCATCATCGCGATCAAGCTGGCCCGCACCGAGCGGACTCAGCGCATGGCCATGTCCCACACCGGATCGCTCACCGGCGACGCCTGGACCTATGAGCAGGCGTTCAAGCAAGCGGGGATCCTGCGGGCCGACGAGATCGACGAAATGGTCGACCGGGTCCAGTTCCTGGAGCAGCTGCCGAGCTCGCAGTGGTCTGCGGTGCGCGGCCTGTTCGTGTTCACCGGGACCGGCGGGTTCGCCGCGATGGCGGGCGACATGGCCGACACCGAGGGGGTGGACATCCCCGAGGTCGGACGGCTGTCGGAGTTCATCGCCTCGGTCGTTCCGGGGGCCACGGTGCCCAATCCGCTGGACGCCACCGGGTTCATGAACTCTCAGCCCGAGGTGGTCGAGCAGATCATGAAGACCTACCTCAGCGCGCCCGAGTTCGACGCCAGCATCTTCCTGAGCCAGTTCGCGGACTGGGACAAGGGCGGGCGCAAGGGGGCCGAGGACTTCGCCCGGCGCACCCGGGCGGCCGGGGTCGGCACCTCGATCATCGCGCCGCTGGCCGGTAACGGGGGCCAGTGGCTGGAGGGCCTGCGCAGCGAGTACGGCGTCGCCATCGGCAACGGGCTGCGCGGCTGCCTGCGCGGGCTGAACACGATGGCCAGCTTCGTCCGGTCGAGGCCGGACGCGCGGATCCACAGCCCCAACAGCGTGCCCGCCGTCGCGCGGCCGGCCGCGGCCGCCGTGGCCAGCGAGGCGGGACCGATGCTGCCCTTCGGCGCGACGATGGACCTGCTGGCCGCGGCCGGCGTCCCGGTGGCGCCGTATCACCTGGTGGGCGGCACGGAAGATGCCGGCGACGTACCGTTCGCCGGCCCCTACGTGGTCAAGCTGGCCGACGTCGCCCACCGGACCGAGCACGGCGCGGTCCGGCTCGCGGTGCCCGCCGGGCAACTGGGCGAAGTGACGGCGGAGCTCCGCAGCCTGGCCGCGCGGGACGGGCTGCCCGAGCTGGTGGCCGTCCAGAAAATGATCACTGCGCAGGGCGAGGCCTTCATCGGCGTCCGGGGCCAATCCGAGCTGGGCCCGGTCGTGGCCTTCGGCCTGGGCGGAGTGTTCGTGGAGGTGCTGGGCCGCGTCAGCGGGCGGCTGGCCCCGTTCACCGTCGCGGACGCCGGCGAGATGATCGCCGAATTCGATGATTTCGGCGTCCTGGACGGCGTCCGCGGCCGGGGCGCGTGGGACCGGGACGCCCTGGCCGCGATCCTGGTGCAGGTGAGCCGGGTGGCCGCGGCCGGCCATGCGTGGATCGATACCTTCGACATCAACCCGCTGGTCTTCGACGGCGAGCGCTTCGTGGCCGTGGACGGCCTCTGCCTGCTGCGCGACGCCTGACGGCCGGGGAGTTCATGGAGCTGACCGGCATTCCGCCGATTCCGCCGGACGTGCAGGACCGCTACGTCGCCCAGGGGCTGTGGGACGAGGGCGGTCTGCGGGACGGCGTGGAGCGGCAGGCCCGGTACGCGCCCGCCACGGCCGCGCTGGCTGACGCCTCCGCGAGCTGGACTTACCGGCAGCTGGAAACGCAGGTCGCGCGGGCGGTCGGCGGCCTGGCCGCGCACGGGGTCACCGACGGCGTGCCGGTGCTGGTCATCGCGCCGCCGATCGTGGAGGCCGTCGTGGCCTATCACGCGATCATCCGCTGCGGCGGCATCGCGGTGATGCTCGATCGCCGCTGCGGCCAGGCCGACGTCCGGCACGCCCTGGGCCTGGTCGACGCGGCGCTGATCATCACCACGCCGGACCTGGCCGCCCGCCTCGGCCTGGCCAGCGTGGGCCGGCCCGTCCTGTCGTTCGGCGCGCTCGGGCGGTGGCCTGACCTGCGCCGGGACTGGAGCGAGCCCGACCCTGGCCAGCCCCGCGCCGTCGTCTTCACCTCCGGCACGACCAGCCGCCCGAAGGCGGTGGTACACAGCCTGAACACCCTTCGTGCGGGCGCGCGGAGCATGGCCCGGGCGCTGGAGCTGACCGGCCACGACGCGGCGTTCTTGTCCACGCCGGTAGCCAGCATCACCGGGCTGGTGCAGGTCCACCTGACCCTCGACCGGGGCGCACGGCTGATCCTTGAAGATCACTTCGACCCGGCCGCTTCGCTCGGCCGGCTCAAGGCCCGGCGCGCGACCGTGCTCGGTGGCGCGCCGATCATCATCGAGGAGTTGTTCCGGCAGGCGGCCGAGCAGGAAGTGCCCGCCTTGCCGCTCCGCACGATCTGCCTCGGGGGCACGATGATCCCACGCCCCGTGCTGGCGCAGGCGATCGAGCGCTTCGGCATCACGGCGGTCCGGGTCTACGGCTCGTCCGAGACGCCGTGCGCCACGACGACGGCGCCCGCCGATCGCGGCGAGCTCCGGATCTGCGACGACGGGGTCCGGGCGCCGGGCACCGAGCTCAGGACGGACGGTCCCCGGCCCGGTGAACTGCTGGTGCGCGGGCCGATGCGCTTCCTGGGCTATCTGGATCCGGCCGACAACCGGGACGCGTTCGTGGCGGGAGGCTGGTTCCGCACCGGCGACCTCGGGACCCTGGCGGACGGCCGGCTCACGGTCACCGGCCGGGTCAAGGAGATCGTCTCCCGGAAGGGGATGAAGATCTCCCTGGCCGAGATCGACGAAGCCGCGCTCACCCTGGCCGGGGTGCAGGAGGCGGCGTCCTACGGCGTCCCTGACCCGGAGACGGGTGAGCGGCTGGTGCTCGCCGTCCGGTGTACCAGCCCGGAGGCGGAGAGCTTCGAGACGATCGTCAGCCGGCTCGCGGTCGGTGGCCTGGCCACGTGGAAGCTGCCCGAGCAGGTCGTGTTCTGGGGCCGGCCGCTGCCCCGGACGGCATCGGGGAAGATCCTGCGGCCCGAGCTGGTAGCCGGCGCCGCGGGCCAGCCGGTCGGGCTGGCGATGCGGCTACGGCGCCTGGAGCAGCCAGGGTGAGGGCGGCCCAGGATGAGGGCGGCACGGTGACGCAACCCGTGACCGGGCTAGGCCGCACCGCTGGCGGTGCGCGCGCGAGGACGGGCGTTGTCGCGCAGGCCGAGCGCGTTGGACCACAGCAACGTCAGCTGCTCGACCGCGGTGTCCAGGTCGAAGGCGTTGCCCCCCACGAACATCATCTCGGCGAATCTCGCCACCATCCCGCCGAGGGCCATGGCGGCGTACCGCGTGTCAATGCGGGTGTCGGCCAGACCCTCGGACTGCAGGCGCGCGATGGCCGACTCCAGCCGTGCGGCCAGGTAGTCGTCACGCCGGGCGCGGACGCTGCGGACGGTCTCGTCGTACCGGCTGACTTCCTCGATGACCCGCATGATGCGGGCTTCCTTCTTGTAGGCCGTGAGATACGACCGGTTCGCCGCGCGGATACGGTCCACCGGGCCCGACTCACTGTCCACATAATGCGGAATGTCGTCCATGGATACCAGCCGGACCTCGACCTGCTCGGCGATCTCCTGGAACAGCGATTCCTTGGAATCGAAGTAATGGTAAAAGGACCCGTGCGAGACCTGGGCCGCGGCGGCGATATCGGTAATCCGGGCCTGCAGGAAACCATCCCGCTCAAACACGGACTTGCCCGCCTCAAGGAGCCGCGCGCGCGTCCGGCGGCCCTTCACTGACCGAGGCTCGGCGTCCATCACACTCCCAGGGCACATCGCGGGGACGCCGAAAGCATACCCAACTGAAATGATTATGATGTCAGTTATAATTTGCTGACGACGGCGGAGGGAGACCCATGGCGCGGCAGCCCATCGCCGAGGGCCTGTTCACCGGGCCCGATGATGACCCGAGCCTCGTGGGCGCCCAGTGCCTGAGCTGCGGCACCTATACGTTCCCGGCGCGGGCCGGCTGCCCGAACTGCGGCGGCACGGGCATGGAAACCCGCCCGCTGGAGCGCACCGGGACGCTGTGGACGTGGACGACGCAAGGCTTCGTGCCCAAGGCGCCGTTCACCGGCACCTTCTTCGCCACTGATCCGTTCGAGCCGTGGTTCGTCGGGCTGATCGAGCTCCCCGGGCAGCTCCGGCTGGAGAGCATCCTGGTCGGCTGCAGCCAGGAGACGCTGCGGATCGGCATGCCGATGCGGCTCGTGCTGATGCCGTTCCGCTCCCTGGGACCCGACGACGAGATCGTCACCTTCGCCTTCACTCCCGCGGAGGTACCGCGTGCCTGACGTAGCGATTGTCGGCGCCGGGCTGCACCCGTTCGGCCGGTTCCCCGGCCAGACGGCGCTGAGCATGGGCGCGGAGGCGGCCCGCCGGGCTCTGGCCGACGCGGGCCTGACCTGGCCAGACATACAATTCGCGGTCGGCGGCAGCTACGAGGTGGACCAGCCGGACGCCGTCGTATCCGAGCTGGGTCTGACCGGCGTGCCGTTCACCAACGTCTACAACGGCTGCGCCACGGCCGGGAGCGCGCTCGCGCTGGCCAGCCAGCTGATCCAGCTCGGCGAGTACGAGGTCGGCCTGGTCCTGGGCATGGACAAGCATCTCCCTGGCGCCTTCACCGCCGAGCCCGATCAGTACGCCTGCCCACCCTGGTACGGCGAGATGGGTCTGTTCCTGACGACCAAGTTCTTCGGCATGAAGATCAACCGGTATATGCACGACTTCGGCATCGGGCACCAGACGCTGGCCGAAGTCGCGGTGAAGAACTACCACAACGGCAGCCTCAACCCCTTCGCCTACCGCCGTAAGCCGCTGTCGGCCGAGGACGTCCTGAGTTCCCGCATGGTCAATTACCCGCTGACGCAGTACATGTTCTGCAGTCCGGATGAGGGGGCCGCGGCGGTGGTGGTGTGCAGCGCGCGGGTCGCCCGCCGCTATACCGATCAGCCGGTCTACCTGCGCAGCACGGTGACCCGCACTCGGCGCTTCGGCGCATTCGAGGTGCACTCGCCGTCGGCCGGGCCATCGCACCTGCAGGTGCCGCCGCCGACCGTCGATGCGGCCGCCGCGGCGTTCGAGCGGGCGGGAGTCGGTCCGGGCGAGGTCGATATCGCCCAGCTGCAGGACACCGACGCCGGCGCGGAGATCATCCACATGGCGGAGTGCGGGCTGTGCCAGGACGGCGAGCAGGGCGACCTGATCGCCCGCGGGGCCACGACCCTGTCCGGGCGGCTACCGGTCAACACCGACGGCGGGCTGATCGCCAACGGCGAGCCGGTCGGGGCGTCCGGACTGCGGCAGGTGCACGAGCTGGTGACCCAGCTGCGCGGGCGGGCCGGGCCACGGCAGGTCCAGGGACTCCCCCGGGTCGGCCTAGCCCAGCTCTACGGTGCCCCCGGCGTGGCCGCGGTCACCATCGTGACCACCTAGGCGCCGGTTCAGGCGTCCGTCTGGGCCATGATGTTGATCTCCCGGCGGGCAAAGACGAGGCGATCGCCCTGCCAGGTCAGGTGGTCGACGTAGTAGCCCGCCCGCAGATCGTTGGTGGCGACGGTGATGAAGATGAACGAGGAGGTGGCGTCGAGGCCGCCGTCCTCGCGGGCCTGAAGGTGCGGCACGGCTTGTACGTGCACTCCCGGAACGGAGTCCATGGCGAACTTCTGCAGTGCGTCGTGGCCGGTGAGCTCGCGGCCACGCACCACGAAGACCCCGTCCGGGCCGAAAAGCTCGGCCCAGGCGTCGGGATCGCGCTGGCGGTCCAGGAGCCGGGCGTAGTCGGCGAACAGGGCCATGACCGCGGCGACGGTGCCGTCCTTGATGACGCCTTCAGCCTGCATCGCTACCTCCACATGGTGACTTCGACGTCGAGCTAGGCACGAGGGCCGCCCGGCAGCGGACGATCGGGCTCATGGGTGCGCCCGGAGTCGCGGGCGCCGCTGCGGCGCAGGAAGGTCATCGCCCGCGCGGCGATCCGCCAGCCGTCTGGCGTCCGCCGGTAGGTATCGGTGTAGTAGCCGATGCGCATCGAGTGATCGGCCTGGTCCACGAAGCACAGCGGCTGCACCCCGGTGCCGGCGTCACCGTCGAGCTCCAGGGCGGGTGTGCTCAGTGAGTACAGGCCCTGGGGCGCCGCATCGGTCAGGCGCCGGAAATCGGCCATGGTGTAGGTATCACCGAACGCGCTGTAGGTGCCGTCGGCGGTGAAGACCTCGATCGCGGCCTCGATGTCGTGCCGGGTCATGGCCGACGCGTACCGCGCCAGCAACTGCTCAAGCTCGACGATGTCGGCCAGGCGTTCCAGCTCCACGTGCCCTCCTCATGACCCTGGTCGCGATCTCAGTCCGAGACTATACTGACGTCGATGTCAAAACTTAGCTAACTATTGAAGTAAGTACTTGCTTACATTTACTCTGGTTGAGGCACATTCCGTCGAAGATTCGAGGGGCCGTGAAAGTCGGAGTCTCTTCCTGGTTTTCCAATACCGCCGAGTACGAAGAGCGCTTCAATACCGGGGCATTTGACAAGCCGTATCCGGTCACCGACGCCGACCAGTTCCGTCGCGAGCTGAGTATGGTCCCGCTGGTCGAGCAGCTGGGCTTCGACGCCTTCTGGACGATCGAGCATCACTTCACGCCCTACGGCATGACCAACAACCCGACCCAGATCTTGTCCTACGTCGCGGGTCGGACGTCCCGGATCGACGTCGGGACCATGGTGCTCGTGCTGCCGTGGCACGAACCGCTCAAGCTGGCCGAAAATCTCGCCGTCCTGGACAACCTGCTGGACGGACGCAAGCTTAACATCGGGATCGGCCGTGGCTTCGCCGCGCGCGAGTTCAACACCCTCGGGATCCCGTATGAGACATCGCGCGGCCGGATGGCCGAGTGCCTGGAGATCGTCCGCCTGGCGCTGACCAACGAGTTCTTCTCCTTCGAAGGTGAGTTCTTCCAGATCCCGCGGACCACGATCAGGCCGCGCCCGCTGAGCCCGGACCTAACCAGGAACTTGCTGATGACCTGGGCCTCCCCCGACTCGCTCGAGATGGCCGCGCACAGTGGTGCCGCCCCGCTGTTCACCAATTACCGCAGCCGGCAGATGGTCCACGACAACCTGCAGACGTTTGACCAGGTCCGCGCCAGTCACGGCTGGCCGGTCTCCCCGTCCGCCATCGCCACCACCGTCCACGTGCACCAGGACGGCCAGCGGGCGCGCGAGGTCGGCCAGGAGTACTGGCAGCGCACGGCCGCGATGACGCTGTGGCACTACGACCGGCTGGCCGCGCCCTACTTCATGCCGGACGCGACCCCGGAGGAGCGCACCACCGCGGTGATCGAAGGCTACGAGAACCAGGCCGCGGCGGGCATCTTCGGCAGCCCGGACGAGGTCATCGAGCAGATCCGCGAGCTGCAGCAGATGGCCAACGTGGGCCACCTGATCACCCTGCACAGCTTCGGCGACATGCCGCAAGACCGGGTTGAGGAAAGCATGAAGCTCTTCGGGCAATCGGTGCTGCCGACGATCAAGACCTTCGGGGCCGGTGAGCCTGCGGCGATCGGTTTCGACGTCGTGCGGGGGGCTCGCGACGGCCTACCGGTGGCCGGGTGATCGATCCGCAGGCGCGGCTCCTGGTCGATGCGAGCAACGCCAGCCCTCCGCTGGACCAGCTGGGCCTGGACCAGGCCCGGGCCTGGTCGGCCGCCCGCCCCCGCGCGCGGGCCAGCCCGGTGCAGCGGGTCACCGATGTGGCGGCGGCCGGTGACCGGCCACGGCTGCGGCTCTACCAGCCCGACCTGTCGCAGCGCCCGCCGGTGATCGTCTTCGTCCACGGCGGCGGCTGGATCCTGGGCAGCCTGGATTCGGCCGACGAGACCTGCCGGCGAATCGCCCGGTACTCCGGGTGCGCCGTCGTGTCCGTGGACTACCGGCTCGCGCCCGAGCACCCGCACCCGGCCGCGGTCGAAGACGTCGGCCGCGTGCTGGACGGCCTGGCCGACCTGGCCGGGCCGCACCGCCTGGACGTGAGCCGGATCGCACTGGCCGGGGAAAGCTCAGGTGCGCAGGTTGCGCTGGCCGCCGCCATGGCCTGGGGCCGTCACGCCGATCTGGAGATTAAGGGGCTGCTGCTGGCGTGCCCGCCAGTGGACCGGACGCTGGCCACCGCGTCCTGGCGGTCGTACGGCGACGAGTTCATCCCGCGGCGTTCGCAGATGAGCTGGATGTGGGACCTGTATCTCGGGGACCACGACCAGTACCTCGATGGCGCGCCTGACCCGGCGGCGGACGACCTGACCGGGCTTCCGCCGACCATCGTGCTGGTGGCCGAGTACGACCCGCTGCGCGACGAAGGGCTCGCCTTGGCGCAGCGGATGCGCGAGGCGGGTGTCGCGGTCGAGGTCGTCGAGGCTTCCGGGCAGATTCACCCGGTGATCGGGCTGGCCCCGGTCGTCGCCGCGTGCGACGGCTACCTGCAGGAAGCGACCCAGACCCTCGGCGACCTTATTAAAAAATGAAGGAGAGTCAGACCGTGAAGCACGCTGAACTGCGGGCGGGAGTTCGCTACGACATGCCCCCCGGCTTCGGCCCGTCGGTGGCACCCGAGATCGAGACGGACTTCGACGTGCACAACTCGACGGTCGAGTTCGAGACATCGGCCGAGGCCGTCAGCGAACTGATGCCGCACTGGTTCGTGCCGTCGGAGCGGCCGCGCATCGCCGTCACCTACCGCCGCATGATCGGCATGGCCTGGATGGGCGGGCGGGACTACCAGATCGTGTCGGTCCGGGTGACCTCCACCTACACGGGCGACAGGGAGCAGGCGGTGCGGCCGTTCGCGCTGGTGATCTGGGAGTCCGACTACGCCCCTGTGGTCGCGGGCCGCGAGCTGATGGGCGCCCCGAAGCTGGTGGCCGACATCCCGCCGGTCGAGCTCGGCCGCCGCGATCACGTGTTCGAGTGCCGCGAGTACGGCACCGCCTTGGTCCGCGGCCGGGTCCACGGACTGACGCCGGTAGCTGAAAAAGAGGTCGCGCGGCGGCGATCCGCCGCGGCCGCAGGCGGCTCCTACTTCTGGAAGTTCATCCCGGGCCCGGGCGGCGTTCCGGATGCCGATTATCCGGTGCGCATATCGATGACGACCCCGTTCGTGCGCATGTGGCAGGGCCAGGGCGAGCTCGAGTGGGGTACGCCGTCCGCCACCGACGCGCCGTACTCGGCCAGGATCGTCGAACGGCTCAGCCGCCTGCCGCGCCAGTCGGACATCAGCACCACCGTCTGGCACGCCGAGTCCTGCATTCTGTCCCGCAAGGACACGGTCCGCCTGGACGTGCAGCGTTGACCGTCTGGGCTAACCTTCAGTCGCCGTAGGCGAAGACGCCGTCATACATCATGCGGGCCAGCTGGGCGCAGTGCTGGCGCTGCTGGTCGCCATCGAGGCGGCCGCGGCGCCGTTCGACGGCCAGCATCAGGCAGGTCCCGATGACGACCTGAGCACTGAGGTAGGGGTCGTTGTAGTCGGTCAGCCCGACATCGGTAAAAATCTGCCGCCAGCCTTCGGCCAGCTCGCGCAGCGCTGGCTCCCAGGCCGACCGGTAAAACGCGTCGGCGATGCCCGGGCTGCCGAAGAGCACGAGGCCGAGCGCGGGCATGTTCTCGGCCAGCTGGTCCACCATGTCCGACATCAC
Organism: Streptosporangiaceae bacterium; assembly: GCA_965277615.1. GTDB lineage: Bacteria > Actinomycetota > Actinomycetes > Streptosporangiales > Streptosporangiaceae > Bog-532. The sequence continues at coordinate 772,808 of CBDIDG010000006.1, read as the reverse complement.
GGTGGTCATGAACGTCAGCCGCTCGGCCCGCGTCATCCGCACGGCCGGCGGCTGCGCCCGCCGGAGGAATGCGTCAATCGGCAGATGCAGCGGCTCGACGACCGAGGCGTAGAAGATTTCTTCCTTGCTGCTGAAGTGGCGGTACAGCACCGCTTCGTTGATCCCGGCCTCCTGCGCGATCATCTTGGTCGTCGTGGAGCCGAGATCACCGGTCCGCTCGAACACCCGGCTGGCCGCGCTCAGGATGCTGGCCCGCCGAGCGGACGAATTCAGCCGCTGCCGCCGGACCTCCCCCTTCGGCAAGGGTTCCTCTACCGCCACGGCGTGACCTTAGCATCGCGATCGTGGAGACTGGCTCATGATCATCGTGGGGATCGCCGTCCGCACGGTGGCCCTCGCCGTCGCGGGGATCGGTCAGGAATGGAGAAGCACCAGCGGACCCTGGAGACCTAGCCTTTATTTAACGGGCCGGCACCGCGCTGGGCCGCAGGAAACCGGAAGGCAGGACGATCATGCCGACGAAGACGTCCGAGACGGGGGGCGACGGCTTCTCCGCCGCCGAGCGTGCCGCGATGAAGGCACGTGCGGCCGAGCTGCGGGCCGAGGGCAAGAAGGGGGCCAAGAAGGCGGACGAGCTGCAGGCGGCCCTGGACTCGATGGCGAAGATGACGCCGGAGGACCGGGCCATCGCCGAGCGGGTCCACGCGACGATCACCGAGGCCGCCCCGCAGCTGTCGGCCAAGACCTGGTACAGGATGCCGGCCTACGCCAACCCGGCGGGCAAGACCGTGGTCGCGTTCAAGAACTCCGGTAAGTTCGGCCAGCGGTACTCGACGCTGGAGTTCCAGGACGCGGCGAACCTCGACGACGGGGACGCGTGGCCGGTGTCGTTCGCGCTGCTGGCGTGGACCCCGGCGGTCGAGAAGAAGGTGGCCGAGCTGATGCGGGCCGCGGTCTCCTGATCGCCCCGGCGGGTCAGCTGGCCCGTTCGGCGGGCGCGGCCGAATCGGCGGCCGGGGCGGCCGAGTCGGCGGTGGGGGCGGCCGGGGCCGGGCGGCGGGACCGGCCGCTCCCCCGGGCCAGCAGGACCGCGACCGCGACCGCGGCCAGGATGGCCAGCGCGGCCGCGTAGACCAGCGCAGTGGAGTGCAGCCCGTACTTGGTGGTGGCGACCCCGGCGATCAGCGCGGGGATGCTGAACGCCAGGTAACCCACGATGTAGATGGCCGTCACCAGCCCGGCCCGGTCATCGGGCTCGGCCAGCGGGGTGACGGCGCGGAAGGATCCCAGGAAGGCCAGGCCGAAGCCGACGCCGGCGATCCCGCTGCCGATGAAGAAGACGGCCGGCGCGGTGATGGCGATCGCGATACAGGTCACGGCCATGCCCACCAGCAGGCCCAGGCAGCCGGCCAGCATGGTCAGGCGAGGATCCAGGCCGCGCAGCGCGAACGCGGCCGCGGCGCCGATGCCGCAGAGCAGGAAGATGACCAGCCCGCCCCAGAGCAGGTTCGGTGACCCCGTGGCCTGGGCGGCCAGGGTCGGTCCCAGCGACAGGTACAGGCCACCCAGCGCCCAGCCGGTGACCATGGCGGGCACAGCCGCGACGAAGGTCGGCCGGGCCGACCGGGGCACAACCACCCGGGGCCGGAGCGAGGCCAGCACTCCGGGACGCCGGGTCCCGGGTTCGGCCATGAACGCCACGGCGACGATGTCCGCGGCGAAGACAGCCATCAGCACCCACCAGATCAGGTGGGTCGGCGCCGGGGCGTACTGGACCAGCACGCTGGTGACCAGCGCGCCCAGCGCCAGCCCCAGGCTGGAGAAGACGCTGGTCACCACCGGCGCTCGATGGCTGCCGGGCGGCTGCAGGTCGAGCAGCGCGGCACCGGTCGGGCCGGTGGCCAGTCCGCTGGCGATGCCCTGCAAAGACCGGGCCAGGTAGAGGTCCCCGGTACTGCGGGCGGCCAGGAAAACGCCGCACGCGGCCACGCTGAACACCAGCGACGCGATGATGACCGGGCGCCGGCCCAGGTAGTCCGAGATCGATCCCAGGAACAGCAGCGTGACCAGCAAGACCAGGACGTACACCGCGAAAATAGCGGTCAGCGTGGCGGCCGAGAAATGAAACCGGGCCTGGTACACCTGGTACAGCGGCGACGCCGCGGCGGAGGCGAAGAACACCAGCAGGAACATGCCGGCCAGGACCCAGAATGCGGCCGCCCGGGGCAGCGTCATACGTCGCGGTTGCACGGCTAGCTGCAACTTCCGCGGGCTGTCGCTTGTTCCGGCCGGCGGTCTTTGGGGAATGGAGATTGGGTGCCGAGCCAGGAGACTGAGGTCCTCGTCGTCGGGGCGGGACAGGCCGGGGTGGCGATGAGCGAGCACCTGACCGGGGCCGGTGTGCCGCACCTGGTGCTGGAACGTGGCCGGATCGCCGAGCGCTGGCGCTCCGAGCGCTGGGACTCCCTCGTGGCGAACGGGCCGGCCTGGCACGACCGTTTCCCGGGGCTGGAGTTCTCCGGTCTCGACCCGGACGGTTTCGCGCCCAAGGAGCGGGTCGCGGACTACTTCGTCGCCTACGCCGAGAAGGTCGGCGCCCCGGTCCGGTGCGGGGTGGAGGTGACCTCCGTGCGTAAGAACGCCGGCCGGCCCGGCTTCCGCGCGCAGACCTCGGACGGCGCCATCGATGCCCGGTACGTCGTGGCCGCGACCGGCCCGTTCCAGCGTCCGGTGATCCCGCCGCTCGTGCCCGACGACGCCGGGCTGGTGACCTTGCACTCGAGCTCCTACCGCAACCCGCAGCAGCTGCCCCCCGGTGCCGTCCTGGTGGTCGGGGCGGGGGCATCCGGGGTGCAGATCGCCGACGAGCTACGGCAGTCAGGCCGGCCGGTCTACCTGTCCGTCGGCCCGCACGACCGGCCCCCGCGCCGGTACCGCGGGCGTGACTACTGCTGGTGGCTGGGAGTCCTCGGCAAGTGGGACATCGCGCCTCCCCCGGCGGGCGCCAGGCATGTCCCCATCGCGGTCAGCGGCGCGCACGGTGGCGCCACCGTCGACTTCCGCGCACTGGCGGCCAGCGGCATCACGCTCGTCGGCCGGGCCGTCTCGTTCAACGACGGGACCATGGGCCTCGCCCCGGACCTGGGTGACAACATCGCGCGCGGCGACGCCTATTACCTGTCGCTGCTGGATGAATGCGACGCCTACGCGGTGCGTAATGGCCTTGACCTCCCCGCGGAGCCGGGCGCCCACCTGCTGGGTCCCGATCCGCAGTGCGTGGTCCATCCGGTGCTCGAGCTCGACCTGGCCCGGGCCGAAGTCACCTCGATCCTCTGGGCCACCGGCTACGCGGCCGACTTCTCCTGGCTGCACGTCGATGCGTTCGACTCCCGCGGCAAGCCGCAGCATCAGCGTGGCGTCTCGTCCGAGCCCGGCGTCTACTTCCTGGGCCTGCCCTGGCTGTCCCGGCGTGGATCGAGCTTCGTCTGGGGGGTCTGGCACGACGCCAGATACCTGGCCGACCACATCCAGATGCTGCGGGGCTACCTGGCCTACGGATCCGCGTGATCGCGGTGAACAGCCCCACGCACCGGCGCATCCGGCCGTTCAACACCAAGGACACCTACCCGGAGCAGAACCTCGACAACGACCTGTGCCAGGCCGTGGTCGCGAACGGCGTTGTCTACCTGCGCGGCCAGATCGGCCAGGACCTGCAAACCCGGGAAAGCGTGGGCATCGGGGACGTTGAGGCGCAGGCGGAGCGGGCGATGGCCAACATCGACCTGCTGCTGGGCGAAGCCGGCAGCAGGCTGGCCGACATCGTCAAGGTGGTCGTCTACCTCACCGATATCCGCTACCGCGAGCCCGTGTACCGGGTGCTGGGCCGGTGGCTGAAGGGCGTCTACCCGGTATCAACCGGTCTCGTCGTGCAGGCCCTGGCCCGGCCCGAGTGGCTGGTGGAAATCGACGCCACCGCCGTCATCAGTGAGCAGAACGTCATCAGTGAGCCGGACGGATGACGTTCTCGCTGGCCGCGCGGGACCCCGCCACGGGCGCGTTCGGCATGGTGGTCAGCTCGTCGAGCCCGGCCGTCGCCGCCCGGTGCCTGCACCTGCGCCCGGGCGTGGGCGCGGCGGCCTCACAGAACGTGACCAACCCGGGACTGGGCGGGCGCTTGCTCGATCTGCTCCAGGCCGGGGCACCGGCCGCCGACGCGATCGCGCGGGTGGTGGCGGAGGAAGCCCATCCGGAGAGCCGGCAGCTTACGGTGGTGGACGCGGCCGGCCGGGTCGGGCATTTCTCCGGGGTCCGTGCGCTCGGCACCCATGCCGTCGCGACCGGGCCGGAGGCCATCGCGGCGGGCAACATGCTGGCTGATACCCGGGTGGTGCAGGTCATGGTGCACGCCTACCAGGCCAGCGCCGCGGCCACCTTCGAGGAGCGTCTGCTAGCCGGGTTCCTGGGCGCGCTGGCCGCGGGCGGCGAGGAAGGGCCGGTACGCTCGGCCGGCCTGGCCGTGGTCGAGGGCGTCCCCTGGCCGGTGACCGACCTGCGCGTGGACGATGCCGATGATCCCGCCGCCGAGCTCAGCCGGCTGGTCGCGCTCTGGCTGCCGCTGAAGCGCGACTACCTCACGCGCGCGCTCGACCCCGGGCAGGCACCCTCCTACGGCGTGCCCGGCGACCGGTAAGGCTGCGGCTCCGGGACAACTCAGCAACGCAATCTAGTCTGGAAATGAGCCCAGATAACGATGGATGAGGATGCTGCGATGGATGGAACACTCGCTGGTGCTGATCTGGAACGACTGCGCAAAGATTTTGCGGCCGACCCGGTTAACCGGCTCGCTCAGAATGCCGTGACCCGGGTGACGGTGGACGACGTCGCCATCAACCGGGAGATCGTCAGCAGCATCGACCACTCGCTGTCAACGACGCTGGACGACTGGAAGGTCACCAACCAGGAGCGGAGCGGTCGCTGCTGGCTATTTGCCGGGCTGAACCTGCTGCGCGTCGGCGTCATGCGCAAGACCGGGCTCAAGGACTTCGAGTTCTCGCAGAACTATGCGATGTTCTGGGACAAGCTCGAGCGGGCCAACTACTTCCTCGAGGCGATCATCGAGACGGCGCAGCGCGACATCGACGACCGCACCGTCGCGTACCTGTTGGAGTCGGCGGCCAGCGACGGCGGCCAGTGGAACATGTTCGCCGCCCTGGTGGCCAAGCACGGTCTGGTTCCCAAGGGCCAGATGCCGGAAACGCAGAGCTCGTCGAACACCGGCCGGATGAACTCGATCCTCCGCTATCAGCTGCACCAGGGCGCGCGCAGTGTCCGCGGCGCCGCGGCGCAAGGCCTGGAGGCGGCCCGCGCGGCCAAGGCCGAGATCATGCAGGTTGTCTACCGGATCCTGTGCATCCATCTGGGTACGCCGCCCGAGCGCTTTGATTGGCAGTGGACGGACAAGGACAAGAACTTCCACCGGGACGGCGTGATCACTCCCCGGGAGTTCGCCGCCACCTACGTGGACCTGCCGGTCAGCGACTACGTCTGCCTGGTCAACGATCCCCGGCCCACCAGCCCCATCGGCCGGACTTTCACCGTTGAATACCTTGGCAACGTGGTCGGCGGGCCGCCGGTGGTCTACCTCAACGTCGACATGCAGGTCATCAAGGACATCGCCGCGGCCGCGATCCAGGGCGGCGAGCCGGTCTGGTTCGGCTGCGACGTCGGCAAGATGATGAGCAGTGATTACGCGTTCTGGGACGCCGAGCTGTACGACCTGCCATCGGTGTACCGCGCCGGGTTCGACCTCGATAAGGCGGCCCGGCTCACGTACCACGAAACCGCGATGACGCACGCGATGCTCTTCACTGGGGTCGATGTGCTGGACGGCGTGATCCGGCGCTGGCGGGTCGAGAACAGCTGGGGCTCCGACCGCGGCAAGGATGGTTTCTACACGATGAACGACTCATGGTTCGGCCAGTACGTGTTCGAGATCGCCGCCCGCAAGAGCGCGCTTCCCGCCGATCTGCTGAGCGCTCTCGATACCAAGCCGATCGTGTTGCCGGCCTGGGACCCGATGGGCGCCCTGGCCCACTAGGCGTCGCCGCCGACGACCGGCCTAGTCTCTTGGTCGTGACAGAATCCGAACGCGGCACCGCCGAGCTGATCGTGGAGTGCCTGGAAAATGAGGGCGTCACTCATGTCTTCGGCATTCCGGGCGAGGAAAACATCAGGCTGGTGGAGGCCATCTCCCGGTCGTCCATCCAGTACGTGCTGACCCGTCATGAACAGGGTGCGTCGTTCATGGCCGAGACCTACGGCCGGCTGACGGGCCGGGCCGGGGTCTGCTCGGCGACCCTGGGCCCAGGTGCGATCAACCTGCTGCTGGGTACCGCCGACGCGACCACCAACTCGACGCCGCTGATCGCGCTGTCGGCCCAGGTCGGGATGAACCGCAGCTTCAAGGAATCCCACCAGGGCGTGGACCTGGTATCGATGTTCGCACCGGTCACCAAGTGGTCAGCGCTGGTATCAACGCCGTACGCGGTGCCAGAGATGATCCGCAAGGCCTTCAAGCTGGCGCAGACCGAACGGCCCGGCGCGGTCTACCTGGCGGTCCCCGAGGACGTGGAACAGGCCCCGGCCGCCGAGCAGGAGCAGCCGCTCCCGGTGAACGTGCCGCGGCCCGATGAGCCGTCCCCCGGGCAGGTCGAGCGGGCCGCGGCCCTGCTTCGCGCGGCGCGCACCCCGGTGGTTCTGGCCGGGCACGGGGCCGCGCGGGCCGGGGCAGGTCCGGCGCTGCGCCGCTTCGCCGAGACGCTCGGCATCCCGGTGGCGACCACCTTTCACGGCAAGGGCGTCTTCCCCGACGATCACCCGCTGGCCCTGGGCGCCGTGGGTTTCATGCGCCACGATTACGTCAACTTCGGCTTCGACCGCGCGGACCTGATCATCGCGGTCGGCTATGAGCTGCAAGAGTTCGACCCGGTGCGGATCAACCCGCGCGGGGACACCAAGATCATCCATCTGCACCGGTTCCCGGCCGAGGTCGACGCGCACTACGACGTGGCCGTGGGACTCCATTCCGACATCGGGCGCAGCCTGGACGCGTTCACTGACGCCGTCGGCGGGCACCCCAGGGACACTCCGGGCCAGGACCGCATCCGGGCCCTGCTGGCCGGCGAACTGGCCCGCGGCCAGCGTGATGACCGGTTCCCGCTGGCGCCGGCCCGGATCGTGGCCGACACGCGCGCGGCGCTGCGCCGCGAGGACATCGTCCTGGTCGACACCGGGGCGCTGAAGATGTGGATGGCGCGCCTGTACCCGACCTACGAGCCGAACACCTGCCTGATCTCCAATGGCCTGTCCACCATGGCCTGGACCGTGCCGGGCGCGGTCGGGGCGAAGATCGCCCGGCCGGACTGCCGGGTGCTCGTCGCCACCGGCGACGGCGCGTTCTTGATGAACTCCCAGGAAATCGAGACCGCGCTGCGGCTGCACCTGGCCTTCGTCATCCTGATCTGGGTCGATGACGCTTACGGACTGATCAGCTGGAAGATGGATCTGGAAATCGGCCGGAACATGGACACCAGCTTCGCCAACCCGGACTTTGTCGCTTACGCCGAAAGCTTCGGCGCGACCGGATACCGGATCAGCTCCGCCGACGAGCTCCTCCCGGTGCTGCGGACCACGCTGGCCGCCGACACGGTGTCGGTGATCGCCTGCCCGGTCGACTACTCGGCCAACCTCGAGCTCATCGAGTCGCTCGGCGACCTGGACGACTCCCTGTCCTGAGGCGGCCCTATCCTGAGGCGGCCCTGACCTGAGCCGGCCTTGTCCTTAGCCCGCGTAGAGGACGGGGTTGAGCGGGCCATCGGGATGGCCGCCAACGGGGGCATCGCTCAGCCAGTTGTGCCAGTCCGCGGCCCGCCATTTGTTGTCGGGCTCGGTGATCTCGATATCGGCGTCCATGCAGATGATGGTCATGACCCGGCGCGGGATGGGGGTGGTGTTGGCCCCGGCCCGGTGGATGGTCCAGCCCGCGTGGAAGCTGACGTCACCGAGGGCGTAGGGCGAGTCGTCCACGGCGTAACCGGAGCGGGCCACGAAGTCGGCCAGGGCCCGCTCGGACTCATCGCTGATGAGCAGCTCGCGCCCGTCAGATGAACGATGACTGCCGACGGCGAAGGTGAGCGGTCCCATCTCGGCCGGGACGTCCTGGAGCGGAATCCAGATCGTGAGGGTCCGGTCGGTCGACAGTGGCCAGTAGTACTGGTCGCGGTGCCAGGGGGTGATGCCCCCACCGGCCTCCTTGTACAGGGCCTGGTCATGGTAGAGACGGACGCCACGCACCTGGAGCAGTTCCGCGGCGATGCGGGCCAGCCGGGTCGCGCGCACGAAGTCCTCGACGACCGGGCTGTGCCGCCACAGGTTTTCTATCTGCAGGAATGCCCGGCCGTAGGTGTCGCGATCGGCCAGCGGAACCTGCTGGGTGTTGAGCTCGATCACCTGGCCCGTGATCTCGGGCTCATAGGCGCTGAGCACGTCCGGGCTGAGCACGTTCCGCAGCTTGATATAGCCGTCCCGGGCGAACTGCTGGGTCTGACCGGGGCGCAGCGGATAAGGCTCATCCAATTCGGCGGGCCGGGAGATGGTCGTCATCGTCATCATCCTCCGGATAAAGAAGTATCCCGGTGGTCAGGTGGGCAAACTGCGGCTCTGGCCGCTGAACCCGTCTATCCCCTGGCGTGTCGCCGGAGTCGGCACGCGGAACGGCGGTGCGGCCGTTAACTTGGGACGCGGGAGGCCAATCGCAATGCCTTATGAGATAACGGATGCCATCAAGATCGCCGCCAGCCCGGAGACTGTGTGGGCGGTGCTGACCGAGCTGGACGATTATCCGCAGTGGCATCCGTTCTACCAATCGGTGACCGGGCAGCTCACCGTGGGCAGCACGCTCACCATCAAGACGACCTCCCCGAGGACCGGTGAGCCCACCACGCTCAAGGTGCAGGTGCTGACCGTCGATGCGGACAACGAGCTGGCGTGGGCATCGAAGCTGGCCGGTATCACGACCATCAAGCGCCGGTTCCTGCTGAGCCCGGCTGACGGCGGCACCGACCTGACGCAGGCCGGAACCTACCGAGGACTCGGCGGCAGCCGGGGCCCCGGCGGCCGCCGGGGCGCCCTCCAGGCGGTCACCAACCTCCAGGGCAGTTACCGGGCGGTCGACGAAGCCATCAAAGCGCAGGCCGAGGCCCGGCAGCAGCCGTCCTGACAGCGTTCTTGACCGGGCTCTTGACCGGGCTGAGCTGCCCCGGACTCAGCCGAGCCGGCATTCCCGACCTAAGTGATAGGATTCTTCCCGCTGTCCCGCAGCTAGCCTCTAGAACGGAAATTTCACGATGACCTTGACCATCGGTGACACCGCACCGGACTTCACCGCCGAATCCAGCGAAGGAACGATCAGCCTCCACGAGTGGCTCGGCGACTCCTGGGGCGTGATCTTTTCGCATCCCAAGGACTTCACCCCGATCTGCACGACCGAGCTCGGCGTCCTGGCCAAGATCAAGCCGGAGTTCGACAAGCGCGGCGTGAAGATCCTGGCGCTGTCGGTCGACCCGGTCGAGAAGCACGCGGGCTGGGCCGCGGACATCGAGAAGTCGCAGGGCGCCGCGCCGAACTACCCGCTGGTCGGTGACGCCGACTTTGCCGTCTCCAAGGCTTACGGGATGCTCGGCGCCGACGTCAGCGGCGACCCGTCCGACCGGACGGCGGCCGACAACCAGACCGTGCGCGGCGTCTACGTGATCGGCCCGGATAAGAAGATCAAGCTGATCCTGCTGTACCCGATGACCACCGGGCGCAACTTCGACGAGATCCTCCGGGTGATCGACTCCCTGCAGCTCACGGCCAAGAACAAGGTCGCCACCCCGGCCAACTGGAAGCAGGGCGACGACGTCGTCATCGCCAGCTCGGTCAGCAACGACGCGGCCAAGGAGATCTTCGGCGAGTGGGATTCGCCCCTGCCCTACATCCGGATCGTCCCGCAGCCGTCCTGACCGGCTGACACCGGCCGGTCACGGTCACCCAGCCAGTCACACCGCCGGTCGCTGCAGCCCGAGGTGGTCGCGCAGCGTCGGGCCGGTGTACTCGGTGCGGAACCGGCCGCGGCGCTGCAGGATCGGCACGACGTGGTCGACGAACGTAGTCAGCTCGTGCGGCAGCGTCGATCCCATGATGGTGAACCCATCGACCGCACCCGCATCCTGCCAGGCCGTCACGTGATCGGCGAGCTGCTCGGGTGTACCCACGAAGTGGGTCTGCCCGGCGCCGCCGGTCATGTGCTGGGCGATCTCCCGCAGCGAGGCGTCCGGCAGGGCCCGTGCGGCGGCGTAGAGCAACTCCGCGCGGCTCGACGGCGCCGATTGATCGGCCCACAGCTCAGCAGGCAAGGGCGCGTCCGGGTCGAAGGCGTCGGGATCCAGCCCGGCCGTGTACAGCGCGTTCTGCCACCGGAACTCCGGGCTGGCCAGTTCCTCCAGCTGCCGGGCCCGGCTCCGGGCTTCGGCTTCGGTGCTGCCCAGCGTCACCATCAGCGCCGGAAGCACCAGCACGTGCTCGGGGTCCCGGCCTGCCGCCCTGACCTGGGCGTGCAGGTTGCTGCGGAAGCCCACCGCGGCCTCCAGCGACGGCGGGCCGGAGAACACCAGCTCGGCGTACTGCGCGGCCAGCCCGATGCCGGCGGCGGACTGCCCGGCCTGGACGAGCACCGGGTGACCCTGCGGGGAGCGGGGGAAGGGCAGGACTCCGTCGGAGTCGTAGTACTTACCGTGGAAATGCGGGGCGTGCAGCTTGCTGCGATCGGCCCACACGCCGCGCTCACGGTCACCGATGACCGCGCCGTCGCCCCAGCTGTCCCACGCGCGCTGCACCACATCGACGAACTCGTGGGCCCGGGTGTACCGGTCGGCATGCTCGGGGTGGAAGGGCTCACCGAAGTTGGCCGCGGCCAGTGGCGTAACCGTGGTGACGATGTTCCAGCCGGCCCGGCCCGCGCTGAGATGATCCAGCGTCGCGAACCGGCGGGCCAGCTCCCACGGCTTGCTGTAGGTGGTCGAGCCGGTCCCGATCAGCCCGATGCGGCTGGTGACGGCGGCCAGCGCGGACAGCACCGAGATCGGGTCGAACTGCGTCTGCGGCAGGTAGGTGGCCCGGTATTCGGCGATAGCGATGTTGTCGGCCAGGAAGATGGCATCCATCAGGCCGCGTTCGGCGATCCGGGCGATGTCGGCGTAGTAAGGCAGCCCGAGAACGCCGCGTACGTCGTCCGGGACCACGCGCCAGGCCGACTCGTGGTAGCCGTTCGGCCAGATGAACGCGCTGAAGTGCAGTGGCTGTGTGCTCATGGCTCGACCCCTTCGTAGACGCGGAGGGAAAAGCAACCGAACCGCGGCCGTGATTCCTGGAAGACGTTTGACCAGATGGCAGGAGAGCTGAAAGCGTGACAGCGATGGACAGACGCAGCCAGGCCGAAGCCGCGCCGTGGGCCAGGCATGGCGCCATGTTCAGCCAGGCTGGCCTGGCCCGGCCGGTGCCCTGGGCCACCCCGCGTGATCTGGATCGGCTGCGCGCCAGCCACGCCCGCGGCGGACGGCCGGGCAAGCCGCTCGTGCCGACCAGCGTCGCATCGCCACGGCTGGGCGATGAGCTGTTCGCCCGGCTCCTGGCCTACGGCACGCCGCAGGCGACTCGTCCGGGCGATGTGCTGTTCAGCCCGGGCGACGAAGACGCCGATCTGATCGTAGTCGAGCGTGGTTCGGCCGAGGTGGTCCGGACGGAGACGGCCGACGTGCCCGCCGAGACCGTCGCGGTGGTGGACGCGGGCGGCTTTGTCGGCGAGCTCAACCTGCTGACCGGGCAGAATGTCTACCTGCTGTGCCGGGTGCGGGAGGGCGGCACGGTCTACCGGGTGTCGCCGGAGCGCCTGCGGCAGCTCATGGCCAACGACGTCGAGCTGTCCGACATCGTGTTCAAAGCGCTGATCGCCCGCCGGGAACTACTGCAGCGCAGCACCGCGGCCCGGGCGGTAGAGATCGTCGGCGGCGCCAGGTCCGCGCCGGCCCTGGCGCTGCGGACTTACGCCGCCCGGCAGCGCCTGATCCACCTGTGGTTCGACGCCGACACCCCCATGGGCCGGGCGATGATGGAGTCCTCCGGCCTGACCCAGGAGGACCTGCCCGCCGTCGTCATGCCCGGCACCACGCTGAAGCAGGCCACACCGGGCGCCCTGGCCGAGAAGCTTGGCTTGTCCTACCGTCGTTCGTCCACCAAGCCGGTGGACGTCACGATCGTCGGCGCTGGCCCGGCCGGCCTGGCGGCCGCCGTCTACGGGGCGTCCGAGGGCCTGGACACCGTCCTGCTGGACGCCGTCGGCACCGGTGGGCAGGCCGCGGCCAGCTCGCGGATCGAGAATTACTTCGGCTTCCCGTTCGGCCTTTCCGGCGCCGATCTGACCGGCCGGGCCGTGCTCCAGGCCCTGAAGTTCGGTGCCCAGCTGGCCAGCCCCTGCCAGGCGGTCAAGCTCGACACCGACCGGAGCGGCGACCTGCTCCGCCTGGACCTGGAGGGCGGGGAAGTCATTACCAGCAAGGCCGTCATCATCGCGACCGGCGCCCGCTACCGGGCGCTGCCGCTGGAGCGCTGGCCTGACTTCGAGGGTGCCGGTATCTACTACGCGGCCACCGAACTGGAAGCCAGGGGGTGCACGGGCAGCCCGGTCACGGTGGTCGGCGGCGCGAATTCGGCCGGTCAGGCCGCCCTGTACCTGGCCGGGCGAGGCAGCGACGTCTCGCTGGTGGTCCGCGGCCCGGACATCGCGGCCGAGATGTCGGCCTATCTCGTCGACCGGCTACTGGTCCATCCGCGGGTGACGGTGCGGTGCCGGAGCGAGGTCACCCGGCTCGATGGCGACGAGTTCCTCCAGGAAGTCAGCATCACCGACCGGACGGCGGACTCGACCGAAGCCCAGTCGTGCTCGGGCTTGTTCTGCTTCATCGGCGCCGAGCCCGCCACGGACTGGCTGACCGGGATCGCCACCGGGGACGACGGGTTCATCCGGACCGACGTCCAGCTGACCGACGATGACCTCGGGCCGGCCTGGGCCACTCTGGGACGGCGGCCGCTCCCGTTCGAGACCAACCTTCCCGGCGTGTTCGCGGTCGGCGACGTCCACTCCGGCTCGATGAAGCGGGTCGCCGCCGCCACCGGCGAAGGCGCCAGCGCGATCGCATCGGTCCACAAGGCCATCGCCGCGCTCGCCTAGCGCCTGCGACACCGTGGGTTAGCCCGGCTCGAGGTCCGGGGTGCGGTTCAGCTCGGCCCGGGCGATGGCGCGCACGTGGACCTCGTCCGGGCCGTCGAACAGGCGCATGGCGCGATGCCAGGCGTACATGGCGGCCAGCGGGGTGACGTCGGTGACTCCTGCGCCGCCGTGGATCTGGATCGCGCGGTCGATCACCTGCGTGGCCGCTCGTGGCACCACCACCTTGGCCATCGCCACCAGGTGCCGGGCCGCCTTGTTGCCCTGGGTGTCGATGACGTGGCTGGTGTGATGGCACAGCAGGCGGGCCTGCTCGATCTCCAGCCGGGACTCGGCGATCTGCTGCTGGACCACGCCCTGGGCCGCCAGCGGGCCGCCGAACGCTTCCCGCTCTTTGGCCCGCGCGACCATCAGGGCCAGGGCTCGTTCGGCCGCCCCGAGCGCGCGCATGCAGTGATGGATGCGGCCCGGCCCCAGCCGCATCTGGGCGGCGGCGAAGCCGCCCCCCTCCTCCCCCAGCACGTTGCTCACCGGGACCCGGACCTGGTCGAAGCGGACTTCGGCGTGGCCGTGCTGGTCGTGGTGGCCGAGCACGGGATAGTCGCGGACGACGGTGACGCCGGGAGTGTCCCGCGGCACCAGCACCATCGTCTGCTGGCGGTGCACCGGAGCGGACGGGTCGGTCTTGCCCATCACAATGAACAGCGCGCAGCGCGGATCCAGGGCACCGCTGGTCCACCATTTGCGGCCGGTGATGACGTAGTCGCCGTCCTGCCGCTCGATCCGGGTGGCGATGTTGGTGGCGTCGCTGCTAGCCACCTCGGGTTCGGTCATCGCGAAGCCGGACCGGATCTGGCCCGCGAGCAGCGGCGCAAGCCACTGCTCCTTCTGCGCATCGGTTCCGAGTAGGTGCAGCAGCTCCATGTTGCCGGTGTCCGGCGCCGCCCCGTTGATCGCCTCGGGCGCGATGTCCAGGCTCCAGCCCGACAGCTCCGCGATCGGCGCGTACTCCAGCTGGGTCAGCCCCGACTCCGCGGGCAGGAACAGGTTCCACAAACCTTCGGCCCGGGCCTGTTCCTTGAGCTTCTCCACCACCGGGGGCAGGTCATGGCCGTCGGGACCTGCGGCCCGCCGGTGTGCCAGGTATTCGTCTTCCGCGGGCAGCACCCGGTCCCGCATGAACGCGTGCATGCGTTCCTGCAGTTCGCGGGCTCGCGCCGACGGTGGGGGCAGCTCGTAGGCCAGCAAGAAGGCTCCCGGACTAACCGATCGAATGGGTCGGTCTCGAACGTAAAGTTCCGGACGTCCCAACGTCAATGCCCAGGTCAGGAGACCCGGTGTTCCGGGTCTCCTGACCTGGGCTAACTGAGCGGGCCGGTTATCGAGAAGGCTCAGCCTCGGCCCGTCCGCCGGGGATCACCTGGCTATACGTGCCCGTGCCTGCTGCCCGGCATGAAGTTCGCCTTCCACCTGTGCGGCGGCCTGTGGCCGCGACCGGTCCGGCCACCCGAGATCCCGCCCGTTTGCGGGGTGGTGTGGAACGTCGCGCCGGTCGCGACGCCGTTCGCGTCGGTGGTCAGCGTGACCGGGTTGGTCAGCCCGTAGGCCTTGCAGTTCAGGTTGTCGAACGAGCCGCTCAGCCTCGCCGCGAGGAAGGTGGCCAGGTTGTCGCCGAGGGCCGGCACCGGTGAGGCGGTTCCAATTTCCATCGGTGCGTCCAGCTGCAGCCTGGATGCCGCGATGTTGATCATGTTCTGGCAGTATTGCGCCGCGTTCCGGGTGAGGTTGGTGTTCGATGGCAGCGCCGCCATGTCGGTCTCGGTCCGGTAGAGGTTGGTCTTGCCCAGGCTGAACTGCCCGCCGACCAGCAGCTGCGGGTCGTTGACCGGGAGCAGCGCGACCGTGCCTTTCTGGTGCTGGCGGGCCGACAGCTCGTTCAGCGCCTGCGAGGCGCTGGCCCCGGCCGGGTTGGTGGCGTTGCGGGCGGTGAACGGCGTGCAGCCGAGCGCGGGATCGATGAACGAGTCCAGCAGGCCGTTGTCGCTGCCGTTGGTTTCGAGCGTGTCCTGGGGCAGGCTGGCCTGGCTGGCCGCGGTGGCCTGGCTGGTCTGGCCGGTGTCCGGGTTGAACAGGTAGTGCGCCACGGCGTTGTCGCTCTGGTCCTGGTCGATCAGGGCGAAGTCGCGGGTGGTCTGGCAGGCCTTGCCGTCCTTGCCGGTGCCGATCGCCGGAATCTTCAGGATGCCGCGGGCGATCTCGGCGTTAGCCATCCGGTAGAAGCGGGCCGCATTGCACTGCGGAGTCTGGTTGATCAGGGAGTTCCCGAAGGCGTCGATGCAGTTGCTCTGCGTGGCGCCCGGGCCGACCAGGGCGAGCGCGTTGCCGTTGTACCCGACGCTGAGGATGACTTGCGATCCCCGGGCGATGGCCGGCGGTGTCGGCGCCACCTCAGGCTGGGTGCCCTGGGTGATCACCAGCGGGTTGTACACCTGGAGCCGCCCGTTCGGCGCCAGGATCGTGGCGTCGATAAACACGCCTTCAGTGGCTCCGTTTTCCCAGGTGCATCCGTCTCCGAGCACCCACGGCGTGGCGAGGCCCTTGGCGCTCAGCGGGTTCTTCGGCACGGACACGGTGCAGTTCGTCGAGTCCGCAGCCTGGGCCGTGGTCTGGTTGAAGCTGAACGGATTCCCGGCCGCGTCCACCGCGTCGGCACCGGCCACGCCGGCATGTCCTGCGGGATTGATGGGGGGAATGCCCGCCACAGTGGGCCCAGTCGCCGCGGGCGAAGCCGATCCCGACGGGCAGGGCGCCGCCGAGGCCGAGGCTGCTGGCGCCGGGGCGCTCCCGCTGGCCGCCGGAGCCGGAGCGCTGGCACTCGCCGTCGCGGCAGGTGCGCTGGCACTCGTCGTCGGGGCTGGAGCGCTGGCGGTCGCGCTTGCGCTGGCCGCTAGAGCACTGGCACTTCCAGCCGGGGCCGGAGCGCTGGCACTGGTGGCCGGGGCCGACTGGCTCCCGCTCGCCACCGGAGCCGGACTGCTGGCACTGGCACTGGCACTGGCGCTGGCACTGGCACTGGCCGAGCCTGAGGCGCACGAGCCCAGGGCCGACTGCTCGATGGCCGTGTGCTTACCGCCGCCCGAGAAGGCCAGGACGATCCCGAGGATCAGGCCTAGGGCCACCGGGATGGCGATAGGTACCGCAAGACGTACCGCACGGCTTTTCCCGCGGCGGCGCCGTGCGGGCTGGTGCCCGCTGAGCATGCAATCCACCTCCATAGTGGACATCCCTGTGATGGCCTCGGTGCATCACCGTAGACCCAGGCCACCGGCCAGATTACGATTTCCGAAAAATAACTCCATGTAGGGCATGTGGATTTAAAGACGGGCATGGGTGGAAATTCTTACCAACTCCTTACGTCGCAGGTAGATACACATATGGCGGGGTTTGAGATAGCTCCGTGATAGGCGGTGGCGCGTCACGGCTCAGCAGGCGGCCAACTGCGCGAGATAGTCCCGAGATAAGTCTGGCGACGGCCCCGGAGGATCAGCCGCGGCCGTCACGGCCCCGCGGGCAGCCTGAGGCAGACCTCCGAAGCGAGCTGCAGCCGACACCGCCACGACCAGCGTGACGGCTGGTTTCAGCCTGATCCCGGCCACCGTGGCCGTGGCGCGGGCTCGGGACGAGCCAAGTGGCGGCGGTGAGTACGTGAGCCGCGCCGACCTTGCCCACGCGGACTGAGATAGGGCCAGCCTTAGGCGTCTAAAGCAGCGGCCACATCCTCGCCGCAGCTATTCAATGCCGGCGCATTGCCGGGCACCTCGTCCGCGGGTTGGCGAACTATGGACTTTACCAGGGGCAAGAAAACCGATCTGGCCGAAATGAGTTTTGTTAATGACAAAGCCGACTAAAGCTGGCCCGGGGACGCGCCGCGTTGGGAGGATGAGATGAAAGTCAGCCTGGCTCGCCTGGTTCGATCCGGGGCGCGGAGCCTAAGAATTTCCGCGACGCTCGCCGTCGTCGGCCTGGTGACCGCGCTGGCCGCCATCGTCACTCCGGCCAGCGTCTCCGGCGGCGATTCTCCATCGCAGGCGCCGGGGAGTACCTCATCGTCCGGCCCGCAGACGACGGCCGCGGATGGCCCATCGCGCAGTACCGATAAAACGGTATATGTCCGAGGGTCCTCGATGTGCCCGGCGCTGTCGAAACCCAACGCCTAGCTCCCGGGTTGAAGAGTACAAATGCCCCCGGTGATCATCGGCGAGTGCCGTCCGTCCAATGACAACAGCCCGGTAATTCTCTGTTCGCCAGCCTGCTCGCCAATTTGTTCTAGTAAGGGGTCAGATGGAAGGCGCCGCTGCGGAGCCGGCGAACCTGCCGCCCGCGAGCATGGCCGTTCTCAGCCGGCTGGCCGACCCGGCCTCAGGTCTCTGGGAAGCGTGCGGCTACCAGCCGTTCCCGCTCGGCGCCCTGACGGCGCGGCGCGACCCCGTGCGACCAGTCACGGTCGCCCTGGCCGAGGCGCGCAGCCGTTACGACGTGGTGATCGTCGGTAGCGGTGCCGGCGGCGGTGTCGCGGCCCGGGTGCTCGCTGAGGCCGGCGCCTCGGTGCTGATCGTCGAGCGCGGCGGATGGGTCGGCCGCGACGCCCCCGGCCTGGACCATCTGCGGAACCACCGCCTCACGCTCCTGGGTGACGGCACCAGCCCCGACGGCCATCCCCGGGCGCGGGCGGGCAGCAATGGCGAGGAGGTGACCATCGGCCCGCTCGACGCCGAGTACCACAACAACGCCATCACCATCGGCGGCGGCTCACGCCTGTTCGGCGCGCAAGCGTGGCGGTTCCACCCCGACGACTTCCAGATGGCGTCCCTTTACGGGGTCCCGGAAGGGTCGGCGCTGGCCGACTGGCCGATCAGCTACGACGACCTCGCCCCCTTCTACCGCCAGGTCGAGTGGGACCTCGGCGTCGCCGCCGGGCCCGACCAGGACTTCCCGATGCCACCGTGGCCTCCGGGCCGCGAAGACCGCCTGCTGCTCGAGGCGGCCGGCCGCCTCGGCTGGCCAACCACCCGGGTGCCCCTGCTGATCAACACCCAGCCCCGGGACGGCCGTGCCGCCTGCGTACGCTGCGGGTTCTGCGTAGGGTTCCCATGCCCGGTCGACGCGAAGAACGGCAGCGACGTCGCGGCCTTGCCCAAGGCGATCCACCTGGGCGCCCAGCTGCTGGCCGGCACGCAGGTGGTGCGCATCAGCGATGACGGACGTGTCGACGTCGTGGCCGGCGACGAGCACCGCACCATCTTGGCCGGGCGCATCGTCCTGGCCGCGGGCGCCATCGAAACCGCCCGTCTCCTGCAGGTCAGCCGCATCGGCAACGACTGGGTCGGGGACTGCCTGCAGGGCCATACCTACGCCGGTGCCTACGGCCGCTTCGACGACGTGGTCGTCGACGGCCTCGGACCCGGGCCGTCGGTGGCGACGCGCCAATTCGCACATCACAATGCTGGCGTCGTGGGCGGCGGGCTGCTGGCCAACGACTTCGTCAAGCTTCCCGCCCTGTTCTATCTGCGTGCGCTTCCCCCCGGTGCGCCACGACACGGACAGGCCGCCATCGATGAGGTGACGCGCTGGTATCTGCGTACCGGCCATGTCTGGGGACCCGTCCAGGAAGTGCCCACCCGGGCCGCGCGCGTCCGGCTGTCGGCCCGCACCGCCGATGCGGCCGGCGTTCCCGTTGCCCGCCTGGAGGGCAGTCAGCACCCCGAGGACATCCGCACCGCGAAACTGCTCGCCGCCAAGTCGCAGACCTGGCTGCAGGAAGCGGGCGCGCATTTCACCTGGCCCGTCCAGCCCCACGCCCCCACCCTGTCCGGCGGACAGCATCAAGCCGGCACCGCTCGCATGGCCGAGACTCCCGAGGCCGGCGCCACCGACCCGAACGGCCGAGTCTGGGGCACCGAGCGCATCTATATCGCCGATGCCAGCCTCCACGTCACCAACGGCGGGGCCAACCCGTCGCTCACCATCATGGCCCTGGCCTGGCGAACGGCCGCCCACATCGCCGCCCTGACACCCTGACCTGGTGGGACGCGTTGCCCTTGCGCAGGCCCGTTAGGTGACCGAGGACGAGCTGAAACAGGGTCAGGGCGAACTGCAGGCGGCGGGGTGGGAACCGGCGGGCTTCACCGGGGACCCGTCGCGGCCCGGGCAGGCCGAGCGGCTGGTGCAGGCCGCGGTCAGCGCGCTGGGCCCGGTCGACATCCTGGTCAACAACGCAGGCGGCGGGGTGATCCGGCCCACGCTGGAACACACCGAGGACACCCTGCAGGCCACGGTCAACAACAACCTGTGGACCACGATCCGCTGCACGCTGGCCGTCCTGCCGCGGATGGTCGAACAGGGCTACGGCCGGATCGTCAACATCGGGGCCGAGTCGGTCCGCAACGGCTTGGTGGATCACGCCATCTACAACGCGGCCAAGGGCGGCGTGCACGGCCTGACCAGCGGCCTGGCCCGTGAGTTCGCCACCGCTGGCATCACCGTCAACACGGTCGCCCCGTCCTACGTGGAGACACCTGAGCTCGGGCGCGCGCTGAGCGCGGGCTCCATCCCGGACCGGCTCCGCCACGTCACTGAGCGGGCGACCGAGCTGATCCCGGTGGGCCGGCCCGGCTCCGTGGACGACGTGGCGGCCATGGTGGCCTACCTGGCCCGCGACGATACGGAGTTCGTCACCGGCCAGGTGCTGAGCGTCAACGGCGGCAGCAGCATGGGGTGACGTTTGCGACGACAGGGCGCGAAGATCTGCTGATGGGTCAGGCGGATCATGATGAGTAGACTTTTATGAACAGCCCTCGGGGTGGTGAGGAGTTCGCATGACCGCGCACGCCGAAGACATGGTTTTGGTCCCGCGAGCAGAGCTGGACGCGCTCCGGGCTGAAAACCGGCGCCTGCGGCGTGAGGCCGGAGATCGCGAAGCTCTTAAGCGCATCCGGTCAGACTCCGGGGAAGGCCGTACCTTCACTCACGAGGAACTGGCGGAGGCGTGGGGAGTTAGTGAGTGATCGAATCCTTCGGTTCCCCGACGGAACCTGGGACGAACTCGAAGGACTGCCGCAACCACTTCGGAACGCCGCACATAGGGCAATCCTTCACCTGCTCGAAGAACCAATCCCGGCGCTTGCCGACCCATTTCCCGAAGCAGACCCGCTGCCAGGTGCCTACCGCCTCTATCTGCCTTCGGATGGCCTGACCATCTGGTACACGGTCACGGAGAGCCCAGACGGGCAGGTCGTCGTCGTTGTGCAGTACGTCAAAGCCGACACGTAATTAAGGGGCCTGCACTCCGAACTCGGCGACACCGGCGGTCTGCGCGATGGGTTCGTGCTCATCACGCAGGTGGTCGGCCACCTTCGCCTGGATCCCTATCTCCCGCCGGAGTTGCTGCCACCCGACTGGCCTGGCCAGATGTTGCGCAGCCGCTACAGGCTCAGCTGAGGTGGTAGCTGATCTGACTGATCGCGAGGTCCAGCGCAGCCTCCAGGGGGGCGACATCCCGTTTGGCCTGGGTCAGCAGCAATCCACCCTGCAGGGCGGCCAGAGTTCCCAGCGCAAGCCGGTCGACATCGGTGTCGTCCCGCAGTTCGCCCCGGTCCCGCATGCGCCCGAGCCCGTCGCGGATCGGGGCTTCCCAGCGGTCGAAGCCCGCGGCGAGCGCGGTCCGGGCGGATGGGTCGGTCTCGGCGAGTTCGCTGGACAGTGATCCGAGCGGGCAGCCGCCCTCGCATTGCCGTTGTCGCTGCAGGTCGACGAGCATGTCGCGCCACTGCCGGAACGCGGCCAGCGAGTCCAGCTGATCGAGTAGCGGCCGCTGGCCGCCGATGATCTCGTCGGCCTGGCGCTCGATCACGGCGTGCACGAGCGCGTTCTTGTCGGCGAAGTAGTGGTAGAGCTGCGAGTTGCTGACCTGCGCCGCCGCGAGCACGTCCTCGGTGCTGGTGCCGGCCACACCGTGGCGGAACATCAGGTCGGCCGCAGCGGCCACGATCCGTGCGCGCGTCGCGAGCCCCTTGCGGGTGAGGCGCCCGGCGGGGGCGTTCCCTGTGGCCATGACCCCACCTTACCGTTTTTGGCCTTGACAAGCCAGAAATAGTGTGAGCAGGATTGGCCTGTTCAAGCCATTTATAGGAAGCGGTTCACATGACCTCCACCAGCTCCACTCCGTCCACCGCACTGGTCACCGGGGCCACCAGTGGCATCGGCCGGGCGACCGCGATCGCCCTGGCCGCGACCGGGATTCACGTGGCGGTATCGGGACGCGACAAGGCCCGTGGCGATCAGACGGTGGCGGCGATCCGGGCGGCCGGAGGCCAGGCTGACTTCATCCCGGCCGACCTGCGCGACGCGGCATCGGCGACTCAGCTGGCCCACGCGGCGGAGACAGTGCTTGGCCACGTGGACATCCTGGTCAACAACGCCGGGTCCGGCGCCTCCGGCCCGACGGCCAGCACGACAGAAGCCGCGTTCGATGAGCTGTTTGCGCTCAACGTCAAGGTGCCCTACTTCCTCACCGCCGCCTTGGCGCCGGGCATGGCCGAGCGCGGCGAAGGCGTCATCGTCAACGTCTCGACCATGGTCGCCGGGTTCGGGCTGGACGGCATGGCGCTGTACGGCTCGACCAAGGCCGCGCTGGAGTTGCTGACCAAGGCCTGGTCGGCAGAGTTCGGGCCCAAGGGCATCCGCGTCAACGCGGTCGCCCCGGGACCGGTCAGCACCGAGGGCACCGAAGGCATGCGGGAAGCGCAGGGATACCTGGCCTCGCTCGCGCCGGCGAAACGACTGGGCACGGCGGAGGAGATCGCCGCGGCCATCGTCTACCTGGCCTCGCCGGGGGCGGCGTTCACCCACGGTGTCGTGCTCCCCGTCGACGGCGGCCGGGTCGCGGTCTGAGGCCGTCAGCGTGTGCTAGTCGACCAGCGTGTGCTAATCGAGCAGCGTGTGCTAATCGAGCAGGGCGGTGAGCTTCTTCGGCGCGAGGATCCGGTAGCTCTCGATCACGAGCTCACGGATCTCCTCCCAGTCCGTGCCGTCGGTGAGCACCACCCCGATGCGATCACGGCCGGCTCGTGAGGCGAAGAACGGGTGGCCGCTGGCCAGCAGCACGTCGCGTTCGTCCGGGTCGGCCCGCAACACGAGCAGCGGCACGGCCTTGCCCGTGGAGTCCGCCCAGGCCACCAGCAAGCAGAACGACCTCCGGCGGATGTCAAACGAGTGCGCCGTCGATCTTGTGCTGATCCGGGCAAGGTCGACCCGCACCGCCACCTCGGGCAGCGCCAGGCACAGCGCGCGGACCCGCTCGAAGATGTCTTCCGGGACCTCTATCGGCTCGTCCTTGGTCATGATCGCCCCCTTGGTAAGCATGCGGCTGACCCTCGCCAGTGCCCCGTCTTCCCAATTTTGAATGTCAGTTTAAATTAAAGGCAGAATCCAGCGTAGAAGGAGCCCATGCCTGAGGCGTACATCGTCGACGCGGTGCGGACTACGACCTGACCTCGCTGCAGCGCATTTTTTAAGGTGCGGCCCCGATGACCGAGCCGCTGGTACTACACCGCCGAAGGCCAGAAACAGGGCAAGACCGGCTCAACCGGGTACGTGCTTCCGGTGCCGGCGGCCCGGCCCGCAGCACCCTCGGAGGGTAGGGTCCGGGGGTGAACGTGCACACGCGTCCGGCCACCCTGGATGACGATCGCGCCCTGGCGGTGCTCGATGCCCGGGCATGGCCGCCGGAACTGTGGGTGGTGCCGCCACA
Organism: Streptosporangiaceae bacterium; assembly: GCA_965277615.1. GTDB lineage: Bacteria > Actinomycetota > Actinomycetes > Streptosporangiales > Streptosporangiaceae > Bog-532. Next base: position 749,679 of record CBDIDG010000006.1, on the reverse strand, counting down.
GGCTGCCGACGAACCATTCTTCGGTCCGCGCCGGGAGCCAGCAGACGTCATCGTCGCGACCCTGGACGGCGCCGTGGTGGGCTACGCGCGGATCGGCCGGCATCTGCCGATCGCGGCTAATGATCACGTGCTGCACCTGGAGGCGCTTGCGGTCTCACCAGGCGCACGCGGCCAGGGCGTCGGGTCGTTGCTCATCGACGTGACGATCGCGGAAGCGTTCTCCCGCGGCGCACGGAAGCTCGGGCTGCGGGCGCTATCGACCAACGCGCCCGCGATCCGACTCTACGAGCGGGCCGGGTTCCGCGAAGAGGGACGGCTCAAAGACGAAATCCGCCTGCCCGACGGCAGCTTCACCGACGACGTCTGGTTCGCTCTTCCGCTGACCTAAAACCCACCCTCGTCCCACGCCAGCCGGTAGCAGCACTTCGGTCACCTCTCCAGCGTGAACCATGACGGTCCCGGCCAGTTTGGTAGCACCCTGCCAGACGGTGTACAGGCCTGCGGACAGACCGGGGAAAACAGTGACGTACCGCGGCACGGGGCCACCTTTGCGCAGCCGCACGACGTTGTGGGCCCGTTCCCGTCCGTCGCCGGCCGGAGAGACCTCGATCTTGCGTTCCGAAGGACCGGAAGCCAGGAAGACCGCGATCGCTCCGACGGTGGTGGCCGTTTCCACTGGCGGGAAGTCCCCGGGACGGGTGCGAACATCCGGCTCTGGTACCTGATCGGGCATCTTCGCTACCTCCACAACCGGACGACCTGGTGGTCACGCAAACCTGCCAGGCTCTATTCGGAGCGGACGCCCGCGCGGATTGGTGCCGGTGGTGCATCAATCCATCGTCCGGGAGCTGGCTAGGAGCTTGCGAGCGATCGCGGTAGCCCGAACGACGGGAGGACGCTGGTTTCGAAGCGGGTCATGGCGCAGATCCGGTCGCCAGCCAGGGTGAGGACGTAGAGGCCGATCCCGTGGCTGATGCCGCCGGGGGCGCGCACGTAGGCGCCGAAGGCGGGCTGGCCGTTGGCCCGCGTCGGCACGAGGTCGAACCTCCGGCCTGCGCCGAACAGCAGGGCGCAGAACCGGGTCACGACATCGCGACCCTCGTATTCGAACGGCATCGGCGGCATTGACATGAAGATGTCGCCGGTCAAAAGGGCCACCAGCGCGTCGAGATCGGCGGACTCCCACGCGCGGACGAACTTGGCCACGATCGCATCCTCGGCTGATGAGCCCGGGGCGGCTGGCGGCTCTCGGCCGCCGGACACGGGCCGTTGGTGCTGCAGGCTGGCGTGCGCCCGCTTGAGGGTGCTCTTGACCGAGTCGATGGTCGAGTCCAGCATCCCGGCCACCTCGTTCGTATCGAATCCGAGGACGTCGCGCAGGATGAGCACGGCCAGCTGACGAGCGGGGAGGACCTGAAGGGCGGTCACGAAGGCCAGGGAGATGGATTCGGCCTGCTCGTAGCGAGCTTCCGGACCAAGCGGCACCTCAACCGCGCCCGCAAGCACGGCATCGGGAAATGGCTCGAGCCAGACGACCTCGCCGAGCCGGGTCGGCTCGGGCCGTTCAACGTTGGGCACGTCCCATGCCTTGGCCGGCCGCCGGCGAAGCGAACGGCGCGCGTTGAGGCACCGGTTCGTGGCGATCCGGTAGAGCCAGGTGCGCAACGAGGCGCGTCCCTCGAATCCCCCGAAACCCCGCCAGGCGGCCAGCAGCGTGTCTTGCAGGACGTCCTCGGCGTCCTGGAACGATCCGAGCATCCGGTAGCAATGCACCAGCAGCTCCCGGCGGTGCGGCTCGGTCAGCTCCCGGAACGCGTCGTCGTCCCCAGCCCGCGCCCTCGCGACCAAGTCAGCTGCCACTTCCACCACCCTCGGGTCACCCCCTTCCCGCATCTTTTCCCACTTCCCGTATGGACACCGGCCGGGGGCTGAACGGGGCGGTTGGCGGGCGCCACTTCCCCGGCGCCGCGGTGTCTGCATCGGTGGCAGCTCACAACGCAGCAAGAGGGAGAACCGGCATGGGAAAGATCGTGATCAGTACGAACGCCTCACTCGATGGAGTGGTCCAGGATCCCGACGGACAGGAAGGCTTCAGGCTCGGCGGCTGGTTCAGCGAGTTCGGGGGTAAGGACCTCAAACACTGGGCCAAGATCTCGCTCGACGAGGCACTGGGCACCGAGGCCCTGCTGCTGGGCCGGCGGACCGACGAGTGGTTCGCCGCGCGGTGGACCTCCCGGAGCGGCGCGTGGGCGGACCGGCTGAACGGCCTGCCCAAGTACGTAGTGTCCTCGACTCTCCAGAATCCCAAATGGACGAACGTAACGGTCCTGAGGGGCAACGTGGTCGACGAGGTCTCGAAGCTGAAACAGGAGATAGCCGGGGACATCGTCGTCTACGCCAGCTATCAGCTCGGGCGCACGCTGCTGGAGCACGATCTGGTCGACGAGCTGCGGCTGGTGATGTACCCGGTCGTACTGGGGGCCGGCCAGCGTCTGTTCGGCGAGACCAGCGAGAAGAAACCGATGCGTCTAGCCGACTCCAAGACCATCGGTGACGGCCTCGCCCACCTCACATACCGGCCCGTCCCAGACGCCTAGCCACCACTGCGCCGGCGTCGGCCGGCTAACGGTACGATCGCCCATCATCCGGCGAATAGGGAGGGCGCAGCGGTGAGCGACGCGGGAGCGTGGAAGCCAGGGCAAGACACGCAGGCGGTCGCGACGGCACGGTTGCAGGGCCAGGATCCGGACAAGATCCACTGCCCGACCTGGGGAGTTGTCGGCAACCTGGGTGACAGCATCTGCTACGCCGGGGTGCCGGCGAAGGTCGAGGCGATCCAGGCCGAACTGCGGCGCCGGGTTACCGCCGAGGATCTCCCGGTGCGGGTCATCGCACCCAACTACGCGGGCGGGATCTCCGACGGGCAGCGCAACGGCACCCTCGAGATGCGGTACTCGCTGATCGGCCGCGAGACCACCAACGACGGCGTGTGCCTGCACTTGGAGGGGAGCGACGTCCGCGGGGTCATCGCCGTGGTCGCCTGCGACAAGCCGCCGATCGGGACGCTAGCGGCGATCCTTGAGCGCAACGCGCCGGCGGTGATCATGTCGGATGGATCGATCCGCCCTGGCATCGACTCCCGCACCGGCGAGCCGATCGACATCATCTCTTGCTTCCAGGCCGCGACGGAGCAGCCGGCGGAGCGGCGCCGCCTGGCGATGGAGGGCTCGCCCGGCCACGGCAGCTGCGGTGGGATGTTCACCTACAACACCATGCAGTCGTTCATCGCGACCTCCGGCATGGAACCACTGCACATGGTCAGCCCCGCATCGGAGGACCGCCGCCGCGTCGAGGAATTCCCCGCCCAGCTGCTCGACGCGCTGCAGCTGTTGACAGAGCGCGACATCAGACCCCGCGACATCGTCGTCCCCGCGTCATTGCGCAACGCCACCCTGGTGGCCATCGCGATGGGTGGCTCCACCAACGTCGTGCTGCACGCGCCGGAACTGGCTAGGGCCGCAGGCATCGACTTCTGGCGCGAGGTGATCAGCCAGGAGGAGTTCAATCGGCTCTCGCGCACGCTGCCCGTCCTGATCAACGCCCGTCCTTTCGGCAGATACTCGATGGTCGACATCGACGCCGAGGGCGGCCTGCCGGTAATCGTCCGCGAACTGCTGCAGGCCGGGCTGCTCGACGGAGGCTGCCTCACCTGTACCGGGGAGACGCTGGCCGATCAGGTCACCCGGCTGGCCCCGCCCGAGCCGGACGGAGAGGTGATCCACTCGCTGTCGGCGCCGTTCAAGCCGACCGGCGGCCTGAGGCTGCTGCGGGGCAACCTAGCGCCCGACGGTGGCGCGGTCATCAAGCTCGCCGGCGTCGAGGGCGGCATGGAAGAAGGCCGGTTCGCCGGGCGCGCCCGGGTCTTCAACAGCGAGGCCGCGCTCATCGAAGCGCTCTCGTCCGCACCCGAGCGGTTCGAGGACCACGACATGGTGGTGATCCGCTACGAGGGCCCCCGCGGTGCTCCCGGCATGCCGGAGCTGCTCGATCCGACGTCACGGATCACCGCGCTGTGCCGCCGCCGCGGCATCACCATCGCGCTGATGACCGACGCCCGCTTCTCTGGCGGATCAGTCGGACTGGTCATCGGCCACGTCTCACCCGAGGCGGCGCTCGGCGGCCCGATCGCGCTGATCGAGGAAGGTGACACGATCATCGCGGACGTCAACCACGACAGCCTGGACTGCACCGAACTCGGTGACGCGTCGACCCTCGCCGAGCGGCAGGCACGATGGCAGGCGGAAGCCGAACGCAACGGAGGCACCCATCCGCAGGTGCGACCGGCTAACACCCGGCTGCTGCGGCGCGCGCGATCGAGCGCGCTACCCCCCCTGCAGGGCGCCGGGCTATCGGATGCTGTTATCGCCACGCAGCCGGATTGACCGGGATAATAGCGTTCAGCGCGCTGAGCGGCGGAACGTACGGTGGTTGCGGCCCGGCCGAGTGCCGGGCCGGCGGCTGGTACTCCGGGCCGTGGTCCAGATCGGCCGGGCTCTGCCGGTGATAATCGGTCACCGCCTGCAGATCGATCGCCACCTGAAGCAGAGCCGCCTCGCTGTGCGGGAGGCCTGCCAGCTGGATGCCGACCGGCGACTGATCGGCCGGGCTCAGGCCGGCCGGGACCGAGACGACGGGAAAGCCGGTGTCATTCCAGACTCCCGGCATGTTCCGGGACCGTGCTTCGTGGGTGACCTCGACGTCCGTCCGCCACAGTTCGTGCTGAGATGCCGGGTGGGCGACGGCGGTCAGCTCGTGCTCGGTAAACACGCGCGTCCACGTATCGGCGATCCGGGCCCTGGCGACCTGCGCCCGGACATAGTCCGTCGCCGTTCCAGCCGAGCGCAGGGGCGCGAGCAGGCCAAGGAACTGGTCGCGATACAGATGGCTGCGATCGGCGAACTGCTCATGGATCACCTGGATCTCGGCCCCGAGATAATGAATCCAGTCGCCGAGGTTACGGCCGCCGCTGCCGTCGAGCGGGTTGGCCGGCCACGGGAAGGCCACCAGCTCCGCTCCCTGGCTGGTGAGGTCGCCGCAGAACCGGGCGTAGACCTCGGCTACGCCCGGCGACAGCGCGTCAGCCGCGTCGAACTGCGGAATGCCGATCCTGGTCCCGGCCAACGGCCGCGGGCCCGGCCGCGGCTGAGCCGGATAGCGCGGCGGGCCGGCCGGCTGCGAGAGCGTGGCCCGGTCGGCGGGGTCCGGGCCGGCCATGACCTGAAGAAGGACAGCGCAGTCGGCGGCCGACCTGGCCATGGGGCCGGCCACATCGGCGGTGAAGGAAAACGGTATGACGCCGGCCGTGCTCACCAGCCCGAAGGTGGGCTTCACGGCGCTCAGGCCCATAAACGCCGCGGGCCCCCGGATGCTGCCCCGGGTGTCCGTGCCCAGAGTCGCTGGCACCATCCGGGCGGCCAGCGCGATGCCACTACCGCTGCTTGATCCAGCCGGCGAGAAGGTCGGGCCCCAGGGATTAATCCCCCACACACCACTGGCGAACTCGCCGCAGTGCAGATGGCCGAGCAGGACCATCCCGGCGGCACGCAGGCGGCCCCACGCGGTCGCGTCAGCCTCGGCCACGTTGCCTTCCAAGACGGCGCTGTCGGCCGTCAGCGGCAGTCCGGCCGACGCGATCACGTCCTTGAGCGCGATCGGCAGTCCGGTCAGCGGCCCGGCCAGGCCGCGCGCGCGGATTTCATCAGCCCGCAGCGCCGCCTGCGCCGCCTCTCGCTCATAGACGCGGATGAACGCGCCGAACTTCCCGTCCCGGTCCGCGATGCGTTCCAGGCATGCGGCGGTGAGTTCCCGCGATGAGATCTCCCCCGCGTTCAGCGCGGTGGCGGCTTCCAGCAGGTCCAGGTCGGCAGGGTGGGTAGTGGTCATAACACCTCGTCGTCCTCCGGAACGACCGCGCCCTCAGCCCCAGGGAAGCCGGTCATGTAATGCGCCCCTAGCTCCGCCCGCAGGCGCGGCAGGTCGCCATCGCTGACCGCGGACACGATGCCCTGGTGGCGCTGCACCGTCTCGAGCATGTCGATGCCCTGGCGGTCCAGCTCGGCCCGCATGAGCGCGCCCATCTGGCTGTTGAGCATGCTCCACAGATCGGTCAGCCGGCGCCGGCCTGAGACGGTGATGAGCACCCGGTGAAACTGGGTGTCGCTGTCCACCAGCGCGTCCAGGTCGTTCAGCCGCGCGGCGACGGACATGTGCTCCAGGGCCAGCCGCAGCTGCTTGGCCAGATCCCGGCGGCGATTTCCCAAGCCGCCTTCCAGGCTCGCGTCCTCGAGCTTGTAGCGCGCGTAGCAGACGTCCTCGGCGTCCTCAGCCGACATGCGGGTGACCACGCTGTAGCGCCGCGGCACGATCTCGATCAGGCCCTCGGCATGCAGGCTGCGCATGGCATCCCTGACGGTGCTGCGGCTGACCCCGAATTCGGCGGCGAGATTAGCCTCGACTAGCCGCGAGTCAGCTGGCAGCTCGTTGTTGAGGATGCGGTGACGCAGCGCGCGGGTAACCGCCTCCGGAAGAGATACATGTTGAAGCATGGCTACGCACCCGCTTCCTGCGTACCGGACTGTTGCCCTTTACTCAAGTTCCGGCTCCCCCTCGATCAATGCCTGTACTGCCGTCTCGGTAAGGCCAGCATGCCCGGCCGGGTCCGGTTCTGCCTGGAGTACGCCGGCCGGGCCGGTCAGGATCGGGGTAATGCCCGGTCCGTGACCCGGCAGCGGGCTCGCGCCGTGCACCACCAGCCCCACGGTCAGCCAGCCGCGCCGGTAACCCATGTTCCACCGCGCGTCCAGGTCCGATACGGCTAGCAGGTCGCCGAGCAGCAGGCGGCCAGCTCTCCCGCTGCCGTTCCCGGACTGCTGGCCCGGCACGGACAGCTGCAGGTCCAGATCCCAGCCCGCGGCGGGCCGTCCGATGCCGTTGCCGGCCAGCTTGCTGGCTGCGATCATGCGGACGCCGGCCAGCACCCGGCCATCGCCAGTGACCGCGATGGGCAGCGCCGCGAACGCAGCGGGAGCGGTGTTCAGCACGGTGACCTCCGCCGGGAAGCTCGCGGGCCGCCAGCCCTGCCCGTAAGCCCGGACCGCGACCTGGTCGGCCGGCCGGAGCCTGGCCAGGTCCTCCTGAGCCAGGCTGATGATGACGCGCCCTTCCTCGCCGCGCTTGCCCACGACAATGCCGCGCGCGCCCGCCGCTAGGCCGGTCCTGATGACGACCTGGTTGCCGATGCAGGAGTAGACCGTCAGGGCATGCCGCGCCCCCGGATCGGGGTGGACCAGGCAGGCGCCCGGGGCGGCGTGGTCGGCGTCACGGGCAAAGACGGACTCGCCCAGCCGGACGCCCAGCACGATGCCGCCGTCCCCGACTGGCACATAGGAACTCCCGTCCGCGCTCACCTGGTACGGCGTGCTGCCGAACTCTGGCTGCTCGACCAGGCCGAGCAGGTTTACGGCCACCGGGCGGAGAGCCAGCCCTTCAGCGTCCGCGCTCACCGGCTCGCCTCCTGTCCGTCGTGCAGCCAGCTAGCCAAGTTGGCGCCGGGGTCAGTGACCAGGCGGAACGCGTCAGCCGGGCCGCTCATCAGTGAACCGGGCCCAGGGCCGTGCCCGAACAGCAAGCACTGCCCGGTCGAGATCACGCCGATGGTCAGGTATCCGGCGCGGTAACCGCGGCCGTAGCGGTGATCGGAGTCCTCCAGCGCCACGATGTCGCCGATCCGCAGCCCCTCGAGCCCAAGGGAAAGGTCCTCACCGAGGCCGGCGTAGGCGCCCATGAGGTCGATGTTGGCATACTCCGACACCATCCCGGAGCCCGCGCCGACGGCCTCGGCCGGTACCACGGCCGCGACGTGCACGTCGAGGCGGCCGTCCGCGCCGGTGCCGCCCGGCATAGCCGCGAGGAGGCGCGGCGAGCAGTTCTTGACCTTGATCGCCGGGTGCTCGGTCAGCACCAGGCCCTGGCCGACCGCGATCACCGTGACCTGATCACCGGTGGTGATCCCGGCCATGGCGGCGGCCGGGAAGTCGACCAGCACGTAGGCATGCTGGCCGATCACGTGACCGACTGCGCCTGCAGCAGGACCCGAGGCGACCCTGACTTCGTTCCCGACGCACGTCAGGAACTGCACGGCCATGTTCGCCGCCGGGTCCCGGTGCCGGACGGACGCGCCGGGCTCCAGATGATCGGAGGCGTAACCGGTTGCCGGGTCACCGCACTGGACGTCGAGCGTGACACCGCCCATGCCGGGGAGCACGAAGGGCTGCCCGGCGGGGCCTACGCGGTAGGCGTGCCGGTCGGCCAAAGCGGGCCAGACCTCGCCCGCCAGCACCTGACCGACCAGCCGGGCCGCATTGGACTCAGCCTTCATCCGGCCGCCTCCGCAGGCAGGCCGCGGCGCCCGGCATCATCTGCCCCCGCAGCGTCCATTGTCGATAGTCAACCATGACTAGGACGGTGTGCACTTGCGCCTGCGGGTCCGTTGGCCCGGCGGGGGCCGGCTCAGACACCCTCGACCTCATCGAACGCCACCCATCGACGCTCGCGGGCCGAGCGCTCGAACGCGTTGATAGTCCGCTGGACGATGGCGCCCTGCGCGAAGTCGCCCTGATTCTCCGCTCCGCCGTCGAGGATCTCGTCGGCAAAGTTCCGGACCAGGTTGGAGTAGAAGAGGAACGGCCACGGCTCCCGGCTCGTACCGCCGGCCGGGAAGTAGCGCTCGGGAATCTCCTGTTCCACGAACTCCACTGCGTCCTTCGTCGCCGTCTTGATCGTCTGGCAGATCCCGAACTCGTCAACCAGGCGCACAATCACCGCGCCCTCCGAGCCGTAAAACCGCGCCTCAATGCCGGGATAATTGCCGACGGTTACGTAAGAGGACTGGATCGAGGCCGTCACATCGGTGTCGAACTCGCAGATCCACATGTCACCGTCATCGATGTTCATGCGCTGCATCTGGCCGCTCGACCTGACCATGCGCACCGGGACGAAGTTCCGCATGGTGCCCACCACGTTGGTCATCGGGCGGCCGACCCACCAGTGCATGATGTCGATGATCGGCGCGCCGTAGCCCTCGATCGAGGAGACGGTGATCTCCGCGCCATCCGGTTCCGCGCCCTCGGCTTGGCGCAACGGCGTCGCCGGGTCGATCCACTGGCTGTTCTGCTCGAAACCGTTGAACACGTACGGGTCGCCGACAAAGCCGGAATCGATGAGGTCCTTGGCGAAAAGCACCGCGGGCGCGTACCGGAAGGTGAAGCCGAGTTTGGTCTTCAGTCCCTTGGCGGCGGCGAATTCGGCGGCCCGCTTGGTCTGCCGGGCATCGCGGTGCACCGGCTTCTCGCACAGCACGTGCTTGCCGGCCTCCAGCGCATCCCAGGAGATCTGGAAGTGAGCCTCGTTGCCGGTGGCCACGTCGATGACGTCGATGGACGGGTCATCGAGCAGCTCACGGTAATCGGTGACGGCGCGGGCGATGCCGAACTCAGCCGCCGCCCGGCCGGCGGCCTCGGCGCTCAGGTCGGCGACCGCGGCGACCTGCACGCGCGGGTCGCGCTGCCACCCGGGAATGTGGGCTCGCTGCGACCAGCTGCCTGCTCCCACCACGGCGACGCGGAGCTCTTCACTACTCATGACGGTGCGGCTCTTTCTCTCGTGGGTGACCGGGCATTTAGTAGCCCCGCACCGGGTCGTAGCGGTTGCGCAGCTGCGATCCGGCCCGGAACCGGCCGAGGTTGTCGATGAACAGATCGACCAGCGTCGCGTTCTCGGTGGCGACCGTCGAAGCGGAGTGCGGAGAGATGATCACGTTGTCGAGCGCCCACAGCGGATCGCCGGACGGCAGCGGCTCGGTTGCGAACACGTCCAGGCAGGCGCCGCCCAGGTTCCCCGTACTCAGCGCGGCGGTCAGCGCCACCTGGTCGATCAGCTGCCCGCGGGAGACGTTGATGATGACCGCGTCCGGCTTCAGCAGCCCTATCTGCCCGGCGCCGATCATCCCCTCGGTCTCATCGGTGAGCGGGCAGGCCAGCACCAGGACGTCGATCTCCGGCAGGGCGGCGTCCAGCTGGGACCGGGTGATCAGCCGGGCGAGCCCGGGGACGTCATAGGACCTGCCGTCGCGGCCGAGGCCCCATATCTCCACGCCCAGGGACGCCAGCGACGTCGTGACGGCGCGGCCGATGCCGCCGAGACCGACCACGAGCGCGCGCAGCCCGGCTAGCTGCCGGGTCGCGTAGCGTTCCCAGTGCCGGGCTTCCTGCCGCTCCCTCAGCCGGGGCAGGCCCTTGACGAAGTACAGCGCGCCGGTGACCACAAACTCCGACAGCGGCACGGCGTGGATGCCCGCCGCAGTCGTAACGGCCAGGCCGCTGCTGCTCAGGCCGGTGCGGCTCATGAAGGCGCCGATCCCCGCGCTGGTGGCCTGAATCCACCGCAGGTCCGGGCACCGTTCCGGCATGGTCTGCGGCTCAAGCCAGTCGAAGTCGAAAAACACGTCCGCGCTGGCCGCGAGCTCCCGCCACTCCTGCAGGCTGGCGTGGCTGAGCTCGCGGCGGCGTCCGGTGTGATCACACGGATAACGCGGTACCGGCAGCAAGTCCGGCTCGTAGGCCACCCGGACGGAGGGCTGGGCTGCTATGCGCTGGACCTGCTCAGGTTCCAGATAGGAGCCGATCGCGATAGTGAGCTCGGTAATGGCCATCTCCCCCGTCCATATCTGTTTTCGCCAGCAAGTGTCGATTGTCGACCTTAGCAGCTGACCGGGATTTTGCTCCGGGTCAGAGCGAGCGGCTCAGCGCGCTAACGCCGCGCTGCTGGGCCAGGATCTGCTTGAGCGCGGCCGGCCCGCCCTTGCGGGCAGCCAGGTGTACGTCGGCCAGCTTGAGCTGGGCCCGGGCGTCGCCTCCGAAAGCGGCGCAGCACAGCTCCGGCTCCACGTTGGCGATCGCCAGGATCGCGCCGGTGGCGCCGAGCGGCCCGGCCAGAGCCAGCACCGCCGAGGAACCGACGTAGGTGGCACCGGGATACCCGCCGACCTCAGCCAGCAGCCGGTCTGGGTCGCCGGAGGAGTCCTTGAGCCCGGCCACCGGCAGCTCGGGCAGGGCCTCGACCGGAACGCCGGGGGCCGAGACCCACGGGATGTGGTAGGCCAGCACGGGCAAGTGGCCCGCGGCCGCGGCCAGGGCGGCGTAGTAACCGGGCAGGTCCGGGCATTCCGGCGGTGGCCAGGCCAGGATGGCGTCGGCGCCGGCCAGTGCCGCCGCCGCGGTTAGCTCGGCGGCCCGCTCGGTAACGCGCGCCCCCGTTCCGGCCAGCACTGGCACCTGGTCGGGAACAGCGGCGCGAACCGCGCAGATCAGGTCGGCTCGCTCGTCGTCGGTCAGGGTCGCCGCCTCACCGGTCGTGCCGCAGACGAGCACCGCGCGCATGCCGCGGCCGACCAGATCGCGGGCCAGCGCGGCGGTCGACGGTGCGTCGACCTCGCCGCCCGCGTCGAGCAGCGTGACCAGTGCGACGCCTACCCCGGTGAACACATCCATGACGACTCCGCTCTCCCGGGCTCAGACAGCCGGCTGGGGGGCAGCACTGCCCGCTAGGAACGCCATCGGTACTCCCTGGCCCCAGGGACCAGAACGATCAAGCATCGTCATGTACTCGTGGATGAAATTCACGGTGTCCCCGATCAACGTCTCCCCCAGGCGGCGGTCCCCGAGGCCGTACGTCGTCATGATGCAGAGGGCGTACGGACGCCGCTCCAGGTAGACAATGCCGGCATCGTTCCTGACCTTGTCCATCCCGCCAGGCTTGCTGGCGATAACGGTGCCCTCCGGCAGGGCGGGACCCATGTAGCCCCGCTTCGGCTTCTTCAGGATCCTGAGGGTCTCCGCGCAGACGGAAGGGCTGAGCCCGTGCCCGGTGTAGAGCAGGTCGAGAAAACGCACGACCTCGTCCGGCGTCGACAGGTTCTCGTTGCCCTCCCGGACCGAGTCGTGGTCCTGCATCTTTCGCTGCAGGATGGTATTGGCCAGTCCGAGGCGACCGAGCATTTCGTTCACGCCGTCTATGGTCGCCCAGTCGATGCAAAGGTTCGTCGCCGTATTGTCCGAGACGATGATCATGAGCGTTGCGACATCACGAACGGTCAGTTCCACCGGGTCGTCGAAATAGGCCAGCACACCACTACCTGGTACCGAGACCGTTTTGTCGAGCTTGATGCGCTCGAACCAATCAAGCGTCCCGGCCTCACTCAGCTCCAGCAAGTGAGCCAGGATATGCATCTTGATGGTCGAGGCGGATGGTGCTACCAGGTCGGCATGGATGCGGATCTCCTCGCCCGATGTCAAATCCCGCAGGCACAAGCCCGCGAGGCCGGGGAAGGAACTTAGTTTGTCCTCCAGGAGTCCGGACAGATGCTCCCAGAGTGCCGTTTCATTCGACTTCACTAGAGCGCCTTTCTGTTTGCTGTACTTAGCGACCGGACGAGACGGCCCGCACGGACATTCGGGGTTACCGGTCGAGCGGTAGGGAAAGCCCAAGCCGTTCGGCATCCTGGGTGAGTTCGGTTATGTTGTGCATGCCGAGCTGCCGTTTGCCGTCCTCGATTTCCGCGATCATTTCCAGGATCCGGTCGTTCAGCGGGACCGGGATTCCGTACTCCTTCGCCTCCATGGCGATGGACACGTACTGGGCTTCACTCTTCCGTTTCCGGTAGACGATGTCCCAGTGGATGCCGCTGGCCTTCTTCACGTATTGGTAGCCACCGGGGGCCGGTGTCCGCTGGTGTCCGCCGAGGTGCTCAGCCAGGCGCCGGTACATGACCAGAAGCCGCTCGGTGTCCTTCGCCGTCTCCACGCGGTACAGGTCCGGATCGAACCACTCGTCGTGCTGGATGGTCACGCCGGCGGCGTCGGCCACCTTCAGGCCTTCCCGTACGCCGATGCCCCCCAGGAGCTGGACCCGCTCGTCGCCCAGCACCTCGACCACGCTGCCGTCGACCAGGCTGGTCACCAGTACGTGCGAGCTGTAGACGTGCTTGGTCCATACCCGGCCCATGATGTCGTCCAGGACCTCACACACGTTCGGCCCGATGTCCAGCAGCCGGCCGGCCTCGCGGGAGCGGTCGGTGATCCCACCGGCGATCTCACCCACGTAAACCACGCCTTCGTGCACCGCCTCGAGCACACCGGGTTCGAGATAGGCACCCCCGTAGTCGGGCAGGGCCCCCATGGTTCGCTCCGGGCCGACCAGCGCGGCCATGCGCCCCTCGTTCATCCCGTTCTGCAGCGACACGACGCACGAGGTCGGCGTCAGGTACTTCAGGATTCCTTGGACCGCGGCCTCCGTCGCCTGCGACTTGCAAGCGACGAAGACGAATCCGTCCAGGGGCTCAGGCACCTCGTCGGGCGTGAACGCCGGCTGGGGACCGATCTGCATTGGCCCGTACACGCCGTTCACCGAGATGCCCTTCTCGCGAATGGCCTTAACGTGCTCAGCGTTCTGGTCGATAAAGACAACCGGCTCACCGGCCCGCGCCATGTAGAACCCGGCCAACCCGCCAATGGCCCCGCAACCGACGATCGCCACGCTTCCTGGCATGCTCCACTCTCCTTATTGCCATTGCTATGCCGGCCCTCGCGGATGCCGAGAGTTCCCGTACTAGGTGTCGATTGTCGACCGAAATAGTTAAGAACGGAATTTGGCCCACATCACTTAGCCCGGCACACGGGCGGCGAAGCTCTTGACGAAGCGGGTGGCGAACTCGACGACGTAATCCAGGACGATGCCGCCGCGCTCCTCGGTAGCTGACGTCCAGTTTCCGCTGGCCCCGCTGGGCAGGATCGTCGTCGGGTCGCTGAACAACCCGACCTCCTGACCCTCGAAACGGGCGGAGCGGTACGAGGCAACCTCGATTTCGCCGCCGTCCCGTACGTAGCCGGGATGGCCAGCGGCGTTCGTGTCGACGTAGCCGGGGGCGAGGGCCATCATGACCGAGATCGTCGGCTCTCCGCCGTGGCCGATCTGGCCGCTCATCTCGGCGACGTTCTCTCTGGCCCAGGTAATGGCCAGCTTCCAGGGGTACAGGATCGCCAGCGACACTCCGTACTGGCGGAGGATGTCACGAGCGACGGGCTCGATGGCCGCTTCGTTCGGACCGTGATTGTTGACCACGATGCAACGGCGGAAGCCGTGCTCGAAGTAGCCAAGGACCACGTCGCGGACCAGGGCCTCCAGGGTCTCCAGGCGCAGGCTGACCGTGCCCGGGAAGGCGGTGTACGGCGTATAGCCGTAGCCCAGCGCAGGGGCCACGTAGACGTGGTCGAGCCGCTCCGCGACCTGCCCGGCGACATGTTCAGCCAGGATCGTGTCCGCGCCCGTATAGCCGGCCGGACCATGCTGCTCGACGCAACCAACCGGGATCAGGAGCACTGAGTCCTGTTTCGGGATGTCCCGGATTTCCGTCGACGACATCAGGGCCAAGGCATGTTTTCTCATGGAATCCCCTACTCGGGCGATGTTGCGGTGAGCTGGTTCCGGATAGGAGCGCCTGCCCTCATCACCATCTTGATCTTCGCCGGATCCTGCAGGATCCGGATATCGGCCAGCGGATCGCCCTCCACGACGATCAGATCGGCGTCGTAGCCGGCCTGCAGGGTCCCGATCTGGTCCCCCAGGCCGATACAGGCGGCTGACGTCGACGTGGCCGCTACCAGTGCCTGCATGGGGGAAAATCCGGCCTCGACGAACAGCTCCAGCTCAGTGGCCTGGTGACTGTGCCCGAAGGCGCCGGCATCGGTGCCCATCGCGATCCGGACGCCCGCCTCGGCCGCTTGGGCGATCCCCCGGCGATGCTGCTCGCGGAGCTGACGGGCCGACTCTTTGGCCTGCCCCTCCCCGTGGCTCTCGTGCAGGCTCAAGACGAGCATTGTGGGCACGTAGTACGTTCCGGCCTGGGCCATGCGCTCGATGGACTTGTGGTCGCCCGCCAGGTACAGGCCATGGTCAATGGAGTCCACTCCAGCGGCCAGGGCATCGGAGAGGCCTACGCCGCCATGACAGTGGCAGAGGACCCGCAGCCCGAGGACATGAGCCTCGTCCACGATGGCCTCGACCTCGGCCGCCGAAAAGCCAGGCACAAGTGCCCCGCTCCTGATGCCGCCGGTCATCGCGACCTTGATGGCACTGGCGCCCGACCGGTGCAGCTCCCGGACCTTCCGCCGCCCGTCCTCCGGACCGTCGCACACACCGAGCGGAATGCCGGGAATGATCGATCGCTCGCTGCCGCCGCCGAATATGCCGCAGGGGTCGCCGAGCCCACCGGTACGGCTCATGATGGCCAGGCTCAGGACGAGGCGCGGGCCGACGAACAGCCCTTCCTCGACCGCGACCTTGAAGCCGTAGCCGAGACCTCCGGCGTCCCGCACGGTCGTAACCCCAGCTTCCACCGTGTCCCGGAGCGCCTTCGCCACGAGGGCCACCGCGTGCGGAACAGTGGATGCGCGGCTCGCGGGCAGCCCGATACCCGGGTGCCCTGGGTGATCATGGCAGTCGATCAGCCCGGGGATGATGGTGTACCCAGCGTCCAACTGGTAGGTGGACTCCCCGCTTCCCGCCGGGCGCACCGCACCGCCCGCCGTGACTTCCTCGATGCGCTGCCCGTCGATGACGACCGACGCACCTTTGACGGCCGGTCCTCCCGAGCCATCGATCACGGTCGCCCCGGTCAAAACGGTCTTCATGACTTCCCTCCTTCGAGGGGTTGCCGCCCGTCGGCCCGGGCGGGAGCTCGAGGACCTGACCAGCTGACCTTGCCGACTGGTCGAGACCCGACAGTCAATTGGAAGAGCAGCCGACGTGCGCCGTCGAAGCTGCGAGGAGAGGTGTTGGGCGCCTGGGGATGAACGGCAATGTCGACCCTGGCGTGGTCCGAGTTCCTGCGGGCAGCGTAACAGCAGTGCCGATTGTCGACAACAGGTCAAGTGCAGTTGTGCGTCAACCACTCCCGGTGGAGCGCGGTCAGCACTCGCTGCAACGGAGCCATCGCCGATCAGCCGCCTGACCAACGAGGCTACCGCGTCGGCCGCCGGCCACACCGGGACGTCAGTTTTTACATGCTCTTCACACGAAATACATTGCTGAACGGTTATGTCGGAGCAGAATCTTGTTGGCCGAGATGGAGGGAGAGCTGCTATGAGCAGGAGGAACTCGCCCATCCACGTTCATCGGCCCGCGAAAGATCACCATCCGACACCACGTGCCGTCACGGGAAGCCAGTCACCGACAGCCGCCATCGCAGGCGCGATTTTCCCGCTGTCCGGCCCCGCTCCCCTGACCACGCCGGCCACCCAGTCAGCCGCGGCGTAGATCACGGCCAGTAACGAATTCGCACGCTGTATTGACATCGTTTTACCTGCGGGCTCTAATCGGGATCGCAGATTGTCGACACTCGACCGCAACAGCTCATCTGCCGCTCACGGCCTATCTGGGTCGGGAAACCGCGCCAGCGAGCGCGACCTTCCGGGGACGCGAACCAAGCACTTGAGCGAGAGGAGATAGGCATGGCGAGACTTGGCCTCCCACCGCGCAGCACCCACGGGTTCCGCGGTGGGTTGATACGTCGCGGTTTTCTCATCCTCTGCCTGGGCGCCTGTCTCGCACTGGCGGCGTGTTCAGCGTCATCGGGGTCATCGGGCAGCTCGAGCAGCGGTACTGGCAAGCCGACGCAGGGCGGCGTGGTCACGTTCGCCGAGTCGGCAAACTACGCACCGACGTGGATCCTGCCCTTCTATCCCGGATCGTTCTTCACGATCCAGGAGCAGAGCTGGTTCGAGAACCTCATGTGGCCACCGCTGTACAACAACAGCGGCTCCAGCACCGGCATCGACTACGCCCAGAGTCTCGGCGATCAACCGGTCTACTCAAACAACGACTCGGTCGTCACGATCACGATCAAGCCCTGGAAGTGGTCGGACGGCACCCCGGTCACGACCCGCGACCTGATGTTCTGGATCAACATCCTGAAGGCCAACAAGTCACAGTGGGCGGCCTATAGCCCAGGGCAGTTCCCCGACAACGTGACCTCAATGAAGGTACTCAGCTCGACCAAGCTTCAGCTGAACCTCAATAAGTCGTACGCGCCGAATTTCTTCACTGAGGACGAGCTCTCCCAGATCACTCCGATCCCGCAGCACACCTGGGACAAGACCAGCGCGACCGGCGCGGTCGGAAACTACGACGAAACCACCGCCGGCGCGAAGTCCGTGCTCAGTTTCCTTGACGCGCAGACCAAGGACCTCAAGACCTATGCCACCAACCCGCTATGGCGGACGGTGGACGGCCCGTTCAACCTGAAGGGCTACACACTCACCGGCCGGGTGACATTCGTGCCGAACAAAAACTACAGCGGCCCGAATAAGCCCAAAATATCTGAATTCGTCGAAGTCCCGTTTACCAGTGCGGACGCCGAATATAACGCGCTGCGAGCGGGCAGCCTGACCGTCGGCTACATACCGGCGACTGACTATTCTACGATCCCGGCGATCGGGCAAGAAGGATACAACACCGCGCAGTGGAAGGTGTATGGGTTTAACTCCATCTTCTACAACTTCAATAACCCGAGCGTTGGCCCTGAATTCCGCCAGCTCTACGTCCGGCAAGCCATGCAGTACCTGATGAACCAGCAGCTGCAGATCTCGAAGGTCTTCTCTGGCTATGCCCAGCCGGACTACGGCATGGTCGTTAATGGCCCGTCGTCGGAAGAGCAGGCCGAACCCAACGCATACCCATATAACCCAGCCAAGGCCAAGGCCCTGCTGACGGCGCACGGCTGGGATGTGAAGCCAGGCGGCACGACAACGTGCGCGCATCCGGGAACGGCCGCCAATGAATGCGGCACGGGCATCAAAGCAGGTGAGCCCCTGACCTTCAATCTGATGATCTACACCGGTCAGACGTTCCAGCAGCTGGCCATGACGTCCTACAAGACGGTCGCGGCCACGGTCGGCATTCACATCAACCTGGTCGACAACGTGAACGTGTACGCGGCCGCGCCGACGTGCACGGCTAGCCAGTCTTCCTGCAGCTGGCAACTGGCCGACTGGGGCGGCGGCGTGTACACCCCACCGAACGGCTTCGCGCCTGACGCCGGCTACCTCGCCTGCGGCGCCGCTAACAACCATGAGAACTACTGCGACCCGAAGCAGGACAAGCTCGAGACGGCCACGTCGCTCGGCGGCGCGACCCAGACCGACTTCAACAATTGGGAGCGCTTCGCATCCCAGCAACTGCCGATGATCTACCAGCCGAACGCTGACTTTGAAGTCATCGCGGTCAAGAAGAACCTTTCCGGCGCCATCCCGGCCAACCCGACGCTGTCGGTGTTCCCAGGAAGTTGGTACTTCACCAAGTGACGGCAAACCCAAATCCGGAAACGCTGGTCGGCTACGCGAGTAGCTGGACGGTTCGCGCAGGCGGCTCCATCGAGTTCATGGTCAGTGCGGGCACGTCCAGCTACCAGGCCGAGATCATCAGGGTGACCGGGCGAGGCCCGCAGCCAGACGAGCAGCTGCCGCCGCTCAGTTTCGAGCCGGTCCCAGCCGAGATCGGCGGCAGCTATCCAGGCACGGTTCACCAAACCGTGTCGGGCTCGTTCGGGACCACCGATGCCATCGATCCATCAGAGTCGGGCAGCGGCACGGTCTACGCCTGGATCTTCCCAACGCTGCCGGAGCTCGGTCGCTGGCAGGCGATCGTTACCTGGCTGGGTAACGACGGTCAGGCCGCACTGGCGCTCGGCCTGACCGCTGACGGCAGGCCAGCCGTGCGGTACCCGACCCAAGCCAGCTCGTTCCTCAACGGCGAACTCGTGGCCAAAATGCCGGCCGCCGCCCGGCAATGGCAATTCGTCGCCGCCAGCGTGGATCCGGCCACCGGCCGGCTGGTGCTCCTGCACCAGCCGGCCGGGGGGCCCGGCTGGCACACCGCGGTCAGCGCTGAGCCAGCCAGCGTGCCGCTCGGCAGTCGCGGGTACGTTGCGGCACTACAGCCAGTCCCGCTGACGGCCGACGTCACCTCGGTGACCGATGGCAGCTACAACGGGAAGGTCGATGGGCCGGGAGCGTTGCCGCGAGCGCTCGATGCCGACGGGCTGGGAGCGCTGGCCGCTCAGGACAGCCCGCCTGGCCGGCTGGACTCCTTGAATTTCGTCAACTCCCCGGCCCGCCCCGCGACCGGTCACAACTGGACCGGCCAGGCGCTGGACTGGCGACTGCGCCCAGACGAGTACGGTGCCGTCTGGTATCACGACGATGATCTCGCTGATGCGAGTTGGCCGCCGGCCTTTACCTGGCAGGTTCCAGCTGACCTGCGCAGCGGCATGTACGCCGTACGGCTTACGGCCGGCGAATACGAGGACGTGATCCCCTTCTACGTGCGGCCGCCTGCGGGTGCCCGCACCGCCCCGATCGCCGTGCTCATCCCGACGTTCACCTACACGATCTACTCGAATTTCTATTCCCCGCGCCGGTCGTCACCGGATGGGACGGCAGACGAGAGGGCCAGCGCTTACCTCGGCCAGCACCGTGAGCTCGGGCTGTCGCTCTACTGCACGCATCGTGACGGCTCGGGCGTCTGCTTCGTCTCCTCTCGCCGGCCCATGATCGACCAGCGTCCCTGGCACCGCATCGTAACCAGAGGCAACGCCGGGCGTGAGGTGAGCGGCGATCTGTACCTGCTGGACTGGCTGGAGCACGAGGGAATCGCCTACGACACGATCACCGATCACGACCTGCACGCTGAGGGTGCTGATGTGCTGCGCCCCTACGCGGGCGTCGTCACCGGCGGTCACCCGGAGTACACCAGCGAGGAGATGCTGGACGCGATCGATGCGTACCTCGGCGACGGCGGCAACCTAGCCTATCTCGGCGGCAACGGCTTCTACTGGGTCACCACCGTGACCGAGGGATCCCCGCACTTGCTCGAGGTTCGCCGAGGGCGGGCGGGCTCACGCACCTGGACCGGTGAGCCCGGCGAGGGCCATCACTCCAGCGGCGAGCCCGGCGCCCACTGGGTCGACCGCGGCCGGGCGCCGCAGAAGCTCTTCGGCGTAGGTTTCTGCGCCCAGGGCGGCGGACCCGCGGCTGGCTACGACCGCACCCCGGACAGCGCCGACCCTCGGGCTGCGTTCATCTTCGATGGAATCGCGGCGGATGAGGTCATCGGCGATTTCGGGCTCAAGCTCGGCGGCGCAGCCGGGGACGAGCTTGACCGGGCTGACTTCGCGCTGGGCACGCCGCCGGGCACGCTGATCGTCGCGACCACCCGCGGTAAGCATGACGATTCCTACCAGCGCGCGGTTGAGGAAGTGGAAGAGATGACCGCCACCGCGGGCGGGACTCACTCCGAGCAGGTCCGATCGGATATGACGTATCTGGAACGGCCCGCTGGCGGCTCCGTCTTCAGCGTCGGCTCGATCGCCTGGAGCACGAGCCTGTTCCACAACGACTACAACAACAATGTCGCCAAGGTCACCGGTAATGTCCTCGCGGAGTTCATCCGCCGGCGCAGCGGGTTCGCGCCATGACGCGCTATCTGCTGTACCGCCTCCTGCACTCGCTGGTCGTGGTCATCGGCGTCACGATCATCGTGTTCCTGCTCATTCATCACCTGCCCGGCGGTCCGGCGCGGGCCGTCCTCGGGTCCAAGGCCACCCCGGTCAACATCGCGGCGTTCAACCGGGCGAATGGGCTGGACCACCCGCTGCCGGTGCAGTACCTGAATTACGTCGGCCAGCTGCTGCACGGGAACCTGGGTTACTCCTACAAGCTCAACATCAGCGTCGATTCGCTGCTGGCGCTTGACCTGCCGAAGACTCTTTTCCTGGTCGGCATCTCCTTCGTAATCGCCGTGCTCATCGCCGTGCCGATCGGGATTGCCCAGGCGATCCGCCGCAACCGGATGCTGGACCACGGCCTGACGGCCGCGTCGTTCCTGCTCTACTCGATGCCGACCTTCTGGCTGGCTCTGCTGCTGATCGACATACTCTCCGCTCGGCTGCACATCTTCCCGCCGGAGGCACCGCAGGGCACCACGCTGTCTCAGGTGCTCACCGATCCGCTCGCGCTGGTGCTGCCGGTGCTGGCCCTCGTCCTGGTCAACGTCGCGCTGTTCAGCCGCTACATGCGGGCGTCAGCCATCGACAGCCTCGCCCAGGACTACATCAAGGTCGCCCGGTCCAAAGGGCTGCCGGAGTACAAGATCCTGCGGAGCCATGTGCTGCGCAACTCGTTGCTGCCGATCGTGACGCTGCTGGGCCTGGCGCTGCCCTGGCTGTTCACCGCAGGCCTGGTGATCGAGCAAATTTTCAACTACCCGGGCACTGGGCTGCTCTTCTTCACCTCGGCCCAAAATCAGGACTATCCGGTTGAGCTCGGCATCACCCTCGTGATCGCGGTGACCACTGTGGCCGGCAACCTGCTCGCCGACATCGCCTACGCCGTGCTCGACCCGCGCATCAGGTACAGCTAGGAGCGGCTGATGAGCACTTTTTCACGCCCAGAAACAGCGGGGCCCTCGGCCATTCCGGTTGGCGAGCCGGCTCCGGCAGGCGGAGCGGCCCGCTCTCGCCGCCGGGTCCGCATCAACGCACTCGGCCTGATCGGCCTGTCCATCATCGTCGCGGCCTGCCTGTTCTGCTTCGTCGGGCCGCTGTTCTACCACACCAACCAGGTGGCATCAGTCCTGGCCGCGGCCAATGATCCGCCGGGCGGTGGACACCCGCTCGGCACCGACGCCAATGGCTTTGACATCCTCGGCCGGCTCATGATCGGCGGGCAGAGCTCGCTGGAGATCGGCGCCGCCGTAGCCGTGCTGGCCACCACCTTCGGAGTGGTCTGGGGCGCTATCGCCGGCTTCTACGGCGGCGTCGTCGACGGGATCATGATGCGCATCGTCGACGTGATCCTCGCCGTGCCTGCGCTGTTCCTGCTGCTGATTCTGGCGACCAGCGTCGCGCCCAGCCCGCTTGAGCTCATCGTCGTGCTGTCATTCCTGGCCTGGCAGGTGCCCTCCCGGCTGGTGCGGGGCGAAAGCCTGACCCTGCGCACCCGCGAGTTCGTGCAAGCCGTGCAAGTCATGGGCGGCGGCTCGGTCCGATCGGTGGTCCGCCACATCATTCCCAACGCCATCTCGACGATTGTCGTGAACGCGACCTTCCAGGTCGCCGACGCCATCTTGATCCTGGCGGTGCTCAGCTACCTCGGCTTCGGCCTGCCGCCGCCCGCTGCGACTTGGGGTGGCATGCTCTCCGACGGCTCGAGCTACATCTTCGCCGGGTACTGGTGGCAGATCTACCCGGTCGGTGTGCTCATCGTGATCGTTGTTGTCGCCTTCAACTTCCTCGGCGACGCGCTGCGCGACCTGCTGGACGTCAGGCTGCGGTGAATCAGACCACTGAAGTGGAGGAACTCCCCCGGTGAGCGTGCTGGAAATCAGAGATTTGCGCGTCGAGATCCGGCTGCGTGGCTCCACCGTGCACGCAGTCAACGGTGTCGATCTTGAGGTCGCTGAAGGCGAGACGCTCGGCCTGGTCGGCGAGTCCGGCTGCGGTAAGACGATGCTCGGCAGCTCGATCATCCGGTTGTTCCCGCCCGGCGGCGTGATCACCGGCGGCCAGGTCCGGCTGGGCGACCAGGACCTGGCCGGGCTATCGGACGCGGGCATGCGCAACGTGCGCGGCGGCGAGATCGGAATGGTCTTCCAGGATCCGATGACCTCGCTCGACCCCACCATGTCAATCGGCCGGCAGATCGCCGAGAGCGTTCAGCAGCACAAGGGCGTAAGCCGCAAAGACGGTCTCGAACGCGCCGCCGAGGTACTGGGGCTGGTGGGCATGCCGCGGCCCGCGGAGCGACTCGGTGACTACCCTCATCAGCTGTCCGGTGGTCTGCGCCAGCGGGTAATGATTGCCCTGGCGCTGGCCAACGAGCCGAAGCTGCTGATCGCCGATGAGCCGACCACCGCGCTGGACGTCACGATCCAGGCCCAGATTCTTGACCTGATCGACAGCCTGCGGCAGCGGCTGCGGATGGCCGTGATCCTGATCACCCATGACCTGGGCGTGATCGCCGAACGCGCCGACAACACCTACGTCATGTACGCCGGCCGTATCGTCGAGCACGCGAGCACCCCCCAGCTGTTCGGCCGCATGCGTCACCCCTACACCGAGGCGCTGCTGGCCTCGATCCCCAAGATCGACCAGGATGCCAGGCACCCGCTGTACTCGATCCCCGGCGTGCCGCCCGAGCTGACCGGCACGCTCCAGGGTTGCCGGTTCGCGCCGCGGTGCCGGTACGCCCAGCCCGACTGCCGGGAGACCGACCCTAGGCTGGGCGGCCCGGATACGGCGCACGAGTTCGCCTGCTTCCACCCGACCGCCATCAGCGCGGACGACCTCAGCGCCATCGACCGTCTGGGCCGGGCCGAGGCCGCGGAAGCCGGCCCGACGCCCGAGGCGGTGCCCCCCGTCGTGACCGTCAGCGCCCCGGATCCCGGTGACCCGGGCTCGGCGGTGCCGCCACTACTGCGGCTGACCGGCGTCGGCAAGGAGTTTCCGGTGACCTCAGGCGTGTTTCAGCGCCGCACCGGCTCGGTGAAAGCGGTAACGGACGTCAGTCTCGAGATCCGGCCGGGCGAGACGTTCGGCCTGGTGGGAGAGTCCGGGTGCGGCAAGACCACGATCGGCCGGATGATGGTGGCACTGGAGCGCCCGACCGCCGGCAAAATTGAATTCGCCGGCGATGAACTCGGCACGCTGACCAGCAAGCAGATCCGCAAGCTCCGGAGCGACCTGCAGCTGGTCTTCCAGGACCCCTACGCATCCCTCGATCCGCGGATGCGGGTCGGGACGATCCTGCGGGAACCGCTGGCGATCCAGGCCATCGGCACGCGCGACGAGCAGCGGGTGCGCACCGTGGAGCTAATGGACGAGGTCGGTCTCAGCCAGAGCGCACTTGACCGGTTCCCGCATGAGTTCTCCGGTGGGCAGCGGCAGCGAATCGGGCTGGCCCGGGCGCTGGCCCTGAACCCGCGGCTCATCGTCGCGGACGAGCCCGTGTCAGCGCTGGACGTATCGATCCGCTCGCAGATCCTCAACCTGATGAAACGTCTGCAGGCCGACCACGCGCTGACGTACCTGGTCATCTCGCACGACCTGTCCGTGGTGCGTTACATGGCCGACCGGATCGGCGTGATGTACCTCGGCAGGCTGGTGGAGACGGGAACGGTCGCCGACGTCTATGAGCGGCCGGCCCATCCGTACACGGCCGGGCTGCTGGCCTCGATCCCGGTGCCCAGTCCGCAGCGCACCCGGCCCGCGGTCGGCGTCGAGGGCGAACTGCCGTCAGCTCTCAATCCGCCTTCTGGATGTGTCTTCCGCACCCGTTGTCCGTCGGCGCAGGCGATCTGCGCAGAAGAACGGCCGCCCTCGCTGTCATTTGGCGGCGAGCACCGGGCCGCCTGCCACTTCCCGTTGCAATCACCGGTCAGGGCGCCGCAGGTGGACTCGGTGGCGCCCGGCAAGGGAGACGCATGACTGTTAGCTATGACTTCTCGACCGACGTGGCCATCATCACCGGCGCCGCGCGCGGCGTCGGGCGGGCCATGGTCGGCGCGTTCGTCGCCGCCGGATGCCGAGTCGTCGCGGCCGACCGGGACGAGGCTGGCCTGCTCGAGACAGCCCAGCCGTATGGTCCTTTGGTCCGGGCGGTGACGGCCGACGTCAGCGCCGAAGATGGGGCCGACGCGATCGTCGACACGGCCGTCCGTGAGTTCGGGTCGCTCAGCTTCTGCATCAACAACGCCGCCGTGGCCCCGCACACCAGCCTCCTTGAGGAAACAGTACGAGTGTGGGACACGGTCTTCGCGGTCAACTGCCGTGGCACCTTTCTGATGACCCAGCGGGCTGCCCGGGTCATGATCGACCAAGGCAACGGCGGCCGGATCATCAACTTCTCGTCCGGCGTGACCAACCGGGGCGCGGCCGGTAACGGTGCTTATGCCAGCAGCCGGGCCGCCACCGAGACCTTCACCATGGTCGCGGCGATCGAGCTCGCTCCGCATGAAATACTGGTCAACTGCATCAGCCCGGGGCTCATCGACACTCAGCCGAAGCCGCTGCCGCCGGTCATGGCCGAGAGGCTAGGGAGCCGCATCCCGAACCTGCCGCTGGCCCGGCCGGGTGATCCAGACGAGGTGGCGGGTCTCGCCCTATGGCTGTGCTCAAGCGGCTCAACCTACGTAACCGGCAGCGTTCTCCACGTGGATGGCGGGAGCGGAGTGGGCAGCCGACCCGACGCGCCGGTGATCGATGACGACGTGCGCTACGACTGGGTGACAGGCCAGCAGCGAACCTAGCCACTACGGGCATCGGGACGGTCGAGAAAGGCGGTGACGTCGGCCGCGAACTCGGTGTGGTGCTGGAACAAGAACCCGTGCGCTGAGTCGGGATAGATCTTCACGCGAGCCTGCGGGATCAGGCCGGCCAGCAGATACGAATAGTGCGGCCGGATCATCGGGTCGCCGTCCCCATTCGCGATAAAGACAGGCATGTCGATAGCACTGACCCGCTGCAGCCGGGCATGATCAGGGACGCCCCATTCGCAGACTGCGTCGTACTGCGCCTCGCGGGTGTCCCACGTCGTCGCCTGGTCCCGGTCGCTGGTCCTGGCGTACATGCGCCGCAGGGCTTCCTGGCCCCCGGCCCGGCTGGGCTCTGACTGGGTGAAGAACACTTTGAGGTAGGCGTCCGGGCTGGTGTGAGGCGTCCCGACCGCGCCGATGACGTCGGCGGCCCAGCCGTGCATGCCGGCCGCGCCCTGGGGGGCGGAGGAGGCCAGAATGAGCCTGCGGACGATGGCCGGGCGAACTAGCGCAATCTGCTGCGCGACGAAGCTTCCGATCGAGAAGCCGAGCAGATCAACCGGGCCGAGTCCCATGGCGGTGATGAACGCCAGGGCGTCGCGCGCCATCTGCTCGATCGTGTCCGGCGTGGTGCCGCTGGAACCACCGACTCCGACATTGTCGAACGTCACGACCCGTCGCGTTGAGGCCAGCGCGTCGACCAGCGCCGGATCCCAGTTGTCGAGGTTTCCCCGGAAATGCTGGAGCAGGACCAGCGGCAACTCGCCCTCGCGACCTCCCCCGGTGTCGCGGTAGGCGTAGTCAACTCCCGTGGCCGCCTTGACCATCTGGTTGGGTAGCGCCGAATATCCCTCAGCCATGGCTTTCCCCTATTTCTCCGAGGCGGTCGCCAAGGTCGAGTTCGAGCGGGCCGCGGGTCTGCAGGCCCTCCGCGAACAGGGTGGCGGTGCGCGCCTGGGCGGCGTCCGAGACGACCAAGTGGTGGAACCGGCGGGCGTCGGCCCGGATGGCGTCCGCACCGGGCATGGTCAGCTCATTGAGCACCCGTTTGGCGGCGAGCACCGCGTCGGCCGGGAACGAGGCGATGCGCCGGGCGAGCCGGGCGACGAACGCGTCCAGGTCAGCGTCGGGCAGGGCCCGGTTGATCCAGCCGTACCGTTCGGCTGTCTCGGCGTCGAAGTCGTCCGCGCCAAGAATCGCCTCCATGGCCCGGCCCCGTCCCAGCAGCCGGGCCAGGTGCTGCACGCCGCCCGCTCCTGGGGTCGCACCGACGCCGGCCTCAATCTGCCCCAGGATGGCGTTCTCCCGCGCGGCGAACCGCATGTCACAGGCGAGGGCCAGCTCGCTGCCCGCGCCCCGGGCCCGGCCGCGGAGCTTCGCGATCGTCACGACCGGCAGCTCGCTGAGCTTGTGCCACAACATGCCCAGCGACGCATCATCCGGCCCGCCTGCCTTGGCCGCTTCTGCGGTGTACTCCGCGACCTTGGTCAGGTCAACGTGCGGGACGAAGTACTCCGGGTCAGCGCTTTCCAGCACCACAACCCTGGTCTCTTGGCCCGATTCCAGCTCACCGAACAGACTCACCAGGTCGCGCACCAGTTCCGGCCCGATCAGGTTCATCGGCGGCGCGTCCAGCACCACGCCGAGCACACCCTTGTCGGTGGGAGCGACTCGCAGCGTGCGGTACTCCTGGGTCATTGCTAGCTCCTCTGGGTCAGCTCCTGGCCGGCCGGGCGGGGGCGAAGAAGCCAGTGAGCAGTTGCGTGACACGCTCGGCCTCGGGGAGACGGTAAGAATTTCAGCCCTGAGTTCGCGCCAGTGACGACTACTGGTCCGCGCTGCCCACAGCATCGCTGAGACCCCGTGAACCCCCTGCGGACATGGCGTTCTGGAGCTCGCGGCGGGAAGTAATGCCCAGCTTGGCGAAGACCTTGCGAAGGTGCCACTCGACGGTGCGGGTGCTGATGAACAGTTCCGCGGCAATCTCGGGGTTGGTGTGCCCGCTGCGGGCGAGCCGGGCAATGTGCTCCTCCTGCGGAGTGAGGCGGTTGTAGGTATCGACGTCGCGTTTGCGGACCTTCTCACCGGTGGCCAGCAGTTCGCTGCGCGCGCGCTCAGCGAAGGCGTCGGCGCCGATCGCGGCGAACAGCTGATGGGCCGCGTGCAACTGGTGGCGGGCGTCGAGCCGCCGGTTCTCGCGACGAAGCCACTCGCCGTAGAGCAGGTGGGTCCGGGCCAGCTCGGGTCGCAGCCGGGTGCGGCTCAGCCGGTCGACTGCCTCGGCGTAGTACTGCCCGGCCTCACGGCCTTCGCTGACCAGGGCTCGCGATCGCGCCTCCAGGCCTTTCGCCCAGTCGGAACCCTCAATGACGGTCATCGCCGACAGCCGGTCCAGGGCTGCTCGGGCCAGGTCCGCCCGTCCGGTTCTGACGGCGGCTTCGATCAGTTCAGGCAGAACCAGCTGGGTGCACAGTGGTGAGTAGGTCTCCTCACTGGCTGGCTCGGCGACGGCCAGTGCCTCTGCGTAGCGGCCGAGGCCGTTGTGCAGGACCGCGGCGGACCAGTTGGCCATCTGGACGGCGGCTCCCTCCCCGCGAGCCGTCGAGTCCTCCGTAGTCGCCGTGAACAGCGGCACTGCTTCCGCAGGGCGGCCCCGGTACCCGGCGAGCAGAAGATCACAGGTCGTGGCCAGCCGGATCCCGGTCACCTCGTTGACCACGTCCTTTTCTGCGGCCAGCAACGTCGCGGTCTCGAAGTCGCCGCAGTGCGTGGCCACGCTCCCGCGTCCGTTCAAGGCGATGGACAACGGGGCGAGGGCACCCAGCGCGCGGGCGAGCGCGACATGCCGGGCACTCAACGCGGCCCAGCTGTCGAAGTCCCAGACGGCCATGGCTGCCATCTGGGCGAAGATCCCCCACTGCAGCCACTCCTCACCGGACACCTGATCATCGAGGAAAGCGTCCAGTGCTCGCCGAAGGGTCGGCTCGGCGGCCGCCCGCCCTTGGACGATCATCGTCGTCAGGCCCTCGAGGAGGAGGTCACAAGGCCGCGGAGCCCCCGCTGCCTGTGGGGCCGCCTGGGCCGCTCGGGAAACCTCCAGCAGTTGGCCGTCGGGCTGGGCGCGAGGACCAGCGAGGTGAGACGCCGCCCAGGCGTAAAGGTAGGTCTCACGGGCGAGCTCCGCATCGAGTGATTCGAGCCTCTTGGCCGCCTGTACCAGCAGCGCGGGCGCCTCGCGTCCGGTGACGGAGGCCCACTCGATCTGTCCGCGGAGCTGCTCCACGCGGGCCCGCTGGAGGTCGTCGACCGCGTGGGCTTCGGCTTGGGCCAGCAGGCCGAGCGCGATGTCGAACGTGCCGGCGTGAAGGTTCGCGAGGGCTCCGGCCAGGGCCCGGTCGGCGCGCCGTCTCGGCTCGGCGGTCAGCATCACTGACCGTTCCAGGAAGGCGGCCGAGGCCGCTAGCCCGGCGCGGGCCTCGATCTTGGCCGCCGCCTGCTCGAGAGCGGCGGCGATGTCTTCGTCTGGGCCGGTGGCCGCAGCCGCCAAGTGCCACACCCGGCGCTCCGGATCGGTCCGGGCATCGGTCGCCTCGGCCAGCGTCAGGTGGGCGGCCCGGCGATCGTCCGGGGACCCGGCCACATAGGCCGCCGACCGCACCAGGGGATGACGGAATCGTACCTGGGACCCAATATTCAGCAGTTGTTCCGCATCGGCGGGGGCCACGGCGCTGAGTCCCAGTCCGAGCGCTCCGGCCGCCCGCCACAACAGCGTGGCATCCCCGGTCGGGTCGGCCGCCGCGAGCAGCATCAGCTGCTGGGCCGGGCCCGGCAGCACCCGAATCCGGCGCAGGTAGAGGTCCTGGAGCTGGCTTTGGAGATGGCCAGACCGGCTCGGCTGGCGTGGGCCCGCGAAGCCGCCCGCCAGCTCGGCCTCGGTCATTTCCCGGGCCAGCTCGAGCAGCCCCAGCGGGTTGCCGCCGGTCTCGGCGATGATCCGGGCGCTGACCCGCGGGTCCAGGTGACCCGGGACGGCGGCCGTCAGCAGGGCCCGCGCGTCCTCATCGGTAAGCCCTTCGATGGTCAGCGCCGGCAGGCCAGGATAGAGCCGCTCGTCGGCTGCCTCCCGGACGGCGAACAGCAGGCCAACCGGTTCAGCCAGCAGCCGTCGTCCGACGAAGCCGATCACCTGGGACGAGGCTTCATCCAGCCACGAGCAATAGTCAAGACCTGTGGGTGAAGTTCCTTTAGGCGGCTTTGTCGCCGGGTCGTTCGACGAGCTTGCCGCCGGTGAAGGTCGCGCCCGCGCGGACCAGGGCGACGAGATGGGGTGCGTTGACGGCGCGCCACCGGTCTTGTGCCGACTCGATGAGCTTGAAGGCCATGGCCAGCCCGGCCGCCCGCGATCCCGGGCCCTTGGTGACCTTGGTGCGGTGCCGGACCGTGGCGAATGTCGACTCGATCGGGTTGGTGGTCCGCAGATGCACCCAGTGCTCGCACGGATAGTCGAAGAAGGCCAGCAGCTGGTCAGCGTCGCCGGTGATCTTCGCGGTGGCCTTGGGGAACTTGGCCCCGTAGGCGGCATCGAAGGCCTTGACCGCCGCCCGGGCATGATCCTTGTCCTCCGCGCCCCAGATCTCCGCCAGGGCCTTCTTCGCGCCCGGGTGCGCGGACTTGGGCAGCGTGGCCAGGACGTTCGCCGTTTTGTGGAACCAGCAGCGCTGTTCCCTGGTCTCGGGGAACACCTCGCGCAGCGCGCCCCAGAACCCCAGCGCGCCGTCCCCGGCGGCCAGGACCGGCGCGCGCATGCCGCGGCGGGCGCAGTCCCGCAGCAGGTCCGCCCACGACTCCGCGGACTCCCGGTATCCGTCCGCCAGGGCGATCAGCTCCTTGCGGCCGTCCGCGCGGACCCCGATCAGCACCAGCAGGCACAGCTTGTGCTCCTCCAGCCGGATGTTCACGTGGATCCCGTCCGCCCACAAGTACACGTAGTCCACCCCGGACAGGTCCCGGGCCGCGAACGCCCGCTGCTCGGCCTGCCACTGCTCGGTCAGCCGGGTGATCACCGCCGCCGACAGCCCCGCTGAGCTGCCCAGGAACTGGCCGAGAGCGGGTACGAAGTCCCCGCTGGACAACCCGTGCAGATACAGCAGCGGCAGCACCTCGGTGACCTTCGGGGTCTTGCGCGCCCACGGCGGCAAGATCGCCGAGGAGAACCGCTGCCGCTCACCCGTGTCCGGGTCGGTGCGCTTGTCATTGACCCGCGGCACCGTCACCTGCACAGCACCCGCGCTGGTCAGCACCTCCCGGCTGTGATGAGAGCCGTTGCGGACCACCAGCCGGCGGCCGTCCGCGTCCCGCTCAGCGGCGTGCGCCGCGATGTAGGCATCCACCTCGGCCTGCAGCGCCTCGGCCAGCATCCGCCGGGCACCCTCCCGCACGATCTCATCGATCAGCGACCCCGGCCGACCCGGTTCCTCTCCCGCCGATCCCTCCTGCACTACCGTGAGCACGGGCGTACCTTCCCGGCCGGCGTTGCACCGCCAGCCTTGCTTAAGACCTGACATGGCATCCGGGAGGGTACGCCCCTTCCGGCTCAACCACAGGTTTCAAGCATTGCTCCCAGCCACTGGGCGTCATCGATGAGGCAGACCAACGGCCGCGTGACGGCAAAGGCAGTCAGCAGGCTCAGCACCGCCAAGCCCACCACGAACCGGTCTGGAGCAGAGTCTGCCGTCATCCCGAACGCCACCTGCAACGCCCGCTGCTGCGGCTCCGGCAGGGCCGCCAAGCAGCTCAGCATCGGCCGGCAGAGCTGGTGCAGCGCCGCGAACGGCAGCTTCATCTCAGATTCCACACCGTCGACCTGGACCAGCCGGCAGCCCGCGGCCTGGCGGGCGCAGTGGCGCATCAGCGCGGTCTTGCCGATCCCGGCCTCGCCCCGGATGACGAGCACCGCGCCACCGCCACCGCGGACACGGTCCAGTAGCCCGTCGACCGCCTGGCGTTCGCGAGCACTCCCCTGAAGGCCGGCATCCCGGGTGCGGCCATGACGTCACGATAAGCCCGTAGTCGGGGCAAGGGAACATACTGGTTTGCCGCGACACGATTGCATTCAGGCTCGGGCCATGACTATCGCGGTCAATGCAGAGCCCGCGAGCCGGGTGGCCATCGTCACCGGAGGGTCCCGCGGCGTCGGCCGGGCCACGGCCCACCGCCTGGCGGCGGGCGATTACGCCGTGGTCGTCAACTACCTCCACGACCGGCGGGCGGCCGAGTCGGCGGTTGAAGCCATGCTGGCCAGCCAGGGCGACGTCATGGCGGTCCGCGCTGACGTCGCTGACGAGCTGGACGTGCAGCGGCTCTTCGCCGAGACGATGACCGCCTTCGGCCGTGTCGACGTGGTCGTCCACGCCGTCAGCAGCCAGGCCGCCGACACCGTGAGCCGGGAGGCGGCCCGGCACCTTTGCAACGGCGGCGCGATGGTCAGCCTGTCCAGCGCAAAGGCCTTGCCGCGGCTGGCGGTAGAGCTGCGCGGCCGCGACATCACGGTCAACGTGGTGTCGCTCGTGCCCGACCAGCCGTGCGTACCTGAGCGGGTCGCCGATGTCATTGCGTACCTGGTCAGCGGGCATGGACACCGTTTCACCGGTCAAGTGTTCAGGGTCGGCGAGGCCGGCTTGCGGCCCTAGGTCTCACTGGGGGGCTCGCGTCCGCCCGCGCGTGCTGACCGGTGGTCACCACTGGGGCGACCTTCGGGCCCGCTGGGCCACCGTGAGCAAACACTCTCCCCCGAGACTGAAGGAGCACCGATGATGGTGCATCGTGCCCCAGGGCGGCGCGTCCAGCTGGCCGCCGCCTGCTGTGCGGCGCTGGCCGCGCTGACTCTCACGGCAGCGGGCGCCCCTGCGGCCCGCGCCAGTGTCGCAGTGAAGGACTCCGCCCCCGTAGCGACCACCAACGACGGTGCCGTCCGCGGCACGACCGTGGGCACCGTCAATGAGTTCCTCGGCATTCCCTATGCCGCGCCGCCGGTCAGCAGCTTGCGCTGGCGCCCCCCGGCCGCTGCGGCCAGCTGGCACGGTGTCCGGGATGCGACGCAGTTCGGTCCGAGCTGCCCACAGGCCACGGAGAAGAATCCGTTCCTGCCGCCCGGGCCGATCAGCGAGGACTGCCTGTACCTGAACGTCTACACGACGGCGTCACACCCGAGCGGTCACCGGCCCGTGCTCGTGTGGATCCACGGCGGAGGTCTCGTCCAGGACGGCGCCCGCAACTATGACGGCTCCAAGCTCGCGGCGGACGGCGCGGTGGTGGTCACGATCAACTACCGTCTCGGCGCGCTCGGCTTCCTCGCCCACCCGGCACTGGCCTCCCGCGGCTCGGCCGGCAACTACGGCCTGATGGACCAGCAGGCGGCCCTGCGCTGGGTCCAGCGCAACATCGCCCAGTTCGGTGGCAACCCGCGCAACGTGACCATCGCGGGCCAGTCGGCCGGGGGGCTGTCGGTCCTCGCCCAGTTGGTCTCGCCGGGTGCCCGCGGGCTGTTCCAGCGGGCCATCGTGCAGAGCGGCACGTTTGCGCTCAACCAGCGACCGCTGGCCACGGCCGAGGCAACCGGCGAGGCGTTCGCCATGTCGGTCGGCTGCGCCAGCCAGACCGCCCAGTGCCTGCGCCAAGTGCCCGTCAGCGACCTGGTCAGCAAATTCGGCGTGGAGATCCCCGGCGTGGTCGACGGCTCGGTGCTCACCCAGCCGATCGGGACGGCGCTGGCCCGCGGGCAGTTCGCGCGGGTACCGGTCATCAACGGCATCACCCACGACGAGGAACTGCTCTTCGTCGCCGGTCTCAGCCTGACGGTAAGCCAGGGGACGAACATTCCGCTGGCTGCGCCACTCGATGGCAGCAGCGCAAACTACCATGCTGACATCGCTCAGGCCCTCGGCGTGTCAGACACGCGGGCCGCAGCAATCGCGAATGAGTACCCGCTCAGCGCCTACCCGAATTCTGTTGTGGCCTTCAGCCTGCTCGTCTCGGACGCGAGCTTCGCGTGCCCGGCCCTGCGGGTCGACCGGTGGACCGCCGCGCGCGGCGTTCCGACGTACGCCTACCAGTTCAACGACGACAACGCGCCGGTGAACATCTTGGGCAAGAGCCTGGGCTTGGCGACGCACGGGGCAGAACTCCCGTATCTGTTCGACCAGCCAAACACGCCGGTCGTGCTTAACCCCGACCAGCAGGCGCTCGCGGCCAGCATGCGCACGGACTGGGCCAGCTTCGCCGCCAGCGGCAACCCGTCCACGCATGTGCTGCCGTGGCCGTCGATCGGCATCGGGACCAAGGTGCTCTCGCTGGTGCCATCCCATTCACAGGTCACGACCGACTTCGCCACCGCGCACCACTGCTCGTTCTGGGCCGCCGGCTGACACCGGCTGGCACCGCTGTCCTCTCAGGAGATCCTTATGAACACGCCTGACATCATGAACACGTCTGACATCACCCCCACCGTGGTACTGGTTCACGGCGCCTTCGTCGACGCCTCGAGCTGGAACGGCGTCATCGCCGAGCTCAAGACAGCCGGCCTCGACGTCGTGGCGCCGCCGAACCTGCTGCGCGGCGTCGGCGTCGACGCCGCGTACCTGACCGGCTTCGTCGAGGCGCTCGGCCGCCCGGTCGTTCTGGCCGCCCACTCCTACGCCGGCGCCGTCATCAGCCAGACCGGCAGCGATGCGAGCAACGTCGTCGGGCTGGTGTACGTGGCCGCCTACGCCCCCGAGGCGGGCGAGACCCTGGGGGCGATCAACGCCCGCTACCCCGACGTGCCGCTGTCGGCGGCGCTGCGCACCTTCACCTACACCGACGACCGCGGCGAACAGGCGACCGACACCTATGTCGACGCCACGCTGTTCCATGACGCGGTGTGCGCTGAGGCGCCCACAGATGTGGCTGACACGCTCGCGCGCACGCAGCGGCCGGCATCGCTGGCCGCGTTCGCGACGGCCGTCACCGGCACCCCGGCCTGGCAGCGGCTGCCGTCCTGGGCGGTCGTGGCCACCGCCGATCACGCCATCCACCCGAACGCCGAACGCGACATGGCCAAGCGAGCGGGAAGCGACATCACCGAGATCACCGCCTCGCACGCGGTCCCGGCCACGCATCCCGCTGACGTGGCCGCGGTCATCGTCCGCGCGGTCAAGGCCATCGGAATACCGTGACCGAGCCGGCTGCTCAAGTCCCCGGGATGTCACCGCGGCAGCGGTGGACGCTGGCGCTGGTGTGCACAGCGGCGTTCATGTTGCTGCTGGACATCACCATCGTGGGCGTGGCGCTGCCGTCGATCCAGCGGGATCTGCAGGCGAGCCTGCCGGACCTGCAATGGGTGAGCGCCGCCTATGCCCTGGTGCTGGCCGTGCTGCTGCTGCCCGCGGCCACCTTGGGTGACCGGCTGGGCCGGCGCCGGCTGTTCCTGGCCGGCCTGGTCATCTTCACCGCCGGGTCGCTGGCTTGCGCGCTGGCCAATACTGCGCTGGCGCTGGAGCTGTTCCGCGCGCTGCAAGGGGTCGGCGGCGCGGTGCTGTTCGCCACCGCCACGCCCTTGCTGCGGGCGGAGTTCTCCGGCCCCGCCCTGGCCCGGGCGCTGGGCGCCTTCGGCGCCACGCTCGGCGGCGCCAGCGCCATTGGGCCCCTGGCGGGCGGGATCCTGACCGACACCCTGGGCTGGCGGTTCATCTTCTTCGTCAACCTGCCCATCGGCGTGGCCGCGTTCGCCGGCGGAGTGGCCCGGCTGCGCGAATCCCGCAACCCGGCCGGCGGCCAGGCCGACTGGGTGGGCACGGCCCTGATCACCGGGGCGCTGACCGCGCTGATGTTCGCGCTGATCCGCGGCAACGCCATGGGCTGGGCCAGCCCGGCGATCGTGGCCCTGTTCACGGCCGCCGCCGTGGCCTTCGCCGCGTTCGTGCTCTATGAGCTGCGCGTCGCCGCGGCGCCAATGGCCGACCTGCGCCTGTTCCGGCGGCGCAGCTTCGCCGCGACCGGGTTCGTGGCCTTCGCGATCTCGGCCACGGTCATCGGGATGATCACCTACCTGTCGCTGTACTTGCAGAACACCCTGGGCTACTCCCCGGTCCAGGGCGGCCTCCGGTTCCTTCCCCTGTTCCTGGCCTCGTTCACGGTCGCCCTGCTGACCGGCCGGCTGATCGGCAAGGTGCCGATGCGAGTGCTGCTGGGCGGGGCCATGGCCGCGGCCGCGGCCGGGCTGGGCTCGATGGCTCACCTCACCGCTACGTCCAGCTGGCTGGTGCTGGTGCCGGGTTTCATTTTGGCCGGAGCCGGCCTGGGCATAACCTCCACCGGCCTGGCCTCGGCGGTTCTGGCAGCGGTGGAGCCGGCCCGCGCCGGGATGGCGGCTGGCCTGACCAACACGCTGCGCCAGGTCGGTACGGCCACCGGCGTGGCTGTGCTCGGCGCCCTCTACGCCTCCCGCGTCACTACCGCTACCCAGCACGCCCTAGCGGGCCTGGCCGCCTCGCCCGGCACCGTCCACCGGCTAGCTGCCGCCGTGGCCTCGGGGGCCGGCACCCGGGTCGCCACCGCGGTGCCGCCGGCCGCCCGCACCGCGGTCGTCCACGCCGCTCGCGCTGGCACGGCCAGCGGGCTCAATGACGTCCTGCTCGCCGCAGCCGTGTTCGCCGCGGTCGGCGCGCTGGCCGGCTTTGCCTTCGGACCCGATCCTGCCCGCCAGCCACCGCCCAGTCCTGCCCCCAGCCAGATGACCATCCGGGGTGGGCCCCGGCTGGATACACCTACCGGCCCGGAGCCAAGCTAAGGAGATGACCATGTCCGGACCATCTACGTGCCACGGGTCGGAGTTCGACGTCACCACCGGCGCCGTGGTCCGCGGCCCCGCATCTGCGCCGCTCACCGTCTATGAGGTGCGGCTGGTGGATGGCAGCATTCGTATCCGGCTTTGATCTATAGCGAAGGCTGGGCGGCGCGACCAGGCCAGATCCCGGCCGCGTGTGAATCCATCCCAGCATTGTGACGTACCGCACAATGGTCGGCCTAGTCCAGATTCACCCGGGTCTAGTGGCTGGTCAGAACCAGGAGCTGAGGATGATCTGGCCGGGGTTCTCCCCGGGGTGCTCGCGGACACCGTACAGCGCTCTGGCACTTATCCACAGGATCATCTGCCCGAGATAGTCCGGGTACCGCGCGATCTTGGCGTTGAAGAAGCCGACCGCGGTGGTCTCGGTGTTCAGGAGGTGCTCGGCGTCGTCCAGGTACTGCCGGGTCTCGGCGATCGTCCGCCCGGCGTCGTCGTCGAGCTGCTTGTTCGGGTGGCCGGCCACGATGTGCCGGGGCGCGAGCGCCTCGACCTTGCCGATCGCGTCCCGCCAGGGCCTAAAGCCGGTGACCGCGCTCTGCGCGAGGTACATGTGGACCCCGTTGTAGATGGAGTCGCCGGCCACCACCAGGCTCAGATCGGGGACGTGCAGGACGCTGCTGTCGTCGCTGTCGGCGTGGCCGATCTCGGCGATCACCAGGTCATGTCCTTCCAGGGTGAAGCGGTTGTCCGGGACCGTCACCGCGGTGACCGGCGACGGCGGGATGCC
Source organism: Streptosporangiaceae bacterium (assembly GCA_965277615.1). Lineage (GTDB taxonomy): Bacteria > Actinomycetota > Actinomycetes > Streptosporangiales > Streptosporangiaceae > Bog-532. Next base: position 712,588 of record CBDIDG010000006.1, on the reverse strand, counting down.
CGCGTACAGCTTGTCCCAGAGCAGCGGCCGGGTGGCGACGCTGCCGTGCATCTGCGCGATCGTGCCCGCCGACGCGACGACCCGAGCCCCGAACCGGTCAGCCAGCAGCCCGGCCGCGAACCAGTGATCACCGTGGCCGTGGGTGATGAAAATGTCGGTGAGGTTCCTGCCCTTGGCGGCGACCCAGTCACCAAGGACGCTGGCCTGATCCTCCGTCAGCCCGGGATCGGTGAGCACCGCATCCTCGCTCCCCCAGATCAGCGTGCTGGCCATGGGCGAGAACCGCTTGGGCTCCCCATTGGGAAGGAAGCCATCCGGGGGCGGCGGGTCGTTCACGAACACGTCGTAGGCCAGGGCCATGGCGGCCTCCTCGATCGGGTCTGCGGTCGCTTCCACAGTCGCGGTCCCGGTGGGCCCGTTGCACCAGTGAGGACACGGGGGTTGTCACGGGTGCAGACGAGAGACTGGCGAGCGATGCGAAGAAGACCAGGACCGTGGAGTGCAGCCGCGCACACCAGTGATCGCACCAGTGCTCTCGCGGGGGCGATGGGCGAGGTGCCTTCCTTAGCGTCGGCTCTGACACCCTGTGGGAGGCGGCGATGGCACCGGAGATGAGCAGTTCGTTCGGCCCGCTGAAGCAGATCGAGGCTGGGGTCTTGACTGTCGGGTACGCCGAAGCGGGACCGGACGACGGGCCGGCCGTCGTCCTGCTGCACGGCTGGCCCTACGACATTCATAGCTTCGCCGAGGTGACCCCGCTGCTGGCCGCGGCGGGATACCGGGTGATCGTGCCCTGGCTGCGCGGCTACGGCAGCACCCGGTTCCTGTCCGAGGCCACACCCCGCACGGGCCAGCAATCGGCGCTGGCCGTCGACACCATCGCGCTGATGGACGCCCTCGGCCTCTCCGACGCGGTGATCGGCGGCTTCGACTGGGGCGCCAGGACAGCCAACGTGATCGCGGCCCTGTGGCCCAGCCGGTGCCGAGCGCTGGTGTCGGTCAGCGGCTACCTAATCGGCAACCAGCGGGCCGGCCAGGAGCCGCTGCCTCCGGCAGCCGAGCTGTCCTGGTGGTACCAGTTCTACTTCGCTACCGACCGCGGCCGGGCCGGTTATGACCGGAACCGTCGTGAGTTCGCCCGGCTCATTTGGCACACCGCCTCACCGAAGTGGGTCTTCGACGAGGCGGTGTTCGACCAGACCGCCGCGGCCTTCGACAACGCCGATCACGTCGACACCGTGATCGACAACTACCGCTGGCGGCTCGGTCTGGCCACCGGCCAGGCGCAATACGACGACCTGGAACACCAGCTGGGCCGCAGCCCCGTCATCGCCATCCCCGCCATCACCTTGGAAGGCGACGCCAACGGCGCGCCCCACCCCGAACCGGATGCCTACCGGGAGAAGTTCTCAGGCCCATACGAGCACCGCACCATCACCGGCGGCATCGGGCACAACCTGCCGCAAGAGGCTCCGCACGAATTCGCCCGAGCCGTCATCGACGCCAGTCACCACTGAGGAGAGGAAATGCCTGCCCACGACACCACCATCCAGCCGTTCACGGTCAGCTTCCCCGACACGGACCTCACCGAGCTGCGCCGACGCATCAGGGCGACCCGGTGGCCCGAACGGGAGACCGTTCGTGACGACTCTCAGGGCGTCCCGCTCGCGACCATGCAGGATCTGTCCCGGCACTGGGCCAACGACTACGACTGGCGGGGCTGTGAGAAGAAACTGAACGATCTGCCGAACTTCACCACCGAGATCGATGGCCTCGACATTCACTTCATCCATGTGCGTTCCCCCCACGAGGACGCGTTGCCGCTGATCGTCACCCACGGCTGGCCCGGCTCGGTCATCGAGCAGCTGAAGATCATTGACCCGCTAACCGACCCCACAGCGCACGGCGGCACCGCCACAGACGCGTTCCACTTGGTGATCCCCTCACTGCCCGGCCACGGGTTCTCCGCCAAGCCGACCGCGACCGGCTGGGATCCGGCCCGCACCGCCCGCGCCTGGGCCGAGCTGATGAACCGCCTCGGCTACACGCGGTACGTCGCCCAGGGCGGCGACTGGGGCGCGGCCGTGACCCAGGCCATGGGCGAGCAAGCCCCGCCCGGCCTGATCGGCATCCACTCCAACATGCCCGGCACGGCACCGGCCGCCATCAACACCGCGGTTCAGCGCGGCGACCCGCCACCCCCGGGCTTGTCCGACGAGGAAGCCCGCGCCTACCAGCAGCTGAGCGGCTTCTTCGCCAAGCACGTGGCCTACTCCCAGATCATGACAACCCGGCCGCAGACCCTGTACGGCCTGGCCGACTCCCCCGTCGACCTGGCCGCGTTCATGCTCGACCACGGCGACGGAACCGGTCAGCCCGGGCTGCTGGGCAAGGTGGTGGCAGGAAAATTGCCGGGTGCCCTGACCCGGGACGACGTCCTGGACAACATGACGCTGTACTGGCTGACCAACACCGGGATCTCCGCCGCCCGCCTGTACTGGGAGAACAAGGCACCCTTCTTCAACGCCAAGGACATCTCCATCCCGTACGCGATCAGCGTGTTCCCTGACGAGCTCTACCAAGCGCCGCGTAGCTGGGCCGAGCGCGCCTATCCGGACAACCTGATCTACTTCCACCATGTGGAACGCGGTGGCCACTTCGCCGCCTGGGAACAGCCCGACCTTTTCTCTGATGAAATGCGGAACGCGTTCCGGTCGCTGCGCTGACCGGCTCGTTCACACCGTTGCGGGGGAGCCACTGGTGGGCTCCCCCGCCTGCGTGTACTGGGTCTTCCGGCCGCTCAGGCTGCATCCTGCATGACTGTTCGCAGGCTCCCGCCCGAATGGCGCAGCTCGTACCCGAGCATGATCTCCGAGACCCCGAAGATCAGGCTGTACAGCCCGAACAGCAGGGCCAGCGTGATCGCCCCCACGTCGGGTGACGCAACCAGCACGACACCGAACGCGATCGACACCAGGCCGCCGAGGATGAACATCGCGCGGGTTCCCGCTTTCTCCCCGCTGCGAAATGCCGCGAACAGTTCCAGGAAGCCGCCGACGAACGCCCACACCGCGACGACGATGACCAGCACCAGCGCGGTCGGGCCGGGCCAGATCACCGCCACGAGGCCGGCGGCGATGTCGACCAAGGCCAGCAGCAGGTGGCCGATGACCGGTCCCGCAGCGCGGCCACTGAACGTCCGCATCAGTTCCAGGCCCGCGTCGATAAAGGCATATACGGCGAACAAGAGGACCAGCGCCAGCACGGTCACACCGGGCCAGGCCACGGCGACAATCCCGACGATGATCGCGAGAATCCCACGTCCGATGAGCGAGGCAGAACTTGATTTCAACATAACTGAGCCTTTCCTCGGGGGACTGTAAGAACAACGGTGTAACTCCTGTGACAGGACGGGCAGATGGTCCGTCTGAGAGGAGACACCATGAGCACAGCGCACGTGGATGTGGCGGGGACCGCTGGACCGGCCGGCCCTGCGGTAAATGATGGCCGGGTGGATGCATCCGATGAGGAGCTGGCCCGGCAGCTGGCCGAGCAGGCCCGGGCTGAGGGGATCCCACTGACTGGGCCGGGCGGGCTGCTGGGGCGGCTGACCAAGGTGGTGCTGGAGTCCGCCCTGGAAGCCGAGATGGACGATCATCTCGGTTACCGCAAGCACGATCCGGCCGGCTCCGGGAGCGGGAACTCCCGTAACGGGCACCGGGACAAGACGGTGCTGACCCAGGCCGGGCCGGTGGGCATCGAGGTGCCCCGGGACCGGGACAGTTCCTTTGCCCCCCAGATCGTGCCCAAGCGGGCCAGACGGCTGGGCGGGATCGATGACATGGTCATCTCGCTGGTAGCCAAGGGCCTGACCACCGGGGAGGTGCAAGCCCACCTGGCCGAGATCTACGGCACCGAGGTCTCCCGGGACACCATCTCGGCGATCACCGACCGGGTCCTGGAGGGGCTGGCTGAATGGCAGTCCCGGCCGCTGGACCCGGTTTACGCGGTGCTGTTCCTGGACGCCATCCACGTCAAAATCAGGGATGGGCAGGTCGCCAACCGGCCCATCTACGTCGCGCTCGGCGTCACCGCCGACGGCGAACGCGGCATCCTCGGGCTCTGGGCCGGCGAGCACGGCGACGGGGAAGGCGCCAAGTACTGGCTGCGGGTCCTGACCGAGATCAAGAACCGCGGCACGCGCGATGTGCTCATGGTCGTCTGCGACGGCCTGAAAGGCTTCCCGGAGGCCATCGCCGCGACCTGGCCCGCCGCGGTGACCCAGACCTGCATCGTGCACCTGCTGCGCAACAGCTTCCGCTATGCCAGCCGCCGGGACTGGGACAAGCTCGCCAAAGACCTCAAACCCATCTATACCGCCGCCACCGACGCTGAGGCGCTGGACCGGTTCGCCGAGTTCAGCGCCAGCTGGGAGGCCCGCTACCCGGCCATCATCAAGCTGTGGGAGGCCGCCTGGGCCGAGTTCACCCCGTTCCTGGCCTTCGGAGCCTGTTGCAGAATCGCGTGTCGTCCTGTCCTGTCTGGTGCTGGGTCCGCGATCATGAGCCGTGGCCAAGTCTTATCGTCTCGTGCTGCGTGACCAGCCGATGCTGTTGCCGGTCGACATGCGCGAGTGGCTGCCGCCGGATCACTTGGTGTGGTTCGTGCTGGAGACCGTCGATGCGCTCGACACCACGGCGTTGGAGCGGACGCGGCGACGCGGTGGCGCAGGCGCTGCAGGGTATGACCCGCGGATGCTGTTCGGGCTCTTGGTTTATGCCTACTGCCAAGGGGTGCGGTCCTCACGGCAGATCGAACGGATGTGCATTACCGACGTGGCGTTCCGGGTTCTGTGCGCCCAGGACGGCCCGGACCACACCACGATCGCCAGGTTCCGCGCTGAGGCGCAGGAGGCGTTCAGCGACTTGTTCGCACAGGTGCTGATGATCGCCGCGCGGGCAGGTTTGGCCAGGTTCGGCACCGTCGCCATCGACGGGACCAAGATCAAGGCCAACGCCTCGATCGACGCCAACCGCGGCAGGAAGTGGTTCAGCCAGAACGTCAAGAGCATGCTCGCCGATGCGGACCGGACAGACCAGGCCGAAGACACCGCAGCACGTGAGAGTCATGTTGATGATCAGCCGGATCGTGTCCCATCTGACTTGGGTGACCGCACCCGGCGGCGCGAACGAATCCAGCTGGCGGCGCAGGAGCTCGACGCTGAACACCGGCGAAGGGATCGCGTGAACGAGGAACGAGACGCTGCTGCGCTGGCGCGGCGCCACCGCTCGGAGCAGGGGCAGCCAGTCGTGGGGCGGATCCCGGATGGACCGCACCGGCTGGCCGAAGCAGCCGCGCACCTGGCGCGGGAGATCGCCATCCACCAGGCCAAGCTCGACCGGTACGCAGCCCTGATCGCGGCAGGGAAGAAGCCGATGGGGCGTCCGCCGGTGCCCCTGGAGGACAGCACCAGGATCGCGCGGGCCCGAGGTGCCGTCCGCAACGCTGAGGACGCGGAGCAGGCAGCCGCGGCCGCCGGCCAGTCGGCGTCGCCCGCGAAGAAGCTCCCCAAGGTCGTCGCGAACACCACCGACCCTCAGTCGCGGATCATGCCGACCCGGCGAGGGTTCCTGCAGGGATTCAACGCCCAGGTCGCGGTCACCAGCGACCAGCTGATCGTCGCCGTCCAGGTGGGGCAGTCACCCAACGACCAAGGATCCTTCACCCCGATGATGCGTGCCGCACAAGATGCCGCGGCGCGCCTGCACGCCGTGACCGGGAACGCCGATCACGTCATCGGCACCGTGCTGGCCGACGCTGGCTACAACAGCGACGCCAACCTGAAAGCCGACGGGCCGGACCGGTTGATTGCCCTGGGCAAAGGACGGGACCAGGCCCGTGCCGCCGCCGAGGAACCAGCCCACGGGCCACCGCCAGCGGGTGCGTCCCCACGCGAAGTCAACGCCCACCGGCTCCGCACACCCGAAGGCAGAGATCTCTACAAGCGCCGCGGAGCGACAGTGGAACCCGGCATCGGCAACCTGAAGAAGATTATCGATCGCTTCTCACGCCGGGGCCTGGACAACGCGACCAGCGAACTGCACCTGGCCGCTACCGCGTTCAACCTCATGAAGGTCCACCGGGCGGCCCCAGCAGCCTGACCGAGCCGCCATCAAGGACCCCGGGGCCATCGAGGGAGAGCGCCACGCCTGGGTTCCGGAAGCAGGCCCTCTTCCCAGCCGGTCCTTCCTCACGCGGCCCCTACGCTGCTGCACCCGACTTGAGGACACCATCGTGGACCTCCCGCAACACCGCCCCCTCACGCGATTCCGCGACAGGCTCTACGACGTCGAGATCCGCAAGGTCATCTGCTCCACCAACGCCATCGAGAGCCTGAACGCCCGGTTCCGCCGCTCCGTCAAGGCCCGCGGCCACTTCCCCACCGAGCAGGCCGCCCTCAAGCACCTCTACCTGGTCATTCTCAGCCTGGATCCCACCGGCCGGGGCCGCCAGCGCTGGTCCAACCGGTGGAAAGGCGCCCTGAACGCCTTCGACATCACCTTCGACGGCCGCCTCAGCGCCGGACGCAAGTAACCCATCAAGATCCAGTTACACCGTTAAGTTGACAGTCCCTTCCTCGGCGTTTGCGCTATGTGTCAGAGGGCTCCTGGACAGTCGCCGAGAGCGAGTTCGCGGTCATTGCCCGGCGAAGAAGCCGGTGAGCAACTGGGTGACGCGGTCGGCCTCGTCGTGATGGACCCAGTGCGAGGCGTTGGGCAGGCGCTCGACGCCGACCAGGTTGGGGACGTCGTCGGGGTGAGGTTCGGCGAGGTCGGGGTTGAGGTAGCGATCGCGCTCCCCCCAGATGACCAGGGTGGGGGCCTTGATCGGGCGCAGTGCGGCTTCGGACTGCTTGGGCGGGGTGCGCACCGAGGACCGGTAGTAATTGATCATCCCGGTGGCTGCCCCGGGCTGGGACCAGGCCTCGATATAGCGGTCGGTCTGCTCCGGGGTGAAGGCCGGGCGTGCGTCGCGCAGGAAGTGCCGGAAGAAGTGCCAGCGGTCAGCGCGCACGACGGTTTCGGGCAGATCCGGAATGTCGAAGAAGAAGAAATACCAGGACCGGCGGAGCTGTCCTGGGTGGTGCAGTCCCTCCGACAGCTTGCGCGGGTGGGCCGCGTTGAGGATGGCCAGCCGGTCCACCACCTCGGGGTGGTTCATCGCGGTGGCCCAGGCGACGGATCCACCCCAGTCATGACCGGCCAGCATCGCGGTCTCGGCACCACGCTCGTGGATGAGATCGCGGATGTCATCGGTCAGCGGGCCGGTGTCGTAGGCGTGGACTTCTTCCGGCCGTGACGAGGTGTTGTAACCGCGCATGTCCGGCGCGACGACGCGGAATCCGGCGGCCGCGAGCGGCTCGATCTGCTGCCGCCAGGCGTACCAGAACTCGGGAAAGCCGTGCAGCAGGACGACCAGCGGTCCCTCGCCGGCCTCAACGTAGTGCAGCCGCACGTCGCCAAGCTCGGCGTAACCTTCACGAAGCTCAGTTGTACTCATTGCTACCTCCCTGGGGCTTATAGGGAGGACGCTAAGGAATCCGTCCCTGAGCCGAGCCCGTGGAGAACGCTGGTGACCCCCACTGGTCCGCGTGGTTTGCCTCCCTGACAAGGGCCCCGTGGATGCCCACCGGCGGGTAGGCTGACCTGCGATTTCTATGACTGATCCGGGCGCGCAGGGACCAGCGGGCAGCCATGGGCCGGCCCGCCTGCCGGCGCTGCTGTCCCCGATGATGGCCGTGCCTGGCGCGCTGCCCCGCGACGATGCGGGCTGGGCGTTCGAGATGAAGTGGGACGGCGTCCGGGCTCTCGCGTTCATCGACGGCGGGCAGCTCCGGCTGGCCTCCCGCACCGGCCGCGACATCACCGTCGCCTACCCCGAACTGGCCCCACTCGGCGCCGCCGCCAGCGGCGGCCCGCTGCTGCTGGACGGGGAGGTCGTGGCGTTCGAGGACGGCCGCCCGAGCTTCGCCCAGCTGCAGCCGCGCATGCACGTCACCTCGGCGGCGGCCGCGGCCCGGCTGGCCGACCGGATCCCCGCCTCCTACCTGATCTTCGACGTGCTGCACGCAGCCGGGCAGTCGCTGCTGGAGGTGCCGTACGCGCAGCGGCGCGAGCTGCTGGAAAGCATCGGCCTGGGCCACGGCGAAGGCAGCTGGCAGGTCCCGCCCTCGTTCACCGGCCACCCGGGCGCCGGCATCCTGGCGGTCTCCCGCGACCACGGCCTGGAAGGCATCGTGGCCAAACGGCTGGCTCGGTCTACCAGCCGGGCCGACGCTCACCGGACTGGCGCAAGATCAAGAACGTTTCCCGGCAGGAGTTCGTCGTCGGCGGCTGGCGGCGCGGCCAGGGCGGCCGCGCCGGCCAGATCGGCTCCCTGCTCCTGGGCGTGCACGGCCCTGGCGGCCTGGCCTACGTGGGTCACGTCGGCACCGGCTTCACCGAGCAGACTCTGGCCCTGCTGGCCAGCAGGCTCACTCCCCTGCGCCAGCCCGCCAGCCCTTTTGCGGAGGAGTTGCCCCGCGAGCACGCTCGCGGCGCGGTCTGGGTCCAGCCGCTGCTGGTCATCGAAGCCGCCTTCGCCATCTGGACCCCCGAAGGCCGCCTGCGCGCCGCCTCCTACCAGGGCCTGCGCGACGACAAAGACCCCACCCAAGTCATCCGCGAGTCCTGACACCACATCGGACCGCCGTCGCGCGGTTGGGGTCGGTGACGTGCTTCCGTCAGTGTTTCCGGCGGACAGCACGCCAGAGGCTGGCCGACAAGGCCGCTGCTACCACCAGGGGCAGCAGCCACCAAGCGGTCACCCGCGCATGGGCCAGCCCGTAGGTGGCGGCCAAACCCGCGATCACGGCCACCGGAATGAGCCAGTCGTCGCCGATCAGGAAGTCGTACCAGAACGCTGCGAATGCTTTCAGCCGCCGCGACATCTCAGGTCCGTTCCGTTGCGGAGTCCACCGGCGCGGGGACGCGGCGCGCACGGCGATGGTGACGATCCAGCACGGCGGTCAGCGCCAGCGCCCACAGCGCCACGGCTGGGACGAGAACCAGCAGGGCCGCGTCCGAGCCCGGCCAGTGCGCTCCCGCGCCCTCGGCCCCCCAGAACAGGCCGAATGCCGTGAGCATGATCCCGACCAGGAATTTGAGCGTGTTTTCCGGTACCCGGGCCAGGGGTGCGCGCACGGCCGCCCCCGCTGCTGCCACGGCGAGCACCGCGGAGGCGGCCGCCACCGAGGCCAGCCCGATCGCATGCTGGCTGGCGCCGAAGGTCAGAACAATGAACACCACCTCCGCGCCTTCCAGCAGCACGCCTTTGAAGGCGAGCGTGAACGCATACCAGTCCAGGCGCGGGCGGGCGGCTTCCCGCCCAGAACCGCCTGCCTCGGCGGCCGTCGCGCTGGCCTCGGCCAGCTGGCGGCGGTAGATCTCGTCTTCGTCGTGCCGGGCCTTGAAGCCGCTGGCCCGCAAGATCGCCTTGCGCAGCCACTGCAGGCCGAAGACCAGCAGCAGCGCACCGATAACGAGCCGCAGGCCAGTCAGCGGCAGCGCGGACACGGCAGGTCCTAGCACGGCGACGATCAGCCCGAGGGCGGCCAGCGCGGCCAGCACCCCAGCTCCGGCGGAACGCCAGTCCCGGGCTGTGCCCGCGGCGAGCACGATGGTGGTGGCCTCGACGCCTTCGACGGCGCAGGCCAGGAACACCGCCAGGAACAGCGCACCCGTCCCGCCGGTCATCGTTACCAGAGCCCGAATCGGAGCACGCTGATGAACCCGGCGAGCAGGCAGTAGATGGCGAACGGGACCAGGGTCCGGGTGCGGAAGTACCGGGCCAGGAACAGCACCGCGAACAGCGAGCTGGCCGCGGCCGCGACGCTGCCCGCGATGATCTGGCCCCGGACGTCGGCCCCGAGCGAGCCGGTCAGGTCGCTGATCTTCAGCGCGCCCGCGGCCAGGATGACCGGGGTGGACAGCAGGAACGAGAACCGCATCGCGTCCTCGTGGTCCAGCCCCCGGGCCAGGCCGCCGACCATCGTGACGCCTTCGCGGCTGATCCCGGCGAACAGGGCCAGGATCTGCGACGCCCCGATCCACAGGGCGTTCCAGATCCCGACGCCGGCCAGCCGCTGCTCGGCCGCCTCGTCCAGCATCACGTCCCGGTCGCCGGGCTGGGCCGCGGTCTGAACCGCCCCGGCCTGGACCGATGCCTGGACCGCCGTCCGCTGGGCCACCGGGGACGGGGGCGCCGCGGGCTCGGGGACGGTGCGCGCGGGCGCAGGCACGGCCGCCGCGCGCCGTAGGGCCCGGCGGCGCAGGATTTCCCCGGAAAACAGGATCACCCCGTTAATCATGAGGAAGATCGCGGCGGCCAGCGGCTTGGCGAACAGCACCCGGAACGGGTGCTCGAGCACTAGCCCGGCCAGGCCGACCGGGATCGTGGCCACCACGATCAGCCAGGCCAGCTTCTGATCTGCCGACCGGACCTCGCGGCGCGCGATGCTGGTGAAGAACCCGCCGATGACCCGGACCCAGGTCTTGGCGTACACACCAAGCAGCACAATCGCGGTGGCCAGGTGCAAGCCCACCACGAAAGCCAGATAAGGGCTCTCCGGCCGGCTTTCCTGGCGGACCAAGGTGGCCCAGCTGCCGCCCAGCCAGGACGGGATCAGCACCGTATGCCCCAGGCTGGAGATCGGGAACAGCTCGGTGATGCCCTGAATCAGCCCGATGACCACGGCCTGCAGGTAGGTCATGTGGTAAATCGGATCCACCGTGGGTTCCTCCCCGCCGGCCTCAATTGGGCACGGCCCTCAGAATTATTACTACAAAAATGATAGTAGTTACGCATCGGTGTCGGCCCGGTTCTGGGCCGGACTCTCGTGGTTCGCCGGGTCGGCGGCCGCGTGCACCCCGCCCCTTCGTTCGGCGCGGCGGGACCGGATGAACAGCCACACGCCTATGACTAGGGCGATGATCACGATCGCGGCGACGATGTAGGTCACGGTGTGGAACGCGTTCGGGATCTGCTGCCAGTTGGCCCCGATCGCGTAACCGGCTACGGCTAGCGCCGCCGTCCACGGGATGCAGCCGATCGTGGTGTAGACGCCGAACCGCAGCGGACGCATCCGGGCGATACCCGCTGGCAGCGAGATGAACGTCCGTACCACCGGCAGCAGCCGCCCGATCAGCACCGCCCGTGGCCCGTACCGGTCGAACCAGCGGTTCGCCACCTCGATGTCATGCTCACGCAGCCAGAACCGGCCGCCCCAGCGGCGCAGCGCGGCCTGCCCCCCGTACCAGCCGACGGCCCAGGCGATATAGCTGCCGACCACGTTGCCGGCCACGCCCGCCACGATGACCAGGGCCAGGCTCAGGTGATGACCGGCCACAGCGCCGGCCGCCAGCGCCCCGGCCAAGGGCATGATCAGCTCGGACGGAACCGGGATGCAGGCCGATTCGGCCACCATCAAGATGAACACGGCCAGGTAGCCGTAAGTCGCGATGAAATGCTGCATGGTCTCGCTCTCTGTCGGTGGAGTCTGGGCTGTCGGTGGAGTCTGGGCTGTCGGTGGAGTCAGCGCTATCGGTGGGGCCGCTGCGGGTTTGGTGATGGCGGCGCACAGCCATCCGGGTCAGCAGGGCGAGCACCAGCAGGGCGAGCGCGGCCAGTTCGTAGCGGCCGAAGCGGGTGATGGCCGGGTAGAGCGTGGCGATGTGGTGGCCGGCCAGGTTGCCGACTGTGGTCCAGACCCCGACCCAGAGGGCCGCGCCAATCGCGTTCAGGACCAGAAACCGCGGGAAGCGCATCCCGGTCATCCCGGCGATGAGCCCGTTGGCCTGGCGTAGCACGCCGACAAACCGGGCGAGCGGGACAATCTTGCCGCCGTGTCTGGCGAAGAACGTTTCTGCCCGGGCCACCCGATGCGGGGGCAGCAGGACGTACTGGCCAAATCGGGCCAGCAGCCGGCGGCCACCGTGACGGCCGATGAGCCAGCCGATGTTGTCACCCGCCACCGCGGCCACGAACGCGACCACGGCCACCACCGCGATGTTCAACCGGCCCGTGCCCGCGTAGACCGAAGCAGCGATCATCACTGCCTCGCCCGGGACCGGCACGCCGAAGTCCTCCAGGAGAAGCAGTGCGCCCACCGCTACGTATCCGTACTGGTTCAGGTAGGGCGCGATGGTGGCGAGCAGGCCAGGCAGCGCCGGACCCGTCATCCCGGCGCCCTGGCTCCGATGAGAAGGACTCTCGGCGAAGGGATGAGCCTGGCGGGTGCGTTACCCGCGCGGAGCCTCGGCATGGCACAGTCCCTGGATAGAGGTTCTACATTTCTGTCGAAATTCTACATGACTGTAGATGGTGGCCGGGCGCACAAGAGACGACTTGCCTCAGTGCTGGGCTGCGGTATCTTCTCGGCGAATTTCTACGTTACGGTAGAAGTTCTATGTTCATGTAGGTGGACGGGCACTGCGGCGCGAGCCCGAGAACAAGGAGCGCCCACGGAAGGAGCCAGTGCATGAGCGAGCCAGTCGAAGCTGGGAACCGGCGGGGCGCCGGCGAGCTGGCCAGCGAGGTGCTCGGCATCCTGCAATCAGCTGGGGAGCCGCTGGCTCCCGCCGACGTGCGCGAGCGCCTCGGCGGGGACCTGGCCTACACCACCGTGGTCACGATCCTGTCCCGCCTGCACGTCAAAGGCGTGCTGGACCGCGAGCGGGCCGGGCGGGCCTTCCGGTACTCCCCGGTAGCTGACGAACCGGGGCTGGCCGCACGCCGGATGGCCAGCGTGCTGGCCGGCGAAGCCGACCGGGAGGCCGTGCTGGCCCGGTTCGTGTCCGGTCTATCGGACGAGGACGAGCAGGCGCTGCGGCGGATGCTTGCCGATGCCGGCGGCACGGGCGGGGAGTAAGCGGTGGAACTGGCCGTTTACCTGCCGTTGCTGCTGCCGGTCTGCGCCGCGGCGGGTGCCCGGCCGCTGGCCACCCGGCTGCCGCCGAAGATCGCTACCTGGCTGCTGACCGGGGCGGCCGTTGTCCTGGCCGCGCTCAGCACGGCCGTGCTCGGCTTCCTGGCGCTCACCGCAGTACTGCGCATCCCGCTGGTCGCGTCACTGAGCGATCTGTCGGCCGCTGTGATCCGGCGCGAGGACCCGGCGTCGCTGTCGGCCGCGCTGGTGGCGGCCGCACTGCTGGCCGCGGTTACGCTGACCGCGGCCCGCGCGGGCTGGCGGCGGGCCCGGGCCCTGATCGTGGCGGCCCGTGACGGACGGTGCCTGCCCGGCCCGGGCCAGGTGGTGGTGATCCCGGACAAGGTCGCGGACGCCTACACCGTACCCGGGTGGCCAGGCCGGATCGTGGTCACCGCAGGCATGCTGGACGCCCTGGATCCAGCGGAACGCCGGGTGCTGCTGGCCCACGAACGCGCGCACGCAGACAACCACCACTACCTGTTCACCGCGCTGGCCCACTTCGCCGCGGCGGCCAACCCGCTGCTCCGTCCAGTCGCTGCGACGGTCAGCTACACCGTGGAACGGTGGGCTGACGAGGCCGCCGCCGGGCACTGCGGGGACCGCAAGCTGGCGGCCCGCGCCGTGGGCAAGGCCGCTCTGGCCTCGTCCGGCCGGAGCTCGCTTCGGAGCCGGACGCCGGCGGGGGCAACTGGTATTACCGGGTCGGCGATGAACCCAGTACGGCGCCTGGTCGGCCGGGACTCGCCAGGCGATGTGCCACGTCGCGTCGCGGCCTTGCTCACCCCAGCGCCTTCCGTGCGCCCCCTGCTGGTCGCAGCGGCCACGGCCGTGGTGCTGATCTCGGGGGTCGCTGCACTGGATGCCGCCTACGAACTGCACGCCCTGGTCGAACTGGCCCAGGCCCCGGCTTTCCTTACCCACTCCTGACGGCCTGGCACCGGCCATCCCTGAGGGCTAGCCGATGGCGGTGCCGAAGAGGTGGCCGACACCGTAGGTGAAGGCGAGGCCGATCGCTCCGCCGATCACGACCCGGATCACGGCACGGCGGGCGTTGCTGCCGCCGATGCGGGCGCTGACCGCTCCCGCGATCCCGAGCGCGATCAGCACCGCGACGATCGTCACCGGCACCCGCCAGGCTGCGGGCGGCAGCAGGATCGCGGCCAGCGGCAGCAGCGCCCCCACCGTGAACGACGCGGCCGAAGCGGCCGCGGCCTGGATCGGGTTAGCCAGGTCGTCGGGGTCGATGTGCAGCTCAGCGTCGAGATGGGCGGCCAGCGCGTCGTGGGCGGTCAGCTCGGTGGCAACCTGGCGGGCGGTCTGATCGGACAGGCCCTTGGCCTGGTACAAGGCGGTCAGCTCACCGAATTCTGTACCGGGTGCGTCGGCCAGTTCCTGGCGTTCCTGCGACAGCAGCGCGGTCTCGCTGTCGCGCTGGCTGGACACCGACACGTACTCCCCCAGCGACATCGACACCGCCCCGGCCACCAGCCCGGCCAGGCCCGCGGTGAACACCGGGCCGCGCGAGCTGGTAGCCCCGGCCACCCCGACCACGATGCCGGCCACCGAAACGATCCCGTCGTTGGCCCCCAGGACCCCGGCCCGCAGCCAATTCAGCTTGCCCGCGCTCGCCCCCGAGTGCGGCTCACCCGGATCGGCCGCACGGACCACATCGTCCTCGGTGCTCAATGCCTGAACTTGAGATCGTGGCCGAACCTGGCCGCTTCCCAGGGACCGGCCAGGTGGACGGCTAGCAGGGCGATGACCAGGCCGCCGGCCAGTGACGCGGCGACCAGGAGCCACCGGCCCGCGCCACCGGTGAGCCGGAATGACGGCTGGCCGCCCGGGGCGCGCAGGATGCGCGGCAGCCGCCAGATGTGAGCCAGGACGTGGATGGTCATGAAACCCAGCCAGAGGATGAACGATGCCTTGTGCAGGAACAGCCAGGGACCATTATCCGGGCCGACGACGGCCAAAGCCACACCCGTGCCCAGGACGGCCAGCGAGGTCGCGATCACGAACGGGCCGAGCAGCCGCAGCAGGGGCGCGGGCGGCCCTCTCCGCACGTACGGAGTCGCACCGGTGTAGTAGCGGGCGATCCGGTAGCCGGTCGAGCCGATCTTCAGCAGCACCGGCCCGATGAGCAGCAGGCCGAGGAAGAAGTGCAGCGTCAGCAGGCGTCCGATGCGCAGGATCGTCACGCCCTCGATCGCGAAGCCGACGAGCAGCACGACGCCGGTGAGCGCGGTGAGATGCTCGTTGCCCGCTACGCCGTCGGCCCCGCTGGGCTGGCGGCGGTGATGCCGTTTCGTGGTGACGCTCACGAGGCTGAATCCCCTCCTGGCGGGCCGGTCGGGGCGCGCTGCAGGCGCAGGGCCAGGACCGGGCAGCCCCGGACGGCCGCGCGCGCATGCCCGGCCAGGGGCCGGGGCACGTCGGGCTTGATGATGGGGAAACCCCACTCGTCGAGCTGGATCCGCTCCGGCAACAGGTCAGCGCAAACCCCGTGCCCGGTACACGCGGTGGGGTCGATCCGCAGCCACAGCGTCACCGCCAGTCCCCCGCCGCTTCAGGTCGATCATGCGGCGGAGCCGGAAGTACCATGGCCCGCGGCCCACGCTGGGAGGCCTGGCACGGGCGCCGGGCCGCGTGAGCCCGCAGGTCGCCCGCGAACGTGGTGAGGGCCGAGGCCGCCAGGTGGACCGCGCCGTCCGGATGCGAGCACGCGCCACGGCCGGGAATCACGCTCAGCCGGCGGTGCAGCCGCCGGACCGGGTCACCGTCGGGGCGCCCCAGGGCGAGCTGAGCGAAGTCGTCGGCGATGGCGGGCAGGCCGAACCGGCAGGGCCCGCACTGCTGGGCGCTCTGCCGGGCCAGGTAACCGAGGATCCGGGCTGTCTCGCTGATGCCGCAGCTGTTCGCGGGCAGCACGGCCAGTACGCCGGCGCCGGGACTGGCCCCGGCGCGCCGCAGCCCGGGGCGGGTGAGCGGCAGCGAGGCGACCTCGCTGATCCGCTGCCAGGTGCCGCCGTAACCGCCGATCAGTAGGGCCCCGGCGTCGGCGGCCGCTTCCGCGAGAGCCAGCACCTCCCCGACGCGAGCCCCCGTCCCGACTTCGTAGACGCCTGGGTAGGTGACCGCACCGGAGGTGGTCACGAGCATGGTGCCGGGCGCGTCCGGGGCGCCGGCCTCCCGGAACCAGCCCGGGCCGTAGCGGGCGATCAGGGCCACGTGGGCCAGCGTCTCCACATTGTCCACCAGCGTGGGACGCCGGCCGACGCCGCGGTCGGACGGCCGGGGCGGCGCCAGCACCGGCCGGGCGTCCCCGCCGTTCAGCCAGCGGACCAGCGAGGTCTCCTCACTGGAGACGTACCGGGCGGGCAGGTCGTGGATCAGCAACCGGGCCGCGTCGAACCCGGCCCGCTGGCGTTCGCTCACGGCGCGGGCCACCTCGTCGAACTGCTGGTGACGATCCCGTTCCAGGCAGAGGTGCACGGTGTCCGCGCCGACCGCTTCGGCGGCCAGTACCGCGCCGTCCAGCACCAGGTGCGGGGCCCGGGCCAGCAGAGCCTGGTCCTTCTCACTGGCCGGCTCGCCTTCCATGCCGTTGGCCACCACCACCTTCGGCCCGCGCCCCGCAGCGACCGACCGCATCTTGATCCCGGTGGGAAAGGCGCCCCCGCCGCGCCCGGTCAGGCCGGCCGCGGCCACCATGGCCACCAGCTGGCGGCCCGGTCTGGGCAGCGGGCCGTACCGGGCCAGATGCTGCTGGAGGTTCGCGGGACCTCGGGCCTGGTGCCAGCCGGCGGTCAGCCGCCGGACCGCGATCTCGGTGACGGCCGGGGCGGAGGCTCTGACCGCCTCGGGCATGGTCTGGTCCTGGGTCACGTTCGGCTCCCCGTGGAAAGACGGGGACCGTGGGTGAGCCGCCAGCCCGCCACGGCGAGGACGCTCACCACGCACAACGCATCGAGAACGAGAAGCCAGGACAGGCGGGTGTCCGTACCGGTACCGAGCCCGTGCGCCAGCGCCACCGGCCAGCTGGCGTAGGACAGCCAGTGCACCGCCCGCCAGGCCCGGTACGACATCCGGTCCCGGAGCAGGCTGGTCACGGCGACGGCGAGCAGCAGGTCGAAGGCGATCGCGCCCAGGCCGAGCCAGAATCCCCGGTAGGACGAGCTGAACGGCACGAATGCCGCGGTCAGCCCGATCGATACATAGCTGTCCGCGACCGTGGTCAGCACGTGAGCCGCGACGAACGCCAGCCCGAGCAGGGACAGGTTGCGGTGCAGGGCACCGGTGACGACCCGCGGCATCCCGGGCCCGGACGCGCCCGCGACGGTCGCGACCCCGAGGAGCACGGTCGCGGTGAGCAGGAGGAGGGCCATGACCCCGGTGGCCCTGGTCGCGTACCAGAGCGGGTTGACAGAGTGGGTCACAGCTCAAGAGCCTCCGGAGGAGGTGACGGGGGCCGCGGGTGTGCTCGACGGCGGCTGCGCGGGTGGGGTGAGCTGGTGCGCCGATCGCGTGCTGGCCCCGCTCGGCTGGCTGGCTGGGCTGGTCGCCGGGCTAGCCGCGGGAGCTGAGCCGGCTGGCTTAACCGTGCTGGCGTGCCCGGGTATGGCTTGAGCGAAAACGGCCGCGAGCCCCGCGGTAGCGGCCGCCGCGCCGGCGGTAATCGCGAACGTCAGCGATCTGATGCGGCTGACCGTGCGCTGGCGCTGAGCCACCGCGCGGTACAGCGGCGGAGCTGCGGGGCGGGAGCGGTCTTCCGGCGCTGGCATGTTATCCAGCCTGCCGCCGGCCAGCCGAGGGACTAGCTCAGAGAAAGTTCACGTCTGGTTAAGAACGCGGAGTTCGCCGGAAGCGGCCGTCCCGCCACGGCGCGGCAGCCCGATCGTGACGGTCAGGCCGCCACCGGGAGTATCGGACAGCGTGGCCGTGCCCCCGTTCACCGTGACCAGCCGGTCCACGATGGCCAGGCCCAGCCCGGCCCCGCCACCGCCGGTGGTAAACCGGCGGAAGGCAGCGTGCCGCTGCTGGAGGCTCATGCCGGGACCGTCGTCATAGACCACGACCTGGGCCTGCGGTCCAGCCGCCCGGGTCGTGACGGTGATGGCTCCACCGGGGTCCAGCGCGTCCAGCGCGTTGGCCAGCAGGTTGTCCAGGATCTGTTCCAGATGGTCCTCACCCAGCCGGACCAGCACCGGCTCGGTGGCGGCCACGGCCAGGGTAACCCCGCGTTCAGCGGCGACCGGGCGCCAGATTTCGGCCCGGTCCCGGGCGACCGCGCTCACGTCCATCGGCCGGGTCTGGACCGTGTTGTTCTCGGCCCGGGCCACGGCGAGCAGGCCGTTGGTCATCCGAGCCAGCCGGGCGATCTCCTCCTGCGCCCCGGCTAGTTCGGCCGCGGTCGCCTCGTCGGTGTCCTGGGCCAGCAGGTCCAGCCGCAGCCGCAGCGCGGCCAGCGGGGTGCGGACCTGATGGGACACATCCGCCATCAGCGTCTGATTGCCGCGGACCAGCAGCTCGATCCGGGCCGCCATGGTGTCGAACGCGGCCGACAGGTTCTGGGCCTCCGGGGGTCCCGTGCTGACGCGGGTCCTGGTCCCCAGCTCACCCTCACCCAGCCGCCGGGCCGCGGCGGCCAGGGTGGAGATCGGCCGGCTGAGCCAGCGGGCCAAACCGATGGCCACCACCGCCGCCGCGGCCAGGGCGGCCGCGGCCACCACGGTGATCAGCGACCACAAGACCATGATCCGATGGTCGAAGCCCATCGTGGAGCGGGACAGCGCCACGGTGCCCACCGAGCCGGTGCCGCCATCCGGCACCACTGGAGCCAGTACGACCAGGCGGTCCCCAGACGAATAAGAGACGAGGTTACGCACGGCGGGCCGGACGGAACGGCTGACCGCTGGCCGACGGGCGGTGCTGGCGATCAGCTTGCCCGCCGAGTTATACACGGCCAGCTGATCGCCCTGACGGCCCATCTCGCGGATCGAGCGGTCCAGGGCGGATCCGTGGGCACCGTCGTCGAGACGTTCCTCCGCCACGTTGGCCACCGTCGCCGCGGCGGTCGCCGTGCTGGCCTGGAAGTCTCTGCGATCTTGGCCCGAGATCAAGAGCCCCAGTGGAATCGCCACGACCGCCATCAGCACCGTGATGAGGGCGAGCTCCGCGACCGCGATCCGTCGCGCCACTACAGGTCACCGAGCCGGAAACCGCGCCCGTATGCGGTCTCGATAAGCCCCGGCACCCCCAGCTTGCGCCGCAGCGAGGTCATGTGGACGTCCAGCACCTTGGTGGGCCCGTACCAATTCGCGTCCCAGGCCGTCTCCAGGATGTCCTGTCGGCTCTGTACCCGGCCGGGATCGGAGGCCAGGCACTCCAGGATGTCGAACTCCTTGGGTGTGAGGGCCACCTCAGCGTCGTTCACCAGAACCTTGCGCGTCCGCAGATCCACGGTAAGCGGTCCGTGCCGGATCACGTCGCCCTCCGGCCGGATGCGCCGCAGCACGGCCCGGATCCGGGCTAGCAGCTCATTGACACCGAACGGCTTGACCAGGTAGTCGTCCGCGCCCGCGTCCAGCGCGCTGACCCGGTCTGATTCTTCCCCGAACGCAGTGACGACGATGATCGCCGCCTGCGACCGCTGCCGCAGTTGCCGGCAGACCTGGACACCGTCCGTATCGGGCAGTCCGAGATCCAGCAGAACTACGTCAGGGTGGCCGCGGTTCAGAGCCGCGCCGCCGGTGCTGACGTGGTCGACGGCGTAACCGCCCCGGGTCAGCGCCCGGACCAGCTGCGCCGCTACCCCCGGATCGTCTTCCACCACCAGGACCTTGGTCGTTCCGCGATCAGCACCAAGGCGAGCCGAAGCAGGCACTGTCATGCGCCCAACATAGGTCAACTACAAAACTGGTAGTACCAATTTTACCGGGGCTGCTGACGGCAATAGTTCGTTTTCCGTTAATGTTTGCCCTGGTCAGGACGCCTAGACGGAAATTTGTGGTTCCGTCCTGATGTGCACATGTTGTCTGGGACCCGGCTGCGGGGAAGCTGGGGCCGGTTGGCCGTGGCGCTCATCGGAGTGGCCGCGCTCGCGGCCTATGGGGTCCCGCGGCTGCTGGCCGCCCAGCCCCAATGGCCGATGTGGGACGTCGACGTGTACTGGTGGGGAGGCCGGCAGGCGCTGCGGGGCGCTACCCTTTACGCCGCGCACGAGCCACTCAGCTTCACCTACCCCCCGTTCGCGGCCGTGGTCTTCGCGCTCGGCAGCGGAGCGGCGGAGATCGTCCTGAAGATCAGCATCATCGCAGCGAGCCTGGCCAGCGTGGCCCTGCTCGCCTGGCTGTCGGTCCGTGCCGCAGGGTTCAGCCGACGGCCGGAGCTGGCGTTCGCGGCCGGGGCGCTGGCCCTGCTCACCCAGCCGGTGACCTACACCCTGCACCTGGGCGAAATCAACCTGATCCTGGCCGGGCTGATCGCCGCCGACCTGCTACCGCGGCACGATGACGCCTGGTGGCAGGGGGTCGCCACCGGCGTCGCGGCGGGCATCAAGCTCACGCCGCTCATCTTCGTCGCCTACCTGGTGATGACCCGGCGCATCCGGGCCGCGGCGGCCGCCATGGTGACCTTCGGCGGCACCGTCGCCGCGGGATTCGTTCTCCTGCCTGGCCAGTCCCGGTCCTTCTGGCTGCGGGGCGTGTTCCTGGACCAGCGCCGGATCGGCAACAACTACAACCCGGCCAACCAGTCATTGGCCGGAATGATGGCCCGGCTCGGCGGCGGCCTGCCTGCGGTCCATACCTGGTGGGTCCTGGCCGCGCTGGTCACCGGCGCAGGCGGCCTGGCCATCGCCACGATCTTGCACTGCCGAGGCCAGCGACTGGCCGGGCTGTCCTGCTGCGGGCTCACCGGCGTGCTCGTCTCCCCCATCTCGTGGACCCACCACTGGGTGTGGGTGATCCCGCTGCTGGTGACCATGGCCGCGACCGCCTGGCGGCGCCGCTCACTGCTCTGGGCCCTGGGCGCAGTAGCGCTGTTTGCGGCATTCTCCGGTCTGGATCCCATGCCCTGGCCAGGGCACCACCCAGGCTTGCTGCGCACCCTGGAAAGTAACCTCTACGTCGTCTGTGGTCTGGTCATCCTGGTCGCCGCCGCGCTGCTTGTGGCCCGTGAACGGCGAGCGGCAGCGAAGGGCCCGGATCGGTCCGCGCAACGCCCGGATCGGCCTGCGCGGGTCACTGGCTAGCGGCGCAGGCGGCGCCAGAGTGGGCGAGGGATCAGACGCAATGCGGCCGCCAGGAAGACCAGTGACCGGGGAACCCACACCGTCCGGTCGCCACGGGCCAGCGCGGTGGCGACCGCCTGACCGACAGCGGCCGGGGTGGTGGCCAGCGGGGCGGGGACCATGCCTGCGGTCATCCGTCCGATGACGAAACCAGGCCGGATCAGCAAGACCCGCACTCCGCTGCCGTGCAGGGAGTCGGCCAGGCCTCGTCCGAACGCGTCCAGGGCGGCCTTGGTCGCGCCGTAGACCAGGTTGGCTTTACGGGGCCGGATCGCGGCGATGGACGACAGCACCACGATGGTGCCGTGGCCCTGGTCGCGCATCCGGGCGGCACAGGCGAGCAAGGTGGTCACGTGGCCGGTGAAGTTGGTGCCGATCATGGTGGCGGCCTGCGCGGGCTCCCGGTCCAGCTCCGGCTGCGGGATCAGTACCCCGGCCGCCGAGATGACCAGGTCCACCGGGCCGTCGGCGAACACCTTATCGACGAAGGTCGCGTGAGCCGGTGATTCCAACGCGTCGTAGCGACAGGTCCGCCACTGGTAGGGCAGTGCCGTCCCGGCCTCAGTCAGCGCGGCAGGGTCTCGCCCGGCCAGGAGGACCTTGGTCTCGGGCGGCGCATCCAGGGCGGCCAGGATGGCCAGCCCGATCTCGCTGGTTCCGCCGAGCAGCAGCACCCGCAGCGGCGTTCCGTCCGAGCCCGGAGCGCTCAGCATAGGTCCAGCCGCCGGCCTAGGTCGGAGCAGAACACGCCGCGCGGGTCCAGCTGCTCCTGGGCCGACCGCCACGGACCCAGCTGACGGTACATGGCCGCGAACGTGTCCGGCCGCAGCCGGGCATCCTTGGCCAGGTAGACGCGGCCGCCGAGGCCGGCGATCCGCCGGTCGAGGTGGTCGAGCACGACCCGCAGCCCCCGGTTCCCGGCCGGTACGTCCACCGCGAGCGACCAGCCAGGGCCGGGAAAGGACAGGTAGTTCCCGCTGGCGGCGCCGAAGCGTTTCAGCGTGCCCAGGAACGGCGCGGCGCGGTGCCGGCGCAGCGTGGTCAGCACCTCATTAATTATCTTGTCCGCCTCCAGCGGGACCATGAACTGGTACTGCAGGAAGCCGCGCGGGCCGAGCGCCCGGTTCCACTGCGACACCGCGTCCAGCCGGTGGAAGTACCGGGCCAGCGACACGGTGCCGGTGAGCTCGCGCGCCGCGACCCGATACCACAGGGCGTTGAAGGCCTGGGCCGTGACCGGGGTGAACGGGCAGAACGGCAGCTCCGGTGCCCGCGGCGCCCGCCCGGCCCGGTAGGCCAGCCCGCCGGCGTCGCCGGGACCCGGCTCGGCCAGATGGTCACCGGTATCCAGGACGCCGCGGCCGAGCGAGCGGCCAGCACCAGAAGGATCGATCCAGGCCACCGAGTACCGGCTGGTGCTGGCGTCCATGGCGGCTAGGAGCGAGTCCAGGTCAGGCAGCCGCCGGGTGGTCACCTGCAGCGCGGTGCTGCTGATCCGCAGCAGCCGGAGCTTGGCCGTTAGGATGACGCCGGTCAGGCCCATGCCACCGACGGTGGCGCGGAACTCGTCGGTGCCCGGGACCAGGGTGCGCCGCCTGCTTTCGCCATCGATCAGGTCAATCTCGTCCAGCCAGGCCGAGATGCTGCCGTCCGCGTGGTGGTTCTTGCCGTGCACGTCAGCGGCGATCGCCCCGCCGACGGTGAGGTGGCGGGTGCCGGGCAGCACCGGTGGCAGCAGCCCGTTCGGAACCAGGTGCTCGAGCAGTTCGGTAAACGTGGTGGAGGCGCTGACCCGGACGGAGGGCGCCGACGGGTCCAGCTCGATGTGCGCCGCCGTCACCGGGCTGAGCACGTAACCACCGCCGTTCTGCGCAGCGTCCCCGTAGCTGCGGCCCGCGCCCCGCGCCACGATGCCGCGGGCAGGCTGCGCCGCGATGATCTCCTGTACCTGAGCCGGATCGGCCGGCGCCGTCACCAGTGCCCGGCTGGGCGCGGTGCGGCCCCAGCCGGTCAGCACCCGTTCCGTCCGGTCGAGCTTGATCATCTGATCCCTCATTAATTAGAGAAATAACTGGCCGAGTTCCAGCAGCCCAGCCGCGAACAGCAGCAGCCAGAGCAGCTCGAACACGGCCATCGCGGCGTCCCGGGTGAGCAGATCCTCCACCGGGCGGGTCGTGGGCCGCGCAGTGAGCCGGTCGAACCGCATGAGCGCCAGCGCCAGCGGTACCGCGCTGACCAGGTGGAAGGCACGCAGCCACGTCCCGTGCTCCTCGAACGCCCACAGCACGTAGGTGACGATCATCGCGACCGTGACCAGCCGCTGGGTCAGCCGGAGCGCGGCAGGCCGGTACCAGCGCATCGCGGGCCGGTGCCGGACCGCCGTATCGCCGAGCACAGTCAGCTCGGTGAACCGCTTGGCCGTGGCCACCAGCAGCGCGCCGAGGCTGCACACCAGCAGGAACCACACCGACGGGGCGACGTGGGTCGCGGCCGCCCCGCCCAGCACCCGGAGCATGAAGCCGGACGCCACGAACAGCAGCTCCACCACCGGCACGTGCTTGAGCACCAGGCAGTACAGCAGGGACAGGGCCAGGTAACCGGCCACGATGACGGCCAGCAGCGGCACCCGGAACACCGGTCCCGCGGCCACGGCCACGACCGCGCACCCGGCCGCCACCAGCACCGCGTGGGACTTGCGGATGTCGCCCGCCGCGATCGGCCGGAGCCGCTTGACTGGATGCCGGCGATCCCGCTCCGCGTCCAGCACGTCGTTGACCAGGTAGACGGCCACCGAAGCGGCACAGAACGCGGCCGCCGCCATCAGGGCGTAGGCCGGTCCGTCGTCCCGGCCGAGCGAGGCCCCGGCCAGGGGGGCGGCGAACACCAGCAAATTCTTCGGCCACTGGCGGGGACGAGCGGCCCGCAGCAAGGCGAGCAACCAGAGCAACCGGGAGGGCAGCCAGGCCGGGGCGTCAGCGCGCTGGGAATCCGGCCGGGTGCCGGCCGGGGAGAACGGCGCGGTCACCGGGCGAAGACCGCGGTGAAGTCACGGCTGTTGATGGAGTAGTACCGGTCGGCCGGCTCCTGCTGGGTCGGCAGCAGGTTCACCGGTGTCGGGTCAGCGGCGCTCGGGGTGGGCTTGTAGTACATGTACGACATCCACGTCGGGTTTATGTCGAGCTGCATGGCCTCGACCGCCCCGGCCCGCTGGAGCAGGCCAGCCAGGGTTCGCACCGACAGCGCGGGACCGTAGACGTAAACGACCCGGCCGTCACGGGTCACGCCGACGCCGGAGCGCCAGACGTAGTAGCCGCCGCCCAGCGTGGCCCCCCACTGACTCTGGACGTCCTGGTCCACAGTCGAAGGAACCGCGCCATGGTCGACGATCAGGCGCAGGTTCTGCCGGACCCCCACGACCTGCGGCGTCATCCGCACGTCACGATCCCAGACGCCGACCGCGACCCGTCCGTCGCGGTAGTAGACCATCGACGCGGCCCCGGGGTGGAGCGTCCCCTTAGTGATGCCGTTCAGGTAGAAGCCACCGCCGGCCTGATTCATCTTGAAGCCGCCGTTGAACGTGGCCAGCACGCCCTGCCGTGAGCCCAGAGGCAGGTACGGCGCGTACCCCCAGTTCGCGGGGCCGGGATCCTCGTGGCCGGGGCGGAGCTGGAACTGCAGCAGCCGCGGGTCCATGGACGCGACGCCCGCCACGTAGGAGGTGTGCACACTGTCCGGCCGCAGGTAGGTGCCGTAGATGGCCGGAACACCGTGGACGCTGGCCAGCACCCGCCACTGACCCTCGCCGGGCAGCGGGGCGCCGGCCGGGGAAGTGAGCCGGGCCGGGACGTCCGCGGTGACCGGATTGGCGGACGTCCCGGCCCGGGGCTTTGCGCCCGCCCCGCCCGGGCTGGCCGAGCTGGACGGGCTGGCCGAGCTGGACGGTGCGGTCAGCGAGAACTGGGGCTTCCCCCCGGCCTTCGGCGGGTTGTACGAGATCCACTCGCCGAAGGTCACGACCGGCCCCAGGTAGTGGTCCCGGGCCCACTCCGCCAGCCGGGCCGACGTCCCGGTGTTACCGGGAGCGGTCAGGGCCTGGCCGACGGAAAAAGCCACCCAGCACAGCAGGACGGCGAAGCCCACGGTCACCGCCTGGACGCTGCGGTGGGCCCAGAACCGCCGCATCAATCCTGGTGAGGAGCGGCGTCTGTGCCCGGGGGGCGACGGTCGCATCGGACGGCGACGGTGCCCGCGGCCGGTGGTGACCATTACGAAGCCGGGGTGTTCTGCGGCTGCGGCATGCCTGGGATCAGCCCTCCTCTGGCGCAATTGCTGGCCGGACCGTACCGGTGGGAGGCACGGCCCGATGGATTCCAGCCTGCGTGCGGAGGACCGAGGGGCTGGTTCAGGAACCCTTCAAGACCGGTTAAGACCGCAGGAGTTCCCATGGGTGCGATGGGTCCTCCGGCCGGATGACCCCCGGGCCTGCAGATATGGATCGCGCGGATGACGCGGAGCGCAGGACCTGGCCCATAGCGTGAGGCCTGATGGAAGGTGAGTAACTAATGATCGAAGTTCAGCAGCTAACCAAGCGATACGGCGACAAGCTCGCGGTGGACAACTTGAGCTTCGTCGTTCGCCCCGGCGTGGTGACAGGGTTCCTGGGGCCTAACGGCGCGGGCAAGTCCACGACGATGCGGCTCATTCTCGGCCTGGACGCGCCGACTTCGGGCACGGCAACGTTGAACGGGAAGCCTTTTGCCGAGCACACCCGGCCCCTGCACGAGGCCGGAGCACTGCTGGAGGCGAAGGCTGTTCACACGGGCCGGTCGGCACGTAATCACTTGCGGGTCATGGCCGCCACCACCGGTATCGGCCATCGGCGGGTCGACGAGGTGATCGAGATGGTGGGGCTGGCCGACGTGGCCAGCCAGCGGGCAGGCTCATTCTCGCTGGGGATGGGCCAGCGCCTGGGGATCGCATCCGCGCTGCTGGCGGATCCGCAGACGTTGATCCTGGACGAGCCGGTCAACGGGCTGGACCCCGACGGCGTCCGCTGGATCCGCAACCTGCTGCGGCGGCTCGCGGACGAGGGCCGCACCGTCTTCCTGTCCTCGCACCTGATGAGCGAGATGGCGCTCACCGCCGACCACGTGATCGTGGTCGGCCGGGGCCGCCTGCTCCGCGATCAGTCCATGGCCGAGTTCATCGCGGCGGCCTCGGCCGAAACCGTCCGGGTTCGCTCACCGCAGGCCCGCGAGCTGGCCGGCCTGCTAGCGGGCGAGGGGGTGACCGTCCGCGACTCCGCTGAGGGGGTGCTCGAGGTGGAGGGCCTGTCGTCGGATCGCATTGGCACCGTGGCGGCATCCGCGCAAATCACGCTGTACCAGCTGACGACGCTGGACGCGTCGCTCGAGGAGGCTTACATGTCCCTGACGGAGGACTCGATCGACTTCCGCTCGCCGACCGGCCGCGGCGCACAGGCCGCCGGGGTGGCCGCGTGAGCAGTCCCGCGACCGTGACAGCACCGGCCGCCCCACGTGCGGCGGCGTCGGGTGCCGAAGCGCAGCCGGTCACCTTGCCCCGGGTGATCAGGTCGGAATGGATCAAGTTCTGGACGCTCCGCTCCACCTGGGCGGTGCTCGGCGCTGCAGTTGTGGGCATGCTCGTCCTGGCTCTGGTGGTCGCCTACAACACCCGGCATCTCACCAGCAATCTCCAGGCCAACGACATCGCGCCGTCGTCCACCCTGCAGGGGTACTACCTGGCCCAGCTGCTGATCGGCGCCCTGGGTGTCCTGTTCGTCTCGGGTGAATACAGCACCGGCATGATCAGGTCGACGCTGGTCGCGGTGCCGCGGCGGCTGCCGGTGCTGTGGGCCAAGCTGGTGGTGTTCGTCACCGTCACCGCCGTGTCGATGATCGCCGTCTCCATCGTCGCGTTCGTGTGCGCGCAGGCCCTGCTGTCCCACTACCGGACCGGCTTTTCGCTCAGTGATCCGGGCGTCTTGCGGGTCGTCATCGGAACCGGGATCTACCTGACGCTGGTCGGCATGATCGGCGGTGCCCTGGGCTGGATCGTGCGCAGCACACCGGGCGCCCTGGTGGCGTACTTCGCGGTCATCCTGGTACTGCCCATCCTGTTCGGGGACGCGCTCGGCAACTGGGGCAAGGAGGTGGCTAAGTTCCTGCCCAGTCAGGCCGGGGCCAGTTTCTCCACCAGCATCCCGGACTCGCCGCACTACAGCCTGTCGCCGTGGGTTGGCCTGCTGGTGCTGGTGGGGTGGGTCGCCGTAACGCTGGCCATCGCGGCCGGGGTGCTCCGCCGGCGCGATGCCTAGCTGCGGATACTGAGGACATGCCCATCTCCCTTGCGTTGCTGCCCGCCTGGATGACTGATAGCCAGCCGGGTCGCGGGCCAGCGCTGTCGGAGCGGGCCGAGTGGGCAAGCCGGCTGGCCCGCCGTCCGTTCGTCATGGATGTCGCGACCGCGGCTGCGGTCGCTGCGGGGACCGGGCTCCTGGACGCGTTCGGCTCGGCGCCCCGCGGCGCGGTGGGGTGGGATTTGCTGCTGGCCGCGCCGCTGGTACTCCGCCGGCGGTGGCCCGCCTGGGCCGCGGCACTGATCGCGGCCGTGTGCCTGGCCCAGTGGCTGGCAGGCGTCCTGGCCACCGGTGATGTGGCCTTCCTGGTCGCCCTGTACAGCCTGGGCGCCTATGAGCGCCGGCGGTGGATTCTCGCGTCGGCGGTGGTGGTCGCCGAGGTGGGCGTCATCATGGCCGTGGCTCGCTGGGCGCCGACATCTAACCGTCTGCTACCGGGCCTGCTGTCTACCGGGACCGTGACCGCCGCCTGGATGGCCGGGATCTACGTGCGGATGCGCCGGGCCTACCTCGTGTCGGCGCTGCAGCGGGCGGAAACGGCCGAGCGCGAGCGGGACAGCCGCGCGCAGGTGGCCGTGGCGGCCGAGCGGGCCCGGATGGCCCGGGAGATGCATGATGTCATCGCGCACAGCCTGTCGGTGATGATCACCTTGAACGATGCCGCGGCCGCTGTCGAGTCCCCGCTTCAGGCCCGTGACACGATCACCCAGGCGTCCGAGGTAGGCCGCCAGGCCCTAGCGGAGATGCACCGGATGCTCGGCATGCTGCGCGACGGGGAGCCTGCCGAGCTGGCCCCGAGCCCCGGCGTGGATCAGCTCGCGGACCTGGTCTCCTTGGTGCGGTCGGCTGGGCTGTCGGTCGAGCTGGCCGTCACCGGCGACTTGAGCACCATGCTTCCCACGGCTCAGCTCGCCCTGTACCGGATCGTCCAGGAAAGCCTGACCAACGTGCTCAAACACGGCCGGAACGTCCGGCACGTCGTCGTGCAGGTCATCCGGCAGGGACCGCGCGTCGAGCTCCAGATCGATGACGATGGACTGCCGGGCGGCCAAGTGCCCAGCCCGGTCGGCCACGGCGTCAGCGGGATGACCGAGCGCGCCAGCCTCTTCGGCGGCCACGTGGACGCCGGGCCGCGCGATGGAACCGGCTGGCGCGTCACCGCCCAGCTGGACCTGGCCTGAGGGGCAGGAAGGTGACGATCCGGGTCCTGCTGGCCGACGATCAGCCGCTGCTCCGGCACGGCTTCGCCATGATTCTCAGCGCCCAGGCGGATATCGAGGTCATCGGCGAGGCCGCGGACGGGGCCGAGGCCGTCCGCCTGACCGGGCTGCTCCGGCCCGACGTGGTGCTCATGGACGTGCGGATGCCCGGCATGGACGGCATTGAGGCCACAAGGAAGATCACCGTGGTGAACCCGCCCACCCGGGTGATCATCCTTACGACGTTCGACGTCGATGAGTACGCGTTCGACGGCCTGCGGGCCGGCGCGAGCGGTTTCCTGCTCAAGAACGCCCGGCCCGACGAGCTCCTGTCGGGCATCAGGTCCGTCGCCACCGGGGACGCGGTGCTGGCGCCGAGCACGACCCGTCGCGTACTCGACGCCTTTGCCGGGAGCTTCGTGTCGCGGGCAGGGTCCGAAGCCGCCGGGCCCGCCGAGCCCGACGTGCTCGGCGCGCTGACCGCGCGGGAGCTCGAGGTCTTCACCGAGATGGCCGCCGGGTCAACCAACAAGGAGATCGCCCAGCGCCTGCACCTGTCGGAAACTACGGTCAAGACCCATGTGGTCCGGATCCTGGCCAAGCTCGGCCTGCGCGACCGCACCCAGGCGGTGATCTTCGCCTACGAGCGGGGAATCAAGCGGCCCCAGTCCTGATGGCCCGGAACGTGTCCTAGGTGCAGGAAGGCGGCGGTCATGCGTCGCGGAGGTGGAGGAGCAGGCTTCCGGCGAGCATGGCCGCGGCGGCCCATGCGGCGAGAACACCCAGCCCGGCCCAGGGACTGATGGGAAGATTACGCAGGCCGGTGGTGGCCTGGATAGCGAGCCCGGCCGTCATCGGCGCGATCTGCTGGAGGTGCCGGGACGAGCTTGAGTTGCCGAGCACGGCCGCGATAATCGGGACGACGTAGAGCAGGCCGAGCACGGTGCCGATAGCAGCCGCGGTATCCCGCACGGCGGCGGCGGTACCGAGACTGACCAGCGCGATCAGCGCGAGGTAGAGGACCGACCCGCCCGCCGCGCGCAACACCGGCCCATCGCTCAGCGACAGCGACGGGTAGCCGTGCGCAGTAGTGAACCCATGGCCGGGCAGGATCAGCCGCCCGGCCAGCACAGAGCCGAGGACGGCAATGGCGCCAGCGCCCAGCACCGGTCCGATGGTGACGGCCGCCTTCGCCGCCAGCACGGCGGTCCGGTGCGGCATCGCGGCGAAGGTGACGCGGATCATCCCGGTGCCGTACTCCCCGCTGATCGCCGTCGCGGCGAGGACGACCACCATGACCTGGCCGAGGCCGATCCCGATGAGGCTGGTC
This sequence comes from Streptosporangiaceae bacterium, assembly GCA_965277615.1. GTDB lineage: Bacteria > Actinomycetota > Actinomycetes > Streptosporangiales > Streptosporangiaceae > Bog-532. The sequence goes on along the minus strand of CBDIDG010000006.1, from coordinate 682,363 downwards.
TTGGCCGGATCTACCTGGCACGCTGCCGCCGGGCACCTGGTGACGCCGTCGGCTATAACTCCCAGCACCGCCGTCACGGCGACGACGGCCGCCAGCAACCACTTCGTGCTAGGCACGGTGCGCAGCTTGACCCATTCGGCGGGCACAGCCTCCCGCATGGCCCTGACCCGGCTCATGCGTCCCGCTTGCGGAGCAGGATGACGGCCAGGCCCACAGTGACCGCGGCATAGCCGCACAGCACACCGAAGCCGGCCCAGGGCGAGAGGGGAAAGTAACCGTTGCCCGGCGTGTAGGCGGCGGCGACCTGCGAGTAAGCCGGAGTGGTCTGCTGGATCGCGAACCCTGCGGCCGGGGTGAGACGCAGCAGCCAGGCCGAAGCACCTGGGGGCAAGAACGTCAGCGCGAGCAGGTACGGCAGGAAAATGGTCGCGATGACGGTGGTGACTGCGCTGGCGCCGCTGCGCAGTACCGCGCCCAACGCCAGCGCGAGCACGGCGGCGACCGCGAGCAGCGCCGCCGTCCCGGCCACCGCGCGGATCGCGGTGAAGGTGCTGACCGGGAGGATGACGTTGCCGTTGGCCCGCAGCAACCACTCGCCGGCTATGACCGCGGCGATGGACCCGGCGAGCCCGGCGGCGAAGGTGACCGAGCCGATGACGATGGCCTTGGCCGCCAGGACTTGGCCCCGGCGGGGGCTGGCGGCGAAGGTGACCCGGATCAGGCCCCGGCGGTATTCGGCGGTCATGAACATCGCCGCCACGATGATGACCGCGATCAGCCCGGCGGCCGCACCCAGCAACGTCTGCTCCATAGCGGTTCCGGCTCCGTCGACGGCGGCCACATAAGGCGCGATGTCACCGGACCCAGTCACCGTGATTATGCCGCCCGCCCGATGAAATCCCATGCCGGGTGCCACAGCACCGACCGCGCGACCAGTCCACCCGCCTCCGCTGGTCCGGCCGCCGAGGAGGACGCGGTCGAAGCGGGCCATGGCGAGGGTAATCGCGCCGCTGCTACTTGACCCGCTCACCGACTTCGCCGTCGATTGCGAGGAAACCGGGGAGGCGGCAAGCATCCCGGCCTGCACCGTGACCGGCAGTCCGGCCAGGCGCACGGAACCGACCACGCTCCAGTGGGTACCGTCCACGGACTGGTAACCCGTCAGCGTGTTCCCCGAACGGGTCAGCCGCAGCCACCGCGGCGATGCGCTAGACACGGTGCCCGGCAGCCCGGCGATATCCCCGGTGTAGTTGTACTGCATCCGCACCCCGTGGCCGGCGGTGACCATCATCGCCGCGTATGCCGATCCCGGCCGGGTGCTGGCGGCGATGATGATGCCGGCCTTGGACCATGGCTGCAGGCCCGCCGGGCCATGTGCGGCGGTCAGCGCGGTCATCCGGACCGTGATACTGCCCGGGCCCGACAGCGGCCGATGCACGAAGTAGAAGTTGTCGGCTACCGGTTCGCCACCCGGACCGACCGGGGGCGCAGCACAGCCGGCCCCCGTGACTACGGGGCCGCCGGGGGTGGTCGTGCCGCCGCAACTGCTGTGATTCAGCAAGGCAATCCCCACGGTCACCAGCGCCGCCACGAGCATGCCAATGACCCAGCCGCGGACGGTCCGGAACTTGATCCACTCCGCCCACAACAACGGCCCGAACCCGGCCGATCCGCTCGACATGCCGGGCGCGTGTGACCTCATGGCCGAGGTAGTCATCGCGCGGCCCCCCTGACTGGCTCGGCGCGGTAGTCCACCACGTCCCGGGTGAGCTCCAGGTAGGCCTCTTCCAGGCTGGCGCGATGCGCGGACACCTCCGAGAACATCACCGTCTCCCCCGTGAGCACCGCGACGATCTTCTCGGCCGTCAGCCCCGACACCGTCAAGGCGCCGGTATCGGCGGTCATGACCTCGGCACCGGCCCGCTCGAGCGCGGCCACCGCCTCGCCCACAGCGGTAGTACGTACCGTGACCCGGTCCCCGGACGCGGCCGCCAGCAGGGCGGCCGTGCTCGTGTCAGCGATCACCCGTCCCCGCCCCACGATGACCAGGTGGCCGGCGGTGTCCTGCAGTTCGCTCATCAGATGGCTGGACACCAGCACCGCGCGGCCCTGGCCGGCCAGGGCCCGCAGGAACCCGCGCATCCAGATGATCCCCTCGGGGTCCATCCCGTTGAACGGCTCGTCCAGCATCAGCACCGGTGGATCCCCGAGCAGCGCCGCAGCCATCCCCAGCCGCTGCCGCATGCCCAGGGAGTAGCCACCCGCTTTCCGCCGCGCCGCCTGCTCCAGGCCGGCCTGGCCGATCACCTCGTCGACCCGGGCGGCGGGCAGGCCCTGCGAGCGGGCCAGCCACAGCAGGTGGCCGCGGGCGCTGCGGCTGGGCTGCAGCGCCGATGCGTCCAGCAGCGACCCGACCAGCGTCAGCGGATGCCTCAGGGAGCGGTACCGCTGACCCCCGATCAACGCCGATCCCGCGTCGGGCGCGTCCAGACCCAGGATGACCCGCATGGTGGTCGACTTACCGGCACCGTTTGGTCCGATGAAGCCGGTGACCGCGCCGGGCGGGACGGTGAACGTCATGCCGTCCAGCGCGGTCACTGGCCCAAACCGCTTGCGCAGGCCACTCACTTCTATGGTTGCCTCAGCCATCTCGCCGCCTTCTCGGGTGTCTAGTTCGCCTCAACGACGGTTGTACGCGGGGGCCGGTATCAGCCCGGTGTCACCGACTGAAACCGGGCTGATACCACGGGCCTGGCAATATCGGGCCCATGAGAGTGCTGGTCGCTGAAGACGTCGAGGACCTGGCCACCGCCATAGCGGCCGGGCTGCGCCGGGAGGGTATGGCGGTTGACGTCGTCCTGGACGGGACCGCCGCGCTGGACCAGCTGGCGGTCACGGGCTACGACGTCGTGGTGCTCGACCGCGACCTCCCCGGCACGCACGGCGATGAAGTCTGCCGCAGGCTCGCCACCGAGCAATCGCCCAGCCGGGTGCTGATGCTGACGGCGGCCAGCACGATCCGGGACCGGGTGGAGGGCCTCGGACTGGGGGCCGACGACTACCTGCCCAAGCCGTTCGACTTTGCCGAGCTCATCGCCCGCATCCGTGCCCTCGGCCGCCGCCCGGCAACCTCGCTGCCACCAGTCCTGCAACACGGTGACCTGACCCTCGACCCGAGCCGGCGGGTCGCATTCCGCGGCGGGAACCGCCTGGAGCTGAGCCCGAAAGAGTTCGCGCTGCTGGAGTACCTGCTCGCCGCCGGAGACCGGGTGGTCTCCAGCGAGGAACTGCTGGAGCGGGTCTGGGATGAAGCAGCCGACCCGTTCAGTACGGCGGTCAAGCAGACCATGCACCGGCTGCGGGCCAAGTTGGGCGACCCACCGGTGATCCGCACCGTCCGTGAGGGCGGCTACCAGATCGGAGAGATGTGATGCGTCCTTCCCTGACCGCGGCATCCGTGCTCCGGCTGCCGCGGCGCACCCTGCGAGCGCAACTCGCGCTGCTGTACACGGCGGTGTTCGGCCTTGCCTTCGTCGCCGTGGCCGCCGTCGCGGTGATCTTCAAGCCTAATTTCCTGGTGGGAACCAGCTGCGCCGCGGTCCCGCAGACCCCGAGCCCGCCAGCTGCCTGTGGCCAGCACGGCGGCCTGTCCTTCGCCGGGACGATCGTCCACGACGCCCAGCAGAACGTCGCCGGTGTGGTGATGGTCGCGGTCATCGCCGCCGTCGCCCTCGGGATCGGCTGGCTCATCGCTGGCCGGGTGCTGCGGCCGTTGCGGACGATCACCGCGACCGCTCGCGAGATATCGGCAACAAACCTGCACCAGCGCCTCACCGTCGCCGGTCCTGACGATGAGTTCAGGCAGCTCGGCGATACCCTCGATGGGCTGTTTGGGCGGCTCGAAGCCTCGTTTCAGGCCCAGCGGCATTTTGTCGCTAATGCCTCGCACGAACTGCGCACGCCGCTCACCGCCGAGAAGACCGTGCTTCAGGTCGCCCTGGCCGATCCGGAGGCCACGACCGCGACGCTTCGGTCCGCCTGTGAAAAGGCGCTGCAGTGGAACGAGCAGCAAGAACGCCTCATCGACGCGTTGCTGACCCTGGCCAGCAGTGAGCGCGGGATCGAGCGCTGGGAGCCGTTCAACCTCGCCGACCTGGCCGGGAAGGCGATCCTGGACCGGCACCAGGACGCCGAACGGCGCAACATCCGCATCGACTCGGCCCTTTCGGCGGCGCCGGTCACCGGCGATTCGGCCCTGGCTGAGAGCCTGATCGCGAACCTGCTCAGCAACGCTATCCGGCACAATCTGGATGGGGGCCGGGTAGAGGTCTCCACCGGCTTGGCCGATGGCCGGGCGATCGTAACCGTCAGCAACACGGGCCCACTGATCCCGGCCGACGAGGTGGACCGCCTCTTCCAGCCATTCCAGCGGCTCGGCAGCCAGCGGCTTCGCCCGGCGGGCGGGCACGGGCTCGGCCTGCCCATCGTGAGTGCCATTGTCAGCGTCCACGGTGCCGCCCTCACGGCCAGCGCCCGTCCCGAGGGCGGCCTTGGCATCACCGTCAGCTTCCCCTGACACCGGTCACGGCATTTCCCGATCGCTGGCGAGAAAAATCTCGCCGCCCAGATGAACCGGTTGGCGGCGGGATGCAATAGAGAAGCGATGGACGACGACGAGCTGATCGCCGCGATAGCGGCCGGCGACGACACCGCGTTGCGGGCGCTGTTCTCCCGGCATGCCCCGTGGCTGGCGGCGCGGCTGCGGTCGGCGCTGCCTGCACCGGATGTGGAGGACGTCTTGCAGGAGACGTTTCTGGCCGTCTGGCGGGGCGCGGGCAGCTATCGGCCCGAGGGCGGCGCAGGCGGATGGCTGTGGGGCGTGGCCCGCCGCCAGGCCGCGTTGTTCCTGCGTCGTCGCGGTCCGGCCGAACTCACGCTGCCCGCCGTCATTCAGGCAGACGGCGGGCCCGCCGTCGATCCTGCGGAGGCGGCGCTGGCCCGGGTCGCCATCGACGACGCGGTGGGTGTGCTGGGACCCGTGGGCAGCCCGGATCGTGAGGTGTGGCGGCTGATGTACGAGGAGGACAGGCCAGTTGCGGAGGTGGCGGAGCTGCTGGATGTCCCGGAGGGAACGGTCAAGAGCCGCGCCCACCGGGCCCGGCGGCGGCTGCGGGCCGCGCTGCGCAGCAATCCGATGGCAGGAGGTGCCCGGTGACCGATAGAGGCATGGAGCATGAAGCCGGCCAGGTCACGCTGCCGCCAGACGTCGACCTGTCCCGGGTGTGGACCGGCGTGGCAGCGGAGGTCTGGCGCCGCCGCCCGGGTCCGGCTGAGCGGCTGGCCGCCCGGCTGCTGCGCTCGCCCGGCCTGGCCCGCGCGCTGGTGACCACGCCGTCGCTTCTGCTCGGCTGGGTGATCGCCACCGTGATCGTGCTGGCGGCCGGCGCGGTGGCCACGCTGGGCACCGGGACGCCGTACGTGGCCCTGTTCGCCCCGGCGATCGCCGGGGCAGGCATCGCCTACGCCTACGGGCCGGGACTTGACCCGGCCTGGGAGCTGTCGCAGTCCATGGCGGTCAGCGACCGGATGGTGCTGCTGGTCCGGGCGCTGGCGGTGTTCGGGCTGAACGCCGCGGCCGGCCTGGCCGCCTCGGCCGCCTCAGGGGCGGCGGCCGCGGTGACGTTCGGCTGGCTGGTGCCGATGACCGCGGTGTGCGCGCTGGCGCTGGCCGCGGCGACCGTGTCCCGCTCGGCCAACGTCGGCGTGGCCGCGGGCCTGTCCGGCTGGGTCATCACGGTACTGGCCAGTCAGTCTGCGGCCGGGCACCCCACCGCCGCGATCACCGATTCCGCCTTGCTTTGGCCCTACCTGGCCTTCGCCGCCTGCTGCGGCGCGGTCGCGTGGTACGCGACCCGGATCCCGAGGGGAGCCTCATGAACATCGAGCTCGTAGACCTGACCCGGCGGTTCGGCCGGACTTATGCGGTGGCCGGGGTGAGCATGGAGGCCGGCCCAGGCGTCTTCGGCCTCCTGGGACCGAACGGAGCGGGCAAAACTTCGCTGCTCCGCATGATGGCCACCGTGCTGCCGCCGACGTCGGGCCGGCTGGAGCTGCTCGGGCGTGACCCGGGGAGCCACGGGCCGCGGCGGGAGATCCGGCGCAGGCTCGGCTACCTGCCGCAGAACCTCGGCTACTACCCCGGCTTCACCGTGGCCGAGTTCGTCGAGTACTTCGCGCTGCTCAAAGACATGCCGCCGGGCCGGGTGCCGCAGGCGGTGGCCGCAGCCATCGAGCAGGTCAGCCTGGGCGACAAGGCCCGGGCCAAGCTGCGCACGCTGTCCGGCGGAATGCTGCGCCGGGCCGGGATCGCGCAGGCGATCGTCAACGACCCCGACCTGCTGCTGCTGGACGAGCCGACCGCCGGGCTGGACCCCGAGCAGCGGGTAGCGTTCCGCGCCCTGCTGCGCGGGCTCGGCGAGCGGGCCACCGTGATCGTCTCCACCCACCTGGTCGAGGACGTCGGGGCCGCTTGCAGCCAGGTCGCGCTGATGGACGCGGGCAAGGTGGTCTTCGACGGGACCCCGGACGAGCTGATCGCCCGCGGGGAGGGCAGCGGGGCGGCCGGGGACGCGCCACTGGAACGCGGCTACAGCGCGGTGCTGGCGGCGGCGCGATCGGCCAGCGCGACGCACACGCGGCCGGACCTGGAGACCCGGGCATGACCGCTGCCACCGAGGCCCCGGCCCGGCCGGCACCCGGGCGGTCCTCTTACCTGGCGCCGCCGCTGTCGTTCCTGCGGCTGCTGCGGATCGAGCTGCGCCACAACGCGATGCCCTGGCTGCTGCCGCTGATCGCCGCGTTGTTCTGGTTTGATTCCTACCGGCCCAGCACCGCGACGCCGCCGCTGTACGTGCTGCGCACGTTCTGGAACCTGGGCCAAGGCCACACGATCATCGACTTTGGCCCGTTCGTGGCCGGCGTGGCCGCCTGGATGGGTTCTCGCGACGGCAGGCGCCGCACCGCCGACCTGGTGACCGCCACCGCCCGGCCGCGCTGGACGGCACAGCTCATCACCTGGGCCGCCACCGCGATCTGGGCGGTTGGGGCTTACCTGGTCTTCGTGGGCGTGATGTTCGCGGTGTATGCCGGGCAGCACCTGCAGGGCCAGCCACCCTGGTGGTGGGTGGCGGCCGGGGCGGCGGCGGTGGCCGCGTTCAGTGCCGCCGGGTTCGCGGTCGGCGCGTTTTTCCCGAGCCGGTTCGCCGCGCCGCTGGCCGCGTTCGGCGGGTTCCTGGCCATGATGATGTCTTCGCAGACCGGGTTCAGCCACACCAGCGGCTGGGCGTGGATTCTGCCGACCAACTCCAACGGAAACTTCCAGCCCGATTCCGGGATGCTCTACCCCTACCTGCCGGACCTCTCGATCGCGCGCATCATGCTGCTGGCCGGCCTGGCCATCACCTTCCTCGGGCTGACCGGGCTGCCCGCGGCGGCGGGTGGGCCGCAGCTGCGACGGGTGGCGGCGGTGGTCACGTTGGCCGGGCTGGCCGCCGCCGGGACCACGATCGGCTTGGCCAATACGGCCCGGCTCGGACCGCACGGGGTGGTCATCCCGGCGCTGCACGACGGCGCGAACGACCGGCTGAGCAGTTACACGCCGGTCTGCGGCCGGGCCGCCGGACGGCCGGTCTGCCTAAACCCGGCGTACCGGTCGGAGCTGACGAGCGTGACCACGGCCCTGGCTCCCGTACTAAGCGAGGTGTCCGGCTTGCCCGGGGCCCCGGTCCGGGCCGGGCAGATCCCCGCTGCCTACGACCCGGCCCAGGGGCAAGGCGGCCAGGCCATGACCATCACTGGCCAGCCGCCAGTGCTGGGCCTGCCCCTCGGTGCGCTCGGTTTCCACGGGGCGTTCGGCTGGACCAGCAGCGATGTCACCGGCCAGATCCGGCTGCTGGCCGTGCACGCCTTCGTAGGCGCCGGTGACGGCACCGGCACCCTGGCCCAGCAGGCGGTGGAGGCGGGGCTGCTGCAAGACGCGGGCGTGCCGATCTCCAGCCAGCCGTCGCTGCGGACCACGGAAGGGCTCCCGACCTGGGCCAGGCCCGCAAGCGACTCGGCAACGGGACCGCCGCCGGCGACCGGTCCGGTCTACGGCGCGGCCCGCCGGTTCGCCGCGCTGCCGGACGCGACCCGGCACGCCTGGCTCACCGCCCAGCTGGCCGCCCTGCGGGCCGGTCAGCTCACGCTGGAGCAGCTGCCATGACCGCCGCCGGTGTCCAGGATCCAGCGGCCGGCGCCGCGCCGGCCCCGGCCGCCCGGTTTGGACTGGCCCCGCTGCGGCTCGCCCGGCTGTACGCGGTCAGCCGCCGCATCCCGGTGGCGCTGGGCCTGCTGGCCGCCCTCGGCGTGCTGCTCTGGTGCGCGCTGCACTGGCGGTGGAACATCGCCGGCGGCCCGGCCGCGAAGGACGTCATCCCGCTCACGGTTGAGACCGGAGTCGCTGCGGTCATCGCCGTCACCACCTACGGCCCGTTTGGCGACACAGAACGCGCTACTGGCCGGTGGCTGCCGTACCTGCGGCTAGGTGCGGCCTTGATCTTGAGCGCGGTGGCGTTCGGCGCGCTGGCCGGCGGGGCGACTGGCGGGCTGTTGCCCGGCGGTTCCCTGGCTCTGCTCCGCAACCTGGCCGGCGTTATCGGCATCGGGCTGCTGTGTGCGGCAGCGCTCGGCGGCGCGTTCGGATGGACCGGGCCGCTCGCCTACCTGCTGGTCACCGAGGTCGTGCTGACCGGGAATCCGACGACGCCCTGGGTCTGGGCCGCCCGTCCTCCGCACGATCTCGGCGGTGCGCTCTGCGCCGCACTGGTCCTCATAGCCGGAATAGCCGCCGTCACCCTGGGCGGTGCTCGCGACTCTGGCCGCCACTCCGCTCCTGAGTAGGCACCCAGGACAACAGCCGCTGAGGACCCGGTGCCCTGGCCCGGAGGATCTAAGGTGGCCTCTACTACCTTGATGGTAGTAATTGTCATCCTCCGTTCAGGTTGCGGTCATCGGTGCTCTGTTTTCCGCCGATACCCGTTGCTTCTGGGCGCCGGCGAACGACCGCGGCCAGGGAGGATCATCATGCGACAGAAGAAACCAAAGCCCAGGTCACTTTGGCGCTTTGGGGCCATGACCGCAGGTGTGGCCACGGCTCTGGCCGGGACCGCCCTGGCCGGAACGGCAGTGTCATCGGCGGCGACCGCTCAGCCGGGCCAGCCCGGGCGGGGCCACGCCCGCGGCATCCAGCATGTGCTGCTGATATCGGTCGACGGCATGCACCAGTCCGATCTGGACTGGTACGTCGCCCACCATCCCAACTCGGAGCTCGCACGGCTGGCTACCGGCGGCGCTGAATATACCCACGCGCAGACCGCCGACCCGTCGGACTCCGCGCCGACCGGCACGGGGCTGATGACCGGCGCCGACCCGAAGCTCACCGGCATCTACTACGACGTCGAGTACAGCCACGGCGTCTTCCCGGCGGGGACGACCAACTGCACCGGGCCGGTCCCGGGCGGCAACGTGATCTACGACTCGCCGGACGACAAGCTTCCCGCCGTGCCTGACCTGCTGCATAACGGGAGCGGCAACACCTTCCCCGCGTTCGATGAGGACGGCTCGGTCTACCCGGGCGGCATTACCACCAACCCGGCCTTGATCATGAAGCTGACTCCGCACCCGCAGTCGGGCCTGAACCCGGCGACGTACCCGGTCAACCCCAAGACCTGCCAGCCGATCCAGCCGTGGGACTACGTGGGGGTCAACACGATCTTCCAGGTGATCCACCACGCCGGCCTGCGAACCGCGTGGTCGGACAAGCACGCGATCTACACATCGTTCAACGGCCCGGGCTCGAACGGCATGAGCATCAACGACTTCTTCGGGCCGGAGATCGACTCACAGGCGGTCGAGCCGAACGGCGTGCCGTACCCGGACGACGGCGCGTGGACCGACGACAACGCCGCGACCAAACAGTACGACTCGTACAAGGTGCAGGCGGTCGTCAACTGGATCAACGGCCACAGCCACTCCGGCACCGGGCCCAAGGTCGGCACGCCGGCCATCTACGGGATGAACTTCCAGGTCGTCTCGACCGCGGAGAAGCTGAAGAGCTCCCCGGCCGTGCTGACCGGCCCCAACGCGCAGGGCAAGTACACCCTGGGACCGAAGCTGGCTGGCGGGTACGAGACCGTCAACGGCCACCAGGTGCCGGGCCCGCTGCTGCGGAGCGCGCTCGACTACACCAACAACGCTCTCCAGCGGCTGGCCAACACCATCCGGGCCGACGGCCAGGCCCGCTCGACGGCGATCATCCTGACCGCCAAGCACGGCCAGTCGCCGCAGAACAACAGCCAGCTGCAGCGGATCAACGACGCCCCGATCATCGCCGGCGTCAACGCCGCCTGGGCCGCGCAGCATCCAGGCAGCAAAACTCTGGTCGTCCGGGAGGCCGACGACGACGGGCTGCTGTGGTGGCTGTCCAACCGTTCGCAGACGGCGACCGACTTCGTCAAGAACTACCTGTGGACGCATACCGCCCCCGCAGTCAACTACGTCGGCCAGACCGTCACCGTCCAGCATTCCGGCCTGCGGGCGATCTACGCCGGCCACCAGGCCGCGCGGTTCTTCGGCGTTCCGTCCTCCGACCCGCACCACCCGGACGTGTTTGCGGTCTCCCAGGTTGGCACGATCTACACGACCGGCAGCAAGATCGCTGAGCACGGCGGCGACAACCCGGCCGACCGGGACGTTCCGCTCATCGTCTACGCGCCGGGCACCGTCCAGCCCGGCCAGTCAAGCCACCGAGTGGAAACAACCCAGGTCGCGCCGACGATCTTGAAGTTGCTCGGCCTGAACCCGTCCGATCTGCAGGCGGTGCAGGCGGAGCACACCCGGGTACTGCCCGGAGTCAGGCGGCACTGAGTTCGGTCAGCGATGGCGGGGCGGTCTGGTCACGACCGCCCCGCCATCGCTGGTCCTGACCACGTTCCGTCAGGACAGGGCCGTGCTGACGGTCAGGGTGATGGCTATCCCGGCGGCGCCTGCGGATAGGAGGGTCAGGACCACGCCGCGGCGCAGCGGCAGCAGGAGCAGGAGAGCCCCGGCGAGGACGGCGTATTGCCAGGGGTGGCTGAGCGCCCGGGCGAGCGGGATGGCCGAACCATAGATGGCGCCGATGGCGGCGGGTCCGGCGCCGCCGAGGAAGGCCCGGGCGGTGCGGTTGCCGCGGATCTGGTCGAACCGGTAGGCGCCGAGCAGGATGAACGCGAAGGACGGGCTGAACGCGACGACGGAGGCGAGGATGCCGCCGGTCAGGCCGGCCGCGGCGTAGCCGACGACCGCGACAGTCTGGACGACCGGACCGGGGGTGATCTGGCCGAGGGCAACGGCGTTGAGGAACTGGGCGCCGGTCATCCAGTGGTAGTGGCTGACCGCATCGGATTGCATCAGCGGGATGATGACGAACCCGCCGCCGTAGGACAGGGCCCCGACCTTGACCGCGACCCAGGCCACCGACAGCAGGACCCCGCTGCCGAGCGCGCCGGCCGCGAGCATCGGGGCCACAGCCAGGCCGGGCAGCTGGGTGCCCTGGCGGTGCTGGGTTCCCGGGCCGGGCCGGGGGCCCAGTTCGAGGGCCAGTTCGGCCAGGCCGCAGCCCAGCAGGACCAGGACCAGCCAGGGGCCGAGGGTGGCGGCCGAGGCGCCCCCGGCCACCAGATAGAACATCCAGCGGATGCTGTTCCGGCGGCGCTGCCAGCTCGCTCCGGTCAGGCCCGCGCCCGCGTGGAGGGCTACCGCAGGGACCGCAGCGCCGGCACCCGCGCCCGCCCCGAGGACCCAGCGGGGCGGCGATGTGCCCAGGAACAGGGCGGCCAGCACCAAGATGACGATCAGCCCGGGCACGATGAACGCGACCCCGCCTGCGAGCGCGCCGAGGCGGCCGCGCAGCCGCCAGGCGCAGAAGATGGCCAGCTGGGTCGAGGCCGGGCCGGGCAGCAGGTTGCAGACCGCGACCGCGTCCTCGAAGTCCTGGGCATCCAGCCACTGGCGGCGTTGCACGCACAGGTCGCGCAGCAGCCTGATGTGCGCCGGCGGGCCACCGAAACCGATGCAGCCGATCCGGCCCCACTCGCGCACGATCGCGGCCAGCGATACCGTCCCGGGTGGTTCGTCCGGGCTGGTCATCACGCGGCCTGGTCCGGCCGGGCGCCGAGGCCCGCGAGCAGGTAGCCGATCCTGGTGTCGAGTTCGGCGGCGACCTGCCGGAAGGCGGTCAGGGTGGCGGGGTCGTCGCCGCCGGAGGCGGCCGGGTCCGGGATGCTCCAGTGGATCTGGCCGGAGCGCCCGGGTTGGCCGGGGAACTCCGGGCACACCTCGCGCACCTTGTCGCACAAGGTGATCACGTGGTCGAACCGCGTCGCGACGAAGAGGCTCAGGGGCTTGGAATGGCGGTCACCGAAGCTGATGCCCCGTTCCCGCAGCACCCGGGCCGCGTACGGGTGCACCGGTTTGGGGTGGCTGCCCGCGCTGAACGCTTCCGCCAGGCCCTCGGAGCGGGCCACGGCCAGCGCTTCGGCGATCTGGGACCGGGCGCTGTTGCCGGTGCACAAGAACAGCAGCCGCGCCGGGCGGCCCAGTGGCCTTGCGGCCGGCGGCGCGGGGGTGGCGCGGGTCAGCTGAAGCCCTGGGTGCAGCGACCGCCCAGCCGCGGCGAGCAGCTCACTGAACCTGTCCAGCGCGACCGTGTAATAGGCGTCGCGGCCATCGGCCGAGCTACGGCGGGCCACCACCAGACCCGCCGAGCGCAGCTTGCCCAGGTGGTAGGAGACCAGGTTCTGCGGCCGTCCCACCAACCCCGTCAATTCCCGGACGTGCCGGTCACTGCGGGCCAGCTCTTGCAGCAGGTGCCACCGCACCGGCTCACCGGTCAGCCGGAGGAATTCCAGCGAAGCGTCCGCCGGGTCAGTTCGCCGATCGGCCATGAACCGAAAGTACATCAATTCAGATTGATCTAACAGCGCTCGCGGGCCAGGATTGGCGCCTGCGCTGGTCATTTACCGGTGAGGATGCCGAATGCCACCGCTAGCACGACCGTGTTGTAAAAGAAGCTGAGGATGCTGTGCATCATCACGTGCCAGCGCATGGTCTGCGAGGTGACGGTCACGTCGGAGGCAGCGAACGAGGTGCCGAGAGTGAACGAAAAGTACAGGAAATCTGTTGCCATCGGCACCGCATCGTCGGGGAATTTCAGGCCGCCGGCCACGCCGGTACCGTCCCGGTCGGACGGACTCTCCTGGCTGTAGTAGTGCCGGGCGTAAAATCTGGCGTAGCCGACGTGCAGCAGCAGCCACGCGGCAACGATCGCTACCCCGCCAAAGAACCTGATCGGGTCGCCATACGTGGCATCCTTGCCGTTGGTCAGCACGGAGTCGGCGCTGCCCATCCCGACCACGCTGGCGGCAATCGTGAAGGCGAAGCCGAGCCGGGCCCCGGTAAGCCACTGCTGGCCGAGATTTCCGGTGAGCTGGACGAGGTCTGGCCCCTTCCGGCGGCGACGCACCACCACGAAGCCGATGGCCAGATAGACCACAGCAAGCACGTCCCAGCCGATCAGGTAGGCAAGGTCGCCACGCGCAGTCTCGGACAGGAACGTGAAGCCGATGCCGAGTGCGATCAACCCGAGATCAGCGATCCTGGCGATGGCGTAGGCGGCCATCAGCCTCTTCGGCATGCGGCTTGTACCGGCGGTCATCGGCGCCTAGATCCCCCATTTCCTGGCCCCGGGCCAACTAGCCATGCTCATGCTCGGGCAGGCCTTGAATATTTACTACCCGATCGCACGCCTGACACAGTAACGTCCTCATTTCGGCGATGCCGAGCGGTCGCCTCGGGAGCGATAGCCAGGGGTAGCACCTGCTATTACAGCGCGGCTTGGCCTCCGCCCGGGCATTGGCATCTCACGGTCGCTGTGTAAAGGTGGAGCTTGGTCGCGGACAGCCCTGCCGCCGCCGGGATGGGTGGGTTAGCTGATGCACCAGACACAGTTGCTTGTCATCGGCGCGGGGCCGTACGCGCTATCGGTCGCGGCGCTGGCGCGTGAGCGTGGTATCGGCACGGTGGTGCTGGGACGGCCGATGGGCTTTTGGCGGCAGAATATGCCCGAGGGCATGTTTCTGCGGTCGGGGCCGGACTGGCACCTCGACGGGACCGCGGTCCACACGCTGCAGGCCTATCTGGAAGAGAACGGCATCAGGCCGGATGAGGTCGATCCCATTCCGATCGATGTCTTCCTGGATTACGCCGACTGGTTCCGCAAGGTTAAGGGAATCGAGGTCCGCGAGGAGTTCGTCGACACTTTGGCCAAGGCCGATGGCCGGTTCGTGGCAACATTGCGCAGCGGTGAGCGCATTCGCGCGGACGTCGTGGTGGCCGCCCCGGGCATCGGCCATTACGCCAACGTTCCCGGCTGGGCATCGTCCCTGCCGCCGGGGCTCGCGGCGCACACCTGCGACCTGGTGCGCTTTGATGACCTGGCCGGGGCGCGGGTGCTGATCATCGGCGGCAGGCAAAGCGCCTATGAGTGGGCCGCGCTGATCCGGGAGCACGGTGCTGCGCGGATCGATATCGTGCACCGCCACGAGATCCCGCAGTTCGAGCGGGTGAGCTGGAAGTTCGTCGACGCCCACGTCGAGCAGACGCTCGCCGTACCCGGATACTGGCGCCACCTTCCCAAGAGCGCGCAGGATGCGGTGACCAGGCAGTTCTGGGAGGTGGGCAGGCTCACCCTGGAACCATGGCTGACTCCCAGGCTGGCCTGGGACGGGATCCACCGGTGGCCCGGAACCGAGGTCGCCGAGGCGACGCCGGGCGGCGATGGTGAACTGCGGGTGCTGCTGTCCAACGACGTCAGGCTCACTGCCGATCGCGTGGTGTTCGCATCGGGTTACCGGGCCGACCTGGCCAGAGTCCCCTACCTCGCGGGTGTGCTCAAGGACGTCAAGGTGTCCAACGGGTTCCCCGTGCTGGACGAGGCCTTCCAGACCAGCCTGGATGGCTTGTACGTCACGGGTTTCTCCGCGACCCAAGACTTCGGGCCGTTCTTCGGCTTCGTCAAAGGCGCACCCGCTGCTGCCACGCTGATTGTCGGCGACCTGCTGTCGCGAACGTGACACCCGATTCGTCCGTCGTCGGCTAGCCAAAGGCGGAGTCAGCACGTCCGATGCCGCGGCGCTCGGTCGGATGGTGAGTCAATCGACTCACCGAACAGCCCGTCAGAGCACGGGAGTTGGTCGCGACGATGTGCGCGGAGTGAAAAATCTGCCGATACAGAAAGATCTACTCTTGCCAACAAAATTGTTGGCAATCTAGGCTCCGATGTCCAGGCGTACTGGCTCGACGAAGGAGTCGTGGTGAACGTCCGAGGGATAAAGCAGTTCACGCCTTTGGCCGGCCTGAGCCCATCCTCGGCCGGGATGTAACAGCCGATTACCAGCAGAGCGGGTGGAGGTTCTGATGACAACGCAGGATGTTGCGGGCAGAAATGCCGCCCATGGAAAGGAGCACCAGCTGGCCAGGGGCACCCTCTGGTCGGCCGTCATCGCTGTCGGGGTGGCCCAGCTGGCGCTGGCGATCCCCGCGGTGCTGCAAGGCCTGTTCCAAAAGGACCTCGGCCCGACATCCTCGCAGCTCACCTGGATCTCCGACGCCTTCCTGGTCCCGGTGACCCTGCTGGAGCTCACGTTCGGCGTGGTGGGCGACCTGTTCGGGCGCAAGCGCCTGCTCATCGGCGGAGCGGTGCTGCTCGCGGTCGGCGAGGGGGTCGCGCTGCTGACGCCGGGCCTGGGCACCTCGACCGGGATCCGCGTACTGGTCCTGTGGATCGGCATGGCCCTGGCGGGCGCCGGTGCGGCCGCGATCATGCCGACGAGCCTGGCCATGCTCGCGGCGGGCACGCACACGCCCCGCGCCCGGGCCCGCTCGGTCACGTTGTGGGCGGCCGCGCTGTCCCTGGGCAACATGGTCTCCCCGGTGCTCGGCGGCTGGCTCGCCGGGTTCAAGTGGGGCAGCGACCCGAATGCCAGCTGGCGCTTCGCCCCGCTGGCCATTCTGGTGCTCGCGCTGATCAGCGCGGCGATCTCGGCCGCCTTCGCCAAGAACTCCTCCTCCCCCGAGGGCCGCTCGCTGGACTGGACCGGCCAGATCACGATCGCCGTAGCCTTGTTCGCGCTGATGTTCGCGGTGATCCAGGGGCCGACGGCCGGCTGGGGCAGCATCGAGGTAATCGCCGGCTTCGTCATCGCCGTGGTGTTCCTGGCCCTGTTCATCGCGGCCGAGAGCCGGGCGGCGGCTCCGCTGCTGAACCTGGACCTGTTCAAGAACCGGGCCTTCTCCGTCGCCTCGATCGCCACGGTCATCGGCATGTTCGCCTTCCTCGGGACCGCCTACTCGACCAGTATCCGGCTCACGGCGATCCTGAACTGGACACCGCTGCATGCATCGGTCGCCTTCCTGCTGTTCAACGGCCTCGCCCTGCCGCTGATCCCGCTCACCTCACGCCTGCTCGAGCACTACAACCCCCGCTGGACGATGGGCGTGGGACTGGCGCTGATGGCGGCCGGCGACCTGTGGACGGCCGCCGTGCCAGTGGCGACCCAGACCGGCCTGGGCCCGGTCATCGCGCCCTACGCCCTGATCGGCATCGGGTTCGCGCTCTCGGTGTCGGCGCTGACCGCGGTGCTGGTCGACACCGCGCCCAACCACTTGGCCGGGATGGCTAGCGGCGCCGCCAACATGCTGCGCGACTTTGGCTTCACTCTGGGCCCCGCGGTGGTGGGCGCGATCACGCTCGGCCGGGCGGCGGCGGACATCCAGGCCAAGCTGGCCAGCGATGCCGCGCTGGCCCGGCGGCTGGCCGTCTTCAATGCGTCCGCCGCCAAGAACCCCGCGCTCAAGCCAGTGGTCGGCGCGGTGAACTCCGGACCGCTGGGCGCGAACTCGGTCCCGAATCCTCCGAACCCGCTCAAGAACGTGGCCTTCGACGCGCTGGGGCACGCCAACTCGATCGGTTACGTGGTGTGCGGCATCGCCGCCTTGGTCGCGGCGCTGCTGGTCGTGCTCGCGCTGGGCGGCGGCACCCACGACAGCGGGATCACCGCGGCGTCGCTGGCCGAGGATGAGTGAGGGACCGGGGCTGCTGATCGGGAAAAGATCAAAGTCCCGCTGGCGGAGTAATCATCCGACGCCACCCTCTCGGGGGTGATGCCGGGAACCTAGCCGCCGAGGATGCTGATACACATCAGCGGGCGGGAGGCGAAATGAAAAGGTCAGGGCCAGTTGCCCGCAGACCACCGGAAGCCGTGCCTCCGGCACGCGGCAAAGGGCCGCCCCGGCCGTCGAGGGCGGAGGTTGAGGCTCACGCGGCGCTGCTGCTGATCGGGGCGGCTGTGCTGCTTCGCCTGCTGCAAAGCCGCCGTTTGTGGGAGCGGCTGGCTGTCGGCGCCATCGTGCTGGGGGCGCTGGGACAGATGGGCCAGGAAAACGGGGCAGGCATGATGGAGCGCCTCGCGGCCTGGAACAAACAGCAGACCGAACGCTTTGAGCGCCGGGCCGAACGGCAGGCTCAGCACCTTCAGCGCCAAGCTGAACGGCAGGGCAGGCGCCTGCTACGCAAAGCCAAGGGTCCGCTGGCCTGGAAGCCGTAAGCTCACGCGGCGGCGGCCTCGGCACTCGAGAATATCCGTTCGCCGATCTATTCTTAGTGCTAAGTTTACTTAGTTGTGAGTTAGTTCGGCAGGACGGCCACAGAGGGGTTTCGACATGCCCAGTGCCCGGCCAGCGCTGGGGGCAGAACCGGATCGTCCATCCGGCGAACCCCAAGCGGCAGATGCTGGTGACGACGCGATCGACCGGATCGAAGCATCGTGGCACCGGGAGCGGCCAGACGTGGACGTGAGCTCGGTCGGCATCGTCTCCCGCATCTGGCGGATCGCCCGGCATCTCGAACAGGCCCGCAAAGAACGCCTGGCCGAACACGGTACGGATCGGGTGACGCTGGACGTCCTCGCCATGCTGCGCCGGTCGGGCGCCCCGTTCCGGATGACGGCGGGTGAGCTGACCCACCACTCGCTCCTCAGCTCCGGTGGTGTCTCCCAGCGGCTGGAAAAGCTCGAGCGAGCTGGCCTGGTGACCCGGCACATTCACAGCGAAGACCGGCGGCGCATCGACGTCGAACTGACCCCGGCTGGCATCGAGTTGATCGATTCCATCCTCGCCGACCTGATGGCCCACGAGGCCAAATTGCTTGATGGGCTCGGCCCGGCGGAGCAGGATGACCTGCGCCGGACACTGAAAAGGCTGCTGGCGAGGTTCGAGCCATTGACACCGGCTGGTCCAGGCCAGCCCGGATCGGCCATCTGAACGGCAGGCGCCAGGCGCGCTCAGCCGCCGGTCAGCGCAGCGACCTGCGTACGGAGGTCGGCGTCGCGCCCGTGATCATCTCCCGGTGTGCGGCCCGGGTCGACGTACGTGGACCGGTAGGCCTGGAGGAGATCCGCGTGCTCCTGGCGGTCGCTCACCCGGCCCACGTTGTCCGACACGACCGCGAAGAGCTCCCGGGCGGCCGTGTGGAGGACCGGATGGCGCAGACCGTGGCGGGCGGCCGCCAGCCATAGCTGCCCGGTCGAAGGCAGCCGCCGTTGCAGTTCACGGCTGGCCGTGCGGGTGCAGGACGTGGCGACGGTGAGCGTGGCGACGTCACGGATCCAGTTGGGGAGGGCGTCCAGCACGCGAAGCTCGAGCCACTCGCGAGGGCGAATCGGCGGAAACAAGGTCGACAGGTGGTAGCGGAAGTCCTCGGCCGTTGGCCACCCGGCCTGGTGGCCGTGGGCCATCCAGTCGCCAAACGGGAGACCAGGAGATAGCGCTATGCCGTCGTCGCCCTGGCTGCCGTCCCGGTTGATGAACATGACATCAGCCGCCAGCGCGTAGTGCAGCCAGGCGCGCGCGGGTGCGAGATCCGTTCGCACCGGCCTCGTCCGCCCGCGGTCGATCGACCACCAGATCCCCTGACGCAGCGAGGCCCAGCGCGTGCCGTCGAGGCCGGTGCCGGGCGAATTCGCGAATGCTGCGATCAGCACCGGGGCGATGAGATGCAAGGTGAGCCAGCGCTGGCACGGGTCGTTGCCGTCGTGGCTGATGTTGATCTGCGTCGCCGCGGTGTTGCACATCATCCAGGCACCGTTCGGCCCCTGCGCCGAGAAGAACCGCTCCATGGCGGCGTAGCGGGCCAGCGTTCGAACCCGCTGCGGGGCCCGGCGGTCATCCACCGGCATCGTCTCAGCCACCAGCCCGGCCTCGGCCAATTCGGACTTAAGCGCACGCTCATCGGCGCCCACGGCCGCCAGGGCGGCACTGACCCCACACTGGGGCACGGTGGACAGTTCGATCTGGCCGCCGGGCTCGAAGGTGACCCGCCCTCCCGCAGGAAGTCTGCACTGGGCCAGACGCGACATCTCGGCTGGTGTTGGCCGTATCCCGGCATTCCCCCGTCGATGTACCGGCCACTCCAGCTCCAGGCCGACCATTTCCGCCGACGGCGCGAACAGCGTCGTACAGAGGTCCTCAGCGGCGCCCATGGTCAGCACCCGTCGGTTGATCGGCATGGCAGCAAGGTCCTCCTCGGGACCGGACGCTAGTCGGTTAATACCGCAGCAACAAGTAGTTGACCTCTAAGAAGATTAGCCCTACCGTAATCTTCATCGTTTGTTACCTGGGTCACAGTGAGCGGACGAGTCGCGATGACGCTGCGTGACGTCAACCGCCCAGCGACGTAGACGAGGTGCATGAACTGATGAGCGGACCCTTGTCTGGTGTACGGGTCATCGACCTGTCCTCGATGATGTCCGGCCCATGGGCGGCGGACATCATCGGCGACCAGGGCGCGGACGTGATCAAGGTGGAGGTCCCGGGCAAGGGCGATCACGTCCGGTCGCTGCCGAACCAGTCCGGAGGCCTGTCGGCCATGTTCGTCAACGTGAACCGGTCGAAGCGGTCCCTGACCCTCAATCTGAAGGCGGCCGAGGGAGTCGAAGTACTCAAGCGGCTGGTGCGGACCGCTGACGTCGTGGTGCAGAACTTCCGCCCGGGTGTCGTCGAGCGGCTCGGCATCGGCTACGAGGACCTGTCTGCGGTCAACCCCAAGCTGGTGTACCTGTCCATGAGCGGGTTCGGCGAGCGCGGGCCGGACTCGCAGCAGCGGGTCTATGACCCCCTGATCCAGGCGCTCACCGGGCTGACCACCATCCAGGCCGGCTCGGATTCGGCGCGGCCGCGCCTGGTGCGGACGATCCTGCCCGACAAACTCAGCGCGATCGTCGCATCCCAGGCGCTCACCGCGGCCCTGTTCGCGAGGGAGCGGACGGGACGAGGACAGCACATCCGGCTGTCCATGCTGGAGAGTGTGCTGGCCTTCCTCTGGGCCTCGGACATGGGGGCCTACACCTTCGCCGACAAGCCGGTCCCGATCGAGCAGGGCGGAAGCTTCATCGACCTGATCTACGAGACCGCCGACGGTTACATGACGATCGCGACGAACAGCAACGCCGAATGGCAGGCGCTGTGCCGGGCGCTCGGCCAGCCGGAGTGGATCGAGGACGAGCGGTTCACCACCCCCACCGGCCGCTCCGAGTACATCAACGAACGCCTGGAGCTGGTCCAGTCAGTCCTGCGCGAGAAGACGACGGAGCAGTGGCTGGAGCTGATGACCGAGTTCGACGTGCCCGCGGCCGCGACCCTCACCCGGGCTCAGGTCATCGAGCATCCGCAGGTCCTGGCCACGGGCATCATCGCGGAGTCCGAGCACCCGGTGGCCGGGCGGCTGAGGCAGGCCCGGGTCCCCTCTCGCTTCAGTGACACGGCGCCGGAGCCTCCCCGGGGTGCACCGCTGCTCGGTGAGCACAACGCCGACATCCTGGCCGAGATCGGGTACGACGCGGCCGCCCGCGCCGGGCTGGCCGAGCGTGGAGTCGTCGGCACCGAGCACCCCGGCGCCGTCACCGTGCCCGCGTAAGGAAGGAGCAGAGATGCCCACTGTGCTGGTCGTCGGAGCCGACCGCGGGATCGCCGACGCCATCGCCCGGCGGCTGCACCAGCGGGGTGACACGGTTATCGCCGCGTGCCTGGACGGCAACGATGAGCTCGCCGCGCTGGGGGTCACGGTCATCGGCAAGGTGGACGTGACCTCCCAGCCCTCGGTGGATGAGCTGGCCGCCAAGCTGGCCGCGGCCGACCGCAAGTTCGACGTCATTTACCACGTCGCGGGCGTGCTGGGGCTCGACGAACTCGGGTCCATCGACTACGACGACGTCCGGCGGCAGCTCGAGATCAACACGCTGGGCCCGTTGCGAACCATCGAGGCGCTGCGGGACCTGCTGCACGACGGCTCGAAGGTGGGCATCGTCACGAGCCGGGTCGGGTCACTGGGCGACAACGGGTCCGGCGGCATGTACGCCTACCGGGTCTCCAAGGCCGGGGCCAACATGGTCGCGCTCAACCTGCACCACGATCTGTCCAAGCACGGCGTCAGCGTGCTCGCGCTGCACCCCGGCATGGTCGCCACGGCACTGACCAAGGACTATCCCGGGAACTTCGACTACCTCACTCCTGATCAGGCCGCGACCGGCCTGATCAAGGACATCGATCAGCTGACCCCGGCTAATTCGGGCCGGTTCCAGCACTCCAACGGCGAATTCCTCCCCTGGTAGGGGCACCACGCCGATCCGATCTCCGTCCTCACCGTCGCTGCAGAGCCGCAGAAGGGATTCTCCAATGATCACGATTTACGGGTACGTACCCGCGTTCGGCGTGCCAGACATCAGCCCCTACGTCACCAAGACCATCAACTACCTGACCTTCACGGGCCTGGAATTCGAGTACCGCAATCAGGACCTGGCCAGGCTCGACGAAGACTCTCCGACCGGCAAGCTGCCGTACATCATCGACAGCGACGGCACCAAAGTGCCCGACTCCAACACGATCATCGCCTACCTCAAGGAGAAGTACGGCGACAAGCTCGACGCCGACCTGTCCAAGCGGGAAGCGGCCAACAACCTGGCCTGGAACCGGCTGATCGAGGAACACCTGTACTGGAGCGGCATCATCGAGCCGCGCTGGCGGCTGGACGTCGGCTGGGAGACCTACATCCCCTACATCATCGGCGACGTCGAGATCGGGCCGGAGTTGCAGGCCTTCCTGGACAGTTTCCGCCAGCGCATCCTGGACGGGTTCAACGGCCAAGGTATGGGGCGCCGCAGCTCCGAGGTCGTCCAGGACTTTTTCCGGGCCGACATCGACGCGCTGGCGGACTACCTGGGAGACAACAAGTACTTCACCGGTGACCGGCTCCGCTCCCTGGACGCGTCGGTGTACTCGACCGTCAAGCACATTGCCCTGCAGCCGCACCCCTGGCCGGGTACCGGATATGTGCAGACCAAGCCCAACCTGGTGGCCTACCTCGACCGGATGCAGGCCGAGTTCGGCATCTGACCGTGATCGACCTTTACTACTACACCAGTCCCAACGTCCGGAAAGTGCTGATCGCACTGGAGGAACTTGGGCTGCCGTACGAGGTCAAGTGGACCGACATCACCGCCGGCGAGCAGTTCAGCGACGACTACCTGCGGGTCAACCCGAACGGCAAGGTACCGGCCATCGTGGACCACGACGGGCCGGGCGGCCGCTCGATCCCCTTGTTCGAGTCTGCCGCCATCCTGTTCTACCTGGCCGAGAAGACGGGCCGGCTGCTGCCGACCGATCCCGCGCGCCGCTGGGAGGCGATCTGCTGGACGACCTGGCAGGTCGCCAACCAGGGTCCGATGGCCGGCCAGGCCGCGCACTTCACCAACTACGCCCGGCAGCAGGGTATCGAAGACAACTACGCCACCGGCCGCTATCTCGGCGAGGTAAGGCGGTTGTACGGCGTGCTGGACAAGCGGCTCGGGGACGCCGAGTACCTGGCCGGCGAAGAGTTCTCCATCGCCGACATCGCCTGCTACCCGTGGACCCGCGTGGCGGCCGGGCACGGCGTGGATATCAAGGCCGGGTATCCGAACGTCGCCCGCTGGATGTCCGTCATCAGCCAGCGGCCGTCGGCCAAGATACGCATCGACGACCCCCGCGAGGCCAAGGCCCGCAAACACGAATACACCGACGAGCAGTTCCGGACGCTCTTCCGGCCAGGCTCAGGCCGCGAAGCGCCGACCGGCGGATCCGCCAGTTCCCCACGAAAGGCATGACCCCATGACATGGTCTGACGCGTCCGCGCTGCAGGTCGTCAATCCGGCCACCGAAACCGTGTTCGCGACCGTCACGGCGGCGTCAGCGTCAGACCTCGACCAGGCGGTCGCGACCGCTCAGGCCGCGGCCGCGGGCTGGCGCGCCCGGCCGGTCGAGGAGCGACAGCAGCTCCTGATGCAGCTGGCCGGCGTCGTGCGCGAGCACCACGACGAGCTCGCCCGGCTGATGACCCTGGAGCAGGGCAAGCCGGTGGCGAAATCCCGTGGCGAGATCGGGTCCGGCCTGCGCTACTGGGACAACTACGCGCGGCTGGCGATTCCCGTCGAGGTCGTGCGGGACGACGAGGACGAGCGCATCGAGGTCCGGCGCATCCCCATAGGCGTCGTCGGTGCCATCACCGCGTGGAATTACCCGCTGCTGCTGGCGATGTGGAAGATCGGCCCGGCGCTGGTGACCGGCAATACAGTGATCGTCAAGCCCTCGCCATACACCCCGGTCGCCACCGTGCGCCTCGGTGAGCTGGCCCAGGAGGTCCTCCCGCCCGGCGTCGTGCAGGTCCTGGCCGGCGGCGACGAGCTGGGACGCGCGCTCACCACCCACCCCGGCATAGGCAAGATCTCTTTCACCGGTTCTGAGCCCACCGGAAAGGCCATCATGGCCAGCGCCTCGGCCACGCTGAAGCGGCTCACCCTCGAACTCGGCGGCAACGACGCCGGCATCGTGCTCGACGACGCGGACCCGGCGGTCATCGCCTCGGACCTGTACTGGGCCGGGCTGTCCAACTGCGGCCAGGTGTGCGCCGGGCTCAAGCGGCTCTACCTCCCGGAGAGCCTCGCCCCGGCCGTGGAGGACGCGCTGGCCGCCGTGGCCGCGGACGTCGTCGTGGGCGATGGGCTGCGAGACGGCGTGGACATGGGCCCCATCCAGAACCGGGCCCAGCACGAGCGGGTGGTGTCGCTGCTCGCGGCCGCGGAGGAAGCGGGCGCCGATGTGTACTTCCGCGGTAAGGCCCCGGAGGGCCCCGGCTACTTCCACCCGGTGACCCTGGTCAGGAACGTCACCGACGACATGGCCCTGGTGCGCGAGGAGCAGTTCGGGCCGGTCCTGCCGATCCTGACGTACAGCGACCTCGACGAGGCCGTCAACCGGGCGAACAGCAGCGAGCTCGGCCTCGGCGCCTCGGTCTGGTCGGCCAACGAGGAGCAAGCGATCGAGGTCGCCGAGCGCATCGAGGCCGGAACCGTCTGGATCAACCAGCACCCGATGCTGTCCCCGGACGTTCCGTTCGGCGGCATCAAGCAGTCCGGGCTGGGGGTCGAGAGCTCCCTGCACGGGCTGCTCAGCTACACCGACATCTCCGTCCTGCGGGTCAAACGCTGACGGGCCGTCCTCATCGGACACCACGCGAGGTTATGCACGAAGGGATCACCGATGCTGCTGAATCGCGACTCGGGCACGGACATCGTCTTCGTGATCGATGAGATCTCGGGTCTGGTGGCCGCCCACGACACCAGCGTCGCCTTGATGGAAGCCGCGCAGAGCCGGGGGCACCGGGTACTGGTGACGACGGCGGCTCAGCTGGAATTCGACGAGGGCGCAACCGTCGCCCGCTGCGTACCCGTGACCTTGCGGCCGGCGGTACTCCACAACGGCAAATGGATCGCCGACCCGCGCTGGTACATGCCCGGCGATCCGGTGCGCTACCGGCTCGGCGACGCGGCGGCCGTCTTCATGCGCACGGATCCGCCGGTCGACGCCGAGTACCTGCGGGCCACCTACCTGCTCGACCTCATCGACCCGCACACCACTCTGGTGCTCAACTCGCCCGCCGGAGTTCGCAACGCCAACGAGAAGCTCTTCGCGCTGCGAGTCCCGCAACTCGGGCCGCCCACACTGGTCAGCGCGGACCGCCATCGGATACGGTCCACCGTCTCCGCCTGGGGACGCGCGGTGCTCAAGCCGACCGACTGGATGGGCGGCCACGGCATCCTGGTCCTCGACTCCGCCGATCCCAACCTCGCTTCCCTGCTGGAGACCGCAACCGATCGGGGACGCACGCAAGTCGTGGTACAGCAGTGGATCGCCGCCTGCAGCGAAGGCGACCGGCGCATCATCGTGCTTGATGGCCGGCCGATCGGCGCCATCCGCCGGGTGGCCGGTGCGGACGACTTCCGGTGCAATATGGCCACCGGTGCCGTCGCGGTAGCCGATTCGGTCACCGGGCAGGACGAGGCGATCTGCGCCCAGCTCGCTCCCCTGCTGCGCGAGCAGGGTCTGGCCTTCGTCGGCATCGACGTCATCGGGGGCCTGCTCACCGAGGTGAACGTCACCAGCCCGACCGGGGTCCGGGAAATCGATGCGCTCACGGGGACCCACATCGCCAGTGACGTGCTGGCCTGGGTCGAGGCCAACTGCCCGGCACCGGCCCGGGCGTTCTGATCCGTGGAGAAGCCGAACGGTCATCGCGCTGCACCGCTGATTGCCGTGACCGGCCGGCGCCGCCCCGGGAACAGGACGCGCAAGGGTCCGCCGGGGCTCGACATGCTGGACGCGGACGTGTACTTCAGTGGCTACGCCGACCATGTCGCGTCCGCCGGCGGCCTAGCCGTGTACCTGCCGTCCCGCGCGGACCCGGAAGCCGCGATGGGCAAAATGGATGCGCTGGTGCTGAGTGGAGGTGCCGACGTCGATCCCGCCCAGTACGGCGCGGTGGCATGCTCGGCTACCCCGGCACCGGATCCGGAGCGCGACGCGTTTGAGCTCTCGCTGCTGGCCGCCGCGCTTGAGCGTGGCCGGCCGGTGCTGGCGATCTGCCGCGGTCTGCAGCTGGTCAATGTCAGCCGCGGCGGGACCCTGCACGGCCATCTGGCCGAGCATCCGGTCGGGCCATGGCACGAGGTGCTCACTGCGCCAGGCAGCATCGTGGGCGAACTCTACGGCGCGGCGACCATGGCCAACAGCCTGCACCATCAGGGCGTGGACCAGCTTGGCCGTGATCTGGTGGCGACCGCCCGGGCAGCGGATGACGTGATCGAGGCCATCGAGCTGCCGGGTGCGGATCTGCTCGCGGTGCAATGGCATCCCGAGCACATGGACAGTCCGCAGCCGGTGTTCAGCTGGCTCGTTGAGGCAGCCCACGCCAGTATCCATGCCGCGATCCGCTGAACCAATGGCTACCCCAGGCCCTCGATGACCTCGGCTGCCATGCAAGATCCCTACTAGACACGGAACGGGGCCGTCCGTCAGATGCTCCGTTCCCATGATCAGCGCCCGGGTGCGGAACTCGGGTCCGAGTTCGCCTGGTCCGTCAGGTCAGGGCCGTCGGCCAGGCGCAGCGGTCCCCAACCGTGAGCCACCGACCAAGTCGGATCCAAGCTTCGCCCCGGTGCATTGTCCCGATGGGCCGAACTGCGGTGAGTACCTCGGTCACGTACGCGTCGATGGACTGCTGGCCGGTCGCAGCGGCGATGGATACCCGGTGGTGGCCATCGCTGACGAAATGCAGGCCCCCGACGCGGTATACCTCGATCGGCGGGATCGCCGCGCCGCGCCGCTGAGCGAGCGCGAGCTGCACTCAGCGTTCACGCACCCGGTCGGAGGTGGGCCGGAAGTGACGGTCGAAGTCGTGCCCGGAATCGACTGTCCCGGCGATCGTGTCCAGCCGTATCGTCCGCAGGCCGAGCTGCCGCTCGCCGCGCCAGCCGAGCGCGCCGGTGACCTCGTCGAGCCGCAGGAGTTGGTCGTTGACCCGGGGCTGGCGGCGCACGCGGTGCGCCAGCGTGGCTAGGATCTGGCGCCGCCGAGCCCGCTGGAAGTCATTCTCGGCGTCTGCCCACGGGAATCCGGTGTCGCGCATTGGTCAGCTCTCGAGATAGACGGCCGAGAGGTCGTCGTCGGCGTGCCCGTTCGCCGCAGCCTCGCGCCAGCGCGGGAGAAGCGCGCTGGTGAGGGTGAGCGTGGCCCCAGTGGCCTGCGCGGCTTGCGCCGCGAGCTCGGCGTCCTTGAGAGCGAGCTTGAGCGCGAACGCAGGGCTGAAGTCCCCGGCCAGCATGCTGCGCGCCTTTTGCACCGCATACGGCGCCCCGAGCGGAGTCGACTGCAGCAGGTCCACGATCTCGGTCGGGTCCAGGCCGAGCCGCCGGGCGAAGGACAGAGTTTCTGCGGTGGCTTCGGTGAGATCGGCGAGCCAGTTGTTGAGGACGAGCTTGGCGTGGAGGCCGTTACCGGCCGGACCCAGCCAGGCAGTGGCGCGCCCGAGCACGTCGAATACCGGAGCCAGCAGATCCCGAACCTCATGCGGCCCGCTGGCCAGGATGACCAGCTGCCCGGCCCGGGCCGGGCCTTCGCTACCGGAGACAGGGGCATCGACGAACACGACCCCGCGCGCGTCGGCGATGCTGGCGAGCCGGACCGTCCATTCGGCTCCAACGGTGCCCATCTGCACCCAGATCATGCCCGGACCGGCGGCTAGTAGTCCGTCCGGCCCGATGGCAGCCTGTTCGGTGGCAGGTCCGTCGGCCAGCATGGTGATGACGATCGAAGCGCCTCGGGCGGCTTCCGCCGGGCTGTTCGCCACGGCCGCGCCGTCAGCGGTGAGGGCTTTGGCGCGGCTAATGGTGCGGTTCCAGACGCGTACGGCGAAGCCGTCGCGGGCCAGGTTGGCCGCCATCGGACTGCCCATACGCCCGGTGCCCAGGAAGGCGATTACCGGAGTGACTTTCGGGTGGTCGCGGCCAAGAGGGGCGGATGTGGTGGGCTGGGGCCGGTGCTGGTTAGTTGTCACGACACGCCTCCTGCGGTGGGTCAATTGGTCTCGGCGGGTCAAGCCTCGGCCGCAGGAGGGTGAGCCGGCGTCACCCGACCGGGTGATTGGCGCGGTGGGGTCCGCTCAAGATCTGCGCGGGGAGGGTGCCAGCAGGCCGAGGGTGCGGGCCTGCTCGACGGCCTCGTGGCGTCGGTGTACGCCGAGCTTGTCGTACAACTGGCGCATGTGGGTCTTGACCGTGTTGACCGACAGATACAGCTCGTCGGCGATGTCCGGTGCAGAGAGCTTGGTGGGCAGGTAGCGCAGGACCCGGGTCTCGGCGTGACTGAGCGGCTCACGCAGGCGCTGCGATCCCGCCGGCGGCGAGCTTGGCTTGCTCCCGGCTAGCACATTCCGGATTTGGGCGATCAGGACGGCGTGCGCGGTGCCCTGTCGGCGATGGTGATCGAGCAGTCCGGGCGCCGGGTCGTGCAGGAAGGGGAAGATCAGGTCTTCTGGCGCAGCGTGATCGAGAGCCTGCTCGAGGGCACGCCGGGCGGCGCCCCGGTCGCCAAGTGCATCGCAGGCGATCGACTGAAGCAGGAACGCCTGGACTTCCCACAGATGAGCGTTCGGCAGCGGGACCGACCCGTCGATGACGGGGGCGATCACCGCGGTGGCTGCCGCCGGGTCGTCCTGGGCCAGCCGCAGCGATGCCTCAGCGATGCGTGTCTCGGCCCGTTCTCGCTCCGGCCTGTCCATGGCCGCCAGAGCGTGCTCTACGCGCCGCGTTTCACCTATCCGCACGAGCGTCTGCAGCAGGTGCGAGTGCAGCCGCGGGCCGAGTGTGTGCGGCGTGATGAGCGAGCCGGCCAGCCGTTCGGCCGACCGATAGGCGTTCAGCGCGGCGTGATGGCGGCCACGGACGAATTCGAGCATGCCGCGGCCGTAGTACAGCCGCATTCCAGCGGCCGGCTCGACCTCGGCCCGGACGGTGCGCTCGGCTTGGCTGAGTGCCCGTTCCGCGTCCTCGAGCCGTCCCTGGGTGACCATCGTCACGCCGAGCGCCAGGTAGGCGAGGCCAGCGACTGGCTCATCGGCCCAGCCATGCTGCTTGGCCAGCTCGATCGCCTGCAGGCTCCGCTGCGCCCCGAGCGGGAACGACCGCCAGCTCGCTAGCTGGGCCCAGTGGGCCAGGCCGGTGACCTCCAGATAAGGACGCCCGATCTCGTGCGCCAGGGCGATGCCGTCCTCGAGGTGCCGGTCCGCGTCGTCGAAGCGAGCGGTCCAGGCCTCGGCGATGCCGAGATTGATAAGAGCCAGGGCCCGCAGATCCCCGCCCAGCCCGGGCTCCGCCAGATCCGTCACCATCCCCGGGGCCAGCAGCGGCTGGGCCTCCTCGGCCACGACCGGGAGGTCCCCGCGCTGGCGAGCCAGGCGCATCCGCACGACGCCGACCACGACTTGCGACCGCCCGCGACGGTCCGCGGGCACCGACTCCAGTCTCTCGGTGGCGAGAGCCAGATATCGTTCGGCCTCGTCCAGTGATCCGCGGGCCAGCTGGTCACCGGCCACCCGCGCGGCCAGCTCGGTATCGGCGGTAATCACACTTTCCGGGAAGCGGACGAGAAGCTCGTGCGCGGTGGCGCCCAGCCCAGCGAGTCCGAGGCCGACCCACTGGTCCGACAGCACGCGACCAGCCAGGCTCCAGTTCTGCGCGACCTGAGCGTGCCGGACCGCCTCAACGGAGTACCCGCGGTCTGCGTACCACCTGGCGGCGGCCTCATGCAGCGCGGGCAGTTCGGCGGGCGCGGTTCCCCGCAGCTCCAGCTGCAGGAGATCCGCCAAGAGCTGGTGATAGCGGAACCAGGACCGACGCGTGTCCATCGAGATGACGAACGCGCCCGCCTCCTCGAGGCCTTGCAGGACCCGCTCCCCGCCTGAGCCCCCGGTCAGCAGGTCGGCCAGCTCGCCATTGACCCGTTGCAGGATGGAGGTCCGCAGCAGCAGCCGCCGGACCTCTTCGCTCTGCCGCTCCAGGACCTCGGCCAGCAGGTACTCGGCGACCGTACGCTCGCTGCCGCCGAACTCGGCCGCGAAGCGTTCCGGATCGGGGTGCCCGGCCAGCGACAACGCGGCCAGCCGCAGTCCCGCCGCCCAGCCCTCGGTCCGGTCGTACAGCAGATCCACGGCGGAGTCGGGCAACGCCACCCCGGCCGCGTCCAGCAGCACCCGCGCTTCTGCCCGGCCGAACCGCAGATCATCCGCGCGGATCTCGGTGAGCTCCCCGGACAGGCGCAGCCGGTGCAGGCCCAGCCGCAGGTCGTGCCGGGTGACCAGGACGAACCGCACGGCAGCCGGGGCGCGCATGATCAGCAGCTCCAGCTGACGCAGCGCCTCGGCCGAGTACAGCTCGTGCAGGTCGTCGATCACCAGCCAGATCCGATCCCGGAGCGGAGCAAGGTCTTCCAGCAGCCGCTCTACCACCGTCCAGCCGTCCAGATCAGGTGCCGCCGTCAGCTCCCGCACCAGCGCAGCACCGGGCGCCGTGTCCCGCAGGGCGCCGAGTACCGAGATCCACAGCCGCTGCGAGTCACGCTCGTCGCCCGGCACGGACACCCAGGCGGTGCACGCGGCCAGGCCCGACTCGGCGATCCAGGACCGGAGCAAGACCGTCTTCCCGCTCCCCGGGGGGGCCGACAACTGCACGACGCGCTGCGCCTGGGTCAGCCGCTGGAACAGCCCGGGGCGCGAGACCACCCCGTCCCGGACAACCGGGGCATCGTCGGCCCCGGACCCGACGGCAGGCTCCACGGCGGCTCTCCTCGGCAGGCACCGCTCCCACAGTACGACTTCTCCACCCGGCAGGCCGGGTACGACCTGCGGATCACCCGGCCGGGTGACGTCGGCTCACCCCGCTGACCGTGAGGCTGATGCCACCCCACCACAAGACCGAAAGGAACTGGCCATGACCATCACGCACGCACCCCGGCAGATACGCGGCCGGCCCGGCACCGGCCGTCCGTCACCGGCCCGGCGGACAGTGCCAGCCGCACCCAAGCAGGTCGCGTTCTGGCTGACGGCGCTGGTGCTGGGCGTCACCATGCTCGGCACCACGCTGCCGACCCCGCTGTATGTCATCTACCAGGGACGCTGGCATCTCTCCGCGGCCATGGTGACGGTGACCTTCGCCGCCTACGCCGTGGCGGTGCTGGCAACCTTGCTGCTGGCCGGGCGGACCTCGGACGAGGCCGGGCGCAGGCCGGTCATGGCCATGGCCCTGGCGGCCAGCGCGCTGAGCACGGTCATATTCATCCTGGCCCCCGACACCGGCGCGCTCATCGCGGCCCGGGTCGTATCGGGGCTGTCGGCGGGTCTGATGACGGGTACGGCGACGGCTACCCTCACCGAACTGATCCCGGCCCTGGCCAGGAGCCGGGCGTCACTGGTGGCCACGGCCGCGAACATGGGCGGTCTTGGCCTCGGCCCCCTGATCGCCGGGGTATTCGCCCAGTACGCACCGCACCCCACCACGCTGGTCTTCGAGGTGTACCTTGCGCTCCTCGCGGCGGCCGCCATCATCTTGCTGCTCGTCCCCGAGACGGTGCGCCCCCGCACCCGGCCGACCCTGCGCTTCGCTGGTCTGGGCATCCCCGAGCGGGGCCGGGGCGAGTTCATCGCCGCCAGCGTGGCCGCGTTCGTCGCGTTCGCCCTGCTCGGACTGTTCAGCTCGCTGGTACCCGGATTCATCGGGGGCGTGCTTCATCAGGGCAACCACGCCGTCCAGGGAGCGGTCGTGTTCCTCCTGCTCGCCGTCGGGACCGTCGCTCAGGTCACGCTGTCGCGGTTCAGCAGCCGCCGGGTCGTGCTGGCCGGTCTGGGCCTGTTCCTGGCCGCGCTCGCCCTGATCATCGCCGCCCTGGCCCAGGCCGGGATGGCGCTGTTCCTGGCCGGCACGGTGACCGGCGGCGTGGCCGTCGGCGCTATCTTCCTGGGTAGCCTGGCTACCGCCAGCCGCCTGGCCCCGGCCGAGCGGCGCGGCCAGGCCATCTCCGCCTTCTTCGTGGCGTGCTACGCAGGCCTGATCATTCCTGTGATCGGCGTGGGCGTGCTGTCGGAGTTCACCGGTACCTTCCCGGCCGTGCTGACCTTCTCGGTCCTGCTCGCGGTCCTGTGCCTGTTTTCCATAGCCCGCACCGCCTCGCCGGGTCGGTCGGCATGAGTCGACCGGTGCGCTACCAGATCCGCATCCGGGGCCGGTTGGGCCGGACGATACGCGCCGCGTTCCCCGGCCTGCGCGCGGCGGAAGAAGGCCAGGACACGCTGCTCACCGGCGACCTGACGGACCAGGCCGCGTTGCACGGAGTACTGACCCAGATCGAGGCGCTCGGACTGGAACTGGTCGAGGTCCGGCGTCAGCCCGTCGAGGCAGATACCGCTGGAAGCAAGACACTTTCCCGAAGGACCCGAAGATGAGCACGATCACCCATGCCAGGACCCTCCCGGTCACCACAGACAACCAGTCGTTCCTGCTCAAGCGTATACAGCCCGCGCTGAGCGGGCTCATGGACGGATCGCTGTCGACGCTGGCGCCGATATTCGCGGTGATGCTGGCGACCCACCACCCGCTGACCGCGTTCTACACCGGAGCCGCGACCGCCCTGGGCGCGGGCGTCAGCATGGCCTTCTCCGAGGGCTTGTCCGACACTGGTGACCTCACCGGCCGCGGCGGTCCCGTGCTGCGCGGCGCGATCACCGGCGGGGGGACGCTGGCCGGCGGCATTTTCCACACCCTGCCGTTCCTGATCCCCAGCTACAGCGCGGCGATCAGCGCCGCGGTCAGCGTGGTGGCCGCCGAGCTGCTGACCCTGGCCTGGCTGCGCCACAAGTTCTTCCAGACCAGCTTCGCCCGGTCATTTCTCGCGGTCACCGTGGGCGGAGCTATTATCGCTTCGCTGAGCAGCGCCCTGGGTGTCCTCGCGGCCCGCTGAGCCACTCCGTAGAGGGTCCCGGCCGAGGCCATTGGGCATTTACATGCCAGTGCTGCTGGCCGCGGAGCCAAGAGAACCTTGGCCATGGGGCAAAAGTGTCATTCCCCGAGTGACCAACTGAGTGACAATCAGCCCGAGCGATGACGCACTGACCCACACGTACCTGTATCTTCAGCCCCCAGCTCAGGGGCATGATCCCGCACCTACATTCGCTTAGGCGGATGCCTGGGGGGTCAGGGGATCTTCATGTCTGGCAGCGGCGAGACGACCAGGCATGGGCCCCACCGGATCGAGCCATACCTGTCTACAACTACGCGGGAGTTCTAGCCCTCTAATGGCGATTTGATTTCGTGGCTTGGCTCACTCCCTGTCGGGGAAGGATGCGCTAAGCCCACAGCCCGGGTGATCAGCCGGAACTCGCGCCGGATGTTGTGTTGGTCTACCATGGATTCGGCCGTCGTGGTGAAGAGCAGGCTGCTGTCCTGCCACAGCTCCCCCGCCTTTAGCCGCTCCCCATCTAGGTGGCCTTGCGCTCCCGCAGCGCAGCTAAGGCGATCTCTGGCAATTTCAGAGTCCGCCTCGGCAGGAGTGTCTGGTATCGCCGCACGCTCGATCGGAACGCCAGATGTCCACCGTTCTAGCATCGAGATCGAGATGGTCCCATCTGGCGTGCGCACCAGCCGCGAGTTATCACCGGAGAAAGCCACGGCCTAGGCGAGGGGTTTCTATATTTAACTGGTGGACGCGACGGGACTCGAGCCTTGACGCCTTACTGCTAGGCGGCGTCGAGGAGCAAGACGGGAGGGCTGTCCAGGTAGACGCGAGCCATCGCATATCGGCGTTCGATGTGGCCGAGCGCGATGTTGCAGGTATGACACAGAAGTCCTCGGATGCACTTTCCACACGATCGGTTCTTCGCCCAGCAGCAGGCGTGATCGTGGTCCACGTGGATGAGTTGCCCGTCCCTGAACGGCTCGTGGCACATCCCGCAGGCGTACTGCTGCGCCGCCAGCAGGCTGTCAAACTGCTCCCGCGTAAGCCCGTAGCTGGAGATCCGGTACTTCCGGTTGGACTTCCTGCGTGACTCCGGCGACTCGGGGTGCGGGTGGTCGCGCCGGTATGCACGGCGACGCGCCATGTTCTCGGCGTCATGCATGATCCGCCGTGGCCGGGCGTGCGAGCACATGTGGTGTTCTTACGGGGCATCCACTTATCGCAAAGTGCTTTACCCGGGGCTTTGCCGTTCGCCGACATAACGCTTCACCCACTCGGTTCATCAGAGCCCGTGAGGTGAATGAAAACACGGAGGTACGACACGGACCCGAAAATCCGAGGGCGCAGTTGGGTTCGAACCAACGGCCCCTCGCTTGTAAGGCGGAGTCCGTACGTCTGGCGCCGTCTTCTTCGATCGGGTAAGGAGCCGATCTAGATGCACGAATGTCGCGATGAGTCGGCTTGAGTCGTGCGGCGTCTCATTGCGTTGGCTCCTACTTTGGCTCCCAGATTAGCTCCCCAATCGTGGTTACGAGGGACGGTCGTTGCCGCTCTGGCCGGGCCAGTCTGCAGACAATGGCGAGCGCGGAAGACGCAGGTGTCGTGCGACCCCCCAACGGCTCCAGGGCCTGCGCGACGACAAAGAGCCCGCCGAGGTCATCTGCGACCCCTGACAACACATTTACTGCCGCCGTTAGGAAAGCGATCCAGTCGGCTGGGTTGGCGCCCGGGGCGGGTGCGGAATGGTTGCCCGGTCGGGACCAACACGGTATCTCGTTCCACATCAGGCTCGATGCCGGTGACGCCGCCGCGGGCTAGGCTCCCCCTGCGGCAGGTCCGCAGATCCCTTCTGCGCTGGACAGCGCCACGAGGCGGGGATGGCTGAGCCTGTCCGGCCAGGCTCTACTTCCGCCTATTCAACTCCCGCCCCCGGCCAGTTGTGCTCTTCCAGTCAATCGGTGGGCCGGCGCGCGTGGTTCGCCTCGCGGGCGGCTGCCCAGGCGTCGGCCACCGGACCCACGTGCCCGAGCTTGTCGGGGTTGGTCACTGTCCGGATCATCTGGATCCGTCCGTCGAGTACGTCGAGCGCCCAGGCGGTGAGGACCTTGCCGTCCCGGTCGCGGAGGATCGCGCCCGGCTGGCTGTTCACCTCATGCGGCTCCAGCGTCACGCCGATCCGGACGAGCCGTGGGAAGATCGAGGCAAGCATCCGGGCTACCTTCTCGGCGCCGAAGATGGCCCGGGCCAACTGTGGGGCCTTGCCGCCGCTGTCGCCGGCCAGCGATGCGTCGGCGGCGAGCAGGACCCGCAGCCCGTCGAGATCGCCTTCGCTGAGCGCGTCGAAGAACCGTGCCGCCAGTTCTTCTCGCTCCCGGCGGTCTGCCTCGAAACGAGGGCGCCCTGCGTCCATGTGGCGCCGCGCCCGCACCGCGAGCTGGCGGCACGCCACCTCCGACCGCCCCACCGCCGAGGCGACCTCGGGGAAGCCGAACCCGAACACCTCCCGCAGCACGAAGACCGCCCGCTCGAGCGGGCTGAGCCGCTCCAGCAGCAGCAGGGCCGCCATCGACACCGAGTCGGCCAGCTCCGCCGACCGCTCCGGGTCCTGGTAGGGGTCGGTGAGCAACGGCTCGGGGAACCACGGCCCGACGTACTCTTCCCGCCGGACACGGGCCGACCGCAGCACGTCGATTGAAATCCGGGTGACCACGGCCGAAAGGAAGGCCTTGGTTGATGTGGGTTGTACTGGGGAAGCCTCGAAGCGCAGCCAGGTGTCCTGGACCGCATCCTCGGCCTCGCTTACGCCGCCGAGGATCCGGTAGGCGATGGAGAACAGCAGCGGCCGCAACTGCTCGAACTCCTGGGTCCGGGTCATGCCAGCTCTTCCTTGAAGCCCTGGCGCCACGAGGGGTGGCTCAGCTCCCAGCCGAGCTCTCGCTTGGCCTTGGCGTTGGAGAAGCCGCGTGCCTCGGTCATCATCATCACGGCCATTTCTCCGGCCAGCAGGCGGGCTAGCCACTTGGGGACCCGCATCGGCCGCTTGGCCCCTGCGCATGCGGCCAGATAAGGCAGCCACGCGCTGGCTGGGGCAGGTTCGTCGTCCACGATGTTGAACACGCCGCTCGCCTCTTGCTCCATGGCCAGGATGGTGGCGCTCGCCGCGTCGTCGAGATGTACCCATGACATGTAGCCGGTGCCGCCCCCGACAAGAGGGAACTGCCGCTTGCGTACTAGTTCGACCTGGTCGTCGATGGCGCCCGGCCCGTAGAAGCTGCCGTATCGCAGGGCTGCGCCACCTGCCTGCACGACCACGTCCTCGAGATGGCGGAGCGCCTCCGGCCCCTTTCGTGCGCTCGCCGGGCCTGGATCCATCGGATCCTCCTCGGTCTTCACCCATCCACCCTCGCGGATGCCGCCGAAGGCGCCAAAGCTTTGCGCGACGACGTGGGATACGCCGGTCGCCTCAGCGGCTGCCAGCAGATGGTCGGTCCCGTCGGTGCGCAGCCGGTTAGTGGCGGCGAAAAACCGGTCGGGGTGCTTCAAATCGGGCTTTCCGTTGTGGGCCAGAGAAAGCCCGGTCATCTGGTGCACGAGCGCGTCCGGCCGGGCCTTGGCCACCGCCTCGCCGACCGACACCGCGTCCAGCCCGTCCATCACGACGCCTTCCGCGCCCAGCTGTTCCAGCAAGTCCAGCTTGGCCGGAGTCGTCGTTGTCGCCGTCACCTGGTGACCCCGGGCCACGAGCTGCGGCACCAGCCGCCGCCCCAGGACTCCAGCACCGCCTGCCACGAACACCTTCACGATCATCACCTTCCCGATTCCAGAGCCTGTTTCTGCGAACTGAGACGAGACAGCCCCGGCCGTCCGTGACATGGGAGGCGATGGCGGCTGGGAGGAGGTCGTTGGGCATGATCGCGCGAACTGGGTCTGCGCCGCCGGGTGTCAGGCGGCTACCCGTCAGATTCGTCCATGTCACAGCGTGCCGGGCTGGCTCGTCTCCGACGTGTACCCATCAACTGATGCGGCCGGTGGCGTCATCACCCAGCTGCGCCGCGGCGGCGCGGTCAAGACCGCATGAGATGGCCCAGCACCCGATTCAGAACGAGTCCCAGTGTGGCGATCAACGAGGGGTTAGGTCATGAACAACACTCCGTACCGGGCGCACCGGGACGACCCGGACCGCGTCGGTGTATTCGACAAGCCTCGCAGTACGGCACGAGTCCTGCGCGCTCTGGCCTTTACTGCCTGCGTGCCCTATCTCGCGCTCAAGATCGCGTGGGTGTCGGGCAGCCGCGTCGGCATCCCCGATGGCAGCCTGCTGATCGAGCATCGCACCGCGATGATCGCCGGAAACTCCGCCAGCGTCCTGCTCGATTCGATGGTAATCGTGCTGGCACTGCTGCTCACCCAGCCGTGGGGTCGGCGGGTGCCGGTCTGGCTCCTCATTTTTCCGGCCTGGGCCGGCACCGGCCTGCTCAGCCCGATTGTGGTCGGCTATCCGCTGCAACTCGGCGCTCGGCTGCTGGGTGGAACCGCGGCGCCCTCCGGCGGATCTGCCGCCCGCCCGTTCCTGGACGAGTGGGTGTTCACCGTCGTCTACACCGGCTTCATCGTCCAGGCTGTCGCCCTGGGTGCGCTCTTCGTCCTGTACGCAAGCGCGCGCTGGGGACATCTGTGGCAAGGCCGGATCTCCAGGCTGGCGGGGCGGGGTCCGACGCGTGGCGTGCAGCGAGCCACGGCTCTGATGGCCTCCGCAGTAGTGCTCGTGCCGTTGACGGCCCATCTGCTGTGGGCCACCGGTTCGACGAGCGGGCTCACCGCCACCCAGATCGCCGACCGGACGAGTGATTTCTACGCACTCGAGGCGGCCTACGTCTTGTTCGCGGTGATGACGGTAACGGGGGTGCTGCTGGTTGCGTTCCCACGCGCCGGCGCCCTGCCGCTGCGGCTTCCGCTGTCCCTGGCCTTCGTCGGCTCCGCGGCGCTCGCCTGCTGGGGCGGCTACATGATGCTCACTGCGCTGGAAAATCGCGACCCCTCGCGGCGCATCAGCGAGCTGATGAACGTCACCTACTCGATGCAGCTCCTCGCCGGGATGCTGATCTTCACCATGGGGGCATACCTCTTCGCCGAGCGCGCCGCGCAGGGGGGCCATGGCGAGGAGAACGTAGCCAGCTCGGGCTCAGAACTCCACACAGTGCTGACAGACGAGTAAGACCACCAAGCAGTCCTTCCCGCGTACTCGTCTCTGGCTGTACGAACGTCGCAGTGAGTCGGCTTGGACCGTTCAGCATCTCAGTGCGTTGGCTCTCACTTCGGCTCCCCGGCTGAAGTCGAGAGGCCAGTCATCCACCGCATCCTGTGACTCCTCGCTTGCAATGCACCGTCGGTGCGTCTGTCTGCGTCGCCTGCTGTCGCCTCACATGGCTGCCCATCCGGGTCTCAGGGGAATCTCAGCGTTGACCCCGGAAAATGGCTCCTGTGACTACCACCGAGGTGCCGCCGGCCGGGCTCAGCCCTCCCCGGAGGTTCCCGCCGATCTTGAAGCGCGTCGCGAAGGTGGCCGGGATAGCCATCGTGGCGCTGGTGGTCGCGGTCACCGTGGCGAGCTTCGGCTACAACCTTGCGACCGACGGACCTGCGCCACGGCCGGCGCACCTGTTGTTCGCGAATGGCAGCGGGTGGGACACGCGGTTCCTCGAGTGGGGCACGCACGGGACACCGGTCGTACTGATACCCGGCGCGTTCGAAACCGCGGATACCTTCGCAGCGCTCGGACCGATGCTGGCCAAGAACCACCGCGTGTTCGCGATCGACCTGTCCGGTACCGGCTACAGTGCGCCGAATCCGCGATTCAGCGCTGGGCATCTCGCCGGGCAGATCTCCGCGTTCGTCAAGACGGAGAAGCTCACTGGGCCGGACGCCCCCATCCTCGTCGGCCATTCTGCCGGCGCTGCGGACGTCGGCATCACCGCGCTGGAAAACCCTGGGAGCATAAAGGGCGTCGTTTTTCTCGACGGTGATGCGACCCCGCTTGGCGCCCCGTCGTCTGTGGGCGCGATCGCCGCCACGCTGTTCACCAACCCGTACAAGACGTCGGTTCTGCGGCTGGCGCTCAGCCAAGGTTGGCTGATCAAGAACATCTATAACGCCATGTGCGGGCCCACGTGCCCGCAATTGAGCAAGGCAGGCGTCAACACCTGGCGGTGGCCGCTGGAGCAGCCCGGGTTCCAGGCGGAGATCATGTACTCGATGCGCTATGGCATCACCGCCATGACTCCCGCGCAGTTCATCGCGCTGAAAACGGCTGACGTGCCAAAGCTAGTGGTCGTAGGAGCCAACGACCCGGAGATGTCACATTCCGACGCGGCGTTGACGGCACGGAGAATCGGCGCCCCGCCGCCGGTTTACGTACCCGGCCGCCACCTGACGATGATCGCCTCACCACGCCAGGTCGCCGCCGCTATCGATTCGCTTGGTAACCGGTAGGCGCGTGCCCGCCGATAACGTCAGGTCCGGCAGCAAGCGTGATCATTGTTTGGCTCTCCGTGGGCTTGCCTCACACCTCCTGTTGGTCACGGGGCGTGCTTGTCTACGTCTATGTCTCATGCGGCGGGCCGTGCTATTACGTGCAGACGCCCGCGAGACGTGAGACGAGACAAATATTGAGATAATCACGCTTAGTCACTGCGGCGAGCGCGAGGATGGCCATCATGTGCTCTGCCTTAACTCGACGGCCGGTCCTACCGGGCGCGCCCGCCAGAACCACTCCCAGGACGCG
Organism: Streptosporangiaceae bacterium; assembly: GCA_965277615.1. Lineage (GTDB taxonomy): Bacteria > Actinomycetota > Actinomycetes > Streptosporangiales > Streptosporangiaceae > Bog-532. The sequence continues at coordinate 642,519 of CBDIDG010000006.1, read as the reverse complement.
CGGAACGGATTCCACTCGGTTCCGCCGGGCGGCTCGATGCACATGCAGTCATGGTCCGGAAATTCAAAGAGCACTCGGGATACGGGTGATCACGCCGGTATGCACGGCGGCGCGCCATGTTGCTTTAGCCGGAGCTTTGTCGTTCGCCGGCATAGCGCTTTCACCCACTTGGTCAATCAGAGCCCGTGAGGTGAATGAAAGCAGGGACGTACGACACGGACCCGAAAATCCGTGGGCGCAGGTGGGTTCGAACCACCGGCCGCTCGCTTGTAAGGCGAGTGCTCTACCGCTGAGCTATGCGCCCCCGGCGCCGGATGGACCGGCGCGCGGAATCGGAGCCTAGGGTACCGGGTCTGACTGCAGGGAGCGCACCGGGAGGGATGACAAGCTTCGGCTAGGCGCCCCAGCCGGCCTGCTGCCCGCTGACCCGCTCGGCGGCTATCCGGTCGGCGTATCCGGAGGCGGCGTAGGCGGCCATGGGATCTGGGTCAAGGCCCAGTTCGGAACGGAGGGTGCCCAGCAAGGGGCGGACGTCGGTGTTGTAGGCGTCCATCATGACGGCGTTGGCGCCGAGGACGTCGCCGGCTTGCTGGGCCGCGGCGAGCGCGTCCCGGTCGACCAGGAGGGCTTTGGCCGTCGCTTCCTGGACGTTCATCACCGAGCGGATCTGGCCGGGGATCTTGGGCTCGATGTTGTGGCATTCGTCGAGCATGAACGCGATGCCGCTGCCCGGGTCGAACCCGCCCCCGGCGTTGACCTCGAACAGGATGCGGAAGAGCTGGAACGGGTCGGCCGCCCCGGCCATCAGGTCGTCGTCGGCGTAGAAGCGGGAGTTGAAGTCGAAGGCGCCGAGCTTCCCGGCCCGCAGCAGGAACGCCACGATGAACTCGATGTTGGTCCCGGGCGCGTGGTGCCCGGTGTCGACGCACACCTGGGCCTGGTCACCGAGCTCCAGGCAGTGCGCGAACGACGTGCCCCAGTCCGGCACGTCCATGTGGTAGAACGCCGGCTCGAACAGCTTGTACTCCAAGATGAGCCGCTGGTGGCCGCCGAGCCGCTCGTACACCGCCCGCAGCCCTTCGGCCAGCCGGTCCTGGCGGGCGCGGATGCTGTCCTGGCCTGGGTAGTTCGTGCCGTCAGAGAACCACAGCTTCAGGTCCCGGGATCCGGTCACGTCCATCACGTCGACGCATTCGATGAGGTGATCGAGGGCCTTGCGCCGGATCCGGGGGTCTGGGTTGGTGATGCTGCCCAGCTTGTAGTCGTCGTCCTGGAACACGTTGGCGTTGATCGTGCCGATCGTGACGCCCTGCTCCTTGGCCGCGGCGGCCAGGCCAGCGTAGTCGTCGACCTTGTCCCACGGGATGTGCAGCGCGACGGTGGGGGCCACCCCGGTATAGCGGTGGACCTGGGCCGCGTCCGCCACCTTCTCGAACGGGTCACGCGGCACTCCCGGCTGCGCGAAGACCTTGAATCGGGTCCCCGAGTTCCCGAAGGCCCACGACGGCAGCTCGATGTGCTGGCGCCGAAGCATGTCCTTGACGACCTGGGCATCGGCCATAGCCGGCCTACCTTCCTGGAGTTCCTAGATCATGCGGGTAAACGGTGGCACGACCTCAGTGATCTCGGCGCCGACGAGTTCGGCGGTCGCCCGCAGCTCGGCGCTCAGATCGCCCGTCCCGAGCGCCCAGTGGTGAGACATGCCGGAGGCACTCCAGGCATCGGTCCACTCGCCGGGATCGCACCCGAAATCGACGCGGGAGGTGGTGTTCCCGATCTGTAGCAGGGACCCGGGCACGACCGTGCCGGGCGAGGTGATGAAACGGAACGAGCCGTCCCGTTCCTGGGCCAGGCCGAACGCGGTCACCGGTCCCGGCCGGACGTCGAGCTCGACCGACACGCCCCAGCCCCGCTTGCCGTGGTAGACCCCCAGCCCGCGCAGGAGCGGGCGGCGGCCAGAGATCTGCAGGTGGGCCGGGCCATCGTGGCCCATCTCGACCACGTTGTCGGCGAAGTTGAGCGCCTGCAACTCGGTGAACGAGCCGCCCCCGCCGAGCCGGTCGGTGATCAGCATGGCCAGCGAGGTGCGCAGTTCGTACTCGCCGCAGGCCGGCACCCCGCGCGCGGTCAGCAGCGACGCGCCCAGGATCATGCCCGCCCCCAGGCGCTCGTGCTGCTCGCCCTCCAGGCCACGGTGGTAATAGGCCAGGCTGTCCAGGCCGAAGTCGTCGACGAGGCGGTCCAGGCCGACCGAGACCCGGGCGGCCCAGCGGAAGTCCTCTTCCTGTACCGACGGGTCGAGCTCGAACACGGTGCGGGCCAGGTCCATCCGCTCGTCCACCTGATCGTCGGTGACGGCGGCGGCCCGGACCCGGAGATCGTCGAATTCGAGCACCTCCACGTGGCCGCCGAAGTTCGCGCTGACCAGGGTGAGGTCGGTGGACACGTCGAGCATGCCGGGATAGAGGTGCCCCATCAGCCCGTGCCGACCGGCCCGGAGCGCGCCCCGGACACCCGCCGCGGAGATCCAGCGGCCGATCCGGGCCCAGGCGCGCTCGTCCTCGAGGTAGCCGGACACCGAGCGGAACGGCACCCCAACCCGGGCAAAGCTGCTGGCCATCTCCGGCAGCGGGCACGCGCCGCAGTAGGCCAGCCATTCACCGGTCCCGAACGTGGCGTGGTCCATCTTCTCGGTCGGCTGAAGGTTGATCAGCAGCACCGGGGCGCCGCTGCGCTGCGCGATCGGCACCAGCATGGACGCGGTCATGTAGGTGGTGAGGAACCCCACGATGAGGTCGCAGCCGGCCGTGCGCAGCACCTCGGCGGCCCGGGCCCCCTGCTCGGCGTCGGAGATGAACCCGGCGTCGACGACGTCGCAGCCCAGCCCCTGGATCCGCTGGCTGACCCGCCGGGCCGAGGATTGCAGCTGCGGCAGCAGGTCAGGGAACTGCGGCCAGTAGGCGCCGAGGCCGCCGGCCACCAGGCCCACCGTGGTGGGACGCGGGGTGATGCGCGGCAGCAGGTCACCGCTCAATTGCTCGACCCGGCGGCGCCGCGCCGGGAGTAGACCAGCGGGTTCTGGGCCTCGTTGTCGAGCACCTGGCCCACCTCGAGGGTCCGGAAATAGGCCGGCGGCAGCACGTTCTGAGTGCCGTTGAACACCGCCCCGTCCGGCATGTAGGCGCAGGTCATGGCCCGCCGGAGCCCGGGGGTCATGTTGGCCCCCGCGCCGTGGAAGGTGAGCCCGTTGTGGAACAGGGCCCCGCCGGCCGGCACCGGGCAGGGCACCGGCGCGACCCCGGCCCAATCGGGATAGACGTCGAACAGCGAGCCGATGCGGCTGCCGATGCTGACGTTGTCGAACTTGCGAGCCAGATGGCTGCCGGGCACGTAGTACAGGCAGCCGTTCTCGATCGTGGCGTCGTCCAGGGCCATCCAGATCGTGATGGCGTCGGCCGACTTGAACGACCAGAACGGAACGTCGAGGTGGAACGCGGTCGGGTTGCTGTACGGCCCCTTGATCAGGGCCTGGTCGTGCCAGATCCGCACGCCGTCGATCCCGGCGACCTCGGTCACGAACTTTCCCAGACCGGGCTGGAGCAGCAGGCGCCGCATGTGCTCGTCGGTCTGCCAGAGGTTGTTCCGCTGGGTGAAAACCTGGTCGTAGTACTCCTTCTCCTCATCGGACTTGGTGACCACGGCGTTCTCTTCCGGGGTGGTGGCAAACGAAAGCAGCTGCTGTCCGCGCTCGGCCACCGCGTGGTCGACGGCGGCTCGCCACTCGTCGAGCTCGGCCGGGTCCAGGAAGTTCTCAACGACCAGGAACCCGTTCTCCGCGTAGCTCTTCTTTTGCTGGTCAGTGGCCTCAGTCAGCACTGGATTACGCCTTTCTCGCCGGTTCGGGGTGAATCGATTCAGGGTTTGCGCAGTGCACGTGTGATGTTCCGGGTTGCAGCAGGCGAGGCGCTTCGCCCGGCAGCCGCAGCTCGGCCGGACGCCCGGGCGGGATCTCCAGCTCGAGGTCGACCCCGTCGCCGGAACGGCGCCACTGGACCCGGACCAGGCCGCGGGGTGAGTCGTACCGGGCGGTGACCCACTCCAGCCGCGGCCCGAACGCGGGGCGATGACGAGATCGCCGTAGGCCACCGAGCCCGGGGCCTGGTCGATGCCCGCGGCGGAGCGCCACAGCCACTCTCCGATGGACCCCAGCGAGTAGTGGTTGAACGAGTTCATGTGCGGGGACTGGAAACCGTGGTCTTCGGTCCAGCCGTCCCAGCGTTCCCAGATCGTCGTCGCGCCGTGCCGGATCGAGTAGCCCCAGGACGGGAACTCCTCCTGGTGCAGCAGGGCGAAGGCCAGGTCCGGGCGGCCGCCTTCGGTCAGCACCGGGCCGAGCAGCGGGACCCCGACAAAACCCGTGGACAGGCGGATCCCACGGTCTTCGATGTCGCGGCACAGGTGCACGAAGGCGGGCTCACGCAGGTCCGCCGGGATCAGGTCCCAGGCCAGCGCCATGAGGTACGCCGTCTGGCTGCCGGTCGCGATCGTGCCGTCCGGGCGGGCGAACTCGGCCGTGAACGCGCGCCGGACATCGGCGGCCAGTGCCCCGTACCGGGCCGCGTCCGCGCTGTCCCCCAGCAGGCCGGCGGTCTCCGCCACCAGGCTGGCCGACCGGGCGAAGTAGGCCGTGGCCACCACCTCGCGCGGGGTGTGCGCGCCAATCTGCAGCCAGTCACCGTAGCTGTTGCCATCGGCGTGACGCCAGATCAGGTCCGGATTGTGCCGGTGGATGTGCTCGACCCAGGCCCGCATGGCCGGGTAGGCGCGCTCGAGCAGCCGCCGCCGGCCGTAGACCCGCCACAGCTGGACCGGGACGGTGACGCCCGCGTCGCCCCAGGCGGGCGCGCCTTCGCGGTCGGCGATCAGCAGCGGGGCCACGTCGCCGAAGGCCCCGTCCTCGTCCTGCTCGTCCAGCACGTCCAGCAGCCAGCGGCCGATGAACGCGGCCACGTCGGCCTGGAAGCAGGCGGTGGGCAGGAAGATCTGCGTGTCGGCGGTCCACCCGAGCCGCTCGTCGCGTTGCGGGCAGTCGGTCGGGACGCTGACGTAGTTGCCGCGCTGGCCCCAGGTGATGTTGCTGATCAGCTGGGTGACCATTGGGTCGGAGCACTGCAGCTCCCCCGCCGCCGGGAGGTCGCTGGCCAGCACGACCGCGGTCAGGTCGGTGGCGGCGAGGTCGCCGGGCCAGCCGGTCACCGCGGCGTAGCGGAAGCCGTGCGTGGTGAACCGAGGCTCGAACCAGTCCGGGCCGCCCGGGCCGGCGGTGAGGACCACGTCGGTGGCTTCGGCCGACCGCAGGTTCTCGGTGTACAGCGCGCCGCCGTCGAGTATCTCGCCGTGCCGGAGCTGGATGCGGGTGCCGGCCGGGGCATCGTCCGGGAGGCGCAGCCGGACCCGGCCGACCAGGTTCTGGCCGAAGTCGGCCAGCCAGCCGCCCTCGATCGGCCAGACGGCGCGGGCGGGCACCTCCATCGTCGCCCGCACCGGCTCGTCCAGCTGGGCGACCAGCGGGGATCCGTCGCAGGCCGAGGCCAGCACCGGGATCCAGCCGGGGCCGCCGGGCCCGGGCTCGTCCCAGCCCGGGGTGGCCCGGCGCTGGTCGTGGGCCTCACCGGCCAGGAAGTCGGAGTAGCCGATCTCGCCCGGCTGCTCGGTCCAGCTCTCGTCGGTGGTCACCACCACCATGGTGCCGTCCTCGCAGGTGACGTGGATCTCCGCCAGCAGTTCCGGGTACCGGCCGTAGTGCAGGGCCGCCCGCCGCGGGTCGAAGCCGATGTAACCGCACCACCAGCCGTCGGCCACGACCGCCCCGATGGCGTTGGCCCCGGCCTGCAGCAGGTCAGTGATGTCGTACACCTGGTACTGCAGCCGGTAGTGGTAGTCGGTCCAGCCGGGGGTCAGCTCGTCCCGGCCGGCCCGCTCCCCGTTGACCCGGAGCTGGTAGACCCCGTGGGCGGTCACGTAGGCCCGGGCCGAGACGGGCGGGCTGGGCAGCTCGAATTCCCGGCGGAACTGGCAGGGGGGAGCCAGCATGCGGGTGCGCTCCGGCGGGTCCTCGTCCTGCGGCGGGTCGATCCGGGGTGCGGCCCGCCGGTCCCGGCGGATCCAGCGGGCCGTCCAGGCCGCCGGGGTCAGCAGGCCGGTCTCGAACCAGCTCGCGGCGGCCTGGCCCGGCTCCCCCCGGTCGTCGGTGAGCTCGAGGTCCCAGGTGTACCGGGTGGCGGGCTCCAGCGGGGCACCGTCGTAGATCACTTCGTAGTGGGCCGGGTCGGTGACCCAGCCGGAGTCCCAGACCGGCGCCCCGCCGGCCGCGGGACGGACGGTGACCCGGTAGGCCTGCTGGCTGCGGCCAGGTGAGGTCGCGGCCAGCTTCCAGCTGAAAGCGGGACGCGGCTCATCCACCCCGAGCGGCTCGGACCGGTGCTCACACCGCAGGCTGTAAGGGCTGAGACTCATCAAATTCCTTCCTGGTCGGTGATACCGCCGAGGAGCCACCGGTCGGCGGGGCTGAGGGTGAGGGCCGCGGCCTGCACGCTGTCGAGGATGGTCTCCGGGCGGGTGGCCCCGGGGATGGGGATCACGGCCGGGGACAGCGACAGTTCCCAGGCCAGCGTGACGCGGTGCGGGGACACCTGGTACTGCGCGGCCACCTGGGCGAATCGGTCCCCGGCGGCCAAACCGCCCAGTGGTGAATAGGCCAGGAAGGCCAAGCCGTGCTGCTCGCACAGCGCGAGCTCGGCCGCGCCGTACCGGTGGCCGGGCCCGAGCCGGTTCTGCACGCTGGCCAGCGAGGTCACGGCCAGGGCCCGCCGGATCAGGTCCACCCCGGTGTTGGAGATGCCGATCTGCCTGATCTTGCCCGCCGCGCGCAGGTCGGCCAGCTCTCCGATGGACTCCTCGAACGGGACGGCCGGGTCGGGCTCGTGCAGCTGGTACAGGCCGATGACGTCGGTGCCCAGGGCCCGGAGGCTGGCCTCGCAGGCCCGGGCCAGGTACTCGGGCCGACCGTCGACCTTCACCGCACCGTCCGGCTGCCAGTACTTGCCGCCCTTGGTGGCGATCAGGACGTCATCCCGGCCCGGTCCCCAGGTGCGTACCGCCTTGCCGAACACCGACTCGCTGTACCCCTGCCCCAGCTGCGGGCTGTAGACGTCGGCTGTGTCGAGCAGCGTGACGCCCGCGTCGAGTGCGGCGTGCACCATGCGGACGGCGCTGCGCTCGCCGGGGATCTGAGCCGCCAGCGCGATCGGCGCGCCGCCCAGCCCGATCGCGCTCACCGACCAGTCGCCGACCGGCCGGGCCGGCAGCACCGCGGCCCGTGCCCCGGCTCGTGCTCCGGCCCGCACCGCTGCGTCTCCGCTCACCGTGTGGTCACCCCTGCCAGCGGACCCGGTGCGTTCCCGGGCCCAGCTGACCGGCGCCGCCGCCGGCCAGCGTCAGCACCCGGTCCCCGGCTGGCACGGTGCCGGCCAGGGTGCAGGTGGCGCTCTCGGGCACGGTCACCTCGCCGTCCACCGCGTCCGGGCCGGAGCGGTCCCAGCGCACCCGGATCTCACCGTGCGGGCTGGCGAACCGGAACGACGCCCACTCCAGCCCGGCCGGTACCGTCGGCCCGAACGTGAACGCGCCGAAGGCGGGGGCGGCGGGGTCGGGCCGCAGGCCGCAGACGCCCTCGATGGCCCAGCCGAACATCGAGCCCAGCGCGTAGTGGTTGAAGGAGTTCATGGTGGGGCAGGCCGGGCCACCGCCCGGCTGGAGGCCGTCCCAGCGCTCCCAGATCGAGGTGGCGCCCCGGCTGATCATGTAGCCGAGCGACGGGAACTCGCTGCGCCGTAGCAGGTCGGCGGCCAGGGCGGCCTGGCCCGACCCGGCCAGCGCCTCGAGCAGGTAAGCGCTGCCGATGAACCCGGTCTCCAGCCGGCGGCCGGCCTTCTCCACCAGCTCACCCAGCCGCTCGCCGCAGCGAGCCGCTATCTCGCCCTCGACCAGCCCGAAGACCAGCGGCAGGATGTAACCGGTCTGGGTCTCCTCGGCCACCGACGGCGCGAACCGGCGCGCGGCGGCCGGAGAGCCGATCGGTTCCGGGGCGATCACCCGCCCGGTCTCCGCGTCGAGGAACCGGGCGCTGAACGCGTCCTGGACCACCCCGGCCCGCTCCTGCAGCCAGGCGGTGTCATCGGATCCCAGGACGTCAGCGACCTGCGCGGCGATCCGGGTCGAGTGGTACAGCCAGCAGGTGCCGAACAGGTCGTGGGAGGTGTCCGGCCCGGCCGGGACCCAGTCGCCGTAGTCGCGGCCGCGCCCGTGCCGCCAGATGCCGTCGGGGTTGTCGGCGTGGACCGCGCGCAGCCAGGTCATCATGGCCGGGTACATCCGCTCCAGGACCTCCCGGTCCCCGTAGCGCTGGTAGATCAGCCACGGCAGCACGACGCCGGCGTCAGCCCAGGCGGGCGCGCCCTCGCGGTCGCGGAACATCACCCGGCCCGGCGGCCGCGGGGCGATGTCAGTGAACAGGCCGCGGGCGGTCCGGGCGTCCAGGATGTCGTCGAACCACTTGGACATCAGGCCGGAGACGTCGTAGGTGTAGGCGGCCAGCGGCGTGAACAGCAGGGCGTCCCCCATCCAGCCGAGCCGCTCGTCCCGCTGCGGGCAGTCGGTCGGCACCTCCAGGAAGTTGGCCCGGGTGGAGGTGAGGATGGCCGCGTAGATGTCGTTCAGCAGCGAGTCTGAGCAGTCGAACCAGCCGGACCGTTCCAGCTCGGTGCCGATCACCGCCCGCTCGGCGCGGACCAGCGCGCCCGGTCCGGGCAGCCCGCTGATCTGGGCGTAGCGGAACGAGCGGAAGCTGAAGCGCGGCGCCAGCTCCTCGGCCCCGCCGCCGGCGCAGCGGAACACATCCCGGCAGCGGGCGCTGCGCAGGTTCTCGGTGTAGACGTGTCCGTCGACGTCGGTCAGCTCCCCGTAGGAGACCGTGACCCGGGTGCCCGGCGCGGCGTCCACGACCACCCGCACGAAGCCGGTCTCGTTGCGGCCGGTGTCCACCACGGCGGTGCCGTCACCGAGCCAGCGGATGTCCTCGACCGGGAACGTCGCGGTTTCCTCGACGGTCGGCCCGGTCTGCGGGACCACTACGGCCGCGGTCCCCGCGGACAGCTCCATCCGCTCCCAGCGGCGCAGGTCCGTCGCATCCGGCGAGGCCCAGCCGGCCGGGCGCTGCCGGCGGTCGGCGATCTCACCGTCGTACAGGTCGGACTCGGTGATGTCCGAGGCGGACCACTCCCAGCCCTCCCCGGTCGCGGCCAGCAGGGCCGGCCCGGAAGGGCCGGGCTCTGCCGCCGCCACGAGCAGCAGTTCGGGCGGGGTGAGCCGCTGGAAGTTGCCGCGGTCGGTGCCGATCCGCCCGCCGTGCCAGCCCGGGGCCAGCTCGGCGCCGATCACGTTGGTCCCGGGCCGCAGCAACCCGGTGACGTCATACTCCTGGTACTGCACCCGCCGGGTGGTGTCGGTCCAGCCGGGCCGGTAGAGCCCGGCCTCGGTGACCAGGTGCCCGTTGACGTGCAGCTCATACAGGCCCAGGGCGGTGGCCCGGATGACCGCGCGCGGCGGCACCTCGTCCAGGTCGATGGTGGTCCGGGTCAGGTACGCGCCGCGCGGGCTGAGCTGGGTGCCCTGCTCGCCGGGACGTATCCACCGGGCCCTGGTTCCGCTGACGGTGAAGGCCTCCGTCTGGCTCAACTCGTGGTGTCCTTTCGATTGGACTGGCTCGGGCCCCGGCGCGGGGTCAGAGTTTGAGCGCGCCGTCGGTGATTCCGGCCACGAAGTAGCGCATGGAGAAGCCGACGAACACGAACAGCGGCAGCATGGTGATCATGTAGGCGGCGAACACCGCGCCCGTGCCGGTGCCGCTGATGCCCTGGGCACTGACGAACTCCTGCAGCCCGGCCGAGATCGTGTACTTGTGGTAGTCCTGCAAGACGATCTCGGGCCACAGGTAGTCGCCCCAGACGTTGATCGTCATCAAGATCGCGCCGGTGAGGATGATCGGCCTGGCCAGCGGGGCGACCACCCGCAGCAGCACCTGCCACTCCCGGGCCCCTTCCAGCCGGGCGCTCTGCAGCAGTTCGTCGGGGATCTGCTCGAAGAACCCGCGGAACAGCAGCACCAGCAGCGGCTGGGCGCTGGCCGCGTAGGGCAGGATCAGCGCCCACCAGCCGTTGTAGAGGCCGAACGTCTTCATCAGCAGGAACAACGGGATGATGGTCAGCGTCCAGGGGATCATCAGCAGGCCGAGGTAGGCCAGGAACACCACCGACTTGCCCCGGAACTGGACCTGAGCGAAGGCGTAGGCACCCAGGATCGCGGCCACCACGCCGATCACGATCGCCGCTGCGGCCACGATCACCGTGTTCAGCAGCGACGTGTCGATCCCCGACCAGGCCTGCACGTAGTTGTGCACGTCGAACTCGGTGAACAGGGCGAACACGCCATTGCTGGAGATGTTCGCCCCGCTCTTCAGCGAGTTCGACAGCACGAACACGATCGGGAAGTAGGTCAGCACGACCAGCACCGCGCCGCTGACGAGGGTGACCCATCTCAGCGTGTGCCTGCGGCGGCGCGGTGCGGCCAGTGCCGTCATGACGGATGAGGTCACTTGTACTTGTCCAGGTTGATGTTGTTCTGCTTGGCGTAAGCCTGGGCCCCCGTCTGCAGGTTCTGATCCCACTGCGAGGCGAACGAGGAGTAGCTCATGCCGCCGGACAGGTAGGAGGACAGGTAGCGCAGGCCGGTGTTGGTGGTGTTGGTGGAGAGCACGTCGTCCAGGGCGATGTCCACCACGATGGCCGGGGCCTTGGCCGGGACCAGCGAAGCCAGGCCGGGGATATCCGGCACCGGCGCGCCCTTCACGGTCGGGATGAAAGACCCGCCCTGACCCCAGTCCTTGACCTCGGCTCCGATGTGTTGTGGGGTGAACAGCCAGGCCATCAAGTCCATAACCGTCTTGGTCTTGGCCGGGGTCATGCTGTGGTCGGCCTTCTGCGAGGTGATCGACCACTGGCCGTCACCGTTGGGGCCGCCGATGACGCCCTTGGTGTCGACTCCGGTGGCGTAGGGGGTGGTGGCGCTGGTGATCGGCGGCTCGGCGAACAGGCCGTACTTGCCGCTGTAGCCGGCCGAGTTGAGCTGCGGGGTGAACCAGCTACCGCCCCAGAGCATGGCCACCTTGCCCTGGACCAGGAGCGACTGGGGGGACAGCGGCGGGCTGACCGTGCTCGGGGTCGAGCAGGCGTCGTAGCTGCTGCCGCCCTTGAGCATGTAGGGCTCCATCGCGGCCAGCAGCTTCCAGACCTCGGCGTACCGGGGGTTGTTCATGCTGATGATGTTCCGGGTGATCCCGACGGCGGCGTCGAGGCCGCTGGTGACCTGAGACTTGTCGACCACGAACTTGCTCAGCTCCGGGGTCAGCAGCGACGTGCTGGCCAGCCGCTCGTACCAGGACGGGTTACAGGGGCCGCCGTCGGCGAACATGAACGGGGTGGTGCCGGACTGCTTGAGCTTGGCCATGTCGCTCATCAGGTCGGCCCAGGTCGCGGGCGGTTCGCTGATGCCGGCCTTGCTGAAGGCCGACCTGCTGTAGAAGAAGGCGGTCTCGACGTTCGACCCGAGCAGGATCTGCATCTGCCCGTTCGGGGAGGTCATGTAGGGGATCGTGGACTTGGTGAACAGGTTGAGCCACTGGGTGTTGCCGGACACGTAGGGGTTCGGCTTCTCCAGGTAGGGCTTCAGGTTCTGCAGGATGCCCGCGGGGATGGAGCCCGACAGCAGCGGGTTGTACTGCTGCCAGACGATGTCCGGGGCGTCACCGCCGGACGCCTGGGAGACCAGCGTCGCGTTGGCGGTGACAATGGCCGAGGTGGGATTCGGCTGCCATTCGACGCTGACGTTCGGGTGTTTCGACTCATATTCCTGCGTGAATTTCTGCAGGCTGGCATTTTGCGGTGAGCTGATGGGCCCGGTGTTGGGGGGCAGCATGGCCCGGATCTGGATGGCGGACCCGGAATGCCCGCTGCCGCTACCGCCACTGCACGCGGCGGCGACGAGAACGACGGCGGTGATGGCGGGCAGCGCGAATATTTTGCGCGTGATTTTCATAGGCTCCTTCGCCTACTTTCTGCTCGTTAAAGCCGATGATTCAGGTTCGCGGTCGCAAGGTGCGCATGACGATGATGGTGAAAATGAGCATCGCGATGAAGAGCACAGTCCCGATGGCCATTCCGTAGCCGTATTCGCTGTTCTGGAAGGCTGACTGGTACATATCCAGACCCGGCACAAAGGTGGCGTTGCCGGGGCCGCCGTTGGTGAGCAGCAGAATGGGAATGAAGTTCTGCACGCTGTAGACACCGGCCAGGATCGTGACGATCCGGAACTGCGGCATCAGCAGGGGTATGTCGATGGAGAAGACGCGGCGGAGCCGGCCGACCCCGTCAACCCGGCTGGCCTCGATGATCTCCCGCGGCAGGTGCTGGACACCGCCGAGGAAGATCAGGAATCCCAGGTTGGAGATCCACGGGAACCCGATCAGCAGGATCGAGACCAGGGCCAGGTGGGAGTCGGTCAGCCAGCCCGGTTGCGGCAGGTGCAGCTCGCCCAGAATGCGGTTGATCAGGCCGTTGGACGGGTTCAGCAGGTAGGCCCAGACGTCGATGAGCAGGATGGGCGGCAGCACCACCGGCAGCGTCAGCAGGTACTTCGCGATGGTGCCGGCCCGGCCGGGCAGGTGGGCCACGACCTCGGCCGCCACGAACTGCGAGACCAGCGTGATGGCGATGCTGCCGATGACCAGCAGCACCAGGTTGCGCGCCTCAGCCCCGAACGTGGACGAGTGGAAGTACTGCGAGAACTGGCCGAAGCCGTCGTACCGGGGCGCCGAGAAGCCGTTCCAGACATAGAACCCGCCGACCAGGCTCCGCACCGCCGGGTAGTAACTGAACAGCCCGATGAGCAGCAGGCTCGGCAGCAAGAAGATGGCGATCGCCTGCCGGGAGAGCAGGCCGCGCCAGCGCGGCCGGCCGCGTTTACCGCGCTGACCGCTCTGTCCGGACCGGGCGCCACCGGGCGCGGTAACCGCCCCGGCGGCAGGCTCGGTGGCGAGCCCGCCAGCGGCCTGACCCCCGGCCGCTGCCGCCACGACAGTCGGCCTGGAACCGCTCCTCCATTGTCCGTGGACCAAACGAACCACCCGTACTGTCAGCCGCGAAAACATGGTCGCCGCGGTCGGTTTGCGGGCTATCCCGCACTGCAGGAATTGAGCCTCCAAGGGATACTGCCTATTATTTATGGCAGCATTTTGTCAGCATCGAATAACGTCGATGAACTGGCACTGAGAGCATGGCTGATGATAGGCACGGCTACGTATTAGAGTGACGCGCCCGCCATGCCTAGACGGTATTTATGGGATTTTATGAATCGTTTTAATGATCGAACCACATCCTCAGGTTTGATGTCAAGAGTGCGAATGGTGCAACAACAGAGCGACCGGGCCAAAGAGGCCATGATGGCCCTGCCCCCTGGTCACTGCCGGGGTCGGCGACGCACTGCCCAGGTATCCGGCCAGCGTGCCGCGGACAATGATCTCGACATCATTGGCTCCCGGTCGCAGATAGGCAGTGATATCGGCTCGGTAAGGGCTCCAGGCCAATGTCGCGGCCGGGGTCTGGTTGACCACGACCTCGGCACTGCCGCGAACGCCGCCCAGATCGATCAAGACGGAATCGCCGGACCTGGGCTGATCCACCTGGATGGTCCGGCGGTAGCTCACCAGGCCGCCGAATGATCCCAGCCCGAGCTCGGCCCACTCCGCCAGCTCACCGGGCGCGCTCACCGTCCGGGCCTGGATCGGGCCGCTCAGCAGGCCGCCACCGCTGTGCCCGCTGGCCGCGTCGAACCTCAGGTACACCACCGTTCCCGCGGGCAGCGGCTTGTCCAGCTCGATTACGCCGTGGGCGGGCGCGATCGGCCGGCCGCCGACAACCGCGGTGAAGGGCACCTCGGTCGGCACCCGCAGGCTGACCGCACCGATGGGGGCGCTGAACCGCAGCCACTCGGCCCGGGGACCCGCCAGCGGATCGGCACTGGCGCTGGGCACCAGGTCCAGAACCACGCCGTCACTGGCCGCGTCCCGGTTCAGCCAGGCCGACCGCGGCAGCGGGTGGGGCCGGGCTCGCAGGCAGACCCATCGTGGGTCGGACCATTGCTCACGCCGCAGCCGGACGGGTACGGCCGTGCCGTCCCGGGCCGCGTCCCAGGTCCCGTCGGTCAGCAGGCCCAGGCCGCCGTCGCTGGCGGCGACCGAGTCGACCAGCGCGGCGACCGGCCGACCGAGGTCCTGGATCTCCAAGGTCAGGTCGTTGCGCCCTGGGGTCAGAGCTCCGGTGAGGTCGTAGGGCTGGACCGAGGGCTTGCGGCGCTTGGCGTACGGCTCGAAGGCACCCTGGCGTCCCACCACCTGGCCGTTGACCGAGATGGTGCACGGCCCCTCGGTGGCGACCTGGACCTGAGCCTGCGGCGGGACCGCGTCGAGCCGGACGGTCCTGGTGAAGCGCACGGTGGTGGACGCTCGGGTGCCGTCGGCCGGCTGTAGCCACTCCGGGCGCCGGTACCGCGCCGGGTCGGTCACCACGGCGAACGAGGCGCGCAGCGGGGCGGGCTCCGGTGGAGCGCCGGACGGCTGAGGGCCGCCGGACGGCTGGGAGTCGCCGGCCGGGCGGGAGTCGCCGGCCGGGCGGGCGAGCCAGATCTCGGTTTCGACCGGGCCCGGGCCGCCGCGTACCGGGGACTCCGTCCAGTAGCCGGCCCCGGTGACCGGGACGGGCTGGCCGTCGAGGAACACGCGGCGCTCGGCGTCGGCCCCCACGACCAGGGTCTGCTCATCGCCCGCGGGCAGGTCGAGCACGGCCCGGACCGCGACCCACTCCCCCGCGTCCACGTCCGGCCAGAGCAGGAACTCCTCGGGCACCGAACCCTTGGGCCCCAGGTTGTCGAAGTGGATGGGGTCCTTTCTGATGCCACGGGACAGGGAGAACTCGCCTGGTCGCCAGCCGGGTGCACCCGGACCCGACGGCCCGTCGCACGCCGCTTGCGGTCCCCGGACCTGCACGTACGGCCCGAAGGTGGCCAGCGCCGGATGCCAGCCCTGTTCCGGAGGCGGTTCGGCCGCCGCGGTCGGCCCGGTGGCTGGCCCGGTGGTCGGCCCCTGGGCGTGCTCCAGATTCCAGACCTCGATGGGCAACGTGCCCGTGACCGCCCGGTCTCCGAGGTCGCCCCACCGGTTGTCCAGCGTCGAGCGGGCCTCGATCTCCCAGTAGCCGTCGAGCTCGGTACGAGACACCAGGTCACCCCGGGCCGGCCGGGTAGCCGGCGGCAACCCGGCCGACAGGACGACGACCGAGATCGGGCCGTCCTCGAACGGCACGTCCAGCTCGATGACGCCGCCGGCGCACTCGCGGGCAGGCACGTCGGTCCGGGCCCCGGTGCGGGGATCCCAGCGCTGCGTCCGCGCGCCGGGCACCCCGGTGACGGTTACGTGCGCGACCCGGTCCCCGACCGGGACAAACTGGTACCCCTCGTTGGCCCGGCCTTGCCAGTAGCCGCGCCAGGTGAACCGGCCCGCGATCCGGTCTTCGTGGCTGTGGCCCGGGACCAGGGGTACCGTGGTCCCGGTCTGACGATCGTGCGCGACCAGGAGCAGCACGAGCGAGTCGCCGTGACGGCGCAGCATGGACGGGACGTCGGCCTGCGCCGCGACCGGCCCGCGCCGGAGCCGGGACGGGACGCTGGACGCCGAGCCGGCCGTGGTGATCAGCCCGGCGTCCACCGCCGCGGTGAAGGCCGCCCCGGCGTCCTGGTCCGGCCCGGTGAACAGCCGCGGGGCCGTCCCGGCCGCCACCACCGTGCCGCCGTCCCGGGCGAACTCGGCCAGCCGGCCGGCCAGGCCGCCGTCGAGCACGGTGACGCCGGGCAGGACGATGTTGCGGAACGTCCCCCCGGCGACCCGCCAGGTGTCCCGGTCGGTCTGGCCGGCGGCCAGCGTCGGCTCGTCGAAGATCTCGTAATCGGTCCCGGCCCGGTCCAGGACACCAGGACGCTCGTCGAACCAGGCGGTCGAGCCGTTGAGCTCGTTGTAGATGCCGGATGCGGTCCGCGCGGCTGGCCGCGGCCCGGCCAGCGTGACGTCGGCCTGCGCGGTCTGCGTCGGGTAGAGCAGGATCGTGTCGGCGATCAGCTGGCCGGCGCTCAGCAGGGCGCACAGCCTGGTCACGGCGCTGGAGAGCACGTGGTAGTCGGGCCAGTAGGGCTGGCGCCAGCAGGTGGACGGCGGCGCCCATTCCCACCAGCCGCCGGCGGTCGAGTAATAGACGGCGTGCGGGTCGTACAGGGTGGCGCCCCGGCGCAGGAACGGGCCCAGCCAGTCGTAGGTCTCCTCCAGGGTGCCGCCCCAGCCCGAGGAGTGAAACGCCTCGATCCAGGTCCGCGGGTGGCCGCCGGCGTGGGCCAGCGAGCTGTGCAGCTTCGGGTCGCCCCAGTGGTCGCTGCCGGGGGCGGTGAACCGCCGGTGGGTGGCCAGGTAGTCGCCGTAGAGCTCCACGCTCCCGGCCGGGTCACCCTCCCGTGCGGGCGACTGCTGATCGAAGCCGGCGATCAGGCCGGCGTCGTTGGCCCAGGCCGCGTACGGCGCGAAGAACGCCCGCCCGGCCAGCTCGGCCCGGTGGGCGTGGTAGTCGCGGCGGACCCGGCGGGCCTCGTCGTCGTCCCCGTCCCACAACAGCGGGAGCCGTTCGGTCAGGTCGTACCCGTAACGCCCGGCGAAGGACGAGGCGAAGCCAGGGCCCCAGGACGGCAGCTGCGGCAGCTCGTCCTGGAACAGCCCGGTGATCACCGAGCCGAACCACTCCCCGGCCCGGCGCCGGAACTGCCCGAGCACCGTTTCGATCAGAGCCTGGCACGCCTCGGCGTTGTAGTAGTCGAAGCCCCGCGACTCGGTGCCGTAGACGCCGGGAGCCGATCGCACGAGTTCCCGGCCGGTCCATTCCGGGTGGGCCGCGGTCAGCTGGCCCTGGAAGTTGGCCCCGGAGAAGCCGAACTGGTCGTAGAGCCAGAAGTGAAAACCAAGGCGGTGCGCGTCGGCGCACGCGGTCAGGAAGATCTCCCACCAGGCGTCGCTGAGGAACGGCGGGTCATCGGCCAGCGAGCCGTACAGCGGGCCCCGCGGGGCCAGGCACATCACCACGGCCTGGGTCACACCCTGGGCGCAGAGTTGCTCCATCTGCCAGCGCAGGCGTGCCTGCTCCAGCCGCTCCCCGCTCCACCACCAGATGGGAACCGGACCGTATCGCTGGTCGGCCCGTTCGAAGCTCCGGGCCAGCACACTGGCATCACCGGGGCCCACTGCTGTCGGTCGCACGCCCAATTCGTCACCTCCGGATTCGCCACGCTGCTCTTCACGACGAGGTGTTTCCAGACATAATGAATCGTTTTAAATCGACCGTCAAGGATTCGCCGCACCTTTGCGCCCCGAGAGCATCCGCAGCTGACCACGGTCGATGAGCCAGTCGCCGTTCCGCCACGCACGCGAATCAACGGTGACCGCGGAAACCTCCACGCCAGGCCGCCTGGTGTCCTATGGCCCGGCGGCGGCTTATGATCATTTCTGTCCTACCGTTGCGCTCGGTCGCGCTCGGTGTATCGTTGAAACGTTTCGGTGAGTATGACGGCGACAGCTGGGGTTACGGGGCCAGCCAGGCGGGTCAGCCGCGGCCCATTGGTTTTGACGGAACTTTCCGACGGTCTGCCGGAGGGGTGGCGTGCGGGAAACAGCTAGCGTCGTAGATGTCGCGGCGCGGGCCGGCGTCTCAGTGGGTACCGTCTCCAACGTCTTGAACCGGCCCGAACGGGTGGCTCCCTCGACCCGTGAGCGTGTGCTCCAGGCCATTGACGAGCTCGGCTTCGTCCGCAACGAGGCGGCCAGGCAGTTGCGGGCAGGCCACAGCCGCACCATTGGCCTGGTCGTGCTGGACGTCCGCAACCCGTTCTTCACCGACCTGGCCGCGGGCGCCGAAGGGGTTGCGGCCTCGCTGGGCCTGTCGGTCATGCTGTGCAACAGCAACGACGACACGTCCCGTGAGCGCCACTACCTCAGCACGCTGAAAGAGCAGCGCGCGTTCGGCATCCTGATCACCCCGGTCGGCAGCAAGACGACCGTGATCGATGAGATCCGCCGCCGGGGTATCCCCGTGGTCCTGGTCGACCGGGCGGCGCGGGGCAATGAGTGCTCGGTCTCGGTGAACGACCGCGTGGGCAGTGAACTAGCGGTCAAGCACCTCATCGAGCTGGGGCACCGGCGCATCGGCTTTGTCGGTGGCCCCCTCTCGCTCAGCCAGGTCAGTCAGCGCCGGGCCGGCGCCTACAACGCCATCGAGACGGCGGGACTACCCTCCGACGCCCTCACTATGGTCGAGAATCCCCGCCTGGACGTGGCCCAGGGCCGCGCCACCGGGGAAAAGCTGGCCGCCATGCCCGCCCGGAAACGGCCGACTGCGGTGTTCTGCGCGAACGACCTGCTGGCCCTGGGGCTGCTGCAGGACACGGTCCGGCGGGGCCTGTCGGTTCCCGATGACCTGGCCATCGTCGGCTACGACGACATCGATTTCGCCGCCGCCGCGGCGGTGCCGCTGACCTCGGTGCGGCAGCCCCGGTCCCAGCTGGGCAAGGCGGCCATGGAGATGCTGATCGAGGAAGCCACCGACGGGAAGTTTCACCGGCACCGGCAGATCGTTTTCGAGCCCGAGCTGATCGTGCGCGAATCCACCGTCCGGCAGGCCGGAACCGGATAACCCGCGCCCGGAGACCTGCGGTGGGTTTACCGCAGGCTCCGCTGCGAGAATGTGCGCATGAACGACGGCGCGTGCCCCTGCGGGCTGGGCGATGACTACGCAGCTTGCTGCGGGCGGCTGCACGGGGGCGCTCCGGCGGCGACGGCCGAAGCGCTGATGCGCTCGCGGTACAGCGCGTTCGCGGTGGGAGACGCCGATTACCTGCTGCGGACCTGGCATCCGTCGAGCCGCCCGCGGGAACTCGTGCTCGAGCCTGACCTGCAGTGGACGCGGCTGGCGGTGCTGGAGACCCACGACGGCGGGCTGTTCGACGCGGCCGGGACGGTGCAGTTTCGCGCCGTCTATGTCCAGGACGGGCGGCGGGGCGTCATGACGGAGACGAGCCGGTTCGTTCGCGAGGACAAGCGCTGGACTTACCTGGGCCCGGTCGGCGGGTAGTCGCGGAAGCCGGGGGACGGTGAGGCGCCTTCCCCGGTGGCGAGGTGACTGTGGCTGAGGGCCGACACCCCGGCGACGAGCAGGGCCAAGGCCAGCGCCTCGCCGGCCAGGGCGGGCAGGCCGGTGCGGACGTGCTCGCCAAACAGGAACACGCCCAGGAAGCTGGCCGCGAGCGGATCGAGGATCGTGAAGCCGGCCTGGGATGCCGCCAGCGGGCCGGCCGCCATCGCGTGCGAGGCCAGCAGCATGGTCAGGGCGCCCCCGCCGACCAGGACGTACAGCGACCAGTTGGAGACGATGGCGCCCAGACCGTCCCCCACCCGGGAGCTGAACTCCTTGATGACCGCGGCCTCGAACCCCCAGCAGATCCCGGTCGCGGCGCCCAGCAGTGCGGCTCGCCGCGATCGGGTGACCTGGCGGGGCCACACCGGCGCGAGGGTCAGGCCCAGCAGGGCCAGCACCGCCACCGTGGTGATCACGGCGGCCAGCCACCACAGCGAACCCGGCGCGTGCCGCCGGCCACCCGACGGCGCGGCCACGCACAAGAACGCGACCAGGCCGATCGACATCGCCGCGGCCGCCAGCCAGTCGCGCCGCTGGACACCAGCCCGGGACCCGATCGCGGTCATGTAGCCGAACACAAACAGCAGTTCCAAGGCCAGCGTGGGCTGGACGAGGGCCAACGGCCCGAACCGCAGCGCGCTGAGCTGGAAACCGAAGCCCAGGATCATGCTGGCGATCCCGGCCAGCCACACCGGACGCCGGACCAGCCGGAGGATGAGGCGGGGATCGAAGCCGGTTACCTCACTGGTGCGGGCGCCCAGACGCTGGCACACCGACGCGGTCGCCGTGCAGAAGCTGGCCGCGACAGCCAGGATGACCGCCGCTTCCATCGCTGCCGCCTCCGCTCCTGGCGGCCAGACCCCGGACGCTGACCGCGACCCTGCATTCCTGGGACGTTATTAAAATAAAATATTGCTTAACCAAAACTAACTTAAACGAAGCATTTGCTCAGTTCAAGTGGGGGTCCGCGTAGCCCGCGTCACGCGGGACCCGGGCGGGTGCGGGGGGGCGGCAGGGATAGTGAGGCCGGGCGGCGCCGTGGGGCCGGCGGGCACGGTGGGATCCACGGGGTCGGTCGGCTCTGTGGGGGTCGGGCGCCGTCGGACGAACAGGCTTCGTGCGACCGGCGAGTGCCGTGGGGCAGCTGGGTTCGACGGGACGGACGGGTACCGCAGGACGGGCGAACTCCGTAGGACCGGCGGGCACCGTGGGACCGGCGGGTGCCCCGGGCTCGGCGGCGCTGTGAGGCTGGCGGGGTCGTGGGACCAGCGGGGTTACGGCTCGCTGGCGAGGCGGCGGGAGGCGGAGGGGGTTCCGGGGCTTTGGGTGACGAGGGCTGAGTGCGGCTCAAACCACTCGTGTCCCACGGGCCTCGCGAGCCCCACCGGCTGAGCGGCGTTCCATGATCGATGGAGGTTTACTCACCCTATAGGGGTAGTAAAGCGCCATCGATCATGAACTTGACGCCCGAGCGGCGGGTGCCGTGAGACGAGCGTGCATCGTGGCACCGGGGGGTGCGGTGGGACCCACCGGGGAGCCCAGAACAGGGACACCGCGGGCAGGCGGGCGCCGTGGGACGGGAGGGTGCGGTGGGACCTGGGGTGTGCGGGACGCGGGGACACCGGGAGGCGGGCGGGCGCCGTGGAACGCGCGGGCGGCGTGGGACGGCGGGGGCCGTGGGACGGCGGGGGCCGTGGGACGGCGGGGGCCGTGGGACGGCGGGGGCCGTGGGACGGCGGGGGCCATGGGACGGGCGAGGGCTAGGGCTAGTTGGCGGGGCGGCGGAGGACGGAGGGGGCTTCTGGGACTTCGGGGGCGGGGGTTTGGGGCGAGGCGACGGTCCAGATCATGTCGACCGTGACGCCGGCGTCGGCCAGCAGGTTGCGGATTGGGCAGCGTTGCTCGGTGACCCGGGCGACGTCGGCCAGCCTTGGGCCGGGGCGGGTCGCGCGGACCTGGATTTCGACCCGGACGGTGCGGAAGTAGGTCCGGGCTCCGGGCTGGGCGGCCGGGCTCTGCGGATCGAGCGTGAACGACGCCTCGAAAGTGGCGCCGTCGTAGCCGAAGCCGGCCTCGCGAGCCACGGTGGCCAAGGTGGCGCCGGTTGATCCGCACAGGGCACCGAGGACGGTCTCCAGGGGGGTCAGCGCCGTTCCGCTGCCACCGGAGCTGACCGGTGCGTCGGTGACCATGCCGGGGCCGCCGCTGGTGTAGACAACCGTACGCAGGCCGCCGTCGGTGCGGGCAGTCAGCAGCCGCCGGTGCCGGATCGGGCCGTGGCCGGGCATCGTCAGGCTCGGCTGTGGGCCACCCGGCGCCGTCGGGCCACCCGGTGTTATCAGGCGGTCCGAGGTCGTCGGGCCACCCACCGTCATTGGGCGGGCCCAGGTCGTCGGGGCGGCCAGGGTCTGGGCGCGGGCCGAACCGGCTTCTGTCCGGGCCGGGGCCCAGGCGCTCTGCACGTCCTGCCCTTCGGGCTCCGGCTCCTCGCGCCGGCGCCGGGCTGCGGCCTTCTCGTCCGAGGTGACGATGGCCGCGGTGGCAGCGGCCAGTACGCCGAAGATCAAGTGCGCCACCGCGAAGACCCAGGGCGTGATGACCTGGGCCGCCGCCGGATCCGCCGCATGCCAGATGCCGTACTGCATCACCAGCCACAGGGCGGGCCCGAATAGCGCCCCGCCCGCGATGATCAGCGAGCGCGGCCAGGGCAGCCACCACGCGGCCAGCGCGATCAGCGTGCCGAACAGGACCGACATCAGCACATGCACGATCAGGCCAATGACCACCGCTTGCCAGGTGAACGTGTCACCGAGCGGCGCGCCCCGCCAGAAGGTATTGGCGATGAGGTTCAGCAGGGTCCAGAACCCGATGCCAACGAGCCACAAGATGAACATCAGCCACACGGCCATCATGACGCCGCCGAGGACCCCGCCGATGGCTCCGGCTCGTAGGGCTGCTCTGCCCATGGCCGCCTCCCCCAGTTCGAAACGCGGTGCACGCCCGGCGCGAGGACGGGCTGAGCTGCGGCCAAGCTAGCAAGGAAGCGGCGCATTAAGCAGCAAAAGCGAACATTGCGGAGGTGGGCCCGGTGGGGGCCTATGGGCCTGCGGTGGACAATGGGCCGGTGACCACAACGGCCAGGCCGAGCCAGACCGGAGAGCGGCAGACGCGCGGCCGGAGGTTGGTTGACGCCGCCTTCGGGCGGATGATGCGGCTGCCGCCCGCGCGCGGCGGTTACACGGTCGCCCGGGACCTGCCCATCTCGATGCGGGACGGGGCGGTGCTGCGGGCGGACGTGCTGCACCCGGCCGGCCAGGTCCGGGGCACGGTGCTGCTGCGGTCGCCGTACGGGTTCGACCCGCTCAACGGTTCCCTGTACGGCGGGCTGTTCGCCGCCCGCGGGTACCGGGTGATCCAGGCCCGCGTGCGGGGCACGTTCGGCTCGGGCGGGACCTTTGACCCGATGCGGCGGGAGGTCGAGGACGCGGCCGACACGGTGGCCTGGCTGCGGGACCAGCCGTGGTTCGACGGCCGGTTCGCCACCTTCGGCGGCTCCTACCTGGGCTTCACGCAGTGGGCGCTGCTGGTCGACCCGCCGCCGGAGCTGGTCACCGCGGTCATCCAGGTCGGCCCGCACGACTTCCGCGACGCGATGTACGAGGGCGGCGCGGTCGAGCTGTCGACCTGGGTGGGCTGGGCCGACGTGGTCACCCACCAGGAGCAGTACTCACTCCCGCGCATCCTGCTGCGGATGTACACCGGGACCCGGCGGCAGGCCGCCGCGCTCCGGCACCTGCCGGTGGCCGAGGCCGTGGACGAGCTCTGCGCCGGGCGCGCGCCGTGGTTCCGCGAGTTCGCCACCCGCCGCGATCCCGCCGACCCGTTCTGGTCACCGATGCAGCTGAGCGGCGCGCTGGACCGGGTCCAGGTTCCGGTGCTGTTGCAGGGCGGCTGGCAGGACCTGTTCCTGCGGCAGACCATCGAGCAGTACCGGCACCTGCGCGGCCGCGGTGTCGACGTGGCTCTCACCGTCGGCCCGTGGACGCACGCCGACGTGGCCACCAAGGCGGGCCGGATCATCATGAATGAGCTGCTCGGCTGGCTGGACGAGCGCCTAGCCGGGACCGGGCCTGGGGCGGGAGCTCCGGCGCACAAGGCCCCGGTGCGGGTGTTCGTGACCGGGGCCGATGAGTGGCGCGACCTACCCGGCTGGCCGCCAGCCACCAGTGAGCAGATCCTGTACCCGCAGCCGGGCGGTGGGCTGTCACGGCAGCCAGGTCCGGCTGACACCGGGTCAGCCGGCACCGGGTCAGCCACGTTCACCTATGACCCGGCCGACCCCACCCCGACGATCGGGGGCCGCTCGCTCGTGCCGCCCTACGGGTACGCCGACGACAGCGCGCTGGCCGAGCGGCCTGACGTGCTGGCCTTCACCGGGCCGCCGCTGCCGGAGCCGCTTGAGGTCTTCGGCGCTCCGGTGGCCGAACTGGCCCACCGCACCGACAACCCCGCCGATCTGTTCGTCCGGATAAGCGAGGTCGATCCGCAGGGCCGGTCCCAGAACGTCAGCGACGCCTTGGTGCGGCTGGACCCGGCCCATCGGGACGGCCCGGTACACGTCGAACTGGACCCGGTGGCGCACCGTTTCACGGCCGGGAACCGGATCCGGCTGCTGGTGTGCGGCGGCTCGTTCCCGCGCTGGGAGCGCAACCTCGGCACCAGCGAGCCGGCCGGCACTGCGGTCACGATGGCACGCTCCCATCGGAGCATCGACCTGGCCGGGTCGCGGATCCGGATACCCGTCCGCGACTAACCCGACCGGACGGCCAGGAGTCATCCCGCTCACAGGCCGCGTTCGATGGGCACGATGCCCCGGTCGGCCGCCTTGACCAGGGCCGCGTGGTCGGCCTCAGTCTGGTCGGCGTACAGCCGCGCGAACCGGGCCAGCGCGACGTCCAGGTGATCGGAGGAGCCGGCGTAACCGACGATCATCGATGCGCCGCTGGTCCGGGCGTGCCCCTTGGCCAGCAGGTGCCCGATGATCCCGGCGTAGTCGGCCAGCGCCGCGCCGTCAATGGAGTCCAGGGCCACGGTCCCCTTCATGTTCCGGAACTGGCGCACGTAGTACTGATGGTCGCCGACGGTGGTCCAGCCCAGCAGCGGGTCGCTGACCGTCTGCAGGGCCTGCTGGTATTCGACCACCCGCTGGCCCTGGTGGTCGTGCCAGGCCGATTCACCGTGGACGTACCGGGCCAGCACCGACCGGCGGGCCTGCTTCAGCTGCAGGAACACCACGTCATCGGGGCTGCTGCCCTCCAGCAGGGCGACGTAGGCGCGCAGCCCGACGCTGCCCACGCCCACCACCTTGTGGGCCACGTCGATCAGGGTGTAGCCGCCCAGCGCCCGCCGCCAGTGCGGGGCCAGGGTCTCCAGGTAGTCATCCAGCCCGCGCGCGATCTGATCGGCTTCAAAGTAGCTGACCCGGGTGATGAGCGGGAAGTCTTCTACGATGCGGCGTTTGCCGTCCCGCTCACTGGTGAACTTGGGCAGCGCCCGGTCGCTGGTCCTGCGGCGAGCCCGGGCCGTGGCCCGCTTGATCTCGGCCCGCAGCGACTTGTCCCGCGTGCTCTGGTGGAGATGGTCGACGTCGAGACGCTGGTAAGACCGGGCCAGCAGCGCGGTCGAGGCGAGGTCCCGCACCTCGCCGCGGTACCCGGCCACACAGCGCAACACCGCTGATTCACAGTCCTGTTCGCTGGTGCCGTTCTGGCGGCCGGCGACCCAGATGCTGGCCACCAGCCGGCGAAGGTCCCACTCCCAGCCGCCGGGGTGGGCCTCGTCGAAGTCGTTCAGGTCGATGACCAGGTCGCGTTCGGGCGAGGCGTAGAAACCGAAGTTGCCCATGTGGCAGTCACCGCAGATCACCGGGGTGATGCCGGTGGTCGGCAGCCGGGCCACATCCTCGGCCATGACGATCGCCGCGCCGCGCATGAACCCGTAAGGTGAGGCGGCCATCCGGCCCACTCGCACGGGCACCAGCCAGTCGAGGCGGCCGCGGTGCGACTCGGTGATCAGCTCCACTGGATCGGGCCGGTCAGGCGGCGCGGACCAGTCACCCAGGGATTTGCGCGGAACCTGCTGGCGGAGTTCCTTGCCAATCCGGTACCGGTCCTGCCGGGCCGTGGATCGCTGCCGGACGGACGTGAACGCGGCGCTGTCGGCGGCGGCCAACACCACATGACCGTGCGGCGGGGCCCCTGAGCTGGTGGCCTGAACCATGCTGTTCTCCAACCTAGCGGCGTGAGCTTCGGCCGTGCTCACCATTATCACCGTGCCGCTGCCGCTCGCCAGCCGGCGCTTGCTATTCACTGAATGAGATGCGAGAGTAACGGAAGATTCAGCGTTAAATTCTGCTCCGGACCTTGGCAGCCAATCGCCGCACGAACAAGGTCACGTTGAGCGCTTCGCTTGCGAGGCTTTTTTAATTTTTAATAACGCGACCCTGTTGTTCTCTTTCTATAAACCACGAGTTTTATTCGGACGCGCTTTCTGCGTACACATTTTCGTCGTCACCACAGGAGACTCGCGTGCAGAAGATTAAAATCGCCCGGCGCCGGCTGGCCCAGCTCGGCGGGATCGTCGCCGGCCTGGCCGCGGTGGCCGGGCTGGCCGTAGGGGGAGTGGCTGCGGCCTCCACCAATTCGCCAGTGTCACCGCACGGTACGTCCGGGCCGAAGCCCACGATCGTGCTGGTCCACGGGGCCTGGGCCAACGGTTCGAGCTGGAACGGCGTCGTGCAGCGGCTGCAGGCCGACGGTTACACGGTCGACGTGCCCCCGAACCCGCTGCTGGGCCTGACCTACGACCCGGAGTTCATCGCCGACTTCCTGCACAGCATCACCGGCCCCATCGTCTTGGTCGGGCACTCCTACGGCGGCGCGGTCATCACCAACGCCGCCACCGGTGACGCACAGGTCAAGGCCCTCGTTTACGTGGATGCCTTCGCGCCTGACCAGGGTCAGACCGTCGGGCAGCTGGTCTCCTCCTCCCCTGGCTCCTGTGTTCTGGCGACGGACCCGAGCACCATCTTCAACCTGGCGACGTACCCCGGCGCGCCCGCCGGCGTGGGCGACGCTTACTACAAGCAGAACCTGTTCCCGGCCTGCTTCGCCAACGGCCTGCCGCTGAGCGAGGCCAAGGTGCTGGCGGCGACGCAGGAGCCACTGTCGACCATCGCGCTGAGCCAGCCGAGCGGCGTGCCGGCCTGGAAGACGATCCCGTCCTGGGCCGTGGTGGGCACCGCCGACCATGTCATCCCGCCCGCCGTGCAGCTGGCCATGGCCCGGCACGCGCACGCGCACATCACCGCGGTCAAGGCGCCGCACCTCTCCATGATCGCCGCTCCGGGCGTCGTCACTCAGGTGATCCTCAAGGCCGTGCACGCGACCGGCTGATCGCCCGATAACCGCGAGAAGTATCGCTTACAGGAGTCTCACGGGGCCCCTGTAAGCGATACCGGTAATTACCCGTCGATGACGTCGAATTCGTTACCGTCGGGATCGGCCAGGGTGACCCAGTGGGCGAAGTCTTTCTTGACCTCGTTGAGCTTGGTCGCGCCCAGGCCGGTGAGCCGGTCGATCTCGGCGTCGAAGTCCGTGCTGATCAGGTCGAAGTGCATCCGGTTCTTGACCGTCTTACTCTCGGGAACCCGGAAAAAACCGATCCTGGACCCGGGGATCGCCGGGTCGGCGGTGACAATGGCGTAGTCGGGGCTGGCTCCGTCGGCGACGGTGCGTCCGAGGACTGCCGCCCAGAAGCTAGCCGTAGTCTGGGCGTCATGGGCGTCGAAAGTGACGCCGGACACGGTGCTGGACATGATGTGCGCCTCCCGGTCGTAGTGCGGTCAGTGGGCCACGGCGAGCGACTTATCTGGGGTCGGCGCCTTGTCTTCGGCGGTCCCGATCTGTGGCATGGTGAGAGTACTGCCTTCGAGATATTTCGAGCCTGCCCAGCCATGGGACCGGTCATCGCGGATGTGGGTAACCACGGCCGCGTTGACGCGGCAAACGGAATCCGGTCGAGTCTGTCGATGCCGCTGCGGGCGGATGGCGTCCAAGGGGCAATGAACCTGTACGCGCTCGTCCCGGGTGCCTTCGGGGAGCCGGAGGTACGGCGGGCGGAGCTGTTCGCCGCCAGCGTCTCGGCGGCGCTGGCGCTGGCCGCCCGGCAAGCTTCGGCGGCCGAGCTGACGGACCAGATGCGGGAGGCGTTGGCCTCCCGGGCCGCGATTGATCAGGCACTGGGCGTCATCATGGCCCAAGGGTCCCGGGCCGTTGTCGATGGCCCGGAGCAACTCTTCACGGACCTGGTCGGCGTTGGTGACGCCGACCTCTGCGGGCAGCGTGATGGTCGCGTAGGGCGCGATCCGATCCACTGGCCGATCCGCTGGGCCCAGATCCAGCGGCACAGATTCCCCCCGGAGACAACGAACCAGCAAGGCGGGCCACGTCTCCGGACCAGGCAGCGGGTAGGACAGAACCGCTGCTGCTGAGCTAACTATTCCCCCACCCGGCGACCTCGATGCAACAGCGTTGCAGGCAACCGATGCGAATCCGGGGGAAGGGCGGCCCCGGCTGGCGGCTACGAATCGAAGTACTTGTCGTCCTGCTCCATCACGGCGTCGTCCGCGGCGGCGTCCCGCTTCTCCTGCTCCACCCGCGGGTTGATGTACCCGGTGGGCCGCAGCCAGGTGCTGGTGGTCCGGACCGTCCGGGTGCGGCTGGACACCTGGGGCAGGATCAGGGCCACGATGCCGACCAGCAGCACGATGATGCCGGCGACGTTCAGGTTGATGCCGGGTATGGCGGTCGCGGAGACGGCGAACGCAAAGATCGCGCCGATCGCGATCACAACGAGGGCCGGCCCGACACGTATCACCGTTACTCCTGGTTCCCAATCGACAGCGTACGTTCCGTAGGGGGACGTACCCAGATCGCCACGGGACACTCAGGTGATCTGATGGATCAAGGTCGGCGAAGGGTGAGCTACATGGCCGTACCCAGCGAGCAGGTCAGGCCGGAGGTGCCGTTGCTGCCCGGCGGGCAGCGGGTGCTCGGGCACGCGCTGGAGTTCCGCCGCGACCCGCTCCGGCTGCTGCAGCGCGGGCGGGAACTCGGCGACGTGATCCGCATCCGGTTCGGGCCGTTCCCGGTCTACGTGCTGAACAGCCCCGGCGCCATCCGTCAAGCGCTGGTCGGCCAGGCCAGGAAGCTGGAGAAGGGCATCAACTTCGGCCGGGCCAAAACCCTCATCGGCAACGGGCTGGTGATGTCGGGCGGCGACTACCATCACCGGCAGCGGCGCCTCATGCAGCCCGCGTTCCACCGCTCGGAGATCGCCCGGTACCTGAACACCATGCGCGAGGTCGCGGTGCCGCGCATTGACGCCTGGCCGGACGGCGGGACGCTCGCCTTCGACCGCGAGCTGCGGTCGCTCACGCTCACGGTGCTGACCAGGACCCTGCTGTCCAGCGATATGGGCGCCACGCAGATCGGCGAGATCGAGCACCTGCTCCGCGTGCTGCTGGCCGAGCTGATCCCGGACGGGATCATCGCCAACGTCCCCGCGCTGGCCTGGGTCCCGACCCGGTCCAACCGCCGGTTCGGCGCGGCCAACCGCCGTCTGGACGAGATGCTCACCGAGATCATTGCCGGGTACCGGGCGGCGGACGAAGATCGCGGCGACCTGATGTCGATCCTGATCCGCGCGCGCGACGACGAGACCGGCACCGGGATGACCAGTCAGCAGCTGCGGGACGAGGCGACGACGCTGGTCATCGCGGGCTCGGAGACGACCGGGAACACCATCGCCTGGGCCTGTTACCTGCTGACCCAGCATCCGGAGATTCAGGAACGGCTGCAGCAGGAAGCCGACCAGGTGCTGGCGGGCGCCGACGCGAGCTATGACGACCTGGACCGGCTCCCCTTCACCCGCGCCGTGATCACCGAGACCCTGCGGCTGTACAGCCCGGTGTGGATCCTGCCGCGGCAGGCGACAACCGAGGTCGAGCTGGGCGGCTACCTGCTGCCCGCCAAGAGCAGGATCTTGTTCAGCCCGTACGCGCTCAACCGGGACGCACGCGTCCACCGCGACCCCGATCGC
This sequence comes from Streptosporangiaceae bacterium, assembly GCA_965277615.1. GTDB lineage: Bacteria > Actinomycetota > Actinomycetes > Streptosporangiales > Streptosporangiaceae > Bog-532. Next base: position 612,910 of record CBDIDG010000006.1, on the reverse strand, counting down.
TTCGATCCAGGCCGTTGGGCCAGCAACGACTACACCCGGTCCGACCTGCGGACGTCGTTCTTCCCGTTCGGGCAGGGCATCCGGAACTGCATCGGCGAGGGATTCGCGTGGACCGAGTCGATCCTGCTGCTCAGCGCGATCGCCGCCCGCTGGCAGCTGCGGCTGGCCGACGGCGCCACCGTCCACCCCGAGATCAGCAGCACCCTGGTGCCGAGCGAGCTCCCGATCATCGTGACCCGCCGGGCCTGAAGATCTGCTGGTAGAGGTCGGGGCCGTAGCTGGTGGACAGGGGCTCCCCTGGCCGCAGGCGGAACGTCCGGCCGCCATCGTCGCGGCGCTCGGGCCGCAGGAACAGGGCCGAGTCCGCCGACAGGGCCGCGTCCGCCTGACCGGAGTAGAAGCTGTGGGCCAGGTCGAACAGGTGGGTGACAAAAAATACCCGGACGCCCGATTCGAGGAGGGCGCGCACGATCTGGCGGCCGATCTCCGAGCCTTCCTGCTCGTTGGTCGAGGCGAACGATTCGTTGCAGAGCAGCAGTCCGCCGGGGGTTAGCTGGCTCGCGATGTCCCCCATCCGGCTCAGTTCCTCGTCCAGCTTGCCCTGCTTCATCGTCGCGTCTTCTTCGCGCTTGAAATGCGCGAAGATGCCGGGGCTCACGCTGGCGGTGAAGGATTCGGCCGCAACGAACAGGCCGCACTGCATCATGAGCTGGGCCAGGCCGACGCTGCGCAGGAAGGTGGACTTGCCGCCCTGGTTGGCGCCGGTGATCATGATCAGCCGCTTGCCGTCGGCCTCCACATCATTGCCGACGGCCCGGCCGGTCAGCCGGAGGCTCAGCGACGGGTCGTACAGGCCGCGTGCGGTCAGCGCGAGTTTCTCACCTGCGACCGGCACCGGCACGCAGACCGGTTCACCGGCGGCGGTCAGGGCCTCGCGCAGGTTCAGGGCACCGACGTAGAAGGCCAGCTCGGCCCGGAGCATGGTGAAGAAGGCCAGGATGTGGTCGCTGGCCTGGGCCAGCGCGCTGGCCACCCCGGCCAGGCCCCGGGATCGCAGGTCGGCCAGGGCCTGCTGGCCGGTCTCGTCGCGGTCGGCGATGGTGAAGCTGAAACCAGCCTTGCCGCCGAGCGACCACCGATCCCGCCAGCCTTGCCCCGGGATCTCGCGCAGCACGTAACCGGTGCCCTTGTTGCCCCGGCCCAGGCTGGCACTGATCAGCGTGCCGTTCCCGAAGCCGAGTTCCTTCAGGTGGTCGTCCACCGTCTGCAGGTAACCGTCGTCCAGCTCCTTGGTGATCATGGCGAAGAACTGGCGGAAACCCTCGGACTGGAAGCGGGCCTGGTGCTGGTCGGCGACCGAGCGCAGCTGCTTCAGCATCCCGCTGAACATCTCCAGGACTTTCGCCGCCCGGTACAGCCGCGACTCCGGAGACTTGCTCATCAGGCCGAAGAAGGTCTTCCGCTCGCCGGTGATGGCCGCGACCGCGATGTCGTAGACCTGCCGGACCACGGCCGGCTGGGCGACGGTGTCGGCCAGGATCTGCTGCCGGTAGGTGATCTCCTCCGGGCTGGTCAGGCTGGCCAGCAGCACGCGCTGGGCCAGGTCAGCCAGGAAGTCATCCCCGGCCGCCATCGCCGCCCACAACCGGCTGAGCTCCAGGTCCTGAGTGAGGGCCTGGGTCACCGCGGTCGGCTCAGACCCAGAGTCGAGGACGGGGCCAAGATCGCGGTCCCGGTACATGAGGTGCGCTTTCATCGGGTGAGAAGCTCCCTCAGACGCTCGTAGCTGAGGCCATATCTATCGGCGATCGCGGCCGCGTAGGCCAGGCCATCGGCCGGCTTGCGCACGACCCTGAACGTCCGGCCGGCCGGATTGTCCGGGACGATCTCGGCCACCATGCTCACGCAGGCCCCGTTCAGGGTGGCCAGCCGGTCGACGAACGTCACGTACAGGCCGAGCAGGTCCTGCCCGGTGACCCGGCGCAGGATCTCGGCCCCCAGGAACGACGCATCCTCCAGGGTCGTCGAGGCGAAGCTCTCGTTCATGACGATGACGCTCCGGCTGGTGGCCGCGGCCAGAATGTCGTGCATGCGAACCAGCTCGTCCTCGAGGTTGCTCCGCAGGTTGTCGAGGTTCTCCTCCTTTTCGAAGTGGGTGAAGATGCGGTCCGGGACGAACAGGCGAGCCGATCGCCCGGGCACCGGCAAGCCGAGGCTGGCCAGGTAGTGCAGCTGGCCGAACATCCGGGCGAACGTGGTCTTGCCGCCCTGGTTCGGGCCGGTGACGACAATGACCCGCTCGGGGCCGTCGAGCTGCAGGCTGTTGCGGACGACCGCCTTGCCTTCGCCCTGCAGCTTGCTGGCCAGCGCGAGGTCGAACCCGTCGTCGACCCGAGTCTGCTTGCTGACCGTGCTGACCTCGGGATAGCAGAACTCACAGCCGGCCGACTCCAGCGGCCGGATGTAGTCCAGGTAGGCCAGATAGAACTGAACCTCCCGGTCAAAGGTCATGACGAGGTCGTCGGCGTAGCCGGCGTACCGGCGGCGGAAATCGTCCAGATCGCGGAAGAGCTCCGGGAACAGCGTGGCCACACCGTCCAGGATCTTGGCCTCGACGTGATCCATCTCGGCCAGCGTGCGGAACGCCGTGCGCTCATCGGCCGCCGTGCCCTGGGCAAACTTGGCGAACGTCCGCTCGACCTCCCCGCCGTAGTCCTTCTCGTCCTCGTACCGGGTGACCCGGACCCGGTTGGCCTTGACGTGGACGCAGTAGCGGACTTCCCGCAGCCGGTCCAGGAGGTCAGCGACGCTGGCGGTCAGCTGCTGGTACTCCGCCGACTGCAGGTAGGTCTCCAGGTACTCGCGCCAGGAGATCAGGCCGGCCGAGGTCAGCTCCACGTCCCGGAGCTGCTGGGCCAAGGCCAGCACCGCCTGGCCGTAGGTGCTCGCCGCATCGAGAAACCAGCGCTGCTGCTGATACCGGTGTCCCAGCCGGCTGACCTGGGCCAGGCCCTGGCGCATGGTGGTCAGACCGCGCGCGAACGCGGCGACGGCCGCGCGCACGTCGCTGTTCCGCAGATCGCGCAGCACCTGATGGCGGTAGTAGATCGCCGCCTCGTCGGGCAGCGGGGTCAGGAAGTACGACGCGAGGTCGTACTGGTCGCGGCCGAGCGTCAGGGCCGAGCACACCTGGTTCAGGTTCAGATCGGCCAGCACCTGGGACGACGCAGGCCGGCCTGACTCGGGGAGGTCATGGGCCGGTTCAAAAAGAATGCTGCGAAAAGACACGCCTAAGCCCCCCGGACGCGGAGGGCCTGCGGGCCACGGAATGAGATGTTGGGGTGAAAGGTCAGCCGCTGGCCCGGGACCAGGCTCAGCTGGGGGTAGCGGCGGGCCAGTTCGGTCACGGCGATCTGGGCTTCTAGCCGGCCGAGGTTCGCACCCAGGCAGTAGTGCAGGCCCTGGCCGAAGGCCAGGTGCCGGTCGGCGTCGCGGCGGTGCAGGTCGAACTCGTCCGGGACGGGGAACGCCGAGGCGTCCCGGCCGGCGGCGGCCAGCCACAGGAACAGCCGGGCCCCCGCGGGCAGGTCCTGCCCAGCCAGGGTCACCGGCCGGGTGGTGACCCGGCGCCAGACCGGTACCGAAGGGTCGTAGCGCAGGGTCTCCTCGACCGCCGCCGCGATCAGGCCCGGGTCCGGCACGATCGCGGCCCAGCGGTCCGGCTGCTCGAGCAGCCGGCGGACCGTGTTGCCGATGAGACCGGTGGTGGTCTCGTGGCCAGCGAACGAGAGCGAGAACAGGATCGAGCCGATCTCGTCGCGGGTGAGCCGGTCCGGGGCCTCCCGGTGGATGACGATCAGGTCGCTGGTCAGGTCGTCGCCGGGCTCGGTGGCCTTGCGGTCGACCAGGTCGCGCAGGTAGCCGCGGTAGGCGGCCATGCTGGTGGCGATCTCGACCTGGTCCTCCGGCGCGGGCCGTCCCCAGCCGAGCGCAGCCCGGTAGCCGCACCAGTGCTTGAGCTGCGCGAAGTCCTGCTCGGGCACGCCCATCAAGGAGAAGACGATGTTGGCCGGCAACGGGAAGGCCAGCGCGGCGACCAGATCGAACTCCGCCTCACCGTCGATGGCGTCCAGCAGGCGTGCGGTGGTGGCCTCGATCGTGGGGACCATGGCGGTGACCCGCTTCATGCTGAACGCGCGGGCGGTGGGCTTACGCAGCCGGGCGTGCTCGGGCTCGTCCAGGCTGACCATGGACGGCTGGGGCTTGTGGCCCGCACCCAGCAGGATTTTCTGGGCTTGCTCGGTGATGGGGCCCAGCGGCGCCTGGGCCACCGCGGCCGAGTAGCTGGCCGGGTCGCGGAACACGGCGGCGATGTCGTCATAACGGGTCAGGACGTAGTAGCCGATGGCCGGGGCGTAGAAGATGGGCTGCTCGCGGTGCGGCAAGGCGGCCAGGATCGCGTAGGGGTCGGCGAGGTACTCGGGTGACAGCGGATCAAAGGCCTCGTCAACGGGACAGCTCATGGAGTTCATCATGCCCTCCGGCCCGGCCGACGGCCACGGCGGCGAGGCAGGCGGCGGCACCGAGGGCGAGCGCCCAACGCGGGCTGGCGGTGTCGGCCTGGTCAAGCGCGACTGCGGCCACTACGTCGAAAACACCGGCATGGTGAGGTGGTCACATTCCAAGAAACAAATCCGCGAGGCACTGGACGAGGCCTTCAGGGCGTGCGACGAGGAAAATAAGCCGCGTTTTACGTCGCGGACACCAATGCCAGAGGCCACAGTTGGGGCTACATCCGATGCCTGGCCTGTAGTCAGAACTTCTCAGTTTGGTCAACACCGAAAACGCAGACAACCATGCCGACCAGATCCGTCGATTTATGCGCCGCCACCACCACAAGGAGGACGATTGACTGCTCATGAGTTCGTCCTGAAGCTCAATCGAGAGGTCAGTGACGACGAGCTCGGGGCTTTGTATGAGGCTGGTCTAGATGATGCTGGCATCGAAGCTGGTCCGCTCGGCACACTAGCCGACTTCAGCCGCGAGTCATCGTCCCTGGCTGAGGCCATCGCGTCAGCTGTTTGGGACATTGAGAAGGTACCCGGGCTGCGGGTGACGGGTGTTCAGTGCGACACCATGGTGACCGCTGCCGACGTGGCAAACCGGACTGGTGTATCGCGTGAAGCAGTGCGGTTGTGGGCAACAGGCCAACGAGGACGGGGCGGCTTCCCAAAGCCAGTCCTGATTACAACGGGCGGCGAGAAGGTTTGGGACTGGTCTCAGGTCGAGCGTTGGCTCCCCGGCCAGGAAGAACGGTCGCAGGAAAGCGCCGCCGTAAACGCCGCACGCCACGTGCTCGCCACTGCCGACCGCGTGCTGGCGGCACGTGACGCGCTCCAGACTGAGCCGGACGACGCGGCTCGCAAGGAGCTCGGGCGCCTACTTCAGGACGCTTAATCGCCCTCCCCCGGCGCTCAGAGTCCTAGTCCGAGCCCCAGTGGGGCGGCCGATCTTGGTAGAACCGGTCGTCGTCGTCGCTGGGTTCGGGCACCTCGCCCCAGCCAGCATCGGTGTCCTCGCGGCTCTTCGACGGGATCACGGGCTCTTCGGCCCGATCCGGGTCGGGCGGGTTCGCGGGATTCACGGCAGCCAGCATAGACGCGTGCGGCACCGGCCCCGGCCCGGCCGAAGCGGTGGCCGCCTTCGCGGTCCGCTGGCCCAGCAGCCACGCCACCCCGGCCACCACGACCCCACCGCGCAGCATGACGTCGGCCAGGTTGAAGGTCGGGCCGTAGAACGAGACGTGCAGCCAGTCCACGACGCCCCCGTGCAGCACCGCGGGCGGCCGGATCAGGCGATCGACGACATTGCCGGTCCCGCCCGCGGCGGCCAGGGCGGCACCGGCCCGCTCGGCACGGGAACGGGCCCGTACCGCCCACAGGCACAGCAAGACGACGATGACCAGGGTCAGCACGGTCAGCGCCGGCTCATAGCCCGAGCCCAGACCGAACGAGGCACCGTGGTTGATCACCAGCTGGAGCCGGAGCAGGCCGCCCGCCAGCGTGATGTCGTGCCCACCGGAGAGCCGGGAGAACGCCCACGACTTGGTGGCCAGATCAGCCGCCGCCCCGAGCACGACAAGGACGGCGACCTGCTTGAGGTGAGCTCGGGCGGCCTGCATCAACACTTCCGACCGTACGCCGGTTAAGCGAACGCCGGGCTAATGGCGCATTTCGGCGACGCCCTGGGCCACCGCGCAGGGCGCGCAGGTCGGCATGTTCGCCTCGCCCAGCCGCCGGGTCAAGATGGCCCGGCCGTCGCACACACCCCGGTCCTGGGGGTGGGCCGTGGCGCACGGGCACTGACACGCACCCCAGGTCCCGGCGACCGCGGCGCGCGCGGCCTCCCAGGCAGAACGGACGGCTGGATCGAGCTTGTCCAGCGCCTCAGTGGTGGCCGCCGCCACCTGCTTGCGCCACTCGTCCATCGCCGCCGCGGCGGCGTTCCAGGCCGCGGTGAACTGCCGCTTCGGGTTGTCCGCGGAATCCGCCATGACGGCATATTCTCACCCCTGGGCCGCTATGACCAGCGGAGGATCCATCGGAGGCCGCTACAACGGGCTGGCGATAGGTGGCCCAGGCGGCCACATCCCTGACGAGCCCGCCCCGGTCTACCAGGTCGGAACCAGCCCGCCGTCGATGGTGAAGTCGGCTCCAGTGATATTGCTGGCGCCGTCACCGGCCAGGAACAGCACCAGGCCGGCAACCTCGGCCGGCTGGGTGAACCGGCCCGTGACCAGCTGGCTGGCGGCCTGGCTGGCCACGTCGCCCGGCCGCGCGCCGGTGGCGGCGCCCACCGTCTCGGCGACTCCCCCGGCGCCGAGCCACAGGTCGGTCGCGACAGGCCCGGGGCTGACCGTGTTGACCCGGACGCCCTGCGGTCCGACCTCCTTGGCCAGTGCCTTACTGAAGGCGGCCAGGCCGGCCTTGGCCGCGCTGTAGTCCAGCACGGCCGGGTCGGGCAGCCGGGCATTCACCGAGCAAACGCTGATAATGACGCCGGCCTTGGCCGCCAGCATGGACGGCAGCGCACTGCGGGTGGCCCGGACCGCGGCCATCAGGTCGAGGTTGAGCGTGGCCAGCCAGTCCTCGTCGGTGATGGAAAGAAAGCCGCCGGGCCGCGCCGGGGCACCGCCGACGTTGTTGACCAGGATGTCGACGCGCTCCCCCGCCGCCGCAACCAGGTGCGCGGGGCCGGCCGGGCTGGCCAGGTCCACCTCGACCGCCTCCACCTGACCCGCCTTGGCCAGCTCGGCCAGCTCGGGAGAGGTCCGCCGGGCTCCCGCGACCACGCGCGCCCCGCTCGCGGCCAGCGCGTTCACCACCGCGAGCCCGATCCCCTTGCTGGCCCCGGTCACCACGGCCGTCCGCCCCGCCAGCTCCGCGCCCATGGCTGCCTCCGCCACCTCGACTCCGATCACGCAAGGCTAGCCGGGATCGGCCCCCCAGCTTGAGTGAGGCCACTGGGCCAGGGAGGTTCTGCGGTACCGCGTGGCACGTAGATTTAAAAAAGGAAAAAAAACATAACGTTGGCCAGATGACGCCGGCTGGGGCGGCTGGCTCGTGAACTTCACGGGTAGCTTGTTCGTCTGAAACTTCAAACGCCGGTTAAGGGGAAGTCTCATCAACAGGTCGCGTGGCGGTGTCGGGGTGCTCCGCACGGCCAGCTATGCGGTCAGCTGTATCCTCGCGGCGTCGATTCTCGTCGTCAGCGGCTTCGCCTACTACGTGAAGGCGCAGGTCACCAGCATCGGCGGCTCCAACGCCATCTCCGGCGGCCCGGTGTCCGGGGCGATGAACATCCTGCTGATGGGCCTGGAGAGCCGGACCGACTACGACGGGAACATCCTGCCCGCCAAGCTGCTCAAAGCCCTGCACGCGGGCAGCGTGCAGGGCGTCGAGAACGGTGTCGGCGGTCAGGACACGAACACGCTGATCCTGATCCACATCTTCGCGGGCGGGCAGCGGGCGGTCGGGTTCTCGATCCCGCGCGACGACTGGGTGACCTATCCCAAGGCCTACGACGGCCAGTCACACGGGAAGATCGACCAGGCTTACGGCCTGGCCTGGGCGCAGAGCCTGAGCTCCACCTCCAACTCGACCATCAGCAAGAGCCAGCGCTACCTGGAGGCCAACGAGGCCGGGCAGACCGCTGCGATCGACTCGGTGCAGGCGCTGACCGGTGTGCACGTCGACCACTTCGCAGAGGTCAACCTGGCTGGGTTCTACGAGCTGGCGCAGACCTTTGGCGGGGTCGAGGCCTGCCTGAAGTCGTGGAACGGCGGCCAGAACCTGCACGACACGAACTCGGGCTTCGACGCCCCGCACGCCGGCTATCTGCACCTGTCGGCCGCGCAGGCGCTGGCCTTCGTCCGCGAGCGGGACAACCTGCCCAACGGCGACCTGGACCGTACCCACCGGCAGCAGTCCGTCATCGACTACGTCATCTGGAAGCTCGGGCACCAGGGCTTCTTCACCAGCATCGGCGACCTCACCAGCCTGGTCAACGAGGCGAAAAAGTTCATCATCACCGACTCGGACTGGCAGATCCTCAACTTCGCCACCGAGATGAAGAGCCTGACCGGAAAGAACCTGACCTTCCAGACCGCCCCGGTGATCACCACGGACGGCCATGAAGGTGGCCAGACCGTGAACCTCATCGACCCGGCCGCGGTCAAGAAGGCGGTGCAGGCCGCGTTCTACCCCACCCCGGCCACTCCCCAGCCGACCGTGACCGCGACGTCGCTGGCCCCCAGCGAGACCACCGTGGACGTCCTCAACGGCGGCACCACCAGCGGTCTGGCTGGAGAAACGTCGCAGGCCCTGACGTCGGCCGGCTTCAAGGCCGGCCACGTCGGCGACGCCACCCCCGTGTCCGCCACCGAGGTGCTGTACGGCACCGGCGGAGCGGCCAGCGCGGCCCGGATCGCCGGTTACTTCAACGGCGTGACCGCGACCGCGAGCACCACGGTGGCGGCCGGCCACGTCGAGCTGGTGCTCGGCCCGGACGCCCTCTCGGTCCCGGCCACCATCACCGCAGGCAGCGCGAGCAGTTCCCCGACCGCCGCACCCTCTTCACCCTCTTCACCCAGCCCCAGCGCCACCTCGTCGTCCGACAACGGCCAGGCCGGCGCCCCCGTGACCGTAGCGCCGGCCGCCCCCTACGGCATCCCCTGCGTGTACTAACCACGGCCGAGCGCATCAATGACTGCATTCAGCCGGCCGTCGAGCGGTCCGGTCAGCTCCAGTACCGGGATGCCGCCCCAGAGGTCCAGCGGATCGTCATAGACCAGTTCGAGCAACATTTCATTCACCTGTGAGCGGAGCGCGGGCAGATCGGCAGCGGGCAGGATCTGCTCAGTCTCCGCCGTGATCGGCGTGATCACCAGCAGATCGAGGGTCGAGCAAGCGAGGCGAAGCGGGGCGGCATCGGCCTGATCCGAGGGACCCGCGCCGGTCGCGGCCAGATAGGCCAGATAGTCCAGCGGCGTCCGGTCGAAGACCACCTGAGGCAGCAACGGCGGCGCACTCAGGCTCCGCACCGAGCAGTCCAGCAGGGCCCGGTAATCCTCTGGCGACGGCGGAAATCCGAATTCGTAGCCCGCTTCCTCCAGCACGTAGTACGGCTCTTCTGCCGCCATGTAACCCGGCAGGTGCGCGCACAACGCCTGGGCCAGCGTCGTCTTCCCCGTCCCGTGCGTCCCGGAGATCCCGACCCTCACCGGTACTCCTGTTTCAGTGGAGGCTGCCACCCGGCCGTGCATACAAAAGATATGCTTGTTGTATGAGCGAGACGACAATACGGGTGGACAGCACTGTACGGGACCGACTGCGCGTCCTGGCCGACGAGGACCATGTCACGCTCGGGGATCTACTGAGCCGGCTGGCGGAACGCGAGCAGTACCAGCGTGACATGCGGCGAGCCAACGAAGTAATGGACCGGATGCAGCGCGAGGATCCTGAAGCTTGGCGGGAGTATGTAACCGACCTGCGTGCGTTTGAGGCCGGAACGGCACGCGACGGGCTGACCGCAGGCGCGCCCGACTGGCCGGAGTTCAACGACGGCGGAAGCCAGACGAGTGCCGTACCAGGCCGGTGACATACTGCTCGCCGACCTCGATCCAGTAGCAGGCCACGAGCAGGGAGGCCGACGTCCCGTCCTGGTGCTGTCCGGGCCGTCTTACAACGAGCTGCGCAATGATCAGCTCATCGTGGCCGCGATTACCAGCCGGCAGCGCGACCTACCGTTCCACATCGCCGTGGGCACCGATTCCGGGCTGCGCGCCCCCAGCTGGGTACAGTGCGAATCAGTCCGGGCCATCTCAGCACAGCGGGTCGCCAGGCAGCTGGGCCGGGCCAGGCCGCAGACGGTATCCGACGTGCGCAATCAGGTAATCAGCTTCCTGCGCGACTGGTGAGCGGCGCGCTGCCACTGCTCCCCGGAGCAGCGGCCGGGCGGTCGCTAGGCTGGGCTGCGTGAGGGTCGTGTCACTGCTGCCGTCGGCAACCGAGATCGTCTACGCACTCGGCCTCGACGACCAGCTGGTCGGGGTGACGTTCGAGTGCGACGAGCCCGCCCGGGCCCGCCAGGACAAGACGGTGGTCATCGGCGGCCGGGATACCTCGGGGATGACGCCGGGCGCGATCGACGCCTACGTCCGCGACCAGCTCGCGGCGGGCCAGGACCTCTACACGCTCCGGGCGGACGCGCTGGCCGCGCTGGCCCCCGAGCTGATCCTGACCCAGGACCTGTGCCGGGTCTGCGCGCTGCCGGCCGGGCAGGTGACCGACGCCCTGGACTATCTGGGCTGCACGGCCGAGGTCGTCTCCCTCGATCCGCACCGCCTGGACGACGTGCTGGCCACGATCTTGACCATCGGCCGGCACGCGGGCGCCCCGCAGCGGGCCGAGGACCTGGTGGCCTCGCTGCGACGGCGGCTGGCGGCGGTCGCGGACCGGGTCGCGGGCCAGGTCGCGGCGGGTCACCGCCCGGCGGTGGCCGTGGTCGAGTGGGTCGACCCGCCCTTCACCGCCGGGCACTGGGTCCCGGACCTGGTCACGGCGGCCGGAGGCCGGCCCGTCTCCGCCGCCGAGCCGGGAGGCCGCTCGGCCCCGGTCAGCTGGGAACAGATCGCCGCGGCCCGGCCCGACCTGGTGGTCGTGGCCCCCTGCGGGTTCGGTCTGGACGACGCCGCCGCCCAGGCCGAGCAGGCCGTGCGCCAGCTGCCCGGAATTCCCGTGTGGGCCATCGACGCCGACGGGCTGGTGCGCCCCGGCCCGCGCCTGGTCGACGGGGTCGAGGCCCTGGCCGCCATCGTGCACCCCGATGCCGCGGCGGCCGTGCCCGCCGGCCGTATCCGCCGTATCGCCTGATCAGCCCGGCTCGAGGGCGGCCGCGGCCGCGTCGCGACGCAGGTCCTGGTCACCGCGGGCCATGCGGACCGCGGTGTTGATCACCGACAAGCCCAGCATGACCACCACCAGCAGCCAGAACAGCCACTGCGGCCATTCGTAGTGCTCGACGATGTCCCAGGTCTCCCCGGCCGCCAGCAGGGTGGCCCCGAGCGCCACCGTCAGCCAGCCGGCCGCCTTGTTCTTGAAGCTCTTGAACTGCTCGCGCTGAGCGTCGGTCATGGCCGCGAAGATCGCCCGCTGGTTGGCCTGGTTCCGCCGGTGGGCCAGGTAGTACATCACCGGCGGCAGCAGCCACCACCAGGCCGACGGCATCTGCGGCCGCGGTAGCTGGCTCGCGAGCGTGTGGATGCCTTCGCGATCGAATTCCAGCTCGTTCAGCTCGATGCCGGCCTGGTACAGCGGCCCGGCCACCAGCAGCCACGACCCGGCGAACAGGGCCCAGGCGATCACCTCATTCATACGGAAAGCCTGCCAGGCCCGACGACCGGCGCGCGAGCCACCCACACGAGCGCGGGCCACCACGGAGCGCGCACCACCCTCCCCGGCGCCGGGTGGGCGGCGTGCAAGGATCAACGATGTGGACGAGACCGGCGAGCGGACCGAAATGCTGCTGCCCGGCCCGGCCCAGGCCCTGGGCGCGCTGCTGGGGGTACCGGTACCGGACCTCGAGCACGGCGCGGGCCTGCCGCTGCTGTGGCACTGGGTCTACCTGCTCGACCACCCGGCCCAGGCCGACCTCGGCCCGGACGGGCACCCGGTCCGCGGCACGTTCCCCACTCCCCCGGGGCCGGGCCTACGCCGCATGTGGGCCGGCGGCCGGGTGCGGGCCAGCGGGCCGCTGCGCTGCGGGGCGCCCGCCACCAGGCGCAGCCGCGTGCTGTCGGTGCAGGACAAGCAGGGCCGGTCCGGCCCGCTGACGTTCGTGGTGGCGGAGCACCAGGTGGTGCAGGACGGCCAGGTCGTCGTGGACGAGCAGCAGGACATCGTCTACCGCCCGGCGGTGCCGCCAGCGGGCGGGTCAGACAGCGCGGACCCGGCGGGCGGCCCGGGTGCGAGCAGGGGCGCGGTGGTCCCGCCCGCGGCGGGCGAGTGGGCCATCGACGTCTCGCCGACGTTGCTGTTCCGGTTCTCGGCGCTGACCTACAACGCGCACCGGATCCACTACGACCGCGACTACGTGCGGGATGTGGAGGGCTATCCCGGCCTGCTGACCCACGGGCCGCTGCAGGCCCTGGCCATGGCCGAAGCCGCCCGCGCGGCCGGCTGCGATGGCGACCTGTCGCTGGAGTACCGGCTTATCTCGCCGCTGTTCGACTTTCAGGGCCTGGTGGCCAGCGCCAGCCGGGCCCAGGACGCGACCGCGACGGCGGTGCGCGACATCTACGGGCGCCGGACGGCCACCGGGACGCTCACCGCTGGGGCGGGGCCAGGCGCTTAGCCCGTCACCGGCCCGTGTCACGTTCGCGCGCGCCGCGGCGTCAGAGGGGTGAGCCACCCGAAAGGCGGCGGCTGAACCCAGGAGGAACCTGATGCAGGCCAGGATGACCCACCCCGTCTACGTGCTGCCGGACGCGATGAAGGCGCTGTACGCGCTGAGCCAGGCGACGCAGGGCACCGTCCCCGATACCACCCACAAGCTGATCCAGCTGCGGGTGAGCCAGATCAACGGCTGCAGCGTCTGCGTCGACATGCACGCGCGCGAACTCAAGGAGTCCGGCCAGTCCGACGAGCGGATCTGGGGTGTCGGCGCGTGGCGGGAGTCGCCGTACTTCAGCGAGGCCGAACGGGCCGCGCTGGCGCTGGCCGAGAGCGTGACCCGGCTGGCGGACACCCCGGACCCGGTCCCGGACGCCGTCTGGGACGACGCCGCCGACCACTACGACGAGAAGGAGCTGTCCGCGCTGCTGATCTCGATCGCCTCGATCAACGTGTGGAACCGGCTCAACGCCGCGACCCGCCAGCCGGTACCGGTCTCAGAGGGCACGGCCTGATTGACCGGCGCTGCGTCAGGACGTGCGGGCCGCGGCTGAGCCGAGGCCGGATTACCTGGGCGGTGGCCGGGTAGCCCATGCGCCGCACAGCCGGCGGAGTGCCGGCCGGGAGGGAGCAGGCATGCGGGCGCTGACGTGGCAGGGTAACGAGAAGGTCGAGGTCACCGACGTTCCGGATCCGCGGATCCAGGAGCCGAACGACATCGTCATCCGGGTCACGTCCACCGCGATCTGCGGTTCCGACCTGCACCTGTACGGGGTACTCGGCCCGTTCCTGGCCCCCGGTGACGTGCTCGGCCACGAGGCGATGGGGATCGTGGAACAGGTCGGGCCGGACATCACCCAGCTGCGGCCGGGCGACCGGGTAGTCGTCCCGTTCAACATCTCCTGCGGGCACTGCTGGATGTGCCGCCGCGGGCTGTTCGCCCAGTGCGAGACGACCCAGGTCCGGTCGGAGGGCAAGGGCGCGGCCCTGTTCGGCTACACGTCGCTGTACGGCTCGGTGCCCGGCGGCCAGGCCCAGTACCTGCGGGTGCCGCAAGCCCAGTTCGGGCCGGTCAAGGTCCCGGCGGGCGCCCCGGACGAGCAGTACCTGTACCTGTCCGACATCTTGCCCACGGCCTACCAGGCCGTGGCCTACGCCGACGTGCCCGAGGACGGCACGCTGGCCGTGCTGGGCCTGGGGCCGGTCGGGCAGCTGGCGGCCCGGATCGCCCGCTACCAGGGCGTGCCCCGGGTCATCGGCGTGGACCCGGTGCCGGAGCGCCGCGCGGCGGCGGGCCGGTTCGGGGTTGAGACCCTGGACCCGGATCAGCTCGACAACACCGCAGCCACCCTGATCGAACTGGTCAGCGGGCGGGGGCCGGACGCGGTGATCGACGCGGTCGGCATGGAGGCCCACGGTCATGACTCGCCCCGCAGCACCCGGATGGTGGAGCTGGCCCAGAAGGCGACCGGGCTGCTGCCCGACGCGGCCGCGTCCCGGCTCAGCGACAAGGTCGCGCTGGACCGGCTGGACGCGCTGCACACCGCGGTCAAGGCGGTGCGCCGGGGCGGCACGGTCTCGGTCAGCGGCGTCTACGGCGGCGAGGTCGACCCGATGCCGATGATGGAGATGTTCGACCGCGGTATCCAGCTGCGCATGGGCCAGGCCCACGTGCGCCGCTGGATCGACGACCTGATGCCGCTGGTCAGCAACGAGAGCGATCCGCTCGGGCTGCTCGACTTCGCCACCCATCACCTGCCGCTGGAGGAAGCTCCGCACGGTTACGAGATCTTCCGCGACAAGGCCGAGGGCTGCATCAAGGTCGTCCTGCGGCCCTAGGGCCGGTGGCCCTAGGGCCGGTCAGCGGGCCCGAGCTCGTTGAACCGGCGGGCGGCGGCCCGGCCCAGTGAGGTCAGCGCCCCGAACACCGGCTCGGGCAGCGCTGATCGCACGCTGCGGCCGGGCACGGCTTCGGTGTCGCCATCCGCGGCCGGCAGGAGCAGCTTCTGCACCACGTGCAGGACGGCGGTGGTCAGCTCCGGGGCCACCCCGGCGATCCGGCTCACGACCTGACCGGCCGGGGTGAGAAGCACTTCCGGCCGCCGCTGCGCCACCGCGGCCACGATCTGCCGGGCCGCGCGCTCGGCGTCCATCGACACCACCGGCAAGCTGGCCCCGAGGCCGAACCAGGTGAACTCTTTGGCCTGCTGGCCCGCGAACTCGGCGTTCACGTGCGAACCGGTCCGCATCAGGCCCGGGACCACGGTGGTCACGGTCACCGGGCCGCGGCCCAGCTCGGCCCGCAGTCCCTCGGAGAAACCCACCGCGGCGAACTTGGCCGTGCTGTACGGGAGCAGGTGCGGCACGGCGATCTTGCCGCCGATCGAGGTGATGGTGACGATCCGGCCGTGCCCCTGGGCCTGCATGACCGGCAGCGCGGCCAGGGCCAGCCGAACCGGGGCCAGCGCCATGATGGCCACCGCGTCCTCGTAGTCGGCGGCCGTGGTCGACTGCACCGGTCCGACCCGGATGACACCCGCGTTGCTGACCACGATGTCCAGCCGACCGTACTGTTCCTGGGCCGCCGCCACCAGGCGCGATGCGGTGTCCTCGTCGGCCACGTCGCAGGCTACGGTGGCCACCTCGGTCCCGAGAGCCCGCAGCCGGCCCGCGGCCCGGTCCAGCTCGGCTTCGTTCCGGGCACAGATGAGCAGGCGGCACCCACGCTGGGCCAGCTCGGTGGCCAGCAGCAGGCCCAGCCCGCGGGACGCGCCCGTCACCACGGCCACCTCGCCCCGCAGGTCGTCTTCGCGCCGGGGACGAAGCCAGCCGGCCGTGACCGCGGCGGCTCCGACGGTGGCGGCCGTCCTGGCCACCGGGAACTTCTTGCGCATGTCTAGTGCCCTCTCGGCTTGGTCATCCGGGCGTGGATGGCGGCTCGCGCCTGGTCAGGCATGAGCCTGGCCCCGGCCGTCTGGATCTTGTTCTTCAGGGACCCGGCCACGACCTGGCTCTTGCCAGCCATCAGCGCCTCGAAGCCATCCCGGGCCACGGTGGCCGGGTCGTCTTTGCCCGACGACCCGACGGGCGTGTCCTCCATGTCGGCCCGGCCGAAGAACTCGGTGTCGGTCGGGCCGGGCAGCAGCGCGGTCACGGTGACCCCGGTGCCGGCCAGCTCGTACCGCAGGGCGTGTGCAAACGACTGGATGAAGGCCTTGGATGCGGCGTAGGTGGCGTAGTAGGGGCCGGGCAACCGGCTGGCCACCGACGAGGTGAACAACACCCGCCCCGAGCCACGCCGCACCATGTCCGGCACGATCCGCTTGGCCAGGTGCACGGGGGCGCTGATGTTCACCCCGATCAGGCGCTGCTCGTCGTCCAGCGGGATCTCGGTGAAGGCTCCGCCGTTCCCGAACCCGGCGTTGAGCGCGAGCGCGTCGACGGGCCGGCCGATGGCGGCGATCGCCGCCACGACCCGCTCGACACCGTCCGGGGTGGCCAGGTCGGCCACCACCTCCTGGATCGTGGTCCCGGCGCCGGCCCCGGCCAGCGCCCCCGCCGTCCCGGTCAGATCCCCAGCCAGGTCGCCGGCGGTGGCGTCCAGCCCGCCGTCCTCGTCGGTGACGAGGATGTCGAACCCGTGGGCCATGAATTGCCGGGCCAGTTCTCGGCCAATGCCGCTGGAAGCCCCGGTGATGACGGCGAACGGCCTGGAATCGGCCACGGCACTTCCCCACTCACTAGTTGTCGACAGCCGGAGCTACCCACCCACCTGACCCTAAACGGGCGCGGCGAGGCGGCTGGGGCCGCTAAAGCGCTGGCCGGGGCGGGGCCGAGGGTGAAAAACTCGCCTAATGCCCAGCGCGTTCCCGTCCTTGCCGCCGCGCCCGCCCGCTCAGCCGGTTGAACTGGTCTCCGTGGACCGGTCCCACCGCGCGGTGCTGCAGAACCTCGGCCAGCTTTACCGCTATGACCTGTCCGAGGCCTACGGGCACCTGCCCAATCCCGACGGCACGTTCAACAACCGACGGCTTGACCTGTTCCTGGCCGGTGCCGATCCGGAGCACCGGGCCTGGCTCATCACCGCGGCCGGCTCGGTCTGCGGCTTCGTCATGACCGCCCCCGACGGCCGCGGCGGCACCTCGGTCGCCGATTTCTTCGTCGTCCGGGCGCTGCGCCGCTCCGGGGTTGGCCGGGAAGCCGCCCGCCAGGTCATCAGCCTGTTCCCGGGGCCGTGGAGCATCGGCTTCCAGACCTACAACCCGGGCACGCAGCGCTTCTGGTCCCAGGTCGCGTCCGATGTCGCCGGGGACCAGTGGGCGACCTACGACGACCCGCCGGTGGAGGGCCGACCTCCCGACACCTGGATCACGTTCCGAACCGGGTAACAGAAATCAGGCGGGGACCTGGACGGGGATGGCTAGGAGGGTGGCTTCGCGGGCGGCCTTGCGGGGCTCCTCGAAGAAGTCCGGCGCGGCGCAGGCGAACAGGGTGCGGCCGTCAGCACCGCCCAGGGCGCAGGCGTAGACGGGTGAGCCGGGCTCGATCTCGTCGGTGATCGTGCCCCCCTCGGTGACGCGGAGCAGGCGGGCGTTGTCGGCGTCGGCGATCCAGAGGGCGCCTTCGGAGTCGAGGCAGCAACCATCCGGCGCCACCTTGAGCTCGGGGAACAGCTTGTCCATGGCGCGGTCGGTGGGCAGCGGGGCGAACTCGGCCCAGACCCGGCGGTTGACCAGCTGGCCGTCGTCGGTCAGGTCGAAGGCGGTGCAGCGGTTGCCGAACGTCTCGTTGACGATGAGCACGTTGTCCGGGGTGATCACGGTGCCATTGGGGAACCACAGGTCGGTCGCGACCTCGGTCACGGTCCCGTCCGGGTCCACCCGGTGCAGCGAGGCGGTCTCCAGCGGGGAGCCACTCATCAGGTCGAAACCGAAGTTGCCCACGTACGCGCGGCCCGCGGCGTCGACGGCCATGTCGTTGGCGTGGCCGGTGGCGGCCGAACCCAGGTCGGCGTGGGTCACCAGGGTGCCGTCGGCTTCACGGCGCAGCACCTTACGGTCCCGCATGGAGACCACGAGCAGGCGACCGTCGGGCAGCCAGCCCAGGCCAGCGGGCTGCTCCGGGACGGTCACCTCGATGCGCAGGTCCGAGCCGTCCTCGCGGGCCGACTGCACCTGGTGCCCGTAGAAGTCGGAGAACCAGATCCGGCTGTCCCGCCAGCGGGGTGCCTCCAGGAAGTGCTGGCCGCTCACCACGGTGGTCACTGCTGCCGTCATGGTTCCTCCAGTACACGGCGATGTGCACATCAACGGGGTCAGTTAACCAGGGACGCGTTATCGCCGCCGCCCCGGGTGGGGACGGCGGCGATGACCAGGAGGGCGGTTAGTCGCTCAGCCCGGAGCGTTCCGGGTCGAGCGCCTCGTGCGTATTCACGTCCGGAGCCTGAGCCGAAGCCTCAGCTCCAGCCGGGGCCGCGGCCGGAGCCGCCGCCGAGGTGACGGCCGGGCTGGCCGCATCGGCCGCTGCGGTCGTACCGGCCGCATCGGCCTGGGCCGGGCCGGCACCGGTCCACCGGCGCAGCTCCAGCTGCGGGATGAACCAGGTGGCCACGAAGGCGATCGCGGCGATCGGCACCGCGATGAGGAACACGGTCTGGATCGACTCGGCGTAGCCGGCCACGAAGCCGTCGCGGACCGCAGCAGACAGGTGGCTGAGCACGGCCGGGGTGACGTCCGCGCTGGTGAAGCCCTTCGGCAGCGTGACCCCGTGCAGGTGGCTGGCCAGGTTACCGATCAGCACGTTGGAGAAGATCGCGCCGAAGATCGCGGTCCCGAAGGAGCCGCCGATCGACCGGAAGAACGTGGCCGCGGAGGTCGCGACGCCCAGCTCGCTGTGCGGGACGGCGTTCTGCACGATCGTGACCAGCACCTGCATGACCCCGCCGATGCCCGCGCCGAGCACGAGCATGTAGATCGCGTCCTGCCAGGTCGCGGAGTGCACGCCCATCAGGGACAGCAGGTACAAACCCACGGTCATCGCTGCGGCCCCGGCGATCGGGAAGATCCGGTACTTGCCGGTCCGCGCGATGATCTGGCCGGAGCCGATCGAGACCAGGAGCAGACCAGCCATCAGCGGGAGCAGGTACACCCCGGAGATCGTCGGCGAGATGCCCCGGACGACCTGGAAGAACGCGGGCAGGTAGGTGATCGCGCCGAACATCGCGAAGCCGACGATGAAGCCGACCAGGCTGGTGGTCGAGAAGGCCCGCAGCTTGAACAGGTGCAGCGGCAGCACCGGCTCCGCGGCCCTGCGCTCGACCAGGACGAACACCCCGATCAGCACGACGCCGGCCACGCCCAGGATGTAGATGGGGGTCGACGCCCACGGGTACGTGCTGCCACCCAGGCTGGTCAGCAGGATCAGCGAGGTGACGGCGGCCGACAGTACCAGGGTGCCGAGGTAGTCGATCTTGTGGTGCACCCGCCGCAGCTGGCCGGGCACCTGAATGGCCACGACGACCAGGGCGACCACGCCGATGGGCACGTTGATGTAGAAGATCCAGCGCCAGGTCAAGTTGTCGACGAAAATGCCGCCGAGCAGCGGGCCGATGACGCTGCAGACGCCGAACACCGCGCCGAACAGGCCAACGTACTTACCCCGTTCCCGGGGCGAGACGATGTCGCCGATGATCGCCTGGGCGCCGACCAGCAGGCCGCCTGCGCCCAGTCCCTGAATCGCGCGGAACGCGATCAGCATGATCATGGAGCTGCTCAGCCCGGACAGCACCGAGCCGATGAGGAAGATGACGATCGCGGCCTGGAAAAAGATCTTCCGGCCGTACTGGTCGCCCAGCTTGCCCCACAACGGTGTGGACACCGTGGTGGCGAGCAGGTAGGCGGTAATGACCCAGGCAATGTGCGACCCGCCGTTCAGGTCACCGACGATCGTCGGCAGGGCGGTGGATACGATCGTCTGGTCGAGCGCCGCGAGCAGCATGCCCAGCAAGAGCGCGCCGATGATCAGGAGGACTCGGCGGCGGCCGAGCCCCGGCATGGCGGCGCCCGCTTCGGCCTGGGCCTCGCCCGCGGGTACGGGAGTGGCTGAAGCCATCAGTGGTTTTCCTTTCTATCCGTCACGCCGGAAAGGGCATGACGCAACGGTGTGGTTTCGGGGAGCCCGTCCGCGACGGCCTGGAACGCGAGATCGATCAGCCGTTCTAGCGGCACGCTGCCGCCGGAGGCCGACCAGGACGCCAGGCTGGCCCGGAACATGCCGGACGCCAGCACCGCGAGCAGGACGGGATAGGGGTCACGCTCGGGATCGACGCCAAGCCGTTCGGCCAGCGCCGCGGCGATCGTCCGCTCCATCGCTTCCATCTGGGCGGCCTGGGCCGTGCGCAGGTGCAGGTCGGCCCGGGCTGCCTTCATCCGGCGGAGCCAGCCGTCCGGGTCGCCGCCGAGCTCAGTGAGCTGGGCGACCACCTCCCGGGCCCAGGTCTTCAGGGCGAGGTGCACCACCTCAACGGCCGGCGTCCCCGCGGGCGCGGCCATGACGCTCTCGCGGATCTCGCGCAGACGATCAGGGTCGGCGCTCAGCAGCACGGCCTCTTTGGACGGGAAGTAATTGAAGAACGTGCGCGTCGACACCTCGGCCGCTTCGGCGATCTCTTCGGCCGTGACGCTGGAGTAGCCGCGCTCGGCGAACAGGCCCAGCGCGACCCGGCGGAGCCGGCGGCGGGTCTCCCGCTTCTTCCGCTCGCGCAGTGAGCTGTCGGGCTGCGTGCTGTCCAGCGGCGCGGCGGGCGCGTGGTCGGCGGTGATCAACGGCACCTCCTTCGGCTTGATGTGCAGGTTTCTTGCGGCTTGAGTTGCAGGCGATGCAAACCTGCATTCGCTGCAATCTTACATGATCTGCAACAAGGGTGGGTGCCCCGGGATTCCCGGCACCGGCCACTTCCGTAAAATCACCGGTCATGGACAAGCTGCGGCAGGTCATAGAGGCCATCGACGCATGGCAACGACGGCACCGATGGGCCGGCGTTCCTTTCGCAGTGAGTAAAAAGTTCAGCGACGACAACGCCAACCTGCAGGTGCTGGCGCTGGCCTGGTACGGGTTCACGGCCATCTTCCCGCTGCTGCTGGTCGTGGTGACCGTCCTCGGGTTCGTCGGCCAGAAGTCGCTCGGGACCAGCGTCGTCGACACCCTGCACAAGTTCCCAGTGGTGGGGACAGACTTCAAGCCGCAAAATCCCAGCTCGCTGCACGGCAGCACGGTCGGCCTGGTCATCGGCCTGATCGGCCTGATCTACGGCGCGCAGGGGGTGACCCAGAGCGCGCAGCAGGCCATGGTCACGGTGTGGAACATCCCGCAGACCAAGACAACCGGCTTCCTGCCCCGGCTCGGGCGCAGCCTGGCCGGCCTGGTCATCATCGGCGGCACGTTCCTGGTCAACGCCGCGCTGTCCACCTACGTCACCGGCGGCACGTCCAACTACGCGATCCGGGTGCCGGCGCTGGCCGGGCTGCTGATCATCAACTCCGCGCTGTACTACGCCGCCTTCACCATCCTCACGCCCAAGGTGGTCGGCCCACGCGGACTATGGCCCGGCGCGATCACGGGCGGGGTCGCGTTCACCGCGCTGATCACCGTGGGGACCGGGCTGCTCACCCACACGCTGAATAACGCATCCAATACCTACGGCACGTTCGGCGCGGTCATCGGCATCGTGGCCATCCTGCTGCTGCTGGCCAAGGTATCGATCTACGCCGCCGAGCTGAACCCGGTGCTGGCCCGCCACCTCTACCCGCGGGCCTTGCCCATGGTCAAGGAGCCGACCGCCGCGGACCTGCAGGTGCTGACCGACCTGGTGCACGCCCAGGCCCGGCGCCCGGATCAGATCATCGGAGTCGGTTTCGGCGAGAACGGCGTCGCCCAGGCTGCGGCAGACGCCGCCAAGCATGTCCCCGAGCCCTGAGGATCTGGTGACGCAGGGGTCCGCGAGCAGACAATAGGGGAATGACCGCGACCGTCAGTGCTGAAGACTTCCGGCTGATCCTGGACCAGGTCCGTGACTTCATCCGGGCCCGGGTGGTGCCCCGCGAGCAGGAGATCGCCGACACCAACACCATCCCGGACGACCTGCGTAAGCAGGCGGCCGAGATGGGCCTGTTCGGCTACGCCATCCCGCAGGAGTGGGGTGGCCTGGGCCTGGATCTGACCCAGGACGTCGAGCTGGCCATGGAGTTCGGCTACACCTCGCTCGCGCTGCGCTCGATGTTCGGCACCAACAACGGGATCGCCGGGCAGGTCCTGGTGCGGTTCGGCACCGACGGGCAGAAGACCCAGTGGCTGGAGCGGATCGCCGCCGGCGACGTGGTCGCCTCGTTCGCGCTGACCGAGCCCGGGGCCGGCTCCAACCCAGCCGGGCTGCGCACCAGCGCGGTCCGCGACGGCGATGGCGACGGCTGGGTGATCGACGGCCAGAAGCGGTTCATCACCAACGCGCCGCTGGCGGATCTGTTCGTGGTGTTCGCCCGCACCCGGCCGGCCGGGCCGCGCGAAGACGGCACTCCGGGGACCGGGATCGCGGTGTTCCTGGTGCCCGCCTCCTCCCCGGGCCTGCAGGTCGGCCCGAAGGACAAGAAGATGGGCCAGGAGGGCGCCTGGACCGCGGACGTCACCTTCTCCGGGGTGCGGGTGCCGGCTTCGGCGCTGGTCGGCGGGGACGAAGAAGCGGGTTACCGGGCCGCGATGACGTCGCTGGCCCGCGGCCGGGTGCACATCGCCGCGCTCGCGGTCGGCACGGCACAGCGCGCCCTGGACGAGTCGGTCGCCTACGCCGCCTCGGCCACCCAGGGCGGCACGCCGATCGGGGACTTCCAGCTGGTGCAGGCCATGCTGGCCGACCAGCAGACCGGGGTGATGGCAGGCCGGGCCCTGGTCCGGGAGGCGGCGCAGCGCTACGTCAGCGGCGAGGACACCCGGATCGGGCCGTCGGCGGCCAAGCTGTTCTGCACCGAGATGGCGGGTCAGGTCGCGGACCTGGCCGTCCAGATCCACGGCGGCACCGGCTACATGCGGGACGTGCCGGTCGAGCGCATCTACCGGGACGTACGGCTGCTGCGCCTGTACGAAGGCACCAGCGAGATCCAGCGCCTGATCATCGGGGGCGGCTTGGTCCGCCAGGCCCGGCACCGCGACCATTGACGGTATGACCGCACCGAACGCCTACACGCACGGGCACCACGAGTCTGTGCTGCGGACGCACCAGTGGCGCACCGCGCAGAACTCCGCCGCCTACCTGCTGCCGCACCTCGGACCGGAGGTCACGCTGCTCGACATCGGGGCCGGGCCCGGGACGATCACCATGGATTTCGCCGAACGGGTCGCCCACGTCACGGCGACCGAGATCGGCCCGCGTGAGCTGGCGCTGTCCCGCCAGACGGCGCAGGACCGTGGGGTGTCCAACGTGTCGTTCGCGGTGGAGGACGTGCACGCGCTGAGCTTCCCCGACGGGTCGTTTGACGTCGTGCACGCCCACCAGGTGCTCCAGCATGTGGCCGATCCGGTGCTCGCGCTGCGCGAGATGGCCCGGGTCGCCCGGCCCGGTGGCATCGTGGCCGCCCGCGACGGCGACTACGGCGGCTTCCTGTGGTACCCCGAAATCCCCGAGCTCGACGACTGGCTCCGGCTGTATTCGATCGCTGCCCGGGCCAACGGAGGCGAGCCCGACGCGGGCCGGCGCCTGCTGTCGTGGGCGCAGCAGGCGGGCCTGGCCGGCGTAACCGCCAGCGCGTCGGTGTGGTGTCACGCCACCGCCGAGGACCGCGCTTACTGGGCCGGTTCGTGGGCCGAGCGCATTGTGGAGTCAGCCGTGGCCCGTCAGCTGGTCGACAGCGGGCAGGCGACCCCGGAACAGCTGCGGCAGATCAGCGACGGCTGGCGGCGCTGGGCCGAGGCCGAGGACGGCTGGTTCATGGTCCCGCACGGAGAGATCATTTACCGCAAGCCGGAGGCCCGCAGATGACCATGGTGAGCGAAGACGCCGACCAAGCCGTGGCCGGCATCGCCGACGGCGCCACCGTGCTGATCGGCGGGTTCGGGACGGCCGGCCAGCCGATCGAGCTGATCGACGCGCTGCGCCGGTCCGGCGCCGGTGACCTGACGATCGTGAGCAACAACGCCGGCAACGGCGATACGGGGATCGCGGCGCTACTGGCCGCGGGCCGGGTCCGCAAGGTCATCTGCTCGTTCCCGCGGCAGAGCGATTCCTATGTCTTCGATGAGCTGTACCGAGCAGGCAAGGTCGAGCTCGAGGTGGTCCCGCAGGGGACGCTGGCCGAGCGGCTGCGGGCGGCGGGCGCAGGGATCGGCGCTTTTTACTGCCCCACCGGGGCCGGGACGCTGCTGGCGGCGGGCAAGGAGCAGCGGACCATCGACGGCCGTGACTACCTGCTGGAGTATCCACTCCACGGAGATATGGCCCTCATTAAGGCAAATATCGCAGACCGGGCCGGCAATCTGCTCTACCGCAAGACGGCCAGGAACTTCGGGCCGGTGATGGCCACGGCCGCGGCCGTCACCATCGCCCAGGTCGCATCGGTGGTGGCCGCCGGGCAGCTCGACCCGGAGGCCGTGGTCACACCGGGAATCTTCGTCGACCGGGTGGTGACGATCCGATGAGCACCCCCCTGAGCCCACCAGCCCAAGGACCGCTGGACCGGAACGAAATCGCCCGGCTGATCGCGGCCGACATCCCGGACGGCTCCTACGTGAACCTCGGCATCGGCCAGCCGACCCTTGTGGCCGACTATCTGCGGCCAGGCAGCGGGATCGTCCTGCACACCGAGAACGGCATGCTGGGCATGGGGCCCGCCGCGACCGGTGACCAGGTCGACGACGACCTGGTCAACGCCGGGAAGATACCGGTCACCGAGACACCCGGTGCTTCTTACTTTCATCACGCCGACTCGTTCGCCATGATCCGCGGCGGCCACCTGGATATCTGTGTGCTGGGCGCATTTCAGGTCTCGGAGCAGGGCGACCTGGCCAACTGGCACACCGGCGAACCGGAGGCCATCCCCGCGGTGGGCGGGGCCATGGATCTCGCCGTCGGCGCCCGCCAGGTCTACGTGATGATGACCTTGTTCGCCCGGGACGGGTCACCCAAGCTCGTGCCCGCCTGCACCTACCCGCTGACCAGCCCGGCCTGCGTGACCCGGGTGTACACCGACTATGCCGTGTTCCTCATCGAGCCTGGCGGCGTCCGCGTGCGCGCCAGCTACGGCATGCCGGCGGTCGAGCTGGAGGATCGTTTGGGCCTGAAGCTGGTGCGTTAGAGGGCTGGTGCGTTAGAGGGCGAACCGGGCGATCTGGTCCGCGACCGCAGTAGCGGCGAAGACGTGGGCGTCGTGGGCCTGGCCGGGCAGTTCGGCCACGGTCACGTCGGGCAGGGACCGGGCCAGGCGCCGGGACGCGGCGGTCAGCCAGGGCGGGCTCAGCTCACCCATCAAGAGCAGCACCGGGATGGAGATGGTGCCGTACCAGCTCAGGTCGCCGGCCCGGTCGGCCACGAACTCATCGAGCGCCCGGATCTCGCGGGTCCAGCCCGGAGTCATGCCGGACAGCCGCACCCAGATGGGCTGCTGGCGCATGACCGCGATCGCGTCGTCGGGCATCCCGACGAACTCGCGCAGGCCGATGGCGAGCGCCCGGTCGGTGTCATCAGCTCTGACGGCCCGCGCGTACTCATCCAGCGCGGGTCCGCCGACCAGGCTTTCGAGGGCCAGCGGGGGCTCGTAGAGCACCAGGCGGCCAGGGGGGATCCCAGCGGGGATCCGGCGGGCCAGCTCGAGCGCGATCAGCGCCCCGTAGGAGTGCCCGAGGAGCGTCAACGCCTCGTCGTGGGCTGCGGCCGCGAGCCCGGCCACCGCGGCGAGGTCGTCCTGCTCCCGCTCAAGGCTGTACTCGGGGTCGTCGCCGCTGGTCCCATGGCCCCGGCGGTCCAGCGCGTAGGTGGTCATACGGGGCGCGAGCGCACGGGCCACCAGCTGCCAGTCCCGCGCGGTGGCCAGCGAGCCGGGGCACACCACCAGGGGCGGCCCGTCACCGGTAACGGTGACCGCGATCTCGGTCCCGTCGGCCGAGGTGACGTGCTGGCGGCGGACCGGCGGGCGGGTCATCTGGCTCCGATCTGGTGGGCGGTCCATGATGGCGGGACGGCGTTGACCATTATTAGCTCATGGTTTCTGAGATCTTCGATCCTGAGCAGTGGCGTCCGGTCGATGGGTTTTCCTTCACCGACATCACCTACCACCGGGCGCTGTCCTCGGGCACGGTCCGGGTCGCGTTCAACCGGCCCGAGGTGCGGAACGCGTTCCGGCCGCACACCGTGGACGAGCTGTACCGGGCCCTGGACCACGCGCGGATGAGCGG
Organism: Streptosporangiaceae bacterium; assembly: GCA_965277615.1. Taxonomy (GTDB): domain Bacteria; phylum Actinomycetota; class Actinomycetes; order Streptosporangiales; family Streptosporangiaceae; genus Bog-532. The sequence continues at coordinate 586,526 of CBDIDG010000006.1, read as the reverse complement.
CGACGTGGGGTGCGTGCTGCTGACCGGCAACGGCCCGTCACCCCGGGACGGCGGCTGGGCATTCTGCTCCGGTGGTGATCAGCGCATCCGCAGCCGCGACGGGTACCGGTACGCCGAAGGCGAGACGGCCGCATCGATCGACCCGGCCCGGGCCGGGCGGCTGCACATCCTGGAGGTGCAGCGGCTGATCCGGTTCATGCCCAAGGTCGTCATCTGCGTGGTGCCCGGCTGGGCGGCCGGCGGCGGGCACAGCCTGCACGTGGTGTGCGACCTGACTCTGGCCAGCCGGGAACACGCCCGGTTCAAGCAGACCGACGCCGACGTGGGCAGCTTCGACGGCGGGTTCGGCTCGGCCTACCTGGCTCGCCAGGTCGGCCAGAAGTTCGCCCGGGAGATCTTCTTCCTGGGCGACACCTACGACGCCGAGGACGGCCACCGGATGGGCACGATCAACGCGGTCGTGCCGCACGCGGAGCTGGAGCAGACCGCGCTGGAATGGGCGGTCAAGATCAACGGCAAGAGCCCGACGTCCCAGCGGATGCTGAAGTACGCGTTCAACGCGATCGACGACGGGCTCGTCGGCCAGCAGGTGTTCGCGGGCGAGGCGACCCGGCTGGCCTACATGACCGACGAGGCGGTCGAAGGCCGGGACGCATTCTTGGAGAAGCGGGACCCTAACTGGGAGAAGTTCCCGTACTACTACTGACGGCCCGCGGGACGGCCGTCAGTAAGATCGGGTATTCCATTCGCCCCGCCACCGGGCCTGAGCCGACGGGGAAGGCAGCAGACGGGTGTCACTGGACAGCGAGACCGGCAGCGGCGAGATGGCCGCGGCTGATCCGGCCGACCCCGCTCCCCCGACCGGTCGCGGGCGGCGGCGGCAACTCCTGCTCGCGGCGGGCGGCGCAGTCGCGGTGGTCCTGCTGTATCTGGCCTACCTGGGCCAGTCCCGGTCGCTGGGCGCCGATTCCGACGCGGCCAGCAACGTGCTGCAGGCGTGGGACATGCTGCACGGCAACCTGCTGCTGCGCCACTGGTCGCTGTCCGACGTGTCGTTCTACACCACCGAGCTGCCCCAGTACATGCTGGTGGAGCTGTTCCGCGGGCTGAACCCAGCAGTGATCCACCTGGCCGGCGCCGCGACCTACACGCTGCTGCTGGTGCTGGTGGCGCTGCTGGCCAAGGGCCGGGACACCGGCACGACCGGACTGACCCGCATGCTCGTGGCCGCCGGGATCATGCTGGCCCCCGGCCCCGGGGTCGGTGCGGCCAGCCTGCTGTCCACGCCCGATCACATCGGCACGCAGGTCCCGCTGGTCATCATCTGGCTGCTGATCGACCGGCTGCCGGACCGCTGGTACCTGCCGCTGACGGTGGGCGTCCTGCTGACCTGGGTCGAGATCGCTGACACGATGGCCGTGTACGTGGGGGCCCTTCCGGTCATCATCATCGCGGCCATCCGGGTGGCTCAGCGGCGGCCGTCACGGCGGATCGACGCGGGCCTGCTGGCCGCAGCGGCGGTCTCGGTCGCGGCGTCGACCGCGATACTCAAGCTCATCCACCACGTGGGCGGCTTCCGGGTGGCCCCGACCCGCGCGCTGTTCATCCCCTCAGCCCAGCTGGCGCACAACGTGTCGCTCACGATCGAGTCGGTGCTGGCACTGTTCGGGGCCGACTTCTTCGGCCAGCGGCTAGGGCTGCCCGCGGCGGTAGCGCTGCTGCACCTGGCGGGCGTGCTGCTGGCCGGCTGGGCCGTCTGGATCGCCGGCCGGCGTCTGCTGTCCTGCCGCGAGCGGGTCGCCCCGATCCTGTTCCTCGGCCTGGTCATCAACGTGACCGCGTACCTGATCAGCACCCAGGCCATCGACCTCGGGGCGACTCACGAACTGGCCGCGGTGCTCCCGTTCGGCGCGGCCCTGGCGGGCCGGCTGCTGCCGGGCACGCCGCGGCTGCAATCATTGCGGGCCGTGCTGGCCGCCGTGCTGGCCTGCTACGCGGGCGCGCTGGTCTACTACGCCACCAGGCCCGCGCAGCCGCCGACCACCCAGCCGGTGGCGTCCTGGCTGACCAGCCGGCACCTGTCGGCCGGCCTGGGCGACTACTGGGCGGCCAACATCACGACCGTGGCCACCGGCGGCCAGGTCCGGGTCAGGTCGGTGGTGTCGTCCTGCGGCCGGTTCATCCCCGACATCTGGGAGTCGAAGAAAACCTGGTACGAGCGGCCGAACACCGCGACCTTCCTCGTGCTCGCCCTGACCAGCGGGGCTGGCGCGGACGGCACCCCGGCCCAGGCGCAGGCCCAGTTCGGCGCGGCGCAGCAGACGGTCCGGGTGGGGGCGTACGAGATCCTGGTGTGGCAGCACAACCTGCTGCCCGCGCTGACCCGCGCGCCGGCCCCCGGCTGCGGCTAGCGCCGAGGAGCCGATGCGGTCAGGCGGCCTGCCACAGCTCGACCCGATTGCCCTCGGGATCGGTGACCCAGCCGAAGCGGCCGACCCCGGCCATCTCCTGCGTCTCGGCCGCGACGTCGGCTCCCTTGGCCCGCAGCTGCGCCAGCATCGCATCCAGGTCGCGGACCCGGAAGTTGAGCATGGCCTGCTGGGCGCCGGACCCGAAGTAGTCGGTCCCGGACTCGAACGTCGCGAACACCGTCGGCCCAGTTTCCTGCCGCCACAGGCCGTTCTCGTCGGCGTCCAGGCCCAGGCAGTCGCGGTACCACGCGCCCAGGGCCGTGGGGTCGGCCGCCCGCATGAAGTATCCGCCGATTCCGGTCACTCGTTCCATGGCGCTATCTTGCCGCCTGGGGCCAGCGGCCGGAGGCCATCTTGCGTGTTCGGGCCAGTGGCCGGCAGCTAGCTTGCGTCTTCGGGCCAGCGGCCGGCGGCGGCGGCCCGGGCCAGCGCGACGGCCAGGCCGGCCACGATCGTGGGGTAGCTGGACCGGGCGGCCGTGGTCAGCTCGATGACGGCGGCCTGATCCACGGTAACGACCAGCCGGCCGTCGGCCAGCCCCTTGGTCAGGCGGGCCGCGGCGTCGGCGTCCTCGCGCCCGGCGGCCCGCGCGGCCAGCACGTCGCGGAGCCCCTGCCGCAGCCGGAGCAAGGCGTTGTACTCGGAGTTGCTCAGCGCGCCGTCGGCGGCCAGCAGCCCCTGCTTCCGTAGCCAGCCCACCGCCTCTTCCCTGGTCCCCAGCAGGTCCGGGCCAGACTCGCTCCCGGTGTCGGCGAACGACTGGACGAGGGACAGCGCCTCGGCGACCCGGGGCTCTACGTGCCGATTCGGTGACTGTTCGTGAAGGCTGGGCATCACCGAAGTATCTGACATCGCCCGTTCTTCCGCCAGCCGTTGGCGGGAACGGGTCAGGGTTCCGGGGTGGGGCCCGGCGGCTGACCGGCCGAGGGCGACTGGCCGGCCGAGGGCGACTGGCCGGCCGAGGGCGACTGGCCCGCCGACGGCGACTGGCCGGCTGCCCACCAGGCGACCTGGGTCCGGGAGGTGAAGCCCAGCTTGGCCAGGATGTTGGCCACGTGGCGGGCGGCGGTGGCCGGGCTGATGACCAGCTCGTCAGCGATGGCCTTGTTGCTGTAGCCCCGGGCGATGAGCGCGACGACCTCGCGTTCGCGGGAGGTCAGGGCACCGGGCGGCCCATCCGGCGGGGCGGCCGGTGGGATGACCGGGGCGGCCGGGGTGGCCGGCACCGGGACGTCCTGCGGGGCGCCGCTCAGGGCCGGAGCATCCAGCGACGGCGGACCCAGAGACGGGGCGTTCAGCGACGGCGCGTTCAGGGCCAAGGTGACCGCCGCGTCGGTGTTCAGGGCCAGGCCCTGGGCCCACAGGCGGCCGATGTCGGCCGGGCCGAGCTTGTCCCGCGCGGGGGTCAGGTAGCGGTCCAGCCGGGCCCCGCGCAGGGCCGGTAGACCGGCCGCGTCGCGCAGGGCGCTGGCCGCAGCGGTCAGCTGGACCACCCGGTCCGGTTCCTTCTCCCGGATGGCCAGCGCCGCGAACGCCTCCAGGGCCCGGGTCATCCCGATCCGGGAACCGGTGGACCGGCTGAGCCGGATGCTTTCCGCCAGGTATTGCCGGGCCTGGGCGAGGTCATCGACGTCGAGGGCGGCCCGGCCCAGGCCGGCCAGGCAGCGGGCGATCTGCGGCCGGGCGTCAATCTCGCGCAGGATCGGCAGGGCCTCCTGGTACTGGACCTGCGCGTCCCGGGGATCGCCGCGCAGCCGGGCCAGGTCGGCCAGGCCGAGCAGGGCCCGGGCGATGCCCCAGCGGTGGTCGATAAGGGCCATCGCGTCGATCGAGTCGTGGGCCAGCTGGCTGGCTTCACGGAGCTGGCCCTGCGCCGCCGCGATCGCGGCCTGGGTGCCGAGCGCGTAGCCCTCGTGCCAGACGTCGCCGGCTTGCCGGGCCACGGTCAGCGCCTCGGTGGCCCGGGCCGCGGCCTCGGGCAGTCCCGCCGTGTGCAGGGCGCTCTCGGCCAGGAGGTTGAGCGCGGCCGCCGTCCAGTAGTCCACTCCCGCGGACTGGCACAACGCGAGCCCGGCGCGGGCCGGCGCGTCAGCCGAAGCGGGGTCGACGGGCAGCGCCAGCTGGGCCCGGGCGACCAGGGCCGGCCCGCCGACCCCGGACGGCACCGCGGGCCCAGCCACGGCCAGGAACGCGTCCAGCCACTCGGTGCCTTCGGCGAACGCGCCGCGCACGATCCAGGCCGGGCTGACCGCGGTGCAGATGCGCAGCCCCGCCTCGGCGTCGGCCGCGGCCAGGCAGCGGGTCAGCACCTGCCAGACGTTGCCCATGTCGGCGTCGTACCGCCGGAACACGTTGACCCGGGCGGACCAGGTCGCCGGGACCTGGGCCATGCCGGTGGCCAGGTTCTGTTCCGCCACCCGGACGGTGTAGTCGCGCAGCCTGCGCTGGAAGGTCCCGTTCTCCCCGGCCTCCTCGGCGTGGGAGGCCGCATACTCGCGGATCGAGTCGAGCAGCCGGTAGCGGGCCTGGCCCAGCACCTCCGGCTCCCGGGCCACCAGCGACTTGTCGACCAGGGCGGACATCACGTCCAGCACGTCCTCGGCCGGCAGCTGGTCGTCCGAGCAGACCTGCTCGGCCATCTCCAGCGACCAGCCCGCGAAGACCGACAGCCGCCGCAGCAGCGTCCGCTCGGGTACCGACAGCAGGTCGTGACTCCAGTCGATGGTGGCCCGCAGCGTCCGGTGCCGGGCGGGCGCCGTCCGGTCCCCGGTGGTCAGGAGCCGGAACCGGTCGGCCAGCCGGGCGCCGATCTGCTCCACCGACAGCGCGCGGACCCGGGCCGCGGCCAGCTCGATGGCCAGGGGCATCCCGTCCAGCGCCCGGCACAGCGTGGCCACCGCCCCGGCGTTGTCCTCGCTCACTGCGAACCCCGGCAGCGAGGCCGCCGCCCGGTCCGCGAACAAGCTGATCGCCTCGGACCGGTACGCCGCCTCGACGGTGGCCATCATGTCGTCCGCGACCAGGGTCAGCGGCGGCACCGACAGCGGCGGCACCTGCCACACGTGCTCGGCCGCCACCCGCAGCGGCTCCCGGCTGGTCACGATCAGCCGCAGGCCAGGCGCGCTGGCCAGCAGCCGCTGGCAGACCTGGGCACAGACCTCGATCAGGTGCTCGCAGTTGTCCAGCGCCATCAGCAGCTGCCGGGAGCGCAGCGCGTCAGCCAGCGTGTCCAGCAACGGGCGAGGCGGCTCCTCACTGATGCCGAGGACCGAGGCGATCCGGAACACGACCAGGTCGGGCTGGGTCAGGTCAGACAGATCGACCACCCAGGCGCCGTCGGGGAACTCATCGGCCGCCTGAGCCAGGACGTGCAGAGCGAGCCGGGTCTTGCCGATGCCGCCCGGCCCGGCCAAGGTGACCAAGCGCGGCGTCTGGGCGCGCGCTTCAGTCACCAGCTGGTGCAGTTCGGCCACTTCACGCTGGCGGCCGATAAAGCTGTTCGGTGCCTGGGGCAGGTTGTTGCGAATCGCTGGTACCTCGTTCGGGACCCGGTCGCTGCCAGATCAGGATAAGCCGCCCCGTACATAGTTACGCGGGATCGAGCCTCGAAAGATACATAGCCGGCTACATAGTCCTGCCGATGTGCCCGGCCTGGCCTCCGCCATAGCGTCGAAATGTTCGGGTTCCCACGTCGGGGAGCAGCACGGGCCAGGCGGCCGCGCTGAGAGGGGTCAGCACGGCCGCCGGCTGGCGCACTCCAGCCGACGCCCACTCGGTCGCTGCGGGCTTCCGGGTCAGCGGGACTCACGACTCGAACGAGCTCAGGGTGACGTCGTAATCCACCCCGCCGCGGTGCGCTGCACCCCGCCGTGCCACTTGCCGGCTAGCCCGAGCTGCCAGCCCGCCTGGCCCAGCGCGCCGGCAAACGTGAACTGGCCGTCGGCCAGGTCCTCCAGGTAGCCGACGTTGCGCTCATAGTTGGCCAGCAGCTTGTGCCGGAACGGCGCCGCGCCGGTCAGCAGGCTGGCCCGGGCGGGCGAGCAGATCGCGGTGGGCGTGAACCCGTCGGAGAACCGCGTGCCGGTGGCGGCCAGCCGGTCCAGCGCGGGGGTCTGCACGACCTGGTTGCCGTAAGCACCGATCGTGGACACCGAGTGCTGGTCGGTCATCAGAAAGAGAATATTGTCGGGCATCGCGGAGCTAACCTATCTCCCGCGTACCGGGCCAACCGGAAAGGACGGGCGATGACAGCAAGGTCACGGCGGCCAGGCCTCCGGCCCCGGGCCGCCGGGCCGGAGTCCGTCGCACCGGAGACCGTCGCACCCGGGGCGGGCGCACCGGAGGCAGGCGCACCCAAGGCGCCGGACGGCCTAACCAGGGTGCTGGCCTGGTTCGCCGGGCTGGCCATCGGCGCCGCGATCCTCGACATGATCTTCGTGTCGCTGGCCGGCCCGAGCGCGGGCGTGGCCCGGATGTCACGGCCGGGGGCGGGTCCTCCGTGGTGGTTCAGCCTGCACCTGGCACCGGGGCACGTGCTCGTGCTGCTGTGGGCGGCGGCCGCGGCCGGAGCGGCCGGAGTGGGGGCCGGCCTGGCCGCCATCGCCCGCGGCGCCCGGCCGCCCGTCCGGCTGCTGCTGATCGGGTCCCTGCTCGCGGTGGCCACACTGACCGTGCTGCCGCCCGCCGGGTCGACCGACGCCATCAGCTACGCGATCAACGGCGAGATGGTGGTGAAAGGCCACAGCCCGTACGTGATGACGCCGGCGCAGTTCCGCCGGACCGGGGACCCGGTGGCGCAGCTGGCCCCGCCCACCTGGGTGAATCAGCTGTCGATCTACGGCCCGCTGGCCACCGGCGAAGAATGGGCCGCGGCGGAGCTGGGCCATGCGTCCGCGGCGCGGATCACGTTCTGGCTGAAGCTGTGGAACTCGCTGGCCTTCGCGGCGGTGGTGCTGGCCCTGGACCGGACGCTGCGGAACAACCCGGCCCGGCGGGCGCGCGCTCACCTGCTGTGGTCACTGAACCCGCTGCTGCTGTGGGGCATGGTGGCCGGCGGACATATCGACGGCGTGGCCACGGCCCTGGGCTTCGGCGGCCTGCTGCTGCTGCGGACCCGGGCCCCGGCGGGGACAGGACCCGGGACGGGACGCGGGACCATCGCTGCGTGGCCGGCGTTTGCCGCGGGCCTGCTCATCGGGGCGGCTACGGCCTGCAAGATCACCTTCGGCCTGTTCGCCGTGGGCGCGGTCTGGGCCACCCGGAAGTCACCGGCCGCGCTGGCCGGAACGGTGGCCGGGATGCTCGCCGTCCTGATCCCCGGGTACGCGCTGGCGGGCAAGCCCGCGGTCAAGGCGCTCGCGGGCCGGGCCCAGGGCGCCACGATCGACAACTTGTACCAGCTGCTCGACCCGTCCCTGCGCAGGACGGTGACCGCCACCTCGACGCCCACCGGGCTGGTCGTGATCTCGGTGGTGCTGACGATCGGCTTCGCGGTGCTGTTGTGGTGGCGGCTGCCCGCGCCGGCTGGTTTCGAGGACCTGCCCGCGATCCAGCCCGCGCTGGCTCTGAGCCTGGCCTGGCTGTTCGTCTACCCATTCCAGCGGCCCTGGTACGACGTGATGGCCATCTGCCTGATCGCGCTGTACCCGCGGTCCCGGCTGGACTGGGTCATCCTGGTCCGCCTGGTCTTCCCGACCAGCGTCTTCATCCTGGCCACCGACGAGCAGCTGTGGCCGCCCTGGCTCAACACGGCGTTCGCCTACGACTGGCACTACGTCTCCCCCGCAGTCCGGCTCGCGGCCGTCATCGCGCTGGTCTGGCTGTGCCTGCCCGGCCAGTTCCGGGCCCGGGCGGACCAGTGACGGATAACGATCTAGCGGCAAAGTAATCGGGGCTGTCCAGCAGCGGCGCAAACCCGCGGCGGCCGGAAACTGCGCGGCAGCAGGGGCCGGCCGGCGCGTAGATCCGGCATTCTCGGCAAATGGCGTACCGTGTGTGGCCGACACCACACAGAACGGTAACGGACGAAACCGGCTAACTTGCCCCACGGTAGGCGTTCGGTTTTCCTATAATTTCCGGGTCTGGCTGGGTGGTCAGCGTGACCGTGAAACGGGACGCGATGGGCTGCGCCGCCGAGCCTTCCGGCTCTGCGGAACCCGTCCCGGCGGTCCGCCGTTAGCTATCCGAGTTCTCATACGAAGATGAAGCAGATGACACCAACAGGCCTGGCCGAGTGACCGTAGAAAGTGCCGCCGAGAGCACCACGCCGACCACGCGGCCGGGCGTGCGCCGCCTGACCCGCGGGCTGACCCGCTGGCGGATCATCCACGTGGTCGGGGTCGGCTTGATCACCGCGGTGATGGCCGTCGGCTACTCGGTCTTCGCGCTGGTGCTGAACTACCGGTTCCAGACCTCGTCCTATGACCTGGAGATCTTCGACCAGGCCGTCCGGTCCTACGCTCATTTTCACCCCGGGATCTCACCGATCAAGGGCCTGCACAACCACTTCGGGCCGGGCTTCTCCATCCTCGGCGACCACTGGTCGCCGATCCTGGCCTCGCTGGCCCCGCTGTACTGGATCCATGACAGCCCGACGACGTTGCTGGTGGCCCAGGCGGTGCTGTTCGCGCTGGCCATCCCGCCGCTGTGGGTGTTCACCCGCCGGGCCTTCGGCGGCGGCCGCCGGGCCACCCTGGCCGCATACCTGGTGGCCATCGCCTACCTGCTGAGCTGGCCGATCGCCTCAGCCGAGGTGTTCGACTTCCACGAGGTCGCCTTCGCCCCCGTGCTGCTGGCCATCGTGCTGGAACGGCTGCAGGCAGGCAAGCTGCGGACCGCGCTCATCGCCGCCTTCTTGCTGCTGCTGGTCAAGGAGGACATGGGCCTGGTGGTGGCCGGGATCGGCGTGTACCTGCTGGTCTCACTGCCGAGCACGGTCCGCAAGCAGCGGATCGTCGGACTGGGGATGATCGTTTTCGGGCTGGCCGACACCTGGATCGCCACCTACCTGCTCATCCCGGCCTTCGGCGGCCACGCCAGTTACTACTGGGCCTACGGGGCGCTCGGCCACAACGTGCCCCAGGTCGCGGGGCACATCGTGACCCACCCGCTGGACTCGGCCAAGCTGATGATCACCCCGCGGATCAAGCTCGACACGATGCTCTGGCTGCTGGCCCCGTTCTGCTTCCTGCCGCTGCTGTCGCCGATCACCATCGCGGTTATCCCGCTCCTGGTCGAGCGGATGATGCAGGACCAGTTCGCCAACTGGTGGGTGACCAGCTACCACTACAACGCCTACCTGGTCATCATCTTGGCCTGCGGCGGCGTCGACGGTGCGGCCCGGCTGGGGCGCTGGCTCGGCCGGGCCTGGCGGGCCAGCCGGCCCCGGGATGGTGACGAGGCTCGGGCCGCCCAGCTCGGCAGCAGCGTGGCCACGATCGGGCTGGTCGCCGCCGCGGCGATGTGCGCGGTCGCCGTGTACTCGGTGCCGAAGTTCGCGCTGGGACAGGCGTTCCATCGGTCGTTCTTCCAGCGAACCGCCTACGAGAAGATCGCCGAAGAAGCGGTGTCCGCGGTGCCGAGCGGCGTCACGGTCGAGGCGGTGAACTATCTCGGCCCGCAGCTGGCCGCCCGAGACAAGGTGCTGCTGTGGGACGGTGACGGCGGCACTCCGGTGTATGCGCCGTGGATCATCGCCAACACCAGCACCCAGCAGTTCACCTGGCGTGGTGGGCTCGCTGAACAGGTCCAGCGCGTCGCGCTGCTGAAGAAGCATGGCTACCAGACCGTGTTCGACCGTGGAGGCTACATCGTGCTGAAGAGCCCGTCCGCCGGGTCTTCCGCGGGACACAGCGGATGAGCGTGGGCGCCGAGGCAGAGACCACCGGCCCGTTCGCCCGCCCGGAGGCGGGCGGCGGCTTGGCGCCGGATGCGCCGGACCCCGCCGGGCGGGTGCTGGCCTGGCTGTCTGTACTGCCCGCGCTGCTGATCACGGCCTTCTTGCTGGCCGGGTTCGTACTGCTGTTCATCGGCCACTTCACCCCGGTCCTGACCGTGGTGCTGTCCGTCGTGGTGGCTGTCCCGCTGGTGGTGCTCGGCCTGCGCTGGCTGCCCCCGGTGACGGCGGCACCGGTGTTCGCGGCGCGGGCGCCGGGCCGGGCCCCGGCGCAGGCTCTGGGCCGGTCGCGTACGCCCTGGTGGGCCGTGGCCGGAGTGGTGGCGGTGACCATCGCCTTCGGGGCCAATCAGGCCGCCTACCACTCGCAGTTCATCATCGTGATGCGGGACCCCGCGTCGTACTTCCAGTTCGCGGAGTGGATCTCCCATCACGGGTCGCTGCCGATCCCGCAGAACCGGGCGGCGTTCGGCCAAACGCCTGGCAGCCTGCTGGCCTTCAACAGCTTCGCCTACTACCAGGTCGGGAACCACGTGGTCCCGCAGTTCATGGCCGGCCTGCCGATGGTGCTGGCCGCCGCCATGTGGGTGGGCGGCGCGCACGCGGCGCTGCTCGCGGCGCCGGCCCTCGGCGCCCTGGGCGTCCTGGCCTTCGGCGGCCTGAGCGCCAGGCTGGTCGGGCCGCGCTGGGCCCCGCTGGCTTGCCTGGCCCTGGCCGTCGCCATGCCCCAGCAGTTCACCAGCCGATCCAGTTACAGCGAGCCGCTGGCCCAGATCCTGTTCCTGGGCGGCCTGTGCCTGGTCATCGACTGCATCGCCCGGGACCGGATGCCCGGCAGCCGGATCATCGCCGCGATCGCCGGGCTGGCCATGGGCGTGACCGTGCTGGTCCGTATCGACGGGGTCAGCGACGTCCTGCCCCTGGTCCCCTACTGCGCCCTGCTGCTGGCCGGCCGGCGGCAGCAGGCGCTGCCGCTGGCCGCCGGGACGGCCGTCGGGGTGGTGTTCGGCCTGGTCGACGGGCTGGTGTTCTCCCGGCCCTACCTGGCCACGAACGAGGCGTCGCTGAAGCTGCTGGCGGTGGCCATCGTGCTGGTCGTGATCATCACGCTGGTGGCGCTGCCGGTGCTGTGGAAACGCGGCCTGCCTCAGGTCAAGCGGAACTGGCTGCCCAACGTCGCCTCGGTCCTGACCGTCCTGGTCGTGCTGGCCTTCGCCGTCCGCAACCACGTGCAGACGGTCCGCACCCCGGCCATCAAAGCCACCATCCTGGCCATGACCGCCTACCAGCGGGCCAACCGCCTGCCGATCGACCCGACGCGGACCTACGCCGAATACAGCCTGCACTGGGTGTTCTGGTACATCGGCGTGCCCGCGGTCATCCTGGGCACGGCGGGGCTGGCCATCTTGATCCGCCGGGTGCTGCGCGGGCAGGCTCCACTGTGGACGCTGCCGCTGATCACGTTCGCGTGGACGATCGTGACGTTCCTGTACCGACCGTCGATCACCCCGGACCAGCCGTGGGCCAGCCGCCGCATGGTCCCGGCCGTGCTGCCGGGAGTGATCCTGCTGGCCGTCTGGGCCTGCGCGTGGCTGGTCGGCTGGGTCCGCGGCCGCGGACAGAGCTGGGATTGGAGAAGCGGCCTGACCCGGGTGTCCGCCACCGCGACGGCGGTCGTCCTGGGGGCCGCGATCCTGGTTCCGACCGCCATCCCCACCTTCGGCCTAGGCATCGCCAAGGGCGGCCCGGTCGGTTACCGGCTGACCGCGGACGGCATGGCCTTCAAGGCCACCTACTGGGGGGAACTGGCCGCGATCGAGGATCTGTGCGCGGGGATACCGAAAAACGCGACGGTCGTGTTCATCGACACCCCGGCGGCAGACCGGCTGACCCAGGTGGTCCGGGGCATGTGCGGGGTCCCGGCCGGGCGCATCACCCCTCAGCACAAGTCCACCGGGGTCCCCCAGGTCAAGCAGACCATCCGGTCCATCGAGCAGATCGGGCGCACGCCGGTGCTGCTGGCCGGCACCCCGGGGGAACTGCAGTACTACACGGGCGGGACCATGAAAAAGATCATGGTGCTGCACACGGAGATCGACAACAGCACGCTGCTGTTCGTGCCCCGCACCACCACGCCGTACAAGCTGAGAATCTATCGCTGGGAGCCAACGTCGTGACCGCCTACCCGGACGCCGACCACCAGGCCGCCCTCGCCCCGCTCACTACGGATGAGCCGGCCGACGTGGATGGCGCGGCGCCTTACGTCTCGATCGTTCTGCCCTGTTACAACGAGGAAGGCCACGTCGCGGCGGAAGTGGCACGGATCTGCACGGCCATGGACGCCAGCGGGTACCGGTACGAGCTGCTGGCGTTCGACGACGCCTCCAGCGACGGGACCCTGGCCCGCCTGTACGAGATCGCCCCGCAGTTCCCGCACATGGAGATCATCCCGTTTCAGCGCAACGGCGGCTCCGGCACCGTCCGCCGCATCGGCAGCAAGCGGGCCCGCGGCCAGATCGTGGTGTGGACCGACGCCGACATGACCTACCCCAACGAGCGGATCCCGGAGCTGGTTCAGCTGCTCGAGCTGGACCAGAACGTGGACCAGGTAGTCGGGGCGCGCACCAGCGAGCAGGGCACGCACAAGTTCCTGCGGGTGCCGGCCAAGTTCCTGATCCGCAAGCTGGCCGAGCGGCTGACCAATTCCAAGATCCCGGACCTGAACTCCGGGCTGCGGGCGTTCCGGCGCGAGGTGGCCCAGCCGTACCTGCGGCTGCTGCCACCCGGGTTTTCCTGCGTCACTACGATCACGGTGGCGTTCCTGGCCAACCAGCACGACGTGCAGTACGTGCCGATCGAGTACGCCAAGCGGGCGGGCACGTCCAAGTTCAAGTTCGTCAAGGACGCCTACCGCTACATCCTGCAGGTGCTGCGGATGGTGATGTACTTCAACCCGCTCAAGGTGCTGATGCCGGTGGCACTGTTCCTGCTCGGCCTGGGCCTGGCCAAGGGCATCTACGACATGGTCGTGCACCCGTTCTTCTTCGCTATCAACACCGTGCTGATCTTCGTGACGGGGCTGATCATCGCGTCCCTGGCCTTGCTGGCCGATCTCATCGTCCGATCCAGAGGAGACGTCTGACCGCGTGAACATTGACGCCAGCGGGACCCGGACCCGCATCACGGTCATCGGCGCCGGCTATCTCGGCCTGACCCACGCAGCATGCCTGGCCGAGTTCGGGCACGAGGTGCTCGCGGTGGACACCGACGCGGCCAAGATGGCCCAGGCGGCCAGCGGCAGCGTGCCGTTCTTCGAGCCGGGGCTGCAGGAGCTGCTGCGCAAGCAGCTGGACAGCGGCCAGCTCCGCTTCACCACCAGCCATGCCGAGGCGGCCCGCTTCGGCGACATCCACTTCCTGTGCGTGGGCACGCCGCAGTCGCCGGACGGCTCGGCCGACCTGTCCCAGCTGCACGCGGCGGCGGACGCGCTGGCCCCCCACCTGACCGGCCCGTGCCTGATCGCCGGGAAGTCCACCGTGCCGGTGGGCACCGCGCGGGCGCTGCGCGCGCGGATGGCCGCGTCCGCCCCCGCCGGCGCGGACGTCGAGGTGGTCTGGAACCCCGAGTTCCTGCGCGAGGGCACCGCGGTGCCGGACAGCCTGCGCCCGGACCGGATCGTGGTCGGCACGACGTCGGAGGCGGCCACCGAGCGGCTGAAGCAGTTGTACGCGGTTCCGCTGGCGCAGGGCGTTCCGTGGCTGGTGATGGGTCTGGAGACAGCCGAACTGGTGAAGGTGTCAGCCAATGCCTTCCTGGCCACCCGGCTCTCGTTCGTCAACGCGCTGGCCGAGGTGTGCGAGGTCGCCGGCGGGGACATCGTCGCGCTGACCGGTGCGCTGGCCCGGGACGAGCGGATCGGCAGCAAGTTCATGACCGCGGGCCTGGGCTACGGCGGTGGCTGCCTGCCCAAGGACGTGCGGGCCTTCGAGTCGGTGGCCAGCCAGCTGGGCATTGGTTCACTCGCCACCCTGCTCGGCGAGGTGGACACGATCAACATGCACTGCCGCACCCGCACGGTGGACCTGGCCCGGGAGCTCGCGGGCGGTTCGCTGGAGGGCTGCCGGATCGGCGCCCTGGGCGTGGCGTTCAAGCCCGGCAGCGACGACGTCCGCAACTCGGCCAGCCTGGACGTGTGCGGCCGGCTGGCGGCCGAGGGTGCGATCGTGACCGTGCACGACCCGGTGGCCACCGGCAGCGCGGCCCGGGTCCGCCCCGACCTGCGGTACGTCGATTCACCCGTGACCGCGGCCACCGGCGCGGACCTGATGGTGCACCTGACCGACTGGGAGGAGTACCGGCTGATGGACCCGGAGGTGCTGGGGACGGTCGCCGCCCAGCGCCGGGTCATCGACACCCGCGCCGCCCTGGACGAGCAGCGGTGGCGGTCGGCGGGCTGGTCCTTCCACGCACTGGGCCGCCGGTAACGCAGGTCGCAGCGGCTCCCACCAGGCGCGGTGGGCCCGGTACCAGTCCACGGTCCCGGCCAGCCCGGCCGCGAACGGGATCCGCGGCCGGTAACCCAGGGCCCGCAGCCGGTCGTCGTTGAGCGCGTAACGCCGGTCGTGGCCCTTGCGGTCCGGCACGTACTGGATCAGCTCCGGCCCGGCCCCGCAGGCCCGGAGGAGCGCCTGGGTCAGCTCCAGGTTGGTCAGCTCGGCGTCGCCGTTGATGTGGTAGACCTGCCCGCCCTGGCCCGCGGTCAGCACCAGCTGGACGCCGCGGCAGTGATCGTCCACGTGGACCCAGCCGCGTACGTTGCCGCCGGCGCCGTACAGCGGGACCGGCTGCCCGTCGAGCAGGTTGGTCACGAACAGCGGGACGATCTTTTCCGGGTACTGGTAGGGGCCGTAGGTGTTGCAGCCGCGGGTGACCCGTACGTCCAGCCCGTGCGTACGGGCGTAGGCCAGGGCGATCAGGTCACCGCCCGCCTTGGCCGCGGCGTACGGGGAGTTCGGCTGGACCGGCGCCTGTTCTGTCCACGATCCCGACGCGATGCTGCCGTAGACCTCATCCGTCGAGACCTGCACCATGGGCCCGGCCCCGGCCTCCAGGCAGGCCTGGGCCAGCACCTGCACGCCGGTGGCGTTGGTGGCCATGAACGGTGCCGCCGCCTCGATCGACCGGTCCACGTGGGTCTGCGCGGCGAAGTTGATCACCGCGTCGTGCCCGGGTACCAGCTTGCGGACCAGCTCAGCGTCGGTGATGTCGCCCGGTACGAACTGCAGCCGCGGGCTGTCCGCGACCGGGGCCAGGTTGGCCAGGTTCCCGGCGTAGGTCAGCGCGTCGAGCACGGTCACCGATGCGTCCTCGTAGCCGGTGTAGCCGCCACCGAGCAGCGTGCGGACGTAGTGCGAGCCGATGAAGCCGGCTCCCCCCGTGACCAGGATCCTCACGCGCTCTCTCCTCGTGGTTCAGGTTGGTGTCAGTAGCGTCAGGCACAATGGGATCATGAGCGCCAACCTCGACGAGCTGCGCCGCCTGCGCCGGGCCCGGGACCGGATGGACCGCGAGTACGCAGAGCCGCTCGACGTCCCGGCGCTGGCCCGGACCGCGCTGATGTCGCCGGCCCACTTCAGCCGCCGGTTCCGCGAGGCGTACTCCGAGACGCCGTACTCCTACCTGATGACCCGGCGCATCGAGCGGGCCAAGGCCCTGCTGCGCCGGGGCGATCTGACCGTGACCGAGGTCTGCTTCGCGGTCGGCTCGGCCAGCCTGGGTTCGTTCTCGGCCCGGTTCACCGAGATCGTCGGCGAGACGCCGTCCGAGTACCGCGCCCGCAGCCACGAAGAGCTGCGGGCCATGTCACCGTGCCAGCTGATGGTGGCGACCCGGCCGCGCCGGAACCGGGACCGCGCGGAAGAGGTCAGGATCGGAGAAGCGCCAGCCAGCGCGCCTGCCTAGCATCGGGCCATGAGCATTTCACTTAGCGGGGTGCACGTCACCGTGGACGACATTGACGCCGCTCTCGCCTTTTACCGTGACACTCTCGGTCTGACCGTGCGCAACGAGGTCGCCAACGACGGCTTCCGCTGGATCACCCTGGTCACCGACAGCCAGCCCGACATCCAGATCGTGCTGTCCGAGCCGCACGCGGGCCGGTCCCAGGAGGACGGCGACGCCCTCGCGGCCCTGTTGGCCAAGGGCGCGCTGACCATGATCCAGCTCCGTTCCGACAACCTCGACGCCACCTTCGACAAGATCGCCACCACCCCCGGCGTCGAGGTCCTCCAAGAACCCGCCAACCAGTTCTGGGGCGTCCGCGACGCCGCCGTCCGCGACCCGGCCGGCAACATGGTGCGCATCGAGCAAGCCTGACCCAGCCGCTCCGCCCCGGCCGCTCACGTGGCCGGGGTACAGCGCCGCGGCGCTTCTTGCTGTTATCAGTGGAGGCCAGAGCTGGGCTTGTAGTCAGAGGCTTCTTGCTGTTATCAGCGAGGGCTCCGGCTAGGGCTCGTTACCCGCTTGACGCAACTTATCGGTTGCCATAGTTTGGCAACCAGTGAGTTGCTATTGGGGACGGGAAGGAATTCGGCGTGGGGTTTCCAGATCGGATCGAGCGGACAGTGGAACTGGCCCACCCGCCGAAAAAGGTATGGCAGGCACTGACCACGGCCGAGGGCCTGGGCACGTGGTTCGGCGACGACAGCGCCAGCATCGATCTGCGGCCGGGTGGGCAGGCCCAGATGAGGTGGGACGGCGGTTACCACAACGACCTGCGGGTGGAACGGGTCGAGGAACCCACAGTGTTCGCGTTCACCTGGCAGATCAAGGGGCTACCTGAAGATGACCCGCGCCGGACCTACGTCGAGTTCACCCTCGAACCCGCGGGCGACGGAACCCGGCTGACCGTGGTCGAGACCGGGTTCGCTCAGCTGCCCGATGACGTGTTCAACGACGAATACCAGGGTCACGTCGACGGCTGGCAGCGCGAGCTGGGCGAGCTGGCCGACTACCTGTCGGCGGGCTGACCGGACACCCATGGACATGGAGGCCGTGGCCGAGCAGGTGTTCAGCGCGCTGGCCGATCCGACCCGACGGGCCATCCTGGCCGCGCTGGCCAGCAATGGCCCGGCCACGGCCACCGACCTGGCCGCACGGCTGCCGATCAGCCGGCAGGCCATCGCCAAGCATCTGGCCCTGCTGGCCGACGCGGGCCTGGTCACGGCCGAGCTGGGCGAACGCCGGCGCGTGCGCTACCGGCTCCGCTCGGCGCCGATGCAGGTGGCGCAGCAGTTCCTGGCCGCACTGGCCCGGGACTGGGACGGCCCGCTCGGGGCGCTCATGGACCACCTGAACCGCAGCACGAACCCAGATACACCAGCAACGGAAGGTTAAAGATCATCATGAAAACTCCTCCCACCGTGACCGCGCAGGAATGGGCGGAAGCCCGGGAACGGCTGCTTGTGCAAGAGAAGGAGCTGACCCGGGCCCGGGACGCGATGGCCGCGGCCCGGCGCCGGATGCCATGGCTCGCGGTGGACAAGCCGTACACGTTCGAGGGGCCGGACGGGCCGCTGAGCCTGCTCGACCTGTTCCAGGGCCGCAGCCAGCTGATCATCTACCGGGCGTTCTTCGAGCCCGGCGTGGTCGGCTGGCCCGATCACGCCTGCCACGGCTGTTCGATGATGGCGGACCAGGTCGCGCCGGTGGTCCACCTCAACGCCAGAGACATCACGTTCGTCTACGCCTCGCGGGCCGGGCAGCAGGACATCGCGCGGCTGAAGGAGCGGATGGGCTGGGATCATCCCTGGTTCACGATCACCAGCGACTGGGACGTGGACCACGGCGTGGACGAGTACCACGGCACGAACTCGTTCTACCGGGCCGGCGACCAGGTGTTCCGGACCTACTTCGTCGACAACCGCGGGGACGAGGCGCTGGGCAGCACCTGGAGCTACCTGGACCTGGCCCCGCTCGGCCGCCAGGAGGCGTGGGAGGACTCGCCCGAGGGTTACCCACAGACCCCGCCGTACAACTGGTGGAACTGGAACGACGAGTACGACCACCCCGAACTGGCCCAGGGTCCGCTGAAGGGGTGGTCCGACGTCAGCGAGGCCGAGCCCAGGACGGGAGGCTGCTGTGACCGCCACGCCCCTAGTCGCTGACCGGGATTCGTTCGAGGCCGAGCTGGCCGCGCTCCGGGTCCGGGAGAAGGCGCTGACCCGGGAAAAAGACGCAATCGCCGCCGCCCGGCGGCGGCTGCCGATGGTGGAGGTGGACCCAGCCACCCCACTGGACGGCCCGGATGGACCGGTGACGCTGCTCGAGGCGTTCGAGGGGCGCCGGCAGCTGATCGCCTACTACTTCATGTGGCACCACGGGCATCCCGCGGCCCAGCAGTGCGAAGGCTGCTCGTACTACACCTCGCAGGTGGGCGAGCTGTCCTACCTGCACTCACGGGACATCACCTACGCGACGTTCTGCCAGGGCCCCTACGCCGAGAGCGTCCGCTACCGCGACTTCATGGGCTTTCGGATGCCCTGGTACTCGGCCGAGCGATCTCTGGACGTGCTGCTCGGTGAGCGCGAGATCGGCCTGTTCCACCTGGTGTGTTACCTGCGGGACGGCGATCGCGTGTTCGAGACCTACTGGACCAAACGCCGCGGCGTCGAGGCGATGGACTACAGCTACGCGCTCATGGACCTGACCGTGTACGGGCGCCGGGAGAGCTGGGAGGACTCGCCCCCGGGCTGGCCTCAGGAACGTACCAACGTGCGCACAGCCGACGGCCCGCCCGACTGGCCCCCCGTGCCGCAGTGGCCGGGCGGACGCCCGATCGCGCAGTGGGCCAGGATCAAGGCAGGGTACTCCCCCGCACCGTGAGCGAGTAGCCGACCTGGTGTGACGCGGGCGGGGCGGACGGGTCGGCCAGTCGCTCGAACAGCTGGGCCACGGCCCGGCGGGCCAGCTCCCCCTTGTCCGGGGCGATCGTGGTTAGCGCGGGGAACACGTAGCGGGACTCCTCGATGTCGTCGAAGCCGACGACGGCGATGTCGTCCGGGATGCTCAGGCCGCGGCGCAGCACGGTGTGCATGGCCCCGATGGCCAGCAGATCGTTGTAGCAGAACACCGCGTCCGGCGCCGTGGGCTGGTCCAGCAGCCGGTCCATGGCGCCGGCCCCGCTGGCGCGGTGGAACGAGGACGCCGGCACCACCAGGGAAGCGCGGTAGCGCAGGCCGCCGGCCCGCAACGCCTCCCGGTACCCGGCCGACCGCAGCTGCCCGGTCTCGCCCGGTGAGCGGTTCTGGTCCCCGATGGCGGCGATGCGCCGGCGTCCCAGCCCGATCAGGTGCGCGGTGGCGTCCCGGGCCGCGGCCACGTTGTCCAGCCCCACATGGTCGAACGGCCCGTCTTCGATGTGCTCACCGAGCAGCACTACCGGCGTTGCGTCCACGTCCCGGTGCAGGTCGGCCCGGCCCAGGCCCAGGGGGCTGAATATCAGGCCGTCGAACAGCTGACCCCGATCGCTGCGGTCCAGCAGCTGCCGCTCACGGCCCGGGTCGCCGTCGGTCTGCTCGACCACGACCGTGTAGGAGTGCCGCCGGGCCTCGGCGATGACCAGTCCGGCCAGCTCAGAGAAGTACGGCGCGGACAGCTCGGGCACGGCCAGCCCGATCATCCCGGAGCGGCCCCGCCGCAGGTGGCGCGCGGCCAGGTTGGGCTGGTAGCCGAGCTCGTCGATGGCGCGCTGGACGCGTTCGCGCAGCTCGTCAGAGACCAGCGGAAACTCGTTGACGACGTTCGAGACCGTCCGGGGTGACACCCCGGCCCGACGCGCGACGTCACCTTGGGTGACCGGCAACTTCAGCCCTCCGGCGAGCTCACTGGGCCATATCAGGCCATTGCCTCGAAGGATGCCACGTGGCATGCTACGTGGCAATCGGCAGAAATCCAGACCACCAGAAATCAGAGCGAGGGCCTGAGCCCGAAAAGGGTCCGAGCCCGAGGGAGGGCAATTCCGCGTGGCCGTCATCAAGCTCGATCTCGATCGCGTACTCGGACCCGTGGACCGCCGGATCCTGGGCTGCTTCACCGAGCACCTCGGCCGCTGCATCTACGGCGGCATCTTCGACGAAGGCTCGCCCCGGTCTGATGACCAGGGCTTCCGCACCGACGTGATCGAGGCGGTCAAAGCCCTGAAGCCGCCGCTGCTGCGCTGGCCCGGGGGCAACTTCGTGTCGGGCTACCACTTCACCGACGGCATCGGCCCCAAGGATCAGCGCCCGCGGCGCACCGAACTGGCCTGGCACACCGAGGAGTCCAACCGGTTCGGTACCGACGAGTTCATGCGCTACTGCGAGCTGGTCGACGCCGAGCCGTACCTGTGCGTCAACATGGGCACCGGCACCATGGACGAGGCCGCGGCCTGGGTGGAGTACTGCAACGGCACCGGCGACACCTACTGGGCTAACCAGCGACGGGCCAACGGGCACGAGGCCCCGTACGGCGTCAAGCTCTGGGGCCTGGGCAACGAGATGTACGGCCCGTGGCAGATCGGGCAGCTGTCCGCCGAGGACTACGTCAAGGCGGCCCGGCAGTACGCCAAGGTGATGAGCTGGACCGACCCCAGCATCGAGCTGGTCTCCTGCGGTGAAACCGGGTGGAGCGACTGGGACCGGGTGGTCCTGGAGGGCCTGGCCGAGTTCGTCCGCTACCACAGCGTGCACATCTACACCGGCAGCAACGACTACTGGACCAACGTCCTGGTCCCGCACCAGGCCGAGCGGGCCATCCGGATCACCGGCGCCCTCATCGAGCAGGTCCGCTACAACCAGAAGATCAAGCACCCGATCAGCATCGCCTACGACGAGTGGAACGTCTGGTTCCGCGAGCGGGACGGCACCACGGGCCTGGAAGAGCGGTACACGCTGGCCGACGCGCTCGCCGTGACCACGTTCCTGCACGGGTTCGTCCGGCACAGCTCGCTGGTCCCCATCGCCAACCTGGCCCAGCTGGTCAACGTCATCGCCCCGATCGTGACCAGCCCGGATGGGCTGTTCCTGCAGACCATCTACCACCCGCTCCGGCTGTTCGCCGACCACCTGGGCGAGCAGGCGCTGGACGTGTTCACCTCGTGCGACACCCACGAGCTGGCCCAGCCCGCCGAGACGGAATCGTGGCCGCACCAGGTGGCCGACCTGGGCCCGTTCCCCGTGCTGGACGCGGCGGCGACCTATTCGCCCGACCGCCGCGAGGTCATGCTCAGCGTGATCAACCGGGACCCCGAGCACGACGTCAGCACCGAACTGCAACTGGCCCAGGCCGTCGCGCCGGTCACCGTCACCGTGGAGGAAGTCAACGGCGAGGCGGTAGGGACCACGAACTCGTTCGACGCGCCGGAGGCGGTCACCGTGTCGACCGGCACCATTGAGAAGTTCACGTCCGGCACCACCTACACGTTCCCGGCCCATTCCCTCACCGTGCTCACGTTCCGGGCCGAGCGGGATTAGCCACGCCAGCTGAAACCAGCGCGATCTGAATCAGCGCCGTCTACGAGGAGGGACACTGCCGCGCAAAAGCGTCATGAGTGCATGCAGCGGCGGGTAGATCTGGCAGGGAACGCCAATCGTCGGCTAGGGAGCCCTTAGTGGAAGCGATTTCTCCAGGCGAAGGCCACCCTGACAGGGCAGATGACCGGTTGCCCGCTTACCAGGCCAGCTCCGCCCGCTCGCAAGAGGATGCCGCCGAGCTAGCGGCGACCGGCGGGGCGCTGGTGACGGCCATGGTCGCCCAGCGCTGGAACGAGGCCGGCCGGACGTGGCTCCAGCGGCGGATCGGCGCGTCGCCGTCCCGGCAATCCCGAGAGGAGCTGACCGTAAGGGCCGGCGCTCTCCTCGGGGGTACGGTCGCCTACCTGCTCGTGACCGGAGGGGCGCAAGGCCTGCGCCGGCTCCAGGACCGCAGGGGGCAACACGAGATTGCCCGGAGCGTTTGCCGGATCCTTGGGGTCGCTGCCACCGCACCTGACGGTTCAATGCCCGAAGAGGCCAGCTTCATCGTCGAGTCGGCCCTGATAGGCATGGGCTTGGGGGCCAAGACCCGTAAACGCTTGCTGGCCGAGCCGCGGCCGGCCTCCGTCAGCGACCTGGGAGCATGCCCGCTTCCCGAACCGCTGCTCTCAGCGGTTGCGGTCATCGCTTTCACCGCCATGGCCGAGGCAGCGGGCCCCGAGGACGCGGTCCGGCAGATGTCCGCCCTGCTGCGCCGGATGGGACTGGCCCGGCCGGCGGCGGAAACGAAGGCCAGGGAGATCCTGGACGAATACACCAGCACGTACCTGGTCCTTTCTGATCTCTCAGCGCAGTTGCGAACCGAAGCACCAGAACGCCCCTTCCGTGTCCGCCTTCCGGTCTCCACGATGATGGCGGTCAGCGAAGGGCTCAATGCGCGCAATACGAACGAGCTAAATCGCCAAGTCACCCGCCAGGCAATGGCCACAATCCTCAGGCGCGGTATCCGGGCCACGGTCAGCTCTGGCATACCACTTCACCCAGCCGCATCCACCGTGATCCGGGTGGCCGGCCAGTTCCTTGGCGAGGAAGTACCAGAACTGCCGGCGAAGGGCGCGACCAGCTGAGGTACAGGGGGAACCACACCCCGTGCTGACCCGGGCAAAGCACCTGACATGACGCGCTCCGACCCGCCGATACGTGTGCTATCCGAAACCCTGCTGGTTTCTGTGCGTTGCGCACCGAACGGGACGTTATGGTTCACTCGATGCCGGCCTGGCAGGCTGAGCGGCGGGCTTGGTAGCGCGGCGGAACATCAGCCGGGTCAGCCGCCTCACCTGAACGATGGCAGCGGCGGGAGCCGCAGCCTCTTGCTGATTTCGGCCTGCCTTGCGCGCTCGTCGCGCCTCGAGGAGTTGGCGGTCCCGCTCGCCTGCCCGCAGTGCGTCGTCCTGGCAGGCCTTCATGAGGTATTCGTGGATGCTCATTCTCTGCTTCTCTCGTCTGATGAGCCGAGGTTCTTGCCGGGCCAGCAGCAGGTCCGCCATTCAGCGGCGGTGTCGTGCGCAGGCGGCGGATAGCCGCTGATAGAACCAGACGGTCTGGTATCCGTCGGTCTCTCGTGCCGTGGTTAGCTGCATGGCCAGATCGACGTAGGCCGTGCCGGCCGTACGCAGGTCCGCCCAGCGCGACCCGGCGAACTGAGCGCGGATCGTCGGGTAAGCGGTGGCGGGGACGTCTTGCGTGCTCAACGGGTACGCGCAGGCGACAAGGCCGCTATCGTGAGGCGCAGCCGAGGCGGTGCTGCCCAGCGCGCCGATGAGCGAGGCGGCGATCACTGCGGCTGCGCCGATCGTGGAGCGGCGCGTGCGGGTCGAGAGGTTCCTGATTGTCAGCGGCCGGTGTGTGGCGAGGCGGTTGAACATTGCGGGAGTTCCTTTCTTCCTGGTCCGCGCTAGCGTGCGCGGATGACTGGTTTCACGGTGTGCGGCAGCCGGGTTGACTGCCACACATGCGGGCCCGCAGGACGGTCACATAACGGCTCACATAACTGGCGGCCTGGACGGCAAGAGATGGTGCAGGTGGCCGGGCCTGGTTAGCCTGGGTGTGGATCCTGTCGGCGCTGCGCCGGGTTGCGGGCGGCAGGATGAGGGGCCTGGGAGTGCCAGATCATGGGAGAGCATCCTGCGCTGGGGTTCGGAGGGCTGCTGCGGCAGCTGCGGGCCGAGGCGGGGCTGACCCAGGAGGAGCTGGCGGAGGCGGCGAGCCTTTCCCCGCGGTCGGTCAGTGCCCTGGAGCGGGGCATCAACCGCACCGCTCGAAAGGACACCGCCGAGCTGCTGGCCGGCGCGCTCGGCCTGGCCGAGCCGGCGCGCTCGGTGTTCGTGGCGGCCGCCCGCGGCCGCGCCCCGGCCGCCGAGGTGCTGGCGGCGCGGCGCGAAGCCATGGCGCCAGGAGGCCCGGCGTGGCCGGGCGGTCCCTACCCAGGATTGGTGCCGTTCGAGGAGCGGGACGCCCAGCTCTTTTACGGACGCGAGGAGCTGACGGATCAGCTGGTCCGCCGGCTGACGGAGCGGCTGCGCGGCGCGGGGATACTGCTGGTGGCCGGGGAGTCGGGATCGGGCAAGTCCTCACTGCTGCGGGCGGGATTGATGCCACGGCTAGCCACCGGCGCGCTGGGGCCGGGGTCGGAGCGGTGGCCGCGGCGGGTGATCCGGGCTACCGCCAGCCCGCTGCGAGAGCTTGCGATGCACCTGGCCGAGATGGCGGCCGCGGATCCGGTGTCGGTGTACCGTTCGCTTTCGGCGGCGCCGGATGAAGCGCCGATGCTGGCCGGGCAGGCGGCGCGAACCGCCGCCGGGCGAGGCGCGGACCCGGGACCGGGCGGGCCAGCCGGTGCCGCGGCCGGTGCGCCGCCGCGCCTGGTCCTGGTGGTCGACCAGTTCGAGGAGTTGTTCATCGCGGCCGAGGACACCGAGATCGACCCGTTAGAGCGGAAGGCGTTCATCACGGCGCTGCACGCGGCGGCCACGATGCCGGCGGGGCCGGGCAGACTCCCGCCTGCACTGGTGGTCGCGGCGGTGCGCGCGGATTACCTGGGCCGCCTCATCGCGTACCCGCCGTTGAAGGCGGCGCTGGATGCCGGGCCGTTCACGGTCGGGCCGATGAGCGAGGCCGAGTTGCGGCTGGCGGTGACCGGGCCGGCGGCGGAGGCGGGCCTGGCCGTGGAGCCCGCTGTGGTTGAGGCGGTAATCGCGGAGCTGCGCGACGAGAGCGGGGGCGGCCTGGGCAGCGGCGTGCTGCCGCTGATGTCCCAGGCGATGGCCGCCACCTGGGAACGCCGTGAGGGGAATGAGCTAACCGTGCGCGGCTACCGGCGCGCGGGCGGGGTCGCCGACGCGGTCAACCGCGGCGCCCAGGCCGGCTATGACGCCCTGACACCGTCGCAGCAGGACGCGGCCCGGCTGGTGTTTACCCAGCTGACCGTCATCACGCCCGATGGCCGGTTCGCGCGGCGCCGGTGCCGCAGGGCCGATCTGAGCGCCCCGGGGACGCCGATGGCCGCGGACGTCGACGCGGTCATCGGTGTCTTCAGCGCCCGGCGCCTGCTGGTCCTCGGAGAAGACAGTATCGAGATCGTCCACGACGCGCTGCTGCAGGCCTGGAAACAGCTCCGGGACTGGCTGGGAGACGACCAGCTCGACCGGGCCCTGTACGGCCAGGTGGTCACCGACGCGGCCGCCTGGGAGGGCTACGGCCGGGACCCGGCCTACCTGTACCGGCCGGGGCGGCTGGCCACCATCGACGCCGCCGCGGCCCGCTGGCGGGGCGCGGCCGCCCGCTACCTCCCGCTGCCTGCCACCGGCGAGGAGTTCCTCGGCGCCGCGCATCGCGCCGCGCGGCGCGCCGGCCAGCGGCGGCGCGGCGTGATCGCCAGCCTGCTGGCCCTGACCGTGATCGCCATCTGCGCCGCGGGAATCGCCGTCCGCGGCGCCGCCAACGCCGCCCGCCAGGCCGCCAACGCCTCCCGGCAGCACGCCATCGCCCTCTCTCGCCAGCTCGCCGACGAAAGCCTGGCCGCCGACTCCACCAGTCCGCTCACCGCACGGCGGCTGGCCGTGGCCGCCTGGCGCGTCTTCCCCACCAACCAGGCCGGCCCCGTCCTGGCGAGCCTGCTGATCGAGCAACAGCAAGACGGCATCCTGCCCGGTGACCCAGCCACCTACTTTGGTCCAGCCAACCCCGGCGTGCAGCAGACAGCATTCAGCCCGGACGGCAAGTTGCTGGCCGCCGCCTACGGCGACGGCTATGTACGGTTGTGGAACCCGGCCACCGGGCAGGCCGTCGGCGCTCCCCTCCCGGTTGATACCGGATCGGGGGGAGGCGCGTACGCGGTGGCGTTCAGCCCGGACGGCAAAGTCCTGGCCGCCGCCGACGCCGAGGGCAACGTGCGGCTCTGGAACCCGGCCACCCGGCAGGCCATCGGCGCTCCCCTCCCGGCCGACCCCGGGGGCGGCGTGGTATCGATGACGTTCAGCCCGGACGGCAAGCTGCTGGCCACCGCCGACATCGACGGGTACCTACGGCTGTGGGACCCCGCCCTCCACCGGGCCGTCGGCGCTCGCGTCCGCGCTAGCACCAGCCCAGAAGGCAGGGGCGGAGGGCCGAGCGTGAACGCGGTTGCGTTCAGCCCGGACGGGAAGCTGCTTGCCACCGTCGACAGGGCCGGGTACGTGCGGCTGTGGAACCCGGCCACCCGGCAGGCCCTCGGTGCTCCTTTCCTCGCTTCCTCCAGCGGCGTGTACTGGGTAGCGTTCAGCCCGGACGGCAAGCTGCTGGCCACCGCCGACATCGACGGCACCGTGCGGCTCTGGAACCCGGCCACCCGGCACGCCGTCGGCGGTCCCCTCCCGGTTGTCACCAACGGCAGCGTGTACGGGGTGGCGTTCAGCCCGGACGGCACGCTGCTGGCCACGGCCGACACAGCCGGGTACGTGCGGCTGTGGGACCCGGCCAGCGGGCAGCCCGTCGGCGCTCCCGTCCTGGCTGCCGCCACGGGCGGGCTGAACGGGGTGACGTTCAGTCCGGACAGCCAGCTGCTGGCCACCGCCGGCGGCGACGGCACCGTACGGCTCTGGAACCCGGTCACCCGGCGAACTCCTGGCGCTCCCCTCCCGCCCGTGACCGGCGGCGTGAATGGGGTGGCGTTCAGCCCGGACGGCAAGCTGCTGGCCGGCGCCGGCGGCGACGGCACCGTGCGGCTGTGGGATCCGGCTTCCCGGCAGTCCGGTGGCGTCCTTCCGGCTGAAGCCGGCCCGGGGAGCCGCGTGAATGGAGTGGCGTTCAGCCCGGACGGCAAACTGCTGGCCACCGCCAATGGCGACACCACCATTGGGCTGTGGAACCCGGTCACCGGGCAGGCTTCAGGCGGCTTTTCCGGACGGAATGCCGTTGCGTTCAGCCCGGACGGCAAGCTGCTGGCCGCCGCCGAGACGGACGGCACCGTGCGAACGTGGGATCTGGCCACCCGGCGGGCCGTCGGCGCTCCCCTCCCGGCTGACCCCGGGGGCAGCGTGCCAGGGGTGGCGTTCAGCCCGGACAGCACGCTGCTGGCCACCGCCGACACCGACGGGCACGCACGGCTGTGGGATCTGGCCACCCGGCGGGCCGTCGGCGCTCCCCTCCCGGCTGACCCCGGGGGCAGCGTGCTAGGGGTGGCGTTCAGCCCCGACGGCAAGCTGCTGGCCAGCGCGGACGGTGACGGCACCGTGCGGCTGTGGAGTCCGGGCAGCGGGCAGCCCGTCGGCGCTCCCTTTTCGGCTGTCACGAGCGGCGGCGTGAACGGGGTGGCGTTCAGCCCGGACGGCAAGCTGCTGGCCGCCGCCTATAGCGACGGAGATGCGCGGCTGTGGAATCTGGCCACCAGGCAGGCCGTCGGCGTTCCCCTCCCGGCCGGTGCCGGCACGGGGGGGAGCGTGTCCGGCGTGGCGTTCAGCCCGGACGGCAAGCTCCTGGCCACCGCCGACACCGACGGCACCGTGCGGCTGTGGCAAATGCCGCTTTTCGCTAACCCGTACGCAGCCCTGTGTGCCGATGCCGGCCCACCAACGAAGGCAGAATGGACGCATTACGCCCCGGGCGAACCGCAGCCCAGCGTGTGCCGATGACACATGCCGCTTCCGGCCAGTCCCGGTCCGAACGCAGCTCCGGCCAATTTCCAGATCGGCGTTCTGTCGCGGGCCAATGCCCCAGGTATCAGCTTGGAGATTGCTCTGTGTGACGCACTCACATGCCGCTCTGTGGACTTTCCTAATGCGTCGGCGTGAGCGGCGGCCGCTGTGCGTAGCCGGAGACGTCTGGCAGGATCATCGACGTGTCCGCGTGCGACTTGACCCAGCTGGCGCGTGAGGTTGATGCGCGGTGCCGCCTGCAAGGTAGCTTTACGCTGCGCTCCGGGCAGGTCAGCAATGAGTATTTCGACAAGTACCTGTTCGAATCTGATCCAGCGCTGCTGCGGCGGGTAACCGAGGCCATGGCCGAACTGATTCCTGCGGACACTGATTTTCTGGGTGGCCTTGAGCTCGGCGGCGTCCCGCTCGCTACTGTGCTCAGCCAGATGACCGGCATCCCGGCGCTGTTCGTGCGCAAGCAAGCCAAGAACTACGGCACCAAGCGGCTG
This sequence comes from Streptosporangiaceae bacterium, assembly GCA_965277615.1. Classification (GTDB taxonomy): domain Bacteria; phylum Actinomycetota; class Actinomycetes; order Streptosporangiales; family Streptosporangiaceae; genus Bog-532. The sequence continues at coordinate 557,972 of CBDIDG010000006.1, read as the reverse complement.
GCCGAAGGCGGCGACCCCACGGCCTGCACCGTGACCTTGGTCGAAGATGTGATCACCACCGGCGGCGCCGTCATCAGCGCCGCCCGGGCCCTTCGAGAACTCGGGGCCACCGTGACCACAGCCGTCTGCGCCATCGACCGGTCCCCATCCGGCGCGAACAGTCTCGCCGATAAGGGAATTGCCGTGAAATCAGTCCTCACCAAGGCCCTGCTCGATGCCGCCGCCAAAACACGTAACCACCCTCATCTGCCGCCGTGCGGTCGGTCGATCACGATCTCAAGGTGGCTGCTCAAACCTGCAGTGCTTAGGGGATCATCTCGTCCGGCTGCTGGCATTAGTGGCAGATCCGGGGGACGCGCGGCGCGGTTCTACATGCAGGAAGCAGGCCAGGCCATCTAGCTAGTGGCCTGGCGCGGGGGCCAACTGGCTGGCCGGTGCACCGTTGCGGATCATGTGGTCGCGGCCGGATGCGCGTCGCCGCTGGATTACCACAGATCACCCCCGGTGATTACGTACAGAAAAGGCACCAGCGGGATGAGACCCAAGATCGCCCACGCCAGTTTTCCGCCTCCCCTCAAATCCGGACGGTCGGTGGCCAGGTCGATCCACATGAGGATTACAGCCACGGGATGCAGGAAACAAACCAGGATCTCAAACAGCTTCTTCACAAGCTGAACTTACCCCGGTCAGCGGGTGCCGTCCCGGCTCCGGTCATCCACGTTGTTATGGGATGTCCGGCGGCCAGGATCCGGTGTCGGGTCGGCGTGCGGGGTGCCGGCCGGTGTGGGCTTAAGGGGTCCAGCGGCGCTGTGATCCCTCGTAATCGGGCAGGCGCCACATCATCGCTGATTGCGGCCGGACGGCATAGACGATGTCAAAAGCGGGGTCCGCATCGGGCAGGTAAGGCCGGTCGGCCTCGCTGCTGTACTTCGCCGCCAGGCCAGCCACTACCCCGGGGACTTGAGCGGGAGGTCCCAGATCCTCGGCAATGCCGCGGACGATCACCACATCGTCGGCGCTTTCCAGGTGCACCACCAGGCGCGGGTCGGCGGCAAGATTGCGGGCCTTACGGGTGAGGCGCTCACTGTAGAGGTACAGGACGTCGCTGATCACCACGCCCCACACAGGAGCCACGTGCGGCGCGCCCGAGGGCATGGTGGTGGAGAGCCAGTAGCTGCGCGCCGCCGCCAGGCCCGCCGCGACCTCAGGCCAGGACACAGTATTCGCTGGCACACATTCATAATCGCACCGCCCGCACCAGCCCGGCGTCACAAGCTGATGCTGTCGGCCTTGTGGTGTTCTTATACGGCAAGGCCTGCACTGGTGTTCTCTGGCCCTCCGGGAATGTGTCCGCTCAACTGGTCGCGGGCGAGGCTACGGGCGTCTGCAGAGGTGCGGGCGCTGCGGCGGTCGCGGCTGCGGGTGGCCCCGCCTTGACCGGTACGTCCAAGCCCTGTGCGACCAGCGCCTCGTGCTGCTGCCAGCCCTGGAGCCACTTCCACCCGGCCGTTATGGCACTAACCGCAGCAGCGGTCATGAAGGCGACGATCTGGTTCTGATCTAGGTGGGCGCCTGGGACTGCTTGTGCAATGACGCCTGCGAACCACCCGGCGGCGACAGCGAAGACCGGGATAAAAATGGCGACGAGCCTGCTGATCATTGAGGCTTCGGTCGGTGCGGATGATGGGACGGCAGACGGCGGGAGAGTGCTCATGGCGGTCTCCGATCGAGGACACGGTCTCGGGCTGCTGACTCCTTCGAGGCAGGCCTGGAAGGAGCCGTCATCCACGACGGAGCGGACTGGACGGCATCTGATACATACGCGGCCAGACGATCCCCGGCCAGGGTGCGGCCTGGCCGGGGATCGCTGGTCGATAGAGCAGGTCAGAACTTGCCGGCGGCGACGTCGGCCAGGTTGACCCGGGTTACCACGTAACGGGTGGTGCCGGTGACCTTGCCGCCCAGGCCGCTGGCGATCTGCAGCGGGAGGCCGGTGTTGGCGTTGATGGTGATCGCCTCGGAGTAGGCCGCTCCCGGCCGACCCTTGGGGTGGGCCTTGTCGGGTTTGCCCATTGTGTTCCCGAGTTCGGCCGCGCCAGCGGTGAGGGTGAGCGTGGGCTGGCCGTGCACGGTGGCGCGGGTGACGTTGACGCCGGGTAGCAAGGACACCAGGCGCAGCACGCCGGCTCTCACCTGGGGGTTGCCGGAACCCGCGATCAGCGCGTCCTCGCTGTTCTCCCAGACATAGTTGTCGATCTGCAGCCCGCCGGCCGACATGGTCTTGACCTGCGCCTTGAGCCAGGCGGGGACCGGGGTCGCGTCGGGCCAGGCGATTTTCAGCGCGGCGGTGGCCAGGTCGCCGGTCACCGCGTAGGCCGCCGCGGCGACCTCGCGTCCGAACTGGCCATCGCCCTGGTTGTTGTGCTCCTTGATCTGGGCCGGCAGGCCGGCCTCGGTCCTTGAGAAGAAGTACCGGCCGTTGTCGGTGTACAGGTCCCAGACGTTGACGCTCCCCCCGCCCGGCATGCCCGTCTCGCGCTCCACCAGCGTGGCGTTACCGGCGGGCCGCGGCTCGGCGGCTACATTGGCGGCCAGCTTTGCTAGTGGCTGCTGGGCAGCGGCCGATCCGGCCGATGTGCCGGCCCTCGGCGAGTGCACACGGCCGGCCTGAGCCGTTCTGGCCGGCGCGGACGGAACGATGCCGGCCACGCCGATGGCCGCCACTGCCGCGACCGCGACGACGCCGGCCCCGATGCCGCCCCGGACGATCCGGTCGCGGCGGCGGGCCTGGCGGGCGCGATGCTCGATGGCCAGCACGTCCGGGGTGAAGGGCTGTTCTGCGACCAGGTCGCGGAACGCTGTGCCCAGGTGCTGTTCGGTCGGGGAATTCATAGCGGAGACTCCTTGTGCTTCAGGCAGCCTCCGAGCGTGTTCAGCGCTCGGGCGGTCTGGCTCTTCACGGTGCCCTCGCTGCACCGCATGACGGCAGCGGTTTCCCGCTCGCTCATCCCCTCCAGGTAGCGAAGGACGACGGTGGCCCGCTGCCGGGCCGGGAGGGTCAACAGGGCACCCAGCAGATCGGCGCGATTGACAACCTCGTCAGAGACGTCGGGGACGGCGACCTCGGGATGGTCGGTGCTGGCGCGCACGGGCAGTCCGCCATAGCGTTGCCAGTGCCGGTTGAACTCGTTGACCAGGATGCGCCTGACGTAGGCGTTCTGGTTGTCGGCTCGCTGTACCCGCCGCCAGTGGCGGAAGGCCTTGACGAATGTCTCCTGCACCAAATCGTCGGCCAGGTGCCAGTCGCCGCACAGCAGATACGCAGTGCGATGTAGCGAAGCCGCGCGGCTACCGACGAACTCCCGGTACTCCTCTTCGGGGCGGCTCATTGCCTCCAGCTTTCGGTGGTCATACTCATCCAGAGGCCGACCCTGCCGAAAAGGTTCGCAACGAATTCAGCCCGTGCTCGCAAGGTGCTCACTGGGTCGCTGCGACGACTGACCCCATGGAATAGATCACCTAGCCCCCACCCGGCCACCTTAGATCGGCCATGCCCCGGCCACACGCTGGCCGCGTAGTCGGCGATCTGCGCGGGCCGACGACCTAGATAGCAACTCAATAATGGCTCTGCGTGACGCACTCGTCTGCTGCGATGAGCTGTCTGCGCCCGGTGGTCCGTGGGCCGTGCTGGGTAGGTTGCTGGATGTGATTGTGGTGGCCGAGTACGACCCGGCGTGGCCGGGGCGATTCGAGCAGCTCCGGCGGGAGTACGCGCGGGCGATGGCGGCTGCGGACGTTCCGGTGGTGGCCATCGAGCACGTCGGCAGCACCTCGGTACCTGGCTTGGCGGCGAAGCCAGAGCAAGGTTCCCGGATAGCAGCTAAGGCACCTGGTGACAGCATCGGGTGCGTCTGCTCGTAGGCCGAGAAACCCGTTGCGAGTGGCCGACGTCGAGTGTCTGATTGATTGGCCATCAATCACGAGAGGGAACATGACGCGCATGGCGCTGCCTACTCCCACGTTGCACACCGCTCGCCTTCGGCTGCGCCCCTTTGACGACGCGGATGCGAACGGCCTCTTCGCGCTGCACAGCAATGCTTACGTGCTGCGCTACTGGGACGCGCCGCCGTGGAGCGAACGCGCGCGGGCCGAGCGTTTCATCACGGCTTGCCGGCAGATGGCAGAGGGAGGCACCGGGGCGCGGCTGGCCGTGGATCGTGTCTCCGACGGGACGTTCATCGGCTGGTGCAGCCTGAGCCGGTGGAATCCGGACTACCGCAGTGCGTCGCTGGGCTACTGCTTCGACGATGCGGCGTGGGGCCATGGCTACGCGACGGAGGCCGCGGGCGTTTTGCTGCGGTGGGCATTCGGCACGCTGGGCCTGAATCGGGTCCAGGCTGAGACCGATACGCGCAACGTGGCATCGGCCCGCGTGCTGGAGAAGCTCGGCTTCGTGCGTGAAGGGACGTTGCGGGAAGACTGCGTCGTGAACGGCGAGGTCTCTGACTCGTGGGTCTACGGGCTGATCAGGCGGGAATGGCGCCCGTCGTCCGAGCCGGTTCCCGCCCGCTAATTGGGCACTGTCATGCCACGATGGGATCATGGGTTCGCAGCGTTTCCGCGCCGTCATCGCCGCCGGGCCCCGGGACGGCGCGGTCATCACGGTGCCATTCGACCCCGATGAGGCGTGGGGCGCCAAGGCCGATCATCCCGTCAGCGGCACGATCGGCGACTGCCGGATCCGTACCAGGCTCGTGCCGGCCGGCCACCGATGGGTGCTATCCCTGACCTCCAAGCGCCTGGCCAGCATGGGGATCGCGATCGGTGCCGACGTTACTGTCGAACTGGCCCCGGAAGGTCCGCAGCGCGGTGATCTCGCCGACGATATCGCCGCGGCGCTCGCGGCTGACCCGGCGGCGGGCGCGTTCTTCGATACGCTGGCGCAGTTTTACCGCAAGGCTTACCTGCGCTGGATTGATGCCACCACCCGCAGGCCGGACCTGCGTGCCGCCCGGATCGCTGAGGTCACCGGCCTGCTCGCGGCGGGGATCAAGGAACGGCCACGGCCGTGACGTCTCCGCAGAGACTGTGCTCATAGCGCTGCGAGCGCGTCAGAACAGGTGACCCAGCAGGTCCACCACGCCGTCGGGCCAGTCAGCTGGCCCGATCTTCTTCACCATCAGGGCCCCGGTGTCCTCCGCTGTCGCCACGCCCAGCGTGGTGTGATTGTCGATCTTCAGCCAGGAACAGGGACCCTACCGGCCGCTCGCCCCGGCCCTAGGCGCGATGACTTTCGCGCTCGTCGCGCGTCGTCTCTGCAGAAGCTGTTAGCCAGGATTCCGCTGAACAACGAGAATCCGCTGAACAACGAGAGGATGGCTCATGGAGATCACGAATTTGGGTCAGGCGGACGGGCTGCCGCCCGTGGCTTGGGCCGCGGTCGCGGAAAAGCTCGAGGCCGGAACGGCGCCCGCCCCGGACGCGGTGAATTCCCGCACGACCTGGCTGTCCACCATCAACCAGGACGGTAGCCCGCATGTGACGGCGGTCGGTGCCCTGTGGCTAGACGGCACGTTCTGGTTCCAGACGGGAGCCAGCACGCGGAAGGGACGCAATGTCGCGCGTGATCCGCGGTGTTCGATCGCGGTGTCGGCCCGCGACGCGGACGTCGTGGTCGAGGGTGACGCGGCGCGAGTGACCGAGCCCGGCGCATTGGCGCGCGTCGCGAAGGCGTGGGCGGACCAAGGCTGGCCGGCCGAACCTGACGACAGCGGACTGGGCATCACGGCCCCGTTCAACGCCCCGTCGCAAGGACCACCGCCATGGAACGTGTATCGCATTGAGCCACGCTCGGCGATCGTGACCTTGACGACGGAGCCGGGCGGCCTGACTCGCTTCCGGTTCTGACGCCGCTCAATGGTGCGTCGATGACGACCTTCAGCACACGGCTGGCGAGACCGCCTGCGCCGCATCGCCGACAGCGCTGGTCAGGCCGGGGTGTAGATGGAGAGTTTGAGGGCGGGGTCGTCGTTGGCTTGGAAGGTGACGTACTCGAAGCGCAGGGGGGCGCGGCCCGGGCAGTCCGGGTAGTAGAAGACCTTGTGGCCGGCCTGGCTGCGGCGGATGTCGTGGGCGTCCCACCAGGTGGCGAACTCGGGGCTGCCGTCGCGGAGGCGGGTCATCAGGGCCTCGAAGGCCGGGTCGCGGGCCCAGAGGTCGTGGGTGGCGCGGAACTGGGCCACCATCCGCTGGGCCTCGTCGGCCCAGCCGGGGCCGAACCGCGCGCGGGCTTCAGGATTGGTCAGCATCCAGATCAGGACGTTGCGGTCGGCCTCCGGCGCCTGCGCGAAGTCGGTGAGGATGTCGGCCGCGGCCACGTTCCAGGCCAGAACATCGCGACGGCGGCCGGTGACGTAGGCGGGCTGGGTCAGGCTCTCGACCAGGCGGCGGATGGGATCGGGCACGGTCTCCCTGGCGAAGGGCTGGTGCCGCGGGCTGCGGGCCAGGGCGCGCAGGTGGGTGCGCTCGGCCGGATCCAGGCGCAGGGCCTGGGCCAGGGCGTCGATGGTGGCCACCGACGGCCGGACCGACCGGCCCTGCTCCAGCCGCACGTACCAGTCCACGCCGATGCCGGCCAGCTCGGCGACTTCCTCGCGGCGCAGGCCGGGGGTGCGCCGCCGGCGTCCGCCGGGCAGGCCGAGTGCCGCGGGGGTGAGCCGTTCCCGGCGGGAGCGCAGGAAGTCGCCCAGCTCACTGCGATCCTCGGTGGCCGTCGGCATCGCACTCCCCTGGCTCGGCCTGGCCCCTGACTTGGGCTTGACCCCGGGCCTGAACTGATCGGGTGGTACTCGTCAGTCCTAGGATAGTACTAGGCCTTTTTATGCCTGCCCCAGCGCGGTTGAGTGGGGCTCATGAAGGCTGCACTGCTCAACAAATTCGGGTCGCCGCTCGAGGTGGGGACCCTGCCCGACCCGGTGCCCGGGGCCGGGGAAATCGTCGTCGACGTGGTGGCCGCCGGGGTCCTGTCCTACACCGGCGAGGTGTTCAGCGGGATGCGCAACTACGAGATGGAGCTGCCCCTGGTGCCGGGCACCGCGGCCATTGGCCGGATCCGGGCGACCGGGCCGGACAGTACCCGGCTCAAGCCGGGCGACTGGGTCGCCTGCGACATCACCGTGCGCTCGCGGGACGACGCGCAGACCCCGGACATCGTGCTTCAGGGCTGGAGCGCGCGCGGTGCGGGTGGCCGCCAGCTGATGCGGCACTTCCGGCACGGCGCCTTCGCGGCCCAGATGATGATCCCGGCCGAGAACGCGATCCCGCTCGGGCCCATCGACGCGGCCGACGCCGGGCGATGGAACGCACTGAACCTGCTGCTGGTGCCGTACGGCGGCTTCGTCGCGGTTGACCTAAAGCCCGGCGAGACCGTCCTGGTCAGCGGCGCGACCGGGAATTACGGCAGCGCCGGGGTGGCGGTCGCGCTGGCCATGGGGGCGGCTCGGGTGGTCGCACCGGGCCGGAACGGAGGCGTCCTGGACGACCTGGCCCGCCGGTTCGGGGACCGGGTCCGGACCGTCCGGCTGACCGGCGACCTCGAGCTGGACCAGCAGCGCATGCGTTCGGCGGCAGCCGGCCCGATCGACGTGGTGCTGGACCTGCTCCCACCGGCCGCGGGCCCGGCTCCGGTCCGGGCCGCGGCGCTGACCGTACGGGAGTTCGGCCGGGTGGTGCTGATGGGCGGCGTGGACGCGGACCTCGCGTTGCCGCTCAGGTGGCTGATGCGCAACAGCATCACCGTGCGCGGGCAGTGGATGTTCCCGCGGGCGGCCGCGCCCCGGCTGGTCAGCCTGGTCCGGGCCGGTCTGCTGGACCTGAACCAGTACCAGGTCACCGAGTTCGGCCTGGATGACGTGAACCAGGCCGTCGAGCACGCGGCCGGCGACAAGCCGTTCATGCTGACCGTGGTCCGCCCTTAGGATTCCGGACGCCCTGCCACCCTGACACTCCGGCGTGGGCCAGGTAAGTGACGCGCAGTTCGGAGTACGGGCTGGTGAAGTCCATGGTCGTGGCCCGGGCCGGCTCCGCGCCGAGCAGGGCGACGTCCCACTCGTCCGCGCCGACCCGGTCCCCGAGCACCCCGGCACCGGTTGCAGCGGCACCTCCAGGCGCCGGGCCAGCTCGGCGGCCAGAGCCGGGGCCACCCCATCCGGACCGCCGTCGGCCGACCGGGCGCTGACCAGCACCCGGTTGCCCTCGTTGATCCCGGCCCGCAGTACGCCGTGCGGGACCAGATCGCTGCGGGCTTCCTCGGTCAGCTGAACTTCCTTGGTCATCGGTGTCCTCTCCGTTGCTTTAGCCTGGTCAAATGCCAAAAGGCCGGTTTGAAGCGTTCAGCGACGGCGTCATCGCGATCCTCATCACGATCATGGTCCTCGAGCTGCGCACCCCGGACGGGAAGACCTGGGGTGCGCTGCAAGATGACGTGCCGGTGCTGCTGGCCTACCTGCTGAGCTTCGTCATGCTCGGCATCTACTGGAACAATCACCATCACATGCTCCAAGCGGTCTCCCGCATCTCCAGCGGGGCCCTGTGGGCCAACCTGGACCTGCTGTTCTGGCTGTCGCTCATCCCGTTCGTCACGGCCTGGATGAGCGAGAACAGCTTCGCCCAGACCCCCGTGGCCGCCTACGGCATCGTGCTGCTGGCCGCCGGAGCGGCCTACTTCGTGCTGCAGGGGGTTCTGCTGCGCATCGAAGGCCCGGACTCACCGCTGGCCCGGGCGATCGGCAACGACGTCAAGGGCAGAGCCTCGGTGGTGCTCTACGTCATCGGGATCGGCCTGTCGTTCCTCGACCGCTGGCTCGGTCTCGCGGCCTACGTGGTCGTGGCGTGCGTGTGGCTGGTGCCCGATCGGCGGGTGTCGCGGACCATCGTGTCCAGTCCCGATCGTTGACACCCCGTCGCCACCGCCTTAGCGTTGGACCGCTCCAACTGGTAGGGGCAACAGGCGGGTAGTGAGCCGAAAGGGCGGCGTGGCAACCCCGGGGACGAGACCAGGTAAAGGCCGGCCGACGCTGGAGACGGTGGCGGCCCAGGCCGGTGTGTCCCGGTCACTGGCCTCGCTGGTGCTGAACAACTCGCCCAAGGTCAGCCCGGCCAGCCGGGACGCGGTGTTGCGGGCCGTGTCCGACCTGGGTTACCGGCCCAACGCGGCCGCCCGGCGGCTGGCCGAGCAACGCTCCCGCACGGTCGGCGTGCTGCTCAACGACCTGCGGCAGCCGTGGTTCGCGGACATGCTCGACGGCCTGACACCGGTCCTGCACGGGGCGGGCAAGCACATGCTGCTGGGCGACGGCCGCATTGACCAGCTGATGGATGACACCTTGACCTGGTCGTTCCTCGATTACGGGGTGGACGGCCTGGTGCTGGCCGGATCCATCCCGCTGTCGCAGGCCGTGCTGTCCGTGGCCAGCACGATCCCGACCGTGGCGGTCGGCGGACGCGGCCTGGACCTCGACCTGCCACACGTGGACGTGCTGGCCAACGACAACGAGCGTGGGGCGGCCCTGGTGGTCGAGCACCTGACCGGCCTGGGGCACACCCGCATCGCGCACATTTCCGGCCTGCCCAGCCTGGCCGGCCAGCTCCGGATGCAGGGCTACCAGGACGCCATGCGGGCGGCCGGGCTCGGCGCCGAGGCACTGGTCGTGCCGGGGGACATGAGCGAGGAGGGCGGTTACCGGGTCACGGTCGAGCTACTCAGCCGCCCGGACCGCCCGACCGCCATCTTCGCGGCCAACGATCTGACCTGCGTCGGGGCCCTGTCCGCGGCGACCGCGCTGGGCGTCCGGGTGCCCGCGGAACTGTCGCTGGCGGGGTTCGACAACTCCCTGTTCGCCCGGCTGCGCGCCCTGTGGCTGACCAGCGTGGACGGCACTGCCGGTCTGATGGGCCGGCAGGCCGGCCAGATGCTGCTGGAACGGATCGAGCACCCGGCCGCGCCCGCCCAGACCCGGTTGCTGCCACCCCGGCTGGAAGTGCGCGGTTCGACCGGCCCGGTTCCGGCTCGCTGAGCAGACCCGCCGCGCCCGCCAGCCGGCGCCGACCGGCCGGGGCCGACACCCCGGCCCCTAAGGACGCCGGCCGCGCTCGTTTCACCGCAGACGTGCTGACCAGTTAAAAATGCCGATCGTCACCCTTGACACGGTTCAGCGCGCAGATGATGATGACCGTTAGTTGGAGCGCTCCAAAAGCCGGGACGGCGGGGGCGGACAGCGCGGGAGGACCGGCATGGGCAAGGAACGGCTGGAGCGGTACAACATCGTCGGGCCGGAGAACCAGGCGGCGGTGGACGCGGGCCTGGCCGATGCGACCTGGTTCCGCAGCGCGGTACCGCGCAAACGGATGAAGGAACTGATGCGGCGGTCGGACTACCCGGCTGTGCGCGACACCATCATCTGGTTCGGGCTGATGTTCGTCTTCGCCGGGCTGGGCAGCGCGCTCTGGATCGTCTGGAGCAGCTGGTGGGCCGTGCCGTTCTTCCTGGCCTACGGCGTGCTGTACGGGTCGACCTCGGATTCGCGCTGGCACGAGGCCGGGCACGGCACCGCGTTCAAGACCCGGTGGATCGACGAGGGTCTGTACCAGGTCGCCTCGTTCATGATCATGCGTGACCCGACCACCTGGCGCTGGAGCCACACCCGGCACCACACCGACACGCTGATCGTGGGGCGCGATCCGGAGATCGCGGTCATGCGCCCGGCCCGGCTGGCCCGGCTGCTGGCCAACTACTTCGGCCTGGTCGACGTGCCCACGGCGTTCCGGCTCCTGTTCATCCACGCGGCGGGGCGGCTCACCGCCGACGAGGCCGATTACGTGCCCGAGTCCGAGCGACCGAAGGTGTACCGGACCGCCCGCATCCACCTGGCCATCTACGCGGTGACGATCGCGCTGGCCATCGGGCTGGGTTCCTGGCTGCCGGTGGTGCTGATCGGCGGGCCGCGCATCTACGGCGCGTTCATGCTCCAGGTCTACGGGTTCACCCAGCACGCGGGCATGGGCGAAAACGTGCTCGACCACCGGCTGAACACCCGCACGGTCAAGATGTGCGTGGTCAACCGGTTCTTGTACTGGAACATGAACTACCACGTCGAGCACCACATGTTCCCGATGGTCCCGTACTACCGGCTGGCCGAGCTGCACGAGGAGATCAAGCACGACTGCGCCCCGGTGTACCCGTCCCTGTGGGCCGCGTACAAGGAGATCATCCCGGCCGTGCTGCACCAGCTGCGCGACCAGGAGTACTACGTGCGCCGCGAGCTGCTGCCCGGCGCGGCCCAGTTCAACGAGCCCACGCCCGCCAGCGACGGCCGGGCGCGGCCGCTCGCTGAAGCCACGGCCGCCTAATCCAGCCGACACTGACCAGCCGACACTGAGGAGCCACCACATGCCTGAGTGGATCGCCGCCTGCCCGGCGGACGAGGTTGACCCCGAGGATGTCATCCCGTTCGAGCACGGCGGCCGGGACTACGCCATCTACCGCTCGCCCGAGGACGCCTACTTCGCCACCGACGGGCACTGCACCCACGAGAAGACGCTGCTGTGCGACGGGCTGGTGGAGGACGGCATCATCGAGTGCCCCAAGCACAACGGCCGGTTCGACTACACCAGCGGCAAGGCGCTCGGCGCCCCAGTGCTGGTCGACCTGCGCACCTACCCGGTCAAGGTCGAGGGCGGCACGGTCTACGTCGACCTGGCCTAGGCCGGGGGACCACTGGCCGGCGGGGAGTCGCCCGTCGCGAGGTGGAGCTCAACGCGGGCGGCAGGTATGCGTTCCTGCTCGTGGGCCAGCAGGGCCAGCGCACGGGCATCGGCAGCGGTGGGGTGGTCTACGTCCAGGGCGCGCGGCCACAGCCGGGCATAACGGACGGCGGCGACTTCGGCCGCGTACACCAGGGCCTGGCCGACCAGGTACAGCAGAGCGAACATGCCGGCCACGGTGGCAAAGCTGCCGTAGACCGGGCCGGCCTTGGTCACCAGCCTGGCCAGCAACGGCGGCCCGGCGTTGAGGACGACCGTCACCGCCACCGCACCCAGGACAGCCCCCGGCCACAGGGCCCGGACCGGGGCCGGCCGCACCAGTAGCAACTTGGCCCCCAGCAGCAGCACGGCCAAGACGACCAGCGCTGACCCGAGCACAGCGGCCGCCCGTTCCAGTCCGGGCTGGCCGGGCAGCGCGGTGGCCACGACGGTGAGCGCACCCGTCGCCAGCGCCCCGAGCAGCAGCGTCGCCAGCACGACAAGCACCCGGAGGTACCGGGAGAAGAAACCGGCCCGGAGGCGATAGCGGACCGCGGCGACGTGGTTCAGCGTCTGGTAGGCGGAGAACACCACACCAGTCCCGGAGAACAGCAAACCGATCAGGCCGACCGCGAACGGGATCGTCGACGTCGGCAGCGTAGCCAGCGAGTGCTCGACGGTCGATTGCAGCGCTTCCGGCACAATCGTGGTGACCAGTCGCTGACGCAGATCCGGATGATCTGCCAGCACCCGCGACAAGATCGCCACCCCGAGCAGCAGCAGCGGGAAGATGCTCAGGAAGCCGTAGTAGGTGATGAGCGCCGCCTGCCTGCCGCCCGCATCGTCCTCGTACTTCTTGATTACCGCGTAGGGAAAGCCCAGCACACCATGGTTGCGCTGCAGCCGGTCCGCCCAGGCGGTGATCCGGTCGACCAGGCCAGTCAGGCCTTCCAGGCTCATGGCCCCACACTGCCCGGAACCGCCCCGGCTTGGGAGTGACCCCCAGCGAAATCACCCGTACCGGGCGAGAGCACAACACCAGGAACGCGAGATCCTTGACTGAGCTCGTACGCAAAGTCGCCTGAATGAAGGAGCTTGGCATGACGACGAAGGCCGCCTTTTCACCCGAGGAATGGAAGACGGTGCTGGAGGGGCCGCCGACCGCCGGACTGATCGTCATCACCGCCGCGCGCGGTGGAACGTTCCGCGAGACGTTCGCGATGTCGAAGGCCTACGCGGAAGCGCGATCTGAGCATGGCGAGAGCGAGCTCCTGGATGAGATCGTGGCGGCCAAGCCCCAGGTGGACCACACCAGGTACCACTCCCCCGAAGAACTGCGGGACCACGGGCTCAAGCAGCTGCGCGACGCGGTGGCACTGGTCGACAGCAAGGCGGACACTCAGGAACGCGATGACTACCGCCGCTTCGTCCTCACCCTGGCCAACAAGGTGGCGGCCGCCCACCGGGAGGGCGGGCAGGCCGTGAGTCCCGCCGAGGCCGAAGCCATCGAGCAGATCACGGCGGCCCTCGGCCCGGCTGGTTCCTGACCCCGAGTATCACCTGCAAGGGGTGAAGCGCGGGGCCGGTGCGCCGGCTTTGATGACCGCGTGGTGATCTTTGGCTTCGGGCCCGGCAAGTCGGAGGATCTGGGCGAGGTCGCGCGGTGTGCCTGTCCGAACTGTCACAACCAGGTGTTCCTCCACCACGTCCGGTCGAAGAAGTCGGTGCGCCTGTATTTCGTACCCGTCGTGCCCTACGGGACGGACGATTACCTGGTCTGTCCCGTATGTAGCCGGGGCCTTCAGATCAAGCACGCCCAACTGCCCTACCTGCGCTCGATGTCGGAGGCGACCGCATCGCTGCGAGCCGGGCGGCTCACCCAAGCCGGGTATGTGACGCAGCTCGAGCGGTTCTGGCGTCAGCTCGGGGTCAACCTCGCGGGCCAGCCGCCCTCGACCCCAGCCGGCCCCGGCGCCCCGGCGGCCGCTCAGCCGGCCGTTCCCGCGACGTCACCCAGCCCGGCCCAGCCCCCGGACGCGGATGACCAGCCAGCGTGGATGTCGCAACTGCGCGAGCTGACCCACCTGCACGACCAGGGCGTGCTTTCCGATACTGACTTTGCGGCGGCCAAGCGGCGGATCCTCGACCACGGCTGAGCCGGTGCGGGCTCGCTCCGTGGGGACGGCGCGGAGATCGTATGGAGATGATGTGGAGGTGGTACCCAGATGAATCACAGCCACCTTCCAAATGTGCCATGCTGATGCCGATCGACTGGCCGTCTGCCCGGGGGGCAGTCTGCACGGCCTGATCTCCGCTTGCGGCGGCCTGTCCGGTCCGTCGCGCCGCACCGAAGCGGCGCGATTCGTACTGGGGAGGAGCAACAATGCAACGCTTTGCAGTGACCGCCCTCGCGGGGGCAGCGGTACTGGCGGGGGTGGCCATACCGGCGGCCGCGGCCGGGGCATCACCGGGCCCCGCGGTCAGCGTGGTCCGCAGCGGGCTCAACAACCCACGGCACCTGACCCTCACGTCCGACGGCCTGTGGGTGGCCCAAGCCGGCGCGGGCGGGCCGGCCGGGACGTCCAACTGCGTTACCGGCCCGTCCACCGGCGCGCCCGGCACCACCAAGTACTGCGTCGGCCGGACCGGCGCCGTGTCGCTCATCCGGCACGGCCATATCGCGGCCTCCGTCCCGCTGCCCTCGGTGATCCAGACGGACAGCAGCGAGGTCGCCGGCCCGGCCGCGGCCACGTTCAGCCATAACCGGTCGGCCGTCATCATGCAGGACGTCCTGGTCAACAGCCACGGCGTGAACGCACTGCCCAAGCCGGCCGGGAAGCTGTTCGGCCAGCTCCTGATCCGTTCGGGCCACAAGGTCGCCGCGGTGAACCTCGCGGCTTACGCGGCGGCCCATCCGCAATCGGCCTCGAGCCTGGGCACCGTCCCGGGCGAGACGGCCTACGATTCCGATCCCTATGACGTCGTCGCGTACCACGGCGGCTACCTGGTGGCCGACGCGGCCGCGAACTCGCTGCTGCAGGTCACGCGGTCCGGCCGGATCCACCTGCTGGCCCGTTTCCCGGCGGTCACCGAGACGGCCCCGGCCGGGGTTCTCGGCCCGGCGCCGGTGACGGTCAAGGCCCAGGCCGTGCCGACCTCCATCGCGGTCGGACCCGACGGGGCGCTATACGTCGGTCTGCTCCGCGGCGTCCCGTCGGTCCCGGGCACGGCCTACATCTACCGGGTCGTTCCCGGCCACCAGCCGAAGATCTGGGCCCGCGGCCTCACCGCCGTCACCGCCATCGCCTTTGACGGTCACGGCCGGCTCCTGGCCACCGAGTACAGCACCGGCGGCCTGCTGTCTCCGCCCACCACCCCGGGCGCTCTGGTCCGGGTCAGCCACCACGGGCACACCGTGACCACGCTGCCGGTGAGCGGCCTGTTCCAGCCGACCGGCGTGGCCGTCGGGTCCAACGGTGCCGTCTACGTGTCCAACTACGGCGGCAGCACCGCTACCGCGGCTCACCCCGGCGAGATCCTCAAGATCACCGGCCTGCACTGAGCTGCCGCTAGCGCCCGGCCCCCACCACTGGCGGCCGGGCGCTAGCGCGGTCGGCGCGTCGCAGCGCGAGCGCGACCGCCAGCGGAAACAAGGCCTGAACCGCCGACGTCAGCCGCTCGACCAGACCCAGGTCACCGGCGGCGGTTCGAGCCGCGATCAGGAGCCAGGAAGACAACCCGGCGAAGACCGCGGTCATCGCGGCCGCACCGTAGACACTGAGGATCCACGATGGCGCCGGTGCGCGCCGGGCGACCAGCACGGGCCAGACCGCGGTCGTGACGACGCAGCTCGCCGCGAAGGCGAGGTGACGCGACGTCGGGCCCGTGGCCAGTTCTGGAGTGGCCGCGATGCCGAGCGTGGAAAGGCCGGTCACGATCAGCAGCAGGCGGGCAGGAAGCCGGACGGCAGTCAGGCCCGCGCCGGTCGCGACCTGAAAGCCGCCCACCAGCAGCAGGGCCGCCGTCATGACCCACCGATCGGTCCCCGTGTAACCAGCCAGGACGCTGATCGTGTCCCGCATCGGACGGTAAGAGCTTGGCTGAAGCGCGCCGGCTATCAGCCAGCCCACGACCAGGACCGCCGGCCCCAGTGCCGCTGTACCTATCACCCAGCCCGGCACGGGCGGGCCAGCGCGCAGGTGAGCTCGTCCTGATCGGCTGCGCGCAAGGTCTGGACGCGCCAGCTGGGTCATGGCGCCTCCAGGGCCACATCGACTCGGCCTTTCGGGCAGCACAACCTAGCCCCGGGCTATTCCCTTCTAGGAAGATGGCGGCATGGAGCGCTTCACTCACGCGGCGTTCAGCTTCGACGTCAGCGACACCGGCCCGGCCGATGGGGACGCGGCGACTCGCGGGGACGGGGCGGCCGAGGTCGTCATCCTGCTGCACGGGTTTCCGCAGGACCGGCGGTCATGGGATCAGGTGGCGGCCGCGCTGGCCGGAGCTGGCTACCGGGTACTGGCGCCCGACCTGCGGGGCTACTCCCCCGGGGCCCGGCCGACGGCCCGGGCCGCCTACCGGAACTCCGAACTGGCGGCGGACGTGCTGGCGCTGGCCGACGCGGCCGGGGCGGAACGCTTCCACCTGGCCGGGCACGACTGGGGGGCCGCGCTGGCCTGGTACGTGGCCGGGCGCCACCCGGAGCGGGTGGCCTCGCTGGCCGCGTTGTCCGTGCCCC
The DNA here is from genome assembly GCA_965277615.1 of Streptosporangiaceae bacterium. GTDB lineage: Bacteria > Actinomycetota > Actinomycetes > Streptosporangiales > Streptosporangiaceae > Bog-532. Next base: position 541,435 of record CBDIDG010000006.1, on the reverse strand, counting down.
ACCCGCAGGCGTTCGTCCAGGCCCTGGGGTCCAGCAGCCAGCTGGCCCGCTCGTGGTACATGGCCGCCTGGCAGCTGCCGTGGCTGCCCGAGCAGCTGCTCAGCCGCCGCGATGGCCAGGTGTTGCGCGACATTCTGACCCGCACGGGGCTCGATCCGGCCAGCGCGGAACGCTACGCCCTCCGGGCCCGGGACCCGGCGACGCTGCGCGGTCCGCTCAACTGGTACCGGGCCATGCCCTTGAGCCTGCGCGAGCCGGCCGGCCCGGTTCGGGTGCCGACGATATTCATCTGGGGCGACCGCGACCGGTTCGTCACGCGGGCGGCGGCGGAGCGGTGCGGGCGCCACGTCACCGGGCCGTATCGGCTGGCCGAGCTGGACGGCGCCTCCCACTGGCTGCCCGAACGGTTCCCGGACCAGGTGGCAGCCTTGCTGACCGAGCACTTCACCGCGGCCCCCTAGCCGACGGCGGCGCTGGCCGGCTAGGGGCCGCCGGTCAGCGAGTGGCCGGCGTTACCGATGCGAGCCCGGGGCGTGCAGGACGAACACGATCGACAGGACGAGCCCGATCACGTCGAGCGCGATCGAGGCCATCAGCCAGGCCCGGGCCTTCCGTGACGCGGAGAGGGCCCCCGGCCCGTCACCGCGCGCCCACAGCTCGGTGGCCCGCTTGCCGTAGCTCCGGGCGATCAGGGCGGTCGGGAGGCCGAGGATGATGTTGAACAGCACGCCGCAGATGACGGCGGTGGTCTCCCAGGCCCGGTACGTAGGGGGCGGCGCTCCCGGCAAGGCGGCAGCGCCGGGCGGATGTCCGTAGCTCATGCAGGCGATCGTCCTCTAGGTTGACGTTCCGGCGACCGTGCTAGCGGGATGGGTGCGTCGAGGCGCCCGCGTAGAGGCGGTCGATCGTGTCGGCGTACTTGGCCTGGATGACGCGGCGCTTGAGCTTGAGGGTGGGGGTCAGCTCCTCGCTGTCGGCCGTCCACTCCGCGGGCAACAGCTGCCACGCCTTGACCTGCTGGACGCGGGCCAGGTGCTGGTTGGCCGCCGCCACCGCCGCGCCGACCTCCGCGAGCACGTCGGGGTGCTCGGTCAGCTCGGTCAGCGAACCGGCGGTCACGCCGCGGCCCCGGGCCCAGGCGGCGGCCATCTCCGGGTCCAGGGTCAGCAGCGCGACCAGGTAAGGGCGCCGGTCGCCGTAGACCAGGCCCTGCCCGATCAGCGGGTGCGCGACCAGCAGGTTCTCCACCATGGCCGGGGACACGTTCTCCCCGCCCGCGGTGATGATCAGCTCCTTCTTGCGGTCGACCACGGACAGGAAGCCGTCTTCGTCGACCGCGCCGATGTCGCCGGTGTGCAGCCAGCCGTCGGTGTCGAGCAGCTCGGCCGTGCGGTCGGGCAGGTTCAGGTAGCCGGGCGTATTCAGCGGCCCGCGGGTGATGATCTCCCCGTCGGGGGCGATCCGCATTTCGGTGCCGGGCAGCGGCCGGCCCACCGTGCCCAGGCGGAACTCGGCGTCGTTGTTGGCCGTGAACGCGCCGGTGGTCTCGGTCATCCCGTAGACGTCCATGATCCGCAGGCCCAGCCCGGCGAAGAACGTACCCACCTCGGCCGGCAGCGGCGCAGCCGCGCTCATGACCAGCTCGGCCTGGCCCAGCCCCAGCAGCGAGCGGATAGGCCGCAGCACGGTCTCCTCGGCGTGGGCGAACGCAGCGGCCAGATCGGGCCGGGTCTGCTGGCCGTACTGCGTGCTCTGGACGTAGCGCAGACCGGTGTCCATGGCCGCGGCCACGGCCGCCTTGCGGCGCGCGTCGGCCTCGGCCGCCAGCCGGGCGCCGATGCCGGCCTGGATCTTCTCCCACACCCGCGGCACGCCGAAGAACGCCGTAGGCCGGACGGCGGCGATCGCGGGCACCAGCATGGTGCTGTCGGGGCAGAAGTGCACGTGCCAGCCGCCGTCCATAGCCAGGTAGAGGGTGAACATGCGCTCGGCGATGTGGGCCAGCGGCAGGTAGGACACCCAGCGGGTGCGCGGCCGGGCATTGCCCACGGCCCGGATGGCGGCCAGCTCGTAAGTCACGCTGGAGTGGGTGACGACCACGCCTTTGGGGGTGCCGGTGGTGCCGGACGTGTACAGCAGCGTAACCGGGTCGTCCGGCGTGATCGCGGCCACCCGGGCCTCGATGTCCGCGGCACGGTCGGGCCACTCGCTGGCGCCCAGCGCGGCAAAGTCGGTCCAGGTCCGGAACGGCCCGGCCACCGGGCAGACCGCCGGATCGCGGACGATGATGTGCTGCAGGCCGGGCAGCTGGGCCAGCACCGGCTCCCAGCGGTCCAGCTCGATCGCACCGTCCAGCACGGCGATCCGCGCGTCGCAGTCCGCGGCCTGGTAGGCGACCTGTTCGGCGGTGAGCGTGGGGTAGAACGTGACCGGCACTCCCCCGGCGTGCACGGTGGCCAGGTCGGCCAGCACGTGTTCGATCCGGTTGGACAGCATCAGCGCCACCCGCTCCCCCGGCTGGAGCCCCAGCGCGACCAGCCCGGCGGCCAGCTCCAGCGCCTGCTCACGAGTCTGGCGCCAGGTCAGCGTGGACCAGTCGCGCTCGGCCCAGCCGGGGCCGGCCCCGGCCTGGCCGGCACTGCCGCGGTCGGAGTAGGCGGGCAGGTCGGGCCACTCCCGGGCCGCCGCCGCCAGCTCGGCACAGACCGTGTCCCCTCGGGCCTGGCGCCAGATCGCTGCCTGCTGCTCGTTCGTCACGATGGCATTCTCGCGCCACAGCACCTGGCATGACCAGAGCGCAGTATGGGTGGGCGGCCCGCGGGTAGCAAGCCACCCGCTCTGTAACCGACCCATGGGAAGAGATCATGAACCAGCCACCGCAGCAGCAGGATGTGCCCGGCACCACCGCGCAGATGGACCCGAAGCCCGACCACGGGGAGGAGAGCTACCGCGGCTGCGGCAAGCTCCAGGGCAAGAAGACGATCATTACCGGCGCCGACAGCGGAATCGGCCGGGCGGTGGCCATCGCGTTCGCCCGCGAAGGCGCGGACGTGCTGATCAGCTACCTGAACGAGCACGACGACGCGCAGGAGACGGCCAAGTGGGTCGAGGCCGCGGGCCGCCGGGCCGTCCTGGTCTCCGGCGACCTGGCCGACGCGGCGCACTGCCGGGAGGTCGTGGCCCGGGCCGTGCAGGAGTTCGGCCGGGTCGACGTGCTGGTCAGCAACGCCGCCTTCCAGGCCACCCACGAATCGATCGAGGACATCTCCGACGAGGAGTGGAACCGCACGATAGCCACCAACCTGAGCGCGTACTTCTTCCTGGTCAAGGCGGCAGTGCCGCACATGCCGGAGGGCGGTTCCATCATCGGGACCACCTCGGTCAACTCCGACGACCCGGTGCCCCAGCTGCTGCCGTACGACACCACCAAGGGCGGTATCGCGAATATGACCGCGGCGCTGGCCGGGATGCTGGCGGACAAGGGTATCCGGGCCAACAGCGTCGCGCCGGGCCCGATCTGGACGCCGCTCATCCCGGCCACCATGCCCGCGGAGCAGGTGAAAAGCTTCGGGCAGCAGGTACCGATGGGCCGTCCCGGGCAGCCCGCTGAGGTGGCACCGGCTTACGTGCTGCTGGCGTCGGACGAGGCCAGCTACATCTCTGGGACGCGGATCGCGGTGACCGGCGGCAAGCCGATCCTGTGACCGCTGGTCGCCAAGATCAGCTAGCCTGAGCGGGTCAGATGATGCCCTGACGTGGAGGCATAGCCAGCTGAACGGGCCTCCCGAACCGCCGTGTCACACGGCTGATGGCTTCTTCCGCAGTCTCGATGTGGAGGGAGCTTGAGCATTGGCTGACGCGCGCGAAATCGGCGCGATCTTCGCCGGCGGCGCGCTCGGCACGCTGGCCCGGGCCGGGCTGGCCGAGGCGTTCCCGCACGCGGCGACCGCATGGCCATGGCCCACGTTCACGGTCAACGTGGTGGCCGCGTTCCTGCTGGGGTACTTCGTGACCCGGCTGCAGGAACGGCTGCCGCTGTCCAGCTACCGGCGCCCGCTGCTCGGCACCGGGCTGTGCGGCGGGCTGTCCACGTTCTCCACCATGCAGGTGGAGATCCTGAAGATGATCGACGCCCACGCCTGGGGGCTGGCCGTGGGCTACGCCGCGGCCAGCGTGGCCGCCGGGTACGCCGCCATCTACCTGGCCACGGCCATGGTCCGGCGCGTGCGGGTGCGCGCGTGAGCGTGCTGGTCTGGGTGGCCGTGGTCATCATCGGTGGCGCCGGATCGGTGCTGCGGTTCGGAGTCGACCGGGCGGTGGCGTCCCGGGCGGGCCGGGACTTCCCGTTCGGGACGCTGGCCATCAACCTGTCCGGCGCGCTGATCCTGGGTTTCGTGGGTGGCCTGGCCCTCAGCCACGATGAGGCCCTGCTGGCCGGCACGGCCGCGGTCGGCTCGTACACCACGTTCTCGACCTGGATGTTCGAGACCGAGCGGCTGGCCGAGGACCGTGAACTGGGCCGGGCGCTGGCCAACGTGGTGGTGAGCCTGGTGCTCGGGGTGGCGGCGGCCGCGCCCGGGAACTGGATCGAGGGCCGGCTGTGATCACCGACGGCCTGAAGCTGACCAGCTACTTCGGCGAGCGGCAACGGGTCGGTGACCAGTTCGTGGCCGACGCGCTGCTCGGGCTGTACGGGGACCGGGAGGTGGCCACCAGCATCCTGCTGCGCGGAGCCGAGGGGTTCGGGCTCAAGCACCGGCTGCGTACCGACCTGTCGCTGAGCCTGTCCGAAGACCTGCCGCTGACCGCGATCGCGGTGGACCGGCGGGAACGGATCGAGGCGCTGGCCCCCGAGGCGGTTCGGCTGACCGGATCCGGGCTGGTCACGCTGGAACGGGCCCGGCTGCTGAGCGGCGACCTGGAGACCGAGGCCGTCACCGGCAACGGCGGGGCGGCCAAGCTCACCATCTACCTGGGGCGGCAGGAACGGGTGTCCCGGCTGCCCGCCTTCATGGCGGTGTGCGACCTGCTCTACCGGCGCGGCATCGACGGGGCGACCGCGCTGCTCGGGGTGGACGGCACCGCGCACGGCCAGCGGCAGCGGGCCGCGTTCTTCAGCCGCAACACCGAGGTCCCGATGATGGTGATCGCGGTCGGCACCGAGGGGCGCCTGGCCCGGGTGCTGGCCGAGCTGGGATCCCTGCTGGCCCGGCCCCTGATCACGGTGGAACGGGTCGTAGTGGCCAAGCGCGACGGCCGGCTGCTGGCTGGCCTGCCGGAAGGCACTGGAGCTGAGGGCCAGAAGCTGATGGTGTACACCTCGGAGGCGGCCCGGCAGGACGGCCAGCCCATCCACCGGGCCATCGTCCGCCGGCTCCGGTCGGCCGGGATCTCCGGCGCCACCACCCAGCTCGGGATCTGGGGCTTCCACGGCGCGCACGCCCCGCACGGCGACCGGCTGCTCCAGCTCACCCGGCACGTACCCGCGGTGACCAGCGTGATCGACACCCCGGCCCGGGTCAGCACCGCGTTCGGGATCATCGACGAGCTCACGACCAGCTCCGGCCTGGTCACGTGCGAGATCGTGCCGACCCGTTTCCGCCGCGGCCTGCGGCAAAATACATGACAGATAGGCATGATTTTCATTTAATAAACTCATTGGACGCATGAGTCGACCGTCGGGCAGGCTGGAGACGTCACTGACCCGATCGGAAGGAACTTGTTGACGGCTACCTCGTATGGCCCCACGGTCCGGCGTATCGCGCTGGTCGCGCACGACAACTGCAAGCAGGACATGCTCGAATGGGCCGCTTACAACCGGGGCACGCTGGCCCAGCATGACCTCATCGCGACCGCCACCACCGGGCGCCTGCTGGCCGATGAGCTCGGCCTGCCCGTGACCCGGCTGCTCAGCGGGCCGTTCGGCGGCGACCAGCAGATCGGCGCACGGATCGCCGAGGGCCTGGTCGACCTGCTCATCTTCATGTGGGACCCGCTGGCCCAGCACCCGCACGACCCGGACGTGAAGGCCCTGCTGCGGGTGGCCGTGGTGTGGAACGTCCCGGTGGCCTGCAACCGGGCCAGCGCGGACTTCCTGGTCTCCTCCCCGTTGCTCAACCCCTCTGAGCCGTCTGAGCCGTCTGAGCCGGCCGAGCTGGCCGAGCCGACGGATCAGGCCGCCGCCGCGTAGCGGGACCGGGGCCGGGCCGGCGGCCTATGATCGCGGCTAGCGACCAATGAACTGGCACCGGCGGCTGAGGACTGGCTCATGTATGTTCCGTGGCGAGTACGTGAGTACGAGCGGACCTGCCCGGCCGGCCACACCCGGCGGGTGCCCGCCTGGGCGGTGCATCCACAGATGCGAGGCCTGCCCTTTGGCCCGGCCACAAACACACGGGGCGTACCCGTAGCCGGCGGCTCGCCGCGAATCGGACGAACCAGTGAGGTCATCGCGGCCAATGCCGAGCTGGCCGAGAAGGCGGCCGTGTTCAGGATCTGCCCGGAGTGCGGCAGCGACCAGTACCGCCAGCGAGCGATCCGGGGCTGACCCGGATGTCCCAAGGGCATGCGCTAGCGGCGGGCCCACTCCTCCGCTAGCAGGCGGTAGGAACGGACCCGGTCGGCGTGGTCGTGGGTGATGGTGGTGATGACCAGCTCGTCGGCGCCGGTGGCTTCCTGGAGTTGTTCGAGCTGGTCGGCGACCTGCTTGGGGGAACCGGCGAACTGGGTGTCGACCCGGTCGGTGACCAGGTCACGGTCCTCGTCGGTCCACGGGATGTCACGGGCCTCGTCCGGGGTGGGGAACTGGATCGCGCCCGCCCCGGTACGGATGCTGCGGACCCAGGCGCCGTAGCCGGCCGCCAGCTCGCGCGCGGTGGCCTCGTTGTCGGCCACCACCACGTCGGCCGACACGCTGACGTAGGGCTGGGCCAGGTCATCCGACGGCTCGAACGCGGCCCGGTAGCCGTCGGCAGCCTCCAGCACGGTAGCCGGGCTGACGTGGTAGTTGGCCGCGAACCGCAACCCGTTGGCCCCAGCCACCTGGGCGCTCTCGCCGCCGCTGCTGCCCAGGATCCAGACCTGCACGTCGGCGCCCTCACCGGGGACGATGTGCGCCTCCACCCCGTCCGGCGTCTGGTAGGTGCCGCGCAGCAGGGCCAGCACGTCGTTGACCTGCTCGGTGTAGTCCTGTGAATGGGCGCCGGGCAACTGCAGCAGGGTCTTCTGCATGGCGAACCGGGGCGAGCCGAACAGGTGGGCCAGGGACGGCCGCTTGGGGATGAGCAGGCCGTTGCCGGTCCGGTGCGCCTCCGGCGGCGCGGTGGGCGCACCGCCGGGTGGGCGCCCGGCCGACCGGCCCAGGCCCAGGTCCAGCCGGCCCGGGTACAGCGCGTCGATGAGCCCGAACTCCTCCACCGTGGACAGCGCGGTGCGGTGACCCATCTGCACCGCGCCGGACCCGATCCGGATGGTGGAGGTGGCCCCGGCGGTCAGGGCCAGCACCACGGCGGGTGAGGTGCCGGCCACGCCCGGGTTGAGGTGGTGCTCGGCAAACCAGTACCGGGTGTAGCCGAGCTGTTCGGCCTGCTGGGCCAAGTCGATGCTGTTACGCAGGGCTTCGGCCGCGTTGGACCCGGTGCTGATCGGCACCAGGTCCAGCACGGCCAGCGGCGAGCGGCTCATGACGCCACCGCCCTGTTGTTGTCTCCGCTGGCGCGTCCGGCGGGCAGCGGATCCAGGCCCAGGTGAGATCGCAACGTGTCCCCTTCGTACCCGGTGCGGAACACCCCGCGTTCTTGCAGCAGCGGGACCACGGTGTCGGCGAACTCGTCCAGCCCGCCCGGGGTGATGTGCGGGACCAGGATGAACCCGTCACTGGCGTCGGCCTGCACCAGGTGGTCGATCTCGTCGGCGATCGTGGTGGCCGACCCGATGAACGTCTGGCGCCCGGTGACCTCGACCACGACCTCGCGCAGAGACAAGTTCCGCTCCGCGGCCAGGGCCCGCCACTGGGCCGCGATGGCCAGTGGGTCCCGGTACATCCGCACGCTGGCCCGGCCCCGGGAGATCGTGTTCTCGCCCAGCAACGGATCAACCTCGGGCAGCGGGCCGTCCGGGTCGTAGCCGGACAGGTCCCGGTTCCACAGCTGCTCGGCGAACATGATCGCGGTCTGCCCGCTGACCTGCTGGAACCGGACCTCCCGGGCGATATCCCGTGCGTCGTCGTCGGTGTCGCCGAGCACGAACGTGGCCGCGGGCAAGATCAGCAGCTGGTCGGGGGCTCGGCCGTACTTGGCCAGCCGGCCCTTCACGTCGGCGTAGAACTTCTGGCCCTCCGCCAGCGTGCCGTGCCGGCTGAAGATAGCGTCCGCGCTGGAAGCGGCGAACTCCCGGCCCTCCTCGCTGTCCCCAGCCTGGAAGATGACCGGGCGGCCCTGCGGGCTGCGCGGCACGCTGAACTGGCCGTGGATGTCGAAGTGGGCGTCGGTGTGGGTGAACTGGCCCGCATCCGGGTCGGCCAGGAACACCCCGGACTCCTTGTCGGCGACGATCTCGTCACCGCGCCAGGAGTCGAACAGTTCCCAGGTCGTGCGCAGGAACGTCTTGGCCCGCTCGTACCGGGCGTCCTGGGGCAGGAACCCGCCGCGCCGGAAGTTCTCGCCGGTGAACGCGTCCCACGAGGTGACCACGTTCCAGGCGGCCCGGCCGCCGGACAGGTGATCCAGGCTGGCAAACTGCCGGGCCACCTCGTACGGCTCGTTGAAGGTGGAGTTGATCGTGCCGGCCAGGCCCAGCCGGTCGGTCACCGCGGCCAGCGCGGCCAGCACGGTGAACGTGTCCGGCCGCCCGACCACGTCAAGGTCGTAGATCTGGCCGCCCTGCTCGCGCAGCCGCAGCCCTTCGGCCAGGAACAGGAAGTCGAACTTGGCCCGCTCGGCCGTCTGGGCCAGGTGCGCGAACGAGCTGAACTCGATGTGGCTGCCGGACTGCGGGTCACTCCAGACCGTGGTGTTGTTCACGCCGGGGAAGTGCGCGGCGAGGTGGATCTGCTTGGGCATCAGTTCCTCCCGGATCCGGCGGTGGCCGGGTCGTTGGCCCGGACCGCGGTGTAGCGGTTGGCCGGGCGGTCCAGGCCGAGCAGGCCGCGCAGGGTGCTGGCCTCGTAGGCGGTGCGGAACACGCCGCGTCGCTGCAGTTCGGGCACCAGTTCCCGGGTGATCGCCTCGAGGTCGTCGGGGATGACCGCCGGGCGCAGCCGGAAGCCCGACAGGCCGGCCTGCCGCCAGTCCAGCAACAGGTCCGCGAGCTGGCTGGCGCTACCGGCGAAGATGTGCGCGTCGCTGGTGTACTCCTGGCCGGAGCGCTCATCCAGCCGGTCCCGGCGGGCGCGGGCGGTGGCGGTGTCTGGGCCGAGGAACACCACCAGGTCAGCCAGGATGTGCAGCGGCTCGCTGGCCCGGCCGGCCGCGGCCTGGGCCGCCCGGACCTCGGCCACGATCGCGGCACCCTCGGCTGGGTCGTGCGGGGTCACGTAGCCGACGTCGGCCGACCGGCCGATCAGCTCGTACGGCACGCTGGCGTGCCCGAGCGCGCTGACCACCGGCTGGCCCTGGGGCGGCCGCGGCGTGATCGACGGACCCTTGACGCTGAACTGGCGGCCGGTGAAGTCGATGTAGTGCAGCTTGTCCCGGTCGATGAACCGCCCGGTAGCGACGTCACGGATCTCGGCGTCGTCCTCCCAGCTGTCCCACAGCCGTCGCATCACCTCGACGTAGTCGGCGGCCTCGCCGAACAGGTCGGCGATGAGCTCCTGCACGGCCGGGTTGTCCCGGTCCTGCAGGCTGAGCTGAGGGAAGCTGCGCCGGCCGAACTGAGCCGCCTCGTGCGGCGCGGCCGAGACCCGGACCCGGACCCCGGCCCGGCCGGTGCTGACGTAGTCCAGGGTGGCGATGGCTTTGGAGGCGTGGAACGGCTCGGTGTGCGTGACGATGACGGTGGGGACCAGGCCCACGTGCCGGGTGAGCGGGGCGATCCGGGCCGCGGTCAGCACCGAGTCGAGCCGGCCGCGGACCTGGTCGGTCCGGCCATCGGGGGCGCGGTAGCGGGCGGACTGCAGGCTCAGGCTGTCCTCGATCGTGACGAAGTCGAGCAGCCCGCGTTCGCCCTCGGCGGCCAGGTCGGCCCAGTACCGGCCGGTGAGCAGCTCGGCCGGGCGGGCCCGGGGCTCACGCCAGGCGGCGGGGTGCCAGCCGGCGCCGTCGAGGGCGGCCGACAGGATCAGGGCGGTGCTGGCCGGAGTGGCCGGGCTCGGCGCGGAGGTGCTCAGGACATGCTCCCGTCCCTCGGAGGTGTCACTAGTTAGAGACTAATTCGCAAACTAGGTTATTCCGGTGGGGATTAGCGAGTAGGAACCGGGCGCCGCCGCCGCAGCAGGGCTCAACGCGGAGCATCGAGCCGGGCATAACGGTGCCGGTTCCCTGCTTCTACCCACCGAAGCGGCGACGCAGACGGAGGCGATATGAAGGCGTACGTCTACAACGGTCACGGTGGCCCCGAGGTCGAGGCGCTGGCCGACGTGCCCCGGCCGGAGGCGGGCCCCGGGCAGCTGCTGGTCGCGGTGGATGCGGCCGGGGTCAACCCGGCCGACTGGAAGCGCCGGGCCGGTGGGATGCGGACGCCGGACAGCCCGCCGGAGCACTTCCCGCTGCTGTTCGGAAGGGAGGCGGCCGGGCTGGTCGCCGCGGTGGGTCCCGGGGTCGACGGCTTCGCCGTGGGCGACGCGGTGTTCGGCAGCAGCGACGGTGGCGGGTTTTCGCAGTTCGCGCTGCTGGCGGCGGACATCACCGCGCACCGTCCGCCGGGGCTGTCGGCCACCGACGCGGCCACCTTGCCGGTGGCCGGGGCCACGGCCTACGACGGCATCGGTCAGCTGGCCCTGCCGCCCGGCGCGACCGTGCTGATCACCGGGGTCGGCGGCGGGGTCGGGGTGGCAGCGGCCCAGATCGCCCGGCACCAGGGGCTGACCGTGATCGGCACGGCCAGCGCGGGCAAGAAAGACTTCGTCGAATCGCTCGGGGTCGTCCACGTGGAGTACGGCCCGGGAGTGGCCGACCGGATCCGGGGCGCGGCGCCGCAGGGCATCGACGGCATCTTCGACCAGGTCGGCGGCCAGGCCCTGGAAGAGGTGGCCCCGCTACTGACTGACCGGTCCAAGCTGGTCAGCGCGGGCGACCGGACCATCGTGGCCCGGCTGGGCGGCGCGTTCGTGGCCCGCGCCCGGGATCAGGCGACGCTGGACACGCTGGCCCAGCTGGTGATCGGTGGAGCGCTGAACCCGTACGTGTCCCACACGTTCCCCCTGGACCAGGCGGCGCAGGCGCTGCACCTGGTCGAGGAGGGCCACGTACGGGGCAAGGTCGTCATCGAGGTCACCCAGTGACCAAGCCCACCGCGACCGAGACCCGCGCGACCGAACCGGCCGCGACCGAACCGGCGGGGGCGCACCCGCTCGACAACCCGGTCTTCACCTCCCTGCGCGGCCCGCACGCGCGGTTCGCCGAACGGAAGGGCCGCGCGCTGCGGTACCCGGTGGACGTGGTGCCGTTCGCGGCGCTGCCCGACGACCCCGGGCCGGCCGACTGGGCCGACCTGGCCGCGCTGGCCGGGCCGGGGGCGACGCTGGCGCTGGCGGCCGAGCGGTCCGGCCCGCCGGACGGCTGGCGGGCCACCATGATCGGCGAAGGCGTGCAACTGGTCGGCACCGGGGTGGCGGGCGCGGAACCCGGCGAGGAGGTGGTCCGGCTCGGGCCGGCCGACGTACCCGAGATGCTGGACCTGACCGCCAGGACCAGGCCAGGCCCGTTCCTGCCCCGCACGTACGAGCTCGGCGCCTACCTGGGCATCCGCCGGGACGGGGCGCTGGTCGCGATGGCCGGGGAACGGCTCAAGCCGCCCGGCTGGACCGAGATCAGCGCGGTGTGCACCGACGACGCCTGGCGTGGCCACGGGTTCGCCAGCGCGCTGATCCGGGTGCTGGTGGCCGGCATCCGGGCCCGCGGCGAGACCGCGTTCCTGCACGCGGTGGCGACCAACACCGGCGCTATCCGGCTGTACGAAGCGATGGGCTTCGAACTGCGGCGCACGACCGTGTTCCGGGCCCTGCGCACGCCCGGTGACGATCGGCGGGCTCCGGCGCGCTGAGCCCGGCGCGTTGACTCCAGCGCACCAGTCCGCGACGCTGCTGCCATGTACCCCGGGACGTGGGCGGCGACGTCGCCGCAGCAGCCTGCCGTGATCATGGCCGACGGCAGCGAGACTCTGACCTACGCCGAGCTAGACGAGCGATCGGCCCGGCTGGCCCGGCTGCTGTACGACCGTGGCCTGCGCCGCGGCGACAACGTGGCCCTGCTGTCGGAGAACAACGTCCGTTACTACGACGCCTACTGGGCCGCGCTGCGCAGCGGCCTGTACCTGACCGCGGTCAACCACCACCTGCAGCAGGCCGAAATCAGCTACATCCTGAACGACTGCGGGGCCCAGGCCCTGATCGTGTCGGCGGGCAAGGCGGAGCAGGCGCTGGCGGTGGCAGGCAAGACTCCGGGCATCGCCAGCCGGTTCGCGTTCGGCGGGGCGGTGCCGGGGCATGAGGACTACGAGCGTGCGCTGGCCGCCACCCCGGCCGAGCCGCCGGCCGACAACCGGGTCGGCGCGGACATGCTGTACTCCTCGGGCACCACCGGCCTGCCCAAAGCGATCAAGCTGCCGCTGCAGGAACGGCGGGTGGACGAGCCCGGTGATCCGCTGGTCACCGTGTTCGGTCGCATGTACGGCTTCGACCGGGACACCGTGTACCTGACGCCCGCGCCGCTGTACCACGCGGCGCCGCTGCGGTTCGGCGGGTTCGTGCAGGCCCTGGGCGGGACCGTGGTCGTGCTGCCGTCCTTCGACCCCGTAGCCGCGCTGCAGGCGATCGAGCGCTACCGGATCACGCACAGCCAGTGGGTACCGACGATGTTCATCCGGATGCTCAAGCTGCCCGATACCGAGCGGCTGGGCCACGACCTGTCCAGTCACCGGCTGGCGATCCACGCGGCCGCGCCGTGCCCGGTCGACGTCAAGCGGGCCATGATCGACTGGTGGGGCCCGATCCTGCAGGAGTACTACGCGGCCACCGAGGGCAACGGGGTCACGTTCATCGATTCAGGCCAGTGGCTGAAGAAGCCGGGCTCGGTCGGCCCGGCCGGCCTGGGCACGCTGCACGTCTGCGCCGAGGACGGCACCGAGCTGCCCGCCGGTGACATCGGCCTGGTCTACTTCGAGCGCGAGACCGTGCCCTTCACCTACCACAACGACCCGGTCAAGACCCGGGAGGCGCAGCACCCGGACCACCCGACCTGGACCACCACCGGCGACATCGGTTACCTGGACGACGACGGCTACCTGTTCCTGACCGACCGGCGGGCGTTCACGATCATCTCCGGCGGGGTCAACATCTACCCGCAGGAGATCGAGAACGTGCTCGCCCTGCACCCCAAGGTGTTCGATATCGCGGTCATCGGCGTGCCCGACCCGGAGATGGGCGAGCAGGTCAAGGCGGTGGTCCAGCCCGCCCCAGGCGTGGCACCCGGCCCAGAGCTGGCGGACGAGCTGCTGGCCTTCGTCCGCGACCGCATCGCGCACTACAAGACGCCACGCAGCCTCGACTTCGTCACCCAGTTGCCGCGGACCGCCACCGGCAAGCTGCAGAAGGGCAAGCTCCGCGCGCAGTACGTAAACGCCGGCACCTGACGGCGTGCGCACCCCCGGAGGTTCTGACCCGGATGGGCCCGGACCCGCGTCTCCGGCGGCGCCGTTGACGCCGGAGACACTGTGCTTCCTGGTTGAGTGTCTATTGGGGCCTGACCGGCGTCAATGGGACTTTGGTCCTTATTCTGAGAGTCACCGGGCCTGGGACCCGGCTGAAGGGTCACCAGGCCCGGTCACTCAGGACCGGGTCAGTCCGGGACGATGGTCACCGGGCAGCTGGCGTGGTGGGCGACCTGGCTGCTGACCGAGCCCAGGGTCAGGCGGCTGAAGCCGCCGGTGCCACGGCGGCCGACGATCAGGTGGTCGGCGTCCCGGGCCGCCTCCAGCATCTGCTCGGCGGGCTGGCCGAGGACCGCCTTGACGGTGACTGACTCCGGCGCGCCATCACCCAGCTTCTGCGCAATGGCGGCCACCGCGTCCTCGGCCGCCTTCTGGGCCTTGTCGCGCAGTTCGTAGTCGGCCCCGTAGACCTGGCTGCCGCCCCAGCCGCTGGCCACGACGACCTCCACGGTGACCACGGTCAGCGGCTCATGGTGGGCGGCCGCTTCCCGCATGGCCCACTCCAGGGCGGTTAGGGAATGGCTCGACGAGTCGATGCCAACAACAATTCCGGGCATATGCACGCTCCAGTGCAGGAGGGGTGATTCCTGTCACACACGGTAGAGTGCGGAGCGGACGATGATCAAGGTCATAGGACCCGGGGGGGCCGTGGTGGATGAAATAGAACCGGCTATCCCGGCCGCGCCCGCCGCGTACGCCCGCCGCCACAGCATCGCCGACCTGCTGCACCGCACCGCGCGGCGGGAGCCGGACCGGACCGCCATCGTCTACCGGGAGCTGCGCCAGACCTACGCCGAGCTGGACGCCGTGGTCAGCCGGACCGCCGGGGCGCTGGCCGCCCGCGGCGTGGCCGCCGGAGACCGGATCGCGATCTTCAGCCACAACAACCACGCCTTCGTGGTCTGCTACTTCGCGCTGGCCCGGCTGGGCGCGGTGTCGGTCCCCATCAACTTCATGCTCGGGCCGGACGAGGTTGGTTACGTGCTGGAGCACGCCGAGGCCACCGGCCTGATCGCCCAGGATGCGCTGGTCCCGGTGGCCGGGCGGACACCAGGGGTGGCGGGGCTCGCGATTCGCGCCATCATTCAGGAACAGAGCATCATGGACCACGGCGGTGACGTCCCGGCCGGCTGGGAGCCGGTGACGGAGTGGATGGCGTTCGAGGGGCCGGCTGCCCCGGACGTGGTCATCGGCGACGACGACCTGGCCCAGCTCATTTACACCAGCGGCACCGAGTCGAGACCCAAGGGTGCGATGCTGACCCACCGCAGCCTGATCGCCCAGTACGTGTCCTGCGTGACCGACGGCGAGATGACCGGCGAGGACATCGAGGTGCACTCGCTGCCGCTGTACCACTGCGCCCAGCTGCACTGCTTCCTCACCCCCGGCATCTACCTGGGCGCGACCAACATCGTGCTGCCCGGGGCCGACCCCGCGCTGATGCTGGCCACCATCGAGGCCGAGCGGGCGACCAAGCTGTTCTGCCCGCCGACGGTGTGGATCTCGCTGCTGCGCCACCCTGACTTCGACCGCCGGGACCTGTCCTCGCTGCGCAAGGGCTACTACGGCGCGTCGATCATGCCGGTCGAGGTGCTCAAGGAGATCGCGGACCGGCTGCCCGGCATCGCGCTGTTCAACTTCTACGGCCAGACCGAGATGGGCCCGCTGGCGACCGTGCTGAAGCCCGCCGACCAGGTGCGCAAGGCCGGATCGGCCGGACGGGCCGCGCTCAACGTCGAGACCCGGGTCGTGGACGACGCCGACCAGCCCGTGCCGAGCGGGGAGATCGGCGAGATCGTGCACCGCAGCCCGCACGCGATGCTGGGCTACTGGCGCGACCCCGAGCGCACCGCCGAGACGTTCGCGCACGGCTGGTTCCACAGCGGCGACCTGGGCGTCATGGACGACGACGGCTACCTGACCGTGGTGGACCGGAAGAAGGACATGATCAAGACCGGCGGCGAGAACGTGGCCAGCCGCGAGGTCGAGGAAGCGATCTATCAGCACCCGGCCGTGGCCGAGGTGGCCGTGTTCGGGCTGCCGCACCCGCGCTGGATCGAGGCGGTCACAGCCGCGGTCGTCGTTCGCGACGGCCACACCGTGACCGAGGATGAACTGATCGCGCACTGCCGGGAGCGGCTGGGCTCGTTCAAGGTGCCCAAGCACGTGGTCGTGGTCGACGCACTGCCCAAGAACGCCAGCGGCAAGCTGCTCAAGCGCGAACTGCGCACCACCACCGTGCCGCCCTGGTCCTGACCCGCCCATTCCCGCTGGCCAGGACCACGCCGGCCAGGGCGATGACGCCGCCGATGAGTTCGGTGGGGCTGGGAACCTGGCCCAGCCAGACCAGCGCGATGAGGATGGCCGCGGCGGGGACCAGGTACAGGGCGGTGGTGGCCCGGCCGACGTCCATCCGGGCCAGGGCGTAGGCCCAGAGGACGAAGCCCACCGCCGACGGCGCCAGGCCAAGGAAGACCGCCGCCCCGATGGCGCCAGCGCTGGCATGGGCCCGTCCTGGCTGACCCAGTGCGTGGACCAGGCTCCCCGTCCACGGCGCGATGAACAGGGTCCCGGCCCACATCGCGTACACGGTGACCTCGAAGCCGGTGTAGCGGGCCAGCAGCGGTTTCTGCGCGGTGTGGAAGATGGCCTGGGCCACCGCCGCGGCCAGCACGATCAGCGCCGCCGCGCCGAACCCCAGGCCGTGCGATACCGCGATGACGGCCGACCCCGCGAACGCCACCGCGCTGCCGGTCCAGCGCCGCCGGGTCGGCCGCTCCCCCAGGAACCAGATGGCGAGCAGGCTGGCGTACACCGGCGCCGTGGCCACCAGCAGGCTCGCGGTCCCGGCCGGCACCACCCGCTCCCCCAGGTTGAGCAGCAGCTGGTACGCGGTCATCCCGGCCAGCCCGCACAACCCGATCAGGGGCAGATCCCGGGTCCGTGGTCGGCGCACCCCGGCGAACGGGGCGGCCAGCGCCAGCGCGACCGAGGCCACCCCCAAGCGGGCCACCGACAACCCGGCCGGGCCGAGGCCGACCACGGCGACCGAGATCGCGGGAAACGCGCTGGCCCACAGCACGACCGTGCCTGCCGCCGCCCACGCGGCGGCTCGCCCTCCGGCTCTGGTGGTGATCACGCCTCCAGGCTGCCAGCCCAGACAGTTTTGGAACCAGTTAAAAAAATTCTATGGAATGCTAAGTTCTACTTCATGCTCGATGTACGGCGGCTGCGGGTCCTGCACGCGGTGAGCGCCTACGGATCAGTGACGGCGGCCGCGACGGCGCTGGGATACTCGGCGCCCGCCGTGTCCCAGCAGCTGGCCGCGCTGGAGCGGGAGGTCGGCCTCCCGCTGACCGAACGGGCGGGCCGGGGCATCGCGCTGACCCCGGCGGCGACCCTGCTGGTGGCGCACACCGACGCCCTGCTGGTCCAGCTGGACTCGGCCGAGGCCGACCTGGCCGCGCTGCGGGACCAGGTGACGGGCCGGGTCGCGCTGGCCGCCTTCCCGTCCGTGGCCGCAACCGTGGTCGCGGCGGCGTGGGCCGCGCTGGCCACCTCCGCGCCGCACGTCCAGCTCCAGCTGGAGGAGATGGAGCCGGAGGAGTCGCTGCCCGCGGTGCTGCGCGGCGAGGCCGATGTGGCCGTGGCGCACGAGTACGACATCTTCCCCCGGCCCCTGGACCCGCTGTTCGAGCGGCGCGAGCTGCTGACCGACCCGGTCCTGCTGGCCGTGCCGGACGGCTTCCGCGCGGACGGCCGGCCCGTCCCGGACGGCACGCCGGTGTCGCTGGCCTCACTCGGTGACACGCCGTTCCTGGCCCCGCGGGCCAACACGTCCTGCGCCGAGATGATCCAGCGGGCCTGCGCCCGGGCCGGGTTCGTACCCCGGGTGGTGGCCCGGGCCACCGAGCGCGACGTCCAGCTCAACCTGGTCGCGGCCGGGGTCGGCGTGACCCTGGTCCCCCGGCTGGCGGCCCGGTCGCTGCCCCCGGGCGTCCGGCTGCTGCCCCCGGCCGAACCCGTCACCAGGAAAATTTTCACGGTCAGCCGTCGCGGCGGTGACCGCCAGCCCGCGGTCCGGGTGGTGCTCGACGCCCACTCCGAAGCAGTCCGCTCTTACGCTTGATACCCCCTGGGGGTATGATCGTCGTCATGCATGCGATCGTCCACGCCCTGTCCATCGCGGGCTCAATGACCTGGCAGATTGCCTGGGCGCTGATCCTGGGGTTCGCGCTGTCGGCCATCGTGCAGGCCGTGGTGCGGCGGTCGACGATCGTCCGGCTGCTGGGCGACGACCGGCCGCGCACGCTGGCAGTGGCGGCCGGGCTGGGCGCGGCCTCGTCCTCGTGTTCCTACGCGGCGGTGGCGCTGGCCCGCTCGCTGTTCCGCAAGGGCGCGAGCTTCACCGCGGCCATGGCGTTCGAGATCGCCTCGACCAACCTGGTCATCGAGCTGGGCGTGATCCTGGCCCTGCTGATGGGCTGGCAGTTCACGCTGGCCGAGTTCGTGGGCGGCCCGGCCATGATCGTACTGGTGGCCGTGGGCTTCCGGCTGTTCCTGCGGGAGAAGCTGCTGCGCGAGGCCCGGGAGCAGGCCGACCGCGGTCTGGCCGGGTCGATGGAGGGCCACGCGGCCATGGACATGTCGGTGCAGGGCGACGGGCCGTTCCTGCGGCGGCTGCTGTCCCGGGACGGGTACACCGCGGTAGCCCACGTGTTCGTGATGGAGTGGTCCGCGATCCTGCGGGACCTGGTCATCGGCCTGCTGGCCGCGGGCGCGATCGCGGCCTGGGTGCCGGACTCGTTCTGGCAGGCGTTCTTCATCACCGGGCACCCGCTCGCGGCCAAGGTGTGGGGCCCGATCATCGGCCCGGTGGTGGCGATCGTGTCGTTCGTCTGCTCGGTCGGCAACGTGCCGCTGGCCGTGGTGCTGTGGAAGGGCGGGCTCAGCTTCGGCGGCGTGGCCGCGTTCATCTTCGCCGACCTGATCATCTTGCCCATCCTGAACATCTACCGGAAGTACTATGGCGCGAAGATGGCCGCGTTCATCCTGGCCTGTTTCTACGCCGCCATGGTCATCGCCGGTTACCTGGTGGAGCTGATCTTCGGCGGCCTGGGCCTGATCCCCAGCCCGGCCAGCGCAACCATCCCCGACCAGGGTGTGGCCTGGGACTACACCACCTGGCTGAACATCGCGTTCGGGCTGCTGGCCGCGGCGCTGGTGGTCCGGTTCGTGCGCACCGGGGGTATACCGATGCTGCGGATGATGAACGGACCCGCGGACGCCGACCACTCCCATCACGACCACCATGCCCACCACGATCAAGAGCACCACTATGAACCCATGGACCACACGCACCACACACCCTGACCGGGCTCGCTGGCTTGCAGTCGCCGCGGCCCTGATTGCGCTGGCCGCGCTCGCGGGGTGCAGTTCGTCCACGCCGCCACCGGCCACGATGCCGCCGGTGGCGCCCCAGTTGCGGGCGGCGCTAGAGCACTGGTCCGCGTTCCCGGCCGGCGAGGCCACCCGGCCACTGGTCGTAGAGGCCGATTCCGAGGTCACCGGCCCGGCCGGCTTCGCCAGCGGGACCGATAAGCACGCTTTCTACAATGGTGCCATCGACCTGCCCCGTTCGCTGCCCAACGGACCGGGTCAGGCGGCGGGCTACCCGCTGATCAGCGCGGCGGCTGCGGCCGCCCAGCTCATGACGAACCAGCGGCCGACCCCGGCCACGAGGCTGGCCGTCACCAGGGTCAAGCTCGGGACCGGATTGTTCGTCACCGACCGGGGACGAAAGGCTCTGCCCGCCTGGCAGTTCAGCCTCACCGGCGTCACCGGCACCGTGGCCGTGCTGGCCGTAGCCGCCTCCGTGCGGTACTGGCCGGCCGGCTTGCACCAGCTCCCGATGAGCGTCTCCGCGATCCAGCCCGGGCGGAACGGACGCGCCCTGACGCTGTCCACGGCCGGCGCGAAGGAAGGCACCGGGCCGTGTGAGGCAACTTATTCGGTCCAGCAGCAGAGCTCCGCGCATGCGGTGGCCGTCTACGTGGTGGAGCGGGGCCACGGCGGCGCCACCACCTGCCCGGCGGTCGGATACCCGGTCACGGTGCCGGTGACGCTGCCCGCGCCCCTCGGGAACCGGGTGCTGGTCAACGCGCAGACGTTCGTGCCCATCCCGGTCAGCCAATCGCTGGTCAGCTCGTCGTAGGGCTGAACCGTCGTAGCGGATGATACGCCGGAAGAGCGCTGCTACCTGGGCGCAACCGGGTTGATTCCCGGGCTGCTACGGGCGGCTTCGATGCTCAGGCCATGGAACACATTCGAAGCATCGGCCCCGGCAGGATCCTCGTCATCGAGCGTGACCCAGCGGTCTCGCGCTTCGTAGAGTTCGTCCTGGGCAATTGGGAAGCGTTCGACGTCACCTCGGTCAGTGAGCCGGCCCTCGCGCTGGCCCGGATCGAGACCGAGCCCTGGGACCTGGTCCTGGTCGACTACGAGCTGCCCAGCTCGGACGGCCCGAACGCCCTGGGGTTGCTGGCCGGCATCCGCGAGATCGAGCCCCGGCTGCCGGTCGCGATGATGACCGCGTTCCCCGTCACCGGCCCGACCGCCGACAGCCTGCGGGCGGCCGACGGTCACGTCACCAAGCCCCTGGTCCCGTCGCACCTGATCGGGCTGGCCACCGGCCTGATCGAGCGGTTCCGCCGGGCCCGCGAGGAGGCCGGCGGCTACTGACGGCCCGCGGTTCAGTCCTCCGCGGCCTCGTCCTCCGCGAGTTCAGTCCTCGGTGGCCTCGTCCTCGGTGGCCCGGTCCTCGGCGGCCCGGGCGAACGACTCGGCGATGATCGATTCGGCCGCCGCGCGATCCTGCCAGCCCCGCACGTCCGTGCTCTTGTCCCGCTCGAGTTCCTTGTAGATGTCGAAGAAGTGCCCGATCTCCGCGGTCACGTGGTCCGGTACGTCGCCCAGGTTCTGCAGGCCGGCGTACCGCGGGTCACGGGCCGGAACCATCAGGATCTTGGCGTCAGGCCCCTTTTCATCGGTCATCCAGAACACCGCGATCGGCCGGACCGCGATCTCGCAGCCCGGGAACGTCGGCTCGTCCAGGATGACCATGGCGTCCAGCGGGTCGCCGTCCTCAGCCAGCGTGCCCGGGATGAACCCGTAGTCGTGCGGGTAGCGCGTCGAGGTGAACAGCATCCGGTCCAGCCGGATCGCGTCGATGACCGGGTCGTACTCGTACTTGTTCCGTGATCCCTGCGGGACCTCGACCATGATGTCGACTTCCACGGGCCCGCTCCCAGCCTCTTCCACCGGCCCGCTCCCAGCCTCACTCATGGTGCCGCGACAACCTTGGCCGTCTTGCCCAGGACCTTGGCCAGGGCCCGTTCGACCTCGGCCGCCAGTTCGGGGTCCGGGGAGGCCGCGATGGCTTCACCGGCCGTCCCGGCGGTGCGTGCCGCCGGGACGGTGCCGATCAGCCGGATGAGCCCGCAGTCGCGGCACTCCACTTCGTCGAGCCGCCGGACCAGGTGGGCGCTGCGGCACCGGCCGCAGCGGTCCAGTTCCGCCGTCCAGTCCCGCTGCGTCTGGCAGCCGGGGCAGACGAGGATTTGGTGATCGTGCAGCAGTCCCCGCCCCCAGGGGCTTGGCCCCCGGTCCGGGTCCACCTGCCGCGTACCGCAGTGGTAGCAGGGCATCCCCGCCATCGACTCCAATCGCGTGCGTGCACCCGCCCGCACGGCGGGCGGATCAGTCGAGCTCCGCGAGCGCCTTCTGGTACTCGCTGATGTCGCGCGCCTGCGGGATCGGGTTGACGACCTTCCACCGCACAGCGCCGGACTTGTCGATGACGAAGGTGCCGCGCGTGGCCAGCCCCCGGTCATCGTCGAAGACACCATAAGACCTGGCCACATCGCCGTGCGGCCAGAAGTCGGACAGCAATTCGAAATTGAAATGTTCGGCATCGGCCCAGGCCCGGTGGGTGAACATGGAGTCCACCGACACGGTCAGCAACTCCACGTCGTCCCGGGTGACTTCAGGGAAGTCGTCCCGGAACGCGCACAGCTCACCGCTGCACACCGGGCTGAACGCGAGCGGGTAGAAGACCAGCACCACGTTCTTCGAACCGCGAAAATCCGACAGCTTGACCGGAGTGCCGTGCTGGTCGGCCAGCTCGAAGTCTGGGGCCTGTTCGCCGATCTCAACCGCCATGCCTGGGGTCCTCTCCATAGTGGTGCCTGGCCGCGCCACAGCGGACGCTGCGTACGAGGCCAAGTCTGCCACTACCGGACGACGCCGGGCTCCTCAGCGTCGGGCGCGCGGCGCCACCAGCCTGGACCCGGACCAGTCACGGGCGGCGCTGATGCTCGACGTCTGGGACAAGCCCGCAGTCGGAGCCGCCTCACCGATGTCACTCGGCTCGACGTGACCCGCCCGGCCCGCCTTCGGCGTCAGCAGCCAGATGTACCCCCCGTCGGTGAGCGGTGTCAGAGCGTCAACCAGGGCGTCGACGAGGTCTCCGTCTTCGTCCCGCCACCACAGCAGGACGACGTCCACCACGTCGTCGAAGTCCTCCCCAACCAGCTCCACACCGTCCACGTCGCCGATCGCGTCGCGCAGATCCTCGTCGCAATCGTCGTCGTAACCAACTTCCTGCACCACCTGGCCCGGCTTGATACCGAGCCGTTCGGCCTGGCCGCGTTGATCCTGGGCCTGGCCCGCGGTCGCGCTCACTGACGTCCTCCTGCACCCTCCCCGCGTCATCGCGCCCTTTGTCGGACCTTGGGACACGGCTCCTTACCGTGGCCTGGTGCCGGGGCGATAACAGCGTCAGCACTACTTGTTGGGACAGTTCACACGCCGATGGCCCGACGCGCAAGTGCCAATCGCCGCTACGGCACAATCTGCGGTCACAATTTGCCCCGCCGGCCCGCCCACGGCTCGCCCGGATGGGTCCGGCGGCCGCCGTCTGGACCAGGCACGCCGGGGCATGGTTACCGTGTAGTAGAGATGCATTCCCGAGCCAAACGCAGGACGATTGGTCTGGACATCTCGAATAACCCGCGGCGGACAGCCGCCCTGAACTAGCGGAAGGCGAGGCTACCCCGTGGCTTCCGGACGCCAGCGCTTCTCGATCATCAATGACGGGCTCCCGACCCAGCTGCCCGACATCGATCCGGACGAGACCAAAGAATGGGTCGATTCGTTTGACTCGGTCGTGCAGACCCGCGGCCGCGGACGCGCCCGCTACGTCATGCTGCGGCTGCTGGAGCGGTCCCGTGAGCAGCAGGTCGGCGTGCCCGGGCTGCGCAGCACCGATTACATCAACACGATTTCGCCGGAGCGCGAGCCGTGGTTCCCGGGCGACGAGTACGTCGAGCGCCGGATCCGCGCCTACATCCGCTGGAACGCCGCCGTCATGGTCTCCCGCGCGAACCGGCCGGGCCTGGGGGTGGGCGGCCACATCGCCACCTACGCCTCGGCCGCCAGCCTGTACGAGGTGGGCTTCAACCACTTCTTCCACGGCAAGGACCACGGCGAGTCCGGCGACCAGGTCTTTTTCCAGGGTCACGCGGCGCCGGGCATCTACGCCCGTGCGTTCCTCGAGGGCCGGCTGAGCGAGCAGCGGCTGGACGGGTTCCGCCAGGAACTGTCCCACCCGGGTGGCGGCCTGCCGTCCTACCCGCACCCGCGGCTGATGCCGGACTTCTGGGAGTTCCCCACCGTCTCCATGGGCCTCGGCCCGCTGAACGCCATCTACCAGGCTCGGTTCAACCGCTACCTGCTGGCCCGCGAGCTGCACGACACCAGCCGCTCGCACGTCTGGGCCTTCCTCGGCGACGGCGAGATGGACGAGCCCGAGGCGATCGGCGCGATCGGCCTGGCCGCGCGCGAGGAACTGGACAACCTCACCTTCGTCATCAACTGCAACCTGCAGCGGCTGGACGGCCCGGTCCGTGGCAACGGCAAGATCATCCAGGAGCTGGAGGCGTACTTCCGCGGCGCGGGCTGGAACGTCATCAAGGTCATCTGGGGCCGCGACTGGGACCCGCTGCTGGCCCAGGACACCGACGGCGTCCTGGTCAACAAGATGAACAGCACCCCGGACGGGCAGTTCCAGACCTATTCGGTGGAGTCCGGCGGGTACATCAGGGAGAACTTCTTCGGCGGCGACCCGCGGCTACGGAAGATGGTCGAGCACCTGTCCGACGACGACCTGCGCAACCTGTCCCGCGGCGGGCACGACTACCGCAAGGTCTACGCGGCGTTCAAGTCCGCCCGCGACCACGTCGGCCAGCCCACGGTCATCCTCACCCACACCATCAAGGGCTGGACGCTCGGACCGGACTTCGAGGCCCGCAACGCCACCCACCAGATGAAGAAGCTCACCCACGCCGAGCTGAAGGAGTTCCGCGACCGGCTGTACCTGCCGATCTCGGACGCTGCCCTGGAAGCGGACCTGCCGCCCTACTACCACCCGGGCCAGGACTCCGACGAAATCCAGTACATGAAGGAGCGGCGCGCCGCCCTGGGCGGCGAGCTGCCCAAGCGCGTGGTCCGGGCCAAGCCGCTGCCGCCGGTACCGGACAAGGTCTACGACGAGCTGAAGAAGGGCTCGGGCAAGCAGCCCGTCGCGACCACCATGGCCTTCGTCCGGCTGCTCAAGGAGCTGATGAAGGACAAGGAGATCGGCGCCCGGTTCGTGCCGATCATCCCGGACGAGGCGCGCACGTTCGGCATGGACTCGCTGTTCCCCACGGCCAAGATCTACTCCCCGCACGGGCAGACCTACGAGGCCGTCGACCGGAACCTGCTGCTGTCCTACAAGGAGTCCGAGCAGGGCCAGATCCTGCACGAGGGGATCAACGAAGCCGGCGCGATGGGCTCGATGATCGCGGCCGGCACCTCCTACGCCACGCACAGCACGCACATGATCCCGATTTACATCTTCTATTCGATGTTCGGCTGGCAGCGCACCGGCGACCAGATGTGGGCGCTGGGCGACCAGCTGGGCCGGGGGTTCCTGCTCGGCGCGACGGCCGGCCGGACCACGCTGACCGGTGAGGGCCTGCAACACAACGACGGCCACAGCGTGCTGCTGGCCTCGGTCAGCGAGGCCTGCATCTCCTACGACGCGGCCTACGCCTTCGAGTTGTCCTACATCATCAAGGACGCGCTGCGGCGGATGTACAGCTCGACCCCGGACCACCCCGACGGCGAGAACATCTTCTACTACCTGACCATCTACAACGAGCCGTACCCGCAGCCCGCGGAGCTGGACAACTTCCCGGGTGGCCAGGCTGCGCTCGAGCAGGGCATCCTGCGCGGGCTGTACGAGTACGCGCCGGCCCCGGCGCCCGGGACCAACGGCAACGGCGACCACCTGCAGGCGCAGATCCTGGGCTCCGGGGTGGCCGTCCGGGCCGCACTCCAGGCCCAGCAGCTGCTGGCCGACGACTGGGGCGTGTCCGCGTCGGTGTGGTCCGCCACCTCGTGGACCGAGCTGCGCCGGGACGCGATGGCCGCCGAGGAGTGGAACCTGCTGCATCCCGACGCGGAGCAGCGGGTCCCGTACGTGACCCAGGTGCTGGACGGCCGGCCGGGCCCGGTCGTGGCGGTCAGCGACTGGATCCGGGCCGTCCCGGACCAGATCGCCCGCTGGGTGCCGGCCACGTGGACCTCGCTCGGCACCGACGGTTTCGGCTTCTCCGACACGCGGGCCGCGGCCCGTCGCTTCTTCAACGTGGACGCGGAGTCGGTGACCGTGGCCGTGCTCAGCCAGCTGGCCAAGCGGGGCGAGGTCAAGCCGGACGTGCTGACCAAGGCCATCGAGAAGTACAAGCTGGACCTGCCGGTCAGCGAGGCCCTGCGGGACCCGCAGGCCACGGTTCAAGCCAACGTCCCCGACCGCCCGGAGACGGAGAACCAGCCGGAGGTGCGCGGCTGACCGTCGCCGTCCGGCCGGCATTTTTTCGGGCCGGGCCGCGCACCTTTGTGCGCGGCCCGGCCCGACGTGCATGATGAGGCCATGAACGATGCGGCGCGGCATCCAGTGGTTCAGCTCGGCGACGGGGCCGTTCGCGGCCGGGCCGAGGACGGCACAGCGGCATTCCTAGGGGTGCCGTACGCGGCGCCGCCGTTCGGCGCGAACCGGATGCGGCCGCCGCAGCCGGTGACGCCCTGGTCCGGCGTACGGGACGGCACCGCCTACGGGCCCACCGTGCCCAAGGGCGACTACCCGCCGCAGTACCAGCCGCTGTTCCCCGAGGTCGTGATCACGGGTGAGGACTGCCTGAACCTCAACGTGTGGGCTCCCGACCCGGCTACTCCGGGCCGGCCCGTGCTGGTCTGGGTCCACGGCGGCTCGTTCATGAACGGCTCCGGGTCGGTGGCCGAGTACGACGGCTCCGCGTTCGCCCGGGACGGCATCGTCTGCGTCACGATCAACTACCGGCTGGCGGCCGAGGGCTTCCTGTTCACCGGCGACGCCTCCGACACCAACGGGGACGCCAACCTCGGGCTGCTCGACCAGCTGGCCGCGCTGGCCTGGGTGCAGAACAACATCGCGGCGTTCGGCGGCGATCCGGCCCGGGTCACGGTGGCCGGTGAGTCGGCGGGCGCCATGAGCGTGACCACGCTGCTGTCCATGCCGCGATCGGAGGGCCTGTTCGCGCAGGCCATCGCGGAGAGCGGCGCCGGGGCGCACACGCTCACCCCGGACGAGGGCGCGATGGTCGCCGGTTACCTGGCGGCCGAGCTCGGCGTGCCCGCCGAGCGGGAGGCCATCAAGGCGGTGCCGCTGGACAAGCTGGTGCAGGCGGCCTCGGACCTGGTGGTCGAGGTACAGACCAGCCCCGATCCCGCGCGCTGGGGACAGCTGGCGCTCAGCCTGCTGCCGTTCGCGCCGACCGTGGACGGGACCGTGCTGCCCGCTCCCCCGCTGACGTCGATCGCGGCCGGCCAGGGCCGCGGCGTGCCCCTGCTGATCGGGTCGGACCGGGACGAGGCCCGGCTGTTCTTGGTCGCGGCGGGCACGATCGGCCTCATCGACGAGGCCACACTCGAGGCCGCGGCCGCTGGTTACGGCCTGTCCGGGGACGGTCTCGCGGCCTATCGGGCCGCCCACCCGGACGCCAGCCCGGGCGACCTGCTGGCCGCGGTGATCACCGACTGGTTCTTCCGTGTACCCGCGATCCGGGTGGCCGAGGCCCGGGATGCGGCCGGCGCTGGCCCCCTGACCTGGATGTACCGCTTCGACCATCCGGATCCGGCCCGCAACCAGGGGCTGGGGGCCTGCCACGGGGTGGAGATCCCGTTCGTGTTCGGCACGGCCGGCCTGGACGAGCTCGGACCCCGCCTCGGCCCGGAACCCAGCCAGGCCGTGGCCGACCGGGTGCATCAGGTCTGGGTCGACTTCATCACCCGGTGCGATCCGGGGTGGGCGCCTTATGATCCGGTCACCAGGACCACCGGGCTGCTCACCGACGAGGTGACGGCGACCGGGGACCCGGACGGGACCGAGCGGGCCTGCTGGAACGGCATTCGCTAGTCCTGGTGGCTTTCAGGCAGCGCGAGTAGCTCTCAGGCAGCGCGAACGGGTGCGTGAGTGGGTGCGCGAGCGGCGGGAGCGGCGGCGCGCGAGCGGCGGCGCGCGAGCGGCGGGTCGTCGTTGACGGCCCGGCTCAGGCCAGCGCTTCGTAAGCGGCGGCCTGGAAGTCGGTGTGCAGCGGCTCGGGCTCCGGCCCGGCGAACATTCGCTGGGTCAGCATCAGCACGGTCAGGTCATGGCCCGGGTCCATCAGCCAGGTCGAGCCGAACCCGCCCGCCCAGCCGTAGGAACCGTCGTTCTGCACGGCCAGGCCGAAGCCCCAGGACTTGTCCTTGAAGAAGTCCGGGCCCAGTCCACCCCTGGCCTTCTGCTCGGCCGTGAGCTGGCCGGTGGTCATCTGCTGGGCCAGCGCGGCCGGCAGCACCGGCGACCCGCCGCCCAGCAGCATGCGGGAGAAGGCCAGCAGATCGTCGGCGGTAGAGACCAGATCGGCCGCGCCGTCACCGAACCTGGGCGGCCGGCTCCAGGAACCGTCCGGCTCGTCCCAGGCGACCAGCCCCGTCTCGGTCGGCCGGTAGGCGGTCACCAGCCGGCTGGTCTGCGTGGTCGACAGGCCGGTGTCCCGCATGCCGAGCGGCTCGAAGATCCGGGTCCGCAGCACCTCGCCGAACGGCTCCCCCGCCGCCCGCGCGGCCAGTACGCCGAGCACCGAGGCGGCGGTGTTGTAGAACCAGCGTTCGCCCGGCTGGGCCAGCAGCGGCAGCGAGCCCAGGCCCGCGATCCAGGTGTCCGGGTCGGGCTGGGCGTCCCGGTTCGGCGGCCCGAGGGTCTCCAGGTGCAGCCGGGCGGCCGCCTCGACCACCGGCCACGGCTCGGCGGCGAAGAACATCTCCACCGCGAACCCGAAGCCGAACGTGAACGTGAGCAGGTCGCGCGGGGTGATCGCCCGGCCCGCGGGCACGGTGTCGTCCAGCGGGCCGTCGATCCGGCGCAGCACGCGGCGGCCGGCCAGTTCCGGCAGCAGTCGGTCCACCGGCTCGTCCAGGTCGAGCCTTCCCTCGGCCACCAGGGCCAAGGTGGCGGCGGCCGTGATCGGCTTGGTGTCGGACGCGATGCGGAAGATCGTGTCACGGGCCACCGGCGCGCCGCCCACGGCCATCGTGCCGAGCGCTTCGACGTGCACGTCGTCACCGGCCGCGACCAGCGCCACCAGACCGGGGACCTGAAACTCATCGGGGTCGCGACCGTCGCCGACGTAGCGCTGCGCCACTTCGTGCAACCGTTCGCGGCCGGCGGTGGTCAACCCGGCAGTCATGGTGATCCTCCTTGCGCCGGTTTCCTTGGCTTCTCGTCAGTTACGACGTCCGGCCGGGCTGGGGCTCATCGCCGGGCGAGTCTATTAATTAAAAAAATGACAAGCGGACCTGCCGGATGTGATTGTCGACGTTGAGATCGACCAGGGCGATCGACTGCCACGTCCCCAGGGCCAGGCGGCCATTGACCACCGGAATCGTGGCGTAGGGCGGCAGGAACGCCGGCAGTACGTGGGACCGGCCGTGGCCGCGTGAGCCGTGGGCGTGCTGCCAGCGATCGTCGGCCGGCAGCACCTCGGCCAGCACCGCGAGCAGGTCCCGGTCACTGGAGGCCCCGAGTTCCATCACCACGAGCCCGGCCGTCGCATGCGGCACGAACACGTGCAGCAGCCCGTCGCTGGTGGCGCCGTCCCTGGCCGCGTTGGTGGCCGTGTCCCTGGCCGCGTTGGTGGCCGTGTCCCTGGCCGCGTTGGTGGCCGTGTCCCTGGCCGCGTTCGCCACGAATTGCTCGCACTCGCCGGTGAGGTCGAATACGCCTTCGCGGCTGCCCGTGCGGACCTCGATGATCTCAGTCTTCATAGACGTGACACTCTAGGCGCATGGCCACCAGCGAGCAGACCGGCTCTCCGCGGCGGCTGCGCAAGGGCAGCAAGCGGACTTCCGACCCGTCTGGCACCACGGGCGCTTCCGGAACTTCCATCGCCGACGTTGCCGACGGCACCAATGATTCTGACGGTGCCAGTAATACCGAGGGTGCCAGTAATGCCGAAGGTGGCAGCGGTGCTGGTGGTGCCGGTGGTGCCGGTGGTGCTGATGGTGCCGGTGTTGCTGATGGTGCTGCTAGTGCTGTCGTTGCTGATGGTGCGTCTGATGACGGTACACCCGATGACGGTGCGTCTGATGCTGGTGTTACCTCTGCTGCCGCTGATCCCAATGGGACGCTTGATGCCGACGTTGTTTCCGATGCTGGTGTGGTGTCCGATGTTGGTGGCGCTTTTAAAAATTCTGTGACCGCTGATGTTTCTGAATCCACTGATATTGCTGACATTCATATGGTCAATGATTCTTCTGATGCCATTGGGGTCGGAATTGCTCCTGAGGCATCCGGTGTCCTGAGGCCTGGTGATGTTTCCGCCGCCTTGGGTGTTCCTGGTGCCGGTGGTACCGGCGGCGTCCTGAGTGGTCGCGGCGGGCGGGGTTCGCGTGGGCCGCGCGCGGGGCGGGGTCGCGGTTCTCGTGGCGCTGCGGGGCCCAGCCGGGTCAACGAGGAGACCATCGCCCGAATTGAGCGGGCGACGGGCAGCCTGGGCACGGCAGCCATCGCGTCCATGGACAAGCGACTGCCCTGGTTCCGGGCCATGTCGGCCGAGAACCGGTCCTGGCTCGGCCTGGTCGCCCAGGCCGGGATCGCCGCGTTCGTCGACTGGGTGCGGCACCCCGAACGGACCCGTCCCGCGGTGGCCGGCGAGGTGTTCGGCACCGCCCCGCGCGAGTTGGCCCGGGCGGTCAGCCTGCAACAGGCCGTGGAAATGGTGCGCGTCATCATCGACGTGGTCGAGTCCCGGGTCGACGAGCTGGCGGCGCCGGGCGGCGAGGCCGAGTTGCGCGAGGCCGTGCTCCGCTACACCCGCGAGGTCGCGTTCGGCGCGGCTCAGGTCTACGCGCGAACGGCGGAGGCTCGCGGCGCCTGGGACGCGCGGCTGGAAGCCCTGGTTGTCGGGTCGCTGGTGCGCGGCGAGACCGAAGAATCGATGAACTCCTGGGCGTCCGCGCTGAGCTGGAAGTCCTCCCCCGTCGCGGTGATCGCCGGCCAGCTGGACGTGCGACCGGGCGGGCAGGCCGACGGCGAGGAGTCCGGTGCCCTCATCGACGACCTGCGCACCGACGCCAAGCGGGCCCGGCTCGACGTGCTGGCCGGCGTCCAGGGCAGCCGGCTCATCGTCGTGCTCGGTGGCACGGACGACCCGATCAGCGCGGCCGAACGCTTCGCTGGCCGGTTCGGGGCCGGGCCGCTGGTGGTGGGGCCGGTGGTGCCGGACCTTCGTTCGGCCACCGCATCCGCGCGCGCCGCGCTGTCCGGCCTGCGTGCCGCGATCGCCTGGCCGGACGCACCCCGCCCGGTCAGCGCGGATGAACTGCTGCCCGAGCGGGCCATGGCCGGTGACACCGATGCGCGGTCGTTCCTGATCAGCGGGGTGTATGAACCGCTGTTGGCCGGTGGTTCGGCGCTGGTCGACACGCTCACCACCTACCTGGAACAGGGATCCTCACTGGAGGCCACCGCGCGGATGCTTTTCGTGCATCCGAACACGGTGCGGTACCGGCTGCGGCGGGTGACGGAGCTGACCGGGTATGCGCCGTCGGACGGCCGCGACGGGTTCTCGCTGTGGATCGCGATCGTGCTCGGGCGGCTAGCGGCCGGCTGATCGGTAAGGCCCTGGCCGACTGCCAGCCGCCGACTGCCGGTCGCCAACTGCCCACTGCCGGCTCCCGACTGTTGGCTGATAAGGCGCGGGCCGACAGGCCGACAGGCCGTTGACGAACGGCCTCAGCAATTCGACGCGACGCGGCTCAATGGTCACCTGAAAATTTAGATCAAAAGACCACCATGACATGCTCTTTTAGACTGTGTTATCGAACGACTTGCTAATTACTCGGGCATTCGATAATGTTTTCTAGGTACGATCGCGGCGGCAAAGGAGGCGGCTGTGACAGCGGATAGCACGCCCGGCGACCTCTCGCCCGAGACCAGCGGCCCCTTCCTGGCGAGCCCGCCCGCGTTCGACGCGGAACCTGCTGAGCCGGGCATGTGGCTTACCGCCTCCGCTTGGCTGCCCGCGACTTTGCTCAGTGCGCTGGAGGAAGGCGCTTCGGCCGGCGGGGATCATGCCCTGGATGTCGCGTTCAGGCAGGCTGGCCCGCTCGACGAGATGCCACCCGGCCCGGTGCTGGCCGCTTTCCTGTCCGAATGCAGCGCTCCAGTCACCGAGTCCAGCCCTCCACCCTTCGACAGCACCGCTGACACCACCGAAGACAGCAGTGCGTCCGCAGAGCGAACCAATCTGGCCGGTCCAGACTCCAGCCCCGCCGGCCCGCAATCAACTGACGGGTCCGAGACGGCCGACGCCGATTCTGGTGAACTTGAGGCTGATGAGCGCGCTGGTAGATACGGGGCTGAAGTAGCTGAATCGCTGGCGGCACGGATTGCGCGCGGATCAGGACTGGCTCAGCGTGAGGACAACGCCCTGCTGGGCCTGATCCGCGGCTGGCGAAAGGTCGCATCCCTGGCCGCCGCCGCAGAGCTGGCTGCGGTGTCTGAGTTCAGCCGGCGGCGGCACGATGAGGCGAAGGCCGACGGCGCCTGGGACAGCACCGCCATCGACGCTGCCGACGTCGAGCTCGCCGCGGCGCTGACCCTGACCACTCGGGGCACGCAGCTACTGATGGACCGGGCGGCGATGATGCACGAACTGCCGGCCACCGCGACGGCGCTGGCGGCCGGGCAGATCGATTGGCCCAAGGCGCTCGTCCTCATCAACGGCCTGAGCGGCCAGGATCCGGACCTGGCCCGCCGGATCGAGATCCAGGTCATCGGCCGCGCACCGCAGCAGACCACCGGGCAACTGCGTGCTGCGCTGAATCAGGCCTTGCTGGCCGCCGATCCGGCCGCAGCCGAACGTCGTCGCCAAGCCGAGGAACGGCACGCGCGGATCGAACGCGGCCCCGAACCTGGCGGCGTCACCGCTTTGCTGGCGGGCCGTTGCCTGCCGGTCACCGACACCGTGACGGCCTGGAACCGCATCACCGCCATGGCCCGCCAGCTGCGGTTGGCTGGTGCCGAGGGCAGCCTGGATGAGCTGCGCGTCCACGTCTACCTCGCCCTGCTGAACGGTGAAGCGGTAAGAGCACCCGCGGCAGACGCGGTCCTGGGCGCCGACCAAGAGGGCGACGAAGCGCCGGGGCAAGGTCCAGCAGATCAGCACTCCCCCGGCCCCGGCGATCCGGACGGCGCCGGCCCCGGCTCAATTGCGTCAGAGCCGGGTCCCAGTCCGGCCCGATCGGAGCCTGAGCGGGCCGCGCTCCAGGGGGCTGGCCTGCGCGGCAACGTGAACCTCACCGTCCCGCTCGGCACCATTCTCGGGATCATCGATAGGCCAGGTCAGCTGGCCGGGTTCGGGCCGATTAGCGGCCACAGCGCCCGCCAGCTGGCCGCCGACGTGCTAGGTCAACCGGGTGTGCACTGGTGCATGACCGTCACCGGCGACCATGGACAGGCCGTCGGCCACGGTTGCGCCACTCGCATCCGGCGCATCGACGGCTCACCCGGCGACCAAGGCTGGCTGTTTACCGTGAAACTTTCCGCACTCGCCGGAGCTGAGTGTGCCCATACCCGGGCGAGCCCTCACTACCGGCCACCGCCGTCCCTATGGCACCTGGTTCAGACCCGTAACATCTGCTGCACCGCGCCTGGGTGCCGGATGCCCGCGGCTGTCTGCGACAACGACCACACCGTTCCGTTCGATCAGGGCGGCCGCACCTGCGAGTGCAATCTGGGACCCCTCTGCCGACGCCACCACCGGGTGAAACAGGCCCGCGGCTGGCGGCTGGAGCAGCCCGAGCCCGGCGTGTTCGCGTGGACAACCCCGGCTGGCCGCAGCTACATTACGGGCCCGACCGAGTACCCCGCCTGATCGTTGTGTGGGGCTGAGCCCGGCCCGCGGCCGGCGTCCGCCGGAGCGACCCAGGAGAGACCTCAGGAGAAATGCGTCTGCGGCCGAGGCAGCGGGTGGCCGTCGACTTCGATGTCGAGCTTCTCGTTGTAGAAGGCGACCATCCCGGTGATGGGCAGCAACTGGCGGGTCGGGAAGTCGTAGGCCCAGGCCAGGTCCTGATGCTCGTGGCGGATCGCGGCGCCGTCGGATCCCGGTTCGAGGCGCACCGACCAGTAGCCGCTGGTGACCCCCTTGTACGGGCATGCTGTCTGGGTATCGCTGGGCACGAGATGCCTGAAGTCGACATCGGTGCGGTCGATGTAGTAGCGGGTCGGCAAACCGGTCTCGAACACCAGGACCGGTGAGGTCGTGTCGGCCAGCGTGACGCCGTCCAGCGAGACCCGGACACGCCGGTGCGAGCGCAACGCGTCGACGCGGGTGTAGGGGCTGCGGGGGTGGACGAAGACCTGTTCGTCTTCCTCATACCAGGCGTCCAGCGCCATCCATGCGAAGTGGGCCGTACCCGTCACCCCATCGATCGCGTCGCTCCCGTACACGCGAACGGTGCTCCGGCGTTCGAGGCCGCCCGCGCGCAGCCCGTGCCTCCGGGCGGTCCCCCGGCGGGTGGTCTGCTCGGCGTTCTCATCGACGAGGAACCGCGCATCAATGTCCGAGAGCGGAATGTAGTACTGCGGGTAGTACGGGATCTCCCACACGTACCGCGCGTTGGTCGTGTCGAAAATCAGCTCGTTACCGAGGAAGCCGCGGACCCGGCGCGGTGCGGGTTCGACGTGGTTGACCTGCACCGGCATCTGCGGGTAGTTACGATCCGCCGCGACCGGGGCGGCGTCCGGCGTCTGCGCTGACGCCCGGGACGGCGCACCGGGCGAAGCGGGGTCCGGGATCTGGCCGGTTCCTGCGCTCATGTCGTCTCACTTCCCTAGGCAGCGGCTCTGGGCCAGTATTTCGCGCTCGCGCCAGGAAGAGCACGTCGCCCGGCGGCGACCGGCGGCGACCGCTTGCGACTAGGGACGCGCGCAGAGCAACGCGCAACGGTCTGGTGACCCCCGGGTGAACGCTATTTGTCGGAACGGTACAAAGTCTGGGCCGGAAAATTCGTCGTCTCCGTGGTAGGTGTGGCGAACCTCTACAGTGCACGCTAGGACGGTGCTCGTCATAACCGCTCCTGGCCAGGGGGCCCAGACCCCCGGCTTCCTGTCGCCTTGGCTTGAGGTGCCCGGCGTGGCTGAACGCCTCGCCGGCTGGTCTGATCTGGCCGAATGCGACTTGATTCGGTACGGGACGACCGGTACCGAGGAGGAAATCAAGGACACCGCGGTAGCTCAGCCACTGCTGGTCGCCGCAGCCCTCGCGGCCGCTGAGGCCCTGTTCGACGACGGGCTGCCGGCTACCTGCCCCGGTCTGGTTACCGCTGGCCACAGCGTGGGTGAGCTGGCCGCGGGCGTCATCGCCGGCGTGCTCAGCGCTTCTGACGCCATGCGCCTTGTCGCCGTGCGCGGCCGGGCCATGGCCGCCGCCGCAGCTGTGCGGGCCACCGGGATGACCGCGCTGCTCGGCGGCGACGAGGAAAAAGTGCTGGCCTCGATCGAGGCGCACGGGCTGACCCCGGCCAACGTCAACGCGCCCGGGCAGATCGTGGCCGCGGGCACGCTGGAGCAGCTGGCTGAGTTCGCAGCCGACCCGCCGCCCCGGGCCCGGCTGCGGCCGCTGACAGTGGCAGGCGCCTTCCACACCGTGCACATGGCCCCGGCCGTCGAAGCGCTGCGCACCGCGGCCGCGACGGTCACGATCAGCGACCCGACGATCGTGCTGTTGTCCAACCGGGATGGCGCCGCGGTCACGTCTGGCGCCGACTGGCTTGAGCGCATCGTCGGCCAGGTGGCCGCTCCGGTGCGCTGGGACCAGTGCCAGCACACCCCGGCCGACCTCGGCGTGCAAGCCCTGATTGAGCTGCCACCGGCCGGGACGCTGACCGGCATCGCCCGCCGCGCCCTGCCCGGCGTGACCCTGCAGGCGGTCAAAAGCCCGGACGACCTGGAAACGGCGCGCAAGCTCATCTCTGAATTCGGCGACGTAGCCGGGTCCGCCCCAGCTAACCCCACGGAGGGATCATGACCATCTCCATGCCCGTCGGCCCGGTGGCCGACGGGGTCGCCGAGGAGTACGACTGGGACGCCGAGTCTGGCTTCAACCTGGGGGGCGACCTGCCCGAGTGGCGGCTGGTGGTGGCCCCGGCGCGCGGAATTTTTCACGCGCCGTTGGTGACGACTCAGCCGGGGCGGGTGACGAGCGAGCCTGGGCAGGTGACGAGCGAGCCGACGGCGGTGACGAGCGAGCCAGCGCGGGTGACGAGCCAGGACGCGGGCGGGACCGAGCTGGGGCATGTTGAGGCCCGGCATGACCAGCAGCCGATCGTTGCTCCGTGGCGCGGTTCGGTCATCGAGTGGCTGGTGCAGGACGGTGACCCGGTTGGCCTGGGCCAGCCGGTCGCTCGGTTGCTGCCGGACGACGCCATCGCGATCGACGGCGCGTGACGGGCGGATGAGACGGATGCGCCTTCCCGAGGCTGTCGCGGGTGCCCGGATTCTCGCGTTCGGCGGTTATCAGCCCGACAACGTGGTGACCAACGATGACCTGGCCGAGGTCATGGACACCAACGACGCATGGATCCGCAGCCGCGTCGGCATCATCAGCCGGCGGATCGCGGGGCCGGACGAGACCGTGGGTGACATGGCCGTGGCCGCGGGGGGCAAAGCGATCGCGGGCAGCGGGGTCAGCCCGTCCGACATCGATCTGGTCATCGTGGCGACCTGCAGCACCGAGGCGCCGATCCCGAACGTGGCCGCGGCCGTGGGCAGCCGGCTCGGTATCAACGCGCCGGGGGCCTACGACCTCAACGCGGCCTGCGCCGGGTTCTGCTACGGCCTGGCCAACGCCAGCGACGCCATCCGGGCCGGCAGCGCACGGAACGTGCTGGTCATCGGGTCGGAGAAGATGTCGGCCTGGGTGGACCCGCAGGACCGCTCGACGCGGATCATCTTCGCTGACGGCGCCGGGGCGGCCGTGGTCGGGCCGGTGGCCGATCCAGAGGACGAGCCGGGCATCGGCCCGGTGGTGTGGGGCAGCGCCGGGGAAATCGCGGACAAGATCATCATTAAGGACCGGGACTCGTTCCTGTTCCAGGAGGGCCAGTCGGTGTTCCGCTGGGCCACCACCGCGCTGTACCCGACCGCGCTCGAGGCGTGCGAAAAGGCCGGGATCACGGTCGGCGAGCTGGCGGCGTTCGTCCCGCACCAGGCCAACCTGCGCATCATCGAGGCGCTGGCCCGCAAGATCGGGGTGCCGCGCGACCGCGTCGCCGACGACATCCAGTACGCCGGCAACACGTCGTCGGCGTCGATCCCGCTGGCCCTGGCCCGGATGACGGAGCGCGGGGAGCTGCCGTCGGGCAGCCCGGCGCTGCTGATGGGGTTCGGCGCGGGCATGTGCTACGCCGCGCAAGTGATCACGGTACCCTAGCCGGGCTCTGGCCCAGCGGTACCAGCATGTGGCTGCAGAGAAATCAATTGATGGGAGATAGCAAGCAGATGGCACTGACCGAGCAGGACATCCTCAAGGGTCTCGGAGAGATCGTCGACGAGATCGCGGGCGTGCCCGCGGACGAGGTCACTCCGGAGAAGAGCTTCGTCGACGACCTGGACATCGACTCGCTGTCGATGGTCGAGATCGCCGTCGCGGCGCAGGACAAGTTCGGCGTGGAGATCCCCGACGACCAGCTCAAGGACCTCAAGACGGTCCAGGACGTCATCAACTACGTGCACAAGAACGCGAGCTGACGCGAGCGCCGTCACAAGCTGACGCGAGTGTCCCCGCCGGTACCGGCCAGAGCAGATCAACACATCAGCCGGGTCCGGCGGGACGAGAACTGAGGAGCCGATCACAGTGGGCACAGACGACAGGACCGTCGTCGTCACGGGCATGGGCGCAACCACGCCCCTCGGCGGCGACGTCGAATCAACCTGGGCGGGGATGCTGGCCGGACATAGTGGGGTCAGGGCGCTGACCGACGACTGGGCCAAGGATCTGCCGGCCCGGATCGCGGGCGTGGCCGCCGTCGATCCTGCCGAGGGCGTGGGCCGGGTCCAGGCCCGCCGGATGGACCGCTGCGAGCAGTTCGCGGTCGTCGCCGCCCGTGAGGCCTGGGCCGACGCCGGTTCGCCGGACGTCGACCCGGAGCGGCTCGGCGTCTCGGTGAGCAGCGGAATCGGCGGGATCGGTTCCACCCTGGCCGCCTACGACATCCTCAAGGAGAAGGGCTGGCAGCGGATCAACCCCTTCACCGTGCCCATGCTGATGCCGAACGGCGCGGCCGGCCTGATCAGCATCGAACTGGGAGCCCAGGCCGGGGCCCACTCGACGGTCAGCGCCTGCGCGTCCGGGGCCGAGGCGGTCGGCTACGGCATCGACATGATCAAGTCTGGCCGCGCCGATGTGGTCGTCGCGGGCGGTACCGAAGCGGCGATCATGGCCCTGAACCTGGGCGCGTTCGCGGTGATGCGGGCGCTGTCGCTGCGCAATGACGAGCCGGAGCGGGCGTCCCGGCCGTTCGACAAGGGCCGGGACGGGTTCGTGCTGGGCGAGGGCGCCGGCATCGTGGTGCTGGAGTCGGCCGAGCACGCGGCCGCCCGCGACGCGCGCGTCTACGCCATCGCGGCTGGAGCCGGCTACTCCTCCGACGGTCACCACATCGCGCACCCGCACCCCGAGGGCGTCGGGGTGAAGCTGGCCATCGGGCGCGCGCTGGCTAACGCCGGGGTGTCCCCCGACCAGATCACCCACGTCAACGCGCACGCCACGTCCACGCCGGAAGGCGACGTGCTGGAGGCGCAAGCGATCAGGGCCGCGCTGGGCGAGGCCGCGGACCGCGTGGTGGTCTCCTCGACCAAGTCCATGACCGGTCACCTGCTGGGCGGTGCGGGCGCGATCGAATCGGTCGCCGCCATCATGGCCCTGAAGGACCGGGTGGCGCCGCCCACGATCAACCTGGAAGACCCCGACGACGGCGTCGAAGTGACGGTGTCCAGTGAGCCGCGGCCGCTGGCCAAGGCCGGGCGTGAGCCGATGGCGGTGCTGAACAACGCCTTCGGTTTCGGCGGCCACAACGCCTCACTCGTTTTCGTCGCGCCGTAGCCGTCCGGGGGAGAACTCAGGTGACCGTTCTGGATAACTCACGCCCTCCGACAGGGTCAGCACCGTCTGGGCCAGCACCGATGGGGCCGGCGCCGTCTGGGCCGGCGGTCGACGCTACCCTGCCGCGGGACCCGATCGCGCGGATGGAAGCGCTGTTCGACCCGGGCACGCTGGACCTGATCACGCCGGATGACGGGAGCGGGGCCATCGCCGGTACCGGCCTCATCCACGGGACCGGTGCGGTGGCGTTCGCCTCCGACCCGCGGACCCAGGGTGGCGCGATGGGCGAGGCCGGCTGCGCGGCCATCGTGGCCGCCTACGACGAGGCCGTGATCCGCGGTGTTCCGGTGATCGGGCTCTGGCACTCCGGCGGCGCGCGGCTGGCCGAGGGTGTGGCCAGCCTGCACGCGGTCGGATTGGTGTTCGCGGCCATGACCCGGGCCTCCGGTGCGGTGCCGCAGATCTCCGTGGTGCTCGGCCCGGCCGCGGGCGGCGCGGCCTACGGGCCGGCCCTGACCGACATCACGATCTTGTCCGGCCACGGCCGGATTTTCGTCACCGGCCCGGACGTGGTCCGCAGCGTGACCGGCGAGGACGTGGACATGGCTCGCCTGGGCGGGCCCGAGCCGCACTCTCGCCGGTCCGGGGTGACCGCGATCGTGACCGAGACCGACGCCGACGCCATCGAGCAGGCTCGCCGGCTGGCCAGCCTGCTGGGCGACCACGGCAAGGTCCCGGCCGAGGTGACGGGGGCGGACTTCGCCGGCCTGATGCCGGAATCCGCGCGCCGCGCTTACGACGTGCACCCGATCATCAATCAGCTGCTGGACGAGCCCGGGGTCGAGCTGTTCCCCAAGTGGGCGCCGAACATGGTCACCACGCTCGGGCGGCTGGGCGGCGGGACGGTCGGCGTGGTGGCCAACAACCCGCTGCGGCTGGGTGGCTGCCTTGACTCGATCTCGGCCGAGAAGGCGTCCCGGTTCGTGCGGATGTGTGACGCGTTCGGGATCCCGCTCGTGGTGCTGGTGGATACGCCTGGTTACCTGCCCGGCGTCGGGCAGGAGTGGGACGGGGTGGTCCGCCGCGGCGCCAAGCTGCTGCACGCGTTCGGCGAGTGCGTGGTGCCCCGGGTCACGCTGGTCACCCGCAAGTCCTACGGCGGCGCCTACATCGCGATGAACTCCCGGTCCTTGGGCGCGACCAAGGTCTACGCCTACCCGGACGCGCAGGTGGCGGTGATGGGCGCGGTGGCCGCCGTCCGGATCCTGCACCGGCGCACGCTGGCCGCGACCGAGCCGGACCAGCTGCCCGAGGCCGAGGCCGAGCTGGCCGCCGAGCACGAGCGGACCGTCGGTGGCCTGCAGCGAGCCATCGACCTCGGGGTGGTGGACGAGGTCATCGATCCGGCGCAGACCCGGCAGATGATCGCCCGCGCGATCGCCGAGGCCCCGCCGGCCCGGGGAGCGCACCGCAACATCCCACTGTAGGGGCTGTAGGCCTGTAGGGGTTGGGCTGGGGCGCTCTGGGCGGTCGCGGTGGCGCTGGCCGCGCTCACCTGGACCGTCTCGGTGCTGGCCGCACCGCACCGCACCGGCTGAGGTCCCGCCGACCAGGCCCGGACCGCGAACTACTGATTATTTTTAACCGGCTGTGACGACCCGCGGTTCCGGCTCGATGACGAGCCGGAACGGCGGGGGCCGGTCGGTCGGCCGGTCAGTCGGGGTCGGTCGAGGTGCCGGGGGTGGGGTTGCCGTCGTCGGGCGCGGTCGGGCCGATCGCGTCGGCGTCCGGTCCGGCGGTGGCGGTGGTTCCGGTGGAGCTGGTGGCGGAGTCGGCCGGGCGGCCTTCGGCGAGCAGTTCCTCCAGCCGGGCGCCGGCCAGCCGCCGGAACGTCCGGTGCGTGCGGGTGCGGTCCAGCACGGCCACCTCGAGCTGACCGGCCGGCATCTCCGGCTGCTCCGTGCCATTGCCGGCCGTCGCCCCATTGCCGGCCGCACTGGCGGGGGCGCTGAGCGCGGTCAGGGCGGCGGACAGCGCGTCGGTCAGCGACATGTCGGCCGAGTAGCGGTCCTTGAGCGCGGTGGCCACCTGGTCGGCCTGGCCGCCGATGGCCGCGAAGCCGTGCTCGTCGGCCACCGAACCGTCGAACGTGATGCGGTAGATCTGGTCCGCATCGACGTTCTCGCCCACCTCGGCCACGATGATCTCCACCTCGAACGGCTTGCTGCTCTCGGTGAAGATCGTGCCCAGCTGCTGGGCGTACCAGTTGGCGATGCCGCGCGCGGTCACGTCCCGCCGGTCGAACTGGTAACCGGTCACGTCGGCGTAGGTCACGCCGGCCTTGCGCAGGTTCTCGTACTCGTTGTAGCGGCCGACCGCGGCGAACGCGATCCGGTCGTAGATCTCACTGATCTTGTGCAGGGCGCGCGACGGGTTCGGGGCGACGAACAAGATGCCGCCCGCGTACTGGATGACGACCCCGCTACGGCCACGCGCGATTCCCTTACGCGCATAGTCTGCCTTGTCTTTCATCACCTGTTCAGGCGACACGTAGAACGGCATCGACACCGCGGGCGCTTCCTTTACTGGCGAGTTCGGCTGGGACGTAAGTGCGGGATGAGGCGGTGGGCTGGGTTACTCGACCGGGGCCTTGGGGCCGTCGGGCGACTCCATGCGGCCCTCGACCACGGCACGGACCTGGTCGCCCGCCTCGGCGTCGGTCAGCTGGCTGAAGCCGTCGGCGTCCAGCACCGCGACGATCGGGAAGATCT
Organism: Streptosporangiaceae bacterium; assembly: GCA_965277615.1. Lineage (GTDB taxonomy): Bacteria > Actinomycetota > Actinomycetes > Streptosporangiales > Streptosporangiaceae > Bog-532. Next base: position 500,004 of record CBDIDG010000006.1, on the reverse strand, counting down.
GCCGGGTCAGGTCCGGGCCGCCGGTGGCCGAGTCGTCGTCGGCCGCGTCGTACAGGGCCTGCACACAGACCCGCACGGCCTGCTGGGCGGTCATGCCGTCGCGGTAGAGCTTCTTCAGCGAGCCGCGGGCGAATACCGAGCCGGAGCCGATTGAGAAGTAGCGGAACTCCTCGTACGGGCCGCCGGCCACGTCATAGCTGAAGATCCGGCCCAGGGCGTTCTCCTCGTCGAAACCGACGAACAGCGGGACCACGGCCAGGCCCTGCATGGCAGCGGCGATGTTGCCCCGGATCATGGTGGCCAGCCGGTTGGCCTTGCCCTCGAGCGAGAGCGAGCGGCCTTCCATCTTCTCGTAGTGCTCGAGCTCCACCTGGAACAGGCGGATGAACTCCAGGCCCACGCTGGCCGTGCCGGCGATGGCGATGGCGGAGAACTCGTCGCTGCGGTAGACCTTCTCCACGTCCCGCTTGACGATCATGTTGCCCGCGGTCGCGCGCCGGTCACCGGCCATCACGACGCCACCGTCGAAGGTCGCGGTGACGATCGTGGTCGCGTGGGGCAGATCGGTCAGCGCGCCACCGCTTCCGGTGGGCCGGGGGGACGCCCACGGAGCGTCCCCGGCGCCGGTGGCCGGCGAGCGGCGAGCCATCGCTCCCGGCAGCAGGTCCGGGGCGTAGCCGGCCAGGAAGTCGGAGAACGAGGAGATCCTGGGGGTAGTGAACGCTCCAGGACGCCTGAACCCTTCGAAGTCGGAGCCCACGCGGATCCTTCCGTAAGTCAACGAATCTCTGAACAGACCCTACTGGTTCGACCCTACTGGCGTGCCAGCGGTAAACACGAAGGCTGACGCGTCCATCGCGTCAGCCTTCGGCGAATTTCAGAGTGGGCGGCTACTGGCCGCCCTTCTGGACGTAGGAGCGCACGAACTCCTCCGCGTTCTCCTCGAGTACCTCGTCGATCTCGTCCAGGATTGCGTCGACGTCGTCGCTGAGCTTTTCGTGCCGCTCCTTGACCTCTTCGGTCGAGGCGGCCTCGGTGTCCTCGGCTTCTTCGGTTCGCCGGCCGGTCTGGCGCTGACCGCCCGTATCCTTCTCTGCCATCCTGGTTTACCTCCGTCAATCGGGGGTGTTCCCTGCCCCAAAGCTATCTTCGCCCGCGAACGCTGTGTTCAACCTTGCTGGGCCGACCTACTGTTGTTCCCCGGTCAGCGCGGCGACCAGGTCGGCCGCCGTGCGGGCGGTCCGCAGCAGGTTGCCGACGTGCTTCTTGGTGCCGCGAAGTGGCTCCATGGTGGGCACGCGCTGCAGTGACTCCCGGCCCGGGATGTCGAAGATCACCGAGTCCCAGGAGGCGGCGGCGACCGATTCCGCGTACTGGCGCAGGCACCGGCCGCGGAAGTAGGCCCGGGTGTCCTCGGGCGGCTCCTCGATGGCCCGGCGGATCTGCTCCTCGGTGGCCAGCTGGGTCATCCGGCCCTTGGCCGCCAGCCGGTTGTACAGGCCGCGGGACTGCCGCACGTCGGAGTACTGCAGGTCGACGAGCTGGAGCCGGGGTGCGTCCCAGGCCAGCCCGTCCCGCGTCCGGTAGCCCTCCAGCAGCTCAAGCTTGGCCACCCAGTCCAGCTCACGGGACAGCTGCATGGGGTCGTCGGACAGCCGGTTCAGCACCGACTCCCAGCGGTTGAGCACGTCGGTGGTCATCGGGTCGACGTCGGAGCCGAACTTGTCCTCGGTGTACTTGCGGGCCAGCTCCAGGTACTCCATCTGCAGCTGGACGGCCGTCATCTTCCGGCCACTGCGCAGGGTGACCAGCTTTTTCAATGATGGATCATGGGAGACGGCACGCAGGTCCGCGACCGAGGCCTCCAGCGACAGGTCGCCGTCCATGGCCCGGTCCAGGAACTTGTCCTCGATCATCGAAAGCACCAGCGCGGTGGTGCCGAGCTTGAGGTAGGTGGCGACCTCGCTCATGTTGGCGTCGCCGATGATGACGTGCAGCCGCCGGTACTTCTCCGGGTCAGCGTGCGGCTCGTCCCGGGTGTTGATGATCGGCCGCTTGAGCGTGGTCTCCAGGCCCACTTCGACCTCGAAGAAGTCGGCCCGCTGGCTGAGCTGGAAGCCAGTACCGCGGCCGTCCGCGCCGATGCCGACCCGGCCGGCCCCGCACATCACCTGGCGGGTCACGAAGAACGGGGTCAGGTGGCGCACGATGTCGGCGAACGGGGTAGCCCGCCGCATCAGGTAGTTCTCGTGGGTGCCGTAGGAGGCGCCCTTGTTGTCCGTGTTGTTCTTGTACAGCTGAATGGGCGCGGCGCCAGGGATGGTCGCGGCCCGCTCGGCCGCCTCGGCCATGATCCGCTCGCCGGCCTTGTCCCAGATCACCGCGGACAGCGGGTTGGTGCACTCCGGGGTGGAGTACTCCGGGTGCGCGTGGTCGACGTACAGCCGGGCCCCGTTGGTCAAGATCACGTTGGCCAGGCCCAGATCCTCATCGGTCAGCTGGGTCGTGTCCGCGTTCTCCCGGGCCAGGTCGAAGCCGCGGGCGTCCCGGAGCGGGTTTTCCTCTTCGAAGTCCCACCGGGCCCGGCGAGCTCGCGCCGCCGTCGCCGCCTGGTAGGCGTTGACGATCTGGGACGAGGTCACCATCGCGTTGGCCCCTGGCTGGCCGGGCACCGAGATTCCGTATTCGGTCTCGGTGCCCATTACCCGCAGCACGCTCATGTTTGCCAGCCTATGCCCGCCGGGCCGCCGCTACGCCGCAGACGCAAGACGGCCCGGTACACGATGACTGATCACAGGTACTGGCCCGTGTTGGCCACTGTGTCGATGGATCGGCCGGCCTCCGAGCCCTGCTTGCCCGACACCAGGGTCCGGATGTAGACGATGCGCTCGCCCTTCTTACCGGAGATGCGAGCCCAGTCGTCCGGGTTGGTGGTGTTGGGCAGGTCCTCGTTCTCGCTGAACTCGTCCACGCAGGCCGACAGCAGGTGCGCCACGCGCAGGCCCTTCTGGCCCGTGTCGAGGAACTCCTTGATGGCCATCTTCTTGGCCCGGTCGACGATGTTCTGGATCATGGCGCCGGAGTTGAAGTCCTTGAAGTACAGGACCTCCTTGTCGCCGTTGGCGTAGGTCACCTCGAGGAAGCGGTTCTCCTCGGACTCGGTGTACATCCGCTCGACGACCCGCTGGATCATCGCGTCGACCGTGCCCCCGCGCGAGCTGCCGTGCTCGTTCAGGTCGTCCGGGTGCAGCGGCAGCTCGGACAGGATGTACTTGGAGAAGATGTCCTTGGCTGCCTCGGCGTCCGGACGCTCGATCTTGATCTTGACGTCCAGCCGGCCGGGGCGCAGGATCGCGGGGTCGATCATGTCCTCGCGGTTGGACGCGCCAATCACGATCACGTTCTGCAGGCCCTCAACGCCGTCGATCTCCGACAGCAGCTGCGGGACGATCGTGTTTTCCACGTCGGAGGAGACGCCGGACCCGCGGGTACGGAAGATCGAGTCCATCTCGTCGAAGAACACGATCACCGGCATGCCCTCGCTGGCCTTCTCCCGGGCCCGCTGGAACACGAGCCGGATGTGCCGCTCGGTCTCACCGACGTACTTGTTCAGCAGCTCCGGACCCTTGATGTTGAGGAAGAAGCTGCGGCCCGCGTTGCCGGGGCCGTTCGCGCCGTCGGCCGCGGTCTTCTGCGCGACCTGCTTGGCCAGCGAGTTCGCCACCGCCTTGGCGATCAGCGTCTTACCGCAGCCGGGCGGGCCGTACAGCAGGACGCCCTTGGGCGGCCGCAGCTGGTGCTCGCGGAACAGGTCGGCGTGCAGGTACGGCAGCTCGATGGCGTCCCGGATCTGCTCGATCTGACCGGACAGGCCACCGATGTCGGAGTAGACGATGTCGGGGACCTCTTCGAGGATGAGCTCCTCGACCTCGGCCTTGGGGATCCGCTCGAAGACGTAGCCGGAGCGCGGCTCGAGCAGCAGCGAGTCACCGCTGCGCAGAACCGAGTCCCGCAGCGGGTCGGCCAGCCGGACCACCCGCTCCTCATCGGAGTGGGAGATGACCAAGGCGCGCTCGCCGTCTTCGAGCACCTCCTTGAGCATCACGATCTCGCCGGCGGTCTCGTAACCTTCGGCGACGACGACGTTGAGCGCCTCGTTGAGCACGACTTCCTGGCCGGGACGGAGCTCTTCAAGCTCCACCGCGGGGCTCACGTGGACGCGCATCTTCCGGCCACCGGTGAACACGTCGGCCGTGTTGTCGCCGGTGGCGCTGAGGAAGATGCCGAACCCGGACGGCGGCTGCGCCAGCCGGTCGACCTCTTCCTTGAGGGCGACGATCTGGTCCCGGGCTTCGCGCAGGGTGCCGGTAAGCCGCTCATTCTGAGCGGTCACCGCAGCCAGGCTGGCCTCGGTCTCGCGCAGCCTCTCCTCGAGAAGCCGCGCCTGGCGCGGGGAATCCGCGAGCCTGCGACGCAATGCGGCGATCTCCTCGTCCAGGAAGGAGATCTGCGCGGTAAGGCCCTGGACCTCATCGTCGTGCCGTGAGGCGCGTGAGCTGTCATCCTTGTTCGTCACGGCCCTCACCTCCTTCCGCTGGCTGAACTACCTAGACCCTACCTACCTGAGAGCCATTCGTAACCTGATGGCCCGCGTAACGCCAAGCACATTTGCTAGTGGATTAATGCCCGTCTCACGCCGGCTGAAGCAGCCGACGCCGCTTATCGTTACGGTTTAGACACATTTCGTTAGTGTTAACTGGCCTCTTCGGTCTCCGGGTGAGCCCCCTTGGACGGGCGCCGGCGCCGGGCCGGCGGGGTCACTCCGTCGGCCAGCCGCCGGGCCGTGACCAGGAAACCGGTGTGCCCGATCATCCGCTGTTCTGGCCGGACGGCCAGCCCGTCCACATGCCAGCCCCGCACCATGGTTTCCCAGGCAGCAGGCTCGTCGTAGCGTCCCTGGGCCCGCAGCGCCTCGACCACACGGGACAGCTGGGTGGTGGTGGCGACGTAGCAGCAGATGACCCCGCCGGACACCAGCAGACGGGTGGCCGCGTCCAGGCTGTCCCAGGGCGAGAGCATGTCCAGCACGACCCGGTCCACCCGGTCCGGGGGGTCCTGGCCCGGGGCAGATTTAACCTGCGGGAAATGTTCCGCCGAAAGCGTAGGGCCGTCCGGCTGGTCCGGGGCGGGGTCGTCCTTGCCGCCGAAGTCGCCCGGGACCAGCCGCCAGTTCGCGGGCGGCCCGCCGTAGAACGTCTCCACGTTGCGCTGGGCGATGGCGGCGAAGTCCGGGCGGCGCTCATAGGAGGTCACGGTCCCGGACTCCCCCACCGCCCGCAGCAGCCAGCAGGTCAGCGCGCCTGACCCGGCGCCGGCCTCGACCACCGCGGCCCCGGGGAAGATGTCGGCCATGGCCACGATCTGGGCCGCGTCCTTGGGGTAGACGACGGCGGCGCCGCGCTTCATGGCCAGGGTGAAGTCGGCCAGCAGCGGCCGGAGCACGACGTACTGCGTGCCGCCCGAGGACGTCACCACGCTGCCGTCCTCGAGGCCGATCAGCTCGTCGTGGCTGATCGACCCGCGGTGGGTGAAGAACGTCTTACCCGGGGTCAGCACCACCTGGTTGTGGCGGCCCTTGGGGTCGGTCAGCTGGACCTGGTCGCCTGCTTCGAACGGGCCGCGAGGCGTGGAAATCATGCCCGTCAGGCTATCGGCCGCAAACCAGCACCTCAGACGCCGGCGAATGCGCCATCCAGGTCGCTGGCGGCCAGCACCCCGTAGACCTGGCCGGTCGGCTCCACCACCAGGTACTCACTGGCCGGGGCCTTGCGCACCGCGTCGATCAGCGCCATACCGGACAGGTCGGCCGGCAGCACCAGGCTCGGGTCGAGCTTGCGGGCCAGCGTGCCGGCCTCGATCCAGGGCCGGCGCTGCGGCGGCGTGGCCGTCACGGCGGACTCGCTGACGATGGCGATCGGGGCGTTCTCGTGGTCGACCACGACCAGCCCCCGGGCGTTGGCCTCCTCGGCCCGGCGGACCGCCTCCGACAGCGGCAGGTCGGCCGGGATGGGGATGGCCTTGCGGGCCAGCCCGCGAGCCGAGATGCCGGGCAGCCGTTCGCGCACCCGGGTGGCCTTGATCGACTGGCTGGCGCCCATCCACATGAACGCGGCGATCGCCACCAGCCAGATCACGCTGGTCAGGTCGAAGTTCTCGCCGTGGGCCAGGGTCCAGCCGACCGGCAGCGCGATGAGCGCGACCGCGATCACCCGGCCCGCCCAGGCGGCGGTCAGGGTACCCACGGCGGGGCGGCGGCTGAGCTTCCACACCACGGCGCGCAGCATCCGGCCGCCGTCCAGCGGCAGGCCAGGCAGCAGGTTGAAAATGCCGACGACGATGTTGGCCCAGCACATCTGGCGGACGATGACCCAGCCGATGCTGCCCTGCGGGACCACGTGCTCCAGGCCGAAGGCGATCGCGGCCAGCACGAAGGACAGGAACGGCCCGGCCGCGGACACGGTGAACTCCCGGCCCGGGGTCTGCGGCTCCACCTCGATCTCAGATACCCCGCCCAGCGGGTAGAGCAGGATCCGGCGCACCGGCAGCCCGTAGCCGCGGGCCACCAGCGAGTGGCTCAGCTCGTGGACCAGCACCGACACGTACAGCAGCACCACGAACACCGCGGCCACCACATACCGGGTGCCGCCGCTCAGCGTGCCGGCCAGGTCGTTGGCGTACAGCACGATGAACACGCCTGCGATCAGGAACCAGTACGGCGAGACCTGCACCGGGATGCCAAAGGGGCGCGCCAGGACGATCCCGGAGGCGGAGACCCTCGGGAGCCGCTGCTCCTGGTCGCCGGGCTGATCACCGGGAGTCATGCCTGCCACATGACCGATGCTACGTGCCCCGACGACCACGAGCCCCGGATCTGGCCGCCACCGCGACGAAATCGGCCATACTGTCGGCCCTCTCCCCTACGCTCGGGGTCGTGGAAGAACTAGCCGCGCTCGAGGTCGCCGGGCCTACCTCGGCCGCCGCTCCCGTTGCCGAAGCGGACCGGCCGCGTGGACCGGCACTGTCTCCTTCGCGGGCGGGGGACTTCATGACCTGCCCGCTGCTGTACCGGTTCCGGGTCATCGACAAGCTGCCCGAGCCGCCCAGCCCGGCCGCCGCCCGGGGCACGCTGGTGCACGCGGTGCTGGAGCGGCTGTTCGACCAGCCCGCGGCCGAGCGGACGCCGGAGGTGGCCCACGCCCTGGTCCAGCCGGAGTGGGACCGCCTGTCGGCGGCCGAGCCCGAGCTGACCACGCTGTTCTCCGGCCCGGACGAGCTGGCGGCCTGGCTGGGCGACGCGGACGCCGCCGTGGACAGCTACTTCCGGCTGGAGGACCCGCGACGCCTGGAGCCGGCCGACCGGGAGCTGTACGTCGAGGCACTGCTGGAGTCCGGGCTGCGGCTGCGCGGGTACATCGACCGGCTCGACGTGGCCCCGGCCGGCCAGATCCGGGTGGTGGATTACAAGACCGGCAAGGCCCCGCCGCCGGACTTCGAGGCGCGGGCCCTGTTCCAGATGAAGTTCTACGCGCTGGTGCTGTGGCGGGCGCGCGGCACGATCCCCCGGCTGCTGCAGCTGATGTACCTCGGCGACGGCCAGGTCGTCAGGTACGCGCCGGACGAAGCCGACCTGCTGGCCACCGAGCGCAAGGTCAAGGCGCTCTGGGCCGCCATCGAGCGGGCCCGGACCGAGGGCGACTGGCGGCCACGGCCGGGCCGGCTGTGCGACTGGTGCGCGCACAAGGCCCTCTGCCCCGAGTTCGGCGGCACCCCGCCGCCGCTGCCCGCCGTCCCGGCTGATCAGGACTCAGCCGGGGACGACGGGCCGGTGGACGACCTGGGCTAGCGGGTGGCCCAGATCAGCGGGTGGCCCGGCTCAGCGGGTGGCCCAGATCAGCTGGCCGCGGGCGTGCTGGCCGCGGCGGCGCGGTCCGGAGCTTCCTCCGGGAAGTGGCAGGCCACCTGGTGCCCCGGGGTCAGCTCGGCCAGCGGCGGTTCCTCCGTGGCGCAGATCTCCTGGGCCTTCCAGCACCGGGTGTGGAAGCGGCAGGCCGCGGGCGGGTTCAGCGGGCTCGGCACGTCGCCGGTCAGCCGGATCCGCTGCCGCCGCTGGTGCTGGTTACGGTTCTGGGCCCGGGTCGGCTTGGGCACCGGCACCGCGGACAGCAGTGCCACCGTGTACGGGTGCCGGGGCCGGGCGTACAGGTCGTCCCGGTCAGCCACCTCGACCAGCTTGCCCAGGTACATCACGGCCACCTGATCGCTGATGTGCCGGACCACGGACAGGTCGTGCGCGATCACCACGTAGGTGAGGCCCAGCTCGTTCTGCAGGTCCTCCATCAGGTTGATGACCTGGGCCTGGATGGAGACGTCGAGTGCCGAGACCGGCTCGTCGGCCACGATCAGCTTGGGCCGCAGGGCCAGGGTGCGGGCGATGCCGATGCGCTGCCGCTGCCCGCCCGAGAACTCGTGCGGGTACCGGTTGTAGTGCTCGGGGCTCAGGCCGACCAGGCTCAGCAGCTCCTGGACCTCTTCCTTGATGGACCGGTCGGTGGTCACGTGCTGCAGCCGCAGCGGCGCCCCGACGATCGACCCCACCGTGTGCCGCGGGTTGAGCGAGGAGTAGGGGTCCTGGAAGATCATCTGGATCTCACGCCGGAGCGGGCGCATCGCGCCGACGCTCAGGTGCGTGATGTCGGTGCCGTCGAACTCGATCTTCCCCCCGGTGGGCTCGTCCAGCCGGGTGAGCAGCCGCCCGGTCGTGGTCTTGCCGCAGCCGGACTCGCCGACCAGGCCGAGGGTCTGGCCCTGGGGCACAACGAAGTCGATACCGTCCACGGCCTGCACGGCGCCGATCGTGCGGCGGAAGACGACACCCCGGGTGACCGGGAAGTGCCGGGTCAGGCCGGTCACCCGGAGCAGATCGCCGGTGGCGGCGGTGCCGCCGCCCGCGCCGGAGGGGCCCGTGGCCCCAGCCTGTGACGGTGCGCTCATCTGGCCAGCTCCCTCAACCTCGCGGCCCTCACGCCGTCACCTCGGACTTAGCCTGCTGGATACGTTCCCAGGCCGCCTGCCGCTGGCTGGTCGTCAGGTGGCAGGCCACCTGGTGCCCCGGCTCGATCTCGCGGAGCTCTGGTACCTCGGTCTCGGCCCGGCCGCCGGTCTCGTGGGCGTAGGCGCAGCGCGGGTGGAACGCGCAGCCCTCGGGCACCCGGATCAGGCTGGGCGGCGTCCCCGGGATCGGCAGCAGCCGCTCGGTCCGCTCCAGGTCGATGCGGGGCATCGAGGCCAGCAGACCCCAGGCGTAGGGGTGGGCAGGCCGTTCGAACACGTCCTCAGCGCTGCCGTACTCCACCGCCTTGCCCGCGTACATGACCATGATGTCGTCGGCCAGCTCGGCCACCACCCCCAGGTCGTGGGTGATGATGATGACCGCCGAGTCGAACTCCTGTTGCAGGTCCAGGATCAGATCCAGGATCTGGGCCTGCACGGTGACGTCCAGGGCCGTGGTGGGCTCGTCGGCGATGAGCAGCTCGGGGTTGCAGGACAGGGCCATCGCGATCATGGCCCGCTGGCGCATGCCGCCCGAGAACTGGTGCGGGTAATCGTCGACCCGGGAGCCCGGCTGCGGGATGCCGACCCGGCCCAGCAGGTCGACGGCGCGCTTGCGGGCCACGGCGCGCGACACGTCGTTGTGCACCCGGTAGGCCTCGATGATCTGGTGGCCCACCGTGTAGTACGGGTGCAGCGCGGACAGCGGATCCTGGAAGATCATGGACACTTGGCTGCCGCGCAGCTTGCGTACCTCGTCCGGGTCGATGCCGACCAGCTGCCGGCCGCTCAGCCAGATCTCGCCGCTGATCTGCGCGTTCTTACCCTGCAGACCCATGATGGTGAGGCTGGACACGGTCTTGCCCGAGCCGGACTCCCCGACGATGCCGAGAGTCCGGCCCTTGTCCAGGCTGTAGGAGACCCCATCGACCGCCTTGACCAGGCCGTCGTCGGTCGGGAAGTGGACGCGCAGATCCCGGACCTCAAGCAGTTCGCGATCAGGCATCAGTAACGCACCCGCGGGTCGATGACAGCGTAAAGGATATCTACCACCAGGTTGGCGATGACGATGAAGAACGAGGACAGCAGGACCACCCCCATGATCTCAGGGAAGTCCTGGTTCTGGATGGCCTGGTAGGTGAACAAGCCCAGGCCGTGCAGGGAGAAGGTGACCTCGGTGATGATCGCGCCGCCGATCAGCAGGCCCAGGTCGATGCCGAAGATCGTGGTGATCGGGGTCAGCGCGGAGCGCAGGCCGTGCTTGACCACCACGGTGCGCTCGGGCAGGCCCTTGGCTCGCGCGGTGCGGATGTAGTCCTCCGACATGGTCTCCAGCATGGTCGACCGGGTCAGCCGGGCGTACAGCGCCGCGTAGAGGAAGGCCAGCGTGATCCAGGGCAGCACCAGGTTCCGGGCCCACAGCGCCGGGTTGGTCGTGAAGGGCACGTACTGCACGTTCGGGAACAGCGGCCACTTGTAGCTGAACAGCTCCAGGGCGATCAGGCCGGTGAAGAAGATAGGCAGCGAGACGCCGGCCAGCGCGACCGCCATCGAGAACCGGTCGAAGAAGGTGCCCCGGCGCAGGGCCGAGATGACGCCGATCGTGACCCCGCCGACCAGCCACAGCACCGAAGCGCCGATGGCCAGCGAGAGCGTCACCGGCAGCGCGCTGGTCATCTGCGGCCAGACCGGCTGCTGGCTGCGGAACGAGTAACCGAAGCACGGCGGCGGGCAGTAGGTAACGCTCGACCCGGAGTTGTAGTGGGTGCCGACCACGATGGCCTTGACGAACCGGCCGTACTGCAGGTAAAGCGGCGCGTTCAGGCCCAGCTTCTGCTCGATCTGGAGGATGGCGGCCCGGGTCGGGTTGCGGCCCACGTACTGGGTGGCCAGCTCGTAGGCGTTCTGCCCGGCCAGCCGCGGGATCAGGAAGAAGATGGCGAAGGTAATCAGGCTGACCACCAGGAGCAGAAAGATCGTGGTGAACAGCCGCCGGACGATGAAAGCGATCACTGAGCCTCACCCAGTCGATGGCAGCGGCATGGGTGCCCGGCCGGATGGCGGCCGGGCACCCATGACTTCATGTCGCTGCGTCCGTGCTACGACTTGCTGGTCGTGCCGAGCACGGCGTAGTTGTACATGCCCCACACGGGCTGAATCTCGACGTTGGTCAAGTTCGGGCTCCGGTAGATGAGGGACTTGGCATACACCTCAGGCAGGGCGGTCGCGTCCTTCATAGCCTGGTGGTCGATCTGGGTCCAGATCGCGTTCCGGGCGCTGCCGTTCGGCAGAGAGTTGGCCTTGGTGAACAGGTTGTTGATCACCGGGTCGTTGATCTCGGAGATGTTGGTGTTACCGGCCGAGACGATCGTGTTGCCGTTGACCAGCTCGTCCAGCATGCCGTTGCCGTTCGGCCAGTCAGCGGCCCAGCCACCGATGTCGATGCCCAAGTCGTGGGAGTGCACGTACTTGGGCACACCGGCGAAGTCGCTGTAGTAGTTGCCGGACGGGTAGCCGTGCAGCTGCAGCTTGATACCCACCCGGGACAGCGCCGCCTGCAGGGCCTGAGCGGCCTGGACCTCCTTGGGCCGGTCGCTGCGGTAGGCCATGCCGGTGGTGAACCCGCTGGGCTGGCCGCAGGCCTGGAGCGCGGCCTTGGCCTTGGCCACGTCACCGGCGGGCTTGGTGGTGGCCTCGTACAGGTCGAACTTCTGGTAGCCGATCTGGTCCGGGATCAGCATGGTGCTGGCAATGGCACCGCCGGCCACCGGCCCGCCGTAGGCGGTCTGCAGTTGGGTCTTGTTGGCCGCGTACTCGACCGCCTCGCGGCAGTTGAGGTTGTTCATCGGCGCGACCTTGGTGTTGAGGTAGATGAACCACAAGAACCCGGCCAGCGGGTTGTCGGACGACGCCTTGAGCGAGCTGCTGCTCAGGATCTTGGCCCGGGCCGCAGCCTGCACACCGGTGCCGGCCGCGTCCACCTGAATGTCCCCGGCCAGCAGCCGGTTGTCCAGGTCGTTGGCGTTGACGTTCAGATCCATGACGATCTTGTTGGGCAGCTGCTTGGCCTGGGTGTCCCAGGACGGGTTCCACTTGGGGTTCCGCACCAGCACGAGCTGCTTGTTCAGCGAGTAGCTCTGGAACATGTACGGCCCGGTGGACTGCACCTTCAGCTGGTAGTTGGTCCCGGTGTCCTTGGCCTGCGGCACCGGGGCGGTGTTCGGGAACGCCACCACGTAGTTGAAGTCCGGGTACGGCGTGGCCAGGTGGAACACGATCGTGGACTTGTCCGGAGTGACGATCGAGCTCAGGCCGCCCGCGGACTTGTCCTTGTACGGCCCGGGGTAGCTGGCGCCGCCCTTGAGCAGGACCGAGTAGTAGCTGGGCCCGTTGGGCAGCACCGACCGGTCGAACGTCCGCTCGACCGCGTACTTGACGTCGGCCGAGGTGACCGGCGTGCCGTCCTGGTACGTGACGCCCTGCTTGAGGTGGTAGGTCCAGGTCAAGCCGTTGTCGCTGACCTGGCCCAGGCTGGTGGCCAGGCCGGGGACAATCTGGTCGCCGCAGGTCCCGGGGCATGACTTGTAGGTGACCAGCGGCGTGGCGTACAGCCGGTTGAAGTTTATGACCCAGGCGTAGTAAGTGTTGCCGGGGTCGAAGGAGTCCGGGGTGCTGCTGTCCGCGTAGGTGATGGTGCCGCCCTTGGTGCTGGACGGGTTGACCACCTTGGTGACTCCGGTGTTGAAGCCGGCGCTCGACGAGCCGCCACCCCCCGAACCGGTGCCGCCACCGCTGCTCCCGCCGCAGGCCGCGATCGTGAGCGCCGCCGCGGCGGTAACCGCAGCGAGCCCAAATTTTGCTGGTCTCTTCACTGCCGAGCCGCCTCCGTTTTGTGGTGATTGATGAACGTGCTGGTCGTTCGGCTACCGGCCGCTTCTTGGATCGAGGGCATCGCGGAGTCCGTCGCCGAACAGGTTGAAGGCCATGACGGTGATGAAGATCGCCAGGCCCGGAATGATCATGAACATCGGGTCGATCGAATAGAAACCGTTACTCACGGCGTCGGCCAGCATGCCGCCCCAGCTTGGGGTGGGCGGGATGAGGCCGACGCCCAGATAGTCCAGCGCCGCTTCGAACAAGATGTTGGTCGGGATCAGCAGCGTCGAGTAGACCAGGATGGGCGCGACCAGGTTGGGCAGCAGCTCGCGGAACAGAATGTACGGCGAGCGCGCGCCCATGCTGCGCGCCGCGTCGACGAATTCACGCTCACGCAGGGACAGGATCTGCCCGCGCACGATCCGGCCCATATAAGGCCAGGCGAAAAATCCGATGACAAAAATAAGCAGAACCACCCGGAGCCCGTCGCCGGAAAGGCCGAACGCGGTATTCGGGATCACGCCCACCAGGGCGATGGCGAAAACCAGCAGCGGGAAAGCCAGGAAGACGTCCATGGCCCGGGCGATGAAGGCGTCCACCCAGCCGCCGAAATACCCAGCGATGATGCCGAAAAAGACTCCGAGGACCACGGCCAGGGCGGTGGCGAGGATGCCGATCAGCAGCGAGTACCGGGCCCCGTTGACCACCCGGGCCAGCATGTCACGCCCGGTGACAGGCTCAACACCGAGAGGATGAGCGAGGCTGATGCCGCCGAGCGGGCCGTACGGCCGGCTGAAGGTGGGATTGATCAGGTTGGAATGGTAAGTGTTCGGGTCCTGCACCAGAAACGGGCCGAAAATGGCCACGAGCACGAGCAGCACAACGATAATGCCGCCCGCCATGGCAACCTTGTCATGCCGGAACCGAACCCAGGCGATGCGGCCTGGTGACCGGCCTTCGATCGCTTCACCGCCGACGGCGGGTACGCCGGGATCGGGACCAGGTCCAGATCCTTGCGGGACATCGACGGGCACGGCCATAACGAGCGTTTCTCCTGATCCCCGGGCCGCAGCGGAACGGGCAGCCGCCCGTCGGAACGGCAGCTAGCCCCAGGCGGCCTTGCGCTAGAACGAGATTCCGTGAATTGCCGGGAAAACGCCAGTCCCCGGGCCCTCTCGTGCCTTAATCGTGACGGAATCAGGACCAGGCTGTCACGCCGAAACTATTGAAGTGATCATCGTCACGCGTATCGGGCCCACCGGCGCACCCCGACGCAAAGTCCTCGGCCGCCGACGGCGAGGGGCGGAAGATCTCCTCAGTTGATGCCGCGACGGCGGAGGATCTCCTCCACCTCGCGCATGTCGTCGTCGACGGGCTCGCCCTTGGATTTGGCCGCCTTGGCCGGGCGGGAGCGGCTGGGCTCGAGCTCCTGGGGGCGGGTGCCGTTGGCGCTGCCGTTGCCGTTGGCACCGGCCTGCCCGGCGACGGCCGGGCGCGGGGCGCCGGACTCGGTAGCCGCACCGGGTTCCCCGGCCGCGGCGGCCTTCCTGGCCTGCTTACGGCGGCGCTTGAGCGGCGCGGAAACGAAGAACAGCACCACGGCCAGCGCAGCCACGCCGACACCGGACCAGACCTTGGGTGACAGCACGAGGTGCGCGGCGAAGTCGCCGATCGCGGTGCCGATCTTCCAGAACATCTGGATGGAGCCGGTCAGGTACGCGGCCAGCGGCAGCAGCGACCACGCCACCCCCCGTAGCCCGGAACCGAGTCCTCGCCTGCGCCACGCGAACCAGCTGGCCACCAGCCCGAGGCCGGTCAGCCCGGCACAGAGCGGCAACCATGCGATCGAGTTGTAAGTCGACATCTGCCCGCCTTGACGTCGAAAGCTTCCGGGGTACCCCTACTGCCCCTCTCCCATCGTTACACAGCCTGCAGACTGGATGAACCGCCCAGGCGGGTGCCCTTCGGCCCATGCGGCCCGGAGCCAGGCCACGTCGGCGCCGCGCAGGGACGGCCGGACCAGGCGGCCGGGGCGCGGCTCGATCCCGCCCAGGGTGGGCACCGCGACCACGAAGCAGCCGGCCGCCTCGGCCGCGGTCACACCGGTGATCGAGTCTTCCAGCACCACACTCTGGCCCGGGGGCACGCCCAGGCGGCTGGTCGCGAGCAGGTACGGCTCGGGGTCGGGTTTGCCCCGGCGAACGTCGCTGCCGGTCACCATGACCGGGAACCGCAGCCCGGTCCGGGCCAGCACCGCGTCCACGAACCGGCGCCGGGAGGACGTGACCAGCGCGTACGGCAGCCCGGACGCTGCCACGTCGGCGACCAAGGCCGCGGCGCCGGGCATGATCGTGACCCCGTGATCGAGCACCTTGGCCACGATGCCGCCGATCATCCACTCGCCGACCTCGGCCGGGTCGGCGCTTACCTGGGCCCGGTCCATGAAGTAGCGCACGGACCGGTCCAGCGAGCTGCCGAGCAGGGCCTCCTGGTCAGCCGGGGTCCAGGTACCGCCGAGCCGGGTCATCACCTCGGTCTCGACTTCGAACCAGAGCGGCTCGGAGTCGATGAGCAGGCCGTCCATGTCGAATAGCACCGCCCGCAGCGACTCATCGTCCGCGGGCTGGGAGGCGGGGTCGGTCACGTGCTGAAGTATTTCGCCTCGGGGTGATGGACCACGAGCGCGTCGGTGGACTGCTCGGGAACAAGCTGCATCTCTTCGGTGAGCTCGACCCCGATCTCCTCCGGCCGCAGCAGCCGCGCCACCTTGGCCCGGTCGGCCAGGTCGGGGCAGGCCGGATAGCCGAACGAGTACCGCGCGCCGCGGAAGCCGAGCCGGAAGAAGTCCTCGATGTTGCCCGAGTCCTGGTCCCCGATGCCCAGCTCGCGCCGGACCCTGGTGTGCCAGTACTCGGCCAGGGCCTCGGTCAGCTGGACGGACAGGCCGTGCAGCTCCAGGTAGTCCCGGTAAGAGTTCTTGGCGAACAGCTCGCCGGTGACCTCGCTGACCCGGCTTCCCATCGTGGCCAGCTGCAGGGCGACCACGTCGGTCCGGCCGGACTCGCGGGAGGCAAAGAAGTCGGCCAGGCACAGCCGGCGGTCCCGGCGCTGGCGCGGGAACGTGAACCGCTCCCGTTCCTTGCCATCGGAGTCCAGGATGACCAGGTCGTTGCCCTCGCTGACGCAGGGGAAGTAGCCGTAGGCCACCGCGGGCTCCAGCAGTCCCTCGGTCCGGGCCCGCTCCAGCCACATCCGCAGCCGCGGCCGCCCGTGCTCTTCGACCAGTTCCTCGTAGCTGACGCCGTCGGCGCCGCGAGACGGCTTCAGCCCCCACTGGCCCATGAACGTGGCCCGCTCGTCCAGGTAGGGCACGTACTCGGCCAGCGAGATGCCGGTGACGGCCCGGGTGCCCCAGAATGGCGGCTCGGGCAGCTCAGCCAGCTCAGCCACGTCGGACCGGACCGGCACCGTGTCGGTGGCCTCGGTATCCGGCAGCGACCGCAGCGGCCGGCGCACCTGCCGGGTCCGCCGCTCCGGTAGCTGCGCGCCCTCGTCCCCGCGCTTGACTGCCATCACCGCGTCCATCAGCCGCAGGCCCTCGAACGCGTCCCGCGCGTAGCGCACCTCGCCGTCGAACAGCGCGGCCAGGTCCTGCTCGACGTAGGCGCGGGTGAGCGCGGCCCCGCCCAGCAGCACCGGCCACCGGGCCGACATGCCGCGCGAGTTCAGCTCGGCCAGGTTGTCCCGCATCACCACGGTCGACTTGACCAGCAGGCCGGACATGCCGATGGCGTCGGCGTTGTGCTCGTCGGCCGCGGTGATGATGGCCGAGATCGGCTGCTTGATGCCGATGTTGACCACGTCGTAGCCGTTGTTGGACAAGATGATGTCGACCAGGTTCTTGCCGATGTCGTGCACGTCGCCCTTGACCGTGGCCAGCACGATCCGGCCCTTGCCGTCCTCGCCGGTCTGCTCCATGTGCGGTTCGAGGTAACCCACCGCGCTCTTCATGACCTCGGCCGAGGCCAGCACGAACGGCAGCTGCATCTGGCCCGACCCGAACAGCTCGCCGACCGTCTTCATGCCGTCCAGCAGCACGGCGTTGACGATCTCCAGCGCGGGCCGCTGGGTCAGGCCCTCGTCCAGGTCGGCTTCCAGCCCCTTGCGCTCGCCGTCGATGATGCGGCGCTTGAGCCGCTCCCAAAGCGGCAGCCGGGCCAGCTCGGCGGCACGGCTCTCCTTGATCGCCGCCATGTCCACGCCCTCGAACAGCTCGAGGAATCGGCTCAGCGGGTCGTAGTCCGGCCGGCGGCGGTCGTAGACCAGATCGAGGGCCACCTGCCGCTGCTCGTCAGGGATCCGGTTGACCGGCATGATCCGCGAGGCGTGCACGATGGCCGAGTCCAGCCCGGCCTGGACACACTCGGCCAGGAAGACTGAGTTCAGCACGGCCCGTGCGGCCGGCTTGAGCCCGAACGAGACGTTGGAGACGCCCAGCGTGGTCTGCACCTCGGGGTAGCGCCGCTTGAGCTCGGCGATGGCCTCGATGGTCTCGATCGCGTCCCGCCGGGTCTCCTCCTGGCCGGTGGCGATGGGGAAGGTAAGGGTGTCCACGATGATGTCGGACAGCCGCATGCCCCAATTGCGGGTCAGGTCCTCGATCAGCCGGGTGGCCACGGACACCTTCCAGTCGGCGGTGCGGGCCTGCCCCTGTTCGTCGATGGTGAGGGCGATGACCGCGGCACCGTGCTCGCTGACCAGCGGCATCATCTTGGCGATGCGGGAGTCCGGGCCGTCGCCGTCCTCGTAGTTGACCGAGTTGACCACGGCGCGGCCACCGAGCAGCTCCAGGCCGGCCTGGATGACCGGCGGTTCGGTCGAATCCAGCACCAGCGGCAGGGTGGCCGCGGTGGCGAACCGGCCGACGATCTCCTTCATGTCGGCCACGCCGTCCCGGCCGACGTAGTCCACGCACACGTCGAGCAGGTGGGCGCCGTCGCGGGTCTGGGCCCGGGCGATCTGCACGCACTCGTCCCACTTCTCGGCCGCCATGGCTTCGCGGAACGCCTTGGAGCCGTTGGCGTTGGTCCGCTCGCCGATGGCCAGGAACGTGGTGTCCTGCTGGAACGGCACGTGCGTGTAGAGCGAGGCCACGCCCGGCTCGGGGCGCGGCCGGCGCCAGGTCAGGTCGCGGCCGCCGACCCGCTCCACCACCGCGGCGATGTGCTCGGGGGTGGTGCCGCAGCAGCCGCCGACCAGCGACAGGCCGAACTCGCTAGTGAACCGGTCGTGCGCGTCGGCCAGCTGGGTCGCGGTGAGCGGATAGTGGGCCCCGTTGGAGGTCAGCTCGGGCAGGCCCGCGTTGGGCATGCAGGACAGTGGAACCCGGGCGTGCGCGGCCAGGTAGCGCAGGTGCTCGCTCATCTCCGCGGGACCGGTAGCGCAGTTGAGCCCGATGGCGTCGACCCCGAGCGGCTCCAGCGCGGTCAGCGCGGCCCCGATCTCGCTGCCGAGCAGCATGGTGCCGGTGGTCTCGATCGTGACGTGCGCGATCAGCACCGTGTCCGAGCCCGCCGCGGTGATGGCCCGCCGGGCGCCGATGATCGCGGCCTTGGTCTGCAGCAGGTCCTGGCAGGTCTCCATGATGAGCGCGTCCGCGCCCCCGCGCAGCAGCCCGGCCGCGTTCTCCTGGTAGGCGTCGCGCAGCACGCTGAACGAGACGTGCCCGAGGGTCGGCAGCTTGGTCCCCGGCCCCATCGAGCCGAGCACCCAGCGCGGGCGCTCTGGTGTGGCGTGAGCGTCCGCGGCCTCGCGGGCGATGCGGGCCCCGGCTTCGGACAGCTCACCGATCCGGTCCGAGATGCCGTACTCGCCCAGGTTGGCCAGGTTGGCCCCGAACGTGTTGGTCGTGACGCAGTCGGCGCCGGCCTCGAAGTAGGCGTCGTGCACGGATCGGACGATGTCCGGCCGGGTCACGTTGAGGATCTCGTTGCAGCCCTCATGGCCGTCGAAGTCGTCCAGGGTCGCGTCGCTGGCCTGCAGCATGGTGCCCATGGCCCCATCGGCCACGACTACCCGGCTAGCGAGCGCAGACCGGAGCGTGCCCCCGGCGTCACTCTTTGTCATTTCTTTCACAGGCGCGCTCATCGTTTTTAGTGTACGGATGTGTCGATGTGACTGCACGGATGCACGATCTTATGACCCCGTACGCGAGCGCAGAAATACCGTCCTGGCTAACCTGGGCGGCGCGGCTTCCGGCTCATGATGCTGCCAGGGTCGTCGGCCACGTAGGCTGGAGCCACAAGCCAGTACTCGGCTGAGTCGATTTGGGAGGAGGGGGGAGCCATCGAGTTTGATCGGCTGGGAAAGCTTAAATCGCCTGTCGCCATAGCCGCCTTCGAAGGCTGGAACGACGCCGGGGAGGCCGCCAGTGGTGTCATCAGCCATCTGGGGATCGCGTGGCAGGCGACGCCGATCGCCGCCATAGAGCCCGATGACTTCTACGACTTCCAGGTCACGCGGCCGGTGGTCGAGATCAACGGTGGCCAGATCGAACGGCTGGTCTGGCCGACCACCCGGCTGTCGGTGGCCCACGCCCAGGCGCCGGAGCCGGCCGCCGCGGACGGTGCGATGACCGTCGGTCTTCCGGCCGGTAGCGACGAGGGCGACGCGATCGCCGTCCCCGGTACCGGGCTGGACAAGGACATCGTGCTGGTGCACGGGATCGAGCCCAACATGCGCTGGCGGGCGTTCACCAGCGAGCTGGTCCAAGGCCTGACCGAACTGGGCGTGGAGTCCGTCATCCTGCTCGGCGCGCTGCTGGCCGACGCGCCGCACACCCGGCCCGTGCCGGTGTCGGTCGGCGCCTCCGACCCGAAGCTGTCGGCCAACGTGACCGCGCCGTTCTCGGATTACAAGGGCCCGACCGGCATCCTGGGCGTGGTGCAGCACTCACTGGCCCAGGCCGGCATCCCGGCGGTGTCGCTGTGGGCGTCGGTGCCGCACTACGTGGCCACCCCGCCGAACCCCAAGGCCACGCTGGCCCTGCTGCGGGGCGTGGAGGACATCCTGGACGCGCCGCTGCCCCTGGCCGACCTGGCCGAGGAGGCGCGGGCCTGGGAGCGTGGGGTCGACGAGCTCGCTCAGCAGGACTCCGAGGTCGCGGAGTACGTCCGGACGCTGGAAGAAGCCAAGGACGCCACCGACCTGCCGCAGGCCAGCGGGGACGCGATCGCCCGCGAGTTTGAGCGGTACCTGCGCCGCCGCGGCCGCCGCGGCGAGCCCGGCGGACTGTAGACGAATAAAGAACCGGGGCACCCTGGCGGGTGCCCCGGTTCTCGTTTTTCGTTTTTGGGTGGGCCCGGTTCTCGTTTTTCGTTGTTGGGTGGGTCAGTGCAAACGGACCCGGGGGTCGAGCACCGCGTAGAGCGCGTCGACCACGATGTTGGCTACCACGACCGCGGCCGCGGCCACGATGACCACGCCGATGACGACCGGCAGGTCCTGCTGCTGGATGGCCTGGACCGCGGTGAAGCCCAGGCCGGGCATGCCGAACACGTACTCGGTGATGACCGCCCCGCCGAGCAGCACGCCGACGTCGATGCCGTACTGGGTGACGACCGGGGTGAGCGCGGCCCGCAGCGCGTGCCGGAAGATCACCCGGCGTTCTGGCATGCCCTTGGCCCGGGCGGTGCGGATGTAGTCCTCACCCAGCACGTCGAGCATCGAGCCACGGGTCAGCCGGGTGTAGGTGGCCGCCGACACCAGCGCCAGCGTGATCCACGGCAGCACCAGCCCGCGGAACCAGAGCCACGGATCGGTCGTGAACTTGGTGTAGCCGGAGCCGGGGAAGGCGTGGATGCCGTGGATGGTCAGCTCGTAGTAGAACACCAGCAGCAAGAGCAGGCCAAGCACGAACGTGGGCATCGAGTAGAAGATCAGGGCCAGCAGCGTGAACGTGCGGTCCAGCAGCGACCGGGACTTGACCGCCGACAGCACGCCGCTCAGCACCCCGAGCACGATCCACAAGATGGCCGCGCCGACGACCAGCGACAGCGTGATCGGGAAGGCCGCCGCGATGATCGAGTTGACGGACTGCTGGTGGTAGAAGGAATAACCGAGGTTGCCGTGCAGCAGCAGCCACAGGAAATGGCCGTACTGGACCCAGAGCGGCCGGTCGAGCAGCAGCCGGTGGGACACCTCGGCCACCACCTGCGGCGTGGCCGACTTGCCGGCCAGCGTACGGGCCACCGCGCTCGGGCCCGGGCCAACGTAGAAGATCAGGAAGACGCCGACGGTCACCAGCCACATGACCAGGATGCCCTGGAGGATCCGGCGGATCAGAAATCGTGCCACTGGAAGGCTCCTAGACGAATAGCTGGTCGCCGCGCGGGTCGAACGCGTCGCGGACGCCGTCACCGAAGATGTTGAAGGCCAGCGTGGTGATCAGCAGGGCGAGGCTGGGGAACACCAGGTACCACCAGGCCCCGTACTGGTACACGTTCTGCGACGCGCTGATCATCTGGCCCCAGTCCGCGGTGGGCGCGGGGATGCCGACACCGAGGAAGGACAAAGACGCCTCGGTGACGATCGACAGCGGGATGAGCAGGGTCGAGTAGACGATGATCGGGGCCAGCACGTTGGGCAGGATGTCGACGAACATGATCCGCCACGGGCTGGCCCCCAGGGCCCGGGCCGCCTCGACGAACTCACGCTCCTTGAGCGACAGCACCTGGCCGCGGACGATACGGCCGACCGAGGCCCAGCCGAAGAAGCCGATGACGATGATGACCACGGTCAGGCCCGCACCGATGATCGTCACCAGGGAGATGGCGAACAGCAGGAACGGAATGGCCAGCAGCCAGTCCATGAACCGGGCCAGGATCGAGTCGGTGGCCCCGCCGAAGTAACCGGCGATCAGGCCGACCACCGCGCCGACGGCCACGGTGAGCGCGGTAGCCACCACCCCGACGATGAGCGAGATCCGGGCGCCGTAGGCAATCCGGACCATGATGTCGCGGCCCAGGTCGTCGGTGCCGAGCAGGAATGTCGAGCTGGGGCCCTTGGGCTGGCCGATCGCGGTCAGGCCGATCGCGTTGAACTGCTGGTTGGGCCCGTGGCCGACGATGGCCGCGATGACCGGCGCGAAGATGGCGACCAGCACGATGATCACGATCACGGCGAGGGAGATCATCGAGGCCCGGTCCCGGACCAGCCGTTCCATGCCCAGCCGCCACGGGCTGCGGCCCTCGATCTTCTTGGCGGCCGGGCCTTCGATAACGCCGGCGGGTGGCTCGGTCGGCGGCGGCTCGATGGAGGCAAGGCTCTGGCTCATGCTTCCTCCTTGGCGACGCTCGGGGCGGCGTCCGCGGTGATCGGGCCGGGCAGGCTGACGTCGCCGCCGCCCAGGACGCCGGTCTCCACGACACGATTCTCGGCGCTGATCGTGGGCTTGGCCAGGGAGATGTCCTCCCCTTCCTCGACCGGGAAGTGGCACTTGGTCAGGTGTTCCGGGCCGTCACCCAGCCGGGGCTCCAGCGCGGGCTCGGTGTCCACGCAGGTGGGCGCGGCCTTGGGGCAGCGCGGGTGGAACCGGCAGCCGGACGGCGGGGCCACCGGGGACGGTACGTCCCCAACCAGGATGATCCGTTTCCCCTGGTCGGCCTGGTCCGGGTTGGGCACCGGCACCGCCGACAGCAGGGCGTCGGTGTACGGGTGCCGCGGGTGGTGCCACAGCTCGGCGCTGGGCGCGGACTCGGAGATCTGCCCGAGGTACATGACCGCCACCCGGTCGCTCACGTGCCGGACCACCGACAGGTCGTGGGCGATGAAGATGTAGGTGAGGCCGAACTCCTTCTGCAGGTCGGACAGCAGGTTGATGATCTGCGCCTGGATCGACACGTCCAGCGCGGACACAGGCTCGTCGCAGATCACCAGCTTGGGCCGGAAGGCCAGGGCCCGGGCCACGCCGATGCGCTGGCGCTGGCCACCGGAGAACTCGGCCGGGAACCGGTTGTAGTGCTCCGGGTTGAGCCCGACCAGCTCCATGACCTCCTGGACCCGCTTCTTGCGGTCCGCACCGTCGGCGATGCCGTGGATCGCGAACGGGTCCCCGATGATCGACCCGACCCGGCGGCGCGGGTTCAGCGAGCCGTAGGGGTCCTGGAAAATCATTTGCATGTCCCGGCGGAACGGGCGCATCCTTCTACGGGACAGCGTGCTGATGTCCTCGCCGTCGAAGGTGATCGTGCCGGAGGTGATGTCGTACAGCCGCATGATGCAGCGGGCCAGGGTGGACTTACCACAGCCGGTCTCGCCGACCAGGCCGAGGGTCTGGCCGCGGCGGACCTCCAGGCTGACGTTCTCGACCGCGTGGACATAGTCCTTTTGCCGCTGGAACAGCGACTGGGAGGCGACCGGGAAGTACTTGACCAGGTTCTCCACCCGGAGCAGGACGTCGCCGTCGCTGCCAGAACCATTGCTGGCGGCGCCGTCGCTGGCCGGGTCGGCGGTGGTTACGGGCTGGTTGCTCATGCTTCCCCTCCAGCGGTGTCCGCGCCCGCCAGGGCCTGGGCCGGGACGGGCAGCGCGTGCCCGACGACGTCCTTGCGGCGTGCGTTGCGCGCCGCCATGTCGTGCGGCAGCCAGCAGGCGGACAGGTGGGTCACGTCGCCGTTGACCGGCGCCAGCTCGGGCACGTCGGTCCGGCAGCGATCCATGACGTACGGGCAGCGCGGGTGGAACGGGCACCCGGCCGGCAGGTTGATCAGGCTGGGAGGCTGGCCTGCGATCGGCAGCAGCCGCTCCCGCTCGTCGCCGTAGGCCGGCAGCGACTGCAGCAGGCCCTCGGTGTACGGGTGGTGGTTCTCGTAGAAGATCGTCCGCCGGTCGGCTCGCTCCATGACGGCGCCGGCGTACATCACGATCACGTCGTCGGCGAAGTCGGCGATCACGCCGAGGTCGTGGGTGATCATGATGATCGCGGTGCCGAACTCCTCCTGCAGCGTCTTCATGACCTGGAGGACCTGAGCCTGCACGGTCACGTCGAGCGCGGTGGTGGGCTCGTCCGCGATGAGCAGCTTCGGGTTCAGGGCCATAGCCATGGCGATCATGGCCCGCTGGCGCATGCCGCCGGAGAACTGGTGCGGATAGTCGTCGACCCGGCGGTCCGGCTGCGGGATACCGACCAGCCGGAGCAGGTCGGTGGCCCGCGTGTGGGCCTGGGCCTTGGAGACGCTCTTGTCGTGCTGGCGGATCATCTCCCCGATCTGCCAGCCCACCTTGTAGTAGGGATGCAGGCTGGACAGTGGGTCCTGGAAGATCATGCCGACCTGGGCCCCGCGGATCTGCTGCAGGTCGTTGTTGTCCATGGTCAGCAGGTCCCGGCCCTCGAACAGGGCGGTGCCGCTGACCCGGGCGCCGCGGACGAGACCCATGATCGTCTGGGTCGACACGCTCTTGCCGGAACCGGATTCGCCGACGATGCCGAGGGTTTTCCCGGTGTCTACGTCGAACGAAAGCCCGCGGACGGCCTGGACGATGCCGTCCGCGGTGCGAAATGAAACACGGAGGTCGTTGACCTCGAGGAGCGCCACGCGCTACCTACCCTTCACGCCCGGACACTGCGGTTGCGCAGTGTTATTTCACTTGCCGACGAATGTATCCCCAGCAAGTTTCGCAACGGTAACCCGGCCCGCCAGCCGAAGCCAGCGGGCCGGGTTGATCCGGCCCGGGTGGGCCCGCAGCGGGATTCGCCTGCGCACCCACCCTGGACCGGGCTTGACCGGTTAGCTGCCGGGCGTGCTCAGCCAGACGTTCGCCGGGTCGAACTGCTGGATAGCGGTGATGTAGACGGCGTTGTGGACGTAGCTGGCGTGGTAGTTCGGCTGCAGGGAGTCGGTGATCGGGTAGATCGCCGCATCCTTCATCACGTCCTGGTCCGCCTGCACCCACATCTGGTCGGCGGCTGATGTGCTGGCCGTCGAGGCGGCCTTGTTGATCAGCGCGGTGACCGACGGGTCGCTGTAGAAGCCGAAGTTGCTACCCACCGGCGGGTACGACGCCGGGCCCGAGAACAGCGGGCCGAAGAACGACAGGGCACCCTGGCTGTACCAGTCCGGGGCCCAGCCCGCGACCGAGATGTCCCACACGCCGCGCTTGGCCACGCTCGGGACTTCCAGGTACTTGGTGTAGAAGTCGGCCGACGGGCTGCCCAGGAGCTTGACCTTGACCCCGATCTTGGCCAGGTCAGACTGGGTGGCCTGAGCAATTGCGGTCGAGACACTCGAGTCCGGCCGGTACAGCAGGGTGATGTTCAGGCCGGACTTGTACCCGGCCGCGGCCAGCAACTGCTTGGCCTTGGTCGCGTTGTACGGGTACGGGTTGTAGCCCGAGGGCACTGTGGCCGTGCCGGCCAGGCCGTCCGGGAGGACGTGCGTCAGCGGCGGGTTGACCACCGGGTTGATGACCTGGTCCAGGTGGGCCCGGCTGATGCCGTAGCTGAGCGCCTGCCGCACCGCGGTCTTGCCCAGCGCGCTGCCGTTGTTCGGCGAGACCTGGTTGAACACCAGATACGGGTTCGACGACTCCGTCGTGCCGAGGTTGAAGTTGTGGTTCAGCCCCGACTGCATCTGCTTGATCAAGCCTGCGGTCGACTGCAGCGGCGGGAAGGCGTCGAACTCCATCGAGGCGCTGGCCGAGTTGGTCTGCAGCTGCTGCTGGACGCTGGCCTGGTTACCGGTCTCGCTGACCACGACCTTGTTGACGTAGGCCTTGCGGATCGGGTCCGAGCTGGCCTTCCAGGCCGGGTTGCGGACGAACGTGATATTCCGCGCCGGGGTGTAGCTCTGGATCTGGTACGGCCCGTCGGAGATCTCGTGCTGCTGGGCCGCGGCGCTCGCGGGCACGTAGTTCAGCGACTCGATCGGCGCCGGGGCGAAGGCGTCCAGCTCCAGCTGGCCCGGGAAGTACGACGCCGGGTGGACCAGCGTGTACGAGATCGTCTGGCCGCTGACCTTGATGCCCGAGGGCGAGTGCGAGGCCAGGTACGACTTCATCGCGGCCGGGGTCGTCGCCTTGGCGAAGCCGGTGCAGAAGTCCGAGTAACCCACGATCAGCGACTCGAAGTCCGGCAGGCCACCGAAGGGCTGGACCCCGTTGCAGGAGCGCTCGATACCGCGCAGCGCGTCGGCCGCGGTCACCTGGCGGGCCGGGGTGGTGTTCCACATCGCGCCGGTGCGAATGGTGACCGAGTAGGTCTTGCCGCCGTTGCTCACCACGGGTGCGGCGGTGGCCAGGTCCGGCGCGACCGAGGTGGTCTTGCCCGGAACGGCCGGGTAGTTGTACAGGTACCGCTGATACAGCCGCTGGGCCAGCTGGCCGATCGAGTAGTAGCTGATGTTGTAGTCAATGTAGTCGACGTCACCCTGGCCGAGCATGTTCAAGGTGCCGCCCGACTTCGGTGTACCCGAGCCGGGGTTAATGCCCTGAGTGCCGGAGCTCAGGGAAGTCGAGCCACCACTCGACTTGCCCGGACTGCCGGACGACGAGCTGCTGCCACCACAGGCGGCGACCGCCGTTGCCAGGGCTACCAGGCCGACGCCGGAAGCAAAGGCTTTAGAGCCTTTCCGCATCGACTCTCTCCTCTCCATTTTCTTCGTGCTGCCCCGTGAAGTTGTCCACGGGCGCAATGACCGGGGGCCGATTCAGCCTCCGGGCGTGACGACGCGCCAGCCTCGGACGGCCGTCGGCATATCGTAGGAGCGCGTTCCATCCATTGTGAACAGCAACAATTACCCTGATGGGAATTGTGACGTGACGGTAACCATACTGGGGCAATTACGGCATTCGCACGGTTACCTGGGGTTCTGTCCACTGTGGTGACCCACAGTAAACCCCCAGCATTCATCGTCAGTACGGGGGCCAGGGGATGGCGGGCCAGTCCTCGGGCGGGTACGGATGGGCCCGGTGCTTGAGCAGCTTGTCGACCCGGATCGTGGTCGCCTCCACCTCGCCCGGGCTCAGGTACTGCGACAGCTCCTGGCCCAGTTCGCCGCTGTCCAGCAGCGCGGCCAGCCGGCGCAGCGCGTCGGTCGCCCGGCGGGGCAGGCTCTTACCGCGCCACTGCCACAGCACGGTCCGCAGCTTGTAGTCCTCGGCGAAGCAAACGCCATGGTCACAGCCGTACAGGTGACCGCCGCGCACCGGCAGCAGGTGCCCGATCTTGCGGTCGGCGTTGTTGACCACGGCGTCGAAGGTGGCCAGGTCCCGCAGGCCGGGATGATCGCTCCGGCGGGCCAGATCGATCAGGTCGACCTGCGGGTCGATCTCGATCCACAGCTGGCACATGCCCGGCCCGAACGGCCCGTCCCGCATCACCGTCGGCGGCACCACATTCCAGCCCGACGCGCGGGACACGACGTAGGCGGCCACTTCCCGGCCCGCCAGCGTGCCGGTGGGGAAGTCCCACAGCGGCCGTTCGCCCGAGATCGGCTTGTACACGCAGGCAGCCTCGTAGTCACCGGTGCTGACCGCGCAGTACCAGGTCTCGTTGGACGCCTCGACCAGCCGGCCGAGCACCTCCAGGGTGCCCTGGCTGAGCAGGTCCCGCGCGGCCTGGTCGGTTTCGGGGGTCAGGGCGCCGGAGCCACCATTTCCGCGGGCACCGTTCCCCGTGCCGCCACTGCCGGGCTCCCCCGGTTCCTCGGCCCGGTCCCGCCGGCGACCGCCGGCCCGCCGGCTTCCGCCGGATGGGCGGCGCCGGGGCGGGGACGCGAAGCCGTCAAGCATGGCTGACGCGGTGCCCGTTCTGACGTGGGCACACGTGCCCGTCGGCGTTCAGCGGCAGCCCGCACAGCGGGCAGGGTGGCCGCCCGGCGGCCACGATGGCCAGGGCTCGCTGGGCGAACGCCCGGGCCGCACCGGGGCTGATCCGCACCCGCAGCACGCCGGGCCCGTCCACCGGCACCTCGTCGGCCAGCGGCTCGACCGGTTCCTCGGTGGCCTCCTGCGCCTCGATGACCACCCGGTTCTCGTCACCGTCCCAGGCCAGCGCGATCGCGCCGACGCGGAACTCCTCCTCCACCGGCATGTCCAGCGGCCCGTCGTCCTGCAGCGCGGTGGGGGTGGCCGCGGGCACCTCGGGTGATCCGCCGCTGCGGCGCAGCACCTCGTCCAGCAATTCGTCGAGCCGCTCGGCCAGCAGGCTGACCTGAAACTTCTCCAGCGAGACGCTGGTGACTCGCCCGTGGGAGGTGGCCTGGAGGTAAAACGTCCGCTCCCCCGGCTGCCCGACGGAACCAGCCACGAACCGCTCCGGCGGGTCGTACATGTAGACCGGCATGCTCCTATCCTCGCGCGTCGGCTGAGTGGTCGCGAACGCTGCCCACTGCTCCGGCGCCGCCGCCGACCATGGCGTCGCTGTCGGCGTCACCGTCGGGCTGGCCGTCGGCCGCCGCGTCGGCCGTCTCCTCTTCGGGCCGGGGCAGCAGGTCCTCGACGCCGCCGCCGAGGTCGTTCATCCGCAGCAGGAACGGCCGCAGCGAGGTGTAGCGGATCACGGTCAGCGAGCAGGGGTCGGCCTGGATGCGCTGGCTCAGGTCCAGGTGCAGGCCGAGGGCATCGGCGATCAGGGCCTTGATCACGTCGCCGTGCGAACAGACCAGGTAGGTGGCCTTGTCGCCCAGCCGCGCGTTCCAGTCCCGCACCGCGGTCACGGCCCGGTGCTGCATGTCCAGCATGGCCTCACCGTCGGGCCCGGGGAACCGGACCGCGCTCGGATGGGCCTGGACCACCTTCCACAGCGGGTCCTTGGCCAGCACCTTCAGCTCCTGGCCGGTCCAGTCGCCGTAGTGGCACTCACCCACTCGGTCATCAGTCTGGATTGGAGGGCGGCCGTCCGCGTCGGCGATGGCGGCTGCGGTCTGTTGGCAGCGGTCGAGTGGGCTGCTGATGATCGCGTCCAGCGGCAGCGCGGCCAGCCGGGCTCCGAGCGCGCGGGCCTGGGCCGTGCCCCGCTCGTCCAGCGGGATGCCGGGGGTCCACCCGGACAGGGTGTGGCCGGTCGCGGCGGTCAGGCCGTGGCGGACCAGCAGAACGGTCGTCACCTGCCCGACTCTAGCCGGACCCGGCGGCGTCCCGGCCGCGCTCACCGGCGCAGACCACGAACACCGCGGAGCCGAACATCACGTAGTCACCGGGCTGGACCGGCACCGGCTGGCGCACCCGCCAGCCGTTCACCCGGGTGCCGTTGGTGGACCCGGCGTCGGTCAGCACCCAGCCGTCCGCCCGCCGGTCCAGCCGGGCGTGCCAGCGGGACACCGAGGTGTGCTCGATGAGCAGGTCACAGGAGGCGTCCCGGCCGATGGTGAAGCTGGTCGCCTGCCCGGGCCCGGTCGGCGGGAAGTACAGCGCGCGGGCCGCCTCGGAGGCCGGAGCGGCGCCCGCGGGCCGAGCCGGGGGCTGGGGCTGATCGGGCCGTTCGAGCCGCTCGGGCCGCCGCCCGCGCAGCGGGTCGAGCACGGCCTCCCGCAGCGCATCGCGCAGCGTGCCCAGCACGGCCCGGCCGCGGGGGGCGCTGCTCCGGCGGGGCAGGTCGGTGAACAGCCCGTCGAGCTGACGCCGGTCCCGGGCGCCGAACGCCTCGTCCATCCGGCGCAGGTAGGTCTGCTGGGAAAGCCGGCCCTCGGCGAACCGGTCACCCAGCTCGCTGACGGCGCGCTCGCGTTCGGAATCGGACGCCCGGACCACCGCATCCGGGTCGGTGGGCGCATCCGCCGAGGAGGCAGCCATAACAGGAGTATCCGTGGCCGGGCCGGCCACGGCAAGGGAACGGCGGCACACGCGGGCCAGTTCCGGTTCAACGTCACACCGCTGAGCTACGCTGACCGGGATGTCCACCGTGAGCGACGAATCAGCGACCCGGCTGTTCGGTGAGTTCTGTGGCGCCGGGCTGTGGCCAGGTGTCGGCCGGGCCATGGCGGAGAAACTGCAGGCCGCCGGGATCACCAGCCCCGACGACGTGACGGCCGGACGGCTGGAGCTGGTCGAGGGTATCGGGCCCAAGCGGGCGGTCCGGCTGGCGGCCGCGTTCACCCGCGCCCAGCCCGCGTACGAGACGGCCGGCCTGCTGACCAGCTGCCGGGTCCCGGCCAAGTACGCCGGGTCGGCGGTGGCCCTGCTCGGCCCGCTGGCAGCTGAGACGCTGCGCGAGGACCCGTGGAAGCTGCTCACGCTGTCGCAGATCCGTCCCGACCAGGCCGACTGGTTCGCCCGTCAGGTGCTGGACGGCGGTGCCACCCCGCAGGACCCGCGGCGGGGCCGGGCCCTGGTCGTGCACCTGCTGAACAAGGCGTCGCGGGACGGCCACACCGCGGCCCCGGCCGAGGCGGTGCTGGCCGCGCTGGGCCGGTTCGGCGTGGGCGACCCCGGCAGCGCCGTGGTGGCCGCGATCGACGACGGATCGGTGTTGCCTTTCGAGGCCCATGGGCCCGATGAGCCTGAAGATGCTGACGAGGCTGACGGCCCGGCAGAGCCGGCAGAGGCTGATGGGCAGGACCCGGGTGAAGTCATTGAATCGGACACGCTGCTCACGCTGACCCAGTACGCCATCGCCGAGGACGCGGTGGCCGAGGGCCTGCAGCGGCTGGCCGCGACGGCCGAGCCGCTCCCCGGAACGGGCGACCCGCTGGCGGCCGTGACCGACGCCGAGCTGGACGACCGGCAGCACGCGGCCGTAGCGGCGGTGGCCGAGCACGGGGTGTCCGTGCTCACCGGCGGCCCGGGCACGGGCAAGAGCCGGACGGTGGCGGCCGTGGTCGCGCTGGCATCCCAACGCGGCCTGCGGGTGGCGCTGGCCGCGCCGACCGGCCGGGCGGCCAAGCGGCTGGAGGAGCTGGCGGGCGCACCCGCGACTACCTTGCACCGGCTGCTCGGGGCTCAGGGCCAGGGCATGACCCGGCCCGGCGCCGACGGCCAGGGCGACAACCTGTTCAGCGACGGATCCGGGGCTTCGGCGCCCAGCGGGGCCGGTTTCCCCGGCAGTGAGGCCAGCGCCGCCCGCGAAGGCACCTGGGTGTTCGCCCGGGGCGAGGACTGGCCGCTGGACGCCGAGCTGGTCGTGGTGGACGAGAGCTCGATGCTCGACGTGGAGCTGGCCGCCGCGCTGATCGAGGCGTGCGCGGACGGCACCCGGCTGCTGCTGGTGGGCGACCCGGCCCAGCTGCCCTCGATCGGCCCGGGCCGGGTGCTGGCCGACATCATCGACTCCGGCGCGATCCCGGTGACCGAGCTGACCACGCTGTACCGGCAGAAGGACGGCGGCACGATCGCCAAGCTGGCCACCGCGGTGCGCGGCGGTGACCTGCCCGCGGTGGAGTCGCCCGAGCACGAGGTGGTGGTGGTGACCACCCGCGGCAGCGCGGAAGCCGCGCACCGGGTCACCCAGCTGATGACCGACTCGATCCCCCGCGCGCTCGGCATCGCGGCCGAGGACATCCAGATCGTCACGCCGGTCCACAAGGGCCCGGCCGGGACGATCGAGCTGAACCGGGCGCTCAAGGCCAAGCTGAATCCGGGGCCGGGCGCGCACCGCGGCTTCGACCCGGGCGACCGGGTGGTGGCGGTGGCCAACCACGCCGACGACGGCTTCGCCAACGGCGAAGTTGGCACCGTGGTCACGGCGGAGGGCGACGGGCTCACGGTGTCGTTCAGCGGCCTCCCGGTCACGGTGCCGTTCCGGCTGCTGGCTGACCTGCGGCACGGCTGGGCCATCACCGTGCACCGGGCGCAGGGCAGCGAGTGGCCGGCCGTGATCGCGGTGTTCCCGGCCGAGGCCACCGGGATGCTGTCCCGGCCCCTGGTCTACACCGCCCTGACCCGGGCCCAGCACCACCTGTCCGTGGTGCACGGCGCGGGCCCGGCGCTGGCGCGCGCGGTGCGCACCATCGGCGAGCACCCGCGGGAGACCCGGCTGGCGGCCCTGCTCACCGAGGCGATGGCCGAGGTGGCGGACCTGGCGGAAGGGTGACAGCGCCATGCCCGCGACCGGGACCGGTAGCGACCCGGTTAAAAAAATTCTGATCTGGGTCAACGAGCAGACCTGGCAGGCGGCCGTCGACGCGGCCCGCGAGCTGGCCCCCGAACCCGCCACCATCACGTTGCTGCACGTCACCGCCCAGGAGCCACCAGACGTCGCGCAGGCGGCCTACCTGGGATTGTTCGGACGCGGCCGGTCCGGCCAGGATCTGCGGGGGCGGCTGGCCGATAGCGCCGCGGCGTCGGCCGCGGACCTGCTCGACGCCGCGGCCGAGCGCCTGCGCCTCCCGTGCGAGCAAATCAGCCGTACGGGGCGGACCGAGCGTGAGGTGGTGGCCGCCGCGGCCGGCGCCGACCTGCTGATCATGGCCCGGGACGGTGACCGCTCCCGGCTCGGCCCACGGAGCCTGGGCCGGGCGACCCGGTTCGCCGTCGACCACGCGCCCTGCCCGGTGCTGCTGGTGTGGCCGGAGGGAGCGCCGCCGGTGGACACGATGCCGCCGCCACCCCCGCCGGGCGAAGAGCCGCCACCGCCACCACCCGGCGGCGGGCCGCCGCCCTAACCGCCGATGGCGTGGGCGCCGCCGTCGACGTGGACGATCTCGCCGCTGGTGGCCGGGAACCAGTCCGACAGCAGGGCCACGCAGGCCTTGGCGGCCGGCCCCGGGTCGGTGATGTCCCAGCCGAGCGGGGCCCGGTCGGCCCACACGCCCTCGAACTTCTCAAAACCGGGGATGCTCTTGGCCGCCATCGTGCGCAGCGGGCCGGCCGAGACCAGGTTGACCCGGACCTTCTCCGGGCCCAGGTCCCGGGCCAGGTAGCGCGCGCACGACTCCAGGCCGGCCTTGGCCACGCCCATCCAGTCGTAGCCGGGCCAGGCCACGCTGGCGTCGAAGTCCAGGCCGACGATCGAGCCGCCGTCCTTCATCAGCGGCAGCACCGCCGTAGCCAGGGCCTTCAGCGAGTACGCGGACACGTGCACCGCGGTGGCCACGTCGTCCCAGCTGGTGTTGAGGAAATTGCCGCCCAGCGCGTCCTGGGGGGCGAACGCGATCGCGTGCAGCACCCCGTCCAGCCCGTCCACGTGCTCGGACAGCCGGCTGGCCAACGTGGACAGGTGGCCGTCGTCGGCCACGTCCAGCTCGATCACGGGTGGCGGCTCCGGCAGCCGCTTGGCGATCCGCTGGACCAGGCTCATCCGCCCATAGCCAGTCAGGACGACGGTCGCGCCCTCTTCCTGGGCCGCCTTGGCCACGTGGAACGCGATCGAGGCGTCCGTGAGCACGCCGGTGATCAAAATGCGCTTGCCCGCCAGGATTCCCATGGTCGTCAGTGTCCCATGCCGAGGCCGCCGTCGACCGGGATGACCGCCCCGGTGATGTAACTCGCGTCGTCACCGGCCAGGAACTGCACCACGCCCGCCACCTCGTCGGCGGCCGCGTACCGGGCCAGCGGGATCTGGGCCAGGATGGTGGCCTTGCGTTCCTCCGGCAGCGCGGCGGTCATGTCGCTGTCCACGAACCCAGGCGCGACCACGTTCGCGGTGATGGACCGCGAGGCCAGCTCGCGGGCGGTCGACCGGGCCAAGCCGACCAGGCCGGCCTTGGATGCGGCGTAGTTGGCCTGCCCGCCCGAGCCCAGCAGGCCGACGACCGAGGAGATGTAGATCAGCCGCCCGCGCCGGGCCCGAATCATGCCCCGGACCGCACGCTTGGTGACCCGGAACGCGCCGGTCAGGTTGGTGTCCAGGACGCTGGAAAAGTCGTCCTCGCTCATCAGGGCCAGCAACTGATCGTGGTTGATGCCGGCGTTGGCCACCAGCACCTCGACCGGGCCCTGCTCCTTCTCGACCTGGCCGAACGCGGCATCCACGGAGGCGGTGTCGGTCACGTCGCAGCGGGCCACGGCCAGGCCGTCGACCGGGTCCCCGGACCGCGAGGTGATCGTGACGCTGTCCCCGCCGGCCGCCAGCCGCCGGGCGATGGCCAGCCCTATCCCCCGGTTTCCTCCCGTCACCAGGACCGATCGCCCCATTGCGTTCCACCTCCGCGCCCGTGCCGGCCTACTGTGTGCCGACAGACCGTGGTGAGCGTATCCGGTAGGTTGCTGCCGTGACTCATGGTGGCCAGCACGAAGTGGATGCTCAGTTCGCCGCGCTCCCCTTGCGGGAGCTGGCCGATGCGGCCCGGCAGCAAGCGGCCGACCTGGGGGCCCAGCACGCCGACTTCCGGGCCGAGCAGATCCGCAGTCAGCGAATCGGCCTGTCGGACGGGAACCTGGAGACGCTGTTCGACGCCGATGACGTCGGCCTGGCCGTGCGGGTGGTGGTCGACGGCACCTGGGGGTTCGCCGCCGCGGTCGACCTGACCCCCGACGCCGCGGCGCAGGCGGCCCGGGAGGCGGTCGAGGTGGCCCGGGTGTCCGCGGCCATGAACACCGACCGAATCGAGCTGGCCCCCGAACCGGCGCACGGCGACGTCACCTGGGTGTCGGCCTACGATGTGGACCCGTTCAGCGTCAGCGCGGCCGACAAGATCGTCCTGCTGACCCACTGGAGCACCCAGCTGCTGGCCCGGGACGGCGTGGACCACGTGGACGCCTCGCTGCTGCAGGTGCGCGAGTGCAAGTTCTACTCCGACGGCGCCACCACCGCGACCCAGCAGCGGGTCCGGCTGCACCCCACGCTGACCGCGGTCGCGGTGGAGAAGGACGGCCGGTTCGAGACCATGCGGACGCTGGCCCCGCCCGCCGGACGTGGTTGGGAGTACCTGCTCGGCACCGGCTGGGACTTCGAGTCCGAGCTGCAGCAGCTGCCGGTGTACCTGAGCGAGAAGCTGGCCGCGCGCACGGTCGAGCCCGGCCGTTACGACCTGGTCATCGAGCCGTCGAACCTGTGGCTGACCATCCACGAGTCCATCGGGCACGCCACCGAGCTGGACCGGGCCCTGGGCTACGAGGCGGCCTACGCGGGCACGTCATTCGCCACCCCGGACCAGCTGGGCACCCTGCAGTACGGCTCGGACCACATGCACGTGGTCGGCGACCGGACGACCCGGCACGGGCTGGCCACCGTCGGCTACGACGACGAGGGCGTGGCCGGCCAGTCGTGGGACCTGATCACCGATGGCGTGCTGTCCGGCTACCAGCTCGACCGGCGGATGGCCGCGCTGCGCGGGCTCGACCGTTCCAACGGCTGCTCGTTCGCCGACTCGGCCGGCCACATGCCGCTGCAGCGGATGGCCAACGTGTCGCTGCAGCCCGCCGAGAACGGCCCGTCCACCGACGAGCTGATCGCCGGGGTGCAGGACGGCATCTACATCGCCGGCGACAAGAGCTGGTCGATCGACATGCAGCGGTACAACTTCCAGTTCACCGGGCAGCGGTTCTACAAGATCACCAATGGCCGGCTGGACGGCCAGCTCCGCGACGTGGCTTACCAGGCGACCACCACCGACTTCTGGAACTCCATGGCCGCCGTGGGCGGCCCGCAGACCTACGTGCTCGGCGGCGCGTTCAACTGCGGGAAGGGCCAGCCGGGCCAGGTCGCCCCGGTCAGTCACGGCGCCCCGTCGGTGCTGATGCGCGGCATCCGGATACTCAACACGGCCGAGGAGGCCTCCTGATGAGCCAGCTGGCTGGGGCAAACGGCGGGCGGCCGCAGGATGCGGTGGAACGCGCGCTGTCGCTGTCGAAGTCCGACGACTGCGTCGTGATCGCCGACGAGACCTCGAACGCGAACCTGCGCTGGGCGGGCAACACGCTCACCACCAACGGCGTGGCCCGCTCCCGGCGGCTGACCGTGATCGCCATCGACCGGCACGGTGACGGTGCCGCGGCCGGGGTGGTCTCCCGGGCGGGCGTGACCGACGACCAGATCGAGGATGTGGTCCGCGCGGCCGAGAAGGAAGCAGCGTCGAGCGCGCCCGCGGAGGACGCCGCGCCGCTGCCCGGTCCGGAGGAGACCGGCGCGGCGGGTGCGGGCGCGGGCTGGTCGAACGCGCCCGAGCAGACCGGCATCGGCGTGCTGGCCGACTTCGCGGCTCAGCTGGGCGAGGCCCTGCGCGCGGCCGGCCCGGCCGGGCAG
The DNA here is from genome assembly GCA_965277615.1 of Streptosporangiaceae bacterium. Lineage (GTDB taxonomy): Bacteria > Actinomycetota > Actinomycetes > Streptosporangiales > Streptosporangiaceae > Bog-532. The sequence goes on along the minus strand of CBDIDG010000006.1, from coordinate 463,904 downwards.
AAGCTGTACGGGTTCGCCGAGCACGAGCTGACCTCGACGTTCCTGGGCAGCTCGTCCGGCCTGCGGCTGCGCCACGACCAGCCCACCGGGAAGGTCGAGCTGAACGCCAAGTCGGCCGACCTGACCCGGTCCGCCTGGGCGGGCGAGGCGACCCGCGACTTCGCCGGCGTGGACGTGGCCGCCCTCGCCGCTGGGCTGACCCAGCGGCTGGACTGGGCCCGCCGCAAGGTCGAGCTCCCGGCGGGCCGGTACGAGACGCTGCTGCCGCCCACGGCCGCCTCGGACCTGCTCACCTACCTGTACTGGTCGGCCGGGGCCAAAGACGCGGTAGACGGGCGCACCGTGTTCAGCAAGTCCGGCGGCGGCACCCGGGTCGGTGAGTCGCTGTCCAGCCAGCCGGTGACGCTGCGCAGCGACCCGTTCGCGGCCGGCATCGGCTGCTCCCCGTTCGTCGTCGCGCACGCCTCCAGCCGCGATTCCTCCGTGTTCGACAACGGCCTGCCGCTCGGCCCGACCGACTGGATCAGCGACGGCGTGCTGTCCGCGCTGATCCAGACCCGGTACTCGGCCCGGTTGACCGGCCTGCCGGTGACCCCGGCCATCGACAACCTGATCTTCGAGACCTCGGCCCCGGAGCCGCCCAGCCTGGACGAGATGATCGCCAGCACCGAGCGCGGCCTGCTGCTCACCTGCCTGTGGTACATCCGCGAGGTCGACCCGCAGACGCTGCTGCTGACCGGCCTGACCCGGGACGGGGTCTACCTGGTCGAGAACGGCGAGGTCACCGGGGCGGTGAACAACTTCCGCTTCAACGAGAGCCCGGTCGGCATGCTCAGCCGGCTGGCCGAGGTGGGCGCGAGCGTCCCCACGCTGCCGCGCGAATGGGGCGACTACTTCAACCGCGTCACGATGCCGCCGCTGCGGATCGAGGGGTTCAACATGTCCTCCGTCAGCCAGGCCAGCTGAGCCGGGCCAGCTTCGCGTCCGGCTTCCGCCCACAGCGCAGCGGGAGAGCCGCCCTGCGGTGGCCCGGGCCCGGGGCAGGGCATACCTTGGAGACATGAAGAGGGGCCCGCGTAACGACCGGAACGTCCAGCTTGTCACCCAGGCTCGGCGGCCGATGTCCGAGGACATCTCCTACCGGCAGCGCCGTTACCTGTTGATGATGGCGTTCCGCGCCGCGTGCTTTGGGCTAACCATTCTGTTGTTTGTGAATCACCTGGGATGGCTCGCCGCGATACCGGCGGTGTTTGCGATCTTCGTGCCTTACGTGGCCGTGGTTTTCGCAAACGGCGGCCGCGAGCCTGACAACGTTCGCGGATTCATGGAGTATCGCCCAAATCTCCCGGAACGGCACAACCTTCCTAGTCAGATGCCCTCAGGCAGCACTCAGCAGGAGTTCAGCGACCCGTCCGCGCGTTCATAACGTACGGGAACGGGGAACGGCAACGGGAACGGTTACCCGCACTGACCCGAGATGGGCTCGTAATTGGGTCTTGACACATACGGGGGGGTTTCCGTGTAGCATTCATATCGGTGCTCTGGTCCCCCGTCGGGGCACCGCAGCCGGCGTTCCGGGCCCCCGTCGGAACGCCGATGAATGCGACGCCGGGTGGTTTGCCCCCGTAGCCACCCGGCGTCGCTCCATATCCGGGGGCCTTCCTGACTCTGGGTCGGCCCGTGCTCTTGACCCCCGGCGCCCGCATCGGGGCTCACGGTGCCACCTGCGGGGACGTGTTCCGGCCCGCATGATCGCGTGGTCCGCTGGAGACACCCGCTGTGCCGCCTGGGGACGCCGGCGCCGGGCGCTGGCCCCTCTTGGAGCGCGCTGAGAGCGCCGTGAGCCCTGCGGGGCTCGTGGGGCGCTAACGGCCGCGCAGAGCCCGGGTCGGGAACGCCAGGAGGGCGGCCGAGGCGGGGACGGCCGCTGAGTGATCGTGAAACCAGGCCGGGTTTCGGACGGGACATTGCTGTCGGGTTGCTGTCCGTAACCTCGCCCGAACCTCGCCCGAACCTCGCCCGAACCTCCCCCGTCGGGGTAAATTGCTCTGGCGACGAGGTTAATGGTGCCGCGGCCGCGCGATTGGCGGGCTTTAGCCGCCAATTGAGCGGATCCGGCCGGGACGTGATTTACGCCCGATTCCGTATTCTGTAGCTGTCTGTAGCGCCGGTCACGGTACGTCGCCGCTTTTCCTTTGGCTTTCCAAAAGACAACGTTGACAACAACTCTCAATTGTCCGGATCGCGTCAATGCCCAACTCTGGCCGCGCACACGAACGCCTGGCTTGGCCGGCGAAGCGCTTGCTCCCGGGTGATGGGAGCTAGCTTTGGGCTCTGAGGGAGCGGTAACGAGAGGCGGGCGGGAGGTGGGACGGAGCGGGCGGTTGGGGCGCAGGAGGTTCCCGCGGAGCGGGGTGGGCTGGGCTGGGCTGTTTACTCGGTCTTGTTAAATTCGGCGATGGCGACGGTCACCATGACCAGGCCCATGAGGGCCACGATGCCCAGGGACAGGCCGAGCGGTACCGTCCAGCCAAACCAGGAAACGCCGGGGGCCAGCTGGTGCAGGGCGGCCGGGCTGAGGTTCAGGTGGCTGAACACCGCGCGGCGCATGGGGGCAACGATGTAGGTGAGCGGGTCGATGCGGGTCAGCACGGTGAGCCAGGCGGGCAGGCCGTTCAGCGGGTACAGCGCCCCGGACAGGAAGAACAGCGGCATGACCAGCATCTGGGTCAGGGCCATGAACGCCTGGAACTGCTTGATCCGGGCCGCCATCATCACGCCGAAGGCGGTCAGCGTGAAGCTGAGCAGCAGTAGCTCACCGATCAGGGTCAGGATCAGGATCGGGTTGTAGGGCACCCCGGCCAGCCCGGCCAAGGCCAGCACGATAATGCCCTGGAAGGTGGCCACGGTAGCGCCGCCCAGGCACTTGCCGAGGACGATCGCGGCCCGGTTGACCGGGGCGACCATCATCTCCCGCAGGAAACCGAACTCACGGTCCCAGACGATCGAGCCGGCCGAGAAGATCGCGGTGAACAGCACGCCCATGGCGACGACGCCCGGGTAGATGAAGGTCTTGAAGCTGATCCCAGCGGGCAGGCTGTGCCCGGCCAGCGAGCCCAGCCCCGTCCCGAGGACGAACAGGAAGAGCACCGGCTGGATCAGCGCGGTGACCATGCGCAGCCGGTCGGTGCGGAACCGGATCAGCTCGCGGCGCCAGACAATGCCGGTGGCCCGCAGATCCTGGCGCAGCCCGCGCTCGGGGACCGCGACCCGGATCAGGTCAGTCAGCCCTGTCTGGGCCGCTGGGCTCTGCGTGGCCGTCGCTTCGGTGGTGGGGGTGGCCATCGTCATCGCCTCCCAAGGCGTTGCGCCATGGCCCGCATGGCGTCCGCGCTGGTCGCTTCGGTATCCCGGATCGTCCGGCCGGTGTAGGACATGAACACGTCGTCCAGGCTGGGCCGGGCCACGCTCACCGAACGGATGGACACGCCCAGGTCGGCGAACAGCCGGGGGACGAACTGCTCCCCCGATTCCACCGAGAACGTGACCAGCCCCTCGTGCATCGCGGCCTCGAGGCCGAATCGCTCGGCCAGCTCGGCGATGGCCGCCTCGTCATCGCTGGTGCTGATCTGCACGCGGTCCTTGCCCACGCTGGCCTTGAGTGCCTCGGGGGTGTCGATGGCCACGATCTGGCCGTGGTCGATGATGGCGATCCGGTCGCAGTGCTCGGCCTCGTCCATGTAGTGCGTGGTGAGGAAGATCGTGATGTCCTCACGCTGCTTGAGCTCGTTGATGTACTGCCAGATCGACGAGCGGGTTTGCGGGTCGAGGCCCACGGTCGGCTCGTCCAGGAACAGCACGTGCGGGGCGTGCAGCAGGCCGCGGGCGATCTCCAGCCGCCGTTTCATGCCGCCCGAGAAGGTCCGGACCAGGCTTTCCCGGCGATCCCACAGGCCCACCATGTCCAGCACCTGCCGCATCCGCGGCGCGACCGCGGCCTTCGGCACGCCGTACAGGTCGGCGTGGAAGCGCAGGTTCTGCTCGGCGGTCAGGTAGGTGTCGAGCGTGGTGTCCTGGAACACCAGGCCGATGTTGCGGCGCACGGTGTCCCGCTCGCTCACCACGTCGTGCCCGGCCACGACGGCCCGGCCCGAGGTGGGTTTCACCAGCGTGCACAGGATGCTGATGGTGGTGGATTTGCCGGCCCCGTTCGGGCCCAGGAAACCGAACGTCTCCCCCACGCCGACCTCAAAGTCGATGCCGCGGACCGCCTCGATCTCCCCATAGCTCTTGGTCAGCTGGCTGACCGCGATCGCAGTGCCGCGGTTGCCGGACAATTCGCGCGCTGACGCCGCGTCTGGCGTCTGTACGGCCACTAAAGTGCCTCCCTCTACGGACTCAAGCTTGAGCCTAACGTCGCCGTGGTCCGCACCCGTAGGGGTGCGGACCACGGCGATTGCGCCTCCGGTGAAGCCGTCACTGCTCGGACGGCTCGGAGGTGCTCTCGTCGGTTTCGTCGGCGGCGAGGATCCGGTACAGCGAGCGCCGGGTGTCGGCCAGCACCTTGCCGGCCTGCTTCACCTGGGCGGCCGAACCGGCCTGGCTGACCTGCGACACGGCCACCATGACCTGGCGGATGAGCTGCCGCAGCTGCACCTCGCCGTCGTCGACGCTGCCGGTCACCGCGTTCCAGGACGCGGCCAGCTCGTCAGCGTGCGACTCGGTGTAGGCGCGGCCCTCGTCGGTCAGGGCGAACGCCTTGCGTCCGCTCTCACCGGTCTCGGGCCGGATCAGCCCCTCGTCCTCGAGCTGCTGGAGCGCGGGGTAGACCGAACCGGGGCTCGGCCGCCACACCCCATCGGTGCGGTCGCTGATCTCCTGGATGATCTGGTACCCGTTACGGGGACCCTCGGCCAGCAGCGACAGCGCCGCGGCCCGGACGTCACCCCGGCGCACCCGCGGTCCGCGGGCGAACCTCGGCCCGCCCGGTCCGCCGAACGGTCCGCCAGGACCGCCGCCGAACCCGGGACCGAACCCGGGACCGCCCCGGCCGCCACGGCCACGGCCACCCGGGCCGCCGCCCATGAATTCCGGCGGCGGGCCGCCCCAGCCGCGCTTCGGGCCACGGTCCTGGCCCCGGTGACCGCCTCTGCGGCCCCATTCTTCCTGTGACATTGCGTTTCTCCTTGGTTGTTGATCTGTCGAGGGCCAGACAGGAGGATCATCGCCCCCGTGGACGACCATCTAGATATCCCCGTTACTGTCTAGCTAGCTCGACGATATATCGGAGAAGTTCTTTACGCAAGTCGGGCGACGGAAAAGTTCTGGGGGGAACCGGCTTGGGTGCGGCAGGATCAGCCCATGACCGAACTCACCGATTTTTCCAGCGCCTTCGCCTACGGCGACTCGCTCCTAGCTGGCGACCGGGTCCGGCTGCGCGGCGTGCGTGAGGACGACCTGCCCACGCTGGCGAAAGCCGAGATGGACGCCGGGATCCTGGTCACGCTGGCGGACCGGGTGGTCCCGCCGTCCGAGGCGGCGGCGAAGGAACGCATCGCCAAGTGGAGCGCGAACGAGGACGACCGCCTCGGCTTCGCGATCGAGACGCTCGACGATCCCAGCGTGCTGGTCGGCCACGTCGGCCTGTGGGGCTGGCAGACCAAGGACCGGTGCGCGACGATCGGCATCGCGCTCGGCCGCGAGCACATCGGCCGGGGCTACGGCACCGATGCGATGCGCGTCATCGTCAGTTACGGCTTCCGCGAACTGGGCCTGCACCGCATTCAGCTCGGGGTGTCCCCGTTCAATCCGGCCGGGATCCGGGCCTACGAGAAGGCCGGGTTCGCCGAGGAGGGCCGCCGCCGTGAGGCCGTGTGGCACGACGGACGGTGGTACGACGAGGTGCTGATGTCCGTGCTCGAGCACGAGTGGGCCGCCCGCCGCCAGGGCTAGCGGCGCGCGGCCCGGCGGCCCCGCCCACCGCGGCTAGCGTGGAGCGGGAACGTCCACCGGGAGGTCGTAGACCCGGCGGATGCTCGAGCCCAGGCGGGCCAGATCGGTCCCGTAGACGTGCATGGAGACCGCGATGCCGTCGCCCGAGTTGCGGACCCGGTGGATGTCACCGGGCGGGGCGAAGCCGGCCACGGTGCCGGGCCGGTTCTGGCGGCGGGTCACCGCGGTGAGCGAGCCGCCGTCCGGGCTGACGGTGAAGATCTCCTCGTATTCGATGCCCGCCAGCACGCCGGTGACGCACCAGGAGACGTGATCGTGGATCGGGGTGACCTGGCCGGGCCGCCAGACCATGACCGCGATCGAGAACGAGCCGTCCGGCTCCACGTGCACCGGGTGGGTCTGGTAACCCGCAGGGTCGCCCGCGAGCTGGGCCGCGGTCAGGAGCTGTCCGGGAGCGGGCAGGTGGCGCGACAGCGCGTCGGCGACCCGGACGGCAACGTCGGGCGCCCGGCCCCCGGCCTGCAGAGCGGAGCGCACGGCCGAGGTGAGCGCGGCCGGACAAGTCGAACGTTCGGTGGTGAGGGGCACGGTCACCTCCGGGTATCGGCAGTTAGCTGACACCCTCTGGATACCCCGACCCAACCCATAGCACTAATGCCAAGATCAGCAGTTACCGATAGGCCAGGTTGATAAGTGCCAGGATGTCAGTCGGCGACGGCGGTGTAGGCCACCACGCCGCGGCGGATGGCGTCGATGGCGGCGCGGGCCGTCTCGGCCACGTGCTCGCTGGCGTGACCGGAACGGGGCGCGGCGGCGATCTGGTCGAGCAGGTCGATGAGCTGCTTGACCGCCCGGACGAAGTCGCCCGGGGTCAGATCGGAATCGGCCAGTACGTCTTCCAGCCGGGCCCCGCCCGCCCACTCGTAGGCCGAAGCGGCGAAACCCAGGTCGGGTTCGCGCAGGAACGAGACGCCGTTGGCCTTCTCCAGCTCGTCGAGCTGGCCCCAGGCGCGGACCATGCGGCTGAGCACGTCGCGGACCTTGGGTGACGGCAGCCGGGGACGAGCCGCGTCCTCGGACTGCCGCGACTCGAACGACAGGGCCGACACGCAGGCGGTCAGCTCCTGGGTGTCCAGGCCGTCCCAGTACCCGCGGCGCAGGCATTCGGCCGCCAGCAGGTCCAGCTCGCTGTACAGCCCGCCCAGCATCCGGCCTTCGGGGGTCACGGCGTCGCCGGTCAGGTAGCCGAGCTCCTCCAGCACCGCGCACACCCGGTCGAAGGTGCGGGCGATGACGTGGGAGCGGCTGGCCACCTTGCGTTCCAGCGTCTCGGTCTCCCGCTTCAGCCGCTGGTACCGCTCGGCGTAGCGGGCGTGTTCCTCCCGGTCCGGGCAGCCGTGGCTCGGGTGCTGACGCAGCCGGCGTCGCAGCGACGCGATCTCGGACTGGCTGGCCTGTCCGGACGACTGGCCCGCCGGGCCGGCCCGGTCGTCGTCCCAGTCGGCGACTCGCCGGGGGCCGGCGATCTCCCGGCCGGCCAGCCGATTCCGCATGGTGGCGGCCAGGTCCCGGCGGTGCTGCGGCGACCGGACACTGAACGACCCGGGAATCTTGATCCGGTCGACCGCCTCCACCGGGACCGGGAAGTCGGCCAGCGACAGCCGTTTAACCTGCCGGTTAGCGGTGAGCACGAGTGGCCCCTGCCCGGCCATGGCGGCCATCCGGGCGCGGTCACCGGCGAACCCGCCGGCGGCCGGGGACGCAGGGGCCAGGTTCGGCCCGTGGCCGCGCGGACCCGGTTCGAGTACCACCGCCATCCCGGCCCGGCGGCCACCGGGGACCCGGATGATGTCACCGCGCTTGAGCGTCTCCAGCGACCGGGCCGCTTCGGCCCGCCGGGCGGCCGCCTTGCGCCGGGACACGTCGGTCTCCAGGTCGGACAGCTGGCGGCGCAGGTCCGCGTACTGGGCGAAGTCACCCCGATCGCAGGCCATCTTCTCGGCCAGCTCGGCCATCTGCTCGGTGTTCCGGCGGGTCTGCCGGGCTAGCCCGACCACACCGCGGTCGGCCTGGAACTGGGCGAACGACGACTCCAGCAGGGTAGCGGCCTTGGCCCGGCCGACCCGGCCGGTCAGGTTGACGGCCATGTTGTAGGACGGGCGGAAGCTCGAGTTCAGCGGGTAGGTCCGGGTGCCGGCCAGCCCGGCCACCGCGTCCGGGTCGATGCCGGGCTGCCACAGCACCACCGCATGGCCCTCGACGTCGATACCGCGGCGGCCCGCCCGGCCGGTGAGCTGCGTGTACTCCCCCGGGGTCAGCCCGGCGTGGGTCTCACCGTTCCACTTGTCCAGCTTTTCGATGACCACGGTCCTGGCCGGCATGTTGATGCCCAGCGCCAGCGTCTCGGTCGCGAACACCACCCGCACCAGGCCAGCCGAGAACAGCTCCTCCACGATCTCCTTGAACGTGGGCAGCATCCCGGCGTGGTGAGCGGCGATACCGCGCTGCAGCCCGGTCAGGAACTCGCCGTACCCGAGCACGGCCAGGTCCTCGTCCGGGATGGCAGTGGTCCGCTGCTCGACGAACTCGGTGATCGTGGCGATCTCGTCGGGCTGGCTCAGCCGCAGCCCGGCGGCCAGGCACTGCTGTACCGCCGCGTCACAGCCCGCGCGGCTGAAGACGAACTCGATGGCCGGCAGCAGGCCGGCCGAATCCAGCCGGGCCACCACGTCGGGCCGGTACGGCGGCCGGGAGCGGAACGTGCGCGGGCCACCCCGCCCCCCGCCGGAAGCAGAGTTCCGGCGGCCCGGATGGTCGCGCCGCCCGCCCCGGCCGGGACGGCTGTTCCCGGTCACCGCGGTCTGAGGGGTCGACCACCGGTCGCGCTGGGCCATCCGAACCAGTTCCGGGTTGACCCAGGAGCCGGCCGGGTCGGTGAACAGGTCGTACATCCGGGTGCCGACCAGCATGTGCTGCCACAGCGGCACCGGGCGATGCTCGTCCACGATGACCGTGACCCCGCCGCGCACGCTGTCCAGCCAGTCCCCGAACTCTTCGGCGTTGCTGACCGTGGCCGACAGGGCGACCAGCGCGACCGACTCCGGCAGGTGGATGATGACCTCTTCCCACACCGCGCCGCGGGACCGGTCGGCCAGGTAGTGGACCTCGTCCAGCACCACGAACCCGAGCCCCTTGAGCGTGGGTGACCCGGCGTAGAGCATGTTCCGCAGCACTTCGGTGGTCATGACCACGATCGGTGCCTCGCCGTTGACGCTGTTGTCCCCGGTGAGCAGGCCGACCGTCTTGCCGTCGTAACGGCGGACCAGGTCGGCATACTTCTGGTTGGACAGCGCCTTGATCGGCGTGGTGTAGAAGCACTTCAGGCCGCGCTCCAGGGCCAGGTGCACGGCAAACTCGCCGACCACGGTCTTGCCCGAGCCGGTGGGAGCAGCGACGAGGACCCCGTCGCCATCGTTCAGCGCGGCACAGGCCTCGAGCTGGAAGTCGTCGAACTCGAAGTCGTAAAGCGAGCGAAAACTGGCCAGTTCGGGGTGGGCCTGGCGGTCACGGAACGCCGCGTACCGCTGAGCCGGGGTCCGAGCGGGGATTCCCGGAGAGTCGTCCTCTCCCCGGACGAGCGCAGGGGCCATACCCCCAGACTAGGCGGAACTGCCGGCCGACGGGGACGCGACCCGGTTACCACGGGCCACCTACGGTGACCCGGGCACCGGGCCCGCGGAGAGTTTGTTAATTCAGATGGCTGGTGTCGGCCGGGTCGTTCTCGTCCATCTCCAGCGGCGCGGCCTCGTCGTCGGCCAGCCCGGCGTACGGGTCGGGGATGCGGGCCCGGCGGCGGTCGTTGAAGTAGATGACGACCTCGGCCACCTCGACCAGCACCACACACGGCACGGCCAGCAGCAGCATGCTGATCGGGTCCGGGCTCGGGTTGGCGATCCCGGCGAACAAGAACGCACCGAACAGCATCAGGCGGCGCCATTTACGGAAGCGCGCGTGGGTCAAGATGTGGGCCATGTTGAGCATGACCAAGGCCAAAGGCAGCTCGAACGCCAGCCCGAAGCCCAGGATCATGCCCTGGAAGTAGCTCAGGTAGGTGTCGACGCTGGGCAGATTCACCACGCCGTTAGGCGTCAGGCCCAGCAGATACCGCAGGCCCCGGGACATCACCTCGTAAGCCAGCGCCGCGCCCACCGCGAACAGCGGCGCCGCGATCCCCGCGAACAGGTAGGCCCAGCGCTTCTCCCGCCGGTACAGGCCCGGGGCGATGAAGGCCCAGATCTGGTACAGCCAGACGGGCGAGGACACGATCAGCCCGACGAAGAAGGCGATCTTGACCCGCAGCATGAACGGGTCGAACACCCCGGACACGACCAGCTGGTCACCGGTCCGGCGACAGCCGGTCTTGCCGTTGATCACGGCCGAGCAGAACGGGTGACTGACGAAGCTCCAGATCTGATCGAAGAACACGAACCCCAGCACCATGACCAGCACCAGCGCCAGCGCCGCCTTCAGCAGCCGGTTCCGCAGCTCACGCAGATGATCGATGAGCGGCATGCGGCCTTCGGGGTCATTCTTCTTGGACGCCGCGATCAGGCGTGAGCCTGCGATGCGCGCGCCGTTGACGCTGTCGCCCAGTTTGCTGGCCATGGTGGGAGTCTGCGGTTAACGCGGCTGCTGGTCGGCGGGGACTGCCGCCTTCTTGTCGGTGGAGTCCTTCAGCTCCCGGATCTGCTGCTCGAGGCTGTCGATCCGGGCCTGGTGCGCCGCACTCTCGGCGACCTGCTCGGTCGTCGGCTGAGAGGCCGCAACGGTCGCAGCCGGCGCGACGGGCGCAGCCGGCGCGGCCGAGGCCGCCGCGAGCTGAGCCGGAGTCGTCTGCCCGGCCTTGGTCTCGTCCTCGTCGTCGTGCAAGCTCGAGACCTCGGTCTTGAGGATCCGCATGGACTTGCCGAGGGACCTGGCCGCCGCCGGCAGCTTCGCAGAACCGAAGAGCACGATGATCACGATGGCGACGATCAAGATCTTCCACGGACTATCGAACAGGTCGCCTATCATTTCCGTCCTCAGTGGCGGGGATGAGCCCCCCCGCGGTCGGGGCATATCTGTGGCGAGTGTACACGTCAGATCCCGCTGGCCGGGAGACCTCGACAGGCGCGCTGCGCTTGCAAAATGGTGAACTTTAGATCTATCCCGGGGCGCAGGCGACGGTTTCCCGGCCCGGCCAGCCGAGGTCAGGCCCGGCCAGGCTGGAGTCAGGCCCGGGTGACGCGCGCGGCCCGCTGGGCGCTGTAGGGGGATGAGCGTTCATTTGTCCCCTTCAGCCCGGGAGGAACCTTTGCTAGCAGGGCGCGACCGGCCCCCGGCGCCACCGATGGACGCCGAGCGGCGGCGGCAGGCCCAGTACCTGCGGCGGCTCGGCCGGATCATCACCGCGACCGCGGGAGCGGACGGGGGTACGGGGGTGACGTGCGAACTGGGCTGGCAGGAACGGCGCCCCTTTCTGCCGTACCTGCTGGTGAACGAAGTCACGGTGTGGGTTGTGCCGACCTCGGCCGGCCCACGGTTCTTGTGGAAGCGGTACCGATCCCACCCGGTGGCCGACGCAGCCGGAGCGGCCCAGGCGCTGCTGGCCGACGCCGGCTAGCAGCCCGCGGTCCCCGGCTCACGGCCCCGGCTCACGGGCTCGCGGCTAGGTGGTGGCGTAGCCGGCCAGGGCGGCGGTGGCGTCGTCGCGGACCTGGGCCCGCAGTTCGTCGGGCGCGACGATCCGGCCGTCGTCCCCCAGCCGCAGCGCGAGCCGGCGTACCCACTGGGTGTCCGGGGTCCGCAGCTGGACCCGGAGCCGGCCCTCGCCGAGCTCGGTCACCGACTCGGTCGGGTAGTACTCCGCGACCCACCGGCCACCCGCCGACACCTCCAGCACTACGTGCACGTCGTCGTCGGACGGCCGGAACAGGCCCTGGTCCACGTCGACCGGCTGCGCCCCGGCCGGAACCTCGGCCGGCACGTCAAGCGCGTCGATCCCCAGCACCCGGTCCAGCCGGAACAGCCGGACCCCGTCGGCGCTGCGGCACCAGCCCTCCAGGTAGGCGCGGCCCTCGACCACCAGCAGCCGCATCGGGTCCACGTCGCGTTCGGTGGCCTCGTCCCGGCCGGGCACGTAGTACCGCAGGTGCAGCCGGCGCCGGCGGGCCAGCGCGTCCCTGATCTGGGCCACCGCCTCGTCCCCGGTGGGCCGGTCGACCTGCACCGCGACCTGGGCGCTGGGGGCGGCGGCTTCACCCGCCGCAGCTTCCAGCTTGGCGATGAGCCGGCTCAGGGCCGAGCGATCCTCCAGGCCCGGCACGTCGGCCAGCATCCGCAGCGCGATGAGCAGCGCGCTGGCCTCGTCCACGGCCAGCCGCAGCGGCCGGCCGATCGACTCGGCCTGGCTGACCACGATCTCGCCGCCCTCGTAGGACAGGTCGATCGGGCAGTACGGGTCCGGGTCACGCAGCTCCACGCACCAGAGCAGGTTCAGGTCGTCGACCAGCTCGCGCTCGGTCAGCCCGAACGCCGCCGCCGTGTCGGCCAGGCCCACCGCCTTGCGGCTGACCACGTACGGGACCAGGGCCAGCAGCCGCTGCAGCCGTTCGGCCGAGGTCGGTGCCGCGCCTCTGGCTCGGGTGGGCTGGGGCCGGGCTGGTTCTTCGCGCCGTTTCACGCCAGCACCCCCTTCAGCCGCCGGATCACCGCGTCGCGCAGGTCGGGCGGCTCGGCTACCACCACGTCCGCGCCGAACGAGGCCACCTGGTCGGCGAAGTATCCCGGCTCGGAGAACGGCACGCTGATCGTGTCCCAGCCCTCCCCGGCGGGGGTAGCCGGGCCGACGGCGAAGCGGCGCAGGCCGTAACCGGCCCCGGACCGGACCCGGAGCACGGCGGTATTCTCCCGGGCCGGGGTCGAGTCCATGGTCCGCACGACCTCCCGCACGTCGGTCCCGGGCGGCATGGTGACGCTGCCCGGCGGCCCGGAGAACCGGACCGCGCCGGCGATGCGGCTGAGCCGGAACACCCGGGGCGCGTCGCGGTCCCGGTCGCGGCCCGCCACGTACCACCGGCCGTGCCGGTTCACCACACCCCACGGTTCCAGCTCGCGGGTCTGCGGCTCGCTCCGGCCCGCTCCCCGGTAGGCGAACGTCACCGGCCGGCGGTCCCGCACCGCCTCCCACAGCGGGCCGAAGGCCGGCTCGGTGGTGTGTACGCGCGGCTCGATGCCCTGCCGCGTGTCCGGGCCGGTGTCGTCGGTGTCGATACCGGACGCGCGCAGCTTGAGCAGGGCGCCCGCCGCCGCGCCGGCCAGCTCGGCGTGCTGCCAGACCCGGGCGGCCAGCCCGAGGACCGCCGCTTCGTCCGGCTCCAGCCGCAGCTCGGGCAGCTCGTAGGCCTGGCGCTGCACCCGGTAGCCGGTGTCCTCGCCGTCCAGCGGGCTGATCGGGCCGGTCTCCAGCGGGATACCCAGCTCGCGCAGTTCTTCCTTGTCGCGCTCGAACATCCGCTTGAACGCCTCGGGCTGGTCCGGATAGCCGGTCACCGCCTGGCGGATCTGCTCCGCGGTGAGGTAGCGCCGGGTGGACAGCAGGCAGACCACCAGGCTCAGCAGCCGCTCGGTCTTCCGCCGTGACATCGACGCCCTCCTCTAAGGTTCGCCTTTATTCTCGCCTACCGGCGCCCGTGCGAGTGCACTATTCGGGCCCGTGCCGGCCGCTACTCTGCCGTGGTGATCACTTGGCGGAACGGCACGGTGGCCCGGGTGCGGCGGGAATGGGCCGGCGCGGCCGAACTCGAGGTGACGGTCGAGGGGGCCGGCCACCCAGTGCGGGCGCTGGCCTACCCGGCGCTGACCGGGCGGCCCGAGCCAGGCGACCGGGTCCTGCTCAACACCACCGCGCTCGACCTGGCCCTGGGCACGGGCGGCTACGCGCTGGTGGTAGCGGTGCCGGACCGGCTGCCGGCCGACCGCAGCGGACCCGGGCACCTGGTCAAGGCCCGTTACACGCCGCTGCAGGCGGTGGTGCTGGGCGCGGACGAGCAGGACTCGCCGCACCACGACGTGCTGCGCGACGCCGACGACCTGGGCGGCCTGCCCGTGGTCGTGGCCGACCTGCACTCCGCCCTCGCACCCGTGCTGGCTGGCTTGTACTTCGATTTGAAGAATTTTGAACCCGAATATTTCGGGGCGGGAGTAAGTCCGCCGGCGCCAGCGCGGGTGGCGTACGTGATGACCGACGGCGGGGCGCTGCCGGCCTGGTTCTCCCGGACCTGTGCCACGCTGCGCGAGACCGGCTGGCTGGCCGGGACGGTGACCGTGGGCCAGGCCTTCGGCGGCGACCTGGAGACGGTCACGCTGCACACCGGGCTGCTGGCGGCCCGGCACGTGCTCGGGGCGGACGTCGCCGTGGTGGCCCAGGGCCCCGGCAACCTGGGCACCGGCACCCGGTGGGGTTTCTCCGGCGTGGCCGCGGGTGAGGCGGTGAACGCGGTCGCCGCGCTGGGCGGCCGCCCGGTGGCCGCGCTGCGGATCAGCGACGCCGACCCCCGGGAGCGCCACCGCGGCATCTCCCACCACAGCCTGACCTCCTACGGCCGGGTCGCGCTGGCCCGGGCCGACGTGGTGCTGCCGGACCTGCCATCGGCCGAGTTTGGCGAGCTCGGCGCCCAGGTGGCCCGGGAGGCGGAGCCGCTCGCGGCCCGGCATTCGCTGGTCACGGTGAGCACCGAAGGCCTGGATGAGGCGCTGCAGGCCAGCCCGGCGCCGCTGTCCACCATGGGCCGCGGGCTCGATGAGGATCACGCTTACTTCCTGGCCTGCGCCGCGGCTGGCCGCCACGCAGCCACTTTGCTACGCAGTGCAACAATAAGATTTTCGTCTTAACGCAGTCTCAGCCACGTTGAGGAGCACGAGCAAAATGGCACTGAAAATCAAGTGGAAGCACCTGCCGCAGCGCATAGCCGCGGGCGCGTTCATCCTGAACTCCGGGATCGGCAAGTTGTCCGCGGACGAGGAGACGGCCAAGCAACTGCACGGGTTCGCCACCGGCACCTATCCCTTCCTGGCCAAGCTCAAGCCGGAGGACTTCGTCAAGCTGCTGGCGGGCACGGAGATCGCGCTCGGGGTCGCCCTGCTGGTGCCGGTGGTCCCGGCCGCGGTGGCCGGCGCCGGACTGACCGCGTTCTCCGGCGGGTTGCTCGGCCTGTACGCCCGGACGCCCGGTATGCGCCGGGAAGGGACGCCCCTTCCCACTCAAGCGGGCATCCCGCTGGCCAAGGACGTGTGGATGGCCGGGATCGGCCTGGGCCTGCTTATTGACGATCTAACGGATAGCGACTGATTGACCACTCTTAGTTAGATACGCTGTGCGGCGTCCTTAGACCGGCAGCGGGCTGGCCTCAGGGACATCTCCCTGAGGGGCTGGACGCCGATGTCGGTTGTATCGACTACCGCGGGTCACGCGACGCGGCCGGACCAACGGCGCCGGTCGCGCCCGTCGCTTAACCGAGCCTGCGTACCCGGGCTGATCGCGGCCGTCGTCGCGACCACCGAAGTCGTGCTGCGGGTCGTGCTCAAGCTGAACGGCCACGTCGGCGCGATGCCAATCGTCGGTAACGTGTACGGCCACCCCGGCCACGTGCCGGCCGGGGTGACGGTATTTCCCTACGGCGGCTACGACGGCCAGTTCTACTACCGGATGGCCCTGGCCCCGGCCAGCCTGCAGCGGACGATGTTCGGCATCAGCATCGACAGCGCGTACCGGTTCGTCCGGATCGGGTATCCGGCGCTGGCCTGGCTGCTGTCGGCCGGTCAGCACGCCGCGGTGCCGTACGTGCTGGCTGTGATCAACGTGCTGGCGCTGGCCGCGATCGCGGCGCTGGGCGGGATCTTCGCCCGGGAGGCAGGCCGGCACGCCTTGTGGGGTCTGCTGCTGGCCGGCTACTTCGGCTTCGCCACCAGCTTGACCCGGGATCTGACCGAGCCGTTGGCCGCCGCCCTGCTGCTGGCCGGCCTGCTGGCCTACCGGCGCCAGCGGCCCCTGGCCGCCGCCGGATTGTTCGCAGTGGCCGCGCTGACCCGGGAAACCGCTCTGGTCGCCCCGGTCGCGCTGGCCGTCACCCGGCTGGTCGCCATGGCGCGGCGCCGGGCCCGGCCCGGGCTGGCCGACCTGGCCTGGGCCGTCCCGGCCGTGGCCTTCGTGGCCTGGGAGGTGGTCCTCAAGCTGGCCACCGGCGAGGTCCCCATCGTGCAGGACAGCGGGAAGAACGCCGGCGCCCCGTTCGTGGCCGCGTTCAGCGCTATCGGCCACAACTTCAGCCACCTGACGACCTCGATCCACGACGCCCCGGGCGCGGTGCTCATCTGGGACCTGGAGTTCGGCGTCCTGATGCTGTTCGCGGTGACCGCGCTGTTCGCGCTGCGGAGAAGCACGGTCCCGGTGTACGAGCGGGTCGCGCTGGTGCTCTACGTGCTGGAGATCTTCAGCCTCTCCCCCACCAACTGGGACGGTTACGCCGACCTGCGCTCGTTCGTCGAGGTCTACCTGCTGGCCACGCTGATCCTGTTCGCGGCACCACGGCGGCTGGCGTTCTTCGCGGCCACGGCCGCACCGATGTTCCTCACCATCGCCATCTACCGCACCTTGATCCTCTAACCCGTGATCCTGTAACCCGTGATCCTGTAACCGTTGCAACCGCTCCTGTAACCGTTGTCACGGCGGTGGCCCCCATCGTGGAAGATGGGACCCTGAGGGGAGGCCACCACCCATGCACGCCGTACCGACCGCCGCTGTGGATGCGGCGGCCCCGAAAGCACGGCCACCCCTGTGGGCCCGGCTGAACCACCCGGCCGCGGCGGGGATCATCGCGACTATCGCGGTGACCGCCGAGGTGGTGGCCCGGGTCCTGGTGCGGCTCCGGGGCAACGTGTCCGGGCTGGCGCTGGTCGGCAACGTCTTCGCCTACCCCTGGGAGCTGCCGGGCGGCCTCGAGGTCCAGGGCTACCTCGGCTATGACGGCCAGTTCTACTACCGGCTGGCCCGGAACCCGGCCAACCTGAGCTGGTCCGCGTACGGCATCGGCATGGACGCCTGGTACCGGTTCGTCCGGATCGGCTACTCGGCGCTGGCCTGGCTCGGGGCGGCTGGCCAGGTCGCGGCGGTGCCCTGGGCCATGGTCGTGATCAACCTGCTCTCTATCGGCGCCATCGCCTTCCTGGGCGGCCGGCTGGCCCAGGAAGCCGGCCGGCACGCGCTCTGGGGCCTGCTGCTGGCCGGTTACTTCGGCCTGGCCACCAGCGTGGCCCGGGACCTGACCGAGCCGCTGGCCGCGGCCTGCCTGGTCGGCGCGATCTTGGCCTACCGGCACCGGCACTGGCTGACCGCGGCCGGGCTGTTCGCGTTCGCCGGGCTGACCCGGGAAACGGCCCTGGTCGCCCCGTTCGCGCTGGCGGTCGTCCGGCTGGTGGCCATGGCCCGCCGCCGCACCCGGCCCGGCCGCGAGGACCTGGTCTGGCTGATCCCGGCGCTGTTCTTCGTGGCCTGGGAGGTCGTGCTCAGGCTGGCCACCGGCCAGATCCCCATCTTTCAGGACAGCGGCAAGAACGCCGGCGCCCCGTTCGTGGCCACGTTCGGCGCCATCGGCCACAACTTCGGCGACGTGATCCGCGAGATCCCCGGCGCCCCCGGCGCGGTGATCATCTGGGACCTGGAGTTGCTCGTCCTGACGCTGTTCGCCGTGGCCGCCCTCGCCTCCCTGCGCGCCACCACGGTCCCGGTCTACGAGCGGGTCGCGCTGGTGCTCTACATCATCGAGATCTTCTGCCTGTCCCCCACCAACTGGGACGGCTACGCCGACCTCCGCTCGTTCGTCGAGGTCTACCTGCTGGCCACGCTCATCCTTCTGGCCACCCGCCGTCGGCTGGTGCTGTTCGCCGCCACCGCGGGCCCCTTGTTCCTCACCGTCCTCATCTACCGCACGATGGTCTTGTAACGCCTGGGGCTGGTGGGACTCGCGGGGGCGGCGGGCTAGCTGGCGGATTGCTCCCACTGGTGCAGGGTGAGCAAGAGGTTCTGATGGTAGACGAGGATCGTGTAGGGGCCCGTGTGGTAGGTGACGGCGGGGGTGCCGAAGACGCTCTTCAGCTGGCTGGTGGGTTTCCAGTAGGTGAAGTAGCCAGGCTGATTCTGGAGCACGATGTAGTTGGCGTACTGAGTGCGCCAGTTGAACCAGCCGGGCTTGGTCTCCCAGCCGTAGGGGACCACGCCGCTGAAGTGCCCGGCCAGGGCGCGGATGGTGACGTGGGGAGTCTGCTTCGATCCGGCGCTGGCCACGGTGACGCTGCTGGCTTGCCAGTAGCCGCTGAGGCCGTGACTCAGATGGTGGGCCGAGAGCCAGCCGGCCAGCCGCACGTTGGCGGCCGGGACGGAGGGCTGGGTCAGCTGGTAGCCGAGGCAGGCCGCGTAGCCAGCCAGCACCACGACCAGGAACGTCGCCAGCGATCGACGCAGCCCCTGGGGCCAGAGTGACGCCCGGGACTGGAGGGACGCCTGGGGCTGGAGGGGGTCGGGCTGGGGTGCGAGGCGGGGGCGGGTGAGGCGGGGGGCCAGGGTCCGGGCGGTCAGGGCGGCGGAGAACGGGAGGACGAGGGCAACCTCGCGGCCGTTGAGGATGCCGCTGGAGAAGTTGCTGCCCAGGTACAGCAGCAGGCTGGCCACGATGGCGACGGCCAGGAGCTGGTCGACCAGACTGCGGCGGAAGAACCGGCTCACCACCACGATCAGCGTCACGCCGGCGGCGGCCACGCCGACCAGATGGAAGGCCGCGAACGTCAGCGCCCAGCCGCCGTGGATGCCGCGGAAGCTGGCGCCGAACAGGGCCAGCAGGCTCAACCCGGTGGTCCGTGTGTGGGCGCCGAGGTCAGACCAGGCGATGACGTGGAATGGCACCGGGTGCACGGTGTACGCGCCGAGCGCGCGGAGCGCAGGCGCGGCCCCGGCCCAGAGGGCGGCCGCGGCGCCTGCGGCCACGGCCAGCGACAGGGGGTAGCGGGCGGCCCGCCAGCCCTGGCGGGCGATCAGCGCCCCGGCCACGCGGACCAGCGCCACCGCGGCCAGCGGGGCGACCCCCGCCACCAGCACCAGGGTGTCGGCGATCGACGCCCAGGCCAGCAGCAACGCGGCCAGCACCGGGACGTACCAGCGGGGGCGGCTCCGGTCCAGCACCAGCCAGGTCAGCAGCAGCGGGACCGAGGTGCCGAAGTGCCCCACGCTGAGCAGCAGGATAAACACGCCCACGCCGAGCTGGGGGGCCAGCATCATGCCCCCGGCGATCAGGGCCCGGGTCACGCCCTCGCGGCCGCCAGCCTCATCGCTGGGCCGGTCGCCGGCCCGGCCCCTAGCCAGCAGGACCGTGAGCAGCAGCGTCAGCGTGTAGGTCATCGCCGCGGCGGCGTGGAACGTGCCAGGGTTCAGGCCGTTGATCAGCTCGAGCAGCATGTACTGCGGCAGCTCGGTGGTGAAGAAGGACACGTCCGACAGCACCCAGCCGTGCAGGAGCAGGTTGCCGTGCAGCATGTCCCAGGCCTGCAGGCCCAGGTTGGCCTGGTCGGAGTTCTCCGGGTAGCTGTTGCTCAGCCGCAGGTAGGCCAGGAACAGCGCGACGGCGGCCACGGCCAGGCCGGCCGCCCAGCCCAGCCGCCGCAACCAAGGCCGCCGCGACCAGGGCCGCCGCCACGACGGCCACCGCCCGGGCCGCCCGGACCCGGTCGGGAGAGCACCGTCAGCCGGTTGCCCGTCCGGGCTGGACGGTCCGGCCGCAGCCGAACCCAGCACCGGACGGGCCATTCCGCGAGGTCCCGATCAGCTCGCGGCGCCGGGGGTGACCGCCCCCACGATGTCGACCACGAACACCAGGTCGTCGGTGCCCTTGATGCCGGCCTGCGACTGGCCCGCGCTGCCGTAACCGTCCGCGGGCGGGATGACCAGCAGCACCCGGCTGCCCACGGTCTGGCCGACCAGGCCCTTGTCCCAGCCGGTGATGACCTGGCTCGGGTTGGCGCCGATCTTGAAGCTGTAGGGCAGGCTGCGCGACCAGGAGGAGTCGAACACCTTGTCCGTCCGCCAGATGACCCCGGTGTACTGGGCCACCACGTCCTGGCCCTTGGTCACGACCGGGCCGGTGCCCTTGATCAGGGTCTTGGACACGAGCGTCTTGGGTGCGGTCACGTTCTTGGGGATCGTGATCGTGGGGGCGGCGTTCTTGGTCGCGCTGACCGTGGGCAGGCTGCCGCCGCCGCTGGAGGTCTGGGCGCCGGTCGCGCCGACCGTGCCCGAGTTGTACTTCTGGATCAGGTCGATGACGAACACCAGCGTGTCGGTCCCGGTCACGCCCAGCTCGGAGTTACCGCTGGTGCCGTAGCCCTGCTTGGGCGGGATGACCGCCAGGACCCGGCTGCCGAGCTTCTTGCCGGTCACCGCGCTCTCGATGCCGGGCAGCAGCGAGGCCGGGAGCACCTGCGGGGAGCTGGAGTAGGTGGAGTCGAGCAGCTTGTTGGTCTTGCCGCTCCACACGTAGATGGTGAAGTTGGACAAGAACAGGTTCGACTTCGTGATCGCAGCGCCCTTGCCCTGGACCAGGGTCTTGACCGCGAGCGTGCTGCTGGCCTTCTCCTTGGGGATCGTCACCTTGGGGGCGGCGCCAAACTTGCCGGTGGCGGACACGGATGCGTTCGCCGACGGGGGTTTGGACGAGCCGCAGCCCACCAGCGCCAGCCCGGCGATCAGCGGAAAGAGAAAAAGCGCAACAATGCGACGCATGGTGTATTGACCTCGCTATGGGCGGTTAGAGCCACGCCAGCCTACTGGGAGACAACGCTACCGAATGCCGGCTAGCAGATTCCGATGCCAAACCAACACGGTGTAGCCATCCGGGTGCAATGTCCGGGCTGGACGCCCGAACGCATGCACCGCGCCGTGCCACTCCGCGATCCAGGCCCCGGGCCGCGCATCGTCCACCACGATAAACGTCGCGCGGTACTGCTTGGGGTCGTACCAGTCGCTGCGGTTGCCCCAGGTGACCGGCCGGGCCAGCCGCCAGTGGTGGTTGATCGAGATCTGCCGCACGGTGACCTGGCCGTTCGCGTCCAGCGTGGTGCTGTTGGCCACCCAGTAGTCGGTGGACAATCCGGCGGTCAGGTGGTGGGTGACCAGCCAGTTGGCCAGGACCTGGTTGTCGGCGGGCCGGGCGGGCTGGGCGGCGTGGTAGCCGAGGGCGGTCACATCCAGCAGCAGCACGGTGGCCAGCACGGCCAGCAAGCCAGCCCGGAGCGGCCGGCCCCGGAGCCGACGGGCCCAGACCAGTGGACCAGCCAGCGGACTGGCCAGCGAACCGGCCAGCGGACCAGCCAGCTGGCGCCCGGCCAGCACCGCGCCGAACGGCAGCACCGCGGCCAGCTCCCGGGTGCTGAGCAGGTTCTGCGCGTACGGGGTGGTGACGTAGGCGGCCACGTTGATCACGATGCCCAGGGCCAGGCCACCGATCATCAGGTCACCGGCGCGGCCGAGCCGGGTCAGCGCGAGCAGGCCCGCGACCGCCACCGCGAGCAGGGTGACCAGGTGGACCGCGGAGAAGAACAGCTCGGGCCGGGACGGAGAGCCGGAAAACGACACCCCGAACAGGGCGGCCACGCCCAGCACGGTGAGCTTGACCACGTGGACAAGCTCGGACCGGCGGACGAGCGTGGTGGCCACCGGCTGCAGTACGTAGCCGCCGCTGACCCGGATCAGCGCCTCGGCGCCGTACGCGAGCCCGGCCGAGAGGACGGCCGCAGCGCCCAGCCGAACCTCCAGCCACGGGAACGAGCCGGGCGGGCGGTGCCGCAGCCGGACCGCGGCGCGGATCCCGCAGGCCGCGGCCATCGGGGCGGCCCCGGTGAGCAGGACCAGGCTGTCGGCCACCTGGCCCCAGGTCAGCAGCAGCATGACCAGCACCGGCAGCAGCCAGCAAACCACGCGATGCGCAGCCAGCCCGTGCTCAGCCGGCCCGGATGGGGTCAGACGGTCCACGGCCAGCCAGGCCAGCAGCACCGGGACCGCGCTGCCCAGGTGGTCGGGGGTGAGCAGCAGGGTGGGGCTGGCCGCGGCGGCCGGGGCCACCATGATCGCCAGCACGATCAGCACCCGGACCAGGGCCTCCCGGCCGGTGGCGCGGCCCGCGGCCAGCATGGCGGCCAGCACCAGCAGCAGGGTGTAGGTCATCGCGCCGCCCAGGTGGACCACACCGGGACCGAGCCCGTGCACCGCTTCCAGCAGGGCGTACTGCATCAGCTCGGTGGACCAGAACGATACGTCGGACATGTGCCAGTGCCGGAGCAGGAGGTTGCCGTGCAGCATGTCCCAGGCCTGCAGGGCCACCGAGCCACCGTCGGACCGGACGGCCACGGTACGGGACTGCAGGTAGTAGCCGAAGAACAGGCCTAGCGCGCCCAGGCCGCACAGCAGCACCAGCGCCCATCGGGTACTCCGAGCACGTGCATGATTACCTGAAGTAGCGGCTGCGGGCCGCGTGTCATCTGGTGCCGTGACGGCGGACGCGGCGTGGGGCCCGCGTCCGGCCGGCGCCACCCGGTCGTATGAGCTCAAGACGACACGACGATAGTGGCCCGGACCAGCCGATCGTCGCTCATTGCAATTTTTTAATAACGCAACGCACTTATCCGGAAGCGGCGGGCGCGGTTCCCTGGAGCTTGGTCAGGAGGTTAACCGGCCACACCAGCACGGTGTACCCGGCCGGGTGCAGCGTCTGGGCCGGGACACCGAACGTGTGCGCCGCGGCGGCCAGGTAGGCGGCGGCGTTCGGCCGGCTGAGGGCGACGGCCACAAAGCGGGGGTCGTGGCGGGCCGGGGTGTACCAGCCGGAGTTCAGCTCGCGCGGCTGCGGAAAGTACAGAGTCTGACCGCTCTGCGCCGCCTGCCGGATGGTGACCCGGCCGCCGCTGGCGACCGTGGTCGCGTTGGCCACCCAGTAGTCGGGGGCCAGACCCGCGGTCAGATGGCGGGCCACCAGCCAGTCGGCCAGCGACTGATTCTGGGCCGGGGCGCTGGGCTGGGCGGCCTGGTAGCCGAGTTCCGCGGCGAACACGAGCACGCCAGCGGCCAGAGTTGCCACCGCGACTCGCGAAACGGATGTGGCGTGGGAGGTGCCTGTGGTGGGTGAGGTTCCTGTGGCGGGTGGGGCGGGGCTGCGGGCAGTGATCAGGAGGCGGGCGGCCAGGATGGCGCCGAACGGGAGGACCGCGGAGATCTCCCGGGCGCTCTTCAGGTCCTGGACGAACAGGCTCGGCACGAAGGTCACGATGTTGAACACGATCGCGACGGCCAGGCCGGGGACGACGAGGTCGCGATCGCGGCCCAGCTTAGCCAGGGCCAGCACCAAGGCCAGCGCCACTGCGGCCACCCCGACCAGGTGCAGGGCGGCGAAGGCCACGTCCGGCCCGGACTGCGGGCTGAAGAAGTCGGCTCCGAACAGGGTGAGCAGCCCCTGCCCGGTCAGGGCGAGGTGATGCGGCAGCCCGCCCAGACCGGAGAACTTGGTCCCCACCGGCTGTTCCTGGTAGCCACCGGCCGCCCGGATCAGTGCCATGACCGCCCGGGCCAGCCCAGTCGAGATGATCGCGGCCGCCGCCAGCCAGGCGTCGCCGCCGCCACCGGCCTCCCGGCGCCAGAACCGCACTCCGGCCCGGGACCCGGCCGCGACCACGATCGGGACGACGCCGGTGACCAGGACCAGGCTGTCGGAGACCTGGCCCCAGGTCAGCAGCAGGCCGACCGCAACCGGCCGGTACCAGCGGGCCCCGCCCTCAGCGTCCGGCAGCCGGTCGATGGCCAGCCAGGCCAGCAGCACGGGCACCGCGCTGCCGTAGTGATCGGGGCTCATGAGCAGCGTGTAGTCGGCGCCGGCCGCCGGGGCCAGCATGATGAAGGCCACCACCAGCAGGCGCCCGAGGGCGGCACGGCCGCGGGCGCTACCTTTCGCCAGCCACGCGGCCAGCAGCAGGACCAGGACGTAGGTCATCGCCCCGGCCACGTGCACGACATCCGGGCTGAGCCCGCGCACCGCCTCGATCAGGGCGTACTGCGGCAGCTCGGTGAGGTAGAAGGACACGTCCGAGACGGTCCAGCCGGGCAGCAGCAGGTGGCCGTGCCGCAGGGCCCAGCCCTGCAGCGCGATCGACGCGCCGTCCGAACCGGCCGCGACCTGCCGGGACTGAAACAGGTAGCCCAGGAACAGCAAGACGGCCGCGACGATGACGCCGGCCGCCCACGCCGCCGCCCGGCGCCAGTGCAGACTCTCGTTCAGATGCTGCCGACCTCAATCGCGCCCCGGATCCAGGGGATGACCTCGTCCAGCATCTCGTCCAGGGACGTAGCGGCCTCGAAGCCGAGGATGCGCTTGGCCTTGCCCACGTCCGGGATCCGCCGCTGGACGTCGTAGGCGAATGGGTCGTCGTGCTCGATCCGCAGCGGTACCCCGTCGCCCTTGACCTTGCGCCAGATGACCTCGGCCAGCTGGCGGACCGTGGTGCTCTCGGGGGTGGACAGGTTGAAGTCTTCGCCGGTCGCGTCGGGGTGCGCCATCGCGGTCACGATGCCGACGGCCAGGTCACCGCCGTAGGTGTAGTGTCGGACCTGGTCGCCCGAGCCCAGGACGTGCAGCGGGTCCTGACCCCGGAGGACCTTCTGGACCAGGTCGGGCACGACGTGGCTCATGGCCAGCCGGACGTTGCCCGAGAGGATCTCCTCGTCGCCCAGCGCCCGGCTCTCGCCGATCCCCACGCAGTTGAACGGGCGGGCGATCGTGAACGGCAGCTGGTACTGGTCCCAGGCGGCTTGGGCGAAGTACTCCACGGCCAGCTTCTGGAAGCCGTAGGAGGACAGCGGCGGGGGGATCTCCCGCTGCTGGCCCTCATACGACGGCCAGTCGGACGCGCCCTCGAAGACCATCGAGGACGACAGGTAGGTGACCTTGCGCAGCCGACCGTCGCGGTGGGCCGCGATGGCCGCGTCGCAGGACGAGGCGATGATCCGCTCGTTCGTGGCCAGCAGGTCGTAGGGGTAGGTGTGGAAGTAGGAGATCCCGCCGATCATGGCCGCGCCCGCGATGAAGTGATCGCAGTCGGAGAGCAGGCGGGTCATCAGCTCCACGTCACGGGCGTCGCCCTCGACCAGTTCGTAGCGCGGGTGGTCGTCGTAGGACTTGCGCACCTTGCCGTACTTGGAGAAGTTGTCCACGCCCACCACGGCGTAGCCACGCCGCAGCAGTTCCTCGACGACGTACCCGCCGATGAAGCCGGCCGATCCGCTGACCAGAACTTTTTCCATCACTTGCCTCGGGTTTCTTCTGGTGACGGTGGCCCGGAGATCCGGTCCCGTAGCTGATCCGCGGTCAGCCGCGGCCCGAACGCGAACTTGTACCAGCGCAGGTAGCTGGGGATCCACTTCGCGACGTTGAAGTTGGATACCCCGGCCTGCCGGTCCAGCCAGATCGTCGGGATCTCGGCCACCGGCCGGCCGAGCCGCTTGGCCTTGGCCGTGAGCTCGATGCCGATCTCGAAGCCGTCCCGGGAGTCGATGCCGACCTCGCGG
This sequence comes from Streptosporangiaceae bacterium, assembly GCA_965277615.1. Taxonomy (GTDB): domain Bacteria; phylum Actinomycetota; class Actinomycetes; order Streptosporangiales; family Streptosporangiaceae; genus Bog-532. The sequence continues at coordinate 438,262 of CBDIDG010000006.1, read as the reverse complement.
ACGAAGTCGGTCGCGTAGGCCTTGAACGAGTTGGTCGCGTCCCGGGTCCCGACGTGGGCCAGCAGCCGCAGCGACCGGCCCGCCATCCGGGACATCGTGCCCTTCAGGACCGGGCCGCCCACCTGCTGTCCGCCGGCCATGTAGCGGGACGCGGCGGCGACGGCCACGCCGCGCTCCACCAGGCGGGCCAGCTCGTCGATCTGCCGGGCGTCGTCGCAGCCGTCGGCCATGGTGACCACGGTGACCGGGGCCGCGGCCACGTCGATACCGAACCTGATCGCGTTGGCCGGCCCGGGCCCGTACGTGTTGACCAGGCAGCGCAACCGCGGCTCCTTGACCGCGTACTCCTGGACCACGCCGATCGTGGTGTCGGCCGGGGTGTCCACCACGACCAGCACCTCGCACGGGAGCCGCACCGACTCGAACAGCCGGTCCAGGATCGGGACGATCTGCTCGTCCTCGTTGTAGGCCGGCATGACGATCGACACGCGGGGGCGTTCACCGCTCATATCTGTACGCCCTCACCCCGGACGTTCCAGATGTCGGCCACGGGCTTGGCCGTGGCCAGCGTGCGGTACTCCGGGTGCGGCGCGGCGATCACCAGCAGGTCGGCCTGCTCGATGACCTCCGGCAGCGGCCGCAGGGCCGGATCGGTGGTCACGTACGGGTCGGTGCACAGCACCGCGGCCGCCTTGAAGGCCAGGATCCGCTTGAGCTTGTAGGACAGGCTGGACCGGGTGTCGTCCGAGCCGCCCTTGAAGGCCATGCCGCAGATGCCGACGGTCATGGCGGCCAGGTCGTAGCGCTGCTCCAGGCGGTGCATCAGGTACAGCGGCATGCCCTCGTTGATGGCCATCGCGGTGTGGCCGAGGGCGAAGTTGTTGTAGTTGTACGCCGCGAGCTGCATGGTGTCCTTGAACAGGCAGGGCCCGGCGGCGAAGCCCGCGGCCGGCATGTCGGCCGCGCGCGGGTAGTCAGCTCCCATGCCCTGCCGGATCCGCTCGAAGTCCAGGCCCCGGTCGTTGGCCATCATGTACAGCTGGTTGGCGGTGGCGAACTTGATGTACCGCCAGGTGTTGATGAACAGCTTGGCCAGCTCGGCTTCCTCCGGGGTCAGCACGACCAGCTGGCTGGTCAGCCGGCCGAACAGGGCGCTGGCCCGCTCCACGCCACGCGCGGTCCGGGCCGAGATCATCTGCGGCAGCTCGAACAGCTCGGTCATGGCGTGGCCCTCGGCGATGCGCTCGGGGCAGAAGGCCACGTCAATGTCGGTGCCGAGGGCGGCGATGGTCTTCTCCACCAGCGCCGTGACCCCCGGGTAGACGGTGCTGCGCAGGATGAGGATCTGCCCGTCCCGCAGGTAGGGAGCAAAGCCGCCGAGCGCGTTCGGGATGGCGTCGGGTTCGGGGTTGAGGTGCTCGTCGACCGGGGTGCCGATGACCACGATCACGTGCTCGGCCGTGCCGACGATGGCCGGGTCCGCCGACGCCCGCAGCCGGCCCGCCGCCAGGCCCGTCCGCAGCGGCTCCGCCGCCCCGGGCTCGGCGAACGGAAGCTGGCCGGCGTTGACCGTGTCCACCGCCGTCTGGCTCACGTCGTAGATGCCGACCTTGGTGTCCCGGCTGGCCAGCGCGATCGCCAGCGGGAGGCCGACGTGCCCGCAGCCACCGATGACCACCGCGTCCAGCTCAAAGTCGCGTGTGGTCACCGGGCATGTCCTTCCGAGCGGGCCAAGGTGAATATACCCACACGGTATTTTCCTAGTGCGGGCTTCGCCGGCATACACCAATACCGTTATGGCCACGATGTCGTGGCCAGCGGCCTACATCCCGGCGATGAGCTTTTCGACCCGCTCGTCGACCGAGCGGAACGGGTCCTTGCACAACACGGTCCGCTGGGCCTGGTCGTTGAGCTTCAGGTGCACCCAGTCCACAGTGAAGTCGCGCCGCCGCTCCTGCGCCCGCCGGATGAACTCGCCTCGGAGCCGGGCCCGGGTGGTCTGCGGCGGGACCGACTTGGCCTCGAAGATGTCCAGGTCCCGGGTGGCGCGGTCGACCGCGCCGTTGCGCTGCAGCAAGTAGTACAGGCCGCGGCTGCGGTGCACGTCGTGGTAGGCCAGGTCGAGCTGGGCCACCCGCGGCGAGGACAGCGGCAGGTCGTGCTTGGCCCGGTACCGCTCGATGAGCTGGTACTTGGTCACCCAGTCGATCTCCCGGGCCACCTTGTCCAGGTTGCCGCTCTCGATCGAGTCCAGCGCCCGCTCCCACATGGCCAGCACCCGCTCGGCGGTGGCGTCCGCGCCGTTGCGGCTGGTGAACTCCAGCGCCTTGTTCAGGTACTCGCGCTGGATCTCCAGCGCGCTCATCTCGCGGCCGTTGGCCAGCCGGACCCGGCTGCGCCCGGTCATGTCGTGGCTGACCTCACGGATAGCCCGGATCGGGTTGTCCAGGGTGAGGTCGCGCATCACCGTGCCGGCTTCGATCATCCGCAGCACCAGGTCGGTCGACCCCACCTTGAGCAGCATGGTGGTCTCGCTCATGTTCGAGTCGCCCACGATGACGTGCAGGCGGCGGAACCGCTCGGCGTCCGCGTGCGGCTCGTCCCTGGTGTTGATGATCGGCCGGGATCGGGTGGTAGCCGAGGACACGCCTTCCCAGATGTGCTCGGCCCGCTGGCTGACGCAGTAGACCGCGCCGCGCGGCGTCTGCAGCACCTTGCCGGCGCCGCAGATGACCTGCCGGGTGACCAGGAACGGGATCAGGATGTCGGCCAGCCGGCCGAACTCGCCGTGCCGGCCGACCAGGTAGTTCTCGTGGCAGCCGTAGGAGTTGCCGGCCGAGTCGGTGTTGTTCTTGAACAGGTAGATGTCCCCGGCGATGCCCTCTTCGCGCAGCCGCTTGTCCGCGTCGACGAGCAGGCCCTCCAGGATCCGCTCGCCCGCCTTGTCGTGCGTGATCAAGTCGGTGACGTTGTCGCACTCGGGCGTGGCGTACTCCGGATGGCTGCCGACGTCCAGGTAGAGCCGGGCGCCGTTGCGCAGGAACACGTTGCTGCTCCGGCCCCATGACACCACGCGGCGGAACAGATAGCGTGCCACCTCATCCGGTGACAGCCGCCGCTGCCCACGGAAGGTGCATGTCACGCCGTATTCGTTCTCAAGCCCGAAGATGCGCCGGTCCACAGGCACAGGCTACGTGCCTGGGCGGCTCCCGGCGACACTGGACGCGGTGTCGATCACCAATCGGTGGCGATGTACTTCGTTTCCAGGTACTCCAGCAGGCCGTCGTGACCGCCCTCGCGGCCCAGCCCGGACTGCTTGACCCCGCCGAACGGCGCGGCCGGATCGGACACGATGCCGCGGTTCAGGCCGACCATCCCGGTCTCCAGGGCCTCCGACACCCGCAGGCCGCGCCGCAGGTCACGGGTGTAGACGTAGGACACCAGGCCATACTCGGTGGCGTTGGCCCACCGCACGGCCTCGGCCTCGTCGGCGAACCGGATCACCGGCGCCACCGGGCCGAAGATCTCGGTGCCGGCGATCGCGGCCGAGGGCGGCACCTGGTCGATGACGGTTGGCTGGTAGTAGAAGCCGCGCCGGTCCGGGGCCGAGCCGCCCAGCACGATCTGGCCGCCGTCGCCTTCCACGCCGTCTACCAACGAGGCCACCTTGCTCCGGGTCGCCTCGTTGACCAGCGGCCCGATGTCGGTGGATTCCTCCAGGCCGGGGCCGAGGGTGAGCTTGCCGAACCGGTCGGCCAGCCGGGCGGTGAAATCGGCCGCCACCGCCTCGTGCACGTAGAAGCGGTTGGCCGCGGTGCAGGCCTCGCCGCCGTTGCGCAGCTTGGCGATCAGCGCGCCCTCGATGGCGGCGTCCAGGTCGGCGTCGTCGAACACGATGAACGGTGCATTGCCGCCCAGCTCCATCGAGCAGCTCAGCACGGTGTCCGCGGCCTGGCGCAGCAGCTGGCGCCCGACCTCGGTCGAGCCGGTGAAGGACAGCTTGCGCACCCGGGGGTCGGCCATCATGGCCGCGGTCACCGGGCCGGGCCGGGACGTCGTTACCACGTTGACCACGCCGGCGGGCACGCCCGCCTCCGCCAGCAGCGCGGCCAGGGCCAGCGCGGTCAGCGGGGTGTCCTCGGCCGGCTTGAGCACCACCGAGCAGCCGGCGGCTAGGGCCGGCCCCAGCTTGCGGGTGGCCATTGCGGCCGGGAAGTTCCAGGGGGTGACCAGGACCGAGACCCCGATCGGCTGCCGGGAGACCAGGATCTTGTTGCCCGCGACGGGCGCGGTGGTCAGGTTGCCGTCGATGCGGACGGCCTCTTCGGAGTACCAGCGGAAGAACTCCGCGGCGTAGGTCACCTCAGCCCGCGCGTCCCGCAGCGACTTGCCGTTTTCGGCCGACATGAGCCGGGCGAAGGCCTCGGCCCGCCCGGTCATCAGGTCGAACGCGCGGCGCAGGCACTCGGCCCGCTGCCGCGGCGGCGTGGCCGCCCACCCCGGCAGGGCCGCGTAGGCCGCGCTCACCGCGTCCAGGCCGTCCTGTTCGGTGGCGTCCGCCACCTCGGCCAGCGGGGCCTCGGTGGCCGGATCGATCACGGCGAGGCGGCCACCGTGGCCGCCGGTCCACTCACCCCCGATCAGCAGGCCCGTGGGGACGTCGATACCGGTCAGGGAGGCGAGGTCACTGCTCATACGCCCAGGCTAATACTGATCATTCCCGGATCAGGCTGACGGGCTCCCGGCGCGGGGCCCCGGGCCCGCAAGCTGTGGGTTTCCTGAAAGTTGTGTAGGGAAAAGGACCTGGGGCGCGACCTTGATCAAGACGTTCATCAGGTTCGCATCCAGCGCGGATGGCGTTCCCATACCGGCGGCCAAGAATCAGCAGTGTCACCCCGCACCAACCGCCTGGAGGAATCCATGACACCCGGCCAGCACGGCATCACCATGGTCATCGACACCGGCCTGCCCACCGGCGCGTTCACCGACGTGGTCGAGAGTCACGGCGCGCTCATCGACGTGGTGAAGTTCGGCTGGGGCACCGCACTGGTGACCAAGGACATGGACCGTAAGGCCGCGGTGCTGCGCGAGGCCGGGATCGACTTCTATTTCGGCGGGACGCTGTTCGAGTACTGCCTGTGGACGGGCCAGCTAGGTGACTACCTGGCGCTGGTGGAGCGGTTCGGCGCCACCCACATCGAGGTGTCCAACGGCACGATCCCGCTGGACCAGAACGGCAAGGCGGACTACGTGCGCCGCCTGGCTGGAGTACGCCCGGTGCTGTCCGAGGTCGGTTACAAGGACGCGGACCGGTCCGCGCTGCTCACCCCGGCCGACTGGGCCGGCGCGCTGAACCAGGACCTGGCGGCCGGCGCCACCTTGGTCATCACCGAGGCGCGGGAGAGCGGCCGCAGCGGGATCGCCCAGGCCGACGGGCACATGCGCGGCGACGTGCTGGGCGCGGTGCTGGCCTCGGTTGATCCCAGCGTGGTGATGTTCGAGGCCCCGACCAAGGACCTGCAGGTCGAGCTCATCCGCACCGTCGGCCCCGCGGTCAACCTGGGCAACGTGGCCACCAGCGACGTGGTCGGGGTGGAGACCCTGCGCCGCGGCCTGCGCGGCGACACCCTGCTCGACCTGACCACCGGAGTCAGCGTGGCCGCGGCCCGTACCGCCCGGACCGCCGCCTGACCGTCTCAATCCCGACGTCCCCTGGGAAGGACCCATCGTCATGCGCGACATCCACGACGCCTGCCACATCGCCGTCCCCGCCCGCGACCTGGACGAGGCGCTGGAGTTCTACGTGTTCGGCCTGGGCGCGAAGCTGGCCCGCCGCTACCCCGACCGGATCACGCTCGACTTCTTCGGCGACCAGCTGGTCTGTCATCTGAGCGACGACATTCCGGCTGAGCCGGTCATGTATCCACGTCACTTCGGGGTCAGCTTCGCGAAGGCTGAGGACTTCGACCGGCTGCTCCGGGTGGTCGAGCAGCGAAAGCTGCGGGTCCTGGCCGGCCCGGCGCTGCGGTTCGAGGGTACGGCCGAGCAGCACCGGACGATCGCGCTGGCCGACCCGTCTAATAACGTGCTTGAGTTCAAGAACTACGACGACCCGCGCCTGCAGTACTGACCAACCGCGAGCAGGGAGCCTGATACCGCGATGAGCGAGCCTGCACCGGCCGCCCGGCTGTGGCTGGTCCGGCACGGCCAGAGCGAGTGGAACCTGGCCCACCGGATCCAGGGCCAGTCCTACCTGGCCGGCAGCTTGACCCCCGCCGGGCGCGAGCAGGCGGCCCACGCCGCCGCGCAGCTGTCGGACCAGGCTCCGGCGGCGGTGGCGATCGTGTCCAGCGACCTGGCCCGCACGGCCGAGACGGCGGCCATCATCGCCAGGCGGCTCGGCCTGCCACTGGAGTTCGACCCGGGCCTGCGCGAGCAGGACCTGGGCGCGCTGGAGGGCACCAGCTCGGCCGCGGCCGAGCGGGCAGTAGACGCCCCTGGGGACGCCCCGGGCGACGCCGCCTTCGACGTGATCAACCAGTTCTACGACGAGCCTTACACGCTCCCGCCGGGCGGCGAGAGCGTGGCGCAGATGTACGACCGGGTGCACCGGACGCTGCGGCGGCTGGCCGCGGCCCGGCCCGGCGCCGAGCTGATCGTGGTGACCCACGGCGGGCCGGTGCGGGTGGCGGCGGCCGGAAGCCTGCCGCCACCCGGCACGCCCCTGCCCAGGAACCCGGTCGCGAACGCCTCGATCAGCCGGTGGCCCGGCCCGGTTCACACCGAGATGGTGGCGCCCTGAGCGTCGACCGCATGCGCGGCCTCGTCGTCGAACCAGTGGCCGCCCTCGGCCAGGTACCGGAAACGCAGCGTGCTGCCGGGCGCGGCGGTCACCACCGTGCTCCGGGTGCCGTTGGACCGCTTACGCAGCGGGTGCGCGAACGGGTCCCAGTTGTTGAAGTCCCCAACCACGGACACGGCCCCGGTGGGCTCGGCCGCCGGGAGGGCGAACGTGACGCGGATAGAACCGTCGCGGACGGTCCTGGACACCTTGATCATCGATACTCCACGAGGCTTATCACTATCCGTAACGGAGTGATTACACAGATCGTATAGCAACCATCAATCGATACTATGTTCGCATAGAGCTACGAGTTATTCGATACTCAGTTCGACATCGGGCCGCCAGGCAACGTCGATAAAGAGCAATGTCGATAAAGAGACCAGACGGGGTCAGCCGGTGGCGTGCAGCCAGCGCACGGGCGCACCCTCGGCGCCGCAGCGGAACACGTCCAACTCCTCATCCCAGGCCCGGCCAAGCAGGCGGTCCAGCTCGCCGCGCAGCGCGGTGTCGGTCTGGGCCATGGCCAGAGCCGTGCGCAGCCGGCCCTCGGGGACGCAGATGTCGCCGTTGCCGCCGGTCACCGCGGTGAACAGGCCCAGCGTGGGGGTGTAGCTGTGCCGCACCCCGTCACAACCGGGGCTCGCGTCCTCGGTGACCTCGAAACGCAGCCGGTTCCACCCGGCCAGAGCCGAGGTGATGGCGCCCGCGCTGCCGGCCCGTCCCTCCCAGGTGAGCTCGGCCCGCAGCGACCCAGGGGACGCGGGCTGAGCGGTCCAGGGCAGGTCTACGGGCACGCCAAGAACCCCGGCCACCGCCCACTCGATGTGCGGGCAGAGCGCCGGGGGCGCTGAATGGACTTGCAAAACGCCTTGCGTAACACCTTGAGCAGACACCGTTCCTCCTGGCAGCCGACGAGGTTCGCCTTCCCCTGCGTCCTCGCGTCTGTCCTGAGTAACGGCTAGCTGGGCACGTGCAGCCCACTGCCTGCATCGTATTCTGCCGTATCCGCGCCAGTGGCACCACCCTTCCCGCCGCTCCGGCCCCGCAAACGCCACAGGCCGCCCAGTCCGGCCAGCACGGCCACCCCGGTTGCCGCCCACGGGACGTAATCCCCCAGCTCGTCGTAGATGGTCCGGGACGAGGTGGCCGGCAGCGCGAGCCGGACCATGGTCACCCCCCGCTGGGTCTGGTTCATCCAGGCCAGCTGCCGACCGCGCGCGTCGAAGGCATCCGAGTCGCCGGTCAGCGCGGCCTGGACCACCGGGCGCCCGGTCTCGGCCGCCCGGATCGCGTCCAGCGCGGCGTGCTGGGCCAGCTCCCAGGTGCCCTGGAAGGTCGAGTCGGCGGTCTGGTACACGATGACCTGGGCGCCGCGGTCGGTGTCCACCCTCGACATGTCCGGAAACGCGGACTCGAAGCAGATCAGCGGGCCAATAGTCAGGGGCGCGCCGTCCGGCTCGGTCACCCGGAGCACGTGCGCCCCGGTCCCCGGCACCGTGTTGACCGGGGCGGCCCGGCTGATGTCGGTCAGCCAGGACAGCGCCGAGCGGAACGGGATGTACTCCCCGAACGGCACCAGCCGGGTCTTGGTGTAAGTGCCCGCGATGCCGCCCGGGCCGACCAGCACGGCGACCTTGGACTTGCTGCCGTCGTGCTCGGAATCCTGGTTGACCAGGATCTGGGTGTGGCCGATCGCGGAGATCTTCTCGATGCTGCGCAGCAGCGAACGGTCACTGTCCAGGTGGTAGGAGACACTGCTCTCGCCCCAGACGATCAGGTCCGGCCGGGCATCGGGGCCTGCCGGGCCGTCGCCGCGGACCAGGTCCTCGGTCAGCCGCTGGCTGGCGTCCACCCGCAGGTTGGGGTCGTTGACCAGCCCGGGCTGCACCAGCGCGATCGTCGCGGTCCGGGTGAGCGGGGCCGGGCCGGTCAGCGCGAAGGCCACCGGGCCCGCGGCCACCACCGCCGCGGCCACCACCGCCGCCGCGGCCCGGGCCGTCCACCGGGGTGAGGCCAGCATGACCACGATGGCCACGTTCGCAGCCACCAGCACGAAGCTGACCAGCCAGACCCCGCCCACCGCAGCCAGCGCCAGCACGGCCGGATGCCGCCACTGGCTCGCGCCGAGCACCGCCCACGGCCCGCCGAGGGCCTGCCACGACCGCAGCCATTCGCCCAGCAGCCAGCAACTCGGCACCACGATCAGCGCGCCCAGGGCCCGGGTCACGGTCAGCGGCGGCCGCAGCAGGGCCCAGGCCGACAGCCCGAACGGCGCCTGCAGGACCCCGAACACCGCCGCGACCAGCAGCACACCGGGGCCGATCTCCGGTGCCAGCCAGTACATGGCGGCCACGATGTACCCGCTGCCGAGCCACCAGCCGCGGACCGCCGCCTCGCGGGCGGACGGCGCCCGCCGGACGATCAGCAGGCCAGGCACCAGCGCGAACCACGCCACCACGGACAGGTCCGGGGCCGGGAAGGCCAGCGTCGGTACCGCACCGGCCAGCAGCGCCGCCCATCGGGCCGGGCGCCGCCAGGCCAGGGGCACCACGGGCCGAGCCAGACGCATAAGTCAATTGTCGGCCCCATCTTCCGTTTCGGCGAACTCGGAGGCCACCTCCAGGCATTGACCCGTTGCCTGCGTCAGCAATACCTTTGACTAAGGCAACCAATAACCAGTTAAAAAATATCGAAAGGGAGCGGTCATGGTGGCGACGGGAGCAGCGGTACGGCGGCCCACCACCGAGGACCCGGTCGCGGCGGTGCGCGCCTTCAACCGGCTGTACACCAACGTGATCGGCGTGCTGCGCGGCGGTTACCTGGGCACCCCGTACTCGCTGACCGAGGCCCGGCTGCTGTTCGAGCTGGGCCAGCGGGACAGCACCGAGGTGAGCGCGCTGCGCCGTGGCCTCGACATCGATGCGGGCTACCTGAGCCGGATTCTGAGCCGGTTCGAGGCCGATGGGCTCATCACCCGGCGCAAATCCGGCACGGACGCCCGCCGCCAGGTGATCACGCTCACCCCGGACGGCCGCACGCTGCAGCAGCGCCTGGACGCCTCGGCTGTCGAGCACATCGGCACCCTGCTGGCCAGCCTGGGCGAGCATGCGCAGCAGCGGCTGGTGTCCTGCGTCCGGGAGATCACCCAGGTGCTCACGGACGCGCCGCCGCCGCGCGGCTACGTGCTGCGCCCACCGCGCCCCGGCGACCTCGGCTGGGTGGTCCAGCGCCAGGCGGCCGGCTACACGGCCGAGTACGGCTGGGACGAGACGTACGAGGCGATGGTGGCCCGGATCGTGGCCGACTACGTGGACCAGCGCGACCCGGCGCGCGAGGCGGCCTGGATCGCCGAGGCCGACGGCGAGCGGGTCGGGTCGATCCTGTGCGTGCGCAAGTCCGACACCGTGGCCCAGTTGCGGCTGCTGTACGTGGACCCGGCCGCGCGCGGCCTGGGCATCGGGGCCACGCTGGTGGAGGAGTGCCTGCGCTTCGCCCGGGCCGCGGGCTACACCGAGATCATGCTGTGGACCAACAGCATCCTGGCCGACGCCCGCCGCATCTACGAGCGAGCCGGTTTCACCCTGGGCGAGGAGGAGCCGCACCACAGCTTCGGTGCCGACCTGACCGGCCAGGTCTGGTCCCGCCCGCTATAGCGCCTGTCGGCTGCGCCTGCCGGTGACCGGCAGGAAGTCCGGCAGGATCTTCGGCCACGGCGGGCGCCTGAACCTGCGACAGGCGGCGGGGGCGGCGGGCATTATGGGCCAGCGATGGCAGTGCGTGAACGGCCCGGACGTCCCGGAGGCGTCGCCCCGCGGGGGCTGAGCGACCGGGATATCGACGGCATGGTCTACATCGCCGAGATGTACGGGCTGCCGATCGACCTGCTGGCCGCGGTGCTGGGCGGGAGCGTGCCGCAGGCCTGGGCCGCGGTGATCCGCTGGCGCCGGCTCGGGTACGCCGAGTCGGGCCGGCGCGGGCCCGGGCCAGCCTGGGTGTGGCTGACCCGGGCTGGGCTCGCGGCCTGCGGGCTCCGGTACGCGGCGCAGCCGCCCGCGCTGCCCCGGCTGGCGCATACCCGGGCCGTGGCCGCGGTGCGGCTGGCCCTGGAGGCGACCGCCGGGTACCAGCAGGCGGGCGCGTTCTGGCGCACGGAAAGGCGGCTGCGGGCCCGGTCGGGCGGGCGGACGGGGCTGCGCGAGCACCTGCCGGACGGTGAGGTGCACTGGCCCGCTGACGCGGCGGTGCCCTGGTCCGGCGAGTGCTGGGCCATCGAGACCGAGCTGACCCGCAAGCCGGTATCCCGGACGACCGCAATCATCCGGGAACTGCTGACCCGCACCAGCGACTACGGCGGGCCCGCGGCCGGGGTCCGGGTGCCGGGGCGGCCGGCGCGGCACACCCGGGTGCTGTACGTGTGCTCGCCGGCGGTCCGGCCGACCGTGCTGCGGGCCCGCGCGGCGCTGGGCCCGGCGGCGGCGCGGGTGGAGGTGCGCGACCTGCCGGCCCGGGCCGCGCTTGAGGGGCCCAGGTGATCGGGTGATGAGGTGATCGGGCGGGCGCTGTGGCGGCTGGCTGCGACGGCCGCGGTGGTGGCGGTGCTGGTGGCGGCGGCGCCCGTGTCCGCGGTGACGGCGGGAGCCGCGGTGACGGCGTGGCAGTTCGGGTGGCCGCCCCGGCGGCTGTACGGGGCGGCGCTGTGGTGCCTGCCCGCGGTGGCGGTCTGGCTGGCGGCGAGCGCGGCCAGCGCCCGCGGGCCGGCCTGGTATCGGGTGGCGGACGCGCCGTACCACGCCTGGCTGAGCATGTGGGCGCTGGCCGCGGCCGGGCAGGTGGCCGCGGCGGCGGTGACGGTGGCACCGGCCGCGGTGCTGCCCGGACTGGCGCTGGGCGGGCTGGCCTGGGCCTACCGCAGCTACCGGATGGAGACCGGCGCGGGCGGCCTGTCGCCCGCGTCGGCGATCGGGTTCGACCGGCGGCAGTGGCGCCGGCAGGTGCGCAGCGCCCGGGCCCGGATCGCGGCCCCCGGGGCGGTCCCGCTGACCCGCCGTAACGGCGACGTGGTGGTCGGCGGCACGATCCGGGCTGTCCGGCATCCGGCCCGGGCCATCGCGGCCCTGCCCTACGCGCGGCTGCGCTCCCACCAGGTAGTGATCGGCACGACGGGCACGGGGAAAACCACCCTGTTGCTCAGGCTGTGGGCCGGGTTCATGGCCACCGCGCTGACCCGGCAGGCGGCCGGGGCGGGACAGCGCCCGCTGCTGGTCGTGCTGGACTGCAAGGGCGGCGGGGACTCGCGCCGCGTGGCCGACCGGGCGCGCCGGGTGCTGCGCGACGCCGGCGCCCGGTCCACCGCGATCTGGCCGGACGACGCCACGCTGCGCCTGTGGGACCTGTCGCCGGACCGGCTGACCAGCACGCTGCTGGACCTGGTCGAGCACGGCACCGGGTCGGCGGCCTACTACGCCGACGTGATGGAGGCGATCGTGACCCTGGCCGTGCAGGCGCCCGGCGGGCCACCCGCGGACGCGGCCGACTTCCTGAGCCGGCTGGACCTGGACTGGCTTACCGACGCCTACGCCGCGCCGGGGCCAGGGGCGTACCCGGGACCGGGGTCGGCGGAGGCGCTGGCCACGTTGCGGTCGGGGGCGCACCTGATCGCGGACGTGGGTTTGCGGTTCCGGTCGCTGTGGCGCCGGCTCGGGCGGGGCTTCGACACGGCCGGGACGTTCGCCGACGCCGACGTCTGGTACTGCATCCTGGAGGGCACGGCCGACACCAGGGTGGCCGAAGCCCAGGCTCGGGCGCTGGTGGACCTGCTGACCAGCTACATCACCGGGCCGGGGCAGGACGCCGAGGTGCTGCTGGCCGTGGATGAGTTCAGCGCGGTTTCGAGGCGGCTGCCGATCTGGGCCCTGTACGAACGGGCCCGGTCGCTCGGGCTGGCGGTGCAGGTATCGGCTCAGTCGTGGCAGGGCCTGGCGGCCGACGAGGACGAGCGCTACCGCATCGCGGCCACGGCCGAGGGCGGGATCTGGCTGCTGCGCACGCCGCACCCGGGCCCGGTGGTCGGCCTGGCCGGGGACCGCCGGTACGTGGACAGCTCGCGGCGGCTGGTGCGCGGCCCGGCCGGGAACTCAGCCTGGACGGGAGAGGGGTCCTCGCGGGTCCAGCTCGCGCCGGTGGTGGACCCGGACCTGGTCCGCGGGCTCGGGGTGGGCCAGGTCGCCTACGTCCACCAGGGCGGGGTGTCGTACATCCAGGTCAAACGGGTGGTAGGGGCGCCGGCCGCGCTCCCCCGGGCCCTCAGGGTGACTCCCGCGCCGGCGGCGCCCGCGACTCCTCCGGCGGCGGCCGAGTCCGGTGCCCACGACGCGGCACACGATGCGGCACACGATGCGGGCGACCGGGTGCTGGCCGAGGTGGGCGCGTTCCTGGACGAGGCCTTCGGTCCCGGGAGCGGTCATGAAGGCTGACCCGTTCGCGGCGCTGGGGCTGCCGGCCCAGCCGGAGCTGAGCGACGATGAGGTCCGGGCCGCCTGGCGCCGCGTGGCCGCCGCCACCCACCCGGACCGCGACGACGGCGGCGACCCGGCGGCCTTTGCCGCGGCGGCGGCGGCCTACACCGAGCTGCGCACCGTGACCGGCCGCCGCGAGGCCTACGCCGATCGGCCGGCCCGGCCCCGCCGCCGCGGCTGGATCCGGCGCGGGCGGCCGGTGGCCCTGATCCTGCGGCTGGCGGTAGCGGCCGGGGTGAGCCTGGGCGCGGTGCTCGCGGCCGGGGCGGCCCCCGCCACCTACGCCGTGATCGCGGGCGCCCTGACCTGGCTGCTGCGCACCGCCCGGCGGGAACTTCCGTCCCGGGCCGGGTGAGTCAGTTGACCGAGAGGCTGAGCAGCGGGACCAGCTGATCGTGCGGGACCAGGGAGCCATGCATGCCGACCAGGGCGGACTCGCGGGGCTCGGTCTCGGTGGCGACGATGGCCCAGTTGCCGACGGGCGCGGCGACCACGTCGCCGATGCGGGCGATGTTGTCCGGCTCGACCGGGCCGAACCAGTTTTCCTTGATCGCTTCCTCGCGGGAGACGACCCAGGCCCGGTTACCCAGGACTTCCCGCCAGGCCGCGAGCACGTCGGCGGCGGCCTCGGGGCGGGTGTAGACGTGCCGCGCCCGAGGCTCGCCGCCCAGCAGGGACACCCCCGCCCGCAGGTCGGGCAGGTTGTCGACGTCGATGCGATCCTCGGCCGAGACGTCGACCATGCCGTGGTCCGCGGTGATGTACAAGGTGGTGTCGCTGGGCAGCGCACCGGCCAGTTGCTCGGCCAGCTTGTCCACGTGGGCCAGCTGGTAGTACCAGGCGTCCGACCCGACGCCGTGGCCATGCCCAGTGCCGTCCAGGTCGGCGTGGTACGCGGCGACCAGGACCTCGTCCGCCTCGCGCAGCGCGATCCCGGCCTCGCCCGCCAGCGCACCCATGCTGTCGGCGGGCCAGTACTGCGCACCGCGCATGGCCGCGCGGGTCAGGCCGCTGTTCCGGAAGCCGCGGGGGGCGACGTAGTAGGTGGCGATACCGGCCGCGCTGGCGCGCTCGTAGATCGTGGACCGGGGCTGCCAGCGTTCCGGGTCGATCCGGTTGTCCCAGCGCAGCCCGTTCAGCAGCCGGTGCTCGCCCGGGATCGCGACCTGGTACCCGAGCACGCCGTGCTGGCCGGGCGCGCTGCCGGTGCCCAGCGAGGTCAGGCTGGTCACCGTGGTGGCCGGGAAGCCAGCGGCCAGCGGCTGGGCGTTCATGGCCAGCTCGTTGAGGAACGGCGCGGCGGCCGGGTGGTCCCGCAGCAGCTCCCAGCCGAGCCCGTCCACGACCAGCAGGCAGATCTTCCGCGACGGCGGCAGGCCGAGGCTGTTGACGCCGGAACCGCCGAGCGCGGCCAGGATCGACGACCCGAGCTCCGCGAGCGTCCGGGAGCCGTAGGACGGCAGGAGAGGCGCAGTTCTCGGCTCCGTTGTCATCCGGCACATCCTGTCACTCGCGGCCGGGTTACGGCAACGTGCGCCTTACCGTCCGGCGCCGGCGGTGGCGTCGGACAGCGCGGACGCGAACGACATCACCTGGCGCACCCCGTCCTCGCCGTCGGCCGCCTCGCTCATCCGCAGCGTCAGGTCGTCAGCGGTGATCGTGCCCATGTAGCCGTGGTCGGCTTCGCAGTTCTCGTCGCCGCAGTGGGCGGGCTCCAGCTCGACGTGGGACAGCACGTTCCAGCCGATGGTCAGCACCACTTCGCTGGGCATCGTGACCCCGGCCACGTAGGACGCCGGATCGGGCACGACCCGGGTCAGCGCGACCGACGACACCCGGGAGAACCGCACCGCCTCGGTGCTGGTCTCGGCCTGCGGCCGCCCGTCCGGCTCCTCCGGCGGGTGCTCGTCGGTGTGGGAGTAGATCAGCCGGGTCGGGGTCAGGGCCAGCACGGTGATGTGACGGCGGACCTCCATGCCGGGATCGAAAATCGCGTCGTGCGTAACGACGTAGGCCGTGACTGGCTCGGCCCCCAGCGACTCCCACACGGCGTCGGTAACCAGCCCCGGGTAGTAACCCGTGCGCTCGATCGCGGCGCGCAGGTCATCCGCGGTGACTCGCGTTTCCCTCATGTACCCATCCTGCCCTGTACCGGACGATGGATTCGCCGCACCAGGTAAACAGCGGGTGCAAACGATGCGCGCACCCGGCGCGGCCGGTGCCCCGGGCCGCGGGAATCACCATCCGGGCGGCGCCGCCTCGGTCAGGTCCAGGACCTTCTCCTCGGCGGGCTCCGGCCGGGCCAGCGCGTCCGCGCCCGGCTTCGGCCCGCGGCGTCGCGGCCAGCGGGAGCCGGACGCGCCCCCGCGCCCGCGGTAGACGATCAGCCCGTTCACCGGGTCCGGCGCCGCGTCCAGCGCGGCCCGGACGGCGGGCAGGGTCCGGAACGTCTCCCAGGCCGCATCGTCGGTGAACTCGACCTCCAGCACGACACCGGTGCGGTGCTCGTGCCAGCCCCAGTTGAGCGCCCCGTGGGTCAGGGCCGCCTCGATCAGCGCGTTCTCATACGAGCTCTTCCACTGCCGGGCCGACAGGTCGGCGTGAAAGACCTCGATCGACCACCATTCCGCCATAGTTGAGATAGTACGTGTCTGCTGCGCGACCCGAAAGGTGCTGCTGCGGACGTCCCGTTCGCCCTAAGGTGAACGTTCATGAGCCGGGACGGACTGAGATTGTCAGTGACACTGCTCAGCATCTTGCCCGAGTCCATCGTCCCGGCGGCCCACCCGCCCGAGCCGCGACCCGGCGCCTCGTCGCCGCTGGCCGGGCCGTCGCGGCAGAGCGCGGCGGAGGCGATGCTGTGGGCGCCGGCGGTAGGGCTGGTGCTCGGCGCGATCGCGGCGGCGGTGCTCTACGTCTTCGGGCAGCTGCTGCACACCGGGTCGCTGGTCGCGGCGGTGCTGGCGGTCGGGTCGCTGGCCGTGCTCAGCCGCGGCCTGCACCTGGACGGCCTGGCTGACCTGGCCGACGGGCTGGGCAGCCGGCGGCCGCCGGCCGGGGCGCTGGAGGTGATGCGGCGGTCGGACATCGGGCCGTTCGGCGTGGTGACGCTGGTGCTCACGCTGCTGATCCAGGTGGCGGGCCTCACCCAGGCCGACGCGGCCGGGCGCGGTGTGCCCGCGATCATCGTGGCCGCAGTGACCGGCCGGCTGGCCATCACGTGGGCCTGCCGCCGCGGCGTGCCGCCGACGCGGCCGGATGGGCTGGGCGCGATGGTGGCCGGCAGCGTGGCCCCGGCCGCCGCGGCTGCGGTGACCGTGGCCGTGCTGGCCGTGACCGTGGGCGGGATCTTCCTGGCCGCGGCGGTGGCGGACGTCCCGGTGCAGTGGATCCTGCCGGTCGCGGTGGGCGCGGGCCTGGTGACCGGAATCGCCCTGGGCGAGCACGGGGCCCGGCGGCTGGGCGGGGTCACCGGGGACGTGCTCGGGGCCGTGTCCGAGGCGGCCACCGCGGCCTGCCTGCTGGTCACCGCGATCAGCTGACGAGGCAGGAGGCGAGGGCCGCCGGACAGCCTGCTCACTCGGGCTGGTCAGGACACAGATGCGGCACACCTTCGCGTGCGGGGTGAAACTCAACGGCATCCGTGAAATAAGGTCTATTTCAAACATGCGCCGGTTATCCCCGACCGATCCCTTGTGCCGTGGCCACGCCACCCCGGCCGCGCCGGGCCCGTGGGCCTGTGGAGCAGGCCGGACGCCCGAGCGGGAGATGACGGCGCGCACCGTCCAGGCACTAGCATCGGCAGGGTGACGATGACGATTCACACCAGCGGGGCGTCGGCGCGCGCCACCGAGGCCGACGCTCTCATCGTCGGCGTGATCCAGGGCGCGGACGGACCCCGCCCCGCCCCCGGAGCACACGAGGTGGACGAGGCGCTCGGCGGGACCCTGACCGAGCTGCTCACCGCGCTCGACGCGACCGGCCGCACCGAGGAAGTGACCAAGATCCCCGCGGCGGGCAAGCTGCCGGTCCCGGTGATCGTGGCTGTTGGCCTCGGCCAGGCGCCAGACGGTTCCGACGACCAGGCCCGGTTCGAGCCGGAGACGCTGCGCCGCGCCGCGGGTGCGGCCGTCCGCGCGCTGACCGCCGCGCGTCCGGCCGCGAGCGGGGGCCTCAACGGCGCCGCCCTGAACGGCTCGGGTAGCGCGGCCCACGGCGAGAAGCGGCACATCGAGCTGGCCCTGCCGGCCCGGGATGCGACCGAGGCCGGTGCGGTGGCGCTGGGCGCACTGCTGGGCGGCTACTCGTTCCGCCGGTACCGGACCACGGGTGTCGTCACCGACGCCGAGCTGACCTTGCTGACCCAGCTCCCGGCTGATGAAGCGGACGCGGTCACGCGGCGGGCCCAGGTACTGGCCGACGCGGTCACGCTGGTGCGCGACCTGGTCAACACCGGGCCGTCCGACCTGGTTCCGGCCACATTCGCGGCCGAGGCGCAGCGGGTGGCGGCCGCGGCCGGGCTGGACATCGATGTGCTGGACGAGCACCAACTGGCCGAGGGCGGTTACGGCGGCATCCTCGGCGTCGGCCAGGGCTCGGTGCACCCGCCCCGCCTGGTTCGCCTGGCCTACACCCACCCGGACGCGACCCGGACGCTGGTGCTGGTGGGCAAGGGCATCACGTTCGACTCCGGCGGCCTGTCGCTCAAGCCGCCCAAGTCGATGGAGTGGATGAAGTCGGACATGGGCGGGGCCGCGGCGGTGCTCGGCGCGCTGCAGGCCATCTCGGCCCTGAGCCCGGTCGTGAACGTGGTCGGTTACCTGTCACTGGCGGAGAACATGCCGAGCGGGTCCGCGCAGCGGCCGTCCGACGTGATAACCATCCACGGCGGCAAGACCGTCGAGGTGCTCAACACCGACGCCGAGGGCCGGCTGGTGATGGCCGACGCGATGGCCCGGTCGGCCCAGGACTCCCCCGACCTGCTGATCGACATCGCCACCTTGACCGGCGCCCAGCTGGTCGCGCTCGGCTCCCGGGTCGCGGGCGTGATGGGCAGCGACGACGAAGTGGCCGCCAGCGTGGCCCAGTCGTCGACCCGGGCCGGTGAGGCCGCGTGGGCCATGCCGCTGCCGGAAGAGCTGCGTAAGGGCCTGGACTCCACGGTGGCCGACCTGACCAACGTCTCCCCCGACCGCAACGGCGGCATGCTGGTCGCGGGCCTGTTCCTGCGCGAGTTCGTGCCGGCCGGGGTGAGCTGGGCTCACCTGGACATCGCCGGGCCGGCCTTCAACGAGTCCGGCGCCTGGGGGTACACCCCGCGCGGCGGCACCGGCGCGGCCACCCGGGCCCTGGTCCAGATCGCCGAGGACGTGGCGGCGGGCACCCTGCCCACGGAATGATCGGTGCCGGCGGTTTGCTTTCGTTACTGCTGTTACCCGGCCGTGATCATGCCGGGTAAGCCCGCGTGATCGTGGGCAGACTCACTTCAGCTGGGCCGTTTGCGTGGGCAAACTCTCCTCCAGACCGGTCCTGTGGAGTGAAATGATGGACACAGCGACTTGAAGCTGACAGATAGGGAGCGTTCCGTGGCAGAGGGCAGCGTCACCTACGACATCGTCGTACTAGGTGGCGGCAGCGGAGGGTACGCATGCGCACTGCGCGCTGCTGAGATGGGCAAGCGCGTCGCGCTGATCGAGAAGGACCGGGTCGGCGGGACCTGCCTGCACCGGGGTTGCATCCCGACCAAGGCGCTGCTGCACGCCGCGGAGGTCGCCGACCTGTCGCGCGAGAGCGAGACGTTTGGGGTCCGGACCAGCTACGAGGGCATCGACATCGACGGCGTGCTGGCCTACAAGGACAAGGTGGTGGACCGGCTCTGGAAGGGCCTGCAGTCCACCCTGGCCAGCCGCAAGATCGACACCATCGACGGCTACGGCAAGCTGATCTCGCCCACGCAGGTCCAGGTGGGCGACACGGTGTACGAGGGCGAGCACATCGTGCTGTCCACCGGTTCGGTGCCGAAGAGCCTGCCCGGCCTGGAGCTGGACGGCGAGCGGGTCATCTCCAGCGACGAGGCGCTCCGCTACGGCCGGGTGCCCAGCTCGGTGATCATCCTCGGCGGCGGGGTCATCGGCGTCGAGTTCGCCAGCGTGTGGCGCTCGTTCGGGGCCGACGTCACGATCGTGGAGATGCTGCCCCAGCTGCTGCCGCTGGAGGACGAGTCCAGCGCCAAGCTGCTGCAGCGGGCGTTCCGCCGCCGCGGCATCGGCTTCGAGCTCGGCGCCCGGTTCGAGAGCGTCAAGCACACCGACAGCGGCGTGACCGTGACGCTCGCGGGCGGCAAGACGCTGGACGCGGAGGTGCTGCTGGTCGCGGTGGGCCGCGGCCCGGTCTCGGCCGACCTCGGTTACGAGGAGGCCGGCGTGGAGATGGAGCGCGGCTACGTCAAGGTCGACGAGTACTGCCGGACCTCGGTGCCGACGATCTCGGCCGTGGGCGACCTGATCGCCACCCCGCAGCTCGCGCACGTCGGCTTCGCCGAGGGCATCCTGGTGGCCGAGCGGATCGGTGGCCTCGAGGTGCACCTGATCGACTACGACGGCGTGCCCCGGATCACCTACTCCGACCCCGAGGTGGCCTCGGTCGGCATCTCCGCCGCGCAGGCCAAGGACCGGGGAATCGAGACCGTGGAGTTCACCTACCCCCTGGGCGGCAACGGCCGGAGCGTGATCCTGCAGACGCAGGGCGCGGGTAAGGTCATCGCGGCCAAGAACGAGGACGGCAGCCCCGGCCGCGTCCTCGGCATCCACCTGGTCGGTTCCCGGGTCGGCGAGCTCATCGCCGAAGGCCAGCTCATCTACAACTGGGAAGCCGAGCCGGCCGACGTGGCGCAGCTGATTCACCCGCACCCCACCCAGTCGGAAATCATGGGTGAGGCCATGCTGGCGCTCGCCGGCAAGCCCCTGCACGTACACGCCTGACACGTAGGGCCGCACTGGCACGCGTGAGCTTACGAAGGAGTCACGAGAACAATGTCGGTCTCGGTATCCATGCCCCAGCTCGGTGAGAGCGTCACTGAGGGCACCGTCACGCGCTGGCTCAAGAAGGAAGGCGAGCGCGTGGAGGCGGATGAGCCGCTGCTCGAGGTGTCGACCGACAAGGTCGACACCGAGATCCCCTCCCCCGCAGCCGGTGTACTGCGTGAGATCGCCGTGGGTGAGGATGAGACGGTCGAGGTCGGCGCGCAGCTCGCGGTGATCGAGGAGGGCGCCGACGCTTCTGGTGGTGGCGCCCCGGACGAGTCGCCGTCTGACTCTGCTGCCGCGGAGTCTTCGGCTCCGGCTGAGTCGTCGTCGGATGGCGGGCAGCAGGCGGAGCAGGCGCAGTCGGCCGCGCCGCAGCAGGCGCAGTCGGCCCCGCCGCAGCAGGCGCAGGCCGCGCCCGAGCCCGGCGGTTACGGTGGCGACACCCAGGGCTCCCCCGCGACCGGGACCAACGGCGCCGCGGCCACGGCGCCCCCGGCTCCAGCGCCGGCCCCGGCCCCGTCCTGGTCCCCGCCCGCGCAGCAGGCGCCCGCCGCGCCGCCCGCTCCTCCGGCCCAGGCGCCGGCCGCTCCCCCGCAGCAGGCTTCCGGCCAGCCGTCGGGCAGCGGCGACGGCCCGTACGTGACCCCGCTGGTCCGCAAGCTGGCGGCCGAGCACGGCGTGGACCTGGAGTCGGTGTCCGGCACCGGTGTCGGCGGCCGGATCCGCAAGCAGGACGTGCTCGACGCCTCCCGCAGCCGCCGGGAGCAGGAGGCAGCGGCCCAGGCCCAGGCCGCGCAGGCCCAGGCGGCACCGGCTCAGGCCGCGCCGTCTGCCCCGGCGCAGGCGCCCGCTCCGGCGGCGCAGGCTCCGGCTGGAGGTGCGCCGGCCGCCGCGCCGACCCGCGCGCCGGTCGTGCCGTCCTCGCTGCGCGGCACCACCCAGCGGCTGTCCCGCCCGCGCGCGGTCATAGCCAAGCGGATGGTGGAGTCGCTGCAGACCTCGGCCCAGCTCACCACGGTGGTGGAGGCCGACGTGACCGCGATCGCGCGGTTGCGGGACCGGGCCAAGGCGGACTTCGAGGCCCGCGAGGGAGTCAAGCTCAGCTTCCTGCCGTTCTTCGCACTGGCCACGATCGAGGCGCTGAAGGTCCACCCCAAGCTCAACGCGGTCATCGACACGGCCAACAACCAGGTCACCTACCACGACGCCGAGCACCTGGGCATCGCGGTCGACGCCGAGCGGGGCCTGATGGTGCCGGTGGTCCACAACGCCGGCGACCTCAACCTGGGCGGCCTGGCCCGCAAGATCGCTGACCTGGCCAACCGGACCCGTTCGGGGCAGGTCGGGCCGGATGAGCTGTCGGGCAGCACGTTCACGCTGACCAACACGGGCAGCCGCGGCGCCCTGTTCGACACCCCGATCATCAACCAGCCCGAGGTCGGGATCCTCGGCACCGGCACCGTGGTCAAGCGCCCGGTCGTGGTGGACGACCCCGCCCTCGGTGAAGTGATCGCCGTCCGCTCCGTCGTCTACCTCGCCCTCACCTACGACCACCGCCTCGTCGACGGCGCCGACGCGGCCCGCTTCCTGGTCACGGTCAAGGAGCGGCTCGAGGAAGGCAGCTTCGAAGCCGAGCTCGGCCTCTAGGTTCTGCACCCCTCCGGGGGTTGACGGCCCCGGCCCGGCTCCGCGTCCGCGCGGAGCCGGGCCGTTCGCCATTCAGCGGAGTGTTGCGTCCAAGCCTCCTGGGGCATCAGCGGCAGGTGTGACGGCCGGGACGGTGCTGCGAAGCGGGGACGCCGCAGAATCCCGGATCCAAGCAGTTTCGGGCAGCCTTTTCAGCGCATACGACTAACTTTGCTGCCTCAGGATGGATCTTGGTGTGCGCCCTCGGCGTCCTGACCCGCGGCGGCGGCACTCAGTCCGCAGCCATTCGCCTGGGCACGGGCTTTGGCTAGAAGGTCGGTTTGGCGGGACCAGTCGCCGGCCACGAACTGGATGACGGTGCGGTGGGCGCCCACTGCGGCCAGGCGGCCGAGGTGGTCGGCCAGGGCGGCGGGACCCCCGGGCAGGTAGGCGTCCGGGGCCTGGGCGGCGGGGACGCCGAACATGCCGTCGGGATCGCTCAGCAGGCTGATGATCGCGTCGCGGCCGGGCACGGTGGGGTCGCCGTCGAGGGCCACCATCACGCTGGTGGTGATGGCCGGGGCGGGGCGGCCGAACCGGTCCGCCTGCTCGGCCGCCATGGCCTGGTAGCGCGGGATGCCGTCCGGGCCGGCCAGGACGAACCACTCGTCGCCGAACTGGCCGGCCCGCCGGGCGGCCGCGTCGGAGTTGCCGCCGATGACGATGGGCGGCACGGTCACCCCGGGACTGAGCGTGATCTCCTCGCCGTCCGCGGTGAGCTGGGCCGGCTTGCCCGCGATGAGGTCCGGCAGTCGGCGCAGGGCCTCGTCGGTGCGGCGGCCGCGTTCGCGCCGGGACACCCCGACCGCGTCCCACGACCCGGCGTGCCGGTCGCCGCCCGCGCCGATCCCGAGCAGCACCCGGTCCTGCGACAGGTACTGCAAGGTCGCGGCCTGCTTGGCGATCCAGGCCACCGGGCGCAGCGGGGCGATGAGCACCCCGACGCCGAGCTTGATCCGCTGGGTCACGGCCCCGGCCGCGGCCAGCGCGGTCAGGCTGTCCAGCACCGGCACCCCGGTCCCGGCCACGAGCTGATCCACCGACCAGACCGATTCGAATCCCCGCTCCTCGGCCTGCTGGGCCGCGGCCCGGATGTCACCCGGCCGGCCATCCCGCCGCGACATCGTCGGCAGTATCACGCCTAGCTCCACCATGGCCTCCAGCCTGCGGCGCCGAAGCCAGAGTCCCGGCCCCATTGGTTACTTCTTGTGCGTGACCCAATCTTCAGTAAGACTGCGAATTATGGAAGACGGCACATTGATGTCAGACCGGCACACGGATGTGCGTGACCCGGCCTCGCGCGTGCGAGACACCACGTCGTGCGAGATCAGAGACCTGCTGGACCGCCTGGCCGACAAGTGGTCGCTGCTGATCATCGAGCTGCTGGGGACGGGCTCCCGGCGCTTCACCGAGCTGCACCGGGAGATCGACGAGATCAGCCAGCGCATGCTGACCCTGACCCTGCGCCACCTGGAACGCGACGGCCTGGTCACCCGGACCGTGCACCCGGTGGTGCCGCCCCGGGTCGACTACGCCCTGACCGATCTCGGCCGGGGCCTGCTGGTGGCCATCGAGGGCCTGGTTTCCTGGACCCGCGCCCACCGCCAGGAAATCGCGGCCGCCCGCAGCGGCTACGACGCCCGGCGCGAATCCTCGGCCTGAGGGTCGTTCTCACCCGCGTCCTCGGCGGGCTCGCGCTGGCTACCGGTCTCGGTGGCGTCGGGGCCGGAGGTCTGGGCGGGCTCGTAGCGCCAGAACGAGCGGACGCTCACGCCGGCGATCAGGACGACGGCGAAGCAGACCGCGGCCGAGCCGGACCAGGCGATGGTCAGGCCCACGGTGGCGGCCATGGTGCCGGCCCGCAGGTCGCCCAGGCGGGGACCGCCGCTGACCACGACGGTGAAGACGCCTTGCATCCGCCCGCGCATCTCGTCCGGCGCGTAGGTCTGCAAGATGGTCTGCCGGTAGACCACGCTGACCAGGTCGGCCGCCCCGGCCACAGCCAGCAGGAGCACGGCCAGCCACAGGCTGCGGGCCAGCCCGGCGGCGAACACGGCCGCGGCCCAGCAGGCCACCGCGACGGTGAGGGCCACCCCCTGGCGGCGGATCCGGCTGATCCAGCCGCTGAACAAACCGGCCACGATCGAGCCGATCGCAATCGAGGAGTACAGCAGCCCGACGCCACCGTGGAACCGGACCGCGGCCGCCTCCGGGAACAGAGCCCGCGGCATGGCCAGGGTCATGGCCGCGATATCCAGGCCGAACGACATGATCAAGATGGGATGGCGGCCGATGAAGGCGATGCCCTCGCCTACCGCCCGCAGCCCGGCCCGGCCGGTGGCTTTGACCGGGCGGAGCGAGGGCAGCCGGAACGTCGAGTACAGCGCGGTGGTGAACAGCACCGCGTCGGCGGCGTAGGCGTAGGAGAATCCGTGCGGCAGCCCGATCAGCGCCCCGGCCACCAGCGGTCCGAGGATCTGGCCGATGTTGCCCGCCGTGTAGCTGAGCGTGTTGGCCGCCGGGATCATCGACACCGGAACGATGGAGGGAATGATCGCGCCCCGGGTCGAGGAGGACACCGCGAAGCCGGCCGACTGCACCACGACCAGGGCCAGCAGCAACCCGACGGACCGCAGCCCCAGCAGCGCCTGGACCAGCAGAACCAGCGTGACCGTCCAGGTCACCAGCGACGACCACAGATAGAGCCGGCGCCGGTCCACCGCGTCGGCGACGGCTCCCCCGTACAGGCCGAACACCGTGATCGGGATGAGACCGGCCAGCCCGGCCAGGCCCACGTACAGAGACGAATGGCTGTCCGCGTAGATCTGTACCGGGACCGCGACCTCGGTCACCATCGTGCCGATGTACGAGGAGGCCTGCCCCGCGAACGTCCGCCGGAAGGCCGGCACGCTCAGCGGCCGGGTGTCCACGGTTACCTGGCGGAGCCGGCTCCCGCGGGAGGTCGGGCGGGAACCATTCGCTTCAGTCACAGGAGACCATCATGCCAATCGTTTGCAGGCTCATTTACGGGCAGGCTCAGCCGGCCGGGTGCCGCCGGTCTCAGGCGGCTGGGTGCCAGCCGAGGGCGGGGCCTAGCTTCTGGGCCATGTCGGTGAGGATCTGCACGTAGTCCTGGTGCTCGAAGGTGAACGGCAGGGCGAACGCCACCTCGGTGACCTCGCGGAAGGCGGCGTGGGCGTAGAGCTGCTCGGCGATCTCGTCCGACGTGCCGATCAGGTCGGGGGCGAACAGCATCCGGGCCGGGCCTGCGGCTGGGCGGTGCGGGGCGTGCGCGCGGCCACGTACGCGGCGTACTTCTCCCGCTGGGCCGGTGTGGCGCTGTCGGTGGGGATCACCACCAGCCCCTGGGACACCCGGGCGGCCGCGCCATCGGGGTGCGCGGCCCGGAAGGCCTGGATGTGGGCGTGCTGGATCTCGGCGAAGTCCCAGTGCACTTCGGCTGGCGCCGGCTCCTCGGCCCGGACCACGCTGCTGGTCAGGAAGTTCATGCCGTGCTCCCCGGCCCAGTGGGCCGAGCTCAGCCCGGCCCCGCCGTACCACAGCCGCTGACGCAGCCCAGGTGAGTACGGCTGCACCCGGTCGGAGAACTCCTCGAAGCCCTGGGTGCCCCGGAACTGGGCGGCGCGATCGCCATCGACCAGCCGCAACAGCCGTTCGACCCGCCGGTAGCTGAAGTCCTCGAGTTCGCCGGTGTCCGGGTAGAGCGCCTCCCGGATGTCCTCGTAGTTCCGGGGCGGCCCCACGCTGATGCCCGGGTTGATCCGGCCACCGGACAGGATGTCCACGGTGGCCAGGTCTTCGGCCAGCCGCAACGGGTTCTCCCAGCCGAGCGGGGTCACTGCGGTACCCAGCTCGATCCGGCGGGTGCGCTGCGACGCCGCGGCCATTATCGCCACCGGCGAGGAGATCCCGTACTGCAGGTGCCGATGGCGCAGCCAGGCGCTGTCGAAGCCGAGCTGCTCGCCCAGCTCGATGACCTCGAGCGTGCTCTGGTGGCCCGGCCCCGGATCGTCCCCGTCGAACAAGCCGATGGTCAGGAACCCGAGCCGCTCCAACGCGACCCCCGGTACCGGCATACGGTTCTCCCTTACCCGCGAGCAGCTGGCTACGGGGAAACGCTACCGTTCCCATCGGTGAGGTCGAGTTTCAGGCCCTCGTGGGTGGCGGTGAAGCCGAGGCTGGTGTAGAAGCGGTGCGCGTCGGCCCTGGTCTTGTCGGTGGTGAGCTGGACCAGGGCGCAGCCGCGGCGCCGGGCCTCGCCGATGGCCCAGCCGAACAGGGCGTGGCCGAGGCCGCCGCGCCGGTGCGATGCGGCCACACGGACGGATTCGATCTGGGCCCGCAGAGCGCCGCGGCGGGACAGACCGGGGATGAACGAGAGCTGCAGCGTGGCGACGACGCGGCCGTCCGCCTCCGCCACCACCAGGAGCTGACCCGGGTCGCGGTCGATGACGCCGAACGCCTGCTGGTAGGTGGCCAGGTCGGACGGGTCACGGATCCCGTCGCGGGTGGCGCCCAGCTCGTCGTCGGCCAGCAGGGCGACGATGGCCGGCACGTCCGTCAGGGCGGCCCGGCGCAGCACGACGGGCGGGGAGCCCCGGCCGGGCGAGCTCAGGCCCAAGGTGGCGAGCGGATTCATCGCTCCAGTGTGCCCCGGCGAGCCCGGGGCCGGCCCCCGACGGCCCCGGGCTCACGACCGTCGCCGGGTGCTGCAACCCGGCGACGGGGCACCGTCACGACGCGGGGGTGAGCTTCAGGTAGGTCACGCCGTTGTCGTAGAGCTCGGCGTCGGCCCGGTTCCAGCGGCCGGGCGGCACCTCATCATCGAACAGCCGCGGGCCGGCCGCGCGGGTCACCGGGTAGACGAACAGGTGCAGCTCGTCCACCAGGCCGTCGGCCAGCAAGGCCCGGACCAGGGTGGCGCTGCCGCTGACGTACAGCCCGGTGACGCTGTCGTCCTCCTTCAGGTGCTGGATCTCCTTGGCGTCGTACGGCCCGATGATCTGCGAGTTGCGCCAGGTGGTCTCGGTCAGCGTCGAGGACACGACGTACTTGACGGTGTCGTTGAAGAACGGGGCCCCCGGGTCGTCGTCGACTGTGCGGGTGGACCAGGCGGGCTCGAACATCTGATAGGTCGTCCGCCCCAGCAAGATGGCGTCGCTGGCGCTCACGAACCGCCCGATCGCCTCGCCCATCCGCGGGTCGAAGCCGAAGTCGGCGGTCCACGACGGCGCGTCGATCACCCCGTCCAGGCTGATGAACTCGTGCACCCGGATTGGTGCCATGATCCCTCCCTGCTTCGTTAGCCGGATAGGCGGACTCCACCAATCTTGGTCAGCCTATTCGGCCTGTGGTTCTCCAGCGTGGTCCAATCGGATGACTATTACTAGGTCCAATTTCAGCCGGTCGGAGTAGTTTCTGAGCCATGGACCTGGACGTCGTGTTCCAGACGGGCGTTCCGCTGCGCCGTCAGCTGGAGGACTCACTGCGGGTCGCGATCCGGTCCGGCCGCCTGGGGCCGGGCTCGTTGCTGCCACCCAGCCGGGACCTGGCCCAGCAGCTCGGCGTGTCCCGCGGGGTGGTGGTGGGCAGCTACGCGCAGCTGGCGGCCGAGGGATACCTGGCCGCCCAGCGCGGGTCGGGCACCCGGGTGGCCCGGCTACCCGAGACCGGGAGCCCGCTGCCGCGCATCCCGCGGCCGGCGGCCCAGCGGTTCCGGTACGACCTGCGGCCCGGGCAGGCGGACTTCCACGCGTTCCCGCGCGCCCGCTGGAAGGCGGCCCTGCTGCGGTCGCTCCGGGACCTGCCGGACACCCGGCTGAGCTACGCCGGGCACCGCGGCATCCCCGAGCTGCGCACCGCCATCGCGGAGTATCTGGCCAGGATGCGCGGCGTGGTAGTGGAGCCGGACCAGGTCCTGGTCTGCTGTGCGGCGTCCCAGGCCCTCACCGTGATCTGGGACGTGCTGCGCCGCCGCGGCATACGCCGGGTGGCGATCGAGGATCCCGGCTGGCGCTGGCAGCGCTACACCGCCGAGCACGCGGGCCTGGAAGCGGTCCCGATCCGGGTGGACGCCGACGGCCTGGTCGTGTCCGAGCTGGCCGCGGCGGACGTGGACGCGGTGGTGATCACGCCGGCCCACCAGTACCCGACCGGGGTGGTGATGACCGCGGAACGGCGGTCCGCGCTGCTGGCCTGGGCGCAGCAGCGGCAGGCGCTGATCGTCGAGGACGACTACGACGTCGAGTACCGGTTCGGCCGTGAACCAGTGGCGTCCATGCAGGGCCTGGCCCCGGACCGGGTCGCGTTCGTGGGGACCACCAGCAAAACGCTGGCCCCAGCGCTGCGGCTGGCCTGGATGGTGCCGCCCGCCGGGCTGCTGGACGAGGCCGAACGCGTCATCATGGTCACGGGGGTGACCCCGCCGACCCTGGACCAGCTCGCCCTGGCCACGTTCATCGGGGACGCCGCCCTGGAGCGTCATCTGCGGTCGATGCGCCGGCGGTACGCAGCTAAGCGGGACATCCTGGTCGATGCGCTGCACGCGTACCTACCCGAGGTCCAGGTCAGTGGTACCGCCGCCGGCCTGCATCTGCTGGCTCAGCTCCCGGATAGCACGGACGAGCGCGCGGTCGCGCTGCGGGCCCGCGAAGCCGGGGTCGGCCTGTACGAACTGCACCAGCACTGCACCACGCGGGCGCCCGCCCCCCCGGCCCTGCTGCTGGGCTTCGCGCTGCCGGGCGAGGCTGACCTGCCCGCTGCGGTCCGGTTGCTGGCCCGGGCGGTGCGCACAATCCCCTAATAGATGTTGCGACATAGATGTCACGACATATAATGGTCTCATGCTGACATCAGCACGGGGCGGACTCACGTGAGAACAGCAGAGCAGCTTCGCTACCTCATCCTCGCGACCCAACGAGAAGGCAACCGCCAGCTGTCGGCCATGTTGTCGGAGATCGGTGTCACGCCGGCGCAGTCGGAAGCGTTGCGCATCATCGCCGATCACGGCCCGCTCGCTCTCGGAGAACTAGGCGACATGCTCGTGTGCGACACCGGCACGAGCCCAAGCCGGATAGTGGACCGGCTCGTGGCCGCGGGTCTCGTGCAGAGAACCCCCAGCCAGCACGACCGGCGACAGGTGAGGCTCACGCTCACCCCGCAGGGCCGCGACAAAGCCAACCGCGTCGCCGAGATCGAGAACCAGCTCTACGACCTGCTCGACCGGGCCAGTGAAGGCACGGACATCGACGCTTTCATCGCGTTCCTGCACGCGTTCACCCGGCAAGCACCGGCCGGACTCGCCCTAGCGAACCGCCTCGCCGCAGAAGAAAGGCCAACAAAATGACCTTCACATTGAACCTCGATATCATCGCCCCGCCGCCCAGGGTGTTCGAATTCGTGGCCGACTTCACGACCATGCCGAGGTGGTACTCCGCCGTGCAGCGCGTGCAGCGCGTCAAAGGCACGGGCGGTCTCGGAACGCGATACGAGGTCTACCGGGACCTGCCCGGCGGGACCGCCCGCAACGATGTGGCGATCACCAGCTATTCAGGCGGCGAAGAAGTTACCTTCACGTCGCTGAGCGGGCCGACTCCGTTCGTTTATCAATATCGGGTCCAGCCCGTAGAGGATTCGACACGACTCACTCTCGAGGGCACGATCAGCCCATCCGGGCTTCCAGGCCCGGCGGCGCATCTCGGGCCGCTGGCCGAGGGGCTCTTCAAGCGCGGGATGCGGAACAATCTCGGTACGCTGACAAGAATCCTGGAGGATTCCCGCTGAAATGTGTTAACGAATAATCATGACCGTGACGCGCATTCAGCCCGAACGGGTGGAGACGTTCAGCTTCGACTGGGGGACGATGAAGTGGTTCGTGTCCCCGGTGACGATCCCCGGAGCCGCGAACTCCCAGGGTGAAGTGATCATCAACCCGGGCCAGGGCCACGTGAGGCACCTGCACGAGCGGGCCGACGAGCTGATCTACGTGATCTCAGGGACCGGCACCCAGACCGTGGGGGACGAGGAGTTCCCGGTGGCCGAGGGCGACGCGGTCTACATCCCGATGGGCACCCTGCACTCGACCATGAACACCGGCTGGCGGACGCTGCGGCTGATCGTCACCTACACACCGGGCGGGGAGGAGCAGGCCCTGACCGGGCTGCCCGACTTCACCCGGCATCCGGCCGGCGACGTCGTGGGCTGGGAACGTCATTAAATATCGGTTTTTAATCGGGGCATAGGCAGCGGGCTCTTGATCATTTAGTGTCGAGAAGAAGGGGTTGCACAGGGCGGAGGCTCGATGACGCGGCAGGGCCAGATCCTTGAGGTCATCGAGAGCTACATCGCCCGGCACGGCTGCTCCCCCAGCAACCGGGAGATCGCGGCCGCGGCCGGGCTGAAGAGCGCATCCTCCGTCCTGCGGCACCTCCAGCAGCTCAAGGCCGACGGGTACCTCACCTACCAGCCGGGGGTACCGCGCACGGTGCGGGTGCTGCGCCCCAGCCAGATCGCCCAGGTCCTCGACGCCCGTGACCGGGACAAGGTGGTGTGGGCCCCGTTCGTCGGGCCGACGCCGGTCGCGCTGGCCAGCGCGGACGAACGGCTGTTCCTGCTGCGGATCACCGGCGACTCGATGGCCGAGGCCGGGATCCGGCCCGGGGACTGGGTCGTCGTGCGCCGGCCCGATGAGCAGCTCAGGGCCGGGAACCTGGTCGGGGTGCTGCATCCCGTCTGACCTGGTGGGGACCTGGGCTTACTGGACCGTGACCGCGCAGGCGGCCCGGCCGCCCTTCTCCAGGTAGCGCTGGTGGTACTCCTCGGCCCGGTAGAACGCCGACGCGGGCACGATCTGGGTCACGATCGGCCGCTTGTGCGATCCCTGCTCGGCGTCACGGGCGGCGATCGCAGCCGCCTGCTGGGCCTCGTCGTGGTAGAAGATGGCCGAGCGGTACTGGCTGCCGAAGTCGAAGCCCTGGCGGTTGCGGCTGGTCGGGTTGTGGATGGCCCAGAACGTCCGCACCAGGTCGGCGTAGCTGATCTGCGCCGGGTCGAACCACACTTCGACCGCCTCGGCGTGGCCGGTACGGTGCCCGCAGACCTGCCGGTAGGTCGGGTTGGTCGTATGCCCGCCGGTGTAGCCGACCGCGGTCCGCAGGACCCCGGGGAGCTGGCGGAACTCCGCCTCGACCCCCCAGAAGCACCCGGCGGCGAAGGTCGCCCGCTCCGCTCCAGCCGGGCCGTGACCCTCGAAGGGGGGCGCCGGGGCCGGACGGGTGTCATCAGAATGCCTGAGCTTCAGCACGTCAGGCCCCTTCCCCCTGGTCGCTGGCTGCCTGGTCGCTGGCGGGCTCGAAGGCCAGCGCGGCCGAGTTGATGCAGTAGCGCTCGCCGGTCGGGCGCGGGCCGTCGTTGAAGACGTGGCCGAGATGCCCGCCGCAGCGGCGGCAGAGGACCTCGGTGCGGCGCATGAACATGCTGTGGTCCGAGCGCAGCTCGACGGCCTCGGCGACCGCGGGCTCGAAGAAGCTCGGCCAGCCGGTACCGGAGTTGAACTTGGCGTCGGAACGGAACAGCTCGCTCCCGCAGCCCGCGCAGGTGTAGGAGCCCGTTTCCTTGTTACGGAGCAGCGCGCCGGTAAACGCCATCTCGGTGTGGCCGTGACGCAGCACGTTGTACTGCTCGCGGGTCAGCTCCCGCTTCCACTGCTCATCGGGCTTCTGAATCTCAGCCGTCGGCTCCTGGGCACGGTCCTTGGTACGGTCCTTGGCGCGGAACATCGCTTTCTGCCTTTTCTCTTGACACCTGTACGTTGTATAACAACGGTCCAGGCCAATCGATGCCGCCTACGCCGTGCCGATGATGTGCTGGGCGTAGGCGTCCAGGGTGGCGTCGGCGTCGTCGTGCATGAGGTAGACGCTGAAGTTGTCCGCGCCGATCTCGCGCAGCTCGGCCAGCCGGTCCAGGTGCGCCTCCACCGGCCCGAGCAGGCAGAACCGGTCCACCACCTCGTCGGGCACGAAGTCGGTGGTGGGGTTGTCCGCCTTGCCGTGGTGGGAGTAGTCGTAGCCCTCGCGGGCCTTGATGTAGTCGGTCAGCGCCCGCGGGATCGTCTCCCCCGAGCCGCCGTAGCGGCCCACCAGGTCGGCGACGTGGTTGCCGACCATGCCGCCGAACCAGCGGCTCTGGTCGCGCATGTGGGTCAGGTCGGTCCCCACGTAGGCGGGCGCGGCGACACAGACGGTGACGTCGGCCGGGTCCCGGCCCGCCGCCGCGGCCGCGGCCCGCACGGTGCCGATCGTCCAGCGGGCGATGTCCGGGTCGGCGCACTGCAGGATGAAGCCGTCGGCTTCCTCGCCGCACAGCTTGAGCGCCTTGGGACCGTAGCCTGCCATCCAGATCTCCAGCTTGCCGTTACGGACCCAGGGGATACGGACCGGGGTGCCGTCGTAGTCCACCTCGCGGCCCTCGGCCAGGTCCCGGATGACCCGCATGGCGTGCGACAAGGTAGCCAGCGAGGCCGGCTTGCGGCCCAGCACGCGCAGGGCCGAGTCACCCCGGCCGATGCCGCACACCGTGCG
Source organism: Streptosporangiaceae bacterium (assembly GCA_965277615.1). GTDB lineage: Bacteria > Actinomycetota > Actinomycetes > Streptosporangiales > Streptosporangiaceae > Bog-532. The sequence continues at coordinate 405,594 of CBDIDG010000006.1, read as the reverse complement.
CGGGCCGAACTGGTCGTTCAGCGTGGCGAACAGCGAGGCGGTGACCGACGGATCGCGGGTCAGCGGGTTGGTCACGAACGGGCCGACCTTGACGTTCGAGGTCTGCGCGAGGATCTGGGCGTAGATGACGAACGGCTCCTGCCACAGCACGTGTGAGTCGAACGTCCAGAGGTGGCTGTAGCCACCCGCGTCGGCCCGCCGGGCCAGGTCGATGACGCGCTGGGCCGGCGGGTCGTTCTGGAGGACCAGTCCGATGTCCATTTTCCCCCTTTAACCGAGGTACTGGCAGGTGCTCCTGGCCAGGTACTTGCCGCGTCCCGCGGACCCGTGCCACTGTCCGTCCTGGATCAGGATGTCGCCCCGGGAGAGCACGGTCTTGACCTGGCCCTGCACCTCGCGGCCCTCGTAGGCCGAGTAGTCCACCGCCATGTGGTGGGTCGCCGCGGAGAGCACGTGCCGGGCGTTCGGGTCGTAGATCACGATGTCGGCGTCGGAGCCGGGCGCGATCGTGCCCTTGCGCGGGTAGAGCCCGAACATCCGGGCCGGGGTGGTCGAGTTCACCTCGACCCAGCGGGCCGGGGACAACTCGCCGTCGGCCACGCCCTGGTGCAGCAGGTCGATCCGGTGCTCCACCCCAGGGATGCCGTTCGGGATCTTGGAGAAGTCGCCCCGGCCGAGCTCCTTCTGCTCCTTAAAGCAGAACGGGCAGTGGTCGGTGGACACCACGGACAGGTCATTGGTCCGCAGGCCCCGCCAAATGTGCTGCCAGTGCTCCTTGGGCCGGACCGGCGGGGAGGCCACGTACTTGGCCCCCTCGAAACCGGGCTTGTCCAGGTCGTCCTGCGACAGGTACAGGTACTGCGGGCAGGTCTCGGCGAACACCGGGGCGCCGCGGTCCCGGGCCTCGGTCACCGCGTCCAGGGCCTGCTTGGCCGACAGGTGCACGATGTACAGCGGCGCGCCGGCCACCTGAGCCAGCCGGATGGCCCGGGCGGTGGCCTCGCCCTCCAGCTCGGGCGGCCGGGTGCGGCCGTGCCAGCCCGGGTCGGTGTGCCCGGCGGCCAGCGCCTGCCGGACCAGCTCGTCGATGGCGATGCCGTTCTCGGCGTGCATCATGATCGTGGCGCCGTTGCCCGCCGCGCGCTGCATGGCCCGCAGGATCTCGTCGTCGGTGGCGTAGAACACGCCCGGGTAGGCCATGAACATCTTGAAGCTGGTCACGCCCTCGCCGACCAGGGCGTCCATCTCTTTGAGCGTCGTGTCGTTGACGTCGGAGACGATCATGTGGAAGCCGTAGTCGATGCTGGCTTTGCCGCTGGCCTTACCGTGCCAGGTGTCCAGCGTCTCGGTGAGCGTGCTGCCCTTCTTCTGCACCGGGAAGTCGACGATGGTGGTCGTCCCGCCCCAGGCCGCGGCCCGGGTGCCGGTCTCGAAGTCGTCGACGGCGAACGTGCCGCCGAACGGCATTTCCATGTGGGTGTGCACGTCGATCCCGCCCGGCATGACGTACCGGCCGGCCGCGTCCAGGGTCCGGTCGACGGTCCCGGCTAGGCCTTCGCTGACCGCCGGAGCGAGCAGCGCGGCGATTGTCTCCCCGTCGATCAGCACGTCGGCCGGGAACGTCCCGGTGGCGGTGACGACCGTGCCACTGCGGATGAGCGTCTTCACCGGCGCCCCTTTACGGCTCGACCAGCTGGCCGTAAGAGTCCGGCCGCCGGTCCCGGTAGAACTGCCACTGGTGACGGACCTCTTCCAGCAGGTCCATGTCCAGGTCGCGGACCAGCACCTCGTCGGCGTTGTCCGAGGCGGTGCCGCCCATGATCTGGCCGCGTGGGTCAGCGAAGTAGGACTGGCCGTAGAAGTCGTCGTCGCCGAGCGGTTCGACGCCGACCCGGTTGATCGTGCCGACGTAGTACTCGTTGGCCACGGCGGCCGAAGTCTGCTCCAGCTTCCACAGGTACTCGGACAGGCCGCGGCTGGTGGCGGACGGGTTGAACACGATCTTCGCCCCGCCCAGGCCGAGGGCACGCCAGCCCTCGGGGAAGTGCCGCTCGTAGCAGATGTAGACGCCGATCTTGCCCACCGCGGTGTCGAACACCGGGTAGCCCAGGTTGCCCGGCCGGAAGTAGTACTTCTCCCAGAACCCGTTGACCTGCGGAATGTGGTTTTTGCGGTGCTTGCCGAGGTAGCTGCCGTCGGCGTCGATGACCGCCGCGGTGTTGTAGTAGAGGCCCTCCTGCTCGACCTCGTACACCGGCACGACGAGAACCAGGTTCAGCTCGCGGGCCAGGTCCTGCATGAGGCTGACGGTGGGGCCGCCGGGCACTTCCTCGGTCCAGCCGTACCACTGCGGATCCTGCACCTGACAGAAGTACGGGCCGTAAAACAGCTCCTGCAGGCAGGCCACCTGGGCCCCCTGGCTGGCTGCCTCACGCAGGGCGAGAACAGCATTTTTAATCATGGATTCTTTGTCGCCGGTCCACTTCTGCTGGATCAGCGCGGCGCGGACAGTGGTCATGGCAGCTCCTTCGGTCTTAGCTGTCTTAGCTGGGCAGCTCGGCGAGGATCGCGGCGCTACGGGACAGGCCGAGCCGGGTGGCGCCCGCCCCGACCATGGCCAGCGCGTCGGCGGCCGAGCGGATACCGCCCGAGGCCTTTACGCCCAAGCGGGGCCCGACCGTCCGGGCCATCAGCGCGACCGCGGCGGTGGTAGCCCCGCCCGCGGGGTGGAAACCGGTCGACGTCTTGACGAAATCGGCTCCGGCGCTCTCGGCCGCCTGGCACGCCGCCACGATCGACTCGTCGTCCAGCACGGCCGACTCGATGATGACCTTCAGCACGGTAGGGCTGGGGATCTCGCCGCGGACGGCGGCGATCTCCTGTTCCACGTCCTTCCACCGGCCTTCCTTGGCCAGCCCGAGGTTGATGACCATGTCCACCTCGTGCGCCCCAGTGGCGGCGGCGATGCCGGCCTCCTGGGCCTTCAGCCCGGCGCTGTGGGCCCCGGATGGGAACCCGGCTACGGCGGCCACCCTGATCTCCTGGCCAGGGAGCTCCCGAGCCGCGGTGGTGACCAGCGTGGGTGACACGCAGACCGCGTACACGCCGAGCTGGCGGGCCTCGGCGCACAGCGCGGCGATGTCCTTGTCGGTCGCCTCGGGGGCCAGCAGGGTGTGGTCGATCATCTCGGCCAGCTGGCGGCGAGTCAGGGACTCGGTCACAGGTGCAGCACCTCCGATACTTCCTGACGCAGGTCAGCCAGCCGCCGGGCCGCCTGAGCCCGGAGCGGGCCCGCCGGGCCCAGGTCGTCCTGGTCCGTGACGGGCAGCACTACCTGCAAGTAGATCTTCACCTTAGGCTCGGTGCCGCTCGGCCGGATAGCCACCCTGGTCCTAGCGGCCGCCCGCCAGATGATCGCGTCGGACCGGGGTAGCGTCAGCGGGTCCTTGGTCCCGTCGGCATGGGATCGCAACCCCAGCCCGAGATCATCCACGGCCTCCAGCGGCTGGCCCAGCAGCGACAGCGGCGGCGCGTTGCGGGCCGCGGCCAGCAGCGCGGCGCCGGCCCCTTCATCGGCCTCCGGGCGGGCGCCCGGGCCACTGGACAGGTCGACCGAGAACTGGCTGGTCGCGTACAGGCCGAACCGCCGGGCGATGTCGTCCAGCACCCCGGTCAGCGTCTGGCCGTGGCTCCGGGCCTGCGCCGCCGCGGCTGCCAGCACCAGCGCCGCGGACATGCCGTCCTTGTCCCGCACCACGTCGCTGACCGCGTAGCCCAGCGCCTCCTCGTAGCCGAACAGGAACCGATGGCCGGGTGGTACCGCCGGGTCGTCGGCGGCCCGCATGATCCACTTGAAGCCGGTCAGCGTCTCGGCGTACGCGGCGCCGGCCGCGGCGGCCAGCTCACCGAGCAGGCCGGCCGAGACGATCGTGGCGACCAGCAGCCGCCGGGCTGGGTCGGCGGCGTGCCGCAGCAGGTGGTCGCCGAGGAGGGCGCCGATTTCATCTCCGGTCAGGACCCGCCAGCCGGACGGCGCTCCCGGGTCGGATTGGGCCGCCGGGTCAGGGAGGGCCACGGCCAGCCGGTCCGCGTCCGGGTCGTTGGCCAGGGCCAGGTCCGCCCCGGTGCGGGTGGCCTCGGCCAGCAGCAGGTCGAGGGCGCCGGGCTCTTCCGGGTTGGGCTTGGGCAGGGTCGGGAACGCGCCGTCGGGTTCGGCCTGCTCGGCCACCACGGCGGGCTCGGCGAAGCCGGCCTGAGCGAACGCCCGCAGGGCGGTGGCCAGGCCCACGCCGTGCAGGGGGGTGTAGGCGATCCGCAGTTCGGTCCGCTCGCGTTCGCCGCCGGGCGGCACCGCGGCCGTGATCGCGTCCAGGTAGGCCTGGGTGACCTCGTCCCCCAGGGCCTCGCCGGGCGGGCCGAGCGGCAGGTCCAGCAGCGGGCCCGCGGCCGCGGCGGCCGCCGCGATGCCGGTGTCGACGGGCGGCACGATCTGCGCGCCGTCGGTCCAGTAGACCTTGACCCCGTTGTCCTCCCGGGGATTGTGGCTGGCGGTGACCATCACCCCGGCCACCGCGTGCAGCTGCCGGACGGCGAAGGCCAGCACGGGGGTGGGCACCGGGCCGGGCAGCCGGAGCACCGGACGCCCGGCACCGGTCAGTACGGCCGCGGCCTCGTCGGCGAACTCCCGCGAGCCGCGGCGGGCGTCGAAGCCGATCACCACCGGCTGCTGCGCGGCATCGGGCACGGCCTGGCTGAGGTAGCGGGCCAGCCCGGCCGCGACCCGGCGTACGGTGGCCCGGTTCATGCGGGCGGGGCCCGCGCCGAGTGGCCCGCGGATCCCAGCCGTGCCGAAGGTCAATGGCTCGCCGAACCGGCTCTCCAGCGCAGCGGTGTCACCGGCCCGGAGCAGGGCGGCCAGCTCGGCCCGGTCCCCCGGATCCGGGTCAGCTGCGATCCAGGCCTGGACGCTGGATCGCAACTGGCCCATCGCGTCGGGCGGTTCAGAGGTCAGCGGTCAGCCTCGCTGCCCGGCGTATGAGGCGTGACGACCTGGCGCCCGCCGTACCGAAATCATCGTCAGCCCCCAGTAGAGAATGATGGCCACCGCGAACCCGACCACCCAGTTGTAGTTGTAGAGCGGTTTCAGGACCGGGATCAGGCCGGTTTCGGGGAAGGGTCCCTCCCCCGGAGCGGACCAGGCCCCGCCCACGGCCAGCAGCGCCCCGACCACCAACGCGACCACCGCGCGCCAGTTCCAGCCACCGTTGTACCAGTACAGGCCGTGCGGACGATAGAGGTCGACCAGCCGCAGTTCCGTGTTGCGGATCAGCCAGTAATCCGCGATCAGCACACCCGCGACCGCGCCGAGCAGGCCGCCGTAGAAGCCGAGCCAGACGTAGATGTAGACGTGCGGGTTGGTCAGCAGCCGCCACGGCTGGATGAGGACGCCGATCACCCCGGTGATCAGTCCACCGGTACGGAAACTGACCAGTTTGGGCAGCAGGTTGGAGAAATCGTAGGAGGGGCTGACGGTGTTGGCCGCCACGTTGACGCTCAGCGTGGCCACGATGATCGTGAACAGCGCGAAGGCCACGACTACGGGGTTACTGAACTTGCCGGTGAGCTGGATCGGGTCCCAGATCGGGGCGCCGTAGATCTTCTCCGATGCCGCGGTGATGAACACCGCCAGCAGCGAGAAGAACGTCATCGTGGTGGGCAGGCCGAGTACCTGGCCGACCACCTGCTGCTTCTGGCCGCGGCTGAACCGGGTGAAGTCCGGCATGTTCAGCGACATCGTGGACCAGAAGGCGATCATAGCCATCAGCGAGGGGAAGAACACCGGCCAGAAACTGCTCCCCCAGCCCAGCTTGGGCGGCTGAGACAGCACCGCGCCAAAGCCGTGCGCCTTCATCACGATGTAGATGAGCAGCGCGACCGTGGCCACCAGGACCAGCGGGGCGGCCCAGTTCTCGAACCGGCGCAGCGTGTCCATGCCGCGCACGATGATGGCCATCTCCAGCACCCAGAAGATGCCAAACGACAGCCACTGGGTCCACGGGTAACCACCCCAGGCCGGGCTGGCCGCGGTCCAGCCGTGCCCGGCGACCGCGCCGATCAGCGTGTAGAAGCCCTCCCCGCCGATCCAGGTCTGGATGCCGAACCAGGCGCAGGCGATCAGCGCGCGCAAGATGGCGGGCAGGTTGGCCCCGCGCAGCCCGAACGAGGCCCGCGCGAACACCGGGTACGGGATCCCGTACTTGGTTCCGGCGTGGCTGTTGAGCAGCATCGGGACCAGCACGATGAGGTTGGCGGCCGCGATCGTGATGACGGCCTGGACCCAGTTCATGCCCACCGCGATCAGGCCGGAGGCGAGCAGGTAGGTGGGGATGTTGTGGGACATCCCCACCCACAGCGCCGCGTAGTTGTAGGTCGTCCAGGTCCGGCGGGCCAGTGGCAAGGGAGCCAGGTCACCGTTGGCGTATCCGCTGTCCGCGATTTCTTCGTTGGTAGCCAGAGTGACTCGGCCGTCGGGGTGGTGGACTTCGTCAGCGACCGGCGACGTCACCATGTAAGCGCCTCCCTGCTGCGGGTAACGGGAACACACCGTGACCCACAGCGTCCGTCCCGTAGCCACCACCGTCAACCGGGCGGACCTGGCCTGGTAAAACGGTCAGTCCTTCGCCTGGGTCATCGGTCCTTCGCCTGTGTCATCGGTCCTTCGACAGGGCGATCTGGACGTCGGCCAGGCGGAACGGGTTGCTGACCTGGTACCGCCCGGCCTGCTCCGGGTCGTCCACCTCGACGAACTCGGTGATCAGGCTCTTCTTGACCGCGAACACCGCGTCGGATTCGATGTACTCGCTGTCTCCCACGAAGATGTGCGTGGTCAGCGTCCGGTAGCCGTCCGCGGCCGCGATGAAGTGGATGTGCGCCGGGCGGTAGGGGTGGCGCCGGGTGGCGGCCAGCAGCTCCCCGACCGGGCCGTCGGTCGGGATCGGGTAGTAGCTGGGCACGATCGTGCGGAACCAGAACCGGCCTTCGGCGTCCGTGGTGAACAGGCCGCGGCCGTTACCGTCGGGCTGCTGGTCCGGCTCCTGCACGTCGTAGGCGCCGTGGTCGTTGGCCTGCCACACATCGAGGGTCGCGCCCGGCAGCGGGGTGCCGTCCGTAGCCACCACCCGGCCGATGACCACGCAGGGCTGACTCTCGCCGACCAGGTCGATATTGGCGCCGAGCTCTCGCTCAGGCGAGCTGGTCATGTGGAACGGACCCAGCACGGTGGACTGGGTGGCCCCGACCGCACCGCGCTCGCTGATCGTCTCGACCAGCATCGAGATGCCCAGGACGTCGGACAGCAGGATGAACTCCTGCCGGACGTCGGTGCACTTCTGGCCGGTCGCGGTGAGGAAGTCGATCGCCTGCTCCCACTCGGCCAGGCTGGGTTCGACCTCGCGCACGGCTGCGTGCAGGTGCCGGACCAAGCTGTTCAAGATGGTCCGCAGCCGCTCGTCCGGCGTGTCGGCGAAGCTCTCGATGACCGCGTCCGCGGCGCCTTCTTCGGTGAAATCGGTGGCCATGTCCTGAGGTTATTTTGCCCGTCCCGTCTGCGTCACGTCAGGTGCCGGAGCTTGTCCGGGTTGATCACCGACCTGATCGCCTGCACCTGACCGTCCAGGATGTCGAAAGCCATCACGCCGACCAGGTTCCCGTCGTGGTCATAGGCCAGGACCCCGGGCTGCCCGTTGACTCGCGAGGGCCGGATCTCCGCGGCCCAGCGCGGGAACTGCCGGACCAGTCCGCGCAGCAGCCGGGCGACCTGCTCACGGCCGTGGATCGGGGTGCGGGCCGCGGGTGCCTTGCCGCCACCGTCGCCGTACATCACGACGTCCGGGGCCAGCTTCTCGATGAACCCCTCCAGGTCGCCGCCGCTCACCGCGGCCAGGAACCGGTCGGTCAGCTCGGTCCCTTCCTGCCGGGAGGCCTCGAACCGGGGGCGGCCCTCGTCGATGTGCCGCCGGGCCCGGGTGAAGATCTGGCGGCAGTTCGGCTCGGACTTGCCCACGGCCTCAGCGATCTCGGCGTAGCCGTAGCCGAACACCTCGCGGAGCAGGAACACCGCCCGCTCCACCGGGGACAGGCTCTCCAGCAGGACCAGGAACGCCAGCGATAGCGAGTCGGACGTCTCGGCCCGCTCGGCCGGCCCGGGCGCGGGGTCCGTCACCAGCGGCTCGGGCAGCCAGGTGCCCACGTAGGACTCCCGGCGTACCCGGGCCGAGCGCAGGTGGTCGATGGCCAGCCGGGTCGTGGTGGTGGTGACGTACGCCTTGGGCGATTCGACCAGGGTCCCCTGGCTGGCCGCCCGGTAGGTCCGGATCACCGCCTCCTGCACGATGTCCTCGGCGTCGCCGACGCTGCCGGTCATCCGGTAGGCGATCGAGAACATCAGCGGCCGCAGCCCGTCGAGGTCGAGGTCGAGGTCGAGGTCCACGACTCAGGCCGCCTGGGCGGCTGGGGTGCAGGCGGGCAGACCGAGGCCGGAGGCGAAGCCCTGGCGCCAGCTGGGGTAGGCCAGTTTCCAGTCGAGCTCGCGCCGGGCCTTGGCGTTGGACGAACCGCGGTTCTGCGTCATCAGGTGCACCACCGACTCTCCGGCCAGCAGCCGACCGGCCCAGGCGGGCAGCCGCCACGGTGCCCGCGCGCCCAGGCAGGCGGCCAGGTAAGGCAGCCATTCAGCCACCGGGGCGGGCTCGTCGTCAACCGCGTTGTACAGGCCGGGTGCGCCGCGCAGTACGGCGGCCGCGGCCGCCGACGCGGCGTCGGTGACGTGCGTGAACGACCAGATGCCGGTGCCCCCGCCGACGACCGGCAGCCGGCCCTTCTGCACCGGCCCGGCCAGGTCGTCGCTGGCGCCGGGACCGTACAGGATGCCGTACCGCAGCACCAGACCTTCGGGTACTCCCGCCGGGACAGCCTGCTCGAGGTGCTGGATGGCCCGCAGGCTCTGGGTCATGCTGGCCGGCGGATGCGGGTCGAACGGGTCGTCCTCGGTCTTGACCGGGCCGCCGACGGGCTGGTTGGGCCAGCCGGTGAAGCTCTGGGCGATGAACCGTCTGGTGCCGACGGCGCGAGCCGCCTCCAGCAGATAGTCGGTGCCCTGAGTACGTAGCTGGTTGGTGACGGCGAACGTGCGGTCGAAGTGCCGGAGATCGCTCTGCCCGGCCAGGCTGGTCAGCTGGTGCACGATCACATCGGGCCGGGCGGCGGTGACGGCCCTAATCGTCGCCGCCCGGTCCAGTCCATCGACGACGACGGGCTCGGCGCCGAGCCCCTTCAGCTGGCCCGCCTTACCCGGCGACCGGGTGGTCGCGGTCACCTGATGACCAGCCGCGGTGAGCATCGGGATCAGGCTGCGCCCGACGACACCCGTCCCGCCGGCGACAAACACTCGCATGGTGACTCCTCTCCCTGTAGTCACCCGGTTTGACGAGGCCGCACCCTGGGCTGTGACACCCGGCCTGCCACGCCGTTACTCGGCGCGGGCGGCCTCTTGGGGCGGGGCGTCGCGGGCCTCGTTGCGGTAGCGGGCCGGGAGCGCGGCCGACAGGCCTTCGGCAAACAGCGGGATCTTCCACAGCGGCGGGACGTCGGCCGTAATGCCCTCCAGCTGCATGACGACGCCGACGCTCATCCGGAGCAGCCGGCGCGCCGCGGTGAACGCGATGAAGGCCAGCGGCAGCTCGGCGAACAGGGCGGACCCCACGCTCTCCCAGATGTTGTGGGTGCCGAGGTCGAGGAGCACGTCGAACCAGGCGTCGCAGCACAGCAGCGTGCCGGTGACGGTGAGCAAGATGATCAAAATCTGACGCTCGCGCCAGGCCGCCCAGGCCGTCGCGGCGAACGCGGCCAGCAGCGCCATGTCGAAGCCGACCCAGGCGCCGCGCCAGTGGCCGGCGGTGTAGTGCTTGGGCAGCGTCAGCATGAGCACGGCGATCCAGGCGGCCAGAACGACGCAGGAGCCCATGAACAAAAGCAGCGAGAGACGGCGCCGCAACACGGCCCGATGGTCGCGGAGCACGTGCGGCTCGTCGATGGAGGCGAGCAGGCGGGCCAGCTGGCGCCGCTCGTCGTGGCTCATCTGCCGCAGGTCGCCCTCGTCTATCACACTCTCTATTAAAGGATGCGCTCTTTAAATATTCCTGAGTGGCTTCCTTGCTTGCCCTGAGGTTGGTGCTGACCTGCCGCAGGATGCGCGGCTGCAACCGCGACGTAGGCTGGCAGGGTGAACGATGAGCTGGTCTTTGCACACGTTGGCTTCGGCGCGGCGGCGGTCCCCTACCAGGCGGCCTGGGACCTGCAGCGGGCCGTGCACCAGCAGCGCGCGGACGGGGAGATCCCGGACACCTGCCTGCTGCTGGAACACGAGCCGGTCTACACGGCCGGCAAACGGACCGAGCCCTCGGACCGGCCCATCGGGGACGCAGGCGCGCCCGTGATCGACGTGGACCGGGGTGGCCGGATCACCTGGCACGGCCCGGGGCAGCTGGTCGGGTACCCGATCATCAAGCTGCGCGAGCCGGTCGACGTCGTGGGTTACGTCCGGTCCCTGGAAGACGCGCTGATCCGGACCTGCGCCGACTTCGGCGTGCGGGCCGGGCGCATCGACGGGCGCAGCGGCGCCTGGGTCACCGGCGGCGGCCGGCCGGACCGGAAGGTCGGCGCGATCGGGGCCCGGGTGGCCCGGGGTGTGACCATGCACGGCTTCGCCCTGAACTGCGACTGCGACCTGGGCTGGTTCGCCCGGATCGTGCCCTGCGGGATCAGCGACGCCGGAGTCACCTCGCTCAGCGCCGAGACCGGCCAGCCGGTGACGGTAGCCGAGGCCCTGCCGGTGATGGAGGGCCACCTGGCCGAGGTGCTCGGCCACGGAACGTTCACCATCACCGAGGACGTCGAGACCCTGGCCACCCCAGCACCGATGACGACGGGCGTGTCGGCCGCGCTGACCGCCGGGCTGACGGCCGCCCAGTGATGGCCGCCCCAGTGATGGCCGCCCCAGTGATGGCGGCACTGTGTTGGCTGACCAGTAAGCTATCGACCATATTTTCGAGCCGGGTCTGCCCATCGCGGCCGGTAGTGCGTATCCTGGAGTCATGACCGCCGAGCAGACCGCCACGCTCCGGGCGCCGCAGCAGGCGCACCGGGGGCGTCGCACGCTCGTGGCCGCGGACCTGGCCGGCCTGCAGGGGCCTATCACCGGCCCGGTCGAGCTGCCGTTGCGGCTGTTCTGGCAACCCGATCGCACGTTCGACCTGGACGAGCCGGGGATGCTGGACTGGATGTACCAGACCGTGCTGCGCGAGGCCACCCGCCCCGAGGACCTGACCGCGTTCCTGGACGGCGACACGCTGGTCGCGCGCTGGCCGGAGCTGTTCCTGCCCCGCGGCGTCCGCGCGGCGTGGGAGGACCAGCACCCGGCACTGCGGGCGGCGTCCGCCGCGGCCGCGGCCTAGACCGGGGCTCGATCCCGGTCCCCTGATGCCGATCAGCGGGCTGCAGCGCGAGGTCGCAACCATCGCCCTGCGGGTGGCCGCCCGGTACGGCTTCGCCCTGGCGGGCGGGAACGCGCTGATCGCGCACGGGGTCATCGACCGGCCCACCGAGGATGTCGACCTGTTCAGCGACCAGGAGACCGGGGTCGCGGCGGCCGCCGACGCGGTGGAAGCGGCGTTGCGCGCGGCCGGTTTCGTAGCGGAGCGGCAGGACGGGATCAACGACCTGGGCGACATCTTCGAGGGCATGGGCGAGGGCCTGGCGGAATGGCTGATCACCAGCCCGACGGGTCAGCAGACCATGCTGCAGATGGCCTACTTCGACCGGACCCGCGGACCGGTCACGATGGACGTCGGCCCGGTCCTGGACATCGAGGACCTGGCCGGCTGGAAGACGGTGGCGCTGGTGAGCCGGGTGGAACCGCGCGACTACGTCGACGTCGCGGCCGCCGTGGACCACTACACCATCGATGAGCTGATCGCACTGGCCCGGCGGCTGGACTCGGGGCTGCAGGATCGTGATTTCACCGACGCGGGCCGGCAGCTGGACCGGATGCCCGACGGTTTGTTCGCCCGCTACGGCCTCGATCCGCAGGACGTGGCCCGACTACGGGAGCGGTTCACCGCGTGGCCACGGGCCTGACCCGGGCAACCAACCCGGCGCTCCCGGGGTACCGAAAGAGTTGTACGGAAATGGCCCTGAGCACTGGCCAGCAATCCCTCACCCTGAGGTAAGTATCTTTCGCCGAGCGCGAGCCTCCGGCTTCATGACGAAGTAGCGCCCCGACAGGACTTTCTGTTAGGGCAAGGAGTGCACTCATGGACCTGAACCAGTCGCCGCGGCGCAAGGTGCCCGGTCTGGCGGGGCTAGGCGGAAAGGTTGCCCTGGGTCTTGCCGGGCGCCGGTCCTGGCTGCGCAGATCCCTGGGAATCCTTCTCCTCACCGCTGCGGTGGGCGGCCTGGCAACGTCGGCAGGCGGGGTCGACCAGGAAATCAGCCCGTCGGCACAGGTCCACAGGGTTTGGCTCACATCTCACTTCAGCATCGCTGCGAGGACGTTTCCGCAGACGATTACGTTCGACCAGCCGCCCGGCGCGACGGTCGGCACGCCGGTCCTTTTGTCGGCGACTGCGTCGTCGGGGCTGCCCGTGCTGTTCAGCTCGGACACGCCGTTGGTGTGTACCGTGGCGAATTCGACTGTTACGACCGTGGCTGCTGGCACGTGCACGATCATGGCCTCGCAGAGCGGGAGCGGCCTCTTCGAGCCGGCCCCTGACGTGACGCGGTCGTTCCAGGTTCAGGCGCCGGCCACGCCGGCGATTACGTTCGACCAGCCGCCGGGGGTGACGGTCGGCACGCCCGTCGCTCTGTCGGCGCACGCGTCGTCGGGGCTGCCGGTGCTATTCATATCGGACACGCCGTCGGTGTGCACCGTGACGGATTCCACCGTTACGACCGTGACCACCGGCACGTGCACGGTCACGGCCTTCGAGCACGGAAGAGCCCCCGAGGTGACGCGGTCGTTCCAGGTCAACCCGGTCCCGGTCCGGCCGGCTCGGCAGACAATCACGTTCGGGCAGCCACCCGACGCGACGGTCGGCACGCCCGTCGCTCTGTCGGCGCACGCGTCGTCGGGGCTGCCGGTGCTGTTCAGCTCGGACACGCCATCGGTGTGCACCGTGACGGATTCCACCGTCAGGACCGTGGCGGCCCATGAGTGTACGGTCACGGCCTCGCAGAGCGGGAGCGCCCGCTACGCGGCGGCCCCCGACATAGCGCGGTCGTTCCAGGTCAACCCGGTCCCGGTCCGGCCGGCTCGGCAGACAATCACGTTCGGGCAGCCACCCGACGCGACGGTCGGCACGCCCGTCGCTCTGTCGGCGCACGCGTCGTCGGGGCTGCCGGTGCTGTTCAGCTCGGACACGCCGTCGGTGTGCACCGTGACCTATTCCACCGTCAGGACCGTGGCCGCTGGCGCCTGCACGATCACGGCCTCACAGAGCGGAAGCGCCCGCTATGCGGCGGCCGCCAACGTGACGCGGTCGTTCCACGAGAACCCGATCATCTCGAAAGCGGCCGGTCCACCGGTCGGTTTGGTGGCGGCAGCGGCCGCAATCCTCGCGGCCGCGGCCGTTGCGCTGGCCGCACGCCGACGGCTGCTGACTCCGCATCCGCCGCCGGCACCCGGGCTGAGCGTGCTGGCCGTGCCGCATACCGGCCCGCCGCGCCTGGTAAGCGTGCATACCACCGCAGCAGGCGCCGCGCACACGGTGCGCGTCGAACCGAGCTCCGGAACCAGCACGATGACGATCGAAGAGGTAAGGCCATGACGCCAGCCGTGCAAGACCACCCCCGTACCGCTCTTGATCTGCTTTTGGGCCCGGGCCAAGACGCCGCCGGGGCGCTGGCCCATGAGATTCTGTCCGCAGATAGCGGGAGGCTTGGGCGCGCCCTGGACGACCTTCCGAAGGCAACCTGCGAAGCCGCTGTCCGCGAGGCAACGGCCCAGGCGGCCCGGCTGCTGGATGTCGACCTGACCGGCCTGCTCGTGGCCGGATGGCGCGCACATCATGACCTCGCCGCCGCCGCGAGGCAGACGCTGGCCACGCCCGGCTGCACCGAGCTGGTGGATCTGGCCACGCACCAGATCACCGCGACCCAGGAGCCCTCGGTAACCATCCTGGTAGACGGACACCGGGTAGCCACCCTCCAGCTCGGCCTGTCCGTTGTGTTCGACGTCAGCGCCCTAGGGGCAAAGATCAGTGCTGGGCGGCTGGTCGGACTGCACTCCGGGCGCTGTGACATTACCGCCACCCTGACGATGCAGGGGACCGATGTCATCACCAGGTCGGCACACCTCGAGCTGCCTGGCGTCATCCCGTTCAGCCCGGGGATTCGGTTGCTGCCCGCCCGAAACTACCCGGTCGGCGCGGAACAGGCGGATAGCGCCGATGATGACCTCGCACAACGGACGGATGCCGACTAGTTCAGGGAGCGCTGGTGGCTCAGGCGGGCGGGGCCGGGACGGCGAAGCAGGCCAGCAGGGCGGCGGTGTTCATGTACCGGCCAATGAGGTTGACCAGGGCGATCAGCCGTGCCGGGCGGGACTGGTCATGTCAGCTCCTTGGCGGGTTAGCGACCTCACGTTCGATCCAGCGGCAGATTACGTCCACTACGTAGCCGCGTTCCGCACGGGTCAGCTCTCGTCCCTTGGGTATCTGGTGCCACCGCAGCAGGCAGCTCCGGCAGCAGGTGGCGGTCGCGTGCTGGGCCACGAACACCGGGTGGCCACGGTACGGCGTCTGCTTGCCGTCCTTGTACGGCTCGGCCGGCGCCAGCCGCTTGGCGATCAGGTCGCGCGCGTGCAGCCGCAGGGTGGACGGGGCGCTCTGCTCGGCCGTCACCCGTTCCGGCCCGCGCAGGTGGAACTTCGCCCGGAACGGGTGCCGGGCGATGGCGTCCAGCTTGCGATCAAGCGAGTCTGGCATCAGGTCACATCGCGGCGTTAGGCGCCTGCGGGCAGATAACGGGCGGTGACGAACACGCCTCGGGCCTGAGTGCCGTCGGGCTGCTGCCAGGTCGCGGATACCCCCGCACCACCACCGTGGCCGTCGCCGGGCTGCAGCACCCGGTTGAGCTGAAGGACGACCGTGCCGCCACCGGCGACTGGCACCTGAAGCTCGGTCCCCTCCCCCGTGCTGGCCACGGTCGCGGCGCCAACAATGGTCAGGGGGGTGTCCGCGAGGGGCGGGCCGGTCGTCACGGTGGGGTCAGGGGTGTGGCTGATCCGCTGGGCCTGAGGCTCCGCCTGCCCCTGGAGGAGCGCGGTCAGCTGGTCGACCAGGACCTGATCGTGGGCGCCGTCGTAGACCCAGCGGCGGCCGAGCACGCCGTGCTCGGCCATGGTGATCAGCCCGTGGTCCGCGCCGGGCCGGGCGTGCGCGCGATAGGTCAGCGGCACGTGGTAGGTCGTGCCGGTGGCGGCGTCGGTCACCGCCATGGACTCCAGGCCGACCTCACCGGCCGGGTCGTCCAGCCGGAATCCGCCCGCCCGGTCCAGCTCTGGAGCCCGGCCGGCGTCCCGGTACCACGGCTGCGACGGCAGCCAGGCGGACAGCAGCTCCAGTTTGCCCGGGGTGAGCGTGGTGTGGTGAATGACAGCCATAGTCCCGCACGCTAGCAAGGGTCAGCGGGTGTCGGCCTGCTGGTAGGCGGCGAACTGGTCGAGCAGGCTCTGCGGGGCGTCGTCGGCGAAGATGATGGCCATGTTGACGGCGGACTCCGCCGCCGAGGCCTGGCTGCGCGGGAACAGGGCCTGCTCAACCGCGGCCAGCGCGGCCTCGGTGTCGCCGGGGTGCCCGGCCAGGGCCAGGCCCAGCTCGGCCCCGTCGAGCATGGCCAGGTTGGCGCCTTCACCGGCGAACGGGGACATCAGGTGGGCGGCGTCGCCCAGCAGGGTGACCCCGGGGACCCGGTCCCAGCGGTGGCCTACCGGCAGCGCGTGGATCGTCCGCGGGATCAGCGCGGTGTCCGAGCCGGTGATCAGCTCGCGCAAGCTCGGGTCCCACTCGGCGAACTCGGCGCTCACGGCGGCCTTGGCCGCGGCTGGGTCGGTGCAGCCGATGCCGCCAGCCCAGTCCGCCGGGACCCGCAGGCCTGCGTAAACGTGCAGGCTGCGGTCGGGCTCGCGGTGAGCGAGGATTCCCTTTCCCGCGCCAAGGGCGAACAGGATGCCGCCGCCGACCACTTCGGCGCTGGCCGGGTGGCGGAGGTCGGCGTCGAGCAGGTCAGTCTCGACGAAGCTGATGCCGGTGTACTCCGGCACCGCGGCCGAGACCAGGGGGCGGACCCGGGACCAGGCGCCATCCGCGCCGACCAGCAGGTCGGTGGTGAACGTGGTCCCACCGGCCAGCACCACCTCGTGGCGGCTCTCCCCCAGCGGCCGAGCGCTGGCGACCTTGGCTCCCCCGTGCAGGGCGCTCCTGGGCAAGTCGGCCAGCAGCAGGTCGCGCAGCTGGCCGCGTTCGACTTCGGGGCGGCCGCGGCCGCCGTTGTCGGCCCCTTCCATCCGGACCGTGGCGCGTGAGTCCAGGACGCGCATGGCCTCGCCGCCCGGCATGATCAGCGTGCCGAACTCCTCGGACAACCCGGCCGCGCGCAGTGCCGCCTGCCCGGAGTCCTCGTGGATGTCGAGCATGCCGCCCTGGGCGCGAGCCTCCGGCCCAGGCTCCAGCTCGAAGACCGCAGCCTCGACACCGTGTTCGGCCAGGACGCGGGCCAGGGTAAGGCCGCTGAGACCGGCACCGATGATGGCGATCGGGTAATGCGTGGTCATCACGTGTCTCCTTGCGGGGTGGCGGTGGCCACGATGCCGTTGATCAAGGACCGGAAGCCCCAGGACAGCCGCTCGCCCGGCTCTCCGGAGACCAGCAGGCCGGCCAGCGCGGCCACCTGCGGGTGGGTGGCCGCCGACGTGGTGCGCACGGTCTCGAGCAGCGCGTCCCATTCGTCATCGGCGTCGAGGGACTCCTGCCGGGTGGCGTGCTCGGCCGCGGTCGCGGTACCGAACTGGAGCAGGATGTCCAGGCCCCAGGCGGCCTGCCCGGGGGGCACGCCGCCCTCGGCCAGCAAGGCCAGCAGGGACTCGACCAGGTCCAGATAGTTCTCGCCGTGGGGCCGGGTCACCAGGGCGGACCGGGCCAGGCTGGGGTGCTCGAACAGCATGACCGTGTAGTCGGTCAGCACCTTCTCCAGCCGGGCGCGCCAGTCACCGGTGGCCGGAGGCGGCGGGACCGTGCCCAGCAGCTCGTCCAGGATCGCCGCGTGCAGCCCGGCCGTGTTGCGGAAGTACACGTAGAGCGAGGCCGGGCCGGTGTCCAGGTCCTGCGCCAGGCGCCGCACGGTGACCTTGGGCAGGCCCTCGGCCCTCATGATCGCGACCGCGGCGGCCACGATGCCGGCCCGGGTCAGCGGCGGCTTGGCCGGGCGGTCCCGGCGGCTGCGCGGTTCTCCCGACTGAACGCTCATGCCGACAGGCTACACGAACGAGTTCGTAACGAACATGTTCGTTACGCGGCCAGATGCTCGCTCACCCTTGGTTATGGAGCGAGGTGCTTGGTAACCCTCTGGAGGGTTATGGAGCGGGACGACGTTAGAGCAAGCGCAGGTCGACGGCCCGCTCGATCGCCTGCGAGCGTGATGTCACGCCGAGCTTCTGGTAGACCGACCGCAGATGGACTTTCACCGTGTTGCGCGAGACGTAAAGGGTTTCGGAAATCTGCAGATAGGTACTGGTCGGCAGCAGCTTGAGGATACGCAACTCGGCCGGGGTCAGCGGCTCGGCGAGCCCGCGGCCGAAGCGTGAGCCGACCGGCTGGGCGGCGCGCATCTCCATGGCCGCAGCGATCAGCTGCTCGACGAACGGATCCGCTCGCAGCTGCGGAGCGTGCTCGACCAGGTAGCCCGTCACCCGGGGGTCGGTGGTGACCAAGGTGCTGAGAAATCCTCCGAGCCGCGCGGCCTGCAGGACCCCGGCCACGATGCTGGCGGTCGCGGGGTCGCCGCGCTCAATGGCGGCAGCGGCCAGCAGTACCTGGTGCACCAGCGCGCGCCGCGGCGTCAGCCCATCCGGCGACTCCGCCTGCAGGTGCACCTGCGCGGCGTCGTGGTCGCCAGCAGCCAGCGCGATCCGGGCCAGCAGCGGGCCGCGGCGCGCCACGGGCAGCCTGCTGGCCAGCTCGGCCGGGGTGCGCGGGTCGCCCAGCGACAGGCGCAGCAGGGCCTCCAGCTCGTCGGCCCGGGGCAGCAGCTCCGAGTTGGTCCCGGCCAGGACCGCCCGGGCCGACTCGACGGCGGCCAGCGCGCTGCGGACCTGCCCACGGGCGGCCCAGATCGCGGCCCGGTCCAGCAGGGCCAGAAACTCAAAGGCAGGCCGCCGGCGCTCCGATATCGACAGCGCCTGCTCGGCCAACTGCTCGGCGGCGTCGAGCTCGCGCCGCTCCAGCGCCAGACCGGCCAGCGCCCGCAGGTAATCCACGGCGAAGAAGTGCTGGCCGAATCCCAGCCGCCGCGCCGCCAGCTCGGCGGCCTGGGCCGCCTCGGCCGCCTGGGCCAGGTGGCCGGCCTCGGACCAGGCCAGGGCCTGCGTGCCCGGCACCACGATCTGCTTGATCGGCTCGCCGACGGCTGGCGTGGCCAGGGTCAAGGCGGCCTCGCGCGCGAGGGCCTCGCCGTCCTCCAGCCATCCGTAGACGCGCAGCAGCGACGCTGCCAGACCGGCCGCAACGACGTCGTCGGTGAGCTGCGCCCGCTCCAGAATGGCCCGGGCGGCGAGGGCCTGATCGATGGCCTGCGCCAAGTGGCCGAGCTGCCCGTGGTAGCCCGATCGCAGGACCGCGAGCTGGGCCGCCAGCCTCGACTCGGGCGGGATGGGCGGCTGAACGCGCTCCAGCAGGTCGAGGTATTTGCCGCCCTGGACCATTTCCCCTGATATCAGCAGGTCGGCGGCCATGCCCAGCAGCCGGTCCGGGGCACTGGCCAGCAGGGTGGGGTCGATCGTGCTTACATCCAGCGGTGCGGGCAGCGCCGGGTTGTTCATGAAGTCGACCGCAAGGCGGTCCCGCAGCAGGCCCAGGGCCCGGTCGGCCTGCCGGGCGGCCAGGAAGTGCCGGGTGGCCCGCCGGATCTCCCCGGTGGCCTCGAACCATTCGCCGGCCCGCAGCTGGAGCACCTGCTCCTGGGCCGGGTCCCGGGCTCGCAGCTCGGCCCGCAGTACCTGGCGCACGAGGTGGTGATAGCGGAAGCTGGTCCGCTCATCGTCCAGAGCGATCAGGAACAGATTGGCCGCGTCGATGCGGCGCATCAGGGTCGCCGCGTCCGGCCGCCCGGCCACCGCCGCGCACGCGTCCGCGGTCAGCTCGCCCAGGATGGAGGTGTCGAGCATGAACCGGGCAACCTCCGGGGGCTGCTGATCAAGGACCTCGGACACGAAATATTCGGCGATCGCGTGGCTGCTGATCCCCAGCGCCCGCGTCGCCTGCGCCGGGTCCCGGGCGCTGCGCAGCGACAGCGCCGCCATCTGCAGCGCCGCGGCCCACCCCTCGCTGCGCTGGTGCAACAGCTCCAGATCAGCCGGGGCGACCTGCACGCCGAGGTTCGCCAGTAGGCCGGCGCTCTCAGCCAGCGAGAAATGCAGGTCACGATCGCGCAGCTCGCGCAGTTCGCCAGCCATCCGCAGCCGGTGCAGCCGCAGCGGCGGGTCGACGCGGCTGGCCAGGACGAGCTGGGCGTTCTGGGCCGGCCAGCGCTCGACCAGATCGGTCATGGGCCCCGATATCGCCGGGGCCGCGTACTGGAAGTCGTCGACAATGATGGCCGACCCGGGGGGCAGCTTCGCGGCATCGTTGGCGATCGAGGCGGTGACGTCGGCCGATACGGTGCCGTCCATCGCGAGCAGATCGGCGGCATCGGAACCGAACGTCCGCTCCACCGCCTGGGGGGCTTCGATGAACCCGGTCCAGAAGCGGAGCGGGTTGGCGTCGGCCCCATCGCACGACAGCCAGGACGTCACGCCCGGCGGCCGGGTCTCCGTCCAGCTCGACAGCAGGACGCTCTTGCCCGCGCCAGCCGAACCCACCACCACGGTCAGGCGCTGGCCAGCCCCGGCTGTCAGCTGTTCGTGCAGCATCGACCGGGCGACCAGCGTGGCGGGCAGCATCGCCGGCCGGAACTTGGCCAGCGCGAACCGCAGATTCCGTGACGCGACGCGCTCGGCCGCTGCGTCTTCTACCACCGATCGTCCCCCCGGTAGTTCCTGCTACGGGCGATATCACTCGATCCGGCCCGATTCTACGGGCAGCGGATCGGGCCGGCCAGGCCGCCCAAACCGGGATAACCCCCCAATGGGTGGTGACGCCGGCTCAGCGGCCAAACATGCTGGCAACAACAAGAAGCAGCAGATCGGAGGGCACATTCCCCATGCAGTCCCGGACTTACGAAATAACTTTCACCGGTCAGGCCGGCCGCACGCTGCGGGCGGAATTCGACGACTGTGCCATCACCGTCGGCCCGGATTCGACGACCCTCAGGGCGGAGCTACCCGATCAGCCTGCCCTGATCGGGCTCGTCCAGCGGATCATCAGCCTCGGGCTTGAAGTGGTCCAGGTGGGCCCCGTAAGCCCGGATCCAATGGTCGCGATGCCTCCGCCGGGCCCAGGTCGCGGTCATGGCTAGAGACAGTGATCCGATCCTCACCTCGAAGCTAACGGCGCCGGTGGTGCCGGATTGGGCTGTCCCGCGCCAGCGGATCACCGACCTGATCGCCCAAGGTACGCGGTGGTGCCCGCTGACCGTCCTGACCGGCCCGGCTGGCACGGGTAAGACGATGGCCCTGGCTTTGTGGGCAGCGGCCGAACCCGGACCCGTGACCTGGGTGAGCCTGGATGAGTTCGACAACCGGCCCCGGGTGTTCTGGTCCTACGTCGTGGCGGCGTTGCGCCGGTCCGGTGTGGCCGTTCCCAGCCCGGCCGCCACGCGGGGCCGACCGGACGACGATTTGTTCCTACTGCGGCTGACCGCGGCCCTGGCGGTCCAGGACCGGCCGGTGACGCTGGTCTTGGACGACCTGCACCTGCTCACGGAGCCGAAGGTGCTGAAGGGGCTTGACTTCCTGCTGCGGAACGCGGGGGCCGGGTTGCGCCTGGTGGTGGCCTCGCGGATGGATCCGCTGCTGCCGCTGTACCGCTATCGGTTGGCCGGTCAGCTGGCCGAGATCCGGGCCAGTGACCTGGCCTTCGGCGTCGACGAGGCGGCCATCCTGCTGGCCCGGCAAGGCTGCACACTGACGGCGGACCTGGTCGGGAGCCTGACCCGGCGGACCGAGGGCTGGGCGGCTGGCCTGCGGCTCGCCGCGATCTCGCTGGGCGCTCATCGTGACCCGGGCCAGTTCGTCACCGAGCTGGCGGCCGAGAACAGCGCCCTGACCGGCTATCTGGTCGACGAAGTGCTCAACGCCCAGCCGCCTGAGGTCCAGGACGTGCTGCTGTGCACGTCCATCCTGGAGCAGTTCAGCGCCGATGCGGCCGCAGCGCTGGCCGGTGACGAGCGGGCTGCCGACATGGTGCGGGCGCTGGTCCACGCGAACGCTTTTGTCCAGCCGATGGAGTCCGGGTGGTATCGCTACCACACGTTGTTCGCCGAGGTGCTGCGGCTGAAGCTGCGGCACCGGTATCCGGGGCGGGACGCCGAGCTGCATCGGCGGGCCGCCCGGTGGTACGCCGAGGCCGGCCTGCTCACCGACGCGGTACGGCACGCCAACCGGGCTGGTGACTGGCCGCTCGCGGCCGAGATGGTCATCGATCAGCTGGCGATCGGCCAGCTCATCGAGCCCGAGCCCGGGCCCGGCCGGTGCCTGGCCGAGGAGTTCGCCAGCATGCCCTCGGACCAGGCCTGGACCGGTCCGCAGCCGCACCTGATCTTGGCGGCGGTCGCTCTGTCCGCGGGCCAGCCGGAACGGTGCACCGCCGCGCTGGATACGGCGGACGGCAGCCTGGCGGGTTTTCCTGCTGATCAGGAGGCCACCGGCCGGCTGGCGGCCGCGGTTATCCGGCTCACGGCCGCCCTTCGCGCCGGGGACCCGCGGGCGGCGGCCGCGGCGGTCAGCTGCGCTGAGCTTATGCTCAGCCGGATCCCGGGCGGCCAGCTGGCCCAGCACCCTGATCTGCCCCGGCGAGTGCGGTCCGGCCGCCGGGCCATCGGGCTATGGTCCAGCGATCTGGACGAAGCCGCCCGTGTCCTGGAGGCAGGAGCGGCCACCGGCGGCGGGGAGTACGAACCAGCCGACGCCGCGGCGTATCTGGCGCTGGTAGAGGCGCTGCGCGGCCGGCTTAACCGCGCTGCGGGCCTGGCCCAAGCCGCCCGGACGGCGGACGAGCAGCGGCCGCCGGGCCAGCACCCGAATCCCGCGGCCCTGGTCGCGCTGGCCTGGGTGCATTTGCAGCGCCATGAGCCACAGGAGATGCACAGCTGCCTCAAGCAGGCGGACGCCGCCCTCGGGGTAAGCCCGGACACGCTGATCGGGGTGGCGGGCTGCCTGGTCGCGGCGGGCGCGGCCCTGGCCGACGGTCACGCCGAGGCCGCCGCGCGCATCATCACCCGGACCCGATCCGGACGGCCCGTTCCGGCTTGGCTGGACCAGCAACTGAACCTGCTCGAGTCCCGGGCCTGCGCCGCGGCCGGCGACACCCGCGCCGCGCTGACCGCAGCGGAACGGGCCGGGGGCGCCACTGCGCTGGCGGCCGCGGTCACCTTCGCGCACGCCACGGCGGCCGCCGGGGACAGCGAAAGTGCACGGCGCGCGCTCGCGGCCTTGGTCGCGGCGGATAGCAGCGCACCAGACCAGATACGGGTGCAGGCGTGGCTGATGGACGCCCAGCTCAGCTACGGCGAAGGTGATACTGCACGTAGTCGCAAGTCGCTGGCGTCCGCGCTCCGGCTGGCGGAACGTGAGCAGCTCAGGCTGCCCTTCATGGCGGAGCGTAGCTGGCTTGGGCCGCTGCTACGGCGTGACCCTGAACTGGCGGCCGCTCACCGGGGCCTGCTCGCCCCGGCGCTGGGTCACGAGCAGCTTCCGCCGCCCGGAAGATCCTCAGATCAGGCCACGGTGCTGGTGGTGGAGCAGCTCACTGAGCGCGAGCGGGAGGTCCTGACGCACTTTTCCGCCATGATGACCACGGCCGAGGTCGCCAGCGAAATGTACATCTCCATCAACACCGTCAAGACCCACCTGAGGAACATCTACCGCAAGCTGGCCACCGATCACCGCCGCGGAGCGGTCCGCCGGGCCCGCCAGCTCAACCTGATCTGATCCGGCGCAGGTCAGGCCAGGGCGGCGTAGCCGGGCTTGATGACCGTGTCGATGAGGTCGAGGCGCTCGTCGAAGTGCAGGAACGCGCTCTTCATGGCGTTGATCGTGAGCCACTGCAGGTCGGCCCAGTCATAGCCGAACGCCTCGGTCAGCGCGTGCAGCTCGGACGAGAGTGTGATCCCGCTCATCAGCCGGTTGTCGGTGTTCACGGTGACGCGGAAGTTCAGCTCCCGGAGCAGGCCGATCGGGTGCTCGGCGATGGACGGGGCGGCACCGGTCTGGACGTTGGAGGTCGGGCACAGCTCGAGCGCGATCCGGCGGTCCCGGACGAACGAGGCCAGCCGCCCCAGCGAAGCCGTACCGTCCGGGTCGGTCTTGATGTCGTCGACCAGGCGGACGCCGTGGCCAAGCCGCTCCGCGCCGCAGAACTGGACCGCCTCCCAGATCGACGGCAGCCCGAACGCCTCCCCGGCGTGGATGGTGATATGGAAATTTTCCCGCTGCACGTACTCGAAGCTGTCCAGGTGCCGGCTCGGCGGCCAGCCCACCTCGGCCCCGGCGATGTCGAAGCCGACCACGCCCAGGTCCCGGTAGCGCACGGCCAGCTCGGCGATATCCAGCGACCGGGCCGCGGTCCGCATCGCGGTGAGCAGGGCCCGGACCACGATGCCGCGGCCCTGGCTCCCCCGCCGGAAGCCCTCCAGCACGGCCTCGACCACCTGGTCCAGCCGCAGCCCGCGGTCCAGGTGCAGCTCGGGCGCGAACCGGACCTCGGCGTAGACGACACCGTCGGCGGCCAGGTCCTCGGCACACTCGGCCGCGACCCGGGTCAGCGCCTCGGGGGTCTGCATGACCGCGACCGTGTGCCGGAACGGCTCCAGGTACAGCTCGAGGTGCCCGCGCCGGGCCGCACCGGTCATCGACCGGGCCAGCCCCTCGGGGTCATAGCTGGGCAGCTCGTCGTACCCGATGGCCTGGGCCAGCTCGATGATCGTGACAGGCCGCAGCCCGCCGTCCAGGTGGTCGTGCAGCAGCACCTTGGGCACGGCCCGGATCTGGTCGAGAGTCAACGTCATCCGGTCATGGTACCGCGCTCCAATTTTCGTTTACATTTTTACCTTAGGCCCGATTAGCGGCAATTCTTTATTGCTCTGCCCGAGGCTCCCTTTTTATTTTTAGAATGTTTCCTCCGCTGTCAACTTTGCGATTCAGCGCGGCGTCACTAGGGAAAGAGCCCTTTGCATTTCCATTCCCCGGAAGGTGCCACTAATGATCAAGAAAATTGGCGTGCTGAGCGGCGTCCTGACGGCCACGGCCATGATGGCGGCTGCGGCAGTGCCCGCCAGCGCCAGCCAAGCCGGGCCGGCCAGACCTGCCAGCAACACGCGACCGGCCCCGGCCCCGCCCGGTTCGCAGACCCAGTACACCCAGGGCGCGCCCGGGTACGGCGCGACCAACAGTGCCGGTTTCGAGCAGGCCACCGAGACCACCACGCTGGTCCGGGACGCCGGTGTGTTCAGCAGCAGCTACCAGCCGTTCGTCACGCTGGAGAACAGCACCAGCAGCACGCTCACACCCGAGGTGGAACTGATCCCCACGGCCACGAGCACCTCCACCCCGGTCGACTCCTGGTATCCGAACGGCGACGCCGGGAGCGCCAACCCCACGTCGTTCTTCTGGATTCAGCCCACGCCCTACCCGGCCAACAGCCCCTGCGCCGGCAAAACCGACCCCCGCGGCTGTTTTTACGCGGGCGAGACCGTGACCCTGACCGTGTACTACAACACCAGTGCAGGTACGGCGTACATGACGATCGCCGATCGCGACAACGGGGATGAGTACTTGGCGTCCCTCCCCTACAGCACGGCCACCTCAGGCGTGCTGACCACGGCGCACTTTGGCGACGTGTGGCTGGCGGCCTACGAGGGCCAGGCTTTCACCGCTCCGAGACACCAGGAGAACCTGAACTCGTTCACGTCGGTCTCGCTCACCGACACCTCCGGGCGCACCAGGGCGCTGGGCGACTGGACGCACTTCCAGCGGATCATGACCAGCGACGGGACACCCAAGGGGAAGACCGAAATAACTCCCGGTCCGCTTTCCTTCGACGGTAAGTCGTTCAGCCTCACCGTAAAATAAGCCTTCCGGGCAATAAACCGGGCTGACGGGTCAATTCCGCCCCCTGCGACCTGTCAGCCCGGTTCCCGTCATTTCTGAACTCTTACATTTACGCCCAGCTCAGCAGGGGGCGTCCCCGCGCCGGCACAGGGATCTTCGTGCCCGACGCAGGCCCGGCCCGCCTCTTCCAGGCCGTCGATGATGCCGTGCGCCGCAGCGGTCAGGGCGTCCAGCTCGGGACTGGTCAGCCGGTCGATCACCAGCCGCCGGACCGCCTCGACGTGGCCAGGGGCTGCCGCCTGCACGACCTGCCAGCCGCTGTCGGTCAGCCGGGCTACGGAGGCCCGGCCGTCATTCGGGTCCGGCTCACGCCGCAGCCAGCCGCGCTGTTCGAGCCGCTTGGCCACGTTGGACAGCCGGGACAGCGAGCCGTTGGACAGCCGGGCCAGCCCGCTCATCCGCGCGGTGCGCTCCGGCTCCATCGACAGCGAGCTGAGCACGAGGTACTCGAACAGGGTCAAGCCGGAGTCCTGCTGCAGCTGAGCGTCAAGCGGCCCGGGCAGCTGCAGCATCAACGCCGCGATGGCTCGCCAGGCGTCCTG
The DNA here is from genome assembly GCA_965277615.1 of Streptosporangiaceae bacterium. Taxonomy (GTDB): domain Bacteria; phylum Actinomycetota; class Actinomycetes; order Streptosporangiales; family Streptosporangiaceae; genus Bog-532. Next base: position 379,461 of record CBDIDG010000006.1, on the reverse strand, counting down.
CTCCGGGCCGGACAGCCAGCGCGGTTCGGCCGTGCTGGCCTGAGTGCTGGCCTGTGGGCCGGCCTCCGCGCTGGCCACCGCGTCCGGGCTTGCCGTCATAGTGCCGAGCATACTTCCCCCGGAATACTTCAAGCGTAAAGTAAGCTGTGCTACGTTAGTTCACGCTTGAAGTAAACACCTTTCGCCATTGAGGAGTCCGGCCATGACGCTCTACCGACTCGACGCCAGCATCCGCGTCGACGGATCCGCCAGCGGCGAGCTCGCCGACATCGTCGAGCAGGAGTGGCTCGCCGCCCATCCCGGCGACACCATCGTCCGGCGGCACCTGGGAACCAACCCGATCCCGGCCGACGCCTGGCCGCTGGCGGCGTTCGCCGGCTACACCTCGGAGCAGGACCGGAGCCCCGAGCAGCGCCAGGCGGTGGCGCTCGCGGCCACCTTGGTCGACGAGCTGCTGGCCGCGGACGCGATCGTGCTGGCCGTGCCGCTGTACAACTTCGGCGTCTCCCAGCACTTCAAGGCCTGGATCGACCTGGTGATCACGGACCCCCGGGCCGGCGCCGGTGGCCCTCCGCTGCTGGCGGGCAAGCCAGTCGTACTGGCCACGGTCCGCGGTGGCGCCTACGGCCCGGGCACCCCGCGCGAGGGCTGGGACCATTCGACCGCCTACCTCACCCACATCCTCGGCACCGTATGGGAAGCGGACCTGACCGTGGTCGAGCGCGAGTTCACACTGGTCGGGGTCAACCCCGCCCTGGATGCCTTCACCGACCAGGCCGCCCTGATGCACACCGACGCGCTAGAAGCCGCGCACCAGGCCGGCCAGGCGCTGGCCGCCGCGGGCACGCCAGAGGCGGAGCTCCCGGTCAGCTCGCACTAGGCCTGGGGTCACAGGGCGTGCAGCCCATCCAGCACCTTCTGCAGCAGGCCGGTGTCGCTGAGCGGCCCGGCCGGCGCCTGCGCGCGCACCGTCACCAGCCCGTCGTTAATCAGGTCGGCCAGCAGGACCCGGACTAGGCCGAGCGGGATCGCGGTGGCCGAGGCCAGGTCGGCCACCGTGATGGGCCGCCGGCACAGCTGCAGCAGCTGGCCGCGTTCGGGCGTGGCCGGGTGGCCGTCGGCGGGCCGGCTGGTGCGGACGACGTAGTCGATGAGATCGAGCCGGGCCCGGCTTTGCGGCCGGGTCCGGCCACCGGTCAGCATGTAGGGCCGCGCGACCGGACCGGCGTCGGCGTCCACCCATCGGCTGTCGTCGGAGTTCATGGCCCCGGCTTACCCGCGCCCGTCTCCGGCACCGAGGCCCGCGGGTCGGTCCCCAGATGCTGGCCCAGCCGCTTGACCAGGACCGTCATCTCGTACGCGACCTGGCCGGCGTCGGCTTCGGGAGCGGCCAGCACGGCCAGGCAGGTGCTCTGCCCGGCGTTGGTGATGAACAGCAGCGCCGCGTCCATCTCGATGATCGTCTGCCGGACGTTGCCGCCCCGGAAACGCTGGCCCGCCCCGCGGGCCAGGCTCTGCACGCCCGCCGCGAGCGCGGCCAGGTGCTCGGCGTCTTCCCGGGCCAGTCCGGGCGAGGACCCCAGGACCAGGCCGTCAGCGGAAAAGATGACCGCCTGCTGGATGTGGTTGACGCTCTCGGTCAGGTTGGCCAGCAGCCAGTCCAGGCTGCCTGTAGCCCCCGCCCCGGTCATGACTGAACCGCCCCCGCCTCGGGCCCCGCCTCGGGCTGTTCCGCGGCGGCGCGGCCGCTGCGCCAGCCCTGCTGCACGGAGGAGATCAGCGACCGGGCCTGCTCGGCCGACCGCTCCCCCGTCGCCGGGACGCCGGGCTCGGCCGGGACGCCGGGCGGCGTCCGGCCCGCTGACCTCCGGCCGGGCTGAGCCGCGACCCGGACGCCTTCGCGGGCGGGTGGGGCCTCGCGGAGCTGCGGGGCCAGGCTGGCCTGGCGGGTGCGCCGGGGCAGCTCCCCGGCCGGAGCCGGAGCCGCGGCCGGAGCCGGAGCCGCGGCCGGAGCCGGAGCCGGAGCCGGAGCCGGGGACCGGGCCGGGGACCGGGCGCTGGTCACCGCGCGCACCGGATCCGGGTCCGACCAGGGCACCGTCTCCGAGTACGCCGTCAGCTCGCCCCGCCCGGCACCCATTCCGGCCGGCACGACCAGCTCCTTCGGGATCAGCACGATGGCCGCCACCCCGCCGTACGGGGAGGCGCGCAGCGTCACCTTGATCCCGTGCCGCTCGGCCAGGCGGCTGACCACCAGCAGGCCCAGCTGGTCACTATCGGCCAGGTCGAACTCGGGAGGCTGGGTCAGCCGCCGGTTCAGCTCGTCCATGTTGGCGGCCGGGATACCCAGGCCACGGTCCTCGATCTCCACGATGAAGCCGCTGGCCCCCCAGCCGGTCTTGACCTGGACCCGGGTGTTCGGCGGCGAGTACAGCACAGCGTTCTCGATCAGCTCGGCCAGCAGGTGGGTCAAGTCGGCCACGGCCGTCCCGGCCACCAGGTCGTCGGACTCGGCTACCAGGTCGACCCGGACGTAATCCTCGATCTCGCCGGTGGCTCCGCGCAGCACCTCGATGACCGGGACCGGCTTGTTCCAGCGGCGGCCGGGCGCGGCACCGGACAAGATGATCAGGCCCTCGGACTGGCGGCGCATGCGGGTGGTCAGATGGTCCAGCCGGAACAGCTGCGCCAGCGTGTCCGGGTCCTCCGTCCTGCGCTCCATCTCCTCCAGCATCCGCAGCTGCCGCTGCAGCAGGGACTGGTTACGGCGAGCGAGGCTGCGGAAGATGTTGCTGACGCCCTTACGCAGCTCGGCCTGGCCGACGGCGGCGCCCACCGCGGTGCGCTGCACGGCGGTGAAGCCGTCCGCGATCCTGGCCACCTCCAGCGTCGAGGTGCGCAGGGTCAGCGGCGGGGCTTCGGCCGCCACATCGACGTCCTGGCCCAGCGACAGCCGCCGGACCAGGCTCGGCAGCCGCTCCTCGGCCAGCGACCGGACCGAGGAGTTGAAGCCGGTCAGCTCCCGGGTGAGGCGGTTGCCGAACCGCAGCAGCAGGAAGGTGACGATGAGAATCGCGGCCAGACCGGCCCCGCCGACCAGGATGAGCCGGAGCAGGATGGTGTGGCCGGCGTGCGTGGAGCTCGCCGAAACGGATATGAGGGCGCCCTGCTCAAACCCGCTGTACGTCTTCAGGGTGGACCCGATCTCCGCCTGCCAGGCCGCCAGGCTGATCGGGAGCCGGGTGCCCGCCCCGCGGTTCGCGATCTGGTCTTCCAGCGCGCTGAACCGCTGATAGGAGGGTGAGGCGTAGTACGGCCGGAACGGGTTGGGGGCGATCTGCCACGATTGCGGCGAGTTGATCGTCTGCATCAGGGACCGTTGCTCGTCCAGGGCCTGGACGAACTGCCGGTACTCGGCGGCCGACATGGAACCCCCGGCGGCCAGCGCGCCCCCGACCACGGCCGCCTCCCGGCCGATCATCTCCAGCGCCTGGCCCGAGGCGATCACGGCCTCACCCTGCTGGTAGAGGGGGACCGAGGTGTCGCTGACCAGCTGGGTGCGGATGTACTGGAAGTACACGTCGACAATGTTGTTGTAGTCGGCGAACGCGGCCAGCGCGCTCAGCTGGCCCGCATCGACCTTGGCCCGGATGACGGGCAACTGGCTCAGCTGGTTCTCGAAGGTCCTGGCCGCGGTATCGGCGGACGCCCCGCCAACGCCCTTCGCCCCGGCCAGGCCGGTCCGGAGCGCCGCCAACGCCGCGTCGGTCTTGGCCCGCTGCGCCTGCACCGCGGTCTCCGGCAGTGCGCCGTGCGCGCTCTGCCAGGCCAGAGTGCCCGAGCGCTCCTGGGTCAGCTGCAGCAGGACGGCCTGGCTGGGCCCCTCGAGCTGGCGGCTATCGGTCTGGCCGTTGCGCGAGGCCAGGTAGGGCCCGATGGTGGTGGCCGCGGCGTAGGCCCACAGCCCGACCAGCGCGACCACCGGAATGGTGAGCAGCACGGTCATCGTGCGCCGGATCGGGCGCGGATGACCCTGGGCGGGCCGGCGCGCAGCGGAACGGACCAGCGACGGCCGGCGATGTTCCGGGCTGTGCAGAACTCCCGCGCCCTCATGAGCAGTTGGCACCCGGCTCATCGCAATTCCCTGTCGTCGTCGAACAGAAAAGGGCACTACGGCAGAAACCGCGCGCAGCACGAATCAACGAATGACGATTCACGAGTCGGCATTGACCCGCATCCGGGCTGGCCCGGGCTCCAATGCCGGTTTACATTAGCTTGTTACCAGGACGTAGCCGATAAAAAGCCCATAACGGGCCGACTACGAAGATGGCGCCACGCGCGTATTCGGCGGCCCAGGCCATGGACCTGACCCAGCGGTCCCGGGTGGCGGAGTGGTACCGCGCCTACCCGTCCTGGACCGGTCGTCGGGCTTGGCCAACTGCGGCGAAGCCCACTCGTGACGTCAATAAAAATTATTAATGAGCTCGCTGCCGCCGGGGCTCCCGGCGATCGTGACCGGCGTCCGCGGTCGCGGGCTTCATCACCTCGAACCCAGCTAGCGAACTGGTGTCTGGTGTTTTGTCAGAGGGTCGCCGTAGCATCGAACTAGATGTCGATCCACGGTTCCGAGCCGAGCCGAGGGAGGTGATTGGGTCCGATGTGTACGTTGACTGAGCCTGTTGAGCCGGCCAGCGCCGCACAGGCGCTGGCTATGGTCAGCGCGGGCCTGAGCTACCTGGCTTCGTGCGACGCGGCGCAGCTGCCCACGGCGGTTCAGGCCGAGACGCTGTGCGAGCTGGAGCGGGCCGAGGCGGTGCACACGGCGGCGCGGGCAAAAGTGCTGGCCGCGTTCACGGCCCAGCACGGCTACGAGGCGGACGCGGCGTTCGGCCCCAAGACGTGGCTGCGGGCCCAGACCAAGGTCACCCAGGGTGCCGCTGCCGGAGCAGTCGCGTGGGCTACCCGCCTGCAGGCTCACCCGGTCATGGCCACCGCCCTGGCCCACGAGGAGATCACCGCCTCCTGGGCCCGCCAGATCTGCCGGTGGACCGATCAGCTCCCCGGCGACCACCGGGCCGACGCCGATCAGATCCTGCTCGCGGCGGCCACGGCCGGCACGACCCTGCGTGATCTGGCCGGGCTGGCCCGGGAGATGATCGAACGCGCCGGCCGCGGCCAGGACGGCGATGATGGCGGGTTCGGTGACCGGTCGCTGTGGCTGCAGACCACGCTGGGCGGAGCGGGAACGGTGCGGGGAGAGCTGACCGGCCGGTGCGCGGCGGCCCTGGCGGTGGTTCTGGACGCGCTGGGGAAAAAGCGTGGACCCGAAGACACGCGTTCTGCGCCGCAGCGTCGCCACGACGCCCTCGAAGATGCCTGTGACCGCCTGATCAGAGCGGGGATGATCCCGGGCCGGGACGGCCAGGCACCCCAGGTCCAGGTGCACGTGGATCTGGCCACCCTGCGCGACCTGCCCGGTGGCTCGGCCGCCGAAGCAAGCTGGACGTCGGCGAAGTCAGCCGCGGCCGGGGTCCCCGGGGCGGTCCGGCTAACGGGCCCGGATGCCGAGGCCGCCAGCTGCGGTGCGGCGATCGTCCCGGTCATCACCGGCCACCTGGACTGGACCGCCCTCGACACCCTCACCGGCCTGCGCACTGACCTGCTGCGGGCCGCGATCGACGTGTTGTCCGGGCCGGGCGGGCTGGCTTCGTACCTGCGCGGCAGCCTGCTCGGCCGGCCGTTCACCGGGTTGTCCCAGCCGCTCGACATCGGCCGCGCCACCCGCGTCATCCCGCCCCACCTGCACCGGGCCCTCACCATCCGGGACGGCCACTGCCAGTTCCCGGGCTGTGACCAGCCGCCGCCGGTGTGCGAAGCCCACCACCTGACGCCCTGGGCCCGAGGCGGCCCGACCAGCCTGGACAACCTCGCCCTGCTCTGCCGGTTCCACCACCTGATCGCCGTTCACCACTGGGGCTGGACCCTGACCCGTAGTCGCGACGGCACTATCACCGCCCATCACCCCGACGGACGAGGCCTGCCCAGCCACCAGGCCCGGGCCGCCTGAGCGCCTGCGGGTCAGCCGCCGGGGACCGTCGCCGTAGGCTGCACCAGTGCGGCCCGTTGCTCGGCGGTGATCTCGGCCAGCGCCTGCGGCGCCAGGCGGCACAGGCCGGGGAAGTTCAGGTAGCCGTGGGGCATGCCGACGTACTCGGTGAGGCGAACCGGGATGCCGGCCGCCCGGAGGGCCTCGGCGTAGGCCACGCCGTCGGCGCGCAGTGGATCGTGCTCACCGACCTGGATCAGGGCGGGGGGCAGGCCGGTGTGGCTGGCCGCCAGCAGCGGGGAGGCCCGGAAGTCGGCCGGGTCGGCATCGTTCAGGTAGTACCGGCGGTAGGCCTGCATCTCGGGCACCGACAGGAACAGCGGCTTCTCCGCCGTCGTGAGCGGCGCCACCCGGGTCAGGTTGGTGGCCGGATACAGCAGGGTCTGGTGGCTCAGCGCCGGCCCGCCGCGCTCCCGGGCCAGCAGGCACACCACGGCGGACAGGTTGCCGCCCGCACTCTCCCCCATGACCGCGATCGGGCCGCCCGCGCCTGCGTGTTCTGCGGCCCAGGTCAGCGCGGCGTAGCAGTCGTCGACGGCAGCCGGGAAGCGGTGGACCGGCGCGAGCCGGTAATCCACCGACACCACGACCGCGCCGACCGTGGCCGCGACGTTGCTGCACAGCCAGTCGGACATGCGCAATGAGCCGAACACGAACCCGCCGCCGTGGATGTTCAGCACCAGCGGCCGGGGCTCGGCCGTGGGTGGCCGGTAGATGCGTATCGGCAGGTCCCCCCCGGGCCCGGGATCGTCCGGTCGCTGACCGCGACCCCGGGCCGGGCGGACCCGAAGATGAAATTCATCAGCGCGTTGTCAGGGAACGCGCGGGACTGCATGGCGATCACAGCATCCTCGCCCTGCACGGTGGCGGCGGCCTGGCGCTGAGCGATCCAGGCCCACAGCCGCAGGCGGCGGTCGATCCGGGCCATCGGGACTCCATTCTGACGACCCGTCCACCGTACTGGCCGGGCCTCAGCCGCCCAGGATCGGCAGCACCGGGACGCACGGCACGATCTGCGGGTGCGCGGGATCGAGCGCGTTGAGGACCAGGTGCAGGGCCACCGTGTCGTCGGCGATGCCGATGTGATCGGTCTGGTCCAGCGGGCACACGTTCTGCAGGACGATGTTGGTCACGTGCGGCCCGGACAGGAAGGCCGAGGTGTAGGGGGTGACGATCTCGTCGTTCCGGGTCTCGATGACGGTGTAGGTCGGCCCGGCCACTGTGTCGCCACCCGCGTTCAGGGTGGTCAGGAACGAGGAGCCCGCGATCTGCTGGGCGCAGGCCTGGCACGCGCTGCCCAGCGCGGATGAGACGCCAGGGAGCACGGTGGCCAACTCGGTCTCCAGGGTGGCCAGGCCGTCCAGGGTGGTGCCGTGGTTGGACGGCGCCAGCCCGACCAGGGTCTGCACCTTCGGCGCCCCGCCCAGGAACTTCAGGTAGTAGCGCGGCATCATGCCGCCCTGGGAGTGGCCCACCATGTCGACCTTGGACGCGCCGGTGGCGGCCAGTACCTGGGTGACGAACGAAGCCAGTTCCGCGGCGGACTGCGCGATGTCCCCGGTGCCCTGGAGCAGGCTGCCCGGGGCGCCGCCGAAGTTGGCCGCGAACACGCAGTACCCGTTGTCGGCCAGCAGCGGGGACAGCGCGCTGAAGCCGTCGGCCATGTCCTCGCCGGTCCCGTTGACCAGCACCACCGGGTACGGGTGGGCGGCGCTGGGCTGGCAGGCGTTGTTCGCGCCGGGCGGGGAGGCGGACGGGTTGGCCAGCGCGGCGGCCACCCCGACCAGGAAGTTGTAGGTGACCGGCAGGCTGGCGTGAGCGGCGGGCCGGGCGGCCTGCGCGGGGCTGGCGGCGGCGGTCGCGGCGGGCAGGGCGGCGGTCAGGCCCAGGGCCAGGGCGGCGGGGGCGGCCGCGGCGGCCAGGGACCACCGGCGCCGGGGGCGGCCCAGCGGGCGGCGCCGGGCACGGAGGGCGGATAGCGGGATGGGCATCGTTGGTCTCCCACGGCTCAGGGGTGTGCTGCGCGTCACACCGCGTGTAGCTGATGGTGAGGCCGGGATGACAGTTCGGCTATGTACCGGGTGCGCGGGCGACAGGTTCGTTTTTGTCTGTGGTGCACAAAAACCCCCACTGGACACCGCCAAACAGCGAAGTTAACTTGGTAGTAACTTATGGGAGCGGACGTCACGCGCCGGGAGCACGACATGAGGAACGGACCGGGGACCATTTGGCCCGCGGTTCCGCCTGGCGTCGCGGACCAGATTCGACCGCTGGTGAACGACCTGGCCGAGCAGATGGTGACCGAGATCAGCGCGGCGGTGAGCGAGTACGCCCGGCTCAGTGACCCGGTCTACGCCCGCAACCTGCAGCTAGGCGCGGAAGCCGCGATCGCCGGGTTCGCGGACCGGATCGCCCGGCCCCACGCCCCGCGCCAGCGGCTGGCCGACACGTTCTACCGGATCGGGAAGGTCGAGGCGGCCGAGGGGCGCAGCCTGGAAATGCTCCAGGCCGCGTTGCGGGCCGGGGCGCGGGTGGTCATGCACTGGCTCACCGGGGCGGCCTACCACGCGGTAATCCCGGCCGAGACCCTCGGGCTGCTGGCCGAGGCGCTGCTCATCCACATCGACGAGATCGCCACCTTTTCCGCGGCCGGCTACGACCAGGTGCAGCGCCGGGCGGCCGAGGAAACGGCCCGGCGACGGCACCGGCTGATAACGCTGCTGCTGGCCGATCCGGCGCCGGCCGAGGCCATCGCCGCGCAGGCCAGCCTGGCCGGCTGGCGCCTGCCGCCGCTGGTGTCGGTGGTCCTGCTCGGGAGCCACGATGCTGGCGGGGTGACGGCCCATCTGCCGGGCGACGTGCTGGTGGACCTGGACCGGGCCCAGCCGTGCCTGATCGTGCCCGATCCGGAGGGACCGGGCCGGCGGCGCCTGCTGGACCAGGCGCTGACCGGAGTGCGGGCCGCGGCCGGGCCGGCGGTCCCGGTCACCGCCGCGGCCAGTTCGCTGGCCTGGGCGGCCGAGACGCTGGCGTCGGCCGGTGGCCCGGGCGCTCACCAGGTCCTGCACTGCGACGACCACCTGACCGAAATCGTCCTGCACCGCGGCCACGACGCGCTCGGCCGGTTGAGCCGGGTCCGGCTGGCCCCGCTCAGCCGGGTCGCGGCCCCCCGCCGGAAGGCCCTGGCCGACACCCTGCTGGCTTGGCTGGAGACCCGCAGCATCGGCCAGACCGCGGCCCGCTTGCACATCCACCGCCAGACCGCGCGCTACCGGATGACCCAGCTCCAGGCCATGTTCGGCCCCGCCCTGGACGACCCGGACGTGCGCTTCGAGCTGGAGCTGGCCCTCAGGGCGGGATTGCAGTAGGGCGGCTCGCCGAGGGCGGCGCAAATGTGTTGCGGGTGGGGTGGCAGGGCTGCAGGGTGGGGCGGTGGTTATGCATGAGGGGCAGTTGGCGGTTTCGGTGGGGGTGGTGCGGAACCTAGTGGCTGACCAGTTTCCCGGGTGGCGGGGGCTGGAGGTGCGGGCGGTGGGCCCGGGCGGGACGGTCAACGCGATCTTCCGGATCGGGGACCGGCTGGCGGCGCGGTTCCCGCTGGTGGCGGCGGAGTATGGGCCGGTGCGGGCGCAGTTGGAGTCCGAGGCGGCGGCCGGGCGTGAGCTGGCCGGGCGGACGCCATTCGCCACACCCCAGCCGGTGGCGCTGGGTGAGCCGGGCGCCGGGTATCCGCTGCCGTGGTCGGTGCAGACCTGGCTGCCGGGGGTCACCGCGGCCGAGGCCGACGCCAGCGAATCGGTCATGTTCGCGCGGGACCTGGCCGAGTTCATCACCGGCGTCCGGGCCATCGATAGGCGCGGCCGCGGGTTCGGCGGTTCGGGCCGGGGCGGTGAGCTGCGCGTCCACGAGGAGTGGGTGCAGACCTGCCTGGCCCGCAGCGAAGGACTGCTCGACGTTTCCCGCCTGCGCAGGCTGTGGTCGGCCATGCGGGATCTCCCGCGCGGCCCGGACCCGGACGTGATGAGCCACCGCGACCTGATCCCCGGCAACGTCCTGGTATCCGACGGGCGCCTGGCCGGCGTTCTCGACGTCGGTGACCTGGGCCCGGCAGACCCAGCGCTGGACCTGATCGCGGCCTGGCACCTTCTGGCCGACGGCCCGCGGCAGGCCTTCCGCGAGATCTTGCGCAGCGACGACCTCGAATGGGCCCGCGGCCAGGCGTGGGCCTTCGAGCAAGCCATCGGCGCGGTCTGGTACTACACCGGCACCAACGCGCCGATGGCCGAGATGGGCCGCCGCACGCTGGACCGCATCCTGGCCGCTACGGCGGGCTCATGGCCGGGTTGAGCCGGACCAGCCGGGCCGTGCTCGTGTCGTCGAGCTCGGCCACGGATTCGCGTGACTTCACGAAGTCGGAGAACGAGCGATAGCCCAGCGCCCGCTCGCTGAACGAGGGGTCCATGCGCCGCATTTGGCTCTTCACCGCCGAGCTGTGCAGCCAGTCGGCGTCGTCTTTTTCCTGGCCGAGCCGCAGCGCCCGTTCCAGCAGCCTGGTCGCGACCAGCTGCGGGTCCTCGGCGTCGGCCTCGATTTCGTTGTCGGCCTCGGCCTCGGCCTCGGCCTCGTCGGGCACCGTGGTCGCCGGCCGCTTGCCACGGCGTGAGGCCCGCGTGCGGGTGGTGCCGCCGGACTCCGCGGGTTCGGCGGGCAGTGCGGGCTCGTCGGGCAGGCTGATCCCCGGCAGCGCGTCATACGTCACGAGTTCGTCGCAGGCGGCCGCGAGCGATCGGCTGGTCGAGCCGGCCACGCCCACCCCGACGACGTACCGGCCCAGGCGCCGGCAGCGCTGGGCCAGCGCGATGTAGTCCGAATCCCCGGCCACGATGACCACATGGGTCAGGTCGGGCAGCCGGAACATGTCCTCGACCGCGTCGACCGCGAGCCGGATGTCGGCCCCGTTCTTGGCGTAGGCGGCCGCGGGGAACAGCTGCACCAGGTCCACCGCCCGGCTGACTAGCTGCCCCCGGTAGTCGGCGTTCACCGGGGCTGACCAGTCCGCGTAGGCACGGGTCAGCACCAGCGTGCCGAACGATGAGGCGAAATCGATGATCGCGCCGACGTCGACCGTGGCCCGCCGGAGCTTGTCCGCGACCTCCGGCTCGGACGTCCTGTCGACCTGGCTGAACCCGCGCACCTTGTCCCGCTGGAACTGGCTCCGGCCGTGGACCTGGTCGTAGCGCGAGATCACGATGTTGTCGAAGTCGATGTAAACCGCGACACGCGTGCCGCCCGGGTCGTTCATCGGAACGCCTTCATGGGCCCATCCTCTCGCACGCTGACTAGAGTCGCGGCATGGACGGGGCTGGCGAGCGGCCGGTGGTGGACATCGCGGTCACCGATCCGCGCGAGCCCGCGGCCCGGCGGTGCCTGGAGGCTTACTTCGGCGAGCTGGCGCGGCGATTCGATGACGGGTTCGACCCGGGGCTGAGCATCCCGGCGGACGACACGGAGCTGACGCTGCCCGCGGGGTTGCTGCTGGTGGCCACGGTGGCCGGGGAGCCAGCCGGGTGCGGTGCGCTGAAGTTCCACGCGAGCGACGACATCGCCGAGGTCAAACGCATGTGGGTCTCCCCCGCCGTGCGCGGCCTGGGTCTGGGGCGGCGGCTGCTGGGCGAGCTGGAGGCGCAGGCCGCCCGGCATGGCGCCCGCCTGCTGCGGCTGGAGACCAACCGCAACCTGACCGAGGCCATCGCCATGTACCGGGCGGCCGGTTACGCCGAGGTGGCCGCGTTCAACGACGAGGCCTACGCCCACCACTGGTTCGAAAAGCGGCTCCAGGCGCGATGACTTCCGCGGCGGGCGGCGCTCATACCCTGAAGACGGGGCACGCCCGGGTTAAGTGACCCCCCGGATCAGCGAGGCAAAGGAGAGCTCGGCAGTGGCTGAGGACGAGGCGATGATCACGCCGGACGACATCGAGCGGACGTACGGGACGATCCGGCCCTACATACGGCGGACGCCGGTCCTGCAGGTCGACCCGGGCGACCTGAGTGAGGGCCTGGCCGGGGACCGGGGGCCGAGGCTGTCGCTCAAGCTGGAGCAGTTGCAGTGTGCCGGGTCGTTCAAGGCGCGCGGGGCGTTCGCCAACCTGCTGCTGCGGGACGTGCCCGCGGCCGGTGTGGTGGCGGCGTCGGGCGGCAATCACGGCGTGGCCGTGGCCTACGCGGCGCACCGGCTCGGGGTGCCGGCCAAGATCTTCGTGCCGTCCATCTCCTCGCCAGCCAAGATCGAGCGGATCCGGCAGCTGGGGGCCGACCTGGTCGTCACCGGGGACCGTTACGCGGACGCGCTCGCGGCGGCGCAGACGTGGACGGCCACCTCGGGCGCGATGAGCGTGCACGCGTTCGACCAGCGCGAGACGCTGCTCGGGCAGGGCACGGTCGCGCTGGAAATGAACGAGCAGCTCGGAGGACGACGCGAACGGCTGGATACCGTGCTGGTGCCGGTGGGCGGCGGCGGGCTGATCGGCGGGATCGCGGCCCGCCTGGCCAAGGACGTCCGCGTGGTCGGGGTCGAGCCCGACGGCGCGCCCACCCTGTTCCGGGCGCGGGAGCAGGGACACCCGGTGGACGCCCCGGCCGGGAGCATCGCGGCCGACGCGCTGGCGCCCCGGCGGATCGGCGAGCTGGTGTTCCCGATCACCCAGAACTACGTGGACGATGTGGTGCTGGTCGACGACGACGCGATCCGCACGGCCCAGTCGCGGCTGTGGCAGGCGTTCCGCATCGCGGCGGAGCTGGCCGCCTGCGCCGGGGTGGCGGCCCTGCTCTCCGGGGCCTACCGCCCGGCGGCCGGCGAGCACGTCGCGGTGGTGATCACCGGGGCGAATCTGACCCTGCCGGAGCTGGGATCCGGTCAATAATCAGCGGGCTGGCGGCCGGCGGCTCGGGGCCGATCTCCACCGCACCGGCCAAGGCGGCCTGGGCGCCGGCCAGGACGACATCGCGGTCGGCCCGCAGCTCCAGCAGCGGCTGGCCGGCTTCGACCCGCTCCCCCGGCTTGGCGTGGCACAGGATGCCAGCGGCCGCGCTGACCGGGTCTTCCTTGCGGGCGCGGCCCGCGCCCAGGCGCCAGGCGGCCACGCCGACGGCCCGGGCGTCCAGGCGGCGCAGCCAGCCCGACGCTGGGGCCGGCACCATTTCGGTGACCGCGGCGCGGGGTAGCTCGGCGTCGGGGTCGCCGCCCTGGCCCGCGATCATGGCCCGGTAGACGGCCAGGGCGCGGCCATCGGCCAGGGCGGCAGCGGGGTCGGCGTCGATCCCGGCCAGCGCGAGCATCTCCCGGGCCAGGGCCACGGTGACCTCGACCAGGTCCGGCGGCCCTGCGCCCCGCAGCACGGCCAGCGACTCCTCGACCTCGAGCGCGTTGCCCACGGCCCGGCCCAGCGGGACGTCCATGGCGGTGAGCAGCGCGCTGGTCCGCACGCCCTGCTCGGTCCCCAGCGTGACCATGGTCTGGGCCAGCTCACGGGCCGAGTCCAGCTCGGTCATGAACGCCCCGCTGCCCACCTTGACGTCCAGCACCAGGGCGGACGTGCCCTCGGCGATCTTCTTGGACATGATCGAGCTGGCGATGAGCGGGATCGACTCGACCGTGCCGGTGACGTCGCGCAGCGCGTACAGCTTCCGGTCGGCCGGAGCCAGGCCGGCCCCGGCGGCGCAGATCACGGCGCCCACCGTGCTCAGCATGGTGGTCATCTCGGCCGGGGTCAGCGAGGCCCGCCAGCCAGGGATGGACTCCAGCTTGTCCAGCGTCCCGCCGGTGTGGCCGAGACCGCGCCCGGACAGCTGCGGCACGGCGGCGCCACAGGCCGCGACCAGCGGGGCCAGGATCAGCGACACCTTGTCTCCGACCCCGCCGGTGGAGTGCTTGTCCACGGTAGGCCGCCCGACGCCGGACAGGTCCAGGCGGTCCCCGGAGGCGATCATCGCCGCGGTCCACTCGCGCAGCTCGTCCGGGGCCAGGCCGCGGAAGAAGATGGCCATCAGCAGGGCCGACATCTGCTCGTCGGCGATCTCACCCCGGGTGTAAGCGTCGATCAGCCAGCGCACCTGGTCGCCCGACAGCGTCCCGCCGTCCCGCTTGAGGTGGATGAGGTCGACGGTGGCCGGCGCCGGCGCGTCAGTCACGCGCAGGCAGATCGGTCTGGGTGAACGCGGACGGCAGCAGCCGGTCCAGCGGCACCGGCCCGTCCTCGGTGTCCACCAGCAGGTCAGGTCCGCCCGCCTCCATCAGCACCTGGCGGCACCGGCCGCACGGGAGCAGGATGGCGCCGCCCGGGGTGCGGACGCTGACCGCGGTGATCGTCCCGCCACCCGACGCGTGCAGGGCCGAGACCAGCCCGCACTCGGCGCACAGGGTCAGCCCGTAGGACGCGTTCTCCACGTTGCAGCCGACGATGACCCGCCCGTCACGCGCCTGGCCCGCCGCACCGACCTGGAGTTTCGAGTAGGGCGCGTGCGCACTCGCGGCCGTCTGCGCGGCCAGCGCGCGCAAGGCCGGCCAGTCGATCTCCACTCGTCATTCACCTCCGCCCGCGGCCATTGAGGCCGACTTTAGTTTGGCCAAAGGAACGATAACAGCGCAGGTGAGGTGGGAATCTCCGGTGCCAGCAGGCCGCCTTGGCGACGACCCGATTGCGATTTGGCAACGTGTGTAAAGCCGGGACCTCCGCTTCTTCCCGGCCAGGCACATCGGGGCTAACCTGCGATGATCCAGACGCTTGAAACATCACGGCGCGCAACGTTGGAAAAGGCCAGCGAGGGGATGCGCGGGCAAATATCGGGTCTCTACCGGCCCGCGTCAGCGTGAGGTCCCGGGGGGCGACTGCCCACAAACAGGCGGCAACGGTGCCCCGCGAAACAGGAGGTAACCAGTGAAGAAGACCCTTGCGGCCAGCGCAGTGCTGACCGTAGCGGGCCTGCTCGCCGCGGCGTGCGGCAGCAGCACGTCGAATACGAGCGGTTCCAGCTCGGCATCGGCCAAGCCCAGCGGAGGCAGCTCGTCGGCATCGACCGCGGGTAAGTTCCTGGGCTGCATGGTGACGGACACCGGCGGCATCGACGACCGGTCGTTCAACGCCTCGTCCTGGCAGGGCATGCAGGAGGCGGCGTCGGCTAATCCGAGCAAGATCTCGGTCACCTACCTGCAGTCCACGACGCAGAGCGACTACACGCCGAACATCAACACGTTCATCAGCAAGAAGTGCGGCATCGTCGTCACGGTCGGCTTCTTGATGGCCCAGGCCACGCAGACCGCGTCCAAGGCCAACCCCAGTGACAAGTTCGCCATCGTGGACAACGCCTACACCCCGCCGATCAGCAACGTGGACGCGCTGCTGTTCAACACCGCGCAGGATGCGTTCCAGGGCGGGTACCTGGCCGCGGGCATGTCCAAGACCGGCAAGGTGGCCACGTTCGGCGGCCAGAAGCTGCCCACCGTGACCATCTACATGGACGGCTTCTACGACGGCGTGCAGTACTACAACCAGAAGCACGGGACGCACGTGTCGGTGCTGGGCTGGAACGAGAGCACCCAGAACGGCAGCTTCACCGGTGACTTCACCAACCAGACCAACGGACAGAACGTGACCCAGACGTTCATCACCGAAGGTGCGGACGTCATCTTCCCGGTGGCGGGCAACGTCGGCCTGGGGGCGGCCAAGGCGGTGCAGAACGCCGATGCCTCGGCCGGCAGCCAGAAGGTCAACATGGAGTGGGTGGACACCGACGGCTGCATCAGCGCCGCCCAGTACTGCAAGTACTTCATCACCTCGGTGACCAAGGGCATCCAGAACGCGGTAAAGAACGCGGTGACCACCGCGGCCAACGGCAGCTTCAAAGGCGGCAACTACATCGGCACGCTGCAGAACGGCGGGGTGGCGCTGGCGCCTTACCACGACTTCGCCAGCAAGGTCCCGTCCAGCCTGACGTCCGAGCTGAACACGATCAAGCAAGGCATCATCAACGGCTCGATCAAGGTGGCCACGAAGAGCCCGGCGTAACCGCCGGACGGACTGGCCTGATAGAAGGGTTTCCGGCCCGGGACGCTACCGCGTCCCGGGCCGGAACTTAGTGTGCGGCGTCTTGACCAGGCGCCCGAAGGGATGAGGCGGGCGGGTGAACCTTGAGCTGCAGGGCATCACGAAGCGTTTCGGCAGCCTCGTGGCCAACGACCACATCGACCTTTCCATCGCCCCGGGCACCATCCACGCCCTGCTCGGTGAGAACGGGGCGGGCAAGTCCACGTTGATGAACATCCTCTACGGGCTCATCCAGCCCGATGAGGGCAAGATTCTGGTCGACGGCCAGCCGATCACCGTCCACTCACCGAAGGACGCGCTGGCGGTCGGCATCGGCATGGTGCATCAGCACTTCATGCTGGTCCCGGTGTTCACCGTGGCCGAGAACGTGGCCCTGGGCCACGAGGAGACCAAACCGCTCGGCTGGCTCGATCGCCGCCGGATGCGGGCCAAGGTGCGGGCGTTGTCCGAGCAGTACGGACTGCAGGTCGACCCGGACGCCCTGACCGAGGACCTGCCGGTCGGCGTGCAGCAGCGGGTGGAGATCCTCAAGGCCCTGGTCCGGGACGCCCAGGTGCTGATCCTGGACGAGCCGACCGCGGTGCTCACCCCCGGCGAGACCGAGGACCTGTTCCGGATCATGCGGGAGCTGCGGGCCAGCGGCAAGGCCATCGTGTTCATCTCGCACAAGCTCAAGGAAGTCCAGGCCATCGCGGATACGGTGACGATCCTGCGCCGCGGCAAAGTGGTCGGCCAGCGGCCACCGAGTACGAGCGAGGACGAGCTGGCCGCGCTGATGGTGGGGCGCAGCGTCCAGCTCCGGGTGAGCAAGACGGCGGCCCAACCGGGCCGGATCGTGCTGGACGTCAAGGATCTGGTGGTGCCCGCCGGTCACGCGGACCTGCCGGGCGAGGAGCACGCGCCCGCGGTCAACGGGCTGACGTTCCGGGTCCGGGCCGGGGAGATCCTCGGCATCGCCGGCGTACAGGGCAACGGGCAGACCGAGCTGTGCGAGGCGCTGATGGGGCTGCTGCCGGTCACGTCGGGCTCCGTGCACCTGAACGAGCGCGACATCACCGGGATCACCCCGCAGGCCCGGCTGCGCGGCGGCATCGGGTACATCCCCGAGGACCGGCAGCAGGACGGGCTGGTCAGCTCGTTCCCGGTGTCGGAGAACATCATCTTGGACACCTACGACCGGAAGCCCTACGCGTCCGGGCTGGCCCTCAACCTGACCGCGATCCGCGAGACGGCCGAGGAGCGGGTCAAGGAGTACGACATCCGGACCCAGTCCATCAGCACGCCGGTGGGCACGCTGTCCGGCGGCAACCAGCAGAAGGTCATCCTGGCCCGCGAAGTGGGGCGGAAGGTCACGTTGCTGATGGCCAGCCAGCCGACCCGCGGCCTGGACGTCGGCTCGATCGAGTTCGTGCACAAGCGGATCATCGAGGAACGGGACCAGGGCGTAGCCGTCCTGCTGGTCTCGTCCGAGCTGGACGAGATCTACGCGCTGTCCGACCGGATCGCGATCATGTACGAGGGCCGGTTCACCGGGTTCCGGCCGCCGGACGTGCCGGTCGAGGAGCTCGGCCTGCTGATGGCCGGCATCGACGGCGCCAGCACGCCAGAGGCTCCTGAGGCGACTGAGGTACCCGAGGCGGCTGGGGCTTCCGAAAAACCTGAAACACCTGAGGGTCCTGAGGCGGAGGCGAAATGAGCGAGCCATCGCCGGCCCCGGCCGCGCCGCCAGAATCCACCCCGAGCCAACAGCCGGAGGAAAAACTCCCGTTCGGGCGGGCCATCCTGGACGCGGTCCTCGAGGGCAACTCGGTGGTGGTCACGATCTTGGCCTTCGTCGCCGCGATCGTGCTCGGCGGGCTGCTGATCGCGTTCACCACCCAGAGCGTGCTGCACGCCTGGGGCGACTTCTTCTCCAGCCCCGGCAACGCGATCGCCCAGGCCTGGGACGCGGCGTCCGGGGCCTACGTGGCCATCTTCGAAGGATCCATCTTCAACCCGCACACGGTCGGTGCGCTGTTCCAGCAGGCGTCGATGGCGACCGCTCTGCACGACGGCGCACTCAGCGCGGTGTTCAACCCGCTGTCGGAGACCGCGGTCAACGCCACGCCGCTGATCCTGGCCGGGCTGTCGGTGGCGCTCGCGTTCCGGGCCGGCCTGTTCAACATCGGCGCCCAGAGCCAGTTCATCGGCGGAGCGATCTTGGCCACCTGGCTCGGTTACGGGGTCAACCTGCCGGTCGTCATCCACGTCGTGGTCTGCGTGATCGGCGCCTTCGTGGGCGGGGCGGTGCTGGGCTGGGTCGTGGGGCTGCTCAAGGCCCGGACCGGCGCGCACGAGGTCATCGTCACGATCATGCTCAACTACATCATGGCGTACCTCCTGGCTTACCTGCTGGGCAAGCCGAAGCTGCTAGGGAAGCCCGGCTCCAACGGCCAGCTGATCAGCCCGACCATCGACAGCAACGCGCACCTGCCGCTGCTGTTCGGCACCCACCTGCGGATCAACGCCGGGTTCCTGCTCGCGCTGGCCTGCGCGGTCGGCGTGTGGTGGCTGCTGAGCCGGAGCACGCTGGGCTTTGAGTTCCGCACCGTGGGCGCCAACCCGAACGCGGCCCGCAGCGCCGGCATGAGCGTGCCCCGGACCTGGATCCTGGTCATGCTGATCGCCGGCGGCCTGGCCGGCCTGTCCGCCTCCACCGTCATCCAGGGCACCGACTTCAGCCTGAACTTCCAGAGCTACGGCACCTACGGGATCGACGCGATCACGGTGGCGCTGCTGGGCCGGTCCCGGCCGGGCGGCGTGGTCTGGGCCGCCCTGCTGCTCGGCGCGCTGCACGCCGGGGCCCCGCTGATGCAGGCCTCGACCCAGGTCCCAGTCGACATCGTCCAGGTCATCCAGGCCCTGATCGTCATGTTCGTGGCTGCGCCGCCGCTGGTCCGGGCCATCTTCCGGCTCCGGGCCGCGCGGGCACGCGGTACCGGCCAGGTCCTGTCCAAAGGATGGAACTCATGACCACGCTCGCCGTCGCCGGACGGAGCTCGCTCAGCATCGGCCGCCGCTGGGTCGCGCCCGCGGCCTTCCTGCTGCTGGCCCTGATCGACATCTTCTACTTCGCTCACTACGCCCACCCGGGCGACGCCACGCTGGCCTTCTCCCAGCCGTTCGCCAAGGTGACCGTGCCCAACCTGTCGCTGCCGGGCAAGCAGACCGCCTACGTGATGGGCGCCGCGTCGATCGCGCTGGCCGTGGTCCGGGTATTCGACATCGGCAAGGTGTGGCGCCGGGTCACCATCGGGCTGGTGCTGTTCTTCTTCGTGATCGCCCTGCTGTGCTGGGCCTACGCCGGCTCGACCAACACGTTCAACGTGATCAACCTGTTCCAGGGCACGCTAGCCGACTCGATCCCGCTCATCCTCGGTGCCCTGGCCGGCTGCCTGTGCGAACGGTCCGGCGTGATCAACATCGCGATCGAGGGCCAGCTGCTGCTGGGCGCGTTCGCCGGGGCGGTCTTCGCCAGCGCGTTCGGGGTGCTGTGGCTCGGGATCATCGCCGGGTCGGTGGCGGGTGGCCTGATCGGCCTGCTGCTGGGCGTATTCGCGATCACCTACCTGGTGGACCAGGTCATCCTGGGCGTGGTGCTGAACGTGTTCGTGTCCGGGCTGACCGGCTACCTGTACGACAAGCTGCTGGTCCCCTACGCCAACACGCTGAACTCGCCGGGCACCTACCTGCCGATCAAGATCCCGCTGCTGGGCGACATCCCGATCATCGGGCCGGTGTTCTTCGACTCGACCCTGTTCCTGTACATCACCTACATCCTGGTGGCGGCGGTCCAGGTCGGGCTGTTCCAGACGGCCTGGGGGCTGCGGGTGCGGGCGGTCGGCGAGCACCCCACCGCCGCCGACACGGTCGGCATCAGCGTCAGGCTCACCCGGTACCGCAACGTGATCCTGGCCGGGCTGATCGCCGGCATCGGCGGGGCATTCCTCACCATCGGGTCGGTCGGGTCGTTCGGCAAGGACATGTCGTCCGGCCGGGGCTACATCGCGCTGGCCGCGGTGATCTTCGGGCGGTGGACTCCGCTGGGTGCGGTCGGCGCGGCCCTGCTGTTCGGCTTCACCTTCGAGCTGCAGTCGATCCTGTCCACGATCAACGTGCCGATCGGCTCGTACTTCCTGCTCATGGTGCCCTACGTAGCCACGATCATCGCGGTGGCGGGCCTGGTCGGGCAGGTCCGCGCTCCGGCCGCCGACGGTCAGCCCTATGTGAAGGCCTGAGTGTCTGATAGGACTGGCCGCGTGGACCAGGGGGATGACGGGCGGGATCCGTACGCGGCCGCGGCCAAGAGCGCGGAGCGGCTGGCCGCGCTGACCGGGGTCGACCGCTACGACGTGGCCGTGGTGCTGGGATCAGGGTGGGCGCCGGCCGCCGCGGCCTGCACCAGTGCCCTCGGCGCCACCGTGACCGAAATTCCCGTGGCCGAGCTAGGCGGTTTCGCGCAGCCCACCGTGGCCGGGCACGCGGGCACGGTGCAGTCGCTGAGCACGCCGGACCTGCGGGTCCTGATGTTCCTGGGCCGGACCCACCTGTACGAGGGGCTGCCGGTCAGCGCGACCGTGCACGGCGTCCGCACCGCAATCGCGGCCGGCTGCCAGGTGGTGGTGCTGACCAACGCCGCGGGCGGCATCCGCGGCGGCTACTACGTCGGCCAGCCGGTGATCGTCCGCGACCACCTGAACCTGACCGGGCGCTCGCCCCTGTCCGGGCCGGAACCGCCGCCGGGGTACCCGGCCCGGTTCGTGGACCTGACCGAAGCGTACTCACCGCGGCTGCGGCGGCTGGCCCGCGAGGCCGACCCGGCGCTGGGCGAGGGCGTCTACGCCGCGCTGCCCGGCCCGCACTACGAGACGCCGGCCGAGATCGCCATGCTGCGGACCATGGGCGCGGACCTGGTCGGGATGTCCACGGTGATGGAGACGATCGCGGCCCGCCACCTGGGCGCCGAGGTGCTGGCCATCTCCCTGGTCACGAACCTGGCGGCCGGCCTGACCGGAGCACCGCTCAGCCACGCGGAGGTCATCGAGGCCGGGCAGGCCAGCGCCAGCCGCATGGGCGCCCTGCTCGCAAGCGTGCTCCCGGGCGCAGTGAGCTCATTAAAAATATTTAAAAGGTAGCTGGGGCCTGGGGTTCCTAGGCGCGCTGGAGCTGGCTATAGGCGACGGCGGCCTCTCCGGCCAGGCCGGCGTTGTCTTCGATCAGCCGCCGGTTGACCTCGACGCTGCGGCCTTCGCTCAGCTCATCTAGCAGGGCCAGCACGGCCGGGGTGACGGCCTGGCCGGAGCGGTGCTCGCGGCTGACCTGCGCGACGGCCTCGTCGATCAGGGGGTCGATGTCGATCCCGCCGACCGGGGGGCGGGCCAGCAGCATCCCGCCGCCCGGGTTGAGCTGCCAGTGCGCGGCGCAGATCCGGGCCAGCTCGGACGAGTCGCTGACCGTGGCCGACACCGGTGGCCCGCCCTCGGCGGTGTAGAAGCGGGGCAGGGTCTCGGTCTGCCAGCCCAGCACCGGGATCCCCAGCGTCTCGAGCAGTTCGGCCGTCGCGCCCACGTCCAGGAGCGACTTCGGCCCCGACGAGACCACCATCGCCTCGGTCCGGGCCAGCTGCAGCAGGTCGCTGGAGATGTCGAGGGTCTCGGCGAAGCCGCGGTGCACCCCGCCGATGCCGCCGGTGCCCATGAACCGGATGCCGACCTGGCGGCACACGGCCATCGTGCCGCCCACAGTGAGCGAGCCGATCGCCCCCTGGGCCAGGCAGGCGGCCAGGTCACGGGCCCCGACCTTGCGGGCCGACAGCCCGGCGGCCGAGAAACGCTCCAGTTCGGCCGGGGTCAGGCCGATGTGGATGGCGCCGTCCAGGATCCCGGCCGTGGCCGGGACGGCGCCGGCCGCCCGGACCCGGCGCTCCGACTCGATGGCCACGGTCAGGCCCCGGCCACCGGAGAAGCCGTGCGAGACCAGCGTGGTCTCCAGCGCCACCACCGGCCGGTGCTCGCGCAGTGCGACGGCGACCTCCTCCGACACTCGGGTGTACACGGTCACGGCATCGCTCCCATCTTTGACACGGCCCGCGCGGCGGCCTGCAACCCCAGCTCAATCCCGCCGACCAGGTAGCCGGCGGCGAAGGCGTCCCCCGCCCCGGTGGAATCGACCGGCTCGGCCGGTGACGCCGGGTAGGCGCCGACCGCGGTACGGACCCCGCGCGGGCCCAGCTTGACCACAGTCTCGGCCCCAGCGATCGGGCCGACCAGCTCGGTCTCGGCCTCGGTGCCGAAGATCACGTCCGGCCGCAGGGCGGTGGCCAGCTCGCGAAACTCCTGGACCCCGAAGGCCTGGATGGCGGCGGTGGATGACAGGTCGAGGCTACGGTGCGGCACCCGCTCGGCCGCGGCCAGGGCCACCCCACGCACCGGCCAGGACACCAGGCTGTAGGCGGGCAGGTGCAGCCAGCCGCAGTCGGCCAGCCAGCCGTCGTCCAGCGCCGCGAGCTGCGGCCCGACGCCGCGGTCGGTGAGCATCGAGCGGGACCGGCCACGGTCGGACAGCGAGACGACGACGCCGGTCCGGCCGTCCAGGACGGGCCCGGCCAGGTCGACCCCGCGCCGGGTCAGCTCGTCGGCCACCAGCCGGGCCGCCGGGTCACTGCCCCAGGCCGCGATCAGCCGGGTCCGGCCGCCGAGCCCGGCGATCCAGGCCGCCACGTTGGCCGCCTGCCCGCCCACGCCCACGTCGGTGCGGGCCGGGGTGTCAGTCTCCTGCGCCACCGGCCCGGACAGCTGAACCACCACGTCCAGGTGCGCGTCGCCCAGCACGCAGATCGTGGTGCCCGGGCCGGGCCAGCCTGCTGCCATCTGGTCATGATCGCAGGCGGAAGGGCCCTGGCCGGGCAGGGGCGGGCGGAACGTAAGCTGAACGGGTGGTAGTCGCACCTGAGGGGCGGCGGATGCTGCGGCTCGAGGCCCGCAACAGCCAGGTCCCGATCGAGAAGAAGCCTCCGTGGATCAAGACCAAGCTCCGGACGGGGCCGGAGTACACCGAGCTGAAAAACCTGGTGCGCCGGGAAGGGCTGCACACGGTGTGCGAGGAAGCCGGCTGCCCGAACATCTTCGAGTGCTGGGAAGACCGCGAGGCGACGTTCCTCATCGGCGGCGACCAGTGCACCCGGCGCTGCGACTTCTGCCAGATCGACACGGGCAAGCCGCAGCCGCTGGACCGGGACGAGCCGCGCCGGGTGGCCGAGTCGGTGGCCACCATGGGGCTGGCCTACGCCACCGTCACCGGCGTGGCCCGCGACGACCAGCCGGACGGCGGGGCGTGGCTGTACGCGCAGACCGCGCGGGAGATCCATGCGGCCGTGCCCGGCTGCGGGGTCGAGCTGCTGATCCCGGACTTCAATGCGGTGCCGGAAGATCTGGCCGAGGTGTTCAGCGCGCGGCCCGAGGTGCTGGCGCACAACATCGAGACCGTGCCGCGGATCTTCCGCAGCATCCGGCCCGGGTTCCGCTACGAGCGGTCCCTGGACGTCATCACCCAGGCCCGCGCGGCGGGGCTGGTGACCAAATCGAACCTGATCCTGGGCATGGGCGAGGAGCGCCACGAGGTCAGCGAGGCCATCGCCGACCTGCGCGCGGCCGGCTGCGATCTGCTGACGATCACGCAGTACCTGCGGCCATCACCCCGGCACCATCCAGTGGAGCGCTGGGTCAAGCCGGAGGAGTTCGTCGAGCTGCGCGAAGAGGCGCTGGCGGCGGGGTTCGCGGGGGTCATGTCCGGGCCGCTGGTGCGTTCCTCGTACCGGGCCGGGCGGCTCTACCGGCAGGCGATGGAGCAGCGCGCGTCCGCTACGAGCTGATCAGCGCGGGGCGGTTTCGCTCCGGGGGTCAGAAACCCTTATCCTGCCGTCCATGGCGAAGCAGCAGAACACCGACGACGAGGCTACCCCCGGGCGCATCAAGCAGATGCGCATGGTGGCTGGCCTGGTGCACAAGGCCAACCCCCGAGCGCTCCCGATCGTGATCGGCAGCGGCCTGGGAGTGCTGGTCGTGCTGGTCGTCGTGGGCCTGCTGATCGGGCAGGCCGGTTTGCTGATCCCGCTGGGGGTCCTGGGCGGCATCCTGGTTTCGATGTTCCTGTTCGGCCGGTTCGCCCAGACCGCGCAGTACTCGACGATCGAGGGGCAGCCCGGCGCGGCCGCGGCGGTGCTGCAGAGCATGCGCGGGAACTGGACGGTCACGCCGGCCATCGCCGCCAACCGGAACATGGACGTGGTGCACCGCGCGGTCGGGCGGCCGGGTGTCGTGCTGGTCGGCGAAGGCTCGCCGAACCGGCTGCCCAGCCTGCTGGCCGCGGAGAAGAAGCGCGTGGGCCGGGTCGCGTTCGATGTCCCGGTGTTCGACTTCCAGGTCGGCGACGGCAAGGACCAGGTGCCGCTGCGCCAGCTGCAGAAGAAGATCATGAAGCTGCCGCGCGACCTCAAGGGTCCCCAGGTGGCCGACCTCAACTTCCGGCTCAAGGCGCTGCCGCAGACGCTGCAGGCCCCCAAGGGCCCGGTGCCGCGCGGCAGCCGCCAGCCCAAGATGCCGAGGCCGCGGGGCCGCTGAGGCAGGGCGCTAGTGGCGGATGACGATGGTGTTGGCCGCCTTGTCGTGCAGGCCGCGCCGGTCGGAGTCGATGACCAGCGGCGGTATCACGCACAGCAGCAAGATCGTGCGGACCAGGCTCCAGCCCAAGCCGACCGGCTTGCCGTCCAGCCGGGCCACCCGCATGCCGAGCACGCGCTTACCGATCGTCGTGCCGGTCAGCGCGGTCAGGATCCAGGTCTCGGCCCCGAAGATGACCAGCGTCCAGTACTGCGAATGCAGCAGGCCAAAGGCGATGAACGAACAGATGGCCCAGTCAATGAACAGGGCCACCAGCCGGCGCCCCATCCCGGGTACGGAGGTCGGACCGTGCTCGGGCAGGCCGAACTTCTCCCCCGGGTACGCGGAGATCCGCCGGGTGTCCGCGCCGGGCGCCGTCCGGGTCTGGCGCGAACCGGCCAGCTGTTCTTCGGCCACGTCACCACGGTATCGCTCGCTACCACCCCGTTAGCCATGGGCCGGCTGGGCGCCGGCCGGGACGACGCGGCCGACCATGCGTAACATGTGCGAAACATAAGAGACACGGCGTGGAAATTGCCGACGTCTAGCGTCCAAGTCGCGTCGTCTAACGCGTGCCGATGAATACGAATATGCCCGGCTAGGGAGGGTTAATGTTCCAAAACGCCGACGAGGTGCTGAGATTCGTCGCGGAAGAGAATGTGCAGTTCATTGACGTCAGGTTCTGCGACCTGCCGGGAACCATGCAGCACTTCACGGTGCCGGTCGAGGTCTTCGACGAGGACGTGTTCACCAACGGCCTGATGTTCGATGGCTCTTCGATCCGTGGCTTCCAGGAGATCCACGAGTCGGACATGCTCCTCCTCCCGGACCCTTCCAGCGCCCAGATCGACCCGTTCCGGACCTACAAGACCCTGAACCTCACGTTCTTTGTGCACGACCCGCTGACCCAGGAGCCGTACTCCCGGGACCCGCGCCAGATCTCCCGCAAGGCCGAGGAGTACCTGAAGAGCACCGGCATCGGTGACACCGCGTTCTTCGGCCCCGAGGCGGAGTTCTACATCTTCGACTCGGCCCGGTTCGAGACGGCGCCGAACGCCGGGTACTACTACATCGACTCGATCGAAGGCGCCTGGAACACGGGTAGCGAGGACGGCGGCAACAACCTCGCACACCGGCCTCCGTACAAGGGCGGCTACTTCCCGGTCCCGCCGATCGACCACTACACCGACCTGCGGTCGGAAATGACGCGGATGCTGATCGATTCGGGCATCCAGGTCGAGATGCAGCACCACGAGGTGGGCAGCCCCGGCCAGTCCGAGATCAACATGCGGTTCGGCTCGCTGCTGGAAACGGCCGACCGGCTGATGCTGTTCAAGTACATCATCAAGAACGTCGCCGACAAGCACGGCAAGACCGTGACCTTCATGCCCAAGCCGGTCATGGGCGACAACGGCTCGGGCATGCACTGCCACCAGAGCATCTGGAAGGACGGCTCGCCGCTCTTCTACGACGAGGTCGGCTACGCCGGGCTGTCCGACCTGGGCCGCTACTACATCGGCGGCCTGCTCAAGCACGCGCCGTCGCTGCTGGCGTTCACCAACCCGACGGTGAACTCCTACCACCGGCTGGTGCCCGGTTTCGAGGCGCCGGTCAACCTGGTCTACTCGCAGCGCAACCGTTCGGCCTGCGTGCGGATCCCGATCACCGGGACCAACCCCAAGGCCAAGCGGATCGAGTTCCGCGTGCCGGACCCGTCGGCCAACCCGTACCTGGCCTTCCCGGCCATGCTGATGGCCGGCCTGGACGGCATCAAGAACAAGGTCGAGCCGCCGGAGCCGGTGGACAAGGACCTGTACGAGCTGCCGCCGGACGAGGCGCTGGCCATCGCGCAGGTCCCCGGTTCGCTGGATGCGGTGCTCGACACGCTCGAGGCTGACCACGCCTACCTGACCGAGGGCGGCGTGTTCACCGAGGACCTGATCGAGACCTGGATCGACTACAAGCGCACCAACGAGATCAACCCGATGCGGCTGCGCCCGCACCCGCACGAGTTCGAGCTCTACTACGACGTGTGACGGGTTAGCTGGCCGTCGGCAGGGGCGGAGTCACCGGGCGTCAGCCTGGGGCTCCGCCCCTGTTCCGTCCGGGCGGTAAGACGGCCTCGACGGCGCCGACGGAGGCGTAGTTCTTTATGTACCCGTCCATTTGCTCACGGTGTAGTCAGGGTGCCAAAAGCTTAAGGGCCAGAGGAATACCGAGATGAAGTACTGTACCCAGCTGTGGACGGCTGCTCCACTGAACGCTGGCGTGGGCAAATGGGGCGGCGCGGTGTTGTGGAAGACACCAATCAGAATATAGATCGCGATGAAAAGCCCAAACCTGGTGAAAAGGATCGCTAGATAAGCAGCAATCCCGCCATATGTGCCGCCACCGGGGGTGGTGACCCTGACAGGCACCTCAGCACACCTCCTGCGTGGACGCTGGAACCGGTCCGGATGAATGACCGATTTACCGGCCTTTGACGCCCAATGTCGTGCTTGTCACCAGGGTGAACATCATTCCAAGATAGTCCCCCCGCACCTTCTGCACCACGGCCGTTTCAAGATCATTAAATGAGGCCGCAAATAGCGGATGGCCGGTCAATGGACCGGTCGGCGATTGATGCGAGGGGCTGCGCCTAGGGGCGGGCGACGGGGGTGGAGTCACTGGGCATCGGGCCCGGGTTCCGCGGCTGGTCCGTCCGGGAACGCAGGGCATTCCAGACGGTGAAGGCGCCGGCTGCGGCGATGGCCATGCCGATCGACATGGCGGTGGCGGAGTCGCCGGCCAGGATGACCAGGGGGCCGGCCAGGCCGCCGACGGCGTACTGGGCGCCACCGAGCAGGGCTGAGCCGGCTCCGGCGGCCTCGGGGTGGTTGAGCATGGCCAGGTTGGTGGCGGTGGGGATGATGACGCCCATACTGGCGACGCAGACGAACAGGAAGGGCAGCACGGCCCAGGTCGGCGCGCCGGCCGCCACTACCGCGCACAGCCCGGCCGCCCCGGCCAAGGCGATGGCCAGGCCCACCCCCAGCAGGCGCGAGGGCGAGAACCGGCGCAGCAGGCGGAAGGTCGACGTCCCGGCGATGATGATGCCGACCGAGTTGACCGCGAACATCGCCGAGAAGGCGCTGGTGCTCAGGCCGTAGTCGCGCTGCAAGATGACCGAGCTCAGCGAGAGGTAGATGAACAGCATCGCGCTGGCCAGCACGAGCGCGCTGACGGCCCGGACGAACAGGCGATCAGCGACGAGGGCGCGGACCAGGCCGACGGTGCCGAGCAGCCCCGCCGCTTGGCGACGGTCCGGGGCGAGCGACTCCGGCAGGAACAGCCCGGTGCCAGCCAGCAGCAGCAGGCCGGCGCCGGTCAGGACGAGAAACAGGCCGCGCCACGACGTCACGTGCAGCAGGACCCCGCCGGCCACCGGGGCCACCGCGGGGGTGACGTTGGCGATCAGGGCGACCACGGCGAACGCGCGGGCCAGGGCTTGGTTGTTGTACAGGTCGCGGACGACAGCTCGAGCCAGCACCAGGCCCGCGGCACCGCCGAACCCCTGGATCAGCCGCAAGATGACCAGGGCGGTGACGCTGGGCGCCACCGCGCACAGCAGCGCGGCCACCGTCCACAGGCCGACACCGGCCAGCAGCGGCCGCCGCCGCCCGAACCGGTCGCCGAGCGGGCCGAACACGAACTGCCCGATGGCCAGGCCGGCCAGGCAGC
The DNA here is from genome assembly GCA_965277615.1 of Streptosporangiaceae bacterium. Taxonomy (GTDB): domain Bacteria; phylum Actinomycetota; class Actinomycetes; order Streptosporangiales; family Streptosporangiaceae; genus Bog-532. The sequence continues at coordinate 350,837 of CBDIDG010000006.1, read as the reverse complement.
ACGAGACGCTCAGCTGGGCCGCGCCGTCGCTGGTGTGCAGGGTCGTGGCCACCTGCGGGAGGGCGGGCAGGTACAGGTCGAGCGAGAGCGGGCCGAAGGACGACAGGCCGCCGATCACCGCCAGGCGGGCTGCCCGGCGGGCGCGGTCCGGCTGGTAAGCCACAATGGCGAACCTTAGCGGGCGCCGCTACGGCGGGCTGAGCCGCCGGTGGCCAGCCGCATCAGGTCGGTGTCCAGTTCGATGGCGGCCTCGTCGGCGGTGCCGGTGGTGCCGAACTCGTGCTGGTAGCTGGACCAGGACTCGTCCCGGACGGCGCGGGCGAAGCCGCTCTCCATCAACAGGATCAGCTCACGGACGGCCCGGTCGACGCGCTGGTTGAGGGCGGGGTCGGCCCAGTCCTCGGGCGCCGCGAACAGTGACGTGGGCACGGGCAGGGCGCGCAGGTAGGCGAACAGCGGGCGCAGCTGATCATCGGCCACCAGCGCGTGCCGGGCGGTACCGGCCGTCGCGGCCAGCACGACCGGCTTGGCGATCAGCAGGTCGTTGTCCAGCACGTCGAAGAACGACTTGAACAGGCCGCTGGCCCCGGCCTTGTAGACGGGGGTGCTGACCACCAGGCCGTCGGCCGCGCCCAGCGCGTCGATGGCCTGGCGCAGCCGGGGCGAGACCAGCTGGGACACCACCGCGCTGGTGATGTCGGCGGCCAGCTCGCGCAGTTCGATGACGGTCACGGTCACCTCGTGGCCATGGCGGGCGGCCAGGGCCTCGGTGCGGTCGGCGATGCGGTCGGCCAGCAGCCGGGTCGAGGACGGGTCACTGGTCCCCGCGCTGACCACCGCGAGCCGGAAAGTATCGGTCACTTCAGATCCTTGTCGTGGGCTAGGGCCAGCTTGCGGCACAAGGCTTCGAGCTGGCCGAGTTCGTTGTGGGTGAGGCCCGCGGTCATGGCCCGGGCCACGGTGCGGGCGTGGCTGGCGCCCACCTGCCGCTGGACCGTCCGGCCCGCCGCGGTGAGCGAGAGCCGGACGCCGCGGCCGTCGGCCGGGTCGGTGCAGCGGTCGACCAGGCCCCGCTCCGCCAGCCGGTCCACCAGCCGGGACAGGGCGGGCTGGCTGAGCAGGACGTGCCGGTTCAGCTCGGACAACCGGACCGGCTTGGGGCACTTGGACAGGGTGTAGAGCACGTCGTACTCACGCATGGACACCTCGGACCAGCTGTCCTCGGCGGCGTATTCGCGCATCAGCGTGCCGTATGCCGCGAGCAGCTGCTCCCAGGCGTCGTTGGCGAGCTGAGTCATCACGCAGCCGCTTCCTGGGTGTCCTGGTAGGGCGAGCCGCCGGTGACGTTGTCGCCCCGGTTGGCGTTCGGGCGCGGCTGGCGCGGCGCCTCGTCGCCGTACTTGGCCCGGACCAGGCTGGCGTGGGTGGGCGCCTCGGTGGTCTCGGGGTCCTGCCGGGCGGCGATCTCCTTGCGCAGCACCGGGACGACCTCCTCCCCCAGCAGGTCGAGCTGGTTCAGCACGGTCTTCAGCGGCAGGCCGGCGTGGTCGACCAGGAACAGCTGGCGCTGGTAGTCACCGAAGTGCTCGCGGAACGTCAGCGTCTTGTCGATAACCTCCTGCGGGCTGCCGACCGAGAGCGGGGTGCCGGCCATGAAATCCTCCATGGTCGGGCCGTGCCCGTAGACCGGGGCCTCGTTGAAGTACGGCCGGAACTCGTTCTTGGCGTCCTGCGAGCGGCGGGCGATGTAGGCCTGGCCGCCCAGGCCGACGATGGCCTGCTTCTTGGTGCCGTGGCCGTAGTGCTCGAAGCGCTGCCGGTAGAACCGGATCAGCTGGATGTAGTGCTCCTTGGGCCAGAAGATGTTGTTGGCGAAGAAGCCGTCGCCGTAGTACGCGGCCTGCTCGGCGATCTCGGGGGTGCGGATCGAGCCGTGCCAGACGAACGGGGGCACGTCGTCCAGCGGGCGCGGCACCGAGGTGAACCCCTGCAGCGGGGTACGGAACGAGCCCTCCCAGTCGACCACGTCCTCGCGCCACAGCTGGTGCAGCAGGTTGTAGTTCTCCAGCGCCAGCGGCAGGCTCTGCCGGATGTCCTGGCCGAACCACGGATAGACCGGGGCGGTGTTGCCGCGGCCGAGCATCAGGTCAACCCGGCCCTTGGCCAGGTGCTGCAGCATCGCGTACTCCTCGGCGATGCGGACCGGGTCGTTGGTCGTGATCAGCGTGGTGGCGGTGGACATGATCAGCCGCTTGGTGGTGGCCGCGATGGTCGCCAGCAGCGTGGTCGGCGCCGAGGAGAAGAACGGCGGGTTGTGGTGCTCGCCGATCGCGAACACGTCCAGCCCGACCTCGTCCGCCTTCTGGGCGATCTGGACGATCCCGTCGATCCGCTCCGCCTCGCTGGGGGTCTGACCGGACACCGGGTCCCGGGTGATGTCACTGACCGAGAAGATCCCGAACTGCATGGTTATCTCCTTAACTTCCCGCCCAGGGCGGGAAGGTATATGCGTTTGCATCTATCTCCAACCAGGGTGCCCCCGGGTCTATTCCGCGCGGCGAGGGCGGGGCGCCACCTGGGACGCTGAACTCTGCGTCAGTGGAGTTTTACTTTCGGTGTTCGAGATGGCACTATGACGGGATACTTAGGGTAATCATCTGAGTACGGGGGACGAATTTTGGCGACCATGATCATTGAAGACGTGGCCGTGGTGACGGTGATCGTCCTGTTCGCCTGGCTCGTGCCCCCGCGCCAGAACGGCATCCCCGGGCTCGGCGGGCGCGGGCGGACTCCGGCCCACCGCGAGCGGGACGAGCGCGTGCTGGCCGAGCTGGACAAGACCTGGGCCCCCGACTACGCCGACCGGGTGACAGCTCAGCTGCGGGAGCGCAAGGGCCGCCGCTAGCCCGGCCCGGCCGGCTCCTCCGGCCTCTCGGGCCTCAAGCGTGTGTCAGGACGGGACGACGCCCGGGCAAGGCGTGCGTAGGCTCCATTCATGGGGTTGAGTAGGGGTGTGGACGAGTACGACACCATCGAGCGGATCGACGCGTTTTGTGACGCGGTGCCGCAGCGCCGCGCGCGGGCCGAAACGATCGGCCCACTGGTGCTGTTCGTCCCCACCGGCCCCAGCTGGCCGTACTACGCGCGCCCGGCCCGGCGCGAGCACGGGGCGCGGCCCAGCATCACCCCGGCCGACATCCGGGCCGTGCGGGCCCGCCAGCGCGAGCTGCTGATCCCGGAGTCGTTCGAGTGGATCGACGAGGCGGCGCCGGAGATGACCGCGGCCGCGCCGGACGCCGGGCTGGCCGTCCGGGCACACCCGCTGATGGTGCTGGGCACGCTGACCCAGCCGGCCGTGACCGATCCCGGCATCTCCGTGCGGATCGTCGCGCCCGAGGAGCCCGACCTGCACCGGGTCTGGACGGTGCCCGCGGTGGCGTTCGAGCACCCCGGGACGGCCGTCGGGCTGGCGGGCGCGATCGAGCGGGACAAGCTCGCCGCCCAGCAGGATGAGAGCACCACGGCCATGCTGCGCGAGCGGCTGGATTCGGGTCAGTCGGTGCTGGCCGCGGCGTTCGACCGCGACGGGCCGCTCGGCGCGGGCAGCTGCCAGGCCCTGGCCAGCGTGGCCGAGATCACCGGGGTCGGGGTGCTGCCGAACGCCCGGCGGATGGGCCTGGGCAGCGCGGTGACCGCGGCTTTGGCCAGCGACGCCCAGCGGCGAGGCGTGCAGACGGTGTTTCTGGCCGCTTCGGACGACGACGTGGCCCGGATCTACGCGCGGATCGGTTTCCGGCGGGTCGGGACCGCGATGATCGCCGAGCCCGACGCGACCTGAGGGTGGCGGGTGCGGATCAGCGCGGCCGGGGTCAGGCCGGCCAGCTGGACCGTTTCCCGGGTCAGGTGCGGCTGATCGGCGTAGCCGCTGGCGGCGGCGGCCTCGGCCAGCTCGGTAGCGCCGCCCGTGGCGTCGACGAGCGAGACGAAGCGGCGGAAGCGCAGCACGCGCTGCAGCATCTTGGGGCCGTAGCCGACCGCGGCCTCACAGCGGCGGCGGAGCTGGCGGGGGCTCAGCCCGACCTCATCCGAGACGTGCTCGGTGCGCGCCACCGGGCTGGCCAGGAGGTGACACGCGCGCCGCACGGCCCGGTCGGCGGCGGTGGCCTCGGCCAGCTGGCCGGTCAGGCGGGTGAGACGGCCCACCACCTGGTCCGGGTCGAGGTCGGCGGGCAGGGCCTGGTCCAGCTCGGGCCGCAGGTCAGCCAAGTCGACGCGCTGGTCGCGTAGTTCGCTGAGCGGGACACCGAGCAGGCCGCCGCCCGCGCCGGGCCGGAACCGCACGCCCACCAGGACTGCGCCCGGCTCCGTCGGGACGGCTACCGGGCCGGTGTCCGGGCCGGCCACGAACCCGCCGCGGCCGTGCTGCCAGATGATGTCGGCGCAGCCGTCCGGCAGCACCAGCGTGTCCGGCTGGCCCGGCGGGCTGACCTCGGCCGGGATGCGGCTGGACCACAGGCAGGCCAGGACGGGGTGGAGGGCGGGCGGTGGCGCCCACTCCCGGTATCCGGCCGCGATACCCACGTCTTCCAGGATGCCACGCCGTGCCGGGCCGGGTGCGGCGGCGATGGCCGTTTCCTTCAAGACAGCGGGCTGGCCGGTGCGGTGAGATGGCGGCCATGGCGACTCCAGACATGGAAAAGGCAATCCAGTTCCTGGCCGCGAACGCGCGGGTCATTGACCGGCGCCGCTATGAGCGGTTGTTCGAAGGCGGCGCCGCGCAGCCGATGCGGGACGCGCTGGCCGCCTACCGTAATGCCGACGGCGGGTTCGGGCACGCCCTGGAACCAGATGGCCGCGCCCCGACCAGCGAGCCGATCGCGGCCGAAGTGGCCCTGCACCTGATGGACGAGACCGACGTCTGGGACGACGACATCGTGGCCGGAGTGCTCGGCTGGCTGGCCGCGACCGCCCCGGCCGAAGGCGGCGTCCTGTTCGTGCACGACAGCATGGCCCAGTGGCCGCACGCCCCGTGGCTGGTCCCCGACCCGGGACCCCGGGGGGTGGACGGAGCCCCGCCGGCCTCGGACATCCAGACCGGCCTGATGACGGGCACGCTGCACAAGCGCGGGGTCCGGCACCCGTGGCTGGACGGAGCCACCGAGGTCATGTGGTCCCGCATCGACGGGCTGACCGAGCCGACGCCGTACGGCATGGCCGGGATGCTGCACTTCCTGCAGTACGTGCCGGACCGGGACCGGGTCGAGCAGACCATGGCCCGGCTCGGGCCGCTAATCACCGGCAGCGGCATCGTGACCCTGGACCCAGAGGCGCCCGGCGAGGTCCACTCCCCCCTGAACTATGCGCCGCGGCCGGACTCCATCGCCCGGCCGCTGTTCGACGAGGCCACGATCAAGGCCCACCTGGACCACCTGGCCGCCGGTCAGCTCGAGGACGGCGGCTGGACGTTCAACTGGCTGGCCTGGTCCCCCACGGCCGAACTCGAATGGCGCGGCTCCCTGACCGTCGATGCCCTGCGGCTGCTGCGAGCCAACGGGCGCCTGTGACGGGCCTCAGCCGTAGAAGAGGCGGTCCATGACGGTGCGGGCGCGGCGGGCGGCGCGGCGGTAGTCCTGGACCAGGGCCTGGCCCTCGCCGGGGCCGTAGCCGAGGATGCGGGCGACGGCGCCGAGCTCGTGGTAGGCGGTGGGCAGGGTGTCACCGGCGGTGCCGCGGACCAGCATCACCGCGTCCCGGATGCGGGCCGCGAGCTGCCAGGCTTCGGCCAGGACGGCGGCGTCGGGCGCGTTAATCAGGCCGGCCTCGCGGGCGGCGGCCAGGGCGGGCAGGGTCCGGGTCGTCCGGAGACCTTCCACGGCGAAGGCGTGCCGCAGCTGGAGCAGCTGGACGGTCCACTCGACGTCGGACAGGCCGCCGGGGCCCAGCTTGACGTGCAGCGCCGGGTCGACCCCGCGCGGCATGCGCTCGCCTTCCATCCGGGCCTTGAGCCGCCGCACCTCGCGGACACCGCTCTCGGCGATGCCGCCATCCGGGTACCGGAACTCGTCGATCACGGCGGTGAACTCCGCACCCAGGTCACCGTCCCCGGCGACCGGCTCGGCCCGCAGTAGCGCCTGGGCCTCCCACGGCAGCGACCAGCGCCGGTAGTAGGCCAGGTAGGAGGCGAGCGTGCGCACCAGCGGCCCCTGGCGTCCTTCGGGCCGCAGGTTCGCGTCGACGACCAGTGCCGGGTCGGGACCGGGCAGCGTCAGCAGCCGGCGCATCTCCTGCACTACGGTTAGCGCGGCCTTCCCGGCTTCGCCCTCGTCGGCCCCGGGCAGCGGGTCATGCACGAACATCACGTCGGCGTCGCTGCCGTAGCTCATCTCGTGGCCGCCGAACCGGCCCATGCCGATCACCGCGATCCGGGTCGGCAGCGGGTGACCGCGGTCCGCTTCGAACTTCCTGATCGCCGCGGCCAGCGCCGCGCCGATGCTGGCCGCGGCGACCGCGCTCAGCGCGTCCGCGGTCTCGGCCGACCGGATCATGCCGAGCAGGTCGGCCACGGCGATCCGGAGCAGTTCCCGCCGCAGCAGCGAGCGGACCGCGCCCACCGCGCCTTCGGCGTCGCCGTGGCGGCGCACGGCCGCCTCGGCCTCGGCCCGCAGCGCCTCCAGCGACCGCGGGACCAGCTCGGCGTCGTCGGCCAGGATCGCGACCGCTTCCGGCGCCCGCAGCAGCAGGCCCGCCGCGTACCGGCTGGAGGCCAGCACCCGGGCCATCCGCTCGGCGGCCTTGGTCTCGTCCCGCAGCAGCCGCAGATACCAGGGAGAGTCCCCTAGCGCGTCGCTGACCTGCCGGAACGCCAGCAGCCCGGCGTCCGGCTCGGCGGCGTCGGCGAACCAGCTCAGCAGCACCGGCAGCAGCGTGCGCTGGATGGCCGCGCGCCGGGACACGCCCGCGGTCAGCGCTTCGATGTGCCGCAGCGCCCCGGCCGGGTCGAGGTAACCGAGGGCCTCCAGCCGGGCCTGGGCCGCAGCCGGGGTCAGCCGGGCCACCTCACCGGGCAGCCGGGCGACCGCGCTCAGCAGCGGCCGGTAGAACAGCTTCTCGTGCAACCGCCGGACCTGGCGGGCGTGCTGGCGCCAGAGATCGGTGAACTCGGTGGCCGGGTCGGTGCCTGCCGGTACGGGCTCCCTCGGCTGGCCGCTGCCGGCCGCGGCGGTGCGCAGGGCCCGGCCCAGCCGCCGCAGCACGGCCTGGTCTTCGGGCAGGATGTGGGTTCGGCTCAGCCGGTAGAGCTGCAGCAGGTGCTCGACCTGGCGCAAGAACCGGTAAGCCTCGGCCAGGCCGTGGGCATCTTCCCGCGCCACGTAGCCGCCTTGGGCCAATGCGGCCAGAGCGGGCAGGGTGGACGGGCTGCGCAGCGTCTCGTCGGTGCGGCCGTGTACCAGCTGCAGCAGCTGGACTGCGAACTCGATGTCGCGCAGGCCACCGGGACCGAGCTTGATCTCCCGTGGCGCCTGGTCGGGCGGCAGCGTCCTCTCCACCCGGCGGCGCATGGCCTGGACGTCTTCGACGAAGTTCTCCCGCTGCGCGGCCTGCCAGATCATCGGCGTCACCGCGTCCGCGTACTCCTGGCCCAGCGCCATGTCGCCCGCCGCGGGCCGGGCCTTGAGCAGCGCCTGGAACTCCCAGGTCTTGGCCCACCGGTCGTAGTAAGCCAGGTGGCTGGCCAGGGTCCGGACCAGCGGGCCGTTGCGGCCCTCGGGCCGCAGGTTCGGGTCGACCGGGAAGACCATGCCCTCGGCGGTCACCCGGGAGCAGATCTTGATCATGCTGGCGGCCAGCCGGGTGGCGGTGCGCAGCGCGGCGTCGATGGCCTCCGGGGTGCTCTCGCCGTCCTCGGTGGCGGGTGGGCCGGCCACGAAGATCACGTCGACGTCGCTGGCGTAGTTGAGCTCGCCGCCGCCGCACTTGCCCATGGCGATCACGGCCAGCCGGGCCGGCGGGGAACCCGGGGGCAGGTGGGCCCGGGCCACCGACAAGGCCGCGCACAGCGCAGCGGCCGCGATGTCGGCCAGCTCGGCCGCGACCTCCTCCACCGTGACCACGCCGGTCAGGTCGCGGGCGGCCAGGTGCAGGATGTGCCGTTTGTAGGCGGCGGTCAGCGCGGCGGACGGGTCGGCACCGTTCAGCGAGGCCAGGTCGGAGACCGGGTATTCGTCCAGCGGATCGCCTTCCACGGCACACACCAGCGAGGCCCGCAGCTCGTCGGTGGTCGGCCGCCGCACCCCGTCGGCCCCGCGCAGCAGCAGGGCGTCGCCGGGGTGCCGGGCCAGGTGGTCGGCCAGTCCCACGCTGGACCCGAGCACGGCAATCAGCCGCTGCCGGAACCCTGGCTCGGACCGCAGCGTGGCCCGCAGGTCGGCCGCGTCGTCGCCGCGTTCGACGCCGGCGATCCGGGCCAGCCCGGCCAGGGCCAGGTCCGCGTCGGCGGCCCCGGCGATCGCCGCCAGCACCGTCTCGTCCCGGCCCTGAGCACCGATGGCACCCGGGGTGCCCGGCCGCTCCCCCGAGTCCAGGTCCAGCCGGAGGTCTGAGGTCAACAGCTGGGCGGCCCGTGCCGGGTCGGCGAACCCGAGCCGCACGAGCCGGCCGACCAGGGTCGTTCGCCGTGTCCCGCTGACCGAGGTGCCGCCCACTGTGCCCACGCCTTGACCGTAATACGCGGGCCTGGCGGTGTGGTAGGCAGGAAGCATGACCGAGCTCATCCCCCGTACCGTCCTGTTCGGTAACCCCGAGCGGACGTCCCCGCAGCTGTCCCCCGACGGCATCCGGCTGGCCTGGATCGCGCCGCACGAGGGCGTGCTCAACGTCTGGGTCGCGCCGCTGCGCGCGGACCCAGGCCAGGACGACGCGGTGGACTGGTCGGCGGCGCAGGTCGTCACCGACGACCACGACCGCGGCATCCGCATGTTCACCTGGGCCCACGACGCCCGGCACCTGCTGTACATCCAGGACACCGGCGGGGACGAGAACTGGCGGCTGCACGACGTCAACCTGGAGACCATGCTGCAGCGGGACCTGACCCCGTTCCCCGGCGTGCAGGTGCAGCTCATCGCGGGGAACAAGAAGTTCCCGACTGAGATCCTGATCGGCCTGAACCGGGACGACCCGCAGCTGCACGACGTCTACCGGCTGGACCTGCTCACCGGCGACCTGACGCTGGTGGAGAAGAACCCTGGCTTCGCGGGCTGGGTGGCCGACGAGGACCTGGCGGTGCGGGGCGCGTTCGCGCCGCTGCCAGATGGCAGCATGAACCTGATGGTCCGCGACCAGGCCCAGACGGAGTGGCGGGAGCTGCTGGCGATCCCGGCCGACGACGTGACGACCAGCGACGTGGTGGGGTTCACCGAGGACGGCCAGAGCCTGCTGGTGATCACCCCGCTCGAGGCCAACACCAGCCGGCTGCTCCGGGTGGACGTGGCTACCAAGGCCATCGAGGCGCTGGCCGAGGACCCGGAAGCCGACGTGGATGGCGTGGTCCTGCACCCGGACACCCGGGAGCCGCAGATCGTCACGGTGGAGAAGGACCGGGAAGAGTTCATCGTCCTGGACCCCACGATCGAGGCGGACCTCAAGGCGGTGCGGGCGCTGCACCCGGGCGACCCGTCGATCAGCGGCCGGGAGTACGCGAACTCGCCGTGGCTGGTCGCGTTCACCAACGACGCCGGGCCGGTTGCCTACTACGTGTACGACCCGGCCGCGCACACCGGCCGGTTCCTGTTCGACGCCCGGCCGGAGCTGAACCGCTACGAGCTGGCGGCCATGGAGCCGTTCAGCTTCACCTCGCGGGACGGCCTGACTATCCACGGGTACGCCACGTTCCCGCCCGGCGCCGACCGGCGGGACCTGCCCGCGGTGCTCGACGTCCACGGCGGCCCGCAGGTCCGCGACGAGTGGGGCTGGAACCCCGAGGCGCAGTGGCTGGCCAACCGCGGTTACCTGTGCGTCCAGGTCAACTACCGCGGCTCCACCGGGTACGGCAAGGACTTCGTGACCGCCGGCGACCACGAGTGGGGCGCCAAGATGCACGACGACCTGATCGACGCGGTGGACTACATCGTCGGCCAGGGCTGGGCCGCCCGGGACAACGTGGCCATCTACGGCGGCTCGTACGGCGGGTACGCGGCCCTGGTCGGGGCGGCGTTCACCCCGGACGTGTTCCGCTGCGCGGTGGACATCGTCGGGCCGTCGAACCTCAAGACGCTGCTGGAGACGATCCCGCCGTACTGGGCCCCGATGATCGCCCAGCTCTACAAGCGGGTCGGCAACCCGGAGACCGAGGCGGACTTCCTGTGGTCCCGCTCACCGCTGTCCCGGGCGGGCGACATCCGCATCCCGCTGCTCATCGCGCAGGGTGCCAACGACCCGCGGGTCAAGCAGGCCGAGTCGGAGCAGATCGTCGCCGCGCTGAAGGACGCCGGCATCGACTACGAGTACCTGCTGTTCCCGGACGAGGGCCACGGCTTCGCCAAGCCGGAGAACCGGCTGAAGTTCTACGCCGCCGCCGAGCGCTTCCTGGCCCGTTACCTGGGTGGCCGGTTCGAGGAGTAGCCCGGCTGCGTTGAGCGGTTTCGTCCCTTTTGGTCGATTCGCGGGGCTACAGGCTGATTGCTACCCTGCAATTGCATTTCGCAAAGTGCGTATGACCAACAGCTTTTTTCGCATCATACGAAAATGCATGATTGAACGATTCAGCTTGACTCCATCGGGCAAAATTCAAGGTGATGAGCGAGATGGCTGCCGCCAGTCCCACGTCCCGCCACCGACCGCAGCAACGGCCGATGACGAGTTCATGGGCGCTGCGGACACACCTGGAGCTCGGCGCCCTGCAGGGTGCCGTGCCGTGCGCACGACTGCACGCCAGGCACATCCTCTGGGAGTGGGACCTCTCCGACCTCGACGAATCGGTCGAGCTGATCGTTTCGGAACTGGTCACCAACGCCGTGCAGGCTTCGGCCGGGCTGAGCAGCCAGCTGCCCGGCTACGAGCACGAGAGCCTGGGCCTGCCCGCGGTCTGGATGTGGCTGACGTCTGACGGCCGCCAGATCATGGTCGAAGTGGGTGACAGCAGCCCTCGCACCCCGGTCAGCAGCAACACTGAGCTCGACGTCGAAGGCGGCCGCGGTCTCCTGCTGGTCGATACGGTCAGCGAGTGCTGGGGCTACTACTTCCCAGCCGACGAAGACGACGGCCAGCGCAAGAACATCCAGAAGATCGTCTGGGCCGTTATCGGGCGCTAGCCGCCAGCCACGGCGCTCACGGCCCGCTGGGCCACGGCCTGGACGGCTGAGATGCAGGAATACCTGGGCAGTTAAATACGGCGCAGGACGGAGACGACCTTGCCGATTATTTTCGCGTCATCACCGAGAATGGGCGAGTAGCGCGGATTGTGCGGGATGAGCCACACGTGCCCGTCGACCCGCTTGAACGTCTTGACCGTGGCCTCGGCCTCTTCCGTGCCCTGGCCCTCGAACGTGGCCGCGACGATGTCGCCGTTGTCCGCGTCCTCCTGGCGGCGGACCACCACCCAGTCCCCATCGGTGATGGCGGCGTCGATCATGGAGTCGCCGCGGACCTGGAGGATGAGGTGCTCACCCTCACCGACCAGCTGCTTGGGCAGCGGGAACGTGTCCTCGATCACCTGTTTGGCCAGGATCGGGCCACCAGCGGCGATATGACCGACCCAGGGCACGTAGGCCGGCGCCTGAGACGGGATGTCGAACGCGGGGACGACCGGCTCCGGCTGGCGCTGCGCCGGGCGCTCGTCGGCTGCGGGGGCGTCCGGGGCGAACGGATCGGGCGGCAGCAACTCCACCGTCCGCGGGCGCCCCCGGTCGCGGTGCAGGTACCCCTTCTCCTGCAGGGCCTTGAGGTGGTACGCGACGCTGGACGTGCTCCGCAGGCCCACCGCGTCCCCGATCTCGCGGATCGACGGCGGATAGCCGCGCCGGGCCACCCCCGCGCGGACAACCTCGAGCACCTGCTCTTCACGGTTGCTCAGCATGATCCCCCTTGACAATCGCCATCTAGCACGAACGGTATCAATATTGGCACAGCGGGTTCAATACTTTGTTCGAATGATGGAAATCCTGGCTGACGTCGGCGGGAAAGCGCGGCAGGCGGCCAGCGGGGGCGGCGGCCAGCGGTGGCGGCCGGATGCGAGACTGGCCGGGTCGGGTAAGTGTTCGGGTCGATGGCCGATGGGGACGGAGGAGCGATGACCGAGCTGAGCGTGCCAAGCCAGCTTCCGGCGGGAGCAACGCCGGAGGGGGACGGGATCGCCGTGGGCAGCGGGCCGGTCCGGGTGGACCTCTACATCGATTTCCTGTGCCCGTTCTGCAAACGGTTCGAGCTGAACGCCGCGGACACGCTGGCCGGGCTGATCTCCGGGCACCGGGCCACGGTGGTCTACCACCCGATGAACTTCCTGGACGAGGCGTCGACGACCAGGTATTCGACCCGCGCGTCGGCCGCATCCGGGTGCGCCTCGGACGGCGGGAAGTTCGTGGAGTTCGCGCACCAGCTGTTCGTCGACCAGCCACCGGAGGGCGGCGCCGGTCTCAGCGACATGGAGATCGCCGAGATCGCGGTGGCCGTGGGCGTCGACCAGACGGCGTTCTCCTCGTGCGTGGGCGAGGGCCGCTACCTCGAGTGGCCCCCGTTCGTGACCTGGCGCGCGGCGCAGGCCGGTGTCGAGGGGACCCCGACCGTACTGGTGCAGGGGGCCGACGTCGAGCCGGACGCCGAGAGCCTGGCCGCCGCCGTGCAGCAGGCCCAGGACAAGCGCTGAGTAAGCGCTGGGCGTCGAACTTGTCCCATTCGTTCTCTTGAATGATTCGCCTTTACCCGGATAGGTTGGGCACGTGCCCGCTCCGGAGGTTCCGACGCCCGCCGATGAGCTGCGCCAGTCCGGCCTGAGAGTGACCGCGGCCCGCGTGGCCCTGCTCGAAACCGTCCGGGATGGCGACCATCTCGGCGTCGAGGCGCTCGCCACCCGGGTGCGCGCTCGCCTGGGTCACATCTCCCTGCAGGCCGTGTACGAGGCGCTGCACGCGCTCACCGCGGCTGGTCTCGTCCGCCGCATAGAGCCGCCCGGCAGCCCGGCCCGGTTCGAGGGGCGGGTCGGAGACAACCACCACCATCTCGTGTGCCGTTCGTGCGGCGCAGTCGCCGACGTCGACTGCGCGGTCGGCCACGCACCCTGCCTCACCGCATCCGACGACCACGGCTTCTCGATCGACGAGGCCCAGGTCATCTTCTGGGGCCTGTGCCCCGACTGCTCGACCGCCCGCAGTTCCTGAGATCGCCAGGAAGGCCAGATTTCTAGGAAGGATTGCCATGTCCGAGAACCATGATCCGATCATTGCCGACGGTGAAACCCCTGAGGTTGCTGAGGAGACCGGGGGCGCAAGCGCGGAGGGGTGCCCGGTCGTCCACGGCCGCGTCGACCCGACCCAGGGCGACCCCAACCGCGAGTGGTGGCCCAACCGCCTCAACCTGAAGATCCTGGCCAAGAACCCGCCCGCCACCGACCCGTACCACGGTGAGCTCGACTACCGCGCGGAGTTCCAGACCCTCGACCTGGCCGCGGTGAAGACCGACATCGCGGCGGTGCTGACCGACTCCAAGGACTGGTGGCCGGCCGACCACGGCAGCTACGCGGGCCTATTCATCCGGATGGCGTGGCACGCCGCGGGCACCTACCGCCTGGGCGATGGCCGCGGCGGGGCCGGCGCCGGCCAGCAGCGGTTCGCGCCGCTGAACAGCTGGCCGGACAACGTGAGCCTGGACAAGTCCCGGCGGCTGCTGTGGCCGGTCAAGAAGAAGTACGGCAAGAAGCTTTCCTGGGCTGACCTGATCGTCCTGGCCGGCAACGTGGCCCTGGAGTCGGGCGGCTTCCAGACCTTCGGCTTTGCCGGTGGCCGGGTGGACGTGTACGAGCCGGACGCGGACGTGTACTGGGGCAGCGAGACCGAGTGGCTCGCCACCGAGCGCTGGGGCGAGGACGACAAGTTCGAAGAGCCGCTCGGCGCCGACACGATGGGCCTCATCTACGTCAACCCGGAAGGCCCGAACGCCAGCGGCGACTTCCTCGCCGCGGCCCGGCACATCCGTGAGACGTTCGGCCGGATGGCCATGAACGACGAGGAGACGGTGGCGCTGATCGCCGGCGGCCACACCTTCGGCAAGACCCACGGCGCGGGCCCGGCGGAGAACGTCGGCCCCGACCCCGAAGCCGCGCCGCTCGAGGACCAGGGCTTCGGCTGGAAGTCGACCTACGGCACCGGCAAGGGCGCGGACACCATCACCAGCGGGATCGAGGTCACCTGGACCTACCACCCGACCCGGTGGGACAACGAGTTCTTCCACATCCTGTTCGGCTACGAGTGGGAGCAGTTCCTGTCCCCGGCCGGGGCCAAGCAGTGGCGGCCCAAGGACAACGGCGGCGCCGGCCTGGTGCCGGATGCGTTCGGCGACGGCACGCGCGAGCCGCGGATGCTGACCACCGACCTGTCGCTGCGCTTCGACCCGATCTACGAGCCGATCTCCCGGCGGTTCAAGGACGACCAGGAGGCCTTCTCCGACGCGTTCGCCCGGGCCTGGTACAAGCTGACCCACCGCGACATGGGACCGCGGGCCCGCTACCTCGGCCCCGAGGTCCCGGCGGAGGAGCTGATCTGGCAGGACCCGGTACCCGCCGTGGACCACGAGCTGGTCGACGCCAACGACGTCGCCGGGCTCAAGCGGGAGATCCTCTCCTCCGGCCTGACCGTCTCGCAGCTGGTCTCGATCGGGTGGGCGTCGGCCTCGACGTTCCGCGGCAGCGACAAGCGCGGCGGGGCCAACGGCGCCCGGATTCGCCTCGAGCCGCAGAGCGGCTGGGAGGTGAACAACCCCGACCAGCTCGCCACCGTGCTGCGCACCCTGGAAGGCATCCAGGAGTCGTTCAACTCCACCGCGACCGGGGGCAAGAAGATCTCCCTGGCCGACCTGATCATCCTGGCGGGCAACGCCGGCGTGGAGAAGGCGGCGGCGGACGCGGGCGTCACGGTCGAGGTGCCGTTCACCCCGGGCCGTACCGATGCCACGGCCGACCAGACCGACGCCGAGTCGTTCAGCTACCTGGAGCCGAAGGCGGACGGGTTCCGCAACTACCTGGGCAAGGGCCTGCGGCTCCCGGCCGAGTACCAGCTCATCGACCGGGCCAACCTGCTGACACTGACCGCGCCGGAGACGACGGTCCTGGTCGGCGGCCTGCGGGTGCTGGGGGCGAACTACGACGGGTCGAACCTCGGCGTGTTCACCGACACCCCGGGCACGCTGACCAACGACTTCTTCGTCAACCTGCTCGACTACGACACCACCTGGACGCCGACGTCGGAGGATGCCGCCCAGTTCGAGGCGCGCACCACTGACGGCACGGTCAAGTGGACCGGCAGCCGGGTCGACCTGGTCTTCGGGTCCAACTCCGAGCTGCGGGCCATCGCCGAGGTCTACGCCGAAGACGACGCCAGGGAGAAGTTCGTCA
The DNA here is from genome assembly GCA_965277615.1 of Streptosporangiaceae bacterium. Lineage (GTDB taxonomy): Bacteria > Actinomycetota > Actinomycetes > Streptosporangiales > Streptosporangiaceae > Bog-532. Next base: position 335,242 of record CBDIDG010000006.1, on the reverse strand, counting down.
ACGACTTCGTGGCCGCCTGGACCAAGGTCACCAACCTTGACCGGTACGACGTCAGGTAACGCGAGGTAGTTAACGGCGTCCCGGCCAGCCCCGCGTGGGGCTGGCCGGGACGCTTTTTAGGCCTGGGTGTTACGTTGCCCCAGTGCGCATAGGGGTCTATGTCGATGGGTTCAATCTGTACTACGGCGCGCGCGGAATCTGCGGGCGCGGGACGCCGGGGTGGCGGTGGCTGGACCTGCGGGGGCTCGCGACCAGCCTGGCTCGCAGCCACCGGAACTGGCCGGACGTGCAGGTGCAACGGGTCGTGTACTGCACGGCCCGGATCGACGCGGCGACCAACCCGTCAGGGGCGCGCGACCAGGCGACGTACCTGGGCGCGCTGGTCGCGGCCAACAGCGTGGACCTGATCGAATACGGGACCTACGTCTCGCACGTGCGGACCGCGCCGCTGGCGACCCGGGACGAGCAGGGCCGGCCGCAGGTGGTGACCCCGGAGTGGCCGGTGATGGTGCAGGACGGGCGGGGCGAGCCGGTCCCTGGGGCGGTGTTCATGGTCTCCTACGCCCACCGGGAGGAGAAGGGCTCCGACGTCAACCTGGCCACGCACCTGCTGCTCGACGTGCTCGGCCAGGAGGTGGACGGGGCCATGGTCATCTCCAACGACAGCGACCTGAAGCTGCCGGTCGAGCAGGCGCGGCGGCACGTCCCGGTGGCCATCATCAACCCGTCCCGCAGCTACCTGGCTAGTGACCTGCGCGGCGAACCAGACTTCGGGGCCGGGCGGCACTGGTGGATGCGGCTGACGGCCGCGGACCTGAAGAGCCATCAGCTGCCCGATCCGGTGGGCGAGTTCCGCAAGCCGGAAGGCTGGTAGCTTGCCGATCATGTCTGTGTCATGGCCGACCCTGTCCTATCCGCAGTGGCAAGCGACGTGCGACACGTTGCACGCGCATACCCAGGTGCTCGGCAAGCTGGCGGCCAAGCTGGCCCCGCCCGAGCCACAGCTGCAGCATGCGGCGCTGCGGCTGACCACGCGCGGCTGGGAGACGCTGCCGCTACCCGCCCCGGACCGGTCGGGGTCGCTGTCCATCCGGCTGGACCTGCACACGCACGAGGCGGTGGCCGAGCACAGCGACGGGCGCACTGAGCGCATCCCGCTGACGCCGAACCGCCCGGTGGGCGACGTCACCCGGGACGTGCTGGCCGCGGTGCGCGGGCTGGGCGGCGAGATGGACTTCGACCCGACCCCGCAGGAAGTGCCGTGGACGGTGCCGCTCGACGCCGACGACGAGCATGCCAGCTACGACGTCGGCCAGGTCGCGGACTACTTCACCGCCGCGACGCAGGCCGCGCTGGTGCTGGCCGAGTACCGGGCCCCGTTCCGCGGCCGTTCGACACCGGTGAACGCGTGGTGGGGGTCGTTCGACCTGGCCGTGAGCCTGTTCTCGGGCCGGCCCGCGGAGCCGCCGTCGCAGGACTTCATCATGCGCAACGCGATGGACGCCCAGGAGGTGGCGGTGGGCTGGTGGCCGGGCGATCCCCGGCACGGCCAGGCCGGGTTCTACGCTTACGCGCACCCGGCCGTCGACGGCTTCTCCCAGGCCACGCTGGCCCCGGACGCCGCGCACTGGGACGGGGACCTGGGTGAGTTCGTCCTGAACTGGGACGACGTGCGCACGGCCGAGGACCCGCACGCGGCGGCGGTGGACTTCACGCGGTCGGCGTTCCAGCACGCCTGCCGGGTGTGCGCCTGGGACCCGGCCCTGGCCGCCACCGCGAACGGCACTCCCCCGCCGGTCCGCTAGCCGTGGGCCTCATCACCACGCGCTTCGACGGTTCGAGCACCGCTGATGAGGTGATCGCCGGCGTTGACCTGAGCGGTCTGCGGGCCGTGGTCACGGGGGCGTCGTCCGGGATCGGAGCGGAGACCGCCCGGGTCCTGGCGGTGGCGGGGGCCGAGGTCACCGTGGCCGTCCGTAATACCGAGGCCGGTGCCCTGGTGGCGGACCGGATCGCCGCCGCTGGGGGACGCCGGCCCGCGGTGGCGGCGGTCGACCTGGCCGCTCTGGGCAGCGTGGGCCGGTTCGCGCGGGACTGGGAGGGGCCGCTGCATCTGCTGGTCAACAACGCCGGCCTGATCACGGCCGGGCTGGAACGTACGGCGGAGGGCTGGGAGCTCCAGTTCGCCACCAACCAACTGGGTCACTTCGCGCTGGCCTGGGCGCTCCATGGCGCCCTGGCTCAGGGCGCCCAGGAACGGGGCTCGGCCCGGATCGTGTCGCTGAGCTCGACCGCGCATATGCGGGCCCCGGTCGACTTCGACGACATCCACTTTGAACGCCGGCCCTATGACCCGCAGATCGCCTACGCCCAATCGAAGACCGCGAACTCGCTGTTCGCGGTCGAGGCGACCCGGCAGTGGGCACCCGAGCGCATCGTGGCCAACGCCGTGAATCCCGGCGGGATCAGGACCGGGCTGCAGCGGAACTTCTCGCCGCGGCAGCGGGAATCGCTCGACGCCGCGGAAGCGGCCGGCGTCTTCACCTACAAGACCGTCGAACAGGGTGCGGCGACCACCCTGGTGGCGGCCACCGCGCCCGAGTTCGAACGGACCGGTGGGCACTACCTCGACGATTGCCGTGAGGCCTACACCGTGCCCAACGACGCGGAGCTGGCCGCCCACCCCCACGGGGTCAAGGAATGGGCGCTCGACCCGGAGGCGGCCCGCGAACTCTGGTCCGTCTCGCGGGCGACGCTAGCGTGAGCCCGGCCGCCGGTCAGCGGGGCGCGGTGGGGAGCCAATGTTCGACACTGCGGACGTAGGCCGGGACCAGTTCGGCCTGGGGGCGGTAACGCAGGACCAGGTCGGCGGCTTGGGTGCGGTCGTGGCCACGGAGCCGGAGGACCGCGTAGGCGACCATGACTGAGCGGTGCATGCCGGCCGTGCAGTGGATGAGCACGGCGGCTTGCGGCTGATCGTCCAGGACCCGGGCGGCGAAGCAGGCCGCCGGCGCCCAGCGGGCGGGGCGCTGGCGCAGGCCCCAGTCCTGCATGGGCGCGTGCGCGACCTGGGCGGGGCCGAAGGCGGCCCGCTCGGCGGCCAGGTCACCGGCCCACCACACGTCCAGCCGCGGGCGGCAGTTGACGACGTGGGTCACGCCCTGGTCGGCCAGGCGGGCCACGGCCGCGGCCGAGGGAACACCGCTGATCGCGATGCGCTCGTCCCCGATCCAGCTCAGGGCCGGAGCGGCGACATCCGGCCCGGGCTGCCCGTGCGCGTACGACCAGCCTGCGCGCACGTTCCGCAGCACATTCATTCCGCCCTCCGGTACCCACGGTAGGACACCCCGGACGGGTCCAGGCGGCTCGGCCTGGTTCCTCCCCCGTGGTCGCGGGTAGCCTCCGGTGATGGCGACTGCGGACGCGGCGGGCGGGCCGGTCATGCCGCCCGGGGTGGAGCAGCCCCGGCGGTACCGCCCCAGGCTGCGATACGAGCTGATCGGCTGCGGGCTGAACGGGCACGAACTGCTCGGCACCGACGCGGCTGAACTGCGGCCGCAGGACGACTTGTTCGCCCGGGAGTTCGGCGGGCTGCGCTGGTACCGGTGCCTGCGCTGCGACTCATGGCTGGCCCTGACCCCGCCGGTCAGCCCGGCGACCCGGTTCCCGCCCGAGCGCGAGGAGGTCACGCCGCCACTGCGCGGGCGCCCGCTGCGGGACAAGTACGTGCTGCGGGTCATCGCGGTGGACCGGCTGATCCACTTCCTGGTGCTGTCGGCGCTGGCCGCGGCGATCTTCCTGTTCGCCAGCAACAAGGCCGCGCTGAATGCCGACTTCACGAAGATTCTGAATGATCTTCAAGGCGGCCTCGGCGGCCCAGTCAACTCCGCCCATGGCATCGTGCGCGAGCTGCAACGGCTGTTCGCGGTCAGCACCAGCAACCTGTACCTGCTGGGCGCGGCGGTGGCGGTCTACGCCGCGCTGGAAGGAACCGAGGCGGTCGGGCTGTGGATCGGCAAACGCTGGGCCGAGTACCTGACGTTCGTGGCCACGATCGTGTTCATCCCGTACGAGGTGGACGAGCTGATCAAGGGCGTCTCGGCGCTGAAGCTAGTGACGTTCGTGATCAACCTGGCCATCGCCGTCTACCTGGTGTGGGCCAAGCGGCTGTTCGGCGTGCGCGGCGGCCGCCGGGCCGAAGACGCCGAACGCGAGCGCGATTCCGGCTGGGAGGCCATCGAGCGCTCCACCCCGGTCCCGGGGCCGGCTCCAGCGCCGGGGCCGGCTCCAGGCCCGTCGCCAGCGACCCAGCAGGCCGAGACAGGACCGACGGCCACCCAGTCGAGTTAGGCGATCAGGAGACCAGGGCGGCGAGAGCGCGCGCGTTCCGGACCGCGTGGGCGTGGCCGTCATTATTAAAATAAATAAATACATCGCGGCCGGCGTCGGCCCATTCGCGGCAGCGGTCGGCCCACCAGCGCAGGTCAGCGTCGCTGTACGAGCCGGCGTACAGGTGCTGGTGGTCGGGGCCGTGCAGGCGGGCGTAGGCGAAGCCGGCCGTGACCCTGAGCAGGCAGGGCAGGTCCGCGCCGCTCATCACGCAGTAGGCGGCGCCGTGCGCTTCCAGCCGGGCCAGCACGTCGTCGTGGTGCCAGCTCGGGTGCCGGAACTCGACCGCCAGCCGCATCCACGGCGGGATCAGCCGCAGGAAGTACTCCAGTCGGGCATCGTCGCGCGGCTGCCCCGGCGGCAGCTGGACCAGCAGCACCGCGCGCCGGTCGCCGAGCTCGTGCCAGCCGTCCCGCAGCCGTTCGATCCACGGCTCCGGGCCGTAGAGCTGGCGGCCGTGGGTGAGGCCGCGCGGGGCCTTGACCGACAGCAGGAATCCGGGCGGGAGTCGGCGTCGCCAGGACGCGAACGCCGCGGGCCGGGGCCAGCGGTAGAAGCTGCTGTTCAGCTCGGCCGTGCGGAACTGGGCCGTGTAGCGGGCCAGCCGGTCGCGGGGCGGCAGGCCGGGCGGATACAACTCGGGCTCCCAGTGGTCGTAACTCCAGCCTGAGGTGCCGACGTAGACGGCCACCGGGGGTTAGGGCCGGGTATCGGCCAGATACTGGTCGATGAGCGAGCGGAAGTCCGGGTCGGGGGCCAGGCCCAGGCGGGTGGCCCGGTCGGTGCGCATCCCCCGGGGCCAGCCGGAGACGATCTGCTGAATGGCGGGGTCGGGTTTCCAGTCGATCAGCGCGGCGACGTCCGGGCCGGCCGCCGCCTCCAGCGCTTCGACCATCTCGCCCACGGTGACGTTGACCGCGGGCAGGTTGACCGGGCTACGCCCGCCCCAGGTCTGTTCGTCGGCCGACGCCGCCCGCAGGATGCCGCGGATCGTGCTGGCCGGTGAGGCCAGGACCACGCCGGTGTCCGGGGTGACCGGGCAGATGGCGCGCTCACCAGCCAGCGGCTCGCGGATGATGCCGGAGAAGAAGCTGGAGGCGGCGCCGTTCGGCCGCCCGGGCCGGACGCTCACGGTCATCAGCCGTACCGTCCGGCCGCGCAGGTAGCCCTTGCGCGTGTAATCGGCCACCAGCTGCTCGCAGATGACCTTCTGCACGCCGTAGCTGGTCTGCGGGTTGGGCGCGGTCTGGTCGTCCACCACATCTGGCATCGGGTGATCCGGCGAGTCGCCGAACGCGGCGGCCGAGCTGGCGAACACCAGTACCGGCCGGGTCTGCGCGGACCGGACCACGGCCAGCAGGGCCTCGGTCGCCTGCAGGTTGGCCCGCATGCCGAGGTCGAAATCGGCCTCGCACTCCCCGCTCACCGCCGCGGCCAGGTGGAAGATCACGTTGGCGGCCACGGTGGCGTCCAGGCCCTGGCCTCCCGGGCCGAGCAGTTCGAGCAGGTCACCTTCGACCCCGGTGACATCCGGGTGGGCGGCCAGGTCCGGCGGCAGCGGGGCCCGGTCGGCCAGCACCAGCTGGCTGATGGGCTGGGCGGCGTGGCCGTCCACCGCGATCGATCCAGTGGTCAGCAGCTCGCGGGCGAGCCGGGCACCTAGGAACCCCGCGCCCCCGGTAATCAGTACGTTCACCATTAAAGTGATCTTAGGCGCGGGGTACCGCTGGGGCGAGGGTGGAGGGACAGGTCAGTTGGCACGGAACAGCTTGCCGTCGGCCGACGACGTCCTCGCCGCCCAGCCGCCGCCCCGCCCCGACGACGAGGACGTGCGGGTGTCGATCCGGGCGCTGCGGGCCGACGGCCGGCTCCTGCTGGGGGTCCTGGACGACGACCCGACCGGGTCCCAGGCGGTCCACGACGTGCAGGTCGTGACCGTGGAAGACGAAGACGCCTACGGGTCCGCGTTCGACGGGCAGGCCGGTACGTGTTTCGTGCTGACCAACACCCGGTCGCTGGACGAGGCGGACGCGATCGCGCTGAACGACCGGGTGGCCCGGGGGCTGCTGGCCGCGGCGCAGCGGCGATCGGGGCGGGTCCAGCTGGTCAGCCGGAGTGACTCGACCCTGCGGGGACATGTATTCGCCGAGGTCGGGGCGCTGCAGGCGGCGTCGCGGGCGGTGGGCGGACGTGGCTACGACGGGATCTTGCTGGCGCCGGCGTTCCTGGAGGCCGGGCGGCTGACCGCGGGTGACATCCACTGGGCCCGGCTGGCCACTGGGCTGGTGCCGGTGGGCCAGACCGAGTTCGCCCAGGACAAGACGTTCGGCTACACCTCCTCCGACCTGCGCGACTTCGTGGCCGAGAAGAGCGGCGGCGAGGTCAGCCGGGACGATGTGCTCAGCCTGAGCCTGGCCGACATCCGCACGGGCGGACCGGAGCGGGTCCGCGACCTGCTGTCCGGGGTGCGGGATGGCCAGTGGGTGGTGGTGAACGCGACCGAGTACTCCGACCTGGACACCGTGGCCCTCGGAGTGCTGCTGGCCGAGCAGGCCGGGCGCACGTTCGCGTTCCGGACCGGGCCATCGTTCGTCCGGTCGCTGGCGGGCATGGGGCCCAAGGCTCCGCTGCGCGGCGCCGAGCTGTTCCCGGATGGCCCTCCGGCCGGGCACGGGCTGGTGGTGGTGGGGTCGCACGTGGGGCAGACCAGCCGGCAGGTCGCGGCGCTGCAGGCCCGCGGCGGGGTGCGGTCGGTCGAGCTGGACGTGCCCGCGCTGCTGGCCGGCGCGGACGTGGTCGCCACGGTGGCGGCCCAGGTCAAGGCGGCGCTGACCCGCTCCGACGTGGTGCTCTACACCAGCCGGACGCTGGTCCCCGGGTGCGACCGCGGGGACAGCCTGGCCATCGCGCGCACGGTGTCGGCCGCGCTGTCCGGGGTGGTCCGTGACGCGCTGGCGGCCGGGCCGGCCTGGGTGGTGGCCAAGGGCGGGATCACCTCCCACGATGTCGCGGTGCGAGGCCTGGGTATCCGGCGGGCCGAGGTAGCCGGGCAGCTGTTCCCGGGGGTGATCTCGGTGTTCCGGCCACTGGACGCCGAGCCTGCGGCCATCGGCCGGCCGTACGTGGTCTTCGCCGGCAACGTCGGGGACGAGGACACACTGGCCGACGTGGTGGCGATCCTCGCCGGCGACGGCCCCGGCGACAACAGAGGAGGGGCATAGATGCGGGTCGGCTGGCTGGGGCTGGGAGCGATGGGCGCACCGATGGCGGGCTGCCTGGCCCAGGCCGGGCACCCGGTGGCGGCCTACGACGTGATGCCGGGACGGGTTCCGGACGGCGTGATCGAGGCGGCCTCGGTGGCCGAGGCGGTGGCAGGCGCGGACGCGGTCGTGGTCATGGTGGCGACCTTGGACCAGCTGGAGCAGGTGCTGGCCGGGGCCGCGGACGCGCTGGCCGACGGGCAGACCGTGGTGGTCATGTCGACGGTGGGGCCGGAGGCGGTGGTGGCGGCCGCGGCCCGGCTGGCCGCGATGGGTGTCGCGGTGGTGGACGCCCCGGTGTCGGGCGGGGTCGCCCGGGCTGGCCGCGGTGACCTGCTCATCCTGGTGTCCGGGTCACCGGAAGCGGTGGCCGGGGTGCAGCCGCTGCTGGACACCCTGGCCCGCAGCGCCCCGGTGGTCGGCCCCTCCCCCGGCGACGGCCAGCGCATGAAGCTGGTCAACCAGCTGCTGTGCGGGGTCCACATCGCGGCTGCGGCCGAGGCGCTGTCGTTCGCCGAGAGCCTCGGGCTGGATCCGGGCGAGTGCTGGAAGGTGCTGCGCGACGGCGCGGCGGCGTCGTTCATGTTCGATGACCGGGGGGCCCGCATGGTGGCGGGCCAGTTCGGCGACGTGCGGAGTGCGCTCGACATCTTCGTCAAGGACATGGGCCTGGTCACCGGCGCGGCCGACGGCGCGGGCGCGGCGGTGCCGCTGGCGGGCGCGGCGCGGGAGCTGTTCCAGCGGGGGCACGAGCTGGGGCTCGGGCGTCAGGACGACTCGGTGGTCATCGAGGTCCTGCGCGACCGCTGACCGACTCTGCTGTATCAGGACGGCCGGTGCCTGCTCCGTACCGGCGAAGGGCCGATGGCCGGGCAGCTTCGCCGGGTCTGCGGCTAACGAGTCCCGAACGGTGGAGAGTCCCATGCCTGATCAGTCCCCGAAGCGCGGCGCACGGCCGTCGCCCCGAAGCGCCCTGGCCGCGGCGACGCCCTTTGAGGCCCCGGCCGGGCCCGTGATACCTCCGATGCGCCTCATGAAGCCCGAGGAAATTTCGTACTGGGGCAATCTCGATCACGGCGACTGCGTCACGGCCGAAGAAGCGTTCGCCAAGGCCTGCAGCGACCCCGAGATCTACATCACCGACGACGAGGCGATCGCCTGGGCCACCAAGCACGGCGTCCTCGAGGGCGCCACCCTTACGGAGGTCATGACGTGGATGCAGAACGACGGATTCGCCGGTAGCTCCACCGACTATGACGACGGGCCTTACCTGGCCGTCAACTGGACCAACAGCGCAGCTCTGTGCGGTGCTATCGCCCAGGGACCCGTCAAGCTCGGCATCGCGTCCCAGCAGCTCGAAACCGCCTGGGAAGCGCACAGCCGCAAATCAGGCTGGTTCGGCACGGGATGGAAAGTGGAGGCCGCTGGGGAAGACCACTGCGTCACGCTGTGTGGCTACGGCTCAATTTCCTGGCTAGCTCAGCACCTCGGCGTCGAGGTTCCCCCAGGAGTCGACGGAGGGCTGCTCGGCTACGCAATGTTCACGTGGGGCACGATCGGCATCATTGACGCGTCCTCGATGATGGCCATCACCTACGAGGCGTGGCTCCGGCAGCCCACCACGGTGACCAAGTCCATCCCGAACCTCCCGCACCCCCCGACCTGGCGCCACTACGACCTAACGGTCATGGCCAGCACCCCCACCGTCAAAGTTCCGCCCGCGTCGGGTAAGCCGGCCGGATACGTCTTCGGCACGCAAGGAACGCAGCACGTAGTCTTCCGCGGCGCCGACGACCACATCCACGAGCTGTGGGCGGACAAGAACGTCTGGCATGCCGACGACGCCACCCACGCCGCGGCCGCCGCCAGCGACCCAGCCGGGTACGCTTACGGCGCCATGGAGCATGTGGTCTTCCGGGGCACCGATAACCACGTCTATATGGTGTATTCGAACCCGAACCCGAACGGCGGCTGGCACTCCCCGGTCAGCGACCTGACCGAGTTGACCAAGCCTCCCGCCCCGGCCAAGGCTCCCGTCGCGGCTGGTAACCCTACCGCCTACGTGCTCGGCACCAACGGCACCCACCACGTCATGCTCCGCGGCACCGACAGTCACATCCATGAGATGTGGTTTGACGGCACCTGGCATCCCGTCGGCGACCTGACGGGCTCCAGCGCGCCCCCCGCGGCCAGCGATCCGGCCACCTGCGTGGTCGCTCCAGGTATCCAGTACGTGATCTACCGCGGCAAAGACAACCGCATCCACGCGCTCTGGGACGACCACGGCTGGAAGAACCTGGATCTCACCGATGCCATCAACGCGCCGTCCGCGGCCGGCAACCCAGCCGCGTACCTGGTCGCCGCCGACAACACCCTGCATGTCCTGTACCGCGGCACTGACAGCCACATCCGCGCCGTCTACCGGGACAACAACGGCTGGCACGTCGACCAGACGATCACCACGGTCGGCGCGCCCGCCATGGCCGGCGACCCGGCCGACTACGTGGTCGCGGCCGGCAACACCCAGCACGTTGTGTACCGCGGCCCCGATAGCCACATCCACGAACTCAAGCACGACAGCAGCGGATGGCAGGTCAAGGACCTGACCGCCGCGGCCAGCGCCCCCGTCGCGGCCAGCGACCCGGCTAGCTACGTGTACGAGGTCCAGGGCACCCAGCACGTCGTCTACCGCGGCACCGACAACCACATCTACGAGCTCAGGTGGGAGTGAGCCGCTAGCATCGCCACCGATGGCCAATTACGGAGATTTGCAGAACGAGATCTACCTGGCCGGGCTGTCCGGTGTGGTGCCGTCGCTGCCGATGTCGTTCGCGGAGCTGGAGCGGCGGGCGGAGCTGGCGCTGCCGCCGGGCACGTGGTCCTACGTCGCGGGCGGAGCCGGCGACGAGCACACCCAGCGCAACAACCGGCGGGCCTTCGAGCACTGGGGCCTGGTGCCGCGGATGCTGCGGGCCAGCACCGACCGGGACCTGTCGGTCGAGCTGTTCGGCACCACGTTCCGCACGCCGGTCTTCCTGGCCCCGATCGGGGTGATCGGGATCTGCACCCAGGACGGCCACGGGGACCGGGCGGCGGCCCGCGCGGCCGCCGCTACCGGGGTGCCGATGGTGGCCTCGACGCTGAGCCAGGACCCGCTGGAGGAGGTGGCGGCGGAGCTGGGCGAGACGCCGGGGTTCTTCCAGCTGTACTGCCCGACCGATCCGGAGGTGGCGGCCAGCCTCGTCCATCGGGCGGAAGCGGCGGGCTACCGCGGAATCGTGGTCACCCTCGACACCTGGGTCACCGGCTGGCGGCCAAGGGACCTGGCCACCTCCAACTTCCCGCAGCTGCGGGGCCGCTGCCTGGCCAGTTATTTCTCCGATCCGGTGTTCCGGAGCCGGCTGCAGAAGCCGCCGGAGGAGGACCCGAACACCGCCATCTTGACCTGGGCGCTGATGTTCGGACGGCCGCTGACCTGGGACGACCTTACCTGGCTGCGCTCGCTGACCGCGCTGCCGATCGTGGTCAAGGGCATCTGCCACCCGGACGACGCCCGCCGGGCCGTCGACGCGGGTATGGACGGCGTCTACGTCTCCAACCACGGCGGCCGCCAGGCCAACGGCGGCCTGGCCGCGATCGACTGCCTGGCCGACGTGGCCGCGGCGGTGCCAGACGTGCCGGTCCTGTTCGACTCCGGGGTCCGCTCCGGCACCGATGTGGTGAAGGCGCTCGCGCTTGGCGCCACCGCGGTCGGCATCGGCCGGCCCTACGCCTACGGGGCCGCGCTGGCCGGGACCGACGGCATCGTGCACGTGCTCAAGGCGATCCTGGCCGAGGCCGACCTGCTGATGGCGGTCGACGGCTACCCCACCGTCGCCGACCTCAGCCCGGACGCGATCCGGCGGTGCTGACCCGGGCCGGGGACGACCGCTGACGCGGGCGGGATGCCCGAATTGCGCTACGGTATGGCTGCAGTACGCCCGGTGAAGGTGTGGAGGTGGCAGCTCGTGACCAGCGATGCGGCTGGCGCACGGACGGGACTAGACACGACCGTCTCGCATTCGGCCAGGATCTGGAACTACTGGCTGGGCGGCAAAGACAACTTCGCCGTTGACCGTGAAGCCGGCGACCGGGTCGAGGCGATGCTGCCGATCATCGTGACCCAGGCCCGGGCGGACCGGGCCTTCCTGGGACGGGCGGTGCGGTACCTGGCCGGTGAGGCGGGTATCCGCCAGTTTCTCGACATCGGTACCGGGCTGCCGACCGCGGACAACACCCACGAGGTGGCCCAGCGGGTGGCTCCCGAAGCGCGGATCGTGTACGTAGACAACGACCCGCTGGTGCTGTCGCACGCCCGCGCACTGCTCACCAGCAGCCCGGAGGGTGTCTGCAACTACGTCGACGCCGACCTGCGCGACCCGGGCAAGATCCTGAGCGAAGCGGCGCGGACCCTCGATTTCGCCCAGCCGGTGGCGCTCTTGCTGATGGGCGTCTTGCACCACATCCCCGACACCGACCAGGCGCAGGAGATCGTCAGGCGGCTGGTGGCGGGACTGCCGCCGGGCAGCTTCCTGGCCATCAACCACTCCACCAGTGCGGTCAGCGGCGCGGCCATGGAAGAAGCGGTAGCGCACTGGAACCGGGTCGGCACGCCAACGATGACGTTGCGCCGCCCGGAGGAGATCACCCGGTTCTTCGACGGGCTGGACGTGCTGGACCCTGGCGTGGTGCCGTGTTCCCAGTGGCGCCCCGTCATCGGCCAGCTCGGCGGCCAGCCCGCCCCGGTCGACGAATTTGCCGGCGTGGCCCGCAAGCCCTAGCGAAGCGCGGGCCGGGCCCGGGCACGCGGCTGGCCGCCGGATCGTGGACAGGCCGGATCGTGGACAGAAGGTGATCATGGTGCGGGCGACGGCGTTTACGGAGCTGGCCCGGGTGCGGTACCCGATCGTGTCGGCGCCGATGGGCGGGTCGGCGGGCGGGGCGCTGGCGGCGGCCGTGTCGAACGCGGGCGGGCTGGGCCTGCTGGGTGGCGGGAGTGGGCGCCCGAAGTGGCTGGAGCCCGAGCTGGCCATCCTGGCCGCCAGCACCGGCGAGCCGTGGGGCGTCGGGCTGCTCAGCTGGGCCGTCGATCCGGGCGTGGTCGAGCGGGTCCTCGAATACGAGCCGGCCGCGGTGATGCTCTCGTTCGGCACCTCCGCCTCGCTCACCGAGCCGATCAAACGGCGCGGGACGATGCTGATCTTGCAGGTCACCAGCATGAGTGAGGCCCGGGATGCGGTGGACCTAGGGGCCGACGTGATCGTGGCGCAGGGCACGGAGGCGGGTGGGCACGGGGCGCGGAACGGGCGGTCGACGCTGCCGTTCGTGCCCGCGGTGGTGGATCTGGTAGCGCCGACTCCGGTGCTGGCCGCGGGCGGGATCGCGGACGGGCGCGGACTGGCGGCCGCGCTCATGCTCGGGGCCAGCGGGGCGGTCATCGGGACCCGTTTCCAGGCCACCGCCGAAGCCATCGTCGATCCGGCGGTCAAGAAGGCGATCGTCGACGGGCGGGGTGAGGACACCGAGCGCAGCAGCATCCTCGATATCGCCAGCGGGTCGCGCTGGCCGCTGACCTACACCGCCCGCACCCTGGGCCACCCGGTCCTCGCTCAGTGGCGGGGCCGGGAGGCGGAGCTGGTCGCCGACCCGGAGGCCCAGAGTCAGGCCCGGCAGGCCTACCGGGACGCCGTGGGCGACGGCGAAGCGCCGCCGCTGCCGGTCTGGGCTGGGGAGGCGGCCGACCTGATCACCGACCTGCCGCCAGCCGCCGAGGTAGTTGCGGCCCTGGTCCGGGAGGCGGAGCAGGCCCTGTCCCGCGCGTCCGGCTGATCAGCTGGCGGCTGTACGTACGCAAAGTTTCCGGCTGGAGCCTTGACTTTGCGATGCAAAGCAAGCTTTGCTTTGAAGTACAAAGTTAATCGCTCTGAGGAGGCCAAGATGAGCGATGAGATTAGCACCAACGGCGGCACGGATCTGGGGACACCGGAGGCCGCGCTGGGGCCGGCTGAGGCGGCGGCCATCATGCGGGAGCAGGAGGAGCGCGCGCAGCGGGCGTTCCGGATCAGCCACCGGGGCAGCTTCGTGGTCTGGGGAGCGGTCACGCTGCTGGGGTACGGGTCGATCTGGCTGGGCGTGCACAGTGCGCACCCGGCCGAGGGCCCGAACCCTATCGGGTTCGCGCTGGTGTCGGTGCTCGCGCTGGGGTCGGCCCTGGCCGCCGGGGCCGAGGCGCACTCGGACGTTGGCGTCGGGGGTGTCTCGGCGCGGCGGCGGCGGATCCACCTGCTGGCCCTCGTGGTCGGGCTGGTGGCCATGTACACGCTCGAAGGTGCGCTGTACCGGGCGGGCGCCGGACGGCCGGTGCTGTTCGTGTTCGAGGCGACCGCGCCGATCCTGGTCGCGGGCCTGTTCTATCTGACTACCAGCGCGCTCTGGCTGGACTGGCCGCTGGCTGGATTCGGCCTGTGGCTGGCTGCGACGGCGGTCGGCGCGGCCTTCGCTGGGCCGCACGGGGTATGGGGGTGGACGCGCTGACGGCGGGCGTGGGGTTTCTGTTCATGGCGGCCCTGGAGCCTCGGCTACGCCGGATCGCTGGGCTCCGCCTGCACCAGTCATGAGTGACGACGGGCTGGATCCGGTCATCCACGCGCCGGCCCGGCTGCGCATCGTGGTCACGCTGGCGGCGCTACGCAACGGCGACAACCTGTCCTTCACCAAATTGCAGGAAATGATCGGGCTGACCCCGGGTAACCTCGTCACCCACCTGCGCAAGCTCGAGGACGCCGGCTACGTCACCACCCACAAGAACGGCAGCGGCGTCACCGCACGGACCTCGGTCGAGCTCACCCACGGCGGGCGGGCCGCGCTGGACCGGTACACCGTGGTCCTGCGGGACCTGCTGGACTCGGCCAACGGGTCGGCTCCGGGCGCGGACAGCTGAACGGGGTCAGCTCAGGGGGGTCTCGTCGGTCAGGATCAGGTGGGGTTTGCGGGCCGGGTCCGAGGCACTGCGGTCGAAGCGGACCCGGGCGTGCCGGCCGTCGAAGTCCAGGGCGGCCAGCATGTTGGAGAACCACGGGCCCCTGGTGATCCGCCAGCTGAGCTGGGGGGCGGGCACCCGGGCCAGCCGGGCCAGCGTGGCCCCGATCACCGCGCCGGCCCGCGAGGTGACGATCCGCTGCAGCTGGCGGAAGTTGTCCGGCAGCAGGTTGTGGATCGGCGAGCAGACCAGCTGGTAGATGACAGTGGGCGAGCTGACGCCGTCGGGGCGGTCGACCTCGGCCAGGTAGCTGTGGTGCACGTCGCCGCCGAGAATGGTGACGGTGGCGGGCGGCTCGCCCTCGGCCCCGCGGGCCAGGCCGGTGAGCAGCTGCTCGAACAAGGTGAACGAATGGCCAAAGGCGGCCCAGTGCTCGAGGTCGCCGGCCCGGCGGATCCGTTCGCCGATGGGGGCGAACCGCTTGCCCCAGGCGCCGGCGCAGACAGCCTCGTTCCACGCCTCCACGTCGTGGATGCCGCGGGACAGCAGCACCGGCAGCGAGGTGGCCAGGACCACGTGGTCCCAGTCGCCCGCCACCGACTCGGTGACCCACTGCCACTCGTTGTCGCTGACCATCTGCCGGGGCTGGCCGAGCACCCGGTCACTGCGGGAGTCGATGACCACCATGCGGACCTTCCCGAACGTTCTCCGGTAGCTCCACTGGACGGCCCCGGGCGACTCGTCGGCCTGCCGGGCGAAGTCCCGGAGCACGGCCGCCGCGTCGGTCGACTTGCGCACGTCGCGCCACAACTCGTTGCGGGCCAGGTCGTCCGGCGACAGGTTGCCCAGGTGCTGGTAGAGCCAGTAGCTCATGTAGGCGCCGTCGATCCGGTCCCGCCACCACGGCTTGGCCCCGAAGTCGCGGCGCCACGCGGCCGAGGTGTTCCAGTCGTCGTGCACGTCGTGGTCGTCAAAGATCATCGCTGACGGGACGACCGACAGCAGCCAGCGCACGGCCGGCTCGCTCCACGCTTCCCGGTACAGGAAGCAGTACTCGGTGAAGTCCGCGACCTCGGTGCCCGGCGCCTGCGCTGGGTCACGGCGCCCGGAGATGAACTGCCGGGTGGCCGGGCCGGGCTCATCCGCGTAGACCTGGTCACCGATCAGGACCATGATGTCGGGCCAGCGGGCCGGCGGAGCCTCGCGTAGGTCGAGGGCCAGCGCACCGAGCGCGTCGGTCCCGTGGTCCTGCTCGTGCCGATCCCGCCGCCAGCGTCGCGGGACATTCAGCTCGGCGATCCGGCAGGAGCCGAACACCATCCGCAGCGGGCGTCCGGGGTCCACGGTCCGGATCACGCTGGCCGGGAACGGGGTGTCCGGCTCGGGCCAGCAGACTGTGCCGTCCAGCGTGACCTGGTACTCGTAGTCCCGGCCCGGCTCAAGCCCGTCGATCACGGCGAGGGCGTAATGATGCCCGGCCACCTCGAACGTCGGGGTCTGCTGGCCCAGGATCGCTACCCGGCAGGACCGGTCGGTCTCGACCCAGATCGTGGCCGCGGTCTCGCCGACGTAGCGCAGCAGCGGGCCCAGCACGAGGACGGGTGCATCCCCGTTGCCATCGGTCATGGCGTGCAGCGTATCGGGTCAGGTGTAGGTGCCCACGGCCGCGGGCGCGACGGCCTGGCGGGTGCGGCGCGGCTTGGCGAACAGCCATCCGCAGATCACGGCCAGCGCGACCACGAACACGCAGTAGATCCAGAACACCGCGGTGACGCCCTGGCTGATGGTCAGGCCCAGCTGCGACGCTTCGGCACTGGAGATCCCGAACTGGGTCGGGGACACCGCCTCGCCCAGCTGGGCCAGCGCCGAGATGGCCTGGGCCACCATCGGGATCAGCGCCCCGGCCAGCAGCGCCGCCCCGAGCCGGGATGGCCGCCACAGCGCGGCGATCGCCGCCACCAGGACGAGGGCCACCATCACGGCCACGTCGCCGGCGATCACGGCGGCCGGATTGGAGAAGGCGTTGCCCGCGGTCAGCGTGTGCACGGTACCGCCGGCGGTCCGCAGCGTGTAGCTGTCCCAGGACGGCGCGAACGTGATCGCCGCTCCGATCGCGGCCAGCACGGCCGCCGACACGGCCAGGATCGCCCGGCGGGCAACCGGGTTCGACCACCGGCTGGACCGGGCCGGCTGGTACGCCCCGTAGGCGGTGTTGGGCGCGTAGGCAACGTTCGGCGCGTAGGGCGGGGTGGCGGGTACCGGTGAGGTCCACAGGCCACCGTGCGGCGGCACGTCGGGCGTGGCCGCCGCCGATCCGGGCGCTGCGGTCTCTGCTTCGGACGCGGTTTCCGCTTCGGACGCGGGCTCCGCTTCGGACGCGGCGGCCGCGGGAACTTCGGGGGCTTCCGGGGCGTCTGACGGTGACGGTGCCGCTGCCGCGGGCGTCACCTCGGCGGCCGGCGGGAACTGGGTGGCCGGAGCGGGCGTGGCTTGTGGCGCCGGAGCGGCCGGGGCCGGGGCAAACGTGGAGCGGAGCTGAGCCACCGAGCGGCGGAAGGAACCGGCCCCCAGCGGCAGGGCCACGACCGAGCCGGCCGCGCAGGCGAGCCAGCCGATCAGGCTCAGGGCCAGGCCGGCCCCCATGATGTGCGAGCCGTCGGCGATCACCTCGCCGGCGTCGGAGAAGAAGAAGCCGAACGTCACGACGCTCAGGCCCAGGCTGAGCAGGACGCCGACCCGGAGCCGGGCCCCGCCGAGCAGGATGAGGACCAGGCTGGCGATCCAGCCCGCGAGGTAGAACACGTGCGGGATGACCTGAGAGGCCTGGCTGGTCAGGCTGGAGCCGGCCAGGTAGGCGGGGAAGAGCCCGGCCAGCCCGCAGATGATCCCGGCCGCGAGCAGCCCGGCGGCCAGCAGGGCGCGGGTGCCCAGGTGACCGGCGGCCTGGCGTTGCTGCTGCTGAGGGCTGACCATGGTGATGCTGCCTGGCACCTCGAGCGCGTTGTAGCGCGCCCAGGCGCCCTGCCAGCCGTCCGGGGTGTCCGGCCACCACTCGATCGACGGCGGGCGCGGCGAACCCGAGGGCCAGATTCCGTAGAAGCCTGACCCGTGCCCGAGCTCGAAGCTCGCTCCCCGGTACAAGATGGTTTCGTTCTCCGGCACGTTCGCGGCCCTTCCTGGTGCGCTGCTCAGCTAGGCAGTCCTGTTCCCCCGCGGTCAACCATAGGAAGCCGGGCTGCACATCGACTGAACAACCCCTGAGATGTTCCTGACCCGCCCACGTGGCGCCAGGCGGCCGTCAGCTTGGCGTGAGCAGCTCGGCCAGGACTGGGACCACGGCCGCTACACCCGTCGCCACCGGGAACTGGTCGCCCTGCTGATCAAGGCCTATCCGGCTCGCTTAAGGTCGGAGGGACAGCGGCGGTGACACAGGAAAGGAACTGTCCGTGTTCGAAGGGGTATACGCGGCGACGACCACGCCGTTCCGCGAGGACGGCTCGGTGGACTTTGACTTGTTCGGCAAGCACTGTGCCTGGCTGGCCGACGAAGGGGTCGCGGGGCTGACGCCCAACGGCTCGCTGGGTGAGTACGAGACGCTGACCGAGGCGGAGCGGGCCCAGATCGTGACCGTGGCCATCGAGGCGGTCGGCGGCCGGATCGCGGTCGTGCCCGGGGTGTCGGGCAAGTCGGCCCGGGAGGCCACTCAGTGGGCGGAGCAGGCGGCCGAGGCCGGCGCGGCCGGGGTGATGTCGCTGGCGCCGACGTCGCACAAGCCGACCGACGATGAGGTGGTGGCCCACTTCACCGAGATCGCGCGGGTCGGGCTGCCGATCATCGCCTACAACAACCCGTTCTCCACCCGGACCGACCTGACCCCGCCGCTGCTGGCTCGGCTGGCCGGAATCGAGCCGGTCCGGGCGGTCAAGGAGTTCTCCCAGGACTCGCGCCGGGTCGCGCAGATCCGGGAACAGGCACCACGGCTCGAAGTCATCTGCGGCTGCGACGACACCCTGGTCGAGGCGGTGCTGCTCGGCGCGACTGGCTGGATCGCCGGGTACGTGAATGCGTTCCCGGCCTCGTCGGTGCGGCTGTTCGACCTGGCCATCGCGGGGGACTTCCCGGCGGCGATGGAGCTGTACCGGACGCTGCTGCCCGCCCTGCGCTGGGACGCCGATCCGCGGTTCGTCCAGGCGATCAAGATCGCCCAGGACGAGGCCGGGCGGTACGGCGGGCCGGTGCGGCTGCCCCGGCTCCCGCTGCCGGCCGAGGAGGCCGCGCAGGCCCGGGCCGTGGCCCAGGCCGCCGCGAGGGCCTGATGCGGGCCCGGAAGGTCTTCTCGGCGGTCGACAGCCACACCGAGGGCATGCCGACCCGGGTGATCACCAGCGGGCCGGGGGTGCTGCCCGGCGCCACCATGTACGAGCGGATGCAGTACCTGGTGCGCGAGCGGGACGACCTGCGCACCCTGCTCATGTACGAGCCGCGCGGGCACGCGGCGATGTCCGGGGCGATCCTGCAGCCGCCGACCCGGCCGGACGCGGACGCCGGCGTGGTGTTCATCGAGGTGTCCGGGTGCCTGCCGATGTGCGGGCACGGCACCATCGGCGTCTCGACCGTGCTGGTCGAGACCGGGATGGTCGAGGTCACCGAGCCGGTCACGGTCATCCGGCTGGACACGCCGGCCGGGCTGGTCAAGGCCTCGGTGGCGGTCAGCGACGGCCGCGCGACGTCGGTCACGATCCAGAACGTGCCCTCCTTTTTGCAGCTGCGGGACGCCCGGGTCAAGGTGCCGGGGCTGGGCGAGCTGACGCTGGACGTGGCGTTCGGCGGGAACTACTTCGCGATCTTGCCCGCGGCCGACGTGGGCCTGGCGGTAGAGCCCGCCCGGCACGACCAGATCGTGGCCACCGGCCTGCAGATCATGGACGCGATCGCCGAGCAACTGACGATCGCCCATCCGGACAACCCCGCGATCAACGACTGTCGCCACGTGATCTTCACCGCCCCGGCGCAGGGTGACCTGCCCGCACGGGCCGCGGTGGCCATCCACCCCGGCTGGGTGGACCGCTCCCCCTGCGGGACCGGCACGTCGGCCCGGATGGCCCAGCTCGCGGCGCGCGGCGAACTGGCCATCGGCCAGGACTTCGTGCACGGGTCGCTGATCGGGACCACGTTCACCGGCCGGCTGGTGGACACGGCCACGGTCGGCGGTTTCCCCGCCGTGGTGCCGACCGTGCGCGGCCGGGCCTGGCTGACCGCGATGGGCCACTACCTGCTCGACCCGGACGACCCGTTCCCGGCCGGGTTCCTGATCGGCTAGCCATATCGGGGATGTCACCGGCCGGGTGTTCGGGGAGATTGGCGGGTGGAGCCGGGTGCTCGCGGGCGCCTGACCTCCAGACCAGCAACAGCCGACCAGCCGTCGAAGGGGACATCATGACAGAGAACCAGGAAAGGCTCCCAAGCCCCGCCCTCGTGCAGCGGCACCTGCACGGGATGCACTACCCGGCGTCGAAAGAGGACCTGGTCAACTACGCGCGCAGCCAGTGCTCGGACGGCAATCATCCGGACAGTGAGTGCCAGCGGGTCGTGGATGCGCTCAACCGGCTGCCCGACCAGCAGTACCAGCGGCCGACGGACGTGAGCAAAGCTTTCGGGGAACTTGCGCGGAACTACCTCCAGCAAGCGTCCTACCCTGCGAGCCGCGACGACCTGGTGGCGACCGCGCGGGACCAGGGCGCGGACGACATCGTCATCGACACGATCATCGTGGTACCGGACCGGGACTATGAGGACGCCGACGCGGTGATCGTGGAGATCGAGGCGGCGGTCTAACAGGGAGGCACGGCCACCACCATGCGGACTGTGAAGCTGCCGTCCGGCGAGCGGATCCCGGTACTCGGGCAGGGTACCTGGCACCTGGCCGAGGTGTCCGCTCGCCGCGACGAGGAGATTTTGGCGCTGCGCCGTGGCCTCGATCTCGGCATGACCGTAATCGACACCGCCGAGATGTACGCGGACGGGGAAGCCGACAAGCTGGTCGGTGAGGCCATCGCGGACCGGCGGGACGAGGTGTTCCTGGTGTCCAAGGTGCTGCCGCAGCACGCCACGGCTCGGGGCACCGTGGCCGCCTGCGAAGGCAGCCTGCGGCGGCTCGGCACCGACCGGATCGACCTGTACCTGCTGCACTGGCGCGGCCGGGTGCCGCTGGCGGAGACGATCGAGGCGTTCGGCGGCCTGCAGCAGGCCGGGCTGATCAGGTACTGGGGGGTCAGCAACTTCGACGGGCCGGACATGAAGGAGCTGACCGCCCTGCCCGGCGGGCAGGAGGTCGCGACCGATCAGGTCTTGTACAACCTCAGCCGCCGCGGGCCAGAGCTCAACCTGTTCCCGATGCTTCGCCAGCTCCGCGTACCAATCATGGCTTACTCCCCGATCGAGCAGGGGCGGATCCTCGGCCACCCGGTGCTGCGCGAGATCGCCGAGCTGCACCACGCGACGCCGGCGCAGATTGCGCTGGCCTGGGTGCTGCGCCGGGACGACGTGTGCGCGATCCCGCGCGCCTCCCGGCTGGAGCACACCAACGAGAACCGCGCCGCGGCCGACATCCAGCTGGACCAGGCCGACCTGTCCCAGCTCGACCAGGAGTTCCCACGGCCTGAACGCGTCCGCCCGCTGGAGATGCTCTAACCGGCGCTGCGGCCGGACCTGTCATCCCGAAGCGACCAGCCACCGGAGGAGACGCCGTGACAATCGATGACCCCGTGACCATGGCCCGCGAACTGCTCCAGACCGACGACGTAGTGGTGGGCAAGGGCCAGGCGCCCCACATGCTTGCCACCGCCCAGACGTGGGCGACCCTGGCGGTGGCCGAGGCCCTCAACCGGCTCGCGACCGCGGTCGAAAACCACACCTGAGAAGTAGTATTTCATTACGTCAGGGCCCGGTCGGCCCTCCTAGCCGTACGACGCTCGAGGGCGGTCAGCGATCGACACCAGCTTGACCGACTTGATGCCGGCTTCGGCCGACGCGGTGGTGATCGGCGCGGGCATGGTGGGCGCAGCGACCGCGGCCGCGCTGGCGGCCACCGGGCGGCAGGTGGTAGTTGTCGACCGGAGCGGGCCGCTGGGCGGGACCACGGCCGCCGGGGAGGGTAACGTCCTGGTCTCCGACAAGCTGCCCGGCCCGGAGCTGACACTGGCCTTGCGGAGCGCGGCGCTGTGGCGGGAGTTCGCTGGGCTCAGGAGGGACGGCGGGTTCGAGTTCGAGGCTAAGGGCGGGGTGGTGGCGGCGCAGGACGGAGCGCAGCTGGCCGCGCTGCTAGAGCTGGCCGAACGGCAGCGGGCGGCCGGGGTGCAGGTCACGGCGCTGGATCCGGGCGGGCTGCGGGAGGCCGAGCCGCGGATCGCACCGGGGCTGGCCGGGGGCGCGTTCTACCCGCAGGACAGCCAGGTGCAGCCGATGAAGGCGGTGCTGGCGTTCCTCCGGCGGGCCCGGCGGGACGGCGCACAGGTGGTGAGCGGGGCCAGCGTGCTGGCTCTGGAACGCGGGCCCGACGGCCGAGCCGTGGCCCTGGTGACGAGCCGGGGACGGGTGGCGGCGCCGGTGGTGGTGAACGCGGCCGGGCCGTGGAGTGGCGAGGTTGCGGAACGGCTGGGGACGTCGGTCCCGGTGTGGCCGCGGCGGGGACGGATCCTGGTCACCGAGCCGCTGCCGCCTGCGGTGATCCGGCACAAGGTGTACGAGGCGGACTACGTGAGCGCGGTGGAGAGCGATTCGGCCGCGCTGCAGTGCTCGGCGGTGGTGGAGGGCACGGCCAGCGGCACCGTCCTGGTCGGGTCGAGCCGGGACGCGGCCGGGTTCTCGGCCGCACCGGACCCGGCCGCGCTGGCCGAGATGGCCCGGCGGGCGGCGCAGCTGTTCCCGTTCCTGGCCGGGGTGCGGGCCATCCGCAGCTACACCGGATTCCGGCCCGCCTCCCCCGACCACCTGCCGGTCATCGGGGCCGACGCGGAGGTGCCGGGCCTGTTCCACGCCAGCGGGCACGAGGGAGCCGGGATCGGGCTGGCCCCGGCCACGGCCGAGCTGATCACCGCGCTGGTGGCCGGGACCGCGCCGCCGGTGGACCCGGCGCCGTTCGCCCCGGCCCGGTTCGCATGGGAGGCTTCTGCTGGTGCGCACTGACTCGGTAGGGGTGGGCGAATGAGCGCGCTGCGGGCCGACGTGGCCGTGGTGGGAGCAGGGCCGGCCGGGATGGCGGCCGCGCTGGCCGCCGCGGACCTGGGAGCCCAGGTCGTGCTGGTGGACGCGGGCGCCGCGATGGGCGGTCAGATCTACCGGCCGCCGGGCACGACGGGGGCGGCGGCCGGCCCGAGCGTAGGACCGAAGCTGCCCCAGCGACTGCGCCGGGCCGTGGGACATCCAAGGATCCGGCATCTGCCGGGAACCATGGTGTGGCAAGCAATCAAAGTGACTGATGGGGTTGGTGGGGCTGGCGGGGCGAACGGTGTTGGTGGGGCTGGCAGTGTTGGTGAGGCTGGCAGGGTTGATGGGGTTGATGGGGTTGATGGGGCTGGTGGGGCGGAGTTCAGGCTCTGGCTGACGTCGGCGGCCGGCTGGGCGGAGGCCCCACGCGGTGAGCCCGATCAGCTCTTGGCCCGGGCCGTGGTGGTGGCGACCGGGGCCAGTGAGGTCGCACTTCCGTTCCCGGGGTGGGAGTTGCCGGGGGTTACCACGGTGGGGGCGGCGCAGGCGCTGCTGAAGGGGCAGGGAGTGGTGGCGGGGCGCCAGGTGCTGGTGGCCGGGTCGGGGCCGTTGCTGCTGCCAGCGGCGGCTGGGCTGGCCGAGGCTGGGGTGCACGTCGTGGCGGTGCTGGAGGCGAACCGGGTCACGCCGGGCCGGGTGGCCGGGGCGGTGCGGCTGGCCCCATTTTTTAAAAAGGTCAGCGAGGCCGGGGGGTACGCCGCGATTCTGGGGCGGCACCGGGTGCCGGTGCGAGCCGGTTATGCGGTGACGGCGGGCCAGGGCGACGGGCGGGTGGAACAGGCCACCGTCAGCCGGGTGGACCGGGACTGGCGGCCGGTACCGGGGACCGGGCGTCAGGTGCCGGTGGACGCGGTGCACGTCAGCTTCGGGTTCAGCCCGGCGCTCGAGCTGACGCGGCTGCTGGGGTGCGCGGACCTGCCTCAGGCCGGGCGGCCGGCCGCGGCCACCTGGTGCGACGCCGACCAGGCGACGTCGGTGCCGGGGGTGTTCGCGGCCGGGGAGACGACCGGGGTGGCTGGGGCCGACGTCGCGGAGCTGGAAGGCTATGTCGCGGGCGCGGCATCAGCGCGGTACCTGGGACTCATCGCCGGGGAACCTTTTAATAAAAGAACAAGCAGAGTCCGGTCGGCACTCGAACGGGCCCGGAAGTTCGCGCGACGGCTGGACGACCTGTACCCGTGGCGGGCGGGCGGACTGGACTGGCCGTGGGCGGACACGCTCGTGTGCCGGTGCGAGGAGGTGCCGTGGGCCGCGATCGGGGCGGCGGTGGCGGACGGCGCCCGTGATGTGCGCGCGGTCAAGGGCGTGACCCGGTGCGGGATGGGTTACTGCCAGGGCCGGGTGTGCGGGCCCGCGCTGCAGCAGGCCGTGGCCGCGGCCACCGGGCGCGGGCTGTCCGCCGTCGGTGACCTGGGCACACGCCCGCTGATCAGCCCGGTGACGCTGGGCACGATCGCGGCGGGCACCCCGCCTTCAGCGACCTAGAGCGTGGGCAGGTAGCGGTCCAGCTCGTACTCGGTGACCTGGCGGCGGTACTCGTTCCACTCGGCCTGCTTGTTGCGCAGGAAGAAGTCGAACACGTGCTCACCGAGGGTCTCAGCCACCAGCTCGCTGTCCTGCATGACCGCGATGGCCTCGCCCAGGTCGTGCGGCAGCGGCTTGATGCCCATGGCCCGGCGCTCGGCCGGGCTCAGCGCCCACACGTCATCGTCGGCGGGTGGCGGCAGCTCGTAGTCGTCCTCGATACCCTTCAGGCCCGCGGCCAGGATCAGCGCGTAGGCCAGGTACGGGTTGCATGCGGCGTCAATCGAGCGGAACTCGACCCGGGTCGAGTTGCCCTTGTGCGGCTTGTACATGGGCACCCGGACCAGGGCGGACCGGTTGTTGTGGCCCCAGGAGATGTAGGCCGGCGCCTCGCCACCCGCGCCGGCTGACAGCTCGGCCGCGCCCCACAGCCGCTTGTAGGAGTTGACCCACTGGTTGCAGACCGCGGTGATCTCGGCCGCGTGCCGGAGCAGCCCGGCGATGAACGCCCGGCCGATCTTCGACAGCTGCAGCTCGGCCCCGGGCTCGTAGAACGCGTTCCGGTCGCCTTCGAACAGCGACACGTGGCTGTGCATGCCGGAGCCAGGATGGTCGGTGAACGGCTTGGGCATGAACGTCGCGTACACGCCCTGCTCGATCGCGACTTCCTTCATGACCAGGCGGAACGACATGATGTTGTCGGCCGTGGTCAGCGCGTCGGCATAGCGCAGGTCGATCTCCTGCTGGCCGGGGCCGTCCTCGTGGTGGCTGTACTCCACCGACAGGCCCATGCTCTCCAGCATCATGATCGACGTCTTGCGGAAGTCGTGGGCGACGCTGTGCGGGGTGTGGTCGAAGTAGCCGCCGTTGTCGATCGGCTCGGGCCGCTGCCCGGGCTCCGGCTTCCCCTTGAGCAGGAAGAACTCGATCTCGGGGTGGGTGTAGAAGGTGAACCCCAGGTCCGAGGCCCGGCCCAGCGCGCGCTTGAGCACCCAGCGCGGGTCGGCGTAGGAGGGTGACCCGTCGGGCAGCAGAATGTCGCAGAACATCCGGCCCACGCCCGGCGCTTCACCCCGCCAGGGCAGCAACTGGAACGTCGACGGGTCCGGCTTGGCGATCATGTCCGCCTCGTACACGCGGGCGAAACCCTCGATCGCCGATCCGTCAAAGCCGATACCGTCCGCGAACGCGCCCTCCAGCTCAGCTGGAGCAACCGCGACGGACTTCAGGTAGCCGAGCACGTCGGTAAACCAGAGCCGGACAAACCGGATGTCCCGTTCCTCGAGCGTGCGCAGCACGAATTCTTGCTGCCTGTCCACGCCTCTCACCTTAGACGCACCCCGCCAATTCCTGGTCTCCCGATCGCGTGCTGCCAGTGTGCCGTGTCGTTGTTTCCGCAGAGTTACGCCGGCGTTCGTGGGGCCGGCCGGAGGCGGACGGCTTACCTTCTTAAGTGTATAGACGGAAGGTATACACCCGGTTTATAGTCGTGGCATGAGCGTACCGCTGACCCTGCTGGGCTTGCTCGAACGGGAGCCGAGCCACGGCTATGACCTGAAGCGCGACTACGACACGTTCTTCGGCCGGGACAAACCGCTGCCCTACGGGCAGGTGTATTCGACGCTGGGCCGGCTGGCCCGGGACGGCAAGGTGATGGCGGGTGAGGCCGAGCCCGGCGCCGGGCCGGACCGCAAGCGTTACGTGATCACCGACGCCGGGGTGACCGAGTTCGAGACCTGGCTGGCCACACCGGCCGAACCCGAGCCGCACCTGCAGACGCTGCTGTTCACCAAGGTCATGCTGGCCCTGATGCTGGGCCGGTCGGCCGGCAGCTACCTGGACGCCCAGCGCGGCGCGCACCTGCAGCGCATGCGCGAGCTGACCGAGCTCAAGCGGACCGGCGAGCTGGTCGATTCGCTGCTGGCCGACCACGGGCTGTTCCACCTGGAGGCCGACCTGCGCTGGATCGACATGACCGCGGCCCGGCTCGGCCCGCTGAGCGAGGCCGTCCGCCCCGGGCGGCCAGCCGACCAGCCCGAGGCGGGGGGCGCGCGATGAACGGGATCGAGGGACGGGAGCTGTTCCGCTCGTTCGGGGCGACGCCGGCGTTGCGCGGGGCCAGCGTGTCGGTGGCCGCGGGCGAGATGCTGGCCATCATGGGGCCGAGCGGCTCGGGCAAGTCCACGCTGCTGCACTGCCTGGCCGGGATCTTGACCCCGGACCGCGGCGAAGTGTGGTTCGGCGGGCAGCGGATCGACACCCTGGGCGAGACCGCTCGCAGCACGTTGCGGCGGATGCGCTTCGGGTTCGTGTTCCAGTTCGGGCAGCTGGTTCCGGAGCTGACCGCGGTGGAGAACGTGGCCCTGCCGCTGCTGCTGGACGGCACGCACCGGAAGGCGGCGCTGGCCCAGGCCCGGCCGTGGTTCGGGCGGCTCGGCCTGGACGGGCTGGAGGAGCGGCGGTCCGGCGAGCTGTCCGGTGGTGAAGCCCAGCGGGTGGCGCTGGCCCGCGGCCTGGTGGCCGAGCCCGAGGTGCTGTTCGCGGACGAGCCGACCGGGTCGCTGGACTCGGTCACCGGCGAGCACGTGATGGAGCTGCTGACCACCACCACCCGGCAGCGGGGCACCACGGTCATCCTGGTCACGCACGAGCCGCGGGTGGCGGCCTACGCCGACCGCGAGGTCGTGGTGCGCGACGGCCGGGTCGGGTACCTGACGGCCAAGTCGCCGGGCCAGGCCACATCATGATCCGGCTGGGGTTGCGGCTGACGCTGGCCGGAGGCCGGGAGGCCGCGATCCGGCTGGTCGTCACGGCGGCGGCGGTGGCCTTGGGGGTCATGCTGCTGCTGGCCGCGCTGGCCGGGATCAACGCGGTCAACGCGCAGAACGGCCGGTACGCCTGGCTCGGCAGCGGGGCCGCGTTCGACCACCCCCAGGCGGCCGGCACGGTGGCCCACGACCCGACGTGGTGGGTGCTGAACCCCGGCTTCGTCGACGGTCAGCTCCTCGGGCGGGTGGATGTGGCCGCGACCGGGCCCCATCCCCCGGTGCCGCCGGGGATTGCGCGGATGCCGGGCCCGGGCCAGTACTACGCCTCGCCCGCGCTCACCCGGCTGCTGCACGACCACCCGGCCAGCGAGCTGGCCGACCGGTTCCCCGGCCACCAGGTGGGCACGATCGGAGCGGCCGCGCTGCCCTCACCGGACTCCCTGCTGGTCATCGTGGGCCGTACTCCGGCCCAGCTGGCCCACCAGCCCGGAGCGCGCGAGGTGACCAGCATCCAGACGATCCCGCCCAGCAGCTGCAACGGCGAGCAGTGCGTGCTCGGGGTGGGCATCGACGCCAACGGCATCGACCTGATCCTGTCCTGCGTGGCGGCGGGGCTGCTGTTCCCGGTGCTGATCTTCATCGGCACCGCGAGCCGGCTATCGGCCGCCCGCCGGGAGCAGCGGTTCGCGGCCATGCGCCTGGTCGGGGCGACACCGCGGCAGGTGTCGGCGGTGTCCGCCATCGAATCCAGCGTGGCCGCGATCCTGGGCACGGCGGGCGGGTTCGGCCTGTTCTACGCGCTGCGGCCCGCCATCGCGGCCATCTCGTTCACGGGGGCGCCGTTCTTCACCAGTGACCTGTCGCTGAACCTGGCCGACGTCCTGGCCGTGGCCGTGGGCGTGCCGGTAGCCGCGGCGGTGGCCGCGCTGATCGCGCTGCGCCGGGTCCAGGTGTCCCCGCTGGGGGTGACCCGGCGGGCGACGCCCAAGCCGCCGCGGGTCTGGCGGCTGATCCCGCTGCTGGCGGGCCTGGCTGAGCTGGCCGTGATCGTCGGCGTCGGCCGTCCGCCGACCACGGGCGGCCAGATCCGGGCCTTCCTGCCCGGGTTCGTCCTCCTGCTGGCCGGGCTGATCGTGGCCGGGCCGTGGCTGACCATGGCCGGCGCCCGGCTGATGGCCCGGCGGGCCCAGCGGCCAGCTCCGCTGATCGCCGCCCGGCGGCTAGCCGACAACCCCAAGGCCGGATTCCGCGCGATCAGCGGGCTGGTCGTGGCCCTGTTCGTGACCAGCGTGACCGTGGGCATCATCACCACGATGGCCGACTACCGGACCGGCCCCACGGCCACACCGCAGGTCAGGAACACGGTGGTGGACAACTTCCAGAACCCCGGCAGCGGTCTGCCACAGGCCGTCCCGATGCCCGCGGCGACGCTGGCCCGGCTGCAGTCCACGGCGGGGGTGCAGGGCGTGACGCTGGTGCACACCAACCCGCTCGGGACGAGCGTCGTGGTCCACGCCCACGGCCAGGGCTTCAGGTCGCCGGCCGGGCTGGCCTCTTGCGCCCAGCTGGCCCGCACCCCGGTGGTCGGCCGTTGCACCGCTGGGGCCCAGGTGGCATCGGTCCCGGTGCAGGGCATCGACGAGTTTCAGGCCAGCCAGACCTCGACCGTGTGGCTCGCCGCCGGGCTGCCGGCCAGCCGCCTGGACCGGCTGCCGGTCACGGCGGTCGTGGTGACCACGAACGGTGCGGCCGCGGTCAACCGGGTGCAGACCGTGCTGGCCGACTTCCACCCGTTCCTGGCGGTGCCCCAGACGATCGCCGAGACCAACGCCTACAACTCGGCCAACCAGACGCTGATCATGGAGCAGCAGCTGGCCGACGTGATCATCCTGGCCAGCCTGCCCATCGCCGGCTGCGCCCTGGCCGCGAGCGTGGTCTCCGGGCTGACCGAGCGGAAGCGGCCGTTCAGCCTGCTCCGGCTGGCCGGGACCCCGCTGGGTGTGCTGCGCCGGGTGGTCACGCTGGAGAGCGCGGTGCCGTTGCTGGTGGTGGCGGTGCTGTCGATCGCGGTCGGGTTCGGCGGGGCCGAGCTGTTCCTGCGGGCCCAGCTCGGTTACACGCTGCGGCCGCCCGGGCCGGGTTACTACGGCATCGTGGCGGCCGGGCTGGCCGCGGCGCTCGGCATCATCGCGGCCACGCTGCCGCTGCTGAAACGGATCACCGGCCCGGAGGTCGCACGCAACGACTGAGCTGTGCCGCTGAGCTGTGCCGCTGATCTGGGGCGCGGACGGCCCGGGTGCGGGCCGCCCGCGCCTGGTCAGGGTGGGCCGACGGCGGCCAGGCGGTCGACGCCGATGCCGCTGATGAGCAGCCGCTCCTTGCTGCTGGCCGCCAGCTGCTGGGTCCAGTCGGTGAAGCCGCCGTCGCCGATCTCCTCCAGCTTGCTGCCGGACTTGTTGCTGCCGGCCTTGTTGCTGCCGGTTTGGGCGTTGACCTTGAAGCAGAGGTCACGGTAGTAACCGCGGCCCGCGGACCGGGTGTGGTCGAGGACGATCACCGCGGCCGTACCACTGTCCTGGGCGGCGCTCAGGTCGCCGGTGACGGCGGCGGCGATCTGCTCCCCCGCCTCCGACAGCGGGGTCAGCGCGAGCTGGACGTAGCGGAGGCGGGCCGCGGCCAGGCTGGTCACCGCGAACCGCAGGTGCTCGGCCAGCGCCCGCCGCTCGAACCGGTAATCGCCCTCATCGCGACCCGCCGTGACCAGCCCGAACAGGCCGAAGTGGGCCTGGGCTCCGGGCCCGAACAGCTGGGCCCGGACGACCCGCTGCAGGGCGCCCAGCCGGACGGTCGCGGTGCGGTCGCGGACCCGGCGCACCGATGCCTCCAGGGCCAGCGCGTTCGTGGGGTCGGCGGCGACCTCACAGGCCCGGATCGTGGTCAGCACCTTGTCCTGGCTGACCGTGGCCAGAGCCGAGTGGGTGCCGAGTGGCACTACCGGGGCCAGCGTCAGCAGCTCGACGTCGGCCGGCAGGCAGGCCAGCAGGGCTTCTTCGGCCCGCCGCAGGGAGTGCCATGGCGTGGGATCGGGGGTGGTAAACCGGTCGCGGGAGTACCGGCGCCGGACACTGGCCGGGGTTTCGCGGGCCGCCCGGAGCCGGGCCACCTCCAGCATCACGCTGGTGAAGTCGCTGCCGCTCAGCCCGGCCAGCCGCTGGACGGTGTCCATCCCGCCGATCGCGGGCAGCACCCGGTCCAGGGCCGCCGCGTGGCGGTCCGCTCCCCTGGTCGCGCCAACGGTGGGGATGCTGTTCGTCATACCGTGAGCTTGCCTTTTTGCCGCCGTCGGCGCACTGGGTTTTTACGCCGAGTAGGACGTGATCACGGAGCGCATCTGGAATCATCCCCCCGTGACCTCCCGTACTTCGATTTCCCTGTGGTCCGCCGCCGGACTGGCTGTCACAGCGGTGGCCCTGGGCGGCTGCGGCGGCTCGTCGAGCACCGACCGGCCCGCGGCCGCGGTCAGCTCGGCCACGGCGTCGCCGCTGGCGCGGGCCACCACCCAGAGCCAGTGCCAGGCCCGGCCGGACTCGTCCGGGGACATCCTGGTCCGCATGACCACGAACGGGCAGCCCGCCGCGACCCAGCAGCTGGGCGGGGCGTGGAGCTGGAACGCCAAGACCAGCACCTGCGAAACCGCGGTCGATGCGGTCATCGCCACCGCGTCGGCCAGCGCGGGCAACTGCACCCAGGTCGCGTACTCGGCCAGCAACCCGGGCTACAAGCTCACCGTGTCACCGGCGCCGGCGCTGAAGAAGGTGCTCGCGTCCAAAGGCCCCGCCTGCTGAGAATGTGGGCGTCTTAAGCTAGAACCGTGCCGAAGCTGCGGATTGCCATGGCCCAGGTCAACGCGACCGTGGGCGACCTGACCGGGAACGCGGACAAGATCGTCGAGTGGACGCGCCGTGCCGGGCGGCAGGGCGCCCAGGTGGTCGTGTTCCCGGAGATGATGCTGACCGGGTATCCGGTGGAAGACCTCGCGCTGCGCGGGTCATTCCTGAACGCGTCCCGGGCCGCGGTGCGCGAGGTGGCGGAGCGGCTGGCCGACGAGGGCCTGGGCGGGATCGCCGTGGTCACCGGCTACCTCGACCGGAAAGAAGGCGTAGCTCCGCGGACCGGGCTGCCCGCTGGCGCGCCGCTGGACGCCGCCGCCCTGCTGTACGGCGGCGAGGTCGTGATCACCACGGCCAAGCACCACCTGCCCAACTACGGGGTGTTCGACGAGTACCGGTACTTCGTGCCGGGCGATTCGCTCCCGGTGTTCCGGATCGCGGCCGACGGCGGGCCGGTCGACGTGGCCATCGCGATCTGCGAGGACCT
Source organism: Streptosporangiaceae bacterium (assembly GCA_965277615.1). Classification (GTDB taxonomy): domain Bacteria; phylum Actinomycetota; class Actinomycetes; order Streptosporangiales; family Streptosporangiaceae; genus Bog-532. The sequence continues at coordinate 303,641 of CBDIDG010000006.1, read as the reverse complement.
GTGGCAGGACGGCGGCCCGGTGGCGGTGACCCGGACGGCCGGGGCCTCGCTGCTGGTGGTGCCGAACGCCTCGCCCTACGAGCGGGGCAAGGACGACCGGCGCGAAGAGCTGTGCGCCCGGTGCGCCGGGGTGGCGGGCGCGGCGCTGGCGTACTCCAACATGATCGGGGGTCAGGACGAGCTGGTCTTCGACGGTGGCTCGATCCTGGTCGACGCGGACGGGAACCTGCTGGCCCGGGGGCCCCAGTTCGAAGAGGCGCTGATCGTGAACGACCTGGAGCTGCCGGCCGCGCCGGAGGGCCTGCCGCACGACGGTGAGCGGGTGGACGCGGGCGACGGCTCCGTGATCACCATCCGTCAGGTCGAGCTGGGCCCGCCCGCCGACGTCACGGCGAGCGTGCAGTGGCCGGCCATCGAGCACGAGCCGCTGTGGCCGTCGCTGCCGGACTCCGAAGAGGTGTACAACGCGCTGGTGCTCGGGGTGCGCGACTACGTGGGCAAGAACGGCTTCCGCACCGTGATCCTGGGGCTGTCCGGCGGCATCGACTCCGCGCTGACCGCGACGATCGCGGCCGACGCGCTCGGCCCGGACCGGGTGTACACGGTGCTGATGCCCAGCCGTTACTCCTCCGACCACTCGATCAGTGACGCCGAGGACCTGGTCCGCCGGCAGGGGCTGCATTCGGACACCGTGCCGATCAAGACGATGGTCGACAGCTTCGAGGCCGCGCTGAGCCCGGCCGGCTTCCCCGGGACCGGGTTGCCCGCGGAGAACCTGCAGGCCCGGGTGCGCGGCATGATCTTGATGGGGCTGTCGAACGCACACGGGCACCTGGTCCTGACCACCGGGAACAAGAGCGAGCTGGCCGTGGGCTACTCGACGCTGTACGGGGATTCGGCGGGCGGCTTCGGGCCGATCAAGGACGTGTTCAAGACGCTGGTGTGGGAGCTGTCCCGGTGGCGGAACGCGCAGGCCGAAGCCCAGGGCCAGACGCCGCCGATCCCGGAGAACTCGATCACCAAGCCCCCCAGCGCCGAGCTGGCCCCGGGCCAGCAGGACACCGACTCGCTGCCCGACTACGAGCTCCTGGACGCGCTGCTCGACGACTACGTGGAGCAGGACCTGGGCTCGGGCGACCTGATCGCCAAGGGGTACGACGCGGACCTGGTGCAGCGGGTCATCATGCTGGTCGACCGGGCCGAGTACAAGCGCCGCCAGTACCCGCCGGGTCCCAAGATCAGCCAGAAGAACTTCGGCCGCGATCGGCGGCTGCCGATCACCAACAGCTGGCGTGAGCCCCCGCCCGGCCAGACCAAGGCGCCCGAGGACTCGGTCCCCGACCACGCCGAGCCGCCGAAGCAGCTGGGCGCGCGCTAGGACCGGCAGAACGCGAGAGTAGCCCTGCGATTACTCTTGGTGCATGACCTCACATGATGGACCCCGGGGCGGCCTCAGCCGTCGGCAGGCGCTCACCGGCCTTGGGCTCGTCCTGGCCGGTGGCGCGTCCGCCCAGCGGGCGAGCGCACAGGTTGCCAGCGCAGGTGCGGCAGGCGGGCGCAGCCTGCATCCCGATGCGCGCCTGGGGGCGGGGCTGACCAGCCTTCAGCTCGCGGGCCAGCGGATCATCGGCTCCTATGCCGGGCTGACCCCGCCCGCCAGCCTGCTGGCCGACATCAGCAAGGGACAGCTGGCCGGGGTCATCTTCTTCGGCGGCAACATCGCCAGCGACACCCAGATTGCCGGGGTGATCGGGCAGTTGCGCCGGGCGCAGGCGCAGAGCCCGGTTCAGGTGCCGTTGCTGCTGATGACCGACCAGGAAGGCGGCCAGGTCCGCCGGCTGCCCGGTCAGCCCACGCTCTCGGAGAAGCAGATCGGCCAGTCCGCGAACGCCACGGCCGCAGCGGCCGCGGCCGGCACCGCCGCCGGGCAGAACCTGGCCGGCGTGGGCATGAACGTCAATCTGGGACCGGTGCTGGACGTCTACTACCAGGCCGGCAACTTCATCGACGAATACCAGCGCTCCTACAGCAGCAATCCCGCGGCCGTAGCCACACTGGGGCGGAGCTTCATAACGGCCCAGCAGAAGGCGGGAGTGGCGGCCACGGCCAAGCACTTCCCTGGCCTGGGGTCGGCGGCCACGGCGCAGGACACCGACACCGGGCCGGTGACGTTGACCGCGTCGCTGAGCAAGCTGCGCAGCACCGACGAGGTGCCTTATCCGGCCGCGGTGGCCGCCGGGGTCAAGCTGGTCATGGTGAGCTGGGCGGTCTACCCGGCGCTGGACGCCAGCCGCCCGGCGGGCCTGTCGCCCACCGTTATCCAGCAAGAGCTGCGCGGCCGGAATCGTTTCACCGGCGTCACCATCACCGACGCCCTGGAGGCGGGAGCGCTGAAGGCGTTCGGCACCACCGGCCAGCGCGCGGTCAGCGCCGCGGCGGCCGGGATGGACCTGATCCTGTGCGCCGCCCAGGACGCCGGCCAGAGCGAGACCGCCACCGCCGCGCTAGCCAGCGCGCTCACCAGCGGGCAGCTCAGCCCGGCCACGTTCAACGGGGCGGTCAGCCGGGTGACCGCGCTGCGGGCTAGCCTGTTCTGACCCTCTCCTGGAGTTGATCAAGCGTGGACCTGCCCGAAGGCCTCATCGCTCTACTGCGCCAGCCCAGTCCCTGCTTTCTGACCACCTTGATGCCCGACGGTTCACCCCAGATGACCGAAACCTGGGCCGACACCGATGGCGTGCACGTAATTGTCAACACCGTCCAGAGTTTTCAGAAGGTCAAGAACGTTGAGCGAGACCCACGGGTGGCGGTGGCTGTTTCCGATCCCTCCAACCCGTACCGCTACTACGCAGTACGCGGGCGGGTCGTCAACGTCACCACCGAGGGCGGCGCGGAGCACATCGAGACCCTCGCCCAGCGCTATCTCGGTGGTCCTTACCCCTGGTACGGAGGCCGCGACCAGGTCCGGGTCATCCTCAGCATCGCCGCGGACAAGATCCACGGGATGGGGTAAGCGCTAGCTCAGCGCGGGGACAGGCCGAGCAGGAGGCTGTCCACCACGCGGGTGGCGAACTCCTCGTCGTGCGGGACGATCTCGCACCGGCCGCGGGACATGGCCGCGCCGGTCAAGGTGAGCATGCCGACCTCGAGGTCGAGGTCGGGGCGGATCTGGCCGGTCTCGATGCCGCGGCGCAGCACGGACCGGATGATGTCGCGGCGGGGCTCGACCACGGTCTCGGCGTAGCGGGCCATCAGCCGCGGGTACTTCTCGCCCTCGCCCAGCAGCAGGGTGTACTGCCGCTGCCGGGCCGGGTCCACGGCGTCCTGGCTCATCACGGTGACCAGGGCGATCAGGTCGTCCCGGACCGAGCCGGTGTCCGCTTGTGGCAGCGGGCTCTTGAGTGAGCCGAGCGCGGCCAGCAGCAGGTCTTCCTTGTTGTGCCAGCGGCGGTAGACGGTGGCCTTGCCCACGCCGGCCCGGGCCGCGACGGCCTCGACACAGAGGCCGTCGGGGCCCTTCTCGGCGAACAGCTGGAGCGTGGCCTCGATGATGGCCTGCTCGGCGCGCTCGCTGCGCGGGCGGCCCGGCCGGCGGCCGGTAGCCGCGGAGGCGGGCCCGCGCAGGCCCGCCTCCTGGTCCTCAGCAGTGAGGTCAGCGGCTGTGGTGGTCATAACGCCATTATCGCTCTCCACCTGGCGACCTGGCGGAGAGCTTCTCCTGCCAGACGTCGAGTGCGTCGATGGGGTCGATCCGGTACGGGCCACTGCCGTGCCGTTCGACGTCGAACGGTTCGGTGGCCACGTCCAACGAGGCCTCCACCCCGGCCGGAGCGAGCTCCGGCACGGTTTCCGCGGCGGCGGTGTCCGGGGCGGCAGCGTCCGCGGCAGCGGTGTCCGCGGCGGGCCGGGACAGGCCCGGCATCCAGCGCAGCACCACCAGGGCGCCGGCCAGCGCGATGACCGCGGCCACGAGCGTGGTCACGTGCATGGCCGTAACGAAGGCGTCGTTGGCCGGGCCGAGCAGGAAGTGCCCGGCTGGGCCGAGTCGCGCGGCTACGGCCTGCGTGGCCGAGATCGAGCCGCCGGCCGCGCCCCTCGCGGCGGCCGGAAGGCTAGCGAGCGTCGGGCTCATCGTCTGGTGGTAGGACTGGGCCAAGATCGAGCCCAGTACGGCGACCCCCAGCGCGACGCCGACCTGGCGCGCGGTGTTGGTCAGCGCGGAACCGGCGCCGGCCCGCTCCCGGGGCAGCACGTCCATGACCGCGGACGTGGCGGCCGGCATCGCAGCGCCGATGGCCGCTCCCTGGATGAAGAACAGCAGCCCGAGCAGCCAGATCGGGGAGGTCGGGCTGAGCAGCACGTACCCGGCGAGCGCGGCGGCCATGACGAACATGCCGACCGTCCCGACGACCTTCGGCCCGTACCGCCGGACCAGCGCGGCGCTACGCGGGGACAACAGCAGCTGCCCGACCGCGAACGGCACCGTCATCAGGCCTGCGTCAAGCGCGCTGTAGCCCCGGACGTTCTGCAGGTAGAAGGCGGTGAAGAAGAACACCCCGCCCATCCCGTAGAAGACCAGGCCGAGCGCACCCACCGACGCGGAGAGACGGCGGTCGCGGAACAGCCGGACGTCCAGGGCCGGATGACGGGTCCGGGACTCGTGCCAGACGAAGACCGCGAGCACAGCCAAGCCGCCCACGATGGGGCCGAGCACCCCGGGGTGCACCCAGGAGCCGGCGTCGCCGCCCTGGACGATCCCGAAGACGACCAGCACGAGGCCGGCGATCGAGAGCAGTACGCCGACAACGTCGATCCCGGCCCGCTCGGGGTTCCTTGACTCGGGAACCAGCACGGCGACCGCGATGGCACCGGCCACCGTGACGGGCACATTGATCAGGAAGACCGAGCCCCACCAGAAGTGGGCCAGCAGCACACCGGCCAGCACCGGTCCGATGGCGAAGCCGATCCCGACGGCGGAGGCCCAGATGCCGATGGCCTTCGGCCGCTCCTGCGGCTCGAAGACGTTGGAGATGATCGACAGCGTCTGCGGCATGACGGCGGCACCGCCGAGGCCCATGGCCGCGCGGGCGAAGATCAGCTGATCCGGCGAGCGGGAGTAGGCCGACAGCAGCGAGCCGATCCCGAACAGCACCAGGCCGATCATGAGCATGCGCTTGCGGCCGATGCGGTCGCCGATGACCCCGAACGTGAACAGCAGGCCCGCGAAGACCAGGGTGTAGGAGTTGATGGCCCACTCGAGCTGGCTCTGGCTGGCGCCGAGACCGGCGGGCAGCGGCTCAGCGATCGTCTTCAGGGCCACGTTCAGCACGGTGTTGTCGATGACGATGGCGAGAAGGCTGACGATGAGGACGCTGAGGATTCCCCAGCGCCGCCGGTAGATGGTTGACGTATCCATGACGCCTTTCGCAACGAAACGAAGAACCAATGTCCCGCCGGAGCGGGAAGATCACGCGCGGTGCGGTGGTTGCGGCTACCGAAGCGTCGTGGCTTCGGCGCCACCGCCTGCGCTATCGATACGGAACAGGATCGTATCGATATCCATTCCCCGGCTCAGGTGATTTTTTCCGTTGAGCCTTCGTTACGCTGCGTCATAGCGTGCGGCGTCACTACGTACAAAGCGCCGCTGGCGTTGAGACGCCGCGGCGCTGTGCACGCTAGGTTCCCTGAGGCCCCTGCGCTCAGGGAGATTCACAGGGCCGGCTCCCCGGGCCGGCCGGTTTACCTGGCTCAGTGTTCCGGGTGGTGGTGCGTCCGGCGGCCACGGCGGGTGATGGCCACGACGATCAGGGCGATCATGGCGATCCACAGGAAGCCGCCGAAGGCCCAGGCCGCCGCGTGGCCCGCGATGCTGAGTACCACGACCGCCGCCACGATCAGCAGTACCGGGTGCGCGAAGCGGCGCTGCGACACGGATCCGTAGTCGCGCCCGGTGACGCGGCCGCCGACCGGGGGCAGGCCCGCACCGCCGGACGCCTCGGTGGACGGCAGGTCGGTGAGCAGGCCGTCCAGGTCACGGTAGGTCTTGGCCCCCATGGCCTGGCTGAGGCGCTCGTCGAACTCGGTCTGGTCCAGCCGGCCGTCGGCGAAGTGCTTGCTCAGCTGGTCGGCGACGGCCTGGCGGTCGGCGTCGGAGACCCGGAGGTCGGACGGGGGCCGCCCTGGGCCCAGGAGCCAGCTTGGGGTACGGAAGTCGGACATGGGGTTGGTCTCCATTTCTGGTGCGCGCTTCTGGTGCGTGGTCAGCGAGAGCTGAACGAGTCGATGACGTCGGCGGCCACGGACTGCCGGGCCCCCTCGTCGGGGATCAGCAGCCAGCCGGCCAGGTAGAGCGGGACGCCGGGGCCGGCCACAGCCAGGATGGCCAGGGCGATCCGGATGATGGTCGGGTCGACGCCGAAGTAGTCGGCGACACCGGCCGCGACGCCGGTCAGCATCCGGCCGCGGACGGGCCGGACCAGAGCGGGAGTGTGGGCGTAGGACGGTGCCTGCGGGTCGGTGGCCCGATCGGCCGCGGAGTCGGTGATCTGCTCGGTGGTGTCCTGCGGGCGGTTCGTGGTGGTTTCCATGCCTCCAGAGTGCGTCCGGCCGGTGCCCGCGCACATCGGGGAAGGCCGCCCGCCGGTCCCCCATATCTGCGGCCCGGATATGGGGGTGTATCCCTATGGCCGGTCCCCCAGGAACCGGGACACAATGATCAGGTGGAGCCACCTCTCGCCGATCTCACGGAGCCGGACCACGGCCGCCGTCGAAGCCGCGCGCGCCGCCGGGAACGGCTCCATCACGGCCTGCTCCGGCACGTCCCCAAGCTGACCGGGCCGATGCGGCGGAGCCGTGAGGACCGGATAGCCGGCGGGGTGGCGGCGGCGGTGGCGGCCCGATTCGGCCGCGACGTCATGCTGGTCCGGATCCTGTTCGCGCTGGCCGCGCTGCTGACCGTGGGGATGCCGCTGTACGTGGTGATGTGGCTGCTGTTGCCCATGGAGGGCGATGACGGCTCGATCGCGGCCCGGGCCCTGAAGGACCGGCGCGGCATCGGCCAGGCCATCGCGCTGGCCACGCTGCTGGCCGCGGTGTTCGTGATCATCTCGCTGCTGGGGGCGGGCTGGGCCAACGGCTACGCCTGGGCCATCGTCATCAGCGCGGCCGGGCTGGTGCTGATCTGGCGGAACGCGTCGGCCGAGGAGCAGGTCCTGCTGCGCCAGGAGGCCGAGCCGCTGCTGGCGCTGACGTCGCAGAACCGGCGCAAAGCCCTGGTGGTGCGGATCGCGGTGGCGCTGGTGCTGGTCATCTCCGGGCTGAGCATTCTGCTGTCCGGGCACGTCGGGTTGGCCACGCTGCGGCCGCTGGGCGGCCTGATCCTGGTCGTGGCGGCCATCGTGATCCTGCTGGGACCCTGGTGGCTGCGCGTGGCCCGGGACCTGATGCTGGAGCGCCAGGCCCGGGCCCGGGCCGAAGAACGCACCGAGATCGCCGCCCGGGTGCACGACTCTGTGCTGCAGACGCTGGCCCTGATCCAGCGCAACGCCGACCAGCCGGCCGAGGTGGTCAAGCTGGCCCGGGCCCAGGAACGTGAGCTGCGCTCGTGGCTGTTCGAAGGCCGGGCGCCGGGCGAGGCCCACGGCGAGTCCACCACGATCGCCGAAGGCATCCGGCAAATTCAGCAGGACGTGGAAGAGCGGCACGGCGTGCCGGTCGAGGCCATCACGGTCGGCGACTGTGAGCTGGACGACCAGCTGAAGGCGCTGCTGGCGGCGGCGCGGGAGGCCACGGTCAACGCGGCCAAGTGGTCGGGGGCCGAGGTCGTGTCGGTCTTCGCCGAGGTCGAGCCGGACGAGGTATCGGTCTACGTGCGGGACCGAGGCCGCGGCTTCGACCCGGCCGAAGTGCCGCAGGATCGTAAGGGGCTGGCCGAGTCGGTGCAGGCCCGGATGACCCGGCGCGGCGGCACCGCGGTGGTGCGCAGCGTGAAAGATGAAGGGACTGAGGTGACGCTGCGAATGCCGCGTACCACCGGGCCACGGCAGCCGAGTCGCGCATGACCGGCCCCCGGGTGTTCATCGTCGACGACCACGGCCTGTTCCGGGCCGGGGTACGGAGCGAGATCGGCGACCACGTGGAGGTCATCGGCGAGGCCGACGACGTGCAGCCCGCGATCGCCAAGATCGGTGAGCTGCTGCCGGACGTGGTGCTGCTGGACGTGCACCTGCCGAGCGGGGGTGGCCAGGCGGTGGTGACCTCGGTCAAGGCCGACCATCCCGAGGTGAAATTCCTGGCCCTGTCCGCGTCCGATGCGCCCGAGGATGTGATCGCCGCCGTACGGGCCGGCGCGCGGGGCTACGTGACCAAGACGATCTCCACCGGCGAGCTGGTCGACGCCATCCGCCGGGTCGCGGACGGCGACGCGGTGTTCTCCCCCATGCTGGCCGGGTTCGTGCTGGACGCGTTCTCCACCCTGCCCGGCGGCGCAACGGCCGAGCGCCCGTCGTTCGACCCCGAGCTGGACCAGCTCACCAGCCGGGAGCGGGAGGTGCTGCGGCTGATCGCCCGCGGCTACACCTACAAGGAGATCGCGCGCGAGCTGTACATCTCGGTCAAGACCGTCGAGCACCACGTGTCGTCCGTGCTGCGCAAGCTCCAGCTGTCCACCCGGCACCAGCTCACCCGCTGGGCCACCGAGCGCCGCCTGGCCTGAGCCGGTCAGGTCTTGACCGCGGCCAGGCCGGCCAGGGCCTGACGGCGGCGGCCGGGCGCGGAAGCCGATTGGTTCAGCCGGTTGATTCAGCCGGCCAGCATGACCTCAGCCTGCTGGACCAGGCCACCGTCGCCGCTGACCGCCACGGCCAGGTACAGCGAGGCGAACTCCCCGGCCAGCTCCACCGTGACCGAGGTTGATCCGTCACCGGCCCGGAACGCACCCGGGCGGCACGAACCGGCCCAGACCCCCGCCATCCGCAGCCGGCGCACGGTCAGCCCGGTATCCAGGGACGGGGCGGCGGGCAGCGACTCCGGCCAGGCGGCCGCCCCATTATTAATGAAATCAATCAGCTGCACCACGGCGCGGGCCAGCGGCGACCCGGTCGCGGGCGGTACAGCCAGGATGAACGACTGAACCCGAGGCGGCCGCTGCGGGGTGAGCCGGATCTCCACCTGGGCGGTGCCGTGATCGCCCGCTATCCACCAGCGGCAGTGCGCGGGCGTGTCGGATTCGGCCGGGCGGCTGGCGTCCTCGCGCAGGCCACCGAGCCGTTCGCGGATCAGGCCGACCCGGCGGCGGCGTTCGGCCAGCGGCTGGTCCAGCGCGACGTTGCCGGAGAACAGCTTGTCCGCGGCAGCGTCGTCCCAGGATTGCATCAGCTGGCCGATCTCCTCCCGGGCCGCGACCGTGGCCGGCCACGGAGCCGGGGCCGGGGCCAGGGCCAGTGCCCGTTCGGCGTGCGGGGAGCCGCCCTGGTAGCCGTGGCCGGCCCCTCGACCGGCCAGGCGCCGGGCCCGCTGCCCGAGCACGGTGGTCAGCAGCCGGGCGGCGAGCTGCGACACCGGGGCGTAGGTGCTGTTGCCCAGCGCGATCACGCCGATGCCGGTGGCCGGGTGCCAGCGCATGTTGCTGCCGAAGCCCGGGTAACCGCCGCTGTGATGCACGATCCGGCCCCACAGCGGATCCTCGTCGATGAACAGCCCGAACCCGTAGCTGCCCGGGGCCGGGGGGGCCGCCAGCGGCGCGGGCCCGCGAACCCCGGTCGCCACCTGCGGGAGCTGCATTTCGCGGCGGCTACTCCGGGCCAGCGGGTGCGGCGGTCCCGCGTCCTCGTCCCCGGGAGGCCAGGCGCCGGCGAAACCACTGATCCAGCGGGCCAGGTCGTGCACGCTGCTGAACACCCCGCCCATCGGGGCGAACGCGCCGTACGGCGCCATCGGCAGCTCGGCCCAGCCGGAGCCTTCCCGGCGGTGCCCGGCGGCCAGCACGTCCGGCGCGAAGCGGTCCGCCTCATAACCGGTCTGGGACATCCCCAGCGGGTCGAGCAGCCGGGCCTTGATCACGTCCGCGTAGGGCGCGCCGGTCACGGCGGAGATGACCCGGCCCAGGATCGCGTAACCCAGGTTCGAGTACTCGAACCGGGTACCGGGAGCCCAGGCGAAGCTGACCCCCTGGGCCAGAAACTCAGCAAACTCCGGCAGCGGCGTGCCTTGCTCGCGGTCGCCCCAGGGGTCGTCGGTCGGGAAGCCCGCGGTCATCGTGAGCAGGTGCCGGATCCGGACCCGCTGGGCGTCCGGGGTGACCGGAGGCCAGCCCTTCAGCTCGGGCACGTACTGCTCGGCCAGGTCGTCCAGGCCCAGCGCACCCTCGTCCCGCAGGGTCAGCACCATGGTGGCGGTGAAGCTCTTGGTCATCGACGCGATCCGGAAGACCGTGCCGGCGTCCGGAACCGGGCCGCCGATCCGGCGCTCTCCCAGTCCCCCGGCGTGCACGAGCTGACCCCCGGCCACGACGCCGTAGGCGATACCCGGCTGGGCGCCGCGCTGCGCGTAACTCGCCACCAGTGCGTCCACCGCCTCCAGATCCGCGCTGGCCAGCTCGTCCATACTTGCCCTCCCGAAGATCGCCGAGTGCCCAGTGTCTCAAAATCGGGGTCTCAGCATCGGGGTCTTAGCATCGGGGTCCCGGCATCGCGGGCGCGCCGGACCTGGGCCGGACCTGGGCCGGGACGGTAACACGGATATGTCGCAGAGGTTTCAATCATGGCCCCGCGCGTGTCATCATCTGTGTGTCCGGGGACGCCGCAGGGGCGCCTCGAGACGTGGAGGTTCTTCATGAATCTGCAACCAGAAGGCTCACCCGCGGCCGCTACCGGAGAGCGGACCAGCAGCAAGAGCCCGGAGCCGCTGTACGGCGGCGTGACCGGACGGCGCGTCACCGTCCGCGACATCGCGGCGGCCAAGGCCCGCAGCGAAAAATGGCCGATGCTGACCGCCTACGACGCCCTCACCGCGCACATCTTCGACGAAGCTGGCATCCCGGTCCTGCTCGTCGGAGACTCGGCCGCGATGGTCGTGTACGGGCACGAGACCACGATCCCGGTCACGCTGGACGACCTGATCCCGCTGACCGCGGCGGTGGTCCGCGGCACCAGCCGGGCCATGGTCGTCGCCGACCTGCCGTTCGGCTCCTACCAGGCCTCTTCCCGGGACGCGCTGGGCGCGGCGACCCGGTTCCTCAAAGAGTCGGGCGCGCACGCCATCAAGCTGGAGGGTGGCCGCCGGATCGCCCGGCAGGTCGAAGACCTGGTGGCGGCCGGGGTACCGGTCATGGCGCACCTGGGCCTGACCCCGCAGTCGGTGCACGCCTTCGGCGGCTACCGGGTGCAGGGCCGGGGCGAAGATGGCGAGCAGCTGCTGCAGGACGCCAAGACGCTGGAGGCGGCGGGGGCGTTCGCGGTCGTGCTCGAGTGCGTGCCGACGCCGCTGGCGGCGCGGGTGACCGAAACCCTGTCCATCCCGACCATCGGCATCGGGGCCGGCCCGGACTGCGACGCGCAGGTCCTGGTGTGGCAGGACATGGCCGGCCTGTCCCCGCGGACGCCGAAGTTCGTCCGCCAGTACGCCGACGTCGGCTCGGTGCTGCGCGACGCGGCCAGCGCCTACGCCCAAGACGTCAGGTCCGGCAACTTCCCCGGTCCGGCCGAGTCCTACCGCTGATACGCGCGCTCCCCGGCCGGGTGTGACCCGGCCGGGGAGCGGCCTACATTGGGAAGATGTACGTACCCGCGCACTTCGCCGTGGACGACACCCAGGTGCACGAGCTGCTCGCGCACCACGGTGCCGCCGATCTGGTCACGGTCACCGACCAGGGCCTGCTGGCCACCATGCTGCCGTTCGTGTTCGACCCCGACGCGGGACCGCACGGCGCCCTGCTCGGCCACGTGGCCCGCAACAACGACCAGTGGCGCGTGCCCGCCCGGGGCGAGTCGCTGGTCATCGTGCGCGGCGGCGCCGACGCCTACATCTCCCCCGGCTGGTACCAGTCCAAGGCCGAGCACGGCCGAGTGGTGCCCACCTGGAACTACATCACGGCCCACGTATACGGGACGCTGGTCGTGCACGACGACCCGGTGTGGGTGGAAAACCTGGTTCGGCGGCTCACCGTTAAGCACGAGGCACGGATGGAGCGGCCGTGGTCGGTGGATGACGCCCCGGCGCCCTTCGTGGCAGGCCAGCTCCGGGCCATCGTCGGCGTCGAGCTGGCCATCACCCGCGTCGAGGCCAAGGCCAAACTAAGCCAGAACCGCCCCGAGGCCGACGTGGTGGGCGTGGTGGCCGGGCTGAAGGCCCAGGGCGAGGACCAGGCCGCCTCGGACGTGGAGCAAGCCAACCGGGAACGGCTCCCTCACTAGGGCCCGGCTGCGGCTTTTGGCTGCGGCTGCGGCTGCGGCTGCGGGCTGCGGCTGCGGCTGAGGGCCTTGGGGGTAATGGCTTGGCGTGGCGGCCGCTTCTTGCTGTTATCAGCGAGGGGCCGGTGGCGGTGCGGGTAGGGGCTCGGATAGCTCCCGGAGACGGAGCTCAAGAATTACCGTGTGCAAAAACTGTCGTCATAGCGACAGTTTTTGCACACGCTAACTTGACGCGGGGTTAGTGGGGCCGGGGGGCTGCCAATGGAGCGGGGCGCTGGAGCTTCTTGCTGTTATCGCGGGGCGGGAGCCGGGCGGGAGCGCGGGAGCTCGAGGCGGGGGCTAGTGGGGGTAGGTGCCGCCGTCTATGGAGATGACCTGGTTGGTCACGTAGGCGTTGCCGAGGATGGATAGGGCCAGGTCAGCGACCTCGGCGGGGCGGCCCAGGCGGCCGACGGGGACGCGGCGGGCCAACTCGGCGGGCTCGCCGGGCAACATGGCGGTGTCGGCGATCAGGGCCGGGGCCAGGCCGTTCACCGTGATTTTGTCCGCGGCGAACCGGGCGGCCAGGAAGTGGATCAGCCCGTTCAGGCCGGCCTTGGACGAGCCGTAGTGCGGCCCGACGAGCCCGCCGGTGAACCCGGCCACCGAGGACATGAACAGGGCCCGGCCGAAGCCGCGGTCCCGCATCCCCGGTAGTACCCGCTGAGCCAGCAGGAACGGTGCCCGCAGGTTCACGGCCAGCGTCTCGTCGAACTCGGCCGTGGTGACTTCCTCCAGGGTCCGGCGCTGGCCCACTCCGGCGTTGCTGATCAGCAGGTCGATCGGGCCGAGGGCCGCTTCGGTGCCATCGACTAGTTCACCCGGGGTCGTCGGCGAGCTCAGGTCGGCCCCGAGGGCCACGGCGCGGCCGCCCTGGCCGGTAATCTGACCGACCACCTTCTCCGCGGCTTCGCGGCCGCGGCTGTAGTGCACCGCGACCAGGGCACCTTCGGCGGCCAGGGCCAGGGAGATGGCCTGTCCGATCCCGCCACTGCCCCCGGTCACCAGGGCCACCCGCCCGCGGAACGCCTCCCCGGGCTCAGCGGTCGTCACCGGGCGGCGCCGCTCAGGCCGGGTAGGGGTCGACGGTGACGCTGGCGCGGTCGGGGTAGAAGGCCACGTAGTTCTTGATCTCGGACACGGCCGCGTGCGGTTGCTCGTAGGTCCAGATCGCGTCGGTGACGGTGCTGCCGTCCGGGGTCTCGACGCTGTAGTAGCTGGCGTCGCCCTTGAACGGGCAGTAGCTCGCGGTGTCGGTGCGGCGCAGCAGCTTCTGGTCCACGTCGTCCAGCGGGATGTACTGCACCGCCGGGTAGGTGGACTCCTGCAGGGTCAGCGCGTGGTCGGAATTCGCCACCACGGTGTCACCGACCCGGACCACGACCCGGCCCTGGGTCGGCTCGATCGTGATCGGGTGCTCGGTGCTGGGCTCCAGAACCGGTCGGGACATGGCCCTCTCCTCAGGTAGATCGAAACAGGCTGCTTGAACCTCGGTACGTACTCAGCGCCAACCGGCCAGCGCCGCCATCTGTTCCGGTCACCCGGCGGTCACCCCGCCTTGAGGACGATGACCGGGTGCTGGCTCGGGTCGAGCCAGCGCAAGATCGTGACAATGTTCTGCTTGGACACGGTGACGCAGGCCAGGGTGGCGGCGCCGTTGTCGACGTGCAGCCAGATGCCGCCGCCGGGCCGCAGGCGAGGACATCGGGGGGGTCACAGCGCACACCTATCCCCACGCTGGGCGAAATTAAGCCGACGCCGCTCTCAGCGCTGGCAGTACTTCCTTGCCGATCATCGCGATCGTCGCCATCGGGTCGGTCGACATGACCTGGATGGACACGGTGTCCGCGCCGACGTCGGTGACCAGTGGCCGGTAAGCCTCGACCAGGCCGGCCGCGTCGGGGACCACCGTGTAGCTGCCCAGCACCTCGGACCGGTCCATCTCGTCGGCCCGGTAGCGCAGTTCGGCCGGGTCGGCGGTCTCCAGCCGTCCGGGGGCGCGCAGGCCGCGCATGGCCGACAGGGCCCGCCAGGCCTCGTCCGGCCCGCTGGCCAGCACCGTCCACCGGGTGGCCAGCACCCGCTGGGTGCGATTGCGGGCGGCCGCGGCCTTGCGATACGGCCCGATGACCTTGTCCACGGTGTCGGCCGGGTCCTTGACGCTGGTGATCAGGCCGTCGGCGTATTCACCGGCGAACGTGGCCGACTTGGGGCCACCCGCCGCCATCAGCGCGGGCACCTCGCTCACCGGCGGCGAGTACAGCTTGGCCGAGTCGGTCTTGTAGTGCTCGCCTTCAAAGGTGAGCTTCTCCCCCGCGAACAGCCGGTGGATGATTTCCAGCGCTTCCTGCATGCGCTCCTGGCGGCCCTTGTAACCCGGGAACGACCAGCCCAGCGGGCGCTCGTTGATGGCCTCACCGGTACCCAGCCCGAGGATCAGGCGGCCGCCCGAGAGCCGGTCGGTGGTCGCGGCCATCTGGGCCACCAGGGCCGGGTGGTAGTGGAACAGCGGGCAGGTCACCGCGGTGCCGAGCTGGACCCGTTCGGTCTGGGCGGCCACCGCGCCCAGCCACGACCAGACGAAACCGGCGGCGGACGTGTCGTCCACCCACGGATGGAAGTGGTCCGAGCCGAGCACCATGTCGAACCCGGCCTCTTCGGCCGCAACGGCCTGGTCGACCAGGGCTTCCGGCTGGTACTCCTCGTGGCTGCAGAGCCAGGCGAACTTCATGGCTTTGACGCTACCAAAGTGCTTGGCGGGGTCGGTGGGCGGCGGGAGGCCCAGCGCAGGCCCAGGATCTGGCCGGCCACGACCACGGCGATGCCGGCCCAGACCTGGGGCCGGGGCACGGGGCCGCCGAGCAGGATCCCGGTGATCGCGGCGGCCACCGGGGCCACGCCGGTGAGCAGGCCCGCCCGGCCCGCACCCAGGCGGGACACGCCGGTGTACCAGAGGACGAAGGCCACCGCGGTGACGGCAACGGCCAGGTAGCCGACGGCCAGCCAGTCGTGCAGGATCAGCCGGGTCACGGCGGCCGGCCCCTCGCGGGTCAGGCCGAGCACGGCGAATATCAGCGTGGCGATCCAGGTGGTGTGGACCGACACCCCCCACGGGCCGTGGCGGCCCAGCACCGGCACGGCCAGCAGGGTGAACGCCACCTCACAGCCGAACACCACTGCAGCCCAGCCCAGGCCGGCCGCGTCGGTGCGGCCCAGGCCCGAGATGAGCGCGGCCCCGGCCGTCACGACCAGCGCGGCGGCGACCATCGCGGGCCGGGGCCGGGAGCGTTCCAGCAGCGGCCCGCCCACGGCCAGCAGCGGTGGCACGCAGGCCACGGCCACGCCGAGCACGGCCGGCTCGGCGTGATGCGACCCTTGGACCAGGCCGACGTTGAACAGCACCAGGCCGGTGGCGGCGATGCCGGTCAGCCACAGCCATTCCGCGCCCCGGGGCCAGATCAGCCGCCGCCCGGCGCGGCGGGCGAATACCACCAGCAGCAGGCAGGCCGCGGCGTACCGCACGGCCTCGGCGGTGTACATCGGCGCCCCGGCCAGCACGCCGGAGACGGCCACGCTGCCGCCCACGAACACCATGCCCGAAATGCAGCAGAGGACGGCCCGCCCGGTCCTGGCGCCGGCCGCAGGGGTCGGGACGCCGGCCGCAGGGGTCGGGACGCCGGCCGCAGGGGTCGGGACGCCGGCCGCAGGGTGGGCACCGGGAGCGCTGGGCAGCTCGGGGTCGGAGAGAGAAACGTCGGTCACGTTCTCCGACGTTAGCCACCGGATGGTTTATTAAGTAGAACCATTCCATCCCGGCCATAATGGACCAATGACGGATCTGGGTGCGGACGGCGGGGCAGCCGGGACGGCTGGGGCCGACGGGCGTGAGGGGGCTGACGGGTGTGACGGGGCTGGGGGGCGTGAGGGGACTGACCGGCGTGAGGGGACTGACCGGCGTGAGGGGGCCCGCGGGCGTGAGGGGACTGACGGGCGTGGGGACTGACGGGCGTGAGGGCCGGGCGGCGGCCGGGGCCGACCTGCTCCAGCTGGACCGGTCGGCCGCCCCGGCCCGGGGGCTGACGAGCTGGCTGGCGGCGGAGCTGCGGGCCGGCATCCGGGACGGCCGGCTGCGGCCCGGGACGGCGCTGCCCGCGAGCCGGGTGCTGGCCGACGACCTGGGGGTCTCCCGCGGTGTGGTGGTCGAGGCCTACCAGCGGCTGCGGGAAGAGGGGCTGGTCAGCGGCCGGTCCGGGGCGGGCACGACGGTGCTGTCCACTACCGGCCTGCCAGTCGCCGCCCCGGGCCGCCTGGCCACCCCGGCCACCCCGGCCACCCCCCGCACCCCGGGCACCCCCGGGACCCCGGGCACCCCCCGCACCCCGGGCACCCCGGGCACCCCGGGCACCCCCGGGACCCCGGCCCCCGCCACCCTGGCCGCGGGGGCGTACGACGGTCTCGCGCCTACGGACCCGTTGTCGCTGCCGCGCCGGTGGGGCGCGGACGCGGAGATCGACCTGTCCCCCGGCGTGCCGGACCTGTCCGCCTTCCCGCGGGCGGCCTGGCTGCGGGCGGAACGAGCCGTTCTGGCCGAGGCGAGCGCGGCCGATCTCGGTTACGGCGACCCGCGGGGTAACGAGCCGTTGCGCGCCGAGCTGGCGGGCTGGCTGGCCCGGACCCGGGGGCTGCGGGCCGGACCAGAGGAGATCGTCGTGGTGGCGGGCGTGGCCCAGGCCCTGGCCCTGCTGGCCCAGACCCTGCGGTCGCGCGGGCACACCCGGATCGCGGTGGAGGACCCCGGCTCCCGCGGCACCCGGGACGAGCTCGCCCACTGGGGGCTGACCCCGGTGCCGGTCACGGTGGACCGCGACGGCCTGGACGTGGCCGAGCTGGCCCGCTCCGACGTCGCGGCGGTGGCCACCACGCCCGCCCACCAGTTCCCGACCGGGGTGGTGCTGTCGCCGGAGCGCCGCCGGGACCTGCTGGAATGGGCAGCCGGCGGCGGCCTGATCATCGAGGACGACTACGACGCCGAGTTCCGCTACGACCGGGCGCCGGTCCCGGCCATGCACGCGTCGGCGCCGGGCCAGATCGCCTACGCCGGCAGCGTGTCCAAGACCCTGGCCCCGGGTATGCGCCTGGGCTGGCTGGTCCCGCCGCCCGAGCTGTACGCCGACATCGTGCTGGCCAAGCACGCCAGCGACCTGGGGGCCCCAGCCCTGCCCCAGCTGGTGCTGACCCGGCTGATCACCAGCGGCGGCCTGGAGCAGCACATCCGCGGCGTCCGCATCCGCCAGCGCCGCCGCCGGGACGCCCTGCTCGGCGCGCTGCGGGTGGCGCTGCCCGAGGCCCGGGTCCAGGGCATCCCGGCGGGCCTGCACCTGCTGGTGACGTTCCCGGACCGGCCCGAACCGATGGACGACAGCAGCCTGGCGGCCCGGCTGCGGCGGGACGGTGTGCTCGTGCATGCGCTGTCCCGGCACCGTGAGCGGCCAGGGCCGCCGGGCCTGGTCCTGGGCTACGCGGCGCATACTCCTGATCAGCTGAGGGAAGCGGCCCGCCGCATCGCCCACGCCGTCCGTGACAGGATAGGCCGGTGAACCGGGACGAGGTCGACGCGCTGCGGGCGCTGCTGGCGCCGACCGGCTGGCCCGACCGGGCCCGTACGTTCGCTCGCGCCCTGCGGGTCTCGACCGCGCACCGGGGCGGCCTGCTGCTGGTCGGGACGCCGGCCGAAGAGCCGTGGCACCTGGCCGCCCACCTGGACGACGAGGCGCGCTTTTCCGGCCTCGATGAGCTCGCCCCGACGCTGGTCCGGTGGGACCCCCAGGCCGACGCCCCCGAACACCTGCGGGTCGGCCTGGAGCGGCTGGAGGCCGCGCGGCGGGGCGAGACGTTGTTTGTGGTGACACCGGAGGTGGCGCCGGTGCCGCTGCTGGAGCGGGTGGAGTCGGCCCGCCGGACCGGGGCCACGGTCCTGGCCCTGAACCAGGGTGATCCCGAGCTGGACGGGCTGGCCCACGAGACGCTGACCGTGACACCGGAGGCCGCCGCGCCGGTGTCGTTCGCGGTGGCTCAGCACCTGGTCAGCGCGGCGGCCGGGGAACGGCCCGGCTCACGCCGGGGCGTCCGGCAGCGGCTGGCCCACCTGCTCGATCTGGTCAGCGGCCCGTCCGCCTGAGGCGGGGCCGAGCCCGGTGAGGCGGGCACGCCGGTCGCGGATCAGGGCGACCGCGACGACCAGCATCAGCGCCATGATCCCGGCCGCGACCAGGAAGGCCCGGTCGAAGCCGGCCGCCAGCGCGTGGGTATAGGCGGCCGTGGTCCTGGCCCGCACGGCATGGTGCGCGATCACGGTCCAGGCCACGGTGCCCAGCACGGCCAGGCCGATGGAGCCGCCCACCTGCCGGGTGGCGTTAAGCAGGCTCGAGGCCACGCCCGAGTCGGCCTCGGCCACGTCCGACAGAGCGACCAGGGACATCGGCACGAACAGCAGCCCGAGGCCGGCCCCGGTGACCAGGATCGGGCCGAGCAGGCCGCCCAGGTACGTGCCGTGCTCGGTCAGCCGGGACATCCAGTACAGGCCGCCGCCGGTGATGGCCGTGCCCGCCAGCAGCAGCGGACGGCGGCCGGTCCGGGACACCAGCCGGGTGGAAGCGATCGAGGTGACCAGGACCGCGATGGTCAGCGGCAGGAAGGCCAGGCCCGCCCGGAGCGGGGAGTAGCCCCACACGTCCTGCACGAACAGGGTCAGGAAGAAGAACACGCCGAACAGCGTGGTGCCCACGCCCAGGCTCATCAGGTTCGCGCCGGCCCGGTTGCGGTCGCGCAGCAGCCGCAGCGGCAGCAGCGGGTGGCGGGTGCGCGCTTCGATTCCCGCGAACGTGACCAGGGCCGCGACGCCGGCCGCCAGCGTGGCCACCACCTTGGCGTCACCCCAGTGCGAGGTGCCGTCCTGACCGGTAGCGGCGTTGGACAGCCCGTAGACGAGCGCGGCCACGCCACCGGTCCCGGTGATGATGCCGGGCAGGTCGAACCGGCCGGGCCGGCGTCCACTGGCGGGCAGCACGGCCCGGGCGGCCAGCGCGCCGGCTAGGCCGATCGGCACATTGACGAACAGCACCCAGCGCCAGGACACGTAGCTGACCAGCAGGCCGCCCGCGAGCAGCCCGACGGCGCCGCCGGCCACGCTCATCGCGGAGTAGATGCCCAGCGCCCGATGGCGGGCGCGCCCGGCCGGGAACGTGGTGAACACCAGGGCCAGGGCGGTGGGGGTCACGATGGCCCCGCCCGCCCCCTGGACGGCCCGGGCCGCCAGCAGCTCGGCCTGGGATGTGGCCAGGCCGCCGGCCAGCGACGCGACCGAGAACAGCAGCAGGCCGATGATGAACATCCGGCGGCGGCCGAGCAGGTCACCGGCCCGGCCGCCGAGCAGCAGCAGGCCGCCCAGGGTCAGGGCGTAGCCGTTGACGACCCACTCCAGGCCGCTGTCGGAGAACCGCAGGGCGGTCTGGATGTGCGGCAGCGCCACGTTGACGATGGTCGCGTCGAGGACGACCATCAGCTGCGCCGTCGCGATGACCAGCAGGGCCACGCCCGGGTGGCGGCTGCCGACTCTGGTTGAGGTCTGCTCGGTGGCAGAAAGGGTGGTTGTCATGCCATCGATGCTGGCCAACCGGGGCGCTTTGGTCGCCGGCCAGCGGAACCGACTTCAGCCTGGGCAGCAGGGATGCGACTCGGGGGCCGCGTACTACCGGGGAAGTAGGCGGCGATTGCTACCGCGGGCCGGCGCGCAGCCGGGACCAGGCCCGTACGCTTCGGAACATGGGCAGTGAGCACCGCAGGAACAAGCTCCACGCGGCCGGCTGGATCGTGGCCGTGGGCGTCATGGGCGTGGCCTCCTACACCTGGCAGCTGCACCTGCGCGAGGTCGAGCAGCGGGCCGAAGAGGCCGAGCGGACCCGGGACGAGGTGGCCCGGCGCCGGGCCGTGGAGGAACGGCTGCGGATCGCCCGCGAGCTGCACGATTCGCTGACCCACAGCATCTCGGTGATCCAGATCCAGGCGGGCGTGGCCGAGCACCTGGCCCGCAAGCGGGGCGAGGACGTGCCGCCCGCGCTGGCAGCCATCCGGGAGGCGGGGGCGGACGCGGCCCGGGAGCTGCGGGCCACGCTCAGCGTGCTGCGCAGCACCGAGGACGGTGACGGCAGCGGGCTGGGCCAGCTGGAAACCCTGGTCGCCCGGGCCCGGGCGGCGGGACTTCCGGTGACGGTGACGGTCGACGGGGCACAGCGCCCGTTGCCGCCTGAGGTGGACCAGGCCGCGTACCGGATCGTGCAGGAAGCACTGACCAACGTGAGCCGCCACGCCGGGCAGGCGCACACGTCGGTCCGGCTGCAGTACTCCCCCGAGGCGCTGACCGTTCAGGTCGACGACGAAGGCCAGGCCAGGGAGGGCCAACACCGTGACGGCCAACACCGTGACGGCCGGCGCGGCGAGGGCCGGACGGCCGGTCCGGGGCTCGGGCTGCTGGGCATGCGGGAACGGGTGTCCGCGCTCGGTGGCCGCCTGGACGCCGGGCCGCGGGACAGCGGCGGTTTCCGGGTGCAGGCCGAGCTGCCCGCCCGGCTGGCCTCGTGATCCGGATTCTGCTGGCCGACGACCAGCCGCTGATCCGCAGCGGTATCCGGGCGCTGCTGGAGGCCGAAGACGACATCGAGGTGGTCGGCGAGGCGGCCGACGGGCAGCAGGCGGTGGCGCTGGCGGCCGAGCACCGGCCGGACATCGCGCTGGTCGACATCCAGATGCCGGTGCTGGACGGGCTCGGGGCCACCCGGCAGATCGTCGCGGACGAGCGACTGGCCCGCGTGCGGGTCGTCATCTTGACCAACTTCGGGCTGGACGAGTACATCTTCGCCGCGCTGCGGGCCGGGGCGAGCGGGTTCCTGCTCAAGGACACCCAGCCGGAGGAGCTGCTGCAGGCGCTGCGGGTGGTCATGGGCGGCGACTCCCTGCTGTCCCCGGCGGTGACCCGCCGCCTGATCAGCGAGTTCGTGGCCCGGCCGCCGGACGCGATCGCCGCCACGGGGATGGAGACCCTGACCAACCGGGAGCGCGAGGTGGTGGCCCTGGTCGCGCATGGGCTGTCCAACGACGAGATCGCCGGCGCCCTGGTGCTCAGCCCGACCACGGCCAAGACCCACGTCAGCCGGGCGATGACCAAGCTCGGAGCCCGCGACCGGGCCCAGCTGGTCGTGTTCGCCTACCAGGCCGGGCTGGTCGCGCCGCGCTCGGCCGGACGCCCCTAGCCCGCCGCCGGACGCCCCTAGCCCGCCGCCGGGCGCCCCTAGCCCGCCGCCCGGCCTGGACAGTTAGGTTAGGCTACCCTAAGCTGTGGCGATGAGCGAATCTACAACTAGCCTGGCGGGCCGTGTCCGGCCGGCCCGCCCGCAGGCGATTCTTACCGTACTGGGCCGGGAGCGGCTCAGCCCGCACACGGTAAGGATCACCGCCGGCGGCCCCGGGTTCGACGCGTTGCGCATGAACGAGTTCACCGACAAGTACGCGAAGATCATCTTTGTTGACCCGAGCCTGGGGCTCACGCCACCCTACGACCTGGCCGCCCTGCGGGAGTCGCTCCGGCCGGACCAGCAGCCGGTGACCCGCACGTACACGCTGCGGCGGGCCGACGCCGAGCGCCAGCAGGTCACGATCGACTTCGTGGTCCACGGCGACGAGGGGATCGCCGCGCCGTGGGCCGCGCACGCCGAACCCGGCGACGTCCTGACCATGTCCGGGGCCGGCGGGGCCTACCGTCCAGATCCTGACTGCGACTGGCACCTGCTGGCCGGGGATGAGTCGGCGCTGCCGGCGATCTGCTCCGCCCTGGAGGCGCTGCCCGGTGACGCCCGCGGCCTGGCCTACCTCGAGACGTCCGACCCCGGCCAGTACCTCGACGCCAAGCCGCCCGCGGGCCTGGAGATCGTCTGGCTGCAGCGGCCCGAACCCGGCAGCCGGCCCCAGCTGCTGGCCGACACGTTGCTGGCCGGCCCCTGGCTTTCCGGCCGGGCCGACGTGTTCGCCCACGGCGAGCGGGAGTCAATGAAAGCGGTCCGGGCTGCGCTCAAGACGCGCCTCGGTGACGGTGACCAGCTATCCCTGTCGGGTTACTGGGCCTCCGGGCGGACCGAAGACGTGTTCCAGTCCGAGAAGCGCCAGCCGATCGGGAAAATCTGAGGGTTAGCTACCCGGGGCGCCCCCGGCTACCTGCTCGGCCACGCCTCCGATCTTGGCCAGACGGGCCAGGGCCGGCCGGGACAGGACCTGAGCGATGTCGTGCAGGGCCACGATGAGTTCCTCGACTCCGTCGAGCGGTGCGTCGTGGCTGGCCGAGATGAGGATCGCCCGGTAGTCCTCGGATGAGACGGGGGCACCGGGCAGCTCGATCTGGCGGGCCTCGGTGAGGAACAGGGCCGGGACCGACGTGTCGAGGGCCAGGGCCAGGGCGGCCAGCTCGGCCGCGGTGAAGGCGCGGCCTCCGCGCTCGGCCTGGTGGACGGCCTGGCGGCTCCAGGGTTTGCCCAGATAATGCCCGACGGCCTCGCCCAGCTGGGTGAGGGACAGCTCGCGGGCTTGCCGAAAATGGGCAATTTGCTGGCCAATGGCCACTTCGACCGGCACGCTGTTCGCTTGTGTCATCCCCCATCATGACATCGAATTATGCCCATTGACAACCTGTCGGCTCCTCGATAATGTAATCGCACAAAATTCGTCGTCATTTATCAGAATGACGACGGCGGCTCGGCGAGGTGGGACCGGCATGCAACCTCTTCATCTGGAGTCCATCGCCGCAGGCCGCGGCCGGGCCGTGCTCCGTCTCGCGGGCGAGGTCGACGTGTACACCGCGCCGCAGCTGCGCGAACGCGTGATCGAGCTCGTCGACGGCGGCACCCAGCACGTCCTGGCCGACCTGCGCGAGGTGACCTTCCTGGACTCGACCGGCCTGGGCGCCCTGATCGGCGGGCTCAAGCGGCTGCGGGCCCGTGACGGATCGCTCACGCTCGTGATCGGGACCGACCGGATCCGGCGGATCTTCCGTATCACCGGGCTGGATCGGGCGTTCACGCTCCGGCCGTCGGTTCAGGAGGCGATCACCGGCGACCAGGACTGGCGGGACGCCGTCACCGGTGAAGGCGGCACCGTCGAGGAATGGTGCCGCCGCCACGGGCTGCTGTGACGCCGCTAGCTCCCGGGGGCCAGGCTTAGCTGTCGAGGCTGAGGACCATGGTGGGGCGGTCGATCACGTGGTCGGCGCGCAGGGGGCGGACCGCGGTGCCGATGGCGAAGAACTCGGTGGTGTGCGAGCCCCAGGTGTGGCTGTGCTGGCGTAGCTGAACGGCGGTGATGCCCTCGGCGTGCAGCGCCTCGGCTTCGGCCTGCATCCGGCTCATGGCCAGCTCCCGGGCGTCGTACAGGGCCTGGGTGAACTGCTCGATCTCCACGTTGCGGCCGATGTTGCCGAGCATGCTCCCCATCCGCTGGTGGGCGATGTGGTAGACGCAGGTGCCCATGACCATGCCCAGCGGCGCGTACCCGGCCCGGATCAGGGTCCAGAAGTCCTGACCGGACAGGTCCGAGGTGAACGGCTGATTCTTGTTGTTGCGCCACTGGGCGACGCCCCCGCCACCGGCGCCCTCCTCGGCCTTGACCGCGGTGCCGACCGCGATGAACTCGGCGATGTCGTTGCCGAACTCCTTCATCTCCACGTCCAGCCGGACGCCGACGATGCCGTCCGCGCCCAGCGCGTCAGCTTCGGCCTCCATCCGGGTCATGGCCAGCTCGCGGGCGTGGTACATGGCCTGGGACAGCACGTCCAGCTCCTGGTTCTTGCCCCAGCGGCCGATCTGCAGGCCCACGTGGTAGATCGAGGTGCCGAGCACGAGTCCCAGCGGGCGGAACCCGACCTCGCGGACGAGCAGGAACTCATTGACCGACAGGTCGGAGGTGAAGATGCTGCCCTTGCGGCCGGGCTGCAGCTCGGCGAGGCGCCCCACGGCGTCCGCTGGCACCCCCGCCGCGCTGAGTTCCGCGGCCTCGGTGGTGTTCTGGTCCGTCATCGGAGTTCTCCTACCGTCAGATCCGCACCCGCGCGGCCTGCCTGCGCTGCGGGTCCAGGGATAGCACAGCTATGGTCGGCTTAACCGGCGAGGCCTGGCCCGCCGAGAAGCGCACGATTGAGGTGCCGATGATCGTGGTCTCCACGATGTGGTCGCGGGCGCCCTCCTGCATGGGGCACTCCCGCTCGCTCACCCGCATGGTCATGTCGGCGATCACGACCCCTTCGGCCCCGATCCGCCGCACGTCCCGTTCCAGCTGGACCCGGGCGTCGTGCCGCCCCTCGTGGACCAGCTCGGTGTAGCCGGTGACCTCGGCGTTGCCCGAGCTCCACCGGGTCTGGCCCACGGTCAGCCAGTCGTCGTGCCGGGCCGCGATCGAGATGCCCATGGCCAGGCCCGCGGGCACAAAGCCCCGGTTGATCAGCTTGGCGAAGTCCTGGCCGGACAGGTCCGATGTGAACGGCTGCCGCGGCGGGCGGGCGCCCGGGGCCCGGATCGCGGTGCCGATGGCCTTGAACTCCAGGCCGCCCGCGGGGAACGGGCCGATGGTCAGCTTGACCCCGACGATGCCGTGCCCGCCCAGGGCCGCGCACTCGGCGATCATCCGGTTGATCGCGGCGTGCCGCGCGTCGTACATGGCCTGCACCAGCGGGGCGAACGAAGACTGGCCGCCGCGGCTGGAGGTCTGGACCACGCTCCGGGCCGGCCCGAAGGGGTTAGCCCCGGAGTAATAACCGGTCCAGGCGCCGGCGCAGCCGTACCCGCCGGTGTAGCCGATGTTGTAGACCGCGGCGCCGAGGACCTGCCCGACGGGCTCGAAGCCCACGCTGCGGATCGCGGTGAACTCATCGGCCGACAGGGCCGAGCCCCACGTGCCGCTGTGGCGGATCTCCGCCATCCGCGCGGCCGCGGCCGGCGGCAGCCCTGACCGGCGCGCATCTTCAGTCACGGGCGCACCTTTCTCACGGTGCCTTTACGATACTCGGCCCGGCACCCAGCCTGGCCGGTCCCTGCAGCTGGCCGGTTTAACTGGCCTGTCAGCTGGCACCGAAGGCCGGTCAGTCCTGGTCGTCGCCGCCTTTGGCGTCCCACTCCCGGTTCCGTTCCTGCGTAATCTCCAGGGCGCGGCTGGCTTCCTCCCGGGTCGCGTAGGGCCCGAGCCGGTCCTTGCCCCGGGTGGGACCGTCGTCGTCCTCAACGGTGTTGCGCGTGAGGCTGTACCACCAACGCTTCTGATCAGTCATGGACAGTAGACTCGCAGAACATGGCAACCAAGCTCCACCCGGGCGCGAGTTCGGCGTACCGCCCGGTCCCCGACCGGATCCCGCGACCCGAGTACGTCGGCCAGAAGCGGCCGCGGCTCGGCGAGCCGGACGTGAAAGACGCCGACACGATCGCGCGCATGCGGGTCGCAGGCAAGATCGCCGCTCAGGCCCTGGTCGAGGTGGGCCGCAGCGTTGCGCCCGGCATCACCACCGACGAGCTGGACAAGGTCGGGCACGACTTCCTGGTCGCCCACGGCGCGTACCCCAGCACGCTGGGCTACCGCGGCTACCCGAAGTCCCTGTGCACCTCGCTCAACGACGTGATCTGTCACGGCATCCCCGACGGCACGGTGGTGCGGGACGGTGACATCGTCAACATCGACATCACCGCGTTCATCGGCGGCGTGCACGGTGACACCAACGCCACGTTCCTGGCCGGGAACGTGAACGAGGAGTCCCGGCTGCTGGTCGAGCGGACCCACGAGGCGATGATGCGCGGCATCAGGGCGGTGGCCCCGGGCCGGCCGCTGAACGCGATCGGGCGGGTCATCGAGTCCTACGCCCGCCGGTTCAACTACGGCGTGGTCCGCGACTTCACCGGGCACGGCATCGGCACCACGTTCCACTCCGGGCTGATCGTGGCCCACTACGACGACCCGGACAACGACTTCGTAATGGAGCCGGGCATGACGTTCACGATCGAGCCCATGCTCACGCTGGGCACGATCGACTACGACGTCTGGGACGACCAGTGGACCGTGGTGACCAAGGACCACAGGAACACGGCCCAGTTCGAGCACACGATCCTGGTGACCGAGGACGGGCACGAGATCCTGACCCTGCCGTAAAGCGGGGCGGCGACCGGGAACTCAGCGATGCGGGTGACCCGGTTAAATAAAAATAAAAACACCTATTAATAACGGCCCGCGGCGAGGAGTTTCGCCGCGGGCCGTTGTTCCGCCGATCGGGACCGGCCTAGGCGTCGCGCCGGCGGAACAGGATGTACCCGGCGATCAGCACCAGGGCCGTGTAGCCCAGGAACACGCTGAACTCACCCCAGGCCGGCCATTCGTGCGCGGCCTGGGTGGTCCGCCAGATGGCCGCCCCGCCCTCGGACGGCAGCCAGCGGAGAATGTCGTTGTTCCAGGAGCTGGGCAGGAAGTTCACGATGATCGGGACCACGAACAGGACGCCGATGGCGATGCTGATCGCGGCCGCGGTGTGCCGGACTAGGGTGCCGATGCCGTAGGCGAACAGTCCGCAGGCGGCGATGAACAGGCCGCCGCCGACCACCGCCCGCAGCACGTGCGGGGCCCCCAGCGTGGTGCTGATGTGCACGGGCGCCGTGTCCAGCAGGGCCTGGCCCAGGAGGAAGGCCACGAAGCTGGCGACCTCGCCGATGATCAGGGCCACTACCGTGAACACCAGCGCCTTGGCCACGTAGAACACGCCGCGCCGGGGCATGGCCGTGAGCGAGGTGCGGATCATCCCGGTGGAGTACTCCGCGGTGATGGTCATCGAGCCCAGCACCACGATTACGAACTGGCCGAAGAACAGGCCGACCAGGGCCCTCGACGTCGGATCGAACCCGGCCTTGTCCGAGGCCGAAGCCTGACTCCAGTGCGAGCCGGTCAGCCAGGTGACCAGCGCGCCGATGCCGATCGTCACCACGAGCAGAACGATCATGGTCCAGTAGGTGGAGCGCACCGACCGCATCTTGGTGATTTCCGAGCGGATCGTGCCCGCCAGTCCCGCCCGGCCCTTAGCCGGGGGCAGCGTGGACGGGCGGCTCTGGTTAGTAGTTACCGCAGCCATGTCAGCTCGTCCTCCCCGCGTGCTCATTCTCGGTCTCGGTGCCGGTCTCGTCGGGCGGGGGCGGTGGCGCGGCCGGGATGCCCGCAGCGGGCCGGCCCCCGGTCAGCGACCCGTCCGCCGGGGTGGTGGGCTGCGCGGTGGCCTGGTACTCCACGCTATCCGCGGTGAGCTCCATAAACGCCTGTTCCAGCGAGGCCCGGTGGGTGGAAAGTTCGTGCAGCCGGACCCCGGCCCCGAAGGCGACGTCGCCAACCTGGTCGGTGGTCATGCCCTGGACGACCAGAGCCTCGTCGCCGCCGCTGGTGGCGGTGCCGCCGGCCGCCGCGACCGCCTGGGCCAGCGCATCCACCTGCGGCGTGCGCACCTTGACCGTCCCGGTGGAGTTCTCCGCGATGAACTTGTCGATCGTCGTGTCCGCGATCAGCTTGCCGCGCCCGATGACGATGATGTCCTGGGCGGTGCTTTCCATCTCCGACATCAGGTGGCTGGACACGAAGACCGTGCGGCCCTCGGCCGCCAGCGCCTGCATCAGGTTCCGGATCCAGCGGATGCCCTCCGGGTCCAGCCCGTTGACCGGCTCGTCGAAGATCAGCACCTGTGGATCGCCGAGCAGCGCCCCCGCGATGCCGAGCCGCTGGCTCATGCCGAGCGAGAAGTTCTTTGACCGCTTCTTGGCCACCTCGGTCAGCCCGACCAAGGCCAGCACCTCGTCCACCCGCCGCTTGGGGATGTCGTTGGTCTGGGCCAGGCAGAGCAGGTGGTTGTAGGCGCTGCGGCCGCCGTGCACCGCCTTGGCCTCGAGCAGCGCCCCCATCTCGCGCATGGGGTAGTTCAGGCCGCGGTACCGCTTGCCGTGCACCATGGCCTCACCCGACGTCGGGTTGTCCAGACCCAGGATCAGCCGCATGGTGGTGCTCTTGCCAGCCCCGTTCGGGCCGAGGAACCCGGTGACCTTGCCCGGCTCGACCGCGAACGTCAGATTGTCGACGGCGAGCTTGTCGCCGTATCTCTTGGTGAGGCCCCGTACCTCAATCATCAAGATTCCCTTCGTGCCCCTGGGCGCGCGTCTAAGTGTCCACCGTAGGCCTGCGCGGTCGTCAGTGCGCAGTGCCGTCCATACTCACCCTGGCATGACAGATGTCATGAGGCATCGGCCCACAGGGTGATTTCGGTATGCACCGAACGGATGATGCGACCCTACTGGGCCGGGTGAGCGCGCAGGTGGACGCTGACCGTGTACCCGTCGCTGGTGTTGACCGCCCGGCGGGGCTGGCTGGCGCCGTGGACGCGGACCCGGCCGGGAGTGAGCGGACTGGCGCCGGGTTCGGTCAATTCGCCCGCGACCACCGTGATCACGTCGCTGCGCTCGCCGGTTTCGGTGGCACTGCCGGTGGCGGCCGGGGGCAGGATGGTCAGCCAGGCGCGGTACGGGCCGTCCACCGGGATGTCCACCACGACGGGCTGCCCGGGGTCGAACCGGACCAGGTGCCACCAGCGCTCCGGGGCGCCGGTGATGAGCTTGAGCTGACGGGCCAGGTCGCCGACGGACAGCCGGGCCACGGCGGCGGGGTTCGGGTTCGGGTTGAGCAGCCCGAGCGGCTCCATCAGCTGGGCGATCTCCGGGGCCACCGAAACGTCGGGGTTCACGAGAGCAGGTCCTTCGTGGTGTCGTGTGTTCGCGACCCCCGGACGTGGGGTCAGCGCCGAGCGAGAGGGTCAGCGACAACAACACGAAGGACACAGACCGCGAGCGCCCGCAGCGGCGCGACGACGCGCGTCGTCGCCCGGGGGCGTCAGGTGGCGGTCCATGGCGTATAGAACAGCGCATCGCCACCGCTGTGTCAAACGGTTCGGCCGAACCCGCGAGCAGGCGGGGTCAGGAGCCCAGGGTGTGCAGGGCCTGGCTGACGGCGTCCTTGGTCACATTGCCGCGGGACCAGGCGGCGGCGCACAGGGCGCGCAGGCCGTCGATGCGGTGGCCGTCGCCGGACAGGTCGAGCCGGTCGCCGGTCCAGCGGGCGGTCCAGCCGCCGCAGCCGAAACCGTCCGGGCCCGAGCTGACCGCGGGGTGCGGTTCGACCAGGCCGGCCAGGTCGTCGGCGATGAAGCTGGGGCGCTGGTTCGGCGGGGCCAGCACGGCGCCGGCCGGGTCGGTCACCCCGGTCAGCACGAGCAGGCTGTCCGCTCCCACCCGCTGGGCCGCCTCGATGTCGGTGTCGAGCCGGTCGCCGACCACCAGCGGGTGCTTGGCCCCGGTCCGGATCACCGATTCGTGGTGCAGGGGCGGCTCGGGCTTGCCCGCGATGACCGGCGTCTGCCCGGTGGCGGTCTTGATCACCTGGAGCAGTGAGCCGTTGCCGGGCGCGATGCCTTGCGCGTTGGGGATGGTCAGGTCACCGTTGGTGCCGACGAACAGGGCGCCCGCCCGCACGGCCAGGCCACCCTGAGCCAGCGCGGAGTAATCGACCTGGGGGGCGAAGCCCTCGACCACGGCGGCGGGCTTGGCGGCGGCGGTGGACACCGGGCGAAGGCCCTGTTCGCGCAGCGCGACCCGCAGGCCCATGCCCCCGATGACCAGCACCGGCGCTCCGGCGGGCAGCCGCTCGGCCAGAAGCCGCGCGGCCGCCTGGGCCGAGGTGACCACGTCCGAGGGCTGCGCGTCGATGCCGAGGCCGTTCAGCACGTGGGCCACCGCGGCGGGAGTGCGGGAGGCGTTGTTGGTCACGTAGGCCAGCCGCATGCCCTGCTCGCTGGCCTTTTGCAGCGCCTCACGGGCACCGGGCACGGCCTTGCCGCCGATGTACACCACGCCGTCCAGGTCCAGCAGCGCCACGTCGTAGCCGCGGCAGAGGGGCTCCTGGCTGGCCCGCGGAGCCGGGGCCGCCGACTCGGCGTTCGGGTCGGTGCCCGGCTCGGTGTGCGGGTCGGTGCCCGGCTCGGTGTGGGGCGCGCTCAATCGTCCTCCCCGGTTTGGGCTGAGCCGGTCTGGCTCGCCCGGGAGTGCAGCGTAGCGCGCACCTGGTGCAGGGCATCGGTGTAGTGCTTGTGGTCCGGGCGCATGGCCGCGGCCAGCGCCAGGTACTCGGCGGCCGAGGCCGGGTCGCCGGACCGGGCCAGCGACAGGCCCAGGCCGAAGTGGGCGTAGTCGTCGGCCGGGCTGGCCTCGACGATCAGCCGGAAGTTGCCCGCCGCCTCGGTGTACTGCCGGGCGTCGAACTGCGCCCGGGCCAGGGCCTCGCGCACGCTGCGGGAGCTGGGCTCGGCCGCCGCGGCCCGCTGCAGGATCTGGGCCGCGGCCGCCGGGCTGCCCCGGCTGAGCAGCTCCAGGCCACGCTGGTACCACTCGAGCGGGTCGCCGTCCGGACCGTCGGAGTCAGAATGAGCGGGCCGCTCGGAGCCCGGCCGGGAATCCTGATAACCGTTCGATCCTTCTGACATGTGTGACCCTTCCGTCCGACCCTCAGCCCGTGCGCTCATCCGGCCTCGCACTGGCGCCGTTCCATGCGGTCCGCTTCGACCCCGATCGGGTCAGCGGCCTCGCCGATGTGACCTCCCCACCGTATGACGTCATCGGCCCGGGTGTCGTGGCTCGTCTGCTGGCCGCGGAACCGCACAATATCGTTCGTCTGATCCTGCCCGGCGCCGGATCACCGCAACCACCGCGCGGCCCCGCGGCCAGCGCGCTGGCCGCGGCGCAGCTGCGGGACTGGCTCGGATCCGGGATACTCCGGCCGGACCCGAGCCCGGCGCTGTACGTCTACGAGCAGAGCGTGCCGGACGGGGACGGGTGGGCCGTCGTGCAGCGCGGCCTGGTCGGGGCGCTGCGCCTGGTCCCGCCGGGGTCGCCGGCCGTACTGCCGCATGAAGACGTGATGCCGGGCCCGGTCGAGGGCCGGCGCGAGCTGATGGCCACCACCCGGGCCAACCTGGAGCCGATCTTCCTGCTCTACGACGGCTCGGCTGAGCCCGCGGCGGCGACGGCCACGGCGACGGCGCTGGTGGACCGGGTGGCCGAGACCCGGGCGCCGCTGCTGACGGCGGTGACGGACGACGGGACCCGGCATCAGCTCTGGGCCCTGACCGACCCGGCCGAGCACGCCGCGGTCGCGGCCGACCTGGCCGCCCGCACCGCGCTGATCGCCGACGGGCACCACCGGTACGCGGCCTACCTGAAGCTGCAGGACCAGGAGCGCGGCGCGGGCCGGGGCGAAGGACCGTGGGACTACGGCCTGGCCTTTCTGGTTGACTCGGCGGCGTACCCGCCCCGGATCGGCGCCATCCACCGGGTGATCCCCGGTCTGACCCCGGGCCGGGCGGCGGAGATGGCCAAGGGTGCCATGCACGTGGAGCGGGTGGAGCGGCTGGAGGACGCCGAGGCCGCGCTGGCCGAGGCCGGGCGGCACGGCCCGGCGTTCCTGCTCACCGACGGCAGTGAGCAGTACCTGCTGACCGACCCGGCCTCGGACCGGGTGGCCGAGGCCATGCCGGCCGGTCATTCGGACCGCTGGCAGCGGCTGCCCGCCTCGGTGCTGCGCGAGCTGCTGATCCAATCGGTGTGGGGCCTGGCCGACGCCGAACCGGACGTGCTGGTGATCCACGGCGAGCCCGGTGCCGCGGTGCAGGCCGCACGGGATGCGGGCGGGACCGCGGTCATCTGCAACCCGGAGTCGGCCGCGGACGTCCGGGCCGTGGCGGAGAACGGCGAGCGGATGCCGCGCAAGTCGACCTCGTTCGGCCCCAAGCCGCGTACCGGCCTGGTGCTGCGAGAATGGGCCGATGAGTGATGAGGCGGCGGCGGGGATCACACCGCTCGGCGACGACGTGTTCCAGATCGACACCAAGATGGCGGGCTATTCCGGCATCACGGCCGGTTACCTGATCCGCTCGGACCGCCCGTGCCTGGTCGAGACGGGCACCGCGCCATCGGCGCCCATCGTCAGGGACGCGCTGGCCGCCCTGGGGGTCGGCCCGAAGGATCTGTCCACGGTGGTGGTCACGCACATCCACCTGGACCATGCGGGCGGCGTCGGCGACATCACGCAGATGTTCCCGAACGCGCGGGTGGTCGTGCACACCAAGGGCGCCCGTCACCTGGCCGACCCGTCCCGGCTGATGGCCAGCGCGCGGATGGTCTACGGGGACGCACTGGACGGGCTGTTCGGCACGCTCGCGCCGACTCCGGCCGACCGCATCGACACCGTGGAAGAGACCGGCGTGGTGAACCTGGGCGGCGGGCGGCGGCTGGACAGCCACTACTCCCCCGGGCACGCCAAGCACCACGTAGGCCTGCTCGACTCGGTCACGGGCGACCTGTACGTCGGCGACGCGGCCGGGATGTACCTGCCGGAGACCGGCGACCTGCGGGCGGGCACGCCCCCACCGGACTTCGACCTGGAGACCGCGCTGGCCTCGATTTCCCTGTTCGGCGCGCTGCGCCCGGAGCGGCTGCTGTTCAGCCACTACGGCCCGGTCGGCGCGGTCCAGGAGACGCTGGAACGGTCGGCCGAGGAGATCAAGGTCTGGGTGGAGGAGACCCGCAAGGCGCACCGGGAAGGTCTCGACCTGGACCACGCGGTGGCCCTGGTGCACGAGCGCACCAAGAACCGCTACGCCGGCCTGCAGCCGGGCGGCGACGAGTACGCCGGGGAGAAGCTGATGCGGCTGAGCGGCACCGAAGCCAACGTGGCCGGCATCATGCACTGGCTCGATAAAGCTGACTGACCCCTCGGGGCGCGGCGGTGGTGCCGCACCCGGAAAAACCGCTGGCCCCCGGGGCAGACGGGAGACGACAATGCGTGCGTGAGGGGCGGGCACCAGGCCGCCCGCACCAGCGAGCCAGCGCCAGCGCCAGCGCCGGGAATCTGAAGGAGTCAGCCATGCGAGGAGCGTCCGTGTCCATCGAAAAGCAGCTGTGGGCTTGTTCGGAGGATGGGTCGCTTGTCTCGCGGAACACTGAATTTGGGGATACTCGCACATGTTGACGCCGGTAAGACATCGCTGACCGAGCGGCTGCTGTACTGCGCCGGCGTCATCGACGAACCGGGCAGCGTGGACGCGGGCACGACCCGGACGGACTCGCTGGCGCTGGAGCGCCAGCGCGGCATCACGATCAAGTCCGCGGTCGTCTCGTTCACGGCCGGCGGCCGCACCGTCAACCTGATTGACACGCCCGGCCACCCGGATTTCGTGGCCGAGGTGGAGCGCGCGCTCAGCGTCCTGGACGGGGTCGTGCTGGTGGTCTCGGCGGTCGAGGGGGTCCAGCCGCAGACCCGCATCCTGTGGCGCGCGTTGCAGCGCCTGCGGGTCCCAACGCTGTTCTTCGTCAACAAAATCGACCGCCGCGGCGCCAGTGACGCACGCGTGCTGGCCGACCTGGCCGAGCGGCTGACCCCGGCTATTGTTCCGATGGGCTCGGTGCGCGGGCTGGGCACCCACGCGGCCGCCTTCCTCCCGGCTGATAGTCCGGGGCGGCTCACGGAGGTGCTGGCCGAGCACGATGATGCGGTCCTGGCGGCGTACCTCGGCGGGGCGGCGCTCTCGGGCCGCTGGCTTGGCCAGAAGCTGGCCGGGCAGGTCCGGGACATGCAGGTCCACCCGGTGTACTTCGGATCGGCCATCACCGGCGCGGGCGTCGATGCCCTGCTGCGCGGCGCGGGCACCCTGCTGCCCGCCGCGGACGGCGACCCGGACGGCCCGGTCTCGGGGCGGGTGTTCAAGGTCGAACGCGGGGCGGCCGGGGAGAAGATCGCTTACACCAGGATGTTCGCGGGCACCGTCTCCGTCCGGGACCGGGTGCGGTTCGGCCGCGGCACCACCGGCAAGGTGACGGCGATCAACGTGTTCGCCGACGGCGCGGCCCAGCGCCGCGAGCAGGTGACGGCCGGCCAGATCGCCACGCTGTCGGGCCTGGCCGGGATCCAGATCGGCGACGGCGTGGGGCCTGCGCCCGATGGCGACGGACGGGCGCCCGGTGGCGTCGGGCCTGCGCCCGATGGCGACGGACGGGCGCCCGGTGGCGTCGGGCCTGCGCCCGATGGCGACGGACGGGCGCCCGGTGGCGTCGGGCCTGCGCCCGATGGCGACGGACGGGCGCCCGGTGGCGTCGGGCCTGCGCCCGATGGCGACGGCGCCGGACGGGCACCCGGCCGCGTGGACGGGCACTACTTCACGCCGCCGACGCTGGAGACCGCCGTGGTGGCCCGCGATCCGCGCGACAAGCCGCGGCTGCATTCGGCGCTGACCGACCTGGCCGAACAGGACCCGCTCATCAACGTCCGCCAGGATGACCGGCGGCAGGAGATCTACCTCTCGCTCTACGGCGAGGTGCAGAAACAGGTCATCGACGCCACCTTGACCACGGACTACGGGGTGCGGGCGGCCTTCCGGCAAACCACGCCGATCTGCGTCGAACGGCCGGTCCGCACCGGCGAGGCCGAGGAGGTCCTGCACGCCCCGGGGAACCCGTTCCTGGCCACGCTGGGCATCCGCATCGAGCCGACCGCGGCCGGGTCAGGCACCAGCTTCCGGCTCGACGTGGGCCACCAGGCGGTGCCGCTCTACATCTACAAGAACGTGGACAGCTTCGCGGCGGCCATGGAGCAGTACGTCACCGGCACCCTGCGGCAGGGCCTGCGCGGCTGGCAGGTCACCGATTACGCGGTGACACTGTTCAGGTCGCAGTACAGCGTGCCCGACGGGCCCCCGGCGACCCGCGGCCCGCTCAGCAGCCCGCAGGACTTCCGCAAGCTCACCCCGCTGGTGGTCATGGCCGCCCTGCAGCGGGCGGGCACGGTGGTGTGCGAGCCGGTGCAGCATTTCCGCCTGGACGCCCCGGCCGACACCCTCAGCGCGCTGCTGCCGGTCCTGGCCAAGCTGCGGGCGGTCCCCGAGGTGTCCGCGACCGCGGACTCCTGGTGCACGCTGGAGGGAGACGTCCCGGCGGCCCAGCTGAACGAGCTGCGCCAGCAGCTGTCGCCGCTCACCCGGGGCGAGGGCGTGCTGGAAACGTCGTTCGGCCACTACCAGCCCGTCCGGGGCCCAGCCCCATCCCGGCCGCGGACTGACGACAACCCGCTCAACCGCGAGGAGTACCTCTACCGCGTCATCCGGCGCGGAGGCGGCTAGTCCTCCGGGTGCTCTTGATTCTCTTGATTCTCTAGGTCCTCTAGGTCCTCTAGGTCGTCGCCCTCGAACTCTTCCAGGTCCTCCAGCACCACGCCCCCGAGCTCGTGCACCCGGTCGGCGGCGTCGGTCTCACCGTCCGGGTCAGCGGCGGCGGCCTGCTCGAACCACTCGCGTGCTTCTTCGTCGCGGCCGGCGGCCAGCAGCGCGTCAGCGTAGGCGTAATACAGCGGGGCCGACCAGGCCCGGATCTTGCCGTCGGTCAGCTCGGGCACCTGGAGCACGACGACCGCGGTATCCGGGCGGCCCTCGTCCCGGCGGATCCCGGACTCCACGATCAGCAGCTCAATCTGGCTGGCCCGGGTCAGCTTGCCCGCCTCCGGGCTGTGCACCAGGGCCAGCGCACGGTCGAGCCGTCCCAGCGCCCGTTCGGAGTCGGCCATGACCGGCAAATACGTCTCCCGCCCGGTCAGCCGGCGCGCGGCGCGCAGCTCGGCCAGGGCTTCGGCCCACTTGCCCGCCCGGTAGGCGGCCAGGCCGGTGACCTCACGCACCACCCCGACCCGCGCCGCGAGCTCCCGCGCGACCTGAGCCTGGGCGTAGGCCCGCTCGGGGTCATCCTCGAGCTCGGCCGCGACTAGGCGGCGCGCCACCACCTCGGCCAGATCGGACGGCAGCGTCTTCAGCTCGGTCCGCGCCTCGGCCTGCAGCAGATCCGCGGTGGCCTGGTCCGGCAGCGGGGGGTAGCCACTGCGGTCGTTGCGGTCGTTGCGGTCGCGGCGATCCGGGCCGGGGGGGCGTCCCTGCGGGCGGCCGGCGCCCGGGCCGTTGTCCCGGGGACGGTACGGACGGTCGGGACGGTCCGGACGGTCGCTGCGGAAGGGACGGTCCGGGCGCCCAGGACGGTCGCTGCGGAACGGGCGGCCGGAAGATGCGGGGCCTGAGGTCCGGCCGGCGCTGCTGGGGCGGCCGGTACCACTGGGGCGGCCGGTGCCGGCGGGGCGGCTGGGACGGTCAGAGTAGGACGAGGAACCGCGCGGACGGTCGGAGTGGTCTGGGCGGTCGGAGCGGTCGGAGTAGGACGAGGAACCGCGAGGACGGTCGGAGCGATCGGAGTACGACGAACCGCGAGGACGGTCGGGGCGGTCGCCGCGGTAGGAGCTGTGCTGGTCCTCGGAACGGCTCGGGCGCGGTGGGCCATCCTGGCGCGCAGGCCGGTCCTGATACGCGGGGCGGTCACGGCGCTCGGGGCGATCTTGGTAGGCGGGGCGATCCTGGGCCGTCCGACCGTCCGGCCGATCCTGGCGCGGCGGGCGGCTGGCCCCGTCACCGCTTCCGCTGGGACGGTCGCTGCGGTATGAGCGGTCGTCGCGTGGGCGGTCGTCGCGGGCGCCGGGCCTACCGGGGCCACCGGTACGGCTCGGGCCACCGGAGCGGCTCGAGGTGCCAGAACGGCTGGGGCCGCCGGCGCGGAACGGCCGGTCGGGGCGGTAGGGCCGGTCAGAACGATCGCCGGAACGGTCGGGCCGGTCATCGGTGTTGCCCGGGCGGTCGTCACGATAGGAACGGCCGGGGCCACTGGGGCGGCCAGGTCCACCGGAGCGACTCGGGGCGCCGGAACGGCTCGGGGCACCGGAGCGGTTTGGGGCGCCGGAGCGGTTTGGGGCGCCGGGACGGAAGGGGCGGCTGGGGCGGGATGACGAGTCTGAGTCGCTCCGCCGGTCGGGGCCGCCGTCGGTCGAGCCGGGGCCGCCGGTCCGGCGCGGGCCTCCCGAACGGAAGTCGCTCGTGCGGGGTCCTCCAGTGCGGGGAGACGAGCTGCGGGCCGGCCGGTCGGGACGGTCAGCGCGGTCGGGGCGGTCGCCGGAACTGCGCCGGTCGGGACGGTCAGCGCGGTCGGGGCGGTCGCCGGAACTGCGCCGGTCGGGACGGCCCGTGCTGTCTGAACGGCCGGTGCCCCCGGTGCGCGCGCTGCCCGGACGACCGCTGCCGGAGCGGTCGGAGCCGCCGGAGCGCTCCGGCCGGTCACTCCCGGTGCGGCGATCGCCGCCGCTGGTACCGCTACGGGCACCGCCGCGCGGCCCAGAGCGGGCTCCGCCGCTGGCACCGCCGGTACGGCCACGGGCCCCACCGGCGCCTGTTGCACCAGACCGCGGGGGCCGGTCATTGCGGGCGCCCCCGTTACCGCTACGTGACTCGGCCACGGTGACACCTTTCCACGAGATCGCTGGGCGGCCGATCCGGCCGTCGGCCCAGCGCAAATAAATCAGGACATAAATAAGAAGGAGGCTGCTCGACCCTTTCGGGGAGCAGCCTCCTTCAAATATGCCCGGCGGCGTCCTACTCTCCCACGCGGTCCCCCGCGCAGTACCATCGGCGCAGAAGGGCTTAACTTCCGGGTTCGGAATGGGACCGGGTGTTTCCCCTTCGCTATGGCCGCCGAAACGCTATGGAGTTATCGGCCGTACCTTCGGTCCCAGTGAATGAACACCGTGACCGGCTGGTTCCCGACCGTACCTCGGGAACCGCATAGTGGACGCGAAACAAGATAAGAAGTATGAAGCCAAGCCTCTCGGCCTATTAGTACCGGTCAGCTCAACACGTTGCCGTGCTTCCACCTCCGGCCTATCAACCCAGTCGTCTAGCTGGGGGCCTTACCTGGTTAACCCAGAGAGAGACCTCATCTTGAGGCGAGCTTCCCGCTTAGATGCTTTCAGCGGTTATCCCTTCCGAACGTAGCAAACCAGCCGTGCCCTTGGCAGGACAACTGGCACACCAGAGGTTCGTCCGTCCCGGTCCTCTCGTACTAGGGACAGCCCCTCTCAAGTCTCTTACGCGCGCAGCGGATAGGGACCGAACTGTCTCACGACGTTCTAAACCCAGCTCGCGTACCGCTTTAATGGGCGAACAGCCCAACCCTTGGGACCTACTCCAGCCCCAGGATGCGACGAGCCGACATCGAGGTGCCAAACCATCCCGTCGATATGGACTCTTGGGGAAGATCAGCCTGTTATCCCCGGGGTACCTTTTAGCCGTTAAGCGACGGCGCTTCCACATGCCACCGCCGGATCACTAGTCCCAGCTTTCGCTCCTGCTCGACATGTCTGTCTCACAGTCAAGCACCCTTGTGCACTTACACTCGACACCTGGTTGCCAACCAGGCTGAGGGTACCTTTGGGCGCCTCCGTTACCTTTTGGGAGGCAACCGCCCCAGTTAAACTACCCACCAGACACTGTCCCTGATCCGGATTACGGACCCAGGTTAGATATCCAGAACGAACAGAGTGGTATTTCACCGATGACTCCACAAGCACTAGCGTGCCTGCTTCACAGTCTCCCACCTATCCTACACAATCCGACCCAAACACCAATGTCAAGCTGCAGTGAAGGTC
The DNA here is from genome assembly GCA_965277615.1 of Streptosporangiaceae bacterium. Lineage (GTDB taxonomy): Bacteria > Actinomycetota > Actinomycetes > Streptosporangiales > Streptosporangiaceae > Bog-532. The sequence goes on along the minus strand of CBDIDG010000006.1, from coordinate 264,489 downwards.
CCGGGGTCTTTCCGTCCTGCTGCGCGTAACGAGCATCTTTACTCGTAGTGCAATTTCGCCGGGTCCGTGGTTGAGACAGTGGGAAAGTCGTTACGCCATTCGTGCAGGTCGGAACTTACCCGACAAGGAATTTCGCTACCTTAGGATGGTTATAGTTACCACCGCCGTTTACTGGCGCTTAAGTTCTGAGCTTCGCGACCCGAAGGCCGCTAACCCGTCCCCTTAACGTTCCAGCACCGGGCAGGCGTCAGACCGTATACGTCGTCTTGCGACTTTGCACGGTCCTGTGTTTTTAGTAAACAGTCGCTTTCCCCTGGTCTCTGCGGCCACACTCAGCTCAAAGAGCAAGTCTTATCACCGAACATGGCTCCCCTTCTCCCAAAGTTACGGGGATAATTTGCCTAGTTCCTTAACCACGGTTCACCCGATCGCCTTGGTATTCTCTACCTGACCACCTGAGTCGGTTTAGGGTACGGGCCGCTTAGACGCTCACTGCGAGGCTTTTCTCGGCAGCATGGGATCACTCACTTCGCCACAATAGGCTCGGCATCAGGTCTCAGGCACATGATGTGCGGATTTGCCTACACATCGCCCTACACCTTTACTCCAGGACAACCATCGCCTGGTAGAGCTACCCTCCTGCGTCACCCCTTCAGCTTGCCTACTACCAGCTCGGGTCACAGCCGCAGCCTCGCCGTCCCGAAGGACTAAGAGGCGTTGGGTGTTTAGCATTACCGGATTCAGCATGGGCGCGTCTACGCGGGTACGGGAATATCAACCCGTTGTCCATCGACTACGCCTGTCGGCCTCGCCTTAGGTCCCGACTTACCCTGGGCGGATTAGCCTGCCCCAGGAACCCTTGGTCATTCGGCGGAGGGGTTTCTCACCCCTCTTTCGCTACTCATGCCTGCATTCTCACTCGTGTAGCGTCCACGGCTGGATCACTCCGCCGCTTCACTCGCCACACGACGCTCCCCTACCCATCCACACACCTGGACCTCAGCTACTCGGGCAGCCCTGACAACAGCTATCACCGGTCCGAAGACCAGGTCAGGCTGAATTCTCAGCCGCCTCTGTAAAAAGAGGCCGGGCTATCGTATGAATGCCACAGCTTCGGCGGTGTGCTTGAGCCCCGCTAAATTGTCGGCGCGGAATCACTTGACCAGTGAGCTATTACGCACTCTTTCAAGGGTGGCTGCTTCTAAGCCAACCTCCTGGTTGTCTGTGCAACTCCACATCCTTTTCCACTTAGCACACGCTTAGGGGCCTTAGCTGGTGATCTGGGTTGTTTCCCTCTCGACTACGAACCTTATCGCCCGCAGTCTCACTGCCACGCTCTCACTTACCGGCATTCGGAGTTTGGCTGACTTCAGTAAGCTTGTGGGCCCCCTAGGCCAACCAGTAGCTCTACCTCCGGTAAGAAACACGTGACGCTGCACCTAAATGCATTTCGGGGAGAACCAGCTATCACGGAGTTTGATTGGCCTTTCACCCCTACCCACAGCTCATCCCCCAGGTTTTCAACCCTGGTGGGTTCGGTCCTCCACGCGGTCTTACCCGCGCTTCAACCTGGCCATGGGTAGATCACTCCGCTTCGGGTCTACAGCATGCGACTATGACGCCCTATTAAGACTCGCTTTCGCTACGGCTACCCCTCACGGGTTAACCTTGCCACATACCGTAACTCGCAGGCTCATTCTTCAAAAGGCACGCGGTCACTTCACGTCAGCAGAGCTGACACGCTCCCACGGCTTGTAGGCACACGGTTTCAGGTACTATTTCACGACCCCTCACCGGGGTGCTTTTCACCTTTCCCTCACGGTACTTGTTCACTATCGGTCACCAGGGAGTATTTAGGCTTAGGAGGTGGTCCTCCCGGATTCACACGGAATTTCTCGGGCTCCGTGCTACTTGGGATCCCGCTCGGGAGTCGTACAGGTTTCACGTACAGGGGTATCACCTTCTGTGCCGACGCTTTCCAACGTCTTCGGCTACCCATACGATTTCTTACTCCCTGCCAGATCAGCAGCTCTGGCTGAACGGTCCCGCTACCCCGACCACGCAACGCCTGCCGGCTTTAACACGTGATCGGTTTGGCCTCTTCCGCTTTCGCTCACCACTACTCGCGGAATCGCGGTTGCTTTCTCTTCCTGCGGGTACTGAGATGTTTCACTTCCCCGCGTTACCTCCACCTGCCCTATGTGTTCAGGCAGGGGTGACGAGCAATTACGCTCGACAGGTTTCCCCATTCGGAAATCCCCGGGTCAAAGTCTGGTTGCCGACTAACCGGGGCTTATCGCAGGCTCCTACGTCCTTCTTCGGCTCCTGGTGCCAAGGCATCCACCGTGTGCCCTTAGTAACTTGGCTACTACAGATGATGCTCGCGTCCACTATGCAGTTCTCAAAGTACGGGCGGTCCCGGCACCCAGACCGCCGCGTACCCCGGTAACCACACCAGCTGGCAGAACCAGAAAGTGTGACCGGGGCCGTTCGGCGAGATGCCGGTCCAGTCCAGAAGGACAGACCCAAACAGCGTCTGCTCCCTCAGGACCCAACAGCGTGCCCAGCCAGCCCATCCCCCGCGGCCCGCGTCCCTCCCGCACAAGTGCAGGTGTACTAACGGCCGCCGGCTGATGAAACCAGCTGAATAACCAGTGCTCCACTAATGAGCAGGCTGCCCCAGGACATTCGCCTGAGAAACAGCCAATGGACGCCCAGCCAAAGACCGGACGCCAGTTGCTCCTTAGAAAGGAGGTGATCCAGCCGCACCTTCCGGTACGGCTACCTTGTTACGACTTCGTCCCAATCGCCGGCCCCACCTTCGACGGCTCCCTCCCACAAGGGGTTAGGCCACCGGCTTCGGGTGTTGCCGACTTTCATGACGTGACGGGCGGTGTGTACAAGGCCCGGGAACGTATTCACCGCAGCGTTGCTGATCTGCGATTACTAGCGACTCCGACTTCATGGGGTCGAGTTGCAGACCCCAATCCGAACTGAGACCGGCTTTTTGGGATTCGCTCTACCTTGCGGTTTCGCAGCCCTTTGTACCGGCCATTGTAGCATGTTTGCAGCCCAAGACATAAGGGGCATGATGACTTGACGTCATCCCCACCTTCCTCCGAGTTGACCCCGGCAGTCTCCTATGAGTCCCCGGCATTACCCGCTGGCAACATAGGACGAGGGTTGCGCTCGTTGCGGGACTTAACCCAACATCTCACGACACGAGCTGACGACAGCCATGCACCACCTGTGACCGGCCCTTGCGGACACCCCATCTCTGAGGCTTTTCCGGCCATGTCAAACCTTGGTAAGGTTCTTCGCGTTGCGTCGAATTAAGCAACATGCTCCGCCGCTTGTGCGGGCCCCCGTCAATTCCTTTGAGTTTTAGCCTTGCGGCCGTACTCCCCAGGCGGGGCGCTTAATGCGTTAGCTGCGGCACGGAATCCGTGGAAGGACCCCACACCTAGCGCCCAACGTTTACGGCGTGGACTACCAGGGTATCTAATCCTGTTCGCTCCCCACGCTTTCGCTCCTCAGTGTCAGGTAAGGCCCAGAGAACCGCCTTCGCCACCGGTGTTCCTCCCGATATCTGCGCATTTCACCGCTACACCGGGAATTCCATTCTCCCCTACCTACCTCTAGTCTGCCCGTATCCACTGCAAGCTCGGGGTTAAGCCCCGAGTTTTCACAGCAGACGTGACAAACCACCTACGAGCTCTTTACGCCCAATGATTCCGGACAACGCTTGCGCCCTACGTGTTACCGCGGCTGCTGGCACGTAGTTAGCCGGCGCTTCTTCTGCAGGTACCGTCACTTTCGCTTCGTCCCTGCCGAAAGGGGTTTACAACCCGAAGGCCTTCATCCCCCACGCGGCGTCGCTGCGTCAGGCTTTCGCCCATTGCGCAATATTCCCCACTGCTGCCTCCCGTAGGAGTCTGGGCCGTGTCTCAGTCCCAGTGTGGCCGGTCGCCCTCTCAGGCCGGCTACCCGTCGTCGCCTTGGTAGGCCGTTACCCCACCAACAAGCTGATAGGCCGCGAGCCCATCCCTGGCCGATAAATCTTTCCACCGCAGCCGATGTCGGCCGAAGTCATATCCGGTATTAATTCCGGTTTCCCGGAGCTATCCCAGAGCCAAGGGCAGGTTACTCACGTGTTACTCACCCGTTCGCCGCTCGAGTACCCCGAAGGGCCTTTCCGCTCGACTTGCATGTGTTAAGCACGCCGCCAGCGTTCGTCCTGAGCCAGGATCAAACTCTCCGTTGAATGTCTATAAACACACCGCAGGCCAACCCTCACGAGTCAGCACCAAGCGGAATGTAAGCATTCGAGAGTGCCTCACCAACCCAGCCCCGAAAGACCAGATCAGCTCAGCGATCTTGACATATAAATCCGTTGACAAAGCAGCCCCCAAAAAGGAGACCACCCCATCGACGGGGGTATGTGCTTAATGCACTGGCTTTTAGCACGCTGTTGAGTTCTCAAGGAACAGATGCACACCATCAGCAGCCTCCCGGCCGCCTCCAGGGCAACTACTCTAACTTACCGGACCCGATCCTTGCTGTCAACTCGGTCCCGAAGAACTTTTTGTCAGCTAGGAAGGCGATCGGCCCGTCCAAGACTGCCGCCACCGGGCTTCCGTGAACACGAAAAACCCGGCGATTCGATGGTCTTGGGGTTCCCCCGGGTATCAGGCCCGCCATCCGGCGTCCCGTCCCCCGTGGGGCAAGAAGAACTCTAGAGATGGACGGGGCCCTCGTCAAATCGGCGCGGCGCACTGAACCGACCCGGCACTGGGCCTGCGCCCTGCTCCGGTGTATCCGCCGAGGTCAGCGGCCTCGGACCGCGCTACAGCGCCCCGAAAATCTCCTCAGAATTCTTCTCGGGCCAGGTACAGGGCCCCGGGCGGGGCCCGTCGGGCCAGTTATCTCCGGCCGAGCCGCTATCCAAACTTGGCTCCGCCGGAAGGGTGGAGGTCGGCGGCGCGCTGGACGAGCTGGTCCAGGAGGGTGCCGCGGGGTGGCCAGGGGAACCGCGGGAGGCTGGCCCGCAGGGTGACCATCCCGTGCAGCGAAACCCACACCCTTACCGCGGCGGCCTGAGCCGAGCTCGCGGCTGAGTCGCCGGCGTCGAGACAGGCCCGGGATTCCGTCGGGCTATCCATGGACTACGAGGTGTTCCTGCTGGCCCGCATCAAGGAGGCGCACGACCCCGGCGCGGACACCGTCTAGGCCGTGGCCACCTGGCGGAAACCGTCCCGCCCGCCGCCAACATCTCGGCCGGTCGTGGTCCACGATGACGGCTGTAGCGCCGTAGCCTGGGGCGTGCGTTCCGAAGACGTGATCATGGTCCTGGACAGGCTGGACCGGGCCGGGGTTCGTCATTGGGTGGGTGGCGGCTGGGGCGTCGCCGCCCTGGCTGGACGGCAGACCCGGGAGCACCGGGATCTTGATCTGGCCGTCGATGCGGAGGACCTCGAGCGCTGCTGGCCGGCACTCGGCCAGCTGGGCTATGTGGCCGAGACGGATTGGCTGCCGGTGCGGATGGAGCTGCGGGCATCGGGCGCGCGCTGGGTCGACGTCCATCCGGTCCGCTTCGACGAGGACGGTCATGGCTGGCAGCCGGACCTGGACGGCGGGCACTTCGACTATCCACCGGCCGCGTTCACCACGGGGTCGATCGAGGGCCGCCTGGTGCCCTGCCTGTCCGCGCAGCAGCAGCGCCGATTCCGTACCGGGTACGAGCATCGCCCGCAGGACGTCCACGACCTGGCCGAGCTCGATGCCCTCGACGGCGGGCCGATGCGGACGGCCTGACCCGGGTGTTAGCGGCCGGTACAGGTGGGCCAGTGGTCAGCGGCCCACTGCGGCCAGCCGGGCCAGCCCCCGGGCGGGGCCGGGATCTCACCGCCGTCGAGCTCAGCCGCGTCGGGCACCTGGAACTGCTCCCGCCAGGCGTCCACGTCGGCTTCAGTCATCGGGAAGGTCTGGTGCGGCGCCGTTTCCTGGCGGTGGGCGATACGGGCCAGCTGGACGTCTTTGCTCACGGGCAGGTAGACGACCTGGCATGCTGCTCCGGCCGACCGGGCCAGCCAGCGCAGGGCCGACCGTTCATCGCGGCCCCAGAGCCCGTAGTCGAGCACGACGCTGGTCCCCAGCCGCAGCGCCTGCAGGGCGACCGAGATGAGCCGGCCTTCGAGGACCCAGCGTTGGCCGCCGGCCATCGGATCCCCGAACAGCGGGATCATCCAGTGATCCGGGGTCAGCCGCAACGCCTGGTACATGGCCGCGAGTTCCTCAGCCCGGGTGGTTTTCCCGGCCGCGGGAAGCCCGACCATCAGGACCAGGGTGACGGCACGCGGGTCTCGCGTTCCGGGGGGTCCGGCGGCGGACGGGCCGGGGAATGGTTCCCGGTCCGGTGGACCGGAACGCTGCGACGGAGACATGACTCCCCTGATCAAGGCAAGGATGACCCGGCAGCACGGGGAATACGGGCGTGACGGCCGGCCGGACACTGATCCGGCGGTACGTCCTGGCCATGCCCCAGTGGGCAGGCCGTGAGGCCGCGGTTACGGCAGCCTCGGCACCGCCGCTTAGTGGCGGTCCGTGGTCATGGCAGCGCAGTTACCCATGCCTGCACCTTAGCCGACACCATCGGCGCCGATCTGAGCCGTGACGGTTGGCAAGTCGGCAGGGGGGATCAGGAGTCGCCGGGGAGCAAGGTGAGGCGCTCGCCGCGGCGGAGGTGACGGGGTGAGATGACCTGGAAGTCGCGGCGGTCAAGGGTGGCGACTTCGCGGACATCCAGGCGCTCGGCCAGGGCTACCACGCAGGCGTCCACCACCTGCAGGTGCAGCGATCCGTAGGTGGTGAGCAGCTCGGCCATCCGGCGGTAGTCGTATGGGGTCGCCTCGATGACCCGCAGCTCGTCGTCGGCGATCGCGGCGCAGAACTCAGCGGCCAGGTCCGGGCGGCCGCGACGCCGGGGATCGGCCAGGAGATGGCAGACCTCGGTCACGGCCAGGGACGGGATCACCAGCCGGGTCCAGTTTTGGGTCAGGAACTCCGTACAGCGGGTGTGGTCACGGTCGGCCCGGTTGAAGGCGGCCACCAGTGGCCCCGTGTCGCACAGGATCACGCGGAAGCTGCTCCGCCGGTCTCTTCGCGATCGGGGTAGGCCAGGTACCGGTCATGGTCGCGGCCCAGATCCGGCGGCCCATTGAGCGCGCCCACCAGCGCGGCCAGGTGCCGCGGCAACCGCGGCGTCTCGTCCTGGGGCTCACTGATGTCGTCCGGCCCGGCCTGCTCGGTCATGGGGGCAGTGTAGCAACGGCGACAGCGCAAGATAAGAACGCAAAATAAGAAGGAGGCTGCTCGACCCTTTCGGGGAGCAGCCTCCTTCAAATATGCCCGGCGGCGTCCTACTCTCCCACGCGGTCCCCCGCGCAGTACCATCGGCGCAGAAGGGCTTAACTTCCGGGTTCGGAATGGGACCGGGTGTTTCCCCTTCGCTATGGCCGCCGAAACGCTATGGAGTTATCGGCCGTACCTTCGGTCCCAGTGAATGAACACCGTGACCGGCTGGTTCCCGACCGTACCTCGGGAACCGCATAGTGGACGCGAAACAAGATAAGAAGTATGAAGCCAAGCCTCTCGGCCTATTAGTACCGGTCAGCTCAACACGTTGCCGTGCTTCCACCTCCGGCCTATCAACCCAGTCGTCTAGCTGGGGGCCTTACCTGGTTAACCCAGAGAGAGACCTCATCTTGAGGCGAGCTTCCCGCTTAGATGCTTTCAGCGGTTATCCCTTCCGAACGTAGCAAACCAGCCGTGCCCTTGGCAGGACAACTGGCACACCAGAGGTTCGTCCGTCCCGGTCCTCTCGTACTAGGGACAGCCCCTCTCAAGTCTCTTACGCGCGCAGCGGATAGGGACCGAACTGTCTCACGACGTTCTAAACCCAGCTCGCGTACCGCTTTAATGGGCGAACAGCCCAACCCTTGGGACCTACTCCAGCCCCAGGATGCGACGAGCCGACATCGAGGTGCCAAACCATCCCGTCGATATGGACTCTTGGGGAAGATCAGCCTGTTATCCCCGGGGTACCTTTTAGCCGTTAAGCGACGGCGCTTCCACATGCCACCGCCGGATCACTAGTCCCAGCTTTCGCTCCTGCTCGACATGTCTGTCTCACAGTCAAGCACCCTTGTGCACTTACACTCGACACCTGGTTGCCAACCAGGCTGAGGGTACCTTTGGGCGCCTCCGTTACCTTTTGGGAGGCAACCGCCCCAGTTAAACTACCCACCAGACACTGTCCCTGATCCGGATTACGGACCCAGGTTAGATATCCAGAACGAACAGAGTGGTATTTCACCGATGACTCCACAAGCACTAGCGTGCCTGCTTCACAGTCTCCCACCTATCCTACACAATCCGACCCAAACACCAATGTCAAGCTGCAGTGAAGGTCCCGGGGTCTTTCCGTCCTGCTGCGCGTAACGAGCATCTTTACTCGTAGTGCAATTTCGCCGGGTCCGTGGTTGAGACAGTGGGAAAGTCGTTACGCCATTCGTGCAGGTCGGAACTTACCCGACAAGGAATTTCGCTACCTTAGGATGGTTATAGTTACCACCGCCGTTTACTGGCGCTTAAGTTCTGAGCTTCGCGACCCGAAGGCCGCTAACCCGTCCCCTTAACGTTCCAGCACCGGGCAGGCGTCAGACCGTATACGTCGTCTTGCGACTTTGCACGGTCCTGTGTTTTTAGTAAACAGTCGCTTTCCCCTGGTCTCTGCGGCCACACTCAGCTCAAAGAGCAAGTCTTATCACCGAACATGGCTCCCCTTCTCCCAAAGTTACGGGGATAATTTGCCTAGTTCCTTAACCACGGTTCACCCGATCGCCTTGGTATTCTCTACCTGACCACCTGAGTCGGTTTAGGGTACGGGCCGCTTAGACGCTCACTGCGAGGCTTTTCTCGGCAGCATGGGATCACTCACTTCGCCACAATAGGCTCGGCATCAGGTCTCAGGCACATGATGTGCGGATTTGCCTACACATCGCCCTACACCTTTACTCCAGGACAACCATCGCCTGGTAGAGCTACCCTCCTGCGTCACCCCTTCAGCTTGCCTACTACCAGCTCGGGTCACAGCCGCAGCCTCGCCGTCCCGAAGGACTAAGAGGCGTTGGGTGTTTAGCATTACCGGATTCAGCATGGGCGCGTCTACGCGGGTACGGGAATATCAACCCGTTGTCCATCGACTACGCCTGTCGGCCTCGCCTTAGGTCCCGACTTACCCTGGGCGGATTAGCCTGCCCCAGGAACCCTTGGTCATTCGGCGGAGGGGTTTCTCACCCCTCTTTCGCTACTCATGCCTGCATTCTCACTCGTGTAGCGTCCACGGCTGGATCACTCCGCCGCTTCACTCGCCACACGACGCTCCCCTACCCATCCACACACCTGGACCTCAGCTACTCGGGCAGCCCTGACAACAGCTATCACCGGTCCGAAGACCAGGTCAGGCTGAATTCTCAGCCGCCTCTGTAAAAAGAGGCCGGGCTATCGTATGAATGCCACAGCTTCGGCGGTGTGCTTGAGCCCCGCTAAATTGTCGGCGCGGAATCACTTGACCAGTGAGCTATTACGCACTCTTTCAAGGGTGGCTGCTTCTAAGCCAACCTCCTGGTTGTCTGTGCAACTCCACATCCTTTTCCACTTAGCACACGCTTAGGGGCCTTAGCTGGTGATCTGGGTTGTTTCCCTCTCGACTACGAACCTTATCGCCCGCAGTCTCACTGCCACGCTCTCACTTACCGGCATTCGGAGTTTGGCTGACTTCAGTAAGCTTGTGGGCCCCCTAGGCCAACCAGTAGCTCTACCTCCGGTAAGAAACACGTGACGCTGCACCTAAATGCATTTCGGGGAGAACCAGCTATCACGGAGTTTGATTGGCCTTTCACCCCTACCCACAGCTCATCCCCCAGGTTTTCAACCCTGGTGGGTTCGGTCCTCCACGCGGTCTTACCCGCGCTTCAACCTGGCCATGGGTAGATCACTCCGCTTCGGGTCTACAGCATGCGACTATGACGCCCTATTAAGACTCGCTTTCGCTACGGCTACCCCTCACGGGTTAACCTTGCCACATACCGTAACTCGCAGGCTCATTCTTCAAAAGGCACGCGGTCACTTCACGTCAGCAGAGCTGACACGCTCCCACGGCTTGTAGGCACACGGTTTCAGGTACTATTTCACGACCCCTCACCGGGGTGCTTTTCACCTTTCCCTCACGGTACTTGTTCACTATCGGTCACCAGGGAGTATTTAGGCTTAGGAGGTGGTCCTCCCGGATTCACACGGAATTTCTCGGGCTCCGTGCTACTTGGGATCCCGCTCGGGAGTCGTACAGGTTTCACGTACAGGGGTATCACCTTCTGTGCCGACGCTTTCCAACGTCTTCGGCTACCCATACGATTTCTTACTCCCTGCCAGATCAGCAGCTCTGGCTGAACGGTCCCGCTACCCCGACCACGCAACGCCTGCCGGCTTTAACACGTGATCGGTTTGGCCTCTTCCGCTTTCGCTCACCACTACTCGCGGAATCGCGGTTGCTTTCTCTTCCTGCGGGTACTGAGATGTTTCACTTCCCCGCGTTACCTCCACCTGCCCTATGTGTTCAGGCAGGGGTGACGAGCAATTACGCTCGACAGGTTTCCCCATTCGGAAATCCCCGGGTCAAAGTCTGGTTGCCGACTAACCGGGGCTTATCGCAGGCTCCTACGTCCTTCTTCGGCTCCTGGTGCCAAGGCATCCACCGTGTGCCCTTAGTAACTTGGCTACTACAGATGATGCTCGCGTCCACTATGCAGTTCTCAAAGTACGGGCGGTCCCGGCACCCAGACCGCCGCGTACCCCGGTAACCACACCAGCTGGCAGAACCAGAAAGTGTGACCGGGGCCGTTCGGCGAGATGCCGGTCCAGTCCAGAAGGACAGACCCAAACAGCGTCTGCTCCCTCAGGACCCAACAGCGTGCCCAGCCAGCCCATCCCCCGCGGCCCGCGTCCCTCCCGCACAAGTGCAGGTGTACTAACGGCCGCCGGCTGATGAAACCAGCTGAATAACCAGTGCTCCACTAATGAGCAGGCTGCCCCAGGACATTCGCCTGAGAAACAGCCAATGGACGCCCAGCCAAAGACCGGACGCCAGTTGCTCCTTAGAAAGGAGGTGATCCAGCCGCACCTTCCGGTACGGCTACCTTGTTACGACTTCGTCCCAATCGCCGGCCCCACCTTCGACGGCTCCCTCCCACAAGGGGTTAGGCCACCGGCTTCGGGTGTTGCCGACTTTCATGACGTGACGGGCGGTGTGTACAAGGCCCGGGAACGTATTCACCGCAGCGTTGCTGATCTGCGATTACTAGCGACTCCGACTTCATGGGGTCGAGTTGCAGACCCCAATCCGAACTGAGACCGGCTTTTTGGGATTCGCTCTACCTTGCGGTTTCGCAGCCCTTTGTACCGGCCATTGTAGCATGTTTGCAGCCCAAGACATAAGGGGCATGATGACTTGACGTCATCCCCACCTTCCTCCGAGTTGACCCCGGCAGTCTCCTATGAGTCCCCGGCATTACCCGCTGGCAACATAGGACGAGGGTTGCGCTCGTTGCGGGACTTAACCCAACATCTCACGACACGAGCTGACGACAGCCATGCACCACCTGTGACCGGCCCTTGCGGACACCCCATCTCTGAGGCTTTTCCGGCCATGTCAAACCTTGGTAAGGTTCTTCGCGTTGCGTCGAATTAAGCAACATGCTCCGCCGCTTGTGCGGGCCCCCGTCAATTCCTTTGAGTTTTAGCCTTGCGGCCGTACTCCCCAGGCGGGGCGCTTAATGCGTTAGCTGCGGCACGGAATCCGTGGAAGGACCCCACACCTAGCGCCCAACGTTTACGGCGTGGACTACCAGGGTATCTAATCCTGTTCGCTCCCCACGCTTTCGCTCCTCAGTGTCAGGTAAGGCCCAGAGAACCGCCTTCGCCACCGGTGTTCCTCCCGATATCTGCGCATTTCACCGCTACACCGGGAATTCCATTCTCCCCTACCTACCTCTAGTCTGCCCGTATCCACTGCAAGCTCGGGGTTAAGCCCCGAGTTTTCACAGCAGACGTGACAAACCACCTACGAGCTCTTTACGCCCAATGATTCCGGACAACGCTTGCGCCCTACGTGTTACCGCGGCTGCTGGCACGTAGTTAGCCGGCGCTTCTTCTGCAGGTACCGTCACTTTCGCTTCGTCCCTGCCGAAAGGGGTTTACAACCCGAAGGCCTTCATCCCCCACGCGGCGTCGCTGCGTCAGGCTTTCGCCCATTGCGCAATATTCCCCACTGCTGCCTCCCGTAGGAGTCTGGGCCGTGTCTCAGTCCCAGTGTGGCCGGTCGCCCTCTCAGGCCGGCTACCCGTCGTCGCCTTGGTAGGCCGTTACCCCACCAACAAGCTGATAGGCCGCGAGCCCATCCCTGGCCGATAAATCTTTCCACCGCAGCCGATGTCGGCCGAAGTCATATCCGGTATTAATTCCGGTTTCCCGGAGCTATCCCAGAGCCAAGGGCAGGTTACTCACGTGTTACTCACCCGTTCGCCGCTCGAGTACCCCGAAGGGCCTTTCCGCTCGACTTGCATGTGTTAAGCACGCCGCCAGCGTTCGTCCTGAGCCAGGATCAAACTCTCCGTTGAATGTCTATAAACACACCGCAGGCCAACCCTCACGAGTCAGCACCAAGCGGAATGTAAGCATTCGAGAGTGCCTCACCAACCCAGCCCCGAAAGACCAGATCAGCTCAGCGATCTTGACATATAAATCCGTTGACAAAGCAGCCCCCAAAAAGGAGACCACCCCATCGACGGGGGTATGTGCTTAATGCACTGGCTTTTAGCACGCTGTTGAGTTCTCAAGGAACAGATGCACACCATCAGCAGCCTCCCGGCCGCCTCCAGGGCAACTACTCTAACTTACCGGACGCATTCCCACTCGTCAAACCAGAGCCCTTAATGGATTCTGGGGAACAAGTGGGCGATCCGCCCGACCTCCGAAACCTTACCCGACTCCGGATGGTGCTTGTGCACGTTAACCGAAATTGAATTGTCCCGGGGGGTCCCGGCGAAACCGATTTGCCGAAAGGCATTCGATCCCAATCCGGGCCGCAGTTCAGGCGCCGTTGCCGGCTCCGTGGTGCGGTAGTCCTACCTTACACGCCAGCAGACCTCGTTCGGACACTGTTGGCCAGGTAGAGGGTTGTAACTTCACCGCCGGTAGGGATATTCCAGACCGGGGGATCCGAACCGTACGAAACGGAATGACCTCGGCAGGCTGGCTCGGCGTCCGACTGGCCTGACGTCAGGCCAGCTGGACGTCGACGGCGCCGACCGTACGCTTGCCCCGGCGCAGGATCAGGTACCGGCCGTGCAGGAGGTCATCCCGGGACGGGACAGCGTCCTGCTCCGTGACCTTGGTGTTGTTCAGGTAAGCGCCACCCTCGGCGATAGCCCGCCGGGCCGCAGACTTGCTGGCGACGATGCCGGTGAGGGCCATCAGGTCGGCCACGGGCGGTAGGGCCTCGTCGGGGTCACGCAGGAAGACCTCGGCGTGCGGGACCTCGCTGACCGCGTCGGCCAGGGTGGGCAGGTCGACCTCGTGCAGGTCGCCCTGGCCGAACAGGGCCCGGCTGGCCGCGATCACCCGGGCCGTGGCGTCGGCGCCGTGCACCAGCGTGGTCAGCTCCTCGGCCAGCGCGCGCTGCCCGGCCCGGGCCTGGGGGCGCTCGGCCGTCTGGCGCTCCAGGTCCTCGATCTCCTCCCGGGACCGGAACGTGAACACCTTGAGCAGGCCCGGTACCTCGGAGTCCTCCACGTTGAGCCAGAACTGGTAGAACGCGTACGGGCTCATCAGGTCGGGGCTGATCCAGATGGCGCCGCCTTCGGACTTGCCGTACTTGGTGCCGTCCGGTTTGGTGATCAGCGGGGTGGCCAGGGCGTGGGCCGAGCCACCTTCGGCCCGGCGGATCAGGTCCACGCCGGCGACCAGGTTGCCCCACTGGTCGCTGCCGCCGATCTGCAGCGTGGTGTCCTGGCGCCGGTACAGCTCGAGGAAGTCCATGGCCTGCAGGATCTGGTAACTGAACTCGGTGTAGCTGATCCCGCCCGCTTCCAGCCGGGCCTTGACCGACTCGCGGGCCAGCATCTGGTTGACCGGGAAGTGCTTGCCGATGTCGCGCAGGAAGTCCAGCACCGGCAGGCCGGCGGTCCAGTCCAGGTTGCTGACGATCTTCGCGCTGTTCGGCATGTCGCCGAACTCCAGGAATCGTTCCAGCTCGGCTCGGATGCGATCAACCCACTCGGCTACCAGCTCGCGCGGGTTCAGCACGCGCTCGGCCGACTTGCCACTCGGGTCTCCGATCAGGCCGGTGGCCCCGCCGACCACACCGATCGGGCGGTGCCCGGCCAGCTGGAACCGGCGCAGCGTGAGCAGCAGCATGAGGTGACCGATGTGCAGGCCAGGCGCGGTCGGGTCGAATCCGGCGTACAGCGTCACCGGCCCGGAATTGAGGGCCTTGCGCAGGTCCTCCAGGTCCGTTGACTGCGATATGAGCCCGCGCCAGGTCAGCTCGTCGATGATGTCGGTCACGGCTGAATGGTGCCACCTTCGGCGCCCGAAGTGGTAACCGTTTGCGTTACTGGCCGAGGGCGCCGCACCGCCCGCTTGTAGGCGGAGACCGTGCGGTCGCCGTCGATCCAGAACCGCCAGGGATAGTCTGCCGCCTGGGTCACGCCGACCCGGGGACCGGTACGGATCGCGCCGACCGCGGGCGCGTCACCCGGGCCCGGGCCGTGCATGCGTACCGGTGAGTCCTCGGTACACACGTCGGTGCCGTCGAACCGGCGGTCGATGGCCAGCACCTGGCACAGCAGGGCCGGGCCGCGGGCCAGCTGCAGCTCGGTGCGAGCCGAGGAGCGCCGGGTCCAGGCCACCTCGGCCCCCTCTACCACCTGGCCCGCCCGCAACAGCACGGCCTCGGCCGTCCCGGCGGGCTGGCAGACCAGGTTCACGCAGAAGTGCAGGCCGTAGATCTGGTACACGTAGGCGTACCCCGGCGGCCCGAACATGACCTGGTTGCGGCCGGACTTGCGCCGGTAGGCGTGGGACGCGGGATCGGTCTGGCCGCTGTAGGCCTCGACCTCGGTGATCCGCACCGCCACCAGCCCGGCCGCGGTGTCGGTCTCGAGCACGCAGCCCAGCAGGGCCGGAGCCACGTCCAGCGCCGGCCGGTCGAAGAACTCCCGGGCGAGTATCAGCTCGTGGCCCAGGCGGCGTGCTGGTCGGCCAGGTTGCGCAGCGCGGTGAGCTGCTCGGCGACCCGGGCCGGGGCGGTGCCGCCGCGCTGCTTGCGGGCCTCCAGCGCGCCGCGGACGGTCAGCACCTGGCGGACGTCCGGGGTCAGGTGCGGTGAGACCCGCAGCAGGTCCTCGTCGCCGACGTCTTCCAGCTCAACGTCGTGCACCTGGCACCAGACGACCAGGTGACCGACGATCTCGTGGGCCTCGCGGAACGGCACCCCCCGCTGCACCAGGTACTCGGCCAGGTCGGTGGCCAGGGTGAAGCCCGCGCTGGCGCTGGCCGACACCCGCTCGGCGTGCAGCCGGAACGTGCTGATCAGCCCGGCCACGGCAGGCAGCACCAGCAGCAGCGTGTCGACCGCGTCGAACACCGGCTCCTTGTCTTCCTGCAGGTCACGGTTGTAGGTCAGCGGCAGGCCCTTGAGCGTGGTCAGCAGCCCGGTGAGGCCGCCGATCAGCCGCCCAGCCTTGCCCCGGGCCAGCTCGGCCACGTCTGGGTTCTTCTTCTGCGGCATGATCGACGAGCCGGTGGCGTAGGCGTCGTCGATCTCAATCCAGCCGAACTCCTGCGAGGACCACAGCACGATCTCCTCGCCGAGCCGGGACAGGTGCACGCCGATCAGCGCGGCCGCGAAGCAGAATTCGGCCGCGAAGTCGCGGTCGCTGACCGCGTCCATGGAGTTGGTCGTGGCCGCGGCGAAGCCGAGCTGCTTGGCCAGCTCCGCCGGGTCGAACGGCAGCGAAGAACCGGCCAGCGCGCCCGCGCCGAGCGGGGAGATCGCGGCGCGGGAGTCCCAGTCCCGCAGCCGGTCCGCGTCCCGGGCGAAGGCGTGCACGTGGGCCAGCAGCTGGTGGGAGAACAGCACCGGCTGGGCGTGCTGCAGGTGGGTGAAGCCGGGAGCGGCCACGTCAGCGTGCCGTTCGGCCTGGCCCAGCAGCGCGGTCTCCAGCTCGGCCAGCCGGGACACGATCATGCGGACGTGGTCCCGCAGGTACAGCCGCAGGTCGGTGGCGACCTGATCGTTGCGGCTGCGCCCGGCCCGGAGCTTGCCGCCCAGGGTGCCCAGCCGTTCCAGCAGGCCGCGTTCCAGCGCGGTGTGCACGTCCTCGTCGGCCGCGGTGGGCCGGAAGCTGCCGTCCCGGCAGGCCTGGTCCAGGTCGTCCAGGGCCTTGAGCATGGAGTCTCGCTCGACCTCGGTCAGCAGCCCGGCACCGAACAGCGCCCGGGTGTGGGCCCGGGAGGCGAGCAGGTCGTACGGGGCCAGCCGCCAGTCGAACTGGACGCTCACCGACAGCCGGGCCAGCGCGTCGGCCGGCCCCGACTCGAACCTGCCGCCCCACAGCCGGGTCGGGGGCGCGCTTGAAGCTTCTGTCACGTTTGTCTCAGTCCCTCTTGTAGTGCCGCGACGGAACCCTACCGGGTCGGCGCCGGGTCAGCGCCGACGCTCGGCCAGCGCGAGCAGCTGGGCCGCGAGGGCGTCGCCGCCCGCCGGGTCGCGCGCGATGACCAGCACGGTGTCGTCGCCGGCCACGGTACCGAGAATGGACGGCCAGGCCGCGTGGTCGAGCACCGAGGCCAGGAACTGGGCCGCACCGGCCGGGGTCCGCAGCACGACCATGTTCGCGCTGGCCTCGGCCGAAATCAGCAGCTCGGAGGCGGTCCGGGACAGCTGCGGCCGGGACGCGGCCGGTTCGCTGCCACCGCCCGCACCGCCGCCCGCGACGCCGCCGGGCCGCGAACCCGGTCCGCCGGGCTCTTCGGGCAGCGCGTAGACCAGCGATCCGTCGGCCGAGCGGACCCGGACCGCGCCGATCTCCTCCAGGTCGCGGGACAGCGTGGCCTGGGTGACGGGCATCCCCCGCTCGGCCAGCAATCGGGCCAGCTCCTCCTGGGAACGGACCGGGCGGTCGGCCAGGGTGGCCGCCACCCACGCCTGCCGCGATGCCTTGGTCCCGGGCCGGGTCACGGTCACGGCGCCGATTCCGGGTGGGCCAGCAGCCAGGTCAGCAGCGCCTTCTGCGCGTGCAGCCGGTTCTCGGCCTGATCCCAGACCCGGCTGTGCGGGCCGTCCAGCACCTCGGCGCTGATCTCCTGCCCCCGGTGGGCGGGCAGGCAGTGCAGCACGATGCAGTCCGGGGCGGCCAGGTCGAGCTTGGCCTTGTCCAGGGCGTACGGGGTCAGCACCGCGGTCCGCTCGGCCTGCTCGGCTTCCTGCCCCATCGACGTCCACACGTCGGTGGCCAGCACGTCCACCCCGGCGCAGGCCTGCGCCGGGTCGTCGTACCAGCGGACGCTGCCGCCGGTCTGGGTGCCGATCTCGGCCGCCGTGGCCAGCACCGCGGGGTCGGGCCGGTAGGCCCCGGGTGAGGCGATCCGCACGTGCAGGCCGGCCGTGGCCCCGCCGAGCAGGTAGGAGTGGGCCATGTTGCTGGACCCGTCGCCGAGGAAGGTCATGGTCAGGCCGCGCAGTGCATCCTTCTTTTGGGCGCCCTTGGCTTCGGCGATGGCCTGCAGGTCGGCCAGGATCTGGCACGGGTGGAAGCTGTCGGTCAGCGCGTTGATGACCGGCACCTCGCTGGCCGCGGCCAGGGCGGCCAGCCGATCCTGGCCGAACGTACGCCAGGCGATCGCGGCCACCTGGCGGCTGAGCACCCGGGCCGTGTCCCCGACCGTCTCACCCCGGCCCAGCTGCGTGCTCTGGGCCTCGATGACCAGCGGGCTGCCGCCCAGGTCGGCGACGCCGGTGGCGAAGGAGACCCGGGTCCGCAGCGACGGCTTGTCGAACATCACCGCGACGGTCTGCGGGCCGGCCAGCGGCTTGCGCGCGAACCGGTCCGCTTTCATCAGGGCGGCCAGGTCCAGCACCTCGGCCTGTTCGGCCGGGTTCAGGTCGTCATCACGCAGGAAGTGCCGCGGCGACGCCGACCGCTGGGCCGCCGCCTGGGGCGCCAGCGGTGCCTGCTCCGCGCTCATGAGGCACTCCGGGCGGTGGCGACGTCATTAAAAATGCCGGGCAGGGCACCGAGGAAGTCAGCTATTTCCCCGGGGCCGATGATCAGTGGCGGCGCCAGCCGGATCGCGTCCGGCTGCACCGCATTGACCAGGTACCCGGCGCGGCGGGCAGCCGCTTCCACGTCCACGGCGGCATCCTGCGTCAGCACGGCGGCCAGCCAAAGGCCCTGACCGCGGACCCCGGCCAGCAGCGGATGGCTCATCGCGCCGATGCCGCTGGCCAGCTGGGTACCCGCCGCGGCCGCGTTGGCCAGCAGCCCGTCGGATTCGATCGTGGTCAGCACGGCCAGGGCGGCGGCGCAGGACACCGGGTTGGCCCCGAACGTCGAACCGTGATCGCCCTTGCCCAGCACCGCGCCGTAACGCCCGAACCCGACGCAGGCCCCGATGGGCAGCCCTCCCCCGAGCCCCTTGGCCAAGGTGAGCACGTCGGGGGCAACGCCTTCGGCCTGGTGGGCGAACCAGTGCCCGGTCCGCCCGATGCCGCTCTGGATCTCGTCCACGACCAGCAGCGCGCCGGTCGCGTCGCAGGCTTCGCGGGCCGCGCGCAGATAGCCGGGCGGCGGTGGGACCACGCCGGCCTCGCCCTGGCACGGTTCGAGGAACACGGCCGCGCAGTCCGGGCCGACCGCGGCCCGCAGCGCGTCCGCGTCGCCGTACGGCACGAAGCGCACCTCGATGCCGAACGGCCCGAACGGCTCGCGGATCGAGGCCTTGCCCGTCAGCGCGAGGGCCCCCATGGTCCGGCCGTGGAACCCGTTCTCGGTGGCCACGTAGACCGGCCGGGCAGCTTTCATATTCTGCTTTTCCCAGTACCGGCGGACCAGCTTGATCGCGGCCTCGTTGGCCTCGGCGCCGGAGTTGGCGAAGAACACCCGGGCGTCGGCCGGGCCCGCGGACCCGCCCAGCAGGGCCAGGAGCCGTTCGGCCAGCTCGATCTCCGGCTCGTGCAGGAACAGGTTCGAGGTGTGGGCCAGCGCGGCCACCTGCAGGCTCACCGCGCTGGTCAGCGCGGGGTGAGCGTGGCCCAGCGCGCTGACCGCGATCCCGGCGAACAGGTCGAGGTAGTCGCGGCCGTCGGCGTCCCACACCCGGCAGCCCTGGCCGCGGACCAGCGCCAGCGGGGGCAGCCCGTAGTTCGGCATCAGCGCGGCCGCATAGCGTTTTTGCAGTACGTCCGTGGCGGTCACAGTGTCTTAGCCTCCTTGTCGGGAACGACCATGGTCCCGGTACCGGAGTCGGTGAAGATTTCCAGCAGCACGGCGTGCGGCTGGCGCCCGTCGACCACGTGGGCCTGCGGCACACCGCCCCGGACCGCGGTCAGGCACGCGCCCATCTTGGGGATCATCCCGCTGCTCAGACCGGGCAGCATGCCCTCCAGCTCACTCGCGCCGAGCTGGCTGATCACCTCACCGGTGGCGGGCCAGGTCCGGTACAGGCCGGGCACGTCAGTCAAGATCATCAGCTTGGCCGCGCCCAGGGCCACGGCCAGCTCGGCCGCGGCGGTGTCGGCGTTGACGTTGTAGACCTCGCCGTCCTCGCCGCGGGCCACGCTGGACACCACCGGGATCCGCCGGTCGGCGATGAGGGCCCGGATCGCGCCCGGGTCGGTGGTCTCGATCTGGCCGACCAGCCCGATGTCGACCGGCTCGCCGTCCACGATCGCGGCCTTGCGGCTCGCGGTGAACAGGTTGGCGTCCTCACCGGACATTCCCACCGCGAACGGGCCGTCACGGTTGATCAGCCGGACGATGTCCTTGTTGACCTTGCCGGTCAGCACCATCCGCACCACGTCCATGGTCTCCGGCGTGGTGACGCGCAGGCCAGCGGTGAACGTGGACTCCAGGCCGAGCCGGTCCAGCTGCTCGGTGATCTGCGGGCCGCCGCCGTGCACCACCACCGGCCGCAGCCCGGCGTAGCGCAGGAACACCAGGTCCTCGGCGAACGCGAGCCGGAGCTCGTCGGAGGTCATCGCGTTGCCGCCGTACTTGATGACCACGGTCCGGTCGTGGAACTTGATCAGCCAGGGCAGCGCCTCGATCAGCGTTTCCGCCTTGGCCTCGGCGACGGCCCTGGCCGAGACCGAGGCCGTGGGGCGGCTGGCCTGGCCGTTGCTCTCCGTGAGGTTCTCCGTCATGTCGAGTAGGCCGTGTTCTCGTGGACGTATTCGGCGGTCAGGTCGGTGGTGAGGATGGTGGCGGTGTGCGGGCCCGCCGACAGGTCGACGGTGATCGTGACGTCCCGGGGCGACATGTCGACCTTGGACCGCTCGTCGCCGGCGCAGCCGTTCCGGCACACCCAGATCCCGTTGATGGCCACGTGCAGGCGATCCGGCTCGAACTCGGCCGCCGTCGTGCCGACGGCTGAGACCACCCGGCCCCAGTTCGGGTCCTCGCCGGCGATCGCGCACTTGAGCAGGTTGCTGCGGGCCACGGCCCGGCCCGCCTGCACGGCGTCGTCCTCGCTGGCCGCCCCGATGACCTCCACCATGATCATCTTGCCCGCGCCCTCGGCGTCCAGCTGGAGCTGGCGGGCCAGGTCGGTGCACACCTCGGTCAGCATCGCGGTGAAGTCGGCCAGCTTCGGTGCCACCCCCGAGGCGCCGCTGGCCAGCAGCAGCACGGTGTCGTTGGTCGACATGCAGCCGTCGGTGTCCAGCCGGTTCAAGCTGACCCGCATGGCGTCCCGCAGCGCGGCGTCCAGATCGGCCGGGGGCAGGTCCGCGTCGGTGGTCAGCACGCACAGCATGGTGGCCAGGGCGGGCGCGAGCATCCCCGCGCCCTTGGCCATGCCGCCGATGGCGTAGCCGGAGGCGTCCCCGTTCTCGCGGCGGAAGCTGATCTTGACCACGGTGTCGGTGGTGCGGATGGCGTCGGCCGCGGCCAGGCCGCCGCCCCGGGAGGCCTCCGCGACGCAGGCGTCCACCGCGGGCAGGATCTTGTCCATCGGCAGCCGCTCGCCGATCAGGCCGGTGGAGCAGACCGCCATCTCCCCGGCCGAATCGTCCAGGGCCGCGCCGAGCCGTTCCGCGGTCACGTGCGTGTCCTGGAAACCCAGCGGCCCGGTGCAGGCGTTGGCGCCACCGGAGTTCAGCGCGACCGCGCGGACCCGGCCCCCGCTGACCACCTGCTCGGTCCACAGCACCGGCGCGGCCTTGACCCGGTTGCCGGTGAACACGGCGGCCGCGGCGCGGGACGGGCCGTCGTTGATGACCACGGCGACGTCGCGGTCACCGGAGGCCTTCAGCCCGGCGGTGACGCCGGCGGCGCGGAACCCGAGCGGGGCGGTGACGCTCACGGCGCGACTCCCAGGGCGGTCAGGCCCGCCGTCTCCGGCAGGCCGAGCATGAGGTTGGCGTTCTGCACGGCCTGGCCCGCCGCGCCCTTGCCCAGGTTGTCGAGGGCCGACACGACCACGGCCCGGCCGGCGTGCGGATCGGCCACGACCTGGAGGTGGGCCGCGTTCGAGCTGGCGGTGGCGGCGGTGGCGGGCCACTGCCCGTCGGCCAGCAGGTGGATGAACGGCTCGCCGGTGTAGAAGCGGGCGATGGCCTCGCGCAGCTCCGCCGTGCTGCTGTCTTTGACCAGCCGGGCGGTGCAGGTAGCCAGGATGCCGCGCGGCATCGGGGCCAGCGTCGGCGTGAAGGAGATCGTGGCCTCCGGCCCGGCCCCGGTCCCGGTCCCGGTCCCGGGCAGGACCGACTGCAGGGCCTGCTCGATCTCCGGGGTGTGCCGGTGCGCGCCCCCCACCTTGTAGGCCGACACCGAGCCCATGACCTCGCTGCCCAGCAGGTTCGTGGTCGCGGACCGGCCCGCGCCGGAGGTGCCGGAGGCGGCCACGATCACGATGTCCTCGGGTGCGGCCAGCCCGGCGGCCAGCAGGGGGGCCAGCGCCACGATCGACGCGGTGGCGTAACAGCCGGGCGAGGCCACTTGGCCCGACGCGCTGATCGTCGCGCGGGCGCCGGGCAGTTCGGGCAGTCCGTAGGCCCAGGTCCCGGGGTGGTCACCGCCGTAGAACCGGGCCCAGGCCTGCGGGCTGGACAACCGGAATCCGGCCCCCAGGTCGACGATCCGGGTCTGCGGCGGCAGCTGTCCGGCCAGCGTGGCCGCCTCCTCGTGCGGCAGCGCCATGAACACCAGGTCGGACCCGGCGAAGGCGGCCGCCGTGGTGGGCCCGAACGTCCGGCCGGCCAGCGTGATCAGGTTGGGGTGGACCGCGGTGACCGGGGCCCCGGCATTGGAACCCGCGCCGAGGGCGCCGATCTCCAGGTCCGGATGGGCGGCCAGCAGGCGGAGCAGTTCCCCGCCCGCGTAGCCACTGGCACCTGCGACCGCGACTCGTGCGCCCATGTCGCGTTAGCCTCCTGGTTGGCTAGGTTGGTGGCTGGGAATGCATCCCGGGCGTGGGACCGGGCGCTGAGCTTGTCTGCAAAATTATGCAGTGTTGCGATAAATTATGCAAACGATCGGACGGAGGGCGGCCGTCGGCGCGGCCGCCTGGTGCGCCCGGTTGCTTAGAGGTACGGGACTCGGATCCGCAGGGTTTGGGCGAGGGCAGCTAAACACGCGGAGTGGCGTGTTAGGCACTTAGCGCTACACGCGGCATGATGGACGCGCTGTCTTACCCCGATGCGGAAGTCTGCCCTGATGCGCGCCTGGTTCCTGATCATGATGGGCCTGGCGGTGGGCTTGAGCGCGGGGTGTGTGATGGGGTGCGCGGCTTCCGGTACCACCACCTCGGACGCCGCCGCGACGTGCGGCCGCACCCTGACCGGGGTGGACGTAACGGTGGTGGTCAGGATCGGCCGCGGCGCTGTGTCCTGCCCGACCGCGATGACCGTCGAGAAGTCCTACGCCGCGCTGATCCGGGCGGGCGGCCTGCGCGGCAACGGCGGCGGCGCCCCGGTCTCCATCCGCGGCTGGACCTGCCAGGGCTACACCAGCGCCGAGATCGCCCAGACCGAGCGGGTCTCGGCTTGCGTCAAGGGCGGCGCGCAGATCTTCACCGCGCTCCCGCCGACGCAGCCCAGCACCAGCACCGACGCCCCGCCCGTCCCGGCCTGAGTCCCTCAGCGGGGACCCGGCTTGGAAGTGCCCAGCCAGTCCAGAGCCCCCCGGAGCGGGTGTGACTGGGTGGGTGGGGACGCGGGGATCTGGGGACACTTTTGTGCAGTACCTGCCTAAAAATGTCCCCAGCCCCGGCGCGGAGCGATCACGCCGCGCGAGGCGATGGCCACGAGGTCGCGGGCCGGGCCGGCCAGGGGGCGGCCGGACGGCCAGACGGCACGCAGGTCGCGGCGCAGGTCCAAGCCGATGACGCGGACCGCGTGCAGCGAACCGGTCGCGAGCTCGGCCGCGACCGCGAGCGAGCTCAGTACCGCGGGACCGGCGCCGCCCGATACTGCGGCCTTGATCGCGGTGGTAGACGACAGCTCGGCCTGTGGCGGGGCGGCGTCCAGACCCGCCCGGGCCAGGGCCTGCTCGAACACGCGGCGGGTGCCGGAGCCCTCCTCCCGGGCCACCAGCGGGGTGGCAGCCAGTTCAGCCGGGCTGATGCCGCGACGCCGCCGGGTCCACGGGTGGCCAGGGGCGACGACCACGGTCAGCTCGTCCCGGCCGACCGGGATGGCCTGCAGGCCACCGGGCAGGTCGGGGCCCTCGACGAATCCCACCTCAGCCGCGTCGGTCAGCACGGCCTCGGCCACGTCGGCCGAGTTGATCGCGGTCAGCGCGACCGCCGCCCCGGGGTCCATGGCCCGCAGAGCGGTCAGCCAGCCGGGCAGCAGATACTCCGCCACCGTCATGCTGGCCGCGATGCGGAGCCGGGACTCCCGCTCACGCCGCAGCGCGGTGACCCCGGCGTCCAGCGCGGCGGCGGCGTCGACCGCACTCTGGGCCCAGCCCGCGACCAAGGCGCCGGCCGGGGTGAGCCGGGACCCGCGCGGGGAACGCTCGATCAGGGCCAGACCGAGCTGAGCTTCCAGCTGCCGGATGCGGGCGCTGGCGGCCGGCTGGGAGATGCCGTGTGCGGCGGCGGCCCGGCCCAGGCTGCCCTGCCGCGCGACCGTCAGCAGCAGGTCGAACGGGGCCAGGTCGGACACCCGGTCCGGCAAGGTCATAAGCAAAGGTTATGACCTCATAGGGAACCGGGGTCTACCGGCCAGGGCCCGGGCGGGCCACCGTGGAGTCATGACGCAGACCCTGATCAGCGAGGTCCCGGTGGCCGGGCCGCCGCCCGCCACTGCCCGTGAGTTCGGGCCGAATTGGTTCGCGACCGTGATGGGGACCGGGATCGTCGCCGTCGCGGGCGCGGAACTGCCGGTGCGGCTGGCGGGGATGCGCGTGTTCGCCACCATGGTCTGGGGGCTGGCCTCGCTGCTGCTGATCGGGCTGACCGCGGCCTGGGCGGTGCACTGGGCCCGGCAGCCGGCCCAGGCCCGGGGTTACGCCGCGAATCCGGTCATGGCCCAGTTCTGGGGTGCGCCCCCGATGGCGCTGATGGTGGTGGGCGCGGGCACGCTGCTGCTTGGCCATCGGCTGCTCGGGCCGGCCGCGGTCGGCGTGGACTGGGTGCTGTGGAGCGCCGGCACCGCGCTCGGGCTGGTCACCACCGGCTGGATTCCGTACCTGATGATGACCCGGCACGACATCGGCCCGGACGCGGCCTTCGGCGGGTGGCTGATGCCGGTCGTGCCGCCCATGGTGTCGGCCGCCACCGGCGCGCTGCTGATCCCCTACGCGCCTGCAGGCCAGCCGCGGCTGACGCTGCTGCTGGCCTGCTACGCGATGTTCGGCATCAGCCTGCTGGCCACGCTGATCATCGTCCCGCAGATCTGGGCCCGGCTGGTCCAGTACAAGGTGGGCGCCGCGGCCATGGCGCCAACGCTGTGGATCGTGCTCGGCCCGCTCGGGCAGTCGGTGACCGCCACGAGCAACCTGGCCAAGGTGGCCGGGCCCGTGCTGCCCGCCCCGTACGGGACCGGCGCGGCCGTGGCGGCCCTGCTGTACGGCGTCCCGGTGTGGGGGTTCGCGATGCTGTGGCTGGTGCTGGCGGCCGCGATCACCGTGCGCACCGCCCGCGCGGCCGGCGGGCGGCTGCCGTTCGCCCTGACCTGGTGGAGCTTCACGTTCCCGGTCGGCACCTGCGTCACCGGCACCATCGCCCTGGCCGCCCGGAGCTCCGACACTGCGCTGCGGGACGTGGCCGTGGTGCTGTATGTGCTGCTGGTGCTGGCGTGGCTAGTGGTAGCCATGAGGACAGTGTTGTTTTCGTTCGGCGCCCGGCCGCGCAGCGAGGGTCAGCCGGGCAACGAGGGTCAGCCGCGCAGCTCGGCGCCGACGCGCTCCCCCGCTTCGGCCACGGCGGCGGCGCGGACCTCCGCGACCTCGGCCGCGGTGAGCGTGCGGTCCGGGGCCCGGAAGCGCAACGCGTAGGCCAGCGACTTGCGGCCCTCGCCGACCTGCTCGCCGGTGTAGACGTCGAACAGGCGAACATCTTCCAGCAGCGCGCCGTCACCGGAGGTGGCGGCGCCCGCGCGCAGGGCGGCCTCGACGTCGGCCGCAGGCACCGCGGCATCGACGATCAGGGCCACATCCTGGGCGGCCAGCGGGTAGGACGACAGCACCGGGGCCTGCACCGGGCCGGACCGTTCCGCCGCGGCCAGCACGGTCGACATGTCCAGCTCCAGCGCGCTGGTCCTGGCGGCCAGCCCGAAGGCCTCGATGACCCGCGGGTGCAGCTCGCCGGCGTACCCGGCCAGCCATTCGGTCTGCTGCGAGCCGTCGCCGGCCTGGACGAAGATCGCGGCGCAGCGGCCCGGGTGCCAGGGAGCCTGCCCGGTGGCGCGCACGTCCACGCTGACCCGGCAGATCCGGCCGATCTGGCGGGCCAGTTCGACGGCGTCGGCCCAGGACTCGTGACGACCCGGGCCCCACCAGCCCGGTAGCTCGCGGTCGCCGGACAGCACCGCGCCCAGGTGCAGCGGCTGGTCGGGCAGCGCGGCCTCCAGCGCGGTCAGGTCCTCGAACGAGGGCGCCCGGTCCACGGGCAGCAACGGCGGCACGACGCGCCCGCCCGGCCGGGTCAGGTAGACCAGCCCCAGCTCGAACAGGGCGGCGTCGGCGAAGCCGCGGCCGATGTTGCGGTTCAGCACCCGGAACAGGCCGGGCAGCAGCGTGGTCCGCAGCAGCGGCTCGTCGTCGCTGAGCGGGTTGGCCAGGGCCAGCATCTGCCGCCGCGGGTCCTCGGGCGGCAGCTGCAGCGCATCCGCGTCGGCGGCGGACACGAACGGCGCGGCCAGCACCTCGACGTAGCCTGCACCGGCCAGGCCGCGGCCGACGTCCCGGCGCAGCCGCTGGCGGGTGGTCAGGCCGCGCCCGGCGAAGGCCCGGGGTCGCCGGACCGGGACGTTCTCATAACCCTCGAGCCGGATGACCTCCTCGGCCAGGTCGGCCGGGTCGTTCAGGTCCGAGCGCCAGGACGGCGCGGTGGCGGTGAGCACCTTGTAGGCGTGGTCGTGCTCGGTGGCGCAGCCAAGCTGGCGCAGCCGCCGGGTCACGGTGTCCAGCCCGTAGACCACGCCCGCCACCCGGTCCGGATAATCCTCGGCCATCGAGACCTGGGTCGGCGGTACGTCCACGTAGGCGTGCTGGCAGCCGGGCACGATGTTGCCGTGCCCGAGCGAGGCCAGCAAGGCCACGGCCTTGGCCGAGGCCCGCAGCGGCAGCTCCCGGTCGACGCCGCGCTCGAACCGGTACGACGCTTCGCTGTGCAGCCGGTGGCGGCGGGCCATCTTGGCCACCCCGACCGGCGAGAAGTGCGCCGCCTCGATCAGTACGTCGGTGGTCTCGTCGCTGATCTCGGTGGCCAGGCCGCCCATGGTGCCGGCCAGCGAGACCGCCCCGGAGCCGTCGGCGATGACGATGTCCCCTGGCTCCAGCGCCCGGGTCACGTGGTCCAGGGTCTCGAGCCGCTCCCCCGGCTCGGCCCGCCGGACCTCGATCGTCCCGGTGACCTTGGCGTCGTCGAAGGCGTGCAGCGGCTGGCCGAGTTCGAGCATGAGGTAGTTGGTCACGTCGACGGCCAGCGAGATCGACCGGACACCGCAGCGGTTCAGCCGGACCTGCATCCACAGCGGCGTGGGCGCGCCAGGCCGGAAGCCGTGCACCGAGCGCAGCACGATCCGGTCGCAGGCGGACGGGTCGGCGATGGCCACCCCGCGCACGGCGCTGGAGACCCAGCCCAGGTCGCCGCCGAGACCGGCGTGCGCGGGCAGGCCGGAGTCGGCCGGGTCGGTGAAGGTCAGGCCGAACGCGATGGCCAGCTCGCGGGCCACGCCGCGCACCGACACGCAGTCACCGCGGTCCGGGGTGACCGCGATGTCGAACACCTCGTCGCGCAGCCCGGCGTAGCTGGCGAAGTCGGCGCCGAGCGGGGCGTCCGCGGGCAGCACGATGATGCCCGAGTGATCGTCCCCGATCCCCAGCTCGTCGGCGGCGCAGATCATGCCCTCGGACAGCCGGCCGTAGGTCTTGCGGGCCCCGATCTCGAAGCCGCCGGGCAGCACCGCACCCGGCGCGGCCAGCGCGACCTTGTCCCCGGCGGAGAAGTTGGTCGCGCCGCAGACGACCCCGAGGTTGCCCTCGCTGCCGAGCGCGTGCCCGTCCTCGGTGGCCATCCGGCAGTACCGGATCGGCTTCTTGAACTCGGCCAGCTCCTCGACCGACAAGACCTGGGCGATGACCACGCCGGAGATGTCGTGGCCGACCGGCTCGACCGACTCAACCTCCAGCTTGATCGAGGTGAGCACCCGGGCGATCTCGGCCGCCTCGACCGAAGACTCGATCGGCGCGTACTCGCGCAGCCAGGACAGCGGAAGTTTCATGGTCAGATCTCCGTCCCGAAGGCCCGGCTGAACCGGACGTCGCCCTCGGTGGTGTCGCGGATGTCGGTGACGCCGTGGCCGATCATGAGCGTGCGCTCGATGCCCAGGCCGAACGCGAAGCCGCTGTACCGGCTGGGGTCGATGCCGCAGGCGATCAGCACCCGCGGGTTGACCATGCCGCAGCCCGCGATCTCGATCCAGCCCTGCGACCGGCAGACCCGGCACGGCTCGCCACCGGGCTCGGTCGAGGCACCCCGGCACACGTGGCACTCCATCGACACGTCGCCGGACGGCTCGGTGAACGGGAAGTAGTCCGGCCGGAACCGGGTCCGCAGCCCCTCACCGAACATGGCGTCGACGAACGCCTGGATTGCGCCGCGCAGGTCGGCCATGGTCAGGCCCTCGTCCACGGCCAGGCCCTCGATCTGGTGGAACACCGGGCTGTGGGTGGCGTCGAGCGCGTCGGCCCGGAAGCACCGGCCCGGGCTCACCACGTACAGCGGCAACGGGCGGGACAGCATGGAGCGGATCTGCACCGGCGAGGTGTGCGTCCGCAGCACCACGCCGGACCGGCCCGAGCCGCCGGTGCCATCGCCGGCGTCCTTGGGCCCGGCCACGAACAGCGTGTCCTGGGCCTCGCGGGCCGGGTGGTCGGGCGGGAAGTTCAGCGCGTCGAAGTTGTACCACTCGGCCTCGACCTCGGGACCCTCGGCGACCTCGTAGCCCATGGCCACGAACACGTCGGACAGCCGGTCGGCGGCCATGGTCACCGGGTGCCGGGCACCGGCCGGGCGCCGGTCCCACGGCAGCGTCACGTCGACCGTCTCGGTCAGCAGCACCTGCTGATCCCGGCGGGCCTCAAGCTCGGCGGTCCGGTCGGCCAGGGCCTGGCGGACCGCGCCACGAGCCGTGCCGACCCGCTTGCCCGCCTCGGCCCTGGCCTGCGGTGGCAGCGCGCCGATCTCCGCGTTGGCCAGGGTCAGCGGGGCCCGGTCACCGGTGTGGGCGAGCCGCGCCGCCTTGAGCTCGTCGAGGTCACCGGCGGCGCTGATGGCGGCGATCGCCTCGTCGCGCATCCGGGTGACCTCCTCGGGCGACAACGGGGTCACCTCTACGGGGTCATAACTACTACTGGGTCCGGACATCGGGCCTTTCCTTACGGGCCGTGCGATCAGTACAGGTCTGGTGGTGGTTCTGGTTCATGCCGATTTTTTAACCAGGTCAAGCGGCGCGTGAGCCACCGGTCGCCGCTCGGTCACGGCGCACAGGCAGTTCCGCCCAGGATGGCCCGCCCAGGGCGGCCCGCGGTCCTTCCGGCTCGCTCAGGCGAGCGGAGTCCCCGCGGGCATGGTAAATCGGAACTCAGCGCCGCCACCGGGCGCGCGGCCCACCGTGATGGTACCGGCGTGCGCTTCGACCAGGCCTTTGACGATGTAGAGGCCGAGGCCGGTACCGCCGCGCCGCTTGCCCCGCCAGAACTGCCGGAACACGCGTGAGGCGAGGTCGGGAGCGATCCCCTCACCCTCGTCCTGCACGGATACCGCCACGACGTCGCCTCCGGCGGCTGGCTCTACCACAACGGTTACGGTACCAGCCCCGTGACGGACCGCGTTCTCGACCAGGTTGGCCAGGATCTGGTCCACCTTGTCCGGGTCGAGCCAGGTCTCGGGCAGGCCGTCGGCCACCGAGAGCCGGAACCGGTCCTCCGGTTCCCCCGCGGCAACCCGGCCGGCGATGATCTTGCGGGCCCGCTCGGGCACATCGACCAGCTGGCGGTGCACCTCGAGGCGCCCGGATTCGATCCGGGACACGTCGAGCAGCTCGGTGATCAGGCGGGTGACCCGGTCCGCATCGGCGTTGACCGTCTCCAGCATGACGAGCTTCTGGTCCTCGGTGAACCGGTGCCACTTGGCCAGCAGCGTGGCGGTGAAGCCCTTCACGCTGGTCAGCGGGGAGCGCAGCTCATGGGCCACGGTGGAGACCAGGTCGGCCCGGCTGCGCTCGAGCCGGGCCCGCTGCCCGGCGTCGTGCAGCGAGACCAGCAGCCGCCGGACGTCGCGGCGGCGGCGCGGCTCACGCACGTAACGGACCACGACCAGCACCTCGGTGCCGTCGGCCAGGAACAGCGGCCGCTCCGGGTGCCGGGTACGGGTCTGCAGGCCGTGGTAGGGGTCGGTCAGCGCCCACCAGTCACGGCCGTCGGCGTCGCGCAGCGGCAGGATGTCGAACAGTCCCTTGCCCAGCGCCTCGGCCGGGTTCACCCCGGTCAGCTGGGCGGCAGCGGTGTTGAACACCGTGACCTGACCGGTCTCGTCGGCCACGACCAGACCGTCGGGGAGCTCATCGGCGATGACGAGCCAGCCGGGCACCTCGCCCGCCGCCGCGAGCGCGTCGGCCGGCAACCCAAGGTCCGGGCCCGGGGGCTCGCCGGGCCAGCCCAGTGCCGCTCGGCTCGTCATGTGACACCCACTCCTGACCGTTACCGTTTCGTGTAACGGAAATGTGATGAGACTCTAGCGTGCTCGCGTTTCCGTAACAGCCCCGCACCTGGAGAAATCTTGGTCAACCAGGGCGAAAGGCCCCAGACGTAAGCGTTTCGTCATTTGGTGCCCGCCGTGGCCCCCCGCTGAGCGCGGGCGCTGGCGTAGAGGCAGACGGCGGCGGCCGTGGCCAGGTTGAGGCTTTCGGCCCGGCCGTAGATCGGCACCGCGACCGACTCGTCGGCCAGGGCCAGCACCGCCTCGGGCATCCCCCAGGCCTCGTTGCCGAAGACCCACGCGGTCGGCGCGGCCAGTTCGGCCGGGGACAGGTCGTCCAGGGTGCGCCCGCCGCGCGCGTCGGCGGCCAGGATGCGCAGGCCCGCGGCCCGCAGCGCGCCGGCGGCCTGCTCCAGCCGCACCCCGGCCACCAGCGGGACGTGGAACAGGCTGCCGGCCGAGGCCCGGACGGCCTTGCCGTTGTAGGGGTCGACCGAGGCGTCAGAGAACAGCACCGCCTGGGCGCCGGCCGCGTCGGCCGCCCGCAGCACGGTGCCCGCGTTGCCGGGGTCGCGCACGCTGGCCAGCACGGCGACCAGGGCCGGTGGCCCGGAGGACTCGCCGGGGCCGCCGGGCCCGCTCAGGGCCTGGTCCAGCGGGACGTCGACGAAGCCGCACACCGCCAGCAGACCCTGCGGGGTGATGGTCTGGGCCAGCTCGGCCATGACCTCGCCGCTGACCGGGTGCACCGGGATGCCGGCGTCGGCCATGGCCGACACCAGGTCGGCGTGCCGGGCCCGGGCCTCGGCCGTGACGAACAGCTCGGACACGGGCGCACGGCTGTAAAAAGCCTCGGAAACAGCTTGCGGGCCTTCCGCCAGGAAGGCCCGCGCGCGCTGCCGCAGCGCCCGTTTGGTCAGCCGCCGGGCTGCTTTGAGCCGCGGGCTGCGGACGCTGGTGAACTCCGTGCCGCTGCCGTCAGGCAGCGGCACTTGCCTCTTCCGGCAGGTTCTTCCTGGCCACCTCGACCAGGGCGGTGAACGCAGCCGCGTCGGACACGGCCAGCTCGGCCAGCATCCGCCGGTCGACCTCGACCTCCGCGGCCTTCAGGCCCTGGATGAAGCGGTTGTACGTGATGCCGTTGGCCCGGGCCGCGGCGTTGATCCGCTGGATCCACAGCCGCCGGAAGGCGCCCTTGCGGTCCTTGCGGTCGCGGTAGGCGTAGGTCATCGAGTGGAGCTGCTGCTCCTTGGCCTTGCGGTACAGCCGGGACCGCTGGCCCCGGTAGCCACTCGACCGCTCGAGGACGGTACGGCGCTTCTTGTGGGCGTTGGTTGCCCGCTTGACGCGTGCCATTTCTCTATTACTCCTTCAGCTCGCGAGCGGGTTACTTACCCAGCAGCTTCTTGATCTCGCGGCGGTCGCTGGGCGCGACCTCCTTGGGCCCGGCCAGCCGACGCGTCACCCGCGACGACTTGTGCTCGAGCAGGTGGTTCTTTCCCGCGCGGCGGCGCATCACCTTGCCGGTACCGGTCAGCCTGAAGCGCTTCGCGGTGCCACTGTGGGTCTTCATCTTCGGCATGGTCGCCGTCGTCTCCTCGGTTAGCGCGCCCGGAGGCGCGTTCCTTACGTGCGTGCGTCACGGAACCGCGCCTGGCACCTAGGTGTCAGGCGCGGTTCGTGTTGTCCGTCAGCTAGTCGAGACCTGCTCGCCTTGCTGCCGGCCTCCCGAGCCTCCGTTGGCCCGTCGCGTCGCGGAAGCGGCGGCGACGGCACGGGGGCCGGGTACGGGCCGGGCTGGCGCCCGGTCCGGGGTGGTCTGGGGTGCGCGCTCGGCCTGAGCAGCAGGCTGAGCAGCGGGAGTGGGTCGCGCCGCCGGAGCGGGTCGCGCCGCGGGCTTGGGCCTGGCTGCGGGAGCGGGCCGGGTCGCGGGCTCGGGCCGAGCCGCGGGCTCGGGGCGCGTCTGGGCCACCGGCTCAGGCTGCGCCACAGGCTCAGGCTGCGGAGCGGGCTCGGGCTGCGCCTGGGCAACAAGCTCAGGCTCCACAGTGTGCTCCGGCTCCACAGTGGGCTCCGGCTCAAGGTCCGGCTCCGGCTGCGGGGTGCGGTCCACCTGCGGGGAACGCTCGGCGCGCTCGGGGTGGGAGCGCTGCGCTGGCTCGGGACGCTCCGGCCGGGGGGTATCAGCCTTCCGGCGGTGCGGGCCAATGACCATGGTCATGTTGCGGCCGTCCTGCTTGGCCGAGGTCTCGACGAAACCAAGGTCCTCGACATCCCCCGCCAGACGCTGCAGCAGCCGGAACCCGAGCTCGGGCCGGGACTGCTCACGTCCGCGGAACATGATGGTCACCTTGACCTTGTCCCCCGCCTTGAGGAACCGCTCGACGTGGCCCTTCTTGGTGCCGTAGTCGTGCGGGTCGATCTTGGGCCGGAGCTTGATCTCCTTGATGACCGTCTGGGCCTGGTTCTTGCGTGATTCCCTGGCCTTGAGCGCGGACTCGTACTTGAACTTGCCGTAGTCCATGAGCTTGGCCACTGGGGGCCGCGCCGTGGGGGCGACCTCTACCAGGTCGAGGTCGGCTTCCTGAGCCAACCGGAGTGCGTCGTCGATCGAAACGATCCCGACCTGCTCACCGGCTGGTCCGACGAGCCGGACCTCGGGAACGCGGATGCGCTCGTTGATACGCGGTTCAGTGCTGATGTGACCTCCTGAAGTCCCATCCCTGCCCGCGGAGTTTCCGCCGGCAGACTGCCTGTCTTCTAGCCTGCGGAGTCTCCCGGCCGGCGGAAAAACTCCGCCGAAGACGAGAAAACCCCGCACGCCATGCATGCGGGGTGACCACCACGGCGGGCATTCGCCCCGCATCACCACTGTGACACCGGGTGCCCGCCAACGCCAGATCAGGTGGTACCCGAGTCCCGTTTAGCGCGGGATCCGGGTGCCGCTCATCCGGCCTGACCTGCCAGCCCAGGGCCGGCGAGGTGGGAGGTGGCGCCTCCGCTTGCCTGTCCAGTACTGCTGCACCGGACTAGTCGTTGGCTAAGAGTAACAACAATTTCGCCGTAGCCCGAATTCCTTGGCTCAGCTGGCGGTAATCCGCCGTCCTCATCCTATTTGACGTCAGCGACTGACATCGGCTAGAACTAGTGATGACAGCAACTGACATCGAGTTGTGGCTCAGTGGGTCTGGAGGCCTGTTAAAAATGAAGATCTTTGTTACCGGCGCATCGGGCTGGATCGGATCCGCCGTCGTTCCCGAGCTTATCGGCGCCGGTCACGAGGTGGTCGGGCTGGCCCGCTCCGACGCTTCGGCTGACGCCCTGGTCACGGCGGGGGTGCAGGTCGAGCGCGGCACCCTCGACGACCTCGACATCCTGGCCAAGGCGGCCGCCGCCGCCGACGGCGTTATCCACCTGGCGTTCAAGCACGACATCGCGTTCACCGGCGACTTCGTGGGCGCGGCCACCGCCGACCGCACGGCGGTCGACACCTTCGGCGACGCGCTGGCTGGTTCGGGCAAGCCGTTCGTGATCGCCTCTGGGCTCCTCGGGCTCACCCCCGGCAAGGTGGCGACCGAGCGGGACGGGCTCACCCCGGACTCGGGCGCGGGTCACGGCGAAGGCCCGAGCGCCCGGCTGGCTACGGCCCACGCGACCCTGGCCCTAGCCGACCGCGGCGTCCGCTCGTCCGTGCTGCGGCTGCCGCCGACCGTGCACGGCGACGGGGACAACGGGTTCATGACCGCGCTCGTCGGCCAGGCCCGCCAGCACGGCAACGCCGCCTACGTCGGCGACGGCGCCAACCGCTGGCCCGCGGTGCACCGGGTGGACGCCGGGCAGCTGTTCCGGCTGGCGGTCGAGAAGGCTCCGGCCGGCTCGGTACTGCACGCGGTGGGCGACGAAGGGGTGCCGATCCGCGCCATCGCCGAGGTCTTCGGCCAGCAGCTCAACCTCCCGGTCGTCTCCGTCCCGCCCGAGGACGCGGCCGAGCGGTTCAGCTTCCTGGGCGGCTTCATCGGCCTGGACAGCCCGGCCTCGGCCACCATCACCCGTGAGCTGCTCGACTGGCAGCCGACTCACCAGGGCCTGATCGAGGACCTGGAGCAGGGTCACTACTTCCGGTCCTGAGCCTGGCCCGGCCGGGGTCCCACGGGGCTCCGGCCGGCTCTGGGTTGGTTCTGGGTTGGCTGGCCTCTTGCTGTTATCAGTTACGCGGGGTCGGCCGCTCGGGTCGGGGGCTTCTTGCTGTTATCAATCGTCGGACCAGGTCGGGGCGGAGCTGCTTCAGGTAACGCCGGGCCTTGGGCGTGTGCCAGAAGTTCGAGACGATCTTGATGTGGTCGGCCGCTTCGATCAGCGGGATCGCGTTCTGGATGTTCTCCCAGGTCGACCGGCTTTGGGTCTCGGTGACCAGCGGGCCCGTGTAGCCAAGCTCTTCGCGGGCGTAACGGGCCATGAGGTCAGCCTCGGGTACGACGCTGGCGACCGCGCCGCCGCACAGCACCAGCCGGGACGGGCCCAGCTCGGGCTGACGGGCCCGCAGGCCGAGGCGGACCCGCCAGCGGTTCACGACGTTGGCCCGGCGGCCGCGGTTCCGGAACCCCAGAACCACGACCGCTTCGCTGGACACGGCTTAGTTGAGCACGCGGCGGCTGAACGTCCGGGTACCCAGGTAGCCGATGACGACCGCGCCACCGACGAGGACGAGCAGGATGGCCCAGTCGGCCAGGTGACCGACCCCCGGGGTCAGCACCGAGCGCAGGCCCTCGGACATGTACACCATCGGGTTGAACAGCACGGCGATCTGCAGCCACCGGATGCTGTGCAGCGCCGACCAGGGGTAGTAGACGCAGCCCAGCATGGTGGCGGGCAGCAGGATCACCGCGAACAGCATCTGCATCTTGCGCGGGTCCATCAGCGTGCCGAGCAGCAGCCCCAGCGCAGCGGTCAGCATCGACGCCGCGACCAGGATCAGCGCCAGCATGAACCAGTTCGTCACGTGCGCGTGCGGGCTCTGCCCGGAGGCGTGCACGAACAGCACGATCGGGATGACGATCAGCGCGCCGACGAAGGCCTGCACCGCACCGGCCACGATCTTCTCGAACGCGAGCACGCTCAGCGGCACCGGGGCCAGCGCCCGGTCCTCGATCGTGCGCTGCCAGGAGAACTCCATGACCAGCGGGAACGTGGTGCCCAGGATGCCCTGCATGAGCAGCATCGAGGCCATCAGGCCGGGCAGCAGGATGGTGGAAAAGGTGGTCCCGCCGCCCCGGGCCGCGCCGGCCTCGAACACTCCGGCCGCGCCGATCTTGGGCATGACGTAGGTGAACACGAACACCCACAGCAGCGGCTGGACCACCGACCGGATGAAGGTGGACGGGGCGTTGCGGCTGAGCACCCGGAACTCGCGGGCCAGCATGGCCACGAACGTCCGCCACGTGGTGGGGTGCGGCTCGGGCGCGCCGGTGATGACCGCGACCGTCCGTCCCGGGGCGGCACCGGCCGAGGACGCCGTGGCGCTGGGCGCCGGAGTGGGGGTGGTGGTGGTCATTCGCGGTACTCCCGTCCCGTCAGGGTGAGGAAAACGGTCTCCAGGCTGGGCTTGAGCTGGGCGGCGTCGCGCACGGTCAGACCCGCGCGCCCGCCCGCCGCGATCAGCTCGCCCAAGACGGCGCCGGGATCCTGGGCGAACACCCGCACCTGGTCCCCCTCGGTCTCCACCTTGCTGACCTCGGGCCGCTCGTCCAGCGCGGCCAGCACGTCCAGCGCGGCGGCGTCCCCGTCGTACCGGACCGTGATCACGGTGTCCGCGCCCGCGCCCTGCTTGAGCTCGTCCACGGTGCCGGCCGCGAGGACCAGGCCGTGGTCAACGACCGCGACCCGGTCGCAGAGCGCCTCGGCCTCTTCCATGTAGTGCGTGGTCAGCAGGATGGTCTGGCCTTCGTCGTGCAGGGCCTGGAGGGTGTCCCACAGGTTGACCCGGGTCTGCGGGTCCAGCCCGGCGGTCGGCTCGTCCAGGAAGAGCACGTCCGGCCGGTGCACCAGGGCCCGGGCGATCATCAGCCGCCGGGCCTGGCCGCCGGACAGGTCGGTAGCCATGGCCCGGCGCCGGTCGGTCAGCCCGAACGCGGTCAGCAGCTGGTCAGCGCGGCGCAGCGCGTCCCGCCGGGACAGGCCGAAGAAGCGGCTACGGAATTCCAGGTTCTCGGTCACGCTGAGCTGCATGTCCAGCGTGTTGTTCTGCGGCACCACGCCGATCGTGCGCTTGACCCCGACCGGGTTGGCCACCACGTCAATTCCGGACACCCAGGCCCGGCCCCCAGTGGGCAAGATCAGCGTGGTGAGCATGCCGATCGTGGTGGACTTGCCGGCCCCGTTCGGGCCGAGCAGGCCGAAGAACTCCCCCGGGGCCACGTCCAGGCTGATGCCACGGACGGCCTGCACGTCGCCGCGGGAGTTGGTGTAGGTCTTCTGCAGGTCTTCGGTGCGGATCGCGGCGGCGGGCCGCGGTGCAGCCGGTTCGGCCGGTGGTGCCTGCACGGTGGACTCGGTCACGTGCCGCGCTCCTTCCGGATCAGGGTGCTGAACCGCTCGATGGTGTCGATGAGGAATTTGCGGATCGCCGGCTCGTCGGCGGGGTCGACGTAGTCGAAGGCGCTCCGCCAGCGCGGCCCGACCTCGGCCAGCGTCTCGATGAGCTTGTCCATCCCGCGCTCGGTCACGAACAGCCGGACGACCCGGCGGTCGGTGTAGTCCCGCTCACGCCGGACCAGCCCGTCCCGGACCAGCGTGTCCACGACCGTGGTCACCGTGCCCGGCGTCGACCAGCCCCGCGCCGCGACCTCGCTGGACTTCAGCCCGTTCCGGGCGGCCAGTACGCGCAGCACGGCTAGACCCGCGCCGGAGATCCCCGTGCCCTGCACGGACTGCCCCCAGAACGTGCCCATGGTGCGTGCGGCCAGCGGGAGCAGCTCGGGCAGACCCGCGTCAGCCGGGATCTCCGCGCCCTCGTCGCCCCAGGCCCAGCCCGCCTGCTTGGATCGCTCGACCGCCGACTGAAGGTCGTCGCCTACCAGTCCCGACCCCGGCCCAGTCGGCCCGGGCCCGGCTGGTGCTGGGGTGGGCGGCGGCGGGGTGGTGGGCGCCTGGGTGGCAGGCGGGGTGGTGGGCGCGGGGGTTGGCTCCGATGCGGGCGGCTCGGGGGCGGCGGGTGTGGTCACTGGTCCAGGATGGTTCCACGCTGGTTCGGTGTCAAATTATTTGAGGCCGAACTATTCGAGGTCCAAGGTGTTCGATCGGGAAGATTCAGCGGGGGCCGGCCATCGGAATCACCCCACCCAGGGTGATTCCACCGATTCCCACCGGCTCGGCAGCAGAATCGGGTGCTGCCATGCCGCTCCGGCCCGCGGTCCCCAAAGGCCGAGAAGGTCGGTTACCTGATGGCCTGATCGGCCGTTGGCCAGGCATCATGCACACCCCTGGGTGATCACTATCGTCCAATTGACCACCATCACCACAGGACACGTGGCGCCGCGCAGACAGGCGGACACCGTCGGCCCATTACAGGCAGGTACGACGGCCCGGCTGTCGCGGGCCTGACCAGATGCGTTGTCACCCTTCTGAGGGTGAGGGCTGCTCGGTGGCTTTCGGGCAAAGTGCTATCTGGGCTGGCCAGTGCTAGTGGCGGTCAAGCGGGCCGTCCGGATGGGCGAGGGACAAGAAAGGCGGAGAACATGACGACGGCAGGACATCTGGCGAAGGCGCGCGAGGATCTCATCATGATCCAGCCGGAACCGTTCAATGCTGAAGCACCACCGGAAGCACTCGCGGGAGATATCACCCCCACCCGACTCCACTACGTCCGCAGCAACTTCGCGCTGCCGGATCACGACGGCACCCTTCAGATTGGCGGCGCAGTCGACAACCCGACCACGCTGACTCTCCAGGAGCTGCGGGCCATGCCCGCCGCCGAACGGGTCGTCACCTTGGAATGCGCCGGCAACGGACGCCTCCGCCAGACGCCGCTACCGGTGGGCGAACCCTGGGGCGACTACGCCGTCTCCACCGCCAGCTGGACCGGCACTTTCCTGCATGAGGTGCTCAAGCAGGCACGCCCGGCGCGCAACGCCATCGATGTCAAGTTCACCGGCGCCGACCACGGTCCCTACTACCAGTACAACGACATCACCTTCAAGCGGTCGCTGGCGCTCAGCCACGCGGCTGACCCTGCCGCGGAGATCCTCATCGCGTATGAGATGAACGGCGAGCCGCTCTCCCTCGATCACGGCGCGCCGTTCCGGCTCATCGTGCCCCACTGGTACGGCGTCGCATCGGTGAAATGGCTCAAGCACATCGACGTCATAACCGAGCACTACGCCGGCGAGTTCCAGATCGGCCATTACATGTACGAGTGGGCCGATCGTCCGCATGAATTCGTCACCGCGATGCGCGTACGCGCCCGCATCACCGACCCCGCACCCCGCGCGGCCATCCCAGCCGGCACCTATACCGTACGCGGCAAAGCCTGGTCCGGGACCGGGCCGATCACGCAGGTCCACGTGAGCCTGACCGGCGAAGGCGAGTGGCACGAGGCACGGCTCGCCCCTCCCCAAGGCCCGTACCAGTGGCAGGACTGGTCGTTCGACTGGGAAGCGAACGCGCCAGGACGGCACACACTACGCGCCCGCGCCACCGATGCCGCCGGGAACGTGCAGCCAGACGTCCCTCCCTGGAATCGCATCGGCTACGGAAACAACGCAATCGAAGTCTCCTACGTCGACGTGCTTTGAGATCTGGGTCTTTTTAGGTGGCGGAACGACGGCCTAGTTCGGCTTGGCCGGCGGCGCGCATGGCGTCGAGGGGCGCGGGGTGGCCGGTCATCAGCTCGAATTGGCCGACGGCTTGGTGCAGGAGCAGGTCGAAGCCGCCGACGACGGTGGCGCCGGCCTTCTGGGCGGCCCCGGCCAGGCGGGTGGGCCAGGGAGCGTAGACGACGTCGAAGAGGTGCGGCGGGACGGGCTGGCCCGCCTCGATCTTTTCGGCCAGGAAGTCGGCGGCGCCGGCCGGGACGGTGGAGATGAGCAGGTCAGGCGGAGACGCCGGGCCTATCGCGTCGGCCAATGGCACCAGTTCGACCTGGACGCCGAGGACTTCTGCGACGCCCAGCAGGCTGCCGGCGCGGGCGGGGTCACGGACGGCCACGGTGACCGTGCGCAGGCCGGTGTCCCGCAACGCGGCCAGGGCCGAGCACGCGGTGGCGCCGGCGCCGAGAACCACCGCGGCCGACGGCGCGGCTACTCCGGCTTCGGTCATGGCCGCCACCATGCCGGGGACGTCGGTGTTGTAACCTAGGCGACGGCCGTGGCGGAACACCACCGTGTTGGCCCCGCCGACCTCGGCCGCGACCGGATCGGTGGTGTCGAGCAGCGGCAGCACGGCCCGCTTGAGCGGCATGGTCAGCGACAGGCCGGCCCAGCCCGGGCTGCACGAGGCAACCAGGGCGGCCAGGCCAGCCTCGTCGCACTCGATGGCGGTGTAGGTCCAGTCGTCCAGGCCGAGCGCGGCGTACCCGGCCGCGTGCAGCACCGGGGACAGCGAGTGGGCGATTGGCGACCCGAGGACGGCGGCTTTCATCGGGCCCGATGCTATCGGGCTCAGTGGCCGAGGTTGTGCTCCAGTTCCTGGCGGAACTGCTCGAACTGGGTCTGGCTGGAGGTGAACTGGGTCAGCCCGGTCTTCGGGTTGGTCGTCACGAAGTACAGGTCGTTGCCGGAGGACGGGTGCAGGGCGGCCTCGATGGCGGAGTGACCCGGGCTGTCGATCGGGCCCGGTGGCAGTCCGGCGAACTTGTAGGTGTTGTACGGCGAGTTGCTCTGCAGCTGCGCGTTGGACGCGATGATGCCGAACGTGTTCAGCCCGTACATCACCGTGCTGTCCAGCTGGAGCTTCATGTTCTTGTTCAGCCGGTTGTAGATGACCCGCGCGATCCGCGGGTAGTACGAGGTGTTGCCACCCTCGGCCTGGATCAGGCTGGCCACGGTGATGACCTGACCGGGGGTCAGATGCGCCGCAGCCGCGGCCGCGGTCAGGTTGTCGCTCTGCGCTTCCTGGTTGAACCGCTGCACCATGGTCTGGAGCACGTCGGTCGCGGTTTGCTTGGGCTGAACGTCGTACGTGGCCGGGAACAGGTAGCCCTCGGCCTTGCCGTTGGCGTAGGAGGGCAGGCCGAGCGCCGCGGGCTGCTTGAGCGCCTGCTGGTATTCGACCAGCGGGATGCCCGAGTGCGCGCCCAGCTGGGCCTGGATCTGGGTCAGCCGGAGACCCTCGGGGATGGTGATCTTGTCCTGGATCCGCGCCGCCGGGTTGAGCAGCAGCTGGTAGGCCAGGGTCGCCTTCATGTGCTTCTTCATGCGGTAGAAGCCCGGCTCCAGGGTGCTGCTGCTGGTGCTGTGCTCGGCGGCGATCTGGAACGACCGCTCGCTGGCTACCACGCCCAGCGTGACCAGACGCTGGGCGACCTCGGTGGCGGTCTGGCCGGACTGCACCTGGACGATCGTCTGGCCGGTGCCGCCGGTGGTGTAGTCGGCCGGGTAATAGCGACCCTGGACGAAGCGGTAGACGTAGAACCCGCCTACCCCGACCGGGACCAGCAGGACGATCAGGATGATGACCAGCGGGATCACCCAGCGGCGGCGGCGCTTGCCGCTGCTGCCGCCGCCCCGGCCGGATCGGCCGCCACGCCCGCCGCGGCCGGAGGCGTCACCGTGGTCGTCGTACTCCTCGTCGCGGCGGCCACCGAGGCCGGGGACGAACCGCTCGTCGTCCGTGTAGCCGTCCTCGCCGTCCCAGGGTTGCTCCTGATCCGCGGGCGTCCGGCCGCCGGAAGCGGTCCGGCCGGGCCCGGCCACGTGCTGGGCGTAGCCGTCGCGCTCGGCGTAGGGATCGGCCGGGCCGGCGTAGCCGTCCTGGTGGCCGTAGGGGTCGCCGCGGTCGGCGTAGCCGTCCTGGTCGGCGTACGGGTCACCGTGGTCGCCGTAGCCATCGCGACCGTCGAATTCGTAGTCGTCAGGTTCGCGGCCCGGGCCTCGGTTGCGACGCCCGGAGGAGGTCGCGGGCGGCCCGTAGGCGGCCGTGTCATCGAAACCAGGCTGGAACGCCTCGTCCCGGGGCACAAAACCGGGCTGGGGCGGGGGGCCGTCCGGGGCCTGAGGTGCCCGCGGGGCCGGTGGGACCGCCGGGTTTTGCGGGGCGCGGGAAGCGGGTCGGGCTGGGGAGGCTGCCGGGTCTCTCGGGTCTCTTGAGTCTTGAGGGAAGCGGGAGGCGGGGGGGGCCGACGGGGTGGCTGGAAGCCAGGGGTTCTGCGGGTCCTGGGAGGCCGACCGGGCCGACGGGGCTGGCGGGAACGCCGGAGCAGCTGGGTCTTGGGGGATCCGGGAGGCCGACGGGGCCGGCGGGTTTGGCGGGAACGCCGGGGAAGATGGGTCCTGAGAGGCTCGGGAGGCGGGCCGGGCGGACGAAGGTGCCGGGGCTGACGGGTCCTGGGGGACGCGAGAGGCGGGGCGGGAGGCCGGGGACGCGGTAGACGCGGGTGGGGCATCTGGGGGGTCGGGACGGCGGCGGCGGCCGGGGCGGGGGGCGGTGGTGCCGCCGGGCGGGGCGTCGAACGAGCCTGGGGCCTGCTGGGCGTAGGGATCGTTGGCGGGATCTGGGGGGCCGTTGCGGCGGGCGCCCTCGTAGGGGCTGGGGCTGGTGAACCAGCCGGAGTCGGCTGGGTCGGCCGAGGGGCCGGGGGCGCTGGAGTGGCGTCCGGGCCGGCCGGCCGCCGGGCGCTCGGCCGGAAGGCGCTCGGCGGAGGGGCGCTCGGCCGGGAACTGCGGCCCGGGCTGGGTGCCCACGTTGTCAGGCGGCAGGGTGAAGTCCGGACGCGGGCCGTAGCGGGCGGGCCAGCCACCCTCGCCGCCCTG
Organism: Streptosporangiaceae bacterium; assembly: GCA_965277615.1. Taxonomy (GTDB): domain Bacteria; phylum Actinomycetota; class Actinomycetes; order Streptosporangiales; family Streptosporangiaceae; genus Bog-532. The sequence goes on along the minus strand of CBDIDG010000006.1, from coordinate 221,758 downwards.
AGCTGAGCCGCCCTGAGCTGAGCCGACTTGACCCGGGGCGCCTTGGGCTGGGGCGCCTTGGGCCGGGCCACCGTGGCCCTGGCCGTTGCGGCCCGGGCCGTTTTGACTCTGGGCAGCCGTATCAGCGGCCGGCGGGCGCGCGTGTCTGCGGCCGCGGCCCGCGTCGCCGCGATCTTCCGGCGGATAGCTCATGTGGTCTTCCTGCCCCCACTGGGGACGAGTTCACCCGGTGGGCTGCCGGTGGCGCGTTCGCTGTCCAGCGCGGCCTGCAGCAGCACGGCGGCCGCGGCCGCGTCGACGATGCCGCGGCGGGCCTTGGCGTTCTTGCCGCCCTGGCGGAGCACGGCATGGGCCGTGGTGGTGGTGAACCGCTCGTCGAACAGGCGCACGGGTACCGGCGCGATCCGGTCGGCCAGGTCCGCCGCCACCTGGCGGGCCGACGTCGCGGCCTGGCCCTGCCGCCCGGCCAGCGTGGTCGGCAGGCCCACGATGACCTCCAGGACCTCGTGGGCGGCGGTCAGGTCGGCCAGCCGGTCCAGGTCGCCGCGGCCGTGCCGGATGACCTCGAGCGGGCTGGCCAGCACGCCGGCCGGGTCGCTGCGGGCCACTCCGACGCGGACCGAGCCCACGTCCACGGCCAGCCGCACGCCCTGCCTCACCGCAGCAGACCCGGGGTAAGGCGCGCGGGCCGAGGCCACGGTGCGGGCACGAGACACGCAGGACAGCATGCCATCACGTTAACCCGCCTGCCTAGGCGCCGTCCCTCAAAGCATCCCGAACCGCCGCAAAGGCCGCATCGATGCGGCCCGCGCCGTCCGGGCCGAGCGGCGCGCCGCCACCCTGGGCCACGTCGGGCTTGCCGCCACCGCCACCGCCGAGGGCCCGCGCGGCCAGCCCGACCAGCGGCCCGGCGGCCAGCTTGCGGTCCCGGGCCGCGTCGTTGACCGCGACTACCACCACCGGCCGGTCCGTGGGCACGCCCACCACCATCACCACGGCCGGGCGGTCGGTGGGCATCCGGCCCCGGATGTCCAGGGCCAGCTTGCGGATGTTGTCGGCGTCGGAGCCGTCCGGGGTGCGGTGCGCGACGAAGGCCACGCCGCCCACCTCTTCCGGCCGGGCGGCCAGGTCGCCGGCCACCTCGAGCAGCTGGGCCGACCGGACCCGCTGCAGTTCGCGCTCGGCCTCCCGGACCCGGGTGACCAGTGAGGAGACCCGCTCCGGCAGCTCCTCGCGCCGGGTCTTCAGCTGCTCGCTCAACTGGCTGACCAGGATGTTCTCCTTGGCCAGGAAGCGGAAGGCGTCGATGCCGACCAGCGCTTCGACGCGGCGGATCCCGGAGCCGATCGAGGCTTCGCTGAGCAGCTTGACCAGGCCGAGCTGGCCGGAGTGAGCGACGTGGGTGCCGCCGCACAGCTCGCGGGAGTAGTCCCCCACCTCGACCACGCGCACCTCCTCGGGGTACTTCTCCCCGAACAGGGCCAGCGCGCCCATGGCCCGCGCCTCGTCGATCGAGGTGTGGAACGCCCGCACGTCGAGGTCGTTGATCAGGACCTGGTTGACCTCGTCCTCGGTCTCGCTCAGCACCGAGCGGGGCACCGCACCGGGCGCGGTGAAGTCGAACCGCAGCCGCCCGGGCGCGTTCTCCGAGCCGGCCTGCGCGGCCGCGTCGCCCAGCGCGCCCCGCAGGGCCCGGTGCACCAGGTGGGTCGCGGTGTGCGAGCGGGAGATGGCCCGCCGCCGGTCCACGTCGATCTCCGCGAACGCGGGCGCGCCCACGGTGATCTCACCGATGCTGACCTTGCCCCGGTGCACGATCAGGCCGCGCAGCGGGACCTGGACGTCGAACACCTCGACCTCGCTGTCCGGGCTGCCGCCGTGGCCGGCCACCCTGATGACCCCGCTGTCCGGCAGCTGGCCGCCGCTTTCGGCGTAGAACGGTGTGCGGTCCAGCACCACCGAGACCGCTTCGCCCTGCCGGGCCGACTGGACCGGCAGGTCGTCGACCAGCAGGCCGACCACCATGGCCTCGCCGGAGAACCGGTCGTAGCCGGTGAACTCGCTGGCGCCGGCGCGCTCGCGCAGATCGGCCAGCACCGAGATGTCGGCGTTGCCGGTCTTCTTCTGGGCCGCGTCGGCCTTGGCCCGGTCGCGCTGGACCGCCATCAGCCGCCGGAAGCCTTCCTCGTCGACCGACAGGCCCTGCTCCTGCGCCATCTCCAGGGTCAGTTCGATCGGGAACCCGTAGGTGTCGTGCAGCTGGAACGCCTGCTCACCGGACAGCCGGATGGACTTCTTGCGCCGGGTCTCCTCCATCGCCGCGTCGAAGATCGCGGTGCCGGTGCGCAGCGTGCCGAGGAACGCCGCCTCCTCCGCGTCCAGCACGGTGTGGATGTTGGCCGCGTCGCGGCGCAGCTCTGGGTACAGCGGCGCCATGGCCTCGATGGCGGTCTCACCGAGCTCGTGCAGGAAGTGCTCGTCGCTGCTGGAGCCGCGGCCGCCGCCGCCCCGCTGGCCACCGGACAGCATGCGCAGGTTGCGGATGCTGCGGCGCAGGATCCGCCGCAGCACGTAGCCGCGGCCCTCGTTGCTGGGCAGCACCCCGTCCTCGACCAGCATGACCGAGGCACGCACGTGGTCGGCCACGACCTTCAGCGCGACGTCGGCTCGCTCGTCGACGCCGTAGCGCTGCTCGGTGAGCTCGGCTGCGCGGTCCAGGATCTTGTAGGTGGTGTCGATCTCGTAAATGTTGTCGACGCCCTGCAGGATGGCCGCCATCCGCTCCAGGCCCATCCCGGTGTCCACGTTGCGGAACGGCAGCGAGCCCCCGATGTCGAAGTCGGTCTTGCTGCGGACCGTGCTCAGCTGGTCCTGCATGAAGACCAGGTTCCAGACCTCCAGGTAGCGGTCCTCGTCCGCCTCCGGGCCGCCCTCCTTGCCGTACTCGATGCCGCGGTCGTAGTAGATCTCCGAGCACGGGCCGCCGGGGCCGGGCACGCCCATGTGCCAGTAATTGTCGGCCAGGCCGCGGCGCTGGATGCGGTCCTCGGGCAGCTTGACCACGTCGCGCCAGATCGCGTAGGCCTCGTCGTCGTCGTGCAGCACCGTGGCCCACAGCCGGTCCTCGGGGAAGCCGAACCCGCCGTCGTACTCGGAGCGGGTCAGCAGCTCCCAGGCGTACGGGATGGCCATGTCCTTGAAGTAGTCGCCGAACGACCAGTTGCCCAGCATCTGGAAGAAGGTGGCGTGCCGGGACGTCCTGCCGACCTCTTCGATGTCACCGGTGCGCACGCACTTCTGGACGTCGGCGGCACGCTTGTAGGGCGGCGTCTCCTGGCCGAGCAGGTACGGCTTGAACGGCTGCATCCCGGCGATGACGAACAGCACCGTCGGGTCGTCGGCGACCAGTGAGGCCGACGGCACGATCGTGTGCCCGTGCTGTTCGAAATAACTCAGGAAGCGGCGCGCAATCTCTGCCGACTCCATCAGCGGCCATCCTTCACGTAATCGAGGTTTGACCGCTGGCCGTCGCGGGACGGCCAGCGGTTACCAGTTGTTCATCGTCAGGGTAGAGCCTGGCTAGTCGTCCTGCCGACTCGTATAAAGGTCCATGCCCTCGCGCACGTCGTGGGCGAACCGGCCCGCGGACCGCACCCCGGCCACGGTGGCCTTCTGCGCCCGCCACGCGGCCCGCGAGGTGCGCCAGGCCGTGCGGGTCGCGGACCAGTTCGGGGCCGGCCGCTGGGTACGGTGCGGCGCGGCTGAGCCAGCGGGGTCAGAGCCTCGTTGAATGTGATGAACCGGCATGGGCGCGGACCCGGGCTCGATCGCCCGCGGCGGCCAGAACGGGCCTGCCTCGACCACCGGGCGTTCGCCGCTCACGCGAACCTGGACGGCCCGGCCCACGGCGGTGGCACGCCGGTACCCGGCGATCCCGGCCGCGGCCCCCATCGACAGCCAGAACGCCCGCCGGATCATCGCCGGCCTCCGGTCTGGGTGGAGGCGATGGCGTTGGCGGGCACCGCCTGCCCGTCCCGGCGCAGCGAGACCGCGTGCCGGACCCCGTACACGAGCGCCGCAGCCCGCCCGGCCGGCCCGGTGGCCACCGCCCGCCCCAGCCCGGCCAGCGCCGAGACCTGGGCACCGAGCTGGGACATGCCGGCGTTCAGCTCGTCCATGCCGTCGGCCACGGTGCTGGTGGCGTCCAGTTGCTCGTGCGCGCGGTCCACCGCGGCCTGGGCGCGGTCGAGCACGCTGTCGCTGCGCGTGCTCAGGTCGGCCAGCAGCCGGCGAGCCTCGGTCAGCACCCGGGCCAGCCGGATCAGGACGTAGACGGCCGCGCAGACCAGCACGGCGAAGAAGAAGGCGGCGACCAGCGCGGCCACATCTCCCCAGTTGACCATGCGTATTTCCCTCAACAGCTTGGTTCGGACGGCGGGCGGGTGCGCGTCAGGCCGACCCTATCGCGGGGAAGTTCCGCCTGACCTGCGAAGGATGGCGCGGATCTTCCCGGCGCGTTCGGCCACCCGGGCCTCGTTACCGTGCCCCGTGGGTTCGTAGTAAACCCGGTCGGCTACTGAATCAGGAGCATAACGCTGCGTCACGACTCCTTCGTCGAAGTTGTGCGGATACTTGTACTCCTCGCCGTGCCCGAGGGTCTGCGCCCCGGCGTAGTGGGCGTCCCGCAGGTGCGCCGGAACCGGCCCGACCAGCCCGGCCCGGACGTCGGCCGAGGCCTCGCTGATGGCCTTGATCACCGCGTTGGACTTGGGCGCCAGGGCCAGGTGGATCACGGCCTGGGCCAGGTTGATCCGGGCCTCGGGCAGCCCGACCATCTCGACCGCCTGGGCTGCGGCGATAGCGACCGGTAGCGCGGTCGGGTCGGCCATGCCGACGTCCTCGCTGGCGTGCACGATGACCCGCCGGGCGATGAACCGGGGGTCCTCCCCCGCCTCGATCATCCGGGCCAGGTAGTGCAGCGCAGCGTCCACGTCGCTGCCGCGGATGGACTTGATGAACGCGCTGATCACGTCGTAGTGCTGGTCGCCGTCACGGTCGTAGCGGACCGCGGCCCGGTCGACGGCCCGTTCGAGCACGGCGGAGTCGATCAGCCCGCCGTCGGCCATGCCGAGCGCGGCCGCCTCCAGGTAGGTCAGCGAGCGCCGGGCGTCGCCCCCGGCCAGCCGGACCAGGTGGTCGAGCGCCTCGTCGTCGATCCGGACGCTGTCGTTCAGGCCCCGTTCGTCGCTGATGGCCCGCAGGATCACGCCGCGGATGTCGTCGTCGGACAGCGAGGTCAGCGTGAGCAGCAGCGACCGGGACAGCAGCGGGCTGACCACGGAAAAGAACGGGTTCTCGGTGGTGGCCCCGATGAACGAGACCCAGCGGTTCTCCACCGCGGGCAGCAGCGCGTCCTGCTGGGTCTTGCTGAACCGGTGCACCTCGTCGATGAACAGCACGGTCTGCACGCCGGTCATGCCGAGGTCCCGGCGGGCGGTGTCGACCGCGGCCCGTACGTCCTTGACCCCGGCTGTCACCGCGGACAGCTCGACGAACTTACGCCGCGTGACCTGCGAGACGACGTAGGCCAGGGTGGTCTTCCCGGTCCCGGGCGGACCCCACAGCAGCAGCGACATGGGGGCGTCGTTGTCGATCAGCTTGCGGAACGGGGTGCCCTCCCCGGTCAGGTGCTGCTGGCCGACCACTTCGTCGACGGTACGCGGGCGCATCCGCACCGCAAGGGGCGCCGCCGCGGCCGCCGCCGCCGCCTCCGCGTCATCGAACAGGCTGCCGGACTGGGGCGCCTGGCCTCCAGAGGTTCTGACCACACACTGACAGTAACCGACCCGCGCACCAAATCGTTACATCGTGGGAGTTTCCATGATCGGGTGTCGGTTTCGGCCGGTCTGGTGGGTTTGGCCCGCGCGGCTGGGGCTGAGCGCGGACGCTTCTTGCTGTTATCAGGATGGGGCGGGGCCGGAGTTGGGGCTGATGAGGCTGTGGAGGATGGGGCGGAGGAGGTTGGTGATCTCCTCGGGAGTGGCGTCGTCGAGGCCGCCGGTCTTGAGGAGGTGCCGGTCGACGGCGACGCCCATGACGATGGCGATGATCAGGGCGGCGCGGAGGTCGGCGTCGGGCGCGCTGATCGCGCCGGCCAGCTGGGCCCGGAAGCGGATCGTCCGCTCCCCCAGGCTGTGGGCGGCCTCGGGGTGGGTCAGCATCGAGCGCAACACGGCCAGCGACTGGACCGGCTCGGTCTCCAGCGAGTCGGCCAGCTGGGCCAGGACCTGTTCGGCGACCTGGCCGGGCGGCCCGGCCAGGCCGGGTAGCGGCCCCGCTCCGTGGGTCACCTTTTCGAACAGCTCTTGCTTCGAGCCGAAATAGTGCATGACCAGCCCGGCGTCCACCCCGGCGGCCTGGGCGATGGCGCGGATGGTGGTCCGCTCGTAGCCCGAGGCGACGAACAGCTCGGAGGCGGCGGCCAGGATGCGCGCCTCGGTGCGGCGGCGCTGCTCGGCCCGGTTGTCGCGGCGGGGCGCTGGCTCGGTGGGCATGACCAGCCATTCTACAAGCGTTGACCGTCGGCTCGTCTCGTTCTACGCTTGTTCAATCAACGCCTGTTGAATGGAGGATGATGTGGTGACCCCGGTTGAGATAGTTCAGCGGCGACGCCAGGTCATGCTGGATCACGACGCGGACGGGTTCGCCGGACTGTTCGCGCCGGACGCCGTGATCGAGATGCCCACCGCCGGCCCCGGCGCGCCGCAGCGACTGGAAGGGCGGGCCGCCATCGAAGAGATCTCGCGCCGGGCCGTGGCTGGGATGCACATCGATGAGTTCGAGGACGTGGCCGTGCACGAGACCGCGGATCCCGAGGTGGTGATCGCCGAGACCGTCACCCGGGCCACGCTCACGGCGACCGGGGAGTCGTTCACGACGCCTTCGATCCAGGTGTTCCGGGTCCGCGACGGCCGGATCGTGCTGTTCCGCACCTACGTCGCCCCGCCCGCCGAGCTGACCCGGCCTGGCCCCGGTGGGGCCGGGCATCCGGCGGGCTGACGCAGGCCGGCCCCGGCTCACGGGTGAGCCGGGGCCGACGGGGCGTTTCGGTTAGGCGCTGGTGGATCCGGGGTCGGTGGGGGCGGCGGGCTGGCCGTCGGGCTGGGTGCCCGCGGGCTTGGCCGCCTGGGGCTGGGCCGCCTGGGGCTGGGCGTCGATGCCGGCCTCCTTGCGCTGCGCCGCCGTGATGGGGGTGGGGGCGCCGGTCAGCGGGTCCAGGCCGGAGGCAGCCTTGGGGAACGCGATGACCTCGCGGATGCTGTCCTGGCCCGCCAGCAGCATGATCAGCCGGTCCCAGCCGAACGCGATGCCGCCCATCGGGGGCGGCCCGTACTTGAACGCCTCCAGCAGGAAGCCGAACTGCGAGTTTGCCTCCTCGCGGGTCAGCCCGATCACGTCGAACACCTGCTGCTGCATCTTTGACTGGTGGATACGGATCGACCCGCCGCCGATCTCGTAGCCGTTGCAGACCACGTCGTAGGCGTCGGCCAGCGCACCGCCGGGCTCGGCGGCGAACTTGTCGGCCCACTCGGGCAGCGGTGCGGTGAAGGGGTGGTGCACCGCGGTCCAGCCGCCCTCGCCGGTCTCCTCGAACATGGGGGCGTCCACGACCCAGGTGAAGGCCCAGGCCGTGGGGTCGATGAGGTCGCAGCGGCGGCCAATCTCCAGCCGGGCCGCGCCGAGCAGCTCGCGGGCCTCGCGCGGGGTCCCGGCGGCGAAGAAGATGCAGTCACCCGGCTGAGCCCCGGTCGCCTCGGTCAGTCCGGCCCGCTCGGTCTCGGACAGGTTCTTCACCACCGGACCGGACGTGGCCAGCTCGCCGTCCGGCTGCACCACCACGTAGGCCAGGCCGCGAGCCCCGCGGGCCTTGGCCCAGTCCTGCCAGGCGTCCAGCTCGCGCCGGGTCTGCGCCGCGCCGCCGGGCATGACCACCGCGCCCACGTACGGGTTCTGGAACACCCGGAACGAGGTCTCGGCGAAGTAGTCGGTCATCTCGACCAGCTCGCAGCCGAACCGCAGGTCGGGCTTGTCCGAGCCGTACCGGGCCATCGCGTCGGCGTAGGTCATCTGCGGCAGCGGCAGCGGGATCTCGTAGCCGAGGATCTCGCTCCACAGCCGCTGCACCAGGGCCTCGCCGACCTTGACCACGTCCTCGCGGGTGACGAAGGACATCTCCAGGTCGATCTGGGTGAACTCGGGCTGGCGGTCGGCCCGGAAGTCCTCGTCACGGAAGCAGCGGGCCAGCTGGTAGTACCGCTCCAGGCCGCCCACCATCAGCAGCTGCTTGAACAACTGCGGCGACTGCGGCAGCGCGTACCAGTTGCCCGGGCGCAGCCGGACCGGGACCAGGAAGTCGCGCGCACCCTCCGGGGTGGACCGGGTCAGGTACGGCGTCTCCACGTAGGCAAAGCCGTGGTCGCGCAGCACGTCGCCGATCAGATAGGTGGCATCCGAGCGGATCCGCAGGTTGCGGGCCATCGGCTCGCGGCGGATGTCGAGGTAACGGTACTTGAGCCGCACTTCCTCGTTCAGGTCGCCGGCCGGGCCGCCCTCGATGGGGAACGGCAGCGGCTCGGCCTCGCTGAGGACCTCCAGCTCCTCCGCGTCGACCTCGATCGCACCGGTGGGCAGCTCGGGGTTCTCGTTGCCGGCGGGCCGGGCCCGCACGGTGCCGGTGATCCGCACGCAGAACTCGGCCCGCAGGTGGCCGACCGCCTCATTCTCGGCCGGGTTGCCTTCGCCGCGCCACACGACCTGGACGATGCCGCTCACGTCGCGCAGGTCGATGAAGACGACACCGCCGTGGTCGCGCCGGCGGGCCACCCAGCCCGCGAGCACGACGGTCTCACCGGCGTTCGACGCGCGGAGCGTCCCGGCCTCATGGGTGCGGATCATTCAGCTTCTCGCTTTCGCATTTTTTGCCTTTAACGGCCGTCTCGGCCGGTCAGAGTCCCCGGGCCGGGCCGCGTTCCGGCGTGAGCCCGGTCAGGAAGGGATTGTTGCGCCGCTCGGCGCCGATCGTGGTGCCGGGGCCGTGCCCGGACAGGACAATCGTCTCATCGGGCAGCGGCAGGCAGACCCGGGCCAGGCTGGCCAGGATGGTCTGATAGTCGCCACCGGGCAGGTCGGTCCGGCCGATCGACCCGGCGAACAGCAGGTCACCAGAGAGCATGGTGCCCGCTGGATCGTCGACGTCCTCAATGCCCGAGGGTAGCCGGAACGTCACCGAGCCTGGGGTGTGTCCCGGCGCGTGGTCGACCACGAACTCCACGCCGGCCAGAGTCAGCGTCATGCCGTCGGCCAGCTCCCGCACGTCGTCGGGCTCGGTGAAGGTCAGGCCGCCGAACAGCTGCTGCTCCGCGCCGAGCGGCAGGCCCCGGGCCGGGTCGGACAGCAAGGCCCGGTCCTCCGGATGGATGTAGGCCGGGATGTCCCTGGCCCCGCACAGCGGCGCCACCGACCAGATGTGGTCCAGGTGCCCGTGGGTAGCTATGGCCGCGACGGGCTTGAGCCGGTGCTCGGCCACGATCTCATCGATGCCACCCAGCGCGTCCTGCCCGGGATCCACGACGACGCATTCCTCGCCCGCCGCGGGCGCGATCACATAACAGTTCGCCGCGAACGCCCCCGCGGGGAACCCGGTGACAAGCACGGTCGTCCTCTCTGATGAAACACTCGGCAAGTTTTGCGGAACGAGCCGGGTTGGCCCGTGATAATGCCGTCCTCAGCTTTCGCGGCATGCCACGGGTTTTAGCGACACTGCGGCGCCGGTACGCGACCGCCCTGCTCGAAGGGTGACCCGTACAGGCTACCGATCCCGGCGGCACGGCTGCGAACCGATAACGGCGGTACCGCAGAAACGGCTATCCAGGTACGATTCGCGAAGATTCCTGATGGCGGGACCGCCGGCACCATAGGAGGAGGACCAGACCGGTGGCGGGAAAGAAAGATCGTCAGCGCCAACTTGCCCGGGAGCGATTGGCACGACAGCAGGCGCGCCGCACCCAGCAAGCTCACAAGGTGCGAGTGCGCGCGATAACCACCGGGGCGGTGTGTGTGGTAGCAGCGCTGGCCGTAGGCGGGTACTTCCTGTTCGGCACGGGCGGCGGCAAGTCCGCCGCCGCGACGCCGTCCACCAGCCCGTCGGCCACGGCGTCAGCGTCGTCGACGTCGTCGACGTCGTCGGCCGCAGCGGTATCCGAGCCTGCGCACAGTTGCACCTACACCAAGAGCGGCACGGCCGCCCGCACGGTGAAGCTGCCGTCGGCCACGCCCGACTACAAGGCGACCTACCAGACCACGATCGTCACCAACCGCGGGACGATCGTCATCGATCTGGCCAACAGCAAGGCCACCTGCACGGTCAATTCGTTCGTGTCACTGGCCAAGCAGAGCTATTTCAGCAACACCAAATGCCACCGGCTCACCACGAGCGGGATCTACGTGCTGCAGTGCGGAGACCCGACCGGGACGGGTGAGGGCGGGCCGGGTTATGCGTTCGGAAACGAAAACCTGACCGGCGCGAAGTACAACGCCGGAACGGTCGCCATGGCCAATACCGGCGCGGCCAACAGCAACGGCAGCCAGTTCTTCCTTGTCTACAAGAATTCGCCGTTGCCGGCCAGCTACACGCCGTTCGGCACGATCGAGCAGGGCCTGCCGGTCATCCAAGCCATCGCCAAGGCCGGAAGCAACAACTCCAATGGCACTGGCGACGGTGCCCCGAAGGAAAGCGTCGTCATCAAGAGCGTCACCATCAAGCAAACGTGATGCAGACTAGCGATCAGAACGGTGTTAGATCCGGAAAGGCCTGATTCTCCGGAGCTAACCCCGGGCCAGCACTACCAGGAGGTTCGCCGTGACCACCGCCAATCATCCGTGGGGCCGGGTTGATCCCGACGGGACGGTCTACGTGCGCACCGCCGAGGGCGAGCGAGTAATCGGCTCGTGGCAGGCGGGCAGCCCGGAGGAGGCTCTGGTCTTCTACCGGCGCAAGTACGAGTCGCTGGAGACTGAGGTCACGCTGCTCGAGCAGCGCCTCAGCTCCACCGACCTGTCTCCAGCCCAGGCCCAGGCCACCGTGGAGCGGCTGCGCAAGACCGTGACCGGGGCGAACGCGCTGGGCGACCTGGAGGGGCTGTGCGGCCGGCTGGACAAGCTGGGCGGCGTGGTCGGGCACAAGCGCGAAGAGGTCAAGGCCCAGCGCGAGCAGGCCCGGCAGAATGCGCGTGAGATCAAGGAACGCATCGTGGAAGAGGCGGAGCACATCGCGGCCGAGGCCACGCACTGGAAGAGCAGCGGCGAGCGGATGCGTGAGCTGCTGGAGGAGTGGAAGACGGCCCCGCACGCCGAGCGGGCGGTGGAGGCCGTGCTGTGGAAGCGCCTGTCGGCCGCGCGTAACGCGTTCACCAAGCGTCGCAAGGCTTACTTCGCGACCCTGGAGGAGCAGCGCGAGGAGATCCGGGTTCGCAAGGAACGGCTGGTCGCGGAGGCCGAGTCGCTGGCCACCTCGACGGCCTGGGGCCCGACGGCCGGGACGTTCCGTGACCTGATGCGGGCCTGGAAGGCGGCCGGCCGGGCCAGCCGGGAGGTCGAGGACGAGCTGTGGGGCCGGTTCAAGGCCGCGCAGGATCAGTTCTTCGCCGCCCGCACCGAGGCCCTCTCGGAGAAGGAAGCCGAACTCCGCGAGCACGCGGTGGCCAAGGAAGCCCTGCTGGAGCAGGCGCAGGCCCTGCTGCCGGTGACCGACATCCGCTCGGCCCGGGCCGCACTGCGGGGCCTGCAGGAGAAGTGGGAGCAGATTGGCGGGATCCCCCGTGACTCCCGCGACCAGCTCGAAGGCGGCCTGCGCACGGTCGAGGAGGCCGTGCGCAAGGCCGAGGACAACCAGTGGCGCAAGTCCAACCCCGAGGCCATCGCCCGAGCCGAGGGCACCGTGACCCAGCTCCGTTCGGCCATTGAGCAGCTGGAACGCCAGCTGGCCAAGGCCCGGGACAAGGGCGACGCCAAGGCCGAACGCAACGCCCAGGAAGCCCTGGACGCCCGCCGCTCCTGGCTGGAAGAAGCCGAGCGGACGCTGGCCGAGTTCTCTGGTTAGCCCGGAGAGTTGGTCCCCTCGAAACCCTCGGCGCCGTGGCGGATGAGGGTGACGATCTGGCGGGCGATGCTAGCCGGGGAGTCGCCGCCGGGGCGATACCAGATGAGGGTCCAGTTGATCGCGCCCAGCAGGGTCAGGCGCAGGTAGGAGCGGTCGACGCCGGCGCGGACGGGCAACGCCGCCACCAGCTCACGGAACATGTCCTCGTACGTGTTGCGGGTGCGGACCAGTGCGTGGTGCACGGGGCCGGTGCGACGGCTGGGGATCTCGGTGGCGAGCACCCGCAGGGCACCCTCCCCCTGTAGCAACGCGGTCAGGTGGGCGACACAGGCCTGCTCGAGCCGCTGCCACGGGTCCGGTGACTGCGCCGCCGCCTTGATCTGCTCAGCCACCTGGGCCGCGGCCCGGTCCACGATGGCCACGAGCAGGGCTTCCTTGGACGGGTAGTGGTAGTAGACCGACGCCGGCTGCACGTGGGCCTCGGCGGCGATGTCCCGGATGGACGTGGCGTCGAAACCACGGCTGGCGAAGAGCTCGACCGCGGCGGCGAGCACGTCGCGGCCGCGGTTGTCCTCGCGCCGGGGCCGCCCGACCGGCCGGCCCGCCCGTTCGCTCATCCGCCACCTTTCTCGTTCCACCTGCTTCAGCAGCTTGCGCCCTCCGGCAGGCTAGTGGAACAATAGTTTAACGAACGATCGTTAGGCTAATTATTCTCGGGTGTGATCGGGTTTTTGGTTTCATCTCTTCTCGGGAGGGTGCTCACGGTGGCGATGGTGGAACGCCTGGCCCAGTACGCGACCACGGCCAAGCAGCAGGAGTTCGAGTGGGACTTCACCCAGGGCGTGGAGGACTACGAGACGTGGGACGAGATCGAGGTCGGACGCTCGGGACCCGGGGCACGGGTGTTCGAGGTGGCCGAGGAGGACATCTTGGCCTTCAACCGCTCGTGCCTGGAGACTGACCCACTGCTGGTCGACCCGGAGTACGCCGCGGCCCATGGCGGCCTGCGCCAGCATCCGCTGTTCGTGGTGCAGGTGGTGTTCTACTGCATCGACACCGGCATCGGCAGCTGGCTGCGTTCGCCGGGGGCCCGCAACCCGGGTCAGCGCATCGAGTTGTTCGAGCCGTTCTCGATCGGCGAGCGCATCAGCGCCACGATCACCCACCGGGACAAGTGGATCCGGCGGGACAAGAACTACGTCGAGGACCAGGTCGACCTGCACAACCAGGACGGCGTGCTCAAGGCAACCTGGTTCACCCGGCTGATCCTGCCGCCGGACCGGGCCGCGCTGATCCGCTACGCGAGCATGTGAGGGGAGCCGACGTGCTGCATTACACCGATCTGAAGCTGGGGCAGGGGTTCCCGCCGGTGGAACACCAGGCCACCCAGGAGGTCATCGACCAGGCCGCGCTGGCTCACCTCGACTTCAACCCGGTCCACACCAACATTCCGTGGAACGAGAAGGCTCAGGTATTCGGCATGACCGAGACGGCGGCGCACGGCATGTTCACCATGTCCCTGATGGCCTCGGTGATCGACCGGGCCTGGCGGCACGACGGCGCATCGATACTGACCATGGAGAGCAAGCTGACCAAGCCGGTCGCGGTGGGCCAGACCACCCGCTGCACGGGCGTGATCACCGAACTGCACCCGCTCGGGCCGGGCCGTAACGCCGTCGTGGTCGCGGTCACCGCCCGGGACACCACCGGCGACGTGGTCGGGGTGGGCAATTTCCGCGTCGCGGTCCCGGACTGACCCCATGACAGACGGCAGTACCGGCGATGCGGCCGACGACCAGTCGATGGCCATGATGCTGCGCTGGCAGGCGCGGCACCGCCCGGACGCGATCGCCATTAGCTGCGGCGACCAGCACCGCACGTACGCGGCGCTGGACGACCGCAGCGAGCGCATCGCGGCCGGGTTGCTGGCCCGCGGCCTGGTCCCCGGGGACCGGGTGGCGGTGCTGATGGCCAACTGCGCCGAGTACCTGGAGATCTATCAGGCGGCGGCCCGGTCCGGCCTGACCCTGGTCCCGGTCAATCCAGCCCTGACCGGCCCGGAGATCGAGTACATCCTGGCCGACTCGGGTGCCGTCCTGCTGATCGCCGACACGGGCCTGGTCTCCAGCGCGGACTCGGGCGCGGCTCCCGGGGTGGCCACCGAGCTGCCGACCGTAAGGGGGGGCGCCGATGACGAGTTCGAGAAGCTGATCGCCGCGGCCGTTGTCCCGGGCTCCTGGCCCGACCCGGGCCCGGAGGCGGTGTTCTTCCAGGGCTACACGTCCGGCACGACGGGGCGGCCCAAGGGCTGCGTGCAGACCCAGGGCGCCTTCGTGGGTCACTACCGCCGCTCGTTCGCCTTGTACCGGCACGACGACCAGGACGTCATGCTCATGCCCGGGCCGTTGTTCCACGAGGCGCCGGCCCTGTTCAGCCTGGCCCAGCTGTTCTACGGCGGGACCGTGCTGCTACTGCCCCGGTTCGACGCCGAGGACGCCATCGCGGCCATCGAGCAACAGCACGCGACCACGATCGGGTTCGCCGTCCCGACCATGCTGGACCGGATGATTCCGGTGGCGGCGGGCCGGGACACCGGGTCGCTGCGCAGCATCGTGGTCGCGGGCGCGCCGCTGTACCCCGACACGATGGACGGCGTCCTGCAGGCGTTTCCCAGCTCCCAGCTGCATGAGTTCTACGGCGGGACCGAGATCGGCATCATCACCGACATCGAGCATCGGGCCCAGCGGGACCGCGGCTCGAGCGTGGGTACGCCGGTGCCCGGCTTCGACGTGCTGCTGCTGGACGACGATGACCGGCCCGTGCCGGCCGGTGAGATCGGGCAGATCTACGTCACGCCGGTCATGATGGCCGGCTACCACGGCCGGCCCGAAGCGACCGCCGCCGCGACCCGGACCGTCGGCGGCGCGGCCTGGCTAACCCTGGGTGACCTGGGGCGGCTGGACGAGCACGGGCATCTGCACCTGGTCGACCGCAAGAGTCACATGATCATCACCGGCGGGGAGAACGTGTACCCGGCCGAGGTGGAAGCGGTGATGGCCAGTCACCCCGGGGTGGCCGACGTCGCGGTGATCGGGCTGCCCGACGCCACCTGGGGCGAGGCGGTCACCGCGGTGATCACTACCGGCGGCGACCCGCCCGGCCTGGAGGAACTGCGCGCGTTCGCGCGGACCCGGCTGGCCGGCTACAAGACGCCGCGCCGGCTGGTGCTGGTGGCGGAGATCCCCCGCACCGCCTCCGGCAAGATCCTCAAGCACCGCCTCCGCGCCGACCTGACCAACTGACGACAGCACCTGCTGTCGCGAGGTTGGGAGCGGGCGCCGGGGCGAATTCTGTGTGCACGATGCGCCATTCTGCACAGCCGGGTGTAGGCGATGGCACATTCTGCCCGGACGCGGGCGGGCCTGCGGGGTTGGTGGGGCCTGCGGGTTGACCGGGCCCGCGGGGCTGACCGGGCCTGCGGGTGATGGGGGCCGGAGCCTTAGTTTGTGACGCGGTAGACGTCGTAGACGCCGTCGATGGCGCGGACGGCGCGCAGGACGTGGCCGAGGTGCTTGGGCGCGCCCATCTCGAAGGTGAAGCGGCTGACCGCCACCCGGTCGCGGGTGGTGGTGACCGAGGCCGACAGGATGTTGACGTGCTGGTCGGACAGGACCCGGGTCACGTCGGACAGCAGGCGGGTCCGGTCCAGGGCCTCGACCTGGATGGCGACCAGGAACACCGAGGCGTCGGTCGGCTCCCAGTGGACCTCGACCATGCGCTCGGGCTGGGTCTCGACCAGGTGGATGAAGTTCACGCAGTCGGTGCGGTGCACTGAGACCCCGTTGCCGTGGGTCACGAAGCCCCGGATCTCGTCGCCCGGGACCGGGGTACAGCACTTGGACAGCCGGGCCCAGACATCGGCGGCACCCTCGACGACGACACCGGACGCGCCGGTGGCGTGCGGGCGGGTGGCCTCGACCGTGGTGGGCAGGGCCGCCTCGGCCATGTCCTCCTCGGCCCCGGCCAGGCCGCCGAGCGAGCGGACCAGCTTGGCCACCACCGACTCGGCGCTGACCCGGCCCTCGCCGACCGCGGCGTAGAGCGAGGTCAGGTCGGAGTAGCGCAGGTCGTGCGCGATCGACAGCAGGGCGTCCGCGGTGACCAGGCGCTGGACCGGGAGGTTCTGCTTGCGCATGGCGCGGGCGATCGAGTCCTTGCCGGACTCGGCCGCGGCCTCACGGCGCTCCTTGGAGAACCACTGCCGGATCTTGTTGCGGGCCCGGGCGCTCTTGACGAACTGGAGCCAGTCCCGGCTGGGGCCGGCCTCCTGGGCCTTGGAGGTGAAGATCTCCACTGTGTCGCCGTTGTCGAGCGTGCTCTCCAGGGCGACCAGCCGGCCGTTGACCCGGGCCCCGATCGTGCGGTGCCCGACGTCGGTGTGGATGGCGTAGGCGAAGTCGACCGGGGTGGCCCCCTGCGGCAGCGCGATGACCTCGCCGCGCGGGGTGAACACGTACACCTCGGCCGCGGCCAGGTCGAACCGCAGCGACTCGAGGAACTCGGCCGGGTCGGTGGCCTCCCGCTGCCAGTCCACGAGCTGGCGCAGCCAGGCCATGTCCGGGCTGCTGCCGTCTTCCTTGACCCGGTTGCCGAAGATCGACTCTTCCTTGTACTTCCAGTGCGCGGCCACACCGTACTCGGACCGCTTGTGCATGGCCCAGGTCCGGATCTGCAGCTCAACCGGGTTGCCGCCGGGACCGATCACCGTGGTGTGCAGTGACTGATACATGTTGAACTTCGGCATCGCGATGTAGTCCTTGAACCGCCCGGGCACCGGGTTCCACCGAGCGTGGATGGTGCCGAGCGCCGCGTAGCAGTCGCGGACCGAATCGACCAGGACCCGGATGCCGACCAGGTCGTAGATGTCGTCGAACCCGACGTTCCGGGCGATCATCTTCTGGTAGATCGAGTAGTAGTGCTTGGGGCGGCCAGAGACCGTGGAACGGATCTTGGCCTCGCGCAGGTCGCCGGAGACGTGCTCGATGACGTCCTGCAGGAACACATCCCGGCGCGGGGACCGCTCGGACACCAGCCGGGCGATCTCGTCGTAGCGCTTGGGGTACATGGTCGCGAAGGCCAGGTCCTCCAGCTCCCACTTGATCGTGTTCATGCCGAGCCGGTGGGCCAGCGGAGCGAAGATCTCCAGCGTCTCGCGCGACTTGCGCTCTTGCTTTTCCCGGGCCAGGTAGCGCAGGGTCCGCATGTTGTGCAGCCGGTCGGCCAGCTTGATGACCAGCACCCGGATGTCGCGGGACATGGCCACGACCATCTTGCGGACGGTCTCGGCTTCGGCCGAGTCACCGTACTTGACCTTGTCCAGCTTGGTCACGCCGTCGACCAGGGCGGAGATGTCCTCGCCGAAGTCACCACGCAGCTCGGCCAGCGAGTACGGGGTGTCCTCCACGGTGTCGTGCAGCAGGGCCGCGCTGATCGTGTCGGTGTTCATGCCCAGCTCGGCCAGGATCGTGGCCACCGCGAGCGGGTGGGTGATGTACGGGTCGCCGCTCTTGCG
This sequence comes from Streptosporangiaceae bacterium, assembly GCA_965277615.1. GTDB lineage: Bacteria > Actinomycetota > Actinomycetes > Streptosporangiales > Streptosporangiaceae > Bog-532. The sequence goes on along the minus strand of CBDIDG010000006.1, from coordinate 204,029 downwards.
CTTCTGGTTGCGGTGCCAGTAGGCGGCGACGTCGTAGGCGCGCTCGATCAGCCGCACGTCCGCCTTGGGGTGGGTAGCCCGCACGGTCTTGATCAGCGGTTCGAGAACCGGATTCACGGCGGCGACCCGCTGGGCCCCGAGCCGACCCAGCCGACGGCGCACGCTGGTGCCGGACGGCGGCGCGACGGCAGAACCGGCGGCGGACGGTGTGGAGCGGGGACGCTTGGGCTCGGCGGCCTGAGGTGGATCGGCGGGCTGGGGCGCTTCGGCAGGTGCGGGTACGGCATGGGTGGCCTGGCTGGTCTCGGCGTCGGCGGGCTCGGGAGCCGGGTCGGCGCCCGATTCGGGGCCGTCCGTCTCGGGCACGGTCCGGCCGGGCGCGGTACCGTTCGCAGCTACCTCGGCGGTGTCGTCCGGGCGTTCTGTGCCGGGCGCGTCGGCCGGGGCGGCTTCGCTTCCGGTCGTGCTGGCTGATATCACCTCGCTGGCCACGCGCGCTCCTGTCCTCTGCCGTTAACTAAGTCTACCGGGGCGCGTTTACAAAGGTGGCAGGCCTGCAAGGCTCAGACTGTGTGCAACCTCTCCATACCAGACAGTACCCATGTGGTGCGTGGGTCTGATGGGGCGGACGAGGCAGGCGGGGCTGGTGAGGCGGGTCAGACGGTGAGGAGGGCGGTGAAGGGGAGGTCACCCAGGCGGACGCGGCCGTTGAGGAAGGCCAGCTCAAGCAGGACGACAACGCCGGCCACGGTGGCGCCGGCCCGGCGGACCAGGTCGGCGGTGGCCAGGGCGGTGCCGCCGGTGGCCAGCACGTCGTCCACGATCAGCACCTGGTCACCGGGGTCGAAGGCATCGGTGTGCACCTCGATCGTGGCCATGCCGTACTCCAGCTGGTAGTCCTCGCGGTAAGTCTGGGCCGGCAGCTTGCCCGCCTTACGTACGGGGACGAAACCGCACCCGAGCCGGGTGGCGACCGGAGCGGCCAGGATGAAGCCGCGGGCCTCGATCCCGGCCACCTTGTCGATTGCCCCGTGCCCGGCGGCCAGCGCGTCGATCACCGCGGCGAACGCCGAGCCATCGGCCAGCAGCGGGGTGATGTCCTTGAACGAGATGCCCGGCTCGGGGAAGTCGGGCACGTCCCGGATGTGGCTTTTGATCAGGTCGTCCAGGGATCCATCAGCCTGAGCAGGTTGGTGGGCGGGCTGGTCAGCCACGAAGTGTTACCGCCGCTTCTTCCGGTTGGATGCGGTACGCCGCTGGGCGGCGGTGGAGCGCCGGGGCTGCTGCCGGGACACCGAACGGGTGCCGTCGGAACTGCCGGTCCCGCCGCGGGTGGTGATGGTGGGCCGGCCCTCGGTCTCACCCGGCCCGGTGTCTGCGGCCGGGTCCGGGCTGGCGGTCAGGTCCGGGCTAGCGGTCAGGTCCGGGCTAGCGGTCAGGTCCGGGCTGGCGGCCGGGTCCGTCTCGGCGTAGTCGGTCAGGTCGTCACCGGGTTCGATGGCCTCGATGGCCTCGTCCGCGGGGGTCGTGGCCCGGTCGGCGGACCCGGCCGCGCCCCGGGTGCCGCCGACTCCGACCGTGGCGCCGGTCCGGGGCGCCCGGCTGGCCGTGCGCGGGCTGGCCGCCCGGGCCGCGGCCCGGGCCGCGAGCTGCTTCATCTTCGGCTCGCGTTCCTTCAGGTCGGCCAGCACCGGGGTGGCGATGAAGATCGAGGAGTAAGTGCCGGACAGCATGCCGATGAACAGCACCAGAGCCAGGTCGGACAGCTCTCCCGGCGGGAGCAGCAGGGTGCTGGCGATCAGGATCGCAGTCACCGGCAGCAGCGCGATCAGCGAGGTGTTGATCGACCGGACCAGGGTCTGGTTCAGGGCCAGGTTGGCCGCGTCGCTGTAGCTGGTGTAGGTCGTGCGCTGATTACCGCCCGCGGTCAGGCCGGCCGTATTCTCCCGGACCTTGTCGAACACCACCACCGTGTCGTACAGCGAGTAACCCAGGATGGTGAGCAGACCGGTGACGGTGGCCGGGCTGACCTGGAATCCAGCCAGCGCGTACACGCCCACCGTGATCACGATGTCGTGCAGCAGGGCGACGAACGCGGCCGCGGCCATCTTCCACTCGAACGCGATCGAGAGGTACAGCACGATCACGATGAGGAACGCGATCAGCGCCTCGAAGGCCTTGGTCGAGATCTGGCTGCCCCAGGTCGGGCCGACGATCTGGGTGCTGATCTGCGACTGGCTGATGTGCAGCTCACTGCCCAGAGTGGCCTGAATCTTCTGGTTCGTGGCCAGCGACAGCGGCCCGGTCTGGACCTGCCACTGGAACTGGGCGCCGACACCGGCCCGCTGCACGGTGGAAGTACCGCCACCACCGTCGGAGACGGCCTGCTGGACCTGGCTGATGCTGGCGCTCGGCGCCTTGACCGTGAAGATCGAGCCGCCCTTGAAGTCCACGCTGAAGTTCAGCCCGCGGACGGCGAGCGCGACGATGGCGATGACCACGATGCAGCCGGAGATCGTGTACCAGAGCTTTTGCCGGCCGACGAAGTTGATCGAGACGTCGCCCCGGTAGAGCCGGCCGCCGAGGTCGCCCAAGCGGGACATCTCATGCCTCCCTTGAGGTGGACCGCGAGGTCCGCCCGGGGCCGGAGCTCCCGGTGCGGCTGGTGCGGCCGGTCGTACGGCCAGTGACACGCTCAGTGCGGCGGGGCAACCCCGAGCGCCACGGGGCCCGGGCCCCGAGCCGGGCCGGATCGAGCCCGGACCACTTGTGGCCCTGGCCGAAGAACTTGGTCCGGGCGAGCAGGGTGACCGCCGGCTTGGTGAACAGGAAGACCACCACCACATCGATCAGCGTGGTCAGGCCGAGGGTGTAGGCGAAGCCCTTCACGTCACCGACCGCGAAGATGTACAGCAGCAGCGCGGCCAGGAACGAGACCGTGTCCGAGACCAGGATCGTGCGCCGAGCCCGCTTCCAGCCGCTTTCCACCGCGGCCCGCAGGGTGCGGCCGTCCCGTACCTCGTCCCGCAATCGCTCGAAGAACACCACGAACGAGTCGGCGGTGATACCGATGGCCACGATCAGGCCCGCGATGCCGGGTAGCGACAGGGTGAAGTTCTGGTACTTGGTCAGCAGGACCACGGACAGGTAGCCGAGCAGGGCCGCGATGATCAGGCTGGACACCGACACGGCGCCCAGGCCGCGGTAGTAGAGGAACGAGTAGATCACGACCAGGATCAGGCCGATGCCGCCCGCGATCAGGCCCGCGTCGAGCTGGCTCTTGCCCAGCGTGGGCGAGATCGTGATCGTGTCGACCACCCTGAACGTCAGCGGCAGCGCGCCGAACTTGAGCTCCTGGGCCAGCTGGGTGGCAGCGGCCTGGGAACCGAGCCCGGTGATCTGTACCTGGCCGCCGGGAATGGCCTCGGTGGTCTGCGGGGCCGAGACCACGTTGCCGTCCAGCACGATCGCGGTCATGGCCAGCACCGCGTCGTTCTCGTTGGTGCTGACGTTCGGGGTGTACTTGGTGGCCTGAGTGGCGGTCAGCGCGCCGAACGCCTTGGTCGCCTTGCCGTTCAGGGTCAGGTTGACCACCGGCTGGTTGCTGGTGGTGTCGATGCCCGCGGACTGGGCGGTGACGTCGGTGCCGAGGATGACCGCCTTGTCCAGCACGTACTTGGTGCCGTTCGAGCCGCAGGCCACGGTCTGGGTGTTGGGGTTGTCCCACTCCGGCTCGGTGTAGCCGAGCTTGCTCTTCCAGGTGTTGAGGTTGCTGCAGTCCAGCTTGGTGAACAGCTTCATGGTGGCCGGGGTGACCGCCGATGGGTCACCGGCGTAGGCCGCGGTTGAGCTGGTCGCGCTGGGGCTGGCCGACGCCGACGCACTGGGCGAGGCCGACGAACTGGCCTTGGCGCCGGCGCTGCTGGTGGCCTGGGCCGACGGGCTGGGGGTGGCCGCCGCGGGCCTGATGTAGGCCTTGGTGCTGGCCGAGGGAGACGCGCTGGTCTTGGCCTTAGCCGTGGGACTGCCGCTGGCCGACGGGCTGGCACTGGGCGTGGGCGACGTGGACGGGGTGGCCGACGCGGCCGACGAACCCGCCAACAGCACGGCCCGGAACCGCAGCTGCGCGGTGGTGTCCACCGTGTTGATCAGCTGCTTCGAGCCCTGGCCCGGGGCCGTGACCTGGATGTCGCTGGACCCCTCCTGCTGCACGCTGACCCCGGTGTTGCCGGACGCGTTGACCCGGTCGTTGATGATCGACACGGCGGTCTTCATGTCGTCCTGGGGCGGGGTCTTGCCCTTCTCGGTGACGGCCCGCAGGGTCGCCTGAGTGCCGCTGGACAAGTCGAGGCCCAGGCCGACTTTGAAGTCGCTGCGCCACTTGCCGGGGCTGCCGATGTTCGAACCGATGATGCCGATCAGCATGACCACGATCAACGCGGTCAGCAGGGCCAGCGCGCGCCCTGGCCTCGAGCCGCTCTTCCTAGGCGGAGCCACTTGTCTAGTCGTCCCTCAGTCGTTCCCTACGGAGCCGTCGCTGGCGCCGTCATTCCTTGGCGGCGGTGCCCTCGGTCGTGACCGTCCCGTGTCCGTTGGCCTGGGCCGTGTCCGCCTTACCGTTAATGGTCAAGTCCTCGCCATAGTTCCCGACGGGAGCGGCGGCCTCTTCGTGCTCTTCGTAGGTCTCGTCCTCGAGGTGCTCGTCGTGGTCGGCGGTCTCATCGTCTTCGCCGATCCCGTCCTCGTCGGTCTCGTCGTCCACCGTGGTGGCATCGCCGATGACTTCCATGACGGCGCGCTTCATGTACCGCACCTCGACGTCCGGCGCGACCTCGAGGATCACGTCGTCACCGTCCACGGCGACCACGGTGGCGTACATGCCCGCCGTGGTGCGGACCCGGGCCCCCGGCTGCACCGAGCTCTGCTGCTGCTGGGCCCTCTGCTGGCGCTTCTTCCCCGGCCGCATGACCAGGAAGTACATCGCGCCGATAATGAGAATGATGAAGATGATGAATGTGGAGCCGCCGGACGACTTAGCCGCCGCGGCGCTAGCAATGATCCCCATGCGCGGGGCACCTTTCCAGTTGGGTTCAGCGGGTCGGCCAGGCCAGGCCCCCGCCGGAGCCGGGGTTACCCGGATCCCGCACGAGGCGGCGGCCAGTGGCCAACTGCCGCAGTGTAGCGACCCATTGACCACCCACCAACAGGCTACGGCGTTCAGGCCGTGATCGTGACCGCACGGCGACCTTAGTCACCGGCCCTTTTTAGTCGAACAGGGTGGCCATGCCGGGACCGGTGGTACCTGCGGGAGGGGTGAGGCCCAAGTGCTCCCAGGCGGCCGGGGTGGCGACCCGGCCGCGGGGCGTGCGAGCCAGCAGACCCCGGCGGACCAGGAACGGCTCGGCCACCACCTCCACGGTCTCGGCCTCCTCCCCCACCACCACGGCCAGCGTGGACAGACCCACCGGGCCGCCGCCGAACCGCCGGACCACCGCGTCCAGCACGGCCCGGTCCAGCCGGTCCAGGCCCTCCTCGTCCACCTCGTACAGCTCCAGCGCGGCCTGGGCGATGCCGCGGTCGACCACGCCGTCGCCGCGAATCTCGGCGTAGTCACGGACCCGGCGCAGCAGCCGGTTGGCGATGCGCGGCGTGCCACGGCACCGCCCGGCCAGCTCGACCGCGCCGTCCTCACGCAGGGTCACGCCGAGCAGCCCCGCCGACCGCTGGATGATGACCTGCAGGTCCGCGGGCTGGTAGAAATCCATGTGCGCGGTGAAGCCGAACCGGTCCCGCAGCGGCGCGGGCAGCAGCCCGGACCGGGTGGTCGCCCCGACCAGGGTGAAGGGCGCGATGTCGAGGGGGATCGCGGTCGCGCCGGGGCCCTTACCCACCACCACGTCGACCCGGAAGTCCTCCATGGCCAGGTAGAGCATCTCCTCGGCCGGCCGAGCCAGCCGGTGGATCTCGTCGATGAACAAGACTTCGCCCTCGGCCAGCGTGGACAGCACCGCGGCCAGGTCCCCGGACCGCTCGATGGCGGGCCCGCTGGTGATCCGCAGCGGCATGCTCAGCTCGGCCGCGATGATCATGGCGATGGTGGTCTTGCCCAGCCCCGGCGGGCCGGACAGCAGCACATGGTCCGGGGGCCGCCCGCGCCGCAGCGCGCTCTCCAGCACCAGTGACAGCTGGTCGCGGACCCGCTGCTGGCCGACGAAGTCCGTCAGCCGCTTGGGCCGCAGCGCGCTCTCGATGGCGCGGTCGTCCGCGTCGGCCAGCGGGGAGACGACGCGGCCAGCCGGGTCCTCGCCCGGCGCGGGCTGGGAGCGGGCGCGGGCCAGCGCCTCTGCTTCCTGGGCCTCCAGGTCGCTCTCGTTCACCGGCGCCCCCGCACGGAACCCCGCGCTGAGCCGGTCACTGGCGGCTCAGCTTCTTCATGGCCGCGCGCAGCACGGTGGCCACGTCGGCGGACTCCGGCGGTACGCCCTCGGCTTCCAGGTCGGCCGCCACCGCCTCCACGGCCTGCTCGGCGTCCCGGGCGGCCCAGCCCAGGTTGACCAGGCCGGACTGAGCCTGGTCGCGCCAGGACGGCGGGGCCGCCAGGTGTGCGCGGGTGCCGTCCAGGGGCACGTCACCGGGGGCGCCGAGCCGGTCCTTGAGCTCCAGCACGATACGCTGTGCGCCCTTCTTGCCGATGCCCGGCACCAGCTGCAGCGCGTCCAGGTCCCCGGTGGCCACCGCGCGGCGCAGCGCGTCCGGGCTGTGCACGGCCAGCATGGCCAGGGCCAGCCGCGGCCCGACTCCGGAGGCGGTCTGCAGCAGCTCGAAGACGTTGCGCTCGTCGTCGCTGCCGAACCCGTACAGGGTGAGCGATTCTTCCCGCACGATCAGGCAGGTCGACACGTGCGCTTCCGCGCCCGGCCGCAGCGTGGCCAGCGTGCCCGGCGTGCACTGGACGCTGAACCCGACCCCGCCGATCTCGATCACCGCACCGTCCGGGGCGACCCCGGCGACCGTGCCTCGCAGGTGGGATATCACTGCTGCCTCCCCGGATAGGTCGGATTCGGCCGGGCTTTGGCGGCCCAGCGAGCCTGGCCCCGGCCCGGGCCCGCGGCGGTCAGCGCGGTCAGCCGGGACCGGCCGCCGCCCCGCCACAGGTGGCAGATGGCCAGGGCCAGGGCGTCGGCGGCGTCGGCCGGGCGGGGCGGATCGGCCAGCCGCAGCAGCCGCATCACCATCGTCGTGACCTGTTCCTTGTCGGCCCGGCCGTTGCCGGTCACCGCGGCCTTGACCTCGCTGGGGGTGTGCAGGGCCACCGGCAGCCCGCGCCGGGCCGCGCACACGATGGCGACCGCGCCCGCCTGGGCCGTGCCCATCACGGTCTGGACGTTGCGCTGGCTGAACACCCGCTCCACCGCCACCGCGTCCGGCTGGTGGGTGGTCATCCAGGCCTCGAACATCTCCTCCAGGGCGAGCAGCCGCTGGCTGATTTCGTCGTCGGCCGGGGTCCGGGCCACGCCCACCTCGACCATGGTCAGGGCCCGGCCCGGGGTGCCATCGACCACGCCCAGGCCGCAACGGGTCAGGCCGGGGTCGATGCCGAGGACCCGCATCGGGCGCTGGGAATAGCTCAACGCCATGGCGCCTCCATCGGGTTGGCAAACACTGGGTTGGCAAACACTGGGGCCGAACATCTGTTCGGGGTCGAACTTACCGGATCAGAAGTTGTCCAGCAGGTAGGACGCGCCGCCGAAGGCCCCGTCGAGCTCGCTGTCGGCCACCGGGTCGCCGCCGGTGGCCAGCCCGGCCTGCCGGAGGGTGGCCATGGGCGTTCCCCCGTACAGGGCGGCCAGGCCGCGCGCGCCGATGGTCAGCGGGTGGGTCGCCTCCGGGTGCCGGACCAGCGTGCCCCGGCCGCCGGTCACCGACAGCTCCCACAGCCCGGCGTTGACGTCGCGGGCGTCGTCCTGGACGAACAGCGGCAGGCTGAGCTGCACCGACGCGGGGAAACCCCGGCCCGCGATGGCCGCCTGCACATCGACCAGGCGCAGCATCCACTGATCGCGGTACCGGATGGACGGGTCCGGTTCCCGGGTGAGCCAGAACAACGGGTCGTCTGGCCCAACCCGGGCCGAGACGGTGTCGGCGGTGGACGAGTGCGAGGCCACGATGGACCACAGTTCGCGGACGGTCCGCTCGGTGGCGGCGACGATCCGTTCCACCTTGATCTCGTGGCCACGCCCCCAGCGGTAGGCCAGGAAACCATCCGGCGCGAGGTAGGCGTACCGGTTCGGATCGGCCAGCCAGGCGGCGACGGACCTCTCGTCGCGGCTGTTCGGCCCATGGGCTCGGGTCAGTTCGTGGGCGCGGTCCTCGACCTCGATGACGGCGGCGGCGTCCGCCCCGGTGGCCCGGCGGAACGGAGCCGCGTGCAGGCCGCCGGCCTGGTCGTCGGCCAGGGTGCCGGCGGTGTTCCGGCTGATATCGGGGGTCAGCAGGCTGCGCAGGGACCGGGCCGGCAGCGAGGCGTGGTACTCACCGCCCGCCATTTCCCAGCCCAGCGACCGGTAGATCGGCGTGGTCGCGGGATAGAGCACGGACAGCGGGTAGCCGCGGCTGGCGATCGCTTCCAGCACCTCGGTCATCAGGGTCCGGCCCACGCCCCGGCCGCGGAACTCGGGGGCCACCATGACCGCGGCCACACCCGCCATCGGCAGGGACCGGCCGTGCCACCACTGACGCATGTCGTGCCAGGACGCCGAGGCCACCATCTGGCCGCCGGAGAAGGCGCCGAACACCCGCCGGCCGGCGATGGTCTGCCCGATCGTGGCCCGGCGCCGGGCCACGGCTTCCGGATTGTCAGCCACGGCCTCCGGGCCGAACGCCCGCCGGGCCAGGTCGACCATGGCGTCCAGGTCGTCGTCGGCGGTGATCTCGCGGATCTCTGGGCTGGAAAGCGAAGTCAGATGCGTTGCCACAAAAGGCAACGCTACGACCAGTGCCGCCTGGAATTCATCCCGGGCGGCCTGATAGCACGGCTGAGCCTTCGCTCAGCCCAGCTTCTCCATGATGTCGTCGGACACGGAGTAGTTGGCGTAGACGTCCTGGACGTCGTCGGAGTCCTCGAGCGCGTCGATGACCCGGAACACACTCCGGGCATGGTCCTCGTCGACCGGGATCTCCATGGTCGGGACGAACGCGATGTCGGCCGACTCGTAGTCGATGCCGGCCTCCTGCAGCGCGCTGCGCACCGCCACCACGTCGGTGGCCTCGCTGGTCACCTCGAACGAATCGCCCAGGTCGTTGACCTCTTCGGCCCCGGCATCCAGCACCGCGCCCAGGACGTCGTCCTCGGTGACGCTGGCCGTCTTGCCGACGATGACGACACCCTTGCGGTTGAACAGGTACGACACCGAGCCGGGGTCGGCCAGGGCCCCGCCGTTACGGGTGAACGCGACGCGCACGTCGGACGCGGCCCGGTTCCGGTTGTCGGTCAGGCACTCGACCAGGACCGCGACCCCGCCGGGAGCGTAGCCCTCGTAGGTGATGTTCTCGTAGGTGGCGCCGCCGGCTTCCTGCCCGGAGCCGCGGCGGACGGCCCGGTCGATGTTGTCGTTCGGCACCGAGCTCTTCTTGGCCTTCTGGATGGCGTCGTACAGCGTCGGGTTACCCGCCGGGTCACCGCCGCCGGTGCGCGCCGCCACCTCGACGTTCTTGATCAGCTTGGCAAACAGCTTGCCGCGCTTGGCGTCGACCACTGCCTTCTTGTGCTTAGTGGTCGCCCACTTGGAGTGGCCGCTCATGTCGTTCCTTTCACGATGTCAACAAAAAGCTCATGGATCCGCGGGTCGCCGGTCAGCTCCGGATGGAAGGACGTGGCCAGGAGGGGACCCTGCCGGACCGCGACGATCCTACCGGCGCGCTCGTCCATGCCGAGGATCTCGACCTCATCGCCTGCCTGCTCGACCCACGGCGCGCGGATGAACACCGCCCGCAGCGGCGGGCCTGCCATCGAGGTCAGCGAGATGTCTGACTCGAACGAATCGACCTGGCGGCCGAACGCGTTGCGCCGGACGGCCATGTCGATCCCGCCGAACGTCAGCTGCCCGGGCACGCCGTCGACCAGGCGGTCGGCCAGCATGATCATGCCCGCGCAGGAGCCGAACGCCGGCAGGCCGGCGGACAGCATCTTACGCAACGGCTCCATCATGTCGAAGGACGTGGCCAGCCGCCACAACGTGGTCGACTCGCCGCCCGGGATGATCAGCCCGTCCACGGACTCCAGCTCGTCGGGCCGGCGCACGGTGGTGGCCCGGGCGCCCGCGGCACCCACGGCCCGCACGTGCTCGCGGACGTCGCCCTGCAGGGCGAGAACGCCGATCAGGGGCGGAGCTTGGAGGTAGGGCACGGGAGTCCTTGGGGCATGGCTGAACACAGCTTCGATGGGGATCCATCGGTCATAACGCCGGCTGAGGTGCTCTTTCTTCCTTTAACAGGGGCGCTCGGGCGTTGCGTCCCGGGCCGTGCGCGGTCTACCAGCCCCGGCTGGCGTAGTGCTGCTCGGCCGGCAGGGTGTCCAGGTTGATCCCGACCATCGCCTCGCCCAGGCCCCGCGACACCTTGGCGATCACGTCCGGGTCGTCGTGGAAGGTGGTGGCCTTGACGATGGCCGCGGCCCGCTTGGCCGGGTCGCTGGCCTTGAAGATGCCGGAGCCGACGAACACGCCGTCCGCGCCGAGCTGCATCATCATCGCCGCGTCGGCCGGGGTGGCGATCCCGCCCGCGGTGAACAGCACGACCGGCAGCCGACCGGCCGCGGCCACCTCGGCCACGACCTCGTACGGGGCGCGCAGGTCCTTGGCCGCGCTGAACAGCTCTTCCTCCGGCAGCGAGGCGAGCCGGGCGATGTCGCCGCGGATCTGGCGCATATGCCGGGTGGCCTCGACCACGTTGCCGGTGCCGGCCTCGCCCTTGGAGCGGATCATCGCCGCACCCTCGCCCAGGCGCCGCAGCGCCTCACCCAGGTTGGTCGCGCCGCACACGAACGGGACGGTGAACTTCCACTTGTCCACGTGGTGGGCCTCGTCGGCCGGGGTCAGCACCTCGGACTCGTCGATGTAGTCCACGCCGATGGCCTGCAGCACCTGGGCCTCGGCGAAGTGGCCGATCCGGCACTTGGCCATGACCGGGATGGAGACGGCCTCGATGATCCCGTCGATCATGTCGGGGTCACTCATCCGGGCGACGCCGCCCTGGGCGCGGATGTCGGCGGGCACGCGCTCCAGCGCCATCACCGCGACTGCGCCGGCGTCCTCGGCGATCTTGGCCTGCTCGGGGGTGACCACGTCCATGATCACACCGCCCTTGAGCATCTCGGCCATGCCCCGCTTGACCCGGGCCGTGCCGGTGGCGGCGGACGTGTCGGGGCTGTAGTTGCCTGCGGAGTCGACGGTGGACACTTCAAACCTCACTTGCTTGGGAAGCGGTCAGCTATACGCCCATGGTAGGTGTCATCCGGCCAGACGTTGCATGTCGGCCCCGGTCCCGTCGTCGTCCTCCGTCGCCAGCGAGTCGTCCATCTCGAAGAATTCCGGCCGCCCGGCCTTGCCCGCCAGCCGCAGCACCCGGACCAGCGGCTTGCGCCGGGCCTCCCGGGTGACCGCCACCGCGGTGTTGTAGAACTTGCGGGCCACCAGCACCTGGTGCGCAGCCGCCTCCAGCTGGGCCAGCAGCTCCGCGGCGCTGTCCTGGCCGGCCAGCGAGGCCCGGACCCCAGGCTGGGCGAACGCGGCCCGCAGCGCCCGGGACAAGTTGCTTTGGGCCAGCTCAGTCTGGGCCAGCCTGCTGGAGGCCAGTTCAAGCTGGGACCGCTCGACCGAGGCTGGCTCGCTGTCGCCGCGGGCCTCGAGCGCGGCGTCGGCCAGCAGCAGGCTGGTGGCCGGGTCCAGGAAGCCCGAGGAGGCCAGTTCCAGCACGACCGAGCTGCGCCGGACCAGGGTCACTTCCAGGGCGGCGCGGGACGCATCGAGCCGGGTGTGCATCCGGTCCAGCCGGCCGGCCCGCCAGGACACGTAGACGCCAAGGAACAAGACGATCGCGACGACGATGACGATGTCGGTGATGGTCATGCCCCGGTCCCCGGTTCAGACGACGGCGGCCGCACGCCACTGTCCTACCAGCCGGCGCAGCTCCCGGCGGCTGTGGATGCCGTATTTGCCGTAGATGTTGCCCAGGTGATACTCCACCGCCTTGCGGCTGACGAACAGCTCGGCCGCGATCTCCGGGGTGGACAGGCCCTTGCCGACGAGATGGGCGACCTCCGTTTCCCGGCTGGTCAGCTCCAGGTACGACTTCTTCTCGGCCGCGCGGCTCCGGGGCAGATGACAGGCGGCCAGCTCCTGGTCGGCCTGCTCGGTGAACGGGGTGGCCCGCAGGGCGGCCAACAGCCCCCGGGCCCGGCCCAGCTGCTCGGCCGCGTCGGCCCGGTGGCTGGTGCGCCGGAGCAGCCGGCCGTGGGCCAGCAGCAGCCGCGCGGTGTAGACGGGGCTCTGGCCGTCGGCGGGGCCGGGCGCACCCGCGTAGATCGCCAGCGCCTGCCCGGGGTCGCCCTGCTGTTCGGCCAGCCAGCCGCGCAGCCAGACCAGAGCGGTCCGCGGGTAGCTGTCCGGGCCGGACTCCGCCTGAGCCTCGGTCGCCGCCTCCAGCTGGTCGAGCACGGCCGCGGCCGGGCCGGTCTGGCCCGAGCCGATCAGGCCCTCGGCCAGCAGTGGCCGCCACAGCACGCCATGCAGCTGGCTGCGCTCGTCCACGGCCGAGTCCTGCTGCCAGGGACCGAGCGCGTCGGCCATGCCCAGATAGTCACCGCTGCCCTGGGCGACCAGGGCCTGGGCCATGGCCGCGTAGACCCGCTCCTGGGTGTAGTCCACGCTGGTCGCGGCGGCGACAGCCAGCCCGGCCTGCCGTTCGGCTTCGGCGACCAGGCCCCGGCCGGCCGGGACGCAGGTGGCGGCCAGATGCAGCAGCGGGAGCTCGAACCGGCGCTGGTCGATCGAAGCCGCCGACAGGGCCTGCTCGGCGGTGAGCAGCACGTCGTCCCAGTGACCGGCCAGGTACTGGGCCATGGCCAGGTAGAAGTAGGCCCGCAGGCCGAGGCTGGGGGGCGCGCCCCGGTTGATCATCGCAACGCTGGCGGCCAGATCGCCCAGGGCCGGCCCCAGGTCGCCAGACAGCAGCCGCAGCACGCCACGGTAGGACAGCGCGTCGACGTCGGCCGGGTCGACCTGCGCGGGGTCGGCTTTCAGGTAGGCCAGCTCGGCCAGGCCGTCGCGCGGGCTGAGGGCCTGGGCCGCGGCCGCCGCGACCAGGGTCCTGGCCCGGGCCGTCGCGCTCTGATCGAGCACGCCGGTGGCCAGGGCCTGCCGCCCCAGGGCCATGCCCCGGGCCCCGTCGCCGACCAGGATCCGGATCGCGGCCAGCCGGTTGGCGGCCATCGCGGCGACCGGCTGGCTGCGCGGGCCGGCTCCGGCCTGGGCCAGCGTCTGCGTGAAGTGCGACTCCGCCTCGGTGAACTGGCCGGCCGAGAACGCCATGGTCCCCAGCACGCAGCTGCGCAGCGCGGACGGGCGGGCCGCCAGCACGGCCGGGCGCAGCGCCGCGCCGCGGGTCTCGTCGGCCAGGGTCAGGTGCAGGGCGGCGGTCAGCAGCCGCCGCTCGCGGTCGGGCTGGGCCGGGGAGATGTCACAGGCCCACTGCAGATGGGTCGCGGCGATGATGAGGTGGCCCTGGCCAGCCTCCCCGGCGGCCAGTCGCTCGAGCTGGGCGGCCAGCTCCTCGTCCGGCTGGTCCAGCGCGGCCACCCGGTGCTCCCAGGACGCTTGCTCGCTGACCACGGTGGCGGCCCGGCCGTGCAGCTCGCGGCGCCGGGTCGGCGTGATCTGGGCGTAGATCGCGTCCCGGACGAGCAGGTGCCGGATCTGCACCGGACCGCTCGGCTCGTCCGGCCACCAGTCCACCATCGCGGCCGCCACCGCGGGCTCGATGGCGACGGTGGGCGACCCGATCTGCGCGGCCTGGCCCAGCTGGGCCACGGGCATCCGCAGGTTCAGTACGGCCAGCATCTCCAGAATGGCCTGGGTGTCCGGCGGCAGCCCGCGCAGCTGGCCGCCGATGACCTGCGCCAGCGACCGCGGCAGGGCCAGCTGACCCGGCAGTGTCTGCTGACCCGACGGGGTGAGCTGACCCAGGCGCGGGTCGAAGCCGGACCCTTCGGACAGCAGGGTGTGCAGGTAGAGCGGGTGCCCCCCGGTGCCCAGGTACAGCCGTTCGGTGGCCTGATCGTCCAGCGGCGGGCCCGGCAGTCCGGCGGCCAGCTCGGCCACCTCGTCCCGGCCCAGCCCGCCCAGCGTGAGGTGAACCCGGTGCTCCATGCTGGTCAGCAGCCGCTGGGCGGCCTGGTCCAGCTGGCTTCCCGGCCCCCGGTAGGTCAGGACCGCCGCGACCGGGTCCACCGACAGGCGCCGCAACGTGAACGTCAGCGCGTCGAGCGACAGGCGGTCGGCCCACTGCAGGTCCTCGACCAGGATGACCGTGGGCGCCGCCGGGGCCAGCTCTCCGACCACCTGCAGTAGCTGCGCGCCGACGGTGAAGGCCGAGACGGCCGGGCCCGGCCCGGGCAAGATGGCCGGCACCGGTCCCCCGGCGCTGCGGAACAGCTGGTCAGCCAGGCCGAAGTCCAGGTCGGCCTCGGCCTGATCGGCCCGGGCCGACAGCACCCGCACGTCACCCAGGGCCTGCCGGGCCAGCGCGCTCTTGCCCATCCCCGGGTCGCCCTCGATGGAGACCAGCCACGGCTCGCCGTCCGCCACCTGACGCAGGGTTTCCGCGATCTGATCGAGCTCGGCCACCCGCCCGACGAACAGGTCCGGCGCCATCAGGTCGCGACCGCGACCGCGTTCGCGCCGAGCACGACGGTCTCGTACACGTTCACCACGTCCTTGGCCACCACGCTCCAGTCGTAGCTGCTGACCGCGGCCGTGGCCGCCGCGGACAGCAGGCGGCGGCGGTCCGGGTCGTCCAGCAGCCGGCCGGCCGCCCGGGCCAGATCGGCTGGGTCCTCGTTGGCGAACAGCTCACCGGCCCGGCCGCCGCGCAGCACCCGCCGGAACGCGTCCAGGTCGCTGGCCACGATCGGGGCGCCCGCCGCCATCGCCTCGGCCAGCACGATGCCGAAGCTCTCGCCGCCGGTGTTCGGGGCGCAGAACACGTCGACCGAGTGCAGCATGCGCACCTTGTCGTCCTCGCTGACCTGGCCCAGGAGCACAACCCGGTCCCGCAACGCGGCCGGCACCTGCTCCAGCGCCTCGGCGGCGTCACCTGGGCCGGCGATCAGCAGCCGCAGGCCCGGCCGCTCGGCGCCAAGGATCGCGAACGCCTCCAGCAGCACCGGCAGGCCCTTGCGGGGCTCGTCCATCCGGCCCAGGAACCCGATCGCGCCGCCGTCACCGGGCCAGCCGGGCAGGGGTTCGGTCGGGAGGGCGTAGCGGCGGGTGGCCACCCCGTTGGGGATCAGCACCGCGTCCCCGCCGAGGTGCTCGACCAGCATTGTGCGGGCGGCCTCGGACACCGCGATCCGCCCGTTGATCTTCTCCAGTGCGGACCGGATCACCGGGATGGCCGCGGTCAGCACCCGCGACTTCGGCATGGCCGTGTGCACGGTGGCCACGATCGGCCCGGACGCGATCCAGCAGGCCAGCATGGACAGGCTGGGTGCGGTCGGCTCGTGCACGTGCAGCACGTCGAAGTCTCCGTCTTTGATCCAGCGGCGCACCCGGTTGGCCGATACCGGCCCCAGTGACACCCGGGCCACCGAGCCGTTGTACGGCACCGCCACCGGCTTGACCGCCGCCACCACGTAATCCGGCAGCGGGACGCCCTCGTCGGCCGTGGTGATCACCGAGACCGAGTGCCCCAGCTCGATCAGGGCCTCAGCCAGGTCCCGGATGTGAGACTGGACGCCGCCGGGAATGTTCCAGGCGTAGGGGCAGACGATGCCGACGCGCATAATCCACCGTTCCCGGCGGGCGACCCAGCGGAGTTGACGACGTTGTTAATTCCGGAATTCGCGGCGGGCAAGCGACTGGGATCCAGGTCGCTGCTGAACACCCGCTGGAGCATGTGCCAGTCCTGCGGGTGATCGGTGATGCCCTGCTCGAACGCCGTGGCCAGCCGCTGGGTCATGACGGCGGCCTTCTCCTTGCGGGTGGCCTCGGCCGGCACCGGGATGTCCGGGCTGACGTCCGCGGCCCAGCCGCCGTCGGTGAAATACAGCGTGACCGCGCGCAGCGAGGCACCGGTCTGGATGGCCAGCGCGGCCGGGCCCGCCGCCATCCGCGCCTTCTCGCCGAAGAAGTCCACCTCCACCCCGGACTCGGTGAGGTCGCGGTCGCACAGCAGGCAGACCATGTGCCCGGCCCGCAGCCGCTGGGCCAGGACGCCGAAGACGCTCGGCGCGCCCAGCGGCAGCACTTCCATGCCCAGGCTCTCGCGGAACGCGACGAACATGTCGAACACCGACTCGGGCTTGAGCCGCTCAGCCACGGTGGTGAACTTGATCCCGCGCCCGACCACGAAGGCCCCGGCGACCTCCCAGTTGCCCATGTGCGGTAGCGCGAAGATCACGCCCTGACCCGCGGCCGCGTCGGCCAGGGCCTGCTCGCCGTCGGGGTTGACCACCATGTCCCGCTGGATCTGCTCGGGGGTGATGGTGGGCAGCCGGAACACTTCCATCCAGTACCGGCCGTAGGAGCGCATCCCGGCCCGCGAGACCCGGCGCAGTTCCTTGCCGGTCGTTTCCGGGCCGAGCACCCGCAGCAGGTTGTTCTCCAGCGTCTGCACCCCGTGGCCCTGGCGGCGCCAGGCGATGCCGGTGGCGGTGTCGAATCCCCAGCGGGCCCAGGACTCCGGCACGCGGCAGATCACCTTCCAGGCCAGCCGGTACCCCGTGCTGACGAGCAGGTCTTTCACTGGTGGCACGATTTTCCCTACTCGATCGTGTGCGCCGCGGGGGCGCTCCCCGTTTCTGTCTGCTCGGCGTCCGCCGCGGCGGGCTGCACCGCCAGCCCCTGGTGGACCGCGACGATCCGCTGCCCCACGGTGATCACGCTGGCCGCGGCCAGCGCCCACAGGCCGATGGGCAGGATGTACGGCACCCCGAGGCCGGACAGGCCCACGACGGTGAACGTGAGCACCAGCCGCTCGGACCGTTCCGCGATCCCAACGTTCGCGGTGGTGCCCAGGCCCTCGGCGCGGGCCTTGACGTACGACACCAGCGCCCCGGCCACCAGGCAGAAGAGCGACAGGCCGGCCAGCAGCTGGTTGTGCCCACCGCGCACGAACCAGATGGCCAGGCCGGAGAAGACCGCCGCGTCCGCGATCCGGTCCATGGTCGAGTCCAGGAACGCGCCGAACTTGCCGCTGGTGCCCTTGATCCGGGCCAGCACCCCGTCCAGCATGTCGGTGAACACGAAGAAGGTGGCCACGATGGTGCCGAGGAACAGGTGCCCGGTCGGGTACCCCCACAGCACGCTGGCGGACAGGCCAATGGTCCCGGTCACGGTGATCATGTTGGGGGTGATCGGGGTACGCGCCAGCGCTTCACCGACCGGGGTCATCAGGCGGGTGAAGAAGGGGCGGGTCCCGTTCAGCATGGCCGTTTGATCCTACTGTCGCTCGGGCCGGGCTGGCGCCGCCCCGGGCCAGCTGGTGGGGGCCGGATTTCCGTCCGGCCGCCCGGTACACCGCAACGCCGCTTACTGGTAACCCGCTTGATTCACCACGGGGGTCTTGTGGTAACGCAGCCCGCGGGTTAAGCCTGACTCTACGGGCAGCAGCGCAGCGCCCGCTGACGTCAGGAGGCGACGAATGGCCGAAACGACAGGTACATCAGGGGCCGCCGGAGGCGTACTAGCAGGCCAGCCGGGCCGGATACGAAACGTCGCGCTGATCGGTCACTCCGGAGCCGGGAAGACGACCCTCGTAGAGGCCCTGCTGGCCACGACCGGCACGATCCAGCGCCCCGGCCGGGTGGAAGAAGGCACCACGGTCAGCGACTTCGACGAGATCGAGGTCCGGCAGCAGCGTTCGGTCAACCTCACCCTGTCCCCCATCACGCACGCCGGCATCAAGGTCAACCTGCTCGACACCCCGGGTTACGCCGACTTCACCGGCGACCTGCGGGCCGGGCTGCGGGCCGCCGATTCGGCCCTGTTCGCGGTGCCCGCGACCGACGGCGTGGACGGCCTGACCCGGATGCTGTGGGAAGAGTGCGCCCGGGTCGGCATGCCCCGCGCCGTCGTGATCACCAAGATCGACCACCAGCGGGCTGACTTCGACGCCGCCCTGGCCGCCTGCCGCGACGCCTTCGGCGAATCGGTGGCCCCGCTCTACCTGCCGGTCTCCGACGGCGAGGGCAGCGGCGCGCGCGGCCTGATCGGGCTGCTGTCCCAGAAGCTGTTCGACTACTCCGGCTCGGCCCGGGCCGAGGCCGCCGTGCCGACCGAGTACGCGGACCAGACCGAGCTGCTGCGGGGCGATCTGATCGAGGGGATCATCCAGGAGAGCGAAGACGAGTCCCTGATGGAGCGGTACCTGTCGGGCGAGCAGATCGACCCGAAGGTACTGATCGAGGACCTGGAGAAGGCCGTGGCCCGGGGCAGCTTCTACCCGGTGCTGACCGTGTCCGCCGCCCGCGGGATTGGCCTGGCCGAGCTGCTCGAAGTGATGACCCAGGCCTTCCCGTCGCCGGAGGAGCACCCGATGCCCGCGGTGACCACGCTCGACGGCAGCCCGGTGGAGGGATTGTCCTGCGACCCGGCCGGCCCGTTGCTGGCCGAGGTGGTCAAGACGACCTCGGACCCGTACGTCGGCCGGGTCAGCCTGGTCCGGATGTTCTCCGGCACCCTGCACGTCGACGCGGCCGTGCACGTGTCCGGGCACGGCCGGGTCGAGCAGGGCCACGCCGACCACGACACCGACGAACGGGTCGGCGCGCTGACCTGCCCGCTGGGCAAGCAGCAGCGGCCGGTCACCGAGGCGGTGGCCGGGGACATCTGCGCCGTGGCCAAGCTGGGCACGGCCGAGACCGGCGACACGCTGTCCAGCAAGGAACAGCCGCTGCTGATGGAACCCTGGATGATGCCCGAGCCGCTGCTCCCGGTCGCGGTCAGCGCCAAGTCCAAGGCCGACGAGGACAAGATGGCCCAGGCCATGGCCCGGCTGGTGGCCGAGGACCCGACGCTGCGGCGGGAGAACAACGCTGAGACCCACCAGCAGGTGCTGTGGTGCATGGGCGAGGCCCACGCCGACGTGCTGCTGGACCGGCTGACCAGCCGGTACGGCGTGGCCGTGGAGACGTCCGAGCTGCGTGTCCCGCTGCGCGAGACCATCGGCGGCAAGGCCAACGGCCTGGGCCGCAACGTCAAGCAGAGCGGCGGCCACGGCGAGTACGCCATCTGCCACATCGAGGTCGAGCCGCTCCCCGGCAACGCTGGCTTCGAGTTCGTCGACAAGGTGGTCGGCGGGGTGGTGCCGCGCCAGTTCATCCCGTCGGTGGAGAAGGGCGTCCGGTCCCAGATGGAGCAGGGCGTCGTGGCCGGCTACCCCATGACCGGGGTCCGGGTCACGCTGTACGACGGCAAGGCCCACTCGGTGGACTCCTCGGACATGGCGTTCCAGAAGGCGGGCCGGGCGGCGCTGCGCGACGCGGTGGAAAAGGCCCAGTCGGCGCTGCTGGAGCCGGTGGACGAGGTGGCCATCCTGGTCCCCGACGACTACGTCGGCGCGGTCATGTCCGACCTGTCCTCCCGGCGCGGCCGGGTGCTCGGCACCGAGCCGGTTCCGGTCGGCCGGACCCTGGTGCGGGCCGAGGTCCCCGAGCTGGAGATCACCCGTTACACCATCGATCTGCGCTCGGTGTCCCACGGGACCGGCTCGTTCACGCGCTCCTACCTGCGCCACGAGCCGTTGCCCGCGCACCTGGCGGCCAAGATCGCCGAGGGGGCCAAGGACGGTTAAGGGACGGTCAGGGGTCATTTGCGGCGGTCCGTGTTATCGTTTTTCGATATTATTGAAAAACGATAACACGGAGGCCGGCCATGGGGCTTCAAACAGACGCGGTTGACCTGCCGCGGACGCGGCGGAAGATCACCCAGCCGCTGGGTGGCACGGTCTCGCTGATCATGCGCATCATTCTGGCCGGGCTGATCCTTCCGCCGTTGATCGGGTTGCTGCACGACGGCCGGGTCAACCTGTACGGGTTCGGGCTGGGCAGCGCGTGCGCAACCGTCACCGTAAACGGGCTGGCCGAGAGCGGCAGCCAGTCGCTGGCCCAGCTGCGGCCCGGCACGTTCTCAACGCCGGGAACCGTGAACCTGTGTGCCAACCACCCGACGCTCGGCCAGCGGCTCCTGGTCACGCTGACCCAGGTCCCCACGACCGCACTGTGGCTGGTGCTGCTGATCCTTTTGTGGCTGCTGATCAGGACGGTGCGCCGAAGCGGCCCGTTCGACATCGCCGTGACCCGGCGGCTGCGCTTCCTGGCCTGGTTCGTCCTGGCCGCCTCGCTGGCCGTCACCGCCCTCCAGAGCTACGCCGAGGCGGCTTTCACCGCCACCGCCTACCGGCCCTCGGCCGACATCCCGGTCCCGGTCCCGGTGGTGCAGGACACGATCAACGGCGTGCTCAGCACCAACTGGATAATGCTGCTGCTGGTGGTGTGCGGCCTGCTCACGCTGGCCCGGATCATCCGCATCGGGGCACAGATGCACGACGACCTCGCGGGAACCGTTTAGTGAGCGGTTCCGAGGGCGAGCACGCGATCGAGGTTCACCTGGACAAGCTGCTGGCCGACCGGGGCATGACCTTGACCCAGCTGTCCGAGGAAGTCGGGGTGACGATCGTCAACCTGTCGATCCTGAAGAACGGCCGGGCCAAGGCGATCCGGTTCAGCACGCTGACCAGGCTGTGCGAGGTCCTGGACTGCCAGCCGGGCGACCTGATGACCTGGCGCGCGGACTAGCTGGCACTTCGGTTGGCTGGCGCTTCGGTTAGCTGGCGGGCCGGGCTGGCGGGCCGGGCTGGCGGGCGGCCCGGGCTGGGTGGCGCTTCGGTTAGCTGGCGTCCAGGGGCAGGCGCTGCCACTGGTTGTGGAACTCCAGGCCGCTGCGCTGGAACAGCTGGGTCACCGGGCAGCGCCGCTCGGTCTCGGAGACCAGGCGGGCGAACTGCTCCTCGGTGGCGTCGGTCTCGACCATGGCCCGGACCGACACCTTGTCGAAGTTGGCGTTCCCGTCCGCCCCGGCCACCAGCACGCTGGTGTCCAGGTCACCCTGGATCTCGAACGTCCAGTCCCCCAGGCGGATGCCGAGGTCCTTGGCCACCAGGGCCGCCGTGACCTGGTTGCACGAGGTCAGCGAGCCCAGGGCGTAGAACAGCGGGCTGGGCGCCTCGTCCTTGCCCCCGAACGCCGGGTAGGCGTCGGTGCTGAACTTGTGCCCGGGGTCGCCGCCCGTGGTCAGATGCTGCGCGGTCCCCGTCCCGGTCGCACTGACCGCGAACGGAACCACCGAAGTCTTCAAGCCAGCCATGACGCTGTCCCTCCCTGGTCGCGCGGCCGCTCCAGGGATGCGGCGGCCCACACCTTCCTAAATCTACTTTCTCGGTAGGAATTGTCAACAATCCCGATGGCGCCATCGGGTGCGCTGTAGCCCGCCCGATGGCGCCATAAGTCAAGTGGTACGGTGAGTCCCGCATAGCGACCGCATGACTGCCATATATGCAGCTCACGGATATTATTCGAACGGGCGGCTGCTTGCTGTGCGGTAGTTATCTGATGCCTATTTGCCCCTTATGCCCGTATTTTCAGAGGACTGTTCCTGACTCTGCCCTGACTCTTCTGACTGGCTGGCAGGGTCTGATCTGGGGTTTGCCAGCTCAGTGCCTGGCTTTGTGGCGGCCCGGCCTTCCGGGCCGGGACGGGTGCGGCGGCCGGGGCATGCCCTGCGTGGTGGCGGTGGCCTGGCCGGCATGGGTTTCTCGTGCGCGTGAGCGCACGAGCCCGGCTGGCTGTCCCGTCGCCGTCGTCCCGCCCGCAGGGGTAGCGGGCCGCCTGGTGCGGGTCAAGATGCAGCGCCCTGCTGGACGAACGATCTTGACCCGTGGCGGGCGGCCTGCTCGGCTTGTCCCGGGATGACGGCGGCGGGGCGGGCAGGCTTCCACCCCAGCCCGCTACGGCGGGCCGGGCTGGCGGGGGCCGGTCCCGGAGCCGGAAGTTCCCCGCCGGAGGCATGATCTTCTCTTCACCCGGGCGGACGCTGCTAGCCGGGGCGAGGGTGCCCGGGTGGTTACCGGGTGGCGCCGGGCGGCAGGTCCCGGATAGTCATCCGGGCTTGCAGTTGCGGTGGCAGTTCTGCGATGGCGTGGGTGACGGTGGGCCGGGCGGCGCGGGCGGTGAGGTAGATGATCTGCCCGTACCGGGGCGTGCGGCTCGTGCTGGTGGCGGGGCCATAGTCGCTGGTGCGGGCCAGCATGGCCCGCATGATCGCGACCGTGCGGTCCAGCGGCTTGGGGGTCAGCTCGGCCTCGATCGCCCAGATCTGCCCGCCGTAGGGGGAGCCGTCCAGGGACGGCCAGTGCACCTCAGCGTCGGGGAGGTGCGCGGTCCCGACCTGGCCGCCGCCAGCGGCGCGGATGCGGCGTTCGCTGCGCCACCACGCCTGTTGCTGGCGATACAGTTCCCCGGATTCGAGCCAGAGCCGGACGGCGAGGACGGCGCGGATGTGGGCGAGCCGGGTCACCGAGGGTTCGGTGGCGGTGTAGGCGCGGCCGAGCAGGCGCATCCCGGCGGGGGTGAGCCAGCACCAGGCCGGGCCGCGCCCGAGGCTGCCGGTGGGCGTAGCCGGCGTGCCGCCAGCGGGCGGTGATGCCGCGGAGCCGGTCGATGGTGACGTCCAGGGCGGCGGCGAGCAGGTCGTAGGGGGCGCCGTACTGCTCGGCGCACAGGTCCAGGCCGGTGATGTCCCGGTCGGTGATCTTGAACGTCCCGGCGTCGTCGCGGCGCGGTGGTGCTGTCGGGCTGGTGTCGGGTGCCTGCATGGGTTCACCTGTACCGGCCCGGCATGGCCGGGGGTGACCGGAATGGCGGTTTTCCGGCAGCCCGGCAGCAACTCCGGCAACGGCGTCGGCACGGGTCGTGGTCGTGATCTGAGATCGCCTCGTGCGGCGGCCAGCACGCGGGGCGCTGCTCTGTGCGCCCGCGAGTGCGGCGGCCGGTGTCCCGGATGGGTAAATAATCTTCCGGTCGTGCGGGCGGGGGCTACTTGCCGCGTTCGGTGACGAAGGTGCCGCGCCCGTGGATGGTGGTGATCAGCCCGCGTTCGCGCAGGACTTCCATGGCGCGGCGGACGGTCTGGTAGCTGCGGCCGTAGTAGTCGGCGAGGGCGCGTTCGGACAGCAGCCGGGCCCCGGGCCGCAGTTCGCCAGAGGTGATGCGGGCGGTGATGTCGTCGGCGATCTGGACATAGGCCAGGTCAGCGTCGCGGCCGCCGCTGGCTTCAAGATCGCTCACAGCATCAGCTAATCACCAGGTGACCTGCGGCAACGTATACGGTAGCTCTAGTAGAGCTATGCAAGTGCTATGTATGTGTTCTAGCCTGGTGGTGGTAGCGGGAGTCCCGGGCAGGAGGTCAGCGGATGGCGGTGGCAGCAGCGCCCGCAGGTGGCGGGCCGGGTGGGCTGGAGGCCCTGGACCGGGCGTACGGGCAGGCCTACGATCTGGCGGTCGCCCGGGGCCGGTGGGTCGCGTGCGGGCTCCGGACAGGGCACTGGCTCGTGGCCGGGAGCGCGGCGGAGCTGGAGCAGCTCATCGCGGCCGACGCCGCGCGATAGCTGTCCGCTGCGGGAGCGGGCCTGGGCGGCCGGGGGGACGCCGGCCGGGACATCGGGCAGCGTTTCCGCTGGTACGGATGCGTGCCGTCCCGGTGGGACAGTCACCCGGGACACCCCTCGGACCCGGGCCGGTCCCGATCTTGACCTTTACCTTCGTTCTTGACCTTGCCCTTCGTTCTTGATCTTGAGTCCTTGTTGTTCTTCCTGCTTTTGCCTGGCTGGCGGTCGTTGTGCGGAGTGCTTCCTGACCTCGGCCGCACGAAGTGGGGGTGAGGTCAGGAAGCGTCCACGTAGCGGGTGCAACGGCCGCCAGCCAGGCCAGCGGCACAGCCGCTGTCATGCGGCTCCTGACAGGGGCCGCATGACGTCTTGGGCCTGGAGGTGGCCCGCATGTGGGTCACCTGCGGGCGGTGTAACCCTTGCTGGGATGGCTACCGGGCGACAGGCAATGGTTCTCGTAGCCGCCCCCGGCTGGCGCGGCTGGTGACCGGCCGCGCCAGGATTAGGCTGTCAGAGCTGGGGTCCACTCAATAACCAGGCGGCGGCCCGGGTGGGGTAGCGATGAATGTCACGGACAGTGTGGTGCTGTCGGTCAGTGCTGAGGCCCGGCAGTTGGTAGCCCCTGACTATGCCGTGCTGGACGGGCTGATCGAGCACACGGAAGGATCCAAGGAAGGGGCGGTGCGGTCCGTCAGCGCAAGCGCGGATCGCCTGACCGCTGGCCTGGCCGCCCTTGGTGCGGTGCCATTCGGCGAAGACGCGCGAAACCGCCCGCTGACGTGGTCAGCGCATTCCTGGGCGACCCGTGAAGAGCGGTACCACGATCAGGAGACCGGGCAGCTAAGGCGGACTGGGCAGGTGACAGCTACGGTGGCGCTGCGGGTGACCATCCGGGACTTGGACCTGCTGGACGATTTGACCGGCGTGCTGTCGGCCGACCTAAGCCTGAACATTCACGGCGTGACGTGGGACGTCGACTGGGACAATCCCGAATGGAAGAAGGTCCGCGCGGCGGCAATCAGCGCCGCTATCGGCAAGGCCGGTGACTACGCCGCTGCGCTGGGTGCCACGGTGCGGCAAATCGAGCACGTAGCTGATGCTGGGCTGCTCAGCAGCACCGGGCCACTGCAGGTGCGCAGGGCCGCCTCCAGCGGGGCTTTCAGCGGCGGTGAGCAGGCAGGATTCCCGGCGCTGACTCCCGCACCTCAAGAACTCATCGCAACCATCGAGGCCCGCTTTCGTACTACCGAACTGTCCCTGCCGAGCATTTAACGCAGGGTAGTCCAGCGGGTGTTCATCATGGCGCCGATGCGCTGTTCGGCGTTGGCGCTGGGGTGGATGTAGAACCGCAGTGTGGTCTGGACGCTGTCGTGGCCCAGGACCTGGGAGATGTTGGCCAGTTCGCGGGGATTGGTGTCCAGGGCTTCGCTGGCGAACTGGTGGCGCAGGCTGTGGGTGTGCACACCGGGGATGGCCAGGTGGCCGCAGATGCGGGCGAACCTGCTGCTGGCCGTGCCGTAGGGCAGGTAGGGGGTGCCGCCCGGGCCGGGGCACAGCGGGCCCTCCGGCAGTGCCGCGATCATGTCCCAGACCAGGTCCGGCACGGGCACGTCCCGGAAGTCGCCGGCCTTGCGGTGCTTGAGCGGCTCCAGCTCCCGGCCGTTCCGGCTGGCCTGCCAGCACAGGTGCAGGTACCGGGTCCCGTCGCTGCGCGTCTTGAAGTCGGCCTTACGGACGCCCAGGGCTTCCCGGATCCGCAGGCCCATGGTGCGCTGCAGCCAGGGAGCGATGCCCAGCCCGGGCAGGACCCAGTTGCGGGCACGGCTCGGGGTATCCGTGCGCGTGACGGTGAGGCCCGTGGCCAGCGCCGCGACCGTCTGGTCGGTGACGAACACCGGCAGGCGGGCGTCGCGCTCGTACTGCTCGGCGGTCACGATCCGGGGGGCCAGCTCGATCCCGGAAAGGGTGTGCCGGGCCAGCATGCCTTTGCGGACGGCTTCGTCCAGGGTGCCGGTGATGACACGGCGGATGTTGCGGCGGTAGTTGTCGTTGTAGCCGCCGAGGGTCTGGTTCAAAAGGACCTTGACCTCGGCGTCCATCCGCGCCACCTCGACCACGGTCCGGTCCCGCAGGAGCCTGGTCACGGCGGGGTGGGCGAAGTTGCTGCGGTAGGTGGCCCGGCTCGTGGCCCCGGCCCGGGCCATCCCCTCGATGAACAGGTCAGCCAGGGGCAGGAACTTGGTCATCCCGGCCCGGGGGGTCGGTGAACATCGCCCCCTGGACCCGCTTGCCGGTGGACAGGGTGAGCTGGAACGTCTGCGCCTCGTCCAGCGTGGCGAAGGACTGCTCGCGCTGCCGGGAGTTCACGCTGTAGCGGACGGTCCACTTGTGCGGGCAGCCGCTCACCTGCCAGGCTTCGCACGTGTGCTGGCACGACCCGGCGGCGCAGCCCCGGTTGCTGCCCGGCTTGTGCCAGGTGCGGTCGCACTTCTTGATGATCGTGGCCTGGACGAGCGTGTTATGTGCCCGGCCTGTGCGGGTGCTGTGCGGCATGTCCCGGCTCCTGACTTTTGCCTGACTCCAGACTATCGTGCGGGTCTCTGACCTGCACTGATATCCATTGTCCCAGCAATGGCGCCATCGGGCGGGCGGCATGGCCCGGCGCGCTTGGGGGCGAAGTGGCGGTTGAGTCGGGTGGGGCTGGGGCTGGGGCTGGGGCTGGGGCTGAGGCTGAGGCTGAGGCTGAGGCTGAGGTCAGCGGGTGGGACTGAGGCTGAGGCTGAGGTCAGCGGGTGGGACTGGGCGACGCGGCTGGGGCTGGATGGCGGGGCGCACTAAATAGCGTGTGCAATAAGTGTCGTCATAACGACAGTTTTTGCACACGGTGATGGGCCGGGGCGGGGCGGGGGCCCGTGGGGCGGGTTTAGTCGGTGGGCCAGGCTTCGGCTAGGAGCTTGCGGGTGTCGCGCAGGAGCTCGGGCAGGACCCGCGTCTGGCCGACCACCGGCATGAAGTTCGTGTCGCCGCCCCAGCGGGGCACGATGTGCTGGTGCAGGTGGGCCGCGATGCCGGCCCCGGCGACCTGGCCGAGGTTCATGCCGACGTTGAAGCCCTGGGCGCTGGACGCGGTGCGCAGGGCCCGGATGGCCCGCTTGGTGTGGTCGGCCAGCTCGGCCGTCTCGTCCAGGGTGAGGTCGGTGTAGTCGGCCACGTGCCGATAGGGCACCACCATGACGTGGCCGCCGTTGTAGGGGTACAGGTTCAGCACCGTGTACACCAACGAGCCCCGGGCCACGATCAGGCCGTCTTCGTCGCTCAGGGTGGGGATGCGGTCGAACGGGCAGCCCTCGGGCTCAGTGCCGACCGGCTTGTTCTCGCCCTTGATGTAGGCCATCCGGTGCGGCATCCACAGGCGGGCGAAAGAGTCAGGAATCCCGGCCCCGTCCTGGGGCTCGGTCGGCCCGGTCATACCTGGACGCGGTCGCGGACGGCGGCGACGATCTCGTCCACCGCGGTCTCGATGGGGACATTGTTCTTCTGGGTGCCGTCCCGGTAGCGGAAGGACACCGCGTCGGCGGCGATGTCCTCGTCCCCGGCGATCAGCATGTACGGGACCTTCTGGCGCTGGGCCGAGCGGATCTTCTTCTGCATCCGGTCGTCACTGGCGTCGACTTCGACCCGGATACCCCGCTCACGCAGCAGCGAGGCCACCTTGTCCAGGTACGGCACGTGCGCGTCGGCGATCGGGATGCCGACGACCTGGACCGGGGCCAGCCAGGGCGGGAAGGCGCCGGCGTAGTGCTCGAGCAGGATGCCGAAGAACCGCTCGATCGAGCCGAACAGGGCTCGGTGGATCATGTACGGGCGCTGCCGGGAACCGTCCGCGGCCTGGTACTCGATGCCGAACCGGCCCGGCTCCTGGAAGTCGACCTGCAGGGTGGACAGCTGCCAGCGGCGGCCGATCGCGTCCTTCACGTGCACGTCGATCTTGGGGGCGTAGAACGCGCCCTCGCCCTCAGCCACGGTGTAGGGCAGGCCGGACCTGTCCAGCGCGTGACGCAGGGCGGCCTCGGCCTCGTCCCACTCTTCCGGGGTGCCCACGTACTTCTCCGGGCGGGTGGACAGCTCGGCCTCGAAGTCGGTCAGCCCGAAGTCACGCAGCAGCCCGACCACGAAGTTCAGCAGCGAGGCCAGCTCCGGGGCCAGTTGCTCCGGCGTGCAGAAGATGTGCGAGTCGTCCTGGGTGAAGCCGCGGGCCCGGGTCAGGCCGTGCACTACGCCGGACTTCTCGTACCGGTACACGGTGCCGAACTCGAACAGCCGCAGCGGCAGCTCCCGGTAGGAGCGCCCGCGCGAGGCGTAGATCAGCACGTGCATCGGGCAGTTCATCGGCTTGGCGTAGTAGTCCACACCGTCGATGTCCATCGGAGAGAACATGCTCTCCTTGTAGAAGCCCAGGTGGCCGGAGCGCTCGAACAGTTCGCCCTTGGTGATGTGCGGGGTGTTGACGAACTGGTACCCGGCCTCCTCGTGGCGGCGCCGCGAGTAGTCCTCCATCACCCGGCGGATGATGCCGCCCTTGGGGTGGAACACCGGCAGCCCGCTGCCGATCTCGGTCGGGAACGAGAACAGGTCCAGCTCGGCGCCGAGCTTGCGGTGGTCGCGCCGTTCGGCCTCGGCCAGCATGGCCAGGTACTCGTCCTGCAGCGGCCGGGACTCCCAGGCGGTGCCGTAGATTCGCTGCAGCTGAGGGTTCTTCTCGCTGCCCCGCCAGTACGCGCCCCCGCTGCGCATCAGCTTGAACGCCGGGATGTAGCGGGTGGTGGGCAGGTGCGGGCCGCGGCACAGGTCCTTCCAGATGACCTCGCCGGTGCCGGGGTTCAGGTTGTCGTAGATGGTCAGCTCGGACCCGCCGACCTCGACCGACTCGTCGGCGTCCTGGGGCTCGGAGCCACCCTTGAGCCCGATCAGCTCCAGCTTGTAGGGTTCGCCGGCCAGCTCGGTACGGGCCTCGTCGTCGCTGACCACCCGGCGGGAGAAGCGCTGGCCCTGCTTGACGATCTGCCGCATCCGCGACTCGATGGCCTTGAGGCTGTCCGGCTCGAACGGCTTGTCCACGTCGAAGTCGTAGTAGAAGCCGTTTTCCACCGGGGGGCCGATGCCTAGCTTGGCCTCGGGGTTCAGGTCCTGCACGGCCTGGGCCATGACGTGCGCGGTGGAGTGCCGCAGGATCGCGCGGCCGTCCGGGTCGCTGATCGCGACCGGCTCGATCACGTCGCCCTCGGCCACCGGGCGAGCCAGGTCGCGCAGCTCGCCGTTGACCCGGGCCGCGATCACCGCGTGCTCACCGGGCTGCTGGTCACCCAGGCCGGCCTCGGCCAGCGCCTGCCCGGCCGTCGTGGCCGCCTCGACCACGTGCTCGCGTCCGGCGAGAGTGATACGAAGCTGCTGGGTCGACACGGCGGTACTCCTTGGCGCGATAGCGGACGAGGGGAAACTCCCCTGTCCCGATGCTATCGGTGCGCGCCGGGTGGCGTGTCAGCTCCGCAGGGCCGCCAGGTCGAGCAGATCGGTGAGGATCTCGTCGTAGTGGTGGTGCGCCAGGCTGAGATGGCCCTCGCCGGGCAGCAGGTGGACCCGGGCGCCGGGCAGGTGGGCGCCCAGCCACTGACCGTGCGCGAACGGCACCATGCGATCCTGATCGCCCTGCCAGACCGCGACCGGGGCGGGCGGGTCGTCCGAGTCGGGCACGCCGGTGACCGGTGAGGGGTTGCGGCCGAACTCGAAGCCCCAGTCGCTGGCGAACGCCATGTCGTCCTCGTACCAGCCGGCGATACCGCGGGCCACCGCGGCGCGCAGGGAGGCGGCCATGTAGTCGGCGTACTCCCCGGTCAGCACGGCCTTGTCGGCGTCGTCGATCAGGCCGCCCAGGCCGGTGATGATGTCGCCGCCGGTAATCGCGCCCAGCGCCGCCGCGTCCTTTTCCAGGAACGCGGTGAGGTCAGCCGGGCCGCTTTCCGCCGCGCCGAATTCCTCGATGTTCTCCGGGCCCATCCCGGCCAGCCAGTCCAGGCCCTCGGCGTCACGCGGCGCGACCCCGGAGATCGACGCGGCCGCCAGGCACCGGCGCGGCAGCAGGTAGGCGCAGGCCAGTGCGTGCGGGCCGCCGCCCGAGGTGCCGTGGGTCACGAACGTTTCCGCGCCCAGCGCGTCCAGGACCTCAGCCACGTCTTCGGCCACGTTGGCCACCCGGCGTCCCGGTCGCGGACTGGACCGGCTGTAGCCGGGCCGGGCCAGGTGGATGACGCGCAGGCCGTGGCTGACGGCCTGCTCGGTGGGAGGGCCGTAGGGCACCAGACCGCCGCCGGGCGTGCCGTGGTGCACCACGAGCGGCAGCCCGCCGGGCGGACCGAGGGCCAGGACTTCGACGTTGCGGCCGTCCGTCAGGGCGATGGTCAGGCGCTCGGTCTGCATGTCGTGATCCTCCTACCGGGCCGGGTTGGAGTAAACCCGGTCCGGGCTGAGCAGGACGGCAGCCCGCCGTTCGGCTGCCATCACCTGGTCGTAGGCGTCCCAGTCCTCGTGCGTGCCGCCGGCCGCGGTGAAGATCTCGCGCAGCAGCCGCCGGAGCCGGTCCGCGTCCATACCCGGCTGCGGGTCGTCCGGACCGGCCAGCTCGACCGCGCCCTCGGCGGTGGCCCACTCCCAGCCGGCCCGGATGGTCACCGTGGCCCGGGGCCAGGCCCGCAGGTAGTCCAGCTTGCGGGTGCCGCCGCGGACCACGAAGCCGACCACCGGAGCGCCGGTCAGCGGATGATCGAGCACGCCCGCGTTGACCACGGTGGACTGGATGGTGTGATCCGGGCGCAAAGTGGACACGGTCACCAGACCGTGCTCGCGCGGGACCAGACGGCTGAAGCCGGAAAGATCGGTCACGGCCCCAGTATCTCCCGCACCTGCCGCGCGATCTCAAGGTCTTCCCGTGCGGCGATAACGAACGTACGGACGGCGGCACCCGGCTCGGTGATGTCGGTATCGCCGGCGGCACTGGCGTTGCGCGCGGCGTCCACGCTCACACCGAGGAAACTCAGCCCGGCCACGGTCCAGCGCCGGATGTCCGGCGCGTGCTCCCCCACTCCCCCGGTGAACACAAGCGTGTCGAGCCCGCTCAGCGCGGCCGCCATCGACCCGGCCAGCCCGCGCAGCCGGTGCAGGTACACCTCCAGCGCCAGTCGCGCCCGCTCCTCGCCGGCGTCCGCGTCCTGCAGGACCTGGCGCATGTCCCCGGTGCCGGCCAGCCCCTGCAGGCCCGAGTCGTGCTCCAGCTGGGCGCTCAAGCCCTCCGGGCTGATCTTTTCGTGCTGGATCAGCCACAGCACCAGCCCGGGGTCGACGGTGCCGGATCGGGTGCCCATGACCAGGCCTTCCAGCGGGGTGAAGCCCATCGTGGTGTCGACCGACCGGCCGTCCCTTACCGCGGCCAGCGAGGCACCCGAGCCCAGGTGGCACACCACGAGCCGGGGCGGAGTGCGCCCGGTCAGCTGGCTGACCCGCCGGGTGGCGTAGGCGTGCGAGAGACCGTGGAAGCCGTACCGCTTGATCTGCCAGCGCCGCCGCCAGTCCTCGGGCAGCGCGTAGGTCGAGGCGGCCGCGGGCATGGTGGCGTGGAAGGCGGTATCGAAGCATGCCACCGCGGGCAGCTTGGGCAGGGCCTGGCTGACCGCGTCGATCCCCGCCAGTGACTTGGGCTGGTGCAGCGGGGCCAGGTCGGTCAGCTGGTCCAGCTGGCCCCGGACGACGGCGTCCAGCCGGACCGGCCCGGTGAACTCGCTGCCGCCGTGCACCACCCGGTGCCCCACCGCGTCCGCGGTCCCGGCGTCCAGCTGGTCCAGCTCGCGCGCCACCTCGTCCGTGTCGAACTGGCCGCCGCGGGCGGTCAGCTCCTTGGCCCCAGCCAGCTGGTCATCGTCGTCCAGCAAGCTGAGCTTGAGCGAGCTGGAGCCGGCGTTGACGACCAGGATGCGCATCAGTACGGCCAGGCCCAGTTGGTGATCTCCGGGGCGTCCTCGCCGTGCTCGCGGGTGTAGGCGACGGCCTTCAGCCGCTGGTCGGTCATCAGCTGGCGGACGTGCCCGGCCCGCGTGGCCAGGCCCGGTACCCGGTCGATCACGTCGATGACCAGGTGGAACCGGTCCAGGTCGTTGAGCCGGACCATGTCGAAGGGCGTGGTCGTGGTGCCGCGCTCCTTGTACCCGCGCACGTGCAGATTTTCATGGCCGTGTCGCTTGTAGGCCAGCCGGTGGATCAGCCAGGGGTAGCCGTGGAAGGCAAAGATGACCGGCCGGTTGGTGGTGAACAGCGCGTCGTACTCCGGGTCGGTCATGCCGTGCGGGTGCTCGGTGTCGGGCAGCAGCCGCATCAGGTCGACCACGTTGACCACCCGGACCTTCAGCTCGGGCAGGTGCTGGCGGAGCAGGTCGACGGCGGCCATGGTCTCCAGCGTGGGGATGTCGCCACAGCAGGCCAGCACCACGTCGGGCTCACCGGTGTCGTCGTTGCTGGCCCAGTCCCAGATCCCGGCGCCGCGGGTGCAGTGGATGATCGCGTCGTCCATGGACATCCAGTTGGCCTGCGGCTGCTTGCCCGCCACGATGACGTTGACGTAATTGCGGGAGCGCAGGCAATGATCGGCGGTGGACAGCAGGGTGTTGGCGTCCGGCGGCAGGTAGACCCGGACGACCTCGGGCCGCTTGTTCAGCACCACATCCAGGAAACCGGGGTCCTGGTGAGTGAAGCCGTTATGATCTTGCCGCCACACCAGGCTGGAGAGCAGGTAGTTGAGCGAGGAGATAGGCCGGCGCCACTCGATCCGGTTGCACGCCTCGAGCCACTTGGCGTGCTGGTTGAACATCGAGTCGACGATGTGCACGAATGCCTCGTAGCAATTGAACAGGCCATGCCGCCCGGTGAGCAGGTAGCCCTCGAGCCAGCCTTCGCACTGGTGCTCGGACAGCACCTCCATGACCCGGCCGGTGGGGGCCAGGTGGTCGTCGCCAGCGAAGATCTCAGCGTCGAAGACCCGGTCCGTCGCCTCGAACACGTCCTGCAGCCGGTTGGAGGCGGTCTCGTCCGGGCCCATGAGCCGGAAGGTGTCCGGGTTGCGCCGGATCACGTCCCGCAGCCAGCCGCCGAGCACCTTGGTCCCCTCGGTGGCCCCGGTGCCCTCCTTGACCGGGACGGCGTAATCGCGGAAGTCGGGCAGGTCCAGGTCCCGGCGGAGCAGGCCGCCGTTGGTGTGGGGGTTGGCGCTCATGCGGCGCTCCCCGGCCGGGGCCAGCGCGGCTAGATCCGGGACCAGCGTCCCGTCCAGGCCGAACAGCTCCTCCGGCCGGTAGCTGCGCATCCACTCCTCGAGCTGGCGTAGGTGCTCGGGGTTGGTGCGCACCTCGGTGAGCGGCACCTGGTGGGCGCGCCAGGTGCCCTCCACCGGCAGGCCGTCGACGACCTTGGGCCCGGTCCAGCCCTTGGGCGTCTGCAACACGATCATCGGCCAGCGCGGCCGGGTCTGGTCGCCGTCGTCGCGGGCGCGGCGCTGGATGGCTGCGATCTCGTCGGCCACCGCGTCCAGCGTCGCGGCCAGTTGCTGGTGGACCAGGTGCGGGTCGTCGCCGGCCACCCGGTAGACCTGGTAGCCGTACCCTTCGAGCAGCGAGTCCAGCTCCTCGTCCGGGATCCGGGCCAGCACGGTCGGGTTGGCGATCTTCCAGCCGTTCAGGTGCAGGATCGGCAGGACCGCGCCGTCCTGAGCCGCGTTGAGGAACTTGTTGGAGTGCCAGCCGGTGGCCAGCGGTCCGGTCTCGGCCTCGCCGTCACCGACCACGCACACCGCGATCAGGTCAGGGTTGTCGAACACCGCGCCGTAGGCGTGGGCCAGCGAGTAGCCCAGCTCGCCGCCCTCGTGGATGGAACCGGGGGTCTCCGGGGCGGCGTGGCTGGGGATGCCGCCCGGAAAAGAGAACTGGCGGAACAGCCGGCCCATCCCGGACTCGTCCTGGGTGATGTTGGGGTACAGCTCGCTGTAGGTGCCCTCGAGGTAGGTGTTGGCCACGATCCCGGGGCCGCCGTGACCAGGTCCGGTCACGTACAGCATGTTCAGGTCCCGGGCCTGGATCAGCCGGTTGACGTGGGCGTAGATCAGGTTCAGCCCCGGCGTGGTACCCCAGTGCCCGAGCAGCCTCGGCTTGATCTGCTCGGGCCGCAGCGGCTCGTGCAGCAGGGGGTTCTCCCCCAGCAGGTAGATCTGGCCTACGGACAGGTAGTTGGCGGCCCGCCAGTAGGCGTCCAGGTTCTTCAGCTCGGTATCAGTCAGTGGGCTCTGCTCGGTCACGGTCACGGCTTCTCCTCAGGGTTCCGGCCGTCCCGGCGAGCCTAGTACCGGTAATTGCTCCAGAGCGGGCCGGTGGTACGCCATTCGGCGTCCCAGGCGGCCATCCTCCGCCGCTGCAGTATCCGCCGGATGACGAACGCTGTAACGCCGAGCAACAAGGAGAAGCCGAGCACGGCCAGCAGGCCGGCGAAGAAGGCCTGGTGCGCGATCTGGGGTCCGGCCAGCGGCGGATTGGTCAGCTGGCCGGACGGGCCGGTCCAGACGCTGAGGATGGCCCCGGTACGGACCCCGGCCGCGGTGGTGAGCTGGCCCGTGTGCGACGTCCCGGCCGCGCTCCAGCGGACCGGGACCTGGGCTAGGTAGACCGCACCGTACGGGTTGCCCTGGTGGCGCGGCACGCCCCTCAGCACCACGGCACTGACCTGATGCCAGGCGGCCCGCTCCGCGTGCTCCGTGGCCACGCCGCCGTCCCAGGACCACCGCCCGACCCCGAGTGCGAGCAGCGGCGTGGCGATCAGGAACACGGCCAGCAGCGCCAGGGTGGCCAGGCCCTCGAGCCGGTCCACGGGGCGGCGGAGCGGGTTGTGGTCGGGCCGCAGCCCGTTGACCGTCCGGGCCCACCATCGGACGTGTGGCGCCCGGCTGCCCGCCAGCGCCGTCATCCTTCGCCACCTGCGCATCGCTGCCCAGCCTCTGCCGTCGGGAGCTTTCGCTCCTTTCCTTACCCACAGTTGCGGAAGATAACTGGCCGAACCGACACGAGGAGGGTTACCGTTTGCCGGTGGAGAGGGGATCGCAGCCCGCGGGGGGATCGCTGGCTACCGGCGGATCGCTAGCCGACGAGAACGCGCGGCTGTACCAAGAGGCGCAACGCCAGCACCGGTGGCTGCAGGCCAGCGGCGCGGTCACCACCAGCCTGCTGTCCGGCACCGACCAGCGGCAGGTGCTGGACGCGGTCACGGCCCAGGTGCACGAGCTATCCGGCGCCGACCTCGTGGTGGTGGCTCTGCCGGAGGACGGCGGGCGCCGCATCGTGATCGCCTCGGCCGTGGGCGACGGCGCCGACAACGTCGTCGGGCTGGTGCTGCCGGCCGACCGGTCCCTGGCGGGCGAGGTCCTGGCCACGGGGAAGCCGGTAACGATAACGGATTACCTGGCCGATCCGCGGGGGGCGGAGGTGACACGGGACCTGATGGGTCACATCGGACCGAAAATGATCTTCCCGTTGGGTGTGCCGGGCAACGTCCTCGGCGTGCTGAGCGTCGGCCGCCTGCGGGGCGGGGCGCCGTTCACGCCGGCCGCCGCCGACGTCATTGCCTCGTTCGCGGCCCAGGCCGGGGTCGCGCTAGAGCTGGCCGCGCGCCGCTCGGACGCGGAGCGGCTATCGCTGTATGAGGACCGGGACCGGATCGCCCGCGACTTGCACGACCTGGTCATCCAGCGGCTGTACGCCACGGGCATGGCGCTGGAGGGCACGGTCTCGATGATCGTCGAGCCGGAGGTGGCGAACCGGGTCCGCAACGCCGTCGACGCCATGGACGAGACGATCAAGGACATCCGGGCTACGATCTTCGCGCTCCAGGCCCGGGCCGAGCACCCGGCGGCCAGGCTGCGGCCGGACATCGTGGCCATCGTGGACGAGATGGCGGTGATGCTCGGGTTCGCACCGTCGCTGCGGCTCGGTCACGGGCTGGACGGCGCAGTCGGGCCGGAGGCGTCCGAGTACCTGCTGACCGCGCTGCGGGAAGCATTGTCGAACACCGCCCGCCACGCAAAGGCGACCAAGGTTGGGGTCAGCGTGGAGGTGGACCAGGCGGATCAGCTCGTGCTGCGGGTCACCGACGACGGGATTGGGATCCCGGCCGGCGCGCACCGCAGCGGGTTGCGCAATCTGGCCCAGCGGGCGGGCATCCTGGGCGGGGTGCTGGAGCTGGGCCCGGCGGGCGCGCTTGGCGCTGGCACCGCGCTGGTGTGGCGGGTCCCGCGGATGAGCGCCTGAGGTCACGCGCTACCCGCGTAGCCGGTCCCGAGCGGTCGGTCGTGCGCTACTCGCGGGGGCGGTCGCGGTCGGCGAAGACGCGGGCGGCATAGGCGGCGGCCTGGGTGCGGCGCTCCATGCCGAGCTTGGCGAACAGCGCGGACACGTAGTTCTTGACCGTCTTCTCGGCCAGGAACAGCTGCTCGCCGATCTGCCGGTTGGTCAGGCCGTTGCCGATCAGCTCCAGGATGCGGCGCTCCTGCCCGGTCAGGCCCTCCAGCGGATCCTGCTTGCGGGAGCTGTCCCGCAGCCGGGCCATCAGCTGGCTGGCCGCGCCGGCGTCCAGCATCGACTGGCCCGAGGCGACCGTCCGGACCGCGCCGACCAGGTCGGTGCCGCGGATCTGCTTGAGCACGTAGCCCGATGCCCCGGCCATGACCGCGTTGAACAGCGCCTCGTCGTCGCCGAAGGAGGTCAGCATGAGGCAGGCCACCCGGGGCAGCCGGGACCTGATCTCCCGGCAGACGGTGACCCCGTCTCCGTCGGGCAGGCGGACATCGAGGATGGCCACGTCCGGCTGCAGCGCCGGGATCCGGGCCAGCGCGGACGCCGCGGTGCCCGCCTCTCCGACCACGTGGATGTCCGGCTGGGCCTCCAGTAGCTCACGCACGCCGAGCCGGACGATCTCGTGGTCGTCCAGCAGGAAGACCCCGATCGTCTTGTCCCCGGGTCCCACATCGCTCATTGCAGACACCATAGCTTCCGGAACGCTCAAGGGCGCTTAGCGATCAGTAATTGGTACAGAACTGCCGGTTATTTCGGGCGGCGGCGATTCTCCCGGTCCGGGCCTTTACCGCCGTCGGTCAGACCGGCCCGGCGCAGAGCGTCGGCCATCGCGCCGCTGGCCGGCGGGGTGCCGCCGCCCGGCCGCCCGCCGCGCGGCTGATCCCGGCGCGGCTCGCTCCTGCGCGGCTCGCTCTTGCGGGGCTGGTCCTGACGGGGCTGGCCACCGCGCGGCTGGTCCCGGCGGGGCTGGTCTTTACGGGGCCGGTCGCCGCGGGGCCGGTCGCCGCGGGCCTGGTCGCCGCGGGCCTGGTCGCTGCGGGGCCCGGTGGCCGGGCGCCGGGCCGGGGCTTCCTCGTCGTCCAGCCGCAGGGTGAGGGAGATCCGCTGGCGCGGGATGTCCACGCCGAGCACCTTGACCCGGACCACGTCCCCGGGCTTGGCCACCTCGCGCGGATCCGAGACGAAGTTCCGCGACATCGCGGACACGTGCACCAGCCCGTCCTGGTGCACGCCGATGTCGACGAACGCCCCGAACGCGGCCACGTTGGTGACCACGCCCTCGAGCACCAGGCCGGGGGTGAGGTCGGCCAGCGTCTCCACGCCGTCGGCGAAGGCCGCCGTGCGGAAGGCCGGGCGCGGGTCGCGGCCCGGCTTTTCCAGCTCGCGCAGGATGTCGGTGACCGTCGGCACGCCGAACCGGTCGTCGGCGAAGCTCTGCGGCGCCAGCGTGCGCAGCAGCTTGGTGTTGCCGATCAGGCCGGGCAGCGGCGTGCCGGCCGCGGTCAGGATGCGCCGCACCACCGGATAGGACTCGGGGTGGACGCTGGAGGCGTCCAGCGGGTCGTCGCCGCCGGTGATGCGCAGGAACCCGGCCGACTGCTCGAACGCCTTAGGCCCGAGCCGCGGCACCGTGGTCAGCGCCTGGCGGCTGCGGAACGGCCCGGCGCTGTCGCGGTGGGCCACGATCCCATCGGCCAGCCCGGCGCTGATCCCGGACACCCGGGCCAGCAGGGGCGCGGAGGCGGTGTTGACATCCACCCCGACCGCGTTCACGCAGTCTTCGACCACCGCGTCCAGGGAGCGGGACAGCTTGCCCTCGGAGATGTCGTGCTGGTACTGCCCGACCCCGATCGACTTGGGATCGATCTTGACCAGCTCGGCCAGCGGGTCCTGCAGCCGCCGCGCGATCGAGACCGCGCCGCGCAGCGACACGTCCATGCCGGGCAGCTCGCGGGAGGCGAAGGCGGACGCGGAGTAGACCGACGCGCCGGCCTCGGACACCATCACTTTGGTCAGGTTCAGCTCGGGGTGGGTCTTGATCAGGTCCGCGGCCAGCCGGTCGGTCTCCCGGGAGGCGGTGCCGTTGCCGATCGCGATCAGCTGCACGCCGTGGGCCGCGGCCAGCCGGGCCAGGATGGCGACGGACTCGTCCCAGCGCCGGCGCGGCTCGTGCGGGTAGATCGTCTCGGTCGCGACCGCCTTGCCGGTGCCGTCGGTCACCGCCACCTTGACGCCGGTGCGGAAGCCCGGGTCCAGGCCCATGGTCGGGCGGGCGCCGGCCGGGGCGGCCAGCAGCAGGTCGCGCAGGTTGGCCGCGAACACCCGGACCGCCTCGTCCTCGGCGTGCTGCCACAGCCGCATCCGCAGGTCGACGCCGAGGTGGACCAGGATCCGGGTGCGCCAGGCCCAGCGCACGCTCTCGGCCAGCCAGCGATCGGCCGGGCGGCCCTGGTCTGAAACCCCGAACCGGCGGGCGATGGCGTCCTCGTACAGCGAGGGGCCATCCCCGGCCGGGCCGGCCTCCACGGTGCCGGAGTCCATGGTCAGATCGAGGATCTCTTCCTTCTCACCCCGGAACGCGGCCAGGATGCGGTGCGACGGGAGCCGGGTGAACAGCTCGGCGAACTCGAAGTAGTCGGCGAACTTGGCCCCGGCCTCCTCTTTGCCCTCGCGGACCCGGGCCACCAGCTGGCCCGCGGACCACATCCGCTCCCGCAGCTCGCCGATGAGGTCGGCGTCCTCGGCGAACTGCTCGACCAGGATGGCGCGAGCCCCCTCCAGCGCGGCGGCGGTGTCGGCCACCCCGCGCTCGGCGTCCACGTAGTCCGCCGCGGCCTGCTGCGGATCCCGGTCCGGCTCGGCCAGCAGCAAGGTGGCCAGCGGCTCCAGCCCCGCCTCCCGGGCGATCTGCGCCTTGGTCCGCCGCTTGGGCTTGTACGGCAGGTAGATGTCTTCCAGCCGCGCCTTGGAGTCGGCGGCCATGATCCGCCCCTCCAGCTCCGCGTCCAGCTTGCCCTGCGCGCTGATCGACTCCAGGATCGCGGCCCGGCGTTCGTCCAGCTCACGCAAGTAACGCAGCCGTTCCTCCAGCGTCCGCAGCTGCGCGTCGTCGAGGGTGCCGGTCACTTCCTTGCGGTAGCGGGCGATGAACGGGACCGTGGCGCCGCCGTCGAGCAGGTCCACCGCCGCGCTCACCTGGCTCTCCCGGACGCCGAGCTCCTCGGCGATCCGCCGGCTGACCGGGGCGGGCTGGGAAACCGTGGCGGTGGGCGGTGTGGTCACGAGGCTCCGCTTTCTGGCTGACGGGTGGACGGGCGCGGGTCTGGAGCCTAATTGACCGGCGAGCGCCGCGCGGCCCCTCAGCTCCGCGTCTTCTTTTCTGATTAATTAAGTGTTAAATTGTTGATCTTCTCATACCGGCCCAAATGGCCCGATAATCCAACGGCGGAATGTGTCGGAGGCAGCGGTATGTCCACTTCATTAATTCATCGTCCCTTCCTGGCGCGGCATCGCGCCGCCTCCCGAGCCGGCCGGGTGGCCGTGGTGCTGGCCGCCGCGGCCGGGGCCGCGCTCATCTCCGTCCCGGCCGGGGCCGCGACCCACAGCCCGGCTCGCTCCGCGCAGGAAGGCGCGCGGGCGGCCGCGTCGGCCGCCTGCCCGTGGGTCAGCTCACACGCGCCGATCTCGCAGCGGGTGGCCCAGGTCATGGCCCAGATGACCATCCCCAACGAGATCACCATGGTCGAAGGCCAGGGCACGACCAACCCCTACGTGTTCTACATGGCCGGGATCCCGAGCCTGTGCATTCCCAGCCTGGGCGAGGAGGACGGCCCGAACGGCGTGGCCGACGGCTTGACCGGGGTGACCCAGCTGCCGGCTGGGGTCGCGCTGGCCGCGACCTTCGACCCGTCCCTGGCCGGCCAGTACGGTCAGGTCGTCGGGAGCGAGGAGGTCGGCAAGGGGGCCGCGGTCAACCTGGGCCCGACGATCAACATCGACCGGGACCCGCGCTGGGGCCGCTCGTTCGAGACCTACACCGAGGACCCGTACCTGAACGCCTCGCTCGCGGTCAGCGAGATCGACGGGCTGCAGCGCACCGGCGAAATGGACCAGGTCAAGCACTACGCGGTGTACAACCAGGAGACCTACCGCAACACCGCTCAGGACGACGTCATCATCGACAACCGCACCCTGCAGGAGATCTACCTGCCGGCCTTCCAGGCCGCGGTGCAGCAGTCGCAGGCGGCGTCGGTGATGTGCTCCTACGCGGTGATCAACGGCAACTTCGCCTGCAACAACAAGTTCCTCGAAACCACGATGCTGCGCGACACCTGGAACTTCCCGGGCTTCGTGACCTCGGACTACGGCGCGCTGCACAACGTCGACGGCGCGACCGACGGGACCGACCAGGAGCAGCCGTTCAGCGACTTCTTCGGCCCCACGCTGCAGACCGCGGTCGAGAACGGCACGATCCCGCGGTCCACACTGAACACGATGGTGCAACGGATCCTGACCGAGATGTTCCGCTTCAACCTGATCGCCAAGCCGCTGACCGGCTCGACGTCGGCCACCGTGACCACCCCGGCGCACCAGGCCGTCGGTACGGACGTGGCCGAGACCGGGACCACGCTGCTGAAGAACTCCGGCTCGGTGCTGCCGCTGGCCAGCGGCGGTTCCGGCCTGGCCGTGATCGGTCCGGCCGCATCGGCCGCGGTGACCTACGGTGGCGGCGGCAGCGCGGCCGTGCTCCCGTCGGCCACGGTCAGCCCGCTGCAGGGCCTGCAGGCCGCGGCCGGATCCGGCACGCCGGTCAGCTACACCCAGGGGCTGCCCACCGACACCTCATTGCCGGCCATCCCGGCGGCAAACCTGTCCCCCGCATATGCGGCGACCCCGTTCGGCGGCAGCTACACCGGGACGCTGACCGCACCCGAGACCGGCACCTACGTGCTGGCCATCACCAACGACTGTGGCTGCTACACGCCCACCTACCTGACCTTGAACGGTAAGCAGATCATCGACGACCCGAGCACTCCCCCGGTGCACACCTACTCGGTGGCGGTGAACCTGACCGCGGGCCAGACCTACACGCTCGGGATCTCCGGGGCGTCGTCCGCGCTGACCTGGGGCACGCCGTCGGCGCTGGCGCCCGGGCTGACCGCGGCGGCGGCCGCGGCCAAGTCGGCCAAGACCGCCGTGGTGGTGGTCTCCGACGACACCGAGTCCGAGGCCACCGACCGGCTCAGCCTCAACCTGCCGTCGGCGCAGGACGAGCTGATCGCGGCGGTGGCCGCGGCCAACCCGCACACGGTGGTGGTGATCAACGCGGGCGCCCCGGTGGCCATGCCGTGGCTGAACCAGGTCGCCGGGGTGGTCGACGCCTGGTACCCGGGCCAGTCCAGCGGCACCGCGTTGGCCAGCGTGCTGTTCGGCCGGACCGACCCCAGCGGCCACCTGCCGGTGACGTTCCCGGTCAGCCTGGCCCAGGTGCCGGCTTCGACCACGGCCCAGTTCCCCGGTGACGGCACCACCGTGCAGTACTCCGAGGGCCTAGACGTCGGGTACCGCTGGTACGACAGCAAGGGCATCCAGCCGCTGTTCCCGTTCGGCTACGGCCTGTCCTACACCTCGTTCAAGTTCAGCGGGCTGCAGGTCACGCGGGCGGTCCGGGGGACGCAGGACGTCCGGGTCAGCGCGACCGTGACCAACACCGGGCGCCGGTCCGGCGCGGACGTGGCCCAGCTGTACGTGACCCTTCCGGCCTCGGCCGGTGAGCCGCCGCGGCAGCTGAAGGGCTTCCAGCGGGTCAGCCTCCGGCCGGGGCAGTCCAGCCGGGTGCGGTTCACGCTGACCCCGGCCGACCTGTCCTGGTTCGACACCTCGGCCCCGGGGGCCAGCGCCACCGGTGGCGGCTGGAGCCAGTCCGCGGGCGCCTACCAGGTGTACGTGGGCGACTCGTCGGCCCTGGCCAGCCTGCCGCTGCGCGGCGGGTTCGTGGTCACGTCCACGCCCGGTGCCCGGCAGGTGTCGGTCAGCGCGCCGGCCACGGTGACGGCCGGGAAACCGTTCACGGTCAAGGCGACGCTAACCGCGGCCGGGGACCAGACGCTGCACGGCGTACGGATCTCGCTGCAGTTGCCGCAGGGCTGGACGGCCCGGCCCGCATCCACGGTGTTCGGAGTGGTCGCTCCGGGGCAGGCTCCGGTGGCGACGTTCACGGTCACCCCGCCGTCGTACGCGCCCAGCAGCAACCAGGTGGTACACGCTACGGCTGATCTGGGCGGGTCGGACACCCGCGAGGCCGGGGTGACCGTCACCGTCGGCGGTTGATCCAGCGCACGGCGAGGGGCGCCCGTCGCCTGACGGGCGCCCCTTCGGTGCTGCGCTGCGTTAGTGGCTGGTGACCGGGTTGGGGGCGGGGCCGGCCCCGCCGAGCGGACCTTTCTTGGCCTGCTCGTCGAAGAGCTGGATGATGTCCTCGACCGGCAGCCCCTTGGTCTCGGGCAGGAACTTCCAGACGAACACGATGGCCAGCGCACACAGGCCGGCGAAGACCACCAGCACGCCGCCCAGGCTGATCGCGTTCTGACTGACCGGGAAGATCTCAATGATCAAGAAGTTGGCCAGCCAGTCGATCATCGCGGCGAAGGCGGCCGCCTGGCCGCGGACCGCGGTGGGGAACACCTCGCCCTGCAGGGTCCAGCCGGTGCCGCCGACGCCGACGGCGAACGAGGCGATGAAGCCGTCCAGACCGATCATGATGACGACGAGCCGGAACGTGCCGGAGGTGAAGGCCAGGCCCGCCGCGGCGATCAGCGCGAACACGATCATCCCGGAGTAGCCGCCCATGGACAGCTTCCGCCGCCCGAACTTGTCGATCCAGCGGAAGCCGAGGTAGGTCGCGGCGACGTTGACGGCGGTCATGATCGCGGTCACCTGTACGCCGGCCACGGTGGTCTCCACCAGCGAGGCGTGCGCGCCAGCAAAGATCGGCCCGAGCAGGTGCGGCCCGTAGTAGAGCGGCACGTTGATGCCGGTGATCTGCTGGAAGATGAAGAACACGCAGACCACGACCAGGGCCCGCCGCACGCCGGGGGTCCAGTTCTTCCGGCGCTGCGCTTTGCTGTCGCCGCCCTCGACCTTTTCGATGGTCTGGGCGGCAGCCTGGATGTCCTCGTCGCTGACGTCCTTGACCCCGAGGATGCTCAGGGCGGAGCGGAGCTGATCGTACTTGCCGTGCCGCAGCAGCCAGCGCGGCGACTCCGGCATCGTGGTGCGCAGGGCCAAGCCGAGCAAGGCGGGCACCGCGCCGAGGCCGAGGATCAGCCGCCAGCCGACCGAGGCGGCGGAATTGGGCCAGAGGCCAAAGATGAGCCAGGCGATGAGGTAGGCGACCAGGATGCCGACCGTGATCATCCACTGCTGCAACAGTGACAGGCCGCCGCGCCGGTCCTTAGGGGCGTACTCGGCGATGTAGGCGGTGGCGATGGCCGAGTCGGCCCCGATGGCCAGGCCGATCAGGGTGCGGGCGATCAGCAGGGTGGCGGCGTCCGGCGTCACCGCGGACAGGATGGAGCCGACCGCGTAGATGCCGGCGTCCGCGATGAGCAGGCCCTTCCGGCCGAAGCGGTCGGCTATGGGCCCGGCCAGGATCGCACCGGCCGCCGCACCGAGCGAGGCACCCGACACCAGGTAGCCCTCGGCCAGCCCTTTCAGGTTGTAAGGCACAAAGTTCAGGGCCGACCCGATGTTGGAGGTGTCGTAGCCGAACAAGAACCCGCCCAGCGTGGCCAGCAGTGTCAGCCGGAACAAGAAGGCGGTGGATTTCTGACCGTCCAACGCGGTGAGCACGCTGTTCCCGGCGGATCGAGTGGGCTGTGCCATACCAAGCTCCCTTGCTGTCGGACACGGCGGCTAACCCCTCATTCCCACCAAGAGACGACGTGAACCTGACAGATTCCACTACCCCGCAGGTCGCAGGGGTGACTAGAGCCACATAGGTCTCGGGCGCGTTCAGGCTGCGGTGAACAGCAGCACGAGGCGATCCGAGACCGGCCGGTAGCCGAGGCGCTGGTACAGCGCGTTGCTGGTCGGACTGGCCAGGTCGGTGAACAGCACCACCTCGCGCGCGCCCGCCACGCGCGCGGCCCGGCTGGTCGCGGCGGTGATGGCGCCGCCGAAGCCGTTCCCGCGCTGGGCGGGCGGGGTGTAGACCGGGGCGACCCGCGACATGCCGCTGACCACCGGGGTACGTGCGGCCATGGCCACCAGTTCACCCCCGGCCTCCCACACCAGCAGGCCACCGTAGGCCAGGCGACGGTCGAGCACGCCCGGGCCACCGGATGAGCCCAGGTGCCGGGGGCCGCCCTGGGTTTCGGCGTAGAACGCCTCGTTCCACGCCGCCAGCAGGTTACGGTCAGCGGCGATGGCCAAACGGGCCTGGCCCGGCGGGGGCGGTGCGGGCGGGGTCAGCTCACCCAGCCGGAACAGGCGCTGACGCTGGAATACCCGGCTGCCCGCCCGCGGCCCGGTGGACTGCTGCCACTGGGCCGCGA
This sequence comes from Streptosporangiaceae bacterium, assembly GCA_965277615.1. Taxonomy (GTDB): domain Bacteria; phylum Actinomycetota; class Actinomycetes; order Streptosporangiales; family Streptosporangiaceae; genus Bog-532. The sequence continues at coordinate 159,106 of CBDIDG010000006.1, read as the reverse complement.
ACAGGTCCGCGCGGGCGGGGATGCCGTTGACGCCGGCCAGCATTCGGCCGTGGCCGATCAGCAGGTCGGCCAGCGCAATAGCCGCCGTCCCGGTCATCGAAGTGAGCACGACCGGCCAACCCGGGGTATGCACGAACGCGCCGGCCCCGGTCCCGGTCCACCAGCCGAACAGGGGTCCGGTCGGCCCCGGCGCGGCCGAGGCGCGCGCGGCCGAGGCATCCCGGTGCTGGTCGGCAATGGTCAGCAGCAGCGTGTTCTCGACCGGGTCGGCCCGAAGGTAGTCGCCGGCTCCGGCGAAGAACTCGCCGGCGTCAGCGGTGGTGCGCCAGCTCATCCGCCTATGGTGATCGCTGTCCGGGCCGCGGTCACCTGCTTTTCCGGCCCGCTCAGGCGGTGGCGGGGTGGGTGACCTGACCGAGGAACAGGGGCAGGCCGGTGGCGGTGTCGGTAATCGCGAACAGGAACGGCCGGTCGACGGTGAACGGGATCGGCTCGGGCTCACGGCGCAGCGCCATGGCCCGCATCCCGGTCGCGGTCGCGGCGGCGGCCTCGGTGCCCTGTTCGTCCACATCGATGTAGGCCTGGTGCACGACCGCGTCGATGACCAGCCGCTCGGCGGCGGTGATGCCGGTGAAGTCGGCGGCGCCGGTGAAGGCGTCCTGGACGCCTAGCTGACGCAGCACCGGGATCAGCTGGGCACTGGTCCGCTGGCGGAACTTCGGCAGGGCGACGGCCACCCGCTGCCGGTCCGCGCCGGCCAGCAGCGGCCCCAGACCACTACGGTCGCCGCCGAGCTGGCTGGCCAGCCCGGCCAGCGGCCCGTCGGGCAGCACGATCGCCATGGCCAGCGGCAGGTCCTCATACGGCAGCAGCACGGCCTGGTAGCCGTCGCCGCGGACGTAGGGCAAGCTGGCGGCGCGGTGCATCATCGCGACAGTGATCGGCTCGGCCCCGTCGCCCGGGTGGAACGGGGCGTCCCGGGTCGCCGTAGCGGTGAATGGGAATGCCCAGCGCGCCTTGAGGTAGACCGCGTTGGCCAGGACCAGGCGGGTGGCGGCGGTGACCGCGTCCCGGCCCAGCAGGTTGGTGATCTTGCCTGCCGTCTGCCTGGCGATCAGTTCGTTGATCGCGGCCCGGGCCTGTTGCGGGGCGCCGCTGAAGTCGGCTTCCTCGACCGCGGCCGCCGCCACGTCCTGGACCTGGCGGGTGTAGCTGGGCTCCAGCGGCAACCCGGCCTGGACCCACAACGTATTGGGAGCACGGAGCGTGGCGCCGGCGTTCGCGCCAGCCGTCTGGATCACTTCGGACAGCAGCCGCAGGCCGGCTTCCGCACCTCCGGCCGGGTCGGTCTGGTCGAGGTGCAGCGCGGCCGCGAGCTGCTCGGCGGTGCTGCCCCGGGCCCCGAGCAGCGCCAGCTGCAGGGCGGCCGCGATGCTGGCCGGAGAGAACACCAGGTCCTGGTCGTCCGGCGCCAGCCGCCGGTACAGGTCGAGGCCGAACGCGTCGGCAGCGACCGCGGCCGCCGGGCGCTGCGCCGGGCTCTTTTCGGTCACCGGATCGTGGGTCATGCCACCCTCCTCCGCCGCTTCGTTCCATCAGACCACGCCTGCGGCGCGGACCCGTACCGCCCCGGCCCGCAGGACACCGGCCGGCCGGCACTATGTCTTATCGGCCGGAAGTTCCTTTACCTAAGTAAAATCATCGCGGCTACTGGCCGCGCACCACTGCCGCCTCGTATTGGCCATTAGCTAACTTAAATAGAAATCAGTTTTCGCGATTCACAAAACCGTCTTCCCTGCTGGGCCGATTATGGGATTGCAGCGTCAACCTGAGAATGGCCAAGCACGCCGCGTTGTCCGCCGTTGTCAATACGCCAGGACAGGCCGGGAAGCTGGCGCGGTGCTGGCACTCCCCGGCCTGCCGCCGGGTCCGGCGCGGACGTCTCGGCGTCGCCGGGCTGGCGGCGCCGGGGAGGCCACCGGCGGCCCGTGGTCCCGGCCGACCGCCTGGGTCAGCGATTCCGGTGGTTCCAGTGTGACATGAGAGGCAGGTGGGGAGGTTGGGGTGCGTGGGGCTGGGGTGTGTGGGGGTCGGGGTTGTGGACACCCTGCGGGCGCGAAGTCCCTGGTGAGATGGGGTCCGCGGAGGTAAGGACGCCCCGCGGGGTGCGGGGGCCTCACGGGAGAAGCCCCTTGTGAGGCGGGGCCTGGTAGGGACGCGGAGGCCTCGCGGGTGCGGAGTCCTGGTGAGGCGCGGAGGTCTCAGGGGTGCGGAGACCGCGAAGTGCGATTCCCTCGTGCGGCGGAGAAGCCTCCCCGGGGTCAAGGGCCTCATGAGGCGTTGAGCCCTCGTGGGGTCAAGGGCCTCATGAGGCGGGGAGTCCTTGCGGGGTCGGGGGTGGCCTCATGAGGCGGGGAAGCTTGGCGGGGCGCGGAAGAGCCCTGAGGAGTGCGGATTACTCATCGCAGGCGGAGGGTTTCCCGGGCGCGTGTGGCAGCGCAGTCTGGCCACCGAAGGCGGCTCGCCGGGCCCGCCTGACTGTCCACGATCGCGTGACCAGTAGGGCATCTAGCTGCGGTAACTGTGCCTCATCGGAGTGGCCTGGCTACGGCGCCCGGCGGCCGCGCCTCGCTGCGGACCTGCCTGCGGGACCTGTCGGACGGGTTGCCTGCGGGACGGCTCCGTCATGGCGCCGGGCCTTCCTGGACCGCACTGGCCAGCCCCCCGCCGGGCCCATCTCCGGCCACGGCTGGTCAAGCTGCCGCCGCGGGGACTGACGGGCCGCCGTGTTGGTCAACGTACCTAGGCCGGTCACAGTTTGGCCGCTCGGGCCGACGTCGGCGAACCGGGGCCGGCCGGGCGCCGGACCGGTCCCTTCAATCGGCGCGAGGCCTCGGCCTCCGACAAAGTGGGCCGACGGGGGATTAAGCCGCGGCCAGGTTACGGGGGGAGCGGGAAAGCTGAAACCCGGATCGATTAATTGGCTTATGGCCCCTTAGAGACCCATTTAGTCCAGCTGACCATAGCGCGGCGCAGCGTCGCACATTTGCGGCTGACCTGGACATTTGCGGCGGCCAGGAAGGATGCCGGGCCAGAAAACGGCTGATGCCCGCCGGCTGGTGCAGGCCCGGCGGGCATCGGAGACTTCGACCGTCGCAGCCGTAGGTCGGGCACGACGGGCTGCGGACCGTCCGGCTGGGGGGGGAAGCCAGACGGTCCGCAGCCGGGCGTGACCTGGCTGCGTTGCGGAAACCGGCTAGCGCCGGTAAGTCCGTGGCATGCGCCGCTCTCGAAGCCCGCTGTGTTCTTGAAGCCACACGGCGGGCCGCAATGCTTTGCATGCGCTCTATTTATTTAACCACATTCTCGCGATGAGTCGGTACGCTACTCCAGCGTAACTACGACTGCAACCTGATCAACGCGAATTTTACGAGGGCGATTTCCGGCGCGATTTTCTTAGCACGACCGGCACACTAGGGCTGATGTTTTTGTCACCGAGTGAGTCGTGGCGACGGCGCAGGTCAAACCAGATCGGGTCAGGCAAACTCTTACGGTCGGTAACGGAGTAATGGTCATCCTGTAGCCGGAAAGTACCGTGTCAGCCCTACACGGCCCGTCTGCCGGGTCTAACGTCTGACGTGTGCCAGGTCAGCCGGGCGGTACGCCGGCGGGGACGGAGCCTCAATGACGACGCGGACCACCAAGCCCAGCGAGGACCACGGCCAGCCGGACGAGATTCCCCCGGGTCTGGCGGACAAGGTCCTGCGGCCCGAGCTGCCCAGCCTGGCCAAGGAGATCATCCTGGCCCTCCGGGACAAGATCCCGGAGTACGCCAAGCCGATGGACGGCCCGTACGGCGAGATCATGCGCACGGGCGTGGAACAAACCCTGACCTCATTCGTTGATTTCGTGGCCAACCCGGCCACCTCGCTGGCCCACCGCGACGAGGTGGCGCGGATGCTGGGCCGGCACGAGGCCGAGGAGGGCCGCAGCCTGGACTCGCTGCAGGCCGCCTACCGGGTCGGGGCGCAGATCGGCTGGCACCGGGTCATGGAGGTCGGCCGGGCCGGCGATCTCTCCTCTGCGGTCATGTCCCAGCTGGCGGATGCGCTTCTGGGCTACATGAACGAGCTGGCCGAGCTGTCCTCCCAGGGTTACCGGGAGGCGCGGGCCGCGACCGCGGAGGAGCAGCAGGTGGTCCGCCGGCGGCTGCTCCAGCGCATCCTCGACCGCGACCAGCCGATCCCGCACCGGGCGCTGGTCGACATCTCCGAAGAGGCCAACTGGCCACTGCCGGACCAGGTCACCGCGGTCGCGGTGCAGGCCGCGGCGGCGGGGACGCCGGCCGATACCGACGAGCCGGCGGCTCCGTCCGGCTCCGAAGGCCCGGCGGGTGCGGGCGGGCCGGTGCCGCTGACGGCCGAGACTGACGTGCTGGCCAGCCTGGACGACGGACAGCCGCACATGCTGATCCCGGGCGAGGCGGGGGTAGGCCGGGAGGCGGCACTGGCGGCCCGGCTGGGCTCGCGGCGGGCGTCGATCGGGCTGACCGTGCCGCTGGCCGACGCCGCCGACTCACTGCGGTGGGCCCGGCAGGCGCTGGCCCTGGCCGAGACCGGCGCCATCGACGCGGGCCAGATTGTGCACAGCGAGGATCATCTGGTCACGCTGTGGCTGATGTCCGACAGCGCGCTGGCCGAGCAGATCAGCCGGCGTCAGCTCGGCGCGCTGGACGCGCTGACCCCGCGCCAGCGGGAGCGGCTGACCGAGACGTTCGGGGCCTGGCTGGAGACCCGGGGCACGGCGTCCGAGATCGCCGATCGTCTCCAGATACACCCGCAGACGGTCCGCTACCGCATCCGCCAGCTGGAGCGCACGCTGGGCGACCGGTTCGGGGACCCGGACACCCGGTTCGCGATGGAGATGGCGCTGCGGGCCATGCAGGTACGCGACCGGGCGGCCGGCCTCACAAGTAGCTGAGGCTCACCAGTGGTTGAGGTGCAGCACGTCGTCCAGGGGACGGCGGGGGGCGGGACGGAACGTCTCACCGGTGTAGTAGGCGGTGGGGATGAGGACCCCCTGCCGGACGTGGCTGGGCAGGCCGAGGATCTCGGCGGCTTCCTCCTCGTAGGCCAGGTGCAGGGTGGTCCAGGCCGTACCCAGCTCCCGTGACCGCGCGGCCAGCATGTAACTCCAGGCCGCGGGGAGCAGGGAACCCCACAGGCCGGTCTGGCTGGCGCCGGCCTTCCACTCGCCGGCGACCTCGATGCAGGCGATGACCTGGACCGGGACATCGCCCATGTGCTGGCCCAGGTAAGCCGAACTGTCGCGGATGCGGCGGATGGCCTTCCCGGCGGCGGAATCGGCGGCTGGTGCGCCGGGCGCCTCCATCTGCTGGCTGCGCATCTCCAGGTACTTCTCGGTCGACCGGCGGTACAGGTCACCGATGGCGTTCTTGGTCTCCGGATCGGTGATGACCAGCCAGTGCCAGCCCTGGGAGTTGCTCCCGCTCGGCGCCTGGAGCGCGAGGTCCAGGCATTCCCTGATCAGCTCGAGCGGGACCGGGCGGTTCAGGTCCAGGCGCTTGCGGACGGAGCGGGTCGTGGTCAGCAGTTCGTCAGGAGTCAGCGGCAGTACAGTCATGATCGACATGGTTTCATGCTGGCCGGGAGCCGGTGGACGCGGTGGAGGCGGTAATGGCGGATCGGCTCGACGGCACGGTGGCCCTGATCACGGGGGCGTCCAGCGGTATCGGTGCCGCCACCGCCCTGGAACTGGCTGGGCTCGGGGCTTCGGTGGCGCTGGTGGCCCGGCGGTCGGATCGCCTCGAGGACCTGGCCACCACCATCCGCGGCCAGGGCGGCCAGGCCCTGGTCCTGAAGGCTGACATCACCGACGAACCCCAGGCCCGCGAGGCGGTGGAGCGCACCGCGGCCGAGTTCGGGCGGCTGGACACGCTGGTCAACAACGCCGGGGTGATGCTGCTCGGCCCGGTCCAGGATGCGCCGCTGAGCGAGTGGCAGCGCATGGTCAACATCAACCTGCTCGGGCTGCTGTACTGCACGCACGCGGCGCTCCCGTTGCTGCTGGAGGCGACCGAAACGAGCCCGCGCCAGGTGGCCGACATCGTGAACGTCAGCTCGGTGGCGGGCCGGACGGTGCGCTCCGGCAGCGCGGTGTACAACGCGACCAAGCATGGCGTCGGCGCGTTCACCGAGGCGCTGCGGCAGGAGGTCACCCGGCGGAACCTGCGCGTTTCGGTGGTCGAACCGGGCGCGGTCGAGACCGAACTGGTCAGCCACAACCGGCCGGAGATCCGGAGCGGGCTGGAGCAGCGGTTCACCGAGCAGGAGCGCATGCAATCCGCCGACATCGCCGAGGTCATCAGCTTCATCGTGACCCGGCCGCGCCGGACCGCGGTCAACGAGGTGCTGGTCCGGCCGACCGACCAGGAACGCTGAGCGGGTTAACCCCTACACTGGTCCGATCATGTTTGGCCGAACTAATCCCCTGGACCGGCGGCTGACCCGCCGGCAGAAGCTCGTGATGGCGATCGCGGGCAGCACCGTGTTGCTTGCCCTCATCGGGCTGGGCGTCTGGGGCGCGTTCGCGCCCGACTCCTACAGCCAGTCCGGCCACGGCTGCGTCAACGTGACCCTCCCCGGCACCACCGGTGGCGTGACTCAGCACTTCTGCGGGACCAAGGCCGACCAGTTCTGCCGGTCATCCTCGGTGCAGGGCAATGGGAGGGTGGCGGTGCTGTCCCGGCGCCAGTGCCAGATCGCCGGCCTGCTACCGGCCAGCTCGGCTACGCCGGGGTCGTCGTGACCGCACCGCGCGGCTAGATACCGCGCAGGGCGGCCAGGGTGGTGTGACGCCGGCGCCGGATCAGCGTGCGCAGCGTGCTGACGTCCTGGTATCCGACGGCCAGGGCGATGGCCGCGGGCGTCTGGTTCGTGGTGCGGAGCAGGAAGGTGGCCTGCTCCAGCCGGGCCTCCTGCACGAAGCGGATCGGTGACATACCGAGGGCGGACTGGGTGGCCCGCTGCAGGGTGCGCTCGCTGACGCCGATGGCACGGGCGGCGGCGTCGATCTGGATCGGGCCGTCCAGGTGTTCCCGTAGGTAGCGCTCGAAAGCGGCGATGGTGGGATCGGCCGCCGCCAGCATGGCCGGGACAGCCACGGCGGACTGGGACGGCCGGTCGCCGATGACCAGATAGCGGGCCACCAGCTCGGCCAGCGCCGGGCTGCTCCGGTGCACCAGCGACAGGGCCAGGTCGATGTGGGCGAACGCCGCGCCCGCGGTGGTGACGTTGCCCGCGATGGCCAGGGCCCTGGAATCGTCCAGATCGACCCGGGGATAACGGCCGCGGAACGTCGGGCTCAGCCACCAGCTGGTGGTCGCGGTCAGCCCGTCCAGGACGCCCGCCTCGGCCAGGAAGAACGTCCCGCTGCAGGCGGCGGCCAGGCTCGCGCCGGCCTCGCCCAGGGCGGTGATCGTGGCCAGGAAGTCGTGGCCGCGCACTGAGTCGACGATCTCGGCCGGCGGCCGCAGGCCCAGCGCGGGCATCACGGCCAGCTCGGGCTGGCGCGCCGGGTCCTCGCGCAGCTGCGGCCACGGGGTGGTGGTTAGTTGCAGGCCGTGCGCGGTGCGGATGCTGGCGCCCCCGCTGACCGTGGCGACCTCGAACGGAGCGGCGGGCAGGCCCGCCTGGGCGCTCAGCGCGTTCGCGGTGGCCAGGATGTCGAGGATCACGGTCAGGCCGGAGTCGAACATCCCATCTACCGCCAGTACCGCCACCCGCATGGCGGAAACGGTATCAAACGTGTCGGGTCCGCCAGCAGATCGCCCTAGAACCTGGGCAGAGGACGGGGACGAGAGTCAAGCGAGAGGAACTGCATGCGAGCGCTGGTTTACCACGGCCCCAAGAAGGTCTCCGTCGACGAGGTGCCGGACGCCAGGATCGAGCGTCCGACCGACGCGCTGATCCGGGTCACCACGACCAACATCTGCGGCAGCGACCTGCACATGTACGAGGGCCGCACCGACGTGGAAGAAGGCAAGGTCCTCGGGCACGAGAACATGGGCGAGGTGATCGAGGTCGGCAGCGGTGTCGACCGGGTCAAGGTCGGCGACATGGTGTGCCTGCCGTTCAACATCGGCTGCGGATTCTGCAAGAACTGCGAGGCGGCCCTGACCGGCTTCTGCCTGACCGCCAACCCGGGTAACGCGGGCGCGGCCTACGGCTACGCCGACATGGGCCCCTACAACGGTGGCCAGGCTGAGCTGCTCCGGGTGCCCTGGGCCAACTGGAACGCCCTGGTGCTGCCGGACGACGCGCGGGAGAAGCAGGCCGACTACGTGATGCTGTCCGACATCCTGCCCACCGGGTACCACGGCACCGAGCTGGCCCAGGTCGGCACGGGCGACTCCGTGGTCATCTGGGGCGCGGGACCGGTCGGGCTGATGGCCGCCCTGTCGGCTCAGCTGCGCGGAGCCGACCAGGTGCTCGTGGTCGACCGGCAGCCGGACCGGCTGCGGCTGGCCGAGAAGATCGGCGCCACCCCGGTCGACGACTCGGCCGGTGACGCCGTGCAGCAGGTGCTGGACGCCACCCGGGGCGAAGGGGCCGACAAGGGCGTCGAGGCCGTCGGCTACCAGGCCCACGACCACCACGGCCAGGAGAGCCCGGGCCTGACCATCAACAGCCTGATCCAGGCGGTGCGGCCGACCGGCCGGATCGGCGTGGTCGGGGTGTTCGTGCCCGAGGACCCATCAGCACAGGACGACCTGGCTCAGGAAGGCAAGTTCGCCTTCGACTTCGGCACGTTCTTCTTCAAGGGCCAGGCGATGGGTACCGGCCAGGCCAACGTCAAGCAGTACAACCGCGGCCTGCGCAACCTGATCCACCGGGGCAAGGTGCAGCCCAGCGTGATCGTCTCGCAGGAGCTCAGCCTGGACCAGGCGGCCGAGGGCTACCAGCGCTTCGACGACCGCGAGGACGGGTGGACCAAGGTCCTGCTGCATCCCTGAGCCACGGGATGCCTTATTAAATCGAAAAATTCATGGAGGGGAACACCATGACCGAAGTGACGCTCATTCGGGCCTGCTGAAGAACGTCAAGGTGCACGTGGAGGACACCGGGGGGCCCGGCCGGCCGGTCGTGCTCATCCACGGCTGGCCGCTGTCGGGGCAGTCGTGGGCGCCCCAGGTGCCCGCGCTCTCCGCGGCCGGTTACCGCGTGGTCCGCTACGACCGCCGCGGCTTCGGCCGCAGCGACAAGCCGCTCACCGGTTACGGCTACGACACACTGGCTGATGACCTGGACGGGGTGCTGACCGAGCTGGACCTGCACGACGTCACGCTGGTCGGGTTCTCGATGGGCGGCGGCGAGGTAGCCCGCTACATCACCCGGCACGGCCAGGACCGGCTGCACAGCGTGGTCTTCGCCGCCGCGGTGACGCCGTACATGCTGCAGGGCAGCGACAACCCCGACGGCCCGCTGACCAAGCAGCAGGCGGCCGAGATGACCAAGGACCTGACCAAGGACCAGGACAGTTTCTACGACCAGTTCACCACCCAGTTCTTCTCGGTCGACGGGAAGCTCCAGGTCAGCGAAGACGAGCGGCAGGAGGCGCTGGCGCAGACCAAGCAGGCGGACAAGAAGGCCACGCTGGCCTGCATGACGTCGTTCGGCACGACTGACTTCCGTGCGGACCTGCCCCACGTGACCGTGCCCACCCTGGTCCTGCACGGCGACGGTGACGGCACCGTCCCGTTCGAAGGGTCGGGCAAGCGCACCCACGAGGCCATCGCCCAGTCCCAGCTGCACGTCATCCTCGGCGGCCCGCACGGCTGCAACGTCAGCCACGCCGAGGAGTTCAACCGGGTGCTGATCGACTTCCTCAGCATCTGACCGCTGGCTAGCCCGCGCGGTGACGGAGGGGGTCGCCGGGCGGGCTAGCTACCGGGTAAGGCTGGACTTGCCCCGGACTACGGGGTTGGTGAGCTCGCCGATGCCGCTGATGGCCATGGTGATCTCGTCGGCGGCCTGGAGGGTGAAGGGGAGGTCGGGTACCAGGCTGGTGCCGGTGGACAAGATCACGCCGGCCGGGAAGTCGTCTTCGCGGAAGAGGTATTCGGTCAGTTCGGGGATCCGGCGGCGCAGGCCGGACGTGCTGGCCTGCCCCTGCCAGGTCACCTCGCCGCCCCGGGTGATGGTGAGCTCCATGGTCAGGTCGTAGGGATCGGCGATCTCCCAGGCGGGACGGATCCACGGGCCGACCGCGCAGCCGCCCAGGTAGATCTTGGCCTGCGGCAGGTAGAGCGGGTTCTGGCCCTCGATGCTCCGGGAGCTCAGGTCATTGCAGATGGTGTAGCCCGCCACCTCGCCGGCATAGTTGAGCACCGCGGCCAGCTCGGGTTCGGGCACGTCGACGGTGGAGTCGGCCCGGACCGAGACGGCCCGGCCGGGGCCACGGACCCGCCAGGACGCCGATTTGAAGAACAGCTCGGGCCGCTCGGCGGTGTAGACGCGGTCGTAGACGTCAGCCGATTCTTCGCTCTCGCTGATCCTGGCGTCGCGGGAGCGTTCGTAGGTGACGCCGGCCGCCCAGACCTCGGTCCGGCCGTCGATGGGGGCCAGCAGCTCCGCGCCGTCCAGCGGGACCGGGTCCGCGCCGGGGCTTTCCAGCAGGTCACGCAGATCGCTCACCGGCAGCGCCAGCAGGTCGGCCAGCCCGGGCGACCCGGGCAGCGTGGTCACCGTGCCCGCGTCCTCGTCGAGCACGCCAACGTGTGGCCCGTCCTGGCTAGCACCGCCCTGGCTAGCACTGCGAAACCTGATCAGCCGCATCTGCGCCTCCTCGGAGGAGAGCCTAACGTTGCGCTGGCGGGAACAACGAAGGCAGTGGATGCCATGACGAGGAGGTCAGGGTGAGCATTGCGGTGGTGACCGGGGCGGGCGGCCTGCTTGGGCGGGCGATCGCCCGGCGGCTGGCCGTGGACGGGCACGCGGTGGCGGTGGCCGACATCGACGCCGACGCGGTCGAGCTGACCCGTAAGGACGTCGCGGCGCACGGCGGCGCGGTCCGGTCCTGGGTCCTGGACCTGCGCGACGCGGACGCGGTGACCGAGATGTTCGACATGGTGACGCTGCAGTCCGGCGGCACCGGGGTCCTGGTCAACAACGCCGCGATCTACCCGAGCACCCCGTTCCTCGACGTCACGCCGGCCGAATACGACGACGTCAACGCGGTCAACCAGCGCGGTTACTGGCTGTGCGCGCAGGCCGCGGCCCGGCAGATGATCCAGAACGGCGGGGGCTCGATCGTCAACATCGCCTCGATCGTGACCCACGGCGGCTGGTCCGGGCTGGCCTCCTATGCGGCGTCCAAGGGCGCGGCGGTGTCGCTGACCCGGGCACTGGCCCGCGAGCTGGGCCCGCACAACATCCGGGTCAACACGGTCTCGCCCGGCGCGTTCATCACCGCCGACGACGAGATCCGCGACGACCCGGCGGCCTACCACGAGTTCGTGCTGGACCACCAGGCGCTCAAGCGGCGCGGCACCCCGGAGGAACTGGCCGCGGTGGTGTCGTTCCTGGCCGGTCCGGACTCCTCGTTCGTGACCGGCCAGACCATCGAGGTCAACGGCGGCTGGGTCATGTCCTGAGCGCCTGGCGCAGGGGCAGTGCGCTCACACGCTAGGCTCCCCGCATGCTGCCTGAGCTGCTGAAGCGGCGGCGAAAGGCCCAAGTTCTCGGAGCTGAGCCCGGAGGACCAGCTGTACCGGATGGTCGACGTGACCAGCCCCAACCTGTTCTCGGTCCTGTGCGTGACGATCGCCGGCTGCCTGCTGCTGGCCGGAGACAACGGCTTGTACTGGCTGGCGGCGGCGGTGCTGCTGGCCCTGGGCGGCGGGGTGATCAACGCCTGGCTGTTCCTGACCCGCGCGCCGGCCAACGACGCCGGGACGTGATAGGCATGCGGGCATGGGAGTTATCGAGGTCACCGCCGAGCGTATGGTGGACGCCCCCGCGGACACGGTGTTCGGCTACATCAGAGACATGAACGTGCACCCGAAGTTCCTGCCGCCCGCGTTCTCCGACTTCCAGGTCGAATCCGGCGGCGTCGGACCGGGCACGGTGGCCAGCTTCAAGGTCACGGCGGGCGGGCGCACCCGCGAGTACCGCATGACCGTGGACGAGCCCGAGCCGGGCCGGGTGCTGCGCGAGTCGGACAACAACTCCAGCCTGATCACCAAGTTCACCGTGACGCCGCGGGAAGGGGACCAGCACGCGGTCTCCGAGGTCAAGATCTCCACCACCTGGCAGGGCGCCGGCGGGGTCGGCGGCTTCTTCGAGCGGACCTTCGCGCCCCGGGCCATGAAGGCCATCTACGAGGACGAGCTGCAGCGGCTGGACGCCTACGCGCGGGAGCAGCAGCACTCGTAAAAGCTCGGATCCGCCGCCGGAAGGCTCGTTCAGGGCAGACTGCCGGATCTGACGGTGCTGATGGCGGGTGGCTCGCAGCTCGGAGTCCGACGCATGCTCCAGCGTGATCAGGGAGTTGTCGGCGTCGGGCAGCACCCTGAGGATCTCGTCGAGCTTGCGCTGGGTGGCAGCCTGATGGCGAGCCTGGGTGTGCTGGATGACGAACACCATGGTCACGGTGATCGCCGCGACCAGGGCCTGGAAGACCTGCTCCCAGCGGCCCGGGAAGCCGAACACCGCACTGATCAGAAGCCACATCGCCACGGCGGCCAGCACGCCGAGGGCGACCAGCGGACTACCGGCCCAGCGGTCCACTCCCCACAGCAGCCGACTACCCCTCGACCGCCCCTCCCCCGCCACCGGTCCAGTTTGATCCATGGCCGGTTATCTACCGCGCCGCGCCGCACTTATCCCAGCTCAGCGGCTCGGGTCGTGGGTCGTGTCAGCCGCGTGGCGGCGCAGGTAGGTCAGGGCCACCAGATCGAAGGCGGCGACCGGTGCGGTGGCGGGCCGGCACCCCCGTAACCAGGCCCGCCACCGCGGCGACGTCCCAGCGTCTCCCTCCCGTGGCGCTGGGCCGTCGTCGGTCACAGCGTTACGGAGGGGGCAGCGGGCGGTCTGATACAGCCGGATTTGTGAAGGTTTTTTGAGGGGGTGCGTTCCTTGCCCGGCGTGCGCCGGGCTGCTCATGATCAAGCCATGGGACTGTTGCCGGAACGGGTCGTACTGGTCAGCGGGGGCACGCAGGGACTGGGCGCGGCGATCGCCCGCGCCGCCGCCCGCGAGGGTGCCGCGGTGGTGGTGTCCGGCCGCCGGCCCGAGCCCGGGGAGAAGCTGGTGGCCGAGCTGCGGGAGGCGGGGGCCGAGGCCCACTTCGTCGCGGCCGACGTGGCCGACGTGGCCAGCGCCCAGGCGTCGGTAGTGGCCACCGTCGAGCGGTTCGGGCGGATCGACAGCCTGGTCAGCGCGGCCGGCCTGACCAGCCGGGGCACGCTGCTCGACACCACCCCGGAGCTGTTCGACCAGCACGTGGCGGTGAACCTGCGCGGGCCGTTCTTCCTCATGCAGGCGGCGGTGCAGGACATGGTCCGGCGGGGCGCCCCGGGCACGATCGTCAACATCATCACGATGTCCGAGCACGGCGGGCAGCCCTACCTCGCGCCGTACGTGGCGTCCAAGGCCGGCCTGGCCGGGCTGACCCGGAACGCGGCGTACGCTCACCGGTTCGACCGGATCCGGATCAACGGGATCGACATCGGCTGGACCGACACCGACAGCGAGGACCAGACCCAGCGGCGGTTCCACGGCGCCACCGACGGCTGGCGGGAACGCGCGGCCAAGGAACTGCCGATGGGCAAGCTGGGGCAGGTCGACGAGATCGCCGATTTCGTGGTGTTCCTGCTGTCCGAGCGCAGCGGTGTGGTCACCGGTTCGGTCATCGACTGGGACCAGAACGTGCCGGGAGCGCACGACTGAGGCTGGTGGTGCGCGTCATACGACACGCAGATCGGTTGTTGGGCCAGTGCCCGGAAGACGCTCAGTCAATCTGGTACGTTCTGGCCATCGATACGCCAAAAATCGTTACGGATACGGCCACGCAGCGGTGGTCACGGCGCCGTTTCATGGGCGGGATGGCGGGTCTGGCCGCACTCGGATCGTTCGCGACCGCGTGCGGCACCGGCTCCGGGACGCCGGCGGGTGCCCCCACGGCGGGCACGCCCACGGCGGGCCAGCGGGCCACGCGGACCCAGGCCGCCGGCCCCGGCCCCAGCCGCGGCACAACCCCATCAGGCGTCGACGAAGAGCTGCTGGCCCAGCGCTACGGCCTGCGGGCGTTCGCGCCCATGCCGGCGCCGCCGGCGGTCAAGCCGGTCACGCTGAGCGCGTCCCACCCGGCCGTGTTCTCGGATGTGCCGATGACCGAGAAGGTCGTGTTCGTCACGATTGATGACGGCATCGAGAAAGAACCCGCGTTCATCCAGATGGTGAAGGACTTCCAGATCCCGCTCACCATCAGCCTGGCCGACGTGCTGATCAAAGACGACTACGCCTACTTCGAGAAGCTGTACGAGACCGGCTACGTCTCGATCCAGAACCACACGGTCACCCACCCGCTGGACATGCCCGCCCTGTCGGCGCAGCAGCAGCTGGACGAGGTCTCCGGCCAGCAGCAGAAGCTGCACGCCGAGTACGGGGTGACGCCGTACATCTTCCGGCCGCCGGGTGGCAACTACAACGCGACCACGGTGGCCGCGGTCCGCCAGGCTGGCCTGAAGGGCATGATGCTCTGGAAGGAGACGATGCAGATCTCTGACCTGGAGTACCAGACGCCCGCGCATCGTCTGAGCCCCGGCGACATCATCTTGTGCCACTTCCGCGGCCCGGCCCAGCTCCACGGCGAGACCATGGTGCGGATGATGACCCGGATGTACCGGCACATCCAGGATCAGGGTTTCACCGTGGCTGACGTGACCAAGTACGTCTAGCCGTCGGCGATGATGGGAAACGGAGGGATTTTCGAGGTTGTAGGCCCGGCTCAGAGGCCTAGATTCAAGGCCATGAGCACCTCAGCGACGGCCACGTCCCGCGGCTGGTACACCCCCGGCGACGCCCGGCTCGAAGACTTCCGGGCCGAAGTAGAGCAGGCCACCGACCTGGCCGCCTATCCCGGTGCCGACCTGGTTAAAAACAATGTCCTGATCTACGGGCAGAAAGTGGCCGAGCGGTCGGCCACCGAAGCCGGCCGGCGGGAGCTCCAGGCCGAACTGGCCCGGGCGCTGCTGGAAGGCCCGGGCATCGTGGTGTTCACGGGCGCGTTCGATCCTGGCGTGGTGGACCGGGCCAGCGAGGTGTTCTGGGCGCTGATCGACGACCAGCAGGCGTCGGGCGCGGCCGCCGGGGACCACTTCGCCCCGCCCGGCAGCAACGACCGGATCTGGGGCGCGCTGGACAAGCTGGCCCTGCGGTCGCCGGAGGTGTTCGCCGACTACTACGGCAACGACGTGGTCGCGCTGATCAGCGAGGCCTGGCTGGGGCCGGCCTACCAGGTCACCTCGCAGCTGAACGTGGTCAACCCGGGCGGTAAGGCGCAGGTCGCGCACCGCGACTACCACCTGGGGTTCATGGACCAGGCGCAGGCCATGGCCTATCCGGCGCACGCGCACCACCTGACGCCGGCGCTGACGCTGCAGGGCGCGGTGGCGCACTGCGACATGCCGGTCGAGACCGGGCCGACCATGTACCTGCCGCACTCGCAGAAGTACGGGCCCGGTTATGTCGCGTTCCACTCCCCCGAGTTCACCGGGTACTTCGACGAGCATTACGTCCAGTTGCCGCTGACCAAGGGCGATGCGGCGTTCTTCAACCCGGCCCTGTTCCACGGTGCGGGCACCAACCGGTCGGCTGACGTGAAGCGGATGGCGAACCTGCTGCAGATGTCGTCGGCGTTCGGGCGGGTCATGGAGAGCACCGACAATGTGGGGGTCAGCGCGGCCCTGTTCGGGACGCTCAAGCGGCGCTGGGCGGCCGGCCGGGAGCAGGAAGTACGCAACCTGATCACGGTGGCGGCGGAAGGCTATGCGTTCCCGACCAACCTGGACCGGGACCAGCCCATCGGCGGGATGACCCCGCCCACGCAAGCCGACCTGCTGGCTCAGGCCGTGCGCGAGGGGTGGGATGACGGGCGGCTGCGGAGCGAGCTGGCGGCTCAGCTCGAGCGGCGGATGGCCTGGCCTTCGTAGGTGTAGCCGGTGGAGGGCGGGCCGGGACGGTAGTAGGTGTCCAGCTGGTTCAGCTCCAAGCCACTGGCCGCGACGAGCTGGTCGATCTTGCGGGTGAGCTGGCAGCCGCCGAAGATCCGCTGCTGGAATGGCTCCAGCCGGTCCTGCCTGCGGGCCACCTTGGCATCAGGCGCCCGGCCGTGCTCGATGAAGTGCAGGGTGCCGCCCGGGCGGAGGATCCGGCGGACTTCGGCCAGGGCCTGGGCCGGGTCGGGAATCGTGCACAGGGTCCAGGTGGTGAGCACGGAATCGACGCTGCCGTCGTCCAGCGGTATCCGCTGCGCGTCCAGGCCGATGTACTCGATCGGCACCGGGCTGGCGGCGACCCTTCCGGCCGCGAGTTTGCGCCCGGCCGTGGCCGGGTCGAGGGCGTAGACCTGAGTCAGGCCGGGCGGGTAGAACGGCACGTTGAGGCCGGAGCCGAAGCCGATCTCGAGCACCTGGCCGGTCAGGCCGGACGCCACCCGGGCCCGCACCTCATGGGTGTCCTTGGCCCCCATGATCACGTTGATGAGGCGGGGCAGGACGTGATCCCCGTAGAAACTCATTTGGCCAGTCTCGCATCACCGGGCATGCTGGCTTCGGCGACGCGGTTGGGCCTGGCATCAGCAAACGTTCGCAGTCAAGATATGTCTTGACTTGGTGCGCGGCCATGCCCGATAGTTTTGCCAAACGGGGCAGCACGACCAGTTATCTACCGGGGAATCATCATGAGCCGAGCTCGCGCCATCATCACGTTTGCCAGCGGACGCCGGGCCAAATGGGGCGTGGTCGTCTTCTGGCTGGTCGTTGTGGCCCTGGCCGGGCCACTGTCCGGCAAGCTGACCGGGGCGGAGAAGAACGACTCGTCGTCCTGGCTGCCGGCCAAGGCCGAGTCGACCCAGGTACTGAACCTGCAGTCGAAGATCCAGTCACCCAACATCTTCACCGCGGTCGTGGTGTACGACCGGCCATCCGGGCTGACCAGCGCGGACAAGGCCAAGGCGGCAGCCGACGTGGCCCGGTTCAAGGGCGTGGCCGGCGTGGTCGACGCGCAGGTGGCCGGCCCGATCGTTTCCCAGGACGGGAAGGCGATCCAGACGCTGGTGCCGGTCAACCTGGGCTCCCAGGGCTGGAACAAGGCCGCCGGCGCCGCGACCAGCCTGCGGAACATCGCCCGGGCCGGACCGGCCGGATTGTCGGTGTACATCGCCGGCCCGCTGGGCAGCGCCGCGGACTCGGCCAACTCGTTCAAGGGCATCGACGGCACCCTGCTGATCGCCACCCTGCTCGTGGTGATCGTGCTGCTCCTGATCACCTACCGCAGTCCGACCTTGTGGTTGTTCCCGGTGATCTCCGCGGGCATCGCCCTGGTCAGCGCCGAGGCATTGATCTACCTGCTGGCGCGGGCCGGCCTCACGGTCAACGCCCAGAGTGCCGGCATCTTGTACGTGCTGGTGTTCGGGGCCGGGACGGACTACGCCCTGCTGCTGACGGCCCGGTACCGGGAGGAACTGCGCCGGCACGAGGACCGGCATGAGGCCATGGCGCTGGCCATGCGCCGGGCCGGGCCCGCCATCATCGCCAGCGCGGGCACCGTGATCCTGGGGCTGCTCACGCTGTCGTTCGCCGAGCTGAACTCGACCAAGAGCCTGGGACCGGTGCTGGCCATCGGCGTGGCCGTGGCGCTGCTGTCGATGATGACCTTGCTGCCCGCGCTGCTGCTGATCTTCGGCCGCAAGATCTTCTGGCCGGTCAAGCCCACGTTCGGCTCACCCGAGCCCACCAACCGGGGATTCTGGGCCCGGGTCGGGCGCCGCATCGCGGTCCGGCCGCGGGTGGTCTGGGTCGTCACCGCGCTGATCCTCGGGGTGATGGCGCTAGGACTGACCGGGCTCAAGGCCAGCGGGCTGACCGCGGCCGAGTCGTTCGTCGGGCACCACCCTGATTCGGTGGTCGGGCAGACGGTCCTGGCTGAGCACTTCCCGGCCGGGGCGGGGCAGCCCGTGGTCGTGGTCTCTCATACGGCGCAGGCGGCGGCGGTGGAGTCGGCGTTCAAGGGCGTGCCGGGGATCACCGGCGTGACCCGGCTGCCGGTGACCAGCGACGGCTACGCCTTTTTGCAGGGCACGCTCAAGGCGGCGCCGGACAGCCAGGCCGCGTACACCACCATCGATCTGACCCGGACGGCCGTGCACGCGGTGCCGGGGGCGGACGCGATGGTGGGCGGCAACACCGCGGTCACCCTGGACATCGCGCACGCGGCGGACCACGACCGGAACCTGATCATCCCGATCATCTTGCTGCTGGTGTTCGTGATCCTGGGCCTGCTGCTGCGGGCCATCGTCGCGCCGATCATGCTCATCGCCACGGTGGTGCTGTCGTTCGCGGCGTCGCTGGGCGTGAGCTCGCTGTTCTTCAACCACGTGTTCAACTACGGCAATGCCGACAACTCGTTCCCGCTGTTCGTGTTCGTGTTCCTGGTCGCGCTGGGCATCGACTACAACATCTTCCTGATGACGCGGGTCCGGGAGGAGGCGTCCCGGCACGGCCCGCGGCGGGGCGCGCTGACCGGGCTCTCGGCCACGGGCGGGGTCATCACCTCGGCCGGTCTGGTGCTGGCGGGCACGTTCGCCGCGCTCAGCACGCTGCCGGTCACATTCCTGGCCGAACTGGGCTTTGCGGTGGCGTTCGGCGTGCTGCTGGATACGCTCGTGGTCCGGTCGGTGCTGGTGACGGCGCTGAACCTGGATCTGGGGCGCTGGGTGTGGTGGCCCAGCAAGCTGTACCGGGAGCCGGTGCCAGAGGAGCTGGAAGCGCGGGGAGAGCCGCGCGACGATCCTCGGGAGGAGGAGCCGACGGCGGTGTCGTAGCTCCGATCGCGGCGAGCAGGGCCCACTTCGCCACCCGCTTCTGGTTGGCCCCCCGGCGGGGCGCGTAGCGGGTGCGGGCGATGGCCATGGCGGCCAGAGCACAGCCTGCGCCCCGAGGATCGGCCAGCTCGTCCAGCAGGTTCCGGATACCCGGGGCGTAGCTGACCTCCGTCATGGCCTGACCGAATTCCGACGGGCTCATGGCCTCGGGAGTGCCGCTCCGGTAGCGCGCCTGGACCACCAGGCTGGCCAGGGCGGCCGAGTGGGTGATGTCGAGGAAGGGGTCGAGCCAGATGTTCGGCAGGTCGGGCACGGTGGCCAGCGGCCACAGGCAGCACACGCCGAAATCGATCACCTGCTGTCCGTTCAAGGGCTGCGCCGGGGGTGCGCCTGCGGGCAGGGCATAACTGGCCGCGCCCAGGGCCAGCAGTTCCCTGATCCGGGCCTTCACCGGGCGCTTGAACTGCCCCTCGCAGGCCCGGCCGATGGACATCAGGGCATCCCGGTACAGCCTTAGCTCCCGCTGGCTGTAGCCGAGGTCACCCCGGCTCACCAGGGTGTCATAGTTCTCGATCAGGTGACCGATCCACGTCCGCAGGCGCGAAAGATCCAGCGGCGTTCGCCCCTCGTAGTCCATCAGCTCCCCCGTCCGCTCCCTGGCGAGTCGGTTACAGATCGTGGCTACTACTAACAATCTGTAGTTGCTGGGGACGCTACCGGTCTGGGAGGTGGCGCGCAGTAGTTACCGCCTAGACGTGATCTGGCGTGACGTGGCGGGAGGAGCCGACCGGGACCGGCGCTCCGCTACGGAACCGGCCCGCCCAACGTGACGGCGCCCGGGTCGGCTGCCTCGGGAGGGCGAGCGTGCGCGGGCTTGCTCCAGGCGGGGGCGCCCAGCGGGCCCACCGGAGCCTGCCGGTCCTGGTAGCCGAGCGCCGCTGACAATCCGGACGACGCCTCGAACAGCAGCGCCAGCGCCCGGGTCGAGGACTCTTCATCGAAGCGGATGACCGGCACGGATACGCTCATGGCCGCGATGACCTCGCCCCGCAGATCCCGGATGGGAACGGCCACGCACCGCACCCCGATCGTGTATTCCTCTTCGTCGGTTCCGTAGCCGTTATCGCGGATGGTCTGCAGCCGCCGGTACAGGGCGGCCTTGTCAGTCAGCGTGTTGTCCGTGAAACGTTCGAGCGTGACATGCCCGAGAAGACGCTCGAGTGCCGCCTGGTCCAGGTCGGCCAGCATCACTTTGCCGACGCCGGTGGCATGAGCAGGCAGGCGCCGGCCGACCGCGGAGGCCAGGACCAGCGCCTGCTGGCCGTCGACCTTGTCCACATAGATGTTGTAGCGGCCGTCGAGGACGCTTAGCTGCACCGTCTCGTCGAGCGCGTCGCGGATCCGTTCCATGAACGGGCGCGCCCGGGTGGGCAGGCTCTGAGTCCGCAGGTAGGCGTTACCTGCCTCGAGCGTGCGTATCCCCAGTCCGTAACTCTTGGATGGTGAGTCGTAGGTGACCCAGCCGCCTTCGGTGAGCGTGGACAGCAAGCCGTGGAGACTGGAACGAGGCAGGTCGAGGGCCAGCGAGATCTCGGTGAAAGTCATCCGCGACTCACGGCTGGTCATCAGGGCGAGGATGTCAAGGGTGCGCTTCGCTGACTTGACGGCCGGAGTGGACACTGCGCGATCCTACTCAGGTGATGCTGGCCGCCGGGACGGGAGCATCTGCAGGGAGGAGTTTCTGGCTCTTGAGATCCTCCCAGAGTTCCGCAGGAATGTCCGCGCCAAAACCGGCGATAGCCCGTTCGACCTGTTCGGCGCCGGTTCCCCCGAAGACGACGGCGGCGACGGCGGGATGCGCGGCCGGGAACTGCAGGGCCACGGCGGGCAGCCTCACCCGCCAACGGTCACAGGTATCCTCCAGGCGCGCGATCCGGTCAAGGGTGACAGCGTCGACCGAGGCCAGGGAATTGGGTTCGCGGTGGCGGACCCCGGTCGCGAGCAGCCCATGATGGAACGCCGCGCCGATGACGACACGCACACCCGCCTCCTGGCAGCGCGCCAGTTCGGTGGACAGGATCTCCTGATCAACCAGGGTGTAGGGACCGGCGACGAGGAATACGTCCAGCTCGCAACGGTCCAGCATGTCGGTGATCGTGCCCGGCCGATTGACCCCAGCGCCGATGGCGCCGATCTTGCCGTCGGCGCGCAGATCGCGGAGAGCGGCGAAGCCGCCGCTGGCGAGCTGCCCAAGCCGGGCCTGATAGCTGCTCTCGGGAGAGTGGTAAGAGCGGTCCAGGTCATGGATCAGCAGCATGTCGACTTCCGGGAGCCCCAGCCGCTGCAGGCTGTCCTCGTAGGCTCGGATGATGCCGTCGTAGCTGTAGTCGAAACGCACGTCGAACTGGAGCGCTTCGGCCCACGGATTGAACCGCAGGCTCGGGCCGTAACGTGCTGGCCATGGCTTGAGCAGCCGGCCGACCTTGGTCGACAGCACGTACTCCGCCTTCGGCTTGTCGCGCAGGAACCGGCCGACGCGGTGCTCGCTCAGTCCCAGCCCGTACCACGGGGCCGTGTCGTAGTAGCGAAGGCCGGCATCCCACGCCGCCTGTAGGGCAGCCTGGGCGTCGTCGTCGCTCACGGGGGTGAGGAGATTGCCGATCGGTGCGCCGCCGTAACCGAGCCGGGTGAGCTCGACCGGGCGGGGGCCGACGCAGGCGCGGTGCGTGTGGTCCATCGGGTCCCCCTAGGCCTGCGGCAAGACCAGGATCTTGCTGGCCGGATTGTCCCCTCGGGCCAGGCCGGTGAAGGCGTCCGCGCTGCCGGCGAGGTCAACCCGGCCGTCGATGAGCTGCCCGAGTTCGTCTGGTGCCGTGCCGACCCACCGGGCAGTGGCGCGGAACTCCTCCCAGCTGTAGCAGAAGCTGCCGACGATGCTCCGCTCCTGGGTGGAGACCTCGTAGGCGCGCAGCCTGAGGTCGGCTTCGCCCATGCCCACAAGGACGATGGTGGTACCGGGCGCGGCGGCCATCAGGGCCGAATCGAGGCTGGCGCTGGTACCGACGGCGTCGACGACGACTGACGGCGGACCACCCAGGGCTTCGGTGACGGCGGTGGCTGGTTCCACGGTGGTCAGATCCAGGGCGACCGCACGGAGCGCTTCGTTGAGCTTGCGCCTGGATGCGCTGGGTTCGGACACCACGACCTGCGCGGCCCCTTCACGCCTGGCCGCGAGGACAACAGCCTGCCCGACGGGGCCGCCGCCGATCACCAGGACCCGCTCGTCGGGCCCGATCCGGCCGCGCTGAACAGCGTGGTAGCCGACGGAGAGCGGCTCGATGAGGGCGCCGTACTCGATGGGCATCGTGTCCGGCAGCGGGATCACGTTGGCGGCGGGGGCGAGCATCTTGTCGGCAAAGGCGGACGACACGGCGGGATCCACGCCGATGACCGACCGATTCGGGCAGGCCTGCTCGGCACCGGCCCGGCACTGCGCGCACGTTCCGCAGCTCATCACCGGGTTGACGGTCGCCACCGCCCCCACCTCCAGGCCGTACTCGGGACCGACACCGTCCCCGAGTGCGAGCACCCGCCCGACCGTTTCATGTCCCATGACCTGCCCCACCTGCCGCCGGCCGGTGGCCCCGGTGAACCCGTGGATGTCGCTTCCGCAGATTCCGGTCGCATAGATCTCCAGCAACACCTGCTGGCCGGCCGGGACCGGGTCAGGCCTTTCGGCGACCACGAGCTTCCACCAGTCGTCTAGTACCAGCACTCGCATGGGACCCCTTCCATTGCTCATCAGCCCAGATCGGCCCTGATCTTCCGCCTGTCGAGCTGGGCTGCTATCGGGCTAGTTCACATACATGAACTTTGTGTCGCCTACTTGAACAACCCAATTCCGGATTATACGCTACGGGACATCTCGGTAAATACCGCAAAGAAAGGGCGAACCTTCAGCACCCGAGGGGTGCCGGGAGTTTTGTTGGGGGCTGGTTATCGGCCGCCCATTATGCCCGCCGAGGCGAGGAGGCAGACAATGATGATGCCGGTGGATCAGGCTCAGAAATGACAACGTCCAGCCATCCGGTGCTTGCCGCGGAGCACATCGCCCGGAGTTTTGGCGCCGTCGCCGCGCTCCGGGATGCATCGGTCAATATCGAGGAAGGTCAGATCCTCGGGCTGGTCGGCGACAATGGCGCTGGCAAATCAACTTTGATCAAGATTCTGGCGGGCGTCGTCACCCCTGATTCCGGCCGGATCACCCTCGATGGGGCGGACCTGACCCATAAGGGGCCGCAGGACGCGCTCAATTCTGGCATCGAGACCGTCTACCAGGACCTGGCCCTGGTCGACACGATGACCGCCTACCAGAACGTGTACATGGGCCGCGAGGTCCTCGCGAAGTCACCGGCACTGCGGCTGTTCAACAAGGTCGATGACCGGGCGATGCGGCGCGGGGCACGGGATGTACTCGATGACCTCGGCGTCAAGATCCCATCGGTCAACGCGAACGTCAAGCAGATGTCGGGCGGCCAGCGCCAGTGCCTGGCCATTGCCCGGGCGGTGCTGTGGGGGCGCCGTATCGTCATCCTGGACGAGCCGACCGCAGCCCTTGGCGTGCACGAATCGGAGCAGGTGCTCGAGCTGGTTTCGCGGCTCCGCGAACGGAAAATCAGCGTCATCCTGGTCACCCACAATATGCAGCATCTCATGCAGGTCGCTGATCGAGTAACCGTCATGAGACTAGGCCGGACAATCGCCAATCGCAGCGTAAAGAGCACAACTGGCGAGGAGATTGTGGGCCTCATTACCGGCGCCCTTCCTCCGGACGAGGAGATGGCTGGCCCGGCGGACGGCGGTAATTCCGCGGAGACAGCCGCGGATTCACCCCCGCCAGTCAGCCGATTATCGGCGCTTGGGCAACGGAGCTCAATTGAAAGGACCACCATGCGGTACAAGTCATGGCCGAAATACAGAGTATTGGGTGCCGCCGCATCATTGATGGCCATCGTGCTGGCCGCCGGATGCAGCAGCAGCTCCGGCGGCTCCGCCAGCGCCGGCAGCTCCGGCGGGTCCGGGTCGACCGGCAAAGCGGTGGCCGCGAAGAACTTTAAGGTGTGCATGGGGACCGGCGGCCAGCAAGGCCTGGACTGGACGATCGGCCAGGGCCAGGTGCTGCAGTCCATCGCCCAGAAAGAGGGCTGGCAGTCCGTCATCCTGAGCAACAACAACTCGGCGTCCACGGCCGTCAGCAACGTTGGTGTGTTCATCCAGGACAAATGCAACCTGGTCGTGGAGTTCAACGGCCAGCCAAGCTCGAACCCGGTCATGGCGCTCAAGCTCTCGGCGGCCAAGATCCCGACCATCACCTACGACATCGCCCAGAAGGGCTGGTACTTCGTCGGCATCGACAACCTGAAGGCGGGCATCGAGGGCGGCGAGGCGTTCGGGCAGTGGGTCAAGCAGCACTGGAACTGCGATCCGGATGCCGTCGTGGCCAGCCAGGGCTACAACGTCGGCATCGTCAACACCCAGCGCACCGGTGGCATGGTGACCGGCCTGCTCAAGGCGTGCCCCAATATCCCGAAGAGCAAGATCTTCAACATCAACGGTGAGGGCCAGGTCAGCACCACCCTGCCGCTGGCCCGGGCGCTGCTCGCGGCGCACGGCAGCTGGAAGAAGATCGCGGTCGTCGGGCTCAACGACAGCGGCGTAGTCGGTGTCCTGCAGGCTGCCCAGCAGCTCGGGCGCTTCACCGACACCTACGGGTGGGGCCAGGACGGGAGCCTGATCACCGGCACCAACGTCAACCCGCACCTGCTCGGCAGCGTCGAGTACTTCCTCGAGGGCTATCCCGAGAACGCGCTGCCGATCATCAAGTCCGTCGAGCAAGGCCACGCCGTGGCAGTGAAGGACAACACCAGCGGCAATAACCCCACGATCGTGGTGCCACCGTGCCCGGTGACGGCCGCACAGGCCCAGAAGCTACCGGATTTCAACGCCCTGGTGGCCAAGCTGAAGGCGGCCGCGCCCGGGACCACCGAGTTCTCGCTCTTCTGCCCCAGCAAGTAATCCCATGAGCCAGCAACCGAACATCACGGGGTACCAGCAGGCGGCGACGCCTGCTGGTACCGCCCCGCCTCCGGCTGGCCCGGCTGGGCCGACCGGGGGCGGGAGGGCCCGGGAGCTGCGGGTTCTCCCCGAGGGCGTCTCTACCGCTGCGGTCCTGGCCGGCGTGTGGATCCTGCTCATCGTGGCGTCCACGATCTACCGGAGCAATTTCCTGTCCCGGGAGACCGTGCTGTCGGTCGCGTTCACGATGGCGGTGGCGGGCGTGCTCACGGTGGGGCAGTCGCTGGTGACGATCAGCGGCGGCGTGCTCGACCTGAGCATCCCCACGCTCCTGATCCTGCCGGCCTGGATCATGGCCACGTTGCTCACCCGGGGCTACAGCCTCTGGCTCACGCTCCTGATCGGCCTGGCGGTCGCGACGGCGTGGGGATGCCTCAACGCCGCGATCATCGTGTTCGGCAAGCTGAACCCGATCATCGTCACCCTGGGCACCAACTTCGCCGGGGCCGCCATCCTCGGCATCTACGTCCAGAATGCCGTGGTCCCGGTGCATTCCGGCCTGTCCACCTGGGGCAAGGAGTACTCGCTGGGCCTGCCCAACGTCTTCTGGGTGATGGCGGCCATCGTGGCCGTCACCGGCTACCTGCTCCCCCGGACCCGTATCGGCCGCCGGGCGCTCGCCGTCGGCGGCAATCCGCAGGCGGCGAAGATGCGCGGCATCTCGCTGCGCAAGACCCGGTTCGGGATCTTCATGACCGCCGGGCTGCTGGGTGGCGTCGCGGCCATCCTGTTCACCGCTTCGCAGTCGACGTTCATCTCCGCCGACGGCACCACCTACCTGTTCCTGACCATCGCGGCCACCCTGGTCGCGGGTATCAGGCTCAGCGGAGGCTACGGCAACCTGTGGGTGACGTTCCTCAGCGTGGGGCTGCTCTCCACGATCCCGACGTCGCTGGCCTTCTTCGGCGTCCCGTCGCTGTGGCAGAGCGTGCCGTCTGGCGTCATCGTCATCATCGCCGTCGCCATCGACGGCTACCGGCGGAAGAGGTCGGCCCGATGAGCGCCACCCTCCCGGCTCCGCCGGGCACCCAGACGCCGGACCGCCCGCGGCGGGACGCGATCGTCGGGGTCATCAACAGCCCCATCGGCAGCATCGCGATCACGCTGCTGGTGATCGTGGTCATCGGGGTCAGCTGGGTCGGCCACAGCTTCCTCACCGGCAGCAACCTCAACATCGTGACGACGAACATCGCCGTCCCGCTGCTGCTGGCGACGTTCTCCGCGTTCGCTCTGCTGGCTGGGGTCGTGGACCTGAGCATTGGCTCCAACGCCGGGCTGAGCGCGAGCATCTTCGCCTACCTCGTGCTCCATCACTGGAACCCCTGGGCGGCGGCCCTGGTCGTGGCCGGCGTGGGGATCGTCATCGGAGTGGTCAACGCAGCCGTGGTGGTGGGCCTGGGCGCACCACCGATCGCGGCCACGCTCGGAATGCTCAGCACGCTGGCCGGGCTGCAGATCGTGCTCAACGGCACGAACAACAGCCTCACCGTCCTGGTGCCCAGCCTCTACCACTTCGCCAACCGGGACCTGGGCCCCATACCGCTCGTCGTCATCCTGCTGATCGTCCTGGTGGTCCTCGCGGTCTACGTCGTCACCATGACCAGGCTGGGCCGGCACATCCGGGCCGTGGGTGGCGACGAGCGGGCCGCGACCCGAGCCGGCATCTCGGTGCCCCGGATCAGGGTGGGAACGCTGCTGCTCAGCGGCCTGGGTGGGGCGGTGGCCGGGATCCTCTACATCGGCCAGCTGGGCGGCACGACCAACACGCTTGGCAGCGACCTCGTCTTCCTGGTCTACGCCGGGGTCATGATCGGTGGCTACAGCATCATCCGCGGCGGCGTCGGTAACCCGGCCGGGGGGGCGCTAGGCCTGCTGGTGATCGCCGGGGTCACCGACATCATCGCGGTCAAGTCGATCAACACGTACTACACCGACGTGATCGTCGGTGTCCTGCTCCTGCTAGCGGTCTACTTCGACCGGATCAGAGGAGGCGACTCCTACGAGTGAGTCACGAACGGATCAGCCAGTAAGCCCGGGCGGTGGCTTGAGTGGCTCGGGCCCGGGCGACCTGGCGGGGGTAATCCCCATCCTGGTCACCCCGTTCACGCCGGACGGCGGCGTGAGCCTGGAGGACCTGGACCGGCAGCTGGAGTTCCTGATCAGGGCCGGTGTGCGCTGGGCCGGATTCGGCTTCGGCAGCGAGGTGCACCGGCTCGGGGAAGGCGAGCTGACCTCCCTGATCACGCGGGCGGTGGCGACCGCCGACGGCCGACTCGGCATCATCGGCAACGCCGAGCTGAGAAGCGTGACGGGCGCGGTCGAGCAGGTCCGCCGGGTCCAGGCGACCGGGGCGCAGCTCGTTATGGTGCGCCCCGGTGGCCTGGACGGGGTCGCTCAGGACGACCTGTTCGACGCCTTCGCGGCCGTCGCGGACCAGGGCGGCCTGCCGATCATCGTCCAGGACGCCCCGCAGAACACCGGGGTGCAGCTGGCCCCGGCGACGCTCGCCCGGCTGCTGTCCGAAGTGCCGCGCGTCGCGGCGCTGAAGATCGAGCCGGCCAACCCGGCACGGAAGATCGAGCTCGTTGCGGAACAGCTGGGCGACGCGGGCGGGATCATCATCGGCGGCTCAGGCGGCCAGGAATACCTGTGGGAGCTCCAGCGCGGCGCCATCGGCACCATGCCCGGCCCGGCCCATCCCGAACTGTTCGCGGCCGTGGGCCGCCTGCACGCAGAGGGCGAACGTGGCCAGGCCCATGAGCTGATGTCCCAGGCGATGCCGCTGATGGCCCTGGGTAAACGGGATATGGACACGTTTCTGTTCGTGCAGAAATACGTGCTGATGAAACGCGGCGTGCTGCGCAACACCGGACTCGGCCGGCCGCACCGGGATCTCGATCCCCACCTGCCCAGCGAGATCGACGAGTTGCTCGACTCGCTGGCACTGCTGGATCTGTTCGAGCGGTGCCGCGATGCCGGGCTCTGATCCGGTGCCGGGCCCTGGCCCTGGCCCTGATCCGGTGCCGGGCCCTGGCCCTGATCCGGTGCCGGGCCCTGGCCCTGATCCGGTGCCGGGCCCTGCTCACGTGCGGCGGATCGCCGACTCCCACCACCACCTGTGGGATCTCGGCCAGAACCGCTATCCCTGGCTGCAGGGCGAGCCGGAGGATCCCGGCGATCCCACCGGGGTTGGGATGCTGCAGCGGGATTACCTGGTGGAGGACCTGCTGGCCGACACCGAAGGGCTGCCGCTGATGGCCTCAGTCCACGTCGAGGCGGCCCACGACCCGGCCGAGCCGGTCCGCGAGACCGCCTGGCTGCAGTCGCTGACCGACAAGACCGGGTTCCCGACGGCGATCGTGCCCGCCGCCGTCCTGGAAGCCCCCGATGTCTCGAGCGTGCTGGCTGCTCACCGCGAGTACCCCGCCGTCCGGGGGATCCGGCAGATGCTGGACCGCAACCCCGTCACCGGCGCATCCGAGGAGACGGACCTGATGGACCAGGCCGCCTGGCGTCGCGGCCTGCGCCTGCTGGCCCCGGCCGGCCTGTCCTTCGACCTGCAGGTGCTCCCCTCGCAACTGGGTGTGGCCGCCCGCCTGGCGGCCGACTTCGGCGAGACCGTGTTCGTGCTCAACCACGGCGGTTACCACGTCCCCGCCTCGCCGGAGCAGCACGAGCTCTGGCGTACCGGCATTGCGCGGCTCGCCCGCCAGCCCAACGTCGTGGTCAAGGTATCCGGCTATGACGCGGTGGACCCGTCCTGGGGCCGGCCTGGTTACGCGGACTACGTGCTGACCCTGCTGGACGCGTTCGGCGTGGACCGGGTCCTGTTCGGGAGCAACTTCCCGGTCGACCGCAGGACGATCAGCTACCGCGACCTGGTGGACGCCACGCTGTCCGTCACCCAGCAGCTCACCGCGGACGAGCGGGACCGGTTCTTCTGCCGTAACACCGCCCGGGTGTACCGCATCAATATCCCGCCGCAACTCTCTTAGGGCTCTTTGAGGGCTCGCTTAGGATCGGAGGAGCATCGTGAAAATTTCCGACATCACGATCAAGACATTCCGCTCGCACGCGGACCGCTGGGACGTCGGTCATGCTCAGCTGCTGCCCAACGTGGAACTGCGGCAGACCGTGCTCTCCATCCACACCGATGAGGGCGTGGCCGGGCACTACTTCGGCGGCGGCTCCCACGGGGACGCGGAAGGCCTCAACATCGTCGACCAGAGCATGATCCTGGGCCGGATCAAGAGCCTGCTGCTCGGCTGCGATCCGCTCGACCGGGAAATGATCTGGAAGTGGCTGTGGGTAGCCAACATCCCGGAGAACGTGGCCAGCACCGTCGACAACGTCCTGTGGGACCTGGCCGGCAACGCCGCGGGCCAGCCCGTTTACAAGCTCCTCGGCGGGGCCCGCGACCGGGTCAAGGCGTACGCGTCGACCTATCCGAACATCGGCAAGCCGCACGTCTACGCGGAGCACGCGCTGGAGTGCAAGAAGAAGGGCTACCTCGCCTACAAGATCCACCCGCACTACTTCTGGGACCCCGAAGCCGGGCAGCCCACCCCCGGTCGGCCTTCCAACATCGCCGCGGACATCGAGACGATCCACCTGGTGCGGGAGGCGGTCGGCCCGGACTACGTGCTCATGTACGACCCGTGGGGCACCTACATGTCGCTGGAGGAGGCGATCAAGGTCGGCCGGGAGCTGGAAAAGGACGGTTACTACTGGTACGAGCACCCAATGCCGGAGTACCGGGTGGAAAGCTACGTGCGGTTGTGCCGTGAGCTGACCATCCCCGTGCTGTCGCCGGAGATCGCCGCAGGAGGCGTGTTCACCCGGGCCGAGTGGATCCTGCGCGGCGCGGGCGACATGAGCCGGATTGACGTCAACCGGGGCGGCGTCACCGGAGCGCGGAAGACGGCCATCGTCAGCGAGGCCTTCGGGGTCCGGTGCGAGATCCACATGTCCGGCTTCGGCAACCTGCAGGTGCTGGGCGCGACGTCGGAAGACACCTCGGAGTACTACGAGAAGGGGCTGCTAGCGCCGGGTGTCGACTACGAGGGGTCGCATCCCTACCTGAACGCGGTCTGCGATGTCATCGACGCCGATGGCTACGTCTCGCTGCCGACTGGCCCGGGCATGGGCTACGACATCAACTGGGACTACATCGACGGCAACCTCCTCGACGCCGGCGTGCCGAACCAGCGAGGCTGGTAACGGGCATGCGCGAAGCGTGCGTGATGCGGCTCAAGCCCGGCAACGAGGCCATCTATAAGGAGAAGCACGACACCATCTGGCCCGAGATGCTCGAGGTGATGAAGGAGACCGGCATCCGGAACTACTCGATCTACCGGCACGGCCTGACGCTGTTCGCATATCTCGAGCGCGATGAACCGGCGGCACCCGATGCTGCACCCGATCCGGTGGTGCTGCGGTGGTGGAAGATGATGGAGCCGTACATGGAGTGCAACCCGGACGGATCGCCGCAACAGGAGCCGGTCGAGGAGATGTTCCACGCCGACTGAAAGGACCGGGCGCCGGTCCTGAAGGAGCGGGCGCCTACGTCCCCGGTACTTGGGCGGGGATAATGGCGGCCTCGTGTTCCTGGCGAATACGGGTACGAGGAGGCCGGCATGATCCGCCGTGACGCGCTGCTGGAATACGTCCGGGCATCGCTGTGGGTGCTGCCCGCGCTGTCGGTGGCGGCCGCCCTGGCCCTCGGGGCGCTGCTGTCGGCCGTGAGAGTCGGGGTGCACTCGCCGCTGGCGTTCCAGGGGACGCCCGACGACGCCCGCAATCTGCTGATCGGCATCTCCGGCACGATGGTGACGGTCATCGCGCTGCTGCTGGGCCTGACCGTGGTGGCCCTGCAGCTGTCGTCGACCCAGTTCTCGCCCCGGCTGCTGCGCAACTTCCTGCGCGACCGGCCGAACCAGATCGTCCTGTCCGCCTTCGTCGCGACCTTCGCCTACAGCGCAGCCGGGCTGTACACGGTCGGCTTCTCCGGCGGCAACCGCACCGCCGATTTCCCCCGGCTCGCGGTGAGCGGCTCACTCGTGCTGCTGTTCCTCAGCCTCGGCCTGCTGGTGTTCTTCGCTGACCACCTTGGGCACTCCATCCAGGTCGACACGATCATGAACAACGTGCAGCGCACCACCGTCAGGGTGATCGAGCACGGGCTGCTGACCGGAGGCGAGGACCCGCCTGAGGTCCCGGCCGGGGCGACGGTGGTCACATCCCGGGTTTCCGGTTACGTGCAGGCTGTGCGCTGCAGCGATCTGCTATCTGAGGCCGCTCGCTACGGCGTCTGCGTCCGGCTGCGGCCCAGGATCGGCGAGCACGTGGTCGCCGGGACCACGCTGGCGTGGATCTGGCCCGTTGGGGCTGGCTTGGATGTCTCGGGCAGCGTGGGCGGGCTGGGCGGCCTGGGCGGCGGTGCGGCGCCGGATCTGCGGCGCTTCACAGCTTTCCTGGAAAAGTGGGTGCGGATCGGGTTCGAGCGGACCCTGGAGCAGGACGCCGCGTTCGGCATCCGGCAACTGATCGACACGGCGTGTAAGGCGCTGTCCCCGGCGGTCAACGATCCCTACACCGCCGTCCAGGCGATCGATCACCTGTCGGTGATCTTCTGCGTGCTGGCCCAGCGGCCGCTCGGCGACCACATCTCCCGCCAGCCCGGCGGCGCCGCGGTCATCGTGCCCGGTTGGCGATTTCCCGAATACCTCGCGGTGATGTGCGGGCTCATCCGCCGCTACGGCGCGAGCGAGCCCACCGTGGCCAGCGCCCTGCTCGGGCTGCTGGCCGCCTGCGCCGACGCGGCCGACGGCGACGCGGAAATCGGTGCGGCGATCGAGGAGCAGGCGGCCATCATCGTCGCCGACACCGAACGAGAGGTTCCGCAGCCGGCGGACCTGGTCCCGGTCCTGGCCGAAGCGGAGAAGGTGCGCCAGGCCGTGCTTGGGCAGCGGCCCCCGGCGCTCTGACCAGCCTGCTCCTGCCTGCGCACCGCCGCCTGGGCGCTAGACCTGGATGGCGAGCAGGTCGCCGAGATGACGGTCGATCTGGGGCATGTAGGTCGGGGCGACGCCGAACAGGCCCAGGTGCCCGAGCACGTCCTCGACCACCCGAAGTTCGCTGCCCTTGATCAGCTCCTGCTCGGGCGCGCAGTCCCGGACCGGGAACAGCAGGTCCTCGTCGATCGGCATGACGAAGGTCTTCGCGGTGATCCGGGCCAGCGCGGCGGCCAGGTCGCCGTCGGTGTGCCGGGCCACGTCGCCGCGCTGCCACTTCCAGGACTGGGTGAGCAGGTCGTCGGGGTCCATCGGGGTGAAGTACGGCTCGAGGAAACCGGTGATGAACTCCTCCCTGCTGCCGAAGTCGAGGGCGCGCCAGACCTCCTGCTTCCAGAACTCGGTGGAGAACCCGACCACGGCCCAGATGTGGGCCTGGCGCTTCAGGCCCGCCTCGACGTCGGCGTTGGAGGCGTACTCGCCGCCGTTCCAGCCCGGGTCGGACCAGATCGCCTCGCGCATAATCTCGGCCAGCAGGAAGTCGTGCGGGGTGTTCTGCGCGGTGCCGGCGATCGGGGCCGCCCGCAGTACCTGGTCGGGGAACCGCACCGCCCACTCATACGTCTGCTGGGCCCCCATCGAACCGCCGGTGACCAGGGCCAGCTGCTCGATCCCGAAATGCTGGCGCAGCAGCCGTTCCTGGGCCACCACGTCATCGCCGATCCGCACGTGCGGGAAATTCGACATGGCCAGCCCGGCGTTGGCGCCGTCAGCGTTGTGCGGCGAGACGGATAGGCCGCTGCCGATCTGGTTGACCGCGATGATGAAGTACCGCTCGGGGTTGAGCGCGTGTTCCGGGCCGACGTAGACGTCGCGCCAGATCTGGTGGGTGCCCGAGTACCAGGTGGTGATCAGGATGGCGTTGTCGCGGGCCTCGTTCAGCTCGCCCCAGGTGGTCACGGCGAGCTGGCAGTCCGGGATCGAGCCGCCCTCCTCCAGGTCGAGCCGCCCGACGCTGATCAGGTCGTAGTCCCCGTGGAACTCGTGCGTGTAGAACGGGTTGTCGATGCTCATGCTGACGCTCCTGCCGGGTCGGGCTGTGGTTCGGCGCTGAGGGTGAAACCCTCGTAGTCGTGTTCGGCGATCTCGTCGCACTTGGCCCGGTAGGGGCCGACAAAGTCGAGGCTGGGCAGGAACACCCGCGGCTTGCCAGGGATGTTGGCGCCCATGTACCAGGTGTCCGCGGTCGGGAACAGGGTGCCGGCGGCCTGCTCGGCCACATGCGCAACCCAGTCGTTCTCGGCCTGCTTGGTCGGCTCGATGAGCACGGCGCCGCGCTCGCGCATGTCGGCGATGATCCGGCCGATGAACTCCACGTGCTGCTCGATCGAGACCGGCATGTTCGACAGCACCGAGGGGCTCTGCGGTCCGGTGATGGTGAACAGGTTCGGGTAGCCGTGGCTCATCAGGCCCAGGTAGGTCTTCGGCCCCTCGGCCCACTTCTCCCGGATGAGGCGGCCGCCGCGACCACGGACGTCAATGCGGCTGAGCGGACCGGTCATGGCGTCGAAGCCGGTGGCGTAGACAATCGCGTCGAACTCGTACTCCGTCCCGTCATCCAGCCGGACCCCGGCCGGGGTGATCTCAGCGATCGGGGTGGCTTTGACGTCAACTAGGTGCACGTTGTCCCGATTGAAGGTCTCGAAGTAGCCGGAGTCGAGCGGGTTGCGCTTGCACCCGAACGGATAGCCCTTCGGGATCAGCAGCTCGGCGGTCTCCGGGTCGTGCACTTTCTCCCGGATCCGGTCGTGCAGGAACTCACGGACCTTTTCGTTGGCCTCGTCGACGAAGAAGATGTCGCCGTAGGAACCCAGCCAGATGCCGAAGCCGCCTTCGTCCCAGCGCTGCTGGAGCGCGTGGTAGCGCTCCTCGGGCGGGGTCTCCAGGGCGCCTTTCTCCTCGAAGTACAGCTCGAACCCGAAGTAGGAGCTCCGGACCCGTTCCCGGATCCCCTCGTAGTCGGCCTTGCGGGCCCGGCGGACCTCCTCGGGCACCGGCCCGTTGTTGGCCGGGACGATGTAGTTAGCGGTGCGCTGGAACACGGTGAGGTCGGCGGCCTGCTGTGCGATCAGCGGGATGGACTGGACCGCGCTGGCGCCCGTGCCGATGACCCCGACTCGCTGGCCGGTGAAGTCCACGCCCTCGTGCGGCCAGTTCCCGGTGTGGTAGCTGTCTCCGCGGAAGGAGTCGATCCCTTTGAACTTCGGGGTGTTGACCGCGGACAGGGATCCAACCGCCGAGATGAGGTACTGGGCCGTCACCGTCGCGCCGGTGTCCGTGGTGATCGTCCAGCGACCGGTGTCCTCGTTGAAGGTGGCCGCGGTGACCTTCGTGTTGAACTGGATGTCCTTGGCCAGGTCAAAGCGGTCGGTCACGTGCTCCAGGTAAGAGCGGATCTCCGGCGCTTCCGGGTACCGCTCGCTCCACTCCCACTCCTGCCACAGGTTCTGGTCGAAGGAGTAGCAGTAGATGTAGCTGTCGGAGTCGCAGCGTGCTCCGGGGTAGCGGTTCCAGTACCAGGTCCCGCCGACGTTGCCGCCGGTCTCGAAGACCTTGACCGCCAGACCCAAGTCGTCGCGAAGCTTGTGCAGCATGTACAGGCCCGAGAATCCGGCGCCGATGACGACCGCGTCGACGCGGTCGGGAGTTGTTTCCGGCATCGCTGCGTCCCTTTCGTCGGCTATGGGACTGCCGGTAGTGTCCGTCGCGGGCGGCCCGGAGTCCTTGGACACGGGTGCGCGGGCTTTGGATAAACGTGCTCAGTTGGACCGCGCAGCAGAAGCTTTGTGACCTGGGTCACGACGTTTATGATCGAAGGCAGGCCCCAAAGACGGGGAGGCCTCAATGACGATGAGCCTGATCGTTCCGGACGAACTTCCGACCTGGGTGCCGGGGCGCCCGACGGTCCGCAGCCCGGATCAGGGCTGGCCGGGCGTATCGGTCCGCGGCTACCGGTACGCCGGCTCCGACGTGATGGTGCCACCGATGCGCGATTACATCGTCGTCGCGTACCGGCGCGGGATCACCTCGATGCGCCGTCAGGTGGACGGGGAATGGATCAGCGAGACCTTACGGCCGGGCGACGTCTCGCTGCTGACCCGCGCGGCCGAGTCGCACTGGGTCTGGCCCGAGGACATCGAGGTCGTGCACGTCTACCTGACCAAGGACGAGCTGACCGCCACGTGCCGGCAGATGTATGACCGCGACGTCGAGGACGTCGCCCTGCTGGACGAGGTCAAGGCGGACGACCCGGCGATCCACGCCGCGGCCATGGCCATCGCCCGGGAGGCGGCCCTGGGCGGGGCGGGCAGCCGGCTGCTGGTCGACTCGCTGTCCTGCCAGCTCGCCGTGCACATCCTGCGCCGGCACGCGCACGTGCTGTTCCGCGAGGTGGACACCGGCGAGGGGCTCACCTTCCGGCAGGAGCGCACCGTGCGCGACTACGTCGACGCCCACCTGGGCGAGAACATTTCCCTAAACGACCTGGCCGCCGCGGTGGCGCTGAGCCGGTTCCACTTCGCCCGGATGTTCCGCCAGTCGGTGGGGACCAGCCCGCACGAGTACGTGCTGCAGCGGAGACTAGAACGGGCCCGGACCATGCTGAGCCGGACCAACGCTTCGCTGCTGGAGATTGCGGGCTGCTGCGGATTCGCGGACCAGAGCCACATGAACCGGGTGTTCCGGAAGCGGGTCGGGCAGACACCCGGGCAGTACCGGACTTCGGCCGACCGGTAGCGGTGGTCGGTGGGAGCGGGTTCAGGCGAGGTAAGCGAGGGTCGGCGGGGCGCGCGCAGCTAGCAGGGCGGGTGATGTGCGGCGGAGTGGGCCGGGCAGCATGGTCGCTGGACGTCAATCAGCTCACCGAGGAGTCACTGCATGTCGAAGCCACCGCTCCCCCAGGCCGCCGTCGAAATGCTGGCCAAGCCCAACCCGTCCGTCATCGCCACCCTGCGCCCGGACGGCCAGCCGGTAACCGCGGCGACCTGGTACCTCTGGGATGACGGCCGGATCCTGGTCAACATGGACGAGGGCCGTAAGCGGCTGGAGCACATGCGCAGGGACCCCCGGGTCTCGCTGACCGTGCTCGATGAGGGCAACTGGTACACGACCGTCACGCTTATTGGGCACGTCAGCGAGTGGCGCGAGGACACGGATCTGAGCGACATCGACCGGGTGTCCATTCATTACGGCGGTAGCCCTTATCCGACGCGGGATCGGAAGCGGTTCAGCGCCTGGATCAGCGTCGACCGGTGGTACGGGTGGGGATCGCTGAAAGAGAACAACCAGGCCTGATGAGACGGTCGCTAAGGATGACCTGGAGCGGAAGAGGATGCTCAGCCGAGCCCTGCACCCCTCAACCTCTGAACAAATGACTGCCACATTGGCGTGGTGAAGGCCAGATTAGGGCCATTCGGGTCCTTGGAGTCACGGACGGCGACGAGGGGCCGGCCGGTAGAAGCCACCTCGATGCATTCGCCGCCGTTGCCGCCGCTGTAGGTGGACTTGCGCCAGGTCAGATGGCTGTTGTCCATGACTTTGCTGCTTCCTCCAGTAGCGCCTGCGAGGTCGCCCACGGTAGTGCCTCGCGAACGAGCGTATCCCAGCAATCGGTGAGGGTCTGGACGTCCTCGTGGCGGTCGACGAACTGGCCCTGGCACGCTGTCTCCTGATAGCCGACCGGTGATGCCGCCTCGAAATCGGCGATCGCGAAGCCTCCGGCCCACAAGCCGCGGTAGGCGCCAACGCTGGCTGAGACGACCTGTACGGAGACGTGCGGGCGGCGGGCTGCATCGATCAGGTGACTGACCTGATCGCGCATCGCGTGTCGTCCGCCGATCGGGCGGTGGAGTACTGACTCGTCGACAATGATCCACACGGCTGGCGGGTTGTCGAGCGCGAGGATTTCCTGGCGCTTCAGGCGGGCGCCGACTTGCTCGTTGATTTCCTCGTCGGTAGCGCCGAAGCGGGTCCCGAATACAGCTCGTGCGTAATCCTCGGTCTGAAGTAGCCCGGGGACCAGCAGTGGGCCGAACAGTCGGAGCTTCTTGGCTTCGCGCTCGCTTACTAGCCACTCTTGGAACCAGGAGGGGTAGGCCTGGTAGCCGAGGCCGTCACCGATTTCTTCGCGAAGGCGGGTGAGGGCGCCGTCGGCCGAGAGCTCCCGCTCCAGGTCTTGAGTGACGTCGGCGGTGGCGGCGCGCTGGCCTAGCTCTATGGCCTGGATTAATGAGACGGACTTGCTGATCTGGCGGGCTAGGTCGGTGCGGGTGAGGCCGGCCCGCTCGCGGTAGTAGCGGAGCATGGCGCCGAAGACCTGGCGTGGGGTCCGGGCGGTTTCTCGCGACACCATTTGCCTCCGCATACAAAGCACACACAAATCTGGGGCGGGATATAAACGGATCGCTGCTCCCTTACGGGCGGCCGGCAATCCAGCTTGTAACTCTTACGAATGTACTCGCGGGGGCGACATTCTGGCGGGCGTCGATGAGGAGCCGATCAGTGAGGGCTTTATGATGCCGCCGGAATGTGTCGTGCAAATGCCGCTTCGCGCTTGCACCTTTCGTTTTGCTGGGCGCGTGGATCAGGTGGGGCGGGCGCGGGCCTTTGTCGCTGAATTCCTGGAGGAGCACCCAGACGCGGATGATGCTGTGCTGCTGGTGAGTGAGCTGGCGGCCAACGCCTGTGCGCATAGTGCCAGCGGGCGTCCGGGCGGCGCTTTCGAGGTCCGGGTGGTGGTGGGCGTCGAGGGCTGGGTGCGAGTTGAGGTGGAAGATCAGGGCAGCTCATGGGGCGGCAGGTTCGACGATATTAAGAGCCCGCACGGGCTTTACCTGCTCCGCGCCTTGTCGGCTCAGTGCGGAGCCCGGCCCGGCGCGGGTGGATGGGTGACCTGGTTCGTGGTCGGCCGGCCGTGAGCTTAGCCAGCCAAGCCTGCGGCGATCGTCGGGTTGACGCTGACGGCGCCCGCGAAGTTCTGGGCGGTGTTGGCCGCGACAACCTGGACCTTCTGGCCCGTCTGGGGAGCCTGGATCATCTTCCCGTTGCCGATATAGATCGCGACGTGCGAGATGTAGGCGGGATTCGCCCGCTGCGTGCGGTAGAAGAGCAGGTCACCTGGCTCCAGCTGGGTGATCGGCACGGCAGGCCCGGTCATCGCCTGATCGGCGGCCACCCGGGGCATGCCTACCCCCGCTCGCGCGAACGACCATTGCACCAGCCCTGAGCAGTCGAACGACTTCGGACCGGCCGCTCCGTACTTGTAGGGCAGGCCCACCCGGCTCAGGGCCGCATTCAGCATCGTCGTGACCTTGGTCTGGCTGACGGCTCCCGCGGTTGTCGAGCTGGTGAGTGGCTGGATCCCGGTGTTCGCCGGGGTGATGGTCTTCACCTTCTTGATCAGCGAGGCCAGGTTGGTATGCGGCGCACTGATCACCACGGCATTGGACACGGGCATACCGAGCGTGTGGGCGACGGCGTTCGAGACCACCGCGTCGACGCCGGTGATGCCGACTGCGCCGAACCCGCCGACCTTCAGACTCTGCCGCTTGGCTCCGGCCACGGAGACCGCGCCGCCGAGCGACAGGCCATCCTGCTGACCAAGCGTGCTGGAGACGACGATGGCGCCGTTGGCCACGCTCTGCCAGAGCTGATTCGAGGCGGCCGTCGCCTTCGGGGTATAGCCGCGGAACGTAGACGGGTTGACGCCCAGCACGACGGCAGACGTGTTTTTCACCATCAGTGCGCCCGCTTCAACAGATTGGGTAGCGGCGACGCCTGACAGATGGCTGATAGCGGTGAGCGTTTTGGCCGAGATCGATGCTGGCGCGATCACCATGAGGTCGGCCTCGGTGAGCCGGCCCAGGGGCGCAACCGGTGGGGTACCGGCTCCACGAGACTGGGCGGCGGGCAGCGTCAGCGCGGTCAGGTGAGCGGTACCCGGCGCACCGGCCAGGGATCCCGCGCCAGGACCGTCAACCGGCTGGGCAGGGGAAACGCTCAGGCCCAACACCGCACCGAGCAGAGCGGACACCGCCGCGACCGCGGGAATCGAGCATGCTTTCCTCTGCATCGGCAAATCCCCCGTTTGCACCACACAACCCCGACAATTCAGCCAAATGGCCATGCCGATCCCCCGATCTTTTCCAGCTTACACGCCGAGGGGGAGCATTTCATTTCCGCTACAATCCAGGCTCTCACCTACGGCAGAACAGGCAATTTATGTAAATGCCAGAAAGCCATTAGAGGGCCGCTCACCATGAATCTGGGATGACGCCGTCCCTGAGTGGCGGAAGGGTTAGGAACCTCCGTCTTTCTTCGCTTCGGCGTGGGCTGCTTCGGCCAGGCGTTTGATCGCGTTGAGGCGCTGATCCCAGCGGGCGGCGAGGTTGGCCATGGCCTGCGTGGCCTGGTCGAGACGGCCGGCTTCTACTTGGTAGAGGACCTCGCGGCCCTGCTTGCGCCGGGTGACCAGGCCGGCTTCCTCGAGCACGACCAGGTGCTTCGACACGGCCTGGCGGGTGAAGGGCACCTGGCCAGCAATCCAGCTCGCGCTGGCGGCATCGTGGCTGACGAGGAGGTCGAGGACCCGGCGACGAGACGGGTCGGCGATCGCCGACCACAGCTCGTCATCGGCCTGCGTGGTCATGGCGATCAGCGCTTCGCGACTACGACGGTCAGGCGGTCGAGGAAGTCACCCCAGCCGTGGCGGTGCTCGTCGGCGTAGCGCTGCTTCTCCGCCTCGGGCCAGTCGCGCAGCTCGTGGCCGCTTTCGGAGACGCGAAGCCGGGTCCGCTCGTCGCCCTCCGGGGTCAGCGTGAACTCGACGAGCTGCGAATTGCCCTCGACGGGCTCCTCGCCGCGGGGATGGTTCCAGCGGAACGAGAAGCATGCCGGCGGGTCGACGGTCTCGACGACGACCGGGCCGCCCTGGTCCCCGAACCCCAGGTAGCCGTGAGCGCCGGGCTCCACGACCAGGTCCACCTTGTCGGCGAACCACTGGCTCATCTGATCGGGCTCGGTGATGGTGCGCCACACCACCTCGGTCGGCGCCTCGATCAGGATGTCCCGCTCAATCACCAGGTCTGCCATTGGTATCCAGTCCCTCCTTGGTCAGAACGCTCCTTGCTTCGATCTGCAACCGAAGGTAGCACCTTGGCCGTTGACGTGCAACCGTCGGTTGCATATTAAATAGATATGTGCAACTCTTGGTTGCATATCAAGGAGGAAGACATGCGGAACGTCCTGAGTACGGAAGAGACCGGCAGCCGGGCTGCTGCTCTGCCCGCCCCGGCCGGAGCGAGCCAGGCCACCCCCGTCCCGGGCCAGACGCCGGGTCAGCGCTGGCGCGCGTTCGCCCTGCTGGTGGCGGCCTACTTCATCACCATCGTGGATTTCACGATCGTCAACGTGGCCCTGCCGACCATCGGCCGCAAGCTCCACTTCGCCGAGTCCGAGCTGCAGTGGGTGGTCACCGCCTACGGGCTGACCTACGCCGGCTTCCTGCTGCTCGGGGGCCGCGCGGCGGACCTGCTCGGCCGGCGGCGCCTGCTCATCGTGGGCCTGGTCGTATTCACCGGCGCCTCACTCGGCGGCGGGCTGGCCACCTCGGACACGTTCCTCATCGTGATGCGCGGGGTCCAGGGCCTCGGGGCGGCGCTGGTGCTGCCGGCCGCGCTGTCGACGGTGATGAACATGTTCTCCGAGGGGGCCGAACGCAACAAGGCGCTGGGGGTCTGGGGTGGCGTCGGCGCGCTGGGCGGGACGGTCGGGCTGCTGGCCGGCGGCGTCCTCACGACTTACGCCGGGTGGCCGTACATCTTCCTGTTCAACGTCCCCATCGGCCTGGCCGCGCTGGTGCTGATCCCCCGGCTGATCCCCGAGAGCCGGGTGGACACGGCCCGGAGGCGGTACGACCCGTTCGGCGCCGTCTCGATCACCGCCGCGCTGCTGGTCTTGGTGTACGCCATCTCGCAGGCACCACAGGCCGGCTGGGCCGCCCCGCAGACGGTCGCCATGCTCGCCGCCGGGGCAGCGCTGCTGGCGGTGTTCTTCGTCATCGAGACGAAAGTTGAGGCGCCGCTGCTGCCGCTGCGGCTGTTCCGGCTCAGGAGCGTGGCCGGATCGAACGCGGTCGGCTTCCTGCTGGGCACGAGCTTCCTGACCTTTGTCTTCATAGGCACCCTGTACATGCAGCAGGTCCTCGGGTTTTCCGCGCTGGCGACCGGGGCGGCCTGGATGATGGCGTCGGTCACCTCCTTGGCCTTCGCCAACCTCTCCCAGAAGATCGTCACCCGCACCTCCCCCAAGGCGGTCATGGCGGCCGGCATGACCCTGATCGGAGCCGGGATCCTGTGGGCCGCTCAGGCCCCGCCGAACGGGAACTTCTGGCGGGATCTGGCCGGGCCGTTCTTCGTAGCTGGCATCGGCACCGCCTTCACCTTCATCCCGGTCTCCATCGGCGCGCTCACCGGCGTCACCGAGCAGGACGCGGGTGTCGCTTCGGGTCTGCTCAACACCTCGCAGAACCTCGGCAGCGTGATCGGCGTGGCCGTCGCCTCGTCCATCGCGGCCTCGCGCTTCCACG
Source organism: Streptosporangiaceae bacterium (assembly GCA_965277615.1). Taxonomy (GTDB): domain Bacteria; phylum Actinomycetota; class Actinomycetes; order Streptosporangiales; family Streptosporangiaceae; genus Bog-532. The sequence goes on along the minus strand of CBDIDG010000006.1, from coordinate 117,190 downwards.
TCCTCAGCCACCACGGCTCCTCCCCCGCGGCCGCGCTGACCGGCGGCTTCGGGCTGGCCCTGTGGGTGTGCGGCCTGACCGGCCTGGCCGCCGTCCCGGTGGCCTTCGGCCTTATCCGGCGCCGTCGCGAGGGCGCGATCGTATAGTGACTGCCATGTCGGAGGGGTTGCCTGATCTGGGAGTGCCGGGCGGGCCGGTGGCCTCGGTGCCGGAGGCGATTGCGCGGATGGAGGCGATCGAGGCTGAGCTTCCCGCCGCCGATGGGTTCGCCTGCTTCAACCGGATGTACCTGGAGGTGACGCGCCAGGTGTACGGGGAGCTCGGGCAGAGCTTCTACGCCGAGCCGGCGTTCATGACCGAGCTGGACGTGAAGTTCGCCAACATGTACTTCGCGGCGTTCGACGCGGCGGGCGACCCGGGGGCGGTGCCGCTGGCCTGGCGGCCGCTGGCCGAGCGGCGCGGGGACGCAGGGATCGAGGAGATCCAGTTCGCGCTGGCGGGGATGAACGCCCATATCAATCACGATCTGCCGCTGGCGGTCGTCGGCACCTGTACCGCCTTGGCCACCACGCCCGAGGCTGGCTCGCATTATGACGACTACCAGAAAGTCGACCAGTTGCTGGACGCGGCGGAGCAGGCTATCCGGCAGTCGTTCGAGAACGGCGTCGAGCTGGGCATCGACCATCATCTGAGCGCGGTGGCCACGCTGACCTGCAACTGGACCATGAACAGCGCCCGGGATCTGGCCTGGGACAACGCCCTGCTGCTGTGGGAACTCCGCGATGTACCGGTCGCGCGCGGGATGCTCAGGGACAATCTGGCCGCCGCGACCGCGCTGGCCAGCCGGTTGATTCTGGTTGCGGTCTGAAATCGGATTCGGCGACCTTTCTCCGGTACCGGCAATTGCTGTCAGAATGGCCCGATGGCGCAGGTTCTGTGCCCGGTCGTCATCGGTAGGAATTCCGACCTGGCGGCGGTTGACGCGGCCCTGACGGCCGCGATGACCGACCACGGCGGATGTGTGATGATCACCGGGGAGCCGGGGATCGGTAAGTCGCGCCTTGCCCTGGAGACGGCCGTCCGGGCGTCCAGCCTCGGTATCCGGGTCGTCGCCGGCCGGGCCGTGCCGCAGTCGGCGACCGCGGCGTACCGGCCATTGTCGGACGCGCTCATGCAACTCCTCCGGGACCGGCCCCTTCCCGCCGACGTGGCGATGGAGCCCTGGTGGCCCGCGCTGGACGCACTGCTGCCCGGGATGACTGGCCCCGCCCCGGCCAGCGGATCGGCGGGCGGAGAGGTCTCGCCTGGGGTCCGCAGTGAGGCCCTGATCCAGCTGCTCCGGCGGCTCGCGCCTGAGGGCCTGGTTATCGTGCTCGAGGACTTGCACTGGGCCGACCCGGACACGGTGGCCCTGATGGAGTACCTGGGCGAGCACCTGGACGGCGAGTCGCTGCTGTGCGTACTGACCCTGCGGGCCAACCGGCCGTCGGCGGCGCTGGACGCCACCCGGCGGCTGCGGGGCCGGCCCGGTGTCCTGCACCTTGGCCTGGACCGGCTCAGCGACGCGGACATGGCCGACATGGTTCGGGCCTGCCACCCGGAGGCCGGCCCGGAAGTCCTGCGCAGGGTGCAGGCCTCGGCCGAAGGGGTGCCGCTGCTGGTGGAAGACCTGCTGGCCTCGCCGGGGCTGCCGGACTCGTTCGCCGAGACGGTCCGCGAGCGGCTGGCCGGGTTCAGCGCCCCGCAACGCTCGGTGATCCGGGCCGCGGCCATCCTCGGCCGCCACTTCGACTGGGAGCTGCTGGCCGACGTGAGCGGCCAGAGCGCGGACCTGGTGGCGGAGACGCTGGAGCTCGCGGTCGAGCAGCTGCTGGTGAGCGTGGACGGTACGGCCTTCCGCTTCCGCCACGCGCTGACCCGCGATGCGGTGCTCGACACCATGCTGCCGCCGCGTCAGCGGGCCCTGGCCGCGAGCGCGCTCGCCGTGCTCGACACCGCGCATCCACGCCTGGAAGGCAACCTGCGGGAGCTGGCCGTCGACCTGGCCGACCGGGCCGGGCAGCGCCGCCGGGCCGGCCTGCTGCTGAGCGAGTCCGGGGCCCAGGCGCTGGCCTGGGGGGCCCTGGCCACCGCGACCGGCACCCTGCGACGAGCCGCTGACCTGCTCGAAGGCACCCCTGAGCGTGATCGCGCGGAGCTTGCGCTGGTGGAGTCCCTGGCCCTGGCCGGGCGGGTGGAGGAGGCCGCGGCGGCCGGGGGCCAGCTCATCACCCGGCTCGGCACCGACTCCGTGGAACTGCGCACCGAGGTCCACCTGCGGCTGAGCCAGGCCGCGGTGGCCGCCTCGCGCTGGCAGATGGCGCGGCATCATCTCGGCGAGGCCCGGCGCCTGGCCGGGGCCAGCCCGCCGGCCGGCGTGCGCGCCCGTACCGGTGTTCTCGACGCCGAGGTGGCCTTCGCCGCCGATGACCTGGATAAGGCCCGGCTGCTGGCCGAGACTGCCCTCGCTACCGATGGCGTCGACGCAGATGTCCGCTGTCACGCCCTGGAGCTCATCGGCCGGAGCTACCGGCTGCGTGATCTGAGCGCGGCCCGATCCGCGTTCGAGCGCGCGCTGGTCACGGCGGAAACCGCCGACCTGCCGCTGTGGCGGCTGCGCGCCCTGCACGAGCTGGGCACCATCGACCTGTTCGATCACGCCGGGGTGGAACGGCTGACCGAGGCGCGGCACGCCGCCGAGCGGCTGGGGGCGGTCAGCACCGTAGCGATCCTGGATCTCCAGCTCGCCGCGGCCTACACCTGCCGCTGGGAGCTGGGCACCTGCGATGACTACGCGCAGGCGGCCGTGGCCGCGGCCGAGCGGCTCGGCCTGAACCAGGTCCGGGCCAAGGCGCTGGCGGTGCTGGCCGGCAGCGCCGCCATGCGGGCCGACGCGGAGCAGGCTGAGCGGTACGCCGCCCAGGCCATCGCGGCCGACCCGGACGACCGGATGCTCGACGGCTTCCGCTGGGCCAGCCGGGGGGCCGTGGCGCTGCTCGGTGACGATGCCGCCGCGGCCGCGGACCCCTACGGCCGGGGGATGGCGATCCTGGCTCAGCTCCCCAACGCCGAACCGGCGGGGCTGCGGGCGCTCTGGCCGCTACTGCTGGCCGCACTGGGTGATCGCCGGGCGGCAGCGTCGATCGAGGAGGCGTACCAGCTGGGCGTCGGTGCCTTCCGGATGAACCGGAGCCTGCTCGGGTACGCCGAGGCGCTGCTGGCCGGGCGGGCCGGGCAACAGCAACGGGCCAGCGAGCTGGCGGTGGCCAGCGACGCCGGCTTCACGAACTGCGAGGGCTGGGGCGACCTGGCCCGGTTCTGCGCTGCCCCGGCCGCACTGGCCGGCGGCTGGGGCCATCCGGTGCGCTGGCTGGCTGCGGCCGAGGCCGGGTTCGACCGCCGGGGCTTGCCCCGGCTGGCCGAGCGCTGCCGCGAGCTGGTCAAGGAGTCGCAGCCCAATCCCTGGGCCTCGGCGGGCATCACCGACCGGGAGGCGGACGTGCTGCGCCTGGTGACCGAAGGGCTGACCAACAAGCAGATCGCCGCCCGGCTGAACCTGTCGCCCCGCACGGTGGAAAAGCACGTCGAGAGCCTGCTGCGTAAGACCGGCGCTCCGTCCCGGACCGGCCTGGTGGCGGCCACTACGTAGTCGGCCCGGCATCTACGTGTTGTTCCCGATGTGACGGCGGGCGGCCGGCTGGGAGGCTGGCTTGGCCAGGCAGGCCAGGGGAAGGCACCACCAGATGCTGAAAGCCGCGAAACCGACCGTGGCGGTCAAGAACATCGAGACGCCCGATGAGCGTCTCGCGTCCGCCCACGCCTCGCTCAACGTGGTCAACCTGCCCGGCGTCACGATCTCCCGCATCGTGTACCAGCCGGGCTGGAAGTGGTCGACCGACGTCAAGCCGGTCGTCGGCACGGAGGCCTGCCAGGCCGCCCACAACGGCTACGTCATCTCCGGCCGGTTCCACACCCGCATGGAGGACGGCCGCGAGTATGACTTCGGCCCGGGGGACGCGCACGTGGTGTCGGCCGGCCACGACGCCTGGGTGGAGGGCGACGAGCCGTGCGTCACGCTCGACGTCGCGTTCACCGGGCGCAGTCTGGCCGGGCACGTCGGGCGCTGCCCCTGCGGGGTGGAGTTCCGGGTGGCCAGCGACCGTCAGTTCGGCCTGCTGATCGCGGCCATCCGCGAGCACGCGCACAACTCGCACGGGCACGATCTCACCACCGAAGAGGTACTGGCCGAGGTGCTGGCGTGATCAGCACCGATCTCGACCCGCAGATGCCGGAGCAGTCTGGAGGGGGCTGCTCCGGCATCTAGACGGCCATGGAGCTACCTGCCCGCACAGGGGCCGGGCAGGTAGCGGGGCCTCAGGTGATCGTCTCGGTGTGGGCGGTGTGGCCGTCATCGTCGATGTAGGCGACCTCGATGAGGTCGGGGTGCAGGTCGAGCACGGCGAAACCAAACCGGGTGCGCTGCTGGCCGTGCTCGCGGACGGTGCGGGTGCTGCGCCAGGTGATGGTCGCCTTGCTGGCCGGGGGCGGCCCATTGTCGGGCAGGATGGGCACACCGCCGTTACCCAGGCACCGCGGGAAGCGGACGCCTTTCGTGGCCTCGTAGGTGATGGCCCGGTGCTCGTGACCCCACCACCACGCGGTGACCCGGTTACCGTCCAGAACGGGGGCCAGCTTGGCCGGGAGCGTGGGGCCGAGATCAGGCTGATCGTAGACCGAGACCAGCTGATGGTGGCTGAACAGCACCAGCTTGCGCGGCGACTCGGCCGCGACGTCGGCCACATAGCTGTCCTGCGGATCCTGCAGGACCGCGATCTGGCCGTTCGAGGTGACGTCGGTGTCCCAGGCGGTGTCGAGCCCGATGAAGTCCCACGACGGCGAGCGGAGCCGGAAGTAACTGGTCGGCTTGCCGTCGGGTGACCGCTGAGCGTGGAAGCGGGGATCGTCCAGCAGCGTGCCGAAGTAGCCGAACCCGCCGCTGTACATGTCGTGGTTGCCGTTGAGCGACCATGAGGTCACGCCGGCATCAGCCTGGGCCTGGGTAACCGGCCATGGGGCGAGGAACCGCTTCTTGTCCTCGCTCTCGAACCCGGAGTAATAGACGTCGCCCAGGTGCAGCACGTGGACCTGGCGATGAGCGTCCAGAGCGGCGCCGATCGCCTCGCGCATGCGGGCGGCGACTTCGATCGCCCGGGGCAGGCCCGTCCCCCAGTCGCCGACGACCACCAGCCGGGCATCGTCGCTCACGCCGTCGTACTCGGCTGGAGCCGGATTGAATGCCGCGTTGCCTGCCGCCAGGCGTTCCAGCACGCCGCGCGCGATGGCGAGGTACCAGTCCGGGTCGTTGGAAGTGAACGAGCCGGGTGCGATGCGCAACAGGCGCTCCACCTCGCGGGCGATTTTCGACCACAGGCTGGCGGGGTGGCCGCGGTCCGCGACGCCTTCTTCCTCCAGCGCCTCTTCGATGCGGCTCTGCATCATGCTGACCACGGGGGCCCGGGACAGGTAGGGCACGCCGGGGGCCGGGCCGCCCGACGACGCCAGCGCGTCGGGGTCCTCGGACAGCAGCGCCGCGATCTTGTCCCGCGGCGGGCCCTCCCCCGGCACCTGCGTGGCCGCTTGCTCGACCACGTCCTGCAGCCGCGGGTCGCTGAGCGCGTCCCGGACCCTCGCGGCCGCGATCTGAACCTGGTCCTTGTTACTCGCGTCCGACCGCATCCACGCGACCTTTCATACCGGGAGCCCAAACAAAGCGACAGCCGATAATCCCGGACTTCTCCGCATCCGTCCAGCGGTGCCGGTCAGGGTCCCGATCAGCGTGTGGCCGCTCCTGGGGCGGAGCCGACCGGTATCTCGCCCGCCTCGGTAAGCGCCTGATCGGCAGCGACGCCCGCCGCGGGCAATCGGGGCCGCCCAAGGTCACTATCCGATAATGAACACCTGAAATCCGCCGTTAAGACCGTCGGCTTTCAACTCGTACTGTCCTTGGTTCTTGACGCCCGTCAGTTCAAAATTTGTCCCCATGGTCTTGCTAGCTGCCTGGTTGATCCACTTGTACGCGTCGGCATGACTGGTGCCCACCCGTGTCCAGTAGACACCACTGCTGCCGAAGCAAGGCTTGACCTCCACTTTGGTGCCAGCGTTGTTGGCCGCCACGCACTGAGGGTGAGCCCCGCTAGTTCCGTTGAATACGAGCAGCCAGGAGTTAGTCCCGTCTTGCAACTCGTCGATAGTTCGGGTGCCGGTGTTGCTTTCCACCACTGGCGTGTAGGTGTTGAAGTTCGCTGTATTGAGGCAGTAGGTAACCCCGCTGTACTCGCACATTCTGCCCTCAGTCGGCGCCGCAGCGCTGGCAGCTAAAGGAGCGCCCAGGATCGCAGCCGGGATCGCTAGCGCCGCCAGGAAAACCGTGGCGGCACGGGTGGCCTTAGTGGTCATGGCTTATCTCCGGTCATGTTCGATTGTGTTGCTCTGTCGCGAGAATCATGACAACCAGGCATTGCTCTGTCTATAGGCCGCAAACACCACATGCCTTAAAATCGAGAGTCCGCACGGGCGGTTCAGCCTGCTTCGCGGAGCCCGAAGCCCCAGTTCAGCATGCGGGCGGCGTCCTGGGCACCAGCCGCCGTGCCGGTGGAAGGACTGCCCAGTACGGCGCCGATCAGCGTGCGGCCGTTCCTGGTCGCCTCGAACAGCAGGCAGTGCCCGGCGTCGTCGGTGTACCCGTCCTTGATCCCGAGGGCGCCCTGGTAGGACCCGATCAGGTGGTCGGTGTTGTCCCACCAGTACTGGTGGTGCCCGGGCCCCTTCTTCAGCTGGTAGAACCGCTGGTCCACGATCGAGCGGAAGGCCGGGTACCGCATCGCGGCCAGGCCGAGGGTGAGCAGATCGGCCGGGGTGGAATAGGTGGAGGTCTCGGTGGGATAGGGCAGGCCGTCCGGGGAGGTGAAGTGGGTCTGGTTCATGCCCATCCGGGCCGCGGTCGCGTTCAACTTGGCCACGAACGCGGTCAGCCCGGGGCCGTAGTAGTTGGCCAGGGTGTATGCGGCGTCGGCGCCCGACGGCAGCAGCAGGGCCTCCAGCAGCTCGCCCACGGTCAGTTTGTCTCCCGGGTGCAGGGCCGCGCTTTCGCCGCCGTACTTCCAGGCGTAGGTGAACGCCGCCTTGGGCACCTGGATCTGCTGGTTCAGCTGGCCGGCCTGCAGGACCAGCAGTGCGGTCATCACCTTGGTGACGCTGGCCATCGGCCGCTCGGTCGTCGCGGCCCGGGACCACAGCACCTGTCCGGTGGTCGCGTCGGCCAGCACCGCGCCCTTGGCCTTCACCCCATTCTTGGCCTTCGCCCGGCCCGGCTCGCCCACGATCTGCAGGGCCGGGCTGGCGGGCAGCCGGCGCGGAGACGGGGTGGCCGACGGGGTGGCCGGGGGCGAAGATGTCGCGGACCGGCTGGACGTGGACAGCGGTTTCTGGGCCGTGGCCGTCGCGCTGGGATTGGCCCCGCAGGCCGCGAGCGGGCCGATACCGACGAAGACCAGGGTCAGCAGAGCGATCCGCGCCCTCAATCGCATGCCACCCACTCCTCCTCGCTGGGCAAGGTTATCTGGGATTGAAGGCAGCGTTATCCAGGATCGGGCGGCAGCGGCGGCGTCGCATCCTTGGCCGTCGGGGCGAGCAGCTTGCTCACGTCCAGCTTGGTGCCGACCATCTGCTTGAGCATGAAGTCGTGATTGAGGTCCAGGATGGCGCGGGTCTCGGCGGCGATCACCGCGTTCCGGCTGAGGGTGAGCTCGTTGTCCTGCTGCTGCTCACCCGACAGGGACCAGTTGGTGGAGCCCTTGACCGTGTACACGCCATCGACGATCACGATCTTCAGATGCGAGATCGCGTTGTGCACCGAGCTGGTGCCGATGGCGATGCTGTTGCCGAACAAGTCGTTACTCCAGCTGGCCAGGATCTGCTTCTCGTGGACGCCGCTGGCCTGGCTCCGGTCCAGGCTCATCTGCACGTAGATCTTCTCGTCGGCCAGCTTGCCCTGGATAATCTTGTTGAGCTCGTCGTCGTCATAGCCGAACATGTTGACCACGATGGAATGCTGGGCGTTGTTCAGCAGCGTGACCAGCAGTGCGTGCACGTTGTCCCGTGGCGCGAAAAACGTTCGCTGGTCATCGGGATAGCCGTCCAGAAAACGGCCCTCGGCTTTGTACTGGCCAAGATCGTCCCAGGCGAATGGCGCGTCAGCCATGTCGCGTCCCCCTTTGTCCTCTTCATCGTGGCGGTGCCGGGCAAGCGCGTCTAGGTGAGCGCCACGGCTTTCCGCTCGCGCAGGGCGACCGGGACGGCGACGAGGATCAACGCGCCGGTGAGGGCGAACGCCACCGGGTAGCCGGTGTGCAGGCAGATCAGGCCGAAGACGGCCGGGCCCGCCCCGTACCCGGCGTCGTAGGCCAGGTTCCACAACGCGCTGGCCCTGGCCTCGGACAGCTGCTCGATCAGCAGCGCGAATGTCGCGCTCTCGAGCACGCCGAAGCCGGCGCCGAACAGCACCATGCCCGCGAAGACCGCTACCGGTGAGCCCAGCGCCATCATCGCGGCCATGCCGAGCGCCGTCACCGCGAGCGCCGGGACGAGCAGCCGGGTGTGGCCGTGCCGGTCACCGTACCGGCCGGCCCGCCAGCGGGTGAGCGTGGCCGTGATCGCCGAGACGAGCAGGGCGGCCGAGGCCAGGTTGCTGGGAATGCCCTTGGCCAGCGGCAGGAACGAGTCCACCACGCCGGCCGCGATCGTCGCGACGGCGAAGATGATCGGCAGCCGCAGCGCGGGGCCCGCCAGCCGGACCGAGCGTCGGGCCCCCCGCATCCGTGGGGCGCGGACGGTACGGCGTGCTTCGCCAGCGGCGGGGCGGGCCTCGTGGCCGCCGGGCAGCCAGCGGACCGCCACCAGCGGCATCAGGCCGGTCACGGCGGCCATGGCCGCGGCCGCGACGGCCAGGTGGTGGCCCGCCAGCCACACTCCGGCCGGCAGTGCGACTATGGCCGGGACGCCGGATACCAGGCCGAGCAGGCCGAGTCCCTCACCGCGCCGTTCCGGCGGCAGCAGCGTGGCGGTCAGCGCGCCGGTGGCCACGCCGCCCAGGCCGAAGCCGAAGCCGCGGACCACGCTGACGCCCATCATGACGGCCTGGGGCTGGCGGGTGAGCAGCGTCAGGGCGGGCAGGCCGAGCAGCACGGCCCCGGCCCCGATCACTATCCGGTAGCCGAACCGCCTGATGGCCGTCGCCGCCACAGCCTCGGCCGCTACGGTGCCGGCCAGCAGGGACCCGGTGATCAGCCCGGCCCCGGAGCTGCTGACACCGGCCGCCGACGCCACCATCGGCAGCACCGAGAACAGCAGGAAGAAGCTGGTCAGCGTGCCGAACTCGGCCAGGAACGTGAACGCCAGCGGCACGGTCACCAGCCGGGCCGGGACTTCGGTATCAGGCTGCGCCTGGGTCAAGGTGCTCATAACAGGCACGCTATGAAGCAACCGGCATCCTGGTAAGGTCCGATTTCATGGCGATTGAGTGGTCCGGTTTGAGTCCGGAGCTGTTGGTCCGGCTCGACCGTTCGGCCGCCGAACCGCTGCGCACCCAGCTGGAAGCGAGCCTGCGCGAGGCGATCCGGGGCGGGCGGCTCCGCGCCGGGGAGCGGCTGCCGTCCTCCCGGGAGCTGGCCCACGACCTCGGTGTCTCCCGGGGCCTGGTGCAGGACTGCTACAGCCAGCTGCTGGCCGAGGGCTACCTGACCAGCCGGACCGGGTCGGCCACCCGGGTCGCCGACCTCAGCGGTCATCCGGCTGGCCAGCGCCTGGCCGGCCACCAGGGCGCCGCCGGTCAGCCCGCGACCGGCTCGGCCGAGGGCTCCCCCGCGGTGCCCGCGCCGTCCCGTCGGCCTGCGGAGCCGCCGCTGATTGCGGACTTCACACCGGGCGTACCGGACCTGTCCAGCTTCCCGCGGTCCGACTGGGCCTGGGCCATCAAGCAGGCCTGCACCGAGGTCGCCGCGGCCGACCTGGGGTACGGCGACCCGCATGGCAGCGCAGTACTGCGCGAGGTCCTGGCCGGGTACCTGCGGCGGGTCCGGGCCGCGGCCGCCAGCCCGGCGCAGATGATCATCAGTACCGGCTTCGCCCAGGGAATCAACCTGGTCCTGCGCGCGCTGGCCCGCGAACGCGGCGTGACCGGGGTGGCCTTCGAAGATCCCGGCTACGGCAGCCCGCAGGACGACGAAACCGTCCGGGCCGCCCTGTCCATAGGCTTGAACGTCAGCTACGTGCCGGTCGACGAGCAGGGCCTGGTGGTTGGCGAGCTGGTGACCAGCGGCGCCCAGGTGGTCGTGGTCACCCCGGCCCACCAGTCCCCCACCGGGGTGGTGCTGTCCCCGGCCCGGCGGCACGCGCTGACCGACTGGGCCCGGCGCGACGGCGGGTTCGTGATCGAGGACGACTACGATTCGGAGTTCCGCTACGACTCCGAACCCGTCGGCGCGCTGCAGGGGCTGGCTCCGGACCAGGTGTTCCTGCTCGGCACGGCCAGCAAGTCCCTGGCCCCCGCGGTCCGGCTCGGCTGGGTCCACGCCCCGGCGCCGCTGGCCCCGACGGTCGCGGCCGAGAAGGAGATGAGCGACCGCGGCTCCTGCACGCTGGACCAGCTCGCCCTGGCCACCCTGCTCACCTCCGGCCGGTACGACCGTCACCTGCGCCGGATGCGCACCGTCTACGCTGCGCGCCGCACCGCTCTGACCGACGCGTTCGCCCGGCACGCCCCGCAGGTCCAGCTGACCGGTCTCGTGGCCGGATTCCAGGCGCTCGCGCCGCTGCCACCCGGCGCCGACGAGGCGGCCGTGATCGCCGCGGCCCGGGCCCGGCGGGTCGGCCTGCACGGCATTGGCGACTATCGCGGCCACCCTGACGTCGCCGCGCCACCGGCCCTGGTCATGGGCTTCGGTAACGTCCGCGAGCGAGCCATCGAACCCGCCATCGCCGCCGTCGCCGATCTGCTCAGTTAGTCAGGCTGCCGGCGCAACGTTCACATCGAAGGTGAGCGCGTCGGCGTCGGCGTCGTAGTCCCGCGGATCACCCTCCAGAGCGAACGCGACGGCGGATAGGCAGTCGCGCTCGGCATCTTCGCGGGTGGGCGCTCCTCCGCCATTTATGTGCAGGGCTGGCACACGGTAATGCCAGTTACTGGCTTCCCTGTCGAAGAACAGCTCGACTCGTAGAGCGCTCATCACCAGATCTTCCTATAGCTTCCGCAGCTCAGCAAGGGTGTAGCCGTAGTCACGGCCGATCCTGGCCATCGCAGGTCCGCCTAGATCTACGCCATCATGGTAGGCCCAGATGCGCTGCTCTCCTTTAGTCAGCACCCGGTGCGAGCCAGAGCGCCGGGTCTCGATCCACCCGTCACGCTTCAGTGCCGCCAATACGCGCGCCGCCTTGGCCATGGATAGCATCGTAGAGCGCCACCCTGACGAAATAACGGCGCCGAGTGGTCTGATGCTTTGAGTACGCATCCGGGCCCGCAAAGCCGCCCCCAGCACTCGCCGCTGCGCTTTGAATTAACTGGATGGATTCTGGGCGTCGCGAAAGGTGGTGTAGGCCGCGCGGCGGCGCCCGGCGAAGGTGATCAGCCCCATGGCGGAAATGCCGTTGAGGTGGTGGTTGTAGTTCATGCGCTGCTTGTAGTCCTTGAGCAGCCAGTAGGTGTATCCGGCCAGGTAGCCCGGCCGAGCGGTCACTTGCTCCCAGTGCTGACGCAGCTTCTGGGCCTGCCACTCCTCGGTCCCGGTCTCGGCCGGGCCACCGTGCCGTCCCAGGTCGGCATAGCTGCCGTTCTCGGTAATGAGGATGGGTGAGCCTGGATACTGGCGGTGGACGGCATCGAGGGTCCGGCCCAGGTCGGCATCGCGGCCATAGAAGTAGCCGAAGTACTCGTTGAAGCCGATAACGTCGGCCAGGTCGAAGGCGGGGTCCCAGCTGGTCGACGACGCCCACGTGACCGGCCGCTGCTGCGGATCGATCCGGGCCGTGTCGCGCAGCTGCGCTATCCAGGCCCGGTAGGTGGCGCGGTCGGTGGTCTCCGACTCGTTCTGCAGCGACCACAGGGCAACGCAGGGGTGGTTGACCTGGTTCCACACCATTGCGGCGACAAGGGCCGCGGACAGGCCGTAGCGGCCCTGGATCTGCTGCTGGCCTGATTCCACCCAGAAGTTGTCGGTCTCGTCGCAGACCAGCATGCCGTGCTCGTCGGCGGCACGGTAGAAGTCCGGATGACGGGTGTAGCCGCAGTTGCGCAGGAAGTTCGCGCCCAGGTCGGTGGCGGTCTGCAGGAGCTGGTCGTAGTCGGGGCGACCCATCGTGCGCCCCCGCTCGGGGGTTTCCTCGTGCCAGTTCAGGCCCTTGAGCAACAGTGGTTCGCCGTTCAGGCACAGCCGCCCGCCGACCACCTCCACCACGCGCATGCCGTAGCGCGCGGCCAGGCCGTCGGGGGCCAGATCATCAGCGGCCAGGCCGTCGGGGACACCGCCGGTCTCGTCCGCGTCCCCTGGCCCTTCCCCGGGCACGGCGCCGTCAGCCTCAAGCCGGGCCGTCAGCTGGTACAGCCGGGGATCGGCCGGCGACCATGACCGCGCACCGGGGATCGGCAGCTCGGCCCTGACCGCACGTACCTCACCGGGAGCTAGCGTCAGCTCCCGGCTGACCGGCACGCCACCGGTGCCCTCACCTGGATCGAGGATCAGGCGGCGCCGGGCCGGGCCGGCGCCATGGTTGAACACGATGGCTGCCGCTGTCAGCCGCTCATCACCGGCGCTCGCGATCAGCTTGCTCACGGTGACCTGCGCGGTGGCCTCGATGAAGACATCGCGGGTGAGGCCGGCGTAAGGCCAGTAGTCAACCGGCTTGTGCGGCAGCTCGGTGCGGCAGCTGATCGCTTCCGGCCCCGTCAACCCCGGGCGATACCACGGCCTGCGGTACACCCGCACCGCCAGCAGATTGACCGCGCCGGGCCGGATGACCGGGGTAGCGTCCACCGCAAAGGGGGTGTGCCCGCCCTCGTGCTCGGCCACCAGCGCGCCGTTGAGATAGACCGACGCGGCGTAGCTCACCCCGAGGAAACAGATCTTGACGAAGCGGCCGGACCAGGCGCCGGGCGCGTCGAACCCGAGGCGGTACCAGGCATAGCCGTCACGGAACGCCGTGCCGGTGCCGTAGCTGCGGCCGTCGTAGCCGCCGAACCCGGCTGTGTCGTAAAGGTCCCACGGCAGCGGAACCTCGGCGATCGGCCAGCGGCTATCGTCGAACCCTGCCTGCATCCAGCCATCACCCGTGCCGACGTCACCGGGGTCGAACGCGAACCGCCAGCGCCCGCCGAGGTCGAGATAATCCCGCATCTCCGGGACGTCAGCCCGCACGTCGAACGACGGAACCGGCTGCTCATACTGGAATACCACGGGAATGCCATCGACCGTGCGTACCGCCGTGTCCGCCGGCTCACGCCTACTGGCCGACACCGGCCGCCAGTGCGTCATACGGCTACTGATTACGCAGGGAGATCCTGTCGGACTCGGCTACGTTGTCGGCATCGACGGCCCGCAGTCCCTGGCCCAGCCGCTCACGAGCCTGCCGCAGAAGCTTGAGCGAGTTGCTGGAGGCACTCTTCGGGGCGGCCCGGTCCGGATCAGCCCCGTGCTCCTCGATGAGGTGGGTCTGCAGCGCGGCAGCGACTTCGTCGACCGCCTTCAGCGCGTGGTAAATGGCCCGGTCCCGTGCGATGTCGTCTGCCATGCGGCCAGTATCCCGCGTCAAGCCGCAGCGCAGTACGGTGACCGGGAGCCTTCGAGATCATACGGAGCTGCCGATCATGGAATACCGCGTCTTCCCGGCCACCGGTGACCGGCTCAGCGTGCTCGGGTTCGGGGCCATGGGCTTCGCCGGCTGGTTCGGGCCGATCGACGACGGCGCGGCCATCCGCGCCCTGCACACCTCGCTGGACCTGGGCGTCAACGTCGTCGACACCGCCCGCGCCTACGGCCGCAGTGAGCAGGTCCTGGGGACCGCCCTGCGCTCCTGGCCCGGTGCCAGGCCGTTCGTGGCCACCAAGGTCCAGCCGATCGGCCCCCAGCACCAGTTCGCCGCACCCCCGCCGGTCCAGGAGGTGTTCCCCCCAGGGTGGGTGACCAAGAGCTGCGAGACCTCGCTGCGGGAGCTCGGACTGGACGCGGTCGACCTGCTGCAGCTGCACCTGTACTGGCCCACCTGGGGTCACGACGGCTACTGGATGGAGGAACTGCAGCAGCTCAAGCAGAGCGGCAAAGCCCGCTCGATCGGCATCTCCATCCCCGACCACCGGCACGACAGCGCCATCTCGCTGACCCAAAGCGGCCTGATCGACTCGGTGCAGACGATCCTGAACATCTTCGCCAGCGAGCCGCTGGACACGCTGATCCCGATCTGCCAGGCGAACAACGTAGCCGTGATCGCCCGGTGCATCCTGGACGAGGGCGGGCTGACCGGCTTCCTGACCGAGGACGCCGAGTTCCCGCCGGGCGACTTCCGGCACGGTTACTTCGACTGGACCGTGCCGCGCAAGTCCTACCTGGTCAAGGTCGACGCGCTGCGCCCCTACGTTCCCCGGTACGCCTCGTCGCTGGCCGCCCTGGCGGTGAAGTTCGCGGTCCATGATCCTGGCGTGACCACGGCGATCACGTCCATGCACGTCGAGGACTACGCCCGGATGAACATTGCCGCGGTGGCCGAGGACCGGCTGCCCGACGAGCTGTTCTGGAAGCTGCGGACCTCGCACCGGTTCGAGATCAACCTCAGCAACCGCGACGCCTGGCCAGTCGCGGCCCGCGACGAGGTCGCCCAGATCGGCGCCGGTGATTCCGGGTTACAGCCCGAGCACCAGGCGGAGGCCCCGGTCGACCTCGCTCATGAGCGAGGTCGGCAGGTGGGCGACGGGTGGCTCCAGGTCGGTCTTGTCCAGAGTCACCAGGGCCGTGACGTTAACCACCGAGTCTGTGGGCAGGCCTGAGGCCACTGCGGGCAGGAACACGTTGCCAGGCATCGCGGCCAGGGCGGTATTTGAGGTGATGACGGCGGCGATGGTGGTGTTAAGGCGGCTGGCGTTGAACGAGCTGGCCTGAACGACCAGGACGGGGCGTCGTTTAGCCGGCTTGCTGCCGTGGGCCTCGCCGAGATCGGCCCAGCAGATGCTGCCGCGGCTGGTCACCAGTCGTCGTCCTGGGCCGCCAGGTGGCGGCGGCCGGCAGCGGCAGCGGCGGCGTTGGAGTCATCCCCGGCCTCGTGCAGCGCCTCGTTGATCTGGACGGTCACCGACTGGGCGGTGAGCTGGTCCAGGTAGTTGCGGGCCGCACGGGCGAAGAACTCGGACCGGCTGATACCGAGCTCGGCGGCTTGCCTGGTGGCCTGCTCGTAGGTGTCGTCCGGAAGCGAGATCGCTGTCTTCACACCAAAAGTATAACCGGGTATTACCTGGTTGGAGCCGCTGACGCCACCGGGCTGGGGCGGAGGGTAGCCTCGGGGTATTGGTGCTGCTTATCGGCGGTGAGGAGCAGGTCAGCATGAGTCTCTTCCAGCGGGCCCACGCTATTGTCCAGGCCAAAGCCAACAAGGCGCTCGACGCGGCCGAGAAGCCTGACGAGATGCTTGATCTGTCGTATGAGCAGATGCTCGACCAGATCACCCGCGTCCGGCAGGGGCTGGTGTCGGTGGCGGCGTCGCGCAAGCAGCTGGAGCTGCAGGAGACGCAGTTCCAGCACTCGGTGGACCATCTCAACGATCAGGCCAAGACGGCGCTGGCGCAGGGGCGCGAAGACCTGGCCCGGGAGGCCCTGTCGCGCAAGGCCGCGGCCCAGGCCCAGATCGACGCCATGGCGCCGCAGCATCAGGAGCTGGCCGAGCAGGAGCAGAAGCTCTCGCAGACGCTGGACGCGCTGCAGAAGCGGGTCAACAACTTCCGGACGCAGAAGGAAGTGCTGAAGGCCCAGTACACGGCGGCACAGGCGCAGACCTCGGTGAACGAGACGGTGTCGGGGATCTCCACCACCTTCGGCGACACCGGGGCCGACATCGCGCGGGCCCAGGACAAGATCGCCCAGATGCAGGCCCGGGCCGGGGCCGTGGACGAGCTGCTGGCCTCCGGGGTGCTCGAAGACGTCGGCGGGGACACCGACGACATCCAGGCCGAACTCGATGAGACCAGCACGGCGGCTGGGGTGGACGCCGAACTGGCCGCGCTCAAGGCCGAGATCAGCGCGGGCGGGTCAAAACCCGAGCTGACCAGCGGCACCGAGGGCACCAGCAGCGCCAGCAGCTGACCCCTTAGCGGCTCACGGTCCGGCTGGCGGCGAAGGCGTCCAGCACCCGGTTCACGAACACCTCGATCGCGGCCATCAGGTCGGTGGCGTAGGTCAGCATGTCGCGCTCCTCGGTGAACTGCAGCGCGCCGACGGCCTGCTCCTGCTTGGTCAGCGAATAGGCCGGCGGCGCCAGCGTGTCCCCGTCGGGCAGGCGCCCGCTGCCGGGTTTCTCGTCGCCCGGAACGGCCCCGGCGTGGAAGGCGTAGCTCGACACGGACCGGGAATCCACCAGCGCGGTGCGCAGGTGCTGCAGGGCGGCCTCCACGCTGTCGTGCAGCTCCCCTGGCCGCAGCGCGGCCAGCAGCCCGGCCCGCCCGGACGAGCCCGGCTGGTACGGGCGGTCGGTGCGCTCGACCGTCGCCCGGGCCCAGCTGAGCAGGTTCACGAAGCTGTAGGACGCCTCCCGCACCGGCCGGGCCGACACGAAGGTCCGGGCGGCCGGGCGGCCGTGCGGGGCCGAGACCTGCTGCTGTACCTGGACCAGAACCGACGGCCGGGGCGGTTCCTGGGCGGCGCGCTGGCCGTCGCCCACCGCCTTGCGCAGCTCCCGCAGTTCCCGCTCCACCCCGCCCGCGGCGAACAGCACCTCGGCCAGCAGGCCGTGGGTCATGTAGGGCCGCACGTCGTCGGGGGCGCCGCGGGCCTCAGCCAGCCGCTGCCAGGTGGCGTACTGCGGGGTCTGCGACAGGTCGGCCCAGGTCTCGTCGCGGGCGCCGAGCTTCTCCAGCTCGACCCGGCCCATCCACCGCTCGTAACGCGTCACGACGGCGACGTTGGCCGTCGGCGCCGGGATCGAGGGGGCCCAGGCCTGCGCTTTCTCATCACTCCCCGCCGCCCGCCCGCGCCGGGCCAGACGCAGGGTCACGATCAGGAGCACGACCACGGCGATGCCGAGGACAATAAGGGCGGCAGTCACGGACCTACGCTATGGCAACGCACGCCAGGGGCGGTGCACCGCACCGCCCCTGGCGTGAGCAGCCAGGATCAGGCCGGGATCAGGCCGTGCGGGTCGAGCACGAACTTCTGGGCCACGCCGCTGTCGAAGTCGCGATAGCCGTCGGGGGCCTTGTCCAGCGGGATGACGGTGGCGTTGACCGCGTCGGCGATGTGCGCCTTGTCGTGCAGGATCGCCATCATGAGCTGACGGTTGTAGCTCATCACCGGGCACTGTCCGGTGGTGAAGGTGTGCGACTTGGCCCAGCCCAGGCCGAGCCGGACCTTCAGCGAGCCGACCTTGGCGTCCTCGTCGATGCCGCCCGGGTCACCGGTCACGTACAGGCCCGGGATGCCCAGGGTCGCGCCGGCCCGGGCCACGGTCATGATGTCGTTGAGCACGGTGGCCGGGGCCTCCCCCGCGTCGGCGCCGTGTCCCTTGGCCTCGAAGCCGACACAGTCGACCGCGGCGTCGACCTCGGGCTCGCCCAGGACCTGCTCGATCTGGTCGGCCAGCGAGGCTTCCTCGCCCACGTTGACGGTCTCGCAGCCGAAGCTGCGGGCCTGAGCGAGCCGGGCCGGGTTCATGTCGCCGACGATGACGACGGCCGCACCCAGCAGCTGCGCAGCGTAGGCGCAGGCCAGGCCGACTGGCCCGGCGCCGGCCACGTACACGGTCGACCCGGTGGTGACGCCGGCGGTGTAGGCGCCGTGGTAGCCAGTCGGGAAGATGTCCGACAGCATGGTCAGGTCACGGATCTTCGCCATGGCCTGGTCCTTGTCGGGGAACTTCAGCAGGTTGAAGTCCGCGTACGGGACCAGCACGTATTCGGCCTGGCCGCCGACCCAGCCACCCATGTCCACGTAGCCGTAGGCGGACCCGGGCCGGTCGGGGTTCACGTTGAGGCAGATACCGGTCTTGCGTTCCTTGCAGTTCCGGCACCGCCCGCAGGCGATGTTGAACGGGGTGCTGACCAGGTCACCGACCTTGATGAACTCCACGTCGGGGCCGGCCTCGATCACCTCGCCCGTGATCTCGTGCCCGAGCACCAGGCCCTTGGGGGCGGTCGTGCGCCCGCGGACCATGTGCTGGTCACTGCCGCAGATGTTGGTCGCGACGACCTTGAGGATCACTCCGTGCGGGGTCTTGCGGCCGACGTTGGCCGGGTTGACGCCCGGGCCGTCCTGCAGCTCCAGTTTCGGGTAGTCGATCGTCTCGACCTGTACGTGTCCTGGCTCGATGTAGGCAACGGCTCTGTTTCCTGCCACGGCGGACCTCCCTGATTGTGTGCACCACGGTTCACGCTAGGTCGGCCCCGGCGGGTCGTCACTGCTCCGGCCAGCGGAAACAGCTGACCAGTCAGGCAGGGAAGTTGAACCAATCGGACAGTGTCCGCCAGCTGGTTCAGAGCAGGCCCTGGGCGCCGGCGCGGTAGACGAGCTCGGTGCGGTCCTTGGCCCCGATCTTGCGCATGGCCAGCCGGAGGTGGTACTTGACCGTGCTCTCGCTGACGAACAGGTCCCGCGCCGCCTGGACATTGGTCGCGCCCCGGGCCACCAGCCGGACCACTTCCAGCTCGCGCTCGCTGAGCAGCCGGGCGGGCGCGGCCGGCTGGCCGGTCAGGGAGCGGACCACCAGCCGGGCGCTGCGGCCGTCGAACCCGGATTCGCCGCGGTGGACGGTGCGGATGATGCGGGCCAGCTCGACCGCGTCCACGTCCTTCAGCACGTAGCCGCTGGCACCACGCTGGAGCGCGCCGACCAGCAGCTTCTGGTCCAGGAAGGTGGTGAGCACCACGATCCGCACCGCGGGCTGCTGGTCCCGCAGGGTGGCGCA
This sequence comes from Streptosporangiaceae bacterium, assembly GCA_965277615.1. Classification (GTDB taxonomy): domain Bacteria; phylum Actinomycetota; class Actinomycetes; order Streptosporangiales; family Streptosporangiaceae; genus Bog-532. The sequence continues at coordinate 97,948 of CBDIDG010000006.1, read as the reverse complement.
CACGTCCAGGCCCTCGGCGGGCGCGCTGTCGCTGAGCTTGAGGTCGAGCAGCACCACGTCGGGCCGGAGCCGGGCGGTGTCCGCGATCGCCGCAGCGGCGTCGGCCGCCTCACCGACCACGGTGAAGTCGGGCTCCAGCTCGAGGATCGACCGCAGGCCCTGGCGGACGATGGTGTGGTCGTCCACGACCAGGATCCGGATCGGCGCCGCCGCGGGCCGCTTCACGCCGGCTCCCCCAGGGTGGGCGGCACCGGGATGCGGGCCTGCATCCGCAGCCCGCCGCCGCGGCGGCGCTGGACGGTGACCTCGCCGCCGAGTTCGCTGGCCCGTTCGGCCATGATGCGCAGGCCGTACCGGCCGCGGAACGCCACCTCGCCGGTGAGATGACGGCGCGCGGTGGCCGGGTCGCCGCCGCCGTCGTCGGCGATGGACAGGCGGGTCTGCCCGGGCTGGTACTGCAGGTTCAGCCAGGCCTGGGCCGCGCCGGCGTGGCGGACCACGTTCCACAGGCCCTCCTGGGCGATCTGGAACAGGGCGTGCTCCACCTCGGGGGCGAGCTGGCGCTGGCTGCCGCTGACGCGGACCGATACCCGGAGCGGGCCCGCGGAGCGGAAGTTGGCGGCCAGATCCCGCAGCGCCTCGCCCAGGCCCAGGCCGGGGCGTTCGAGCTCGGACAGCTCGGCCACGGCCGACCGGACCCGGCCCAGGCCCGCGCGAGCCAGTTCCTTGCTGGCCACCAGCCGCGAATAAGCCGGCAGGGCCGGATCCAGATGCCGGTGACACCACTCCAGGTGCATCCCGATCCCGACCAGGCACTGCGCGACCCCGTCGTGCAGTTCGCGGGCGATCCGGTGACGCTCGGCGCTGACCAGCTCGGCCTGCCGGGCCCGGGCCAGCTGTCCCCGGGCCCGGCGGAGCTGCTCGTTGCGGCTGGCCAGCTCCTCGGCGTGCCGCTCGGCCTCGGCCCGGCCCGCCTGGGCCTGCCGGCGCAGGTCCTCCCCGCGGGAGAACAGCCAGGCGTTCCGCAAAGCGGCCACGATCTGGTTGGCCACCGTCTCCAGGACCGGCAGCCCGATCCCGTCGGGGTCGGCGGGATGCTCGGTGCAGATCAGCAGCGTCCCGACCTGGTGGTGATCGAGCCGCATCGGGGCACCCAGCACGGTGGTCCGCGCCGCTCCGTCGCCGACCGTCATGACCTGGGCCGAGTCCGTGATCCGCGCGGCCAGGGCGGCCACCTCGGCCACCGCGGGGGCACGCCCGCGGTGGCCCGGTTCCCGGTGCCAGGTGACCGGCGACAGGACCGAGGACTGCAGGTCGCCCCGGGTCAGGACCAGGGTGGCCCACTCGGCCGCGAAGAGCCGGCCGACCGCGTCGAGCACGGCGTCGCAGAGCGCGGCCGGCCCCAGCGCGGTGACGCACAGCGCTTCCGACATGGCCCGCAGGCCGGTCAGGGCCCGTTCGAGGTCCCGGCTGGTCCCGCGCCACTGCGCGTAGTAACCAGTTTTCGAGGAGCGGACGCCAGTCAGCTGCTCCAGGCGCGAGTCGTCGACGTCAGTCAGGGCGGCCTACCAGGCGGCCAGGCAGATGGCGCGGGCGTCGTCCTCGGCGACCGGCCGCGGGTTCGTGACGATGTAGGCGTCGTCCAGCGCGTTCCGGGCGATCTGATCGAGCTGCGGCATCCGGACGCCGATTTCGCGCAGGCTGCCGGGCAGGCTGGCCTTGCCGACCAGCGCCCGGACCATCGCCGTCGCGGCGTCGGCGGCCTCGCCCGGGCTCATCAGGCCGGTGTCCACGCCCATGGCCACGGCCACGTCGGCCAGCCGGTCGGTGGCCACCGGCGTGTTGAACTCCATCACGTGCGGCAGCATGATCGCGTTGAGCAGCCCGTGCGGCAGGTCGGTCAGGCCGCCGATCTGGTGGGAGATGGCGTGGGTGGCCCCGAGCAGCGCGTTGGTGAAGGCCAGGCCGGCCTGCAGGCTTGCCCGGGCCAGTCCTTCCCGGGCCCGGAGGTCACCGGGATGGTCCAGGGCCGGGAACAGGTGCTCGGTCACGCCCCGGATGGCGGCCAGGGCCTGGACGTCGGTGAGGAAGTTGGCCGCCTTCGACACGTAGGACTCGACGCCGTGGCTGAGCACGTCGAGCGCGGTGTAGGCGGTGATGTCCGGCGGCACGGTCGTCAGCACCTGCGGGTCGGTCACCGAGATGTCAGGCACCAGCGCCCGGGCCCCGATCGTGACCTTGGTCTGGCGCCGGGTGTCGGTGACCACGCAGAACTGGGAGACGTCGGAGCCGGACCCGCCCGTGGTCGGGACCATGACCGTGGGCGGCAGCGGCCCGGTCACCGTCCCGACCCCCGCGTAGTCGGCGATCCGGCCGCCCCCCGCGGCCAGCGCCGCGATCGCCTTGGCCGCGTCGATACAGCTGCCCCCGCCGACCGCGACGAGGACGTCGCACCCGCTGGCCAGGTAGGCCGCGCAGCCGGCCTCGACCTCGGTGTCCTTGGGGTTCGGCGTCACGCCCAGCCAGAGCTCGGCCGATACGCCCACGCGGGCCAGGTGGCCGAGCGCGGCGGCGGTCCACCCGGCGTCGGCCACGCCCTGGTCGCTGACCACGAACACGCGGACCCCGCCGTGGCGCTGGACGACTTCGCCGACCTGGGCCAGCACGCCGACGCCGAAGATGATGTCGGGCACGAGGAACTTCGTCACCAGCCCCGAGGCCGGTGCCGGTCTCCGCGCGATGGTTTGTGCACCCGTCGCGACCACCTCCAGCGCGCAGGGCGAGCCCGCTGACGCGAAGAAGGCGCCCGCGTCAGTGAGGTCGCTGTCTCTTCGGATAGTACGAGCCGCCCGGTCGCCTGCCCAGCCCTGCGGACCAGTCAGGATCCGAGGTAGGCCAGCACGGCCAGGACCCGCCGGTGGTCGGAGTCGGACGGCGGCAGCCCCAGCCTGGTGAAGATGTTGCTGATGTGCTTTTCTACGGCCCGGTCGGTGACCACGAGCTGGCTGGCAATAGCGCTGTTGGAGCGGCCCTCGGCCATGAGGGTCAGCACGTCCCGCTCGCGGGCGGTCAGCGTGGCCAGCGCGCTGACGTGGCGGGTGGCGTTCAGCATCCCGGCGACGACCTCGGGGTCGAACGCGGTGCCACCGGCCGCGACGCGGGCGATCGCGTCGGTGAACTCGCTCACCTTTGCCACCCGGTCCTTGAGCAGGTAACCGACCCCGCCGGACCGCATGCTCAGCAGGTCGGCGGCGTAGCGGGTCTCGATGTACTGGGAGAACACCAAGATGGCGGTGCCGGGGTGGTCACGGCGGATCGTGATCGCGGCGCGGAGCCCTTCGTCGGTGTAGTCGGGCGGCATCCGCACGTCAACGATCGCGACATCGGGCTCGTGCTCGGCCACCGCGGCCTTGAGCGCCTCGGCGTCGCCGACCGCGGCGGCGACCTCGTAGCCGTGATCGGCCAGGACCTCGGTCAGGCCCGCCCGGATCACGGCGGCGTCCTCGGCGATGACGATGCGCATCGGGGCTGCCTCTCAGGCGTGGGAGGGCAGTTCCACGGTCACGGCCGTGGGACGGCCGCGCGGGCTGTCGATGATTAGGCGGCCGTCGACGGTACGGACCCGTTCGGCCAGCCCGGCCAGGCCGCCCCCGGCCACCAGGCGGGCGCCGCCCCGACCGTCGTCGGTGACGCGGATCCGGAGCAGGCCGGGGACGTGCACGGCCTCGAGGGTAGCGTGCCGCCCACCGCTGTGTTTGGCCACGTTGGCCAGCAGTTCGGACGCGGAGTAGTAGGCGATGGTCTCGATCGCGGCCGACGGGCGCTCCGGGATGTCGGTGACCAGCTCGACCGGCACCGCGCTGCGCGCAGCCAGGGTGGTCAGCGCGTCCGCGAGCCCGCTGTCCAGCACCGAGGGGTGGATGCCCCGGGCCAGGGTGCGCAGCTCGGCGATCGCCTCAATGACCCGGCCGTGCGCGTCGTCGATCAGCTGGGTGATGCGGGCCAGATCGACCGGCGTGGTGTCGTGCAGCTTCTCCTGGGCCAGGCCCAGCTTCATGGCCAGGGCCACGAGCTGGGCCTGGGTGCCGTCGTGCAGGTCGCGCTCGATGCCGCGGAGCCGGGCGGCGGAATCGTCGACCGCGCGGGCCCGGGTCTCCTGGAGGGCACGGATCCGTTCGGCGGGCGAGCTGGGGCCGAGCAGCGTGCGGATGAGCCACCGGTCCGGCTCCGTGGTGCCGCGCAGCAGCCACGGGCCGACCAGGAGCAGCACGGCGCCGAGCGGGATGAGCAGGAACGAGCCGGCCAGGCTCAGGCCGGGCAGGACACCGGATGAGAGCGCCCGCCAGACCGGGAAGGTCAGAAAGTACAGACCGCCGAGCCAGCATCCCGCGGCCACGGCCAGTCCCAGCCCGGCCAGCGGCAGCTTCAGCGCGAAGTAGGCCCGGGCCCGCCAGCTGGCCGGATCGAGAATTCTTCCGCTCAGCCAGCTGACCGCGGCGCTGGCCGGCCGCAGCTCATCGATGGTGATGCCCGCCGTGGCGGCCACTTCGGCGATCCGGGACCGGGAAAGCTTCTTCACGGTGACCCCGGGCTTGGAGTCCCACACCCGGATCCTGGCCCCGGCCGCCCCGGCGGCCACGGCCAGGCGGGCCGCTTCCGGCGTCCGCACCATAAAGATCGGCATGGACCCCAGCTGCGGCGGGGCGGGCACGTCGCCGCCGAGCAGCGCCCGGTCCAGGGAGCGGGCCGCCGTGCTGAGTTTCCGAACGCCCGACGCGGACAGGCCCCACAGCAGGCCGTTCACGAGCATAGGCACGATGAAGATGACGGCGCCGGCGGCCAGCAGCGCGCTGACGAAGGCGTAGGCCAGCTCGGCCCAGGTGCGCCGGCTGAACGGCGCCTGGAAAATACGCCGCAGCGGTGAGCTGGCGGGCTGGATCATGTTCTGATTGTCAGCCATGATGACGGCACTCCGGGAGCTGAAAATGTCCATGTCCCGATGCTGTCCGGGCCGTTGTCACTGGTCGATCGTGACGCCTCCCGTGCACTGGTACGGCTAGCACGACGGTTTCAGGCCCGGGGCCAGAAACTGACACCGGGAATTGTCACTTCATTAGAAAATGTATTCGCTTTTCTTAATATTGCTGGATAGTTGTGTTCGCACTGATATCGTTGGAGGTAATAACTGAAATGAGATGAAACGCGATGCCGTCACGGCGAGCTTCAAGCGCAACCCAGTCTGAGATTGCTATCAACCGTGTCGTCGCCAACTTCGGCAGCGCCGATCAGCTCGCGCACGCCAACCCGGCCTTGCGCGTGGCCTGCCCCTCGTGCGAGGCCCTCTCTCATCAGCGCTGCGTGGAGCGGAACCCCAAGCAGTACGTCACGCCGCACGATGCGCGGGCCGCGCTCGTCGCCTTCTGATCAGGCGTGGCCGCGGACGATGAGGTGGCTGACGGCGGCCTGGTAGGTGCCGTTACCGTCCGCCGGTAGCTGGGTGAACCAGATGAGGACGTAGCGGGCGCGGGTGGGGGCGAAGTTCAGGTGGACGGTGGCGCCAGCGCCGCGGGCACTCGCGATCTTGCGCAGGCCGGCCGCGGTGGCCGTGGTGCCCGCCCGGAACTGGATGTCGGCGCCGGAGTAGCCGCCCAGGTTCAGGTCGGCATCGGTGATCGTGGTGCGGCGGCCCAGGTCCACCAGCAAGCCGGTGCCCGACTTGAGGTTGCCGAACGCGGAGGAGGTGTACCAGTCGCTGTGCCAGGCCGTCTCGCTGCTGCCGTCGACGGCCGCGGCCGCGGTCTGCGGGTTGTCCCCCGTCCCCTCGCCGCCGGGGCCGAACGGCACCGCGCCGGCCAGGCTCAGGGCCTTTGACGCCGGGGCGGCGCTGTGGGTCGGAGTCGGCGTCGGGGTGGGAGACGCGGACGGGGTTGGGGCCGGGCTCGGGGTCGTGGGGGTGGGCGACGGCTGGGGCGAGCCCTGGCCGGCCGGCGCGGCTCCGCCGGACTTGCTGGCGGCCGCCTGACCCGCGGCGGCCACCGCCTGACTGTGCGCTGGGTGACCCGTGCTGGAGGCGACGTGGTAGGCGGCCCAGCTCACGGCGGCCAGCACCACGACGGCCAGCGTCGCGGTCACGGCCAGCCGGCGCCGCCGGTGCGGCTTGGGGTCACGCCCCGGGGTCGGCGGCGGGGGCGGGGCCACCACAGTCTCGATGTCTTCGCGGGTGCGGTAGGTCTCGTCGTACTGGCGGATCAGCGGATCAGAGTCGATGCCGATGGCCTGGGCGATGGCCCGGATGTGGCCGCGAGCGTAGGCGTCTCCCCCGCAGACCGAGAAGTCATCCTGCTCGATGCCCCAGATGATGGCCTCGCGGATGCGGGTCCGGCTGCTGACCTCATCAACGGTGAGATGGGCTCGCCACCGCGCGTCGGCCAGAGTCGCCCCGATCCTCACGTCTACCTCCGCGTCCCGCGCGTCACTTACGCCCCTGACGGGGCGCTTAGAGAGTCACGGTACGGGAACCGGGCGGACGGCACATTTAAAACAAAGCGAACAGGGCCGGAGCTTGGGGAACGCGGGGGAAGGCCGGGCGTGTCGGGACCCGGTTCCGGGCGCCTCGGGACCCGGTTCCGGGCGCCTCGGGACCCGGGCCAGGCGTGTCGGGACCTAGGTCCGGGCGCGTCGGGGTCAGCCGGTCAGGTGTTCCATGCTGATGGAGAGGGAGACCACGCCGGTGACGATGGCGCCGGGCGCGGGGACGGTGGGGTGCTCGTCGCCGGCCAGGCAGAGGTCGACCTCGAAGCCGGCCGTGCGGGTGATGGCCACGGTGAACGGGTGGCCGGTGAGCCAGGAGAAGCGCCGTTCGGCCTTGAGCACGGTGCCGGTGAGGCGGGCGTGGGCCTGAGCCTTGGCCGGCTCGGCGAAGGCCCCGAACGGCTCGAAGTCCGCGGGCTTGGTGGCGTCGTTCGGGCCCTTGGGGGCGGCGAGGAACGCGGTCTCGTCGTCGTAGAGCTTGACCGACAGGCCGAACGCGGCGATCTTGGCCATCCCGTCGACCGGCCGCCCGGCCGCCACCAACTGCCGGAACTGCTCGAGCTCGGCGGCCAGCGCGTTGACCGGTTCGCCGTCGGCGTCCAGGACGTCGGCCACGGTGACCGGCTCGCGAACGGGATGGCAGTTGGCCAGCCGGACCTGGGACGTCGCGGCCAGCGCCGGCATGAAGCTAATCAGCTGACCGGCCCGCCAGCCGAGCACGACGGCCGCGCCGCTGCCGTCCTCCCAGCGCCGCACGCGGACCCCGCGGATGACCTCCTGCTGCTGCGCGTCCTTGTTGGCCTGGACGACCAGCCGCTGAAAGTCCTGCTCGCCACCCGTGCCGAGCCCGATACACGCCAGATGCGTAGCCATGACATCACTGTATGGAGTTAGTCGGCTGCTCGCTGTCGTTTTTCTGAGTTGACGGGCATCGGCTGGGGTGGCGAACGTCTGTTCGATAGGATGAGTGGGTGGACGTGACGGAGCGGCAGCGGCGACTGCTGGCGCTGTGCGCGATCCGGGTGGACGGGGCCGGGGTGGACTGGAGCCTCATCGCCCGGCAGGCCCAGTTCGAGGAGGGCCTGGACGCGCTGTGGGCCGGGCGGCTGTTCGAGACCTCGGCCGCAGCCAGGCGGTCGCTGCCGGTCCTGCGCCAGGGCATCCAGGCGCCGGAGCCGCTGGCTGAGCGGGTGACGACCGAGATCCTGGCCGCCGGCCGGGTGGGGGCCGAGCTGATTACGGTGCTGGATGAGCACTATCCGGCGAACCTGCGGCTGATCCCTAACCTGCCGCCGTTCCTGTTCTACCGGGGCACGCTGGCCGAGGCGGACGCCTGTTCGGTGGCGGTGGTCGGGACCCGGAACGCGTCCGGAGCCGGGCTGACCAGGGCCGGGCAGGTGGCCGGGCGGCTGGCTGAGCGCGAGGTCACGGTGATCTCGGGGCTGGCCCGGGGCATCGACACCGCGGCGCACCGAGCCGCTCTGGCCTCCGGCGGGCGGACGATCGCGGTGCTCGGTACCGGGATCACCCGGTGTTATCCGCCGGAGAACCACGAGCTGGCCGAGCAGATCGCGCTGGCCGGCGCGGTGGTGTCGCAGTTCTGGCCGACCCGGACACCGGGCCGGGACACGTTTCCGCGCCGGAACGTCGTTACGTCGGGGCTCAGCCAGGGCACGGTAGTCATCGAGGCGAGCCACACGTCGGGAGCCAAGATGCAAGCGCGGCTGGCACTGGAGCACGGGAAGACGGTCTTCCTGGCCGACACTCTGGTCACGGACCAGACCTGGGCGCGCGACTACGTGGACCGGCACGGGGCGATCGCGGTTCACGATGTGGACGAGGTGCTGCCGCACCTGGCCACCGCGGACCGGGTCCGGCGCAAAGCCCGCCAGCACCAGCAACTCTCGCTGACCCTGCTGTGACGACATGGCCCCGTCCGCATTACTGCCCGCCGGGCCGCCGCCTGGTTTCCCGCAGTGCATTCGGTGCCCCTACGTGCGGACCGGGCCGGCGGCGATCTGCGTGGTCTGCGCCCGGCGGACGTTCGAGGCCATCGGGGCCGACGCCTGCCCCATCTGCAGCCAGCAGCTCGGCGCCGATGGCAGCTGCCCGAACGAGCTCTGCCACGACCCTGGCCGCCGGATCAGCCGGATTCACGCCGTGGCCTACCAGTCGGGGCCGTTGCGCCGGATCATCAACAACTACAAGTACGAAGGGTCCACCGGCTGGTCCGGGGTGTTCGGGCGGCTGGTGCTGGGCTGGCTCGAGCTGCACGCGCGGGACCGGCCACCGGACCTGATCATCGCCAACCCGACCTTCACCGGTCCCGGCGGCCGGTCGTTCGGGCACACCGAGGCCGTGCTGTGGAAGGCCGCGGGAGAGGACGTGCTGGCCCGGTGGCCGTTTGACCTGATGCGGCCGCCCGCCCTGGTCAAGGTCGGGCCCACCGCGCCGTCGGCCGCCGCCACGGCCCGGGCCAAGCTGGCCGCCGCCCGTGAGCTGCGGGCCGCGCTGCGAATTCCCGACGTCAGCCGGATCGAGGGGCGGCGCATCCTGGTCTACGACGACGTGTGCACCACCGCCAGCCAGCTGGACATGATCGCCGGATGCCTGCTGGACGAGGGGCGGGCGGCGGAGGTCGAGGGGCTGGTGCTGGCCCGGGCGCCGTGGCGGCGGCATACGTAGGCTGGGTCGATGGCGGCGATGACGATCTGGACGGTCGGGCACTCGACGCAGCCGACCGGCGAGCTGGTGGCCCTGCTGCGGGCGGCGCGGATCGAGGTGCTGGCCGATGTGCGGTCGCAGCCCTATTCACGAGTTGGCCGGTGGGGCCGAGCAGGATGTCCTCTTCGGCTAAGGCTGCCTGCCGGTTAAGGCTGGCCGGGGAACAGGGCGATCGACGCGGTGAAGGCGTGCAGGTAGTTCCGGCCGCCGACCGGGCCGAGCTCGCCGGCGCAGAAGAACCCGGCCACCGGGATGTCGCCTAGGACCCGGGCCAGCTGCCCGGTGTCGTGGCTGGGCTCGGTGAACAGGCGGGAGCCGCGGCCGTTGCAGGTAAACAGCAGGGCTCCGGCCGGGCGGCGGCCGCCGAGGGTGGCGCTCTCGGCGGCCAGGATGCGCTTCAGGTCCTGGTCGGCGGAGACGGCGTCGCGCACGTGGAACTGCAGCGTCTGGCCGATCTCGACCTCAGCGCCGACCGCGATGGCGCCGGTCTCGGGCTGCGCGCCGAGGATGCCGCGGATGAGGAAGTCGCCTTGGCGCCGCTCGCCGCCGTATTCGTCGATGACGATCCCGACCTGGACGCCCTGGGCCAGCAACTCCCGATCCGGGCCGGACAGCGACGCGGCCAGGTCCTGCAGCCGGGTCACAGCCGGGCGGCCGCCGAGCTCCTGGATCAGGTTGCCTTCGGCCGCGGTGACCGTGAACGGGTCCCCGATCGGCCGGCAGCCCTGGGACACCAGCGGGTGGATCTCGGTGCCGGGCAGGTACACGCCAACGGCACCCTCGGTCAGCACCCGGCCGTCCAGGAACAGCCGGCTGCGCTGAGCCCCGAGTCCGCCGCTGGCCATCCCGCCCATGACCAGCATGCCGGGGGCGTGCTCGTTCAGGTGGCTGAGCAGGTGCTCGGCCGGGAACGTGAACGGGTCGCAGATCATCAGGCAGACGCCAGGCCGTCGGGGCTGGAACTGGAAGCCGCCGAACGCGCCGCCGCTCGCGGTGCGGACGAACTGCATGGAAAACGTCTCGACCGGCTCGGCCCCGGCCGCCAGGAACAGGGAGACCGCGGGCTCGTTCTCGGCCTCGCTTGTGTTGCCGGCCACTGCTTCGGCGATGCACCCGATGAGCGGGACCGGGCCGATTTCGGCGGTGACCGCTTCGAGCAGGATCCGGGCCGTGAGGTGAAAGTGCTCCGAGGCGAACAGGACGGCAAACCCGGGCGGCTGGGTGCCCAGGGCGGCGCGAGCCTGTTCTACCGCCTGGCGGGCCGCCTGGCCCGGGTCGGCGGTGCGGACAAGCGCGGCACCGGCCTTCATCGCTCCAGGTTATGGCGGCCGGCCGACGCCCGCCATGGCCCGTTGGCCGATCCGGTGCGTCAGACAGGCAGAAGGGCGACGTCGTATTTCTGGCATCGAGTGTCCCTGGTAACCAGGGTGAGATTTTCGTCTCGGGCTTGGGCGACCAGCATTCGGTCGAATGGGTCACGGCGGAATCGCGGGCTATCGCGTCGTTGACTTCGTCGGAGTCCCAATCGAGGGCCATCACCAGCTGACCACGGAGGGATCCGCGGCCTCGGCGATCGACGTGCCGGCTAGCGGAGACGATCTTTGCTACCGGCCTGCCAGCGCGGCTGATAATGATCTCCTCACCGTGCTCAACCCGCTCGATGATGCGCGACAGGTTGGCCTGGGCGTCGTCGACGTCGAACTGGCCGACGTTCTCAGCGGGCATCTTCCCTCCTTCGCTAGGAGTCAGCCCAAACACTAACTGGGGGCGAGCTATTCGGGTCGGACCGGCGACCTAGCTCGGCGGGGTGTGGAAGGGTGGCGAGCCGACGGAGGCGGGACGGGGGTGGGACGCGGTGAAGATCGTCGGGGAGCAACTGAGGCTGTCGGCCAGCGATGTCGCCAACTTTGTGGCCTGCCAGCATCTGATCCGGCTGGACCTGCTGCACGCGCGGCATCAGCTGCGGCGGGTGCAGGCGTTCGATCTCGGGTTCGAGGACCTGGTCAAGCGGGGCGAGGCCCATGAGGCCGAGGTGCTGAGCCGGTTCCGGGCCGACGGGCGGAGCATCGCCGAGATCAGCATTGTGCCGGACCCGGACGCGGTGGCCGAGGCGGCGCAGGCCACGCGGGAGGCCATCCAGGACGGGGCCGACGTCATCTACCAGGGGGCGCTGGTGGGCGGGAGCCCGGACGGGCCGACCCTGCTGGGGCGGCCGGACTTCCTGATCCGGGCCGAGCTGCTGCCGGCGCGGGACGGGAAGCCGCGCGACGCCGGGCCCCATTATGAGGTGGTCGACGCCAAGCTGGCCCGGACGGCCAAGGCCCGCGCGGTGGCCCAGACCGCGTTTTACTCGCATCTGCTGGCCGCGCTGCAGGGCATCAGTCCGCGCTGGATGCATCTGGCCCTGGGCGCGGGCGAGCTGACCTCGCTCAAGGTCGGCGACTACGCGGCCTACGAGCGGCAGGCCCGGCGGGCGCTGGGCGGGTTCATCGACGCCGACCGAGGTGACAACCCGCCCTCCGATCCCTACCCCGAACCGGTCGAGCACTGCGTGATCTGCCGGTGGGACGATCTGTGCTCGGCCCGGCCGCGCCGCGACGATGACCTGTCGCTGGTGGCCGGGATCACCCGGGACCAGCGTCGGGTGCTCAAGTCGGCCGGGGTCTCAACCCGGCGAGGCCTGGCCGGGCTGGCCGAGCTGCCGACCGGGAGCCGGGCCAGCGAAGAATCGCTGGCCGGGGCCCGGCAGCAGGCCCGGCTGCAGGTGACGAGCGAAGACCAAGGGCGCATCGCCTACGAGCTGCTCGAGCCGGACCGGGATCCGTACGGCGCGATCGTGCCCAACCGGGGCCTGCTGGCGTTGCCCGAGCCGTCTCCTGGGGACCTGTACTTCGACATCGAAGGGGCTCGCTACTACTCCGAGGACAACCAGGAGTTCGGGCTGCAGTACCTGTTCGGCATCGTCGACACGGCCGACCCGGATGAGCAGGGCCGCCCCCGCTACACGCAGCTGTGGGCGTACGACCGCGACGGCGAGAAGCGCGCGTTCGAGGAACTGATCGACTTCATCACCGAGCGGCGGCGCCGGTATCCGGGGCTGCACGTCTACCACTACAACCACTACGAGCCCACGTCGGTCGACCACCTGACCGAGCTGCACGGCACCCGGCAGGAGGCGGTGGGCTGGCTGATGGGCCGGTTCGCCACCCGCGAGGACGAGGTGGACCACCTGTTCCGGCTGGGCGTGTTCGTGGACCTGTACCGGGTGGCCCGGCAGGGGATGCGGGCCGGGGTCGAGAGCTACTCGATCAAGCGGCTGGAGCCGTTGTGCGGGTACACCCGGCAGCTGCCGCTGCGCGAGGCGACCGAGAACCTGATCGCGTTCGAGGCGGCGCTCGAAGACGGCTCGGCCCGGGACGGTGCGGGCGGGGATGGCCCGGGCGGGGGCGGCTCGGCCACGCAGGTGGCGGTCGCGGCCTACAACGAGGACGACTGCCGGGCCACACTGGCCCTGCGGGACTGGCTGGAAGACCGGCGGGCCGACCTGGCCCGGGAGCTGGGCACCGAACTGCCCCGCCCCGTGGTGGTGGACGAGGAACGGGCGGCCGAAGACCCCGAGGTGGCCCGCATCCGGGCCGCGCTGCTGGACGGGCTGCCGGCCGACCGGGCCGACTGGACCGCGGAACAGCAGGCCCAGGCGCTGCTGGCCGACCTGCTGGACTGGCACCGGCGGGAGGCCAAGCCGGCCTGGTGGCGGTACTTCCACCTGCGCACGCTCAGCGCAGCCGAGCTGATCGGCGAGCCGGACGCGCTCGGGGGCCTGAGCGGCGGCGACGTTATTAATCAGATCAAACGATCGGTAGTGCGACGGTTCTCGTTCCCGGCGCAGGAGTACAAGTTCAAGGCCGGCGACACGGCCTGCGATCCCATCAGCGGGCGGGACTGGCCCATCTGGGCCGTCGACGACGAGCAGGGCACGATCGACCTGAAGGTCGGCCTCAAGTACGACGGGCCGCTGCCCGAGGCGCTGTTCGAAGGCAGCCCGGTCACCACCAAGGTGCTGGCGGCCCAGCTCTGCCGCCTGGGCGACCGGGTGGCCCGCACCGGCGTCACCGGCGCCGACGCCGCCACCGCCCTGCTGCTGCGCCTGCGTCCCGGTGGTGCCGACATCGGGCCGGGCCCGCTGCGGGCCGCCGGCGAGCCGGTGGCCGAGGCGGCCGTCCGCCTGGTCCTGGCCCTGGGTGGTTCCTACCTCCCGATTCAGGGACCGCCCGGCACCGGCAAGACGTTCACCGCCGCCCGGCAGATCTTGGCGCTGGTCCGGGCCGGGCGCACGGTCGGCATCACCGGCCCCTCCCACTCGGTCATTCACAACCTGATCAGCAAGGTGGTCGAGCAGGCCGCGGAGCTGGGTCTGCCCCGGCCGCGGATCGGCCAGCGGGCCGAGCAGGGCAACCCTTACCTGCACCCGGACGCGGCCGGCCTGGATCACGGAACGCTGGAGACCCAGCTCCGGGACGGTGAGCTCGACATCGCCGCCGGTACCGCCTGGCTGTGGGCGCGTGACCAGTTTCAGGGCGCGGTGGACACCCTGTTCGTGGACGAGGCGGGTCAGCTGTCCCTGGCCAACGTGCTGGCCGTGGCGGGTGCGGCCCAGAACCTGGTCCTGATCGGTGACCCGCAGCAGCTGGCCCAGCCCAGCCAGGGCGCCCATCCGCCCGGGGCGGCGGCGTCCGCACTGGAGCACATCCTGGCCGGCCACGCCACGGTTGTGCCGGAGGCCGGGCTGCTGCTGGATCAGACCTGGCGCATGCACCCGAACCTGTGCCGCTACACCTCGGCCACGTTCTACGACGGCAAGCTGACCTGGACCGATGGGCTGGAGTTGCAGGAGATCCTCGGGTCCGGGTCTGGGTCTGAGCCGCCGGGCGGGGCGGGGCTGCGGGTGGTCGAGGTGCCGCACGAGGGCAACACCAACGCCTCGCCGGAGGAAGCGGCCGTGGTGGCCGAGCTCGTCGGCGGGCTGCTGGGGCGCCAGTGGCAGGACAAGCACGGGGTCTCGCGGCCGATCGGGGCCAGCGAGATCGTCGTGGTCACCCCGTACAACGCGCAGATCCGGGCCATCGAGGAAGCTCTGAACCGGGCGGGTGTCGCCGGGGCGGCCGGGGTCCAGGTGGGCACGGTGGACAAGTTCCAGGGCCGCGAGGCGCCGGTGGCGATCTACTCGATGGCCACCTCGTCGGCGGACGTCGCGCCGCGGGGACTGGAGTTCCTGTACGACCCGCACCGGCTGAACGTGGCCACGTCGCGGGCGCGGGCGCTGGCGCTGATCGTGGCCAGCCCGGCGCTGATCCGGGTCGCCTGCCAGACGCCGCGGCAGATGTACCTGGCCAACGCCCTGTGTCAGGCCTGGGAGATGGACTCGGCCGGCTGAACTGGGCGGGCGGGTGGCCCGTTATGTGAGCGTGAGCCTGATTCCCGACGATTCACCGGCCTGGCCGTCGGCGCTGGGCCGGGCGGCGGCGCTCGGATCGGAGATCGACGCGGTCCAGCGGCAGGTCCGCCAGCTCACTGAGCTGCTGGCCGAGCTTCGCCGCCGGCAGCGGGCCTGGGAGACCGGCGGCCGGGGTGAGCAAGCGGTGGTCCGGGTCCTGGTCGGGATGGATGCGGCCTGGCACGTGCTGGCTGACCGGCGCTGGCCGGGGACCCGCCGGGCCAACATCGACGTCCTGCTGGTCGGGCCGGGCGGAGTATTCGTGATCGACGTCAAGACGTGGCGGGCCGAGGTGCGGGTGGAACGGGGCCGGCTCTGGCGCGGCGAATCCGACGCCTCCGACCAGGTCCGCAAACTGCTGGATCAGACCAGCGCGGTGGAGACGATCCTGGCTGGGGTGGGCTTAGCTCCGACGGAGGTCGTTCCGCTGCTGGTGCTGGCCGGCCGCCGGAACGTCCGGGCCCACCTGGACCGGGTCGTCCTGCTGGGTGAGAAGGACCTGATCCGGGAGCTGGTCCGGTGGGGCGTACGGCTGCCACCGGACCGGGTCGAGCAGCTCATCGTCACCCTGGACCGGGACTGCCCGCCGATGCCGTCGGTCGCCGCCGGGGCGCCGGGACCCCCGGCTGATGACGCCTTGGTCAGCCGGGAAGAACTGTGGCAGGCCATGCAGGAAGCGGCGGCGCGGGAGCCAATCGAGTCCTGGATGACCTGGCTGCATCCGCTGCAGGCCAAACAGGTGAGCCGGGAATTCTCCGGCCCGTCCCGGATCCGGGGCGGCGCGGGAACCGGGAAGACGGTCCTGGCGCTGCACCGGGCCAACTACCTGGCCAGCCAGGGGCGGCGGGTGCTGTTCACGTCATTCGTCCGGACCCTGCCCGCGGTCCACGAGGCCTTGTTCGCCCGACTGGCCCCTGGCCGGCCCGACCAGGTGACGTTCCTGCCGGTCCACGCGCTGGCCAGCCGGTGGCTGCGGGAGAACCCGCACCGGGGCCGGCTCGATACCAAGGAAGCGAGCGCCTGCTTCGATCAGGCCTGGGCGTCGGCGGGCGAGGGGTCATCGCTGCCCGGGCTGGTCCGGGACAAGAAGTACTGGGGCGACGAGATCAGCGTCGTCATCAAGGGTCGCGGCCTGGCCGATTTCGGCGATTACGCGCGGCTGGCGCGGGTCGGCCGCCGGGCCCCGCTCAGCCTGGCGGCGCGCACCGACGTGTGGCACCTGTACGAGACGTACCAGGACGACCTGGCCCGGCGGGGCATCCTGGACTGGGCCGACGCGCTGCGGATCGTACGGGACCTGGCCCGGGAGCGGGCGACAGCAGGGGCGGACAACGGGTTCGACGCGGTGATCGTCGATGAGGTGCAGGACCTGACCTGCGTCGGGCTCCAGTTTCTGCACGCCCTGGTCGGGGACCGGCCGGACGGCCTGCTGATGGTGGGCGACGGCCAGCAGTCGGTCTACCCCGGCGGCTTCACCCTGTCCGAGGCGGGCATCTCCGTGGTCGGCCGGTCCACGGTGCTGAACCGCAACTACCGCAACGGCGAGCGGATCCTGCGCTATGCGCTGACCGTCGTGGCCGGTGACCAGTTCGACGACCTGGACGCCGATCCGGTGGGCGGGCAGCGCGACCTGCAGGCCGCACGCCCGGGCGGCACGGTGGTGGAGGTTACCGGAGGCCGGGTCGCCCAGGGAGCCAGGATGCGCGAACACATCCGGGAACTCCACGACCGGGACGGTGTCCGCTACGGCGACATGGCTGTGCTGGCGCCCGGCAACACCGTCGCGGCCCGCTGGCGGGATGTGCTGGCCGACGGCGAGATCCCGGTCATCGCGCTGGAGGAGTACACCGGGACCCGGCGCGACCAGGTCAAGGTGGGGACGTTCCACCGGGCGAAAGGACTGGAGTTCGCCCACGTGTTCATCCCGGACCGCGACCGTTACCCGCGGCCGCGGTCCGCGGCCGAGTCCGACGGCGCCTACCGGGAGCGCACCGAACTGGAGCGCCGGGTCCTGTTTGTGGCCATGACCCGGGCCCGGGACGGCCTGTGGCTCGGCCTCAGCCGAAGGCCGGGCTGAGGGCTTATGACCGAACCGCTCGGTCCAGAGTCACAGCCCATGAGAGTCAGCGAATTTCACTTCGCCATTGCGTATTGACTCACGCTAATGGCGAACGTCATTAAAAGCCAAAATGGCTTTTAATGGACGGTGATACATTTATTAATGGTATAATTAGTGCCAGGGCGAGAGCTGGGGAGCACGATGTCGCCATCCGCGGCTTACGACGAGATCGCCGACTGGTACGAGCAAGAGTTCCTGGCCAGCACGGCCGCGCAGGGCACCGACCCGCTGGGCATCGACGCGGCCCTGGACAGCCTGCTGGGGCCGGGCACCGGCCGCTGCCTGGAAATCGGCTGCGGCACGGGCGCACGTGCCCGGCGGGTGCGTGAGCTGGGCTGGAACCCGTTCGGCGCGGACATCTCGGCCGCGATGCTGCGCCACACCAGCGGGCGGCTGCCCGCGGTCCAGGCCGACGCCGCGCGATTGCCGGTCCGTGATGGCTGCGTCCCCGCGGTCATCACCGTGATGGCGCACACCGACATGCCGGCTTACCCCGCAGTGCTGGCCGAGGCCGCCCGGGTCCTGCAACCGGGCGGGGTGTTTGTCCACATTGGCGTCCACCCTTGCTTCTGCGGAGGTTTCGCCGACCGGGCCGACCCCGCGGCGATCGTGATCCGCCCCGGTTACCTCGACGGCCACTGGACCACGGCATCGT
The DNA here is from genome assembly GCA_965277615.1 of Streptosporangiaceae bacterium. Lineage (GTDB taxonomy): Bacteria > Actinomycetota > Actinomycetes > Streptosporangiales > Streptosporangiaceae > Bog-532. The sequence continues at coordinate 80,425 of CBDIDG010000006.1, read as the reverse complement.
GGACGACCCACGGCGTCCGCGACAAGGTCGGCGCCACGCATCTGCCGCTGCCCGCTCTGCTGCACGCATTCCTGGACGCGGGCCTGTCCCCCGAGCAACTGGCCGAGGGCGGCGAGCCCACCCCGGTCACGCTGGCCATCAGGGCACGCAAGCTCGCGTAGGCGCGGGCAGATCCGGCCAGGGCCTGGTCAGCCGGGCGTAGGTAGTGCAGGGCACAATCGGGGTCATGACCGAGGTGGGTTCGCTGGTGCTGTTCGCCGATCGGCCGGCGTTGACGGCGTCGTTTTACCGGGCGCTGGGGCTGGTGCTGGAGGACGAGGATCACGGAGAGGGGCCGGTGCACTTCGCCGCTGAGGTGGGGGCGGTTCACTTCGCGATCTACCCGGCGGAGGCGCCGGGGCAGGCGGGAGAACGGCGGTCGGGTGGGAGCGTGTTCCCCGGGTTCTACGTGGAGTCGCTGGATTGGGCGGCGGAGGCGCTAGCCGAGGTGGGCGCGCCGGTGCTGACCAGCCACGAGGAGATGCCCTGGGGCTGCCGGATCGTGGCCGAAGACCCGGACGGCCGAGCCATTGAGGTCAACCAGCGGGAGCACTGCCCGCGCGTTCGATAGCCGACCGCGGGGAGCAAAGGTAACGGCACGGCGGAGGTCGGAGCGCCGGGAAGGGGGCCGGCCGCGGTGATGACGTGCTGGCCGGGCCAAGGTTGCGGCAGGTTAGCTGGTGTGAGCCGGATTGTGTATATCTCTGGGCGACCGGGGGCGGGGAAGAGCAGCCTGGCTTTCCCGCTGGCAGCGGAGCTCGGCTACTCGCTGGTGACCAAGGACCTGGTCAAGGAGGCGCTGCACGACGCCCTGTACGTCCCCGGTGAGGGCCAGATCGACCTGGCTTGGTCGCGGCGGCTGGGCGCCGCGTCGTTTGCGGTGCTGTGGGCGCTCGCGGCCCGCGCGGGCGACATGGTGATCGAGGCCAACTTCGCGCCGGGCAACGATGAAGCGCTGGGCCAGCTGCGCGGCCTGGGCGGCCGGACGGTCGAGGTGTACTGCGCGTGCCCCGCCGAGGTCGCTCACGCCCGGTACAACGCACGGCCGAGGCACGAGGTCCATCAGGTGACGCTGCCGTTGTCCGCGATGGGCAAATATGGCCGGCCGGTCGGCATCGGCCCGCTGATCACCGTGGACACGACCGGGCCGGTCGACGTCGCGGCCGTCGCCGCCGAGGTCCGCCGCCTGCACACCAGCTGAGATATAACCCGCGACCTTGAGCCAGGTCAGGATGATCTTTGACCGCCGGGGCGGCCGCTGTCACACGCTCTGCCGTCGAACGCCGTCTGCCATCCGCATGGATCACGTGGTGCACGCTCGCCGGGGCGGGGTGGTTTTAGCGGCGGTCGGCCAGGCCGGTCCAGGGGGCGGCGGCTTCGCCCGCGCCGACGTTGGCCGATAGGTGACCGAGCAGGGTGCTGAGGGTGGCCAGGTCGTCGTCGGTCAGGTCCGCGCGCAAGGTGGCATCGAAGGCCATCGCGGCCTCGCGCAGGCGGCCGAAGGCGGCTTCGCCCGCTTCGGTGAGCGTGACGACCTGGACGCGCCGGTTGGACGTGTCGCGGGTCCGGGTGATCAGCCCACGGGTGTCCATCGCGTTCAGGTGATGGGTCAGCGTGGCCTCGCGCACGCCGACCGCCTCGGCCAGTTCTCGCTGGTTAGCGGGCTTGCGCACCTTGAGGTTGAGCAGGATCAGCCAGACCGGCAGGGTGCCGCCCGCGGCGGCGAGAGCTTCGTCGAACGCGCGCTCCACGGCCCGGGCGGTCTGGGCCAGGCGGAGCCCGATCGGCAGTGGAAACGGTGCAGGCACGTCGGCCAGCGTAGCACCATGCTTAGTAATCAAAGCGTTTGACATCTAACTCTTAGATATCTAACGTTCGAGGCATGGTTCCGAGTGAGTGGAGAGAAGGCCATGGCCGTTGAGCTGGATCACACCATCGTGCCCGCGCACGACCCGCAGGCATCGGCGCAGTTCCTGGCGGGCATCCTCGGCCTGCCGGTCGACCCGCCGGTGGCGCAGTTCACCCCGGTAACCCTGGCCAACGGGGTCAGCCTGGACTTCCTGCAGCGTGACGACGTAAATCTGCACCACTACGCCTTCCAGCTGAGCAGGGAGGAGTTCGAGGCCGCCTTCGGCCGGATCACCGCCCGGGGCGTCACGTACTACGCCGACCCGGGCTGCCACCAGCCGGGCCAGGTCTACCCGGGCAAGAACGGCCGCCGCGGCACCTATTTCCGTGACCCCGACGGCCACCTCATGGAAATCCTCACCTCGGTGAACGGAGAAACGGCATGAGCGCACTCGACGGGCAGATCGCCCTGGTCACCGGGAGTACCCGGGGTATCGGGGCGGCCATCGCGGCCGAGTTCGCGCGCCGCGGGGCGGCGGTGGCGGTGCACGGGCGCGACCGGGACGCGGCGGACGGGGTGGTGGCCGCGATCGCCCGTGACGGCGGGAAGGCCATGGCGGTAACGGGCGACGTCACCGATTTCGGCCAGGTCGAGTCGGTGCGGCGCCAGATCGAGGACGCCTGGGGGCCGGCCGGCATCCTGGTGGCCAACGCGGGCGGCAACTTCACCGCGCCCGCGCTGCTGGAGCAGATCCCCGAAGACGGGTGGCGCGCGACCGTCGACGGCAACCTGCTGGCCACGTTCCTGACGCTGAAGAGCTTCCTGCCCGGGATGAAGGAACGGGGTCAGGGCACGATCATCACCATCGGCTCGGCCGCGGGGCGGCGCGCGGACCCCCGCTCCCCCATGCCGTACGTGGCGGCCAAGGCGGGCATCGCCCTGCTGACGCAGCAAGCCGCGGCCCAGGCCGGCCCGTTCGGGATCCGGGTCAACTGCATCGCCCCGGAGACCATCTTGACCGAGGGCAACCAGCTGCGGATCCCGGCCGCGGTGCAGGCGACGCTGGCCGAAGCGCACCCGTTGCGGCGGCTGGGGACGCCGCAGGACGTCGCGGGCGCGGCCGCGTTCCTGGCCTCGGACCAGGCGGCCTGGATCACGGGCGTGGTCATCGACGTGGCCGGTGGCGCCGTCCTCGTCTAGCTCGGCTAACTGGCCTAACTCGCCTAACCCGGCTCGGCTGTCTTCGGCCGGCCGTCCTCAGTAAGGAGTCTGACCATGGCTGTCACTCAAGCCGCGCGAGAGCGGCGCACGCGGATCATGCGCGCGGTCAACGTCCCGATGCGGGCGGCACTGAGCCTGCCGTTCGCCACCCCGCTGAGCGGGAACCTGATGCTGATCGCCTACACCGGCCGCAAGAGCGGGAAAGCCTACCGGCAGCCGGTCAGCTACGTCCGCGACGGCGACGTGCTACTCACCCCGGGCGGCGGCCGCTGGACGCTCAACCTGGCCGACGGCCGGCCGGTCCGGATCCGGTTGCGCGGCCGCTGGACGCCGGCCCGGGCCGAACTGGTGACCGACCCGGCCGAGGTGGAACGGCTGCTCGGCGTGATCGGTGCGAAGAACCCGCGGGCAACCCGGTTCATCCCCATTCCGCGCCGGCCGGACGGGCGGCTGGAGCCCGAGGCCCTCGACGCGGCGCTGCGGCACGGGTTCTGCATCGTGCGCTGGCGGCTTGAGTAGGGGGCATTAGCATCGCATCGTGGATGCGCAACCGACAGAGGAAGCTGAGATCGAGGTGACGCTGTCTGGCCACCGGGCTTGGGTGGAAGCCGGCCGGCCGGGCGCAGTCTCGCACGAAGAGGCGATGGCCGAGCTGCTGCACGAGCGGTAGGGCGGCTTCCCGTCAGGGCTGGCCTTGGAGGTCGACGTTGTAGACGGCGGCCTGGTAGGTGCCGTCGCTGTCGGGCGGGAGCGCGGTGAACCAGATCAGCAGGTAGCGGACGCGGATCTGCTCGGGGCGGATCGTGGTGGTGGAGCTGGCGTTCTTGGCGCCGCCGATGATGGCGAGGTCCGACTTGGAGGTGCCCGCGCGGAGCTGGATGGTGGCGCCGGGGGCGCCGACGACGATCAGGGCCGAGTTGATGGTGACGTTGTGGCCCAGGTCGAGCAGCAGGCCGGTGCCGGTCTGGGTGTTGCCGAACTCAGCGGTGGAGTACCAGTCGCTGGTCCAGGCGGTCCGGCCGTGGATGTCGATGGCCTTGGACGCGTCCTGTGGGTTGTCACCCTGGACACCGTAGGGACCGTAGGCGGTGGCGCTGACCGGTTTCAGGGTCTCAACGGCGGGCGCGGTGGCATGGGTGGGCGACGGGGACGGTTTGGCCGGGGACTTGGACGCGGCCGGTTTGGCGTGCTGGGAGGCGGTGGAACGGTTGAACGCGGCCCGGGCGGTGTTTTCCGAGGCTGGGCGCATGTCCTGGCCGAAGTGATAGGCCTCCACGCCGAAGATGGCCAGGACGATCAGGCACAGCGCGGTGCTCAGGACCACGCGCCTGCGGTGCCGGCGCCGGTAGCGTTCGGACCGGCCAGGACGGGGCCGGGCCGGGCGGCCCGGGGCCGCAGGCCGATCCGGCAGGTTGGCCGAACTGGACGAGCTGGCCGAACTGGACTGACTGGCCGAGTTGGTCGCGTTGGACGGGCGCGGGGCAAGGAGCATGGAGGTGCGCAGGTTGTCCGCCTCGGCCTGGCGCCTGGCCTCCTGCTCCCGGCGGCGGGCGTCGAACTCCTCGATCAGCGGGACGGAGTCGATGCCGACGACCTGGGCGATGGCCCGGATGTGGCCACGGGCGTAGAAGTCGCCGCCGCAGAGGGCGTAGTTGTCCAGCTCGATGCCCCAGATGACGGCTTCCCGGATCCGGGTCTGGCGGCTGATCTCGTTGATAGTCAGACCCGACCGGCAGCGCGCGTCGGCCAGCACTTCGCCAATGCTCACCCTGTGCCTCCCCGCCCGCCTCTGGCGTCACGGCCTTCCCAAGGTCAGAGTGACATATTGCCCGTGGGTGGCGATAGCACCGGAGGGCCCAATTATGGGGACTAACGGCTCAGTTAGACCTCGAGGAGGTAGCGCTGGGCGGGGGTGAGGCGCTGGTAGGTACTGTCGTGCAAGTAGTTGGCGAAGACGGTCTGCTGGGGCCCGGTGCGGCGGACGAAGGCGGCGTGGATCGCGCGGCGGGGCTTGGCGGTCTGGTTCAGGGTGCCCCCGTGCCACAGGTGGCTGTTGAACACGACGCAGGTGCCGGCCTTCCCGACCACGAGGACTTCGTCAGGGTGGGGGGCGCCCGGATCGGCCAGGGCGTCCTTGGGCAGACGGCCCCAGCGGTGTGAGCCGGGCACGACCCGGGTGGCGCCGTTCTCGGCGGTGAAGTCGTCCAGCATCCAGATCGAGTTGGTGATCTGGTAGTCGCCGGGCGCGACGGCGGAGGCCCAGTCGACGTGCAGATTCTGGTGGCCCTGGCCGGGCAGCGCGCTCCGGCCGTTGAGGGAGAAGACCTTTTCCGGCTGCCACTGCAGGACGTGGGCGATGGCCGAGAGCTGGCGCGGGTTGTTCCAGATCAGATCGAAAAGGGGATCCTTGTCGGCCAGGTTCGCCAGCCGCGCCGTTCCGGCCTCCTGGTGGGCTTCGAGGCCGGCCTGGTCGCCTTCGGTTTCGACCAGCTCGTCGAAGCGCCGGACGACAGCCTCGACCGTGGCCGGGTCGAGCAGCCCGGGCAGGGCCAGGAAGCCCTGTTCGTCGAGCGCTCGCCGGTCGGCGTCGGACAGCAGCGCCGGGCTGGCGCCGAACGAGCCCAGCAGCTGCAGCAGCTGCGGATCGGGGTCAGACATCATGCTCCAGTAGCCATCGGTTGACGAAGGTTGTTAACAGTCAACGATTGTGCCACGACGCGGGAGAGGCTGGAAGGCCGAGGAACGTCGCCTGCGGGGCAAATACCGTGGTCAATTTCTGTCGCCAGGGCAGCAGAAATTGACCACGGTAAATCCAGACGCGCCTTGAGGAGGCGGGAGCGTAGGGGGACCTTCAGCCCTGACCGCTGGGGCGGGATAGATCGACAATGGCCGAGCCGGAGCCGCCCGAGACCCCTCCCCGGGCGGCTCCGGCCTGGTCACGTCCAGGCGAGCCCGGGTCCGGACCTGCACCAACGGCCAGGCGACATGATGATCACGATTAGAAAGTGATTGTTGACAGTTTACAAGCGGGCACTCTACCGTTCGGGAATGCAGAGAGCTCACACCGACCGGTCAGGTTGCCCGTGACCCGGCCGGTCATCGCGGTGGCCGACACGGCATTCGCCGACCACGCCGGCCTGGAGAAGGACTTTAACGACCAGGCCGAGCTCCGCTGGATCGACCTGTCGCGTCCGGACACCGTCCGGGAGTCGACCGGCGATGCGGATGCGGTGGTCGTGACCCTGCAGCGGCTGTCCGATGATGTCATCACGGCGTTCGCCCCCTCGGTCCGGGTCATCGGCCGGGCCGGCGTGGGCCTGGACACCATCGACCTGACGACGGCCGAAAAACGCGGTATCGCCGTCATCAACCAGCCTGCCTACGCCGCGGCCGAGGTGGCCACGCACGCGCTGGCGCTCCTGCTGGCGCTGGAGCGGCGGCTGTCGCCATCCGACGCCTTCGTCCGGGCCGGCTGGCGCGGCCCGCTGGACCTCAGCGGGGTCCGGGCGCTGGACGATGCCACCGTGGGCGTGGTCGGCGGGGGCCGGATCGGCCAGGCCTTCGTCGAACGGGTCCGGCCACTGGTCCGGCAGGTGGTGGTGTACGACCCGGCGCCGGTCAGCCTACCACCGGGGGTGGAACGGGCGGCCGACCTGCCCGACCTGCTGCGGCGCAGCGACATGCTGAGCTTGCACCTCCCGCTGATACCCGCGACCAAGGGCCTGATCGGCCGGGACGAACTGCGCCTGCTGCCGGCCGGCGCGGTCGTGGTCAACGTCGCCCGGGGCGGGATCATCGACGAGGACGCCCTGGCCGAACTGCTGCACAGCGGCCATCTGGCCGGCGCCGGGCTCGACGTGTTCGAGACCGAACCGCTTCCGGCGACCTCTCCCCTACTCGCCGCCCCGAACACCTTGTTCTCCCCGCACAGCGCGTCGGCGTCCGGGCGTTCCGCGCAGCGGCTATCCCACTGGACGATCGAGGACGCCATCGAGTACCTGGCGTCCGGTTCGGTCACGCACGGGTCGATAGTCGTCCAGGTAAGCCGGTAGTTGTCCAGGTGACCAGCTGAGCCAAAGGAGGCACGGTGGCACAGGCAGAGCAGATACCAGGCACGGAGTGCTATCACGGGGAGGGCCCGTGCTGGGCCGATGAATGGGGCGGCCTGCGCTGGGTGGACATGCTCAGCGGCGATGTCCTGTCCCTCGATCAGCACGGCGGGGTGACCCGGACCCACGTCGGGGAGGTCGCCGCGGTCATCAGGCCGCGCGTGTCGGGCGGCGCGGTGCTGGCCCTCAAGGACAGCTTCGCCGTCACCGACGGGGACCTGGGTCAGCTGCGCACCGTGGCCACGGTCAGCCTGGAACCCGGTGTCCGCCTCAACGAGGGCGGATGCGACCCGGACGGGCGGTTCTACTGCGGGTCCATGGCCACCGACGAGAGCCCGCAGGCCGGGACGTTCTACTGCCTCGATCCGGACGGATCGGTGCGGCCGGTGCTCGACAAGGTGACGATCTCCAACGGCTTCGACTTCGCGCCTGACGGCACGATCGCCTATTACGTCGACACCCGCGACCAGAGCATCGACATCTTCGACTACTCCGCCGATACGGGCCTGGTGAACCGGCGGCGGTGGGTGGACGTCCCGGTCGAGGCGGGGTGGCCTGACGGCCTGACCGTCGACGCTGAGGGCGGAGTATGGCTGGCCCTGATGGGCGGCTCCGCCGTCCATCATTATTCGGCTTCCGGCCGCCTGGAGGAGGTCATCCCGCTGCCGGTATCCCAGGTCACCGCCTGCACATTCGGTGGAACCGGCCTGGACACGCTCTACGTCACGACCTCACAGATCGGGGCCGATATCCATGCGCAGCCAGCCTCGGGGGCGCTGTTTGCCATCCAGCCCGGCGCCCGTGGCCGCCCCGCCCTCACGTTCGTGGGCTGAGCTGCTGAATTGCAATCCGTAAATAGTTGACAGTTGACAGCTGGCCGGATCATGCTTCCGTTTTAACCAGCTATTTGACCTGGTTCTCCACGACGCGGGGTCGGCCGGTCCACCCGGGCCCGGCGACCTCACCGAACAGATATCTGACGAGTAGACGTCTCGGTACCGGCGACCCGTAGCCGCCCATCACAGGACAGAGGAAAGAGATGAATGGCGACGCACGTAACGACGCGAACGTTGATCCAGTTCCCAAGCCGCTGAGCCGGCGTAATTTCTTCCAGCTTTCTGGCGGCGTCCTCGCGGCTGGGGCGGGTGCCTCGATCCTGTCCGCCTGCGGCAGCAGCGGCGGCAGTAAGAGCTCGTCCAGCGGCAGCAGCGGCAGCAGCGGCGGCAAGACCACGCTCACGCTCATGTCCTGGGAACAGTTCGAGGTGGCCGAGAAGGCGGCCTGGTTCAAGGTCATCGACGAGTTCGAGGCCGCCCACCCGAACATCACGGTGAAGTGGGTCGGCTGGCCGTTCGCGACCTACGACCAGAACGTGGTCACCCAGGCCGAGGCGGGCTCGGTCAACGCCGACGTGGTCATGTGCCCGCCCGAGCTGGCCTCGGCGCTGATCACCAAGTTCAACATGTGCGTGCCGCTGCAGTCGATCACCCAGGACCTCAAGCTGACGCCGATCCCGGCCCACGAGCAGTTCATGAACGGCAGCAACCTGGAGGGCCTGGGCATCATCGACGTGCCGTTCGCTCTCACCTACGACCAGCAACTGCTCAAGAACGCCGGCTTCGCTCAGCCGCCGACCACGCTGGACGAGTGGCTGACCCAGTCAGAAAAGCTGACCAACAGCCCGAACACGTTTGGCGTGGCCCTGCTCAACAGCGTGGCCGACGGCGCCGACTGGTGGAACCAGGTGCAGAACTTCCCGCTGGCCTACGGCGGCACCTGGGCCAAGGGCAAGACGCTGACCTTCACCTCCGAGCCGACGATCAACTCGATCAAGTACTTCATCGAGCTGCTGGAAAAGGGCGGCCCGAAGGGCAGCTCCGAGGCCGCCATCACCAAGCTGTGGGAGTCCGACCGGATCGCCATGAACCTCAACGTGGCGGCCGGCCTGACCTCGCTGAAGACGCTGGCGCCCAAGCTCTACCCCAACCTGCGCAGCGCCCCGCCGCCCTGGCCGGGCAAGAAGGCCATCGCCCGGCTGCACCCCGCGGTCGTGATGAAGTCGTCCAAGAACCAGGACGCGGCGATGGAACTGGTCAAGTGGATGGTCACGCCGAAGAACCTGTACTACGTCACCACGACCAACGGCTACCCGATCATCCCCTACAGCAACTTCGGGACCTACGAGCCGGCCTACGCGGGCTACCTGAAGAACACGCCCTGGATGTCCGGCTATCTGGAGACGAACTACGTCGGTGAGGTTGACCTCCTGGGCGACTACACCACCGTCTACTCCCAGATCGGCCTGATCATCATCAAGGCCATATCCAGCGCCATCTCGGGCGGCCAGACGGTGGAAGCCGCCATGGCCGCGGCCCAGAAGCAGGCCCAGCAGGAACTGGGGCCGCAGGTCGGCGCGTGACGGCAGGGATATCACTGTGACGCAGGTACTGAAGGCTGGCCGGGAGCATGCTCCCGGCCAGCTCCGCCGCCGCAGCTTCTCCGTGGGGCCGCAGCGGCGGACGTCCGGGGCGTGGCTGCCCTACCTACTGGTCATTCCCATCTTGGCGTTCGAGGGTGTTTTCGTCCTCTACCCGATCGTCAAGGGCATCCTGACCTCGTTCAAAAGCCAGCAACTGGGTGCCACGGGCTCGTTCACGTTCAGCAACTACAGCCGCATGTTCGCCGACCCGGTGTTCTGGCAGGTCGTCCGGGTCACGCTGATCTTCACCGCGGCCGTGGTGGTCTTCATGCTGGTTGTGGGCCTGTTCATCGCGATGCTGCTCAACTGGAGCTTCCGCGGCCGCAGCTTCGTGCGGGGCATCATGGCCATCCCCTGGGCCCTGCCGGATATCCCGGTGGTCCTGACCTTTCTGCTGATGGCGGACCCGAACTTCGGCATCTTCAACCGGTTCGCCAGCTGGATACCGGGTCTTGGGCACCACTACGCGTTTTTCACCAGCTCGACTCTGGCTTTCCCGTCGATCATTGTGCTCACGGTGTGGAAGGGCTTCCCCTTTTACGCGCTGATCACCTTGTCCGCGCTGCAGGCCGTGCCGGATGAGCTGCTGGAGGCGGCCCGGGTGGACGGTGCGGGCGCGATCCGCCGGTTCCGGTCGGTGGTGCTGCCCAGCATCACGCCGACGCTGTGCCTGCTGGCCGTGCTGGCCTTCATCTTCTCGCTGCAGCAGTTCTCGCTGATCTACCTGACCACCGGCGGCGGTCCGGGCAACGACACGACCACGCTGTCCATCGACATCTACAACCAGGCGTTCCAGTTCTTCAACTACAGCTACGCCAGCGCGATCGCGATGGTCGGGCTGTTCCTGTCGATCATCGGCACGGCCCTGTTCGTGTACATCGAGCGCCGCGTGGTCCGGAGCCGATCATGACCACGAACCAGACTGAGCGGAGGATGACATGGCCGTGCTGACCAAGCCGGCGCCGGCTGTACCCGCGGCCGCCCCGCGCCGGCGGCGCAGCCGCCGGTACGTGGCCGGATCGGTGGTCCGGGTCGTGGTGATCGTGGCGGTGTGTGTCGTCGCACTGTTCCCGGTCTACTGGATGATCCTGAGCACCTTCCAGCCCGAGAGTAAGACGCTGTCGTTCCCGCCGCCGCTCATCCTGAAGGGCTTCAACACCGGCGCCATCACGCAGCTGTTCCAGGACCAGCCCATCGCGAGCTGGCTGGCCCACTCGGTGTTTGTCGCGCTGATCACGGTGGTGATCACCCTGGTGCTGGCGTCCTTCGGGGCGTACCTGCTCGGGCGCCTGCAATGGCACGGCAAGCTGATATTCGGCCTGCTGCTGCTGTTCACCCAGATGATGCCGGGCGCCATGATCATCGTGCCGGAGCTGCAGTTCTACCGGTCGATGGGGTGGACCAACAACCTGCCCATGCTGGCCGTGCTCTACGCTGCGTTCGCCGTCCCGCTGGGTTCGTGGATCCTGAAGTCCTCGTTCGACAACGTCCCGGACTCGGTGCTCGACGCTGGCCTGGTCGACGGCCTCACCCGGCTGGGATTGCTCCGGCGGCTGCTGCTGCCGCTGTCCAGAGCCGGGCTGGTGGCCGTCGCGGTGGTGGCGTTCTTCCTCAGCTGGAACGACTACCTGTTCGCGTCGGCGCTGATCACCAACCGCAGCCAGTACACGGCGGGCCTTGGCATCGCCACCTTCATCAGCCAGCAGGACGTGCCGATCTTCGAGCTGCAGGCGGCGGGCGTGGTGTTCTCACTGCTCCCGGTCATCTTCTACATGTGCGTGCAGCGCTACGTGGTGCGGGGCCTGACGGCGGGTGCGGTGAAGGGGTGACCGTGACCGCCCTTGCCGGCCGACCAGCCATGGTGTAGAAAAGTCGATTGTTGACAACAATCAATTGACTATCTACGAGCGCTGAGCGCAGGAGGAAATCTGATGGGTTCGAAGGGCGCTGGACAGGCGGCTTCCGATGCAGCTGTGTAGCTTTCTGGCCGACGGCACGGCCGGGACCCGGCTGGCCGACCTGCGCCCGGCGGTGGTGTCCGGGCCGGGCACCCTGGTCGACCTGACCGCGACCGGAGCGCCGCTGTCGGCCGAGCTAGCCGTGCTGCTGGCGGCGGAGCAGGCCGGGCAGCTGGCTGACCTGGCCGCGAACGCGCCGGAGAGCGCCCGGGTCCGCCTGGATGAGGTCCGCCTGGGCGCCCCGGTGCCCAGGCCGTCGAAGATCATCTGCATCGGGCTCAACTACCGTGACCACGCGGCCGAGACCGGCCAGGAACTGCCGACCAAGCCGACGGTCTTCGCCAAGTTTCCGACCGCCCTGACCGGCCCCTACAACCCGATCGTGCTGCCGACCCTGAGCAACTCGGTGGACTACGAGGGCGAGCTCGGGGTGGTGATCGGGCGGCAGGCCCGGTTCATCGGCGAGGACGAGGCACTGTCGTACGTGGGCGGCTACCTGGCCTTCAACGACGTGAGCGCGCGCGACGTCCAGAACTGGACCAGTCAGTGGACGCTGGGCAAGAGCTTCGACACGTTCGCGCCGGTGGGCCCGTTCCTGGTCACGGCGGCGGACGTGCCGGATCCGCAGGACCTGGAGATCGAGACCCGGGTCAACGGCGTCACCGTGCAGCACTCCAACACGGCCAACATGGTCTTCACCGTGGCCGCGCTGGTCAGCCAGCTCAGCGCGGTGATGACGCTCGAGCCCGGGGACATCATCGCCACCGGGACTCCCGGCGGCGTCGGCGCGGCCCAGAACCCGCCGCTCTTCCTGCACGATGGGGACATCGTCGAGGTCGAGATCGAGCGCCTGGGCTGCCTGCGCAACCCCGTGGTGGCCGGGCCGGAGGGGCGGTCATCGTGACGCAGCCACTGGTCGATCTCACCGGGCGGCACGTGGTCATCACCGGTGGCGCCGGAGGTCTCGGGCAGGCGCTGGCGGCCACGTTCGCCGACGCCAACGCCCGGATCAGCCTGCTCGACCTGGCCGGGACCGACACCAAGTCGGTGGCGGCCAGGGTCAACGACTCCGGCGGCGCCGCGGCCGCCCGCGACTGCGACGTGAGCGACCCGGAGCAGGTGGCCGAGGCGTTCGCCTGGGCCGAGAACACGTTCGGGCAGCCGGACATCCTGGTCAACAACGCGGGCATCAACAAGCGCGGGCCCTCGCTGGAGATCACCGGGGCAGAGTGGGACCAGACGTTCGCGGTCAACCTGACCGGCTACTTCCAGTGTGCCCAGCAGCTCGGCCGCGGGCTGGCGGATGCGGGACTGCCCGGCTCGATCGTCAACGTCAGCTCCATCGGCGGCGTCAGCTCGCTGGGCCGCGGCAACTTCTCGTACGGGATCACCAAGGCCGGCGTCAACCAGCTGACCCGTGAGCTGGCGGTGGCCTGGGGCCCGCGCGGCATCCGGGTCAACGCGGTCGCGCCCTGCCAGATCGCCACCGAGGGCCTGAAGAAACTGAGTGAGCGGCCCAGCGAGGAAGGGAACCTGCTGAACACCTTCCTGCGCGGCATTCCACTGGGGCGCCTGGTGGAGCCGTCCGAGGTCGCGGCGGCGGTGGCCTTCCTGGCCTCCGACGCGGCCAGCATGATCACCGGCGTAGTGCTCCCGGTCGACGGCGGGAACCTGGCGCTGAACGCCGGCGGGACCATTGGGGACTAAAGGAGAGCGTGAGTGTCCAGAGTCGAGCTGAAGATGCCGTCCTACGGCATGGCGGACACCGAGAGCGTGGTGACCGCCTGGCTCCGTGAGCCCGGAGAACAGGTCGCGGAAGGGGATCCGGTCGTGTCCATCGACACCGCCAAGACCGAAGTGACGCTGGAGAGCCCGGCCGGCGGGGTACTCGGTCCGCACCTGTTCGACGTGGACGCCGAGGTGTCCACCGGGGCGGTCCTGACTTGGGTTGAGGCCGGCGAATGAGAGCACATACGGTCCCGGCAGAAGGCGATGACGCCGGCATCGACCTGGACGGCATCGCCCCCGCCGACGCGCGGGACTGGCTGGGGCGGATGCTGCTCATCCGGGAGTTCGAATCGACGGCCGGCCCGCTGGCCACATCGGGGGCGATCCCCGGCGGGATGCACGCGGCCACCGGCCAGGAGGCGGTGGCCGTCGGCGTGACCTCGGTGCTCGGCCCGCAGGACGTGGCGGCGGCGTCGCACCGCAGCCACCACGTCGCCCTGGCCAAGGGCATGGACCCGCGGTCGGTCATGGCCGAGTTGTACGGCAAGGCCACCGGGTGTGCGGGCGGCCGCGGCGGCCACATGCACCTGGCCGACTTCTCCGTCGGGTTCGACGGGTCCAACGGGATCGTCGGCGCGGGCCTCGGTATCGCGCTGGGAGCCGCGTTCGCGCAGGGCTACCGCCAGGACGGCCACTGCGCGGCTGGCTTCTTCGGCGACGGCGGGGCCAACACGGGCCGGGTGTGGGAGTTCGTGAACCTGGCCGCGGCCTGGAAGCTCCCGCTGATCGTGGTGTGCGAGAACAACGGGTACGCGGTCGAGACCCCGATCAACGCGGCGATGGCGGGCGAGTCCGTGGCCAGCCGGGCGTCCGGCTTCGGGCTGCCTTCGGTCCAGGTGGACGGGCAGGACGTGGTCGCGCTGCACCGCGTGGCGGCCGAAGCGGCCGAACGGGCCCGCGGCGGCGGTGGCCCGACGTTCATCGAGGCCCTCACCTACCGCCACCTCGGCCACGACATCGGCGAGCGCGGGCAGTACCGCACCACCGAGGAAGTGGAGTGGTGGCAGACCAACCGGGACCCCATCAACCGGATGCGCGCCGCGCTGGACAAGGCGGGCGAACTGGACGAGGCGGGCTTCTCCGAACTGGCCGCCGCGGCGACCGCCCGGGTCAAGGACGCGGTCGAGTACGCCGATGGGTCGCCCCTGCCCGACCCGGCCACCGTGGCCGACGGCGTAACCGGAATCTCGCTGCAGCTGAGAGGAACCCAGTGACCACTCCGGCGAGCAAGAGGACAACCTTGTCACGGGCCTACCGCGACGGCCTGGCCGAGGAGATGGACCGGGACGACAGCATCGTCGTCATGGGCACCGACCTGTACGAACGAGGCGGGCACTGGGCCCAGGTGACCAACCTCGGCCCGCAGTACGGCCGGGACCGGGTCCGCAACGCCCCCATCTCCGAGGCGGCCATGGTGGCGGCCGGGGTCGGCGGCGCGCTGAACGGCCTGCGGCCGGTGGTCGACCTCAACTTCCTCGACTTCTCGTTCGGGGCCATGGACGAGATCGTCAACCAGGCGGCCAAGATCCGGTACTGGTGGGGCCGTCCCGTGCCGCTGGTCGTCCGGGGCACCACCGGCTTCGCGGGCGGCGGCGCGCAGCACAACAACCCGATCGAAAGCTGGTTCTGCCACGTCCCGGGTCTGCTGATGGCCTACCCGAGCACGCCGTACGACGCCAAGGGACTGATCAAGTCGGCCATGCGGGGCGAGGACCCGGTCATCTTCGCCATGCACAAGATGCAGACCGGCACCCGCGGCGAGGCGGGCGGCCCGGACGACCTGGTGCCGTTCGGCCAGGCGGTGATCCGGCGGCCCGGCCGCGACGTCACGGTGGTGTCCTACGGCGTGATGGCACCCAAGGCGCTGGCCGCGGCCGAGCGGCTAGCCGCCGACGGCATCGAGGCTGAGGTCATAGATCTGCGCACGCTGGCGCCGCTCGACCTCGGCCTGGTGGAGGAGTCCGTCCGGCGCACCCGGACCCTGGTGGTGGCGGCCGAGGACTACCGGCACGGCGGGATCGGGGCCGAGATCGCCGCGTCGATGCAGGAGAGCCTGTTCGGCGAGCTGGACGCGCCGGTGCTGCGGATCGGCGCGCCGTTCGCGCCGGTGCCGCACAGCCCGGTGCTGCTGGAGGCGCTGACCCCAGGGGCCGACGACGTCGAGCGGCTGGCCCGTGAGGCGGTGAAGACGGCCTCTGGCGGCCACCAGCGATGAAGGCTTACGTTTCCCTGTGGTCGGCGGATCTGCTCGCGCTCGGCGCGGCGGTCGACCTGCTCAGCGACGTCGTGGACGGCTTCCACCTGGACGTCTTCGACGGGCATGACGTCCAGGACCTGCTCTTCGGGCCTGATCTCGTGGCCGCGCTGCGCCAGCGGACCAGCGCGGTGCTGGATGTGCATCTCAACGTGACCGACCCGGACTACTGGGCGGCCCGGTTCGCCGAGGCCGGCGCCGACATGATCACCGTGCAGAGTGGCCCCAGCCCCGACGTGGGCGCGACGCTGGCCCGGATCCGGGAACTGGGCTGCCGGGCTTCGCTCGGCCTGGAACTGCATGAGCCGGTCAGCCAGGCGGCACCGTACCTGGCGGACATCGACCGGCTGCTGCTGATGGGCACGGTCATCGGGGTCAAGGGCTACGACCAGGACCCGGGCACGGCGGGCCGCGTCAGCGAACTGGTCTCGGCCCGGCACGGCGCTGTGGTACCGGAAGTCGTCGTGGACGGCGGCATCCGGCCCCACACGGTGCCGGCCCTGGCGCGGGCGGGCGCGGATGGGGTGGTGCCCGGCTCGCTGGTGTTCGGCGCGCCGGATCCGCGGCAGGCCGTGGCGGAGATCCATGCGCTGGGGGCCACCCCGTGAAGGCGGCTCTGGTCATCAAGCCGGGTCAGCTGTCGGTGGAAGAGGTGCCCGACCCGGCGCCGCGCGATCATGAGGTCGTCGTCCAGGTCAGCAGCTGTGGGATCTGCGGCACGGACGTGCACGTCGCCGACGGCGACTACGCCGCGGTGAAGCAGTACCCGGTCATCCCCGGGCACGAGTTCTGGGGCACGGTGGTCGAGGCCGGGCCGGCCGTACGCACGGTGCGGGTGGGCCAGCGGGTCGCGGTCGACCCGATGGACTACTGCGACGCCTGCGCCCCGTGCCGGGCGGGCTGGACGAACATGTGCCTGAACGGCGGCGGGCTCGGCACCACGGCGCCGGGCGCGCTGGCCGAGTACGTGGCCGTGAACGGGGCCCGCTGCGAGCCGCTGCCGCCCGGGCTGGACGCGGACCTGGCCAGCCTGGTCGAGCCGTTGTCCTGCGTGCTGCACGCCCTGGACCGGATCGGCCCGGTGCTGGGCGAGGACCTCCTGGTGCTGGGCTGCGGGCCGATCGGCCTGATGCTGACCGCGCTGGCCAGCGCGGCGGGTGCGGCGGTCGACGTGGTCGACCCCCGGGCCGAGCGGCGGGCCGTGGCGCCGGAGTTCGGGGCCCGCCGCACCGCGGCCGCGGCGGGCGAGATCGCCGAGGCCGGCTGGGGCGTGGTGGCGGACTGCACCGGCCACCCCGAGGCGGTGGCCACCGGCCTGGCCCACCTGCGGCGGACGGGCCGGCTGGCGCTGCTCGGCATCGGCGGGGCCGACGCCACCTTCCCGTTCGCCCCGTTCGACGTGGTGGCGCGGGAGCTGACCATCGTGGGGGTGAACTCGGTCCGGCACACGTTCGGGCGGGCCGCGGCCCTGCTCGCGGCGGGCACGATACCGGCGGCCCGGCTGCACGGCCCGCCGTTGCCGCTGGCCGACACGGCGGCGGCCATCGAAGCGACCCGGCGAGGTGCCGGGCTCAAGACCAGAGTTCAGGTGGGAAACCCGTGAAGGCCGTCCGCTACGCCGAACCGGAACACTGGCAGCTGGCTGACCTGCCCGACCCGGAGCCGGGTCCGGGCGAGGTCCGGATCCGGGTGCGCGCCACCGGCGTCTGCGGCACCGACGTGCACCTGCACCACGGTGAGTTCGGCCATGTCTACCCGCTGGTGCCCGGGCACGAGGTGGTCGGCGAGGTGGATGTGGCCGGGGCCAGCGTTCCCGGGATAGGCGCCGGCGACAGCTCCGGAAACGGGCTGGCGGCCGGGGACCTGGTGGCAGTGGACAACATGGTCTCCTGCGGCACCTGCGCCATGTGCCGGCAGGCCCGGCCCGCGTTCTGCGCCTCGCTGCGGGCCATGGGCGTGTTCGAGGACGGGGGCTTCGCCGAGTACCTCGTCGTCCCGGCGGTCAACTGCCATCCCGCGGGCGACCTGGGCCCCGATGTCGCGGTGCTGGCCGAGCCGACGGCCTGCGCCCTGCACGGTATCGACGTGCTCGCGCCCCGGCCGGGCTGCGACGCGCTGATCTTCGGGGCGGGCCCGACCGGGCTCATCCTGGCTCAGCTGCTCCGGGCCGTGGGCGCCGCCCGGGTGACGGTCGCCGCGCCGACCGCGGCCAAGCTGGAGCTGGCGGCGGGGTGGGGCGCCGAGACCGTGCTGGCCTCGCGGGCCGCACCCGAGCAGACCGCGCAGCAGCTGCGCGGCCTGGCCCCCGACGGGTTCGACGTGGTGATCGACGCCACCGGCGTGCCGGCTGTGCTGGAGCAGTGCCCGCCGCTGACCGCCGTCGGCGGGATCGTGCTGGTCTACGGGGTCACCCCGGAACAGGCGGTGTGGCCGGTCAGCCCGTACGACGTGTTCCGGCGGGAGCTCACGATCAAGGGCTCTTTCTCCCAGGCGTTCAGCTTCGACCGGGCGCTGCGGATGCTCCGGGCCGGGCGGGTCGAGACCGACGGGATGATCACGCATCGGTTCGGCCTGGCCGGCTACGGCGACGCGCTGGCCGCGGTGGCGGGCGACACCAGCTGCCTCAAGGCCATCATCGAGCCCTGAGGGTGAGCTGGGGGCGGCCGCCCCGCCGGGCGTTGGCTGCTGGGCTCAGGTGTCCGGGATCAGCTCGGGGACGGCGGCGCGGGCCACGGGCCGCAGGGCCGTCGCCTCGGCTTCGGGGACGCTGCGGTAGGGCCAGCGGACCCGGGTGCCGACGCGGGCCCAGCCTCCGATGTGGGCCAGCGTCTTGTCCAGGGCGGCGTTGTTGTAGCCGCGTTGCTGGAGCGGGGTGATGTACTCGGCCAGGAAGTCCTGGAGCCTGCGCTCGGTGGCGGCGGCGGCAGCCGGGTCGGCGCGCATCGTCTGGTACCAGGCCACCGCACCCGCCGGGCTCAGGCAGGCCACGTTGGAGTAGGAGCCGGCCGCGCCCTGGGCCAAGCCTGTGGCCAGCGTGTGACCGGCGACGAAGACGGCCAGCCGGGCGGTCACCGGCCGCATGGCCCGGTACCAGCCGGCGTCTCCCCCGGCCACCTTGATCCCGACGAGCTGAGGCACCTCGGCCGCGGCGCGCAGCAGGGTGGCCGGGTCCAGCTGGGTCTTGGCGTGCGGCGGGTTGTACAGGACGAGCGGGATGTCCCCGGCCACGGCGGCCATGCCGGCCAGGGCCGCGATGGCCTCGTCCGGCTGGGTGGGCACCCAGTCGGGCAGGATCACCTGGATGGCATCGGGCCCGAACTGGGCCGCCCGGCGGATCCGGTCCAGGCTGAGCCGGGCGCTCATGTGGCCCGCCCCGAGCTGGAAGGGCACCCGGGTCGCGGTCGCGTGCCGGGCCACGAGGCCGTTGACCAGGTCGTATTCGTCCTCGCTGAGCTCATGGAACTCACCGGCCGTGCCGTGGGCGTAGATGCCGTCCAGGCCGGCCGAGGTCAGCGCGTCCAGCTCGTGCTGCAGCCGGGCCACGTCGATCCGGTCCGCGTTGTCCAGCGGTAGCAGGACGGTCCCCCACACACCGCGCAGCGACGTCCGGTCCAGCCTGGTCATGGCGGGCAGCCCGTCTACTCGGCGCGGGGGGCGGGCCGGGGCACGGCCAGCGGGTCGGTGATGGCGTAGATCGAGGCCAGCACGCCCGGGCTGACCGGGATGCCGTCGCGGAGCCGCTCGTCCCTGATCCGGGCCTCGACCTCGCCGGGCAGCAGGACCGGGCCGGGGGCGGCCCCGCGGCCCGCGGTGACCAGTTGCTCGCGGAACTGCGTGGCGCCCTCGGTGTAGTAGTCGGCGGCGGCGAACGCCCCGACCCGCAGGGCGATCATGACCGTGCCGTTGCCGCCGGCGAAGTCCGGGCTGATGGCCGGGTTCATCCCGGTGAGCAGGCCGGCGAGCAGGTCGATCATGACGCTGAGGCCCGAGCCCTTGTGGCCGCCGAACGGCAGTAGGGCCCCGCCCGCGTAGAAGTCGTCGGCGTTGGTGGACGGGCGGCCATCGGCGTCGACGATGAGCCCCTCGGCGATGGGCCGGCCGTCGGCCGCAGCCAGCCTCAGCTTGCCCTCGGCCACCCCCGCGGTCGAGAAGTCGACCACCAGCGGGCCCGCCGGACCGCCTGGGGCAGCCCAGGCGAACGGGTTGGTGCCCAGGGCCCGCCCGGCCCCGCCGAACGGGGCAACCACCGGTCCGCCGTTCCCGAACGACAGGCCGACCAGGCCCCGGTCGGCCAGCGTGGCCACGTACTCGCCAAGGCGGCCGATGTGGTTGCAGTCGCGGATGGTCACGGCGCCGGCGCCGTTGGTGCCGGCGGTCTCGGCCAGAACGTCGACGGCGAGCTGGGCCGCGGACTGGCCGAACCCCCAGTGGCCGTCGATGACCGCGGTGGCTGCGGCCCGCTGGCTGACCTCGGGCTGGGCCGCGGGACGGATTTGGCCGTCGGCGATCCAGCCCGAGTACTGGATCAGCCGGATGATGCCGTGGGAGTCGTGGCCGACCAGATTGGACAGGACCAGGGAGACGGCGACCTGGCGGGCGATGGGTGCGGGTGCGCCCAGGGCCGCCAGCGCGGCCGTCGTGAACGTTTCCAGGTCCGCCGGGGCGAAGCGGCCGCTGGCCGGTCCCCCGTGACCCGGTCCCCCGTGGCCGGGGGTACCTTCCTTGGCTATAGTCACTTGTTGACAATTATCAGTTAGCTATGGTCTAGTCAATGCATCCGCCCAGCTCACTGACTCCGCGCGCACAGAGGGGTACCACCGTGATTTCCGGCGTCTACGTTCCGTTGCTCACTCCTTTCGATCACCAGGGACAGGTCGACACCGGGGCCTTCGGGGCGTTTGCTCAGTGGCTGGCGAGCCGGGGTGTCGATGGCCTGGTCCCGTTCGGCAGCACCGGCGAGGGGCCGTCGCTCAGCATGCGGGAACGGCTGGCCGTGCTGGCCAAGCTCCCGGACGCGGTGCCGGGGACGTCGCTGATCCCGGCGATCACCGAGTCCAGCCTGGACGCCGTGCTGGAGTTCGTCGCCGCGGTGAACGAGCTGCCCGTGACCGCGATCATGGTCTTGCCGCCCTACTACTTCCGCCCGCTGGCCAGCGACGACCTGCGCCGGTTCATCGAGCCGGTGCTGGCGGCCAGCCGGCACCCGGTGCTGCTGTACCACATCCCCCAGTTCGGCCCCCCGGTCCCGGTGGATGCCCTCACCGCACTGGCCGGGCCGTCGTTGTGGGGGGTGAAGGACTCCGGCGCCGACATCGCCAACACCAAGGCCGTCCTGGAGGCCGGGGCCAACGTCATGGTCGGCTCGGAGCGGACCCTGGTCGAGGCGGTCGGCCTGGGCGCCTCGGGCGGCATCTGCGGCCTGGCCAACCTGCTGCCCGAGCACCTGCTAGCCGCCTACGCGGCAGCTAAGGCAGGCGATCCGGCCCGGGGCGAGGCCCTGCTCGCCCCGGCCCTCGCCTTTTTGCAGCAGTTGATCGACACCAGCCCGGGCAGCCCGGTGGCCTGGATCCCGGTGGCCAAGCAGCTGGCCGGACAGCGGGCCGGCGTGGACCTGGGCGGTGTCCGGCCGCCGGTCCCCCCGGCACCGTCCGCGGACGTGAGCGCGGCCCTGGCTCCCGGCCTGGAGGCGGTGCTGTCCGAGCTGGCGGAAGCCTGATGACCGGGCCGGCCACCGGGTCGGCCCGGCTGGAGTCAGCCCGGCTTGAAGCAGCCCAGCTTGAGCCAGCACTGCTTGAGCCAGCACTGCTGGGACTCGATCTGGGCGGCAGCACGGTCCGTGCCGTCGTCACCGGTCCGGGCGGTGTGCTGCACCGGGCCAAGGTCCGGCACACAGCCCGCGGTTATCCGGCGGTGCTGGCCCTGCTGGAGCAGGTCGTGGGCCAGTGCCGGCAGGCCATCGCGCCGCGCCCGGTGCGGGCGGCCGGAGTGGCCGTGGCGGGCTGGCTCTCGGCCGACCGGGAGCAGCTGATCGCCGCGGCGAATCTCGGGGTCACCGGCGCGCCGCTACGCCTCGATCTGGAACAGCGGCTCGGGATGGCGGTGACGGTCGACAACGACGGCAACGCGGCCGCCCTGGCCGAGGCCCGCGCCGGGGCCGGCCGGCAGGCCCGGATGCTGATCATGCTGACCCTGGGCACGGGCGTCGGCGGCGGCATCGTGGCCTCGGGCCGCCTGCTCACCGGGGCTGCGGGCCTGGCCGGGGAGCTCGGGCACCTGCCCTGCGCCGACGACGGGCCGCCCTGCGCCTGCGGCGGGCGCGGCTGCCTGGAGATCTACGCCAGCGGGCCGGCCGTGGCCCGGCGGGCCGCCCGCACGATGCGCGCCGGCCCGGAGACGGAGCCGTTGACCGCCGAGGACGTGGTGGCGGCGGCCCGGGCCGGCGCCGAACCAGCCACTGCGGCCCTGGCCGCGGCGGGCGAGGCGGTCGGGCGAGCCGTGGCCCGGCTGGTCCCGGTGCTCAACCCGGACCTGGTGCTGCTGGGTGGCGGCCTGGCCGCCGGGGCTACCGACCTGGTCCTCATCCCCGCCCGCCGGGCTCTGGGCCAAGCCACCCCGCTGAGCAACGTCGCCGCCGCTCCCCCGGTCCGCCTGGCCACCTGCGGCGCCGACGCGGGCGCGCTGGGCGCGTCCTACCTTCCCGATATGACCGATCTCATCGGCAGCCATACCTCTGCAGGAGCATCAGCATGAGCATTGACAGTGTTAGCCAGCCTGGGGAAGGCCCGCTGCGGCTGGGGGTGATCGGCTGCGGCCGGATTGCCCAGGTTGCGCACCTCCCGGCCCTGGCCAAGGCCGAGACGATCGCCCTGTCCGGGGTCAGCGACCGCAGCCCCTCGCTGGCCAAAGGGGTGGGAGCCAGATACGGGGTCCCCAGCTTCACTGACGTCAGCGATCTGCTGGCCCAGGACATCGAGGCGGTGCTGATCGCGGTCCCGGACCGGTTGCACCTGCCCGTCGGGGAGGAAGCCCTGTCGGCGGGCAAGCACGTGCTGATGGAAAAGCCCGCCGCGAGCACCAGCGAGCAGGCCGCCGAGCTGGCCCGGCTGGCCGCCGACCGCGGGCTTAAGCTGCAGATCGGCGCGATGCGGCGGCACGATCCGGGGATCAACTACGCCCGCAGGGCCGTGGCCGAGCTCGGGCCGGTGCTCAGCGTCACCTGCTGGTACCGGGTGCACTCCCGGTTCCGGCCGCCGACCGAGCAGACCCTGTTCCCGTTCCTGGTGGTGGACGAGGACGTACGCCGCCACGAAGCGGAGTTCAAGGCCGACCGGCAGCGTTACCTGCTGGCCACGCACGGCGCGCACGTCTTCGACACCCTGCGGTATCTCGCCGGTGACGTGGCCGCGGTCCAGGCCCGGGTGGCCCACGTGGGCCCCGACTACAGCTGGCACGGATCTGGCCAGCTGGCCAGTGGAGGTCTGACCAGTTTCGAAATCAGCGCTAACGTCCACTCGGACTACTCCGAGGGCTTCGAGATCTACGGCGAGCGTGGGCACGTGAGCATCCAGTCCTACTTCCCGTTCTTCCGGCGGGCCAGTTCGGTGCGGGTGTTCAGCGAGGAAGACGGCATCTGGCGGTCACCCGAGTTCGGGGCGAGCGATTCTTACCAGCGGCAGGCCGAAGCCTTCGCCGAGGCGGTCCGCACCGGGGCGGCCACCGACCCGTCGGGCGAGGACGGTGTGCAGGCGCTGCGGCTGATCGAGGCGGTCACGTCGAGCGCGGCCCAGTCCGGCGCCGAAGTCACGCCGTGAGCGCCGCTGGCGACGCCGGGACCGGGCGCGACCTGGGGATCTTCGCCCGTACCTTCCCTCGGTCCAGCGCGGGCGAGGTGGCCACGGCCGTATCCGCGGCCGGTTATGGCCTGGTCCAGCTCAACCTGTCCGCCGTGGGGATGCCGACCCTGCCCGCGCCGGCCGAGCACGGCCAGCTGGACTTCGGCCCGGTCCGGCAGGCCTTCGACGAGCGGGGCATCGGCATCTGGGGCCTGTCCGCCTCCTACAACATGATCCATCCCGACCCGGCGGTCCGCGAGGCCCAGACCGAGGCGGCGGTCGCGCTGATCGGCCGGGCCCCCGAGCTCGGGGCCACGGCGGTCACCTTGTGCACGGGGACCCGCGACCCGGACAACATGTGGCGGCGCCATCCCGGCAACGATGAGCCCGCGGCCTGGCACGACCTGCGCGCCACCCTGGACCGGCTGCTGCCCGCGGCGGCCGCGGCCGGAGTGCGGCTGGGCATCGAGCCCGAGCCGAGCAACGTCGTGGCCGACGCCCGCCGGGCCCGGCGGCTGCTGGACGAACTGGGTGGCGACGCCGGGCTGACCGGGATCATCCTGGACCCGGCCAACCTGGTCACGGTGGCGACCGCCGGGCAGCAGGATCCCATCCTGGCCGAAGCAGCCAGCCTGCTGGGCGGCTCGATCTTCTGTGTGCACGCCAAGGACGTCGTCGAGTCCGGATACGCCGCCGCCGGTACCGGGCTGCTGGACTACCAGCTCGTGTTCCGGCTGCTGGCCGGGATGCCCGCGGGCACCCCGCTGATCGTTCAGGACGCGGCCGAAGATGATGTCGCCCGGGTCCGGGATTTCCTGCTGGCGCGGGCCGAGGCGGCGGGTGTGGGCGGACTGCGGGTACCCGAGCCGCGGCCATGACCGCGGCGGCGCCCGCCCGCCTGGAAGCGGCCCGCTACGCGCGGCTAGCCCACTTCCGCCACGATGGCACGGGTTCTCGGTCTCCGGGCCCAGGACCGGGACAGCGCGGGCCGGCCGCACGTCTGCCCGTCCTGCTGCTGCACGGCCTGGGCGGTGACTGCGCCCAGCCCTGGGCGTACCTGGACGCCACCGACGGCCTGCGCCGCATCGCGCCCGACCTGCGGGCCCACGGCGCCACCAGCTACATCGGGCCGGAGGACGCCTTCACCTTCGACGGCCTGGCCGACGACGTCGTCGCCCTGCTGGACCGGCTGGGCCTGACCCGGCCGGTGGTGGCGGTCGGCGTCTCGATGGGCGCGGGCGTCACGCTGAACCTGGCCATCCGGTATCCCGAACGGCTGGCGGCGCTGGCCCTGATCCGGCCTGCCTGGCTGGACCGCCCGATACCGCCGCACCTGGCCGCCTACCCGCTGATGGCCGGCCTGCTGCGGGCGCACGGAGCCGCCGGCGGGCTGACCCGATTCGAGCGCAGCGGTCTGTACCGGGCCGTCCAGGCGGAGTCACCGGCCGCGGCGGCCAGCTTGCGGGGGCAGTTCACGGCTGCTTACGCCACCGAGCGTGCGGTCCGGCTCGACCGGATACCGCACTCCACGCCCAGCTGCGGCACCGCGGCCCTGAGCCAGGTCCGGCAGCCGGCCCTGGTCGTGGGGGCGCCGCGTGATCCGGTGCATCCGCTCGCGCTGGCCGAAGCGACCGCGGCCGCGTTGCCGGATGCGTCCCTGCGGGTGGTGAGCGAACGCGACGAGGACGCGGCCCGCCAGCTGGCGCAGATCGCCCAGGAGACCGCGCGCTTCGTGGCGCGGGTCCGCTAGCGGGTCAGGTCAGCAGGTACGACTCGGCGCGCTGGCGCGCGTCCGGAGCCTCTTCCCGGTCGGTCTGCTGCTCGATCCACGCGCCGCTGATCCGGTTGTAGGCATCCCGGATGTGCTGCCCGATCACGATGACCGCCTCGGCCTCGTCGCCGTCCCGGATCAGCTCCAGGATCCGGCTGTGGCTGGTGATCATGCCCTCGCGCCAGTCCTGGCTGGCCACCGTACGCAGCAGCAGGAACCAGTGCACCTGCATGCGGATGCTGGACCAGCTCCGGTACAGGCGCTCGTGGTGGGCGGCACGGAAGATGTTGTCGTGGAAGTTCACGTCCAGCTGGGCCGCGACCTGCTCGGTGATCTTGTGCTTCATCCCGGCCCGCAGCTCGGCCAGTGACTGCTCCAGCGCCTGCAGGTCGGCCTCGTCCCGGCGCCGGATAGCCAGCCGCACCGCCAGCTCCTCGATGACCGAACGGAGGCTGTAGACCTCGCCGAAGTCCTCCACCGAGAGCTGGACGACCGTGGCCCCGCGGTGCCGCGAGAGCGTCACCAGACCCTCTCGCTCCAGGATGAGAAAGGCGTCACGCACCGGCCCTCGGCTGACGTCCAGCGACTCGGAGATCTGCTCCTCGCGCAGGTGCTGGCCGGGAGACAGCTCCGAATTGAGAATGGCATCACGGAGCCGCTCGGCCACGACGTCGCCCAGCGACGTACGGACCGCGGGCCCGGTCAGCAGCGGACCGCTGGCCGCGGGCTCCTTGGCGGAGGCCGACCATGGACTGCTCAAACTGCTCTCCACTTGTCAGAACCCCCGTGGGTTACCCGTTCCCGGCCCGCGAATCGGCCCTGGTCCGCAGGCTTCGGTCACAGACGATTGTAAACGACAAACACTCGGTTGCAGGTGTGTGGCACCGGGGTATGACGAGGCGCGCCGGGGATTTGGGACTTCAGGTACGGCAGGTCATGGTGGCCCCGCCCGGCCGGGCTTACACCGCGATCAAGCGAGCTGATTATGGCAGATGATCCCATCCTGGAGGAGCCCCCGGCTACATGGTGCACCCGGCTACAAGGGGCCGCCGGTTACATGGGGCCGCCGGCTACATGGTGCCGAAGGTGCCGCGCCACGGGGTCACGGGCCTGGGCCCGGGGTGGTAGTAGCGGCTGGATGCCCCGGTGAACAGGAACACGGTCGCGGCCAGGGCAATCAGCCAGGCCGCGGCGCTGGCGACGACGTCGGCCGGAGCGAAGGTCAGTGATCCCTGGGCTATTCCGCTGAGCAGGCCCAGGCTCATCGCCCCGAGGTCGGCCGCAACGGTGAACCTGGCCCGGTCCCGGCCGCGGACGAGCGCCCAGGTCAGCGCCAGCCACACGGCGATGCCCGCCGCGACGCTGACGTAGTCGATCAGCAGGTGGACGTTGACCAGGTGCTGGGCCGCGGCCGCGGCCGCGCCCGGGTACCGGTGGGCCACGGCCCGGCGGACCTGGCCGGCCGTCACAACGAGGGTGATCAGCGTGGCCACCTGCACGGCCAGGCCCGCGTACATCAGCCGGATCGCCACCTGCACGGTCCGCGGCGGCTGGCCGGCCAGCCGCAGCCGCATCCGGACCGCGCCCCTGATCAGGTCGGCGGAGGCGGCGAAGCCGGGCCGCCGCTGCCCGTCCTGGGCACAGGCCAGCAGGACGGCGAGGATCTCTTCGGAGTTCTCGCGCCGGAACGCCCGCGGGTAGCAGGCCAGCAGCCGCCGGTACCGCCGCTCCAGCTGTGGGAACTCGTTCATGCTGCGCCTCCCGCTCGCCCTCAGGCCAGGCCGCCGGCCGGATCGGGCCGTAGCCGCCGCAGCGCCGCGGTGGCGTTGGCCTGCAGCCGGTCCGCCTCCGTGGCGAGCCGGGCCTGGCCGTCGGGGGTGAGCCGGTAGTAGCGGCGCAGCCTGCCCTCGGCGATCTCCTCGCGGTCCACCGCGACCAGCCCGTCCTGCTTGAGCCGGTCCAGTGCCGTATACAAGGTCCCGGCCCGGAGCCGGACCCGGTCGCCGGAGATCTGCGCGACGTCGCCGATGATCCCGTACCCGTGCTGGCTCCCCGCCGCCAGCGCGGTCAAGATCAGGTAGGTCGCCTCCTGCATGGCCCGCTCGCTCATAACAGCTTTATATACCGCTGAACTGACTATGGCTAGAGGTTAGCCAGGGCGGCTTGACGAGGTCGCCGGTCAGGCCCAGACGCGCAGGGTGGGCCGGTAGATGAGCTCTTGGCTGCTGCCGTCGAGCGTTCGGCTCTCGACCAGTTCGAGGTCGAAGTCGGCCGCACCGGCGAGGATCGGGGTGTCTCCGGTCTGACCGGCGATCACCGGGAAGACCGTCACCTGTACGAAGTCAACCAAGCCGGCCGCCATCAGGGCCCAGTTCAGCGACAGGCTGCCGTGCGAGCGCAACGGCTCCTCGGACTCCTCCTTGAGCCGGGCCACGACGTCGACGCCGGCACCGCTCGCGACGGTCGCGTCCGGCCAGTCGAGGGGCCCTTCCAGCGTGCTCGACACCACCGTGGCCGGCAGGTTCCTCATCCGGGTGACCCAGGGGTCACCCACGCCGGACTCCTCGGTGCTCGGGCCCAGCATCTGCACAAATTCTCGGTAGGTGTTGGCCCCGAAGACCATCCGCTGCTTCCCGTCGTAGAGGGCGAGGCGGCGATCGAGCAGCTCGGGGCCTTGCTTGCCCCAGTAGCCGCCCCAGTTGCCGGGTGCGCCGTAGGAGCCGTAACCGTCCAGGCTGGAAAAGACGTCAAAGGTGTAGGTCGCGGTCATGACACTCTCCTCGAGTGCGGTTGATCGGGTGTGTGGAGACAGACCGGAAGCCACCGAGAAACTCATCGCCGCTGCGGCCTAACCGAGCGCAGCCTCCCGCTAAACCAGGTGCCCTGGGCGAGGCGTTTCTGATCCACTACGTGGCATGGATTGGAGCTGGGCGGGGCCGCCTGTCGATACCCGGCCGTTGTTCCCGCTGGAGCGGGCCGAGTTCGTGGCCCTGCTGCAGGGCCTGGATGCTGACGACTGGCAGCGGCCGACGGTGTGCCCCGGCTGGCGGGTGCACGACATTGTGGCTCACGTCGTCCATGACCACATCAGGAGGCTGTCACGGACGCGGGACCAGTATGCAGCGCCGGGCCCTTCGCAGGGCTGGGTCATGCCCGGGTCCCTGCACCGGTCGAATCAGGAATTCGTCGACGTCGCCCGGCCCTGGAGCCCGGCCGTCTTGATTGACCTGCTCGGCCACCTGGGCCCTGAGCAGGATCGCCTGTGGGCTTCGATGAATCTTGACCAGCTCGGCGAGGCGGTCTCCTGGGCGGCCCCCGGCCGGCCCGCTCCAGCCTGGCTGGATATCGCCCGCGAGTACACCGAGTACTGGGTCCATCAGCAGCAGATCCGCGACGCCGTAGGCCGCCCCGGCGCGGACAGCGAGCAGCTGATGGCCCCGGTCATCGATACCTTCCAGCGCGCCGTTCCGCACACGTTGCGCGATCTTTCCCCCGCCGACGGTACCTGCGTGCAGATCCAGGTAACCGGTACCGGCGGCGGCAATTGGACGGCCCAGCGGCGAAACACCATCTGGACGGTGGATCGCGGGCCGGCCACCCAGCCCGCCGCCCTCGTCCAACTCCCATCCGATGACTTCTGGCGAGTAGCCACCAGAGTCATCACCGTGGAAACGGCCCGAGAGCAGGCCCTCATCTCAGGCGATCAGGCCCTTGGAGCGGCAGTCCTGAACCTGGTCGCCATCATCCGCTGACATCAACCTGCCGCCTGCCGAGTACGGGCCTGAAATGCAGAGCGCCTCGGCGGTTAGTCGGCCTGCAGGACGAAAAACAGGAAGCACAGGAGGCGCGGGTTGTCCGCAACCTTGCCGGGCAGCAGCTCGCGGGGGGTATCGGGCGGGACGGCTGGCTCGCTGATGACCGATATCCGGAAGCCGGCCGCGGTGAAGGCGTCGGTCATCGCGTGCAGCGGCCGGGTCCAGAAGCGCAGTACCGCGGACTGCCCGTCTACGGTCCACTCAGTGGCGTAGTTGTAGGTCGCGAAATAATTGGGCTCCAGGCCAGCCTCGCGGTGCCACAGGTTCTCCGCAAACGGATGGTTAACCGACACGATGAGCCGCCCGCCGGGCCTGAGCACGCGCCGCAGTTCGGCTAGTGCCGGTCCCCAGTCCTCCAGGTAGTGCAGAACCAGGGAAGCGGTGACGTCGTCGAACATGTCGTCGGGGAAGGGAAGCGGGCGGCCCAGCTCGGCCACCTGCAGGTCCGCGCCGTCACCGAGCCGCCACCGGGCCACCTCCAGCATTCCGGCGCTTTTGTCGATGCCGGTCACGATGGCGCCCCCGTCGCGCAGCGCCGCGAACAGCGGACCAGCGCCGCAGCCAGCGTCGAGAATCCGCTGCCCAGCCACGTCCCCCGCCAGCGCCAGCATCGCGGGCCGCTCGTAGTAGGCATTAACGAGGTTGTTCTCGTTTGAGGCCGCGTACGCCCCGGCGAAGCTGTCGTAGTCGTTAACCCCCGGCGGATCTGCCGAGTCGGCCGAGAACGAGACAAGCCTGGCCGAGATCCCTCCGGCAGGAACGTGGTCGTTAGACATGCGGCCCATGGTGGCAGACACCGTTACGGGCAGCCACGGATCCGCATCCCAGGCAGCTGGCCAGCGGACCCCGGCGCGACTGCTGCACAAAGGCGGAGGCGATGAGTTACCGCCACTCCCGTCGTCTGCCTGCTAGACGAGTTAACGTGCGGCCGGAGGAGGCCGCCGGGACAAGGGAGTATGTGGATGACGCGGTACTTGATCTCGTTCGGTGCTCACGCGATGGACCACATCCCCGGCCAGGACATGCCCGCCGTGGCCAAGGCCGCGCACGCAGTGGTTCAGGAGGCCGTGGACGCTGGCGTGCTGGTGTGCACCGGCGGACTGGAAGACCAGCGGGCGAGCATCGTGGCCACCGACGGGACGGTCACTGACGGCCCGTACCCGGAGGCCATCGGCGGGCTCGCGGTCGTCGAGGTGCCCGCACGCGAGGAGGCGCTGGAGTGGGCGGCCAAGATCGCCGTCGCCTGCCGCTGTGCGCAAGAGGTCCGGGAGTTCGGGCCCGACCCCGAACTCGAGGAGATGCTCCGCCAGGCAGCTAGGTGACGGTCCGCCGCGCTCGAGTGCTGCGGGTCAGGGCTGGTCGTCCACGAGAGCGATTGCGCGCGTCTCGGGGACTCCCAGCATCAGCAGGCTCGTGATCGTCGCGGCCCGGGCGCCGAGGGTCCCGTTCGACAGGTCGCTGTCCGCGATGGCGAACACGACGCCGTAGGCAACCT
This sequence comes from Streptosporangiaceae bacterium, assembly GCA_965277615.1. Taxonomy (GTDB): domain Bacteria; phylum Actinomycetota; class Actinomycetes; order Streptosporangiales; family Streptosporangiaceae; genus Bog-532. The sequence continues at coordinate 49,815 of CBDIDG010000006.1, read as the reverse complement.
GGCTGAGAATGCCCGCCGGCAGGTGCTGGGCGAACACGTCGCTGTCCTGGCCCCGTTTCACGAGGTCGGCGAGGAGCTCATCGACTGGCCCGAGCAGGCTGTGGATCGCCTGGCCGTACTCGCCACGGCGCAGCGCCAGCAGCACTCGGTACCGGTGCGCCACCGGCCAGACGCGGGCGATGAATTCGACCCACGCCGCGTCCGCTTCTGCGTCGGAGGCGTTGACTTCGGTGAGCACGGCTGCCATCTCGGTGACGGCCCGTTCCGTGAGGGTCCGGATCAGGTCGAGGCGCGAGGGGAAATGGCCATAAACCGTGCGACGGACGACGCCAGCGGCGGAGGCGATGTCGCCCATTCCGGCGTCGGGGTTCTCTCCCAGCACATCGAGGGCGACGTCGAGGATGCGATCACGTGTCTCGTTCATCGAGCGCACACGGGAGGACTCGGTGGGCACGACACTAGTCTTGCACACCAGCGTGCAATGAAATAGGCTGCACACCAGTGTGCAATGCACACCAGTGTGCAACGGAGAGTTGCGCTGTGCTTCGAAGCTCAGGAGAAGAGAAGATGGCCATGACCGCACCGACGCCGCCGGCCTCGGCCCTCGTCCGCCCGTTCACCGTCTCGATCTCGGATTCGGAGATCGACGACGTGACGCAGCGACTGGCCAGAACTCGATGGCCGGATCCGGAAACGGTGGGCGACTGGTCGCAAGGGGTTCGCGTAGAGAACGCCAGATCTCTGGTCGACTACTGGGAGCGCGGCTACGACTGGCGGCGCTTCGAGTCCGGGCTCAATCGCTTCCCCCAGTGCCTGACCGAGATTGATGGGCTGGACATCCACTTCATCCACGTCAGGTCCAAGAATCGGGGCGCGATGCCGCTGATACTCACGCACGGATGGCCGGGCTCGATCGTCGAGTTCCTGAAGCTGATCGGCCCGCTGACCGATCCGGTTTCGTTCGGAGGAGACGCCGCCGATTCATTCGACGTCGTCGTCCCGTCGCTCCCCGGGTTCGGGTTCTCCCAGAAGCCCACGGAGACCGGGTGGACTGTATCGCGCATCGCCAGCGCGTGGGTGGAGCTGATGAAGCGTCTCGGCTACACGAGATGGGCCGCGCAAGGCGGCGATTGGGGTGCCGTCGTCACCACCGCCCTCGGGGCCATGCAACCTGAGGGGCTTCTCGGAATTCATCTGAACACCCAGTACGCCTTTCCCGCACAGATACCCGAGGTCTTGTCGCCCGAACAGCGTTACGCCGTGGAGACCGTCGCCCTCTACACCGGCGATCTCGGCGGGGCGAACCACATTCAGGGCACGAAGCCGGAGACGGTCGGATTCGCCCTGGCGGACTCTCCCGCTGGTCAGGCCGCCTGGATCTACGACAAGTTCCAGTCCAAGACCGACAACCACGGGCTCGCCGAGGACGCCCTCAGCCGGGACGACATGCTCGACGCGATATCCCTCTACTGGTTCACCAACAGCGCAGCGTCGTCCGCCCGCATCTACTGGGAGAACAAATCGGGCACTTTCGCCGGCCCGAAGCTGACGCTTCCGGTCGCGGTGACCGTCTTCCCGAAGGACATCCCACGCCTGCCACGAAGCTGGATCGAAGACACCTACAGCAATCTGATCCACTACGGGGAGGCCGACAAGGGCGGGCACTTCGCGGCCCTGGAACAGCCCGAGATCCTGGTCAGCGAAATCCGCACCGGCCTGCGCACCCTTCGCTCCTGACGCTAACGCGAGCTCAGGGATTCCCTCGGCCGCCACTCGCGAAGCTCTCAAAAAGCTCGGCGAGTGGCTGCGCAACTAGTGCTGCTGTACTTCGGTGTTGTCCGGGTATCAAAAACGGCCAGCTCCTTGATCGGAACTGGCCGCTGAGCTGGGTGGGCGATACTGGGATCGAACCAGTGACCTCCTCGGTGTGAACGAGGCGCTCTCCCGCTGAGCCAATCGCCCGCTGCCGCGGGACTTCAAGCGATCACGTGCCCGCCGCGTCCCTCGCGTCTCCATATGCTAGCGCATCCTCAGGGCGGGTGGCCCGCTCGTGGCTGGCGGGCCGCTGCATCCGGCGTGACCCCGTGCTGCGAAGTACCTGAGGGCGCCCGGGACGTAGGAAATAGGCCCGTTTTTCACTGTTTGTGTCAGCCTATTGCACGGAGGGTGAGAGCTGCAACCTCGCTGCACCCGAAGCGCAACCCTCTTAGCAGGGGATATCGCTTAGTGTCACCAACACAGGGAAAGCATTACGTATCTGTAACCATTGTTAACGCTCACAGGACGTTTGGGCACTTCAGAGGGTTAGAATCCTACTCTGGGCGGGTTGACGAGACCCTCCGGAGCCGACCTCCTGAAGTCGCCGAAAAACTCGTCGCGTTATCGCGTCATAGTGACGAGTCGGCTACGTCTAGTGAGTGAAGCCCGGAAACGGGACCCGGCGACGTAAGGGTTGGCTAGACGATGATGAACAGCAGCAGCACCACGGTCTCGGCTGAGCTCGGCCTCCGACTGGTCGCCGCCGAGCAGGCGGTCGTCCCTCTGGTCGCGAGCCTGCACTACAGCGGCAGCGACCCCTACGCGATCCGGATGGCGTTCCACGTGGGGACCGAGGACCCGGTGGAGTGGATCTTCGCGCGTGACCTGCTGGCCGACGGCCTGATGACCCCCGAGGGCGATGGCGACGTGCTGATCTGGCCGTCCTCCCCCGTCATCGGCCCGGACGGGCAGACCGATGGCCCGCTGAGCGTGCTCAACATCAAGCTGTCGTCGCCGTTCGGCGAGGCACACTTCGAGGCCCCGGCCGAGGCCATCGCGAACTTCCTCGACCGGACCTTCCGCATCGTGCAGATGGGCAAGGAATCTCAGGTCATCGACATCGACGCTGAGCTGAACAGCCTGCTCTGGCAGGCCTGAACTCCCCCCGATGACCTGGTGACCCAGGCCACTGGGAACCCAGGCAACCTGATCGCGCCGTTGTTCACGGCCCGCAGCCGACCTGGCCTGCGGGCCGGCGGGAACTCCCGCCACCTAAGGGCGGTCAGCGCAATCCGCCACTCGCGGTGGCGGACGTGGTGACCAGATCAGGCAGCAATTCATTGACCACGGCGATCTGGCCGGCGACCTCGCGATCTATATCCATCCGGGGCACCCGGCGCCGGATGGCCGCGTGCACCTCGCCGAGAGCCTGGGCCGGAGCGGCGATGTCGGCCCGCAGGTCGATGCCCTGGGCGGCACACAGGATCTCCACGGCCAGGCAAGCCCGGACGTTGGCCAGCACCTCACGAAGCTTGCGCACGGACGTCCAGCCCATCGAGACGTGATCCTCCTGCTTGCCGGAGGTCGGGATGGTGTCCACGCTGGCCGGGTGCGCGAGCACCTTGTTCTCGCTGACCAGTGAGGCGGCCGTGTACTGAGCCAGCATGAAGCCGGAGTTGGTCCCCGCCTGGGGGGCCAGGAACGGTGGCAGGCCACGGGAGAACGCCGGGTCCAGCATCCGGTCGACGCGGCGCTCGCTGATGCTGGCCAGCTCGGCCAGCGCCATGGCCAGCATGTCGGCCGCGAAGGCGAGCGGCTCGCCGTGGAAGTTCCCGGTGGTCATGACCTCGCCGTCATCGGTGATGATCGGGTTGTCGACCACGGAGCCCAGCTCGGTCTCCAGCACCCGCCGGGCATGCGTGAGCACATCCCGGACGGCCCCGTGCACCTGCGGGGCGCAGCGCAGGCAGTAGGCGTCCTGCACCGCGTGGCGGCTGTGCCGGTGGCTGGCCAGCAGCGGGGACCCGCTCAGCAGCGCGCGCAGGTTGGCCGCGCTGTCCAGCTGGCCCGGGTGCGGCCGCAGGGCCTGGACCCGCTCGTCGTAGGGGCGGTCGGTGCCGAGCAGCGCCTCGATCGACAGCGCGCAGGCCACGTCGGCCGCCTGGACCAGCATCCCCGCGTCGTACACGGAAAAAGCCAGCACGGCCTGCATCGGCTCGGTCCCGTTGACCAGGGACAGGCCCTCCTTGGGCGCGAGCGAGAGCGGCTCGAGGCCGTGTGCGGCCAGCACGTCCGCGGCCGGGCGGCCTTCCGGCGGCCCGCCCGGCTCCCGGAGCAGGCCCTCTCCGATCAGCGGCTGGGCCAGGTGCGCGAGCTGGGCCAGGTCGCCGGACGCCCCGACCGAGCCCTTGCCCGGGATGACCGGCAGCAGGCCGTGGTTGAGCATGTCCAGTAGCCGCTGCGGCAGGTCGGCCCGGACCCCGGAGTAGCCCGCCGCCAGCGTCCGGGCCCGCAGCAGCAGCAGCGCGCGCACGACGTCGTCGGCCAGCGGCTCTCCCACCCCGGCGGCGTGGGACCGGATGATGGCCGACTGCAGGGCGCGCAGGTCGTCCACGCCGACCGGCGTGTCGGCCAGCGCGCCAAAACCGGTGTTCACCCCGTAGACCGGGGTATCGCCACCCAGCGCCGCGGTGACCACGGACAGGCTGTGTTCCATCCGGGCCGGCACGTCCGGGCCGAGACGGGCCGTGGCCTCACCGTGGGCGACCGCTATGACGTCCTCGACGGTGAGGGCGCTGCCATCGATGATCACTTCTCGCATGGGCCCAGCCTGCCAGGTGGCCGGGGATGGTGTGGCCCGGGGGCGTCGGCTACCGGGACTTGGGCATGCGGGTGAAGCTGAGCAGCTGGGCCTCGGTGCCGTTGTACCGGTCCATGTCGATCGGGGAGTCACCGGTCTGCCAGAAGGACCAGTTCGACCACGGCCTGGGCACGGTGGGCTTGCTCACGCCGTAGTGCGCGATCCACAGGTGCCAGGGGTTCAGGCCCGCGCACGCGCCGGTCTCGGCGAAGCTGGGGTTGGTGTAGACGAGCACCCGGTGGTGGGGGGCCAGGCCGTTCACGGTGTCCAGGAACTTGTGCGCACGGGAAGCCACAGTGGCGGCGGACACGTTGTCGTTGCTGCCGTTGGACTCGGTGGCCTCAAGGTCACAGACGAAGTTGTCCCCGGCCAGCAAGCCGTGCGTCTTGACCGTGGACACCAGGCGCTCGGCCTGCTTGACCGGGTCGTCGCTGGCGTGGAAAAAGTGGTAGGCGAAGCGGGGCAGCGTGTGCGTCGGCTTCAGCGACCACATCGAGTTCCAGTTGTGCACCCAGTCCGGGTCGGTGATGGTCAGGCCCTCAGTGACCTTGCACATCCCGAAATCAATCTCGCGGTGAGCCCCCCAGTTGAACGAACCCTGAGCGTATGAGACGTCAATGCCGGTCGGATCAGCCATGGAGCAATAGTCAAGACCTGTGGGTGAAGTTCCTTTAGGCGGCTTTGTCGCCGGGTCGTTCGACGAGCTTGCCGCCGGTGAAGGTCGCGCCCGCGCGGACCAGGGCGACGAGATGGGGTGCGTTGACGGCGCGCCACCGGTCTTGTGCCGACTCGATGAGCTTGAAGGCCATGGCCAGCCCGGCCGCCCGCGATCCCGGGCCCTTGGTGACCTTGGTGCGGTGCCGGACCGTGGCGAATGTCGACTCGATCGGGTTGGTGGTCCGCAGATGCACCCAGTGCTCGCACGGATAGTCGAAGAAGGCCAGCAGCTGGTCAGCGTCGCCGGTGATCTTCGCGGTGGCCTTGGGGAACTTGGCCCCGTAGGCGGCATCGAAGGCCTTGACCGCCGCCCGGGCATGATCCTTGTCCTCCGCGCCCCAGATCTCCGCCAGGGCCTTCTTCGCGCCCGGGTGCGCGGACTTGGGCAGCGTGGCCAGGACGTTCGCCGTTTTGTGGAACCAGCAGCGCTGTTCCCTGGTCTCGGGGAACACCTCGCGCAGCGCGCCCCAGAACCCCAGCGCGCCGTCCCCGGCGGCCAGGACCGGCGCGCGCATGCCGCGGCGGGCGCAGTCCCGCAGCAGGTCCGCCCACGACTCCGCGGACTCCCGGTATCCGTCCGCCAGGGCGATCAGCTCCTTGCGGCCGTCCGCGCGGACCCCGATCAGCACCAGCAGGCACAGCTTGTGCTCCTCCAGCCGGATGTTCACGTGGATCCCGTCCGCCCACAAGTACACGTAGTCCACCCCGGACAGGTCCCGGGCCGCGAACGCCCGCTGCTCGGCCTGCCACTGCTCGGTCAGCCGGGTGATCACCGCCGCCGACAGCCCCGCTGAGCTGCCCAGGAACTGGCCGAGAGCGGGTACGAAGTCCCCGCTGGACAACCCGTGCAGATACAGCAGCGGCAGCACCTCGGTGACCTTCGGGGTCTTGCGCGCCCACGGCGGCAAGATCGCCGAGGAGAACCGCTGCCGCTCACCCGTGTCCGGGTCGGTGCGCTTGTCATTGACCCGCGGCACCGTCACCTGCACAGCACCCGCGCTGGTCAGCACCTCCCGGCTGTGATGAGAGCCGTTGCGGACCACCAGCCGGCGGCCGTCCGCGTCCCGCTCAGCGGCGTGCGCCGCGATGTAGGCATCCACCTCGGCCTGCAGCGCCTCGGCCAGCATCCGCCGGGCACCCTCCCGCACGATCTCATCGATCAGCGACCCCGGCCGACCCGGTTCCTCTCCCGCCGATCCCTCCTGCACTACCGTGAGCACGGGCGTACCTTCCCGGCCGGCGTTGCACCGCCAGCCTTGCTTAAGACCTGACATGGCATCCGGGAGGGTACGCCCCTTCCGGCTCAACCACAGGTTTCAAGCATTGCTCTCAGCCATGAGTGGCGGGTCCCCTTCATCAATCGGCCGGTTCTTTGGTTCCATAACCAAACGAGTCGCATGCTAACGCGGTACAGACCCCGATATAGCGATAAGAACACCCTACGCAACGGTACGAGCACGCGCGGGTACAACGAGTGACAGGGTCTCGGCGGTGGCGGCCGATCCAGGCGGGATCTTCGGGGCGCAACCGGCTTCAGCCACGGCAAAACAGGACAGGCCGGCCCGCCAATCCGCCCAGTCGAGTTTGCTCACTGGCCAGGATCGGCTACAGTTCTGTTCGCACGCCGGGCACCGCCCAGCGGGCAACGGCCTCAGGGCCGGAAACGCGGACGTGGCTCAGTTGGTAGAGCATCACCTTGCCAAGGTGAGGGTCGCGGGTTCGAATCCCGTCGTCCGCTCGGAGACGCCGAACGTCGTCGGGATCAACCGGACGGCTCTCGGGTTCCATGGCGGGCCTTCTCCAGTGTGGCTTCAACGGCTGTCCGGCGGAAGACTCCTTTGGCGGAGTGGCCGAGTGGTTTAGGCAAGGGCCTGCAAAGCCCTCTACACGGGTTCGATTCCCGTCTCCGCCTCGCAAGTCCTGACACGGGTCTGACTGACCGGTGGGTGTTCACGGGCATACCTGAACAGTCCCTGGTCGGCTCGTCCTGATGGCCGCCGGAGCACTCCTCGGTTCTGGTAGGCTCACGTCATCCTGGGCGATTGGCGCAGCGGGAGCGCGCCTCCCTGACACGGAGGAGGTCACAGGTTCAAATCCTGTATCGCCCACTCATTTTCGAAGTCTGACAGTTTCGGGTGCGCTGGCCTGAACTGGTGCCGGTAGACCTGCAAGCGGCGGCGGCCTTGGTCCAGCTGCTGGTGGAGATGACGCTGGCGCCGGTGTTGGCCACGATCGAGCCGGTGACGGCAACCTGTTCCACGACCGTGATGACAGTGAGCGGCAGATGCCGCCCCGCGGCGTACTGCATGGCCGGCTCCAGGGCGAAGTGTAAATGTTGCGAGCCGTCGATTCCGACGATGATTCCAGGCATTGTGTTCCTCCCAGCGCCGTGGTTTTATCTGCTCCTTCACTCGTGACGCTTAAAGCCGTGGCCGGGCCAGCTAAGGGGTCGTAGTTCATCCGCCGATGTGGACCTTCCGGGGTAGGCGTGGTGACCTTGGTCCCTGCTGGCGGCGTGGGCGGATTGCCTAGGTTCATAGCGACAGCAACATGGAACTCGGCGCTGGTCGCCGGACCCGTAGCGGAAAGCGTGAATTACCGATGACCGAGACTGGATCCCCAGAGCGCGTGATCAAGGTGTTTCTCCTCGATGATCACGAGCTGGTCCGGGTCGGCGTGAAGGACTTTCTGGAGACCCAGCCCGACATCCGGGTGATCGGCGAGGCCGGCACGGCGTCCTCGGCGCTGGCCCGGATCCCTGCGCTGCGACCGGACGTGGCCATCCTGGACGTCCGGCTGCCCGACGGGGACGGCGTCAGCGTTTGCCGGGAGATCCGGTCGCAGATGCCGGACGTCGCGTGCCTGATGCTGACCTCCTTCGAGGAAGACCAGTCACTGTTCGACGCGGTCATGGCGGGCGCCGCCGGCTACGTGCTGAAGGAGATCCACGGCACCGACCTGATCGGTGCCGTGCGGACCGTGGCCTCAGGCCAGTCCATGCTCGACCCCGCGGCGGCCAGCAAGCTGATGGCCCGGATGCGAGACGCGGCGACCAAGCGCGACCCGCTGGACGGGCTGACCGGCCAGGAGCGCCGCATCCTGGAGCTGATCGGTGAGGGGCTGACGAACCGGCAGATCGGCGAGCGAATGCACCTGGCCGAGAAGACGGTCAAGAACTACACGTCCGTGCTCTTCCAGAAGCTGGGCATGGAGCGCCGCACGCAGGCCGCCGCGTACGCCGCGCACATCTTCGCTGACCACGAAAACGACAAGCACGCTCACGTGTAAGGTCCGCGGCTTGAGAAAGGCCGGTTACCCCAGACGCTGGGACAACCGGCTTTTGCCGTCGCGGCACGTCGTCAACCCGGGGCTGGTTCGGTACGCTCGCGGACGGCGACGACGCCTTCCATGTGCCGGACCTGCTGGGCGATGGCGTGCCGGACCAGCCTGAGCTCCGGTGGGCCGGCCAGGGTCACCACACCGTCCTGGACGGTCACGGTGAACGTCGCCGGGCCGATGAAGAACGCGTCTGCGATCACGTCGCGGACGATGGCCGACCTGATGGCCTCGTCGGGGCAGCGGAAGACGGCCAGTACGTCAGACCGGCCGATGATGCCCAGCAGCCGTCCGTCGGCGTCCGCAACCGGCAGCCGCTTCACGTGCCGGTGCGCCATCAGCCGGGCGGCTTGCCTGACCGTGGTGCGCGGGCCGACGGTCACCGCCGGTGAGGTCATCAGGTCCCGGGCGGTCAGACCACGGGCCTGCTGCAGTTCCCGGTGATGCCGGAGCGCGAAAAGCGGTTCCTGGGCGCTACCGTCCCAAGCCACCTTGGCCAGGAGGTCAGCGGCGGAGACGACACCGAGAACGCACCCTGTGTCGCTGACGACGGGCACAGCGCTGACCCCATCGTGGTGCAGCTGTGCGGCGATCGCCTTATACGGCGTGCCGGGCTGCACTGTGCTGACTTTCGTGGTCATCACGTCTTTGACCTGTGACGCGATCGCGTCTTCTACAACGTGGCTCATACCTCCATTGCATCCGCGGCCGCCGTATACGCCCAGGGACCGCAAGCACGTAACCAGGGGCCAATGGGCCCGGACCAATGTCCCGGGACATACCGGCGGCCGACCCTGATCGGGATCATTGAACGCTGGTTGGCTGATGGGCGGAGCGCGGCCACCAGGTCTCGTGGACGAGACAAGCGGAGGGCAGCGCCCATGCCGGACAGCTTCTGGTACGCGGCCAAACGGCGCCTGCTGGGGGCACCGCTGGTCAACGAGCAGCTCACGACCGAACGGCTGTCCAAGCCGCTGGCCCTGGGCATTCTGTCCTGTGACGGGATCTCGTCGGCCGCCTACGGCACCGAGATGATGCTGCTGGTGCTGCTGCCGTTCTTCGGGCTGGCCGCGTTCACGCTGATCCTGCCGCTGACCCTGGTCATCCTGGTCGGGATCTTCTTGGTCATGCTGTCGTACCGGGAAGTGGTCTCGGTCTACACCCGCGCTGGCGGGTCGTACGTGGTGGCCCGGGAGAACTTCGGCCCCCGGGTAGCCCAGGTCGCCGCGGTCGCGCTGATGATCGACTACGTGGTCACGCTGGCGGTGCAGACCGCCGCGGGCAGCGCCGCAATCGTCTCGGCGTTCCCGCGGCTCGCCGCTATCCCGGTCATCGGCCCGAAGATCCTGCTGGTCATCTCGGCGGCCGCGATCCTGCTGATGTGCTTCGGCAACCTGCGCGGCATCCGCGAGGCGGGCCACATCTTCGCCCTACCCACGTACCTGTTCTCCGGATCGATCGTCCTCATGATTGTGATGGGGCTGTACCGCGAGGTGGCGGAGGGCGGGCTCCCCCACGTCGCCACTGGCTCCGGGACGGTTGCCCTGGGCTCGCACGCGCACACCGGGCTGATCGTGTTCGGCGCGATCTACATCCTGGCCCGGTCGTTCGCCAACGGCGGCTCGTCCCTGACCGGCATCGAGGCGGTGTCCAACGCCGTCGGTGCGCTGCGGCCGCCGGAAGGGCGCAACGCCCGCGAGATCCTTATCGCCCAGGGCAGCATCGTGGCCTTCCTCATCGCCGGGATCTCCTGGCTGGCTCATATCACGCACGCGATGCCGTACACGGCCGGAGTCCCGACGGTGCTGGCCCAGGAGGCCAGGGTGATCTTCGGGTCATCCGTGCTCGGTCAGGTCCTGTTCTTCACCGTGCAAGCCGGTACCGCCGCGATCCTGTTCACGGGCGGGAACACCAGCTTCACCGGGTTCCCGTTCCTGGCCAGCTTTGTCGCCGAGGACGGGTTCCTGCCGCGGTGGCTCAGCAAACGAGGTCACCGGCTGGTGTTCTCCAACGGCATCCTCATCCTGGGTGCTGTGTCGCTGGCGCTGCTCCTGGCCGTGGGAGCCACGGTCAGCGCGCTGATCCCGTTCTACGCCATTGGGGTGTTCACCGGCTTCTCGATCGCGGGGTTCGGCATGGCCCGGTACCACCTGCGGCACAAGGAACCAGGGTGGCGACGGCGGCTGGTCATCAACACCGCCGGCGGCGTGTACGCCGTGCTCGTAGTGCTGGTGTTCGCGATCGTCAAGTTCACCGAGGGCGCCTGGCTGGTCGTGGTGATCTTCCCGATCCTGGTCTGCGCGCTGCTCAAGCTGAACGGCGAGTACCGCCGGGAGTCCGCCGTACTGGACAACCTGGACGGGACCGCGGTCAACGCCACGACCAAGACGGCCCCGCAGCGATCGGTGATCGTGTTCATCGACCGTTACGACCTGGCCACCATCGCCGCGTCGCGCTACGCCCGGAGCCTGCGCCCGGCCTCACTGCGCGCAATCCACCTGACGATCGACCAGGCCCATGCGAAGCGGCTGGCCGACCGGTGGCTGTCGGCGGGCACCGGCATTTCGCTCGAGCTGGTCGATTGCCCCGACCGCCGGCTCGCGCACGCTGCCGGTGATCTTGTCGCCGAGGAGACGAAGGACGGAGCCCGGCAGGTGACCGCGGTGCTTCCGCGCCGCAGCTACCCGCCGCTCGCCGCACGGCTGTTGCACGACCGCACGGCGGACAAAATGGCCCACGCCATCAGCCACGTCCCCGGCGCTATCGCCACCATCGTCCCGTTCGACGTACGTCACAAGACCGACAGCCTGCACACGGCGCTGCCCAGCTACGCCGACACCGCCCGGCCAGTGACCCATCTTCGGCCGGCCATCGCGGCCGAACCGGCCGCCACGGGCACGGCCGACAAGTTCTGCGCCCACCAGCGGCTGGTGCCGCCGCCGGGCGCCGAGCCGATCGGCTACTTGGTGCCCTCCGACCGGGCCACCGTCGAAGGGCAGGTGCACGCGGTGCAGATCCGGCCGGTTGAACGCAATAGCGTGCTCTGCTGCCAGGTCGCCGACGCGACCGGCGAGTTGACCGCCCTGTTCTACGGCCGCCAGCACATCGCGGGCGTCCAGCCGGGCTGCCGGATCCGGCTGCACGGCACCGTTGGCCGCCAAAATGACGGCCGGCTGACGATGGTCAACCCGGCCTACGAGCTAGTAGCTGTGTTCGTATGACTTCTACCGGGACCGTGCCGTCTGATGGAGGTGCGCTGTGAACGTACTAGTGGTCGGAGCCGGTGTGATCGGTACGGTATACGGGGCGCAACTCGGCGCGGTCGGCCACACGGTCCATGTGCTCAACCACCCACCTCGCACCGACGGTATCGCCGTGCGTGGCCTGGTCGCCCGCGATGTGCTGAGCGGCATCGGGACCAAGGCCACCGGTCGCGTCGTCGACAATGCCGGTACGGACCAATACGACCTCGTTCTCGTCACCGTCCGTTTCGGTCAGATCGCCCAAGCCGCCGGTCAGCTCACGGCGCTGGGCGGCACGCCCACCGTGCTGTTCTTCGGCAACAATCCCCCGGGCCGGGCCGCCATACCCGGGTCCGTGGGCGGGGCGGTCCGGCTGGGTTTCCCGGGCGTGGGCGGCGTCCTCCGTGACGGAGTGGCGGATTACGTGCGCATCCGGCAGCAGCCGACCGCCCTGGAGGCCAGCGGCGGCGCCTGCCTGGACGAGTTTGGGCAGGTGCTCCGGCAGCAAGGTTTCGGTGTCCAGCGCGTGACCGACATGGACGGCTGGCTTACCTATCACGCCGCCTTCATCGCCTGTGTCGCGGCTGCCCTGGGCCGCTGCGGAACCGACGCCGCCCGGCTGTCCCGCGATCGCGACACCCTGAGGCTCATGTGCGCGGCCATCACTGAGGCGTTCGCCGCGCTGCGCCAGGAGGGGACGGCCGGGCTTCCCCGCAATCTAGGCGTCCTGCACAGCCCGCTCCTCAAAGCGGTGGCGGAGCGTTACTGGGCCCGGGCCATGCGCGCCCCTACGGGTGAGCTGTGCTTCGCTGCGCACGCCCGGAACGCGCCGGCCGAGATGAAGGCGCTGGCCGGTCAGGTGACCGCTCGGCTGGCGGGCAGTCCCGCGACCCGCCACCTGCGGCAGTTGCTCGTCGTCGAAGGTCAGCAGCACTGCTGAGACAGATCCGCCCCTCCGGTCACCATCAGGGGGCTGTAGGGCACTCCTGAGTCGCACGGGACGCGCGGGGCTGAAGGGGACCGGGCCGCCGCCGGAGGGTGACGGCCCGCCGGAGGTGACGGCCCGCCGGAGGTGACGGCCCGCCGGAGGTGACGGCCCGCCGGAGGTGACGGGCTGCCGGAGGTGACGCGCCCGATGGAGGTGACGCGCCCGCCGGAGGTGACGCGCCCGATGGCGCCATTGGGGTTGCTAGAGCACACCCAAATGCGCCATTGGGTGCGTGGGTTGACGCGACGTGGGGCCCGGGAGCGCGACCCCACACGTCCAAGACAGCACTTGAGTCACAGGTGCCCCAGGGGGGACGTCGGCCCGGTGAGGAGCGGCGGCGCGGGGCGGCCGGGACCCGGGGCAGCGCTGGTCTACGGCCATCGCTCCGATCGGCGCCGATTCCTGAGAGCGGGGGGCCGGGTCAACGGCCGGCGGAGCCGGTCGCGCAGCGACGCCGAGCGCCGTTGACGCGAAGCACGCGGGATGACCCCGGGACCATCGTCCCCTGGCCCGGGGCCCGATGCCCCGCCGAACTCGGTCCTTTACCGGTACCTCCGCGCCGGGATCTCAGGTGGACTCAGATCAATGAATAACTGACGGGAGAGGCGATCACGATGAGGGCCACAGTTGCGGACGTTATGACCAGGAAAGTGGTCGCGGTGCGCGAGGGCGCGACGTTCAAGGAGATCGCCGCCCGGCTGCAGCAGGACCACGTCAGCGCGTTCCCGGTTATCGACCAGGACAACAAGGTGATCGGTGTGGTGTCGGCCGCCGACCTGCTGGCCAAGGAAGCCGTCGCGGGCGAAGATCAGAACTTCACCGGCCCCCTGGCTGGCCTGCTGCACCGGCAGGAGCGGGAGAAGGCCCGGGGGGTCACCGCCGCTGAGCTGATGACCCGGCCACCGGTCACGGTGCGCTCCGACGACCCGGTCAGCCAGGCCGCGCGGCTCATGTACGACCGTCGGGTCAAGCGCCTGCCCGTCGTGGACGGCACCGGCCGCCTGGCCGGGATCGTGAGCCGGACCGACGTGCTGAGTGTGTTCAGCCGTCCGGACGACGAGATCCTCAAGCAGATCACCGAGGACGTCATCCTGAGCACCTACCTGATGGACCCGAACAGGTTGCGGGTGACGGTTAAGGATGGCGTGGTCACGATCTTCGGCGACCCCGAGTCCGCGGCCGCCGGCCATGAGCTCGTCGACGCGACCCGGCACGTCGAAGGCGTCGTAGCCGTGCGCGACCGGCTCGACGACCCGGCCGATAAGCCGGTCCACACCTACGGCCCGCTGTTCTGAGCCGAAGAGCTGGCTGGTGATCACCGTGAACGCGACTTCGGGTACCGTCCCTCGCGGCGTCTACGCGCTGCTCACCGACGGCACCACCGCCGAGATACGTCCCGCCGTCCCCGACGATATGGCCGCCGTGCAGGCGATGCACGAGGCCATGTCCCCCGCCACCTCGTACCTGCGATTCTTCAGCTACAGCCGCCTGTCGGCAGAGGAGGAAGCCAAGCGGGTCTGCCGACCTCCCGCGCCGGGGCACCAGGCGTTGCTGGCCCTGTGCGGCGGCGAGATCGCAGGTGTCGCCAGCTACGAGGTCAGCATCAGCGGGCAGCAGGCCGAAGTCGCGTTCGCCGTGACGGACCAGATGCACGGTCGCGGGCTCGGCACCCTGCTGCTGGAACACCTGATCTCCGATGCCGTCCAGCGGGGCGTGACCACCTTCACCGCGTCGGTTCTGCTGGACAACGCCGAGATGCAGAAGGTTTTCATCAACGCCGGCCTCAGCGTCCAGCGCCAGCTGGAGGACGGGGTGCTCGAATTCACCTGTGCGCTGCCGCGCAACGACGCCGATCCGCACTGGGACATGTATCTGGACGCGGCCGCTACCCGGGAACGCTGCGCCGACGTGGCCAGCCTGCGGCACGTGTTCCAGCCTGAGTCGGTGGCCGTGGTCGGGGCTAGCCGCCGGACGGGGACGCCGGGCCGGGCCATCCTGCACAACATCGTCACCGGCGGCTACGGCGGGCGGGTGTACGCGGTCAACCCGCATGCCCAGCACATGGAGGCGGTGCCGTGCCTGGCCTCGGTCAGCGACTTGCCCGAACCGGTCGACCTGGCCGTGATCGCGGTACCCCCAGCCGTGGTGTCCGCGGTCGCCGACGAGTGCGGGCGGCGCGGCATCAAGGCCGTGGTGGTCATTACGGCCGGCCTGGACACCGCCCAGGAGGCCGACCTGCTGGCCATCTGCCGACGGTACGGGATGCGGCTGGTCGGCCCCAACTGCTTCGGATTGGCCGTGCCCGGCATCGGCCTGGACGCCACGTTCGCGTCCCGCCATCCCGCTCCCGGGAGCGCCGGCCTGGTCATGCAATCCGGCGGACTGGGGTTCGCGCTGGCCGACCGGCTGTCCCGGCTGGGGGTGGGGGTTTCCTCGTTCGCCTCGGTCGGCAGCAAGCTCGACGTCTCCAGCAACGATCTGCTCCTGTGGTGGGAGCAGGACCAGGCGACCAAGCTGGCGGTGCTCTACATCGAATCGTTCGGCAACCCGCGCAAGTTCGCCCGCACCGCGCGCCGGGTGGGCCGGACGCTGCCAGTGCTGACCGTGCACGCCGGGCAGTCGGCCGCTGGCCAACGCGCCGCCGCCTCCCACACCGCCGCGGCTGCTTCCCCCCTGGTCACACGGGAGGCACTGTTCCGGCAGGCGGGCATTGTCGCCACCAAGGACCTCGGTGAGCTGGTCGATGTGGCCGCGCTGCTGGCCAGCCAGCACGCGCCCACGGGCCCGAACGTGGTGATCGTCTCCAACGTTGGGGGCGCCGGCGTACTGGCCGCCGACGCCTGCACGCAGCAGGGCCTGACTGTGCACAAGCTGACCGGAGACACCAGAAGGCGGCTACACAGCCTGGTACCGGCGAGCGGATCGGTGACCGATCCGGTGGACACCACCGCCACCGTCACCGAGGAAGGTTTCCGCCGCGTGCTGGAGATGGTCGCCGCCGACAACGGAGTGGACGCAGTCCTAGCCATCGCAGTGCCCACCGCCGCCACCGGCGACCTGACCGCAGCCATCCGCGCCGCGGACGTCCCGGTGCCGATCGCAGCCGTACTGCTGGATCAGGTGGAATCCGTCCAGCTACTGGCGCGGACGGGCCGCGGCGCCCAGCAAGACGGTCAGATCCCCGCCTATGCCTATCCCGAAGCTGCGGCCAAGGCGCTGGCACGGGCCGCGACCTACGGGGCCTGGCGGGTACGCCCGGTCGGTCACCTGCGCGAACTCGGCGACGTGAAGGCGGCGGTGGCCCGGACCCTGGTGCGGGAATTCCTGCTCCACCACCCCAGGGGCGGGTGGCTCTCCCCCGCCGAGGTGTCGGCACTGCTGGGCAGCTACGGCATCGAGCTGGCCAGCGTAGATCCGGCGACCCGCGGCGACGGAGCGACCCGCGCGGTGGACGGGATCGAGGTCACCGTGGGCGTGGTTCAGGAACCGGTGTTCGGGCCGCTGGTGGTGTTCGGGCTGGGCGGGGTGGCCACGGATGTGCTGGCGGACCGCGCCGCCCGGCTGGCCCCGCTGACCGACGCGGACGCGGACGAGCTCATCCGCTCCGTCCGCTCGGCACCGCTGCTGCTCGGGTACCGCGGCAACCCGCGCGCTGACCTGACGGCCTTGCCGGACCTGCTACTCCGGGTTTCCCGGCTGGCCGACGACCTGCCCGAACTCGCGGAGCTGGACCTCAACCCGGTGATCGCCCGGCCCGACGGTGCGGCCGCGGTCGACGCCAGGATCCGGCTGGTGCCGGCCGAGCCGCAGGACCCCTTCCTGCGGAGGCTGCGCTGATGCCAGGATGGCGGTGTGAGCGAAGACGGGGCTGAGCGCTCGCCCATCAAAGTCTTTCTGCTGGATGACCACGAGATCGTCCGCCAGGGCGTGCGTGACCTGCTCGAGGTCCAGCCGGACATCGAAGTGATCGGCGAAGCCGGGACCGCTGCCTCCGCACTGGCCCGGATCCCTGCGCTACGGCCGGACGTGGCCATCCTGGACGTTCGGCTGCCCGACGGGGACGGCGTCAGCGTCTGCCGCGACATCCGGTCCCGGATGCCGGAAGTCGCCTGCCTGATGCTGACCTCGGTGGAGGACGACGAGGCCCTGTTCACTGCGATCATGGCTGGAGCCGCCGGGTACGTACTGAAGGACATCCACGGCAGCGACCTGGTCGCCGCGGTACGCACGGTGGCGGGCGGACAGTCGATGCTGGACCCCAGGGCGGCCGGCCAGCTGATGGCCCGGCTACGGGACGCGACGACCAAGCATGATCCGCTGGAGGGCCTGACCGGCCAGCAGCGCCGCATCCTGGAACTGATCGGTGAGGGCCTGACCAACCGCCAGATCGGCGAACGAATGTTCCTGGCCGAGAAGACGGTCAAGAACTACGTATCGGGTCTGTTCCAGAAGCTAGGCATGGAACGGCGGGCCCAGGCCGCGGCCTACGCCGCGCGGATATTTGGCGACCAGGAGCACGAATAGGAGAGCTATCGCTGGTTCGCGGCCGGAACCCGCCAGGTCAGGGTGGTGCCGGTGCCGGACGGGCCGGGCCCCAGGCTGAACTCACCGCCCAGTTTCTCGGCCCGGGTCTGAAGGTTGCGCAGCCCGCTGCGACGACCGCCCTCAGCAACCCCGATCCCGTTGTCGCTCACCCGCAGAGTGAGGCATGCGTCCGCGTCAACGTCGACACTGACGTCGATCTGGCTCGCCTGGGCATGGCGGGCCGCGTTGGACAACGCTTCCCGCAGCGCGGTCAGCATTTCCTCGCCCGCCTCCGGGCTGACCTGGTCGTTGAGTTTCCCGCCAAGCCGCAGCGAAGGCGCGAACCCGGCCGGCGCCGTCATCTCATCGATCAGGCCGACGACGGCTTCCCGCAGGTTGGGCTGCTCGTCCTCGGTGCGGGTCTGCAGGGTGAAGATCGCGGCGCGAATGTCCTTGATCGTCGCGTCCATCGCGTTCACGGACTTTCGCACCCGGGCCTCGACCGCTGGATTGCCGATCATCGGCACCGTGCCCTCCAGCGCCATTCCTGTCGCGTACAGGCGCTGGATGGCATGGTCGTGCAGGTCCCGCGCGATCCGGTCTCGGTCCTCGTACAGTGACAGGCGCTCAGCGTCACGGCGGCGATGCGCCAGTTCCAGGGCGATGCCGGCCTGGGCGGCGAACGTGCCCACCACGTCGGCTGTCGTTTCCGCGAACGGCAGGCTCCCGTGCCGACGGCCGACGGTCAGCACGCCGCGCACATCACCAGCCACGCCCAGCGGGAAGACGATGGCCGGACCGATGTGGGCCATCGGACCGCGCACCGAGGTGGCGGTGCGCGGATCGTGGGCGAAGTCCTCCAGCTCGATAGCAAGGCCCGTATTCAGCACCTCGCCGGAGAGCGAATGCTCGGTGGCCAGGACCAGGTCATGGGTCGCTTCGGCGCCGTCACCCGCGGCGAACCTGATGGCCAGCATGCGGTGGTCCGGCTCGGGTACGGCCAGCACGACCAGGTCGGCCCGGGCCAGGTCCCGGATCTGCCGCGTAAGCATGGCCAGCACTTCATCCGGATCGGTGCCGGAGAGCAGGCTGGTGACGATCTCGGCGTTGGCTGCCATCCAAGCCTGCTGCTGGCGGGCCACGTCGTAGAGCCGGGCGTTGTCGATCGCGACGCCGGCCGCGCTGGCCAGGGCAATGAGGACGGCCTCGTCGTCCTCGGTGAACTCACCGCCGCCCTGTTTGTCGGTCAGGTACAGGTTCCCGTAAACCTCGTTGCGGACGCGCACCGGCACGCCGAGAAAGGTCTTCATCGGAGGATGGCCGACTGGGAATCCTGACGAGTCGGGATGGGATGCCATATCGGCCAGCCGTAGTGGCTTCGGGTCGTGGATGAGCAGGCCGAGCAGGCCGCGCCCTTCGGGCCAGTGGTCGATGGCCCGGATGGTGGCCTCGTCCATGCCGACCGGGACGAACTCGATCAGGCGCTCGCCCTCACCGATCACCCCGAGCGCGCCGTACCGCGCTTCGACCAGTCCGACCGCGGTTTCAACGATCCGCTTGAGCGTGCTTTCCAGGTCCAGGCCGGAGCCGACCGCGACGAACGCCTGCAGCAGGTTGCGCATCCGGTCCCGGGTGCCCCGCACCAGCTGGATTCGGGACTGGAGCTCGGCCAGCAGGTCGTCCAGCTGGAGCTGAGGCAGCACGCCGGGAGGAGTATCCGGAGCAGATCCCATCAGGCGCCCCTTCCGAACAGACGCACGGTGACCGGCATGGCTCAGCGTAACGGGCTTTCCCGCCAGCCGGTCGAAGCCGTTGATCCCAATCCGGGTAACCAGCTGAATTCTCCTTTGCTGGAGGGAACCGGTCACGGCCACGGCCGTACCGGTACGTAATGGTCGAGCAGCCGGGTACTGGTGGCGTGGAGCCGCTCCGCGGCGACGGTGAGGAACCGCCGGGTGAGCTGGTAGCCCAGTTCCGGATCGGCCTCACACAGAGCACGGACGGCGTGGCCGTTGAACTGGAACGCCTCAGTGGGCTGGACGATGACGGCGCCCAGCGTCCAGACATACGGGGGCAGCAGCCAGGACCAGCCCAGGACGTCGCCCATGCCCAGCGTCTCGACGACCACCACCCCGGACCGGGGTATGTGCAGGTCGAGGGCGACCGATCCGGACCGGATCAGCCAGAAGCTCGCGGCGCTGCCGCCGTCCTCAAAGAGCCGGTGCCCCGACGGCAGGGTGACCAGGCGTGCGGCCGGCACTAGCTTGGCGATCTGCCCGGCGGGCAGGCCGCGCAGAAAGTGATGCGCGGTCAGCGTGGTGGCCGTGACCCGTGATGACTCTTGTCCAGTGCGCATGCCCGCACCTCCGCTTCATTGCTCGTCGGCACTTCACACGCTCGCCGGGATGGGCGTCTGGCCCCATGGGCATTCGGCACGCTCGTGGGGGCCATTCGTCCCTGTCCGCATACCGGGGCCAGCCGGTCAACTCGGACCAGCGGCGGTTAGGGCCGCCCCCAGGGAAGAAAGCGAGCGATCACCATGGAACCCGAGGAGAACTGAGCGACCGTGCGTACCGTCACCGAAGATGAGCTCGGCCGCGTGCTGGCCGGGCTGCCAGGCCTTCCGCGGGTGGTCACCAGCGGCAACTTCGCCACACCGTGGCAGACGCTAGCCGTCCTGGACAAATCACTGCCGGAATATCGCCTGTTCGCGCTGAATGGGCAGCCAGGGTTCCCGGACCGGCCAGGGGTCACGCTGGAAACCCCGTTCGTGGGGGCGGGCATGCGGGGCCGGGCCGGGCTGCGGTACTTTCCGTGTCGCCTGTCGCTGGTGCCGCACCTGCTGACCGGCGCGCTGCCGCCGGATGTGGTGGTTGTGCACACGTCGACGCCGGCGGGCGGAACGGTGTCGCTGGGCGTCGAGGTCAACGTGCTGCCCGCCGCGATCGAGGCCGTCCGGGCCCGTGGCGGCCTGGTCATCGCCCAGCTCAACCCGCACATGCCTTACACCTTCGGCGATGCGGTGCTGGACACCAGCGAGATCGACTATGCGATCGAGGTGGAGGAGCAACTGCCGGTACCGGTGCACCGTGCGGTTACCGACGTATCACGGGCCATCGGCGAGCATGTTGCCGCCTTGATCCCTGAAAACGCTACTCTGCAGATGGGCATCGGCCTGGTACCGGATGTGGTGCTGAGCGCGCTGGCCAGCCGGACCGGCCTGTCGATTTGGTCGGAGATGTTCAGCGACGGGGTACTCGCGCTGGAGAAGGCCGGGGCCCTGGACGCGGACCAGCCGATCACCGCGTCGTTCGCGTGCGGCAGTGACGAGTTGTACAGCTGGCTGGACCGTAACCCGCGGGTCCGGATGCTGCGAACCGAGAAGACCAATGACCCAAGCTTGATCGCGCGTCAGCCGAGGATGACCTCGATCAACGGCGCTCTGCAGGTCGATCTGTTCGGTCAGGCCAACGCGGCCCGCGTGCGCGGGATGATCCACTCCGGCTTCGGCGGCCAGACCGATTTCGTCGTCGGAGCACTGCACTCCCCCGGCGGCCGTGCCATCATCGCCCTACCCTCATGGCATCCCAAGGCGCAGGTGTGCACGGTAGTGCCGCGGCTGGCTGGCCCGGTCACCTCGTTTCAGCACAGCTTCATCGTGAGCGAGCAGGGCACCGCCCAGATCTGGGGCTGTGACGCGACCAGCCAGGCGGAGCAGATCATCGGCCGGGTGGCGCACCCGAGTGCCCGTGACGAACTGCGCGCCGCAGGCCGGGAACTCGGCTTCATGCTCAGCTGAGGCGGACGGCGTTACGCAGCGAAAGGCCCGGGCCACCTTGGGTTCTAGCGGTCCTCGCAACACCTGCTGCAGGCGGGAGTTGGGAGGACCGTGGCGTTTGAGGCAAAGGACGTTGCCGAGTTCAAGGCGAGGTTCCTGGAGGTGCTGGACCGGGTCGGGAAGATCTCGGTGGCTTCCGATGAGCTCGGGCTGGGACATGCGCGGGCCAGGTTGTGGGCTCGGGAGGCCGGGTTCGAGCCGGTGCGGGGCCGGCGGCGGCATCCGCGCCGCGGCGAGTACGAGCGGCTGCGCGCGCGGGGCGTCCCCCAGCGGCGGGCGGCGGAGCAGGTCGGGGTGAATCTGAGGACGGCCAGGGACTGGGACCGGGGCGTCAGGAAGAGCAAGAACGCGCGGACCTACCCCGGCGGGCTTCGCGTCGATTACGCGGCCGGGACTGCCACGATGGGCGGCGTGACATCACCGGCAGGCCTGGCCGCCCTGGAGAAGCAGCTGCACCCGCGGTTCCTTACGCTGGCCGAGCGTGAGCAGGTCCGCGACCTGCGCGCCGCAGGCCAGTCGCTGCGGGCGATCGGGAGGGCGCTGGGGCGGCCGGCCAGCACGGTCCTGCGGGAGATCCGGGCGAACTCGGGCCGGGACGGCTACCAGCCGTATGCGGCGCACCGGGCGGCAGCGGCACGGCGGCCCCGGCCGAAGGAAGCAAAGCTCCTGGCCGGTGGCCCGCTGCGGGAGTTCGTCGCGGACGGGCTGCGCAGGCGGTGGTCACCAGAGCAGATATGCCACGCTCTACGCAGGGAACATCCCGGCGACCAGAGCATGCGGGTGAGCGTGGAGACGATCTACCAGGCGCTTTACCTCCAGGCCCGCGGCGGCCTGAAGCGGGAGGTCCAGGCCGCGGTCCGCACCGGCCGGACCCGCCGCAGGCCGCGCCGCGATCCCGGTCAGCGCACGGAGCGGTTCAGCGACCCCATGGTGATGATCAGCGACCGGCCCGCCGAGGCAGAAGACCGGGCAGTGCCCGGCCACTGGGAAGGCGACCTGATCATCGGCGAGGGCGGCAGGTCCGCCATCGGGACCCTGGTCGAGCGGGCCACCCGCTACACCATGCTGGTCCACCTGCCCGGCGGCCACGACGCCGAGTCTGTCCGCGACGGCCTGGCCAGGACCATCGTGGCACTGCCCGCGCACCTGCGCGGGTCGCTGACCTGGGACCAGGGCGCGGAGATGGCCCGTCACAGGCAGTTCACGATCGCCACAGGCATGCCGGTCTACTTCTGCGACCCCCCCTCACCCTGGCAGCGCGGCACCAACGAGAACACCAACGGGCTGCTGCGCCAGTACTTCCCCAAGGGCACCGACCTCAGCGCCCACGGACCCGAGGACCTCGAGCACGTTGCCCAGGAACTCAACGGCCGGCCACGCAAAACGCTCGGCTGGGATACCCCAGCCGAGCGACTGCGTGATCTACTAACCACCTAGAAAACGGATCGGTGTTGCGACGACCCCCAGAATCTGCCCACGGCCCGGGCCTTTCTTGCGCGCTCAGTGCGTGGAGTGGATGCGGCGCCCGGTGATGCGGGTGGGGACGACGCGGATGTAGTGCTCCTTGGCCCCACCGGACCACGGCTCGACCCCGGACTGACGGACGGCGGTGCGCTCGGCGTCGGACTCGACGTGGTGAGCCGGGCCCTGGACGAGCACGCTCCATCCCTCCTTCGCGGCCAGGTTGATTTCGTCGATTTCGAAGGCGACCTGGTATTCGGCGTGCCGGATGCCGGTCTGCAGGTCCTCCTCCAGCGGGCTGTCCTCGCCGGTGCGGAACACGATCGTGTTGTCGAGCAGCTGGTAGTTGACCGGAAGCACGGTCTGGCCGTACCGGCCGGGGTAGGCGATCCGGCCGATGCCGCCGGGCGCGATGAGCGTGAGGCAGTCGGCCTCGTCCAGCTCTTCGATGCGGGCCGCGGTGGTTGTTGTGGTCTGCGTTATCTCAGGCATGGGCGTTTCCTTTTCGTTTAATCAGCTGGGCTGTAGGACAAGACGGGCGGGCGCACGTCCCGGCAGAACTTCGTCTATGTCCTCCTCGCAGGTTTGCTCCTCCAGCCTGCGTTTCCGGGCCCCGGCAGGGCAGTGCCGCAGGTCATGCCGCAGATGGTCGCCTGGCCCGCTAACGGCAGGCGAAGGTCCCGGCGGCTGCGGCCGCCCGGCCCTTCTAGGAGCCGCTGGCGGCGGGCTTTAGGGGCCGACTGCTCCGGGGCCATGGACATTGGTCCCTAGCTCGCGGCTGGCCACCGCCGTGTACTGGCAGAAGACAACGGCGAGGCCTGGAGGCTGAGATGCGTGTAGTGATCGTCTACGAGTCGATGTACGGGAACACTCACGCCGTCGCGAACTGCGTGGCAGAAGGACTGGGGCACGAGGCGTGCGACGTGACCATCGTTCCGGTCGGCAAGGCCAGGAAGGAACTGCTCGGCCACTGTGACCTGCTCGTGGTGGGCGGCCCGACCCACGTTCACGGCTTGCCGCGGCCCGTGACGCGCAAATCGGCCGCGCGGGCGGCCAACGAGCCGGGCAGTGGGCTCATTCTGGAGTCTGGTGCACTCGGCCCGGGCCTGCGCGAATGGCTGCCTGGCCTGCCCGCGGGAGAGGGTTCTGCGGCTGCCGCGTTTGACACCCGGATGAACGGACCGGTGCTGTTCACGGGGCAAGCCAGCCGTGCTGTCGCGCACCAGCTGCGCCGCCACGGCTATGAGGTCGTCACCCCAGTGCACAGTTTTGTGGTCAGCAAGGAGAACGTGCTGGGGGCAAGCGAGGCCGAGCGGGCTCGGACCTGGGGCGAGTCCCTGGCCTTCTCTGCCGGGCCGTTTCTGCACGCGCAATCGACGCCTGAACTCTATTCGCCTGAAGCCGACATGTGACGCCGACAGAAAAGTCAACTCCAGGCGTAGCTGACTTTGTTAAATAATAAATAGGCCCTGTGAGAAGTGCGTCACTGCTTCCTACGGGGCTTTTTTCGTGCGCCCAGCCTATCTTGTCGGCCGCTGATGACAAAGGTCCTTTTTCATGCATTCGTTCAGCCCGGTAGGCGGGGACTTTGCGCAGTGAGGCGGGGCACCTCCAACGCGCGAATATCGAAATGTCCAAATAAATAGCCGGATCGCGAGATCCAGCACCGCACAAGGAGCATCCAAATGCGACGCAAGAGTGTTGCTGCCCTGGTTAGCGTGGCCGGCCTAGGCCTCGCCGTCATCCTGGCCATCGCCGGGTCCCTGCTCATCTGGGGTTCGACCTACGTCCACAACACCGTTCACAACCAGCTCTCCGCCCAGCAGGTCTACTTCCCGCCGAAGGCCGCCTTCGCCCACCCCAAGGCCGGGACCGAGATCACCCCGAGCATGATCCCGTCGGTGTCGCAGTACGCCGGGCAGCAGCTGCTCACCGGCCAGCAGGCCGAGTCCTACGCTGACAACTTCATCGCCGTGCACGTGGCGGAGATGGGCGCCGGCAAGACCTACTCGCAGCTGTCGGCCGAGTCGCTGGCCCAGCCCAACAACGTCAAGCTGGCCGCCACGGTCAGCACGGTGTTCAAGGGTGAGGCACTGCGCAGCATGCTGCTGAACGCCTACGGCTGGTGGAAGATCTCGCAGCTCACCTACATCGCCGCTCTGATCAGCTTCGGCCTGGCCGGCCTGTCGCTGATCACCTCGGCCTTCGCCTTCGGCCTGCGGCGCCGCAGTGACCCGGAGCCCCAGATGGACCAGCCGATCACTCCCCGGGCTCCCGCGCACGTGTGAGCCGTTCAGCTGACCGTCACCGTCCGGCCGGCACCTGCCAGGTGCCGGCCGGACACACGCGTGCAGGCCGTCGGCTAAGCAGCGGGTAGAGCGGCTGGGGGGGACGTTCTGGGTGCTGGCGAGGCCTTCGATGAGCCGGTGGAGTCCCCAGAGGTATTGCTCGGTGGAGATGACGCTGGCCATGGTGGCGGCCGCTGCGACGACCCGGGGAACTGGCCGGCCGGGGCGGCGGCGAAGGCCTGCTGCCGGGCGGCTATCCGTTCGGCCGTGGTGGGCGAGCCGGGCTGGTTCAGGTCAGCGACATCCAGGGCGACGGAGCTGAACACGTAGCCGAACAGCAGGTGGGATGCGCGCGCGGCGTCGGTAGGGGTGAGGCCGGCGTCGCCGAAAAGCTCGAGGAGCCGTTCACCTAGCGTCAGCGCGTGCGGGCCGATCCGGGGCTGGCCGATCATCAGAGTGACCGCGCCGGGGTGGGCGGCCAGTCGCGCTCGAAGTTCGACGGCGAGGGACTTCACGCGCTGCCGCCATGGCTGAGTGCGGTCGGCGAAAACGCCGTGGTCAACTTCGCTGAACAGGCGCTCGACCAGAGCCCTGATGACCGCGGCCTTGTCCGGGAAGTAGGTGTAGACCGCGTTAGGGGCTACGCCGACCTTGGCGGCGATGCCCCGCACGGACGCCCTGTCGGCCCCGCCTTCGTCGAGTAGCTGCAGCGTGGCGTCGAGGATCTCGTCCTCGGTCAGGGGCCGGCCGGCGCTTGATGACGTGCCCCGTTCGAGCCTGAGCCTTCCTTTGATTCGGAGACCACCATGGCCACCACCGCGCAAATAGCTGCCACTAAGAGGGTCCCGATGGACTCGGCCAGGAAGACCGCGCTCGTCGCGGGGATCTTCTACCTGATCACCTTTATCTCGATCCCCACACTCGGCCTCTACGGCCCCGTGAGCAACCACCGGAACTGGATCCTCGGCTCCGGCGGTCATACCGCCGTGCTGGTGGGCGGCCTCCTCGAGGTGATCGTCGCCCTGGCCGGCATCGGCACCGCCGTCACGCTGTACCCGATCCTCAAGCGGCAGAACGAAAGCCTCGCGCTCGGCTTCGTCACCTCGCGCCTCCTCGAAGGCGCCATGATCTTCGCCGGTGTCGTCAGCCTGCTGTCACTGGTGACCTTGACGCACGGCCCGGGCGGCGCGGCCGGGCCCAACGCGGCCGCGCTCGTCGCCACCGGCGCCTCCCACGTCGCGGTCTACCACTGGACGTTCCTGCTCGGGCAGAGCCTCATGCCAGCCATCAACGCGATACTGCTGGGCACCCTGCTGTACCAGTCCCGGCTCGTACCCCGCGCCCTGCCCATACTGGGACTCTTCGGAGCCCCCCTGCTCCTCACCGCCGACATCGCCACCATGTTCGGCGGCATCGGCCAGCACTCCACCTGGGCCCTGCTCGGTGCACTCCCGGTAGCGGTCTGGGAACTCTCACTCGGCATCTGGCTGGTGGTAAAGGGCTTCAAGCCCTCCCCCATCACCACTGGGATGACCGCCACCGACAGCGCCCCCGCCCGCCATGACGTCACCGTCTAACCGAGCGGTCTGACGCAACGGGTCAACGACGGCACGGGCATCATCAGTTCGAGGGGACGATCATGACCGGGGCCTGTGCGTGCTTGAGCAGGGCCCGCATGGTCGAGCCGTGGCCGATCCCGCCGGCGTCGTCGCGGCGCCCGACCACGGTCAGGTCCGAGAAGCCGGTATAGGCGGTGAGAATCCGGCCGGGGGGGCCGCCGACCTGCTTGTAGCTGACCGGGACCTGCGGGAACAGACGCTGCCAGTCACTCAGGCTCTCGGCGAAGTGACTGGTCGGCGGGTTGTTGGCGTCGCAGGCGTGCACCACCGACAGGTGCGCTTCGCGCAGGGCCGCTTCCTCGAAGGCAAACTGGAGGGCAGCCTGGGCATCGTCCACGTTCCGGACGCCGACTGCGATCTCGCCGTGCTCGATGCCGCCGGAACCGCGGATCACCGTGACAGGACAGGTCGCGTGGGCCGTCACGTACCTGGTATCCGGGCCCGCGCCGGGCTGAGCGTACCCGCCCATGCCGTAGGCCCCGACGACCAGCATCGTCGCGGCATCGGCCGCATCAGCCAGCAGGTGGCTCGGTGAGCCGGTCATCAGTTCGGTGGTGATCGTCACCTCGGGAGCCACCGTGGCCGCCCGCTCGGCCGTCTCCTGGAGGGATTGGGCGTAAACGCTGCTCATCAGGTCGTCCAGCGTGACCGGAGAGTCGCCGGCGGACGAGACAAGCGCCGGGACGGCCATGACCGACATGATCCGGAGCGGCGCCGAGCGGCGGGCGGCCTCAGCGGCCGCCCATTCCACCGCGCACAACGACTCCCCTGAACCATCGGTGCCTACGACAACCGGTTTCGGTGTCATCGTCGTGCTCCCTTCGTTCCGGTTCCGGCGACTAGCTGCAGTAGATGCCCAGGCTGTGCTTGAGCTCGCGGAGCAGCGGCTTCCAGGCCCGGTGCTCACGTTCGGCGAGGGCCCGGTCGAAGACGATCCCGGCCGCGCCGGCCTGCATGGCGTGCCGGGTCTGGATCAGCATCGCCTCGTCACTGATGTCACGCCCGCTGGAGACGAGCACCAGCGTCTGGTCGGCTGAGCGGACCACGGTGTTGATGGCTTCCTGGGGGAAGATGCGCGGGACGTTGTCGGACAGGCGCCGGCCAACGTTCTCCGGGTGCGGGAAGCTCACGATCACCACGTCGGCCCCGAGCCGGTGCGCGGTCCGGGTCGCGTAGTCGACGCCGTACAGGGAATCGGCGCCGCCCATCTCCTCGACGGTCGTGCCGCGCGAGCAGGCCCAGACGAACAGCGGCATGCCAAAGCGTTCGGCATCCTCGCGGACCAGCTGGTAGTCGGAGAGACCGCCCTCGCGGACCGGCGAGTCCGCGTACAGGAAGTAGCCGACCGCGTCGGCACCTAGCCGCACCGCGTCGGCCACCGTGCCCTGCGGGGTCGGCTGCGACGAGCGTGAATAGCCGGCCGCCATGCCGTTTAGGGCGACGATCAGCGGCATCTCTCCGGCATAGTCCCAGTAGAACTTCTCGGCTAGGTCGACCGGCAGGACCATGCCGTTGAAGTTGCCCTCGAAGGCAAACCGGATGGCGTCGGTCGGGCTGTCCGGCACAGGGGGACCCTGGAATCCGGGTCCGAAGCTCAGGCCGTAGGGAAGCAGCATCGTGGTCCCGTTGCGGAGACCGCTCTCGTGAAGGATCCGGTGCAGCCGACCCTTCTTGCCAGTGTTCAGGTTGATCTCGGTGATGTGAGGCCTTTTGTTCGTGTTCATGGCCTCAGCCTGCGCTGGCCGCAGGGGAATGGTCAGGGCCGTTTCGCTCCGAGTCCTTGGGCCAAAGGGCCGGCCGCCATGGGACCGCTGGCCCTGACCGCTGCCGGGCAGCTGGGCGAGCTTTGAAAGAGAGGCAAACCGGGAGGTGGCCATGAACAGCAGCGACCATGGGGTCCTCGTTGGATATGACGGTTCGTCGAGCAGCCGCGATGCAGTGGACTGGGCCGCTCGTGCGGCCAGGGAACAAGGTGCCGTGCTCACCGTCTGCCACGCCTGGGCACCTGGCTACGCCGGTCCCTCCCTGGAGCCAGAGCACTACGACCCGGCCCGCGCCGCCGCTCGGTGGATCCTCCCGACCGCGATACAGAACCCCGATCCAGGCGAGGTACAACAAATCCTGATCGAAGGATCGGCGGCCGGCGTGCTCTGTGAACAGAGCGCAGACGCCAGCGTCCTCGTCGTGGGGTCCCGTGGCCTGGGCGGCTTGTCGGGGCTCATGCTCGGATCGGTCAGCCTGCAGTCGGCCGCGTTCGCACATAGCCCAGTGGTGGTGGTGCGCGGGCGCTGGCGGCGCACGGGCAGCTACGTTCCGGGCCACATCGTGGCGGGAATCGATGGTTCCGATACTTCAGCCGACGTCCTAGATTTCGCCGGGACCGAGGCGGCGCTGCGGCACGTCGCGCTGACGGCGGTCTGCGCCCTGGCCGACGCGCCCGGCGAGCTAGCCATGGCCGAACGCATCGGTGAGGATTTTGAGCGCATCGTCACCAGGTGGGAGAAAGACCATCCCGAGGTCGAGCTGTACCGCCAGGTCACCAGCCAGTCGGCCCGGGGAGCCCTGATCGACGCGGCCTATGACGCTCAGCTACTCGTGCTTGGCCGCCGGGGTCGTCGCGGTCTCCCGCACATGATGCTCGGGAGCGTGACACAGACCCTGCTGGCGCACACGCCGTGCCCGGTCGCGGTGGTTGGCGCTGGTCATGTTTGAGGGCCGCGTTGCGTGCGGATTCGCACAACCCAGTCGGCGATCACCACGAGCGGCGCCAACGCACATACGGCATACAGCACCTTCAGCGGCCGCCCAGGACGAGGCCGGACGTCACCCTCGTGAACTGGGCCGGGGTTAAAGGCCAGTGACGGCGTGACGTGATGCCAGCGGGTGATCTCCAGCCACATCAGGTACCAGGAACCCGCCCATACCGGACCGCCGATCCAACGCACTGCCCGCATGCTCCGATAATGCCATTTCAGCCGCGAGTCATAATGAAGATTACGAAACGCCATCTTGCCCCGCCGCGCTGCACAAATAGGAAGAAGCCATGGGAAGACAGGTAGGTGCCGGGCTTTACGTGATCGCGATGATCGCCGTCGTGGTAGGCGTAGACGTTCTGTTCTTCAGGCACCAGTTCTGGCCGCGGCTGATCGTCAATGTCGGAATCGTCCTGGTGTTCGTGGCTTTCTATTTCAGGTTCCTGAAGCGTCCGTGAACCGCGCAGTTGTGGCGGGACCCTTCTCGTGTTGCTTGACCGCGTCAGGTCGCTTCGGCGTCGTAAGGGGGTTCCTCACCGACGGCGAGGGCGGCGGCATGGGGCCGGTCGCTGACGTCGCGGCCGGCGCCGTCGACGGCGGTTGCATCGGCCGGGGTCTGGTCGCTGAGCAGGTGCTTCTGGACGAAGCGACGCGGGTTCAGGTCATCGAGGTCGAAGTCGTCGAACTCCGGGCCGAGGCCCTCGCGCAGGTCAGACTTGGCTCCCTCGGCGATCTTCCGCAGCTCACGCAGGGCACCCCCGGCCTTAGCCGCCATCTTCGGCAGCTCGTTGGGGCCGAACACGACCAGCGCGATCACAGCCAGGATCAGCAGCTTGGGCAGGGAAAGATCGAACACCGGGATCTCCATCGGAAAGCCGTAGGTCGCCCGCAACTCAGCGGTACGATGCCGTGACAGTGTGTCACGATCAGCGCGGCCGGCCAGGCCAACCGCGCTAACGCGATCGGCCCGGACCAGCTACGCGATAGTAAGACCGATCAGCTGCTGGTGTGCAGCTGACCGTTGACGCCGTGCGGGTAGAAGCCGCCCGAGTTGGCCACCTTGGGGGTCAGGTAGACGATGTTGAGCACCTGGCCCGGGGTGCGGCCGAAGGCGAGGCCGTTGGAGTCGGTGGGCACGATGTTGGCCCGGCCATTCAGGGTGACGCCCTGGTCGTCGTCGCTGGGCCCATCGAGGCTGTCACGCGCGGCCGAGATGGCGTTGGCGTCGGCGGCCAGACCGCGACCGTACAGGGTCGTGCGGATGTTGGCCGCGTGGTAGGCCTCGACGGCCAGGATGCCGGCCGCCGCCCCGAGGTAGGTCTTGTTGCTGATCAGCGGGGCCGCGCCCTTGTAGGCGGTCACGCCCACGTCCTCGAAGATGAACGCGCCGAGCAGGAAGTTGTCCTCGTTGGCGTAGACGTTGAACGTCTGTCCCTTCTTGATCAGGCCCGCCGCGGTGGCGGCGGCGGTGAACGCGGTGTTGATGTTGATCTCGGGCTGGGCCACCGCGGCGCTGCCGAGCGCGGAGCGCAGGAACGCCACGTGCTCGTACTCGTCCTTGGCGATCTCGGTGGCGAACTGGCGGATCGCGCTGCTCTTGAACGGAACCTCGTGACCACCCTCAACCGGGCCACGCTGGCCCTTGCCGCCGGTCATGCTGGACGGCAGCCCGTAACCGAAGACGGCGTGGGAGTAGAACTGAGCCTCCAGGTACTCCAGGTTCAGCGCGAAGTTCAAGATCGCGCTGTCGGAGATCGCGGCCGAATCCGACTTCGTCGACGCGGACGCGCCCGTGGCCTCCACCCCGGCCAGCAGGCCCGCGCCGACCAGCCCCAGCCCGGTCGCGCTCGCGGTCCGCAGGAACCGGCGGCGGTCATCAGGATTCTCCGCACTGCGGTCGATCAGCTTGCCGACGTAATTCTTTCCGAACACGGCTGTCCCCTCCTCGGGGGTTAGTTATCCAGACCGCGTAATTCGGAGCCCGAGGGCGGGCGGACAGGGACAGACCGTAATTATTTTTTTCCGGGACACGCGGGCAATCCGCGCGGCCCGCGGCACCGAACGACTGGCGGTGCAATAACTCCGACCGCGAGATCATCTCGCCGTAAGGACAGACATGATTGGCGACCTGTTTGACAGCCCGTGGAAGATCCTGATCGTGGCCGTGGTGATCCTCGTGCTCTTCGGATCGGCCAAGCTCCCGGGCGCGGCCCGTTCGCTGGGCAAGTCGATGCGCATCCTCAAGGCCGAGGTCAAGGACTTTCACGACGAAGAGGCCGAGCCGGCCACGGCGGGACCGGGGATCGCCGGGCCGCAGCCGATCACGGCGCAGCCGCCGCTGGCCGCCCAGCAGCGGATCGATGCCCTGCAGCGGCAGCTGGATGATCTGAAGCAGCCGGTGGCCGGGGCGCACTCAGCCCAGCGCACTGTCCAGCCCACTGGTCAGCCCACTGGCCAGTCCACCCAATAGGCGGGATAAGGCCGAAAAGACCCTGAGGATACCGAGATGGCGAAGCTGCCCGAAGCCGTACTGGGGGCGCGCGTGGCTGGCTCCCGCGTGCTCGACGCATCACGCAAAACCGGGCCCGACGGCCGCATGCCGCTCATCGGTCACTTGCGTGAGCTGCGGAACCGGCTGCTGAAGGCGGCGCTGGCGCTGGTCCTGGTCATGGTGCTGGGGTTTGTGTTCTTTGATCAGATCTGGAGCTTCGTCAGTCACCCGTTCTGCTCGGCGGTGATCAACGGCAAGACCGGGTGTCACCGGACCGGTGACCAGCTGGTCGTGACCGGGGTGTTCGACCCGTTCATGCTGCGGGTCAAGATCGCGTTCTTCGTCGGCCTGATCGTGTCCTCGCCCGTCTGGCTGTACCAGGTCTGGGCGTTCATCGCCCCGGGCTTGTACCGGCGGGAGAAGCGCTGGGCCTACCTGTTCGCGGGGATCGCGGCGCCGCTGTTCGCCCTGGGTGCGGCGCTGGCCTATGAGGTGATGTCCCGCGGCCTGCGCTACCTGCTGGGCCTGACCCCCAGCGGGGTGCTGAACCTGCCCAGCATCGACACCTACCTGAGCTACTTCCAGGGCATGATCCTGGGGTTCGGCCTGGCCTTCGAGTTGCCGCTGGCCCTGGTCATCCTCAACGTGGCCCACATCTTGACCCACGAGCGGTTCCGCCGCTGGCGGCGGCTGATGCTGTTCGGTGCGTTCTTGTTCGCGGGCATCGCCAACCCGAGCCCGGACCCGCTCAGCATGCTGCTGCTGGCCGTGCCCTGCGTGGTGCTGGTCGAAGTGGCTGAGATCGTCATCTACTTCAACGACCGCCGCCGGGCCCGCATCGATCCGTACGCCGGGCTGGCCGACGACCAGGCCGCGCCGCTGGAGATGGACGACGACCCGAGGGCCGCCGCCGGCGACCGTAGCCCGCACTAGCTCGCACTAGCTCGCCTTAAGCCGCGACGTGGACCGGCCGGCCGCCGGTCCACGTCGTCAGCTGAGCTCTGGCGCTCGCGAGCCTGGGGTCATCTCGTCGAAGATCAGCTCCGTCTGGGTACTCAGCACTTCCGGCATGTCCTGCAGGCGGGTCAGCACCAGGTCCCGGAGCGAGGCCGCGTCGCGGGTGCGTACCAGCAGGACGATGTCATGCTCGCCGGAGACCAGCGCGGCGTGGCCGACCTCGGGGATGTCGAGCAGCCGCTGCCGCAGCCGCTTCCAGGCCTGCTGCTGCACCTTGAGGTAGACGTAGGCCGACAGCGCGTGCCCGTAGCGCAGCGGGTCGATGATCGCGGTGTAGCCGGTGATCACGCCGTCGCGCTCGAGCCGCGCCACCCGGGTGTAGACGTTGGCCCGGGAAATGTGCAGCGCGGCCGCCAGCGCCCGCATCGACATCCGGCTGTTGCCGCGCAGTTCGTCCACGATGCGGCGGTCGGTCTCGTCCAGCTCGGCCATTTGTCCGCCGACCCCACTCCCAGGCGGGTGCTGTTCAGTCATATTGCCGATCTTAGCCGTCGGTCGAATCCATTGTTCTCGCCTTTGTGTCCGAGCCTGGACTCTCGGTCGAGCCGAGGGTGAGACTGAAGTCAATCGTTCGCTGAAGCCTCGTGCTGGGAGCCGAACCGTGACCGCTATCGCCGACCATCCCGCACCGTCGTCAGCCGGGCCGGCCGGCACTGACCTCCTTCCGAGCGGGGAACCGTGGCAGCTGATCGACCCGGCGGGCCGCCCGAACGCGTACCCGGGCGGTGGCATCGGGCCGCTGCCGCCGGGCTCGACCCTGGCCGAGCTGTACCGGCGGATGGTCATCGGGCGCCGGTTCGACGCCCAGGCCACGGCGCTGACCAAGCAGGGGCGGCTGGCCGTCTACCCGTCCTCGCACGGGCAGGACGCCTGCCAGGTCGGCGCCGCGCTGGCGCTGCGTGAACAGGACTGGCTGTTCCCGACGTACCGGGACTCGGTCGCGATCGTCACCCGGGGGGTCGACCCGGTCGAGGTGCTCAGCCTGCTCCGCGGGCAGTGGCACTGCGGGTACGACCCGCACCAGCACCGGGTCGCGCCGCAGTGCACCCCGCTGGCCACCAACACGCTGCACGCGGTCGGGCTGGCCCACGCCGCCCGGCTGAAGGGCGAGGACACCGTGGCCCTGGTGCTGCTGGGTGACGGCGCGACCAGCGAGGGCGACACCCACGAGGCGCTGAACTTCGCCGCGGTCTGGAAGGCGCCAGTCGTCTTCCTGGTGCAGAACAACGGATACGCGATCAGCGTGCCGCTGGCCAAGCAGACCGCGGCGCCGTCGCTGGCCCACAAGGGCATCGGCTACGGCATCGGCGGCGAGCTGATCGACGGCAACGACGCCGCCGCCGTGTACACGACGGTGCGCGCGGCCGTGGACCGGGCCGCCCGGGGCGACGGGCCGACGCTGATCGAGGCCCTGACCTACCGCATGGAAGCCCACACCAACGCCGATGACGCCACCCGCTACCGCGACCAGGCCGAGGTCACGGCCTGGCAGGCCCGCGACCCGCTCACCCGCCTGGAGGCCTACCTCCGCGCCACCGGCGAGCTGGACGACGCGAGCGCCGGGCGGCTACAGGCCGAGGCCGACCAGTTCGCGGCCGCGCTGCGGGAGCAGATGTTCGCCGACGCCCCGGTCGACCCGGCCGACCTGTTCGCCCACGTCTACGCCGAACCGACCGCCGCGCTGATCGAGCAACGGGAGAGCCTGTTCGGGGAGCTGCGGGACGCAGCCGAGGAGACGCGGTGACCAGCACCCTGGACGGTGCGGCCCCGGACAGTGCAGCCCCAGACAGTGCGGCACCGGCGACCCCGGCGCCCGCCCCGGCCCCGGTCACGATGGCCGGGGCGCTGAACACGGCCCTGGGCGACGCCCTGGCCGCGGACCGGCGGGTGGTGGTCTTCGGTGAGGACGTCGGTACGCTCGGCGGCGTCTTCCGCGTCACCGACGGGCTAGCGGAACGCTTCGGCCAGGACCGGGTCTTCGACACCCCGCTGGCCGAGGCCGGCATCGTCGGCACCGCCATCGGCATGGCCATGAACGGACTGCGCCCCGTGGTCGAGATGCAGTTCGACGCCTTCGCCTATCCCGCCTTCGAGCAGGTCACCAGCCACCTGGCCAAGCTGCACAACCGCACCCGCGGCACGGTCAGCCTGCCGATCGTGGTGCGAATCCCCTACGGCGGCGGTATCGGCGGCGTCGAGCACCACTGCGACTCCTCCGAGGTGTACTACGCCCACACACCAGGGCTGCGGGTGGTCACCCCGGCCAGCCCGGCCGACGCCTACCGGCTGCTGCGGCAGTCGATCGACTGCCCGGACCCGGTGATCTTCCTCGAGCCCAAACGCCGCTACTGGGCCAAGGAGGCGGCCGAGCTCACCAGCGCCGGGCCGGCCATCGACCAGGCCACGGTGGTGCGGCCGGGCACCGGCGTGACCCTGATCAGCTACGGCGGAACCGTGGCCACGGCCCTGGAGGCGGCGGCCGAGGCGGCCGAGGAAGGCTGGGACGCCGAGGTCATCGACCTGCGCAGCCTCTCCCCTGTCGACGACCAGACCCTGATCCGCTCGGTCCGGCGGACCGGCCGCGCGGTCGTCATTCACGAGGCCGCCGGATTCTGCGGCTACGGCGCCGAGATCGCCGCCCGGCTGACCGAACGCTGCTTCCACCACCTGCAAGCGCCCATCTTGCGCGTGACCGGGTTCGACATCCCCTACCCGGCGCCCATGCTCGAGAGCCACCACCTGCCCAGCACCGATCGCATCCTCGACGCGATCGCCCGCCTGCAGTGGGACGACGAACCCGACCAGCGGTGGCTGAGCCCGGACGGTGCCCATGCCTGACTTCCTGCTGCCCGATCTGGGCGAGGGCCTGGCCGAGGCCGAGGTCATCGCCTGGCACGTCGCGGTGGGCGACCAGGTGACGATCGACCAGCCCGTGGTGGAAGTCGAGACGGCCAAGGCCGCCGTCGAGGTGCCGGTGCCGTTCGCGGGGACGGTGGCCCGCCTGCACGCCACGCCGGGCAGCATGGTGGCCGTGGGCCAGCCGCTCATCAGTGTTGATCCAGCCGAGGTTGATCCAGCCGAGGTCGATCCGGCGGCGCCGCCGGCCGAGGAGTCCAGCGGCAGCGTGCTCATCGGCTACGGGACCCCGGCCGCGACCGGGGCCCGGCGGCGCCGGGCCAACCGCGCCCAGCCGCACCGCAGCCCCGGGCCGGCCCGCGTCATCTCACCCCTGGTCCGCAAGCTGGCCCGGGACGCCGGCCTGGACCTGGCCGCCGTCCACGGCACGGGACCGTCAGGGATCATCCGCCGCTGCGACATCGAGCAGGCCACACGAGCCAGTGCGGCCGGAACCCCCATTAAAACGGATACGGCCCCAGCCGCTGCGGACCGCATCGCGGCCGCCACCGAGACCGGCGAGACCCGCATCCCCCTGCGCGGCGTGCGCCGGGCCGTGGCCGACAAGCTCACCCGGTCCCGCCGCGAGATCCCCGAGGCCACCGTCTGGGTCGACGTCGACGCGACCGAGTTCCTGGCCGCGCGGGCCGTGCTCAACACCCGGACCCCCGACCGTCCGGTCAGCCTGGTCGCGCTGCTCGGGCGGTTCACTGTGCTGGCGCTGCGCCGTTACCCCGAGCTCAACGCCCACATCGACGGGGACGAGATCGTCATCCCCGGGCACGTCCACCTGGGGTTCGCAGCCCAGACCGACCGGGGCCTGGTCGTCCCGGTCGTCCGCGATGCGCACCGGCTGTCGACCCGGGACCTGGCCGCCGCCCTGACCAGCCGGACCGCGGCCGCGCGGGCGGGTGAGCTCCGCCCGGCCGAACTCACCGGCGGCACCATCACCATCAACAACTACGGCGTGTTCGGCGTCGACGGCTCGGCCGCCATCATCAACTACCCCGAGGTCGCGATCGTCGGGCTGGGCCGCATCATCGACCGGCCCTGGGCCGTCGACGGCCAGCTGGCCGTACGCAAGATCAGCGAGCTCACGCTGTCGTTCGACCATCGCGTCTGCGACGGCGGCACGGCCGGCGGCTTCCTGCGCACGCTGGCGGACTACATCGAGCAGCCGGTCAACGCGCTGGGCGACCTCTAGGGCCGCGGCACGCACCGCCGGGTTACTGCTCGCCCAGGGCCATCCATTTTTCCGGGGTGGCCAGGGGCTGGAAGCCGAGCTTGGCGTAGACGCCGTGAGCGTCGGCCGTAGCCAGCAGGATGCGGCGCAGGCCGTACGGGGCGAGGTGGTCGCGGACGGCGGCGGCCAGGGCCGTGCCCAGTCCCAGGCCGCGCCGGGCCGGGTCGACGTAGACGTCGCACAGCCAGCCGAACGTCGAGTAGTCGGTGACCACCCGGGCGTAACCGGCCTGTTGGCCGGAGCCGGTGCGGTACAGGCCGAAGTTCAGCGAGGCGGCGATGGCCCGGTCCTGCTTGTCGCGGGACCGGCCCATAGCCCAGTACGCGTCCTGCGACAGCCATCGGTGGATCAGCTCTGCGTCGAGTCGGGCGGGATCGGTGGAGATGTCGTAGCCGTCGGGCGCCTGGAGGTACTCATCGCTCACGCCCGGATTCAAGCAGGCTCATCAGCCCCTGGGCCACCAATTATTTTTAATGAAGTGACCTCGGTCCGGCTCCCTACCGCCCGCGCACCGTGATGCGGATCTTGGCCTGGCCGCCCAGGATCTGGCCCTGGGCCGCGGCGGCGGGCAGGGGCACCAGCGCCTGCAGCGAGCCCGCGCCGGCGGTGAACTCGAGGGTCTGGCCACCCTGTTCGGGTGGGAGTTCCTGGTTCAGCGGGTCCGGGTCGAGGATCGGCCCGGGGATCACCGACCCCCACGCGGCGTAGGCAGCCGGCTTGCCGTCACCGGTTGCGGGCATCGGGTCGACGTCGACGATCAGCCAGTCCTGCCAGAACGGGACCTGCTCCATGGAGTTGCTGAAATTGAACACCTTGTCCGAAACTGGCACCTTGAACAGGCGCAGCGTGAGCGTATAGCGCATCCGGTTGCTGGACCCCGGGAGCTGGTCGTCCCGGTCGCGCGGATCGAGCAGGAAGGTCCCGGCCAGCGGCACCCCATCGGGATGAACCTGCGAATCGAGCGGATCGGGCTGGCCCGCGGGGGCGCTGAGCATGATCGGGCACCAGTGCTCGGTCAGCTGCTCGCTCATGACGACCGACAGGCCCAGGATCGACAACCTCATGTCCAGCTGCCAGGAATAGCGCGGATCGGGCGGCAGCTCAGCGTCCACCAGCGCGGCCGAAACAGCCCAGCGGCCGAACAGGAACCGGCGCAGGTTCTGATAGCCCTCTTCGGAGTTGACCTCGCCGTAAGCGCCCGAATGCGACCGGTGTACGTAGGCCCGGTGAGCGCCGCGCACATAAGCGTTGTCCATGTGCACCAGGCCGTCGGTCTGCGGTCCCATCGCCGTCCGCGACGCCCATCCGTAGTCGGCCGGGTCCGTGCCGATCAGGCAGAAGATATCGTCCAGCGAAAATACCGCCGGATCCATTACCTGCGGATCCCAGTCCTTGTCGCAGACGTCGCCGAAGCTCTTATCCGGGCTGAGGTATCCCTGCATCATCTCGGGCGCGAAGATCTTGGAACCGGCGGGGCCGAACGTCTCCTCGACCCACTGGGCCACGCCGCCCGCGGAGCGGATGCCGCCGTGCGGCGTCCCGTAGGTGAAGAACCTGGACACCAGGTCGGTGGCGGGCTTGCGCCCGTCCTGCTGGCAGATCTTCTGGATCATGCAGCGCGCGATGAGGCCGCCCATCGAGTGGGCGACGAGGTTGACCTTGGCCGGGTCCTTTCCCGGGACGGTGGTCCGGCTGATGACCTGTTCGATCAGGTCGTACAGACCACGCGCCGCGCCTTCGATGTCGAAGCCGTCGGCGGTGACCTTCTGGTGCAGCCGGGTCAGTATCCGTTCAGCCAGGTTCTCGTGCGGCGGCGCGGCGAAGGTGGTCGCGGCCTGATCGTAGAACCGGTAAATCCAGATCGACGGGGCCGTGGTGAGGTCGACGGACGTGTCGTCCAGGACCCGCTGCTGGCTGCCGTGGACGTAGACGTGATAGCCCTCGTCGCCGGTCAGCCGGATGAGCGGGCCCTCGAACTGATAAAAAGCGGGCGCGCCATCGCCCGCGACGCGAATGTGCGTTGATCCGCTGTTGAATCCGTAGAACGGATCCTCAACCTGGGCATTGATTCCCGAGGTCGGACCGCCATATCCGCGAATGTAGATTATGGGTAGTTTATCGGTCATGCCAGGCCCCTGTCCCCAATTGAAAAGGCAGTATTCGCCCGAAAGGCGATGCTGTCAAGGGCCGAATTAACCGACAAATAGCGCAGAACCTGATAAAGCTGCCGTCATGGTCGTTAGTGGGAACGAAAAGACTTAAGCGATGCGGGCGCGCGGCCGGCTAGCGGAGCGGGGCGGGCCGGCCGGTTAGCGGGGCGGGCGGCTAGCGGAGCGGGGCGGCCGGGCCGAGCGCATCGGCCAGCAGGGGCGGTATCGGCCGCTTGCCCGAGCCGTCGGTGCCGATGACGACGTAGACGGTGCGGGCGGTGCAGGTCGGGGTGCCGTCGCGGCGGGTCTGGAAGTCCAGGGCGAAGCTGGTGGTACCGACGCGGGCGGTGGAGACGGCCACCCGGACCTGGTCCTGCCAGTGCAGGCCGCTGTGCCAGTCGATGTCGGTGTGGACGAGCTGGACGTCGAAGCCGGCTTCGATCATCTTCTCGTAGGGCAGGCCGCGGGCGGCCACGAACGCGGCGAACGCCTCGTCGAAGTAGGTCAGGTACCAGGCGTTGAACACGACGGCCTGGGCGTCGACCTCCATGTACCGGACCTGAAGGGGGAACTCGAAGACGTCCGCCGCGGTCATCGCGGCTTACCTGTGCTTGGCACCGGGGCGGGCTTGCGGTTCGGCACGGACTGCTCCTGTCGGTGCTGGCCTAATCAGCGCTGGCCTAATCAGCGGCGGCGGGTCGAGCGTAACGCCCGGCGAGGAGCTAGCGACGGGTCAGGGGGTAGGCGAACCAGAGCAGGCCGAACATGGCCAGCACGAGCACGGCGATCACCGAGCCGGTGCCGTAACCGGCGACGAACGCGGTGACCAGCAGGACCGACGCCGACACCGCCAGGCCGACCGTGATCAGGCCCAGGATCGCCATGATGTTGGCCGACCGGACCAGGTTCTCCTTCTCCCCCTGGCGGAACACCAGCCGGTGGTAGGCCACCGGGCCCAGCAGCAGCGCCGTGGCCACCGCGGCCAGGATCAGGCAGGCCAGGTACAGGTCACGCTCTCCCCCGCCGAGCTGCTTGAATGCCGTGGTGAACGGCAGCGAGAGCAGGAACCCGAACAGCACCTGCACGCCCAGGCCCGCCACCCGCAGTTCCTGCAGCAGCTCGGCCAGGTTGCGGTCGTCCCGTTCCGCCTGGCTCTCTTGCCTTGGGTCGTTGTCCCCTGGTTCCTTCGCCATGGCCGCCGGGCCGCCTCAGCCGATACTGACCAGGTCGATGACGTCATCGCCGGGCAGCGTGCCGTCCGTGACCGCGGCGATCTGGGTGCTCACGAGCTCCACGGCACCACCGTAGTTGGACAGGAACGCGGTGTCGGCCGCGTCCCGGCCGGTGGCGATGCGGACCAGGCCGGCCCGGGGCGCGAGCAGGGTGGCGTCCACCACCCGCCAGTCCCCGTCGACCAGGGCCTCGGCCACCGCGTGAAAGTCCATCGGGTCCAGCCCGGGCGCGTACACGGCGGCCATCCGGGCCGGCACGTCCAGCGCCCGCAGCAGCGCGATGACCAGGTGGGCGTAGTCCCGGCACACGCCCTGCCGGCTCAGCAGCGTCTCCACCGCGCCGTCGGTCGGGCCGCTGCTGCCCGGCACGTAGCTGAGCCGGGTGCCGACCCAGGACGAGACCGCGGCCAGCAGGTCTTGGGCCTTGGTGACGCCGCCGAACTCGGCCCGGGCCACCGCGGACAGCCGGTCTGATTCGGCGTACCGGCTGGGCCGCAGGTAGCTGAGCCGATCGGCTTCGGTCACCTCTGGCCGCGCGGCGCGGCCCTCCACGGTGGCCTGGTAGGTGACAACGACCCGTCCGGGACTGGCCCGCAGGACGTGGGTGCGGCTCGGGCCAGGCAAGTTCAGCTCGGTCACGGACTGCGGGTCGCCGTTGTGGGTGACGGCCAGTTCCTCCCGCAGGCCGGCGCCGGGCATCCCGGCCACCGCCACCTGCAGGTCCAGTTCGGCGGGCCCGCGCACCTCGAGGACCAGCTGGCTGCCGACGCGGCGGCGGAAGGTGTCGTCCACGGCGACCAGTATGGGGCCAGCCGGAGGGGATTACAGTGGCCGGGTGGCTGATGCGGAGACCGGGCGGGTGGACAGCTGGATCTGGTCGGTCCGGCTGGCCAAGACCCGGTCGGCTGCGGCCTCGGCCTGCCGGGCCGGGCACGTCCGGGTCAACGGCACCCGGGTCAAGCCGGCCCACCCCGTGCGGCCGGGCGACGAGGTCCGGGTCCGCCAGGAGGACCGCGACCGCATCGTGGAGGTCGTGCGGGTCATCAGCAAGCGGGTCAGTGCCCCGATGGCCGCCGAGTGCTACGCCGACCACAGCCCGCCCCCGCCGCCCCGGGAAGAGGCGGTGGTGGTGGCCGTTCGCGACCGCGGGGCGGGCCGCCCGACCAAGCGGGAACGCCGCACGCTGGAAAAGTGGATCCACGGCCTGCACGAATAGGCTGCGGGCGCCGCATTAGCTTCAGGATCGCCGGATTGGGCCGGTAGCGTAACGCGGGTGGCGAACGTGGTGCTATTCCACTCGGTCTACGGGTTGCGGCCGGCGGTCATAGCGGCCGCGGAGCGGTTCCGCGCGGCCGGCCATACCGTGACCACACCGGATCTGTACGGCGGGGCCGTGTTCGGTGACCTGGCCGAGGCCCGGCGTTTCCGTGACGGACTGGGCCTGGACACGCTAACGCGCCGCGCCCTGGCCGCCGTCGAGGACCTGCCTGCGGATCTCGTCTACAGCGGGTTCTCGCTAGGTGGCGGGCTGGCTGGGGAACTTGCCATGCAGCGACAGGGAGCCCGGGCCGCGCTGCTGTTCTCGGTGGCCGTCCCGCCGGAGGACGGGCAGACGTGGCCGCCCGCCGTGCCCGCTGAAGTGCACTACGCCGTCGGCGATCCGTTCGTGCCGCCGGACGAGGTGGACGGACTGCGCACCGCCGTGACCCGGGCGGGCGGGGCGTTCACCGCGTTCGCCTATTCGGACAGTGGTCACCTGTTCGCAGACCCAGGCCTGCCGGACTTCAGCCCGCGCGCCGCGGAGCTGATGTGGCCGCGAACCATCGAGTTCCTGGCCGGTACGGCAGACTGAGCCGGTGACTGTGAACGCTGCGCTGGTGGAAGCGGCCGCCGAACGGCTCGCGGGGGTGGTGGCGACCACGCCGCTGGAGCGGAACGCGCGGCTGTCCGCGCTGCTGGGCTGCGAGGTCTGGCTCAAGCGCGAGGATCTGCAGACCGTCCGCTCGTACAAGGCCCGCGGCGCCTACAACCTGATCGCCCAGCTGAGCGAGGCCGCCCGGGCGGCCGGGGTGGTGGCGGCCAGCGCGGGCAATCACGCCCAGGGCCTGGCCTACGCCTGTTCGGCGCTGAGCGTGCGGGGCCGGGTCTACCTGCCGCGGACCACGCCACGGCAGAAGCGGGACCGGATCGCCATGCTGGGCGGGGACATGGTGGAGATCGTGCTGGGTGGCGACACCTACGACGAGGCGTCGGCCGCCGCCTCGCAGGACGCCGCAGCATCCGGGGCGACGCTGGTGCCGGCGTTCGACGACCCGCGGACCATCGCCGGGCAGGGCACGGTGGCCCGGGAAGTGGTGGCCCAGCTGGGGCACGCCCCGGACGTGATGGTCATCCCGGTCGGCGGGGGCGGCCTGCTGGCCGGTTCGGTGGCCTGGCTGGGTGAGCGTCATCCCGGCGTCCAGGTCATCGGGGCCGAACCGGCCGGTGCCCCGTGCGTCGCCGCCGCGCTGGCGGCCGGCGGCCCGGTCACGCTGCCCGAGGTGGACACGTTCGTGGACGGCGCCGCGGTCCGCCGGGCCGGCGACATCACCTACCCGCTGATCGCGGCGTCCGGGGCTCGTGTGGTCACGGTGGACGAGGGCCGGGTGTGCCGGGAGATGCTGGCCCTGTACCAGATCGATGGGATCATCGCCGAGCCCGCGGGGGCGCTGGCCACCGGGGCGCTGAACGACCTGGCCGCCTGGCCGGAGGGGGCGCCGGCCGGGGGCACAGCGGCCGGCGGCACAGCGGCCGGCGGCACAGCGGCCGGCGGCACAGCGGCCGGCGGCACAGCGGCCGGCGGCACAGCGGTGTTTCCGCCCGGGGCGACGGTGGTGGCGGTGGTCTCCGGCGGCAACAACGACGTCAGCCGGTACGCCGAGGTGGTCGAGCGGGCGCTGATCCACGAGGGCCGCAAGCACTACTTCCTGGTCGACTTCCCGCAGGAGCCGGGCGCGCTGCGGCGGTTCCTGGACGAGGTCCTGGGCCCGGACGACGACATCACGCTGTTTGAGTACGTCAAGCGCAGCAACCGGGAGACCGGCCCGGCGCTGGTCGGCATCGAGCTGTCCCGGCCCGAGGACTTGCCCGCGCTGCTGGACCGGATGAAGGCGGCCCCGCCGTCCATTGAGAAGATCGACTCCGCCAGCCCGCTGTTCCGGTTCCTGCTCTGACAGGTGCGGCTCAGCCCGCGACGGAGTAGGTGACCAGGGTCTGCTCGGGGTGGTCCGCGACCTGCAGGACGACGTGGGAGTAGTCCACCGGGCCGAGGACCGGGTGGCGCAGTTTCTTGGTGCCGCTGCCGACGGCCCGCACGTCGTGCCGGGGCCACCAGGCCCGGACGTGCTCGCTGTCCCGCTGCAGCTCCTCGATCAGCGCGGTGAACGACGGGTCGCCCAGATGCCGGGCCGCGGCCAGCCGGAACCGGGCCAGCATGGCCTGGGCCTCCGGCTCCCAGTCGAGGTAGACCTCGCGGGCCCG
Source organism: Streptosporangiaceae bacterium (assembly GCA_965277615.1). Lineage (GTDB taxonomy): Bacteria > Actinomycetota > Actinomycetes > Streptosporangiales > Streptosporangiaceae > Bog-532. The sequence goes on along the minus strand of CBDIDG010000006.1, from coordinate 5,884 downwards.
CTGGGTGGTGAACATCCAGCGCACCAGGTTGCGCTGGCCCGGCGGCAGGCCGGTCCAGTCGGTGAACAGCGCGCGGGCGGCGGGGTTGGCCGCAAGCACGTCCCAGCGCCGGCCCTTCACGATCGTCGGGTTCGGTTCCAGCCGCTGGACCAGCGCCGTCACCTCGGGATCGCTCGTTTCCACCGGTTCGCCCGCCGGAGTGACCGCGGCGCCCGGGTCATCCCCGTGGGCCAGCACCCGCAGGTAGCGCCGTTCGGCCACGGTCAGCCGGAGCGCGTCGGCCAGGGCGTCCAGTACCTGCTCGGAGGGCCGGACCGGGCGGCCCTGCTCCAGGAACGTGTAGTACGTCGGTGAGACGCTGGCCAGCAGCGCGACCTCCTCGCGGCGCAGCCCAGCCGTTCGCCGGCGGTTCCCGGCGGGCAGGCCGACGTCGGCCGGGCTGAGCCGGGACCGCCGGTCGCGGAGCAGCTGGCCGAGCGCGCCGGGGTCGGCGCGCGAGCCTGCTTCGGTAGCCATGACCGGCAGCCTAGGTCCGCCAGTACCAGTACGCCAATACCAGTAACAGCGTGCTGTGGTTACCCCGGCCGGGCCGGGCCAGGCTGGGCTCATGACGACAACGGCGATGAGGGTCGACCTGCCCGTCCCGGACGGCAGCACCCTGCCCGGCTATCTGGCCCGGCCGACGGTGGCCTCAACCGGCGCTCCGGCCCGGACCGCGGTGGTCGTAGCGCACGAGCTGTTCGGGGTGAACCCGGACATCCGCGGGGTGGCGGACCGGCTGGCCGGAGCGGGCTACCTGGCCCTGGCACCGGAGTTCTACCACCGGGACGCGGCCCCCGGCCGCTGGCTGGAGCGGACCGACGCGGGCCGCAAGGAGGGGTTCGCCCTGCTGCACCGGCTGAGCCGGGAGCAGGCCTTGGCCGACGTAATGGCCTGCCTGACCTGGCTGGGCAGGCAACCCGGCATCGAACGGACCGCGATCATCGGCTTCAGCGCGGGCGGGCATCTGGCCTACCTGGCCGCCTGCCGGCTACCGGTGAGCCGTACCGCAGTGCTCTACGGCGGCTGGCTGCCCAGCACCGACATCCCGCTCAGCCAGCCCGACCCGACGCTGAGCCTGACCCCCGGCATCACAGGCCGCCTGCTGTACCTGGTGGGCGGGGAGGACGCTCTGATCGACGCGGCCCAGCGCAAGGAGATCGGTGCGGCCCTGGACCAGGCCAGCGTCGAGCACGAGCTGGTCGTCTATCCCGGTGTGCAGCACGCGTTCTTCTGGCCGGGTACTCCGGCCTATGACCGGGACGCCACCGAGGACGCCTGGGCCCGGATCCTGGACCTGCTGGCCAGCGACTGACTACCCACCGGGCGCGACCACGCGGAGCAGCAGGGCTACCCCGATGGCGATGACCGCGAACACCACCGCGGCCACGACCGGCCCGGTGAGCGCCAGCGCCGCCGCGGCGACGGCGAACAGCACCAGCTCAACCGCGAGCCGCAGCGGGTCGCGGAGCCGGCGCCGGGCCCGGGGCGCGAGCCACAGTCCCCAGATGATCATGGCCAGCACCGGGGCGGCCACGGCCAGCACGATCCGGCCGGCCAGGGCCAGACTGGCCCCCGCACCGGCCCAGGCCAGCACGGCCACCAGCGCCAGCTCGGTCAGGAAGCGAACGGTCAGCAGAACGGATTGACCAGGGCTGGCGCCGGCCAGCCCGGAACCAGTTCGATCATCGTGAGCGGCCACGAGGTCACCGTACTGGCCTGCATCAACGCCGTAAAAAGAATTACCGGCCCAGCCCTGGCGGGGTACGGGCGTGAGGGTCGCGCCAGGCGCGAGGCGAGCGGGCGCCGTGGGGGATGCGCAGGTGGCGCGGGGTGCGCAGGTGGCGCGGGGTGCGCAGGTGGCGCGGGGCGCGGGGTGCGCAGGTGGCGCGGGGCGCGGGGTGCGCAGGTGGCGCGGGGTGCGCAGGTGGCGCGGGGCGCGGGGTGCGCAGGTGGCGCGGGGCGCGGGGTGCGCAGGTGCGCGGAATGTGGCACCAGGCGCGAGCCCTAGGGGTCCCATCAGTCCCATGGGACCTACGGGACCGTCGAGTCCCAGGGGTATCGGGGCCGCCTGGAGGCAATGGCACATCGTGCACACTCCGCTGGAGGCAATGGCGCATTGCGTACATAGGGGCGCGGCCCGGAACCTGAGGCCGGGTGCGGGCCGAGGTCTGGGCCCGAGGTGCGCGGTGGGGCTGGCGGGGTGGGCTAGAGGCCGAACTCGCCGCGGCGGTCGGCGGGGACCAGGTCGAGGTAGGCAGGGTGCTCGGCAATGTAGCGGCGGGCGAAGGGACAGTAGGGCAAGACCTCCAGGCCCTGCTGGCGAGCTTCGTCCAGGACGGCGGCGATCAAGTGGCCGCCCAGGCCGTGGCCGCGGAACTGGGGATCGGTCTCGGTGTGGATGAGGGCGATCTCGTGCGGGCCGCGCAGGTACTGGACGAACCCGCCCGGCACGCCGTCCACGTCGATCTCGTAGCGTTCCTGGTCCGGGTGATCGGTCACCTGCTCAGCCATGGCGCCATGATTCCACGGCCGGACGGGCCGCCAGCGCTCAGACCGGTTCCCAGCGCCAGCCGTCGTTGTCCTCGCACTTGATGCTCTCGCCGTCGCCCGCCACCCCGGTAGCTCCGCGGTCGGCAGTGCGGCAGAACTCGCCCGGCTCGTAGCAGTTCCCGGCGTTGGTCTTCGGGGTGCAACCGGCCGGCGGGGGCGGCGGCGGAGCTGCGGTGTGAGTAGGCACGGCGTGAGTAGGCGGAGGCGCGGCGTACGTACGCGGCGCCGCGGCCTGGGTCGGCGGGGGCGCGGCCTGGGTCGGCGGGGGCGGAGGCGGAGAGGTCCGCGGAGGCGCCTTGGGCGTCTCAGCGGCGGCGGGCGCTATGGGTGGCCGCGAGGTGGGCGTCGCCGGAGGCGAACTCGTGTGCGCGGCGGCCGCGGTAGGGGCCGGCGTGCCGCTCGGGTTTGACAACGTTTTCACTGTTGCTTTAGGTGTCACGGCCAAAGTGACCACACCGACAATAAGCAGCACGATAAAGGCGACGCCGGCCACAATGTCGGCGCGCCTGAACGATTTGGGCACGCAATGAGGACGCACGGCGAAGGCATTCGGATTACACGATTGCTGAGAAAATAAAATTCCCCGCCGCCCGGGTGGGCGACGGGGAATCGTGTCAATCGGTCAGGCTAGTTGAACCAGCCCTGCCACCAGTGCTTCTTCGGCGCGTGGTGGTGGTGCTTCGGCGGCGCCGGGTGCTTAACCGGGTGCTTGACCGGCTTCGGGTCACACTTGACGATGTGGCCCGACTTGGGGTGCTCCCACGAGTAAAGGGCCGTCGTGTACCCCTTGTACTTGTTCGAGCCCTTGTTGTACCCGATCGGCTTCACGGGAGGCTTCGGCTTCGGCTGCGGGTAGCAGGTGGGCGTCGGCTTCGGGTGGTACACCGGCTTGGGGTGGTGCTGCGTCGGCCCGGGCTCAGGCCTGTGGCGCTTCGGCGTGGTCTGGCTTCCGCCGGTCGGTGGGGTGTAGGTACCGGTCGGTGGGGTGTGGGTACCGGTCGGCGGCGTGTACGTGCCGGTCGGCGGGGTGTGGGTACCGGTCGGCGGCGTGTGGGTACCGGTGGGCGGCGTGTGGGTACCGGTGGGCGGCGTGTACGTGCCGGTCGGCGGCGTATGGGTACCGGTCGGTGGGGGTGTGGACACCCGTCGGCGGCGTGTACGTGCCGGTCGGCGGCGTATGCGTGCCGATCGGCACCACGGGGGGCGCGGGGGTGACGATGGGGGTGCCGCTAGTTGCGGCGCTGGCGGGCAGGGCGAAGCCCAGCATGCCCACCGTGAGGCCAGCGGTGGCAAGAATGGTCGAAGGTGCCTTCTTCATATCTCCCCTTTGATCATGGACATATCCCATAGGCGCAGCGGGCCAGGACGCCGGCGTATTCAGAGGCGAATTCTTGCCGGTCCCCCCTACAGGTACGGCACGAATAGTAATGGCACCATCGAGCATTTATGTGGCCGAAGAATTGTTTTAAAAAGCGAAGCAAGGTGATGGATCAACCTGGGGATAACGCCATGACGTGCAGCAACTCGGCGCAGCTTTGGACAACTCGTACAGAATGGACGTGATACAGGTCACATGGCGCCGGTTAAGTTAGTGTCCGAATGGGTGACACAGTCGCACTTTCTGCGTTTCGTCATTTATATCGGCATATGGAGCCGGTTTGCGGGCCGAAGTTACGGGGCGATCAGGTGGACGGTGCTGCCCGCCCGGGTCTTGCGCACCTGGAGCTGAGCCGGGATGCGCTGACGAAGTTCGGCGACGTGGCTGACGATGCCGACCATGCGGCCGCCTTCGCGCAGGGTGTCGAGGACGGTCATGACCTCTTCGAGGGTCTCCTCATCCAAGGTGCCGAAGCCCTCGTCCACGAACAGCGCCTCGATCGTGACGCCGGCCGCTTCGGCGGTGACCACGTCGGCCAGGCCCAGGGCCAGGGCCAGGCTGGCCAGGAACGTCTCGCCGCCGGACAGGGTGCTGGTGTCGCGGTCGTGGCCGGTCCAGGCGTCCTGGGCGACCAGGCCCAGGCCGGACTTGCCCGCGCCCCGGCGCGAGTCGGTGTGGGCCAGGCGGTAGCGGCCCGCGGTCATCTTCTCCAGGCGGTGGCTGGCCGCCTCGGCCACCTCTTCCAGGCGGGCGGCCAGGACGAACGCGGACAGCGTCATGCGCAGGGCGTTGGCGCCCAGGCCCGCGGCCAGGTCGGCCAGCTGGCGGGCCTCGGTGGCCCGGTCACGCAGCGGCTGCAGGGCGGCCACCTGCTGGGCGAACTCCGGGGCGAGCCGGGCCAGGCCGTCGGCCCGGGCGCTGGCGCCCTCGTGCCGCCGGACCGCTGCGTCGTGATCGGCGGCCGCACCAACGACCAGCTGCTGGGCCGCGGCTACGTCGGCTGGTGGCTCCAGCGGCACGTCCAGGTCCGGGTCCGCGAGCTGGGCGTCGACGTTGGCGACGTCCGCCTCCTGCTCGCGCAGGGTCTCGGTCTGCTCGGTGCACCAGGCTGGCTCGCGGAACGCCGCCTGGGCCGCGGCCGTGTCGGGGAACCCGGCGCCGGTCGCGGCCTGTTCAGCTTCGGCGGTGGCCTGGTCGGCGGCGGCGGCCGCCAGCACGGTGGCCTCGGCGGCGCGGGCCGCGGCGGCCAGCGCGTCGGCCAGGGCGGTGGCGGCCTCGATCGCGGTGTCCAGGTCCGGGGCACCGTTCAGCTGGCTGGTCAGGGACGCCCGGTGCGCGGCGGCGCGGGCCCGGGCCGCTTCGGCCTCGGCCCGGGCCGACTCCCGCTGCTCGGTCAGCGTGGCCAGGTCCTGCTCGGTCTGGCTGACCGCAGCCCGCAGCGCGGTCAGCTCCTCCTCCAGGTGGCCCAGCTGCCCGGCCCGCGCGGCCAGTTCGGTGGCCGCGTCCTCCCGGGCGCTGGCGGCCACGGTCAGGTCCGCGGCCAGCCCGCACAGCCGGTCGACCGTGCCCACGGCCGGCATCACGCTGATCCGGCCCGGTACCGGGTCGAACAGGGTGGGCTGGGCCGGGGAGCCGGCGGCGTCGTCGGGGGACGCGGTCATGGCCTCGACCAGGGCGGCGTCCTCGCGCAGCACCGGCTCGCCCACGTCGGCGGTGATGAGCCGGGCGGTCATCTCCCCCATCCGGGTGACCACGATGGCCAGCTCGCTGTCCAGCTTGGCCACCTCGTCCTTGGCCGCCTCGGCCTCGGCGTAGGCCTGCTCCACCTCGTGGTGGGTGACCCGGCGGCCCTGGAGCTCGGACGGGTCGGGGTGGTCGAGCGAGCCGCAGACCGGGCAGGGAGTGTCGTCGGTG